>NZ_CP067376.1:0-3721672 GCF_017161885.1 Bacillus sp. 3a | reverse complement strand
ATTCTTTTAGGAACTTTACAAGTTGGACTCCAGCAAGACAAACTTCCCCCAATGCTAAAGTTGCTTTATTATAAAAACTTAAAAATATTTGGTATAGGCCATAATCAAAGGAGAAGGGTAAAAAATTCCCAATTACATCACGATCATTAATTTCTAAAACTTCAGATATTTCTTTGGTGCAAAATTTGACATTAGAATGTGTGGAAACAACAGCTTTAGGCCTCCCAGTACTTCCAGAAGTATAAATCAATAATGCCAAGTCTATTTTCTCAATTTCATCAGACAACAATTTGTGTTTATCATAATTTTTGATTTCTTTTTTGATAGAGTTCATAAATATTATTGAACTATTAGATATTTTGAAGGGATTATTCTCTTCACATATTATTAATTTGGGTCTACAATCACTAATGATATAGTCGAGATTATATTTTGTGGTTTCAGGATTTATAATCACAGATATCCCACCAACACGAGAGATACCTATTAATAAGCAGATTAAATCAATACTATTTGGTAGTTTTAATAGTATTCTATCTCCTTTTTTTAAACCTTTACCCAACAAAAAATTCCCAAATTGGTAACTTATTTCTTGTACCTGCTGGTATGTAATAATTTCATCTCTAGTTATTATTGCAGTTTTCGTTTTGCATTTACTTGCTGCATTATCAAGTATATGATGAATATAGTCCATGCTTCCTCCTATTCCTATACTTATTTATAATTTTCTATTATACCAACCATGAAATGTCCTAACAAATTACTTTTTTATAATATTTATAAATCTTTCTCCAATTCCTAATTTCAGAGAAAAAACTTAAAGACCATGTAGATAAGTAAGGGTTCATAACTATCAAAATATATAATCTCCAGAATGACAATCATGACAGTACAATCAACGTAGAAATTCCAATGTTTTAATACAGAGTCTCAGTATGCAAATGATAGGAAAAACAAGTGCGTTCAATAAAGAGAAGACCGCCAAATTTCTAGCTCTTCTTAATTAAAATCTATTATTTGCATAAAAATATAAAAGATCACCGCAGCCATGTGCGGAAGTGCAAAAGTCATCACAAGAAAAGCCGTATCAAGACGCCACATGCGGTGCTCTTTTGTTTCAGAATGATAGGCTGCTCGTGTCTCTTCTCCACTTGTCCAAACACCCATTAGCACCCCAGACATCACGAATCCAATAATAGAGATCCCGCCGCTGACAAACCCAATCCATTCAAGGTGCTGTAACATCATAGCGGCGCTGCAAATCACAATCATTGAGCAAACACCAGCGAAAAAGGCATGTTTTTTTCTCATTCTGGTTTACTCCCTTCAAAGACAATTAGGAGACCGCATCACATATTTCAATGAAATGACCATCAGGATCAGACACATAAGCGACGGTTTGACCCCATGGTTTTTTGGCAGGTTCTTTGATGATCGGAACCCCTTTTTCTTTTATTGATGCAATCGTTTGATCCACATCATGCACAACAAAGCCAATCTCAAACGTTTGAGACGCTTGATTTGTTTCCGGGACAGGCAATCCGAGTGCTTCTTTGACATCCTGACGTGAATTAATCGATAACGTCACGTCTCCAGTGTCAAACTCAACATAGGATTCAACCCTGAGTTTTATAGGAAAACCAAGGACATGCTGATAGAAATGAATACTCGCCTCCACATCGTTTACATATAGAATGGTATATTTCATTTTCATGTGAAAAACTCCTCTCTTCATATACGTGTCAAAAACGGAAAGGTTTCCCACTCATTGTACCATATAGAATATAAGGTGTAATTCATTTCAAAATATTTAGCTCAATAATATCGAAAAACAAAAAGTGGCTAAATATGATAAAAGTTTAAAAGTTGGGGGGTACATGTCTGTCTTGTCTTTAGGTCTTTTACACAAGTCGACACCCACACAGCAGATGCAAAAACGGTCAAGTCTTACAAAAACTGCAAAGCGCTGAACAAAGTATATAAAGGCGGCGTAGCAAAAAGCAAAAACACGAAAAACAAAGGCGGAAAAACAAAGTACAAGCCTTATGTATCTAAAGCACTTTATCAAAAAAATAAGCACCTTGACCGCGATAAAGACGGCATTGCGTGTGAACGCTAAGCACATGTGAAAAAGACCTGTCACAAGGTCTTTTTTCTATGGGATCAAACTCGTCCCTTTGTACCTTCTTCCTCTTTATATTAAAATAAAGATAGTTTCAAAAATCGATACAAAGTGGGGTACTCAA
Source organism: Bacillus sp. 3a (assembly GCF_017161885.1). Classification (NCBI taxonomy): domain Bacteria; kingdom Bacillati; phylum Bacillota; class Bacilli; order Caryophanales; family Bacillaceae; genus Bacillus; species Bacillus sp. 3a. Next base: position 3,719,426 of record NZ_CP067376.1, on the reverse strand, counting down.
TTTGTCAACACAAGCTCATAAGAAAGACATCCGATTGATTGCCATTGATATGGATGGCACGCTGTTAAACAGTGAGCACATCATTCCAGAGGAAAATAAACAAGCCATTAAAGAGGCTGAAGCAAAAGGGGTCCATGTGGTCATAAGCACAGGGCGGACACTGATGACATGCCGGGAGCTGGTTGAGCCGCTCAAGTTATCGTCTTACCTCGTGACAGCAAACGGAAGTGAAATCTGGGATTCAAACTTCCAGCTGATCGAACGGGATCTGCTGCATCCTGATCATGTCCAAATGATGTGGGATTTAAAAAATAGGTACGAAACCGATTACTGGGCTTCGACTGTGGATAAGGTGTGGAGAGGTGAATTCCCAGAACGAATTCATGACCATGAATGGCTGAAATTTGGCTTTGATATTCATGATGATGACGTTCGTGAGGAAGTACTCAATACATTGAAAACAAATAAGCACCTAGAGATCACAAACTCAAGTCCAACGAATATCGAAGTGAATGCAGCCGGCATTAATAAAGCGGCAGCTCTTGCAAAAGTAGCAGAACGCATTGGCTGTACGATGGACAATGTCATGTCACTTGGCGACAGCCTCAATGATATGGCCATGATTCAAGAAGCCGGGTTAGGCATTGCAATGGGAAATGCCCAGGAAGTGGTGAAAGAGGCCGCTGATTGGATTACGGCTCCTAACACAGAACACGGTGTGGCAAAAGCCATCCAACATTGGGTGCTGTCTAAATAAGGTGCATTTCATTATAGAAAAAGTGAGAGGACTTTGCCTCTCGCTTTTTTTGTTTTCTCCTAGTTCGATTGTTATGTTTTCTAACAATGTCATGTGCAATCTAAGCAAAATTGATATAATCAATATAAATTCGAATATTCGGACTTTATATTCCGTATTTCGGAACAACAAGGAGGGATTCTATGTATCAAGTGGATATCAACTGTGATTTGGGAGAAAGCTTTGGTCAATACACAATCGGTGCAGACGAACAAATCTTAGAATATGTCACCTCAGCCAACATTGCTTGCGGTTTTCATGCAGGAGATCCAACGGTGATGAGAAAAACCGTCAGAATGGCACTAGATAAAGGGGTACAAATTGGTGCGCATCCGGGTCTGCAAGATTTAGTCGGCTTTGGCAGACGTCCAATAGCGATTTCAGCAGAGGAAGCCTATGATCTCGTCGTCTATCAAATTGGCGCTCTATCAGCCTTTCTCAAGGCCGAGGGCGGCACGATGCAGCATGTCAAACCACACGGCGCTCTCTACAACATGGCTGCTAAAAATACTGAATTATCTGAATCAATTGCGAAGGCAGTGTATGATGTGGATTCTAACCTAGTGTTATTTGGTCTGTCAGGCAGTGAACTTGCGTTAGCAGGTGAGAGATTGGGTCTTCAAGTGGCACATGAAGTGTTTTCTGATCGGACGTATCAAACAGACGGGACGCTGACATCACGCCGCGAACCACATGCACTCATTGAAGAGGATGAACGGGCCGTCCAGCAGGTTGTTCGTATGGTGCGAGAAGGCAAGGTTCGTACAGTTCAAGGAGAAGATATCGAGCTCAAAGCAGATACGGTCTGCATTCACGGAGACGGCAGCCATGCGCTTCAATTTGCGAAAACCATTACAGCGGAGCTAAAAGAAGCCGGTATTCATCTCAAGGCCTTTCAATAAAAATTGTCATCAAAGGGGGAAACAGCATGAAAACAGAGAAAGTCAAACACATGAAGGCTCCAAAGGGGAATCGGTCTATGCTGATGGGCGCTGCCTTTTTAATGGCGACGTCCGCGATCGGACCGGGATTTTTAACACAAACAACCGTCTTCACACAGCAGCTTGCGGCTAGCTTTGGGTTTGTCATTTTGATCTCCATTTTATTAGATATTTTTGCACAAACAAATGTATGGCGCATCATTGCCGTTTCAGAAAAACGAGGTCAGGATATAGCGAATATGGTGCTCCCGGGTCTTGGCTATGTGCTAGCCTTTTTGATTGTCATTGGAGGACTTGCCTTTAACATCGGAAATATCGCTGGAGCTGGGCTCGGTTTTCAGGTGATCTTCGGCGTCGATCCGCGAATCGGTGCAGCCATCAGTGCTGTCATTGCCATTTTGATCTTTGTGATTAAAGAAGCTGGGAAAGCAATGGACCGTTTCACACAAATAGCAGGTTTTGTCATGATTGGCCTGATGCTGTACGTGGCGGTTTCAACAGCACCGCCCGTTGGAGAAGCAACGCTCAGAACATTTGTCCCAGAAGAAATTGATATTTTATCAATAGTGACACTTGTCGGGGGGACAGTTGGCGGCTATATCGTTTTTGCTGGTGGGCATCGTCTATTGGATGCTGGCATTAAAGGAAAGGATGCACTTCCTCAAGTGACAAAAAGCTCTGTTTTCGGCATTCTCATTACATCTGTGATGCGTGTCGCTTTATTTTTAGCCGTTCTAGGAGTGGTCTCAAAGGGCTTACAGATTGATCCAGCCAATCCGCCTGCTTCTGTATTCCAATTGGCGTCTGGAAATGTTGGATATAAAATGTTCGGCATCATTATGTGGGCTGCGGCCATTACATCAGTTATTGGCGCGGCTTACACGTCTGTTTCCTTCTTTAAAACCTTCTCGCCAAAAATTGAACAAAATCAGCGCGGGATTATCATCGGCTTTATTGCTCTCTCGACTATTTGTTTTATTACGATCGGACGACCAGTGAACATATTAGTTTTAGTGGGGGCGCTCAATGCATTGATTTTACCGATCGCACTTGGCACTTTACTTGTAGCGGCTTATAAGAAAGACATTGTCGGGGATTATCGACATCCATTCTTTTTGACAGTATCAGGCGCATTTGTCGTTGTCATCATGGCATTGATGGGCGGGTATACCATTATCAATGAAATTCCAAAACTATGGAGCTGATTCAGATGAATACTTATCAAACATATGAACCATCACAGATGAGAGAATTGATTCGCGAAAAAAAGATCACAGAACCAACGGCTGGCTTTGCGGAAGGGTTTGCTCAAGCCAATTTAATGATTGTCAAAAAGGAACTTGCCTTTGATTTTCTTTTATTTTGCCAGCGGAATCCGGCTGCCTGTCCATTGCTTGATGTATTGGACCAAGGTGATCCAGTACCAAGACGGTCGGCGCCTCAAGCGGATATTCGTACGGACTTTCCTAAGTACCGTATTTACCGAAAAGGGATTCTTGAAGAAGAGGTGACAGATATCACTGCTTATTGGGAGGATGATATGGTTGCCTTTCTCATTGGATGCAGTTTTACGTTTGAGCACGCGCTTATGCTGAATGACATTCCTGTCCGCCATATTGAAGACGGTCATAACGTACCCATGTATCAAACGAATATAGCTTGTGAAAAAGCAGGAGTCTTTCATGGCCCGATGGTGGTCAGCATGAGACCCATTCCGGCGCATCAAGTCACAAGAAGTGTTCAAGTGACATCTCGATTTCCATCAGTCCATGGTGGTCCAATTCATATAGGGGACCCAGCGGTGATTGGCATTTCCGATGTGAATCAGCCTGACTTTGGAGAACCATCTGTGATCAAAGAAGGAGAAGTCCCGGTGTTTTGGGCATGTGGTGTGACGCCGCAAGCCATTGTCATGCATACAAAACCCGACATTGCGATCACTCATGCACCCGGGCATATGTTCATCACAGATCGAAGAGATCAAAAGCTAGGTGTACTGTAGAAAGAGAGGTGTCCTCAAGTGGCTTTTTCAACGATAAAAGATTCCATCACCTACCACCCGTTGGGAGATGCAGCGATCGTCATCCAAGCTGGAGCTGACATACGTGAGGAGATTCATGCACGTGTTGAGCAGCTGTTTGCATGTATTGAACAGCACCCATTTGAAGGGTATGTAGAAGCAGTTCAAGCCTTTACAAGCGTGACTGTTTTTTACGAGCCTTATACCGTACATCAATCGGCCCAGCTTCAAACACAAGACCTGTCTCCATATGAATGGGTCAAAGGCTATATTGAAGAACTTCTTGAAGACAAATGGCAGGAGGGAGTTCAGGTAAAGCGCCGCATCGTTGACATTCCAGTCTGTTACGGGGGAGCGCTGGGCCCTGATTTAGAAGAGGTTGCCCGTATCAATGGTTTAACGCCAGAAGAAGTCGTGCGTATTCACACTGCCGGCACGTACCTTGTCTATATGATTGGATTTGCCCCAGGGTTTCCGTTTTTAGGCGGGCTGTCTGAAAAGATCGCAGCACCACGCAGAGAAACACCACGGATGTCCATTCCAAAAGGCTCTGTTGGTATTGCAGGAAAGCAGACAGGCGTTTATCCAATTTCCACACCCGGGGGCTGGCAACTCATTGGACAAACCCCGCTGCCGCTTTTTCGCCCAGACGAGGAAATTCCGAGTCTATTGAAAGCAGGGGACGAGGTCAGATTTGTCCAAATGTCTGAAAAGGAATTTTTCAGCATGAAGGAGGCAGAACGTTGAGTATTCATGTCATCAAGCCAGGAATCTACACAACCATTCAAGATAAAGGGCGGCAAGGCTATCAAAAGTATGGTGTCTTAACGAGCGGCGGCATGGACCCGCTCTCACTTAGAATCGCCAACATTCTCACCGGCAACCAAGAAAATGAAGCAGTGCTGGAAGTGACGTTGATGGGGCCGGGGCCTGTGCTCACATGTGAGAGGGATCAGCTCATTGCATTCACTGGTGCTGATGTTGAGATTGATATTGATGGAGAGCGGGCACCATTATGGAAGCCGCTCTTTGTTCGATCAGGAAGCACGATCACTTTTGGTCTTTGTAAGAGAGGCTGCCGCGTTTATCTTGCTGTGGCAGGTGGATTTGATGTGGAACCAGTCATGCAGAGCAAAAGCACCTATGTCAGAGCAGGGATCGGTGGACTGAAAGGACGACCGCTTGAAAAAGGCGACGTTCTGCCTGTTGGAGAGCCGTCTATCGTAGCGGATCATTTGTTTGATAGGCTGAAAAATAAAGTGAAACAGGCGGGATACGGCGCACCCGATTGGACAGTGAGTCATGATCATTTTTTACCGCTGCGGAAATCACCAGTGATTCGTGTGCTGGCAGGGAGGCATTTTTCTCATTTTCAAGAAACATCTCAAACCGCATTTTTTGAGCAGCCTTATCAGGTCACACCTCAATCAGATCGTATGGGCTGCCGGCTGAAGGGGGAGCTGGTTCATTTAAAAGAAAAGCTGGAATTGATCTCAGAAGCGGTCGCCTTTGGATCTATTCAAATCCCACCCGATGGCCAGCCGATTATTCTGCTGGCAGATCGGCAGACGACAGGCGGATACCCGCGTATAGGAGAAGTAGCGACTGTTGATTTGCCGCTTATTGCACAGGCGATGCCTGGGGCAAAGCTGTATTTTGAACAAATAGATCATCGGGATGCAGAGCAGGCGTTATTTAAGCAAGAAGCAGAACTGAGGGAGCTGGCTGCAAGAATCAAGCTGGAAGCATTCTCGTTTAGAAAAGGTGAAGAAGATGCAAAACACAAATAAAACGGTTGTGAAATCAATGGAGATTTTGCGGCTGTTTATCGCTCACGATCAATTAACATTAAATGAAATGATTGAGCTTTCCGGTATGCCGAAAACATCTGTCCATCGCATGGCGAGCTCTTTAGCCGATATGGGACTGTTAGAGAAGCAAGAAACAGGTGTTTATCGATTAGGCTTAATGTTCCTTGAATACGGTCAGCTTGTGGCGGACCGCCTTGATATTCGAAGGATTGCAAGACCATTTATGGAAAGCTTACGGGATGAAGTAGGAGAAGCTGTACAGCTCATTGTTCGTGAGGGCGACGAAGCCATTTACGTGGAAAAGATTGAAGGTACGCAGCCTGTTCGTCTCTACACCGCCGTTGGCAGACGGTCTCCCCTATATGCGGGTGCCTGTGCGAGAAGTATTCTTTCCTTTTTGCCAGAGAGCGAGAGACTTGCCTATATTGACTCAATTGAGCTGGGGAAGATCGGAATTGGAACCATCACAGATAAAGAGGTTCTAAGAAACATGCTGGAAGAATCAAATGCGCGGGGATATACGCTAAGCTATTCTGAGCTTGAAAACTATACAGCTGCGATTGGAGCCCCTATTTTCAATCATCTAGGGGAAGTGGCAGCAGGTATTAGCATTGCAGGATTTGAAGCAGGATATCAAAAAGAACGCTTACCTTACTTAATTAAACAGGTGAAAAAAGCCGCCAGTGATATTTCGAGAGAATTAGGTTTTTCTGAACAAATAAAAAGCCAATGACCGTAAAGATCATTGGCTTTTTGTCTGCAGTTGATTAGAAAGTTTTTCCTAAAGCTTTCGCACGTTCGATTGCATCTGCTTTAATTTGCTCTGCTTTCGCAGGCTCAGCATTGTGGCCTTCAACGATAAGACCTTCGAAAGAAGGAATTCCGAAGAAGTTAGCGATTGTACCAAGGTAACGATGACCTGCTTCAAGTTCAGCAGCAGGACCTTCAGAGTAGTATCCGCCACGTGCTTGGATGTGAAGAGCTTTTTTGTCTGTTAATAATCCAACAGGACCTTGCTCAGTGTATTTGAATGTTTTACCAGCTACAGCAACAGAGTCGATGTATGCTTTAAGAACTGGTGGGAATGAGAAGTTCCAAAGTGGTGAAACAAATACATATTTGTCAGCAGAAACGAATTGATCACTTAATTCGTTTAGACGAGCAACTTTCGCTTGCTCTTCAGCTGAAAGTGTATCGAAACCAGCGCCAGATTGAAGTTTGCCCCAGCCAGCGAATACATCTGCATCAATGTGAGGGATGTTTTCTTTGTACAAATCGATATGTACAACCTCGTCACTTGGATTTGCTTCCTTATAAGATTCGATAAATGCCTTAGCAGTAGCCATACTGTAAGAAACTGTTTCATCATGCGGATGTGCAGTGATGTATAAAACTTTTGCCATGTTCATTCAATCCTTTCTGTTTCGGTTATTTTTTTAGCGTATCCCAAAGGTACACTGAATATGTGGCATCTTTAATCATATTGGAATGCTATGAAAAAGATGTAACAAGCACAGTTACATGAAAACTGATATTTTCATTGTAATCACTATGTAGTTTGAAGTCAAGGTAAAAAGTCTCGAAATCAAGATAAAAAGTTTGTAAATTTTTCTGGAACGCGTAAACACGCAGTTTTCAGCGCAAAAAGCCTACTCTTATTGAACAAAAAATTGATCGATATCGCAAGTAAAGAGTTTGTAAAGGCGCTGCATCTCAAAAAAAGATGGATGCCCCTAAGTCATCTGCTACAAGCATCTGTTCTCCGGTTTCGTATATATAAGAGAAGGCAGGAGAGAGTGAGGGATAAGAGTGGGACGATCCTATGTTGCGATTGGAGATTCCTTAACAGTTGGTGTGGGGGCACGTTTATTTGGAGGAGGATTTGTTCAGCGGTTTTGGTGGATGCTTGAAAAAAAGACGCATGCACCAGTCGAACTGTCCGTATTTGCAAAATCAGGGTTAACGACCGAGCAGATTTTACAGCTCTTCAAACGGTCAGAGGTGAGACGTTCGATTGCGGCAGCTGACATCATCACCATCACAGGCTGTGGGAATGACCTTGTTCAAGCTGTTCAGCAGTATGAGGAAAGTGAAGATGAAAAGAAACTGCTGCAAGCAGTCATACATTGTCAGGCGAATTTTAGCAAGATGATTCAAGAAATCGCTCAGATCAAAAGAGGGCAGCATCAGCCCTACTACGTTTATTTCATGAATTTATATAATCCATTTCCGCAAATACCAATAGCCGGTCGGTGGCTTCAGCAATATAATCAACAGCTTCGTTTGCTTGCTGCGAATCCGCATGTAGAAGTTGTGGATGTGTACCGGGCGTTTGAAGGACATGAAAGAGCCTACTTATCGATTGATCAATTTCACCCGAATCCTAAGGGGTATGAAGCGATGGCAGAAGCATTGTTTAAGGCATACTGTAAACAGCTGTAATCCGTGGGATTGCAGTTTTTTTCATCCTTTTCAATATATGACGGTTTCGATATGATAAAAGAAACGAAGGCGAAAGAGGTGTGCAGGCATGGAGGAAATCAGTGCGTTTTTTCAAAAGATGACAGGAACGGCTTATGAAGTAGGAAAACAGCAGGCTGTCTGGCTTAAGGAGAACCCGTTGCTAAAGACACAATATATTCGAACAGAACCGGTAACACAACAGGCTGTGAAAGAAACGAAGCAGTTGATCCGTCCCTTTCTTCCTCAATTAGATGAAGAGATTGCTGGATTTTGTGATGAAATGCAATTAGATGAGCGTTATTTGACCTTTTTCTATTCATCTCATCTTCAGCCTGGCTGTTCCCATTGCGTGAGGCAGGGGAATATGGCGGCAGACCAACAAACGGTCATGCTGCGTAACTATGATTTCTCCCCGATTTTTGATGATATGCGTCTTGTGACGACACATGTGAAAGGCTCGGCATATCATACAGGCTCGTCGCTGCTGTTGTTTGGCAGATCTGATGGAATGAATGAGCATGGTCTTGCTGTGACTTTCTCTGCTTGCGGTCCGCCGGTTGGCAATGAACCCGGTTTAAAGCCTCCAGCCGTCGCCGGTTTGCAGGTGTATCATGTGATTCGCTCTGTTCTAGAATCCTGTCCAACGGTCGAGGAAGCCATTCGCTCTATCGAGGAAATGCCCGTTGCCTCAAATGTTCTTATCATGCTTGCCGATCGAAAAGGAAAGGCGGCTGTGATTGAAATCATTGATGGTCAAAAAAGGGTGAGGATACCGGAGAGAGGTTATATTGCTGCAACGAATCATCCGGTAGCTGATCAAACAGCAAAAGGGATGACCAAACATCATTCTGTTGTCAGATACGATATGTTAATGGAAGCTTTAAAAGAGCAACGATCAAGTGATTCTCTTGTGAAACTGTTCCAGACAGAATATCCTGATGGTCTGGCTGTGCACAATTATGAGGAGCTGTTTGGAACGATGCGAACCGTCATGTTCCGTCCAGAAGAAGGCACAATCGATTATTGCTTTGGCTCTCCCGTATACAATCCGACTTATTCTTTAAAAGCCGGAGGTTCACTGCCTTTTCAAGAACAAAAGGTTCAATTTCATCAAAAGGATTATGGACCGTCATTTTGGAGAAGTGTCTGATGATCCCTTGTTTTTAATTTTGTCATAGCCGCTGTGCCAAAGTCAGATCAACTTAAGATTGCATCGCTTGTTGAAAGCGTTTTATATTAAAGTGTGACAATAGACCTATTTATGCAGAAGGAGGCATTTCATGTACATAACGGCACGAGAACAGAAAGTCATTAAATACATCATTCAGCAAAATCGTTATGTCACCATTCGTGAGATAGCCGATTCTGTTCAGGTAAGTACTAGAACGATCCATAGAGAACTAAAATCCATTAAACCAATTTTGAAAGATTATCATCTTTCATTAGATAAACAGCCGGGGAAAGGCTTGAAGGCAGTCGGCGAACAGGAGGATAAACAGCGGCTTCTTGCTCATATGTCAAATGAGGATCAAATCGAATATAGCTCAGATGAACGGAAGCTCTTAATTCTATGTGCGCTGCTTGAAGCGAAGGAACCGGTGAAATTGTACACACTCGCAGCTGACTTGCAGGTCACAAATGCGACGATCAGCTATGATTTAGATGAACTAACGGAGTGGATTGCTCCATACGATTTGCAGCTTATCCGCAAGCGCGGGTACGGCATTGAATTAAAAGGGCCGGAGGAAGCAAAACGAAAAATTGTCGGCAATCTCATTGTTGACCGGCTCGATATTCAATTATTTTTAGAAACGATTGAAATGAATATCAAACATCGAACGAAAGCAACGGAAAAGGTGTTTGGCGTTGTCAGCAGAGGACAGCTGCTAAAGGTAGAAAGGCTGCTCTTTCATTTGAAAGATCGACTGTCACTCTCATTATCTGATAGTGCCTATATTGCACTTGTTGTTCACTTAACCTATGCCATCGAACGTATTCAGCTTGGGGAAACCATTCGAATGGAAGAGGAAGAGCTGCTGGAATTAAAGCGGACGAAGGAATTTGAATCATCACTTCGAATGGCAAGGGCGCTTGAACGCATGTTTAATGTGGAGATTCCTGAAGCGGAGGTCGGATATATGACCATCCATCTTCGCAGTGCAAATCGCAGCTTTGGGGCAGAATACCGTATTGATGAAATTGAGCTGGATATAGCGCTGAGAACGAAAAAGCTCATTGATTTTATTTCAAATAAAACCGGCTATCATCTCAATGAAAATGATTCATTGTATGAGGGGCTCGTGTCTCATCTTGAGCCTGCCATGAACCGTCTAAAGGAAAAGATGAGAATCTATAATCCGCTCACACAACAAATAAAAAAAGACTACTTTTTGCTGTTTATGGCGATTGAAGAAGGAGTCGAGCGTTTCTTTCCAGAGATTGAATTTCCAGAGGATGAAATCGCCTTTCTTGTGCTTCACTTTGGCTCAGTGCTTGAAATCAAAAAAGAAGAAACAAAAATTCATGCGCTCGTTGTTTGCTCAAGCGGGATTGGTTCCTCGAAAATGCTCGCCTCCCGGTTGAAAAAAGAATTGCCGGAGATCGCCAAATTCGATCTATCCTCCTTGATGGAGCTAAAGGAAATCGATGCATCAAGCTATGACATGATTGTCTCGACCGTTCCAATCCCATATGAGCATATCGATTACATTATGGTCAGCCCGCTTTTAAACGAGGATGATGCCATGCGTGTGAAGGCTCATATTAAACGGAAGATTCCTTATATCATCGAGAAAAAAAGAACAAAAGAATCTCCTAAAGAATTGGTGCAAGAAACCGTTGATATGATGGCGGTTGCAGAGCAGGTGGCGAATTATATGTTTGTGATTCGCAGCATTCTGTCCCATTTTACCATCGAAAAAAGAAAGACGATGCCGCAGCATGATGAAACCATCAGGCAGCTGCTTTGTCAGCTTGAAGAGGAAGGGTTTATCATACATGCGGATGATGTAGCGGGCGGCCTTTTGGAACGTGAACAGCAAGGCGGCTTAGGCATACCTGGGACTGAGTTTGCTCTTTATCATTTAAAGCATGCATTCATCAAAGAACCAATCTTTCATATTTATGATCTTGATCAGGCATACGAGGTTAAAAGCATGGATGGCGGGCAGCAGCAGATGTCACGAATGCTCATGATGCTTGCGCCGCAAGAGCTTGGCAAGGAAGGGTCAGAAATGTTTAGTCTGATCAGTTCATCCATCATTGAAAGTGAAGAAAGCATGGCGCTTTATGGACAAGGAACAAAGGAAGACATTGAACAGAAATTACATCAGCTTTTCTATCAATTTGTCAAAGAGGCAAAGTGGTAAGAAAAAGGCCGAGAGCTTATTCGCTTCTCGGCTTTTTTGCTGTGACACAGACGGCAAGGGTAGGGCGAATTTCTTCATACTCAATAGAAAATTGGTCAAACCCAGCAAACTGCAAGTCGTTTAATATGTTTTCACCCATCTCTTTTGTCCGATTGGCATCAGCTCCTTTTTCTCTTGGCTGCATCACAATAACGAGTGTTCCGCCTGGTTTCAAGGTGTGATAAAGATTGAGTAAGCCCGTTTTTGGATCATCCCAAATCGTAAAATTGTTAACAGACAGCACTTTATCATACTGCTCTCCGGGAAGACGTGTTTTCTCGATTTTTCCGACATACAGCCGAACCTGTTTGTCTTTTGCCCGTTTGCTGACGCGTGACTGTGCTTGCTCCTGCATGGTGGAAGAAGCATCAAGCCCATCAATATGAAGATCTTGATAATGCTTGAGCATATGTTTAATACTGTAGCCGGGTCCATAGCCAATTTCTAAAATGTTTTCACCATCTGTCAAATCTAAGTGGCGGATGGCCCACTGATTCAATGCTTTATTTTCATTTGCCATAATGAGTCCAGCAATGCTTCCGAGCCAGCCTTTTGGTCTGCTAAAGGTTTTCGAAATAGACAGCATGTGAGAACGCTCCTTTTTGATGATCATGTAACCGATTTTTCCCCTCTTCAAACATGCTGATTTTCGGGAACACATCAGTACAGCTTTATGATGTTTGAGTGAAAAAATGAGGTGGTAATGAAAGGATACATCAACAAATCAAGGAGGAGCTTATACATGGATTTACGTGAATATTTAACAAATGGCATTCCGCGCCAAACGCAGGATCAGCAGCCAGGCAGTGAAAGAGAAATGAATCCAGCGCCGATCTTTGAGGATGAATCATATCAAGGTTCTGGCAAGCTTAAAGGAAAAGTGGCACTGATTACAGGCGGAGATAGTGGAATCGGACGGGCAGTATCTGTTGCCTATGCAAAGGAAGGTGCACATGTTGCCATTGTGTACTTAAATGAACATGAGGATGCAGAGGATACGCAAAAACGTGTAGAACAAGAAGGCGTTAAATGCTTAACGATTGCAGGAGATGTCGGTGACGAAGCCTTTTGTGAGAAAGCAGTAGAAAAAACAGTTGAAGCCTTTGGTCAATTAGACATTTTAGTAAATAATGCGGCTGAACAGCATCCACAAGAACGTATTCAAGATATTTCGAGTGAACAGCTTCACCAAACCTTTAGAACCAACTTCTATTCCTATTTCTATTTTACGAAAAAGGCACTGGATTATTTAAAACCAGGAAGCTCCATCATTAATACAACATCAATTAACCCATATCGGGGAAACCCAGTGCTGATTGATTATACGGCGACAAAAGGAGCCATTAACGGCTTTACGCGTTCTATGGCACAATCGCTTGTGAAAGATGGGATTCGGGTGAACGGTGTAGCGCCAGGTCCAATTTGGACGCCGCTCATTCCATCTACATTTGATGAAGACAGTGTGGAAAGCTTCGGCGCAGAAACCCCAATGGGAAGACCAGGACAGCCTGTTGAGCATGTCGGCTGCTTTGTCCTGCTGGCTTCTGATGAATCGTCTTATATGACAGGACAAACACTTCATGTCAACGGCGGTTCCTTTATGAATACATGATCTACCGCGGCACCGCCCAGCTTTGATTGGGCGGTGTTTTTAGTATTTCTTGCGATTTTTCTGCACAGATATGACAGACCATACGATAATGCCTACAACAACTGCCGCAATGACAAGTGAACTCAAATGGAACATCGTTTCATGATGCATGTTCAATTTCTCCCTTCATTGAACCTGTTTTCTATAGCATCAGCCAGAAGGTCTCTTTTTATGAAAAACACATTTCTTTGTTTAATGAATGGGCTGTCGTGGAAACCTACGTATACGGATGAAATTTTGAAGGAGTGAAACGATATGTCTCAAGAAGAATTAAAACAAAAGGTATTAAACCTATTAGATGAACAAAAGGTCGGGACACTAGCGACTGTTGAACAGGATAAGCCGCATACCCGCTATATGACTTTTTTCCATGAAGGGCTGACGTTATATACACCAACGAGTAAAGAAACACATAAAGCAGAAGAAATTGAAAAAAACCCGAATGTTCATATTCTTATTGGATATTCAGGCGAAGGATTCGGTGATACTTATGCAGAGATTGCAGGCACCGCCACATTAACCGATGATCGGGAACTGATCGACCGTCTTTGGTCTGATGAGATGGAGAAATGGTTTAAAGGAAAAGAGGATCCGAATCTAGTGATTCTGAAGATTGAGCCAACCTCCATTCGTTATATGAATGAAGGAAGCCGTACACCAGCAGAATTATCACTTTAACACTTGCGTAAGCAGGGGGAATGTGTTATAGTTTTATATTAGTGTTGAAATAAGCAAATAAATAAAGAAAGTAAACTTTCTTTTTTCTATGACATAATGAGAAGCAATAGAGCTTCTACTTGATAAGAACGAGACGCTGTCAAAGCGAACAAACTTATTCTTTTCCTTCTGCACCCGCCCCCTATAAAAGCGGAAGAATGGAAAAAAGACGTTTTGATTTACAATTCACACTGGCGCGGCTTCGGAGCCGTAAGGACGAATGAGAGGTAGGGCTTTCGTTGTCTTGTTATCCAGAACTTCCATGGCGTTTACTTTCAAACGTAGGTTCACTCGGAACACATATGACACACTGATATGATCGAATCTTAATTCATACACTCCGTAACGGAGATTAAACATTGATTATTTATTTGCATGAAAAGAGTAAGGAACAGGCTGCCATCTATTTGGCAGCCTTTTTCATTAGGTCAAACAATAGAACCCCGAAACCAATGAGCACAAGAAAAGGAAAAACAAAGGTCGCAACCATTCGCATAGCGTCCCCTCCAAAAGGGTTCGGATACTAACAGCAGGCCGATAAATGTACAGATCATCAGAGTGAATAAGGCGGGCTTCATGATCATTTACTTTGTCCTTTCTTCTGATACCGCCAAATTCTCTCAATAAAAAAGAACATAACCGCAAACAAAATAGAAAACATGAACATGTCCAGCAGTGTCACCCCTCTATTTGGGTGCACAAGACCAAACCAAACGAATTGCAGAACAAAAGAGATCGCAAAATATAGAATGGATTTTTTCATTATTGTCCTCTTTTCACTTATTTTTTTGTCCCTTAAGCCACATCAGCCAAATGATGAAGGAACCAATCACACATGAGAGCAAAGTGACAGGCGGCAAGGTGTGCCAGCTAGTCAGCCCCTTTACAAAACACATATAAAAAAAGAAAATGGAAATGGATACGAGTACCCATTGCTTGAACCAGCGAGGGACACGCAGCCAAGCTGCTAGAATGATTGATGATAGCTTATCCAATGAGATAACTCCTTTTTTGAATCTGATTGGATTTTATCGTAAACAACAAAGTTTGTAAAATATGGATTTTAGAGGCTTTGATGGTATTCTTCTAGCATGAAACATTTTCGCTGTACTGACGTATAAGTGAAAGGAACCTCAGGAAAGGAAGCGATCAAGTGAAAAGAGTACCAGTCATCTTCCTCAGATATATTGTCTTCTTTATTCCAGCAATCATTCTTAGTTTCTTGGTGTGGAACCATTACCAAGATGATTTGTCAGCAGGGAAAGCGACGCAATATGACGTCAGACGAATATTTACATTTGATGAAGGGAAACGAGTGGTGAGTGCTGTATCAAAAGACCAGCAGCTCCATTTTGTAATGTATGATCCTCAATCAGGAAAAATAATCAGTGAATGGACCACGGAAAGCGATACGTTTAATGAAATGCTGCCATCCATTCAAAGTAACAATCTCTTACTTGCTTTAAAAAATAAAGAGGGGCAGCTTTTGATCGAGAAACTAACGCCTAGCGGAGAAAAGAAAGAGCTCATTAAACAAAACTTGCAGATACCCTCGTTTTTAAAAACGAATACATATCAATGGAATGGACGGCTTGTGTTTACAGGAGAAATGGAAGGTGCCGCTACCGTCCTAGGTGAGCTAAAGAATGGTCAGTTTTTTCATGTGCACAATCTCAACAAACTGAACCTGCCAGCAAGACCCGTTTCCATCGATGCCGTCATGAACTCCTTTAGAGGCCAGACGCCTATACCTATATTTGAATTGACTTTAAAAAATGACCAGAAAGCATATGTCAGCGGAGTCTCAAACGATAAGCATCAGCTTGGGGTCTATGTCTCCAAAAACGCTGAACCGTTTAGCCTCATTAAAGATAAAGTGGAGAAGCAGCTAGCAAAAACAATCGGAACATCCCAAAACTTTGCCGTCGCTGTCGAATCTAACTATCCAAAAAGACCAAGGAAAGTGAATGCAGATGGAGGGCTTGGTGAAGTCGTCCCAACACCAAAACCGATTTATCAAACCTTTATCTACCAGCTTAATGAAGAAGAAGTTCTTCTTGTAGGCTCTACAGCAAAGGACGAAGCAAAAGGCAAGCTGACTGGTTATATTTACAACCACCGCACGAATAAGACGACGTCTGTCAGCAAGCTTTTTCAGTCGTTTTCATATGAAAATTTAAACCGAGAAGGACTATTTTTCCATAAAAATGTGAAAAGTGATTGGATCTATTATTCATTCGAAAATCAATTAACGGGTGCATTTGAGACGAAAAGCAAACAGCTAAAGGAATTTCCTTTGCAAAAAGTCATCTCAATCGAAAACGCAAGCCCTGCTCACCAAACATCATTTGACACCTTTATGCAATATGTCATGAAAGGCGGACCGCTCATTCTCAACTGGGCAATATGGCTGTTTATTCCATTGCTGTTATTTGTACTAGCCATCTTCCTGCCGCCGATTTTGAGATTGGTGAGAAACAACAAAATCAAAGACAGTGTCACATTAGAAGCCAATATTGTGTCTGTTAAAGAAACGGGCACCTACATCAACGAACAGCCGATTATCAAAATGCAGCTGCAATTTCAATATGATGGGCAAAATATCGAGAAGACGATTAAAACGGTTGTATCCTATACCCAGATACCACAGCCGGGTCAGCGTATCGCCATTCTCTATAATCCGCAGAAGAAAAAGGCGATGCTCTTAAAAGAAGGTGACTTCTCGCAGCCAAGTCAGCCAAAGTTCATCAAAGGCGCTGTTTTAAGAAATATAGAATCATATGGAACCGTAGGACGAGGCACGGTCTTATCGCTTACATTTGAAGCAGATCAGAAAAGGTATACCATTCCAATGATTCAAGCCGCTGGTTTTGAATTTACAACAGGAGAAAAAGCCGATCTTGTCGACATCAACGGCCAGCTCAAAATGGCAGCCTATGGCCATGAAATGCGGAATCGATCGGGGAAAGATGTGACGTTAACAGGAACGATCCAGCGTGTGAAGCAATATCCAATTGCCATCCATGAACAAAAGCCTATTCAGCTTGATGTGACGGTTTCAAACGGAGAGGAGTCCATCACAAAAACGGTCAGCCAGTTTATCCCTGATCACATGCAGGTCGCAGCGGGCACTCAAATCACGATCCAGACAAAGAAAGAAGAGCTGGATAGAGAAATGGGTCTCATGCAAGAGAAACAAGGAAGTGCAAAAGTGACTAATGTTGAATTTGCGGGCGTCATCGGCAATCTGCCGTTAGCGATCATTCAGGTTGAGAGAAATGGCATGATGTATGAAGTGAAACAGCCAATCGATCCAATCACCAGCGTCTTGCCTGGTGATGAATTATGGGTGGCATATCACGACATGACGCGTCGAGCAGCCATTGTGAAATATGCATCAATATAAAAAAGCGTTCCTTTATCAGGACGCTTCAGCGTAAGGACTAAGGGCTAAAACGAATGTTGTTTTAGCCCTTTTTGATTAAGCTTTTGTATCATATTGGCGGAGCACCTTATCGTAGGCGAAGTTACCGAAAGGAATGAAAGCCGCAAAAAAACCAGCGATGGACCATTTCAAATGCCAGCGAACTTTAAAAGTCACATATGCCAAAATGAGCATATAGATGACAAACAATGCGCCATGAAGAGAGCCTACAATAGTGACTGCCATCGGAATATCCGCAAAATATTTTAGAGGCATGGCAATTAAAAGAAGGGTTAAAAGAGACATACCCTCAATAAAACCCGCCTGTCGAAGACGGCTAATACTTGTATGCATATACAAATCCTCCTGTATAAAAGCTAGTTTCTCATCTTCTAATATAAACGAAAGATCGTCTGGACATGCTGAAATCTACGAAAAATTCAAAATATGTTCATGGAATGCTTAAAAAATGGGAAAAGTCCTTTACTCTTTGTTTGTTTTAGAGAGTACTTGCTTTAAGTGCATGACATCATGTAATAAATGCTCCCTCATTGCTTGAACCGCTTCTGTGGAGCGGCGCTCTTTTATTTCAGAATAGATGGCTGTATGCTCCCTTTGAATGGTTTCAGCACGAGCCCCGCCGCTAAAATGGAAGATGCGGCAATAGTGAATGAGTGCATTCACGTGATTCAATTGTTTGGATAAACGGTCATTGTGACTCGCTAAAATGATTTTTTGGTGAAAGGCTTCATGTAACTGGACGATCTCTTTAGATGGCAGCTGCTGCTTGATTGCTTCATCCGCCTGCGTGAGAACCTTCTCAATTTCATCCATTTCTCTTTGCGAGGCTTCCCTGCAGGCAAGCTCAACAGCAAGTGTTTCTAAGGCCGCCCGAATTTGATAAAGCTCCTCAACATCTTTTTCTGTTAACGTATAGACGGAATAGCCTGAGCGATGATCCGCGATTAAAAGCTCGTCTTTTTCTAACAGCCTCATGGCCTCTCTTACCGGTGATCGGCTTACGCCAAATTGCTTGGCAAGCTGTGTTTCGTTGATGCGCTCGCCTGGCTGAAACTGGCCATCAAAAATCATTTGCTTCAGCTGTTCATAAAATTGCATGTGATACGGTGCTGGTTTTTCCAACTCGAATGAATTCATTCCATCGTTCCCTCTTTTATACATCATCTTTTGTCTCATGTTATCCAAGTTCTTCCCTCTAGGCAAGCCTGCATCGAAAAGTCAATATCGTACAATCCAAGAGAAAAAGGGTGTGCTACACTTATGATCAGTTCAGTGAAAAGAGGGATCGACATGAACATACAAGAGGAACGAACTGTACATTTTGATCAAAACTTGCAAATAGAAGCGTATCGCTTTCATGGCATCATGCAAAAGTTCCCGAATCATTTTCATACATATTATGTGATTGGATTTATTGAAGATGGTCAAAGACGTTTGATCTGCCAAAATCAAGAATACATCATTGAAAAGGGTGATATCCTTCTTTTCAATCCGTATGATAATCACGCATGTGAACAAATTGATCACAGGACACTCGATTATCGCTGCTTAAATATTGAAGCAGAGGTGCTAGAGAAGGTCTTTCAGCACAAACCGCATTTTAAAGCCCCTGTGTTTTCACAAAGTGAACTAACAAAGCCATTATATGATCTACATCAAATGATCACAGAAGAAGCTCCTGCTTTGAATAAACAGGAAACCTTCTATTTCTTTATGAAACAATTGATTGAAGCCTATGCTGATACATCAGAGGAAAAAGCATCACCCGCACGTGCCAACGAACAAAAAGTCAAAGACGTACAGCAATATATCGAAACACATCTCACGGAAAATATCTCGTTAGATGACTTAGGTGAGCTTGTGTCCATGAACAAATATTCATTGCTGCGTGCTTTTACAAAGTTCAGAGGCATCACGCCGTATCGTTATTTACAGACAATCAGGGTGAACTATGCGAAGGAGCTTCTCGCCCAAGGAGTGAAGCCTGTAGATGCGGCTGCTGCCGCTGGATTTTCTGATCAAAGTCATTTGACTCATTTCTTTTCGGAATTTATTGGGCTTACGCCAGGGCAGTATCAGCAAATTTTTGCAAAGCAGGTAACTGCTGATGAAAAATAAACAGCTGCTTGGTCATTTGGCGGCCATGTTCACCATTTTTTTATGGGGATCTACCTTTATCTCTACCAAAATATTATTAACGGCTTTTTCTCCAACAGAGATTTTATTTTTCCGTTTTTTTATAGGGTACTTGGCTCTGATGATCATCTATCCAGTCACCATGAAGGTGCGAAGTGAAAAGCATGAAGGGATGTTTGCGCTGGCAGGTTTATGCGGTGTGGTCTTATATTACTTTTTAGAAAATGTCGCACTTACTTATACGTTCGCTTCGAATGCAGGTGTCATCAGCTCGGTTGTCCCATTCTTCTCCTTTTTATTGGCTTATTTTTTATTAAAAGATGAGCCGTTGCACAGCCGGTTTTTCATAGGCTTTTTCATCGCAATGACGGGAATCGTGCTGATCAGCATGAATGGAATGACCACGTTTCAATTGAATCCACTCGGTGATGCGTTAGCTTTAACGGCTACCATCGTCTGGGCATTCTATTCCATTTTATCGAAGATGATCAACCAATATGGCTACCATATCATTCAGGTAACAAGGCGTGTCTTCTTTTACGGACTGCTATGGATGATTCCACTGATCTGGCATTTTAAAATTCGTTTAGACTGGGAACGATTAACGAATCCATCGTTTGCCTTCCACTTGCTGTTTTTAGGCGTCTTTGCATCTGCTATTTGTTTTCTGACATGGAGCTTTTCCGTGAAGACGATCGGTGTGGTGAAATCAAGTGTGTATATTTATGGAGTGCCCATTATTACGATGGTCATTTCAATAATCGTTCTTCACGAGAGATTGACCCTCATGTCTGCGCTTGGAACGGCACTGACCTTAGGAGGCTTGCTGCTTTCAGATAAAAAAAGTACGGGAAGAAAGAAACAGAAGCCCCGTGTGCTGATGCAGGATAAAAAGGCGCTTTGATCAAAAAAGCGTCTTTTATCCATTGTAAGAACAGACACTCTCTAGTAAACTCGAATTAAATGGTCGACGGTCGACCGATGACGAAGGGGGAAAAATCAATGAAGCATGTTTCAATTGCAGCAATACCAGGAGACGGGGTTGGAAAGGAAGTTGTACCTGAAGCCATCCGAGTTTTGAAAGCGGTATCAGATGTGCATGGCGGTCTGTCTTTCACCTTTCAGGATTTTCCGTGGAGCTGTGAATATTATTTAGAGCATGGCGAAATGATGCCAAAGGATGGATTGGAACAACTGAAAGCCTTTGACAGCATTTTCTTAGGGGCAGTCGGAGATGCCAATTTAGTGCCGGATCATGTATCGCTTTGGGGATTGCTCATTAAAATTAGACGTGAATTTGAGCAGGTGATTAACGTGAGACCTGCAAAACAGCTGAGCGGTATTCGCTCCCCGCTTGCTCAGCCAAAGGATTTCGATCTTCTTGTTGTAAGAGAAAACGGTGAAGGTGAATATAGTGAAATCGGAGGCCGCATCTATCAAGGGGAAGATCAGCTTGCCATTCAAAATGCTGTTTTCTCCAGAAAAGGGACAGAGCGAGCCATGCGCTTTGCTTTTCAATTAGCAGAAAAAAGACGAAAGCATGTGACAAGTGCAACCAAATCGAATGGAATCGTTCATACAATGCCATTTTGGGATGAAGTGTTTCAAGACGTAGCAAAGGATTATCCAGAGGTGACAGCAGACTCGCAGCACATCGATGCGCTCTCAGCCTTCTTTGTGACAAGACCAGAGAAATTCGATGTGATTGTTGCCAGCAATTTATTTGGCGATATTTTAACTGATCTTGGGGCTGCGATTATGGGAAGTATTGGCGTGGCGCCTGCCGCCAACATCAATGTAAATGGCAAATATCCATCCATGTTTGAGCCTGTACACGGATCAGCCCCAGACATTGCAGGAAAAGGAATCGCCAACCCAATCGGTCAAATTTGGACCGCTAAACTCATGCTTGATCATTTCGGTGAGGAAGAACTGGGTACACACCTGCTCGAAATCATCGAGTCAGTCACAGCAGACGGCTTTTTAACGGCAGACATCGGCGGGGCTTATCAAACACAAGAAATCACAAACGAAATCATCACGCGCTTGAAGAAATAATCCGTCATTAGAACCACATCTCCACGTCTGCTATAATAAAAGGATGGATAGAAGAAAGAGATGTGAAATCTAGTGTCAAAAACAGTTGTATTAGCAGAGAAACCTTCAGTAGGACGTGACTTAGCACGTGTGCTGAAGTGTCATAAAAAAGGAAATGGTTTTTTAGAAGGAGATCAATACATTGTAACGTGGGCGCTTGGCCATTTGGTCACACTGGCTGATCCAGAAGGCTACGGAAAAGAATTTCAATCCTGGCGTTTAGAGGATTTGCCGATCATTCCAGAGCCGCTAAAGCTTGTCGTCATGAAAAAGACAGGTAAACAATTTCAAGCAGTAAAAGCACAGCTTGCAAGAAAAGATGTAAAAGACATTGTCATCGCAACAGATGCTGGACGTGAAGGGGAGCTTGTCGCAAGATGGATTCTTGAAAAAGCGCATGTGAAAAAGCCCCTAAAACGACTATGGATCTCATCTGTTACGGACAAAGCCATTCAAGAAGGCTTCAAACGACTAAAAGACGGCAGAGAATATGATAATCTGTATCGCTCAGCGGTTGCACGTGCAGAGGCAGACTGGATTGTAGGGATCAACGCAACAAGGGCGCTGACGACCAAGTTCAATGCACAGCTTTCTTGCGGACGGGTACAAACACCAACGATTGCCATGATCGCCAAACGAGAAGAAGACATTCAGCAATTCCAGCCGAAGCCGTTTTATGGAATGACTGCACAAGTAGATGGACTTACCTTGACGTGGCAGGATGCCAAAACAAAGCAAAACCGCACATTCCAAGAGAATGTCATAAAAGAGCGTTTGGCAGGCTGCAAAGGAAAACCAGCAGTGATCGATGCATTGAAAAAAACAGCGAAAAAAGCTTTTGCTCCAGGGCTGTACGACCTGACTGAATTGCAGCGTGATGCGCATAAACGTTACGGCTTCTCAGCGAAAGAAACCTTGTCTACGCTTCAGCGGTTGTATGAGCAGCATAAGCTTGTGACATATCCGCGTACAGATTCACGATTTATTTCAGCGGATATCGTTCCTACATTAAAAGATCGATTAAAAGGAATGAATGTCAGACCGTACGCTCAGCATGTGAACCGCATTTTACAATCAGGTGTGAAAGCACACAAAGGCTTCGTCAACGATGCAAAAGTGTCAGATCACCATGCGATCATTCCAACCGAGGAAGAGCTGTATCCTGGTGCATTAAGTGATAAAGAGCGTAAATTGTATGATCTTATTGCCAAACGATTCCTTGCTGTACTCATGAATCCTTTTGAATACGAGGAAACAACGGTGATCGCCAAAATAGGCAGTGAAACATTCACAGCAAAAGGAAAAACCGTGCAATCAGCCGGCTGGAAAGCCGTGTATGATGAATCCTATGAAGACGAGGAATCAGCCGAAGCAGATCAGCATCTGCCGGTACTCTCCGAAGGGCAATCACTTGAAGTGCGCCAGCTGAAAGAAACAAAAGGAGAAACGAAACCTCCTGCTCGTTTTAATGAAGCAACCTTGCTATCTGCTATGGAGAACCCTGCGGCATTTATGCAGAATCAGGAAAAGGACTTAGTGAAAACCCTTGGTGAAACAGGCGGACTAGGGACAGTAGCCACAAGAGCCGATATCATTGAAAAACTGTTCAACAGCTTCTTAATCGAGAAAAAGGGCAAAGATATTTTCATCACATCGAAAGGGAAGCAGCTGCTCTCCTTAGTGCCTGAAGGCTTAAAGTCTCCAGCTTTAACAGCGGAGTGGGAACAAAAGCTTTCTAAAATCGCAAAAGGACAGCTGAAGGCTTCTCAATTCATGAGTGAAATGAAGTCCTATGCAAAACAAGCCGTATCTGAAATCAAACAGACGAACCAAACCTTTAAGCATGACAATGTCACTGGCACCCATTGTCCGGATTGCGGAAAACTTATGCTGAAAGTGAACGGAAAACATGGCACAATGCTCGTGTGCCAAGACCGAGAATGCGGCCACCGTAAAAATGTGGCGAAGAAAACAAACGCACGCTGCCCGAACTGCCATAAAAAGCTCGAGCTGCGCGGAGAAGGCGATGGCAAAATCTTTGCTTGTGTGTGCGGTCATAGAGAAAAACTGTCTGTTTTCGAAAAACGTAAATCACAATCCAATCAAAAGAGAGCCAGTAAGCATGATGTGTCTAAATATATGAAGAAACAAAAGAAAGTGGAAGAACCAATCAATAACGCACTGGCTGAGCAATTAAAGAAATTAAAATTAGATCAATAGTATTATAAAAACCCATGCGGAAACGCATGGGTTTTCCAATGTAATCAAGCATATCGACATACTGTTTTTCTGAAAATGGGAATGTCTATGCGAAAAGACTCGTAATTTGGTATAAAATATTTATTTAAATTTAAACAGAAACAATCTATAATAAATCGTTGGAATGCTAAGAGAACGGGATTTGAAAGGGGACACGAATGGTTACAGCCATACATCGCACGGCTATTGTTTTACTCATTGTTTTTTTATTAGGCGGATGTACCTGGGAACAGCAGAAGGAATCAGCTGATCCAGTATCACCACAGCCTGTATTGCCTGGAGAATATTTTATCACTCATCACCTCATGACAGATCAAGGCATGATTCGCACTTCATTTGCAGAGCAGCATATCTACTTATCTGAATCGCTTGGGCTTTGGATGGATTATCTTGTTCGAAAAAAAGACCAAAATTCTTTTGACCAACAAATTGGTGTCCTGCAAGATGAATTTTTACTAGACCATCATCTTCTCAGCTGGCAAATCGAATCTGATCAAAAAAGTAAGGCCAATGCCTTAGTTGATGATTTACGGATAGTGGCGGCACTTCAAAAGGCAGATCGTTTATGGAAGAATGCAGCGTATCAAACCACAGCAAAAGAAATCGCACAAGCGTTAAAAGACAAGAATATGTATAGGGGCATCTTGTCCGATTATTATGATGCATCAACAAATCGAACTTCACACACAATCACACTCTCATATTTAGACCCAAAAGCAATCAAAGAATTGGAATCCCTCAAAATATTCACGAAACAAATGACGAGTAACCAATTGACCATTCTAAAACAAGCACCGAGAAAAAAAGGATTCTTTCCTAAATCCTATGACATAAAGAAAAAAGCCTATTCATTTGATCGAGAAATCAATATGATTGATCAACTCTATACGGCTTTACATGCCGATCGTGCAAAGGTGAATACGTCCGCGATCATGAAATGGCTTAAAACGACTTTTAAAAAAGAAGGAAAGCTGTACGGTAGATATAAACTGAGCACATTGCAGCCATCAGTGACGTATGAATCGCCTTCTGTATATGCGCTGGTCATCTTGTATGCTCTTAAACGAAACGAACCGGAATTCGCAAAAGAGGTGTATGACCGCATGAAAGAATTACAAATTCAAGATCCACTTAAGGATTATTATGGAGGATACATGAACGAAAAAGACACACACTCATTTGACAACTTATTGCCTCTCATTGCAGAAAGGGAGCTTTTTAATGAATCGGTTATTCAGTAATACGTATCGTTTATATTATACTCTGCTCCTCACGTTTGCAGGGCTTATTTTGTTTATGGGCTACCTAGGCGTACAGGATGCAGAGAGCTTTATGATGATCACACTGACTTTTGTCGTGTTAGGATGCGGGATTTTATTTGGCATCTTACCAGCATTAATTTTTACCTTGCTGATGCTGTTTTTTATAGGAAGCGCTATGTTCTTTACAGAGCTTGGCCACACAAATCCCTTCTTTTCCAAACAAACATTGCAGGATGTGGTGATTTGGGGCGCAGCTCTTCTCTTTTTCGCGATTTCAGCAGGAAGCTTGCATGAGCGAATCAAGACGATGCGTCACACCATAGAACAACAAAAGCAGGCGATGAAACAATTTGTGGCGATTGACTCGACAACTGGATTTGACAATGCAGATCGGATGAAGCTGGAATTATCCGAGGAAATGAAACGGGCAGAACGCTACAAACAGCCATTCGTTTTTATCCTTCTTCATATCCATTATGCAGCGGAATTCAAATCGTTATATGGAGAAAAAGAAATGCAGCACCTATTTCAGCAATTAAGTATCAAGATTCGCGAAAGTGTCAGAGAAACCGATAAGAAATTTCGATTATCCGAAGAACGGATAGGCTTGCTGCTTACTCACACACCAGAAGAGAATGTCTCTGTCGTCCTTGAGAAGCTAAAAGATAAATTGCAAAAGCATGTGCTGTTAAACGGTCGTGAAGTCACCCTAACTTTTCATGTCTGTCATTTAACAAGCAGTTCGGATTATCGTACGCCAGAGCAATTTTTAGAAGAACTAGAAAAAGAGATGATGATGAATGAACTTTAATTCTATAATGAAATGCTGTTTGATGATCGCTCTTTTTTTCATTCTTTCGTTTCAATACATGGCTTCAGCCGACGCTCTTGCCAAGCCAGATACCCTGATCGTTTATTCAACAGAATCGGGAGAAGCGACTCCAGCAGTGCATATGCTGGATCTACTCGCCGGACATTTTTCCAAACAGACGACGATTGTATCTGATGAACATTTGGCTGAAAAGAAGATCAGCGAATTTCAGCAAGTTATCTATCTAGGGGAAATAAAGAGAACCTTACCAAAACAGGCCATTCGTGTAATGAACGACGCACAGAAGATCATAGCCATTGGATACAATGCGGACCAGCTGCGCCCATTTTCCAAGCTTACTTTTCATAAACAAGAACACACGAGTCAAATCAAATATACAGATGATCCCACTTACCGTCAGCTAGAGAAAAGGATCATTGCGTTAACGGTTCAAGGGGCAGACTTGCAAAGGGAATTTCTATTGAAGAAGCATGAAGCTGATCTTCCATTTGTGATTCAAACAAAGGAAGGTGCGGCCTATATTGGAATCTTAAATGTCGTGCAGCACAGCGAGCTTCTTGCAGAAGTGCTAGAAAAAAACCTGCCTTCTTCTAATCAGCTGACCACAAAGTACTTAAGGCTTGGGAACATCAGTCCTGTCACTGACGAAAAGAAGCTGCTTGAGCTTGGACAATATGTATCCACTCGGCATATCCCGTTTCTGATAGCGGTAACCCCTGTTTGGGTGGATCGAACAACAGGCGATGAAGTGACACTGAGTGACCGCCCGAAGCTCGTAAAAGTGTTAAAACAATTGCAAAGTAATGGAGCCAGCATTATTCTTCATGGATTTAGCCGTACGTATCGAACAGAGGATTCTGGTCAGGACTTTGAGTTCTGGGATGCAAAGAATGATCAGTCCATTACGTCAAATGACCCAAAAAAAGCCGAGAAGAAGCAAAGTGCAAGTCATTTTTCGAATGAGAAAGACTTCCATGCTTATACGAGATCGAATCAGCAGCAAGAAACCATCTATACAGAAGAAAAACTGACAAAAGGTATTGAGTTTCTTGCGCAGCAAGGTCTCTATCCACTGGTATTCGAGGTGCCGCATGATGCCATATCTCAACAAGGCTATGAAGTGATATCAAGGCATGTGTCCAGTCTGTTTGGACAGGTACAGCTGTCGGACCATACGTGGAAAACAGCCGGTGCTCCGCCACTCGTGACGAAACCCGCCATGCTTCATGGCATGACCTTATATCCTCAGCAATCAGTAGAGCCAGCGTCTGACCAAGAAGGTTCAAATATTTTAACAGAACAAAAGATTCAATCCATCCAGCATCTTCAATCAGCCGCAATCGGGCTGTCCTATGATGTGGAATCCGGAATAACTGGATTGCAGAATCTGATGACGCTGATGGATGCAATTCCTTCTAGTGAATGGCTGGATTTAAAGAAAACAAAACAAACAGTCCAAACACCACATGTACAAATCAAAACATCAGGGAATGGACATATTCAAGTAGAACAATCCAATAGAGCAGAAACCAAAACAGTTAAACGAAGCGGCATGGAAAATATGCTGCGAATTCTCACCGTCGTAGTGATGCTGTTTATTGCGGCATTTGCTTTTTACACATTGTATTTAAGGCTGACAATGAAAAAACGAATTTTTAAGGAGAGAAAATTAGGTGGCTGATGTCTTATTTTATCTTTCATTAATATTGATTTGGATCATGCTCCTATACCACATGTTTCTCATGCAGGGCGGCTTTCAGCACTACCTGACCTACGAAAAAGTGCTGCCTGAATGGACGAAACAAGGGAAAGAGCTGCCGACCGTCAGCATTCTAATTCCTGCTCATAATGAAGAAGTTGTCATCCGGCAAACGCTAAAAGCAATGGTCCAGCTATCCTATCCTAAACATCTTCTTGAAATCATTGTGATTAATGACAATTCCTCTGATGGCACAGGAGACATCGTGCAGTCATTCAGTGAGCAATATGATCATGTCCATATGATTGAAACGAAGCCGCCATTTGCAGGAAAGGGAAAATCCACTGCACTGAATGAAGGCTTAAAGGCTTCAACAGGAGAAGTCATCTGCGTATACGATGCAGATAACATGCCTGAACAAAAGGCCGTCTATCATTTGGTTCTTGGTTTATTGAATGACCCGAAGGCAGGCGCTGTTGTCGGGAAATTCAGGGTTATCAATGCAGCCAAAAATCTCCTGACCAAATTTATTAATATTGAGACCATCTGCTTCCAATGGATGGCGCAGGGCGGAAGATGGAAGTGGTTTGGTATTGCGACAATACCAGGCACCAACTTCGCCATCCGCCGGCACATTTTAGAAGAGCTTGGCGGCTGGGATGTTCATGCGTTGGCTGAGGACACTGAATTAACGATTCGAGTCTATAACCTTGGCTATGTCATTCGATTTTTCCCGGCTGCGATTACATGGGAACAAGAGCCTGAGACATGGAAGGTCTGGTGGCGGCAAAGAACGCGCTGGGCACGAGGCAATCAATATGTTGTACTCAAATTTTTAAAGCAGTTTATGAAGCTGAAACGAAAACGAATGATTTTCGATTTGTTTTATTTCTTCTTTACGTATTTCTTATTTTTCTTCGGTGTCCTGCTCTCAAATGGGATCTTTATCGTGAACCTATTTGTTGACCTTCACTTATCTGTAGGAGTTGTTGCACTGATCCTGTGGGGATTGGCCTTCTTCCTCTTTCTAACAGAAGTGATGATTACATTAAGCATTGAGAAAACAGAGCTCACCAAACAAAATATACTCATTGTGGCACTCATGTACTTCACTTATTCTCAAGTATGGATTGCGCTAGTCGTGTACTCCTTATGTGTAGAGGCAAAGAGCCGATTATTCAAACAAGAAGTGAAATGGTACAAAACCGAGCGTTACGATCAACAACAAAAGAAAAGCGGGTGACAAATTGAAATCGGTAAAATGGATGATTTTTATATTCATGATATCCCTTGCCATTCAGCCCTTTTTTATGGCGGGTCAAGCAATGGCGCAATCAAATCGAGTACAAGTGAAAGATGACTGGATTCGCTCATCTAAAGGAAGCCAGACAGAAACGCAGCACTTATCAGAAGATGTAGTGACCTTGTATGGACAAGAAGACCGCACTGAATTTTCCTATCAAATAGAAAAAGAAAAAGTAGAGTCTAGCATCCTTACATTGAATATAGAGGCTTCACCATTACTCATTTCGCCATCTTCGTTCACAGTCATGATTGATGGAGAGATTGAAAAGACCATTCCTGTAACAGGGAAAAACCAAAAGAAGTCGATTCAAATCAAATTGAGCAAATCGCAATTGAAAAAGGGTTCTCATCAAATTCAGCTCGCATTTTATGGCGTGTTAAAAGAAGGTGTGTGTATCAACCAAGAGACACCTGCCAACTGGCTGAAAGTATATCCTGAAAGTGAGCTGGCTTTCAAAGGAACTCAAACGAAAGACGTGACGTTAGACAGCTTCCCTTCACCTTTCATTCAAACAGGTGATCAGAAAGAACAAACAGATATTGTGATTCCAAATTCACCGGAAGCAGCTGAATTAGAAGCGGCTATGAAAGTATACCGTACGTTGAAAAACAAAGACCGCCAAGCAGACCTCAAAATTGTCCAAGAAAAGGACATCAAGCAAATCGCGCATCCAACCATTGCTGTGGGAGCAAAAGGAAACTGGGATGGACGAGTGAAAACGATCGAACAAGCTGCGAAAATGAAAACAGCAAGCGATCAGCTCACATTAGCGGTGAGAACCTTGACAGGAAAGAAAAAAGAACAGCCCATTTTATTTGTCACTGCTGAGCAGTCAAAGACAATTGCTGAAAAAATCAATGTCCTAACTCAACCAGAACTGACTGGTCAGCTCACTGGTAGCGATTTACTGCTTCAAAAGGTTACGGCTAAAGCATCAAAACCATCTCATCAAATTCGTTTAAAAGATTTTGGTGGTGATGATGTAACGGTTGGAACCAAAAAGACGGCGTCTGAACATTACTATTATCCGAAGTCATTGATCGCTAATCAAAAATCAGGTGCAAAGCTAAATCTATCATTTAAAAAATCTGATATAACGAACAAAGCGGAACGCTTAACAGTCATGATCAATAACGAACCACACGATGTACCGTTAACAAAACTAGGAAACAAAGATGAGAATGGATTCTATCATGTGCCAATTCCAGTAGATTCACAAGTACTCCAAAAGAACGAATATATTGATTTGCAATTTGTCACTACAGGCTTTAAAAACATGGAGTCCTGCAGACATACGGATGAAGAAAGCTGGATTTACATTGATAAGAATAGCTCTCTTCAAATACCAGAAGGGACGACTAGTGATACACCGGATTTAGCTGCATGGCCGTTTCCTTTCACATCAAAAACGCAGCAAGGAAAAACATTGATCGTCATTCCAGATCAAATCAAGCAAGAAACGATCACTCAAATGGCGATGCTGACAGAATCATTTAGTCAGCCGGAAGCTGCCCAATATCATTTGATCAAAGCTTCAAATGTGACAAATGATCAATTAAAAGATCACTCTCTCATTTTCATCGGGGGCATTCAAACGTTCTCTCTTTTAAAAGAAAAGGCAGACGATCTCATCGTTCCAGTGAAAAAGGATCAGTATGATGTATCCTCCTTTGGCATGATCAACGAAACGACTGCTCGTATCGTATGGACGCAGCCATCTGTATGGAATAAAGAACAGACAATGACCGTCTTTTCAGGAATGAATGCAGCTGACGCTGATCTTTCACATGAAGTGCTTCATTTCCTGCAAACAAATACGGAAACGGCAACAGTCGCAATCGAGAGCAAAAACAAAGACATGTTCTCTAATCATCAAACGGTCAGCAGCACAACAAATGATCTCCAAAAAGATGAAAAGCAAGGCATCGATGATTCTTGGATTTACTTTGCATGTATCGCTGCGCTAATTATTTTTGTGGTCGGGCTGATTATTTATTTCGTGCGAAAAAACCGCAAAAAGACTGATTGATAAACGATCAAAAGACCTTGAAAAAATGTCTTTACTTTGGTGTCAAACGGGAGTATGATCTCTTTTATAAAAGACCAATCGCTGAATCATTTCAATGAGCGGGGGAACCATTAGTGGTGCAGGACACCACGTGGGGTGAATCCTTTTTAGGTAGGGCAAAGTCTCATGCGCCCGAATCCGTCAGCTAACCTCGTAAGCGTTAAAGAGAGCAAAGACCAACCTGTGATCTAAACAATAGACGCAGGGGCATTCTATTGCCTCTGTGTCTTTTTGGCGATCCATCTTTTGTAACTTAAATCGTTTGACACTAAAGGAGCGGGCATCACATGTACAGTTTGATGAAGCGTATTTTAATTGGGAAACCATTAAAATCACAGGCAGCAGGAGAACAAAAACTATCAAAAATCAAAGCGTTGGCATTATTGTCATCAGACGCATTGTCATCCGTTGCATATGGTACAGAACAAATCTTGATTGTTCTTTCCGTTGTTAGTGCAGCAGCATTTTGGTACTCACTCCCGATTGCAGGTTGTGTATTAATTCTTTTAATGGCGTTAATTTTATCTTACCGCCAAATTATTTATGCTTATCCAGAAGGTGGAGGGGCTTATGTCGTCTCTAGCAGAAACTTAGGTGAAAAGCCAGGACTGGTCGCTGGCGGATCATTGCTTGTAGATTATATTCTGACTGTAGCAGTGAGCATATCAGCTGGTACTGATGCCATCACATCGGCTTTTCCAGCACTATATCCATATCATGTGTTGATCTCAATTGTATTGGTCATCTTGATTATGGTGCTCAACCTTCGTGGGTTGACAGAATCAGCATCTATTTTGGCCTATCCCGTATACTTGTTTGTATTATCACTCCTTATACTAATTGGAGTCGGAGGCTTTAAATTATTAACAGGAGGCATCCCGCCAGCACCTGAGCATACAGCGATCGGCACACATGTACCTGGCATTACTTTATTTCTTTTATTAAAAGCATTTTCGTCTGGCTGTTCAGCACTGACTGGGGTAGAAGCCATTTCAAATACCATTCCATCCTTTAAAAAACCAGCTGCACAAAATGCAGCGAGAACATTATTGATGATGGGTGGATTACTAGCTGTTTTATTTGTGGGTGTGACATTGCTTGCGTTTGGTTTTGGCATCTCACCAAAGCCAGAAGAAACGGTTGTATCACAAATTGCATCAGATACATTTGGACGTACATTTTTCTATTATGTCATTCAGGCTGTCACAGCTTTAATCTTGATATTAGCGGCAAATACCGGCTTTTCCGCCTTTCCTTTATTGGCGGTCAACTTAGCAAAGGATAAATATATGCCGCGCATGTTTACTGTAAGAGGGGATCGACTCGGTTACTCTAATGGCATTATCTTTTTAGGTGTAGCTTCTATGCTGCTCATTTGGTTGTTTGATGGGAAAACGGAACACCTTATTCCGCTATATGCTGTCGGTGTATTTATTCCATTTACCTTGTCACAGACCGGCATGTGTGTGAAGTGGATTCGTGAAAAACCGCAGGGCTGGAAAACGAAAATGCCTATCAATATAGTCGGAGCACTGATTTCTTTCACGGTTCTCATGATTCTCATTTTGACCAAGTTCCATCTTGTATGGCCAGTATTTGTTTTCATGCCAATTGTGCTATTGATCTTTCATTCCATAAAAAAGCATTATCTGTCTGTCGGAGAACAACTGCGTTTAATGAATGAAACAGAGCCTGTTGAGATTAAAGGAAATGTGGTCATCGTGCCAATAGCAGGAGTAACACGTGTCGTCGAGCAATCTGTTCAATATGCAAAATCCTTATCAGAGCAAGTCATAGCAGTTCATGTATCTTTTGATAAAGAAAAAGATAAGAAAATTGAAGCGGATTGGGAAAAACTGAACAGCGGTGTGCGGCTTGTGATATTGCATTCGTCTTATCGAAGTCTTATTCATCCGCTTGATAAATTTCTTGAAACGGTTGAGGCAAAAGCAAATGCGCATCAATATAAAGTGATGGTACTTGTGCCTCAATTTATCCCGAAAAAAAGATGGCATACGATCTTGCATAACCAATCTGCCTTTTTATTAAGATTCCGTCTATTATGGAAACGGGATATTGTGGTCGCCACCCTTCCATATCATTTTAAAAAGTAGCAGCAAGTTGAAACGTTTGATCAAAAGGGTGCGGTGGTATGGAGTAAGAAAAAAGGAGTTTTCTCACATGCCGCAAAGAACCGCAGGAAAAGAAGTAACAGCGCTACTGGAAGAGTGGGGCGTAAAACATATTTATGGAATGCCCGGCGACAGCATAAACGAATTGATTGAAGAGCTTAGGCATGAATCAAGCCAAATACAATTTATACAAACGAGACATGAAGAAGTGGCGGCACTCTCAGCGGCGGCTGATGCCAAACTAACAGGTAAGCTCGGTGTCTGCTTATCCATCGCTGGACCGGGTGCTGTCCACTTATTAAATGGACTATACGATGCAAAAGCAGATGGCGCACCCGTTTTAGCAATAGCAGGGCAGGTTGCATCGAATGAAGTAGGAAGAGACACATTTCAAGAAATCAAATTAGAGCGGATGTTTGACGACGTCGCTGTCTTTAATCAGCAGGTACAAACAGCAGAAGCTCTGCCTGATTTATTGAATCAAGCCATTAAAGCAGCTTATACCCATAAAGGGGTGGCTGTTCTCACCGTATCAGATGACTTATTTTCTCAAAAAATTAAGCGTAAGCCAGTTTATACATCTCCTCTTTATGTTGAGGGAGAGGTACGGCCAAAGAAAGATCAACTGCTAAAGGCAGCACAGCTAATTAACAATGCGAAGAAGCCAGTCATCTTAGCAGGTAAAGGATTACGAAATGCAAAAGAAGAGCTTCTTTCATTTGCAGAAAAGGCTGCTGCACCTATCGTCATCACACTTCCTGCAAAAGGGGTTGTGCCAGACAGGCATCCATACTTTTTAGGAAACCTAGGTCAAATTGGAACGAAGCCAGCTTATGAAGCGATGGAAGAGTGTGATCTTTTAATTATGCTTGGAACCTCCTTTCCATATAGAGACTACTTACCAGAGGACACACCTGCCATTCAACTGGATATTAAACCAGATCAAATCGGTAAAAGATATCCAGTAGACGTAGGAATCGTGAGTGACAGCAAGAGTGGTTTGCAGGAACTGACCTCCTACATTGAATATAAAGAGCAGCGTGGTTTCCTTGAAGCTTGTACAGAGCATATGATGAAATGGCGAGAAGAAATGGATAAGGAAAAATCCGTTGCCACATCACCGCTTAAACCGCAGCAAGTCATTGCTAGACTAGAAGAAGCAGTTGAAGACGACGCCATTCTTTCTGTTGATGTAGGGAATGTAACCGTATGGATGGCCCGCCATTTCGAAATGAAACAGCAGGATTTCATCATCTCCAGCTGGCTTGCCACAATGGGCTGTGGTTTGCCTGGAGCGATCTCTGCTAAGTTAAATGAACCGAATCGTCAAGCGGTTGCTGTCTGCGGCGATGGTGGCTTCACAATGGTCATGCAGGACTTTGTGACAGCGGTAAAATATAAACTGCCGATCGTTGTTGTGATCTTAAACAACAACAACCTTGGAATGATCGAATATGAACAACAGGTAAAAGGAAACATCAATTATGGTATAGAGCTGGAAGATATTGATTTTGCTAAGTTCGCAGAAGCATGTGGCGGCAAAGGAATCTCCGTGTCATCACATGAAGAACTAGCTCCAGCCTTTGATACAGCCCTTCAATCAGATAAACCCGTCATTATTGATGTTGCTGTCACCAATGAACCGCCGTTACCTGGGAAAATTACGTACACACAAGCAGCTGGTTTTAGTAAGTACTTACTGAAAAAATTCTTTGAAAAAGGCGAGCTGGATATCCCTCCACTCAAGAAAAGTTTAAAACGCTTTTTCTAAACTAAATGTAGTCGGTCCTCTCAAAAGAGGACTGACTTTTTTGTGATGAAAGGAAAAAACATTTCAATTATCACTTGTTTTATTTCCTCTAAAAATATATGGAAATTATTTTTGTAACTTAAAGCCTATTTTTCCAATTCGTTCAGAAAGGTAAAATAGACTTTATGATCAATAATGGAGGGAGTGACTTCTTCTGGGCAAGATACTTGATGCAAAAGCACTAACAAGTGCCATGGACACAAGGGCAAAACACTACCAGGAACTCCGCGAACAAATGGTAGATTTAAAAAAGGCATTACAAGGTGTGGCCAACCTCGGTGATGATTTCACTGGGAAAGGAGCCGATAACATTAAAAGTTTCTATAAAGAGCTCGCCGGAAATGTAGACATGTTTATCAGCTTCATCGATAAGCAAAAAGCCTTTCATGAAGGTGTTTCTGGGACACTGGATGATACGAGTTTTGGTGGCGATACCTTTATAGAAGAACACTTTTTAGACAACGCAGTACATATGGGCATCAAGAATGCCAAAAGCATTGTGAAAGATCAAAAAAAGGCACTCAAAACGATTTTTCAAGACATTGATGACCTCATTTCCCTAGAGGTATTTGATAGCCAAACCTTTGATGAAAAAATAGAAGATGCGGAAGATGAACGAAAAAAGACGGTCAAAGAACTAAGAGAGCTTGATCAAAATTTAAAAGATGAATATGCTTTGTCAGAGACGGAGCAGCAAGCTACAATGGCATTGTACGCTGAAATGATGAATGCGACAAATGACGGAAAAGCGATTTCGCCTATGAATTTTGACAAGAAAGCGTATCAAAATAGCGACATCTACAAGGCAAAAAGCGATATTGAAAAACAAACTTCTGAATATCTGAAAATCAAAAAAGAACAAGAAGAAGCCCGCAAAATCGCAAAGGAACAAGAAGCACTCGCCAACCGCCCTTGGTATGAAAAAGCGCTCGATTATGGTGGAAACATCGTCAATGAACTGACTGGTGTGAACGATGCAAAACGTGCCGCAACAGGCGTTGATCCAATCACAGGGGAAGAACTCACCGCAGGACAGCGAGTCGCGGCAGGTGGCATGGCAGCAGCCGGTTACATCCCTATCGTGGGTTGGGCAGGCCGCATTTTCAAAGGCGGGAAGGCTGTCTATAAAACGACCCAAGCCACATCAGCCGCAGTCAGGGCAGTTGACATCTATAAGACATCACAAAAATCCTTTGACGCCCTGAAAACATCGCAAAAAGGTTTATATGGACTCACCGCCACCAACGGCTTCAGCGAAGCAATTACAGGCCGAGACATGTTTGGAAACAAGATCTCAAAAGAACAGCAGGAAGCGAGTATGAATGCGGCTCTTGGAATGCTTTTGCCGTTTGGGGCTAAAGGGTTTCATGGGAAGATGGGGATTAGGAGTACGAGAGAACTTAAGCATCCAGTTTTAGATAACCCACGAGTAGGTAGTGCTTTAAAAGATGATTTTTATCATAGCTTTAATGATATAATTGACAACTACGCAGTTCATTCTAAGAGATTTGATTTACCAAATAGAAAAGGCCATATGGATTCGTTGTATCAAATAGAGGGCTCGGTGGTTAAGTACGAAACCAAATATGTAAAAGTAAAGAACAACGCCCCAGAAATGTTACAGTCGAAAGAAATAAGGAATGGCGTGTTTGAATGGGTGGTAGATCCAACAACGAATACAGTAACCCATAGAACTTTTATACCTGGTGGCAAAGTTACAGGAAAAATAAATCAATGGGGGAAATAGAAAATTGTATAAAACGGATATAATCACGAAAAATGGTTTTGATTGTAACTGGTCTACACTGTTTGTTGGTAGACAGTTTAATTTAATTTCGGCATTAGAAGTAACAAACTATGCTGTTAAATATCTAGAAAACAACCCTAATGCTAACAATGAATTAATCCTTGAATTAGCTTGGGAACAAGAAGAAGTTAAAGTAGATCATATACTTGAAAGCATAGTCTCTGACAAATCATCGGAAGACATGAAGAGAGAGTATCATAAGTGGCTATATAGCACTATGAAAGAGGTTTATACTAATTCAACTGATGAAAACATATTTGAAGAAATTGAAAATATTTTTTCAATCTTTAATACGCCCGAAAATATGTATGATTTTTTTAGAAAAGTTTCAGACGCATTTTATTACCCTCACGATTCACAAAATACAATTAAAGAACTTGTAGAAGAGTTTTTAGAAGATGAAAAGAAATTGATTTTATAACTAGAGAGTTTAATAGAACGATGGACTAATGGTCCATCGTTTTCTTTCATTCATTGCTGGTAAAGAGATTGGTATGATAAAAAATAAAGTAGATTTGTTAGATCTCGAAAGCAATTGAGGAGAAAACAATGAGTGACTATAAAATAAGCATCCTGTCTTGTCTGAGAAGTTTGAAAATGAAAATACTGGTGAACTCGTAGAAGGAATTACGATTATGATAGACGGTAAATTAAAAAGATGCTAAAAAATACAACAAACCTGAATGAAACAGTCACCTTGATTTTTACCTGCACAAGCCATTCCATTCCAGTCAGAAATTATATGTTAAAATAAACCAATAAAAAGGAGCTAAAACCATGCTATGGATTTTCACACAAAACCAGCAAAGTTTCGTTCATGTCCACGAAATCACAGTAGCCGGCAAAAAGATTGAAGGGATGATCGCAGGAAGCGATACTTGGGTCAAGACGCTCGGTAAGTATGACTCAAACGATCGTGCAGCAGAGATTCTTCAAGACATTGTGAAAGTAATTGAAGCCAATCAAGATGCCACTGTGACTTACAGAATGCCAAATCAATAAAAAAGAAACCACCTTTCCATTGAGAAAAGGTGGTTTTTGTTTATGATGGTGTTTTTGTAAAGGCTAAAAATAAAGGGATGCCTGTGCCGACAAGGGTGGTGGCAAATAGGAACATACCGCAAATGAATAGAAAATGACTGGCTGAAAAGACAAGTGCCAGAATAAGAAAAACGATGCTGAGTCCTGCCATGCTATATGATGGGACAAAGCGGCGTTTGTATGTGGCTTTCTTTGTTAAGAATGAGAAGAAAATGCCAAATAATAATGGGACAATCCATAAGTAAAATAAAATAATAAGAGACATACTTCATACCTCGATTTTTCCTTCTATTTTATCAGATGCTGATCGCAATCGATACTACAAAGCTTCACTTTGTAAAATAATTCATGCAATCGACACAATTACGTGGGCTGATTCATAGAATGCGTTTTTTCTTTCATATATTCAGGCTGCAATAGGGCGTATACACAATGATCCGTAAATCGGTCGCCCAGCCATTCACATTGTCTCAAAATGCCTTCAAGCGAAAAGGATAATCGCTCTGCGATGCGTCTGCTCTTCAGGTTATCGACAGCAGCCCTGATTTCAATGCGGTGCAGTCCACAATCTTCAAATAAATAATGAATGACTGCTTTGCACGCTTTTGTCATGATGCCTTTTCCTTGATAGCCTTCTCCGAGCCAATAGCCAATTGAAACAGTCCTGTCGATCCAATGAATTTGGTGGGTGCCGATGATCCCGACAAGTTCTCCATGTGACCAGATGCCCGCTTGAAAACCGTTGTTCTGCATGGCTTGCTGCATTGCGCCTTGAATGAACGCCATGCTGTCTTCTTCTGTTTTCGTTGAATCCACCCAAAGCATCCATTCACGTAAATGCTCTCTTGACCGCTGAATGAGCAAATATAGACTTCGTGCGTCTCTTGGCTCAAGCAGCCGCATGGATATCTCTTGATCTTGATAAAAAAACATGTGCCCACATCCTCTCAGGGGAATTTTACCATAACCATATGAAAAGAAAAAGACAGCATCACTACTGTCTTTTACATAAACGTATCCACAATTAAAAAGAGATTGAGTGCGACAACAAGAGCTGCTATCACCCAAGATATTCCTGTTACCCAGCGGGCATTCGTTAATTCGCCCATAATTCGTTTTTTACTTGTAAATAAAATGAGCGGAATTAAAGCAAAGGCAATACCAAAGGATAAGACCACCTGACTCATCACAAGTGCGGATGTCGGATTCACCCCAGATGCAATGATCACAATAGGGGGAATCATGGTAATCAGCCGGCGGACATACAGTGGAATCCGGTATTGAATAAAACCCTGCATAATGATATCGCCTGACAATGTACCGACAGAAGAGCTTGATAGTCCGGCTACAAGCAGGCCTACACCAAATAAGATAGCTGATACAGGGCCTGCGAGTGTGCTAAAATGCTGGAACGCAACATCCAGATCTTCAACAAAGAGACCATTTTTATAAAATAGAGCGGCTGCCACAATCAACATACTGGCATTGATGGCTCCAGCGACTAGCATCGCAATGAGGATATCTAAAAACTCAAAGCGGAAAATCTGTTTTTTCTCCTTTTCCGTTCTGCCGACGACTCTTCTTTGGGTTAATGCTGAATGTAAATAGATCGCATGCGGCATTACAGTGGCACCTAAAATTCCAGCTGCAAGCAGTACACTATCTGTGCCTTCAAATTTTGGAATGAAAAGCCCGCCTGCGACACTTGCCATATCAGGCTTGGCGACAAAGGTT
This sequence comes from Bacillus sp. 3a, assembly GCF_017161885.1. Taxonomy (NCBI): domain Bacteria; kingdom Bacillati; phylum Bacillota; class Bacilli; order Caryophanales; family Bacillaceae; genus Bacillus; species Bacillus sp. 3a. Next base: position 3,679,992 of record NZ_CP067376.1, on the reverse strand, counting down.
TGCACAGCGAAAGCGATCACGACAACGAACAGCATGCCGGTAATGCCGGCTTCTAATGCTCGATATCCTCTTCTTTGCAATTCTAAAATCGCAAATGATCCGATGGCTGCAATAATAGATGCTTCAAGCAAAGGAATCTGAAAGAGCAAGTATAAACCAAGTGCCGCTCCAATAAATTCAGCTAAATCTGTGGCAATAATAACGAGTTCGCCCTGAATCCATAAACCGATGGAGACGGGTTTCGGAAACTCTTCACGTGCGATTTCAGGTAAGTTTTTCCCTGTCGCTATTCCAAGCTTTGCGGATAAGGATTGGATGAGCAGCGCCATGAGATTTGATATAAGAATGACCCATAAGAGAAGATATCCATATTTAGAGCCAGCCGCAATGTTGGTGGCAAAATTCCCTGGATCAATATATGCAATGGCAGCGATAAAAGCAGGGCCTAGAAAAGGAAGAAGCCTTCTAAATCCTTTGACCTTACCTTCAAGTGCACGCTCAGCTGCCGCTGACATGTGTGCCTGTGCCTCGATGTATTTGTTTGTCATATGTCATCACCTAGATTCTACAAAGTTTTGCTTGGGCACAAAAAGTTTCCTTCATGCAATTTTTAATCATCATATGCCCATCTTCATGAAAAGTCAACTATCTGAACTAATAGGTTTGTTATCATATGTAAGTGAAAAAAATAGATACCTTGTCAACGCGCAACATAAAAAACACCGCCCCTTAGACGGTGTCCCTACTGCTTCCTCTGTTATTTGTTTTTTTAAGATACCCTTGATCCCACGCTGCGGAAGATCAGGCTTAAAATAATGACAAAGATGGCTGCTCCTAAGATCGCTGGAATGATCGCAAAGCCTGCCAGACTAGGACCCCACGTTCCAAGTAATCCATGACCAATCCAAGCGCCTACAAACCCGGCAATCATTGAGCCGATCCATCCTCCTGGTACACTGCCTCCAGCGAGTGCACTCCCAATGAGACCAATGACAATCGCCACAACTAATGAAATTAGAAATCCTAACATGTTGATCACTCCTCTTTTGTTTGTTTATTAAGCAATAACCGTTTTGAAAAAGATTAAAACCTTTCGGAACCGCTTCAATGTTCTATACGTATGATGGACAAGGATTGTGTATAATAACAGACAAATACTTCAGCGGCATCTAAGGAGGCATATGGCATGGAGGAAAGAGAGTGGCTAAAAGCACAATTAAAAGAGATTGAAAAGTGGGAGAAAGACCAGCAAAAGGTATGGTTCTGGGAGAAGCTCAGCCGTCTTCCATTTCAAATGCTGGACAAGCTGACGCCTGCTTTTATTCAGAAAAAAATCGGTGTGCTACTTGATGAAATGGGTCATTACATTCAATCTGGCGGAGCCTATTTGACGTCGGAAAAAGGCATCATCCATCAATTTCAAAAGAAGTGTGAGGGCGAATCCATTCAGCGCATAGAGGATATTGGAAAGGCCCCAATCGAAATGATGGATGCCATTAGTGAACATATGGGGAAAAACAGAACGAATCTCGCGACGGTGCAAGGGGCGACAACTGGTGTCGGCGGAATGTTTACGCTAGCCGCTGATATTCCTGCGGTCCTGGGTCTCTCTCTGAAAACATTACAGGATATTGCCGTCACCTATGGCTATGATCCTAAAAACAAAGAGGAGCGGGTCTTCATCATTAAATGCTTGCAGCTGAACTCTGCGGATGTCGTTGGAAAGAAATCGATTCTAAAAGAACTCAAAAGCTATCATGCATCCGAAGGGAAACATGAAAACATGATTTCCCAAATCCAAGGGTGGCGTGAGGTCGTCTATAATTACCGGGATTCGTTCGGCTGGAAGAAACTATTTCAGCTTGTTCCCATCGCCGGAATTTTGTTTGGTGCCGTTTCAAACCGCTCACAATTAAAAGGAATTGCCGAAACAGGCATGATGCAATACCGAAAGCGAAGAATTTTAACAAGATTAGAAGAGCTCACGCAGCAAGAACAGAGTGAGTCCGGCGCATAAAAAAATCCCATATCAAAGGGATTTTTTATTTGCTCTCATCCTCTTCCTGAAAAGCATGAAGAGGTGAGTGTTCATAACGTGCACGCAGTTCGCGGATCTGTTTGATGAGGGTGGAGCCGATCGTTTTTTCGGCTTCATCATACAAAGGATCAAGGGCTTTCATCCATTTTTGCTTTTCAGCTGGCGTCAATTCATGAATGGCAATCGGCGATTCACGTTTAATGTCCTCCAGCTGTTCTTTGTTCATCTGTTCTGCATGCTTTTCATTCCAAGCCGTTGTTTCTTCCATGGCTTCAAGTAAAATTCGCTTCGTTTCGGGTGTCTGGCGGTCAAAGAAAGATTGATCTGTTAAGACCACATAGCCTAAATACCCGTGATTGCTGATCGTCATATAGTCTTGTATATGATAGAATTTTTTTGAATAAATATTTGAAATGGTATTTTCTTCACCGTCTACTTTTTTGGTTTCTAATAGCTGAAACGTTGAATTAAATGATTCCTGATAGGGCTTTGCGCCAAGGAGTTTGAATTGTTTTTCAATCATGTCGCTTTGCATAATGCGGAGAGACTGGTTTTTTAAATCAGCCGGCTGTTTGATTGGCCCTTTATTAGAGGTAATTTGCTTAAAGCCATTTGTCCAATAAGCCATTCCCTTTAACCCATCTTTTTGCAGCGTCCCAAACAACCTTTGTCCAATTGCACCTTGCAGGCCTTCTTGAACCGCATTGTAATTTGAAAAAGCAAAGGGAAGATCAAGTGCCAGCCACTCAGGGGACAGCATGCCGAGCTTCGAGGTAGACGGAGCAATAAATTGAACTTGATTCTCTTTGAGTGCATTTATTTCTTCAATATCAGAATAAAGGCTTCCATTGGAGAAAATTTGAATGCTGATCTTTCCATCGGATTTTTCGTGCACGAGCTCAGCAAATTTCTTTGCGGCAAGTCCTTTAGGTGTATTGTCTGCCACGACATGGCTGAATTTGAACACAAGCTGGTCCTTCAGTCCTGTCTGTTCATCATCAAAGGTTGTCGCTGATTTTGGCATCATATGATAAAAACCAAAGTATAAAGCGGTTACAAAACCGATCATGAGCAATAGTGTATAAGCGAGTAAATTCTTCATGCGTCAGATCCCCCTTATGTCAAGCATACTTGACAGAGGAAGAATCCGTAAAGATACAGGTGAAAAAATGATGAGAAATCGATTGAAATTACAACAATTATCTATTAGATGGAAGCTTACCATCCTCACATATTTCGTTGTCATTTTCGCCCTTTTAATCGGAGGAATTGTCCTTGTTGGGGGAATTCAGCAGACAGAGGAACGGGAGCTTCGAAAAAGACTCATGAACACGGCGAGAACCGTGGCTGAGATGAATGAGGTGAAGCAGGCGTTAGCTGATCAGACAAAGGATCGTGATCAATTACAGCATGCAATCGAAGAGATTCGGATTATTCAAGATGCTGACTATATTGTCGTGATGGATATGGATCATGTGAGATTAACGCATCCAGTGAAAACAAGGATTGGCCAGCGCTCAGAAGGAACTGATGAAGAGCCGGCTTTTGCAGAGCATATTTATTTCTCAGAAGCAGAGGGAGAGCTTGGAACAGCCATCAGAGCTTTTTATCCAGTCAAGGATGATCAATTTAATCAAACAGGGGTTGTGCTTGTAGGAAGAACTCTGCCAAGTATGGCAGATATATTAGGAGAAATGAAGCAGGATATCCTCATGATCCTCCTGCTGACGCTCAGCTTTGGGCTTGTGGGTTCATTTTTGCTCGCCCGTCATATTAAACAGCAAATGTTTAAGCTGGAGCCGCATGAGATTGTCAGAATGCTAGAGGAACGCACTGCAACCTTTCACTCTATTAATGAAGGGGTCATCGCCATTGATAATCAGCACATGATCACCATTTTTAATGAGAAGGCGAAGCAGATTTTTGGCGTAACAGGTGATGTCGTGGGCCGGAATATTTGGGGTGTGCTGTCTGATACGAGACTTCCTGAGATTATTGATCGCGCAGAACCTGTCTACAATGAAGAAATCCATATGAGCGGAAAGCGGATCATGAGCAGCCGGATTCCGATAGTCATGAAAAAGAAGATCATCGGAGCGGTCGCCATTTTTCAGGACCGGACAGAAGCAGCGAAATTGGCGGAGGAGCTCACAGGGGTTAAGAACTTTGTGGACGGTTTGCGGGTGCAAAACCATGAACATATGAATAAGCTTCATACGATTGCCGGGCTGATTCAGCTCGGTAAAGCCGATCAGGCGCTCGACCTAGCCTTTCAAACGACAGAGGAGCAGGAACATGTGACGGACTTTCTTCATCGCGTCATAGAGCATGATGCTGTCGCAGGGTTATTAATGAGCAAAATCAGAAGGGGCAAGGAGCTTGGCATCATGGTCGAAGTAGATGAACATAGCTGTCTGCGTGATTTCCCTGAACGGCTTGATCAGCATGATATGACAAAGCTGCTCGGAAATCTCATTGAGAACGCCTTTGCTTCGTATGATACTGTAGAAAGAGACACAAAAGTCATTTCCATTAGTATCGATCAAACGGAGGATGTTCTCGCAATTTTAATTGAAGACAATGGATCCGGGATCGAAGAAGAAATGATTCCTTCTATTTTCGATAAAGGCTTCACACATGGCAAAGAGGGCGGAACAGGCTATGGCCTGTACATTGTAAAAACGATTATCGACAAAGGGATGGGAAATGTAGAGGTCACATCAAGCATCGGTATTGGTACCACCTTCTCAATCGAATTCCCAATGACCATAGAGGAGAGAGACAGATGACTCAGATTAAGGTGCTGTTAATTGAAGATGACCCAATGGTGCAAGAAGTGAATAAAGAGTTCATTATGAGTGTCCCTGGCTTTCAAGTCGCAGCTGTCGCTGGAAATGGGGAGCAGGGCATCCAGCTAATCAAAGAGATTCGTCCAGACCTCGTGGTACTTGATGTCTATATGCCAAAAAAGGATGGCGTCAAAACGCTGCAAGACATCAGAAAACAGAAAATGAAAGTGGACGTAATTGTCATTTCAGCAGCGAAGGACAAAGAGACCATCGGAGTCATGCTTCAAAATGGCGCGCGGGATTATATTATTAAACCATTCAAATTTGAACGAATGAAAGAATCACTTGAAAGCTATAAGGCGTTTAAATCAAAAATTCGAACAGCAGCAGAATTCTCTCAGGAGATGCTCGATGATATCATACGAAAGCCTGCTGTTAAGCAGGAAGATACTTGGCTTCCTAAAGGGCTGAATGTGCATACGATGAACGAAATTAAAGCGTATATGGGCTTGCAGGAAGGCGCGCAGTCTGCAGAAGAAGTCGCCAATGCACTTGGCATTGCCCGCGTCACGGCACGCCGGTATTTAGACTTTCTCGTTAAAGAAGGCGAGCTGAAATTAGATATGCAATATGGCGGGGTAGGACGGCCTGTGAATAAATATATCGTACATTCTGACTAAAGACCAAAAAGACCAAAATGTACGATATGTCCATAAGCTTCACAGCCTTTGATGAAATCGCTATCATTTAACTACAGATAATAGTTGAGCGTTTACATCAAAGGGTGAGGGAGTTGATTTTTTATGAAAAGGATTTTGAAGAACCTGACATTTCAGGTAATTGCAGCTGTCATTATCGGGATCATTGTCGGGATGGTTTGGCCAAACGTCGGAAAAGAAATGAAGCCGCTTGGTGACACCTTTATCAATGCCGTTAAAATGGTCATTGCACCAATTATTTTCTTAACCATTGTTCTTGGTATTGCCAAGATGGGTGATATGAAAAAGGTTGGGAAAGTAGGGGGAAAAGCATTTATTTATTTTGAAGTTGTCACGACACTTGCTCTAGTCATCGGTCTTTTTGTGGTGAATATCATGAAGCCAGGTGCAGGTCTTGACTATAGCAAGCTTGAAAAAGGGGACGTTTCACAGTATACCCAAAATGGGGGACAGGGTATCGACTGGATGGAATTTGTTACACACATCGTGCCATCTAACATGGTTGATGCTTTCGCAAAGGGTGATATTTTACAGGTCTTATTCTTCTCTATTTTATTCGGTGTTGCGCTCGCTGCTCTTGGCGAGAAGGGGAAAGGCATCATCGAATGGCTTGATAAGCTGTCACTTGTTTTCTTTAAAATCATTGGTTATATCATGCGTGCTGCGCCTCTTGGTGCATTTGGGGCGATGGCTTATACGATCGGACACTTTGGTTTGGCATCGATTAAACCGCTGGCGAGTCTGATGCTCTCCGTTTATATGACAATGTTCTTGTTCATCTTCATTGTACTGAACATTATTTGTAAAATGTATGGCTTCAGCTTGTTTAGCTATCTGCGATTTATCAAGGATGAAATTTTGATTGTACTTGGCACAAGTTCTTCAGAATCCGTGCTGCCAAGAATGATGGATAAAATGGAACGCTACGGGTGTTCTAAGTCTGTTGTCGGTCTTGTCATTCCAACAGGTTATTCCTTTAACCTAGATGGAACTTCCATCTATTTATCAATGGCCGTCGTCTTCTTGGCGCAAGTGTTTGGTGTAGACCTATCGATCGGTCAGCAGATCACCATTATCCTTGTGCTGATGCTTACATCAAAGGGAGCAGCTGGGGTGACAGGAAGCGGATTTATCGTGCTTGCATCTACACTTGCAGCACTTCAGGTCATTCCGTTAGAGGGTCTAGCACTGCTGCTTGGGGTTGACCGCTTCATGAGTGAAGGAAGAGCGATTACAAACCTCATTGGAAATGGAATCGCAACAATTGTTGTCGCGAAGAGTGAAGGTGAATTTGACGAAGCGAAGAGCAAAACAGCACTTCAGGAAATGCGGAATATGAAGCAGGCTGTTTAGTATAAAAACAACCAAAAACCGAAACCTTATGTTCTACATGGGTTCGGTTTTTTTATGTGAAAAAGAAAAACCAATAAAATTAATACAAATCGTAAGACCTCTTTGACCTTTTATTATATAATTTACAGAAAGATCCGATATAATGTATATCAGATACGATGAAAAATAGACTTTAGTCCTGGCAGGTGTGTAACGTAATGACGGCATTTTTAAAATTGTTCGAAAAACCCGGTGTTAAGCGGTTTTCAGTATTTGTAGTATTAGCCACAGCATTATATCTATTAAGAGGAATGATGAATTTAATTCTTTTGACCTTCATTTTCACCTTTTTGATGAATCGGTTGGAAGAGGTCATTAGAGGCTTTTTAAATCGCTTCCTGAAAATAGGACAGAAATCGGTCATTACCATTTTGTATATTCTTCTGGCTGGTGGATTAACATTTGGTGGATTCGTTTTTGTACCAATCATCGTCAAACAGGTAGAGCAGCTATTCCATTTAGGAAAGAAAATTGCAGATCACCCACAAGATTTACCCTTCTTTGACGTCATCACGAACGTATTCGGAGATTTCAAAATATCAGCTTTCTTTGAGAAAGGGTTTAATTTCCTCTATACATACATAACCGATTTCAGCACGTTCAGTATCCAGGTCATTATGTCCTTAATATTAAGCATGTTCTTCCTGTTCGAAAAAGAACGCCTCATTCAATTCATGAACAAGTTCAAAACGAGTAAAATCTCCGTATTCTATCATGAAATTGCCTTCTTTGGACGCAAATTTTCCCGAACGTTTGGAAAAGTACTCGAAGCACAGTTTATTATTGCAACCGTTAATTGTGTGCTAACGACCATTGCGCTAGGCATTATGGGCTTCCCGCAGTTATTTGGATTAGCGGTCATGGTCTTTTTGCTAGGCTTAATCCCAGTAGCGGGTGTGGTTATCTCTCTTATTCCACTCAGCATCATTGCGTATACACTCGGAGGCGGAATGTATGTCCTGTATATTGTGCTGGTGATTGTGATTATCCATGCTATTGAAGCATACTTCTTGAATCCGAAGCTCATGTCAGCTAAAACAGAACTCCCTATTTTCTTCACGTTTATTGTGCTGATCTTCTCTGAACACTATATTGGCATTTGGGGACTTATTATCGGTATCCCAATCTTTGTGTTTATTTTAGATATTCTTGAAGTGACAAATAGGGAAGAAAGTAATTAAAAAGTTCATATGAACCTGTTTACAATTTTCTAAAAATAAGGTATAAATGGTATGAAAATATCATATATCCACACGCTTAATCCTTCTAAAGGAATGGGGGACCCATGTTTTTGGGGTGAATTTTTCTTATCTGAGAAAAAAGGACATCTCTTCGTCCTAACCCGTCAGCTAACCTCATCAGCGTGAAGAGAGTAGACAGTGGTACACGTATGGACACGCAGGCCCACGAGAAAACTCTCTCGTGGGTCTTTTTGACGAGGAAGGGGAGATTTTATTGAAGCTGGCGACAAAAATTATTATTGCCCTTATTGTAGGTGCAATCACGGGACTTTTGCTTAACATTTTCGCTCCAAATGTATTCAAAACGTTAGACCCTTATCTATTCACACCTCTAGGTCAAATCTTTTTAAATCTAATCAAAATGCTAGTTGTACCGATCGTCTTCTTTTCCATTACACTTGGTGTGGCAGGCCTCGGCGATCCAAAAAAGCTTGGCCGAATTGGCGCAAAAAGCATCTTATATTTTCTACTGACCACAACATTCGCTATTATCATTGCGATGTCTTTGGCATTATTGATCAAACCAGGTTCCTTTGGTTCATTCGATACGAAAGGGGCAGAATACAAACCTCAAGAAGCACCATCTACGACCGACACTTTATTAAACATCATTCCATCAAATCCAGTTCAATCTTTAGTCGAGGGAAATATGCTGCAAATCATTGTATTCTGTGTTTTCTTAGGACTAGGAATTGCAGTGCTAGGTAAAAAGACAGAAGGATTACTCAAAATATTAGAACAAGGCAATGAACTCATGATGTACCTTGTAGGTGTGGTCATGAAATTTGCTCCATACGGAACATTCGGCTTAATTGTGACGGCAATTGGGAGTCAAGGTCTTGATGCCATTAAAGCCATGGGACTTTATTTTACAGTGGTGTTAGTAGCGCTATTGGTGCATTTCTTTCTCACTTACGGCTCAACGTTGGCTATATTTGCAAAAAGGAATCCATTTACATTCTTTAAAGACTTTTCACCTGCGATGGTCGTAGCCTTTAGTACGTCCAGCAGTAGTGCAGTTCTCCCTGTATCAATGGAAACCGCTCAAAAGAAATTAAAAGTACCTGAGCCGATCTCTAGTTTCGTACAGCCGTTAGGCGCTACGATCAATATGGATGGGACAGCGATTATGCAGGGGGTTGCAACCATTTTTATTGCTCAAGTGTTTGGTGTGGAGCTAACGCTGATGCAAATGCTCACAGTTGTATTAACGGCAGTATTAGCCAGTATCGGGACAGCCGGTGTACCAGGCGTTGGCTTGATCATGCTTGCGATGGTCTTGAATTCAGTTGGACTTCCTGTCGAAGGCATTGCGCTTATTCTTGGAATCGACCGCCTACTAGATATGGCAAGAACCGTTGTCAATATTACAGGTGACGCAGCATGTGCGGTGATCGTGACAGAAACCGAGAAAAAACATGAGAAAGATACAGCTGCACCGAATCTATCCATGTAATGTGAAAGAAGGGCTGACTTGATCAGCCTTTTTTTCATGGAGTCCCTTGTCCTGCGTGATATACTTTTAACAGAATGAGCGGCCATACATGCCGCCATAGGTTTACATCAGAAGGAGGAACCACTTTGCAGTCTGCTGTTTTAAAAGTAGAGAAAGTCGATAAACTAATTGGCCGGAAAATGATCTTGCAGGATATTTCTATAGACATTGGGCAAGGAGAAATTGTTGGATTACTTGGACCCAATGGGTCTGGAAAAACAACTTTGATTCGATTGATCGTTGGCTTGATGAAAAAAAACAATGGCAACATCATGATCAATGGATATTCACAAGATGAGGATTTTCTTAAAGCGATGTCATCTGTTGGTGCGGTCATAGAAAACCCAGAATTTTATTCGTATTTAACAGGCTTTGAAAACCTTGAAATGTATGCAGCGATGCACGATGGCGTGACGGAGGAACGCATTCAGGAAGTGGTGGAAAGAGTTCGTCTTGAGGATGCCATTCATCAAAAGGTCAAGACGTATTCACTAGGGATGAAACAAAGGCTTGGGATTGCACAAGCTATTTTGCATCGGCCAAACCTGCTCATTTTAGACGAACCGACAAATGGACTGGACCCCGCAGGAATGAAGGAATTCCGGGAGCACTTACAAATGCTTGTAAAGGAAGAAGGAACCTCGGTGTTATTTGCGACGCATTTATTGCATGAGGTAGAGGAGCTATGTGACCGCATGATTATCATTCAAAAGGGACAGATCAAAGCTAGTACTCATCTCCGGGATATGGAGGGGAAAGAGCAGGTGCTGATGAATATTCAGCCAGTAGAAAAGGCGGTCTCATGGCTTGACGCACACGACTATACATATGAACGAAATGGAGCGCGTGTACTGCTTCAACTGAACAAAGAACGTGTGCCAGAGCTGAACAAACAGCTTGTGCTGGCGGGGTTTGATGTACTTGAACTGATGCCTCAAAAGCAGTCAATTGAAGAGGCATTTATGAAATGGACGGAAGGCGGGACGACAGATGCTTAACCTCATCAAGAATGAGCATAAGAAAATCATGAAGAAAAAGATCACATTCATTGCTCTTTTATTGATCGTTGTATTTCAACTGGCCATGGCTCTAACCTTGAAACGAGTCATATCAAGCTTTGGTGGACAAGACACAGTCGCGAACTATTTTGCTTATTCAACGAACGTCGTGTTTATTTTGCAGGTACTTGCTGTTGTTATTGGCGCGACCTTGATCTCAACAGAGTTTCAGAAAAGGACGATCAAGTTTCTATTGATCCGGCCAAAAACAAGACTGCACATTTTTCTGTCAAAATACATCACACTTGTGCTGACAGTCATTTATTTGTTTGTTTTTTATTATGTTTTGGCTTTTCTATTTGGTCTTATTTTCTTCGGTACTGATTTTGATGAAAGAACGGGGCAATTATTTCAGCATACGTTTGCCGTCATTGGATCTCAGTGGGTGGAAGTGATCATGATGGCAAGCTTTGCTTTTATGTGTTCCAGTTTGTTTAGAAACAGTCTTGTTGCCCTTGTGACCTCGTTTTTTGTTTTATATGCGGCGAAATCTCTTGTACCCATCATGTCTCTCTTAGAAAATCAGTGGGGGAAAATCCTCCTTTTCGCGAATACGGACTTTACTCAGTACAGCTTTCAAGGACCGCCGCCTTTTGATGGGATGAGCATTCTGTTTTCTCTATTTATAGTAGGGGCGCATTTTGTTTTCTTTATTGGATCGGCTTGGATTCTTTTTTGGAAACGTGATGTAAATGTGTAAAAATTGTGTCAAATAACAAGAAAAATTCGTGACATCTTTGTGAAAACGAGTCTGTATTTCACGATAACCGGCTGATTTTGTCTTATAATAAGAAGGAGTCATGGAGGTGGCACTATCGTGAAAAATTTCATTACGGCTTTACCAATTTTGTTGCTGCTGTCGTTTTCGTTTGTGTCTTTTGCCTTCCAGTTTGATCACCTTGTTTATTTCAGACTAGCGCTGGGGATCTTTTCGTTAGCGGGTCTTTTCTTTCTGTATACACTTAAAAGAAACATGAAATGGTTCATGGTCTATTTATATGCGAGCTGGATCGTTCTTGCTGCCGTCACAACATTTGAGGAACCAGTCTTTTCTCAATTTTTCTTCGGTGGTTTAACGATGACAATGGGTTATCTCACATATATGCTCATTTATTTAGGAATGAAGCAGGACCGTGTAGCGAAATCACATTAAAACAAAAGCCGATAAAATCGAATAACAGATTTTATCGGCTTTTTTATTTAGTTGAAGCAGACAAAAGAGCAGTCAGTGATGACTGCTCTCTAATAGTTATGATTCACGCCCAGCAGCTGCAAGCTGCTTCTGGTGTTTTTTGTCGATGGTTTCGTAAATACTTTCCATCATTTGAGGATCGCGCATGATGGCCTTTTTGTTCTCTTCAATCAATTGCTGATAGGTTTTAATTTTCTTCTTAGACATGTGACTTATCGCTCCCTTATTAGAATGGACGTCTATAGGATTTCACATAGATGAAATTGATAATCATTTTCAATTAGCAACTCCATTATACAAAGACAAATGTCAGAAGTAAAGATTCAATTCAGAAAATTCACGTAACCGACATATTCCAAGCTGGTTCGACGCTGCATTCTTTCCCAGGAAATAATTTTGTCATGACTTGTCGTAAGTGAAACATCAATTTGAAACGTTTTGGCTGTGCAGCTCGTCTTATGAAGAGATTTAAAAAGAAAAAAGACATCAGCAAGAGTTTGCTGATGTCCTTCGTTTCATCAATTATGAAACGTGCTCTTGAAGAAACTCTGTCACTTCTTCAGGCGATTTTGCGTTTGCACTGTGTAAATGACCTGTTTTTTCACCATTTTTGAAAATTAACAGGCTTGGAATGCCCATTACCTGATACGTTTCAGCTAATTCTGGGAAATCATCTTTATTTATTTCAAACCATTCATGGTGAGCATAGGCTTCTAGGATGTCTGGAATGAACATGTCCATTCTTGTGCAGTCAGGACACCATGTTGCAAAAAATTTAACGATGACTTCTTTGTCTGATTGAATAATTTCATTGAATTGTTCAGTACTTGTGATTTTTTTCAATTTGTCACAACTCCTTTTCAATGTCATTTTAATATAAAATAAAGGCGAATGACATACAAATGCTCGGGAGGCGCTTACAACCTTTACAAATCATTTCAATTACGTAACAACAAAAATTAATTAGAGCATTTTTGCCTGAAAGTGATAAGATAGTAAAGATGAATTTTAGTGGGGGGAGTATCCATTGAAAATAAGTTTAGGATTGATTTACGGCGGAAAGTCAGCCGAACATAATGTATCACTGCAAACAGCCCTTGCAGTTACAAAAGCACTTAACACTGAGAAGTTCGATATACATCCAATTTATATTACAGAAGAGGGTGAATGGTTAAGAGGAGAAAAACTCACTGAACCAGTATCAAACGTCAAAATGCTTCAATTTGAACAGACCGCAAAGACGTTTTTACCAACTTCTTTAAATGAAAGCATGTTTCCACAGCCTGCATCGGCTGATGAGAAAATTGATGTTGTCTTCCCGTTGCTGCACGGACCAAATGGAGAAGATGGCACAATGCAAGGATTACTTGAACTGTTAAATATCCCGTATGTCGGCAACGGCGTTCTCGCGTCTGCCGCGGGTATGGATAAAGTCATGATGAAAGATGTTTTTGCACAAGCAGGACTTGCACAAGCAAAGCACCTTTCTTTCAATAAAAAAGACTACGAGAAAGCGACACGAGACAGCTTAGAACAGGTTGAAAAAGTACTGGGCTACCCATGCTTTGTGAAACCTGCCAACATGGGATCAAGTGTTGGAATTAGCAAATGCCGCAGCAAAGAAGAACTGCAGACTGCATTTGACCTCGCTTTCCAATATGATCGTCGTGTGGTCGTAGAAGAAGGCGTCGTTGGAAGAGAAATCGAGATTGGTGTATTAGGCAATGATGAGCCGAAATGCTCTGTCGTTGGTGAGATTGCACCTAAAACAGATTTTTATGATTACAAAGCAAAATATGAAGATGGCGATACAGATTTGATCATTCCGGCGAGTGTGTCAGAGGATGAATATAAGACCATTCATGACATGGCAATTAAGGCATTTAAAGCCCTCGATGGATCTGGTCTCGTACGTGCAGACTTCTTCCTTACAGAAAAAGGTGAAGTGTTGATCAATGAAGTGAATACAATGCCTGGATTCACACCATTTAGTATGTTCCCATTACTTTGGAAGCACACTGGTGTAGAGTATCCAGAGTTAATTGAAAAGCTGGTGTCACTTGCAATTGAACGCCATCGAGAAAAACAAACCATTAAAACAACTTTTTAATGTGAGCAGCAAGCAGACACTATCCTTAGGTAGTGTCTCTTTTCCTTCAAACGTGAAATGAGAAAGAGAGGCGAAAAATCATGATCAAACGTACAGTGAAACAAATCGCCCAAATGGCTGGTGGAACCCTATCTAATCAAGCTTTTGGCGAAGAACAGATTCACGGAGTGACAACAGATACACGAAAAGTATCAAACGGCGCCCTGTTTATCCCGCTTATCGGAGAACATTTTAACGGTCACACATTTGCTTCAAAAGCAGTGGAGCTAGGAGCCTCAGCTGTTCTTTGGAATCAAAAAGAAGCCAATCCGCCAGAAGGCGTTCCAGTAATTCTTGTAGAGGATACACTAGCTGCGCTTCAACAGCTGGCGAAATCATACTTAAAAGAAGAAAACCCTCGTGTTGTCGGTATTACAGGAAGTAATGGGAAAACCACAACGAAAGACATGATTCATTCCGTCTTGCAAACAGCGTATCGAGTTCATAAAACAGACGGTAACTTTAATAATCATATCGGTCTTCCGCTCACCATTCTTGCAATGCCAGAAGGAACCGATATTGCAGTTTTGGAGATGGGCATGAGTGCAAAAGGCGAAATCGAATTTTTATCAAATCTCGCTGAGCCGGATGCGGCAGTCATCACAAATATCGGGGAATCACATATGCAAGATTTAGGATCAAGAGAAGCCATTGCTGATGCCAAATGTGAGATCGTCAAAGGGTTAAAAGAAGACGGCATCTTTTATTACTTAGGTGATGAGCCTTTGCTTCGCGAAAGAGCAAGTTCACTTTCTCAGCGTGTAAAAACCTTTGGAGAAGCAGAGGACTGTGATATTAAGGTAACGCACATCAACCAGCTTGCAGAAGGAACAGAATTTCAGGTCGAAGGGTATGCCCAAGGTTTTCTCATTCCTGTATTAGGGAAACATAATGTGAAGAATGCACTTGCTGCTATTGCTATAGGCCAGCATTTTGGGCTGAATGAAAGACAAATAGCCCAGGGACTGATGCAAACGAAGTTGACGGGGATGCGTCTTGAGCTGTTTAAAACAGATAAAGGAATCACTGTCATTAATGATGCGTATAATGCAAGTCCTACTTCTATGAAAGCAGCCATTGATCTAGTGGGTGATATGGACGGCTTCGCCAATCGTATTCTTGTACTTGGAGATATGCTCGAAATGGGCAGCGAAGAAGAAACGTATCATTATGAACTTGGCCGTTACATCAAGCCGGAATTTATTGATCATGTCATGACGTATGGCCGTCTAGGTGCATTCATTGCTGAAGGAGCGAAAAAATCATTCGGGGCTGAGCACGTATTCTCCTTTATGGACAAAGAGGACCTGAAGAAAAAACTAGCTGAAGTGGCAGGGCCTGACGATGTTGTGCTTGTCAAAGCCTCACGCGGTATGAAATTGGAAGAAGTCATTACTGCACTATAAAAGTGAGAAGGTGACAGAATGATTGGCTGTTTATGTATCCACGGTTTTACGGGTGCCCCTTATGAAGTAGAACCGCTGGCGCAATATTTAAAACAGACGGCAGATTGGGAAGTGCAGTCTGTCACGCTTCCGGGGCATGGGGATGAGCTTCAGTTAAAAGGCATTCTTTATCAAGAATGGATAGCGACAGCTGAACTCGAACTTCTATCCCTTTATCGAACTTGTGACACCGTGTATTTGATCGGCTTTTCTATGGGCGGAATGATTGCTTCTTACTTAGCAGCGAAGTACCCAGTTGCCCGTCTCGTCCTATTAAGTGCTGCGGCTAAATATGTGAACCCAAAACAAATGATGCAAGACACAAGGCAGATGGTGAAGGAGTCCCTGTCAGGGATCATTGATACAAACCCTTTATATGATCGATATCGCCATAAGCTCACAAGCACGCCGCTGTCAGCCGCGATAGAATTTATGAAGCTGGTAAAGCAAACGAAGAATTCGCTTGAGAAGCTTCATCTACCTGTGTTAATTGTTCAAGGTGAAAGCGACGGAATTGTACCTGCTTCAAGTGCAGAATTTATTTATCATAAAGTCCCGTCTCGCCAGAAAGAAATGTTTTATTTGCCCGATTGTAAACATCATGTTTGTCATGAGCCATGTGCCCAGCAATTGTTTGAGAAAGTAGAACATTTTCTAAAAAAAGCAATTTAATATATAGAAAAGCTAAATTGTGGCTAAACTAATATAAATTGAATCCCACTTGTTAAAATTTGCATCATTTTTGTCGAATGAGTGACAGGCATATGGTACAATAGGAAAGAAAAGGTGGTTGATTCGGTTGTTTCAATATGACGGAAAAACCTTTATCCCGCAGTCTAATTCGAGTAACGGAGAAGTATCAGCAGGAACCATATTTCAATATCGTCAGGACGGGAATATATTAACGGGCACATATCAAGGCGGCAGTATCATATCTGGCGTACTTGTAGGAACTGTGAATGAGGATGGAACACTTCATTTTAGATACCACCATGTAAGCAAGGACGGCAGTATGAGAAGCGGGACTTGCAATTCCACTCCAAAGCAGCTGGATAACGGAAAAATTCAACTGTTTGAAAAGTGGAAATGGATGGACGGAGATCAAAGTGAAGGTGAATCTGTCATTGTAGAACAGTAGATATATCCATTTCTGTCTTGTTGAAAAACAAATAGTGTAATGGTAAGATATAAGGTAGGGTAATTCGGGCTTTGTATATAATGGACCTGTCCTTTCAGAAAAGGGCAGTTTTTAATGATCATTCACGAGATTACTGAAACAGCAATTAGAAGGAGTTTGAATAAATTGACTATAACGTTTCAAGATTTTCAATTAAGCGAAAGTCTCATGAAGGCTATTAACCGCATGGGATTTGAAGAAGCAACACCGATTCAAGCAGAAACGATTCCTCTCGGTCTTCAAAATAAAGATGTCATCGGACAAGCACAAACAGGAACAGGAAAAACTGCAGCATTTGGTATTCCTCTGGTTGAAAAAATCGACCCAGCGTCTCCAAATATCCAAGCGATTATCATTGCGCCAACAAGAGAATTAGCGATTCAAGTATCTGAAGAGCTATATAAAATCGGCCAAGACAAGCGTGCACGCGTACTTCCTATTTACGGTGGACAAGATATCGGCCGTCAAATCCGTTCGCTCAAGAAAAATCCTCATATCATCGTAGGGACTCCAGGACGTTTACTCGATCACATTAACCGTCGTACAATGCGTCTTCAAAACGTTGAAACAGTTGTGCTAGATGAAGCAGACGAAATGCTAAACATGGGTTTCATCGAAGACATTGAAGCGATCCTTTCAAATGTACCAAGTGAACACCAAACACTTTTATTCTCTGCGACAATGCCTGCACCAATTAAGCGCATTGCAGAGCGTTTCATGACAAACCCAGAACACGTAAAAGTAAAAGCGAAAGAAATGACTGTATCTAACATCCAACAGTTCTATTTGGATATTCACGAACGTAAAAAGTTTGATACATTGACTCGTCTTCTTGACATTCAATCACCTGAGCTTTCAATTGTCTTCGGCCGTACGAAACGCCGTGTTGACGAATTGACTGAAGCACTTAACCTTAGAGGGTATACAGCTGAAGGAATTCATGGTGACCTGACTCAAGCAAAACGTATGGTTGCGCTTCGTAAATTCAAAGAGGGTTCAATCGATGTGCTTGTCGCAACAGACGTTGCAGCACGTGGACTTGATATCTCAGGCGTAACACACGTGTATAACTTTGACGTACCGCAAGATCCAGAAAGCTACGTGCACCGTATTGGACGTACAGGACGTGCTGGACGTACAGGTATGGCGATGACATTCATCACACCACGTGAAAAAGATATGCTTCGTGCGATTGAGCAAACGACTAAACGTAAAATGGATCGCATGAAAGAACCTACACTTGATGAGGCGATTGAAGGACAACAGCAAGTAACAGTTGACCGTCTACGCACAATCATCAGTGAAAACAACTTGAACTTCTACATGACAGCTGCTGCTGAATTGTTGGAAGATCATGATTCTGTAACAGTGGTTGCAGCTGCGATCAAAATGATGACAAAAGAGCCGGATGCAACGCCTGTTCGTTTAACAGATGAAGCACCGATGATTTCTAAACGTCATCGTAACAACCGCAGCTCTTCTAAACGCAGAGACGGCGGCGGTGGCGGAGGCTACCGTGGAAAAGGCAAGAACAGCCGTTCATCTTATGGTGATAAAAAGCGTTCTTCAAATGACCGCAATCGTTCTTCTAGCGATCGTCGTCAAAAGAAATCTTATAACAACTAACATACAAGAGCGAATCCTTTGCAGGGTTCGCTTTTTTTTTAACAGGCTGAAATTGAAACTTTTTAGGCTTTGTTACGTAATATATTGATAGAAAAGTAAGAGAATGGGGGAAGAATGTGAGAAAACAGCCGCAACGTCAAATTAGTTTAAATGGTTTAAAGGTATGGCGTCTTCAAAATGGAATTATCTCATTGATTTTCTTACTCATCATCATTGGGGTATTTGTTGCCAGCTACTATTTTCAATGGCCATATTGGATTGGAGCGATTCTTTCTGGTTTATGGGTCTTACAGGTCATTTTTGGCATTTGGCTCATACCAAAAATCCGCCACCACATCTGGCGCTACGAAGTATTCGAAAATGAAATTGAAATACAGCATGGACTCATTCGCGTCACACGTGTCATTGTGCCAATGGTTCGTGTTCAGCATGTTGATACATCGCAAGGGCCGCTTTTAAGGCACTACCGTTTGGCCTCTGTTCAAATTTCGACTGCTGCCACAGTTCATGATATACCGGCGCTAGAATTAGAAGAGGCAGATGAGCTTCGTGATTACATATCTCGTTTAGCAAGGGTGACGGAAGATGATGTCTGAACCAAAACGTGTACATCCCATTTCGATGTTCATTGATTTTATATCAGATGCTGTATCCATGATCAAAAACTTCATTATCCCTTTTTTCGTGTTGATTTTTGTGAACTCGAATTCGAGCATTCGCTTTTATGCATTTATCATTCTTGGTGTGCTTCTTTTGTGGAAAGCCGTTTTTACCATTTTAGAATGGAGACGATTCACTTACCGGATGGAGGACGATGAATTTCGTGTGGAATCGGGTGTGATTACGAAAAAGAAAAAATATATCTCGTTAGAACGAATTCAAACGGTTAATACAAGTGAAGGCATTTTTCAGCGGATTTTCGGTTTAGTGCGGGTTCAAATCGAAACGGCAGGCGGAACGGATGGTCCAGAAGTGAGCCTGACCGCGATTACAAAAGCAGAAGCGGAACAATTAAAGCAGTCGATTTTCAACCGGAAGAAAAGCTTGCAGGAAGAAGAAATGACGGATGAAGCAGGTGATCTGATTGGCCATTTGACTGCGCAAAAACCTATGCAGGAAGAAATCAATGTCTCCTATCGTATGGGTGTGCCAGAATTGCTTTTGGCTGCGACCACTTCAAGCGGTATCGGTGTCATTATCTCAGGGTGTCTCGCCATCTACACGCAAATAGATGAAATTCTCCCTTTGGACGGGTTCTTCAAGCAGTTCTCTTTTTTAAGCCATGCGAGCATTGAAATCTATGCGATTTTGATATTTCTTGCCGTATTGATCGCTTGGATCTTGAGTGTTGGGGTAACAGCACTTCAGTATGCGAATTTTGCTGCAAAACGAAAAGGGAATGACATCATCATTACAAGAGGGCTCATCGAGAGACATCAAATGACCATTCCACTTGCGAGAATTCAAGCAGTGAAAATCAAAGAGAATATGATCCGTGAGCCTTTTGGTTTTGCGACAGTGATGCTTGTTAGTGCAGGAGGTTCGATTACAGAGAAAGAAACCTCTTCCGTCTTATTTCCGCTCATTCGGAAGAAAAAAATAAATGAATTGCTGACACAATTCACCGATCATTATCATGTAGCACCAGAAACAGAGCTGAAAAAAGTGCCAAAGCGTTCACTCAAACGCTACCTGATCTCATATGGCTTTGTGCCGTTACTTGCAGGTGTCATCCTGTCGGTACGCTTTCCGCCATGGGGGTATTTGGGACTCATTCCGTTACCGCTTGCTCTATTCTTCGGCTATTTAGCTTATAAACAATCAGGATATACAATCAAAGATTCATTGATTCAAATGACATCAAGAGGCATTGGCAAGACCACTGGCATTGTCCTTAGAAAACGAATGCAAAACTATACGATGACGCAATCTTTTTTCCAAAAGAAAGGCCGGGTCGCAAGTATTCACACCTTTGTGAAATCCTCTGCGCTGCTTGATTCCTTTGGTGTGCATCACCTTGAGGAAGAAGATGCGGCACGTGTATTTGATTGGTATTCATATGAAAAAAATCAATCGTCTTAAACGAAAAATGTCGATCAGCTCCAGCTTAAGGAGGATCGACATTTTTTATGAGATTAATAGCGTCTTTTTTTCGAATGGAAAAGCAGCGTAATCGGTGCTAGAAGCATACCGCCAATCAATCCAAATAAGTGAGCCATGATATTGATGTTCGAATTGACGAACGTCATGATAACAGAAACAGCAAGAATCGTTAAAATCACTTGTGAATTGCCGCGGTCCATCATGTGCGGTTTAAATAGGACAAGGTATAAATAAACCCCAAACAAACCGAAAATCGCACCAGAAGCGCCAACGTGTACATACTCCAAAGGCTCCACCCAATAGGTTCCGAGATTGCCAATGAACCCTGCACCAAGATAAATGATCAGAAATCGAACCTTCCCAAGCAAAAGTTCAAGCGCTGGGGCGAATAAGAAAAGGGACATGGAATTAAATAAAATATGCGTGAGACTTCCGTGAAGAAAAATAGGTGTAACGAGACGCCACCATTCCCCAGCCGCTACACCATAATTGAAACCGACGAGATGATCCTGTCCAAGCTGTATAATAGGGATAGGAACCGCAAATATAAGCCACAGGCCAATTTGTAAAGCAAGGATCGCTGTTACGATTGGATACGATCTAATAAATTGTTGAAAGCTCTCCGTTCGAATAAACATAACAAACCCCTTTTGACTAGATAATGGTAAGTTTATAGTAACACGTTTATGAAGCGAACACTTAAATTAGTACGAGTATCATAGGAGGTACCTCATGATTAAAGGAATAGGCATTGATATTGTAGAGATCGACCGTCTTTCGCGAGTGCTCAGCAGACAGCCTCGTTTACCGGAACGCATTTTGACTTTAAGTGAACAGGACGTCTTTCGTACACTGAGTGAAAAAAGACAGCTGGAATTTTTGGCAGGCCGCTTTGCGGCAAAGGAAGCTTTCGCTAAAGCATACGGAACAGGAATCGGTCAGCATTTAAGCTTTCATGACATAGACATTCTAAAAGACGATAATGGAAAACCCTTCATCAAAAGCGAGAAAGCGGAGGGAGATCAGGTTCATGTGTCCATTACCCATACAAAGGAATATGCTGCTGCACAAGTTTTAATTGAAAGGTTGTCAAGCTAGTCTGCATATTGTTTGTCCCCCCTTCATATATTGGGTAGTGCGATAAGGAAGGGCGAGTTGCTAACAGGCTTTGATGGTTCGCGGTACGCAGTTAACTCTTGAGGCGTACTGTTAAAGTCAAACAAGCGGTTTCTTCCTTTTAACACAATTAACGAAGGGGTTGAAAAGGGTGAGAAAAAGCTTTGTTTTGCTTGTAACGGGAATCCTTTTTGTACTGATTCTCTCCGCATGCGGTCAAAAATCTCAGCAAGATATCGTTGGAGATTTAAACAAAAAGGCAGAGGAAATGACATCATACAAAGCCAAAGCAAAAATGACCATTGAGACAGGAAATGACCCGCAGGAGTACCAGGTAGAAATTTGGTACAAAAAGCCGGAGCTTTACCGTGTCTATTTAGAAAATCCGAAAAAGGATCAGAGTCAAGTCATTTTAAGAAATGGCAATGGTGTGTTTGTGCTGACACCTTCATTGAACAAGAGCTTCCGTTTCCATAGTGATTGGCCGAATAATAGCAGTCAGGTCTATTTATTCGAATCACTTGTGAAGGATATTAAAAATGACAGCGCAGCTCAGTTCAAAGCGAAAGAGTCAAAGTATGTGTTCGAAACGAAGACCAATTATCAGCACAACCAAATGCTGCCTACCCAAGAGATTACCTTTCATAAGAAAACAATGGCGCCTGCCAGTGTGAAAGTGCTGGATAGCGACAAAAAGCCAATGGTGAAAGTGGAATTCTCTCACTTTGAATTCAATAAATCCTTTGACAAAGATGCATTTGATGAGAAGAAAAACATGACACTCTCTCAAATGGATGTTGCCACAAGTGCAGACCCATCTGACAGCTTTGCGGTGAAAACACCAGTTGATATGCCAGAAGGCGTGAAGAAGATGGAAGAGAAAGAAATGACGACAGATGCTGGGAAGCGTTATGTGATTACGTACGGCGGCAAGAAATCCTTCACACTCATTCAGGAAAAAGCGCGAGTAGCTGAAGCATCTACGCCTGTCACGATGAACGGCGAGCCGGTCGATCTTGGTATGACAGTAGGGGTTCTGACAGATCAATCCCTCTCATGGACATCTGACGGAGTTGACTACTTAATTTCCTCAAGTGATCTATCGAAAGAAGAGCTGTTGATGGTCGCAAAGAGTGTAGAAGGCCAGTCAGCTAAATAAATGAGATTCTCAGGCAGAAAGCCATGATAAATGAAGCATCAGCCCTGTGCAAGGGCTGATTTTCTTTGATTTGTTTCACATTATTCTTGATTTTTAGTATCATATGAAGGGATTGAATCATTCAATAGGGAAGTGTGACTGATGGACACAAATGCCTTTTATAGAGACACATGGGCAGAAATTAATTTAACCGCAATCAAGCACAATGTTTCACATATGAAAGATCATATCGGTCAAAATGTTCAATTGATGGCCGTTGTGAAAGCCAATGCATATGGACATGGAGATATAGAAGTGGCAAGAGCTGCCCTCAAAGCAGGAGCAGACTTGTTAGCTGTCGCCTTTTTAGATGAGGCCATTTCTTTAAGAAATCAAGGCATTAAAGCACCGATTCTTGTACTCGGCGCAGTACCGCCGGAGTATGTCAAAACCGCTGTTCGATACAATGTGATCATGACCGCTTACTCCATAGAGTGGCTGAGGGAAGTCGCCCATATGGTGAAAGGGCAGATGGGACAACCCATTCGTTTTCATTTGAAAATAGACAGCGGAATGAACCGTTTAGGTGTGAAAACTTTAGAGCAAGTCAGCGAAGTAAAGAAGCTTGTCAGCGAGCATGCTTATTTACAGCTGGAAGGTGTATTTACTCACTTTGCGACCGCGGATGAAAAGGATGAGAACTATTTTGATCGGCAGGTCGACACCTTTCAAACCCTGCTTCAGCCTCTTCATACGGAAAAGCTGCTCGTTCATTGTGCCAATAGTGCAGCGGGTTTAAGGTTTAAAGAAGTGTTATTTAATATGGTTCGCTTCGGCATCAGTATGTACGGGCTGTCACCATCAGAGGAAATCAAAGATGAACTTCCTTTCAAGCTGGAAGAAGCCATGTCTCTTCATACAAAGCTCGCCCATGTGAAGCTCATTCAAAAGGGTGAGAGTGTCAGCTATGGGGCGACGTATACAGCCAATCAAGATACATGGATCGGTACGGTACCAGTCGGCTATGCAGACGGGTGGATCCGGAAGCTGGCAGGCACGGAAGTACTTGTTGGCGGAAAGCGCCGGAAGATTGCCGGAAGGGTATGTATGGATCAATTCATGGTTGAACTGAAAGAGAACTTTCCAGCAGGGGAGCCAGTCGTTTTGATTGGTGGACAAGGTGAAGAAATGGTATCAGTCGATGAAATTGCAAAAAGGCTTGAAACCATTAACTATGAAGTCACATGCTCCATTGGCCACCGCGTCCCAAGAGTATATATAGAGGACGGCAAAAAGGTGCATGTGCGGAATCCGCTGCTTCAAGGCGGGTCAAGCTTTTTCTAAGCAGTTTTCACAGGAACGATCGTCAAACTGACATCGTTCCTTTTTATTCTACAAAGAAGGGGTAAACATTCTCCCTTTTTTAGAGATTTTGGAAATACCGTATGATTTTCGAAAAAAAGCGTATAATGTGAAAGAGGAACTCCATTATCATCTTTGATTTACGGGTGAACAGCCGCTTCATGTTCTAATAAGAAATCATGAAAAAACAGCTTTGCTTGCGCATTGAATAATGGTATGATTAGTCTTGGAATGGATCGAAACGGTATCCGTAAGTTTTGTGGAGGTGTATGTTTTTTGTCTGAATCCAGCGCAACAAACGAAATGAAGATTCGACTACCGGAGGCTTTGATGTCTGAAATCGAACGAGTAGCAGAGCAGGATAAGGTAACAAGAAATGAATTGATCTACCGAGCGACAAAAACGTATATTCGTGAACGTAATATTCGACAAAATCGTGAATCGATGAGACGCGGCTACATGGAGATGGCGAAAATTAATCTGAATATCTCTTCAGAGGCACAATACGCAGAATTTGAGGCTGAGAATACAGTTGAGCGATTAGTCAGCGGGGGTTAAACATTTGATTGTTAAACGCGGTGATGTTTACTTTGCTGATTTATCTCCTGTTGTTGGCTCCGAGCAGGGCGGGGTTCGCCCAGTATTGGTGATTCAAAATGACATTGGAAATCGCTTCAGCCCGACTGCTATCGTTGCAGCCATAACAGCCCAAATACAAAAAGCGAAATTACCGACTCACGTCGAAATTGATGCAAAGCGCTACGGCTTTGAGCGAGATTCTGTCATTCTCTTGGAGCAGATTCGTACAATCGATAAACAAAGATTGACAGATAAAATCACACATCTTGATGATGAGATGATGGAGAAGGTTGATGAAGCCTTACAAGTTAGTTTGGCTCTTATTGATTTTTAATATGGTGAGATTTGGTTGCTCTCTTGGGAGCAACTTTTTTTTGTGTTCAATTTTTATTAACGTTATAATGAAGAAAGACTAAAAGAAGTGCTGTTTATGTACGTAGGGGGTAAAACATGTCGAATCATATCGTGTTAGCTTTTGCAAGAGAGCATCGAGAGGAATTACAAAAAGAGTGGACGGACATTTTTAGACAACTCGGAGAAAAAGAAACGGACATGATGCTGAACGACAATATGTATGAAACCATCTGTTCGGAATATGTTCAATTAATCATTACATCTCTTTCAGAAGGGTATGCTGAAGATTTTGAAGAAAAAGTGCAAACTTTTGCTTTAAAAATTGTTCAAATGGGTATATCACTTAAGTTACTGGCAAATGGTCTAACAGAAATCCGTTCACATTTATATCAAAAAATGAACGATGACAAAGATACAACAGAAGAAAGTCATGACCTCATCTGGCAAATTGATCGATTCATCACACCTATTCATAACGAGATCTTAAACCAGTATTCCATCTCATGGGAGAAAACAGTCAACCTTCAAAAAATCGCGCTGCAGGAACTTTCTGCCCCGCTGATCCCAGTATTTGAGCACATTACCGTCATGCCGCTTGTTGGAACAATTGACACAGAACGTGCCAAAAAAATTATGGAGAATCTGCTCAACGGTGTCGTTAAACATCGCTCACAAGTCGTCTTAATTGATATTACGGGTGTACCTGTCGTTGACACAATGGTGGCGCATCATATCATTCAAGCATCAGAGGCTGTGAGATTAGTAGGTGCGAAGTGCTTGCTTGTCGGTATTCGTCCAGAAATAGCCCAAACCATTGTGAACCTTGGAATTGATTTATCTCAAGTTACAACAAAGAATACCCTTCAAAAAGGAATTCAAACTGCTTTGGAAATGACAAATCGAAAAATTGTTTCATTGGAGGGATAACCCAGTGAGAAATCACCCGAAGATTCCAATCTTAAAACTATATAACTGTCTTCTGATTTCGATACAGTGGGAGCTTGATGATCAAACAGCTCTCCACTTTCAAGAAGACTTGCTGAATAAAATTCATGAAACAGGAGCAAACGGTGTTGTCATTGACCTCACATCCGTTGACATGATTGATTCCTTTATTGCAAAGGTATTAGGTGATGTGATCACGATGTCCAAGCTCATGGGGGCAAAAGTTGTATTAACAGGAATACAGCCGGCAGTCGCTGTGACGCTGATTGAACT
Source organism: Bacillus sp. 3a (assembly GCF_017161885.1). Classification (NCBI taxonomy): domain Bacteria; kingdom Bacillati; phylum Bacillota; class Bacilli; order Caryophanales; family Bacillaceae; genus Bacillus; species Bacillus sp. 3a. The sequence goes on along the minus strand of NZ_CP067376.1, from coordinate 3,653,801 downwards.
TGGAATATCGCTTGAAGAAATTCAGACAGCACTAGATCTTGAACAAGGGCTTGAGACACTGAAGCGGGAATTGGGGGAATAGATATGAAAGACCAATCCTGTGTAAGAATATTGACGGAATGGGACATAGTCGCAGCAAGACAATTGGGGCGGAATGTTGCAAAAGAACTTGGATTTGGAACAGTTGACCAAGCAAGAATTACGACGGCCATTTCAGAATTAGCTCGAAACATTTATTTATACGCTGGTAAAGGTCAGATTTGTATAGATGAAGTGATGGAGCGCGGAAAGCGTGGACTCAAAGTCATCGCAGCGGATGAGGGGCCAGGTATCATGGATATACGTAAAGTAATGGAAGACGGATTTTCAACATCAGGCGGGCTCGGAGCAGGTCTTCCGGGCGTCAGACGACTGATGGATGAATTTAAATTAGATTCTGCACCAGAACAAGGAACGGAGATACAAGCTGTTAAGTGGCTTCGCTAGGAGGGAAACCATGGATTTTAAGGAGGTAATGGAGCAGCGGTACCATCAGCTGCTCAGTCGTTATATCAGTGATTTAACTGAAACATCGCTTTATCAAGCTCAAAAATTTAGCCGTAAAACCATTGAGCATCAAATACCTCCTGAAGAAATAGTGAGTGTTCACCGAAAAGTGATTCAGGAGCTTTACCCTGATTTGCCGGAAGATGTTTTTCATTCACTAGACTTCTTAATTGAAGTCATGATTGGGTACGGACTTGCCTACCAAGAACATTTAACACTCAGAGGCATCCAGCAAGAAATAAAATCTGAAATCGAAATTGCTGCAAATGTTCAGCAAACCCTTCTGGAAACGAAAATTCCAGAAGGAGATACCTTTGATATTGGTGCGATTAGTGTACCGGCAAAACAGATGAGTGGAGATTATTACCACTTTGTAACGGATCACGATACAATCAATATCGCGATCGCAGATGTCATTGGAAAGGGAATCCCGGCTGCGCTCTGTATGTCGATGATTAAATATGCGATGGATTCCTTGCCGGAGTCAGGGAGCGGCCCAACAAAGGTGCTGAAAACCCTGAATCGTGTAGTCGAGCAAAACGTAGACCCAAGTATGTTTATCACAATGTTCTATGGCAGCTATAATAAAGAAACGCATGAGTTTAAATACGCATCGGCTGGTCATGAGCCGGGCTTTTTCTATTGCAAAAAAGAGAACACATTTTACGATTTAGATGCAAAAGGGCTTGTCCTTGGGATCGCACCAGACTTTGACTACAGACAGTACGAGAAGCATTTGGACGCAGGAGACATGGTGATCTTATTCTCTGATGGGGTCACAGAATCCAAGTCAGAGGATGGTTTCTTAGAGCGGGAGGACATCAAAACACTCATATCTGAGCACCTATCCTACTCAGCTCAAGAAATGGTGGATGCCATCTACGCCAGCTTACTCAAACTGCAGGATTTTCAGCTGCACGATGACTTTACTTTACTTGTTCTCAAAAGAAAGGTTTAGAAAGTGAACATGCGGGTATATAAAACTTTAGGAAACAAGAATTTCGAGGTGAATGCATAATGAATATGTCTGTAAAAGAGCATCAAATAGATCAAAAAACGAAAATCAGTGTCAGCGGAGAAATTGATGTGTACTCCGCTCCTGAGCTAAGAGAAACGCTCATGCCTAAAGCTGAGGCGGGAGAGCATCTTGAAATCTGTCTGAAGGATGTTACGTATATGGATAGTACAGGTTTAGGTGTATTCGTTGGGCTGTTTAAAGCGGCTCAAAAAGCAGGTGGCACATTAAAGCTTGAGAACTTGTCAGAACGGCTTGTAAGGTTGTTTGAAATCACTGGATTAAAGGACATCATTGACATTTCTGCAAAGTCAGAGGGTGGGGTACAATGAACGAATCAGTAGATCTAATCGAGATGAAAATACCGGCGAAACCAGAATATGTAGGCATCATTCGTTTGACTCTGTCAGGCGTAGCGAGCCGGATGGGCTATGCCTATGAAGAGATTGAGGACTTAAAAATTGCCGTCAGTGAGGCCTGTACAAATGCAGTTCAGCATGCCTACAAAGGTGAAGACGGCGAAGATGGAGAGGTGGCTGTTCGCTTTCTTGTCTACGAGGATCGTCTAGAAATCATTGTCGCTGACAAAGGCGGTAGCTTTGACTTTAAGCAAAAACAGGAAGACCTCGGACCGTACACATCTGCTCATACGGTGGATCAATTGGCAGAAGGAGGTCTTGGTTTATACTTAATGCAAACATTGATGGATGAAGTCGAGGTGCAAGCAAACTCCGGAGTTACCGTAGCGATGACAAAGTTTTTAAACAGGGAGCGAGTTGACCATGACACAACCATCCAAAACTATGAAACTAACTAAAGATGAAGTAGACCGCCTCATCCAAAGCTATCAAACCAATCAAGACGAGCAGGCGCAGCTCACGCTGGTCGAATGCTATACAAACTTGGTTGATATGCTGGCGAAAAAATATTCTAAAGGAAAAAGCTTTCATGAGGACCTTAGACAAGTTGGAATGATAGGTTTACTTGGCGCTATTAAACGATACGACCCGCTCGTCGGTAAATCATTTGAAGCCTTTGCCATTCCAACCATCATCGGGGAAATCAAACGCTTTTTACGAGATAAGACATGGAGTGTCCATGTACCAAGGCGGATTAAAGAGCTTGGACCGAGAATCAAAATGGCAGTTGATCATTTGACAACAGAGACACAGAAATCACCTAAAGTCCAAGAAATTGCAGAATACTTAGATGTAACAGAAGAAGAAGTACTTGAAACCATGGAGATGGGCAAAAGCTATCAAGCACTGTCTGTTGACCAAGGCGTAGAGGCTGATTCTGAAGGAAGTACTGTGACGATTTTAGACGTTGTCGGCTCACAGGAAGAGGGCTACGAACGTGTGAACCAAAAATTGATGCTTGAGAGTGTGCTTCATGTGCTGTCGAATAGAGAAAAAGAGATTATCAATCTGACTTACTTGCAAAATAAGAGTCAGAAAGAGACAGGCGATTTACTTGGTATATCCCAAATGCATGTATCGAGACTGCAGCGGAAGGCAGTGAAAAAACTGCGAGATGCATTATCAGAAGATGCGTCTATGGAGCTAGGGTAATGAAGCAGATTGAACAGCATGAGCATGTAAACGCCATTATCTATCAATCGAATAAAGAAGGGAAGTCATGCTGCGGGGACAGTTTTTTTATTAAAGCAGATGATGAAGAACTAATTTGTGCTGTAGCAGACGGATTAGGCAGCGGCCAGTACGCCAATGAATCATCTTCTTTAGTCAGCGAAATTGTCGAAGAATATGGACATGAGGATGTGGCGGCCCTCATCGACAGATGCAATCAGGCTATGAAAAATAAACGCGGGGCCACTGTGGCCATATTAAAGGTGAATTTTTCCCAGCAGCAATTTACCTATTGTTCGGTTGGTAATATTCGGTTTATCTTGAATGCACCTTCTGGCGATTATATTTATCCATTTCCGACATCAGGATACTTATCAGGGAAACCTAGAAAATATAAAACATACACCTATTCCTACGAAAAAGGATCGATATTCATTATGTATTCAGACGGACTGAATGTGCCAAACATGCGCATGTGTTTAAAGCATGGACATTCAGTTGAAGACATCGCCAAACAGCTTGAAACATACACACAAGACAAAAAGGACGATCTCACCTATGTACTTGGTCAGCTTACGTAAAATAGCTGACCTTTTTTCTGTTTTGCCGGTTTTTTTGATACACTAAAAGAGAAGACACAGTGAGAGGATGCAAAGTATGAAGACATCTGACTTTTTATTGAAACAAATTGCGACAGAATTAAAGCTTTCAACAAAACAAATTGAAAGTGTGATCAAGCTTTTAGAGGATGGCAACACCGTCCCGTTTATTGCCCGTTATCGGAAAGAGCAGACAGGCTCACTGGATGAGGTGCAAATTCAAACCATTTCAGAGCGCTATACATATATCCAAAATGTCACGAACCGAAAAGAAGAAGTCATTCGCTTAATTGCTGAACAAGACAAACTGACTGATGAATTAAAACAGAAAATTGAACAAGCTCATAAACTGCAAGAGGTCGAAGATTTATACCGGCCATTCAAACAAAAGCGCAAAACAAAGGCGAATGTAGCCAAAGCAAAAGGGCTGGAGCCGCTGGCGGAATATTTACTCACGCTGCCAAGCGATCAGATCGAGAAGAAAGCAGCTACTTTTATTAACGAAGAAAAAGAAGTGGCAAATGTAGAAGAGGCACTTGAGGGTGCGCAGCACATCATTGCTGAACAGCTGGCAGATGATCCTGATATGCGAAAATGGATTCGCAGTGAAACGTACCAAAAGGGCAGTCTGGTCACATCAGGAAAAGACGTCGAAAGCGATGAGAAAAACGTCTATGAAATGTATTACGATTATCAAGAGCCAATCAAAAAGATTGTTCCGCACCGTGTACTAGCGGTCAACCGCGGGGAGAAAGAGGGCATTTTAAAGGCAGCCATCGAACCCCCTGCTGAAAATATTCGTTTCTATCTCGACAAACAAGTTCTAAAAGGCAAACAGACGACGGCGAGACCGTTTATTGAAGCGGCAATCGATGATGCGTATAAACGCCTCATTCAGCCTTCCATCGAACGAGAAATACGAAAAGAGCTGACTGAAAAAGCAGAGGAACAAGCGATTCATATTTTTGCTGAAAACTTAAGAAAACTGCTGCTTCAGCCGCCGATGAAAGGGAAGCGTGTACTTGGAGTCGACCCCGCATTTCGGACAGGCTGTAAATTAGCTGTCGTGGATGATACAGGCAAAGTCCATCATATTGGCGTCATTTACCCGCATCCGCCCGTGCAGAAAAAAGCGGAAGCGAAACAAAAAGTCAAAGAGATTATTCAATCATCAAACATTGAAGTGATTGCGATTGGAAACGGAACAGCCTCAAGAGAGACAGAACAATTCATTGCAGACTTGATTCAAGAGCTGGATCAGCCGGTGTCTTATTTGATTGTGAATGAAGCTGGAGCAAGTGTTTACTCCGCATCAGCGCTGGCACGAGAAGAGTTTCCAGATCTGCAAGTCGAAGAGCGAAGCGCCATCTCAATCGCTAGAAGATTACAAGATCCTTTAGCAGAACTTGTGAAAATTGATCCGAAGTCTGTCGGTGTGGGCCAGTACCAGCATGATGTCAGCCAGAAGCAATTAAACAGCTCATTAACCTTTGTGGTAGAAACAGTCGTCAACCAAGTTGGTGTAAACGTCAATACCGCCTCACAGGCGCTGCTGCAATATGTATCAGGCCTTTCAAAAGCCGTCGCAGGGAATATCATCAAGCGCCGCGAAGAGATTGGGAGATTCACAAGCAGAAAAGAATTGAAGGATATCCCAAGGCTCGGTGCTAAGACATATGAGCAGTGTATCGGTTTCCTTCGCATTACTGATGGCCAAGATCCGCTTGATCGTACAGGTATTCACCCTGAGAGCTATAAAGAAACAAAACAGTTTTTACGCATGATCAACATGACACCAGACGATCTTGGCACAGAGCAGTTAAAAGAGAAAATTGCTGAAGTGAAACTGGACGAAGCGGCAGAACAGCTGGACATTGGGACAATTACACTTCAAGATATCATTGATCAGTTGACAAGACCTGAGCGTGATCCGCGGGATGAAGTACCAAAGCCGCTGCTCAAAACAGATGTGCTGAAATTGGAGGACTTGAAGCAAGGAATGGAGCTGCAAGGAACGGTGAGAAACGTTGTAGACTTCGGTGCATTCGTTGATATTGGTGTAAAGCAGGATGGGCTTGTGCATATTTCCAAACTAAGCAATCGTTTTGTGAAGCATCCGCTTGATGTTGTATCAGTTGGTGACATTGTGACCGTATGGGTGGACTCCGTTGACCAGGCAAAAGGCCGCGTTGCCCTCTCCATGCTGAAACCAGAGTAACAAAAAAACGAGGCGCACCTTAGGATGGGGTGTGCCTTGATGTGACTGAATGTTTTTTTCTATAGAAGTACCAGCATTGATTCAGCAATTTGATTTGATAATGATTTTTCTCATAAAATGCCTTCTGCATCTGATTTTTCAGCCAGTTGGGCATCGCCCATTCCTCCTTTGATCGAAACAGTGGATGTACCTTCAATGTATGCATAGGGGAAATTGTCCCGTTCGAGGTTTTTATAGAAAGGAACGATCTTGATTGAACGAGAGAGAGTTACAGCAGTTAACAGAGCACATTTCCCAGCAGTTCTTTGGCAAGGCATTCCGCCATCAGGCTGTTTTTAATGACCGTCTAAAAACGACAGGCGGGCGATATTTACTTGGTACACACAACATCGAACTGAACCGCCGATACCTAGAGGAGCATGGACGAGAAGAATTAATCGGGATCATCAAGCATGAGCTGTGTCATTATCATCTGCACCTTGAGGGAAAGGGCTATCAGCATCGCGACCGTGATTTTAAATCCTTATTAAAACAAGTAGGAGCCCCGCGTTTTTGTACACCGCTAAAGACCGTACAAAATAAGCGCCGTGCGGAGAAACGCCATGAATATATTTGCACAGGATGCGGCCGGTCCTTTATAAGGAAAAGACGGTTTGATACCTCTCGTTATGTATGCGGCGTCTGCAAAGGGAAATTAAAGTGGCTGCGCACAACCAATTCATTGTGAAAAGCATTCCTCTATGGGGATGCTTTTTTTGTTCCAATAGATGTGTGGACATATGGAGACAAAATGAGACATGCGTCTCTTTTTGTCTCTTTTTTCATCGGTGTGATTCGGTCAAATCCTAAGTGTTCATGCGTCGTCATGTTGGCACGATTTTTGCTTGTATAGAAGTGCAAGCAAAAAAGATAGGAGGTTTTACCAAATGGAAATGGCATTGACTAAAGAAAAAGCCGTATGGATGTATCAAAAAATGCAGGAAATCCGCCAATTTGAAGACCGGGTGCACACGCTTTTTACAAAAGGAATTTTGCCGGGGTTTGTCCATCTTTATGCTGGCGAAGAAGCTGTTGCCGTAGGAGTCTGTGCTCATCTGAATGAAAAAGACAGTATTACAAGTACACACCGGGGCCACGGCCACTGTATAGCGAAGGGCTGTGATCTAAAAGGAATGATGGCAGAAATCTATGGGAAAGCAACAGGTCTCTGTAAAGGCAAAGGCGGATCCATGCACATTGCAGATTTTGATAAAGGAATGCTTGGTGCCAACGGAATTGTTGGAGGGGGCTTTCCTCTTGCGTGCGGGGCAGCCCTCACAGCTAAATATAAAAAGACAGAAAATGTAAGCGTTTGCTTTTTTGGGGATGGTGCAAACAATCAAGGGACTTTCCACGAAGGAATCAATCTCGCGGCCATCTGGAAACTGCCTGTCATTTTCATCGCAGAAAACAATGGGTACGGGGAAGCGACACCATTTTCTTATGCTTCAAGCTGCAAATCAATCGTAGATCGAGCGGCCGGTTATGACATTCCTGGGATTCAAGTAGATGGAAAAGATGTGATGGCCGTTTATCAAGCTGCAGAGCAAGCAATTGAACGAGCAAAAAATGGAGAAGGTCCGACATTAATTGAATGCATGACATATCGAAATTATGGCCATTTCGAAGGAGACGCCCAGCGTTACAAAACCAATCAAGAAAAAGCAGAACACCAAGAAGAGAGAGATGCGATCGCTCTTTTTAAAAATGAATTGTTCAAGCAGCAGCTGCTGACGAATGGGGAGCTATCAAATATTGAAGCGGCTGTAGCAGAAGCGATAGATGAAGCCGTTACATTCAGTGAAGAAAGTGAATATCCAGATCAGACCGAATTATTGACCGACGTATATGTTTCGTATCAATAAATCAAAGGGGGAGAGGAAAATGACAAGAGAAATCAGCATGTCTAGTGCATTAAATGAAGCGATTAAACTTGCCATGAGAAGAGACGAGGATGTCATTTTAATGGGGGAAGATGTTGCTGGAGGTGCTCATGTCGATCACTTACAGGATGATGAAGCATGGGGCGGTGTGCTTGGTGTAACGAAAGGAATCGTTCAGGAGTTTGGACGTGAGCGAGTTCTTGACACACCGATTAGTGAAGCTGGCTATGTAGGTGCGGCCATGGCAGCAGCTTCCACAGGCCTAAGACCAATTGCAGAACTCATGTTTAATGATTTTATCGGCACCTGTCTGGATCAAGTGCTGAATCAAGGAGCAAAATTCCGATATATGTTTGGCGGAAAAGCAGAGGTACCGATCACGATCAGAACGACACATGGGGCGGGTTTTAGAGCAGCTGCTCAGCATTCGCAAAGCTTGTATGCGCTATTTACAAGCATCCCTGGATTGAAAGTAGTGGTGCCTTCTTCACCATACGATGCCAAAGGATTGCTGCTGGCAGCCATCGAGGATCAGGACCCTGTCATCTTTTTTGAAGACAAAACGCTTTACAATATCACAGGAGATGTTCCAGAGCGATACTACACGCTGCCGCTTGGCAAAGCAGATGTGAAAAGAGAAGGCTCAGATGTGACCATTTTTGCAGTAGGTAAACAAGTTCATACAGCACTCGAAGCGGCCGAGCAATTAGCTGCCCAAGGAATTGAAGCAGAGGTGATTGATCCAAGAAGCTTGTCACCGCTCGATGAAGAGGCCATTCTAACTTCAGTAGAAAAAACAAATCGGCTTGTCATTGTAGATGAAGCAAATCCAAGGTGCGGAATTGCCGCAGATATTTCTTCTCTGGTGGCGGATAAAGGATTCGATTTACTTGACGCTCCAATCAAAAAAGTGACGGCTCCTCATACACCGGTTCCGTTTTCACCACCGCTTGAAGATATCTATTTGCCGACACCTGATAAGGTTGTGAACACCGTATTAGAGATGGTTGGAAAGAGTCATGACAAGATCTTGAACTAAAGAAAGGAGAGAGGGAGATGGCTGTCGAGGTTGTGATGCCGAAATTGGGCATGTCAATGAAAGAAGGAACGGTATCTGTCTGGAATAAAGAGGTCGGAGAAACCGTAAATAAAGGGGAAAGCATTGCAAGCATCAACTCTGAAAAAATTGAAATGGAGATCGAATCACCTGCAGAAGGAACCATATTGGATATAAAAGTGCCTGAGGGAGAAGGTGTACCGCCTGGCACGGTCATCTGCTATATCGGTGAAGGAAATGAACAGGTCGAGGAAAAGAAAGAAAAAGGCCTGCCGCCAAAACAAAAGAAAGAGAGAAAGAAAATCTCCCCTGTGGCACGTAAGATTGCTCAAAGCGCTAATCTGGACATTCATACTTTAGTGGGAACAGGACCAGATGGGAGAATCACGAAAGCGGATGTGCTTCGGGCACTTCCTGATGAAAAAGAAAAACAACAAAATGAACCAACAAAGCATCAGCCAGTCAGCATGATGCGGAAAACCATTGCCTCGCGAATGATGGAGAGCCTGCAAACAAGTGCACAATTAACAATAACGATGAAAGCGGATGTGACAAAGCTGACAGCATTACAGTCTGAGTTGAACGAAACAGCCGCAGCACGACACGATATGAAATTAACCCTGACCGATTTTGTAGCCAAAGCAGTGGTTCTTTCCCTGCTAGAGCATCCTGCAATGAACAGTCAATATCAGAATGATAGAGTCGGAACTTTTGAGTATGTTCATCTTGGAATCGCTGCTGCTTTAGATCACGGTCTGGCAGTGCCTGTTATTCGGCACGCGGAAAAACTTTCACTTATTGAGCTGGCGAAGAGCATCAAATCGTATGGCAAAAAAGCACGTGAAGGCAGACTTCTCCACGATGAAATTGAAGGCTCTACCTTTACCATCACTAACCTAGGCGCCTATGGTGTGGAACATTTTACACCGATTTTGAATCCGCCGGAAGCAGGTATTCTTGGCGTTGGCAAAGCGGATCACATGCCTGTATATCATGGGAATGAATTATGTAAAGGGACGATCCTGCCACTCAGTCTGACATTTGACCATCGCGTGCTGGACGGGGCGCCGGCATCACAATTTTTATCAACTGTTAAAGCGTATTTAGAAAATCCAGTATCCATTCTTTTATAGGAAGAAGGTGAAATGAATGACGCTTGTCATTATAGGAGGCGGGCCAGCAGGATATGTGGCGGCAATAACAGCCGCCCGTTTTGACAGAGAGGTTGTACTAATCGACCAAGGCCTGTTAGGAGGTACCTGCCTGAATGAAGGCTGTATTCCAACGAAAGCACTTTTGCAAAGCGCTGATATGTACGAGCATGTGAAATCAGCTGGACACTTTGGAATTGAGCTTCCAGGGAAGGAGCTTGTCATTCATTGGGATGCCGTTCAAAAGCGGAAGCGGTCAGTCGTCAAGCAGCTGACTGATGGTGTTCGTTATTTGATGAATAAAAACAAAATCAGCGTGTTAAATGGGAAGGCATCATTTCTTTCAGCACATGAGCTATTGATAGAAAGTGAAGGGAAATCTGAAATCATTCAGGCAAAACAAATCATTATTGCTTCAGGATCAGAACCTGCTGCTTTACCTTTCGCCCCATTTGACAGAGAGTGGATCATTGATAGTAAGGATGCGATGACGCTCCCTTCAATACCAGATTCGCTTTGTATCATTGGTGGAGGGGTGATTGGCTGTGAGTTTGCAAGCATCTTTAGCCGAATGGGATCAAAGGTTGTCATGGTGGAACAGGCAGCACACATTTTACCTGAAGAAGATCACGATACGGCTAAATGTCTTCACGATCAGCTTCAAAAAGCAGGTGTGGAGATTTTGACATCAGCAGCAGTCAAACAGCTTGATACAACTTCAAAAAAAGTGGTGGTTGAGAAGAATCATGGGGAGCGCTGTGAAATCAAGTCCGCTCATTGTTTAGTCGCCATTGGCAGAAAGCCGAGGCTGGGAGAGCTGAATCTTGAGCAGATCGGCATTGAATTTGACAGGAACGGCATCTGCGTGAATGAGCATATGCAAACCAATCTCCCGCATATCTATGCGTGCGGTGATGTGACAGGCGGCGTTCAGCTTGCTCATGCTGCTTTTCATGAAGGAACGATTGCGGCATCACATGCATCAGGTGAAGATGCAAAGGTCAATGAACAAGTGATTCCAAGGTGCATCTATACGTCTCCAGAAATCGCTAGTGTCGGTTTAAATGAAGAGAGTGCTAGAAAACAATATGGGGAGATTCGGATAGGGACATTTGCATTCTCTGCAAATGGAAAAGCACTAATTTTAAATCAGCCAGCTGGCCAAGTAAAGGTCATTGTCGAACCGCAATATCAAGAAATTTTAGGTGTATCCATTATCGGGCCGAATGCAACAGAACTGATTGGACAAGCGGCGGTGATGATGCATACAGAGTTGACAGCTGATACATTAGAGCAGTTTATTGCGGCACATCCGACACTCTCTGAGGCGATACACGAAGCCTTGCTGCAAACAAATGGGCGAGCGGTGCACTGCTGATAGAGAAACTTTCTATCCAAATGACTTCCTGGGTCAGCCAATAATTGAAAGCGCTTTTATAATTATCTATAATGGATAAAAAGCCCCCAGAGGAGAGGATGGAATGAATCCGACGCCTTGTTATTTAAATACTTGGAAACGTTTTGTTCATGAAGGTTTGCTTGATAGGTCTCGTCTGGATAAGAGAGTGATGGAGTCATGGCATAGATGTAAACAGGCAAATGTGAACCCGTATTTAGATAAAGGACAGTCGTTGTTAGAAAAGGAATTATTCAGTGTTCAAAAAAAGAAGTACTCACTATTCCTAAATGCCGCTCTTCCTTACTTAAATAAAATCAGTCAGCAATTAAAAGAATCGGACATGATGGCATTACTTATCGATGCAGATGGTTATGTGCTAAGTCTGACAGGAAGCCAAAGGACGCTGGTAGAAGCGAAAAAAATAAATTTTATGGAGGGCGCGCGCTGGACCGAAGCCGATGTGGGAACGAACGCTATTGGAACGGCACTGGTCATTGGGGAAGCTGTAGCGATCAACGGAACTGAGCATTTTTCAGTCGCTTCCCACCATTGGAGCTGTTCAGCGGCCCCTATTCGTGATGCAGACAGCACGATCATAGGAGTCATTGATATCTCCTGTATGGCGGATCAAATGCATCCTTTTATGCTTGGAATGGCTTCAACAGTTGCATATGCCATAGAGAGAGAAATTCAGGTCCAGCAAAAAAGGAAAGAGATGGAGCTGATCAGTCATTGTCTCCAGCAGGTAGAAGCGGACGAGCCGTATGTTGTTTGTAATGAGAAAAAGCAGATTGTTTTGGCAAGCAAGCCGATTAGAGACCGGTTTTCAGACTGGTACGGAATGGATGTTGAACTGCTCATGGCTGATACATTTGTTACACGAGGCAAGCAGATCATTCAGTCAGAACAAGACGGAAAGCTGCTTGGGATGTCTTTTTCTCTTGAAGAAGCAGCGAAGAGCAATATCACCGTTTCTTTTGCTCAATTTCCCGGGGAATCTGGAACAAGTACGGCATTTCAGCAGACGCTCAGCGAATTGAAACGAGCGGCACAAACAGATGCAAATGTCTATATTTGGGGAGAAACTGGTACAGGGAAAGAACTGGCCGCTCGAGCGATTCACTTAGCTAGTGAAAGACATAAAGGACCGTTTATTGCCGTGAATTGTGGAGCCATACCTGAAAGTCTGTTAGAAAGCGAACTATTTGGTTATGCTGAAGGTGCTTTTACAGGGGCAAAACGTCATGGAGCAAAAGGGAAATTTGAACAGGCGCAAAAAGGAACGCTCTTTTTAGACGAAATTGGCGAAATCCCTAATGCGATGCAAGTGGCGCTTCTTAGGGTCATTGAAGAAAGGAAAGTCGTACCGCTCGGCGGGACACACGAAATCCCTTTGGATATTAGAATCATTACAGCGACACACCGGAATATGAACGAACTGCTGAGGGAAGGTAAAATACGAGAAGATTTGTATTACCGTCTTCATGTCTATCCAATCAACATCCCGCCGCTTAGGGAAAGAAAAGAAGACATTGTTGCTTTATATCGTTATTACCAAAAGAAACACCAATGGAATGCGACATTTCCTGAATCTTTTTTTCGTAAGCTGGAAGCGTACCATTGGCCTGGAAACATACGAGAGCTTTTTAATCTGTTTGAACATATAAGGGTTCTGTTTCCTAAAGGAGGATGGATTGGTGAATCGCAATATACGGCGGTATTAGAGACGATGGATCAGAAAAAGCAGAAGCTGCCTCCAGTAGAATGTACCGAGATTCCAAAAGAGCTCACGTTTAGGGAACGCATTCAAAAGCAAACAGTGATAGAAGCACTGCACAAAACAAAAGGTCATGTGTCAGAAGCAGCGAGGTCAGCAGGGGTGCCAAGAAGCACCTTTTATAAGTGGATGCGAAAGTATAAGCTGTCATGAACCTATAGGGAGCGCAGCAGCAAGGAGACCTTGGTCTTTCAGTTAGAGGTCGGGGTCTTTCTGTCATGTCTAAACAGAAAACAAAAAGGAAGGAAGAAAGGCTTGACTGTTATATTAGTATATGTTAAATTATAAAAGCCGTCGCTAATGAGACAGGAATGAAACACTTAAAAATTCTTGACACATTTTTCTGGCATAGATATAATGAAACATGTCTTATTATTCCGCAGTAGCTCAGTGGTAGAGCTATCGGCTGTTAACCGATCGGTCGTAGGTTCGAGTCCTACCTGCGGAGCCATAATGGAGAAGTACTCAAGTGGCTGAAGAGGCGCCCCTGCTAAGGGTGTAGGTCGCGTAAGCGGCGCGAGGGTTCAAATCCCTCCTTCTCCGCCATTATTGTATGGCCCGTTGGTCAAGCGGTTAAGACACCGCCCTTTCACGGCGGTAACACGGGTTCGAATCCCGTACGGGTCATGTTTTGTTTTTTGATTCGTTGGGCTATAGCCAAGCGGTAAGGCAACGGACTTTGACTCCGTCATGCGTTGGTTCGAATCCAGCTAGCCCAGCCATTTTTTATATATGTTTTTCTGCATAGCAGATGAGCCATTAGCTCAGTTGGTAGAGCATCTGACTTTTAATCAGAGGGTCGAAGGTTCGAGTCCTTCATGGCTCACCATTGTCACGCGGGTGTGGCGGAATTGGCAGACGCGCTAGACTTAGGATCTAGTGTCTTTATGACGTGGGGGTTCAAGTCCCTTCACCCGCATTGTTTTTTCAAACAGTGCACTTATGAATATATGAGCACATCATACACGCGGTCGTGGCGGAATGGCAGACGCGCTAGGTTGAGGGCCTAGTGGGTGAATAACCCGTGGAGGTTCAAGTCCTCTCGGCCGCATCAATTATACCAAGGGTTGTAGACCTTTGGTTTTTTTGTGCTTTCTATTAGTTTGAACAGTTATATATGACAGTTTAGGATGATAACAAGTTCAGTGAAAAAAGAATTTTTCTAAAATTGTGATAAAATATTGAAGAGTAGGAAAGGGGAAATAAATACATGTCAATTTACCATAAAGTCATTGGAGAAGGGCATCCTATCGTGATATTGCATGGTTGGACACTTGACCATCAAGTAATGTTACATGCATTGGAACCGGTATTCGAAAAACGAAGCGGTTGGAAGAGAATTTACATAGATTTACCAGGTATGGGACGTTCAAAGCCACATTCGTCTATCCAAAACTCTGATGATATGCTAGAAGCGATATTGCGTCTTTTGGACGAGATTATCCCTGATGAACAGTTTATTGTTTGTGGTTATTCATATGGAGGGTACATAGCCAGAGGTATCGTTCGTTCACGTCAGGAAACTGTTCGTGGATTACTGCTCGTGGCGCCAATGACTATACCAGAATTCGATGAAAGAGTCGTACCAGAGGCGACTGTTTTAAAAAGTGACAGCAGCTTCATATCACAATTGTCTTCAGAGGAGGCAGATGAATTTTGCTCTATGATAGTTGTGCAAGGAAAAACGGAGTGGGAGAGGTTTCGAGATGAAATTTTACTTCCTTCTAAACAAACAAATCATGATTTCATCAACAACATTCATCAAAATGGATATGGTTTTACTTTCGATATTTCAACTGATCTTAAGTATCCAACGCTCATTATCACAGGGCGCCAGGACAATGTAGTCGGATACCACGATGCATGGCGGCTGATCAAAGATTATCCAAGAGCCACTTTTGCGGTGCTTGATATGGCTGGTCACAACCTACAAATTGAACAACCCGATGTATTTAACTCATTAGTCGATAATTGGTTAAATAGACTTGAGTCGGAAAATGTTTAGCAAGTTTTTATCTAAATGAATGTCCACTCATCTTAAGTGAGTGGACTTTTTGTTTGAGAATAATATTTTTATATAATGCAGTCCAATCATACTAATAAAGTTTAAAAGGTTATATTGCTAAATCCTACACAACTATTAGTAAGGTATTCTCTACCAATGTGACGTATAATTCCAATAAACAACAAAATTATAAAGTGGAGTTGAGTAAATGCTTGGATTACCAAGAGGGGAAGTTTTTTTAGTTCCTTGGTCTGCTGAATGGGTCAAAGAATTTGAAATGGAGAAGAAACGAATAGAAGAAGTTATCGGTCAGTACATAGTGAATGTTCACCATATTGGAAGTACAGCAGTAAGTGGTTTGAGTGCAAAGCCAATTATTGATATTGCAATTGAAATCAATCATTTTGTTGACGGAGAACAGTGCGCAACAGCTTTGCAAGGACTTGGTTATTCATATAGAGGAACCAATGTGTTGCCTGAAAGACACTATTTCAGCAAAGGAGAACCACGAACACACCAAATCCATATGTATCAAACGGGCAATAGGTATCTACTTGAACAAATAAATTTTAGAGATTACCTGAGAAGTAACGAACTAGCAAAAAGCGAGTACCAACAGATTAAACTTAACCTATCAAGTGTATGTAAAAATGACAAACACAAATATGCAGAGGGAAAAACAGACTTTGTTAAGTCGATTTTAGAGAGAAGAACTTAGACAGAGATTCTCTGCACAAAGAAATGTTTCTGCTTGATAATCAACAAATTGCAATTATTTCCGATTCATGCTATAATGAAAAGTAATTATTTTTGTTCGGCGTAAAGGATAGTATGAAGATTGACTTTTCGTCTTGATGGTACTTTGGGCAAGGATAGTATAATACATTGTGTGGTAAACGCACGAGGAGGCAACAATCATGGAACAAGGTACAGTAAAATGGTTTAACGCAGAAAAAGGTTTTGGATTTATCGAACGTGAAGAAGGCGACGATGTATTCGTACATTTCTCAGCTATCCAAGGCGACGGATTCAAATCTTTAGACGAAGGTCAAAAAGTATCATTTGACGTAGAGCAAGGTTCTCGTGGTGCTCAAGCTGCTAACGTCCAAAAAATTGCTTAATCTTCATTCTTTTAAAAACAGGTTCTCTACGGAGAGCCTGTTTTTTTGTATGAAAAAACCCTACTCAGCGTACAAGTAGGGAGATGGTACAAGGTATTCGTAAAAAATTTCATGCTTCAAAGGTTAGTTAAGTATAACATACTGGATTGACAATATGCGGAATTTCCATAAATTATTTTATTTTCTTCTTAACAGAATCCTGAACGTAAAAAATAGCCTTTGAATATTTAGTTTATTTTGGTATATTTTATTATAAAATGTAAGATCCAATAAGGAGACATCGAAATGCTAAAACGATTCTTATTCATTTTTTCAACGCTCCTCATGGCGATTGCAGTATTGTTTATCGCCGCAAAGGATTTACCGGGTAGGAACACGATTTCGTTAGAGGACCCATTACCATTTATGCTGTCAGTAGGGATGGTAGTTTTCTTATTTATTCCTCCTTTGGTGATGTCGTTTTTTGATCATATTGTGGTTAGGGTGATATCTGGAATCTATCAATGTTTTATTGTATTCTCATTCCTTGTCTTAATCCCTATAGGCTTTTTTATTCCAAACGGGGGAATGACTATTTTGATTTCAATTTTAGGTTTTTTGGTTAGCTTGTCCAGTATGGTTGTTACATTTATGCGAGGTCATCATAAAGAAAAAGAAGTTAGCATATAGCGCTCCATAAAAAAGCCACGACTCAATAGAGAAGTGGCTTTTTTACGTTTGATCAAAAATCATAGAATTCTCTTCGGTCAGTCATAAAGTAATAAAATACTGCCATTTCAAAGAATATCAATCACAACGTCGAAATATCAATCACAAACCGGTAACGCACATCACTTTTCAGCACACGTTCATACGCTTCATCAACTTGATTCGCATTGATGACTTCAATTTGTGGTGCGATGTTGTGAGCAGCTGCGAAATCGAGCATTTCTTGTGTTTCTTGGATGCCGCCAACGAGTGAACCAGCAATGCTGCGGCGGCCGGAAATTAATGAAAAGACGTGGAATTGATCCGGCTTAGGCGGTGCACCGACGTTCACCAAGGTTCCATCTACACGGAGTAAGGACAAATAGGCATCCACATTAATGTTGGCAGAGACTGTATTGAGAATAAGGTCGTACTGACCGGCTAGTGTCTGAAACGTTTCAGGATCACTTGTAGCAAAATAGTCTTTTGCGCCAAATGATAGTGCTTCTTCTTTTTTATTCAAAGAGCGGCTTAAAACCGTTACTTCAGCGCCAAGAGCGCGTGCGAATTGAATGGCAACATGGCCGAGCCCGCCCATTCCGACGATAGCAACTTTTTTGCCAGGGCCTGCCTTCCAGTGCTTTAATGGTGAATAAGTTGTAATGCCAGCACAGAGAAGAGGGCTTGCGGCATCAAGGGGCAGTTGATCAGGAATGCTGACGACAAATCGTTCAGTCACGACAATTTTTTGACTGTAGCCGCCATAAGTCGGCTCCCCGTCATAGTCACGGCTGTTATACGTTTGGACGACCCCTTTTGTGCAATACTGCTCGTCTCCATTTTGACAATATTCACAGGTACCGCATGAATCCACAAAACAGCCAACGCCTACACGGTCTCCG
The DNA here is from genome assembly GCF_017161885.1 of Bacillus sp. 3a. Classification (NCBI taxonomy): domain Bacteria; kingdom Bacillati; phylum Bacillota; class Bacilli; order Caryophanales; family Bacillaceae; genus Bacillus; species Bacillus sp. 3a. Next base: position 3,635,813 of record NZ_CP067376.1, on the reverse strand, counting down.
ATCTGAAACTTCGTCACATCATCCCCTACAGCTGCAACGACCCCAGTAATCTCATGACCTGGAACCATCGGGAAAATGCCGCCGCCCCATTCATCAAAAGCGCTGTGGATATCTGAATGACAGATCCCGCTAAATTGAATATCAATTAAAATATCATGTGGACGAAGCGCTCTTCGTTCAATGGTCGTCCGTTCAAAGTTTGCTTTGGCGTGTGATACACTTAAAACGTTTGATTGGTGCGTCTGACACATTCTTGATCATCCTTTCAAAAATAAGATACGATTCTTTCCTCTATACTTTACGTCTTAAAGTGAACTCTAAGTCAATAGAAAACCCTCTTCAGGCTTTTAATAAAAGAATTGAGCCAAAAGCATCTTGCTTTCTATTTCAAAATGGAGATGATGAGGAAAGGGAGATCGGAAGGTAAGAGAAAGAGGGAGGGCACAATGAAAATAGCACAAGCAGCCAAACAGCTCGATTTATCCACTGCGACACTTAGATATTACGAAAATATTGGTTTGATTAGGGAAATCAAACGTGACGATCATGGGATTCGTGATTATACAGAGGAGGATCTTCAATGGATTGAATTTATCAAGTGTATGAGAAATGCAGGGCTCTCAATTGATGCGCTTAGAGAATATACAGCCTTATTTTTTGAGGATGATGATCATACGTTATCTTCGCGAAAAAACATTTTGGTCAATGAACGAGAAAGACTCGTCCAAAAACAAAAGGAAATCGAAGAGACCATTAAACGATTGGATTTCAAAATAGAAAGTTATGAAGATATTATCCACAATCATGAGAAAAAACTCGCCCATCAGCTGAAAACTCATTCTAATTAAACGAAGAAAAACCTGTGACAAGTCACAGGTTTTTTTGATAGAGTTATCTTTTTGTGTAACGCACCCAGTTATAATGGGCGTGGAGCGGGGTAACACCGTTGTAGGAGCCAAGCCATTCATCGACACCTGCACCATTCCACAGGTTCATCATAATTTTCCCTGGTGTTTGAGGAATTTGAGTGGTGGCGGTATGTTTTAATTGTCCATCGACATACCATTTGATAGAGTTTGGCTGCCAGTCAAATGCATACGTGTGATAAGAGTTCGCTGCATCGAAACCAAGGTTGACGATCTTTTCATGATTTCCTACACCATTGGTATAGTAGTTAAACTGTACCTTTGTCGTATCTTTTCCTAGAAATTCAATGTCAATCTCATCCCAAGGCGTACCATCAGTCGGTCCCGTATAAGTGAAGAAAGAAGAGACGATCCCTACATTTTTGGCTGGCTTCATGTTGACTTCATATAGCCCATAGCCGTACGTTTGAACGGAGCGGTTTTCTCCGCAGTCAAACTTGTTATAGGCGGGACTTGTGAGTGATAAACGCATTTCACCTGATGAGGTCATCGACACGTTATTTGCACGCCACGTACAGTTAAACATGTTTCCATTCGAGTATCCATCGGCTTTTTGCCATAACCCCGTATTATAGTTGTTAAAAGGTTCATAAAACGATCCACCCGTTTGTGCCGAGGCACCCGCAGTAAATGTGGATAAACTCAAGACTAATCCAGTGACGACCAGCATCAACATTCGTTTTACATGATAAGACATATAAGCATTCTCCTCTCCTTTTTGGAAGCGCTTTCTTAATAGATCATACATGATTCTGTTAAAATGGAAAATCGGTCTAATTTCTGATATTAAGCAGGAGAGGTTGCTAGAATCTTCCCTTATTCTTGGGAAATGAGGTATCAATAGAAAAGGATCAAAAACACCAGTAGTGATGGTTGGGTTTTTAATCCTTTATATATGTGTTTTCTTTTTTGATCAGCTACCGAAAAAACCTTTTTGTATGCTGTTTACTATTTTTCTGTAGCTGCAATATCTAATAAACAGCCTACAAGTTCTTTTTTCCTAGAATAGAACGGAAAATGATCAGCATCAAGGGTATAAATACGCTCAAAAGATCTAGTGGCATACATCTGTCTTTGCAAGTCAATCGGAATGGAGCGGTCTTTTGTTGTTTCAATATATACGCTAGGCACATGTCCAAAGCGTATATTTGTTAGAGAGACCTTATCTTCAAAAGGCTGAACAGGCTGTGGGCGTATATTCCTTTTGAACAATCGCAGATCTTCCTCCGAACTTTCGTTGAGCATATCCTCTGCAATGAATTCTTCTATTAATGTAAGGGTCTGATCCTTTTCGTTCAACGTTGCTTTAGGACCACCTGATGCAATATCACTGACGGCTTGTCCATTCTCTGGGACAAAGGCGCAGACGTATACAAGTTTTTTGATCTTCTCTGGTATTTCCTCTGCTGCTTGTGATATGACCATTCCGCTCATACTGTGTCCTACTAAAATGACAGGCTGGTCTATTTTTTCAATTGTTGAAACAACTTTTTTTACATAGCTTTTTAGTGATACGTCCTGTGGAGGCGTAACATCTTCGCCGCTGCCAGGTAAATCAATAGCAACTACTTTATGACCTTTTTGTTGAAGAGCAGGTGTTATTTGGTCCCAGCACCAGCCACCTTGAAATGCACCATGAACGAATAGGAATGTATTCAATGAGATCACCTCTATTGTTTGATGTAACTATTATAGTTACACTTAGAAATACAGTCAAATGATATCGATTAAAAAAGAATGATTGACAAAGCGGACAGTTGTCCGTAAGATAATACCGTTACAATTGTCCTAAAGAGAAGCAAAGAAATTTGATTTAACACATAGAGATACGTGCAATGTGGATGAAGGTAAAGAAGGTGAGCATGGTGGAAAAGGATATTGGGGAGGAAATTGAAGAGATCGCATTCTCCTTGTTTCAAGAATTTGGTGTAGAAAATGTCAGCATGCATAAAATTGCGAAAACAGCTGGTGTTGGGCAGGGCACTTTATACCGCCGCTACGCCAATAAAAGTGATTTGTGCCTTTCTATCCTTGGGGAGAGATTTGAACAGCTGATCCCAGCTTTGCATCTTTACTTGAGCAAAATAAGTGATCAGCCGGTCCGTGAACGTTTGCGCTACGTTCTCGAAGAAATTCATCTGATCGTCGGTCACCATTTAGACTGGATTCGAATGCTCACAATCTCTGGGAATTTAGAGCAGACAAGTAAAGTGTATGAGAGTCATTACAGTCAATCACTTAGACAAATCATTCGTGATTTGCTTGAAGAAGCGAGAGAAAAGGGAGAAGCGAACATACAGGATATAGAACTGACAACGTTATGTATGTCCTCTCCAATGACGCCTGAGCTCATGTTTTATATACATGAATCTGGCTATTCAATCGAAAAAATTGCTCAATTTGCTGCAGAAAAACAGATTTTATCCGTCTTTCAATAGACATGAAAGTGGCTCATTTCTGACCACCCTGACTTCCTAAGGTTCATCTAAATTGAAAAAGAAAAGGAGCCAACTTAATATGAACAAACAGAAAGCAGCAGCTTCTGAAATTCGAACGCTGCCCATTATTATTTCTTTTATCACGGCTGGATTTATTGGCTTGTTCAGTGAAACGGCATTAAACATGGCGCTGAGAAGTTTAACGTTAGACTTTGGAATTGAAGCGACGACTGCTCAGTGGCTGACAACAGGATATTTATTAACACTTGGTATTCTCGTACCGATTTCAGGACTCATTCTTCAATGGTTTACGACAAGACAGCTTTTCATTACATCGCTCGTCTTTTCAATCATCGGAACATTTATTGCGGCGGTTGCGCCGGTCTTTAGTATTTTAATGGTAGCACGTGTCGTGCAGGCAGTCGGCACAGCATTGCTTCTGCCGTTGATGTTTAATACGATTTTGGTCATCATCCCGCCTCATAAACGAGGCAGATCGATGGGGATTATTGGTCTTGTGATCATGTTTGCACCAGCTGTCGGTCCAACCGTCTCTGGTCTTATTCTGAAATCGCTGACGTGGCATTGGATTTTCTGGATTTCACTTCCTTTATTAATTGCTGCACTCGTATTTGGTTATATCTTTATGCAAAATATTACAGAACCAACAAGACCGAAAATCGATATCTTATCAATTGTGCTTTCAACCATTGGTTTCGGCGGAATTGTGTATGGCTTTAGCAGTGCCGGAGAAGGCGGCGGCTGGAGCAGTATGCATGTCATCGTGGCAATTGTCGTTGGTGTCATAGGGATTCTCGTGTTCTCCTTAAGACAGTTGAACATGAAAGAACCAATGCTGAACTTAAGCCCGTTTAAATATCCGATGTTTGTCATTGGGTTACTTCTGATTTTAGTGTGTATGATGGTGATGCTGTCTGCTATGATGATTTTGCCATTGTATCTACAAACGTCCTTGGCGCTTTCTACATTTACAGCAGGTTTAATGCTATTGCCAGGTGGAATTATCAACGGACTGCTATCCCCAATCATGGGTGGTCTATTTGATAAATTTGGTCCAAAATGGCTTGTCATTCCAGGTCTTGTCATTGTCGCAGCGACGATGTTTGGCTTTACGAATCTAAGTGTGAATACGTCGATTGGATTCATTGTAACCCTTCATATTACATTAATGATCGGAATTGCGATGATCATGATGCCTGCTCAAACAAATGGATTGAATCAGCTGCCGCCAGAGCTATATCCGCATGGTACAGCGATTATGAATACATTGCAGCAGGTGGCAGGAGCCATTGGTACTGCGATCGGTATCTCGATCCTTTCATCAGGAGCCCGCAGCTTTATGGAAAATGTGTCTGATCCCGCAAATCCGATGAATCAGCTGCTCGCCTTTACAAATGGCGTCCAGCATGCATTTATCTTTGCAGTGATCATGACGATCATCGGTTTGATTATTGCCTTCTTCATTAAACGAGTGAAGGTAGAACAGCAAGTATCATAAGAGAAATGAAAAGCACTGTGGACATAGCGTCGCAGTGCTTTTTTATTTGCTCAATGCTTGTTTCAAAGAGAGAGAAAACGGGGAGATAGGTAAAAAGTGAACAAATGAAAATTGCTGCTGATTCAGTAGGAGGAAAAGAGGAAAAGGAAACGAATGAGTAACTAAGAAATGAATAAGATAGGAGTCTGAGATCATGAACTTAGAAGAACAAATCAAAATCGCTGCTTCATTACGCCAGCCATCTGAAGATTCATTAGCGAGTCAATCGGAACTAAAGCCAGTACATCCTCCTGAAGTGAACAAAATGGAATATGATATTCCAACAAGTGCTGGCGAAACAAAGGTGTGGGTATTTAAGCCAGTGAACGCATCCAAACAGCTGCTTCCTGTTTTTGTGAATTTACATGGCGGCGGATTTATCATGGGCAGTGCTGAAATGGATAATCCATGGTGTCCAGTCATTGCAGACCGGGCGCAATGTATCGTTGTCAATGTCGAGTATCAGCTTGCACCCGAGCACCCTTTCCCAGCCGCTCTTCATGAATGCTACGATGTACTGAAGTGGCTGTATGAACATCCTGATGAGCTTCAAATCGATCGGAATGCATTAGCCATTGGTGGACATAGCGCAGGAGGAAATTTGGCAACGGCTGCTTGTCTATTGAATATTCAAAAAGGAAATACACTCCCAATTGCCTATCAAGTGCTTGATTATCCGCCGCTTGATCTTGCCACTGATCCAGCACAAAAACCAGCGTTTGAAGAAGCGATCCCAGTTGAATTGGCGAGACTCTTTAATTCCTTCTATCTGCAAGGCCAAGATCCGCACAATCCGCTCGTTTCTCCGGTTTTTGCAGATCGTTCATCCTTAGCACAAATGCCTCCAGCTCTCGTCATCACAGCAGAGAGGGATTCGCTGGCTGAAGAAGCGGAGCAATATGCTGCCAAGTTAAAAGAAGCTGGGGTAGACGTCACGTACAAACAATTTAAAGGTGTCCCTCACGGCTTCACGCACGCCGGAGATTTAGCCATAGCTGAAGAAGCTTGGCATCTGATGGGGGATCAACTAAAGAAGGCGTTTGAATAAAAAAGCAGAGTGATTCAAAAGCACAGGAGACAATGGGCCTGTGCTTTTATTACTGTTTCTGAAAAAGAAAAGTGAATGTAAAAAGGGTCAGATATCTTTCCTCAAGGAATTATCCCTGGCTACTATATGAATAAGACTCATTGGAATTCCATTTACCTTGATGCAGACATTTGTAGAGGAGTTAATTGAACATTCCTACCAATTGGTTTTTCAAAAATGAACAAAAAATTTCAACATGACATCCTCCAAAATGATTCAAAAGGAAGTGACTGCGGAGTTGTATGTAAGTTAGACATAATGCCATCATTTGACTCTCTTCAAAATTGACTTGAGCGAAACGCTGTCGTTATAATTTAACCAGTTAGAAGACGCGAATAGGGGGATATAAAATGGGCTATACAGTCATTACAGGAGCAAGCTCAGGTATTGGATATGAGGCGGCTCTCGCCTTTGCAGCAAGAGGGAAAAATCTTATATTAGCTGCACGCCGGCTCGATAAACTCCAAGAATTGAAGAAGAAGATTCATGATCAATATCCCGATATCAAAGTAGTCATACAGTCAGTCGATTTAACAAACATAGAGCAAGTGTATTCATTTTATGAGTCATTGTCAGATTATGAGCTGGATACGTTCATTAATAATGCAGGGTTTGGCCACTTTGGCTCTATAGGAGAACAAGATTTAAGTAAAATTGGGAATATGCTTCATCTGAATATCGAAGCATTAACGATTCTATCCACCTTATTTGTTCGTGATTATGAGCAAGTAGAGGGGGCTCAGCTCATTAACATTTCTTCACGAGCAGGCTATACAGTCGTTGGCAATGCGGTCACCTATTCAGCAACGAAGTTTTACGTGAGCGCCTTTACAGAAGGGCTGGCCCTAGAGTTGAAAGGAAAAGGAGCCAAATTACAGGCAAAAGTATTAGCGCCATCTGCGACAGAATCAGAATTTGCAAAGCGTTCATTGGATGTAGACGAATTTGAATATGAAGACAATTTCAAGAAATATCATACATCAAAAGAAATGGCAGCTTGTATGCTTGAGCTTTATGACAGTGAAAAAACAGTCGGTATTGTGGACGGAAAGACATTCGAATTTGAATTAAAAGATCCGATCTTTTCACATGCTGGTACAGTTATGAAATAAAGATTCCATCACTGAGGGAGATATCCTCAGTGATTTTTTTATGGTGTGATTGACTGTGTGGTCAAGCATAGGAGGAATGTAACAAGTGAAGGCGATGAAGCATCACAAAATTGCCCTTCATTACTATACAGAACAGGATTTTGTACGTCCTAGGAAGATCGCTCAAAATGGATACCGATTAGATGAGAAAAATGCTTTAAAGAAACTAATGAAAAAAACACCTTCGCGTTAGGTGTTTTTTTCATGCATTCTTTGATAAAACAAAGAATCACAAGTCCAGTAGATAAGACTGCTCATGATGATGATGGGTAAAGACGCCTTACTCCCAATTCCATCAATAAAAAAGAGCATAACAACCATTGCTATCAGTAAATACGCAGCTAAATAAAGAGGATGGAAAGCCTTTGGCTGCAAAGAAAACAATAACTGCAAAGGAACCGCAAAGACGAAATAAAAAACAAAAAAGATAGGAATATAAAATATCAGAAACGCAGGCTCAGCTTGAATAGGTGGAAATAAGCAGACAAACAAGCCGAGTAAAATAGAGCTGATGAATAGTGTGATTAGGATTTTGTAAAAGGGTTGAAGCGAATGCAAAATGTATACTCCTTTTTTGTAAAATTTACTATATTTTATCATAAATTCATTATCAAGCGTCGGTTATTTTTAAAATACGCCACCTTCAATACTCAACTTAATTACAGCAAAATTAGGTAATAAGAATTGAATAAATCATTAATATAACGCCCTTTTTACCTTTATTTGGTTCTATATCTTTGGCCTCATGTCGATGAATGAAGGTATGGTATAAAGTAAAGCCTATAGAAAGAGATTTAGCCATGAAATCCATCAAATGAGGAAAAGAGATGATCCAATGAACATGACAAAATGGTTAGGTGCTGTCCTTCTTTCTGTTTTATTACTGGTGACAGCAGCCTGTGCGAACACAGGCACTCAAGAGAATACTCAAAGCGAAAAAGAAAACGTATCCAATGAAACAAAAGAGAAAAACAAAGCAGTTGAAACAGGGAATAAGTCCTTATCAAATATTAAGGTATTAGCCACAGGGGGGACGATTGCTGGCAGTTCAGACAGTGATACAGATACGACGGGCTATAAATCTGGTGCACTTGGCATCGATAAAGTCATCGCTTCAGTTCCACAGCTGAAGGATATTGCAAATGTCACGGGTGAGCAGGTAGCGAATGTTGGAAGTGAAAATGTTGATGATGCTCTTCTTTTAAAATTAGCCAAGCGAGTGAATGAACTATTAAAAGATGATCAAGTAGATGGCATTGTCATCACGCATGGAACAGATACACTTGAAGAAACAGCTTACTTTTTACATCTGGTTGTCAAAAGTGATAAGCCTGTTGTGGTCGTTGGCTCAATGAGACCGGCATCGGCTATCAGTGCAGATGGCCCGCTTAACTTGTATCATGCGGTGAAAATTGCATCCACCAAAGAAGCAAAGGGCAAGGGGGTCATGGTCACATTAAATGATCGAATTGCTTCGGCTCGATTTATTACGAAAGCAAACACGACCACAACCGATGCCTTCAAGTCACTTGAGCAAGGATACATCGGAGTAGTTACTGGTGAAGTGGTGTCCTTTTATAACGAACCGACAAGAAAACATACAACTGAAAGCGACTTTGATGTATCGAAGATAAAAGAATTGCCACAAGTCGATATTTTATACGGCTATCAAAATGATCAAAAATATATGTATGATGCAGCAGTAAAAGCAGGTGCGAAAGGGATTGTTGTAGCCGCAGCAGGAAATGGAACGATGTCAACAGAAGCCATCAAAGGAGCAGCAGATGCAGTAAAAAAAGATGTGGTTCTCGTGCGATCAAGCCGTACAGGTAATGGGATTGTCACCCACGAAAAAACGGATGATGAACATCACTTTGTGTCGTCTGATTCATTAAACCCGCAAAAAGCACGTATTCTGCTCATGCTGGCACTAACGAAGACAAAAGATCCAGATAAAGTGCAGAGGTATTATGAACAATATTAATGAAGAAAAAGACCCGAGGTATATTGGGTCTTTTTTTATGCATGTTCCTGATGTTCAGCACGCTCCTTTAAAGAGAGTAAAATATGTCGCCAAATATCGTCTACATCAATAAGAAAGTGCCCTGCTTGATCTATATAATGGGTTTTGACGTTTGGAAGCGCCTGAGCTATTTTTTCTATTTCTACAAATGGAGCCATTGAATCTTCTTTTCCGTGCCAGACATCAACAGGGATTTGAATATCTTTCATAGCGAATGCCCATGGTTTCGAGAGTAAAATGGGTTCACGAATACATTCATCCACCGATTGACGAGTCGCTTCGTATAAATGTGTCATCATCATCTCTAACTGCTCATCGGTTTGAAGGAATTGCCGATCCCATGGATGTAAATGCTTGTTTCCGTTTTTGGCCAGCTTCTTAAATTTCTCTGGTTTGTTCTCAATCATTTTCTTCTGGGAACGATAGCTTGCTTTCAATAGCCAAGGAAACTTCTTACTAAGGAAAAAAGCCAATTTGTTTTCTTTCAGCATACTTTTAGGCGGTTTTCCGTCCCGAAAAGGGGTTGTACTTGAGATCAGTGCAGTTGAAAGGACGCGATCCGGCAATTGATAGGCACAACCAGCAGCGAATGCGCCGCCTCCAGATACACCCATCACTGAAAAATGTTGAATGCCAAGATCATCTGCCACTTCCAGCACGTCTTTTGCCCAGTCTAAAATTGTACGGTCAGGTAGAGGGGTAGATAAACCAAATCCAGGTCGATCCAAACAGATGAGACGAATGCCGAGCTCTTGAGAGATTGGATCATCATCTAAAAACATCATTCTTGATCCAGGTGTCCCATGAAAAAAGAATACTGGAAACCCTTCAAGATCACCGTATTGAGTCAAACCGATGTACCGGCCATCTTGTAAATGAATGCTTTGCATATTTTCATCCCCTTAATAGTTTAGATAACTTAAATGATGATGAGAGAAACACCGTATTAAGGCGCTTCTTTTGCAATCTGATAGATTTTTTCGTATAGAGATAGTAATGTTTTTAAATCTTCTTTTGGAAGCTTTGCATAATATTTTTGTATAAGGTGCAGTTGAATGTCTTCCGTATTCTTGTGATAGTCATGGCCCTTTTGAGCAAAATCAACAATGATTTCTCTTCGGTTATGTGGATTAATTTCTCGTTTGACATAGCCGAGCTTCTCAAGCTTTGATACAAGCTGGCTAGCTGCGCTGGCAGAAATCGAAAAGTAATCAGCTAATTCATTGATTGTTCTCGTTTTCGTGCGCAGCAGCTCAAGTGTCAGCTCTTGTTTGGCTGATAAATCTGCATACTCATGTTTTAAAAATCGCTGATACTCTTCTACATAAATTGAGCCTAGTGCATTCGAGTATTCAATGATCTTTTTACCGTAATGAATGATTTCCTCATCCAATGACATCACCTCTCTTTTATTATAGGCAATCTTTATATTTAAGTGAAGTTAAATATAAAGAAAAGTTAAATGAATGACGGATATACTTGAAAGGGAGATCACCGGTATATCCACTTTTTCATCAAAAAGGGACAAAGAATACTTCCCATGATTCCCGCACATTCATAAAATGTCGTTGGCTTGAATTTGAACACGTAGTACGCCAAAGTAGCCATGAAAAGGTCGCAGAAGAAAAATACGTATAAGTCCTTTTTGGTGATAGCGCAAATGACTGTTCTGTTAGTTTTCACATGAATCACTCCTTATGAAGTCCAATGCCTTTTTCATTGTATTATGAGGAAAATCCATTTATAATAAAAAAATAAACCAACTGGTCGGTTTTATTTTGTCCGTATGAAGAAATGCAGGGTAGAAAGGGATTGTGACACATGACAAGTACACAAAGCGGGGCTGGAAAGAGTGAGAAGACGAAGCAAAAAATCGTCACCGCTTCTCGTGATTTATTTGCGAAAAAAGGATATTCAGAAACATCCGTGCGCGATATTTTAGAGGCTGCTGAGGTGAGTAAAGGCAATCTCTATCATCATTTCAAAGGAAAAGAGTTTTTGTTTCTTCATATTATGGAAGAGGATCATCGTTTGATGATGGAAACATGGCATGAGGAGAAGAAAACACAGCACCGGGCTATCGATAAGCTCGCTGCATTTGCAGAGATGCTCAGTCAAATGGGCATTAACTACCCATTAATGAGAGCGAGTGAGGAATTTTGTGCCAGTGCTTTTACATCAGACGAAGTCATGGAGCGGCTGAACAAGATTGATGTCGATTTTGATGATGTGATGAGAGATATCTTACTTGAGGGAAATGAAGATGGCAGCTGGTCGATCCAGCATGTGGAGTCAAAAGTGAAAATATTACTTTCCGTTTTTTATGGATTAGACGTGTTATATAAAAATGACACCATTGAGCAGAAGAAAGAGTTACAAAAAGAGGCGATCTCATTGTTTATTCACGGAATCAACCATCATGAGTAACAAGTGAGTCAGTAAAGGGGAAACAAACATCATGCAAAAACCAATTCGTGAGCAAAAAGCAGTACTCGTGATTTTATTAAGTAATATATTTATTGCGTTTTTAGGCATTGGTCTCATTATTCCTGTCATGCCGCTATTCATGAATGTCATGCATCTAACAGGGAGTACGATGGGATACCTTGTGGCGGCGTTTGCCGTTGCTCAGCTCATCGCATCACCTATTGCAGGGAGATGGGTAGACCGCTACGGAAGAAAGATTATGATTGTGTCTGGGCTGTTTCTATTCGCGTTATCAGAACTCGTTTTTGGTCTTGGTACACACGTGTATGTTCTGTATTTTGCAAGGCTTCTAGGCGGTATTAGTGCGGCATTTATTATGCCGGCTGTCACTGCGTATGTCGCAGATATTACGACCGTTCAAGAAAGATCAAAGGCGATGGGATATGTCTCTGCGGCCATTAGTACCGGTTTTATCATTGGTCCGGGAATTGGCGGGTTTATTGCAGAATACGGCGTACGCCTGCCATTCTTCTTTGCGGCAGGGATTGCGTTTATTGCCGTCATTTCGTCTATGTTTATGCTGAAGGAGCCTTTAACAAAAGAAGAGCGAGAGAAGCAAATGAATGAAGTGAAAGAATCGACTTTCTTTAAAGATTTGAAAAAATCAATTCATCCAAGCTACCTCATCGCCTTTATCATTGTGTTTGTCCTCGCATTTGGACTATCTGCATATGAAACAGTCTTTAGCTTGTTCACAAATCATAAGTTTGGATTTGGTCCAAAAGATATTGCCGTCATCATTACCGTCAGCTCGATTGTGGCAGTCATCATCCAAGTACTTGTGTTTGGTAAACTGGTAAATGCCCTAGGAGAAAAAAGAGTCATTCAGCTATGTCTGATTATCGGGGCTGTCCTTGCTTTCGTTTCAACCGTTGTTTCAGGCTTTTTGGTTGTTCTGATTGTCACATGTGTCATTTTCCTTGCGTTTGATTTATTGCGTCCAGCATTAACGACCTTCTTATCTAAAATTGCTGGCAACCAGCAAGGATTTGTAGCAGGGATGAACTCTACCTACACAAGCCTAGGTACGATTTTCGGGCCGGCACTAGGCGGCATTTTATTCGATCAAAATATTCACTTCCCATTTTTATTCGCAGGTGTTGTCTTATTTCTTGGATTAGGCTTAACCCTGATATGGAAGGGGAAAGTGACAGAAGAAGCATCAGTAGAATAATATCATCCAGAATGTAAGAGACCTTTTAAATGAGGTCTCTTTTTTTAAAAAATTGCGCCTTTGATGCAAAATCCCTTTTTTGGCAAAGAATTCTCTATGTCAGCAACTTTTTCTTTATAATGGAAGGAAAGGAGGAGAAATCGTGCATCTTTGAGGCAGCAAAAGGCACCATTAATGAAAAAAGGAATTCGGCAGATCGATCCGGCATATCCAGTGTTTGTAGATGCGGTCATGGATGGCATGATACAAGGACATCTTTATGTAGATGATGAAGTGCATCCGCTAGTTTATTTTCTCGAAGCTTCATGCGGCATTTATTATGTTGCAGGAAGAAGTGAAGTGGAGCTGTTACGCTGCTCAGCCTTCATTGTGGATGTGTACGAAAGGCAGAAAAGACAAAACGGCCGATTTACCATATTTTCAGCAAATCCATTAACAGATGCGATGATGAAAAAATGTCTTGGGTCACATCTGAATGAGATGGAAAGACATGCGTACGTTTATCCACAGGAACATTCTCATGCCACTCAGCCTCATCCAGGCTATAGAGTAGAGCGGACAAATGAGCAGGTGATGACTGCAAGCAGTGCTTTCCCTCCTAGCTATTACGAAGCCTATTGGGGAGAAACAGCTCGTTTTCTATCAAAGGGAATCGGGATTGCCATTTTAGATAGAGAGAACGTGGTAAGTGAATGCGTCTCTATTTTTTCAAGTATGGATCGTGCGGAGATAGATATTTGGACAGATGAGTCTTATCGCGGAAAAGGTTTGGCGCTGCTGGCAGCTCAGCATATGATCAGCACCTGTCTTGAAAAAAAGAGGACACCGCATTGGGATTGCGATGTCCATCACCTAGCTTCAATCAAACTGGCAGAGAAGTTAGGCTTTCAGAGGCTCAAAACCTATCGATTGTTTTATGGTTCAAGATGAGAAGGTTTTGAGATACCAAGCATCCATTGCAGAATGCTCAGAGCCTTCAAGCGATTCTGAAAGAAGAGAAAAGCCATATCGCTGATAAAGGCCAATAGCCGCTGTTAATTCCCGGCGGGTTTCTAAATAACACGCTTCGTAGTATGTAGAGGCATATTCCAGCGCCGTATCCATCAGTTTTTTGCCCGCACCTTTTCCTTGTGCTTTTGGACTTAAATAGAGCTTTTGTAATTCACATACTCCCTTTGTAAATGGAGCAATCCCTACACCGCCCACAATCTCACCCTGCTCTTCAGCAATCCAATAGGCTGCATGAGTCAATGATTGATAGTATTCGTAAAGCTGGTCAAGTTGGGGATCAGTGTAGGCTGTTCCTTCAATCGCTAGATTCGCTGATTCTAGTGACTGGCGGATAATCGCTGCGATATACGGGTTGTCTTTTTGCTCAATGGGTCTAATGTTCATTTGAAGTACCTCCATTGTTATAGGTTAGGAGTTGATATCACATGTTCTGGCTGCAAACCGCCTTTTTTACAATCGTTGTCTTGTGTCTCTCATGGTGGGCAGGGAAAAGAAGCCGGCAGCGCCATGCGGGGTTCATTGTTCCAATATGCTTGATTTTATTTGGTTTGGTTTTATTGATTGTCAGTTTTTTTATTGGCAGATGGGAAGGCATGGTGCTTAGTCTAGCGAGTATCTCTATCGTTCTCTCTTCCATCATTTGTTTAATCATCGTCACTGGGATTCAATTTTTTAAAAAAGACGACTTTTCTTAAGCTGGAGCATCTGTATCCATCATGTTTTTATATTCTTCACGAAGGATGCCCATGATGATGACATCTGAGTATGTACCGTTGAAATAGAGCGCTTGGCGTCTTTTTCCTTCATATTGAAATCCGGCTTTCTCATAGCTTCGAAAGGCTCTTGGATTGTGGGAAAAGACTTCAAGCTCTAGACGGTTGAGTTCTAATGTGTCAAAGGCAAATGCTTGAACCATCCGAACAGCTTCAGTGCCATAGCCTTTTTGAAAATGCTCTGGCCCGTGAAGCGCAATGCGGAAGCTTGCCGTATGATTGATTGGATCAATGTCCACAATCGCCGCATCTCCAATCATCTCTTTCGTGTCTAGTAGACAAATGGCGAAATCTCGTCTGCTGTCATCCTGCAAAAAGCGGGTATAGGCGGAGCGAATTTCTTCTAGTGTGAACGTTTTGCGTGTGCCAGTCATATGAAGTGTTTCTGCATGCTGGCATCCTCTTTGAATACCAGGATAATCTTGTTCTTCAATCGGTCTCAAAAATATACGAGTCATGACGGATCACCCTCCTCTATATATCGAGAGATTTCAATTAAATTCAGATCAGGATCACGGATATAAACAGATTCAATTGGACCTAAAGTACCTGTGCGTCTGACCGGCCCCTCTTCAATGGGGACCACTTGCTTCCGGAGGTGCAGCAGCAAACTGTCCATGTCTAAATCGGTGATAAAGCACAAATCATGAGATCCAGGAAGAGGATGAGCCGCTTTTGGCTCAAATTCATGACCAGCTTCATGAAGGTTGATCTTCTGTAAACCAAAACGAAGCGCTTTACGGCCTTCACCAAAAGTTTCTTCCTTCATCCCTAATACGTTTGTATAAAAGCGAATGGTGTCCTCCATATGTTGTACAGTCAACACGATATGATCAAGTCGTCGTATCATCAGTCTCTCCTCCAAGTATGATCATTGATTGAACTGACTCTATTATATCATCACCTGAAGAGGATACCTTATTTAATCACGGTTTTATAGCTCCAGCTTTCCAAGGACATTTCCTTTCCACGCAGTACCCTTTCATCAAACTCCATCCAGCCATTTTTTCGGTAGAAATGACGATTGGCCTCGTTGTGTGTCATCAGTGTAAACAGTCCGCCGCCTTGCCGGGCGATAAAGGGAAAAAGGCATTGCTTTAACATGCGGCTTCCGAGTTTTTTTCCTTGCTGGTCTTTTGCCACGACAAGTGCTTCTAAATACCAGTAAGGCTGCTTTAAGGAAGAACATGCTTTTTTCGCCTCCTTTAACACACGGAACACATGCTGAACCGCCGATATACCGCCAATGAAGAGCAGCTTTAACCCACCTGATAACACATAATCCATGACGCCTGGTTCAGGAAGACGCGGATGCTTTAAAAGGGCAGCAGACACAATGTTCTCGTTCTCAACCCCGACCAAACAGATTTGATGCTGAAAATACACCTTTGTATTGACCAAATGCAGCTGACGAGCGAAAGCAGACCGGTTTGATACCTTTTCACATAATAGGTCAAAAAATGAATAGTCCTGAAACGAATCATCTAACAACTCTGCCACTTGAGGCAGTTCATCCTCTCTAGCAAGTCTGAAATGAAACATAGCATGGTCCTCCTTTACTGAACACATATAGATTATTGAACATGTGTTGATTATAATAAGAAGTAAACCAATCGAACATCGGCAATGGATGAGATCCTGTTCATAAATAGACATTTGGCGCCTGATTGTTCAGCAATGGAGGGGATGTCATGAAGGACAGACGAACAATCAAAACAAAAAAAGCCATTCGGGAAAGCTTCCTTGAGCTGTTAAAGGAAAAGGAAGTGCAGCAGATTACGGTATCAGAGCTATCGAGGAAAGCGGATTTAGGCAGGGGAACTTTCTATTTACACTATCAAGATGTGTTTGATTTATATGAACAGCTTGAGAAAGAACTATTCGATCAGCTCGGGGGATTATATGATGAAACCTTTCCGAGTCAGGACCCTCTTGATATGCTTTCCTTTTTAAACAAAACGACCGAGTACTTGAAAGAGAATCAATATATGTTGACGTTATTTGTAAAACCAAATGGCCCAACGACCAATCAATTCAAAGCGTTTTTCAAAGAAAAAATCATGAAAGAGTGGCAGCTTGATCAGCGGCCGATTACAGAGAATGAGCAAATAGAGGCCTCTTT
This sequence comes from Bacillus sp. 3a, assembly GCF_017161885.1. Lineage (NCBI taxonomy): Bacteria > Bacillati > Bacillota > Bacilli > Caryophanales > Bacillaceae > Bacillus > Bacillus sp. 3a. The sequence continues at coordinate 3,619,063 of NZ_CP067376.1, read as the reverse complement.
TGTCGTGTCTGGTGTCGTGGGTGTACTCGAGGAATGGATTCACGAAGAAATGACCATTGATGCCGGCAAGCTCGCGCATAAATTATACGAGCTTCTCGTCAAGGTGGAACAGGAATCGTAAAAAGGGAGAAAGTTATGTAGCCTTTGTCTTTCCTTTTTGATAAAATAGAATATATGTTCTTATTTGAAGTAAGGGAGTGGTGGGATTGAGTGAGAAAAGGAAACTGCTTTTTTATGGGGCGATGAGTATCGATGGATATTTAGCGAGAGAGGATCACAGGCTCGATTGGCTAATAGGGACAGAGGGCGAAGATGAAACGAGCTACGACACCTTTTATGCGTCAGTCGATACACTGATCATGGGGCGCAATACATATGAACAAGTGCTTCAGCTGTCACCAGATGGGTTTCCTTATGAAGGAAAGACATGTTATATCATGTCACGTACGTTACAAGACAGTCTGGAAGGAACCCATATCATTCGCGAAGATGTCTTATCATTTGTGAAAAAATTAAAGAATGAAACAGGCCGGAATATTTGGATTGTCGGCGGCGGGGGACTGCTTCAATCTTTCATAAAAGAAAGAATGGTTGATGAGCTTTTTCTTCAAATCGTACCTGTCATCATTGGAAGGGGAATTCCTCTCTTTTCGCCGGCGGATCTGGAATCTAGGTTCTCATTACAGGAAGTACATCAATATAAACAAATTGCTGAAATGCATTTTATCTTAAAAGAAGAGGATCACTGAACCAAGGTGGTCTTTTTTTTATGAAATAAACTCGTTGACAAGAAAATATCCTAGTGTTAGGATAAATTTATCCTAGTTTTAGGATTTCTTGAAAAAGGAGTAGTTGCCATGGTGCAGCATGATCATGAATTAGATTTAAGGCTATTCCGCGTGTGGATGAAAGCCTATCAAGCCCTTTTTACAAATATCCAAAAAGACATTGAACGTTATGATATCGGATTTGAAAACTTTCAGATCCTTGAATTGCTCTACAGTAAAGGGCCTCAGCCTGTTCAAAAAATTAGCGATATCCTGTCAATCCCAAGTGGAAGCATAACATATGTCGTGAATAAACTAGAAAAACAAGAACTGGTGAAAAGGCAATGTGCGCCTTCAGATAAGCGGGTATTTCATGTATGGCTGACGGAAAAAGGGAAGCAATTGTTTGACGATATTTTCCCTAAACACACAGAGGTCATTTCGCAAAATCTAGCCTTTATTGAAAAAGAAGAAAAAGAGCAGCTCATTGAATTACTGAAAAAAATCGGTTTAGGTGCAAAACTACTTCGCGAAAAGGGGAAACAAGATGACACTCAGCTTTGATACGTTGGTACGTGAAAGACGATCCGCATCAAATTTTTTGCCAAATATCTCGATTTCGAGAGAAGAGCTTAACAGCATATTTGAAGAGGTCAAGCTGGCACCATCTGCTTTTAACTTACAGCATACACAATATGTTGTCGTCCAAACAGAAGAGCTGAAAGAACAAGTAAGAGAAGCGGCATTTGGACAATATAAAGTGCACTCTGCTTCAGCAGCGATCATCGTACTCGGAGATCCAAAAGCTTATGAGCACGCAGGGAACATATATGAAGGCCTAAAAATGCTAGGCATTATCAATGCGCAGCAATATGAAGAAATGGTCAGAGAGACCATGAGCTTTTATGTGCAGAGAGGAGCCGATTTCCAGAAGGAAGAGGCGATCCGCAATGCTTCCTTATCTGCCATGCTGTTTATGCTTGCCGCTAAAAATAAAGGCTGGGATACTTGCCCGATGATCGGTTTTGATCCCGAAGCAATGAAAAAGGTATTAAACATTCAATCAGATTTGGTTCCTGTGTTAATGATTACACTTGGAAAAGAAAAAGTAGAGAGCAGACAAGCGAGAGGCTATAGAAAGCCAGTTTCTGAATTTGTGACATATTTATAAGACAGGGGGTTCCCATCATGGAACTAGGAATTAGTACATTTGTTGAAACAACACCCGATTTTCAAACAGGAAAAACAGTCAGTCACGCACAGCGTATTCGAGAAGTAGTAGAAGAAATTATTTTAGCAGATCAAGTCGGTCTCGATGTATTTGGCGTAGGTGAGCATCACCGTGAGGATTTCGCCGCTTCGAATCCAGCTGTCGTCTTAGCGGCTGCAGCCACACAAACAAAAAATATTCGTCTGACAAGTGCAGTGACAGTTCTTTCATCAGCAGATCCTGTTCGTGTATTTCAGGATTTTGCAACGCTGGATGGACTATCAAACGGACGTGCAGAAATTATGGCAGGCCGTGGTTCATTTATTGAATCATTCCCGCTCTTTGGCTATGACCTTGATGACTATGAAGAATTATTTGAAGAAAAACTTGATTTGCTGTTGAAATTACAGCAGTCAGAGCGTGTAACATGGAGCGGAAAGCATCGCCCGTCCATTCAGGATGTTGGGGTGTACCCAAGACCTGTTCAAGATCCGCTTCCAATCTGGATCGGCAGTGGAGGAAACCGTGAATCTGTCGTACGTGCTGGATTACTAGGGTTACCGCTTGTACTTGCCATCATTGGCGGAAGTCCTAGACAGTTCGCACCGCTCGTTCAGCTGTACAAGCAAGCGGCAGTGCACGCTGGACATGACCCTGAGAAATTAACTGTAGCATCACATTCTCATGGATTTGTTGCGGCAGAAACAGACCTGGCAGCAGATCAATTCTTCCCATCTACACAGCATGTGATGAACACATTAGCGAGAGAGCGCGGCTGGGGACCTTATACTCGTTCTACGTTTGATGCAGCGAGAACTTTAGAAGGGGCGCTGTATGTAGGGGATCCAGATACAGTGGCAGAGAAAGTCATTCACCTTAGAAAAAATGTAGGCATCACACGTTTTATGCTTCATGTACCGGTTGGTTCAATGCCGCATGATCAAGTGCTGAAAGCCATTGAGCTATTTGGAAAAGAAGTGGCTCCTAAAGTAAGAGAAGAAGTTGCCCGCTGGGAAGCTGAGCAAAAATAAATAAAAAGGCCGATCAAGAGAATAGGCTTGATCGGCCTTTTCTTATGCTTAAATATCAATGACACATGGTTTTACTGTAGGGCATTTGGCAGCAGAAGCAAATGGTGTGATTGCCAAGGAGAAGAGGAAAACAAGTTGAAAACAGATGAGCCATTTTTTCATGAAAACACCTCCGTTCACAATTGTTTCACTAGATTGAGATGAGGATAAAAGCATAGAAGTATGTAACGCACTCTATCCAGCATAAGACAATGATATCATAATTTTCAAAAAAATGAAAAAATAAACTTACAAAAGTTCTAAATTATGGTATAGTTTATATGTTCAACAAAAAAGGGAGGGATTTTTTTATGAAAAAGGTCATGTCTTCTGTTTTGGTTGGAGCAATTGTCTTAACGGGTGCTGGAGTCACAACTGCCCCAGTGGAAGCAAAGGAGCAAACAAACAGTGAAGTAACGGCTCAGGCCAGTCGAACTGTTTCAGTAACAAGCACATATACGACATCAAACATCCCAGAAAGTATTGTATATGCAGAGGATGGCTGGGTAGGGATTTTAAAACAAACCTCTATTGAAGAATTAGGATTAGGAAAATATAGAGTCACATTTACTGGAACAGTGGTACGCGATCCGGGATTTAATTAAATAAAACGCAAAGCTGACAGGTGGACAAGCCTGTCAGCTTTTTTCATGAGGATAATAAAGAATCATTTGCATCCGTACCATTTGTTCTCCGGTTTGTTTATACGTGTGCGTCCGGTCCGCTTTAAAACGAATAGAGTCTCCGGCTTTTAAGGTGTATTGTTCATCACCAATGGATAAATCAAGGACTCCCTCAAAAACAGTGATCAATTCCTCTGTTCCCCCAATGTGTTCACTCGCACGAAGCGACCCGCCTCGATCAATTTCCACTCGGTACATTTCAAATTTCCCCCGGTCATCGAAAGGGAAAGTCGTGTATACACGATATTTTCCATCATCTTCAGTTAAAACCTGTGCATCTTCCTTGCGTACTACCTTGATTTCAGGAAGTGGTGCGTGAATGAGCTCGCTAAAAGATACCTTTAATCCGTTGGCGATTTTCCACAAAGTCGTGATGGTAGGGGTCGATTCTCCTCTTTCAATTTGTCCAATCATCGTCTTGCTGACACCAGTTAATTCTGCCATCTTTTCGAGGCTTAATTTTTTTTGATCTCTCAGAAGCCTCACATTTTTAGAAATAATCGATTGTACGTCTTCCATGAAAAAAGCTCCTTTCTCTATTTACTTTATAAAGACCGAACGTTACAATAAAACGTAATGTACGCAATAAAGTAATTAAAGTCTAAATAACGTATAAGGGAGGCGGCATTTTGATTGTATCCATGTTGATCTATGCTTTTGTTAGCAGCTTTACTCCAGGGCCCAACAACATCATGGCCATGGTCTTTACGAATAAATATGGGGTCAAGCAAACATTTCGATTTTGTTTAGGTGTAGGTATCGGATTTCTCGTCATTTTGTGTTTGAGCTGCTTCTTTAATCTCATTCTTTATCAAGTGATGCCGAAAATAGGCTGGGTCATGGCGTTCATCGGAGCTGCATACATGATTTATTTAGCGGTCAAAATCATGAAAAGTAAAGGCGGGGATGACGAAACACTTGATCGCTACAATCATTTTATCCCTGGTATGATGCTACAATTTATCAACCCAAAAGCGATCTTGTATGGATTGACTGTGATTTCAACATTTGTTTTGCCATATGGACAATCTAATATGCAGTATGTCATATGGACGCTGATTCTCGCACTCATTGGCTTTCTCGGTACATTCAGCTGGAGCTTATTTGGCTCTTTGTATAAGCGTTTTTTGACTGCTTACGAAAAACCGTTCCAGTATGTGATGGGGCTGCTTCTGATATACAGTGCGATTTCGATGATATGGGGCTATGTGATGTAAGTAGTCAGGAGTTTGGCAGCTGTCTGCCCATCACAACAGTATCATAATATAATCCGTCACTCAGCCGTTTATCGTTTTTTAATACGCCTTCAATCAAAAAGCCGTGGTTCTCATATAAGCGAATGGCTTTTTTGTTCGTTTCCAGCACTTGAAGTGACATCTTCTGAATACCCTGCTGATCTGCCCAGTCGATTGAAGCGGCTAAAAGCTCTTTCCCGATGTGATAGCCCCAAGCATCTTTCTGGATGGCGACGCCAAATGTCACTTTGTGAGCAGAGCGCTTGAGTGAATGGCCCTCGCATCTTGAAAAACCAACAATTTTTCCTTCAATAGCAGCGACCAAAAATAAATGCCGGCTTTGCTTGCTATCCTCTTGAATCAAAGCCTCAAATGCTTTTTCATCAAGAAAGGCTTCGCCTGGTTCACGGTCTAAATATTCTGTTTCACCATCGATTTTCAGTCTGAGAGCTGATAACTGTTTGGCATCGGCCGCTGAAGCGGACCGAATATGATAGGTCAACCCACGAACTGTAAATATTTTTTCAGAGATGATCATGAAATAGAACACCAACCCTTCTTTCTAATATGTCTATCATACCTGAAACGTGTACATCGCACACTCAGATGTTTTGTATCTTTCAAAAAGGCTAAATGAATAGTATCAAACGTGGAGGTGGAACAAATGAGTAAAGAAAAAGGACATATGGATAAAGCGAAAGGAAAAACAAATCAAGTCAAAGGTCAAGTCAAAGAAAAGCTTGGTGAAGCAACCGATCATCAAAACTTGAAAGCAGAAGGGAAAAAGGATCAAGCAAAAGGAAAGCTTCAAGATAAAAAAGGAGATGTCAAAAATAAGCTGAACGAGTAGAACCGAAACCAGTGCGTTGCTTCATGTATTCCTCATCACATGTCTTTCATCAAAAAAATGAATAGATGTGTGAAAAGAATTGATTATACGCTCTCACGATCATCATGTAGACTTGAGAAAGAAGACATAATCAAGGGAGATGGATGAAATGGAGCACGTGTGGGGAAAAGTTGACGAGTATATCACAGACAAGTTGATTCCTAAAGATGACGTATTGGAGCAAACCCTTACTCATAATAAGCAAGCAGGCCTGCCAGAAATTGATGTGTCACCAGCTCAAGGGAAAATGCTTTATTTATTAGCAAAAACGAAGAATGCAAAGCGCATTTTAGAAATCGGGACACTCGGTGGATACAGTACTATTTGGCTGGCGCGTGCTCTTGAAGAAGATGGGGAACTCATCACATTAGAGGCTGTCAGCCATCATGTACAGATCGCACAGCAAAACATCAGCAGAGCGGGCTTATCAGAACGGGTGAGCATTTTGGAAGGAAAGGCATTAGATACGTTATCTCAGTTAAAAGAGAAGGCTGCGCTTCCATTCGATTTCATTTTCATTGATGCAGATAAACCGAACAATCCGAAATATCTGAAGTGGGCGTTACATTTCTCGAAAAAGGGAACAGTCATTATTGCAGACAATGTCGTCAGAAATGGTGCAGTCCTTCATGACTCAGATGAGGATGAACGAGTACAAGGAACTCGTGAATTTTTCGATTTACTCAAACAAGAACCGAGAATAGAGGCAACAGCGATTCAAACTGTTGGGGAAAAAGGTTATGATGGATTTGTATACGGAATCGTCAAATGAAACAAAGCTTAACCACATGTGGTTAAGCTTTTTCTTTTAGAAAAACCATCTAGCAGTGCCCATCAGCATGACGCCGGCAAGAACAGTAAGTGACAGGCTTTTTGTCCAAACAGCAATGAGTACAGTAGGAGTCAAGACAGCAAGATACATCCAGTGAATGGTGACGCCTGTGCCTGTTGATGTATGGATGAAGAGATGCTCTGCAATCAAAGCTGTAAAGATACAAATAGGAATAAACGATAACCATTTCAGCACCACTTCAGGCAGCTGAATACTCCGTACAAATATAAAGGGTACGACTCTCGGAATGACGGTGACGATCATACAACCAACAATGAGCCATAACATAAAGCTGCTAATCATTTATCTGTCACCACCCCAATAGTTGCGACAAGTACAGTTGCTATGAGAACAGCCACATGTGATGGAACAAAATGAAGCAGAACAAACATAGCAATGACCATATACAACACAAGTGACAGGCGATGAGTTAACTTATTTTTGGGTACTGTCTGTAACGAAAGGACTAGCAGTGCAGCAAACATCGCTGATAAAGCAAAATCTAGACCAAGCGCTTCAGGATTTGAAATCCAGTGTCCAAAAATGCCGCCAAGTATGCAGGCCGCAATCCAGCATAAATACGCCGTTAAGTTCAGTCCGTGCATCCACCTGTTATTCAGCTTTCCTTGCTGCGCTAATTTATTTATCGCTACACCGAAGGATTCATCAGTCAGCAATAGACCGAATCCTATATTTTGTTTCACAGAGTAGCGTGTGAAATGAGGAGCAAGCGTCAGGCTGAGCAATAAATGTCGCAGATTGACAATAAATGTGGTGAAAATAATAGCGGAAAGGGGACTCCCTGTCACAAGCAGTGCACAGATAATAAACTGTGAAGCACCTGCGTAAATAAAAATCGATAAAAGCGCAATGTCCCATATACTTAACTGTGCGCTAATTCCAACAATTCCGAAGGCAAACCCAATACTCATATAACCGAGCAGAGTTGGCACACAATCTTTTATTCCCTCGAGAAACGGTTCATGTTCCGTGCTGGGAATGTGTTTCCTCGCTTCAATATCCAACGTCCTCTACTCCTTTTCTCCGTGGCCACCTATAGTTTTACTTACTATATGAAAACGAATTCAGCATGTCAATACCGTTTATCTTCTATTATATGAAGAAAGATGGTGACAAAAAAGGATTGAACTCAACTAGAATTTGTTATAAAGTAATCTGAAAATAAAAACAAATGAGGTGACGACAATGCAATGGAAGCCTTTATTTGAACATGATGTACCAAACGCCCTCCGTCCATAACGGAGAGTGATCTCCGTTTGTGGATATGGCGATCAATATATCCAGTAACGGAGGGGAAAAGATGAAGGAAAAATATATAGGCGCCCTTTACCTAGCAATCGCTGCAAGTATTTGGGGCGGCATGTACGTTGTTGTCAAAGTAACAGTAGCGGTGGTTCCGCCGCTTGAGCTAGTATGGATGAGATATGCTGTAGCAGGAATCGTGCTGGTGTGCACCATTTGGCGCTTGGGCTATTCCTTTCGATTAGATAAAAAAGATATCCCGCTTGTTGTCATGATCGGATTGATCGGAAATTTCCTATCAATTGTGACCCAAGAAATTGGCACCATGTATACGTCGGCACAAATGGGGGCTGTGATTACATCTGCGACCCCTGCTTTTATGGTGCTGTTTGCGTTCTTTCTATTAAAAGAAGCCATGACTGTTCGAAAGTGCGCATCCATCCTGCTTGCGACAGCAGGTGTATGGCTCATGATTGGACCAGTCGCAGTGCAAACAGATGAATTTGTTGGCGGTCTTTCTTTAGTTTTCGCTGCTTTAACTTGGGCACTGATGTCTGTTTTGCTGAAACGAGTTCCAGGAAAATACCCTCAAGTCGTGACGACCACATATGCGATCATCATTGCATTCATTGTCTTAACACCAGCTGTTTTATTTCGCCTACCTCATCTAGATGTGGAGCAGATGGCAAGGCCAGAGATTTGGGGCGGCATTCTCTATCTAGGCATCATCTCAACAGCTCTAGCATTCTTTTTGTGGAATAGAGGGCTTCAATTGATGGATGCCTCGAGCGGCGGTCTGTTCTTTTTCTTTCAACCGATCGTAGGGGCAGCTCTCGGCTGGCTGCTTTTAGGTGAAGAGATGGGGATACGCTCATTCATTGGGATTCTATGTATCTTTGCAGGAGTCTATACTGTACTGCGTCAAAAGGAATAAGAAGAGATGTCCCTTATAAAAGGGGCATTTTCTTTAAAATGGACAGGGAAGAGAGTAGAGGTTGGGGGGAAGCAGAATGATACAATATCCGCATTTGCAAAAAGGACAAACAATTGGCGTCACAGCACCTTCCTCAGGTGTACAGCCATCTATGCATGACATGTTTCAGCTTTCATGTGAACGAATGAAACATAGAGGCTATGATGTCATATGTGGAGAGACGGTCTGGCAGCAGGAAAAGGCAAAATCTGCGCCTGCGATAGAACGAGCAAACGAACTTCAGTACATGATGACATGTGAGGAGATTGATCACATCATCCCGCCATGGGGAGGACAGCTGCTTATGGAGGTATTAGAGCACCTGGATTTCTCATCGATGAAGAAAAAGTGGATTCTTGGTTACTCTGATACGAGTGCACTCCTGCTGGCGCTCACATTAAAAACAGGCATTGCCACAGCGCATGGACCGAACTTAGTCGATCTTCAGGGAGAAGAGCTTGATCAAATGACTGTTATGTGGGAAGAAGTACTTTCAACAAAAGAAGAAATGGACATAAGCCAGTTTTCTTCATCTATGTATCAAAGGGAATGGCAGCGTGACGATCCGATTAAACATGTCTTTCATTTAACAGAACCTACTGCATGGCATACGGTTGATCCACAAGAAAAGATGGTAAAGGGCAGACTGCTGGGTGGCTGCATTGATGTCATACGTCATTTAGCAGGGACACCTTATGGGGACGTCAAAGCTTTTCAGAAAACATTCATAAAAGATGAACCAATTCTTTGGTATTTCGAAAACTGCGAATTAAATGCTGCAAGCGTGAAGAGATCGCTTGTTCAATTAAAACTAGCAGGTTGGTTTGATCACTGTTCAGGTATGATGTTTGGGCGTAGTGCAGTAAATGTGCCTGTTGAAGGGTATCAGTATCAGGATGTATATGAAGAATTACAAAAGGAATTACAAATCCCCATTTTTTACGACATAGATTGTGGGCATGTCCCGCCGCAAATGACGCTGATTAATGGGGCATATGCAGAAGTACAGCTGCATCCTCAAGGAAAAGCCGTACTAAAGCAAACATTTTTAGCATAAAAAAGGAAAGGGCGAACCCTTTCCTTCATATAACATTACATCCCTTTTGTTTCTTCACCTGCTTTTGGAACTTCCCACGCCGACTCACGGAATACTTTTTCCCATTTAGATACCACAATACATGCAACGGCATGCCCTGGAACATTCACGCCTGTTCGTGCCATATCCATAATTCGGTCAACACCGGCTATGATGGCAACGCCTTCTGCGGGAAGACCTACTGCATGAGCGGTTGCCAAAAGAACAACGAGTGAACCGGATGGCACAGCTGCAATACCTTTACTCGTTAACACAAGAACAAGCATCATTAAAAGCTGCTGTGACAGACTCATGTCGACACCAAACGCTTGTGCAAGAAATACGCAGGCAACCGATAAATATAAACTTGATCCGTCACAATTGAGAGAAAGACCAGATGGAATGACGAAAGAAACGATTCTTTTTGGACACCCGTATTTCTCCATTCGTTCCATCAATTGAGGAAGGACAGTTTCAGTACTCGTAGTAGAGAAGGCAACAAGGAACAAATCCCAAATCATTTTTAATACTTCGAAGTAGTTAAAACGGAAGATCAGTGCGACCAGAGGGAATAAAGCAAAGAGAATAATGAATAATCCTAAAAATACTGTTCCGACAAGCTTCATCATTGGGATTAATAAAACAATGCCATATTGGCCGACAGAAGCAGCCATTAATGCAAGAACCCCAATAGGTGCTGTCACCATCACCATCTGTGTGAGCTTAAACATAATTTGTGCCACTGATTCAAAAAAGGTGAGAACAGGAGCAGAAGCTTTACCGATGCCGCTTGCCGCTACACCAAATAAGATGGCGAAGAAAATGACAGCAAGTAAATCATTCTGAGCCATAACATCGACGATATTGGTTGGAATGATATCTAATACCATTTGTTTAAAGTCAACGACCTTCTCCGTATAACCATCTAATTCCCCAATATCTTTCTTAGCTAATTTAGAGAAATCGAGGCCAACGCCAGGCTTTAGCCCATTTGCCAATAATAGTCCGATCCCAAGAACAATGGTTGTGATGACCTCAAACCAAATGATCGTCTTTAATCCAAGGCTGCCCATTTTCTTCATGCCGCCGCTGCCGGCTGCACCAATAACAATAGTAGAGAACACGATTGGAACAACGATCATTTTAATCAGCCTGATGAATCCATCTCCAATTGGCCTGAGGCCCATTCCGAAGTCAGGGAAGAAATGGCCGATAAGAGCTCCTATCACCAAAGCGATCATGATTTGAAAAGCGATAAACTTTTTCATCATCTCCTACCTCCTTTAAATGCTTGGAAAAATATTAAGAATTTTCCAATAAATAAAAATTCTATGTGGCCATGTTTTGTCCTCCTTTGTATTTAGAAAGATTTTATTTAAGAATCATTGGAATTATGAAGAAAGAGAAGAAAATAGGGCTATTACATGTCTATTGATCTAAGAAAAAATCAATTTTAAAAAACATGAAACTTTTTTAGAAAAATGTATTGACCCTTTTATGTGATTCATGGTATATTTTTATTCGTCGCTGATGACGTATTTGAAACACAGACGTTCACACGCATGCGGCAAACAAATTTTAAAAAGATGTTGACTTAATAAAAACGATATGTTAAGATAATTAAGTCGCCTGATTAAGCGCCCGTAGCTCAATTGGATAGAGCGTTTGACTACGGATCAAAAGGTTAGGGGTTCGACTCCTCTCGGGCGCGCCAATACAAACCACGCGGGTGTAGTTTAGTGGTAAAACCTCAGCCTTCCAAGCTGATGTCGTGAGTTCGATTCTCATCACCCGCTCCATTTTTGAACATGATCTTTGAAAACTAAACAAGACAAAACGTACCTGTTAATTCGAGTTTTTATAAAAAAATCCTATGATACTTCATAGGTAGTCAGTCAAACTGGCGAAAAGCAAAACTTCGGTTTTGTACTTTTTCGGAGAGTTTGATCCTGGCTCAGGACGAACGCTGGCGGCGTGCCTAATACATGCAAGTCGAGCGGACAGAAGGGAGCTTGCTCCCGGATGTTAGCGGCGGACGGGTGAGTAACACGTGGGTAACCTGCCTGTAAGACTGGGATAACTCCGGGAAACCGGAGCTAATACCGGATAGTTCCTTGAACCGCATGGTTCAAGGATGAAAGACGGTTTCGGCTGTCACTTACAGATGGACCCGCGGCGCATTAGCTAGTTGGTGGGGTAATGGCTCACCAAGGCGACGATGCGTAGCCGACCTGAGAGGGTGATCGGCCACACTGGGACTGAGACACGGCCCAGACTCCTACGGGAGGCAGCAGTAGGGAATCTTCCGCAATGGACGAAAGTCTGACGGAGCAACGCCGCGTGAGTGATGAAGGTTTTCGGATCGTAAAGCTCTGTTGTTAGGGAAGAACAAGTGCGAGAGTAACTGCTCGCACCTTGACGGTACCTAACCAGAAAGCCACGGCTAACTACGTGCCAGCAGCCGCGGTAATACGTAGGTGGCAAGCGTTGTCCGGAATTATTGGGCGTAAAGGGCTCGCAGGCGGTTTCTTAAGTCTGATGTGAAAGCCCCCGGCTCAACCGGGGAGGGTCATTGGAAACTGGGAAACTTGAGTGCAGAAGAGGAGAGTGGAATTCCACGTGTAGCGGTGAAATGCGTAGAGATGTGGAGGAACACCAGTGGCGAAGGCGACTCTCTGGTCTGTAACTGACGCTGAGGAGCGAAAGCGTGGGGAGCGAACAGGATTAGATACCCTGGTAGTCCACGCCGTAAACGATGAGTGCTAAGTGTTAGGGGGTTTCCGCCCCTTAGTGCTGCAGCTAACGCATTAAGCACTCCGCCTGGGGAGTACGGTCGCAAGACTGAAACTCAAAGGAATTGACGGGGGCCCGCACAAGCGGTGGAGCATGTGGTTTAATTCGAAGCAACGCGAAGAACCTTACCAGGTCTTGACATCCTCTGACAACCCTAGAGATAGGGCTTTCCCTTCGGGGACAGAGTGACAGGTGGTGCATGGTTGTCGTCAGCTCGTGTCGTGAGATGTTGGGTTAAGTCCCGCAACGAGCGCAACCCTTGATCTTAGTTGCCAGCATTCAGTTGGGCACTCTAAGGTGACTGCCGGTGACAAACCGGAGGAAGGTGGGGATGACGTCAAATCATCATGCCCCTTATGACCTGGGCTACACACGTGCTACAATGGACAGAACAAAGGGCTGCAAGACCGCAAGGTTTAGCCAATCCCATAAATCTGTTCTCAGTTCGGATCGCAGTCTGCAACTCGACTGCGTGAAGCTGGAATCGCTAGTAATCGCGGATCAGCATGCCGCGGTGAATACGTTCCCGGGCCTTGTACACACCGCCCGTCACACCACGAGAGTTTGCAACACCCGAAGTCGGTGAGGTAACCTTTATGGAGCCAGCCGCCGAAGGTGGGGCAGATGATTGGGGTGAAGTCGTAACAAGGTAGCCGTATCGGAAGGTGCGGCTGGATCACCTCCTTTCTAAGGATATATGGAGCAGCGTACGTTTTCGTCTTGTTTAGTTTTGAAGGATCATTCCTTCAAAACATGTCTCTAGCGAGACAGGATTGTTCTTTGAAAACTAGATAACAATAAGTAATACATTCACATTGAATGCAATGCAAAGTTCATCACACATAGTGATTCTTTCTAAAGTAAGAAATGGTTAAGTTAGAAAGGGCGCACGGTGGATGCCTTGGCACTAGGAGCCGATGAAGGACGGGACGAACACCGATATGCTTCGGGGAGCTGTAAGCAAGCTTTGATCCGGAGATTTCCGAATGGGGAAACCCACTGCTCGTAATGGAGTAGTATCCATACTTGAATACATAGAGTATGAGAAGGCATACCCGGGGAACTGAAACATCTAAGTACCCGGAGGAAGAGAAAGCAAATGCGATTCCCTGAGTAGCGGCGAGCGAAACGGGAACAGCCCAAACCAAGAGGCTTGCCTCTTGGGGTTGTAGGACACTCTATACGGAGTTACAAAGGAATGATATAAGCGAAGAGGTCTGGAAAGGCCCGCCAAAGAAGGTAACAGCCCTGTAACTGAAATGTCGTTCTCTCCAGAGTGGATCCTGAGTACGGCGGAACACGTGAAATTCCGTCGGAATCCGGGAGGACCATCTCCCAAGGCTAAATACTCCCTAGTGACCGATAGTGAACCAGTACCGTGAGGGAAAGGTGAAAAGCACCCCGGAAGGGGAGTGAAATAGATCCTGAAACCGTGTGCCTACAAGTAGTCAGAGCCCGTTAACGGGTGATGGCGTGCCTTTTGTAGAATGAACCGGCGAGTTACGATCCCGTGCAAGGTTAAGCAGAAGATGCGGAGCCGCAGCGAAAGCGAGTCTGAATAGGGCGCATGAGTACGTGGTCGTAGACCCGAAACCAGGTGATCTACCCATGTCCAGGGTGAAGTTCAGGTAACACTGAATGGAGGCCCGAACCCACGCACGTTGAAAAGTGCGGGGATGAGGTGTGGGTAGGGGTGAAATGCCAATCGAACCTGGAGATAGCTGGTTCTCTCCGAAATAGCTTTAGGGCTAGCCTCAAGGTAAGAGTCTCGGAGGTAGAGCACTGATTGGACTAGGGGCCCCTACCGGGTTACCGAATTCAGTCAAACTCCGAATGCCGATGACTTATCCTTGGGAGTCAGACTGCGAGTGATAAGATCCGTAGTCGAAAGGGAAACAGCCCAGACCGCCAGCTAAGGTCCCAAAGTATACGTTAAGTGGAAAAGGATGTGGAGTTGCTTAGACAACCAGGATGTTGGCTTAGAAGCAGCCACCATTTAAAGAGTGCGTAATAGCTCACTGGTCGAGTGACTCTGCGCCGAAAATGTACCGGGGCTAAACGTATCACCGAAGCTGCGGACTGTTCTTACGAACAGTGGTAGGAGAGCGTTCTAAGGGCTGTGAAGCCAGACTGGAAGGACTGGTGGAGCGCTTAGAAGTGAGAATGCCGGTATGAGTAGCGAAAGACGGGTGAGAATCCCGTCCACCGAATGCCTAAGGTTTCCTGAGGAAGGCTCGTCCGCTCAGGGTTAGTCGGGACCTAAGCCGAGGCCGAAAGGCGTAGGCGATGGACAACAGGTTGATATTCCTGTACCACCTCCTCACCATTTGAGCAATGGGGGGACGCAGGAGGATAGGGTAAGCGCGGTATTGGATATCCGCGTCCAAGCAGTTAGGCTGGGAAATAGGCAAATCCGTTTCCCGCGAAGGCTGAGCTGTGATGGCGAGCGAAATTTAGTAGCGAAGTTCCTGATTCCACACTGCCAAGAAAAGCCTCTAGCGAGGTGAGAGGTGCCCGTACCGCAAACCGACACAGGTAGGCGAGGAGAGAATCCTAAGGTGATCGAGAGAACTCTCGTTAAGGAACTCGGCAAAATGACCCCGTAACTTCGGGAGAAGGGGTGCTTCTTAGGGTGTTAAAGCCCCGAGAAGCCGCAGTGAATAGGCCCAGGCGACTGTTTAGCAAAAACACAGGTCTCTGCGAAGCCGTAAGGCGAAGTATAGGGGCTGACGCCTGCCCGGTGCTGGAAGGTTAAGAGGAGCGCTTAGCGTAAGCGAAGGTGCGAATTGAAGCCCCAGTAAACGGCGGCCGTAACTATAACGGTCCTAAGGTAGCGAAATTCCTTGTCGGGTAAGTTCCGACCCGCACGAAAGGCGCAACGATCTGGGCACTGTCTCAACGAGAGACTCGGTGAAATTATAGTACCTGTGAAGATGCAGGTTACCCGCGACAGGACGGAAAGACCCCGTGGAGCTTTACTGCAGCCTGATATTGAATGTTGGTACAGCTTGTACAGGATAGGTAGGAGCCTTGGAAACCGGAGCGCTAGCTTCGGTGGAGGCATCGGTGGGATACTACCCTGGCTGTATTGACCTTCTAACCCGCTGCCCTTATCGGGCAGGGAGACAGTGTCAGGTGGGCAGTTTGACTGGGGCGGTCGCCTCCTAAAATGTAACGGAGGCGCCCAAAGGTTCCCTCAGAATGGTTGGAAATCATTCGCAGAGTGTAAAGGCACAAGGGAGCTTGACTGCGAGACCTACAAGTCGAGCAGGGACGAAAGTCGGGCTTAGTGATCCGGTGGTTCCGCATGGAAGGGCCATCGCTCAACGGATAAAAGCTACCCCGGGGATAACAGGCTTATCTCCCCCAAGAGTCCACATCGACGGGGAGGTTTGGCACCTCGATGTCGGCTCATCGCATCCTGGGGCTGTAGTCGGTCCCAAGGGTTGGGCTGTTCGCCCATTAAAGCGGTACGCGAGCTGGGTTCAGAACGTCGTGAGACAGTTCGGTCCCTATCCGTCGCGGGCGCAGGAAATTTGAGAGGAGCTGTCCTTAGTACGAGAGGACCGGGATGGACGCACCGCTGGTGTACCAGTTGTTCTGCCAAGGGCATCGCTGGGTAGCTATGTGCGGACGGGATAAGTGCTGAAAGCATCTAAGCATGAAGCCCCCTCAAGATGAGATTTCCCATTCCGCAAGGAAGTAAGATCCCTGAAAGATGATCAGGTTGATAGGTCTGAGGTGGAAGCGTGGTGACACGTGGAGCTGACAGATACTAATAGATCGAGGACTTAACCTATATTCTATTGTGAAGCATGAACATTGTTATCTAGTTTTGAGAGAACATTCTCTCCATCAGGTTTGGTGGCAATAGCGAAGAGGTCACACCCGTTCCCATACCGAACACGGAAGTTAAGCTCTTCAGCGCCGATGGTAGTTGGGGGTTTCCCCCTGTGAGAGTAGGACGCCGCCAAGCTTGTTATCTTTATATCATCGCGGGGTGGAGCAGTTCGGTAGCTCGTCGGGCTCATAACCCGAAGGTCGCAGGTTCAAATCCTGCCCCCGCAACCAAAATGGTCCGGTAGTTCAGTTGGTTAGAATGCCTGCCTGTCACGCAGGAGGTCGCGGGTTCGAGTCCCGTCCGGACCGCCATTTTTATGACTTGTAAACGAAAACGTATAGTTTCGTTTTTTTTTTATGTCTTTTTCTTTCTAGACGTATCCAAGATGCAATGAAATGATATGTGTTTGGCTACACTATAAGAAAGAAAAGATAGATTATTTCAACTCAGCCTGGTTTTTTCACACCAGGCTTTCTTTATATCATTTTTAGTTGGAACTGAGACTTATATTCGCTACACTAATACTAACTGTGTTTGACCTCATGTCTACTTAACCAATTGATTGCAAGAAGGGGCTGTCTTTTTATGGATGAATTTGATCTTATTCGCCGAATCACACCAAAAGATACATATCAGCGCTCTTTGATCATGGGCATCGGTGATGATGCAAGTGTTTATCAACCTCATTCACATTGTGAAGAGGTCGTTTGTGTTGATACAATGGTGGAGCATGTTCATTTTCGTTTTGACTTTTCAACACCATTTGAAGTTGGCTTTAAAGCACTGGCAGTCAATGTCAGTGACATCGCTGCAATGGGAGGGACCCCAAAATATTATCTTGTTTCAATTGCGATCCCGCCTCATGGTGATGAGACAATTGTTACGGAGCTTTACGAGGGAATGAAAGCGTTGGCTGACTCCTATCATATGGATTTGATTGGTGGAGATACAGTGGCCACCCGCAGTGACTTTGTCATTACCGTGACGGTCATTGGTGAGGTTTCAAAGGGAAAAGCTTGTTATCGTCACAGTGCTCAGACTGGAGACATTGTCTTTGTCACAGGTGAACTTGGTTCATCAGCTGCTGGGTTATCAATCTTAATGAACGAAGCAGCCCCTTCTAAGGCGGTCGATGCTGATTTTTTTCTTAAGCGTCATAAAATGCCTCAGCCTCATATTGCTGCTGGGCACATTTGTTCAAGTTTCCCGCGTGTGTCCTTGAATGATGTGAGTGATGGATTAGCGAGTGAGTTGAATGAGATAGCCGAAGCGAGCTGTGTGATAATCGAGATAGAAGCTGATAAGCTTCCAATTCATCCAGATTTACAGGTGCTGCGCAAAGACTGGTTTGAATGGGTGTTGTTTGGGGGAGAAGATTTTGTTTTAACTGGTACGATACCAGAATGTGATTGGGAAAGCTTTGAATCGCAATGTCAAAAAGAAGGCATTCAGGTCACACGTATTGGACAAGTCAAAGATGATCAAGCAGCCAGTGTTATGTTAAAAGACAATGATCAACAAACAATGTTAATGAAAAAAGGATATAATCATTTTAAGAAATGAGGTGACATCAACGGTGAAATTAACATGGACGACAAAAGGTGCGGATGAGACGAAACGAATTGCCGCTGCATTGGCCAAACTTGTGATGCCAGGCGATGTATTGACATTAGAAGGAGATTTAGGTGCAGGCAAAACCACTTTTTCAAAAGGTTTTGCGGAAGGCTTAGGAATTACCCGTATCGTCAACAGCCCCACCTTTACAATTATTAAAGAATATACCGATGGCAGACTGCCACTATATCATATGGACGTGTACCGCATGGAAGATGCAGAAGAAGAGATCGGCCTCGAAGAATATTTTGAGGGTGAAGGTGTATGCTTGGTTGAATGGGCACATCTTATTGAACCTCAATTGCCTTCTTCCTATTTAAAAATTGAAATGCTGAGAACAGAACGTGAAGAAGAACGGCATCTCACGTTTGATGCAAAAGGGGAGCGTTATGAGACCCTTTGTAAGGAGATGAAAAAATTTGACCATACTGGCCATTGATACATCAAACCATACACTAGGAATTGCTCTTGTAAGAGATTTCACTGTAATAGGCGAGAGCATCACATACTTAAAAAAGAACCATTCCGTCCGAGCGATGCCCACTGTTGAAGCATTGATGAAAGAATGTGGTGTATCACCAAGCGAACTAAGCAAAATCGTTGTGGCAAAAGGACCTGGTTCTTACACTGGCGTCAGAATCGGGGTCACCATAGCAAAAACACTTTCTTGGACGCTGTCTATCCCGATATCAGCTGTTTCGAGTTTAGAAACACTTGCGGCAAATGGCCAATATTTTGATGGGTATATCTCACCTTTATTTGATGCGAGAAGAGGACAAGTTTATACCGGACTATATACGTTTGAAAAAGGGTTGATCAAAGAGGTCGAACCAGATCAAAATATCCTGCTCACGGATTGGCTTCATGAACTGAAGCAGACAGGAAAGCCTGTTCTATTTCTTGGACAAGATGTGCATCTTCATGAAGAGAGCATTCGCTCCATTTTAGTAGAAACGGCTGTACTGGCAGAGGGAACATTTCATAACCCAAGACCTTCAGTGCTTGCATTTTTAGGCGCAGATCGTCCTGCTGAAGATGTCCATCAGCTTGTTCCTAACTATATTCGTTTGGCAGAAGCGGAAGTGAAATGGCTTGAAGGACAAAAATAATCTTCACATAGCAGAGATACGACAAATGACAGTAGCGGATATTCCAGAGGTGTATACGATTGAAGTGCATTCGTTTACAGCGCCTTGGAAAAAGGAATCGTTTGTGTATGAGATTCTCCATAACCAATACAGCCATTATTTCCTCATTGAAGAAGATAAGCAGCCTGTTGGATATTGCGGGGTCTGGATTGTCATGGACGATGCACAAATTACGAACATTGCGATTCTCCCTGAGCATAGAGGAAAAGGCTACGGGGAAGCATTGCTTCGATATGTCATGGAATTTTGCAAAGAAAAAAAGACAGATCATCTTTCTTTAGAGGTGCGGGTTTCGAATACACCAGCACAATCCCTCTATGAAAAGCTCGGTTTCAGACCAGCTTCTATTCGAAAGAATTATTATACGGATAATGGAGAAGATGCATTAGTCATGTGGGTGAATATAAATGAGTGAACAAACAGATCGATTCATATTAGGAATAGAAACAAGCTGTGATGAAACAGCTGCGTCCATTGTGAAAAATGGAAAGGAAATCGTGGCGAATGTGGTGGCCTCGCAAATAGACAGTCATAAACGATTTGGCGGAGTTGTACCCGAAATTGCTTCAAGGCATCACGTGGAGCAAGTCACCATCGTATTAGAAGAAGTGATGGCACAGGCGGGTATGAGCTTTAAGGATTTAGATGCCATTGCTGTCACAGAAGGACCTGGCCTCGTCGGTGCCCTGCTGATTGGTGTCAATGCAGCCAAGGCACTGAGCTTTGCCCATCAAATTCCTCTTGTTGGTGTTCATCATATTGCAGGGCATATTTATGCAAACCAGCTTGTTGATGAATTGGAGTTCCCATGTTTAGCTCTTGTTGTCTCCGGCGGACATACTGAGCTTGTTTTAATGAAGGAGCACGGATCTTTTGAGGTCATCGGAGAAACATTAGATGATGCAGCTGGAGAAGCGTACGATAAAGTGGCCCGGACGATGGGTCTCCCTTACCCAGGCGGACCTCATATTGATCGGTTAGCGCATGAAGGAGAGCCGACAATTAAGCTTCCTCGTGCATGGCTTGAAGAAGGGTCTTATCACTTTAGCTTCAGTGGTTTAAAATCAGCTGTGATCAACACCTTACACAATGCGTCACAAAAGGGAGAAACGATTGCCCCAGAGAATTTGGCCGCAAGTTTTCAAGCAAGCGTCATTGAGGTGCTTGTTGGGAAAACATTGAAAGCAGCTGAAGCCTATGGCGTGAAGCAGGTCGTTCTAGCTGGAGGAGTCGCTGCCAATAAAGGACTAAGAGAAGCTTTAACCTCAGCATTCACGAAGCTGCCAGAAGTGAAAGTCATTATTCCGCCATTATCTCTTTGCACAGACAATGCAGCCATGATCGCTGCCGCTGGAACCATTGCGTTTGAAAAAGGAATCAGAGGCGATATGGCGATGAATGGGCAGCCAGGGCTGCCGCTAGTCTCATATGAATGAAAACTCCTGTGGATTACAGGGGTTTTTATTTTCTATGAAAGCGATTTATTCACATGTAAACGTTATATATCCACAATTGTTAGAAAATTTCGTTTTAAAATGAAGAGGGTGTGTATAAATACGATCTTTTTTGTGGATATGTGATTAAAACCCTGTGGATAAAGTGGATAAGTCTAATGTATTTAAGAATAATCAAGAAGTTATTGTGGGTATCATTGTGGATAATAAATTTTCTTTGAAAGAAAAAAGAGTACCTTATAGGGCACTCTTTAAGCTTCTGACAGCTCTTCCCACTCTGCAAAAAGTGATTCCAGCTCTTGATTGAGCGTATCATTTTCTGTTTGAATGGCTTGGACCTTCTCGTGATCTTGAAAAATATCAGGATCACATAGCAGCTGTTCATTTTCACCGAGCTTGTCTTCGATGACAGCAATGCGTTCTTCAATTTCTTCGATTCTGCGCTGCTTTTGTCTTTCTTTCTTTTTCAGTTCCTTTTCTTCCGCATAAGAAAGCTTTGCCTTTTCTACTGGCTGTGCAGCTTGTTTTTTAAGCGGCTCATTTTCTTGAAGTACTTCCAGCTCTAGTTGTTCATTTTTCTTTTCAAGGTAGTAATCATAATCACCGAGATATTCTCTTGTTTCTGTAGGCGAAAGCTCAAATACTTTCGTGGCGAGACGATTGATAAAATAACGATCATGCGAGACAAATAAGATGGTTCCTGGATAATCGATTAGTGCATTCTCTAAAATTTCCTTACTATCTAAGTCCAGATGGTTTGTCGGCTCATCGAGAATAAGAAAATTGGCTTTTTGGAGCATCAGCTTTGCCAGTGCAAGGCGTGCTTTTTCTCCACCGCTTAATGCATGGACAGGCTTTAAAACGTCATCACCGGAAAAAAGGAAGTTTCCTAAACATGTCCGAATTTCTTTTTCATTCATATGAGGATAGTCATCCCAAAGCTCATTGAGCACTTTTTTCGAGGATGTCAGTTTGGCTTGCTCTTGGTCATAGTAGCCGATCGTGACATGAGATCCAAAAGTAATGTCGCCTTTTACGGGTGTTAATGTGTTCGTTAACGTTTTTAAAAGGGTTGATTTTCCGATCCCGTTAGGACCAATGAGTGCCACACTATCCTCGCGCTTAATCTGAAAAGAAAGAGAGGATAGGAGCGGTGTTTTTTCATCATAACGAATATCGAGATCATGCACCTTCAGCACATCATTGCCGCTTTGTCTCGTAATATCAAAATGAAAGTTTGCGGATTTTTCGTCACCTAAAGGCTTATCTAAACGATCCATTCGTTCGAGCTGCTTGCGTCTGCTTTGTGCGCGCTTTGTGGTTGAAGCTCTTGCTAGGTTGCGATCCACGAAATCCTGAAGCTTTGAGATCTCTTCTTGCTGCTTTTCGTATAGTTTCATATCCCGCTCGAGCTGCTCTGCTTTCAGCTCTAGATATTTACTATAGTTCCCTGCAAACTTTTTCATCGAAGTTCTTGAGACTTCATAGACGTGGTTTACGACTTTGTCTAAGAAATAGCGGTCATGGGACACGATGAGAATGGCACCTGTATAATTTTGCAAATACTGCTCCAGCCATGATAAGGTATCAATATCTAAATGGTTGGTCGGCTCATCCAGAATTAAGAGTTCTGGTTTCATTAACAAGAGCTTTCCAAGCGCTAAACGGGTTTTCTGACCGCCGCTTAAAGATTGGACGGTTGTCTCATCTTCAAAATGGCTAAAGCCGAGTCCATGAAGAATGGAGCGGACATCTGCTTCATATTGATAGCCGCCTTGATCTTTAAATTCCTGCTGAAGCCTGTCATAGGTTTTCATAAGGGCTTCCAGCTCAGAACCTGTGGAGGAAGCCATTTTCTCCTCAATGGTTCTCATCTCTTGTTCCATTTCTTTTAAATGATCAAAAACCGATAATAATTCGTCTTTTAGCGTACGTGTAGACGTTACATCGGTATGCTGTGCTAAATAGCCGATCGATAGGTCTTTTGGTTTGATGATCTCACCTTGCTCGTAAGACATTTGACCGGCGATGATTTTCAAAAGCGTGGATTTGCCTGCGCCGTTACGACCTACAATGGCAATGCGATCCCTTGCTTTGACTTCCAATTTTATATTCGTTAAAACGGTATCAGCGCCAAACGATTTGGACAGCTGATTCACTTGTAGAATCATCATGTAACTTCACCTCTGCTATAATATGTTAAGTGTAGCTTATCAGCAGTAAACCGGCAAATGTTACATACAATCGCCATATTCAAATGAAAGACAGATAGGAAAAAATAGTGTATCATTTGAGTGAGGGAGCGTTGAAAGATGAGTCAATTTAGCCACTTTAACGAACAGGGAAGAGCAAAGATGGTCGACATTAGTGACAAATCGTCTACAGTGAGAACCGCCGTTGCTGTTTCAAGCGTTCGTATGATAAAAGAAGTGTTTCATAAAATAGAGCAACGTGAAATTGGAAAAGGGGATGTGCTGTCTGTTGCACAGGTTGCTGGCATCATGGCAGCAAAGCAAACATCTACCATCATTCCAATGTGTCATCCGCTTGCACTAAAAGGCGTGGATATCTCCTTTGATTGGGAGGAAGACGGAAATGCGCACATCCTGAACATTCAAGTACAGGTAAAAACAAAAGGAAGTACGGGTGTGGAGATGGAAGCGCTCACTTCTGCTTCAGTATGTGCACTGACCGTTTACGACATGTGCAAAGCGATTGATAAAGGCATGATCATCGGTCCTACCTATCTAATTGAAAAGACAGGCGGGA
Organism: Bacillus sp. 3a; assembly: GCF_017161885.1. Lineage (NCBI taxonomy): Bacteria > Bacillati > Bacillota > Bacilli > Caryophanales > Bacillaceae > Bacillus > Bacillus sp. 3a. The sequence goes on along the minus strand of NZ_CP067376.1, from coordinate 3,595,447 downwards.
AAAACGGTGATTTTCACAGAGCATCTGATATTTAAGTTGGAGGACCTTATATGAATATAGATCAGTCAAAAATTCCACAAGCGACAGCCAAACGTTTGCCGCTATATTACCGTTTTTTAAAAAATCTGCATGCATCAGGAAAACAAAGGGTGTCATCAGCAGAGCTTAGTGATGCAGTCAAAGTGGATTCTGCTACCATTCGCCGAGATTTTTCGTACTTTGGTGCACTTGGGAAGAAAGGGTATGGCTATAATGTCGATTATCTCTTGACCTTCTTCAGAAAGACCCTTGACCAAGATGAAATGACCAATGTCATGCTCATCGGTGTCGGGAATCTAGGGACTGCCTTTTTACACTATAATTTCATCAAAAATAATAATACAAAAATTTCAATGGCTTTTGACGTCAATGAGAGTAAAATAGGAAGTGAGATAGGCGGCGTGCCTGTCTATGATTTGGATAAGCTTGAAGAGCATGTTCAAGAGGTAGGAGATATCCCTGTTGCGATTTTGACAGTACCTGCCGTAGCAGCTCAGCCCATTACAGATCGATTGATTGCCCTTGGCATTAAAGGGATCCTTAATTTTACGCCGGCCCGATTGAATGTGCCGGAACACATTCGAATTCATCATATAGATTTGGCGGTTGAACTTCAGTCTCTTGTGTATTTCTTAAAGCATTACTCTGTTACACAGGAGGACTGACGAAAAGGGGTAAAGGGGGTGGAGCAAATGGGTCCGATTGGTCCTGGAAGTTTGGTTTTGATTGCGATTGTTGCGCTCATTATTTTTGGGCCGAAAAAGCTTCCTCAACTAGGAAGAGCAGCAGGAGATACATTACGTGAATTCAAAAATGCCACAAAAGGTTTAGCTGATGATCAGGAAGAAAATAAGAAAAAAGAAGATCAGTAGAATAGGATGAGCTTCATGAATGTCAAAGATATGCCGCTTATGGAGCATATTGTGGAACTGCGAAAACGTTTAGTGATCATTGCGATGTTTTTTGTCGCCTTTATGGTGGCTGGTTTTTTTCTCGCTAAGCCGGTCATTGTGTATTTACAAAATACCGATGAAGCGGCAACACTCACGCTGAACGCATTTAAGCTTACAGATCCACTGTACGTGTTTATGCAGTTCGCATTTGTCATTGCTTTGGTTTTGACGTGTCCCGTTATTTTATATCAGCTGTGGGCGTTTGTGAGTCCAGGCTTATATGAGAAAGAAAGAAAGGTGACACTTGCTTACATTCCGATTGCACTGCTTTTATTTTTGAGCGGTGTGGCTTTCTCTTATTTTATTTTGTTTCCGTTTGTCGTCGACTTTATGATGCGAATGTCGAATGATTTAAATGTAGAGCAAGTCATTGGGATTCATGAGTATTTTACATTTCTGATGCAGTTAACACTTCCATTTGGCTTTTTGTTTCAGATGCCCGTCGTGTTGATGTTTCTCACAAGACTTGGCATCATCACACCGATGTTTTTATCAAAAATACGGAAGTATGCCTATTTTGTCCTTCTTGTCATTGCCGCACTCATTACACCGCCAGAGCTTGTTTCTCACCTCATGGTCACCTTGCCAATGCTCGTTTTATACGAAGTGAGCATTATCATTTCAAGAGTGACCTACCGCAAAATGCAGCAAACAGAGGAGAAAGAAAGTCATTATGTCTCATAAAAAAGCATCATGATCCAATGAGGATCACGATGCTTTTTCTATTGCGTAAGAAATTGATTGATCGCATGAAAGAGGTGCTCATAATAGGCGTGCTCATGCTGGACAAAATCATGAACACCCACTTCGATGCTTTCCTCACGTCGATCTTCGTTTGCATCAACTTGAAAGCCCTCGATTCGAATTCTTTCACATGTTCCTGTCAAGAGCTGCTGTGCATCAAGCAGCTTGGCCCTGTACAGACCAGCGACTTCTTCTTTCTGTAGATAAACTTCCATGTGCTCTTCTTGATTCATATAAAGGTACAGATGGCAGAACTCACGGTCGATGAACGAAGGCATATGGATTTCATCCTGTATGACACCTGCAAAGGTGAGGTTCTCAAAAGGGATAGAAAGACCAAGCTCTTCCTCTACCTCTCTCAAGCCATCAGAAGGCTGTTCATCTGCGAGAAGATGGCCCGCTGCGGTGATATCAAACAGAGAAGGAAAATCCTTTTTTGCGGGACTTCTTAGCTGAAAATAGAGATACACGGTGCTATGCTCTTTTTTAAGAAGCCAGAAATGAAATGTTTCATGCCAAAGACCTTGGGCGTGGACATCTGAACGAGCGGCAGCTCCAATCGTTTCATGCTGATCATTGAAGATGCGAAGTTTTTCATGTTCCATGAAGACACGTCCTCCATAAAAAAACCATTTTCCAACCGCGGAAAATGGTTTTTGATTTATTTTTGCTGCTGTTTTTTGAGTTTGACAGAGAAGGCAAACATTTTAAGCGCGATATTGATATTATAGGCCGCAAACACCATCAGCAAAATGCTGTAAAATGACCACATGTCACCTGGGTTTTGAATGGCCATATAGGTGAAAGCGACACCTACGGCAAAATAAATGATGCCCCATACGACTGGGTTTCTCATGAGAAAAAGCCTCCAATAATCATTTGCATGGTTTGAGATTGTTCTTCAATCATTTTTTTCACTGGCTCAATCTGCACAAGAACAACAAGTGAATTCATCAGCATATGAGCGCCGATTGGAACAATGATTCGTTTTGTTTTCGCATATAAAAAGGCAAAGGTAAAGCCCATTGCGGTATAGAGCAAGATATGGGGAAAATCATAGTGTACAGCAGCGAAAACCACTGAACTGGCAAGTGCTCCAATGAAGAAATTCGTTTTTTCATAAATGACTCCAAAAATGATTTTACGGAAAATGATTTCCTCTAAGATTGGACCAATCAGGGCGATGACGATCACAAGCCAAGGAACGGCATCCATAATGGATAAAATGGTTTGCGTATTTTCTGACTCACGTCCAATGCCGAATGCATATTGTTCAATCGCCCCCGCAATCGATTGTGCAAAGAGAGAAAGAAAGAAACCGCCAATGATCCATGCGATAGCAGAACCGATTGAAACTGGCGCTTCATTTCGCAGTGAAGCTTTTGGGACGGTTCGAAGGATGAGCAGAATAATGATCAATCCGATACAAAAACTGATGATTGTCCACGTTCCTGATAATTTTGAAAGCTCTGTTTGAGTCATCGGTGATTGAATGTAGCCTAACCACTTCATAATGAGCACATAAGGAAACGCAGAAACCTGCACCAATATATACGTTAAGATGATGTACCAATATTGTTTTTTCAAGTAACGAAAACCCCTTTACTAAAAGAACTAGATTTATTGTAACACAAGTCTCCTTTTTCGATGAAAAGGAAAGAATCTGAGACCAAAAAAGATCGTGAAAGCGTAAAAATTTTTAAAGGTTTTCACTTGAAATTGCAGAAGACATTCTTTATTATAATAAATGTGTTAGCACTCGCTGGTGATGAGTGCTAAAAAAGACTACATATAAAAATTGAGGAGGTTGTTTCTTATGTTAAAGCCATTAGGCGATCGCGTAATCATTGAACTCGTTGAATCTGAGGAAAAAACCGCTAGCGGTATTGTTTTACCGGATTCTGCAAAAGAAAAACCGCAAGAAGGTAAAATTGTTGCAGCAGGTTCAGGGCGTGTACTTGAAAGTGGTGAGCGCGTTGCGTTAGAAGTAAGCACAGGCGACCGCATTATCTTCTCAAAATATGCAGGCACTGAAGTGAAATATGAAGGAAAAGAATATTTAATCCTTCGTGAGAGCGACATTTTAGCTGTTATTGGTTAATCACATAAAAACATTGAGATAAATTTTTAAAAAGACTGAGGAGGTTTCGTTATTATGGCAAAAGATATTAAGTTCAGTGAAGAAGCACGTCGCGCAATGTTACGTGGTGTAGATGCACTTGCAGATGCTGTAAAAGTAACTTTAGGACCTAAAGGACGTAACGTGGTTCTTGAGAAAAAATTCGGTTCTCCACTTATCACAAATGATGGTGTAACGATCGCAAAAGAAATCGAATTAGAAGATGCATTTGAAAACATGGGTGCAAAACTTGTGGCTGAAGTTGCAAGCAAAACAAACGACGTAGCTGGTGACGGTACTACGACTGCAACAGTTCTAGCTCAAGCGATGATTCGTGAAGGTCTGAAAAACGTAACAGCTGGTGCAAACCCTGTTGGCGTTCGTAAAGGGATCGAAGAAGCAGTGAAAGTAGCACTTGAAGGCTTGCACGAGATTTCTAAACCAATCGAAGGCAAAGAATCAATTGCTCAAGTTGCGGCTATTTCTGCAGCAGACGAAGAAGTCGGCAGCCTAATCGCAGAAGCAATGGAACGCGTAGGTAACGACGGAGTTATCACAATTGAAGAATCTAAAGGATTCACAACTGAGCTAGAAGTGGTTGAAGGTATGCAATTTGACCGCGGATATGCTTCACCATACATGGTGACCGATTCTGATAAGATGGAAGCGGTTCTTGAAAATCCTTACATCTTAATCACTGATAAAAAGATCACAAACATTCAAGAAATCCTTCCTGTACTTGAGCAAGTTGTACAACAAGGAAAACCATTATTGCTTATTGCTGAAGATGTAGAAGGCGAAGCACTTGCAACTCTTGTTGTGAACAAACTTCGTGGTACATTCAACGCAGTAGCAGTAAAAGCTCCTGGATTCGGTGATCGTCGTAAAGCAATGCTTGAAGACATCTCTGTTCTAACTGGCGGAGAATTGATCACAGAAGACCTAGGACTTGACCTGAAATCAACTGAAATCGGTCAGCTTGGCCGTGCGTCTAAAGTCGTTGTGACAAAAGAAAACACAACAATCGTAGAGGGCTCAGGAGATTCTGCTCAAATCGCAGCACGTGTGAACCAAATCCGTGCTCAAGTAGAAGAAACAACTTCTGAATTCGATAAAGAAAAATTACAAGAACGTCTTGCAAAACTAGCTGGCGGCGTCGCTGTCATCAAAGTTGGTGCTGCAACTGAAACAGAACTAAAAGAGCGTAAACTACGCATCGAGGATGCACTGAACTCAACTCGTGCAGCAGTTGAAGAAGGTATCGTATCCGGTGGTGGTACAGCACTTGTGAATGTATACAACAAAGTCGCTTCAATCGAAGCAGATGGTGACGTTCAAACAGGTGTAAACATCGTTCTACGTTCTCTTGAAGAGCCAATTCGTCAAATCGCTCACAACGCTGGTCTTGAAGGATCCGTTATCGTTGAGCGCTTGAAAAACGAAGAAATTGGCGTAGGCTTCAACGCAGCAACAAACGAATGGGTAAACATGATCGAAAAAGGAATCGTTGACCCAACAAAAGTAACTCGCTCTGCACTTCAAAACGCAGCTTCTGTAGCAGCAATGCTTCTAACAACTGAAGCAGTCGTTGCTGACAAACCAGAAGAAGGCGGCTCAGGCGGCGGAATGCCAGATATGGGCGGCATGGGTGGAATGGGCGGCATGATGTAAAAACGGATTTAAACCCTTGATTAATAAGGGTTTATCCGTAAGTCACACTCATTTTGGTGCCATTTTGATGCCACATAGATAAATTAGAGGCTTTTCATTAGTTCTCCGAACTTTTGAGAAGCTTCTTTTTTTCGGGCTTTTGTTATGTGAAGGTATATTTTAGTTGTTGTTTGATCTTCTGTATGTCCAAGTCTATCCATTATCCTTTGAAGATCCACACCAGCCTCAGCAAGAAGTGAAGTATGGGATTGTGATGGTGTTAGAAAAGTAGAATTCGAAGATATGGAGTTAAAAAGGGTAAGGAGAGGATTTATATGGATATAACTGTAATGATAAGTTAAAATGAATATAAAAAACCATATTCTGGACTTTTAATTAAGAGTAGAGAAAGAGGAGGCAATATGAACATTCACTTAGAAGATCTAAAAAAAGATTACCATGATGGAATACTAGTACCCTTTATTGGTGCTGGACTATCTTTACCTTTTAAAGTGCCAACTTGGGGGGGGCTAATTAGAGATTTAACTGAAAAATATGCTGTAGAGCAATTAGCTTTTATAAAACAAGCAGTTGAAATAGACTTGAAAAAACATGACTATTGGGGGGCTATCGATGAAATAAAGAAATATGCTCCTATAGAAGAGGAAGATATTCAAGAAAGAATAGTAGAATTAATTTTAGAAAAACAAAAAAAATTAGATGACAATTCCGAGCATAACTATTATGACCTTAGTAAAATGAATTTCTCTTTATACTTGACTACTAATTATGAAAACCTCTTACAAGAATACTTGAAATTTGATTTACAACCCATCCTTCTTAAGGATATAAATTTTAGTACTCAAAAATTATTTAGTCAAAAAAGGGTTTGTCACCTACACGGAACCATTTCTAACTCTGGACACATTGTAATTAGTCGACAAAGTTATCAAGAATTATATAATGATAAAAATACGACAATTTATTGAAAGCTGTAACTGCGAATAAAAGCTTTTGTTTATGGGGTTTTCCTTTGACGATCAATTTATTAAGACTTTAATTAAAGAACATAAAGAATATTTTAAAAGTACCCACTACATTTTATTAAGTAATCCAACTGAAGATAAGATTAGAGAATTAAGAAAAAACTACGGATTAATTACCATTCCTTATGATGCAGAAAACTCAACTCATCCAGCTGAAATAAGAAAAATCCTTCATGAAATTTCTAAACCTGCAAAAAAAAAAGAGCCTTGAATCTAATAATGAAGGTAAACAAAATAATTCCGTAGTTGTAGCAGGTGCTGGATTAAAATCTTTTAAGAAAAACTTAGAAGGCAACTTATTTTATAAAAAGTTAAAATTAGAAAAAATAAATCCTGCTTTAATAGAATTAAGTTCTGTTTTTATGTTACGGCAGATGAATATATTAGAGCTTTGAATAAACTAGGAATGTCTATCGATGTCATAGATTTGATACTAGGACAAGTATTTGTTGAATATATGGATCGATATGTTGATTCATATTCAGAACATGGTGACAGTGAAGAATTTTTAAAAGAAGTTCATAAAAGTCTAGAGGAAATTGATTTTGGAAGATACAATGAATTTTTAAAAGTTAATAAATCGAATAAATCTGAAAATAGAGGTTTTGTTCATATTCTAGCAGATAATGAAAAAGAAGAGATATGGTGGGGGAGGGAACGTTTCGATGGAGCTAGAAACTAAATATAAATCTTCGGTACCTATCTCAATACAACTTTTATTCAATAATCAAAAATTAGACATTATGAAGGTATTATGTTTAATGAATGCGCTTTCTATTCAAAATAAAAAACAAAAAGAAAAGTAGAAGAAATTTTATTTTATTATAGTTTAGTAAATTTTGATTTGGCTAAGATCTTTCATGATGATATAGACAATATTGATAAATTTACTCTTTCTCCTAATCAATATTTTCGTTTTCAAACAAAAATAAATGAAATACTGTTAATCATGTCACATTTACAATTTATTGAGGTAAAAGGAAGATGTATAATAAAAATAGGTGAATTAAAAGTGAAATTAATATCTTCTGGAGAAAAATTTTATCATGATAATAAATCGGAATATTTAAATTCACTTTTTAATAAATATGTTGAAATGTATACAAAAATAAGCTATTCAGCAGAAAATGCTAAGAGAATTAAGGAGGGAAGGTATTGAGTCGTATAATTCTACATAAATTAATAGTTCAGGGTATCTCTTATAGAAGGGTAATACACTTTAATAAGGATTTAACCATTATAAGTGGTGAAAAAACATCTGGGAAATCTCTTATACTTAGTTTGATTGATTATTGTTTTGGAAAATCTGAAAAAAATTGATTTAAATGTTCAGCTTGAATTAGATGCCAAGTGTGATCAAGTTTTTTAGAGTTAAGCATTGATAAAGAGATTTTAACTTTAAACAGAATGTTAAAAAAAAGAAACAAACTAAAATTAGCATTTATTTTTGTCCCTATGAAAATTTAGATGAATATACACCTAAGACCCTCGATATTCAAGATGCGATGAAGATTTTAATGAACAAATTAAATATAAATGAATATAAATTAATACGTCATCAAAAACATAGTAATCAAAAAGAAATAGAAACTGTATCTTTTAGAGATATTTTTAGGTATGTATATATTCATCAGCATGAACTTGGAACAGGTGATTTTTAGAGAAAAAGAGCACCTTCAAAGCAAATAAAAATCCTCATGCTTTTAAAATGATGTTTAACTTAGTAGATGTTGATAAGGATACATTAAATGAACAATTGGTTAAAGTACAAAAATGAAATTGATGAAACAAGAAGAGAATTGTATGGATTAAATTCATATTTGAAAGATTTAGATGCACTAGACAGATTTAGCCTTCAATTAAAATCTGATAAACTTCATTTAGAGATTGAGGAACAAAAAGAAATTAAAGTCAGTGTATTGGAAAAAGCGTTACTAAAAGTAATAACAATGACGAGAATAAAATGTATGTCAAATTGAAAAATGATTTTAACGAAACTTCCAACGAGATTTTTGAGTATCAACGTAATAAAGGCATTGTCAACTTTCAGTAAATTCTAAGAAACTGTTGATTAAAGAATATGAAGTTGAACTAAAGGAAGTTCAAGAAACTCTGGAACTTAATTATAATCTGACAATTCCTGACCAAAGTGTAGAATGTCCTCTTTGTAGTTCAAAAAGTTTTGGGATACTTACATAATAGAGTACACCAAAGTGAAAATGCTGAGAAGACTCTTCAAAAGATAAAGAAACAAATTGTAAATAAAATAAGTTTAGTTCAGGGGCTAATTGAAAAGGAAAGTAAACAAATTGAAGATTATAACAAAGAAATTTCATTACTTTCGGAAAAACAATCAATTTATAATGAAGCGTTAGGAGAGTACTCAAAAAAAACTGAGGTACCATATCTTTCTCATATTGATAGTATTAACGCAGTTATTAATAAGTTGACTAAGAAACAAGAAAGTTTAAAAGAAGCGCTGAGAATACATCATAAAATTGATGAAAAAGAGAAGCTAATTGAAGATTTGAAGGCCCAAGAATCTCGACTAATTAAAGACATTGAAGCTTTACATGTTAGTAGTGCAGAGAAAGAAGAGATTTTTAAATTTCTAGATAAGAAGTATAAGAGTTTTATGAAAAGGTTAAAATATGATACTACAAATGAAACAAATATTCATCAAGAGCAAATGATACCGTATTACAATGGAGCAAGTGTATATGCACATGAAAGCGGTGGACTATTAGAATGTATGCAGCTCTCTTTTTTGGGAGCAATCCTAACAAGTAAAACCAAGGGTTATGCTAAAGGTCATCCTGGAATTCTTTTATTGGACTCAATAAGTAAATATGTGGGAACATTAGAGAAGAAAGAGGAAATTGGTGAAGAGTTTGCTTCTCCAAAAAATAAAATTAATGATCCTGAAGTTTACGATGAGTTTTATAAGATTTTAATAGAACTTAGTGAAAATCATCAAATAATACTTGTAGAGAATACACCACCAGATAAATATGATTCAATTTATACGAAGTATACCTTCTACAAAGGAAAAAGAGGATTTATTGATGAGGAAGAAAATGAAATAAGAGAAGATATCTAAATTATTTAGGAATGAGACTATTATGTGAGTGGAGTAACCCTCATATCAGAGGGCCACATTTTCTGTGAAAGAGGATTTAATCCGCAAGAAGATGAGGTATCAGACGTTTTTGATTCTAAAGGTGAAGGTATATGAAAATCTGAAAATTTGGGCTTTTTCAAACAGGGGGGGCATGCCTTTCACATGGGAGACGAAGAGCAAAAGGAATTAACCACAATGCTGGAGACATACGAAGGTCACAGAGGACAGCCAGCGGGATAGGTTGTCTGAGGAACTGTTAGAGAAGCAAATGAAAGGCATTGTAGGATTTAAGATCACATCATTGATGAAGTTCAGGCTGCTTTTAAATTAAGCCAAAATCGCCATGAAAGGGATTATGCCTGTATCATTGAACAGCTCGAAGCAGAGGGGGAAGTGGAAATGGCTGAGGCGATGAAAGAAAGATTTGCGGCAGAATGAAAAAGCGCTCTTAAGATTTAGAGTGCTTTTTTTGTTTTGAGACACCATAGATCATAATGTCACATTTTCTTTAAAATTACATAAAAAAATCCACTATTTCCATAAAAGATCAGATCAATTCCTTATAATAAAGGTATCTGAGAATGGGGAGTGAGTCGAGATGGACCAAAACTTGCTGCAAATGAATCAAGTAAGATCAGAGGACGAATTAACGGTTGTGAATATTTCTTCTACAGAGATTGGTGCGCTATCAAAAGAAACAGCGGAGCGGATTTTACAAGCGAAGGATACGGATTATATTCATCAGCTGATGTATGTTCCGATTGAAAAGAAAGAAGATTTGAATTGGTTGATTCAAAGTGTTGGTGAGGCGTTAGACGATGAGGATGAAGATGACGCTGCACTTGAATTCACTGATTTGCTCTATTTCTTTGTCATTCCGTTATATGAGGAATATATAATGAGAGATCATCATTTGTATGAGTATTTAGAGGATTTGCTGGTACGATTAGCATCAAGGGCTCACTCAGATATTCACGCACTGGTCAATGTTATGAGAGATGATTTAACCGACATGAACATTAAAAAAAGCTTGTAGAGTGAGTCTCTACAAGCTTTTTATTTATAAGAAAATCCATCAAGCAGTTATTGGGCTCTTTCCCAAGTAATTTTTGTTTCATTTGTTGTTTTCTTTCCTTTTGCCAGTACCTTACCGTTTTCTTGTTTCACGGTGATGTTTAGGTCATAAAAGGAATAGAGGGCACCGAGGCTGTCATTTTCCGGTTTATGCAGATTGTTTTCTTTTTCAGTTGATGCTCCAATGGCCAGCGTTTTTGCAAAGTTTAAACCGATGACTTCAGCGTAATCACTATTGGTATCAGAGGAAGCCGTTACGTTTAAAGAAATGATTTTTTTCTTTTGATCAACGGTGATGTCAGTGTCTTTGATGAGTTTAGACTGCTCCATCACTTCTTTCGTTTCCTTTTGAATGCGTTCATTAATCGTTGGAAGTGCCTTAGATTCTGGTTTTTGTTCTTTTGTCGTATTTGAGCAAGCTGCTAGAATGGAGAGACTTGCAACTAGACTCATGAAAACAAGTAGACTTTTTTTCACGTTCGTTCTCCTTTTTTCGTCGAATGTTGTATGTTTATGTTACCACGAATCTTTGTTTTGATTAAAAGAGAAGTGTTGATAAGCTGTGAACAATAAAAAGCACCCAATGGAGGGTGCTTTTTTCTTATTGTGCTGAAAGGCTTGTACTTAATGGGATAGAAGAAATGACGGTGAATTTAGGAGCTGCGGCACCGGATTCTAAATTTTTACGTAAAAGTGACGATTTGATTGACCCGTCCCAATTTTTATAGACACTTCCTGATGTATTTGCACGAAGCTGTACATTCGAAAAGCTTGCTTGTGAATAGCTGTTTGTTCCATTATCCTGTACGCCATGTACCATTTTGACAACATCAAGGTTTTTCAGACGGCTAGGGTTGTAAACAGGCTGCTTATAGCGCAATTTCCCATTGACATATAGTGACACCGTGCCATCACCATTGTTGATGAGCTTTAAGTTGATACGTGCGCCATCTTTAATACTTGTATCGTATTCGCTGTTCCAGTATTTACTGCCGCCTTGTGAGCCGCTGCCCAGAAAAACTTTATAGCCAGAAGACGTTTTTGAAATACCGCTCTCTACAACAGCAGAGCCGAGACCGAGATACCAGTCCGCATAGCCGTTTTTAATGGTGGCTGTTTTCGGCAGGACAATATCAGCAGAGATACCTGACCATTTGGCTTCATCTGTTTGCGTCACAATAGCGCCGTGACGAGGACTAGCCGCTGAGGCAGGAAGACTTGAAAACATCAAAACGAAGGCCAAACTTACAATCAAAACGGTGAAACACTTTTTCATGAAAATTCCCCCTTAAATTTGATTCACTTTTATTATATAAAATGAAAGAGGGGGGCTGCTTACAATGTTCTGACTGTTTATGGTAGTATTTATGAACTTTATCGGTCATAAAGTGGTCAACTTGTATTTGAATTGTAATGTGTCTGTAAAATAACTGGGTTCATCTTCATGTATAATGAGTGCAGAAACCAAAAACGGAGGATTTCTTAATGAATAAAAAGCTTATCACGACAATCGTAACAGTGGCTAGTTTATTTTTAGCATTCAGTTTCTCACATGGAGCAAGTGCAAAAAAAGTAAGCGGCAATATTACTTGGTATAATGGTGTCGGCAAAAAAGGCGCAGATGGAAAAAAACTCGGTCATTGGGATGCAGCAACTAAAATGGGCTTTGACGTACCGAAAAAAGGTACAAAACTAAGAGTGACAACAAAAGCGAAACCACATAAAGTGATTACAGTATATAAATATGATGTAGGCAGAATGCCAAATGCTGTATTAGACGTAAGTCCAAAAGCATTCAAAGCACTTGGGTATAAAACAAGTAAAGGTGTCGTAAAAGGGCATTACACTTATTAATACATAGGCATGCAAAGAAGCGGGAAAAGTTCATTTTCTGGCTTCTTTTCTTGTAGAGAGGGTCTGAAAGGCAATGAAAAAATCAACATGGTGGATCATCACAGTCATTGGCGTCGCAGTGATTGCGGCAGTTATTTTCTTCATGATGAAGCCTGGGCAAGAGGCGAAACATACAGGAAAGGTCAAAACAAATCAAGATGCAAAAGACGAATTGCTCGTTTCATTTACAGATCAAAAGTTAAACAATACTTATTACTTGCATGATCGGGCGCTTCATACGGAGAAACTGACAGCATATCCTTCGATTGCTTATGATTCTACGAAACAGGTTTTATATTACACGTATACGGATGAAGACACGCAAAAGGTGAGTATTCGGGAATTAAATGTGAAATCTGACGAAGAAAAAACACTGTTTACGAGTGATGATTCTATCGACAGTATGAGGCTGTCTGGTGACGGAAAGAAGTTATTTCTAAGGTATAACAAGGATTCTGGAGAGCAATTTTATGTCGCATCTTTTGATTTGAAAACACACAAAATGAAAGAGCTGTATCCGGAAAAAAGCAAGGATGATACGGTGAGTTCTTTTGCATATGATCCGACTTCAAATGATTTGGCAATCCAGCATTATTCTTTAAAAGAAGATTATCAAAAAACCGATGAAGCAAATGAAAAGGGCAGAGATCCTGAACCAACAACCATGAAGATCACCCTTCAAACAGGTGAGAAGGGGAAACGCATTGCACGTATCTCACAAACGATCAATGATATTTCATTTTCTCCAGATCATAAGAAATTGATTTATACAGAAGTAAAGGTTCGTAAAGAAAAAGAAATATCCTCGATTAAGTTGCTTGATGTAGAAACAGGAAAAACGACGACACTCGTTAAAAACAGCCAGGATGTTCATATTTTAAGTGCTGCACAGCCGCAATTTTCTACGGACGGGTCGTCTGTTTATTTCTTAGGTGTTGCAAAAGACGCAGAAGAATTAAAGGATGACACCGGACGAAAGGCGAAAGTAAGAACGATTTTTGAATACAATATGAAGAAGAAAACAGTGGAAGCCGCTTGGGAGAAGGATGGCGGAATCGTTAATAATTTCACTGTCAATCGATAAAGGAAACGTTCAGTTATTTATATAACTGGACGTTTTTTTATTTTGTCACTTGATATGCTGGAGAAATGGTGGATTTATAGAAGGAAAATCAGTTTTTATGCAGGGATACGAGTGCTATTTTCGTATTTTGCTTATGTGACAGAGGAAAAGAAAAAGAGTAATATGAGTGAACATAAAAAAACGAGAGGACTGATGACATCTCGTTTTCTCTGTTTTATTTGTTTTCATCTAATAAGTTTTGAAAGATAAACAGGGCATTAATGGAGTGAGGGAAGCCAGCAACCTTTGTACAGTGTTTAATAATCTCCATAATCTCTATAACAGAAAGTCCGATATGTAATGCTTGTTCAAAATGAGTCTTTAAGTCTTCATCACAATTGCCTTTTGTGATGAGGGAAGATAATGTGCTGATGGCCTTTTGTTTTTCATCTAATATGAAGTGATTGAATTCTTTTTGTTCACTGAGTTCAATGGTTAGTTGTTCAATGTTTGACCGAATGCTCTCGTTTTCATAAATTGAAAGCTTCTCTCTGTTACCTGCCGCTGTTTCTTGTTCCTGGCAAGTCTCTTTTTCTTCATTCAAATTGAACTCCTCCGTTTTTTATCGCAATTTTCCATTTGTTCGTTCATTATGGCTTATGTGCCTTTTGATAGATGTAATGGGTATATAGTAGTATTATCGGTTGCTGCGTCAACTTTTTAAGTATGGAACGCTCTTCAAAGGAATGATTCATGCGATTTATTTTTCCATGTTGAAATGGATCATAAAAGGGCTAATGACTGGATGTCCGTTAGCCCCTTTGTAATCAGCAGTTTCATAAGTTCTACGCATTTAGTGGAAGAGTGGTTTCATTTTTACTGAATGATATCCATCGGCCTCATCATGTCATAATCTTCATGCTCTAAAATATGACAATGCCACACATACCGGCCGCTGTATGGAACAAATCGAGCAACGATCCGAATGACTTCACCTGCATGCGCCTGAATGGTGTCCTTGTAGCCTTGTTCATGTAAAGGAGGCGCTTCGTTTGGTCCGGTATACACGATTTCTCCTGTCGATTGATAGACTTCTGTATCAAATGGTCTTCTGTCTAAAACCCTAAATTGAACAAGATGCAAATGAATAGGGTGTGTTCCTCTGGTTGGATTGACAATAGACCAAACCTCTAGACTGCCAAGACGAGGATTTTCTGTGACAGGGTCATTCCAAAATTGGTTATCGAGCAATAGGATAGGGCGGCCGTATTTATCCTGTGTGCCGGTAAGTGTGAGTGTACGCTCTCTATCAGCTCGACTTGGCCGAAGCGGCGGCAGCGGTTTGAAAATCGGACGTAATGTTTTAGGTACTCTCCCTTTTAACGGACGTGTGACTTTGAATTGCATAATGTTCGCATCTGTTTCGGGGTTCACATCCTGTCCGCAGCCGGCTGTATTTTTGAGAGTGATCGTTTTGTTTTCGTAAGCTGAAAAGTCGATGATGACATCGAAACGTTCAGCAGGCGCGATGCTAAAGGATTGATGGCGAACGGGTCTTGGCAAAAAGCCCCCATCGGAACCAATTTGCAAGATTGTAGCGTCGTTATCTAGATGCAGCTCGTAAGTTCTAGTATTGGACGCATTTAAAATGCGAAAACGGTATTTTCGCGGCTCTACTTCTAAATATGGCCATACTTTTCCATTGACTAAGATCGTTTCTCCACAAAAAAAGGGCACGATGGATGGGTCTGGTATGTCACTGTCCTCTGGCGTATCGTTTGGTCTGCTAGGATAAAACAGTGAGCCATCCTCCTGAAACGTCCGGTCCATAATCATTAAAGGAATGTCATAGTCATCTTTCGGAAGCTCTAAAGACTTTTCAAATGCATCTGAGATCAAATAAAACCCAGCTAAACCGGCGTACACATTTAGTCGTGTCAATGCCATCGCATGATCGTGATACCATAATGTGCAGGCTTGCTGATGATTTGGGTAGACGTAAGTCTCTCTTTCAAAAAAAGGGCCGGTTGCTTCATAATCCCGTGAAAACCAGGCCTCTGGGTAGCCGTCACTGCTTGCTGGTGTGACGCCGCCATGCAGATGAACGACTGTTTTGACCTCTGGTTCATCGTGTTGCCCATGGTGAATAGTGTGATCAACAGGCAGAAAATGTTTCAATGGCAATTTGTTCATCCATTTCACTTTGACCTTTTCATTTCGATTGGCTTTAATGGTTGGACCAGGCAAGCTGCCATTATAGGTCCATAGCTTGGTTGGGGGCAGGTCTCTATGAACTTTTAAGAATACCTCCTCCATAGCAATTTCATAATACGTTTGTCTTGGGTTCTTTTTGACGGGCTTCGCGACTTCTGGAATTGGAAGCTCGTCAACAAATTTTTCTAGGTTCATGTTGACTAATCCTCACTTAAATTCAATTTGATACAGTATAAGTGCGGACATCCAAATAGGTGAATAAAATAAAAAAACCCGCTTTTCAGCGGGAGAATTACGGGTGTTTATTTTCAAGCGCCGCATTTGCAGGCACTTTTTTATTCGGTTTAAAGATGAAATAAGCAGCCAGTACGCCAAAGGTAATGATACTCGTCAAAATGAGCTGTGGCCGCATGGATTCGATAAACAGCATCGATGCCAAGATGGCGCAAATGACCAAAATGGTAAAGTACGTGAGGTATGGGAACAGCCACATTTTGATTTTGAGCTGTTCTGGATTTTCTTTTTCGATTTTGCGTCGCATTCTTAATTGTGAAACGGCAATGACCAAGTAAACAAGAAGGGCAATAGCGCCAGATGCATTGACTAAGAACAAAAAGATGGTTTCAGGATAAAAGTAGTTCATCATGACGGCAATGTAGGAAAAGAAGGTACCTGCGACTGTAGCCGCTACAGGAACACCACGTTTGCTGATTTTCATAAAGCGTTTCGGCGCTTCGCCTCTTTCTGCTAATGAATAAAGCATTCTGGACGTTGTGTACAAACCGGAGTTTAAACAAGATAGAACAGCTGTTAAGACAATGACGTTCATGACTTGAGCGGCTGATGGAACACCAATGTATTCTAATACCGCAACGAACGGGCTTGTTAAAATACTTGCGGAATTCCACGGAAGCAAGGTGACAACGACAGCAATTGATCCGACATAGAATACGATAATACGCCATACAACAGAGCGGGTGGCTGTCGTCACAGATTTGACTGGGTCTGCTGATTCACCGGCCGCTATGGCCACAATCTCCGTTCCCATGAAGGAAAAGATGACGACGACGATTCCGAGTAACACAGAGCTGAATCCATTTGGAAGAAAACCGCCGTTCCCTGTTAGATTGGCAAGACCTGAAGTATGATGACCGCCAAAACCAAAGATAAATGCAAAACCAATGAGTAGAAAGAGAATGATGCTGACGACTTTAATTAATGAAAACCAATATTCAAATTCGCCAAAAGATTTAACAGAAAAGATATTTGTTAATGTTAAGAGGATTGTGAGGATAAGACTTGTGAGCCAAACAGGTGCATCTCCATACCAATATTGAATAATGGCAGCACCGGCAATGGCTTCGATGGCGATGACGATCACCCAGAAGAACCAGTAAAGCCAGCCGATTGTAAACCCGGCCCATGGACCGATGGCATCGCTCGCATATTGTGAGAAAGAACCGCTTGTCGGATAGGCACATGCCATTTCTCCAAGCATTCTCATAATAAAGATCACCAGAAGTCCGGCAAAAGAATAGGAAAGAATGGATCCAGGCCCTGCAGAATGAATGACAGCGCCACTACCAACAAATAGCCCTGCCCCAATGACCCCAGCAATGGAGATCATCGAAATATGTCTTGTTTTAAGGTTTTTTTGAAGACCGTTTGTCATGTTGGACATTTCTTTACCTCCAAACATTTCTCATGAATAGAGAATTTGTTTTTAGAATATTTTAAATTTTATCATACTGAATTGTCATTCAGCATTGGACAGGTTATCAAACTGACATTTCAAACCTCTTAACATGATGTTAAAAAGTAGAAAGGATTTGAGAGATTATGTTCCCTCTTTTCCCTCTGTTTATTTTTAAAATAGCATAAAAAAGGAAGGAGGGAAGTTGTGTCTCAAAATAAAATTATTCTGATAATTTACCAGAGAAGAATGATTTGACGATATGTCTATTTCGAAGAGAATTGGAAAAAGGTTGATGGGAGTAGGTCTTGAGGTCATTTGACCTTGTAAAAATAAGTTTACTTAGGTCAACACATTTCTATTTATCCTATTTTGCTGACATAAGCGAATCATGTTGCTGTAGACCCACACGGGCTTTGCTTTGTAAGATAAATAATAGAAAAGTGATGTGTGAGGAGGCGCGGTTCAACATGGAGCGCTATAACGAATTAAGACAAGGTGAAACAGGTGCTTGGGTCAGCATCATTGCCTATGTGATCTTATCTGCGGTCAAACTCATTATTGGGTATGTGTTTCATTCAGAGGCTCTTTCAGCAGATGGATTGAATAACACGACGGATATTATTGCATCCCTTGCTGTGTTGATTGGGCTGCGTATTTCTCAAAAGCCGCCTGATGAAGATCATCCGTATGGTCATTTTAGAGCGGAAAATATTGCGTCTCTTGTGGCTTCCTTTATCATGATGCTTGTTGGACTTCAGGTTTTGCTGAGTGCAGGCCAGTCGTTCTTCTCATCTGAGCATCAAACGCCGGATTTGATCGCGGCTTGGACAGCAGCAGGAAGTGCTGTTGTGATGTACGGTGTGTATATTTATAACCGCAATCTGTCCAAACGAATTAATAGCCAGGCTCTCCATGCGGCAGCTGCTGATAATAAATCAGATGCGTATGTAAGTATTGGAACATTTGTAGGAATTATGGCCTCTCAATTTCAGCTGGCATGGATTGATACGCTAGCAGCCTTTGTCATTGGCTTAATTATTTGTAAAACTGCGTGGGAGATTTTCAGAGATGCCTCTCATTCGTTAACAGACGGTTTTCATATCAAAGATATGTCTAAATATAAAGAGACCATTGAAGCAACACCAGGAGTAGGCGATTTAAAGGATATAAAAGCGCGTTATCTTGGAAGTACAGTCCATGTGGATGTAGTGGTTGAGGTCGAGCCTAACTTGAACATAGCAGAAAGCCATGATATTGCAGATGAAATTGAACGAAGAATGAAGCAGGAGCATGATATTTTACACTCTCATGTTCATATGGAGCCAGCAAGTAAGTCAAAAGAAGAGAAGAAGTCTTTCCCATCGTGAGAAGGCTTCTTTTTTATACGTGCTGATGTTATATGCAAATGCGCGTTGTATGGTAAAGTTAGACTATATGAAATTTGACAGAAACGTGATAGGAGGATCAGGATGGCATTTGATGAACCGATGCATTCAGATTTACAAAAAATCGTAGATAACATCAATAAAGTCATGGTTGGGAAAAAAGACATTGCGATATTAAGCCTTGTAGCGATTTTGGCGAAGGGGCATGTGCTGCTCGAGGATGTGCCTGGTGTAGGGAAGACGATGATGGTTCGTGCTTTGGCAAAATCCATTGGCTGTGAGTTTAAGAGAATCCAATTCACTCCTGACCTTTTGCCTTCAGATGTAACAGGCGTGTCGATTTACAATAAAAAGACGAATGAATTTGAATTTAGGCAAGGACCGATCATGGGGCAGATTATTTTAGCTGATGAGATCAACCGGACTTCTCCTAAAACACAATCAGCATTGCTTGAAGCGATGGAGGAAGGCAGTGTCACAGTGGACGGAGAAACGATGCCGCTTGCGGATCCTTTTTTCGTCATGGCGACACAAAACCCAGTGGAATATGAAGGGACTTATCCGCTGCCAGAAGCGCAAATGGACCGGTTTTTATTCAAACTGCAGATGGGATATCCGACCATGCTCGAGGAGCTGGAGGTGCTCAACTTGCAGGAGAAACAATCCCCGATTGATACGCTCCAAGCTGTCATGACAAAGGAACATATCCATGCGTTGCAGCAGGCTGTTCAGACTATTCATGTGGATGCATCCATTAAAGAATATATTGTTGAAATTGCTCAAGCGACGCGTAAACACCCAGCTGTTTATCTAGGTGTGAGTCCAAGGGGATCGATCGCCTTGATGAAAGCGGCACAGGCGTATGCACTTTTGAATCAGCGCGATTATGTGATTCCTGATGATGTACAGTATTTGGCGACTTATACATTACCGCATCGTATGATTTTGACATCAGAAGCGACATATGAAGGGAAGAAGGCGGAGACACTGCTGCGGCAAATGCTTGAGCAAATTGGCGTGCCAGTTCAAAAGTCGATGACTCAATGAAGTCACGTCATCGTGTAGCAATTTCATTATGGTTAAGGGTGATGATGCTCATCATTCTCACTGCGGCAGCCTTTTGTTATGCCATGTTTCAGGGAGGGTTTGTGAGTTGGTTCCTTTTTTATGCATTTTTACCATATGCTTTGTATGCTTTGCTGTTTGCACTTGTGCCGCTTCGCGCGACAGCCAAGAGGACAATACAGCAAACAAGCTTAAAGGCGGGGGATGTGCTGTCCGTTGACCTTGAAATCAAGCGGACACATCCATTTCCGTACGTTTACGTCATGATAGAGGATGCTCCGCCAAATACCTTTCACTTACAGGAACAGATTGAAATGAAGCAAATGCTTTTTCCTTGGTTTCGGAAAACTTGGCGATTTTCCTATCAATTGAATGATGTCATGCGAGGAGAGCATCATTTGACAGCGGTTAGAATCAAAACGGGTGATATGTTTGGGTTTGTTGAAAAAGAAATCATCATTCCGTTAGAGAAAAAGCTGCTTGTCTACCCAAAAGTGCTGGATATCCCTGTAGAGCCTGCTGAGTCAGTGAGTGAAAATGGAGGCAAAGCGGTTCACTCGTGGTTCAATGAACCGGCCCATGTGACAACAGGTGTACGGGAATATCAGCAAGGAGACCGTTTTGCTTGGGTGGACTGGAAGACGACGGCCAGAAGAGGCCAGCTGATGACGAAGGAATTTGAACAGAATCAAGCAAAGGACCTTGTTGTGTTTGCTGATTTTACTGATCAAGCTGTTTTTGAAACAGTCGTCTCTATTGCGGCATCTGTTCTTCAAACGGCTGTGAAAAAAGGAGTGCCGTCAGGTCTTGTCCCTCTAGGAGATCAACATGCCTTTCGAGTCGATCAAGGAGAACTTCATTTACAGGACATGCTTTATTATTTAACAAGGGTGCAGCATCAGCCTTCCCGCGCACTAGAATATAAACCGTTAGCAGCGAGTGAGTACCAGCACTCAGGAAAATATGTCGTCACGGGTCAGCTGCAGGAGGAGCTTGAGGCAAGTCTCTTTGGAAATCGAAACAGAAAGAACATCACCGTGCTTTTAGTGAAGAAAGCCGTTGACCATTTCACGACAAAAGAAAAACAGCTTGCAGACCGGCTCAAGGCCTCTGGAATACGCATCACCCTTTTATTTGAAGACCGGCTGCACGAAAGAACTGTGAGGTGACAAACATTTATGCTGCATTCACATCTGCGGCAAAGCCGTTTTGAATTGTTCATCTATTATGCTGTAGCTTTTCTGCTGCTATGGGAGTGGCTTCGTCCGCTTCAAGATTTTACAGAGACGAGCCATACGTCTTATTTCATCATTTTTATCGGGCTTACGTGTTTGTTTACGTTCTTTCGTCTGAAGTGGTATGTGACGTTTCCTATTTGTGCTGGACTGATTTTGCTCGCCTTATATTTGATCTTTTATCAATCAGCGCCAGGCTATCCGGCTGCTTTGTTTGCTGATATCAAGGATAATATCACCTTAATGAGCATGGGCATGTGGAGTGACATGTATCCGTCTTTCCGCACATTGTTGTTTTATATTTTGCTGTGGCTGCTTGTCTACTTGCTTCATTATTGGGTGGTCTATCAGCAGCGTATCTTTTTCTTTTTACTGATGACGATTGTCTATGTCACGATTCTTGATACGTTTACGCCATATGATGCGACCTTTGCGATTGTTCGTATTATGGTATTTGGCTTTTGTTTGCTTGGATTGCTGTATTTCGATCGACTGCGTTCAGCTGAGGGTGTTCGGGTGTCACAGAAAGCGCGTCTAAAGTGGTTTTTGCCCATGCTGGCGCTTGTCCTTCTATCAGCGACACTCGGTGCTTCTTTGCCAAAGTCTGATCCGAAATGGCCCGATCCTGTTCCGTTTTTTAAGGCGGTCACGAATCAAGATGGGACAGCCGGGCAGAATAAAGTGGGATATAGTGCAGATGATTCGGCGCTAGGCGGACCGTTTAGTGAGGACCGCACTCCTGTTTTTAAATGGAGCGGAAAGGAGCCATCTTACTTTCGTGTAGAAACAAAAAGCATTTACACAGGAAAGGGCTGGGAGGATGCTTCAAATGATACGAAGCCTACTCGGCTAAAGGACGACACTGTGCCGAATCGGTGGTTTACTGAGCGAGTGAAAACAGAGGAGCATGAAACAAGAATTGATATAGAATCGGATTATCGATTTAATCATGCTGTTTATCCTATTGGAACGATCATGCTGACGCCAATGGAAAACATTCCGTTGCAAATCATGGGCAAAACGGAGAAAATTGTCCCGTCTATGCAAAACCCACCCAAAAATTTAGGGAACTATCAAGTCAGCTTTTTATCTCCTACATTTATCCTGGAGGATTTGCAGAGAATCAAAGTACCGACAAAGAAGCAGGTGAATCAGCAGGTTGGCCGTGAATACTTGCAGCTTCCATCGTCACTTCCAGAGCGTGTGAAAACTTTGGCAAACAGCTTAACGGAAACGAAGGATAATATGTATGATAAAGCGAAAGCCATCGAGGATTATTTAGGATCTGCGAAGTTTTCATATGAAACGCAGAATGTCGCTGTGCCTGGTCGTAATGAAGATTATGTGGATCAATTTTTATTTGATACGATGATTGGCTACTGTGATAATTTTTCAACCTCTATGATTGTAATGCTTCGTTCGATCGGAATTCCGGCGAGATGGGTGAAAGGGTATACGTCTGGCCAGTTATATGAAACACAGATGGATGGAAACAATGTGTATGAAGTGACCAATAACAATGCGCATTCATGGGTAGAGGTTTATTTTCCAAACAGAGGCTGGGTCACCTTTGAACCGACAAAAGGATTTACAAACCCAGAGACATTTACGAATGAAGCTGTTTCAAGCGATCAAACGGATGATCAAAAGGAAGAAAAAGATCAGTCTAGTTCTGATGCAAGTGAAGAAAAGCAGCAAGACCAGCCGCAGCAGCAGGAGACAGAGCAGCCGGCACAACCAAAGGAACAAACAGCGCAGGCAAAGCCAAATATGGTGCATGTTGGTTGGGTTATAGGTTATGCCGCAGGAGCTATTGTCCTGCTTGGTTTCATCAGCTGGATGCTTTATCGATTTAGAACAAGATGGCTGCCATTCTTTATTGTAAGAAAGGTGAAACGTCTGCCAGAGGATGAAGCATTCTTCTATGCGTATGCAGCTCTATTAAAGCAGCTAGGGCGCAGAGGAATCGAGAAAAAGCCAGGTATGACACTAAGAGAATTCGCTTCTTTGATCGATGAGAAGGATGGAGATCATCATATGTCAGAGCTGACGCAGTTTTATGAACGTGCGCTCTACCGACGAGAGGATGCCTCGGCGCTTTGGCAGCAATCGGCAAAGTTATGGGAAAATTTAATAAACAGGAGATAGTCTTGACCGCGTACCTTCCTGTTGTTAGAATAGGTGAATATTAAAACCTTCTAAAATACATGAAATTGAAGCGTTCGGATGTGAGTCTGGGCGCTTCAAAAGCGTGATTCACTCTGAGAGCAGGTTTTCTCCTCTCATTTTTTCTGTGCGTTTATAAAAAAACTATATTGGACATAGAGGTGACACCATGACAAATTTAGTAAATGAAATGATTTTGGTTCTCGATTTCGGCAGTCAGTACAATCAGCTGATCACACGCCGTATTCGTGAATTTGGTGTGTACAGTGAGCTTCATCCGCACACTTTAACTGCTGAAGAAATTAAAGAAATGGCACCTAAAGGAATCATCCTTTCTGGTGGACCAAACAGTGTTTATGATGAAGGATCTTTCCGCTGTGATGAAAAGATCTTTGATCTGGACATTCCGGTTCTAGGCATTTGCTACGGCATGCAGCTCATGACTCACTATTTAGGCGGGAAAGTAGAAGCGGCCAGCCAGCGTGAATATGGAAAAGCAGATATCCATATTAACGGAACACCTGCTTTATTCAAAGACCTTCCAACTGATCAAGTCGTTTGGATGAGCCATGGTGACCTCGTTGTTGAAGTACCAGAAGGCTTTACAGTCGATGCAACAAGTGCACATTGTCCAAACTCAGCCATGAGCTTAGCTGAGAAGAATTTCTATGGCGTTCAATTCCATCCAGAGGTTCGTCACTCTGAGTACGGAAATGACCTATTGAAAAACTTTGTCTTCGGCGTGTGTGATTGTGATGGCAAATGGTCAATGGAGAACTTCATTGAAATCGAAATGCAGAAAATCCGTGAAACAGTAGGCGACAAGCAAGTATTGTGCGCACTAAGCGGTGGTGTGGATTCATCTGTTGTGGCGGTATTGATCCACAAAGCCATCGGCGATCAGCTGACATGTATTTTCGTTGACCACGGTCTTCTTCGCAAAGGCGAAGCAGAAGGGGTTATGAAAACATTTAGCGAAGGTTTCAACATGAACGTGATTAAAGTAGATGCGAAAGATCGTTTCTTAAACAAGCTAAAAGGTGTGTCTGATCCTGAGCAAAAACGTAAAATCATCGGTAACGAATTCATCTATGTATTCGATGACGAAGCGGACAAGCTAAAAGGAATCGACTACTTAGCACAAGGAACACTTTACACAGACATCATTGAGAGCGGAACAGCAACGGCACAAACAATCAAATCTCACCACAACGTAGGCGGTCTTCCAGAAGACATGCAGTTCGAATTGATTGAGCCACTCAATACGCTATTCAAGGATGAAGTCCGTGCCCTAGGTTCAGAGCTTGGCATTCCTGATGACATTGTCTGGAGACAGCCATTCCCAGGTCCAGGACTAGGTATCCGTGTACTAGGTGAAATTTCTGAAGAAAAACTAGAAATCGTCCGTGAATCGGATGCGATTCTACGCGAAGAAATTGCCAACTTCGGCCTTGAGCGCGACATCTGGCAATACTTCACGGTTCTCCCAGACATCCGCAGCGTAGGTGTTATGGGTGACGCAAGAACATACGACTACACAATCGGCATCCGTGCTGTTACATCTATTGATGGTATGACGAGTGACTGGGCAAGAATCCCTTGGGACGTACTAGAAAAGATCTCAACTCGTATCGTCAATGAAGTGAAGCATATTAACCGCGTGGTGTATGATATTACGAGTAAGCCGCCTGCTACGATAGAGTGGGAATAAATGTAAAAGAGCTAAAAACCTTTGTGTATCAAGGGTTTCTAGCTCTTTTTTATTTTTAACTGCACTTTTCCCTTCCATTTTAATGTGTTAATGAATCATTCCATCCCTTACACACATCAATCCATTGTGAATAACCGGAGTGTTTTTCTAATTGTTTTATTGTGAGTTCAATAGCACTGTTACTGCTTCCGCAGGCTGGATAGACTGTTTCAAAACGTTTGAGTGAAATATCTAAATAAACAGAAACGCCATTCTTTATAGCAAAAGGACATACTCCGCCAATTTCATGACCGACCAATTCAACGACCTCATGAGGAGAAAGCATTTTAGCTTTTGTTTTAAAATATTCCTTGAATTTTTTGTTATCAACTTTTGCATCGCCAGAGGTCACAATTAAAATAGCTTGTCCATTTATTAGAAAGGATAGTGTTTTTGCGATTCTTTCAGGTTCGCAGCCCAATGCAGAAGCAGCCAAGTCTACAGTTGCACTAGATACTGAAAACTCTTGAATTCGAGTATCCATATCATATTGTTTAAAATAATCTTTTACTTGTTTGATGGACATTATCATTTCTCCTCTTTATTATCTATTATTTAATCGATATTGATGTGGTGTTAGGTGATACTTTCTCTTAAATAAACGAATGAAATGCTCTACATTTTGATAACCAACGGCTGCCGCAATATGATCTACTTGTGAATGGCTGCCAGTGAGCATTTCGCAGGCTTTTTCCAATCTTATTTCTTGTCGAATCTCACTAAATGATTTGCCAAGCTTACGAGCTATATATTTTGACAGGTAAGACTGTGAAAGGTTAAATTCCTCTGCCATCTCCTGGATGGTGATATGCTCACAACATTGCTGAATATATTGGAGCATTTCAATAATACGTATATCACGATATTGTTTGACCTGATTTACGTTCATATGACTTGGTTTGAATCTTAATAAGAGACATAATAATATCTCAAACAAATTATTCACAATCAACTGGTAACTAGGGAACCGATTATAATTTTCTGTAAATAGTTGAAGAGAGCAGTCTAACAAATGTTTATCCAAGTGACTATGGAAAATAAGAATATTTTTATTTTCTTTTATATACAATGCATTCAAAAAGAACTCTGAAATGACATTATTTCCTTTTAACATTTTAAAAACACTTTTGAAAAGTACTCTTACGGATCATGATTTGCATGGCGATTGTATTCTCCATTACAATTGGCTTGTGTATGGTGTCAGGTGGAATAAAGGCAATATCTCCTGATTTTAAAGTCATTTTTTTATCTTCCACTTCTACATACATCTCATTTTCCAGAACATAGATCATTTCAAAGAAATCATGGATAGCCGACAATTGAGGCATAAAACGGCTATACTTTCTCACTTCGATATCTTTCTCCTGACCTAACCACATGGTATCTTCCTCTTCAAATTCGTTCTGCCCTTTTTGCAAAAATTCTTCTATATATATTTGCTTATGCATTAAATTGTGTTTATCATAATCCTTCAAAAATAATTGCAATGATTGATTGTCATGCTTTTCTGTTGGTATTGTTGATAAAAGATTTCTTGCTCGTTATATTCTCTTAAATATTGCATCACTTCATGTTTTTCAAGTTTATCTTTTTCCATCTACATCCAAACCTCTAGTTTATTTACTGCAACCACCAGGGCCTTCACTGTTGCTTCTATAATATCTTTATCAATTCCAGCACCCCAATGCATTTTTCCTTGATATGAAATTCCAATTTGTGCACAGGCTTTTGCTTGGGAATCCTTGCCCAAAGAATTCTGTTCATAGACTTCCAAAACATATTCGAGATGAAAATATGCTTTTAACGCATTACTAATTGCATCTAAACTTCCAGTGCCAGTTCCTTGTATTTCAATTTGTTGATCATCTCTCAGCAAAGTTAAGGTAACTTCCTGCTTCTCTCCTTTATGAAATTGATAATCAAGCAGCTGGAAATGAGGGTGATAATCAACATACTGTTCTTTAAAAACATGATATATTTCTTCGACAGACAATTCCCTACTTGTCTGATCAGATACTTTCTTCGCTTCATAACCCATGGCTTCATTCATTTTATATGGAAGTTGAATGCCATAATTTGTTTCTAGTATATAACCTATGCCGCCTTTTCCAGACTGGCTGTTGATTCGAATCACATCCGTTTGATAATTCCTACCCAAGTCAACTGGATCTACTGGGATATACGGAACGTCCCATTTATCAACTTTATTTTCTTTTCTATATTTCATACCTTTAGATATCGCATCTTGATGTGAACCAGAGAATGCGGTGAAAACCATCTCCCCAGAATAGGGCTGTCTCTCAGGAACAGTGATTCTTGTTAGTTTTTCATATTTTTTACGAATCGCTTCTAGGTTATTGAAATTCAATTTTGGATCATAACCTTGTGAATATATATTCATCGCCAAGGTAATCAAGTCAACGTTCCCTGTACGTTCACCGATACCAAATAATGTACCTTCGACTCTTTCTGCGCCAGCCAGAACACCAAATTCTGCATCACTCACCCCAGAGCCGCGGTCATTATGAGGATGAACAGATAATGTCACACTGTCTCGGTAAGACAGATTTTTGTGTATATACTCAATCTGACTTGCAAAGATATGAGGCATTGAATATTCAACTGTTGTCGGAATGTTGATGATGGCTTTATGAGTTGGTGTCGGTTTCCAAATATCTAAAACACTATTACAAATATCTAACGCATAATCAACTTCTGTTCCTGGAAAGCTTTCTGGACTATATTGAAAATAAATATCACTATTTGTTTTTTCGGCAAGTTCTTTTACTAAAATAGCTCCATCAATGGCAATTTGTTTAATTTCATCTTTTGTTTTCTTAAATACTTGTCTGCGCTGCGCTTCTGAAGTCGAATTATATAAATGAACAATCGCTTTCGGTACTCCCTTAATGGCTTCGAAGGTTCGGCGGATAATATGCTCTCTCGCTTGTGTGATCACCATAATCGTGACATCGTCTGGAATCATATGATGATCAATCAGTGTCCGTAACAGCCTAAACTCCGTATCAGAAGCAGCTGGAAATGCGATTTCAATTTCTTTAAAACCTATCTCTACTAGTAACTGAAACATTTCTAATTTTTCTTCTAAGTTCATAGGAATAGGTAATGCTTGATTACCATCCCGTAAGTCCACACTGCACCATATCGGAGCACTTTCTAATGTTTCTTTCTTCACCCAATCATAAGTAAGCTTCGGTGGCAAAAAGTATTTCTTTTCGTATTTTTTGTGGTTAAACATCATCGATTCCTCCTAGAAAATAGAATATAAAAAAAGCCTTTCATCCCCAATATTTACCTTGGAGACGAAAGACTTCTTCTTACGCGGTACCACCCCTGTTTCATGATAAACAAACATTATCATGCCCTTATTCGGATACAGATTGTTTGATCTGTATCCTTCCCATATAACGGTGGGGTGCCGACCTTAACTACATCAATACTTTTCATTTCACTAAGGCTACTCTAAGGTGAGTTCCCTGCTTTTTTGTTATTGCTTCTCATCAACCAGCAACTTTCTGAAAACATTTCGGCAAGTACTATTCCTTATCATCGCATTCTCATTTTTCTGATTTTTTCTATTATACCAAGTCTATAAAAAAGAGATAGTGATAGGGATATCTTTTTTAATTGATTTTTTTTGTTCTATGGGTGCTTATCTTTAATCCTCTTCACCAAATAAAATTCCGAGGCCACAAATAAAGGTGAGTGAATTCATAGCGAACAATAAAATCGCACCAATTTTTTTCATGACAATGAACCTCCTCTTAAATTCGATCTGCTAGCCTTCAAAATTTAAATTCACTGGTTCATCCTCTAAATGATCCACAGTATTTTGTTCTGTCACGGGGACACTTTCATCTACAATTTTAAAACTAAGTTCGTCCATCCAAATGTGACCTTGACCATGTAGTAATATGCCAAACGCAATGACTTCACTTTTGACTGGAACATCCAATACTATACTAAAATGATTCCAGCCGTTTGTTCCTGTAATGGGGCGGTTCATCATGTTGTCAAACGCAAGAACTTCACCTGAAGAATGGTCAATCCTCATCCATAAACCAGCTGAACCTTTCACATCTTCGCTTTTGACAAAAGCAGAAAATTGAAGGCGTTCTCCACGGTAACGATCAGACTTAATTTGCTGCATCAATGTCGCGAAACCTCGAGCTTTTTCATCTTTTGATTTTAAATAAGCGGAGTTAGTACCACTGTGAACAATTCTGTTATCCAAACCTGTTTCATAGTCAGATGGGGTGTCCCCCGTCATAATCCAGCCAGTAGGTGTGTTCTGATGATCAGCCATAATTGTTTCCTCCTCATTAATCACATTCCTTAATAATCTCCGATAACGTGCGGGTGACATGTCATATATTTTCTTAAAGGCTCTAGTGAAGGATTCCTGTGAACCAAAACGATACTGCAATGCGATGTCAATCGCCCGTTGGTCCGTATGAATTAAATCCTTCGCCGCTTGGGTCATTCGACGTTCCCGTATATAGTCAACAACTGACTTCTTAATCACTTTTTTGAACATACGGTGAAAGTGAAACCTAGAATAACCAGCGTGTTTCGCTAGAGTTTGAAGCGGTAAATCATCTTTCAGATGCTGTTCAATATAATTTAATGTTTCTTGAATCGTTTTCTCATGTTCTTGATAGGACAACCGAGCACCTCCTTGCCTTACGAGTTTAGTATAGCGGAAATGCTTTTTAGGAAACTTGACTTTTTGTGCTATGTTGCAATTTTAGAATGGACCTTATAGTCCTAGGTTCAGGACTGGGTATCCGTGTACTGGGTGGAGTTTCTGAAGAAAATCTAGAAATCATCCGGGAATAATATTTAATTCTACTCGAAGAAATTTCCATCTTAGGCTTTGAGTGAGACATCTGACAATATTTTGAGGTTCTCCCAGACATCCACAACAAAGGTGCCATGGATGACGCCAGAATATACGACTAAACAATTGGTATCGGTGCTATCACTTTGATTAATTACAGTTTCAGCAGAACTGCAAAAAATATTTAATTAGATAAATGTAGGTTGAGGGATATTGAAGGAAAATCAGATGTGAAGGGGATACAATGAATGAACAACTTAAAATTATTATTGATCTCATAATTAAAGCAGATAATACAATTGAAAAGAATATCATATTCGAAAAATTTTTTAATAAATCAGATCATATAAAAATATTCAAATATTAATGAAAGTTTTAAAAATAGGAAATTAACGGTTATAAAAATATTTCTCCTGACTATACAAAAATGTGGATTCTTGATAGTAATTATATTGGAGGATTACCGAAAATAAAAGTTGGTAAAGTTGTACATTTTGATTTGAATATTTTGACGTATTTAAACAGGTTATTAAATGATTATAGACAAAATATTCAGAAGAATGAATTTCTCGATTATCTAAATTTTTTTAAAAATAATCAATTCAATTATAATATTACTACTGCATTAATGGAACGCTCAATGTCCGATATAAGTGGTGTTGATAAGAATATTTGGAGAGGTACTCTAAAAAACTGTTGAGCCCATTTTAAATACAGTTTGGGATATTTACCATGTAAGATTAATAGAACAATCTTTTTTATAGATAATAGTAATAAGGAAGAGATATTTTTATCATAATTTCAGTTCAAGAGATGATGCTTTTAATGAGTTATCTAAAATAAATCAAATAAAGGTTTTTGTAATTAATGATGGAAGACCGCTTGCAATTCGAGATATAGGTATAAAGATATTTGTAACGACGAATTTTACAATGAGCTTTCATTCTTCATTTTTATTGCTATTTTTGGGCATTCTTCTCTGTTTTGATTTATTAGCCATATCGATCCTACAAATATAGACATCCCAAACATCTTTAAAATAAAACTTGTCAAAAATGTATATCCTTCGATTTCAATACCTAGCATAATTGTGGCTATTATGATTCCTATAAAACCAGCTAAGAAATATAAAATCAAAAATACACCTCCTCTAAAAACATCCTACTAAAACATTGAAAAGAACCCCTAACCAGGAGTTCCTTTCTCTATTCAATATTTTCTTAATGGGATATTTCAATAAAGTTTTTAGTGAAATTTTATAATGTTGTTCAATGTCACGTCCAAGGTTTTCATGTAATACCTTCATTTGTTCAATTATATAATTAAGATCGAATACATTATATAACTGTTGAGTTTCCCAAATAGTGGTGAGTCGAGCCTTATTATCAAATGGTATTACTGAAATAATGGGGTCGTCTTCCTCATACTCCATTGTGTAATATCTATACTCTGTAACTTTGTTTTTTTCTTTATCTTTTTAATCCAGTCGTGCAAAGATGCATAAAATTCTAATAAGGCGATATTTTCTTCAAAATATACTTCGCCATTTATAACTATTTTAAACTCTCCCTCTACTCTTAGAGCTGTTGATGGATCTTTCTTCATGTTCTTTGGAATATCTTTCTCATCAGATGTGAACATATAATCAAATTCTACTTGATTGGATAAGCTGTCCATATTTTACCATCCCAACCTATAACTATTTTTATTTTTGTCTCACCTTTTGTTCCGATTTTCTTTTTCAGATTTGCAGTGATGACAAAGGATAGTTTTTTATTATTGTTTATAGTAAACGAAACATTTTTAGATTGTAAAGCTTCTTTTATCCATTTATTTACTGTGCTCTTGCTTTTGGTATCAAATTTTCTGTATCTACCTTTTGCATTACTAAGATGTTTGTTGCTAACAGAAAACTTAGAAACTTTTTTTTATACCTTGTTTAATTACCTGTTTTTAAAAAAGTTTTTATTATTAGCTTCTTTCCGTATTTTTTAATAGCATATTGAATACCAAACCTAGAAACAATTCCAACTATTATTGCTGGAACAATTGATGACTGAGCTTCTATGGTGCTAACTTTATACTCTTTTCCTGTTTCATCATCCACAAAGGTTGCTGTAAAATCATTTCCTTCAATCTCTTCAATTAACACGTTGAATTTGTTAGTTTCTTTTTCCCCATTTTCTAACTCTGTAATACCATCAACTGTGATTTCACCTGTCTCATGATTAATTTTCATGTCAGTTTGGACATTCATACTCTCAGCTTCAAGCTGAGTAGATATATTAACTTCATCTAGGCTTTCCTTAACTTCCATTAACATATCTTGTTCTAGCTCTATCCCCAATTCTTTTTCAACATTCACTTCATATTCTTTACTAGCATTCTCTTCTATTCTTAAAGCATCAGAATCAATTTCGCCTGATTTTGCACTTGCAAATTCAGGAACAACTCCACACAAAAACAATGTTAACACAAGAATTTTTATTAAAACCTTTTTCAATCTAATTCTCTCCCTTGTTACAAATAATCATCCCATTGCCATACTCTCTGTCATAACCTAGCTTTCCAAGATCAACTGTATTTTCTTGAGTGTTTGATGAACATTCTCTTTAGATTTGTATTTTTTAGAATACAAACAGCCTATAGCACCTGTTGCAAACGCAGTTGCAAAGGATGTACCTTTTACCTTTGTATATCCTCCGTGTATATCAGTTGTTTTAATATTTACTCCAGGCGCAGAAAAGTCAATTTTTCCTTTTGCTGAAATTGGATCAATTTTTAGTTTTTCGTTAAGTGAGGATATCGATAAGACGCCTTCATATTTTGCAGGGTATTCAACAGTTAGACCTAATGTATTTCCAGAAGCAGCTGTAATTGTTATATTGTTATCTAAAGCAATTTTTATAACATTTCGTAATTCATCGTAGTCTTTTCCAAATCCGAAACTTATATTAATTATGTCTACCTTTTGCTCAATACACCATTTAATCCCTTTGACAACATCTTCAACTTTTCCTTTGCCATTTTTATTTAGTACCTTGACATCATAAATAATGGGATTCTGTGAAATACCTTTTATTTCTTCACCAGTTGCAGCGATTATTCCGGCAATTGCTGTACCATGACCATAATCATCTTCGATAGATTTTTTTGGTTTAATAGCATTGTACTCATAAAAAGTTAAATCTTTAAACTCTTTATGTGACTTATTAATACCGCTATCAAGGATAGCAATTTTGACATAATTCTTATGATTATTAGGTTTTTCATGACCTATAACTTTATATCCCCATAGCAGGTCTTTTTCCTTCTCTGTCTTGTATGATTTACTATTATCCTCAGAAACATCGCCAGATAGTCCCCAACATAATACAATTGCAAGAATCACTAGGCACGAAACAAATAGTAATAAGGCTTTTGACTTTTTCATTCAAGCTTCCTTCTCACATGCAGTATTTAGAATTAATACAGAATATACCTCCCTTCCCTTTTTATGAAATACAAGAATATATTAACCTATATTTATTTTGATGTAAATGTTATTTAAGGTAATATATCCTTATATATTTAAAATTTCCCATGCGTGTACTACTGTAAATATGCCAGTTCTTCTTCTTGACTCGTTTACTTAATAATTATCTATGATTTTTGATTAAAAATGTTTTGCCACTGCCAACTATGACCTGATAACACAATGAGTTTATTCATTACTTGTTGTAACCTCACTCCAACTCCACATGTCCAACGTTCTCCAAAATTGAAAGCGAAACAAGTAAACGTAAAAATAATGTCACTAAAATAGATTTTGAAAATGAAAAATCTAAATTAATCAGTGAAATTGCAAATGGACAAAAGCTCTTTTTTTGGAATATGAATTATTCCAACTAAAACAGATTAAAGAATAGGCTATTTTTATTTGAATCTTGTACTTAGAAAAGAAAAGTAAGTGAAATAGTGTAATTACTTAAGTGTGGATCTGCATTTTGTTCAAAAATTTTTACTATTACTGATACTATAATTATAGAAAGGGTGTTGAATATTGCTGGAATTGTAAGTAAATTAGAAGGGTTACCATGCAAAGAAACTCTAGTCATAAACTTGACTAGAGGTTTCTTACTGGGTAATTGTGCAATTTTAATTCATTCACTTTAACGCTTCTGTTTAAAAATCATTCAGTTTATTTGAAATCCCTCTTCAAAATCGAATAAATAAACACATCATCAAACCCATTCTGACCAAGATCATACTCCCTTAATAAACCCTCTCGAACAAAATCAACATTCTCCAATAATTGAACAGAGGACGTATTTGCTGGATCAATAATCGCTTCAATCCGATTCAGATACATTTCCTGAAACCCATATCGTAACACCGCAGCAATTGCTTCGCTCATGATGCCTTTTCTCCAATGATCGTGGTGTAATTCATAGCCGATTTCCGTGCGGCAGTGCTGTTTTTCTAGATTGAGAAAGCCGCAGCTGCCGATGATCGCAGGATCATCTTTTAGAGAAATGCCCCAGCGGATGCCTGTTTGTTCTTTGAAGATGTCGTGATACCACTTGATTTCTCCTTTTGTGTCTTCAATCGTTTCATGAGCATCAATGCCCATGTAGCGGCACACGGTTTCATTGGATAAGTAGATGTGCATATCCTCAGCGTCTTCGATTGTTGCTTGTTTTAAGATTAGTCTTTCGGTATGTATGGTTGGAAATGATTGCGGGAATATCAGTTTATGTCTATACATATTTTTCTCCTCGTGCAATTTTATTTAAATTATACCTGTACTGGTCGATTTTGTGTAATGCTTTGGTATAATATGTGAGAATGTGATTGCGGGGATAATTCACAAACAGAATTCGATTAAAAGCAAAAGAGGATAATTGAAATGGGTATTTTTCTAATTATGATCGTCATCGTGATGATCATCGTATCTTTAGCGATCTATTTGTTTAAAAAGGGAATCATCCATTCTAAAGTGTTAGTGATTGTAGGTTCTGTTTTAGGAGGAACCGCACTATTTGTTTGGGTGGCTATGTTTTTTAATTTTCACTCTGTATCTTTAACAAATGAATCGCTAGGTCATTTTAAGATTGGTGAAAAATTTGAGAGAGATCATACTTTTGTGGAGAATACTCAATTCTCCCATCCTAAACAGAGGGTCTATATGGAAAAAGAAAATCAAGATTTTGTAGTATCAGTTGATCAACATCATCGAGTTACATCTATTTACAATCAGTCAAAACAGAAAAAACTCAAAACATCTAAGGGAATCACTATTGGAGACGATTATTCATCTGTGCTACAAACATATGGAGATCAATTCAAGAAGCTCTGGTTTGTCGAAGGGTATAGCAAAGGTATACAATATCAAGATCAATCAAACGGTATCATTCTGGAGTTCTTTTTCAATGACAATAAACTAGCACTCATTGAACTTCGTAGTAAGCGGAAATAAAAAAGTAGAAAGTAAAAACAAGCATTTCAATTGAAATGCTTGTTTTTATGTTTCTTTTCCATAACATGTCTTACAATAAAAAACCCCTTCATTCCTGAGCCAAGCCTTTACCTCTGTCATTCCTCGTCTCTTTGGATAGACCAGCTTGACGTACACTTCTTCGTTTCCTTCTATCTTTTTCTGACAGCTAGCACACGTGGGTTCTTCAAATAGAAACAATCGACTTACTCCTTTTTGTACATATTTCTTCCATTATATCAAATGTTCGACATGTTCTTTGCGGCCCGTTATTCACTTTTTCTATTTTTGTCCGACATATGCTAAGGAAAAGAAATTTCCATTTGTTGAAACCGTTTGAGAGAAACCTTGCTCTAACAGGTGTAGGAGGTGTGGATGAGATGAAGCAAGTGCGTCTAATTAAAAAAGCACAAAAAGGGAATGTCCCGGCATTTGAGAAATTAATGCTGATGTATCAGGAGCGTTTATATAAAACGGCTTTTCTCTACACAAGAAATAAAGAGGATTCGTTAGATGCTGTTCAAGAGACGGTATTTAAAGCGTTTAAGCATCTATCTGGTTTGAAAGAACCGGCTTATTTTTCTAGCTGGCTGACGAGAATTTTGATTCATACAATTTTTGCGATGAAGAAAAAACAGCAAGATGTTGTTCCGTTTGAACAGCAACACGAAAGCGTGGAGCGTCATGATTTTTTGGAAGACAAGCTCGATTTAAAAAATGCACTTGAAGTGTTAGATGAGCAATACCAGGTGGTCATTCAGTTGTTTTATTTTCAAGATTATTCGATTTCGATGATGTCTGAACAGATGGGTGTGCCTGAAGGAACGGTCAAAACTCATTTGTATCGAGCAAGAAAGTTATTAAAGCAAACATTGGAGAAGGAGGAGAGTGTCGATGGAACGACAAGAAATGAAAAAGCTTTATGATGAGATTGATGTACCAACGGTGGAAGTGACCTCTGCGATTCGCCAAGCTATTGGGGATGTGAAAGCGGAACAGAAAAGACATTGGTTTAAATGGAACTGGAGAACGCCAATATACTCTGCCATTGTTCTCATCGTCCTTTACTTTTCATCAGGTTTCCTTTTTCCTTCTCTTAATACAGCAATGGCACGTGTACCGATTATTGGGCAGTTTTATATGATGTTTCACGATAAAGTTGGAATGGCTCTTTTTCAGAGTGATTTGGTGAAGCATGTCAATGAGGGGGCTGAATCAAGAGGGGTGACTGTGAAAGTAAACAGTGTGTACTATGATGCCGGGCGGCTTGTTTATACGTTCACGGTGGAGAATCTCCATACAAAAGAAGATTCTGTATCGTTCAGAGTGAATGCAGAAAAAATCGATGGAAACTTCCAACTTAATTATGATAAAACAGAGTTGAAAAAATTAAAAGATGGCCGCTATGTTGGGCAGACGGAAGTCTATACAAATGGACAAACGATCAAACAAGGTCAGCAAGTGCCACTCGTCATTTCAAAAATTGGAGATATTGTAGGGAATTGGCGTTTTGAATTACCTGTGGTCAAGCAAAAAACCACCTTACTAGCGGGACAAAAAGACGTGTCTATTTTAAATGGACGTTATCAAATAAGAAATGTAAAGGTAGAAAATGGAGTGAATGGCTCTGCTATTCAATATGCCATTGATTACAATGGTTTTGCCAAAGATGATAAAGTTAGTATACATGGGATGAAAGATAATTTAGGAAATGAGTATGAGCTTGAGATTGGAACTGTTTTAAGGAAAAAACAACTGGCTTCTGATAAAAATAGAAAAGAACATTTGACGATTTTGAATCAGCCGATCAATCCAAAGGCGACCGAATTGACATTTGACACATCTGTGGATATCGAACGAGAATACAGCCACATCATTCCTCTCAAGACAAAGCTGCCTGTTCAGTTCAAAACAAAGCATCATGGAATTGGGATCAAAATCAATAAAATAGAGCAAAAAGGACGTTCTGTGATTGTTGATTATCAATTTACTGGAGTAGACCAGAAAGAATTAGATGAGGATGTGATGAAGAATATCGGTGAATTCATTGGATTAGGCGATGTTAAAAAGCTGAAGTCATGGCCCGATCCACAAGCAGACTATGAAAGCGGATATTACTTGAAGGGGAACAATGCGAAGGTAACCAATT
Source organism: Bacillus sp. 3a (assembly GCF_017161885.1). Classification (NCBI taxonomy): domain Bacteria; kingdom Bacillati; phylum Bacillota; class Bacilli; order Caryophanales; family Bacillaceae; genus Bacillus; species Bacillus sp. 3a. Next base: position 3,557,748 of record NZ_CP067376.1, on the reverse strand, counting down.
TGAAGTCAGCTTCGATGCAATCCACCTTTGAATTTGATAATAAGGAGTTAGAGACTTTATCATTAAACCATTTTTCTTTTAAAGATTATGGACTTTACCTTGATTTGTCAAAACTGAATATGTTGGCACCACAGAAAGCGATAAAGGTAACCATTCCAGTCAAAAAAGAAACATCAAACGCTAGTCAATAAATAAGAGAGCGAACATGGTTATACATGTTCGCTTTTTGTCTGTTGTTCCACCAGTCGATGACGATTAAACGAATACCTAATCAACATCAACGCCACAAAACTAGCTAACCCGCCAATCCAACTTAAATTAGTCACATTTGTATACTGAATAATCACGCCGCCCATGGACGATCCGAGCATCATGCCGATGTTCATAATCGCTGTATTAAAGCTCAGCACGGTTTCTGATGCTTGGGGTTTAAGGGAGATCAGATAAAATTGCTTTGCTGGGGTTGTTGTCCATGTGGCGATGCCCCAAATGGCGAGTGTGATCAAGACGCTAATTGTAGAGAATTGCGTAAAGAATAAGGCAAAGAGAGCGAACATCTGGATCATGATGCTGATCGAGATGGTTCGGTTTGGTCCCCATTGATCAACGGCGAAGCCGCCAAAGCGTGAGCCAATAAAAGCAGAAATGCCTAAGACGAGCAAGGCCATGCTTGTCATTTCAATTGAAAAGCCGGCGGTCTGTCGTAATAAAGGAGAGATATAAGCAAAGACCATCGTGTAGCCTAAGATCCAAAAGACCGTCGTGGCTAAGCCGCTGATCACTCTGCGGTCTTGAAGAATGTGTAATTGCTGCTTTAATGGCAGATGTGAATGTCCCTCTATGCGTGGCAGCAATTGATAAAGAAGCAAGAAGAGACAAGCAGTACCTAGTGCAATGATGAGAAAAATATAGTGCCAATCCACATGACCTGATAGAAATGTCCCAATAGGCACACCAAGTACGAGTGAAACGGTGAATCCAGTGATGACAGTTGCCATTGCACTTCCCTTTTTTTCTGGCGGGGCGATCTGCGCTGCATAATTCGTGGCGACGACAATATATAAACCGCCGCTCATGGCCATGATGACACGAGATAGCAGGAGCAGCACAAAATGATGGCTGAAAAAGGCGAGCATATTGCCTAAAATAAACACAAAAATAGCTGATAACAAAACCTTTTTTCGGTTCAGCTTCGACGTTGCCATGACTAAAAAGAGAGCGCCCACTGCATAAAAAAGAGAATAGACGGTGATGAGCTGTCCGGCAGCAGGAATAGAGATGTGTAAATCAACAGCAATGATATCTAGAATGCCTGACACAACGAATTCTGACGTGCCTGTGACAAATGAACCGACAGCTAAAAGAATGATCAATAGCTGATGAGATGTGTTTTTCATTTTGAACCCTTCCTTCATGTTGATACGTTGTCTTTAGTTTAAATTCCGTGCTAACATAAGTAAAATTGATGTTTTTCATGAAGGAGATGAGTAAATACTCATGAGCTTTGTTCGCTTTGATATTATCGCAAAAGTTGTGGAGCTTGGCAGTTTTACAGCAGCAGCTGAAGCATTAAATATGACGCAGTCAGCTGTGAGTCATGCAGTGGCGAATTTAGAGTCAGAGTGGGGTGTGTCTTTATTCATTCGCGACCGAAAAAAGGGCATTATGCTGACGGACATTGGTCAAACGCTTCTCCCGCATATTAGAGAAGTGTTAAATAGAGTGGAGAAAATTCAGCAAGAAATTGCGTTAACGAAAAATATTGAAACAGGCTTGATTCGTATCGGCACATTTGCCAGTGCCTCGGCTTGTTTACTGCCTAAACTGCTTGTGAGCTATCAGAAAAAACATCCGAAAATCGAATTTAAATTTTATGAGGGAACGTATGAAGAAATATTGGAGTGGCTGGATTCTGGCATCATTGATGTTGGATTTGTTGTAAAAGGCCATGCGGATGAAGCCTTTGATTTACTGCCGCTTATGAAAGATGAGATGGTCGTCGCCTATCACCCAAATCATCGATATGAGCAGCAGCCCATTGTAGATATAACAGATTTGGCAGGTGAACCATTTATTATGCCGACTGGCATGTATCAATCACATGTAGAGGATATTTTTTCGGAGGCGCAAATGAAGCCAGCTGTTTTATTTGAAGTTCATGATTGTACGACGATTGCCCGTATGGTCGGAGAAGGACTTGGCGTCACGATTGGTCCGGAGTTGTTTTTAAAAACGCAGCAGCTTGTGCATATTCGTCACCTGAATGTCTCTCATCATCGTGAGGTTGCGCTTGCCTGTCCGTCGCTCTCTCAAGCTTCTCCGGCAGTGAAAGAGTTTTTCCATGTAGCCGAAGCGGTTTTTGCAAAAGAGAAGGATTTGGGGAAGGGTGTATAAAGAACTAGATGTGAATTTCCAAATTCGTGTAATAAGACGAATGAAGCGGACATTTCTTTGAAAAATGTTCGTTTTTCGTATTGTGTTTTAAAAATGAAGTTGGTACAATAGACACAGAAATCAAATAGATAGAAGTCGTATAATCGCGGGGATATGGCCCGCAAGTTTCTACCAAGCTACCGTAAATGGCTTGACTACGTCAATTCACACTCGTTTGATATAAATCATGCATTGTTCTTGTTTTATGTCACAGTCTGAATTCACATATGTAGTCAAGCGTCCCAAAATTGTTGGGGCGTTTTTTATTTGACTAGTGAATGGGGCAGGCTAAAGCAAAAGGACATGAAGGGAGTCAGTTGGCTTGAAACAGTTTTTTCAGTTTGATGAGTTAGGAACGAATTACCGCAGAGAAATCATCGGTGGTTTAACCACATTTTTGTCGATGGCTTACATTCTGTTTGTTAATCCGATCACACTTGCATTAGTGTCTGTGCCGGATTTTCCAGATAAATTACGAATTGATCAGGGCGCTGTCTTTACAGCAACGGCGTTAGCTTCTGCTGCAGGGTGTATCCTGATGGGATTGATCGCCAGGTATCCGATTGCGATTGCACCCGGTATGGGTCTGAATGCGTTCTTCGCCTTTTCGGTTGTGCTTGGCATGGGCATTAAATGGGAAGCAGCACTTTCAGGTGTATTTGTTTCAGGATTGATTTTCGTTGCCCTTTCTTTAACAGGTTTCCGTGAAAAAATCATCAATGCCATTCCGGCTGAGCTGAAGCTGGCAGTTGGTGCCGGTATTGGTTTGTTCATTACGTTTGTCGGCCTTCAAGGCTCTGGCATTATCGCCAATAATGATAATACGCTCGTTTCGATTGGAAATATTCATAGTGGTCCGGTTCTGTTAACGGTATTTGGTATCGTTGTGACGGTCATTTTAATGGTACTTCGAGTGAATGCAGGTGTCTTCATTGGGATGCTTGTGACAGCTATTGCAGGGATGATTTTTGGTCTTGTACCAGTACCATCTCAAATTGTGGGAAGTATTCCAAGCTTGTCTCCAACCTTTGGTCAAGCCTTGATTCACTTGCCAGAAATTTTCTCCATTCAAATGCTTGTCGTGATTTTAACGTTCTTATTCGTTGGGTTCTTTGATACAGCTGGTACACTTGTGGCTGTGGCAACACAGGCTGGTTTAATGAAAAATAATGAGCTGCCTCGTGCAGGAAGAGCGCTTCTGGCGGATTCTTCTTCTATTGTTGTAGGTTCTATTCTTGGTACATCTACAACGACATCTTATGTTGAATCTAGCTCAGGTGTTGCTGCTGGTGCGCGTTCTGGTTTTGCAGCTGTCGTCACAGGCATTTTCTTCTTGCTTGCGATGTTCTTCTCACCACTTTTATCCATCGTTACATCGAATGTGACAGCACCTGCTTTAATCATTGTCGGTGCGCTGATGGTTGCTCCGCTGGCGAAGATTGCATGGGATCGTTTTGAAATTGCGGTACCAGCTTTCTTAACGATGATTATGATGCCACTGACTTACAGTATTGCAACAGGGATTGCGGTTGGCTTTATTTTCTACCCGATTACGATGATCTTTAAAGGGAAAGCCAAAGAAGTGCACCCAATTATGTACGGATTGTTTGTCATCTTTATTCTATATTTTGCTTTCTTAAATCATTAATTGAACATCTGAAACAGCAGCTCATGGAAGCTGCTGTTTTTTTGTTAAAAAAATCAAAACATAGTTGACTTATAGGAATTATGTGTTTATGATAAAAAGACATAATTCGCTGATTGGATCACCAAAGGCGCTTTGATTTCCTTTTTTAATAGAAGGTTTCAGGGTGCCTTTTTTTCTTGCAGACATTCAAAAGGGGAGGAAATGTCTTTTGTCACGCTGGCTTCGACAGGTGATTGAACGAAAAAAGCAGGTGCTGATTCAAAAGCTCCTTTTATGGGGGCATGAAGAAGGGCAGGAAGCGCTCATGCATTATACAATTCATGAGCTGGAAAATGAGGTTCTCTATTTAAAAGAGCGAAAACAAAAATAGGGGGATGAGCGATGGATGAACAAAAGCTGAATTATATTTTATCTGCCTTAAAAGGGATCGACTATGGATCAGTGGTCATCACCATTCATAATGGACATATTACACAGGTTGATACGACCAAGAAGACTCGGTTCCCCGCTCATCAGGAGAATCTCCGGGTCCAGCAAGGAAAGCGGAGTCAATATCGTTAACCATGAATTTCAACATTGATAAAAAGCTGATGGAGGCCGTCAGCTTTTTTGTTTTGTCTTATTTTCTCTCCATTTTAAAACCTCTGCTGCCTTTTATCCGTCTATTCGTATGAACGTCAAGGAATCTTGACTGAATAGAGAGACTTCGCTACTTTAAGAGGAGTCATCCGAACAGTTCATGCTCTTTTAGCACTGTAAGGATTGGATAGGAGTTGATATGAGATGTTAGAGAAAGATCAAGATCAGGGGACATCTGAAAAGAAAAACGAAGAGTCATCAATAGATCAAGAAACAAGGCAATCCCGCCTCAGCCGCAGCGCTGCAAAACGAGGAAGAACCTCAAAAACAGCGGATGATGAGCGCTCAGCTATACAGCGTATACTGCAAGGTGTAGGAGGCGCGTTTAAGCGTTATGGTTCATATGGACTGGCGATGTTAAAATCACCGAGCCGGGCCATTAATCAAGCGGAAACATTGCGTATGAAGTACGCCTGGATCTCGATTGTGTTATTCAGCGTGTTTTTTGCTTTAGGCAACTATGTTCAATTAAAGGCGTCAAAGACCCGTTTATTAGGCTTTGGCATTCATTATTCTTTTGGTGACGCCTTTTTGAGGATTGCGGTCTTTACACTCATTTTGTTGACATTGATGATGCTTACCGTCTGGCTGCTCGGAAAGTACATGCTAAAAGGAAACATATCACTGAAAGAAGTGATCATGAAGTTTGGCGCTGCGCTTGTGCCGGTGTTGGTTTTATCCATCCTTTGGCTTGTATTTGCCATGCTGAATATTCCATATGTGACCGTCATATTATCCGTGATGATGTTTGTCGGTCTTCAGTTGATTGCGGTCGTGCTCTTTCGCTCGATTCAGTCGGAGCATGATGCCGTACGTGGAGATTTGATGTATGCAGGCTGGGTCTTTTTATTGGTTGAGCTTGTTATCATTGCGCTGCTCTGGGGCATAGTCGGGGAGTATTTGATTCCATCACTTGTTCCTGTTCGATTCGGATAAAACACACTGAAAACCTCCTTTTTTGAAAAAGGAGGTTTTCATGTTGAGATGAGAAAAAAACGGGTAAACTCTTGGTAACAAACACCATCCTTGTTGTCGAAAGATATATGTGTTTTTATCGCGTAAATTTGATTGTATCAAGGTATGTTCTCTAGTAGAATATGGGGTGCTTTATTTGATTTTTTAGTGCAGGGGGTTCGAATCGTGCTTCAACAACTTTTATCCAATGCGTTCACCATGGTTTTAATCATTTTAGTGATTAATATTGTTTATGTTTCTTTTTCCACCATGCGTTTAATTTTAACGATGAAAGGCAGACGGTACGCAGCTGCTTTTGCGGGTACGATCGAAATGCTCATTTATGTCATTGGGTTAAGTATCGTTTTAGATAACTTAGATCAAATACAAAATGTCATTGCGTATGCGCTAGGTTATGGGATGGGGATCATTGTCGGGATGAAAATTGAAGAGAAGCTGGCACTTGGCTACACAACTGTTAACGTGATCACAAAAGAATTGGATGTCGATCTCCCAAGACAATTGAGAGAAAAAGGATATGGTGTCACCAGCTGGGTAGCAGGCGGTCTTGAAGGAGACCGGACAGCATTGCAAATTTTAACACCGAGAAAATATGAACTGCAATTATATGAAACGATTAAGACGCTGGATTCAAAGGCGTTTATCATTTCATATGAGCCCAAATCGATTCACGGCGGCTTCTGGGTGAAGGCTGTGAAGAAAAGGAGAATTAAAGAATGACCGCAAAACCAAAGAAGAAAAAATTCTATGTGGAAGACAACATGACGATTGATCAAGTGTTGTCCCAGATGGCAGCGGAAGGCTACTCGCCTGTCCGTCGAATGGAGGAACCGATTTTTCAAGAAAAGAAGGAAAATGGGTCGATTCAGATCATTCCGATTGGGAAAAAAATCGTATTTGAAGGAAAAATAGTCTAAATCCGAACATTAAAACGACGACTTCATAGATTGTTCGATAAATCCGTTGACATCATGAACATCCGTTGTTAAGATAAACATGAAATCAAAACACGAGCCTCATATAATCTTGGGAATATGGCCCATAAGTTTCTACCCAGTTACCGTAAATGACTGGACTATGCAGGATAGTGAACAAAACTGACATGGCGTTTCAAAAGCGAACAGCGCTTACCATGGCCCGGTTTGTGTTGCTTCCTAACATTGCAATACAGACCGGGTCTTTTTGTTCGGCGTTTGACAAGCTGCTTAGGTTTGGGAAGCGTGTCAAACGATACAAAATCGAATAACAGCTTAAAGGTGGGGACAAAATGAAGCCGCTTGTAGGTGTCATCATGGGAAGTACATCTGATTGGGAAACAATGAAAAATGCGTGCGACATCTTAGAGGAATTAAACATTCCGTATGAAAAACAGGTAGTATCCGCACACCGGACACCTGACTTGATGTTTGAATATGCGACTGAAGCAAGAGGTAAAGGACTAAAGGTCATCATTGCCGGTGCTGGAGGCGCAGCACATTTACCGGGGATGGTCGCAGCAAAAACGACACTGCCGGTCATTGGTGTGCCTGTACAATCAAAGGCACTAAACGGGCTGGATTCCTTATTATCCATCGTTCAAATGCCAGGCGGTGTACCAGTTGCTACAGTAGCAATTGGCAAAGCCGGTGCAACAAATGCGGGCCTTCTTGCCGCACAAATGATTTCAGCATTTGATGAAACGATCGCAGCTCGCCTTGAAGAAAGAAGAGAGCAGACAAAACAGACTGTACTAGAAAGCAGTGATCAGCTTGGCTAAGCAGACCATTTTTCCAAACGCAACCATCGGGATCATTGGCGGCGGACAGCTTGGCAGATATATGGCTGTCAGCGCAAAGCAAATGGGGTACCGGGCAGCAGTTCTAGACCCAGTCGCACAATCTCCTTGCGGACAGGTTGCCGATAAAGAAATCACAGCCGCATATAGTGACCTTGAAGCGATTCGAAAGCTGGCAGACATCAGCGATGTGGTGACTTATGAGTTTGAAAATATTGATTATGATGCACTCAATCAGCTGAAGGAAGAAGCCTATTTACCACAAGGAAGCGACCTTCTTCTTTTAACTCAAAATCGTGAGACCGAGAAAAAAGGGATTGTAGACGCAGGCTGTGAAGTAGCGCCTTACCGCATCATTCATGATGAAAAAGAGCTGGAAGACGCAGTGGACGTGCTCGGATTGCCAGCTGTGCTGAAAACATGCAGAGGCGGCTACGACGGAAAAGGACAGTACGTCATCAAAGAAAAAGGACAGCTTCAAGAAGCAGCTGCACTGCTCACACATGGAACTTGTATTTTAGAAAGCTGGGTTCCATTCCAAATGGAGCTCTCGGTGATCGTCACTCGTTCTGTTCATGGAGAGATTGCAGTATTCCCAGTCGCTGAGAACATTCATAAGCATAATATTTTGTTCCAAAGCATTGTGCCTGCAAGGGTAGAGAACCGCATTCAGGAGAAGGCGAAAGAACTGGCAACAACACTGGCTGAAAAGCTGGGGCTGGTTGGTACTCTTGCTGTAGAACTGTTCCTGACAAATGACGGAAAGCTGCTCGTCAATGAACTGGCACCACGCCCGCATAATTCTGGTCATTATACACTCGATTTATGTGAGACAAGTCAGTTTGAACAGCACGTCCGCGCTATATGTGGTTTGCCGCTTGGCGGTACAGCCCTTTTATCAGAGGGAATGATGGTGAATTTATTAGGCGATGAAGTGGACATTCCAAAAGAGCATCCTGAGCTTCTCAAAGAAGCGAAGCTTTATCTATATGGAAAGCATGAAGTAAAAGCCGGCCGCAAAATGGGGCATATGACGTTTATGAAACAGCTCGATGATGAGTGGATGACAAACATCACAAAGATATGGACTGAAAGAGATGGAGGAAACGGGAAATGATCGAACGTTACGCACGACCAGAAATGTCAGCAATCTGGACAGAGGAAAACAAATTTAATGCATGGCTTGAAGTAGAAATTCTCGCTTGTGAAGCTTGGGCAGAGCTTGGCGTCATTCCGAAAGAAGACGTTGTGACAATGCGCAAAAATGCAAGCTTTGATATTGGACGTATTTTAGAGATTGAACTAGACACGCGCCACGACGTGGTTGCCTTTACGCGTGCTGTCTCTGAATCTCTAGGAGAAGAAAGAAAGTGGGTTCATTACGGATTAACATCGACAGACGTAGTGGATACGGCGCTTTCATATCTATTAAAACAGGCGAACGATATCCTGCTCAAGGACATTGAGAGATTTGTTGACATACTAAAAGAAAAAGCAAAAGAGCACAAATATACCGTCATGATGGGCCGTACACACGGTGTACACGCTGAACCGACAACATTTGGCCTGAAGCTTGCTCTTTGGTACGAAGAAATGAAGCGTAACCTAGAACGTTTTAAACAAGCAAAAGCTGGAATTGAATATGGCAAAATCTCTGGAGCTGTTGGCACATATGCGAACATCGACCCGTTTGTTGAGCAATATGTATGTGAGAAGCTTGGCATCAAAGCTGCACCAATTTCAACCCAAACCTTGCAGCGTGACCGCCATGCAGATTACATGGCTACTCTTGCTTTAGTCGCAACGAGCATTGAGAAATTTGCTGTTGAAATTCGTGGTCTTCAAAAGAGTGAAACACGTGAAGTAGAAGAGTTCTTTGCCAAAGGACAAAAAGGGTCATCAGCGATGCCGCATAAGCGTAACCCAATCGGCTCTGAAAATATGACGGGAATTGCCCGCGTGATCCGTGGATATATGCTGACAGCTTATGAAAATGTACCGCTTTGGCATGAGCGTGATATTTCTCATTCATCTGCTGAGCGCATCATTTTACCAGATGCAACGATTGCACTGAACTATATGCTCAACCGTTTCTCAAACATCGTGAAAAACTTAACGGTTTTCCCTGAAAATATGAAACGCAACATGGACCGCACACTTGGCTTAATTTACTCACAGCGCGTTCTTCTTGCATTAATCGATACAGGCATGGCACGTGAAGAGGCATATGACACAGTTCAGCCAAAGGCAATGGAAGCGTGGGAGAAACAAGTGCCGTTCCGTTCATTAGTAGAAGCAGAAGAAAAAATCACGTCACGCTTAACACCTGAACAAATCGCTGACTGCTTCGATTACAACTATCATTTGAAAAATGTCGATATGATTTTCGAACGTCTAGGTCTTGCGTAAGAAATGGGCCGCCTGCTCGCCAGGCACCCAATCCTGAAAATTGCCAACATTCAAATTAGGAGGCCAACCTGAATGACTGTGAAACAAGAACTTCTCTACGAAGGCAAAGCGAAAAGAATCTATCAGACCGATGACGAGCATATTTTATATGTCGAATATAAAGACTCAGCTACAGCATTTAACGGAGAAAAGAAAGCCGAAATTGAAGGCAAAGGCAGACTGAACAACGAAATTTCGAGCTTAATCTTTCAAATGCTGCATGATAAGGGGATCAACAATCACTTTGTGAAACGCCTTTCTGAAACAGAGCAGCTCATTCAAAAGGTGCAGATTGTTCCGCTTGAAGTGGTTGTACGTAATGTGGTGGCAGGCAGTATGTCAAAACGTCTCGGCATTCCAGAGGGAACGAAACTGGACACACCTTTGATTGAGTTTTACTACAAAGATGATGCGCTCGGCGATCCGCTCATTACAGAAGATCATATCCGCATTTTAGATGCAGCGACACCAGAGCAGGTCGAGGAAATGAAACAAATCACAAGACAAGTGAATGAAGAGTTAAAACAAATCTTCTCAGACTGTCATGTGAATTTAATTGATTTCAAGCTTGAATTCGGAATAGATCACGAGAATCGTATTTTGCTAGCTGATGAGATTTCACCTGATACGTGCAGGCTTTGGGACAAAGATACAAACGAAAAGCTTGATAAAGACGTGTTCAGACGAAACCTGGGCGGCTTAACGAATGCATACGAAGAAATTTTCAAAAGACTTGGAGGCCATAAACATGTATAAAGTGAAAATTTTTGTCAGCTTAAAAGAGAGCGTTCTTGATCCACAAGGAAGTGCCGTGCAGCACGCTTTGCACAGCATGTCTTATCAGGAAGTAAAGGATGTCCGTATCGGGAAATACATGGAGCTTGTCATTGAAAAATCAGATCGTGATTTAGACACAGTCGTCAAAGAAATGTGCGAAAAATTACTTGCCAACACGGTGATTGAAGATTACCGCTATGAGGTGGAGGAGGTTGTCGCACAGTGAAGTTTGCAGTGATCGTCTTGCCTGGCTCTAACTGTGATATCGATATGTACCATGCGATTCAAGATGAGCTAGGTGAACAAGTTGAATATGTATGGCACGACGAAACGAGTCTTGACGGGTTTGACGGTGTACTCGTACCAGGCGGTTTCTCTTATGGGGATTACTTAAGATGTGGTGCGATCGCCCGCTTCTCAAACATCATGCCGGCGGTGAAAAAAGCAGCTGAGGAAGGAAAACCTGTTCTTGGTGTTTGTAACGGGTTCCAAATTCTTCAGGAGCTTGGCATTCTTCCGGGTGCGATGAGACGAAATAAAGACTTGAAATTTATCTGTCGTCCAGTTGAGCTCATTGTAGAAAACAACGAAACGCAATTTACAAGCGGTTATCAAAAAGGCGAATCCATTACGATTCCTGTAGCGCACGGTGAAGGCAACTTCTACTGTGACGAAGACACTTTAGCGAAGCTCATTGAACGCGGCCAAATCGCTTTCACTTACGGAGACGATATTAACGGCAGTGTGAATCGTATTGCAGGTGTAACGAATGAAGAGGGCAATGTACTCGGCATGATGCCGCACCCTGAGCGCGCGGTTGATTCATTACTAGGCAGCGCAGACGGACTTAAATTGTTTCAATCTATCGTGAAAAATTGGAGGGACACTCATGTCACTACTGCTTGAACCAAGTCACAAGCAAATTAAAGAAGAGAAATTGTATCAGCAAATGGGATTGAGTGATGAAGAATTCGCTTTAATCGAATCCATTATTGGCAGGCTGCCAAACTACACAGAAACGGGTATTTTTTCTGTCATGTGGTCAGAGCATTGCAGTTATAAAAACTCAAAGCCTGTTTTAAGCAAATTCCCGACAAAAGGAGAGCACGTCCTTCAAGGTCCTGGGGAAGGCGCTGGAATCGTTGATATTGGAGACAACCAAGCGGTTGTATTTAAAATCGAATCACATAACCATCCATCTGCGATTGAACCGTATCAAGGAGCGGCGACAGGTGTCGGCGGAATTATCCGTGATGTATTCTCCATGGGTGCGCGTCCAATTGCTGTATTAAACTCTCTTCGTTTTGGTGAACTGACTTCACCGCGCGTGAAGTACTTGTTTGAAGAAGTAGTGGCAGGGATCGCAGGCTATGGAAACTGTATCGGAATTCCAACAGTCGGCGGAGAGGTTCATTTCGATCAAAGCTATGAAGGCAACCCGCTCGTAAATGCAATGTGTGTTGGATTAATCAACCATGAAGACATCAAAAAAGGGCAGGCAAAAGGTGTCGGCAACACGGTCATGTACGTTGGTGCCAAAACGGGACGTGACGGAATTCACGGTGCAACATTTGCATCTGAGGAATTTTCTGATGAATCAGAAGAAAAACGCTCAGCAGTTCAAGTCGGTGATCCATTCATGGAAAAACTGCTGCTTGAAGCGTGCCTTGAAGTCATCAAAAACGATGCACTCGTTGGAATTCAGGATATGGGAGCGGCTGGCTTAACAAGCTCAAGTGCGGAAATGGCGAGTAAAGCAGGTTCTGGTATCGAGATGAATCTAGACCTTATCCCGCAGCGTGAAACAGGCATGTCAGCATACGAAATGATGCTGTCTGAATCTCAAGAGAGAATGCTTCTGGTCATTGAAAAAGGCCGTGAACAAGAAATCATTGATATTTTTGAAAAATACGATCTTGAAGCGGTATCAGTCGGTCATGTGACAGACGATAAAATGCTTCGTTTACTTCATCAAGGTGAAGTAGTATGTGAGCTTCCTGTTGATGCCCTTGCAGAAGAAGCGCCGGTTTATCACAAGCCGTCAAGTGAGCCTGCATACTATCGTGAGTTTTTAGAAACAAAAGTTGAAGCACCTGCTATCACAGATGCAGCTGACACGTTAAAGCAGCTTCTCCAGCAGCCGACAATTGCAAGTAAAGAATGGGTTTATGACCAATATGACTACATGGTTCGGACAAATACAGTCGTTGCACCAGGCTCTGATGCGGGCGTTTTAAGAATCCGCGGAACGAAAAAAGCCCTTGCGATGACAACCGATTGCAACGCACGTTATCTGTACCTTGATCCAGAGGTCGGCGGGAAAATCGCAGTCGCAGAAGCAGCACGTAACATTGTGTGCTCAGGCGCTCGTCCGCTTGCAGTAACAGATAACCTGAACTTCGGTAACCCAGAAAAACCAGAAATTTTCTGGCAAATTGAAAAATCTGCTGACGGTATTAGCGAAGCGTGCCGCAAGCTAAGCACACCGGTTATCGGTGGTAACGTCTCTTTATATAACGAATCAAATGGAACAGCGATTTACCCAACACCAGTCATTGGGATGGTTGGTTTGGTGGAAGATACAGCTCATATTACGACGCAGTCGTTCCAGCAGGCTGGCGATGTGATTTTCGTCATTGGTGAGACGAAGGAAGAATTCGCAGGCAGTGAGCTTCAAAAGATGACAGAAGGCCGTATTTACGGAAAAGCACCAGAAATTGATTTGGATGTAGAGCTCACTCGTCAGGAAGCCCTTCTTGCTGCGATTCAAAACGGACTTGTTCAATCAGCTCACGATGTGTCTGAAGGCGGTCTTGGTGTTGCACTTGCTGAAAGTACATTTGGAACAGACGGTCTTGGCGCTCATATCCAAATTGATCTAAACAGCGAAGCTTCATTATTCAGTGAAACACAGTCACGTTTTGTCGTCACAGTGAAACCAGAGCACCGCGAAGCGTTTGCTGCGGCTGTCAAAGATGCGAAAGAAGTTGGAACGGTCACAAATGATGGGGTATTCACTGTCAAAAATCAAGAAGGACAACAATGGATTCATGCAGCGGTCAACGAGCTTGAACGCGCATGGAAAGGAGCGATCCCATGCTTGCTGAAATCAGAGGCTTAAACGAAGAGTGTGGCGTCTTTGGGGTTTGGGGACACGAAGAAGCCCCGCAAATCACATATTACGGATTGCATAGCCTTCAGCACCGAGGACAAGAGGGTGCGGGAATCATTGCAACAGATGGTGAAAACCTGACGGCACATAAAGGCCTTGGACTGATTACGGAAGTCTTTCAAAACGGTGAGCTAAAGGATTTGAAAGGAAAAGGTGCGATCGGACACGTTCGGTATGCGACAGCAGGCGGAGGCGGCTTTGAAAATGTGCAGCCCCTCTTCTTCCGCTCGCAAAACAACGGCAGTCTTGCCCTTGCTCATAATGGGAACTTAGTGAATGCAACGCAATTAAAGCAGCAGCTAGAGAACCAAGGGAGTATATTCCAAACATCTTCTGACACTGAAGTGCTTGCTCATTTAATTAAGCGCAGCGGCTATGTTGAATTGAAAGAGCAGATCAAAAATGCCCTGTCCATGCTTAAAGGCGCATATGCTTTCTTAATTATGACGGAAACAGAAATGATTGTGGCTCTTGATCCGAACGGCTTACGTCCGCTTTCACTTGGTATGCTTGGGGACGCATATGTTGTTGCTTCTGAAACATGTGCATTTGATGTTGTCGGTGCCACGTATTTACGAGATGTTGAGCCTGGAGAAATGCTGATCATTAATGATGAAGGCCTGAAATCTGAACGCTTCTCCATGAACATTAACCGCAGCATGTGCAGCATGGAATACATTTATTTCTCAAGACCTGACAGCAATATCAACGGCATCAACGTGCATAGTGCGAGAAAGAATCTTGGCAAAAAGCTTGCCGAGGAAGCGCATGTCGAAGCAGATGTCGTGACAGGTGTACCAGATTCGAGTATTTCTGCAGCGATTGGATATGCCGAAGCAACAGGTATTCCATATGAGCTCGGTTTAATTAAAAACCGTTATGTCGGACGGACCTTTATCCAGCCGTCTCAAGCATTGCGTGAGCAGGGCGTGCGCATGAAGCTGTCAGCTGTGCGCGGGGTCGTCGAAGGAAAACGTGTCGTGATGGTGGATGATTCCATCGTACGCGGAACTACGAGCCGCCGCATTGTGACGATGCTAAGAGAAGCGGGTGCGACGGAAGTCCATGTACGCATTAGTTCACCGCCCATCGCACATCCTTGTTTTTATGGAATTGATACGTCCACACATGAAGAGCTGATTGCTTCTTCTCATTCAGTGGAAGAAATTAGACAGGAAATCGGTGCAGACTCCATTGCATTTTTATCTGTAGACGGTTTAATGGACGGGATTGGCAGGAAGTATGATGATCCGCAGCGCGGTCAATGTTTAGCATGCTTTACTGGGAAATACCCGACTGAAATTTATGAAGATACTGTTCTTCCGCATGTGAAGGAAACAGCACTGACGAAATAATCGAATAAAGGAGCAGCAGTCAAGATGATTTGATATGCTGCTCTTTCATTCTGCTGAAAATAAATGGAAGAGAAGCAGCTAAAAGGAGTGAATGGGATGTCAGAAGCATATAAAAACGCCGGTGTCGACATCGAAGCAGGATACGAAGCCGTTAAACGAATGAAAACACACGTAGAACGTACAAAAAGAGCAGGTGTCATGGGTGCTCTAGGCGGATTTGGCGGTATGTTTGATTTATCTGAGCTGCCATACAAAAAGCCCGTTCTTGTCTCAGGAACAGATGGTGTCGGAACAAAATTAAAGCTTGCCTTTTTAATGGATCAACACGATACGATCGGTGTTGATGCCGTGGCAATGTGTGTGAACGATGTGCTGGCACAAGGGGCAGAGCCGCTCTTTTTCTTAGATTACCTAGCAGTTGGTAAAGCAGATCCGATAAAAATTGAATCAATCGTCAAAGGTGTGGCTGACGGCTGTGAGCAGTCTGGTTCAGCGCTTGTCGGCGGAGAAACAGCAGAAATGCCGGGTCTTTACACAGAAGATGAATATGATATTGCTGGTTTTTCAGTAGGCGTCGTTGAAAAGGATGAAATCGTGACAGGAGAGAGCATCAAAGAGGGGCACTTGCTTATTGGACTCAGCTCAAGCGGAATTCATAGCAATGGGTACTCTCTCGTTCGTAAAGTATTGCTTGAAGACGCTGGTCTTGACCTTCATCAGACGTATGAACCTTTTACAAGACCGCTTGGAGAAGAGCTTCTTGAACCGACTAAAATTTATGTAAAGCCTGTTCTTAAACAAGTGAAAGCCGGTAAGGTTGACGGTATGGCACATGTGACAGGCGGCGGTTTTATTGAAAATTTACCACGTATGCTACCTGAAGGGCTTGGCGTTGAGATTGATAACGGCTCATGGCCAGTACCGCCAATTTTCTCCTTTATTCAAGAAAAAGGACAGTTAAAGGCAGAAGAAATGTTCAATGTGTTTAATATGGGCATTGGTTTTGTCTTAGCGGTAAAAGAAGATGACCTTGTCGAAGTGATCAGAGGACTTGAAGAAGACGGAGAGAAAGCATTTCTCATCGGCCGTGTTCAAAAAGGAGAAGGTGTCACATTCGGCGGTGGAAGCCTCTCATGAAGAAGTTTGCGATCTTCGCCTCTGGAAGCGGGACGAATTTTCAAGCCATTATTGATACATTAAAAAAAGAACAGTGGCAGGCAGAGGCCGCCATTGTGATTTGTGATAAACCGGGTGCAAAGGTGCTGGAGCGTGCTGAGAAAGAGGGCATTCCCTCCTTTGCCTTTACCCCGAAGGCTTTTCCGAATAAAGCCGCTTTTGAACAAACGATCATTGAACAGCTTAGGCTGCATGAAGTGGAATGGATTTTCCTTGCTGGGTATATGAGACTGATTGGTCCGACATTACTTGAAGCATTCAGAGGGAAAATTGTCAATATCCACCCGTCCTTGCTGCCAGCCTTCCCAGGGCTGGATGCCATTGGACAAGCCTATCAAGCAGGCGTCAAAGTGGCGGGCATCACCGTCCATTTTGTCGATGAAGGTATGGATACCGGCCCGATTATTGACCAAGCCGCGATTTATATCGAACAAGGGGAAGAGCTTGAATCGATTGAAAAAAGAATGCATGAACTAGAACACACACTATATCCAAAAGTGATCAAATCACTTTTAGAATTATCTTAATGAGGTGACGAAGGCATGACGATCAAACGCGCATTAATCAGTGTTTCCGATAAAACGAATCTTGTACCTTTTGTGAAAGAATTAACAGAACTTGGTGTTGAAGTGATTTCAACTGGAGGTACACATAAGCTTCTTCAAGAGAACGGCATTGATGTCATTGGAATTTCAGAAGTCACTGGATTCCCTGAAATCATGGACGGACGACTCAAAACACTTCACCCGAACATTCATGGCGGGCTTTTAGCAGTGAGAGAAAACGATGAGCATATGGCACAGATTGAGAAGCATGGCATTCAGCCGATTGATCTTGTTGTCGTGAATCTCTATCCATTCAAAGAGACGATCTCAAAAGACGATGTGACGTATGAAGAAGCGATTGAAAACATTGATATTGGCGGACCGGGAATGCTTCGTGCAGCATCAAAAAACCACCAAGACGTCACAGTGATTGTCGATCCTCGTGACTATGATACAGTCATCCAGCAAATCAAAGAAGGCGGCGTGTCACTCGAGAAAAAACGTGAGCTCGCTGCAAAGGTATTCCGTCATACGGCTGCTTACGATGCTCTGATTGCGGATTACTTAACAAACTTTGTGGGCGAAACAGAGCCAGAACAGTTCACTGTCACGTTTGAGAAAAAACAATCCCTTCGTTATGGAGAAAACCCGCACCAAGCGGCGACTTTCTATGAAAATGCTCTTCCAGCCAAAGGTTCTTTGGCTACTGCAAAGCAATTACATGGAAAAGAACTTTCCTACAACAATATCAAAGATGCAGATGCCGCTCTTCAAATTGTACGTGAATTCACGGAGCCAGCAGCTGTTGCTGTGAAGCATATGAACCCGTGCGGCGTTGGTACAGGAGAAACGATTGCAGAAGCATTTGACAGAGCATTCAAAGCAGATGAGACGTCTATTTTTGGCGGCATTGTGGCACTTAACCGTGAAGTAGACAAACAAACGGCTGAGGTGCTGCATACGATTTTCTTAGAAATTGTCATCGCCCCATCGTTCAGCCAAGAAGCACTTGACGTGTTAACAGCGAAAAAGAATCTTCGTCTATTAACATTAGATGTAGAAGCAGATCTTGGGAAAAAAGAAAAACAGCTGACAAGTGTTCATGGCGGACTGCTTGTTCAGGATATTGACACGTACGGCTTAGAGGAAGCAACGATTTCTATTCCAACGAAAAGAGAACCAACAGAAGACGAATGGAAAGACTTAAAACTTGCTTGGAAAGTAGTCAAGCATGTGAAATCAAATGCTATTGTCCTTGCGAAAGATCAAATGACAGCAGGAATCGGTGCTGGTCAAATGAACCGCGTGGGCTCAGCTAACATTGCAATTGAGCAAGCTGGTGAAAAGGCAAAAGGAAGCGCACTAGGCTCTGATGCATTCTTCCCAATGGGCGATACAGTGGAAGCTGCTGCAAAGGCAGGCGTCACAGCGATCATTCAGCCAGGCGGATCTATTCGTGATGAAGAATCGATTCAAAAAGCAGATGAATACGGCATCGCCATGGTCTTCACTGGCGTTAGACATTTCAAACATTAAGGGGATGACAGTGTGAACGTATTAATTATCGGCAGAGGCGGAAGAGAGCATACCATCGCATGGAAAGTGAATCAAAGTGAACTTGTCAGCCAAGTATTTGTCGCACCCGGCAATGATGGAATGACAGATGCTGCGAAGCTTGTACCAATCGACGAAGGCGATCATGAGTCATTAATTCGTTTTGCAAAAGAAAACGAAGTCGGCTTAACCATTGTCGGTCCAGAGGTTCCTTTAATCGCAGGTATCGTTGATGCATTTGAAGAAGCAGGTCTAAAAGTATTTGGACCGAATGCAAAAGCTGCGGTCATTGAAGGCTCAAAGGAATTTGCAAAAGACTTAATGAAGAACTACGATATCCCAACAGCCGCTTACGCTGCCTTTACATCGTTTGAAGAAGCAAAAGCATATGTAGAAGAAAAGGGTGCGCCGATTGTCATTAAAGCAGACGGACTTGCCGCAGGAAAAGGCGTCACAGTGGCCATGACGCTGGAAGAGGCGGTCGATTGTCTGCATGATTTCTTAGAGGATGAAAAGTTTGGCGATGCAAGTGCATCTGTTGTCATCGAAGAATTTTTAACAGGCGAAGAATTTTCACTCATGGCCTTTGTCAACGGAGAAAAGGTGTACCCGATGGTGATTGCGCAGGATCACAAACGGGCCTTTGAAGATGACAAAGGGCCGAACACTGGCGGAATGGGCGCTTATTCACCAGTTCCGCAAATTTCAGATGAAGTGGTTCAGAAAGCCGTGGAAGATGTTGTGAAACCGGCAGCTCGCGCGATGGTGCAGGAAGGGCGTCCATTTACAGGCATTTTATATGCAGGTTTAATGCTGACACCAGAAGGCTCAAAGGTGATTGAATTCAATGCACGCTTTGGCGACCCTGAAACGCAGGTGGTTCTCCCTCGTCTTGAATCAGATTTAGTCCAAGTATTCCTCGATATTCTTGATGGAAAAGATGTGGACTTACAGTGGAAAGACACTGCGGCTGTCAGTGTGGTTCTTGCATCAGAAGGATACCCAGAAGACTATGCAAAAGGCACACCGATCGGTGCCTTGCAAACGACTGTCTCTGATGTCGTGACCTTCCATGCAGGAACAAAAAAAGAAAACGATCAATTCGTCACAAATGGCGGACGTGTAGCGAATGTGACCGCATTTGACGACACATTTGAAGCGGCAAGATCAAGAGTGTATGAAGCGGTTAATGAAATCATACAGCCAGGTCTATTTTATCGCCGTGACATCGGTGCCCGTGCGCTGAAAGCTGCGGGGAAAAACGTTTAATCCTTTCTTATCGAAATATAGGAAAAATAGTATAACAAAACCAGACCAGACCTTATAATCAAACTTTTATTCGTTATAAAAATATACATCCATTAAATCTTTATAGAAATAATGGATGTATTTTTTATTGTGATCTTTTAATAAAGATTAAAACCATAATGTTAAAGGATTTTATTAGCTTACAATGAATGAATTTTCTATCTGAGAAGGAGAATAAAAAGGTTTGTCGAATAATGATAAACATATTTGTATTCTTATAGAACATAGGGTGAATAAATATGAGTTCAATTATTTGGGAACAACGATCAAGAATATCTTCTAAATTACGACCTTATCAGATAAAAGCAATAGAAACATCTTTAAGTTATATAAAAAGTTCTTCGGACAAACAAGCTTTAATTAAGATGCCAACTGGTACGGGTAAGACTTTTGTGATAGGCGTTTTAGCATTGCTTATAAAAGGATGCAATAATGTTTTAATAGTTTCTCCTTCTTCTGCTATTAGAGAGCAACTTTATAAGGAGATCAGAATAATGTGGGAAAAGTGGATATTGACTTAGAAATCAAAAAGTCAATAGAACGTTTATTTCCTAAAAATGTTTCTGAATTATTGGAGAAACAAGGGAATAAGGTATTCATTACAACCATACAAGCTTTAACTCAAATAAAACTTGATGATGAGAATAAGTTCAATATTCTAAAAGATCAGGTTGACTTAATTTTATTTGATGAGGGACATAAAGAACCAGCAAATACATGGAGTGAGGCAATTAGAAGTTTTAAACAAAAACAATTCTTTTACAGCAACTCCAATTAGAAACGATTATCAAATCTTTAATATTGATGAAAAATTTTTCTTCAATTATTCAATACGACAAGCTTTTTGATGACAAAATCATAAGAACACCAGAATTTAAATCTATTGAGCAGAATTTATCTAGTTCAGAAATGAAAATAAAAGATTTTATTGAGAAGACCATTGAATTCAAAAGGAGATTTGAACAGGAGAAGAATTATGAGCCAAAAGTTATAATTAGGTTTTCATCTTTTATTGATTTAGAGATTGCAATTGATTACTTAGAAGGGGAAAAAGAAAAAGCAATTGCTATACACGAAAGATTTAAAAACACGAAAAATAGCAGTTATAAATTTAAAGATGTACCAAATGAAAATGATGCAATCTATTGGTTAGCTCAAAATAAATTAGTTGAAGGAATAGATGACAGCAAATTTGCTATATTAGCTATTTATGATGGACTTGACAATGCTAGATCTTTAATACAGCAGATAGGAAGAACTTTAAGGAAAGAAAGTTCTGATAGTAAACTAGATACAAGTTGGGTGATAATAAATTCAACTGATCGTTATCTTGAAGATATTTGGTCTAATTATTTAGACTATGAATCTGATAAATCCCAAAGAGGAAAACTTCCTATCAATAATTACAAGGGCTTTTTCAAAAGCTATTTATCAAATCAGCCTGATTATATTTACGGTTCTCAAAAATTCTTAAAAAAATTCGATGATCAAATGCCATTAGAATTTAAAGATACGCTCTATCGTTATAGTTTACCTTTAAAAGTAAATATTTTTTCATTAAAAGACAGGATGACAAGTGATTTTGAATTTAACACATTGATAGATAAAATTATAAGTCAGAAAGAACTTTCAAACGAGTTTGTTGTTAATAAAAACATAGATGAAAGTGAAAGTATGTATGTGGTTATCTATACTAAGTTCGGGAATTCTTCAATATTAAGTAATGAATCATTTATAGAAGTGAAACTAGGATTATTTTTTTTTTATGGATAAATGAAAATTATTTATATTATTATGATACTAACAATTACATACCAAGTATAATCCTGATTTATCAGATCCAATTGATACCAATAAGCTACAATTGCTTTTCAATGAGGATACTGAATTTACTCAAAGTAACATTGAGGAATGGTATTGTAAGTAAAAATAATATTCATAGGCAGGTAATTAACAGTGAAAATATAGAAAACATCGCACCTAATATGACTGACAAATATAATTTTTGTACAACCATTACGGGTACTGTAAATGAGGCAGGTAATAAAGGTAGAAGATATATTGGCTTTTCAAACAGTAGAGTATCTGATGATTCAAATTATGTTAAATTAGCAGATTATTTAGACTGGATAAAAAAATAGCTAGTAAAATTCTTAATGGGGCTGGTGCAGCCAATAGTTTCTTTCAACGATACTCACCCATTGTGGGCATTCCTGAAAATACTAATCCTATATTAATCACTTTTAACTTTAATGATTTTGCAGATCATTTAGTTAATGAAAATGGGGAGAAGGTTAGTATTGAAGAATTAAATTACAGAATAGATGATTCTAAAACACAGTTAAAAGTTAATGGGGAAAATGCTTGTTTAATGATTAGATATGAAAATAAAAGATATCATTTAGCCTTTGAAGATACCTCTTTAAACAATAACTACCGTTTTAATGAAGATATAACAACTAATGAATATAGTGTAAGTAAGAACGAAACATTGATTAGCTATTTAAATCGATATCAAGATTTTCAAATTGTTACTAGCGATGCTACACATATATATTACAAAAAAGAATTTATAAAATGTGATATCTCCTACGATGATACGAAAATGAATGGGGTTTTCAGGGAATACGAGCTGTTAGATAATAAAAAAATAAATAGTGAAAAAGGGGACCTATCTGTTCAAAGAGAGGAATGGACTGAAGACTCTTTTTTCTATTTAGTATCTTCTTTAGGTAAGGATTTGGATGAAAAAAATGAAATAAAAGAATCATTGATCGAGATGGATTATCTTATTTGTACTGATCTTGGTTCTGAGATAGCTGATTTTATTGGCTTGAATATCAAAGATAAAAAAATATATTTTATTCATTGTAAAGCAAAAAAAGCCTCTCGGTCTGCTTCAGCATTTCAAGATATTGTTTCACAAATTATAAAAAGCCTTGATTACTCACATCCACTTAGTAATCGCAAACCTAAAGATGTTGACAATTGGGATGGAGATTGGAATTTTAAAGAAGTAACAAGAAAAAGAATAATTAAAGGAGACAAGGCAGCTAATGAGGTTTGGGATTTAATTAAACAATACCAAAGAGATCCAGAATCAGTAACTTATATATGGGCGCTCACAGGAAAAATGTTTTCTTTGGAAGCATACAATCAACAAAAACAAAAAAGTCGAGACCAAGTCCCAGAAATAATACAAATAGACTATCTCCTTATGTATACTTGGGCAGCTGTACAATCAATAGGTGCAAAATTTATATTATTTTTTGATAAAAAAGCCTGAGTTATGAAGGATTAAATAGTGTACTTAAAATCAATATCAATTTTATTAAAAAATTTCAATTCATTAACGAAAACATATTGTTTATTCCACAATCGGGTGCCTTTATGAAGTAATACTGGAGAAAATGAAATTATTGTTAAATAAGCAAACTATAAAATGCTAAAGAAGCATCCATTTTGATTAATCTTTTTCAAAATGGATGTGCCTTATTATTCTTAGTGTAAGGATGTACGAGGTGTTTTTGTTCAAACTTTATTTTAAAGCTTCCTGATATCTCATTAAGAATTTTTTGTATGGCAGTTACATATTCTCCTCTCCTATACCTAAACTCAACTTCTCTTTTCCTAACTTTTTTCCTTTAACTGTTCAAGCTTTAGATTTGCTTTTGGTGATAATACATTGTTATCAAAAGGTCCGTTTTCTATGAAATCTCGGAGCTATCTGGTAATAGTCCTACGGTGTATATCATATTCTCGTTCAATATCCCTTGTCATTTTGCCGTTGCCAGTTCTTCTTTTACTCATGAGAAGGGATGCCGGCGGAATATGAAGAAGTAGTATGGAATTACAAATGAATAGGGAGGAAACATGGAAAACAAAGCATTTATGATCTTTGCAATCGTCATACTTATTTTATCTCTCTTAACCATCAATAACATCATGTTGTTTGCAATTAAGCACAATAAAATGAAAAAAGGTTTAGCCATTAGTTATATGATCATTTCGATTCTTTCTGGTATTGCTATTTCTTCATTTCCAATTTTGAATTTATTAGCTGATTTATAAGAGAGGATGAGTATATGGTGCAATTGAAGGAATTTGCGAACGAGCGTTTTTCTGCCTCGATCTGTATTGATTCATTTAATGAGCGAATCCGTTTGGATGACTACAGCGGCAGGGTGCGGGATGTGATTCAGTCGGTTCTTAAGGAAGCGGCAGCCTGCAAGGCTTCTAAGGTCATTGTGAAAGTCAGGCGTGAGCATATGCCTCTTTTTTTAGAAAAAGGCTTTCGGCTTGAAGGCGTGTTTTCTCATTATTTTCTTGGAAGTGATGCGTACGGCATGTCGCTCTTTCTGACGGAGGATCGAATGAACAGCCCGTATTGGCTGAAGGAAGATGAAATTGTTGCGTCTATTCAGGAAAAGCCTCTCAAAAAAGACCAAGGTACGTGGCAGGATGAGTATGTGATGCGGAAAGCGGATACGCAGGATATTCACAAGCTGGCAAAGCTCTATGATGCCGTTTTTGAAACGTATCCTACGCCAATGAATGAGCCAGATTACATCCAAAAGGTGATGGAGGAAGGGACCGTCTTTTATGCCGTTGAACATGACGGTCACATTGTGAGTGCAGCATCCGCTGAAATCAATGAGCCGTATGGTCATGCGGAATTAACAGATTGTGCGACCCTTCCATCATACAGAAAACTAGGATTCATGCATCATTTGATTCTAGCACTCGAAAAAGAACTTCAATCCATGCACATCTATGTCTTTTATTCTCTCGCACGTGCACTGTCCTATGGAATGAACCAAGTGTTTTATCAGCTCGGCTATACGTATACCGGGCGTTTCCAAAACAACTGCTATATTTTTGACAAAATTGAAGATATGAATCTATGGGTGAAAACGCCGAATGAATCATGAAATGGTTCTCATCTGATCAAGCAGACCAGATAGGCGGTACGCCATGATACTGAGCTGCAGCTTCATCCGATCATCTGTTGATTTGAGGCTGCAGCCTGTTCTCGTTTCAATTTGTTTCAGCCGGTAGCTTAATGTATGCCTGTGAATAAACAATTCTCCCGCAGATTTTTGAATATTTTCATTGTGTGCCAAATACACTTCGAGTGTATGGATCAGGTCAGCGCCCTGTTTTTTCGTATAAAGCAAGGGACTTAACAGCTCCACGTAAAAGTCATGCAAATTCATACCCGCTTCATTCATTTCAAGCAGCATCCCGTATAAGCCGAGCTTCTGATAATGAATGATGCATTCGTCTGTCTTTAAAAGCGGAAGAAGCCTTGCTGCATACTGCGCTTCCTTTGCGCTTTTTGAAAAGAGACCGATCTGGTCATAGGCTCTCCCAATGCCAATCACAATCGGGTGGACGGGAAAAAAATAAGACCAAGTGCTCCGGCACTCTTCTGCTGCACGATACCACTCCGCTTCTTGAAACGCTTTTTTTTCTGCTGGTGTAAGAACAAAAATAGAATCGAGCCTTGTCTTTAGTAAATAAGGAATATGTCTGCGTTCAAAAATCGACGTGAGCAATTGAGATAGGCGCTGCATCATTTGGTGATCGAGCTGTGTGTGCTGATGCTGAAATTGAAAGTAGATGACCACCTGCTCATCGCTCATATCGTATTGCAGCTTTGTTGCCTGTTCGACCACATAGCTTTCTTCTGTGTATTGCTGCTGCAAAATATCATCTAACAAATGACCTTGCATTTGGTTTTCTGTATCTTGAATGGCTTTTTGCTTCAGCCATTCAATCGCATACACCGCCCCGGCATGCTCGATGGCAATCGCATCGAGATGATGCCACGCTTCCTTTTTCTTCAAAGACACAATAAACCCGAAAATATCACCCATCGCAATCACCGGACATGAGCAAGGACAAACGCACCGCACGTGTCATAAACGAGCCTTCCTTTCTCCTCAGCCTGCTTGAGAAGAGGCGTCGTTTCGATTGGTTCATGATCTGTCAAAAAGCCAAAAGCAGGAGAGTACGTCACTGCATCTTTGATGAGATGAGCTGCGGTTTGATGTAAAAAAACATCAAGAACGACGATGTTCGCCGAAGTGAGATGTGCCAGCTCATCTGTAATTTGTGTGACATTTTTATTGCTGACATTTAAATGGGTTAGTCTTTGGTGAATGGCTGAAGAATATTTAAGCTGATGGAGCTGGCTGCTGACGATTTGCTCTAGGACGGCTTTTGTAATGTCTGAGAAGTTGACATGTGAAGGAATCTCGATGAGTGGAATGCCGCTGCTTTTGGCAGCTTCGATCAGTGATGCCGGAATTTCCGTTAAGTATACGCCTTTATAAATCGCAATGGCCGATAGACGTTGAGATTGAATCAGCTCCTCAAGCCGGGTGCGCCTTTCCTGATTGTCTGCAAGCCCAAAACCGGTTGTGACGAGCAGTTCCCCTTCTGAAAGCCTTGAAGTATCTTCGATAATTTCCACGATGGTCACCCACTGAATGAGGCGGTCCAGTCCATTTTCCCCAGCAAGCAGCTTTGTTTCCTTCATAATATCGAGCGAGAGTGCATCTTTGACGAGAATCGCCATAGACTCATGACCTCCTTTTGAACACTCTTATACACGATGTATAAAAAATGCGTGTGAAATTCGGGCATGTGGCGAATGGAGGATGACTGCCCTCTTGATTAAGCTAATCTTATAACAAGTATACAAAATTTTCTTGCGATTCATGAAAAAAGAAAGATGCAGCTGCTGACGAGAGAGGGAGGAATGACAAAGTGGAGACCCGGGATTACTTAATCAAACCGATGTTGAATCAGCATTATCCTGTGGCTGTGAAAGGAGAGGGGATTTATTTATATGATCGGGACGGGAAAAAATATTTAGACGGCTCATCGGGTGCTGTCACGGCAAGTATTGGACATGGCATACGAGACATCATTGATGCCATGACAGAGCAAGCGGAAAAGGTGAGCTTTACGTACAGGTCACAATTCACAAATGAACCAGCAGAAGAACTTGCCTATGAATTGAGTACGCTCTGCCCAGGGAACTTGAACTGGTCTTTTTTTGTCGGAAGCGGATCAGAGGCAACAGAGACCGCCATGAAAATAGCTATTCAGCATTGGCAGGAGCAGGGGAAGGCTGAGAAGAATCACATCATTTCAAGATGGATGAGTTATCACGGCATCACACTCGGTGCGCTGTCGATGTCAGGTCATATTGCAAGGAGAGAGCGCTTTGAGCCACTGCTCGAAAAACACCCGGTGCTGTCTCCGCCATACAGCTACCGTTCGTGGCTGCCAAAGGAAGAAAGCAAGCAGGTCGAATGGTATGTACAGGAATTTAAAACTGTCATTCAGCGTATAGGAAAAGAGAGGATTGCGGCTTTTATTGCAGAGCCGATTGTTGGAGCAGCGGGTGCGGCGCTTGTTCCGCCAGACGGATATTTTGCGGCGATGAAGCGAGTTTGTGAGGAAAACGATATTTTAATGATTGCAGATGAAGTCATGACAGGCTTTGGACGAACTGGGAAAATGTTTGCCATGGAACATTGGGGCGTCGTACCAGATATCATGGTACTCGGAAAAGGCATGAGCGCCGGCTATGCACCGATTGCGGCAGCTGTCTCAGCAGATCATGTGATTGCACCGATTCTCAGCGGTTCGGGCTCTGTGATGGCAGGCCACACTTATAGCGGCAATCCGCTTTCAGCAGCCGTCTCACTGGCTGTCATTCGATATATGAAAAAACACCAGCTTTCAGAACGGGCTGATTTGTCTGGCCGATATTTAATGAATGCTTTAAAGGATTTGCAAACAAAACATTCCATCATAGGAGATGTGAGAGGAAAGGGTCTGCTCATTGGCATTGAATTTGTCGCAGACCGATTATCGAAAACACCATTTCCTGCCCATGCTCAAATGACACATTTAGTTGTGGAGACGGCCAAACAAAATGGTTTGCTTGTTTACCCAGCAAGCGCAGGAGAGGATGGCGTAGGAGGTGCAGCGGTCATGATCGCACCGCCGCTTTCTATTACGCAGCAGGAGATGGATGAACTGATTCATTTATTCGGGCAGACAATGACGCAGGTCGAGCAAGAAGTCATCAATCGAGGGTTTTTCCCATCTGCCATGTAGGGAGGAAAGAGGATGAACAAAACAGCGAACTTAGATCAAGTCATCACGCATTTTAGAGACGGAATGACCATTATGTTTGGCGGCTTTGGTGGTGTAGGGTCCCCGCCATCATTGATCGATGCCATCCTAGAAGCCAATATTAAAGACCTGACATTGATCGGAAACGATGCAGGCTTCCCGCAAATCGGTGTTGGCAGGCTGATCACAGAAGGAAGAGTGAAGAAAATCATTGCTTCACATATTGGCTCTAATCCCATTGCCGGGCAGAAAATGCAGGCAGGGACACTAGACGTTCTTTTTTACCCGCAAGGCATCCTAGCGGAAAAGATCAGGGCAGGCGGAATGGGTTTAGCGGGCATTGTGACAGATGTCGGCATGGATAGTCTCAATCTTGATGAGAAACAATTGGTTCAGCTGGATGGAAAGAAGTATATCCTTGAACCTGCACTGACTGCGGATATCGCGATTGTGAATGCCCTCAAAGCAGATGAAGCAGGCAACCTGATTTTTGATAAAAGTGCACGGAATACAAACCCGATTGTGGCGATGGCAGGAGACTGGACCATTGCGGAAGTAGAAGAGATTGTGCCTGTGGGCGGGCTTCATCCAGAGGAAATCGTCACGCCAGGCGTATTTGTGAACCAGATCGTGCAATCAAAAGGAGTGAACTGGACATGGGCATGGGAGACATCGATTTAAGACACCGCATAGCCAAACGCGCGGCACAGGAAATTGAAGATGGCATGATTGTGAATCTTGGGATCGGCATCCCGACCCTTGCAGCTGAGTACATCCCAGCACATTACGAGGTGTGGCTGCATGCAGAAAACGGCATTATGGGGGCAGGCGCTTCACCAGCACGAGGGGAAGAAGACCCGAATTTGTGCAATGCCGGGGGTTTTCCTATTACGTTAACAAAAGGCGGATCATATATGGACAGCACAACCGCTTTTGGCATCATTCGAAAAGGGATGCTGGATATGACCATTTTAGGTGCACTTGAAGTCAGCAGTCATGGGGATCTTGCCAATTGGATTGTGCCAGGGAAACGAGTGCCGGGTATGGGTGGAGCCATTGAACTTGCGCAAAAAGCGAAAAAGGTGGTGGTTGTGATGAGCCACCTTGATAAACATGGACAATCTAAGATAAAAGCAGCCTGTACGCTGCCCTTAACTGCTAAGTCTTGTGTAGATCTGATTATTACGGATATGGCAGTCATTGAGGTCAAATCACAGCTGCTCATTTTGCGTGAAGTCATGCCGCCGTTTCAGCCGGAAGATGTCATGAGGGCGACAGAGGCGCCGCTCATTTTAGCGCCTGATGTCAAATCTGTTGTGTAGAAAGGATGACCGACTTGCAGCCAACCACACGTATCAGAAACTGGATGAAAGAGCATAAGGAGGAAGCCGTGACGCTTCTTCAGCAAATGGTGCAATGTGACAGCATACAAGGAAATGAGCAAGAAGTACAGCAAATCGTAGCAAATAAACTTTCTGCCATTGGCTTTGATGTTGACGTATGGGACATTGGCGGGGATGACTTGCTGAACCACCCGTATTTTTATTCCCCGAGGCGTTCCTTTAAAGGGAGTCCCAATGTCGCCGGACGATTGAAAGGTAAAGGCGGAGGCAAATCTATTTTATTAAATGGGCATGTGGATGTTGTCCCGGCAGGTGATCACAAACAATGGACATATCCGCCCTACAGCGGGCATATCATAAACGGGAGACTTTATGGACGCGGGGCAACAGATATGAAAGGTGGAAACGTTTCTTTACTCTTTGCACTTGAAGCACTGCATGCCCTTCAGATTCCGCTGAAGGGAGATGTCGTGTTTCATAGTGTTGTCGAAGAAGAGAGCGGCGGCGCAGGCACCCTTGCAGCCATACTGAGAGGATATACAGCAGATGCAGCCATCATTCCAGAGCCAAGTCATATGAAAATCTTTCCGATTCAGCAAGGATCTAAATGGTTCAGACTGCATATTAAAGGAAGGGCTGCTCATGGCGGAACAAGATATCACGGCGTTTCTGCTATTGAAAAGAGCACGATAGTCCTTTCACATATAGCGGCACTTGAAGAAGAAAGAAATCAGCGAATCACTGAGCCGCTGTTTCAGCATATCCCAATCCCGATCCCAATCAATATCGGGAAAATTCAAGGGGGTGATTGGCCATCCTCCGTAGCAGACCTTGTCACAATGGAAGGCAGGCTCGGGGTGATGCCGGGTGAAACGGTAGAACAGGCAGAGAAGGAATTAGAAAATTGGATGGCAGGACTCGGAGAAAAAGATGAATGGTTTCAAGAGCATCCTGTTGAGGTCGAATGGTTTGGTGCAAGATGGCTTCCGGGTTCAATCGATACGGATCATCCGCTTTTAGGTTTATTGAAGGAACAATATGAAGCGGTCATGAAGCAGCCGCCGAAGATCGAAGCCGCCCCTTGGGGAACGGACGGCGGATTACTGTCACAGGCGGCTGGTATTCCGATCATCGTGTTTGGACCTGGAACAACGGAGCTTGCCCATTTTCCGAATGAATCTATCGACATTGAGCATGTGATAGAAGCAGCAGAAATTATTGCAGGGACAATAGTAGAATGGTGTGAAGCAGCGGAATGAGATGAAAATGATCACAAAAAAAGAAGGCTGCCTTACTCAGCCTTCTCTTTATGTGTGTCCTGCTGCTCACACATGTATGTCACTGGACAAAAACGAAGAATGCCGGATCCCAGTTTCATACCGCCAAACATGATGCCCAAAAGCAGCATTTTACTCCATGGTTTTCTAGCATATAAGCATCCAGCCACAGTACATATTGTCATTCCGCAGGCAATCCTAATGAGCGCTTCCATTAAGCCGAGATTAGGTTTCATTGAAGGTGAATCTCCTTTTTTAAATTATTTTAAGTGTGATTTCAAGAAATTGTAACGTTTCATTAATGCGTAACGTAGTTCGTTATGTTACGATAGGGCTAATACAAATGAAGGAGAGTATGTGAATGTCCGAACGTACTTTTAATTGGAGAAACAATGACATCCGCACACAAATCGATGTAGTCGACTCAAAAATAGTTCCAACACTCCTTTTAACGAATGGACTCGTGCTTAACCCGTTTTTAAAGCAATGGGTGAAGGCAAATATTTGGATACATGATGATCGAATTGTTTATGTCGGAGCAGAGCTTCCTCAAAATAAATCAGCTAAACGTGTGATTGATTGTGAAGGGAAATACATTGTGCCTGGGTATATAGAGCCTCACGCGCATCCGTTCCATATTTATAATCCCCAATCACTTGCAGAATATGTGTCTCAATTTGGCACAACAACGATGGTCAGCGATAACTTATTTCTTCTTTTGCAAAGCAATGAAAAGAAAGCGCTTTCCACTCTATGTGAATTAAAAAAGCAGCCATTTCAGTATTTCTGGTGGTCCAGA
Source organism: Bacillus sp. 3a (assembly GCF_017161885.1). Taxonomy (NCBI): domain Bacteria; kingdom Bacillati; phylum Bacillota; class Bacilli; order Caryophanales; family Bacillaceae; genus Bacillus; species Bacillus sp. 3a. The sequence continues at coordinate 3,526,368 of NZ_CP067376.1, read as the reverse complement.
TACGATCTTCAAACGGAAGTCAGATATGAAGATGAGATGCTGCCAGTCAACTACCGGAAGGAATGGATTGATCATCCTGACGTCCTCCAAGGCGGCGAATTAACAAGCTGGCCAAGATTGATGGACGGTGATGATCTCATTTTATATTGCATGCAAGAAACGAAGAAGCAGAGAAAACGAATTGAAGGGCATTTCCCAGGAGCTTCTGAGAAAACGCTAACAAAAATGAAGCTGTTTGGCGCGGACAGTGATCATGAAGCGATGAATGCGGACGATGTGTTAAAACGATTGTCCCTTGGCTATCATGTTTCATTGCGGCATTCTTCCATCCGCCCAGATTTAGTGAACATTTTAAGAGAACTGCATGAGCGTGATTTTAGACACTATGACCACTTTTTCTATACAACAGATGGTGCTGCTCCTCACTTTTATGAGGAAGGCATGATTAACCGTTTGATTTCGATTGCTCTTGAAGAAGGCGTGCCGATCATTGATGCGTATAATATGGCGACATTTAACATTGCAAAATACCATCAAATCGATGATTTATTAGGCGTTGTTGGCCCAGGCCGGCTGGCTTCTATAAATATTTTAGATGATCCAATGAACCCAAATCCTGAAACGGTGATATCTAAAGGGGTTATTCTCAAATTAGATGGCGAGAACCAGCATCAATTCCAAGAAACAAAATGGGAAAATGGCGGGCTTCTTCCATTAGATTTAAGCTACGACCTCACGATGAGTGATTTGCAATTCTCTATGCCGCTAGGTGTCAAGATGAGAAATGCCGTCATCATGGAGCCTTATACAGTGGAAATTGATAACTCAATCAACCAGCTCTCATGTGACCATGATCAAAGCTTCTTTAGCCTGATTGACCGAAAAGGCGAGTGGCGTGTGAATACGATGCTAAAAGGGTTCGCAAATAAAGTGCAGGGCTTTGTTAGCTCATTTTCGCTCACTGGTGACATTTTAGTGATCGGGAAAAATAAAGAAGATATGATGCTGGCACATAAGCGGATGAAAGAAATTGGCGGAGGAATCGTCCTCACAGAGAACGGGAAAATTTTGCACGAAATCCCGCTGCAATTATCAGGCTGTGCATCGGCTGAACCGTTTGAGACTGTTCTTCAGCAGGAACAAACATTACGCGAGCTGCTCATTGAGCGCGGCTATCCATTTGACTGCCCAATTGATACACTTGTCTTTTTCCAAAGTACACATTTGCCGTATATTCGAGTGACACCAAGAGGAATATTTGATGTCATGAAAAAAACTGTACTCTTTCCGTCTATAATGCGTTAAAATATAACAGAGTGGAGCTGTATCATCTTTGCCGCATTTCTGACTGCTGTTATAGGGCAGAAGTGAGCCATGGTTCTCTTCACTGCCATGTAAGTGATCATGATCTTATGTGGAGCTGTTGACAAAGCAGAGGGCTTTGACATGACGAATGAAGTACTCTAATTGTAAAATGAATTTGCCGGTTACGCTGACCGGCCAACATATTTTGAATAACCCGAGCAAGGCGGGGCGCATATTTGTGGTCTCGCCGAGCTTTCTGCAAAGCCTGTATATGAGGGCAGAAGACCTAACCAAGCAGAAGTCATCTTTATACTGGAAGCAAACAAGTTTGTCAGATTGTCATACAAGGAAAATGACAGAACTTGTCGAATTTGTTTACGATAAAGAAGCTTCGGCTTACGAAAGAACCTGACGGCATTTTCAGCGTAGAACCAAACCTGTCAAGATCTGTTCAAAGCTCATTGCTAAGGTTTTAAAAAAATTAGTCAGGAAAGATACCGCTTTCTTAGAAGAAGATCGTGCGAAGCGGTGTGGCAATAGTAAAGGAGAAGATGTATTAAGATGCAAATTGATAAATTAAGGGGCAAAAGCTTAGATCAGTTATTCAACTCCATCTTATCCCTTAAAGACCTGGAAGAATGTTATCGATTCTTTGATGATTTATGTACCATCAATGAAATCCAATCTTTATCACAGCGTCTTGAAGTAGCGCGTATGCTTCGCGAGGGAAACACGTATCATAAAATTGAGACGGAAACAGGTGCAAGCACTGCAACTATCTCACGTGTCAAACGCTGCTTGAACTACGGAAACGATGCCTATACGATGGCTCTTGACCGCGTAGCAGAACAGCAGGAAAATAACGAAACAAAATAAAGCAGCTTTCACTGTAAACAATCCTTTTTACGAAAAATGGACTTGTTTGCAGTTTTTTTATGAAAAGGCGGGCAGGGGCTGATAAAGTGTCCCTGTTTTTTACTTTAGCTCGCCGATAAACCATCTTTCTCCCTCATAGGAGATGCCATCTTCGCTTGAGATGATTTCCTTAAACTCTACTGTTTGCAAACTTTATACGAAAATGTCAATAAAAAAGGTGCGTTTCCGCACCTTTTCGAGCTAGACAGATGGCTGTGTGCCTGAGAACATCGGAACTTCGCTTGTTTCACCATTCTCTTGTCTAAAAATAATATGTTTTTCATTAAAATGAATAGGCGATTCTATTCCCGCAGCTGCGGATAAGTTAAACAAACCTTCTCTAAGAGACAGGATATAATTGCATACTCGGTATTTTTTTTCTTCAATCGATAAACCCTTTTGCAGCTTTGGATCAGTCGTGGCGACCCCGACTGGGCATTTATTCGTGTGGCAGACTTGGGCGCGAATGCATCCGACTGAAAACATGAGACCTCTGGCAATATTCACAAAGTCAGCTCCCATTGAAAGGGCAATCGCAATTTTATCAGGCGAGAGAAGCTTGCCAGAAGCAAAGAGCTTCACCTGATCTCTGACACCGTAATCTTTCAATATTTGATGAACCATGGGGAGTGCCGTGAAAATCGGCAGCCCTGCGGAATCTGCCAATTCATGAAAGGACGCCCCTGTACCGCCTTCTCCGCCATCCACTGTAATGAAATCAGGGTGTTTCCCGCTTTTTTTCATATAGCTGGCAAGCTCTTCAATATTTTCTTTATGTCCGACAACAAGTTTGATTCCTACTGGCTTTCCGCCTATACTCCGCAGCTGTTCAATGAAATCAAACATGTCAGGAATGGAGTGGAACATCTCAAAGCGGTTTGGGCTGTCAATGGATTGGTGAGGCGGTAATTTACGGATATTCGCTATTTCTTCCGTCACCTTTTCGCCGTCAATATGACCGCCGCGTGTTTTTGCTCCTTGTGCCAGCTTGAGTTCAAAGGCTTTGACTTCTTCGTGTTCGCTTTTTTTCTTGAATTCTTCAAAGGAAAATGCGCCATCCTCTGTTCTAACACCAAATAAACCGGGCCCAATCTGGCAAATGATATCTGCGCCGCCTTTGAGGTGATAAGGAGAAAGCCCGCCTTCACCTGTGTTCATCCACGTCCCGCCGGCCATTTTTAATCCTGAGGATAGAGCTGTAATCGCCCTGTCGCCTAAGGAGCCGTAGCTCATGGCAGATTGACCGATCAGTCCTTTCACATGAAAAGGCTTTTGACATGTGTGTTCGCCAATGACTTGTACATCCTCTTGATGGAGAAAGTAAGGATTTGCTTCGACTTCTTTGAAATGTTCACTTCTTCGCAGTAAATTGTCTTGATCAATCTGATACACTTTTGTTTTGATTTTTTCTGATTGATCGATTCGTAGTTCATCTCGCTGCTTTGGAAACAGGACGTTTCGAATGTAATAGCCTGGCTTGTCAAAATCACGTTTTGATCCAAAGCCCATCGTCCGGCTTTTGTACTTCCCAGACATGACCGCCTGCTCGTATTCTCTTCTTGAGAAGGGCAGCTCCTCTCGGTCATTCAGAAACAGATATTGGCGAAGCTCAGGTCCTATTTTTTCAAAGATAAACCGCAGCTTTCCAATGACCGGATAATTTCGCAGAACTGAATGTTCCTCTTGTTTTTCATCCCTCATCCAAATCCAGATCAATAGAATGATTGGGATGATCAAACAAATGACTAGCAATGCGCCGATGACAATTAAAGTTGTTGTCACGAAGATCCCCTCTTTTCTCTTTCATTGCTGTTGTTATTCCACTTTTTAATGAAAGAGAAACCACACCAGCATATTGTGACGTTTAGAAATGAAAAGGCGGGGTAACTTACAAATAAGATCATAAGGGGAGGGAACATACATGAATAAGCGTCCAAATGCGTATGTACTTGCAGGATTAGGGGTTGGAGGAGCTGTGTTATTAGCGGTAAAAAATAAACAGCATCTGAAAAAATGGGCAAGCATGTTCCGGTCAGATGAAAAGATTCCTGAAAAAGCCGGCCACCCAGATCCATTAGATATCCAAGACAACAAGATGGTCGACGAAGGGGCCATGACATCCGTTCATTATTTTAATGAAGTGAGACAATAGTTTGAAAAAACCGTTTTGAAAGATCAAAACGGTTTTTTTCTTGTGATGTTATAGAAAAGAGGATCGACAATAGTAAAACCGATCAGCCTTTTGTGATCAGGTGTCGAGAATTGGAATTCAACGCCTGACAATTGATAGGTTGAGAGAATTTCCTGATTCGTCAAACGTAAAGAAAGCTCATCCTCATAAACCGGTACGTTCCGCAGGACCTTGGATTCTTCTGCAAATAACTCCAAGCCAGCCACTCGGCCCTCTTGATCGATATCTACATTGACACATTCATTGACATCTAATTCAATGGTTTCTTTGATTTTTATATGCTCCGCTTGCGGGGTGATATAGATGTATCCGATGTCTATATTTTGTTCATATGTAATCGTTCTTTTCAACTGAATCACCTCTGCTCAATAGATGGTTTTTAAATCTATAGTAAAATATTCCTTTATTGTATAATAGCATGTGACAAAGTGCCAAAATATCAACCTCTTTCAGCTCCTCTTCTAGTGGATTTTTTATCTATTCTCCAGCAATTTTATGTAAAGTCACAATCACCCATTTTCAAAAGAATGAAACTTTTAGCTAAAGGAGGTTACCCATTTTTTGCGGTCACTGATTTTGTTATAATATTTAAATGGAATGAAACGAATGGAGGAACGTTTTTCATGTATGATGTTACCGAGTGGAAGCATGTCTTTAAACTCGATCCAAATAAAGAAATTTCCGATGAACAGCTAGAAGCGATTTGCGAATCTGGGACGGATGCCATATTGATTGGCGGAAGTGATCATGTGACAGAGGACAACGTGCTTCAATTGATGTCAAAGGTTCGCCGGTTTCTAGTGCCATGTGTGCTCGAGATCTCCACACATGAGATGATTGTGCCTGGCTTTGATCTGTATTTCATCCCGACCGTTTTAAACAGCTCTCACCCTGACTGGATTGTTGGGCTCCATAAGGACGCGATGAAGGAATTCGGTGATTTGATGTCAATGGAAGAGATTGTGCCTGAAGGTTATGTCATCTTAAATGAAGATTGTAAAGCGGCCAAGCTCACAGAGGCAAATACAGCGCTGGATATCGATGACGTCAGGGCATATGCAAGAGTGGCAGAGCATTTGATGAAGCTGCCCATTTTTTATCTGGAATACAGCGGAACGCTTGGAGACATAGAGCTTGTCAAAGAAACAAAAGCAGTGCTTGATGAAACAGTTCTTTTTTATGGCGGCGGCATCGAGAACGCTAAGCAGGCAAAAGACTTCTCCCAGCATGCAGACGTCGTGGTTGTAGGAAATGTCATTTATGACAATTTCAAAGAAGCATTAAAAACAGTGGATGCAGTCAAAAAGTCATCATAGTCAAATAAGACGAAACGGGTTAAAATAGAACATAAGTTCGAATTGGCGGTGAATGGAATGAATGAAATATCGAATCATCTATTAGAAGGGCTGAATGACGCACAGAAAGAAGCAGTCAAAGCAACAGACGGTCCTTTATTGTTGATGGCAGGAGCAGGAAGCGGGAAGACACGGGTGCTCACACATCGAATTGCCTACTTAATGGCAGAAAAGCATGTGGCTCCGTGGAACATTTTAGCGATTACATTTACAAATAAAGCAGCACGTGAAATGCGTGAACGTGTCCAAGCTATTTTAGGGCCTGGCGCTGATGACATCTGGATCTCTACGTTCCACAGCATGTGTGTCCGCATTTTAAGACGTGATATTGACCGCATTGGTGTAAATCGCAACTTCTCTATTTTAGACACATCTGACCAGCTTTCAGTCATCAAAAACATTTTAAAAGAACGGAATATCGATCCTAAAAAGTTCGACCCGCGCAGTATTTTAGGATCAATCAGCAGTGCAAAAAATGAACTCATTGACGCAGAGGAATACGCCAAAACAGCTGGTGATTTCTATGATCAAGTGGTCAGCGATGTCTATACAGATTATCAAAAGCGTTTACTCAAAAACCAATCACTCGACTTTGATGATTTAATTATGATGACAATTCGTCTGTTTGAGCGCATTCCTGAAGTGTTAGAGCACTATCAGCGGAAATTCCAATACATTCATGTGGATGAGTATCAGGATACGAACAGAGCACAGTACATGCTTGTGAAACTGCTCGCGCAGCGCTTTCAAAATATATGTGTTGTCGGTGACTCGGATCAGTCTATTTATCGCTGGCGCGGAGCGGATATTACAAACATTCTCTCCTTTGAAAAAGATTATCCATCCAGTGAAGTGATTCTGCTTGAGCAAAATTACAGATCGACGAAACGCATTTTGCATGCCGCAAATACGGTCATTCAAAACAATGCAAACCGGAAGCCGAAAAATCTTTGGACAGAAAATGATGAAGGAGCGAAGATTGCCTATTATCGTGCAGATAATGAATTTGGTGAGGGTCAATTTGTCGCAGGAAAGATTCGTCAGCTTCATCAGAGCGGAAAGCGCAAATTATCCGATTTTGCGATCCTTTACCGGACAAATGCCCAGTCTCGTGTCATAGAGGAAACGTTAATGAAAGCCAACATTCAATACAACATTGTCGGCGGCACGAAGTTCTATGACAGAAAAGAGATCAAGGACATTTTGGCATACTTACGCCTAGTGGCAAACCCAGATGACGATATTAGTTTTGCGCGAATTGTCAACGTACCAAAGCGCGGAATCGGTGCGACATCTGTTGATAAAATTGCAGCATATGCGGAGATGAATGACCTGTCTATGTTTGAAGCACTTTGTCAGGTGGATTTCATTGGACTGAGTGCACGGGCAGCCAATGCGCTTGATGAATTCAAACAGCTCATTGATCAAATGACGAACATGCAGGACTATTTATCTGTCACTGAATTAACAGAAGAAATTCTAGAGAAAACAGGCTATCGTGAAGCGCTGAAGCTCGAAAAAACGATTGAAGCACAAAGCCGCTTAGAAAATATTGACGAGTTTTTATCCGTCACTAAGAACTTTGAAGAACAAAATGAAGACAAGTCACTTGTGACCTTCCTAACAGATCTCGCCCTCGTCGCAGACATTGATAAGCTGGATGAGAATGAAGAAGAAGATCAGGATGCTGTCATCTTAATGACACTTCACGCCGCAAAAGGTCTAGAATTCCCTGTTGTTTTCTTAATGGGAATGGAGGAAGGTGTCTTCCCGCACAGCCGTTCATTAATGGAAGATGCAGAGATGGAAGAAGAGCGCCGCCTCGCTTACGTAGGCATCACACGGGCTGAAGAAGAGCTTTATTTATCAAGTGCAAAAATGAGAACACTTTTCGGCCGGACAAACATGAACCTTGAATCTAGATTCATTCGAGAAATACCAGCCGATTTATTGGACAACCTAAATGAGAAAAAAGAAACAAAAACACCGTTTGGCCAAACAAGAGAAAGACCGCAAAGACGGGGACCTGTCTCACGTCCGCAAACACAAACGATTCAAAACACAGGCGGCGGCAGTATTGGCTGGGCTGTGGGCGATAAAGCGGCCCATAAAAAATGGGGCGTTGGTACGGTTGTCAGTGTGAAAGGCAGCGGAGACAGCACAGAGCTTGACATTGCGTTCCCAAGCCCTACAGGCATTAAGCGTCTTCTCGCAGCATTTGCACCAATTGAGAAGCAATAAACTGATAGGACAAAACGGATGAATTGAAAGGAAGAAGCAGATGGATAAAGAAGCAGCGAAACGCCGGATCGAGGAACTGCACCAGATTTTGAATCAATACAACTACGAATATCATACACTTGATCGTCCAAGTGTTCCTGACGCTGAATATGATGCGCGGATGCGTGAGCTGATCTCTCTGGAGGAAGAACACCCTGACTTAAAAGCAGCGGATTCTCCTTCACAAAGAGTAGGCGGCGCTGTTTTAGACGCCTTCCAAAAAGTGCGTCACGGCACACCGATGCTCAGCCTTGGGAATGCGTTTAATGAACAGGACCTTCTTGATTTTGACCGCCGGGTTCGTCAAGCAGTCGGTGACGATATCGCATACAATGTCGAGCTGAAAATTGATGGACTCGCTGTTTCTCTCCGTTATGAAAATGGCGTGTTTGTCCGAGGAGCGACACGCGGAGATGGAACAACGGGGGAGGATATTACTGAAAACCTCAAAACGATTCGTTCCATCCCGCTTAAAATCAAACGCCCTCTGTCGATTGAAGTGAGAGGCGAGGCATTTATGCCAAAACCTTCTTTTGAAGCATTAAATGAAAAAAGAATACAAAACGAAGAAGAGCCGTTTGCAAACCCGCGTAATGCGGCTGCAGGTTCACTTCGTCAGCTTGATACGAAAATTGCAGCGAAACGAAACCTTGATATATTCGTCTACAGTATAGCGGAGCTTGATGAAATTGGTGTTGAAACGCAAAGCGCAGGACTTGATCTTCTCGACGAACTTGGCTTTAAAACAAACAAAGAAAGACGGATGTGCCAAACGATCGAAGAAGTCATCGACCTTATTGAAACATTAAAAGTAAAGCGTGCCGATTTTTCATATGAAATCGATGGAATTGTCATTAAAGTCGATTCACTGGCTCAGCAGGAAGAACTCGGCTTTACAGCAAAAAGCCCGCGCTGGGCGGTTGCGTACAAGTTTCCGGCTGAAGAGGTCGTAACGAAGCTGCTTGATATTGAACTAAGCGTCGGGCGAACAGGCGTGATTACACCAACAGCGATTCTTGAGCCTGTCAAAGTAGCAGGGACGACAGTGCAGCGTGCATCTCTTCATAATGAAGATTTGATCAAAGAAAAGGATATTCGCTTGTTTGATCAAGTGATTGTGAAAAAAGCCGGCGATATTATTCCTGAAGTCGCAGGTGTCCTTGTCGATCAGCGTACAGGCGAAGAAAAGCCGTTTCACATGCCAACTGAATGTCCAGAGTGTCATAGTGAGCTGGTGCGAATCGAAGGCGAAGTAGCCTTACGATGCATCAATCCAGAATGTCCTGCCCAAATACGTGAGGGGCTCATTCACTTCGTTTCCCGTAATGCAATGAATATTGATGGGCTTGGCGAGCGGGTCATTACACAGCTCTTCAAGGAACAGCTAGTCTCTCGTGTGTCCGACCTTTACCGTTTAACGAAAGAAGAGCTGATTCAGCTTGAACGAATGGGCGAAAAATCTGTCGACAATTTACTGCGTTCGATTGAGCAGTCAAAAGAAAACTCTCTTGAGCGTTTACTATTTGGACTCGGCATTCGATTTATTGGTTCAAAGGCGGCAAAGACCTTGGCGATGCATTTCGAAAACATCGATCAATTAAAGCAAGCAACGAAAGAACAATTACTTGAAGTCGACGAAATTGGTGAAAAAATGGCTGATGCCGTCGTCACGTACTTTGAGAAAGAAGAAATACTCGATCTGCTGAAAGAATTAAAAGAGCTTGGAGTCAATATGACCTATACAGGACCGAAGCCGGTAAAAGCAGAAGAAAGTGATTCCTACTTTGCAGGAAAAACCATTGTGCTAACAGGAAAGTTAGAAGAAATGGCGCGAAACGATGCAAAAGCAGCGATCGAAGCGTTAGGCGGCAAGCTGGCAGGTAGTGTGAGTAAAAAAACAGATCTAGTCATTGCCGGAGAAGCAGCGGGGAGTAAGCTGACAAAGGCAGAAGAACTCAATATTGAAATTTGGGACGAAGCTAAAATGCTCGAGGAGCTAAAGAAATAAGAGGAGTGTTTTCTATTGAAAAAGTTGTTATTGCTGCTGACAATGCTCACACTGGTATTGTCAGCGTGTGCACCTTTTGGGGGAAAGGAAGAGGAAGAGGTCACACAAAAAACGGATGAAACGAAGGAAACAAAGGAAACAGCCATCATCCCGATGTATAATATCTCAGACTCCTATTACAAAATGGTGCTGCCGTTTAAACAAGGAGCTGCGAGAGGTTTAACAGCGGAGCGTCTCAACACACGCTTGGACATTGATGAATTTGAAACAGGACTCATGCGCCTCGCAACAGAGTCATTTAATACAAACGACTATCTTTTCCAAGAAGGACAGCATTTAGATGAGGACACCGTTCTCAGCTGGCTGGCACGCAAAAAAACAGGCAGTGATCTGAAAAAGGCAGAAAAAGAAGATAAAGACTTTAAGAATCTAGGCTTAAATCCTGCTCTTCCAAACTCAGGTTCAACAAAGTCTAAAAATGAAAATAGTCCCATCTACTTAGCTTCGATGCTAGAGCATAATTACTTAATTAGAAAAGACAAAAACAGCTTACAGCTTGGCGGAGTTGTCATTGGTCTTGCACTGAACTCTGTTTATTATTACCGTGAAAAGATCGGTGACCCGCAGCAAGAAGTGACCATCGATTCATCGAAAAATTCAAAGAAACTTTTGGCAGAGGGTGAAAAAATCGCTGAACAAGTGATCAAGCGCATTCGTCAAATGGACGGACTGCAAAAAGTGCCTGTCATGATTGCCCTTTATAAGCAAGCACCAAAATCATCTATCGTTCCAGGTAACTTTATCGCCAAAACGGATGTGAAAGCAGGCTCTGCTGATATCGGAAATTGGGATACGATCGATGAGGAGAATGTATTCTTCCCTTCAGATAATGCGAAAAGCAGCTACAAAGATGATTCAGAGCGATTTGACCGCTTTAAGACAAAGGTCGAAGACTACTTCCCGAATTACACTGGTGTTGTAGGAAAAGGCTTTTACAAAAACGGCAACCTGCAAAAAATGAAAATCGAAATTCCAATGCAGTTCTATGGAAAAACGGAAGTCGTAGCCTTCACACAATATTTAACCGGTGAAGTCATGGATTACTACAAGAGTACCAATATCGAAATCAACATTACATCGTCTGATCAACAAGAAGCCTTGATTACGAAAAATGCTGAAGACAAAGAACCGACTGTTCATATATATGACTAAATAAAAACCGCCTTTTGGCGGTTTTTTAAATTAGTAAAAATGTATCAAATTATGAAAATATTGTTATAAAAAGTAGAAGTGTAGAAAATAATGTATTATTATGGGTGATAATGAAGAGAAAATGGAGATAAATATGAAAAACAAATCATTTTACTTTTTATTAGGGGACAATCCCTAGCTAATTTCGGGGATTCACTATATGTCCTCGTTCTGACCATCCTGACATACCAATTAACAAATTCTACACTAATTGCTTCAATGGTGGCTGTCTCCCAGTTTGTTGGACAAGCACTTGGAGCGGTACTCATTCCTTTCTTTATGTATCAATTTAAGCTGAAAAGACTCATTATCTATTTGCAAATGTGTCAAATTGCTTTCTTCGGTTGCTTGATTTTCATTTATATTTTACAACTATCAACATTTACTATTCCTCTCTTTTTTATCATTGTATTTTTCCTTTCTTTGATAGATGGGGGAACCATTCCTGTTCGAAATTCGATGATCCCGCGTTTAGTAGAAAAGAACTTTTTACTAAAAGCCAATAGCTATATCTTAACTTCTGACCAAATTGTCCTTTTACTAGGATGGCTTTTAGGAGGGCTGTTTATTGGCATTCTTGGACCGCAGTTTCTCCTCATTACGACACTTGTTTTATATAGTTTGTCGCTCATATCTATGCTCTTTATCATTGATACTGGGGCTGCAGCTAAACAAGAGCAACAGTCTGAATCATTTGGTACACGAATCTTTTCAGGCTGGAAGATCATGTATGAAAAGCCGACCATTCGAACATTAACGATTTTAGAAATGCTGTCCATGAGCGGCAGAAGTATCTGGACTGGTGCAATTATTCTTGTGTATGTCACTGAAGTCTTACACCAGCCTGAAACATGGTGGGGCTTTATTAACGCAAGCTATTTTGGCGGAACCATTCTAGGCGGTCTGCTCGTGCTGCGGTTCGCAAAGCATGTGGAACAGCGTTTGTTTGATCACATTTTTTACAGCTCGGTGATCGTAGCTCTGCTAACCCTTTGCTTAGGGTTGAATCATTCAGCATGGATGAGTTTATTGTTTGTCTTTTTATTAGGGCCGGCTTTTCAGCTTCGCAGTATTTCTATTCGTACCTATGTACAAGATACACTGAGTCAAATTGAATTGCCTAAAATACTATCAGCTCAACATACACTATCGACTTTTATATATGGAATGTCCATCCTCGTTATGAGCACCATGACCGATCTCTTTGGGGCAAGAGTCGTCTTTTTTATCAACGTTGTCCTGTTTACTGTGTCGGCTTTCCTAGCGTCTAGATTAAAAAATGAACAAATTTAGACAGTTTATCTCAATTATTTACAAAAATACCATTATGTGATTTAATAAGTTCGTAGAAATGTTAACTATATGAAAAGTAGAGGTGGCGTAATTGACTAGTAGTTTAGTATATTGGCCATTAACACATCCGCAGCGGCGCGTGATGAACATGGAAACATTTTATCCAGAAACACCAATTAATCATATTGGCGGTATTATTTTCGTCAATGGGCCGTTGCAGCTCGATAAACTGAAGCAGGCCATTGCAACATGTATCATGACGACAGAATCTCTTCGTCTCAAGCTAGTAGAGAAAGATGATGAGATGCTTCAATACGTTGATCCAAACGCCGATCATCATATTCCTGCCTATGAGTTTTCCACACATAAAGACATGCTGGAATGGGCTGAAAAAGTCTTCAAAACACCATTTCAATTACTAGAAACCTCTCTCGCCGAATTTGCTGTATTAAAAATCGGTGAACAACAATCCGGTTATTTCATCAAATGCCATCATACAGTAGCAGATGGATGGTCGATGAAAGTAATCATCGATAAAATTAGCCAGCTTTACACTGCTCTTACACAAAGCTCCTCTATTGAACAAGAAGCAGACAATCATTCTGTTTTTATTGATAAAGAATCAAAATATATGAACTCCCCAAGATTTAAAAAAGATCAGCAATTTTGGAAAGAAACATTATCTGATGTGTCTGACAGTTATTTGGTACAGGGAACTGACCAAATCAAAGGCCATCGGCAGAGCCATTACCTTGATCGACAACTCTCAGAACGAATCTATGAATTTATAGATACCCATCATTGTTCAATCAACTCTTTATTTACTTTAGGACTCTTCGTTTACTTGCATAAAAGATACCAGCAAAAAGATTTTATTATTGGGACGCCAGTTCTCAATCGTTCCGGGCAAAAGGAAAAAGCCACGTCCGGTATGACCGTTAGCACAATGCCATACCGAATGAAGATGAACCCTCATTTATCTCTATTAGAAAGTTTGTCAGATGTTCAAAAAAGCTATAAGACTTACTTCCTGCATCAGCGTTATCCCTATGACGCACTCGTCAAGGATTTAGAGCTTGCAAAGGCAGGATATGATCAGCTTTTTCAAATCTATATCAACTCCTACAGCACAAATATGGTGCAGGAGATGGAAGGATACAAAGTGGAATACATGGAGCTTTACAATGGATTCCAGCCATATGGCTTGCAAGTAGCTGTGAAAGAATGGGATGAAAAAGGGCAAATCGAGCTGCAATATGACTACAAAATCTCAGATTACAGCAATGAAGACATCAACTTTCTGCATGAAAGGATGCTTCTCTTTGTCGAGAACATACTTACCCAGCCCAAGCAGCTCTTAAAAGACGTACTGCTTATGACAGAGGAAGAGGAACATCGAGAGCTATATCAATGGAACGACACAGGCGTGCTATTCCCACAAAAGCAAAAAATTCATGAATTAATCACAGACATGTCAAAGACTTCTCCTGATCGAATCGCGATTCAGGATGGCTCTCATATCATGACATACGGTGAACTTGAGAGAAAGACCAACCAAATGGCGCATTTCCTGCAAACACATGGCTTACAGAGACATGACTTTGTTGCAATATGTATGAATCATTCACCAGAACTGATTGTACTATTGCTGGGGATTTTAAAGGCTGGAGGTGCATATGTACCGATTGATCCTGAATATCCGCAGGAACGCATTCAGTTTATTTTGGATGACAGTCAGGCAAAGCTGTTTTTTACAGATCATGCATCTGCGTACCATTTTAATGGTGATACGTACAATATCTACAACGTGTGGGATCAGTTGGATCCGTATGATGTGGAACATACATTCATTGGAGATGATGAAGACGTCGCATACATGATTTATACGTCTGGTTCTACAGGACAGCCAAAGGGAGTGATGATTGAGCATCAAAGCTTAGTGAACTATATCATGTCTGCCAAAACAAACTATACAGATTCAGAAGATGACCATTTTGCTCTGTATTCGTCCATTGCATTTGATCTAACCATTACCTCCATTTATACGCCATTGGTTATTGGCAGTACAGTAGTCATCTATCGTCAAGAGGATCAGCCAGGCTTTTTATTAGAACATATTTTGTTTGATCAAAAAGCAAAGGTGATCAAGCTGACACCAGCTCATATGGCACTGTTAACAGATGCTGCACTGTCTCAGTCAGTGGTTAAACGGATGATAGTAGGAGGAGAACAATTATCGACTTCTTTGGCTAAAAGAATTACTGAGGCAAGTGATGGAAGGATATCCATCTTTAATGAATATGGACCAACTGAAGCAACCGTTGGCTGTATGATCCATCAGTTCCATCAAGATGATGGCGGGACATCGGTGTCAATTGGAGTGCCGATGCCGAATACAGAGATTTACCTTTTAGATGAAAATCAGCAAGTGGTGCTGCCAGGGACAATAGGAGAAATATATATTTCAGGCGCGGGTGTTGGAAGAGGATACTGGCAAAGACCTGATTTGCAGAAATCACGCTTTCTGCCCAATCCATTTGTAAGTCATCGCCGCATGTACCGAACCGGTGACATTGCGAAACGTGCAAGTGATGGAAAGATTGAATACATTGGCCGGATTGACCATCAAATCAAGCTTCGGGGCTACCGGATAGAGCTGGGTGAAATCGAACTTGCGCTTATGGCAATCGATGAAGTGGATAAAGCAGCTGTCATTGATCTAACTGATGAATCTGGAGAAAAACAGCTGGCTGCTTATATTGAATTGAAAGATGAAGAGCTAACCTCCTTTTTACTAAGGAAGAAATTATCAGATCAGCTGCCAGCTTATATGGTACCTGCCTATTTTGTTGT
This sequence comes from Bacillus sp. 3a, assembly GCF_017161885.1. NCBI lineage: Bacteria > Bacillati > Bacillota > Bacilli > Caryophanales > Bacillaceae > Bacillus > Bacillus sp. 3a. Next base: position 3,510,917 of record NZ_CP067376.1, on the reverse strand, counting down.
ATTAAAAGAACTCCCGCTCACCCAAAATGGAAAAATCAATCGGGCAGCACTGCCTGATCCATTGTTGTCTCAAGTGGAAACAGCCGTTGAATGGTCGAAGGAAACAGCGGACATTGAAGGGATCATAGTAGACACAGCAAAAGCCATCTTAGGGCATGAAAAGGTCGAACCGGCTGATCATTTTTATCAGCTTGGCGGCGATTCCATAAAGGCGATTCAATTTATTGCGAAGTTAAAAGACAAAGGACTCTATTTAAAAACCAAAGATCTATTTACTTATCCCATTTTTAGAGAAATGGCACAAGTCGTTCAGCAGGAACCAGTCTTACATATCTCACAAGAACAGGCTGTGGGCGATGTGAAATCGATCCCAATCATCGAATGGTTTTGGTCCCAGCGGTTAAAAGATAAACATTTCTGGCATCAATCTATCATTGTTCATTCAAAGAAAAAGATGGATGAAAGAATCGTGCAGAGTGCTTTAAAAGAGCTGGTCATTCATCACGACGGATTAAGGTTAAAAGTACATGAGGCGACAAACACACTCTATTATGATGAAAACATTCAGGATATCCCGCTGACGATACACGATTTTACGGCATTGTCAGAAGAGAATGTGGAAGAAGCGCTGCAAGAAGTAGGATGTCAGATCAAGCAAAGGACTCATCTTTATCAAGGACCATTAATTCAGGCAGCGCTTTGTCAAACTGCTTCTCAATCACATCTCATTTTTGCCGCCCATCATCTTTTAGTTGATGGTATGTCTTGGCAAATTCTTGTGGAGGATTTGATTCAATTATTTCATGCAGAGAAGGGTTCAGCAGAAGTGCTTCCGCCAAAAACTCATTCATATCAAACATTTACAGAGCGGGTTAACGAGTATGCAGTATCAGAAGATGTAAAAGAGGCGTTCAACTATTGGAAAAATGCGGTGCAGGGTATTCAGCCTCTGTATCAAGTTTCATCTAATGAGGGATATGTCAAAGACGAAGTCAAATTAACGAAGGCTTTATCAGTGGAACTGACGGATCAATTGACCAATCAAGCGAATAAAGCGTACCAAACGCAGCCTCACGAACTGTTAATTTCAGCCTTAACGCAAGCCTGTTATCAGCAAACGAATCAAAAACGGATTTCTCTGGAATTAGAAGGTCATGGCAGAGATGCTGTGGAGGAAAATATTGATGTATCTAGAACGTGCGGCTGGTTCACCACCATGTATCCTGTGAATGTTCATGTTTCTGAATCTCTCTCAGATCACATACGGGCTGTCAAAGAAACGATACGTGAGGTGCCGAATAAAGGTGCAGAATATGGGCTGTTGTCACTCATCAATAGGCAGCTTCCTGATCATTCAGCGCCGCAATTACGGTTTAATTATTTAGGTGAAATCGATCAGGTGCTTAAACAATCATCTGATTATGAGATGTCTTACTTTACATCGGGGATTGATTCGTCATTGGATAATCCGCTAACAACCGTCATCGATATGGTCGCTACCATCAAGGGCGGTCAACTGATTTTCCATCTTTCTTTCAGCGAAAAACAGCTGTGTGAAACAGATATGATGCAGCTATTGCAAGAGATAGAACAGCAAATTGAGCGTATGGTACAGCATTGCTTAGAAAAAGAAGGGATCGAATTTACACCGTCTGATTTTGAAACAGTTGATATGTCTCTTGAAGAAATGGATTCATTATTTACATGAGGAAAAATCAGCATGTTATCTACATTTCATTTTTGTTAGCTGTCTTATGGATAAGCGGCTTTGCCGGGGGGACACATGCAAAAGCAGTGATTTCATCTAAAGCCATTGATCAAGTGATAGAGAAACAGATGGAGCTTGGGCGCATTCCCGGCATGTCCGTTGTGGTTGTGAAAAAAGACGAAGTGGTGTACCAAAAAGGGTTTGGCTATGCGGATCGAAAGAAAATGAAGAAAGTGACAGCCAGTACTTTCTTTGAAATTGGTTCTACATCAAAGGCGTTTACCGCTCTTGCTATTGTGGAGTTAGAAAAGCAAGGGAAACTTCATTTGAAAGAACCGGTGAGCAGCTATATTCCAGGTTTTTTTCCAACATACCATGGAAAGCCTCAGCGTTTGACGGTGGAGCAATTAATGCATCACACAAGCGGCATCCCCTTTCAATCCATTGCGCTTATCCAGCCAGATCAAGCAAAAGATGCGCTAAAGAAAACAGTCCATCAACTGAAATCAATTGAGCTCCATCACAAGCCTGGCAGCTCCTTTGAATATGCCACCATCAACTATGATGTTCTTGGTCTCATCATTGAAAATGTGACAGGGACGTCATATGAGGCATATATGAAAGGACTGTTTAAAACGCATCATCTTAACCAAACAGAAGCTGGGCTAAAACGCATGAAATCTGGTGTTGTTTCAGAAGGATTTAAACTGCATTTCCTTATTCCACATGCTTATGAAGCACCAGAATATCGAGGCAACACCCCTGCAGGCTATATTGTGATGAATAATCAAGATGTGGGGACTTGGCTGCAATATCAATTGACCGATTCAACTTGGTCTCGTTTTGTAAAAAATCCTGATCAGTTAACTGTGAAAGTCCCAGAAGAAGGGGAGCATGTCTATTACAATGCCGGCTGGTATATAGAAAAAACGCATGGGCAGGTGGAATCACTATTTCATGCTGGATCTAATCCGAATTATTCATCATTTTTTCTGATCCAGCCAAAAGAAGACGTTGCTATCGGAGTGTTAGCAAACATGAATAGCAGCTACACAGAGAAAACGGCACGTCTTATTGCCAAAACGATGACGGGTACAAATGAAGAAACAGAGTCATCCATGGATCCATTTCAGCTCATTGATCAATTGAGTGTGGCAGCCACATGTCTTTTTATTTTGCTGCAAATAGTGTCAGTCGTCCGTTTTATCAAATGGAGGAAACGTGTAAGAAATGGCGTTCTGGTTCGCAGGCACATTTCACTTGGCGTATGGCTGAAAAGTATCGGCTGGGTACTGCTCCTAATTGGGATATTGCTTCTGCCAATGATTCTTTCGCAACTAGCCTTTAAGGGACTGCCTTGGAAAATGACTTTTGTATGGGGACCTTTTTCTCTCATTGAATTAGCGATTTCTTATTATTTGTTTTTCATTTGGTTTTGTACGATTGGTTTCATCAAAGGATTTATGGTGACATCTACTGCTGGAAAGAGAGGACAAGAAGATGACCGTCAAACAGATTTCAGGCATTCATCCTTATAATGATTTGTTTTATCGCAGCTGTTTCTTCAATTGCTTTTTTCCAATTGTGAAGCTGCATGGTCAAGAAGTCGCTCCATATTTATTAAATGATCAATTTGCATATCGACTTACAGAAGACGGTTTGCTGCAGATTGACTGGATGTCGGCACACGATCCAGAAAAGATTATGAATTTACAGGGCATTCAAGTTGAAAAAATGACGCATTGTACCCATCTCATTGAAAAGGTCAAACAAGATGTGAGGCGTGACCGCCCGGCGATTGTATGGGTAGACCCTTACGTTCAGCGAGGTAGAAAAGAGTATTTGACAACACATAGCCGTCATTCGATTTTAATCACGGGTTTTCATGAAAATCAGCAAACCTTTCAGGTATTAGAGAATCGTCATTTAGATAATTTGTCGTATGAGCATCAAGTGCTGTCATATGGAGATGTGCAGAAAGGGTATGATACCTTTCATGATCATTTTCAGCCGAATGATCAATTCCATTCCTATGCGGCCTTCCACTTTGATCCGGTCAAGGTCTCGACTGAATTATTTGATCAAAAAACGGCTTATTTCCTGAGAAATATGCATGGTCAGATTGACGCAATCGAAAAAGGAATTACAGCTCTTGAAACATTTTATGAACAGTTTCCTCAATGGGATGATATCGAGAAGCTCGTAGCATCTTTCAATCAGATCATCAATACGAAGAAAGTAGAGATGTATCGACTGAGACTCATAAAAGGCGATCTACCTGAGCTGTTTCAATGGATGGAAAGTATTTTAGCAGAATGGGAGAAAGCGAGGCATCAGGCAGCAAAACTCTTTTTTTCAGGGGAAATGTCTAGTCGGTACCAAGCCAACATGAAAACTTCCTTACAACAAATCATCCAAGATGAAAAAAAATGGCTGGAAATGTTGAAAATCAAATGCAAAAGGGAGTGTGGCGTGTCGTGAAGTTATTTTGCTTACCGTACGCAGGTGGAGCAAGTACCGTATTCAGTAAGTGGAAATCGTATATAGACCGGTCTATAGAAATTCATGCCCTTGAACTCCCTGGGCACGGGACAAGAATGACAGAGCCTGTGCTGACAAATTTACAGCAAGTCGCAGATGATCTTTATCTACAGGCGTCCTCTTCCTTAAAAGAAGGAGAACCCTATGCCATTTTCGGTCATAGCATGGGAGCTGTACTTGCATACGAATTACAAAAAAGAATGAAAACAAGATTAAACAAAGAGCCTGTCCATGTTTTTTATTCTGGACGCTTTCCACCACATATTCCAGAGAAGAAAGTCTATCATCAGCTGTCAGATGCCAAATTAAAAGAGGCGATCATTGCGATGGGGGGCGTTCCTGAGGAACTTGCCGATAACCATGCAGTGCTTGATTTCTTTCTGCCGATTTTAAGAGCAGATTTTCAGCTTTTGGAGACTTATCAGTGTGATGAAGTCGTTCCAGCTGCTTGCCCAATTTCTATTTTTTATGGTACACGTGATCTGCCTTCTGTGCTGTTTGATTTAGACGATTGGGATCAATATACAAGCAAAGATTGTGCGTTTTTTGAATTCGATGGAGATCACTTTTTTATTCATTCATTAACAAATGAAGTCGTAGAAAAAATCAATGTCATTTTAAAGCGAATTGGAGTGTTGGAGAAATGAACACGAAGCACGTAGGCGTGATTGGAGCAGGTGTGATGGGGGCTGATATGGCATTAGACCTTTCAGCAAATGGCTATCAAGTCACATTGGTTGATGTCACAGAAGAAAAACTAAACGAAGCACTAGAAAAGATCAAGAAAACCTATCAATTGGTGCAATTTGTGAGAAAAAAGAAAATCTCATTGTCCTTAGAAGACGTATTGTCTCAAATTCAGCTATCGACTTCATTTGAAGGCTTACATGACGCACATATCGTCATTGAAAATGTGACGGAAGATTGGGAGATAAAAAAACCCATTTATGAAGAGCTGCGAGATATTTGTTCGAAAGAAACCATCTATTTTGTAAACACGAGCTGCATTTCCATTACAAAGGTAGGGTCCCTTATGCATCATCCTGAAAAAGTTATTGGTGCACATTTTATGAACCCTGTTCCTCTTAAAGCGTTAGTTGAGGTGATTAGAGGAAAAGCAACTTCCGATGAAACAGTTGAAACGGCAAAAGGTTTCTTGAAATCCTTTGATAAAACACCTGTTGTGGTGCATGATCTTCCAGGGTTTGTTTCCAACCGTGTGCTCATGCTGACAATCAATGAAGCGATTTGGGCGGTGCAAGATCAAGTCGCGACACCAGCTGATGTCGATAAAATTTTCCGCGGGGGCTTCGGCCATAAAATGGGGCCGCTTGCGACAGGAGACTTAATTGGGCTTGATACGATTTTGAATTCATTGCTTGTCTTATACGAGAGCTACAAAGATCCGAAGTTCCGCCCATGTCCTCTGCTTGTCAAAATGGTCGATGCTGGTGAGTATGGCAAAAAATCAGGTAAAGGCTTTTTCCAATATGACATGTGAGAGGAGAAAAACAAATGGCTAAACAAATCAAGTGTGTTGTCTGGGATTTAGATCATACATTATGGGATGGAATTTTACTTGAATCAGATGAAGTGACGTTAAAGCCATCGATGAAGGAAGTGCTAACAGAGCTAGATGAGCGCGGTATCCTTTTATCCATTGCAAGCCGGAATGATGAAGCTGCTGTGAGGGAAAAGCTCTCCGCCTTTGGGATCGAACATTTCTTTCTCTATCCAGAGATTCATTGGAATGCCAAATCTAGTTCATTAGAGAGAATCAGCGAGCGCTTAAATATTCATAAAGATACCATTCTCTTTATCGATGATCAGCCATTTGAACGAGAAGAAGTGAAGGCAGTTCATCCAGAGATTACTTGCTGGGATGCGGTGGATTATAGGACATTGCTCACAGATGATCGACTGCGACCAGCTTTTATCACAGAGGATGCAAAACGGCGCAGAGAAATGTACATGGAAGCAGATCAAAGGAAGCAGGAAGAAGAGAAATATGAAGGGCCGCCTGAAAAATTTTTGGCCTCTTTAAATATGAAATTCGTTATATCAGAAGCAGGAGAACAAGATCTCCAGCGAGCCGAAGAACTTACCGTTCGAACCAATCAATTAAATGCAAGCGGGAAAACCTACGATTATGCAGAGCTTGATTATTTCCGTCAATCAGACAATCACTTGCTTCTCGTCTGTGAACTTGAAGATAAATTCGGTTCATATGGAAAAATAGGACTCTCTTTAATAGAAGAAACAGGTGATACATGGCATGTCAAACTACTGCTTATGTCTTGCCGTGTTATGTCACGTGGAGTCGGGACCATTTTACTGACAACGATTTTGCAAGAGGCGAAAAAGAGAGGAAAACGGCTTGTAGCTGATTTTAAACAAACCGATCGAAACCGCATGATGTATATCACTTATAAGTTTGCGAATTTCAAAGAGATCGAGAATGGGGAAGATGGCTATATTTTGTTCGAAAACGATTTAAGCATGATTCAGCCTTTCCCAGAATACGTAGATGTCAACATTGAGATAAAGCAGAAGGACCCTGCCAAATAAAAAAGCGAAAAGCGAGGAGATTGAATGATGAACCTACACGAACAAGTAAGAGCATATATCGAGCAAAACCTAGTGGTATTTGATGAGGAAATGGAGCTTGGAAATGATGATCATATTTTTGAACAAGGCTTTGTCAATTCACTATTTGCGATGAAACTAGTGAACTATATTGAACATGACTTTCACTTCCAATTAGACAATGAAGACCTCGACATTGCTAATTTTAGTACGGTCAATCGTATTGTCGCCTTAATTGAGAAAAAACAGCAGGGGGCGGCTCTTCATGAAAACAGCTGAACAAACAATCGATGCCATTGAAGAAATACGACAATATTGCAATGAACATATCCGTCCATTTGCCAATGAATTCGATGAGACAGAACATTTGCCGGAGTCGCTGATTCGAGATATGGCGAAAAGAGGCTATTTGGCGGCAGGTATCCCACCCTCCTATCAAGGTTTGGGGCTTGATCCGATTGCATATGGACAGTTCACGGAACAAGTGGGGAAAGCTTGCTGTAACGTACGGACATTATTAACAGTGAATTCACTCGTAGGGGAAGCCATTCTTCGTTATGGAACAGAAGACCAAAAACAAGGCTGGCTCGTTGAATTAGCTAAAGGGGAAAAAATCGGTGCATTTGCTTTGTCAGAGCCGAATATTGGCTCAGATGCCAATCATGTTGAAACTAGCTATCAAAAAAAAGGACAGTCCTATGTATTAAATGGGAAGAAAAAGTGGATTTCCTTCGGAGCGATTGCAGATTTCTTTATTGTGATTGCACGAGACGGCGAACAAGTCACGGCATTCCTTGTCGATCGAGATCAGACGGGTGTAGAGATTGAGAGAATTACTGGAATGATGGCAAATCGAGCATCTTATTTAGCAGAAATCACTCTTGATCATGTGCAGGTACACGAAGACTGTGTCTTAGGGCCAGTTGGGGGCGGTTTTAACCACGTAGTGTCTCTGGCTTTAGACCATGGACGATACAGTGTTGCCTGGGCAGGGCTTGCCATTGCACAAGAAGCCGTTGATTCTCTCGTTACGTATTCACGCAAAAGAACTCAGTTTAATGAAAAACTATACAAGCATCAAATGATCAAAGGAATGATCGGAGATGCAGTCACTCAGCTCCATGCAGCGAGAGCTTTATGCCTAAAGGCTGGAGAAATGCGAGAAGCGAATCATCCTGATGCGATCACAGAAACATCCATTGCAAAATATTTCACCTCCAAAATTGCTGTCGACATTACAAATACAAATGTCCAAATCCATGGTGGGAGTGGATTTAGCCGGGAAAACTCAGCTTCAAGATTATATCGTGAAGCGAAGGTACTTGAAATTATTGAAGGGACTTCGCAAATTCAGCAGCAGGTCATTGCTAACTATGGTTTACGCCATTATTTCGTGAAACATTCTTAGAGAGAAAGGAGATGATCCCATGGCATTACAGCCGAAGAAGCTGGATAAACAGAACATTGAAAATATGTTAGGTATCACTACGATCCAAGAAGGACTGCTTTTTCATCATTTAATGCAACCGGACGGAACGGCTTATTTTGAACAACTGCTGATCCAAATAGACGGGCCGGTTGAGCGAGATCTCTTTGCACATTCATGGATGCATGTCACCAAACAGCATGAAATGCTTAGAACATTGTTTAGATGGCAGGAACTCGCAAGGCCAGTACAAATTGTGCTGAAGCAGCATCAGCCTGACATTCGATACCGTGATTTGACCCAAGCTGAGGAGCCTCTTCATTTGCTGAAAGAGGAAATAATAGCAAAGGATCGAGAGGAACGATTTGATCTACAGGAAGTTCCATTTCGCTTGACATTATGTGAAGTAAATGAAGAAGTCAACTGGGTTCTCATTAGCTTTCATCACATTTTATTGGACGGGTGGAGTCTTGGGATTGTATTAAGTGATTGGATGAGTGCATATGAGCGCTTATCAAATGAAGACAAACCTCTTCTTGAAAAAAGACCGTCCTATCAATCATTTGTTAAATGGCAGCAGCAAAATCTTCAACAGACAGAAGCGCAAGCTGTCTACTGGAAAAATGTTCTCAATGGCTGGAGTTATGCAGAACTGCTTCCAAAGTCAGGCGGCGCATATGAAGATTCAGGTGCTTTTCATCAATATGAACATCAAGTGGATGCTTCCATTGCGGAGAGGCTGAGCAAATTCACGAATCAACATGATGTGACATTGGCATCTGTCATGTATACGCTGTGGGGAGTTTTGCTATCTAAGTACGCCAACCAAGATGATATTGTCTTTGGAACAACAGTATCAGGAAGAAATGCGGATGTTCCTCAAATTGAAAAGATGACAGGTTTGTTTATTAACACATTACCGCTGCGTGTCTCATTCGAACAGGATCGGCCGATTGTTGAACAGATGCAGGAAGTGAGTCGGGAAATCGCAGTGAGAAATGAATATGAACATACTCCGCTATCCGACTTAAAGAAATATGCAGGAATGACGGCAGAGCAATCATTATTTGATTCAATCGTCGTCATTGAAAACTATCCACTAGATCGAATGCTCACGAAAAGCGATCAGCCTGTGCGTATTCGCAGATTTGAGATGAAAGAACAGACGGAATTCGATCTCACGCTTAGTGTACAGGCGTTTGATGAACAGCTGCATTTTTCATTGGTGTATAACCCCGTCAGCTTTTCTGCTGAACAAATTGAAAAGTGGTGTCAGCATTTTCTTCATCTCCTGTCTGATGCTTGTGCTCACCCACAAAAATCTGCTGCTCAGTTACAGCTGCTATCAGAAGAAGAGATAGAAAAGCAGTTAACAGTTTTTCAGCAATATGGCGGGGCAACGTCTATCAATGAACCAACGGTGATTGACCTATTTGAAGAGCAAGTGGAGCGAACGCCAACGGCAGCCGCAGTTGAGTTTGGCGGTACGACGGTTACATATGAACAACTCAACAAGAGAGTGAATCAGCTCGCACGCTATTTACAAAATAAAGGGGTCAAACAGGAGCAGCGTGTCGGCATTTTAGCAGAGCATTCCATCGAAATGGTGATAGCATGCTTAGCTATTTTAAAAGCTGGCGGGGCTTACGTGCCAATTGATCCTGAATACCCGCAGGAACGAATAGAGTATCTACTAGAAGACAGCGGAGTAGAATGGCTCCTAACTCATCCGATTAAAGGACTCACCTATGCCTATAACGGAGAAAAAATTGATATCACACAGCCGGATCTATATACCGGATTATCAGATAACTTGGCAGAAGCCATCACCTCAGACCAAACAGCCTACTGCATTTATACATCAGGAACGACAGGAAGACCTAAAGGTGTACTCATTCATCATCTTGGTTTAGCCAACTATATTGATTGGGCGAAACAAGTATATGTTCGAGGAGAAACAAGGCATTTTGCTTTGTACACATCGTTGTCATTTGACCTGACAGTTACTTCAATTTTCACACCGCTCATTTCAGGAAATACCATCATGATTTATCACCATGAAAACCGGCAGCTGCTTGTCGAAGATATCATAAAAGATAATCGCGTACATGTGATGAAACTGACACCATCTCATTTACAGTTTATTAAGCACCTGTCTTTCCCGGAAAGCCAAATGAAATGTTTTATTTTAGGCGGAGAACAGCTGGAAACATCTTTAGCGAAATCCATTCAGCAGTCATTCCCGCAGCCTATAGAAATTGTGAATGAATATGGACCAACTGAAACAGTGGTTGGCTGCATGATTCATCGATATGACCAGGACCTTGATCAAGACGTGTATGTGCCGATCGGAAAACCTGCACAGCATACAGATATTCTTCTTTTTGACAGACATATGAATCTTATGCCGGAAGGAACCATCGGTGAATTATATATTGGGGGGAAAGGTGTTGCAAAAGGGTATTTGAATCGCCCAGAGCTAACCGAAGAGCGGTTTGTCGATCATCCTTTCCAGCCAGGTGAAAAAATTTATAAAACAGGTGATGCAGCCCGCATTCTGCCTAATGGGCTCATTCAGTTTTTAGGCCGAAACGATGATCAAGTGAAGCTGAGAGGCTATCGTATTGAAACAGGTGAGATTGAATTTTGGCTGAATGAACAGCCAGGGGTCAAAGCAGCAGCTGTTGCTGTAAAGCCAGATGTTTCTGGTACACCATGTTTAGCCGCATATGTTGTTACGACAGCTATACTCGATCAAGCTGCAATGAAACAAGCACTAGCCGATCAGCTGCCAGATTATATGATTCCAACTCACTTTGTTCAATTGGATGATATGCCGCTGACTGCCAACGGCAAATTAGATAAACGGGCTTTACCTGCTTTGAAACAGGGGCAACAAATGAAAAAGCAGGCGGGCTCTGACAATCTTTCTGATACTGAGAAAGTTATTCAAGACATCTGGAAAAAAGTCCTCGGCTTAGATGAGGTAAGTGTTCATGACAAATTCTTTGACATTGGCGGGCATTCTCTAAACCTGATTCATGTCAATCAACAGCTCGCTAAGCAATTGAATCAAAGCATTCCAATGGTCGAAATGTTCCGCCGTCCAACGATTAGAGAGCTAGCTGCATATTTAAGCGGTGCAACAGAGCAGAAGGGATCTGGCACACAGCCTGCGAACCAAAAGAAAAGAAAAGCCAACGAGCCGATTGCGATTATTGGAATGGCAGGTAAATTCCCTGGTGCAGAAAATGTTGAGACATTTTGGCGAAATTTGAAGAATGGAGAAGAATCGATTTCATTCTTTTCCGATGAAGAATTGCTAGAGGCTGGAATTGACCGCCAAACCTTTGAGCGTTCCGATTATGTAAGAGCAAAAGGTGTGATTGATGGACCTGATTTATTTGATGCATCCTTCTTCGGCTATTCACCAGGTCAGGCAGAAATGATGGATCCTCAAATACGGCTGCTGCATGAGTACGCCTATAAGGCGCTGGAAGATGCGGGGTATGTGCAGGAAGATTATCAAGGTAAGGTCGGTTTGTTTACTGGGTCCACATCCAACTTTCAATGGATTCAGCGTTTTGCATCTTCGCTTGATAGCAGCATGTCAGAGCTGTTTGAAGTGGGCTCGCTCAATGATACGTATACCGTGAGTACAAGAATTGCCCATAAATTGAATTTGAAAGGACCAGCGCTCACATTGCAAACCGCTTGTTCGACTTCTTTGGTCGCCTTGCATTTGGCCTGTCAATCCATTGCAAATGGTGATTCAGATGTAGCGCTTGCGGGAGGCGTGTCGATTTTACACCCAGTGAAATCAGGCTACATTTATCAGCAGAACATGGTGAAATCAAGCGATGGTCATTGTCGTGCCTTTGACGATCAAGCAGATGGAACTGTTGGCGGAGATGGTGTGGGTCTTGTTGCTTTAAAAGCACTTAGTGAAGCCATAGAAGATGGTGACCATATTTATGCGGTCATTAAGGGCTCTGCCATCAACAATGATGGTGATCAAAAGGTTGGCTTCAATGCTCCAAGTGTTGAAGGTCAGACAAGGGTCATCCAGGATGCCTTACATCAAGCAGATGTTTCACCAGATACGATTGAATATATAGAAACACACGGAACTGGAACGTCACTTGGAGATCCGATTGAAATAGAGGCGCTCATAAAAGCTTTCGACACAGAGAAAAAACAATTTTGCCGCATTGGGTCTGTGAAATCAAATATTGGACATTTGGATGCAGCGGCAGGAGCAGCTGGCTTGATTAAAGCTGTGCTTTCTCTTCAGCATCACACATTTGTACCTAGTCTTCACTTCAAAAAAGCCAATGAAAACATTGCATTTGAGCATAGTCCTTTCTTTGTAAACACTGAGCTGACCGACTGGAAGCAGCCAGTATCACATTTGCGGAGGGCTGGTGTGAGCTCATTTGGAATGGGCGGAACCAATGCGCATGTCATATTAGAAGAAGCGCCGCAAAGAGATCGTCAGCAAATGCCTCGTTCGGCTGAGCTGCTTGTCCTTTCAGCAAAGAGCAAAACGAGTTTGGAACGAATGAAAGACAACCTTGTGAATCAGTTGGAAAACACGCCTTCTCTCAATTTGGCAGACGCAGCTTATACCTTGCAAACAGGCAGGCAGTCCTTTGGATTCCGTCAAGCCTTTGTGGCGGCCAGCAGAGAAGATGCATTGCGTGTATTAACAGAAAAGCAAGGCAAGGGTATTGGGAAGCTCATGCATTCACATGTGGAGAAACAAAAGATTATTTTTATGTTTTCTGGACAAGGCAATCAATACCTCAATATGGGATTAGATTTGTACCGGGAGGAGCCTTACTTTAAGAAGCAAATGGATGCTTGTTTTCAAGCATATGAAGAAGCAACAGGGCAAAGTCTTGCCCGCATTCTTTATCCATTAGCGGCTGAAACAGAAAAGGCACGCGAAAAATTGGCAAGCACTCAATATGCACAGCCAGCCATTTTTGCCATTGAATATGCCCTTTCCATGCTCTTCATTGAATGGGGGATTCGTCCTGATGCAATGATCGGCTATAGCTTTGGCGAATTAACGGCAGCCGCTATATCAGGCCTTTTCAGCTTAAAGGAAGCGATGTCGATGGTCGCCTGCCGGGCGAATGCGATGCAGTCGTCGCCAGCTGGCATCATGATGAGTGTTCCATTACCTGAAGCAGAGTTAAAACCGATGCTTCCAAAAGATATTTCTCTCGCTGTTGTCAATGACTCCTCATGTATCGTGTCAGGTCTTGAAGCAGCGATAAGTGAATTTGAACAAGAGCTGAAGAATAACAGATTGATGTGTATGCGATTAGGTGGAACCATTGCTGCTCACTCACATGTCATGAAGGAAGCAGCGGAGCAATTTGGTGAAAAATTAAAGGATATTAAAGCCAAGCAGCTACGTATTCCATTTATTTCGAATTTGACAGGAGACTGGATGACAAGTGCGAGTGCTCAGGATATGTCCTATTGGAAAAGGCATATGACCGATACGGTTCGTTTTGCTGAAGGCATCACAAATATTTTACAGCAGGACAATATTCAATTAATTGAGATTGGACCAGGTCAAGATTTAAGCGTGATGGTCAACCGGTCACTGAACGGCATGAATCAGCATGTATGTCATGTGCTCAGACATGCAAAACAAGATGTGACGGATACTGAATTTTTACTTGGGCAGATTGGACGTCTTTGGACACACGGAATAACCATCGACTGGAACAGGTTCCATCTAAACCGTCAGCCTCAGAAAATGCCGCTGCCAACGTATGCGTTTGATCAAACCTCCTATTGGTATGATGCATCAGACCGTGTAAAACGCGATAAACCTAAGCAGTCTGCACGAAAGGAGCAAATGGATGAATGGTTCTATACCCCTTATTGGGAGGCGGACCTTTCCCCTTATGTGTCATCAGATGATTCCTCTGTTGGAGCCTTGCTTTTGTTTGCGGATTCATCTGCCTTCGGAGAGAAGGTTGCAGCCGAGCTTCTGACGAAACGGAACGAGTTCGTAGTGGTTCAGAAAGGAAATGAATTTACGAAGCATGATGAAAAAAGCTACACCATTCGGTCACATAAGCCTTCTGATTATGAAAAACTCATATCAAATCTGGCAGATGACCAAATCAACGTGTCAGAAGTTTGTCATCTATGGGGGCTTTCAGAACGACAGCCGTCTCAATCCGAAGAAGAATGGGTGAAACAAACGCAGCAAGATGCTTATTACTCCTTGCTTTATATCGGACAGGCTTTGAAAAAATCTGTTTTGGACCAAAAAGTATCCATTACAGTTCTTTCCTCATTGACGTATGCCGTTGGCGGTGAGACTATCCTTTATCCTGAAAAAGCAATCCATCTTGGACCTGCCATGGTTATTTCACAAGAAACACCGAACTTGCGTTACCGCATTCTTGATGTCGATCGCCCGGTGGCAAATGGGGTGCAGGAAAAGAGGTTGCTGAAACAAATTAGCGATGAGTTAGATCGAACATCTGGACAGCTTCTCACGGTCTATCGACGAAATAAGCGATATGTGAAAAAGTATGCCAAAGCTCTAGTTCCCGAAACAGGACATACTCAGTTGGCTAAAAAAGATGGTGTATACATTTTAATTGGCGGTCTTGGGTTTATTGGATTGAATATTGCACAGTCTTTGACCGAGCAAACGAAGGGAACGTTGATCTTAACGAGCAGGTCTGGACTGCCTGATAGAAGCAAGTGGCAAGAGTGGCTTGCTACGCACGATGAACAGGATCCAACTAAGAAAAAAATACAAAAGGTAATGGCACTTGAAGAGGCTGGTGCAGAAGTTCTCATAAAGAAAGTAGATGTTCGCCACAGGGAAGATATCCAGCAATTGATTAACACGGTGGATGCGGCCTATGGACAGATTGACGGTGTGATCTATGCAGCTGGAGTGACGGGTGATCAATCCTTCAGAGTGATGGAGCAAACAGATGTCACATTCTCAGAACCCCACTTTGAAGCGAAGATGAATGGTGTACTTCATCTTGATGCCGCCTTAGGTGACCGATCACTTGATTTCTGTTTTGTGCTGTCATCTTTGTCACCGATCTTAGGCGGACTCGGTTTCACAGCCTATACAGCTGTGAATCATTTCATCGATGCGTACGTGTATGAACGAAATCTTCGTTCAGAAATGCAGTGGTCTGTCATTAGCTTTGACGGCTGGGAATTTGAGCAAGGAAAGCAGCTCGATCTTCCAATCGGAGATGATGTCACCGAAACGTTAATTACAGAAAAAGAAGGAAAAAGAATCTTTGAACGATTGCTTTCACTGGATCAAGTGGAACAAATGGTTATTTCAACAACGTCTTTACATGATCGGATTCACCGATATGTAGACCGTTTATCCCTTGAGGAAGAGAGTGCCGAAGAGCATGCACAAGATGGAAACTTATATTCTCGGCCAGCGCTGTCAACGAATTATGTTGCACCTGAAACGGAGCTAGAGAAGGAACTAAGTCAGCATTGGCAAGCTTTCTTTAAAATTGATGAAATTGGCATAGATGATCATTTCTTTGAAATGGGTGGAGATTCTCTAAAGGCGATTACTTTCATTGGCATCATTCATCGCGCATTCAGTGTAGAGCTGACGCTGCCACAATTCTTCCAAATACCAACGATCCGATTAATGGCAGAATATATCGACCAAGCAGACACTGCTGCTTATCATGCGATTGAAAAAGCCGAAATGAAGGAGCATTATCCTCTGTCGTCTGCGCAAAAACGGTTGTATCTCATGCAGCAAATGGATGTAAGCAGCACAGGATACAACGAATTTAAAGCAGGACGAATTAAAGGAAGACTCGATATCAGCAGGTTGGAATGGGCATTTCAGCAGCTTATAAAGAGACACGAAAGTTTGCGGACAGCGTTTGTACTAGAGAATGGCGTCCCTTATCAAAAGATTGAAGAAGAGGTACCATTTGCAGTCACATTGTTTGACCTCACAGAGGGATCGACACAAGGATCTGAGGAAGATCAAAAACAAGTGATTGAACAATTTTTGACTGCCTTTACGTTAAGTGAGGCTCCACTGATGAGAGTTGGTGTGATGAAGCTGGCAGAAGAGGAATTCGTGCTCATGCTGGACATGCATCACATTATCTCGGATGGTCTTTCTCAAGATATTTTGGTCAACGACTTTATGCAGTTATACGACGGCAGGACGCTTGAGCCTCTGGCTTTGCAATATAAAGATTTTTCAGAATGGCAAAATGACATACTTGCGTCTGAAGCATTGAAAGAATCGAGTGATTACTGGAAAAACCGGTTAGAAGGTGCCCCGCTGCTTGATCTGCCAACAGATTTCGATCGGCCAGAGGTGAGACAATTCCGCGGCGGACATTATACGTTCCGTATAGAAGAAGCGGAGCTGAACGCGTTTAAGCAGGTGATTTTAAAGGAAGACGCAACATTGTTTATGGGTCTGTTAAGTCTGTATCAGATTTTGCTTCATAAATTAAGCGGACAATCAGATATCACCGTCGGGGTTCCGGTAGCAGGTAGAAAACAAGAGGAGCTGCAGCAAGTCATTGGTATCTTTGTCAATATGCTGCCACTTCGTTTATATCCTAAAGCAGAGCTGACTTATCAGCAATTCCTTCAGGATGTAAAGGCGCATGTGATCGATGATTTCGGTCATCAAGAATATCAATATGAACAAATGGTGCAAGACCTCCAGCTGAGCCGGAGTGTCAGCCGGAATCTATTGTTTGATGCTGTGTTCGCCTTGCAAAATATGAATCAGCCAGAACTGAAAGTTGGCGGTTTAACCTTTAGTGATTATCCATACGAGACAGGAACGTCGCGATTTGATTTACTCTGGATTGCGTATGAACAGGAAGACGGTCTTTCTTCAACGATTGAATATAATACTGAGCTTTTCACAGAGGAAACCATAGAGCGGATTGCAGGTCTGCTGAAAGACATCATGCGGGCTGTTTCAGTAGATGCGGTGAGAATAGAGGAAATTGAACTGACTTCTTCATTCAAGCAATTAGACGACGTATCTCTTTTCGAATTAGATGACTTAAAAATATAAGCAAAGAGGTGAATGGAAGAGTGATTGAATATGATGATTTTCAACTGAAAGCAGCGGCGAAGGAAAGAGTGAGGGAAAGAGCCTACTGGACATCTATTTTATCAGATGTTCAGCTGGATGGCCGCATTCCTCATACGGTTTCACATGCCAAGCCTGCTGCTATGAACCGATCGCTTCATTCGTCCTTCCCGATGGCTGTAAACCATTCGTTAAAGCAATTATGTGGAGATTCTGATTTGCGCTTGTTTATCGTGCTGACCACAGCCGCTTTTGGCTTGCTTCAGCGTTATAGCGGAAAAACTGAGTTGATGGTGACTGTTCCTACAATGGAACAGTCCGCCAATCAATCCACTATTAATCATATGTTGCCGCTTAAGGCAGAGATTGATCCTCATATGAGCTTTAGCGCAGGGTTAGACGCAGTGAAACAATCGTTTCAGGAGGCAGTGCGTCATCAAAACTATCCTGTTCATATTTTAATGGATGAGCTTTGGCATTCAGTAGGAGATGACAAGAAGCGTGTCAATCTGGCATGTGCGTTTGAGACATTGCATGGGCATACGGACCGAGAGCAGCTGCACGCGGATGTGCTCATTGTTTGGAAGAAAGAACAAGATCACCTTCATGCTGAAGTTCACTGGGATGCTTCCATTTATGACGATCGAATGATGGAGCAGTTCTCTAGACATTTCATGACACTGACAGAGCAATTTCTTAAAACGCCTGAACAAGCGATGAGCACACACTCATTTTTATCTGATATCGAGAAAAGTCAGCTGTTTGATTCGTTTCAAGGTGAGTCGCTCGCTTATCCAGTGGATCGTGATATTGTGTCATTATTTCAACAGCAAGTCCAATTGCATTCAGCACGAACGGCCGTTGTGTTTGGCACCACCTCCTATACATATGAAGAGGTTGATGATTTATCGGATCGCATTGCGCTTAGACTGTCTCAAAGTCAGATGACACGTGAGACTCCAGTTGGTCTCAGAATGAATCGGTCTGCTGAACTGGTCATTGCCATTCTTGGCATTTTAAAGGCTGGCTATGCTTACTTACCGATTGATGTCCATCTGCCGATTGAAAGAATTCGGTATATGCTCAAAAACAGCGGCGCTACAGCCATAGTATCGGACGAAGACGGACACGAAGGTTTGGAAGTCGAAGTTCATGTTATTCAAGACATGCTTCAAGAATCCCCAATTAGAGAGAATCTCACTTGGTCTATTTCGCCTTCGGATATGGCGTATGTCTTGTATACATCGGGTACGACTGGGCATCCAAAAGGGGTCGTTATTGAACATCGTCATGTCATTAATTTGGTATACGGAATGAAAACACGCTTTTTTGATCTACTCCCTGATGATTTGCAAGTAGGGATGCTCGCTTCTCATATTTTTGATGCATCTGTTCAAACCTTGTTCCCGGCATTGCTGCTAGGGCATACGCTGCATATTGCCAAAGATGAAGTCCGTATGGATGGGCATGCGTTATGGTCATTTTATCGAGACAACCACATTCAACTGTCAGATGTGACCCCCTCTCATTTAAAGCTGATGAACAAGGCAGC
This sequence comes from Bacillus sp. 3a, assembly GCF_017161885.1. Classification (NCBI taxonomy): domain Bacteria; kingdom Bacillati; phylum Bacillota; class Bacilli; order Caryophanales; family Bacillaceae; genus Bacillus; species Bacillus sp. 3a. The sequence continues at coordinate 3,491,995 of NZ_CP067376.1, read as the reverse complement.
AGCGCAATCGAAACAAGACTTGCCTGCTTTGAACATGCTGCTTGTGGGCGGAGAAGTGTTCACAAAAGAGCTGATGGATCAATTTTTACAGCATGTATCAGGTGAAAAACTCATGATGATTAATGCATATGGGCCTACTGAATGTACGGTTCAGTCGTCATCCTTTTTGATTCCTCATGACTGGGATGAGCAAGTCATCCCTATTGGGCAGCCGATGCCAAATGAGCATATTTTCATATGTGACAAGCAAGGTGAGCCGGTGCCGATTGGTGTTTTTGGCGAATTGTATATAGCAGGTGCTGGTGTAGGCCGTGGGTACATCAATCATCCTGATCTCAACAAGGAGAAGTTTATCAAAAAAACAGAGCTGAGCAGCGGGATGTTATACGGTACGGGAGACCTTGCAAGATGGCGGTTTGATGGTTTATTAGAATTTGCTAAAAGAAACGACGGCCAAGTGAAAATCAGAGGATATCGAATTGAGCTTGAGGAAATCCGCAGAGCCCTTCTTGATGATCCAAACATACAAGGACTGGTCCAAGATGTCATTGTCATTCCTAAGGAAACGAAGGATCAGGACCAATATATTTGCGCATATATCATGGCAAAACAAGTGATAGATCAGCGCGCACTTCGACAATCTTTAAGTGAAAGATTACCAGGTTATATGGTACCGAGGCATGTCATTCAAGTAGAGCAATTTCCTCTGAATCTATCAGGGAAATTGGATATTCAAGCACTGCCGAATCCAGAAGATCAGTTAGAAGGCAAATCAGAGCCGGTAATCATTCAAGTTCACAATGAAACAGAGCAGAAGCTTGTTCGTATTTTCGCGTCTATATTACAAGTCCCTGCTTCGCAGATTCGTATAGATGAACCGTTTTTTGATTTAGGCGGGAACTCTTTTAATATCGTTGAGCTGTCCAATAGAGTGAAAGAGGAATTTCAGGAGGAGCTGACTGTGATGGAGCTGTTCCAATATACAACGGTTTCACAAATAGCTGCTCAATTAAAACACAAAGCATCAGGGCAAGAGCAACAAACAGAGGATGATGGAGAAAATGAAGCGGATGACTTAGAAAGTGCCGCACAACTGTTAGGCGGGATGATAGATGAGTAAGTTCACAGGATTAGAGGTTGCAGTGGTTGGGATGGCATGCCGTTTTCCGGGAGCGAAAAATATTCATCACTTCTGGGACAACCTTGCAAATGGGAGAGAGTCCATTACGTTCTTTTCTAAAGAAGAGCTGCTTGAGGCAGGAGTTGAACAAGAAGCATTAGATCATGATCAATATGTACGTGCCAAAGGAGCAGTCGATCAGCATGATCACTTTGATGCAGATTTCTTTGGTTATTCACAGCGTGAAGCAGAAGTAATGGACCCGCAAATCCGCATGTTTCATGAGGTCGCCTGGGAATCCCTAGAAGATGCAGGTTATAACCCTGAAACGTATCAGGAGCCGATCGGTTTATTTGGAGCTGCTTCTGCTAATTTATACTGGCAAGCTGCTTCCATGCTGATGAGATCCAATCACTCATCTGAACAATTTGCGGCTGTTCAATTAACGGATAAAGATTTCATGAACACAAAGGTATCCTACAAATTGAATTTGAAGGGACCGAGCGTAGCTATTGATACAGCTTGTTCTTCCTCTTTGACTGCAATTCATATGGCGGCGCGTGCCCTGATTACTGGAGAATGTAAAATGGCACTCGCAGGCGGCGTCACCATTACGACCCCTCACAAAAAAGGATACATGTATCAAGAGGGCATGATCATGTCGCCGGATGGGCACTGCCGGGCTTTTGATGAACAGGCGGAAGGAACCGTTGGCGGTGAGGGCTGTGGAGTTGTTGTGCTCAAATCCTTAAAGCAGGCACTAAAAGATAAGGACCATATCTATGGCGTGATTAAAGGGTCAGCCTATAACAATGACGGCGGGCGGAAGGTTGGCTACACAGCGCCAAGCATAGAAGGACAAAGCGAAGTGATTAAAAAGGCGCTCAACATCAGTCGTGTAGAAGCTGAGAGTATTTCTTATATTGAAGCACATGGCACAGGGACGACTCTTGGAGATCCGGTTGAAATTGAGTCGCTGAAGCAAGCCTTTCAAACAGATAAAAAACAGTTTTGTGCGATTGGGTCTGTGAAAACCAATATTGGTCATCTTGACTCAGCCGCTGGGATTGCAGGTTTTATCAAAACAACACTTAGTCTGTACCATCAGATGCTACCGCCAAGCCTTCATTATAAAAAACCTAATCCGAAAATTGATTTTGAATCAAGCCCATTTTATGTGAATACAACACCTGTACCATGGAAGAAATCAGAGACCCCACTGCGTGCCGGTGTCAGCTCATTTGGAGTTGGTGGAACGAATGTACACTTGATCATGGAAGAGGCACCCGCTGCCGATAAGCCGTCAGCAGACAGAGATCATGAACTAATGGTGATTTCGGCAAGATCGAAGCAAGCGGTAGAAAAGTCTGCTGAACAAATCACATCTTATTTAACAGAACAAACGAGCGTCTCGCTATCCGATGCAGCATTTACGCTGCAAGAGGGACGAAAACATTTTCCTTATCGCCAAGCTTTTCTTGCAGGTCCTGACCGCACATTCCAGTCAGCCGGCCAGCCGCAAAAGGCCTTTCAACAGCCTGCTGTCGTTTGGATGTTCTCTGGACAAGGCGCTCAGTATGTGAATATGGGCAAGGATTTATATGAGAAAGACCCTGTATTTAAACAAACGCTTCAGAAATGTTTTGCCATCATTTTATCCTTATCAGGTGTTGAGATCGAGAACGTGTTATATCCAACAACCGAAGAAGAGTTTATAGAAGCTGAACAACTCATGCAGCAAACGTCATATACACAAATCATCTTGTTTAGTTTTGAGTATGCCCTTGCGTCGAAGCTGATGGGACTAGGCATACGTCCGCATTATTTCATTGGTCATAGTATTGGAGAAATCACGGCTGCCTGTGTGGCTGGTATGATCCATCTTGAAGATGCAATCCGTATCGTTTTAAAAAGAGGCAGTTTGATGCAAAAAATGCCTCCAGGTGAAATGGCCGGTGTGTCACTCCCTGCCGAAGAGATTAAACATGATCTTCCAGAAGGTGTCGAGCTTTCTGCTGTGAATAGCTCACAATTATCCGTTGTTTCCGGTCCGTCAGATCGGTTACAGGGATATATTGAACAAGCTGAAAAAAGAGGAGCTTCTGTCCAAATATTGAAAACCTCTCACGCCTTTCATACGAGTATGATGGCTGAAGCGTCCGAACAGTTGAAGAACGTTCTCTCAGAGATCACCTATCAGCAGGGAGAGGTACCGATCCTTTCGAATGTGACAGGGAGCTGGTTAACGAATGAACAAGCCGCATCACCTGATTACTGGGCATCTCATATCAGGCAGCCTGTTTTATTTAGTCAAGGATTAGAGACATTACTTGGACTTGGAGAGATGGTTTTCATTGAAGTGGGGCCAGGTCATACGTTAACTCAATTCGTGAGACGCCATGATCACTATGATGTGAACAAAGCAGCAGCTGTTTCATTGGTGAGACATCCAAAAGAACAAGCAGCTGATGATGAATATATGGAAAAGGCCATAGGGAAACTGTGGAGTTACGGAGTGGAGCTAAACTGGAGCGCTGTCAGAAAAGTAAAGGCCCCATATCGAGTTTCACTGCCAACGTATCCATTTGAGCATCAAATATTCCCTTCACCGCAGTTTAAAGCAGATCAGCTGATGACTGCTTTAACGCCAGAAAAGATGGAGAAACGATCAGCTGATTTTCAAGACTGGTTTTACATTCCGGTATGGGAGCGCTCTTCACCTGTACTAAAGGAGCAACATCATCAAGGAAAACGCATCTTGGTATTTGAAAAAAATGGTCATATTGGCGCCTATTTGAAAGAACGGCATGCAGAAGTGATCAGCGTATGTCAAAGTGATCATACGATGAAAGAAAATGACCATTTGCTGAAGGCTGACGTTTATATGCTGTCACACTTAGAGTGGGTTATGGCTGAATTGCAGCAATCTGGATTTATACCTGAAGAGATCATCTGGATGCATGATGAACTGACGAAAGATACCGATGATCAGCCAAACTACTTATCTGTGCTCGATCTCGTCAGACTAATCAGTCAGTATCATAACACAAGCATACGTCTTCACCTCGTGACAAGCCAAGCACATGATGTGATCGGCATGGAGAAGGTCAATCCACTTCAAGCAACATTTACAGGGCTAGCTTTGACCATTCCTCAAGAATATCAGCATATTGAGTGTCAGCATATTGATGTATGTGAGGATACAAAGGCGAATTGGCCGCTATTCCTTTCATACGAGATTGCAATGCACGATCAAGAAGCAGTCGTTGCGTATCGCGTGAACAGCAGATGGATTCGAAAAGCTTCGAGAACACCTTTAAGAAAAGAGGGATCGTCCAAGCAGCCTTTCAGGTCTAATGGCGTTTACCTCATTACTGGCGGTATGGGCGGTATTGGCTTCACACTAGCTCAACATTTAGCAGAAACGTATCAAGCAAAACTTGTGATCATGAGCCGTTCGCAAATACGTGAACGCGCTGCCTGGCATGAGCTGCGTGATGCGAATGGGAAAGAAGCTGAGATCGTGAAAAAGCTGATGACTCTTGAAGAGTTAGGAGCTGATGTACAAGCTGTACAAGGTGATGTGTCAGATAAAGATGCTGTACAGAAAGCGGTTCAGCTGGCTCATACGGCATTTGGTCATTTGCATGGTGTCATTCACGCGGCAGGAGAGGCAGATGGGAAAATCATTCAAGCAAGAACAGCAGACGATGAAATTCGCATGTGTCAGGCGAAAATCAATGGAACCTATGTGCTGAATGAAGCCCTCAAGGATGAAACGCTCGACTTCTTTTTACTTTGTTCCTCTCTTGTTTCCTTTCTTGGAGCGGCTGGACAAGTGGCTTATGCAGCTTCAAATGCTTTTCTGGACAGCTTTGCTCATGCCAAAAGGCAGAAAGGGCAGCCGGTTATCTCCTTAAATTGGGATCGGTGGGAGAAAGTCGGCATGGCACACGACTCGGCATTAGCGGCCAAAGTCAATGACATGATGGCGCTCGAGGAACAGGATGGAATTTCACCAGAACAAGGAATAAGGGCCATCCAGGAAGTGCTGTGTCTAGATTATCCGCAAATTCTTGTATCCGTTCAAGATATGGGCGAGAGAATGAAACAACGCTTAATCTCTCTGCAGCAAGAAGAAGAGCCGTCTCAAGAGATATCTCAGATCATAGATGATCGTCTAGAAGCATCCTTAAGTGATGTACTCAGCTCCTTTTTTCCTCATGAGCCGGATGTGAATGAAAATTTCTTTGAAATGGGTGCGACATCCCTTGATTTACTGCAGATGAGCGGTCAAATCAAATCAATTTATGGCATAGAGGTTCCGGTGGTCATGATGTACAGCCATCCGACCATCGCGGCATTGGCAGCAGAACTAAAGAAGATTCATGGAGTAAAGCAAGAAAAGCAAGCTGTTACTGAATCAACTAATCTTCGAAAACAGGCGATGGCAGAAGGAAAAAATCGACGTAAACAGAGATTAAAACGAAAATAGATGGGAGAAATGCAGCGTATGTCTGATCAAGAGCAATGGATCGAATCTGGACTTGAAATTGCAGTCGTAGGATTAGCAGGTACGTTTCCCGGAGCACCGAATGTCCAATCGTTTTGGGAAAATATATCGCAAGGGAAAGAATCCGTTACGTTTTTCACTGATGAAGAATTAAAGGCAGCGGGTGTAGATGAGACGCTGTTAAAACGGTCTGATTATGTGAAGGCGAAGCCATATTTAGAGAATGCATCTTCTTTTGATGCAGACTTTTTTGGCTACTCTCCGCGAGAGGCATCCATTATGGACCCGCAAATTCGATTGATGCACGAATGCACATGGCATGCGCTAGAGGACGCTGGCTATGAGCCTGAGCAATACGAAGGGTTAATTGGCCTTTATGCCGGGGCATCTAGCAATTTATCGTGGATGGGGCAGCATATATCGTCTCTTGAAAAGAATGAAGATGTGTTTCAAATCATGCATCTCAATGACCCGTCCTTCGCTTCCCGGGTTGCCTATAAATTAAATCTAAAAGGACCAAGTGTATCAGTGCAAACGGCTTGCTCCACGTCGCTTGTTGCTATCCATATGGCCTGCCAAGGATTAATCGGCGGCGAATGTGACCTTGCACTAGCGGGGGGCGTCACACTCCATCAGCCACAGATCACAGGATATCAATACCAAGAAGGAATGATTTATTCCCCTGATGGACATTGCCGTCCGTTTGATGAAAAAGCAAAAGGGACCATTTTTGGTGAAGGTGCAGGCGTTGTTGCACTAAAACGGTTAAAAGATGCGATAGAAGACGGAGATTTTATTTATGCCGTTGTAAAAGGATCTGCAACGAACAATGATGGAAGCAACAAAGTCGGCTATACAGCCCCTAGTGTCAGTGGACAGGCAAGTGTCATTGAATCTGCTTTAGAAATGGCCGAAACAGAGCCAGAGGCAATTTCATATATCGAAGCACATGGAACAGGTACGCCTGTTGGAGATCCGATTGAGATTGAGGCACTTACTCGTGCTTTTCAAACAGAGCAAAAAGGCTTTTGCCGACTTGGGTCAGTCAAAGCCAATATTGGGCATTTAGATGCCGCCAGCGGTGTAGCTGGTTTTATCAAAACAGTCATGATGCTGCATCATCGACAATTTGCTCCAATGCCGCACTTTGAGAAGCCGAATCACCGTATTCCATTTGATCAAACGCCATTTTATGTTGGAACAGATAAAGAGGAGTGGAAGACGTCTCATTTGCCAAGGAGAGCTGGAGTCAGTGCCTTTGGTATAGGGGGAGCAAATGCCCATGTCATCTTAGAAGAGGCAAAGCCGAGAGAAGCAAACAGCACGACCTTCTCCAAAGAATTAATCGTGCTGTCAGCCAGATCAACGCATGATTTGAAGAACATGACAAAAAACTTGAAGGAATATGTCTCCTCACATCATGAACTCTCACTTGGTCAAGCAGCTTATACCTTACAAAGGGGAAGAAAAGCCTTCAAATATCGAAAAACGCTTGTCTGTTCCACACGTGATGAATTATTAGAACAGCTGCATGTGCTAAACGAAGAGACGCCAGGCAGAGAAAGTCTTCTTTATAAGCGGATAAACATGAGGCTGACTGGTTTTCATGAAGCAGGATTACGTGATTACATCAAGCTGTATGAGAAAGATCTTTCATTTAAAACAGAAGTGGATCGTTTAATGAGCCTCGTCCAATCCGTGATACCTATTAAAAAAGACGATCTGTTCCATTTCAAACAAAACGGTCACGCAGAAGTGGCTATGCTGATCATGACATTGGCTTTTGCCAGCCAGCTAAGATCACTTGGAATTGAACCAGACGTATGGATTGGAGAGGGCAGCGGGGTGTGGACAGCTTTATGTGCAGCAGATGGGCTTGAGCTAACAGAGGCGGCATCTATTGTATACCGCCTTCATGACAACCAGATGATCAATCAAAAGCTGGCTGCATTGCCTCAGAAGACACTCCAACAGCCTGTTTACATTGCGCAGACAGGGGAGGAACTAACTGCTTTCGATCCATCGTCTGCAATGCGTTTCCTTGATATAGAACAGCCTGTAAAATCGCCTTTGTTCAAGCAAGAATCACCAGCCTTGATGATTGATCTTTCAAAGAAACAAGGAATTGTGGTTGAAAAGGGAGCAGAAAAAACAACCGAACCACTTGATGGAGACCTGATGCAAGTCGCAGGTGTTCTTTGGGAAATGGGGGTCGACTTAGCTTTTCCTTTAACAGAGGAGAAGAATAGGCAGCGCATTCCGCTTCCAGGCTATCCATTTCATAAAACAGATTTCTCTGTACAAACAAAAACGATGGCAGCTATTGAACCACAAAAGCCGAAGGCTGTGAAGCGTGACTTTCCTTCACTCGCCTCTTTACAAAAAGATATTCACACCATTGTTCAAACTCATTTTGGATTTGATCAAATGGATGATGACTCGCCATTTTTTGAATTTGGTGCGACATCACTTGATATATCTCAGCTTGCAGCAAAAATCTCTGAGCGATTGGATCAACAAATTGACACTGTTCAATTGTATCGATTTGCTACAGTTGCAAGTCTTTCTGAATACTTATTTAAAGAACAAACGGAACGTGAGCAAACACCAGCTTCTTTCCCAAAAAGAAATACATCACAGGAAAATTCAGATATTGCGATTGTCGGAATGGCAGGAAGATTCCCAGGGGCTTCATCGCTAGAAGACTTTTGGCAGCGTCTTGTGAATGGCGAGGAAATGATTCACTTTTTCACAGAAGAAGAACTCAAGAAAGCAGGGCTGGATGCGTCAGTCTATCAGCATCCGAATTTCATTGGAGCAAAAGGACGTTTACAAGAAATTGAAGGTTTTGATGCAGATTTCTTCAACTATTCTGCTAGAGAGGCAGAGCTAATGGATCCACAATTCAGGCTCTTGCATGAATGTGCTTGGGAAGCGCTGGAGGATGCTGGCTGTGACCCTGATAGAATGGCAGGGAAAATTGGAGTTTATACAGGAACAAGCCCAAATCATGAATGGCTGACACGCTTTGCACATCAAATGGAAGCAACCGAGCAATTCAGCGCAATGCTGTTAAATGATCGTGAGTTCTTTAGTACGCAACTTTCTTATAAATTGAATCTACACGGGCCTAGTGTGACGATGCAGACAGCTTGTTCGACCTCACTTGTCAACATTGGCATGGCCTGTCAAGCATTATTGAATCAAGAATGTGATGCAGCACTGGCTGGAGGTGTGACGGTTAGTTCTCCAGAAAATATCGGCTATATTTATCAAGATGGAATGATTCAATCAAAAGATGGCCATTGCCGTCCGTTCGACCAAGAGGCGAGCGGAACCATTTTCGGAGATGGAGCGGGGATCGTTCTGTTAAAACGTTATGAAGATGCGATAAGAGATGGCAACCCGATTCATGCGGTCATCAAAGGGGTTGGCGTAAACAATGATGGCAGCCGAAAAGCTGGTTTTACCGCTCCGAGTGTGGAAGGGCAGGCAGAGGTATTAAAAGAAACGTATGAAAAATCAGGTATAGATCCCGCGTCTATCGGTTATTTAGAAGCGCATGGTACGGGGACAAAAATGGGAGATCCAATTGAAGTATCCGCCCTTAGCCAAGTGTTCAAAGGAACAGAGCCGCTGACAATCCCAATCGGTTCAGTTAAAAGTAATGTCGGACATTTAAATAGTGCGGCAGGGATTGCAGGTCTGTTTAAAGCCATTTTGGCTATTCAGCACAAAACGATCCCGCCAACCATTCATTATGAATCACCCAATCAGGAGATTCCTTTTAAAGATACACCGTTTTATGTGAATCAAAAGGCGCTGTATTGGAAGGAATCAGATAAGCCGAGAAGAGCAGGGGTTAGTTCTTTCGGTATCGGCGGGACAAATGCCCATATGATCATAGAAGAAGGCATACGTGTGAAACAAAAGTCAGCTTCTAAGCAAAAGCAGCTGCTCGTTTTATCTGCAAAAACGGATACCGCTTTAGCGAAAATGACAGATCAATTAAAGCAGTATGTGATACAGCATCCTGAAGTTCCGCTTGAAGATATTGCTTATACATTGCGTTATGGCAGAAAGCAATTTCCATATCGAAAAGCGATCGTGCTTGCGTCTGCTGATGAATGGCTGCAGCAGAAACATCTTGAAACCAGTGTGTTCCGAAGCAAAAAATGGCGTAAAGCTACCTTTATGTTTTCAGGTCAAGGTGCTCAATATGCTGGCATGATGCGCGAATTATACGATGCAGAACCAGTGTTCAAATGGGAAGTGGATAGATGCTTCAAATATGTAATGGAGACGGAGCAAGTTGATTTAAAAGGCATTGTTTTTCCAGAGAATGAAACGAATGAAGACATCACAAAAACGTCAAATGCTCAGCCGCTTCTCTTTATATTTGAGTACGCATTAGCAAAATTACTTCAGCATAGCGGTGTTGAGCCAGAGTCAATGATTGGGCACAGTATCGGCGAATATGTTGCCGCTTGCTTGTCAGGGGTCTTTTCTCTGGAGTCAGCATTAACACTCGTAATGGCAAGAGGCAGATTGATGCAAGGAATGGAAAAAGGCGCCATGCTTAGTGTGCAACTACCCGAGGCGGAGCTGAATTCGATCATCGATGAATCGCTTTCGATTGCTGCAGTCAATGCAAAAGACCTTTGTGTCGTTTCTGGTAAAGAAGAGCATATCACCGCTTTTGAAAAGAAATTACAGGACAAAGGAATTGTGACAAGACAGCTCCATACTTCTCATGCTTTTCATTCCTATATGATGGAGCCGATGCTTGAGGCGTTTCAACAATTCGTAGAGAAAGTAGAACTGCATGAGCCGACGATCCCGTTCATATCAAATGTGACAGGCACTTGGGCGACAAATGAAGAGGTGATGACAGCATCTTATTGGACTAACCATCTGCGTGGAACCGTTCGTTTTCATGAAGGTTTATCACAGCTGTTAACCGATGAAGTACGAGCTCTCATTGAGGTCGGACCTGGAAACAGCTTGACGGCATTAGCGAAACGTCATGAAAACAAAGAGTCTCATCATGATGTCCTAAATATGGTGAGGCATGCAAGGGAACAAGCGGATGACCATGCGTATTTCTTAAAACGTATAGGAGAGCTATGGGCAGGCGGTTATGAGGTCAAAACGCAGCCGCGTCCAACTCAAGAGGAACGACAGCTTGTATCGCTTCCCACATATCCATTCGAACGAAAACGATATTGGATTGAAGCAGGAAAGCCCGCTTCTCAGCAGCTGTCCATTCCTAAGGAAACGAAGAAAAAAGAGATGGAAGAATGGTTCTATCTGCCTTCATGGGAGCAGCAGCCGCTAAAACCAGTTTTCGAAAAAGAACCAGAAGAGCAAACGTGGCTCATTTTCAAGGAACAGGATGCCTTTCATGAACTGTTTGCACAATCATTCAAAGAACAAGGAATGAAGGTCATTTTTGTCACAAAGGGTGAGGTCTATCAAGAGCTGGATCAGGCGTTTACGATCAATCCGGCAGAAGGTAAGCACTACAGAAACATGCTAGATTCATTGTCTAATAAAGGTATCAATATCAATCGGATTCTGCATTTATGGGAATCTGCGAAAGAAGAGGACGGCTTGAATCGCCAAGCGGCCTTTCAGACGCACATTGAAAAGGGCTATTACAGCTTAATTTTCTTATCTCAAGCGATTGCTGCACAAAAAAATATTCGAGAATGCCGTTTGTTTACTGTCACTAGCGGAATTCAGCCAGTTACAGGGAATGAGATGATATGTGCAGAGAAAAGCGCAATGCTTGGTCCGGTTAAAGTCATTTCACAGGAATACCATCACATTAAATGCTGGAATATCGATGTGGAAGATGTACCGGATGTTATGACTTGGAAGGAACAGGAGCTTGTCGATCTTATTGGGCAGGAAATTATGCAGCCTGGAAAAGACCAGCTTGTAGCGTATCGCAATCGTCAACGCTGGGTGCAGAGCTACAAACGTTTGCCGCTGCAAAAAGAAGATGGACTTCCGAAACTGATCAGGCCAAATGGTGTGTATCTCATCACGGGTGGTTTAGGCGGCATTGGATTTGTTCTATCAAAGATGCTGGCGAAAGAAGGAAATGTTCATCTTTATTTAACAGGAAGAACGGCATTGCCGCCAAGAGATGAATGGGCGTCATTTGTTCAACAAGAGAATGCCGATGAAGCGCAGCGTACGAGAATTAAGAAGGTACTCGAGCTTGAACGATTAGGTGCAACAGTAGAAGCGGTGCAGGCGAATGCAGGAGATCTTAAGCAGATGAAACATGTTTTTGAAATCATTCGCAAAAAGCATGGCGGCGTTGATGGTGTGTTCCATGCGGCAGGATTACCAGGAAGTACATCCTTCCGAGCCATTAAAGATATCCCATCTACACTGGCGCAGGGAGAGGATCAATTCCAATCAAAAGTGAAAGGGCTCGATGTGCTAGAGCAGCTGCTGGAGCAAGAACAAGCGGATTTTTGTCTCCTCTTTTCATCCATAAGTGCACTGCTCGGAGGCTTAGGATTCTCTGCTTACTCAGCAGCTAACTTATATATGGACGCATTTGCAGCTAGACTCAATCAAAATAGTCAAACCCCATGGATGTGTGTGAACTGGGATGCGTGGAATTTCTGGGGTGAGCTAGAATCCACAATTGGTGAATCGATTAATGAGCTTGCGATTTTACCAGAAGAGGGTGCTGAGCTGTTCCAATATGTTCTGTCTAACCGGCAGAATCGTCACATGCTCGTGTCCACAGGAAATCTTGAAGAACGGATAGATCAATGGCTGTCATTAGAATCGAAGGATGCAGCGAGTGCGGATTCATATGAAGTGTCTAAGCACGAAAGACCAGAGCTGGGCAATCCGTATGTGGCTCCTCGAAATGAAACTGAAAAAGTGATCTGTCAAGTGTGGCAGGATTTTATGGGCATGGAGCAAGTGGGCATTCACGACAACTTCTTTGATTTAGGTGCAAGCTCGCTGGATATTGTTCAAGTGACCAATCGGTTAAATCAAGCACTTCAAACAAATGAAGCAGTGGTGACCTTGTTTACGTACCCATCTGTCGCAGAGCTTGCAAAATATATTCAGCCTTCTGAGGAATCAAAGGAAAATACGATGGAAGAAGAACTAGCCGTCGTCACATCAGGTGATCGAAGAGCTCGTTTTAAACAGCAACGGAATAAAAGATTGAGAGGCGGAATCGAGAATGAATGATACAACGAATCACTATCATGGCGCAGAAATTGCTGTTATCGGTCTTGCAGGTCGTTTTCCAGGTGCCAAAAACGTAGATGAATACTGGGAGAATCTGAAAAAAGGAAAAGAAACAATCTCCTTTTTTACAGAGGAAGAATTACGAAGTGAAGGTACAGATGAATCCTTATTGAAAAACCCTCGTTTTGTCAAAGCAAAAGGGATGCTTGACGATGTCGATTTATTTGATGCGGATTTCTTTGACTATACTCCAAAGGAAGCGGCTATGATGGATCCGCAGTTCAGACTGTTTCATGAATGTGTTTGGACGGCACTTGAAGATGCTGGGTATGATCCGTTTGAATATAAAGGGCAAATCGGTCTTTATACAGGTGCAGGAATCAATACAGAATGGGTCATGAGAGCACTTCAAGGGGCAGCTCAAGGTGAGGATTCAAAAACGCTGGAAGCTGCTGTTCTAAATATGCGTGACTATTTGGCGACGATGATTTCGTATAAATTAAATCTAAAAGGACCGAGTATGGTGGTGCAAACCGCCTGCTCGACCTCGATGGTGTCGATTCATTTAGCTGTTCAGGCTTTATTAAGCGGAGACTGTCATATGGCTGTTGCAGGCGGTGTGTCCATTCGCCTGCCGCAAAAATCGGGTTATCTATATCAAGAAGGAATGATCCATTCTTCCGACGGTCACTGCCGCGTCTTTGATAATAAAGCAGATGGAACCGTTTTTGGAGATGGTGCAGGAGCTGTTATTTTAAAAAATTTAGAGGATGCAATTGAAGACGGCGATCACATTTATGCTGTCATTAAAGGATCTTCTATTAATAATGATGGAAATAGAAAAGTAGGGTATACGGCACCGAGTACGAAAGGCCAAGTATCAGCTATTAAGACAGCACTTCGAATGGCCGAGGTTGAACCTGAATCCATTTCTTATATTGAAGCACATGGAACCGGAACAACACTCGGAGATCCGATTGAAATTGAAGCACTCAAGCAAGCGTTTGATACAGAAAAAAAAGGCTTTTGCCGCATTGGTTCTGTCAAATCAAATGTTGGTCATTTGAATGATGCATCAGGTGTCGCCGGCTTTATTAAAACCGTATTAAGCTTAAAGCATCAAGTGATTCCGCCAACGATTCATTTTGAAACACCGAATGAAAAAATTGAATTTGCTGATTCTCCATTCGTTGTAAATACGGATTTGACGCCATGGAGCGAGCAGGCATCTCCTCGCAGGGCAGGTGTAAGCTCATTTGGGATTGGTGGAACAAACGCTCATGTCATTTTAGAAGAAGCACCTGCTGCACGTGTCCCAGCAGATCGCACAGAAGATAGTGAACTTCTTTTATTATCTGCGAAAACACCGGCAGCCCTTGAAAAAATGACGGATCGCCTTGCTGACTATTTACTTCAGCATCAGCAGCATATCCGTTTAAGCGATGTCGCCTATACGCTGCAAACAGGGCGCCATCATTTCCCGCATAAACGTGTCATTCTTGGAAGTGATACAGCTGACATGTTACAGGCGCTGAATCAAAGGTCAAAAGAGGTGGTCAAGACGGCCAGCTCTCAAACATCGAGCCGGCCAATCGTCTTTCTTTTCCCAGGCCAAGGATCTCAGTATGTGGACATGGGGCGTCAGCTTTATGACAAGTATTCAGTTTTTAAGAAAGCGCTGGATCAATGCTTGAATCAATTCAAACAGCATTTCTCAGTTGACCCGTTCAGCATTTTATTCTCAACAGAAGCAAGCGATGATCCTCAATTGATCAACCAAACCGAATACACACAGCCGCTTCTGTTTAGTATGGAATACGCTTTGGCTGAATTGCTGATGCATTTTGGCATCAAACCGCAGGCGATGATCGGTCACAGTATTGGAGAATACACTGCTGCTGCCGTATCTGGTTTACTGTCTGTTGAAGATGCCGTAGATCTCGTCTGTTATCGCGGACAGCTGATTAGCCAGCTTCCAAAAGGCTCTATGCTGAGCGTACCTTTGAGTGAACAGAAAGTGCTGTCATATTTGACGGATGACCTTTCACTTGCGGCAGTAAATGGACCTGAGTTATGTGTGGTGTCTGGTGAGACGGCATCTATTGATGCACTCGCTGAGAAGCTGGAGGCAGCTGGACATGGGTGCAGAAAGCTTCACACCTCTCATGCCTTCCACTCTAAAATGATGGATGATATCCTGCCATCATTCAAAGAAAAGGTAGCTGAGTATCAATTGAATGCGCCATCTATCCCGTATATTTCTAACGTCACAGGTACGTGGATTGAACATGAAGCAGTGCAAGATCCAGCATACTGGGCTGATCACTTGCGGCAAGCAGTTCGTTTCCGTGATGGAGCAGAGACATTATTAATGGAGCTTGATCCCATTTTTATTGAAGTTGGACCAGGGAATACGTTAAGCGCCTTTATTCGTCAAGTCTCAAAGGATCACCATCAGCAGCCGATTCCATTGATTCGTCACCCGAAAGAAGAGGCAGCAGATGACCGCTACCTGCTGGGAAGATTGGGTGACATCTGGCTTCAAGGAGTGCCTGTGGACTGGACAAAATTACGAAATCAGAAATCGAATCAAAAAGTATCCCTGCCAACTTATCCGTTTGAACGACAAAGATATTGGATTGAAAAGGTAGATACAGCCGCCTTATCCTCGTCTTCAGGTGTGCAAATGGTCGTGCCGAAGGAAAACAAAGGGCAGGAAATAGAAGAAAGTAATCAATATCAATCCACCGAGGCGAATGGTATAGAAGCAACATTACAGCGGATGTGGAAAGATATTTTAGGAATTGAAAAGGTGGGAAGAGACGATCACTTCTTTGAGCTTGGAGGACATTCGTTAAATGCGACTGGTCTTATTTCTCAAATTCACAAAGAGTTTGGTGTAGAACTAACGCTCACAGATATGTTCAACCATCCGACGATCGAGAAGCTCCAAGCATTCATTGAAAAGGCAGAGAAGCATCAATATTTCAAAATTGAACAGGTGGAACAGAAAGACACGTACCCATTATCCGCTGCTCAAAGACGAACATTCCTCATTCATCAGCGTATTGGTCAAGTGACTTCATATAACATGCCAATGGCTCTGAGATGTAAAGGTGAGATCGACGTCGAGCGCTTTGAACAGACCTTTAAGCAATTAATTGATCGTCATGAAACCTTGCGAACGACCTTTGAGTTAAAGGATGGAGAACCTGTTCAGCGGGTCCATGATGATTTTCAATTTGCTGTTGAAATGACTGAGGCTGATGAACAAGAATTAGAAGCACAAATCGATGAATTCATTCGTCCATTTGACTTAAAGGCTGCACCATTGATTCGTGTGCGTTTTGTGAAAATTGTAGAAGATGATCATCTTTTATTAGTTGATATGCATAATATTGTCGCTGATGGAGCGAGCATGAACATCTTTATTAAAGAATTTACTGAGCTCTATCGCGGGGAAACCTTGCCGGAACTTACTGTGCAATATAAAGATTATGCAGTGTGGCAAGACAAATATTTCCGCAGCGAGATGTTTCAAAAGCAGCAGGATTATTGGAAGGAGCAAATGGGCTCAAATGTTCCGACTTTGACAATGCCATATGATTTTGAACGAAAGGAACAATCCTTTTTGGGAAGAGCGATCAAATTTAATATTGAACCGCACATCGTTGAGAAAATTGAACAGCTCGCTGAACGATATCAGCTGACCAATAACGTCATCTTGTTCCAGCTTTATGGCCTGCTGCTCTCACGTTATGCCGATCAGCAAGAACTGATTGTCGGTTCTCTTGTGGCTGGAAGACGTCATGCAGATATTGAGCATACGATTGGGATGTTTACGAACTTCCTGCCAATCAAACTAGACATGGCACAAGAAGCATCCTTTATAGAACAATTGGTACAGACAAAACAAGTTCTACTCGATGCGTACGACCATCAAGAATACCCGTTTGACCAAATGGTCGAGCATTTGAATCCAAAAACAAGGCCGCATCGCAATCCATTTTTTGATACGATGCTTATCTATCACAATGAATACGATCCGAATATTAAAATTGAAGCTGATGGACTGACCTTTGAAACGCATGAGTTTGCAAAGGGAATTTCCAAACTCGATATGAAAATGGATGTTGTCAGAGAGGTAACGGGTGAGTTAAAGTGCGTCCTTCAATACAACCTTGCTCTGTTTAAACATGAGACGATGCAAGCTTTCGTCAAGCACTTCCAGCACTTGATCGAACAAGCTGTTCAAACACCAGATCAACTGCTCAAGGATTTCGCTGTGCTTTCACAGGAAGAAGAACAAGCAGCAAAAGAGAAAAGAGATCGTGCAGAGAAAAAAGAACCACTTGTGCTCACTATCAGCTCGACATTTACAGCAGATCCAGTTGCTCCTTACATTCAGTATTGGACCAAGCAGTTTGATGTGCAGTTCGATATTCAGTTTGCACCGTATGGGCAGGTGTATCAGGAGCTGTTAAATGAGCGCAGCCTTATCTCACAGAAGAAAAACGGTGCAAATCTTCTCCTCATTCGTCTAGAGGATATCGCTGGTCCAGCCCATCTCTCACTGGATGAAAAGAAAAAACTGGCTTCAGAGCATGCAGAAGAACTTGTAAACGTTCTGAAATCAAAAACAAAACATAACCTATATTTTGTTGGTATTCTCCCGATAAGTGCGGCTCTTAGGGACACGTTGCAAGACGTGGAAAAAGAGTGGATTGCTCAGTTATCTGAGATAGGCGGTGTTCAGTTGATCGACTGTCGTCAGCTTGCTCAGCAATATCAGCTCGATGACATTTTTGATGAAAAAACAGAGCAAGCCGCACATCTCCCATTCACTGAAGTCTTTTGCGGTGCCATCGGTACAAAAGTCGCGCGAGAGATTGTGGCATGGAAAGGTGCACCATTTAAAGTAGTGGCCATTGATTGTGATCATACGCTGTGGAGAGGTATTGTTTCAGAAGACGGTGTGGAAGGCATCGACATTACGCCAGAACATCAAATGCTTCAGCGCTTCTTAAAGCAAAAACAACAAGAGGGAATGCTGCTTGTGCTAAGCAGCAGAAATAATGAAGAAGATGTGTGGCGTGTGTTTGAAAACCACCCAGATATGGTCTTACAAAAAGACGATATTGTCGACTGGCGGATCAATTGGGAAAGTAAACCGGGACATCTAAAAGAAATGGCAGATTCACTGAACCTTTCATTATCTCAGTTTATTTTCTTAGATGATGATCCAGCTCAGTGCTTGCGAATGAATGAAGAGCTGCCAGAAGTGATGACATTGCTCTTACCTGCCAATGAAAAAGCCATTCCATTATTTGTTGAGCATGCTTGGGCTTTTGACCGTTATGATGTGACGGATGAGGATAGAGGGCGAACCATGAGCTACAAGGCTGAAAAAGCTCGTCAAAAAGAGAAAGCAGAGTCGCCGTCAATGGAACAATTTTTACAAGATTTGAACTTGCACTTGAATATAACAGAGTGGGGAGAGCAGCACCTTGCGCGTGTGGCACAAATGAGCAGCCGCATTAACCAATTCCGCTTAAATGATCAGCACTTTGATGAACAGCAGCTGAAAGAGCGGATGGAAAATGCGCATGTTCAGGGCTGGCTCATTGAGGCAGCAGACCGCTTCAGTCATGAAGGGATTGTAGGAGCGATCTTGGCTCATCATGCAGACGACACCTTGAAAATTGATGCATGGATGCTAAGCTGCCGTGCTCTAGGGAAAGGGATTGAGCAAAAATGTCTGACATGGCTCGCCGAATACAGCCGTCAGCACCAGCTTTCTTCCATTGAATTTACGTT
Organism: Bacillus sp. 3a; assembly: GCF_017161885.1. Lineage (NCBI taxonomy): Bacteria > Bacillati > Bacillota > Bacilli > Caryophanales > Bacillaceae > Bacillus > Bacillus sp. 3a. The sequence continues at coordinate 3,473,312 of NZ_CP067376.1, read as the reverse complement.
TGTATCGACCGGACGTAATGAACTATTCAAGTCATTTATGGAAGAGCAACAGATCCAGAAGATCGAGGGGCAGCAAACGTATCGTATACAAGTGGCGGAAATCGGTTCATTGAGTGATCACATTCAAATCGCCGGTCACCTGTCACCTCCTCAGCACTCGACTGAAGAAAAAGAGGGTCACAAGATGGAGGCAGCAAGTCATCTCGCTTCTAAAGGTTTTACATGGGAAACGGTTCAAACAGATCAAACGCTGCATAGCGGTTATGTAAAAGCCCTTGAGGTACATGATGAAGATAGTCTACGTTCATTATTAACGACAGAAGTTACACAGGATCAAGGACTTTATGCACAGCCAACCAATGAACGTGAGGCATTACTTTTAGACATTTGGTGTGACATTCTTCATGTGGAAAAAGTAGGAATTGACAACGACTTTTTCGATTTAGGAGGAAATTCTTTACTTGCTGTCAAAATGGAAGTAGAGATTGAAAAGAAGGGTTGGTATGTTGATGATTTGAATTTTGCTGAAAAACACACCATTCGCGAATTAGCAAAATATATGAAGAGGGAGAATCAGCATGCATAAAGATGTAAAAGCCATATATGAAGAATCAAAAATTTTAGATGAGGCTACTCATTTATACGGGGTCAAGCGAAGTGATATCCACTTTATCGCAGATGCAGAAAACTATGTGTATGAACTAAAAAAAGATGGAGAGTCTTTCATTTTAAAAATTACTCATACCATCCGCAGATCACCTGATTATATTTTAGGTGAAATGGAATGGCTGCATCACTTAGCGAAGGGCGGACTTTCCGTTGCGAAACCAATTGCTTCATTAAATGGCCGTGATATCGAGCAAGTAGACGATGGGCAGGGCGGCGCATTTCTGCTTCGAGTCTATGAAAAAGCACCAGGTCGTAAAGTCGAAGAGGCGGACTGGAACGATGAATTATTTTATGCCCTTGGACAGTACACAGGTCGCATGCACAAACTGACAAAAAGCTATCATTTGTCAGACCCGCGTTATAAAAGACAAGAGTGGGATGAAGAGGAGCAGCTGAAACTGCGTAAATATGTACCGGCAGATCAGACCCTTGTTTTCGAACAAGCGGATCGGTTGATGGCAAAGCTGGCAAAGCTTCCGAAAAATCAAGATACGTACGGATTGGTTCATGCGGATCTTCATCACGGAAACTTCCACTGGGATCAAGGGAAAATTACGACCTTCGATTTCGATGATATTGGGTACAACTGGTTTATGAATGACATTAGTATTTTGCTATACAATGTCTTGTGGTACCCAGTAATTCCATACGAAGACAAAGCTGCTTTTGCAGGAAACTTTATGAAACAGTTCCTAAAAGGCTATCGTGAAGAGAATGAACTTGGAGATGAGTGGCTTGCCTATATTCCTGATTTCCTTCGTTTACGTCACATGCTGATCTATGGCTTGCTGCATCAAGCATTTGATTTGGCTGACATCGGAGAAGAAGAAAAGGCGATGCTCGCCGGCTTCCGTTCCGACATTGAAGAAGCAGCACCTATAACGACGTTTGACTTTACAAAGCTAAGTCAATCTTAAAATGAACATCCCCGCCTATATGATGAGGCGGGGATTGTTTTTATGGACGATAGGTGGATGGTGATTCAATGATTTGAAACAGGTTTTTTCCTTGCTTTGTATTATCGATCCAGCCCTGGAAGGCTGTTTTTCCAGGTCCGTATGCATAGACAGGGACATCCTCACCTGTATGGGCAAAGGTTGTCCAGCCTGAGAAAGAACGCTGATCGAAAATATGTTGAATGCTGAGTTGGATCGTACTGGCCTTTCCTGACTGTGCTGCTTTTTCTACCTGTGATATTTCACCTTCTGTGAGAGAAACTTCAATATAGGTCTGAAGGACATCACGTACAGATTGTCCGTCTGCGATTTTCTTAGCCATATAAACAGGTGTTTTCTTAGCAGCTAAGATGGGCACTGGGTCCCATTTGTAGCCAGTCTCACTTGTCATCCCATCTGTGCCAAACGAAAAACCGCCAGTCGCATGGTCTGCCGTGATGACGACAAGTGTTTCTTGATCTTTTTTCGCGAACTGGAGGGCTGTTTGAACTGCTTTCTCAAAATCCTCCATCTCACTCATTGCGCCAACCACATCATTTTCATGTCCTGCAGAATCAATGGTACTGCCTTCAAGTAGCATGAAAAAACCATGCTGATTATCTTGATTCAATTGGGTGAGTGCTGCCTGCGTCATGTCTTTTAACTTAGGCACATGCTTCGGACGGTCGATGGCTCGATCCAGCTCGTCCTCCTGGAATAAGCCGAGCATTTTCGAAGATGATTGAGAGGTTAGATCATCTTTTGATCGCAGAATGGAATACCCGCTCTTCTTAAATTCTTGAACAAGATTACGGTCTTTTCGGTCAAAATATTGCATTCCGCCACCTAGAAGGATATCAACTTTGTGCTCTCCTCCTATTTTCTCATCAAAAAAGTGGTCTGCAATTTGTTCTTTATTTTTTCGGGAGACGTTATGTGTACCAAAAGCGGCAGGTGTTGCATCGGTGATGTCAGATGAGACAACAAAGGCTGTTTTCATTTTTGCTTCCTTCGCTGCTTCAACGACACTTCTAAGAGGTTGTTTTTCATGATTGACGGCGATGGCATCATTGTATGTCTTTTTTCCAGTCGCCATGGCTGTTGCTGCGGCAGCTGAGTCAGTAATATTATCTCGAGGATCATCTGGATGTGTGGTCTGCATCCCGACTAAATAAGGGTCCCAGACGGTTTTTCCTTTTACAGAAGCATGCTTTTCCTGCTTGAATGTACGGTAGGCTTTGATCATGGGCATCCCCATTCCATCACCAACGATAAAAATAATATTTTTTGGTGTTTTCGTTTGTTTCTTGTCTGCTGCATTCGTTGATACGGGAGTGACATAATGTGAGGTGAAAAGGACAGCTAATAAGAGTACTGCTAGAATTCCGCTGAAAAAAAATATACGTTTTTTACGATCCATAGAGCCCATGAAAAATCTCCTTTTATCATTTATTTCATAATTTGTATTTTATTTGAATGTTCAAAATGGTTCAACCCCTTATCCCATAAAAAAGGTGATGAGCCTTTTGTCTCATCACCTTTTATACCGTATCACACTTCACGCCAACGACGCCTTCTAGATCTTTAATATCAAAGTACACATCGGTTGTATAGCGGTCTTTATGCACACGTACGCGTACTTCCATGATCGGATAGTCCTTTTCTTTTAAATCATCAATTCGTACAGAATGAATGCGGATATTGAGGGCTTTCATTTCTTTTAAAATATCGGTCATGCGGTTTCGGTCAGAAAGAGACATTCTGATGCGGATTTCTTTTTCCTGCAGGCGAATCGGTCCGATCCGCTGGAAGAGCCATGGTAGAAATTCGACACTAATGAGAATAAAGAAAAGACTCAGGAAGGCTTCTTTATAAAACCCTGCACCTGTTGCAACCCCAAGTCCTGCTGCTCCCCAGATCATCGCAGAAGTCGTGAGTCCTGAGATGACATCATTGCTTTTTCGAAGAATTACACCTGCTCCAATAAAACCAACACCAGATATAATTTGCGCCGGTAACCTGAGTGGGTCCATTTGAAGCTTAGAGACTCGAGGGAAATTGTAGGCTGCATCAATGCTGATGATGGTTAAGACGCAGGAGCTGACAGCAATGACAATACACGTTTTTAAGCCGAGGGGCTTTTTCTTCAGCTCTCGTTCAAGCCCGATAATCAGACCGATTAAGGTGGCCACGGCTAATTTTAAGACTGTATCCCATTCAATTGTCCAAAACATGCGTATCGCTCCTTTCACTTCATGTACGTTTCACAACATGTATATGATCTTCTCACAGCCCATATGGCTGCACAACTCTTATTTTATTCAGTTTCTGAAGAAAGAAAAGCTTTTTATTTTATTTAAAAAGAGAGTCATCCGCATAGGGCAGATGACTCTTCAATTCTTTATTTTGTTTCTTCTTCAAGATGATCTTCCATTTTGTTGAAAAGCTGTTTTGATGCTTTTGACGGCTTACTTGTCAATAAGCTCACAATAATGGCAGCTAATCCACTAAGCGTAAAGCCTGGAATCATTTCATAAATACCTGTGGCATGGTTGAGGCCTGTCGTAATCCATGTCAGAACCACAACCGCACCAACGATCATTCCAACTAGGGCACCGTGATGATTCATTCGTTTCCAGTATAGGCAAAGCAAGATGACTGGACCAAATGAAGAACCAAATCCCGCCCACGCATAACCGACAAGGTCAAGAATGGTGTCACTTGGGTTAAGTGAAAGGCAGAGAGCAATCACAGCGACAACGAGTACAGACATCCGGCCAATCATGACGAGCTCTTTGTCTGATGCTGTTTTTCTAAAGAACGTTCTGTATAAATCCTCTGTCATCGCACTTGCTGTGACAAGCAACTGAGACGAAATTGAACTCATAATCGCAGCTAAAATGGCAGAAAGTAAAAATCCAGTGATATATGGATGGAACAAGACTTTAGAAAAGACGATAAAGATGGTTTCAGGGTCAGCAAGGTTCATACCCGTTTCATGAACATAGGCAACTCCCACTAAACCGACAGACAGTGATCCAATCACTGAAATAATCATCCAGCTCATTCCGATTCGGCGTGCTGGTTTTAAATCTTTAACGGACGTAATGGCCATAAAGCGCACGATAATATGCGGCTGTCCAAAGTAACCTAGTCCCCAAGCAAGGAAGGAAATAATGCCAATGACGCTCGTTCCTCTAAAAATATCAAGCAATTTAGGGTCAATCTGTTGAATATCTTGGATTGTAGCAACAGGTCCGCCTAATTGTGTAAAGGCAACGATCGGCACGAGCACTAATGCTAAAAACATGATAGCTCCTTGGACAAAGTCCGTTAAGCTCACTGCCAAAAATCCGCCGAACAATGTATACAAAATAACAATACTTGACGTCAAAATCAGTCCAAACGTGTAGTTAGCACCGAATGCTGACTCAAATAAACGTCCGCCTGATACCATTCCAGATGATGTATACAGCGTAAAGAAAATTAAAATGATGACGGCTGACACAGCTTTTAATAAAGCAGATGATCCTTTGAATCGTTTATCAAAGAAATCAGGAATCGTAATCGCATCATCCGCAATCTCTGTATAAGAACGTAAACGAGGTGCAAGAATGAGGTAGTTCAAGTAAGCACCAGCGATTAAACCAATTGCAAGCCAGGCTGTCGATAAACCTGTTTTATACATTTCACCTGGCACACCCATCAGCATCCATCCGCTCATATCCGCAGCACCTGCTGAAAGGGCTGTAACGAATGGACCAAGCCCGCGTCCACCAAGCATATAATCATTTAAATCATGTGTTTTCCTGAATGCATACCAACCAATGGCAAGCATCCCGATAAAATAAATAGATAAGGAAATTGTAACTTCAATACTCATTTTGTGTTCTCACCTTTTTCGTATTAATTTGACATCACCTCAATCAAAATATACAGAAGTGCGAAGACAGCTTTTTTGCTTGACTGCCCCGCTCACTGCTATGGTTACTTAACCTAACAGAGTATTCCCAAGTGATCAACCTGCCTAAACCTCTTCATTTTGAAGGAAAAATAGACATATCGGTGATAAGAATCGATATGTAAGCGATTACAAAAATAAACAAAAGTAAAAATTTTCTGAAAAATAAAAAGTCACCTGATGAATATTTCCTTTATCGGTTTGATAAAAAGACGTTTTCAAGAGAACGAACCTTTCACGGCACCTGCGTAAAGTTGCTTTAGAACAGTAAAATTTGATATGATAAAGTGTATATGACTTATGATCATGACCACGAGTACGCATCATTTTTGGAGGTGAACCTGCATGTCAAGAATTTCAATAGAAGAAGTCAAGCACGTTGCGCATTTAGCAAGGCTTGCGATTACAGAAGAAGAAGCTGAGATGTTTACAGAACAGCTTGATAGCATCATTTCATTTGCAGAGCAGTTAAACGAGGTAGATACGGAAAACGTTGAACCTACTACACACGTATTAAAAATGAAAAACGTCATGAGAGAAGATGTTCCGAATAAAGGTCTTTCCATTGAGGCAGTCGTCAAAAACGCGCCTGATCATAAAGACGGCTATATTCGTGTGCCATCAATTTTGGACTAAAGGAGGCCCGAGACATGTCACTGTTTGATCACAAAATTTCTGAATTAAAAGAGCTTTTACATAAAAAGGAACTGTCTGTTTCTGATTTAGTGGACGAGTCTTATAAACGAATCAATGAAGTAGACGGAAAAGTACAAGCATTCCTTGCACTGGACGAAGAGAAAGCACGTGCGTATGCAAAGGAATTGGACGAGGCAGTAGGTGAAAAGGACGAGCTTGGCCTATTGTTCGGTATGCCGATCGGTGTGAAAGATAACATTGTTACAAAGGATTTGCGTACTACAGCTTCAAGTAAAATCCTGCAAAACTTTGATCCAATTTATGATGCAACCGTTGTGAACCGCCTAAGAGACGCTGAAGCAGTCACAATCGGTAAATTAAATATGGACGAATTCGCAATGGGATCTTCTACGGAGAACTCAGGCTTCAAAGCGACGAAAAACCCGTGGAATTTAAACACCGTTCCAGGCGGATCAAGTGGTGGATCAGCAGCTTCTGTTGCAGCAGGTGAAGTACCGTTCTCACTTGGTTCAGATACAGGCGGTTCAATTCGTCAGCCAGCATCATTCTGCGGGGTTGTCGGTCTTAAGCCGACATATGGCCGTGTATCCAGATACGGATTAATCGCATTTGCTTCATCATTAGACCAAATTGGTCCGATTACACGTAATGTAGAAGACAACGCATATGTTCTTCAAGCGATTGCAGGTGTCGATCAAATGGACGCAACAAGTGCAAATGTCGATGTCCCAGATTTTCTTTCTTCATTAACTGGCGACATCAAAGGCTTGAAAATTGCTGTGCCGAAAGAATACCTTGGCGAAGGCGTTGGCGAGGAAGCAAAAGAATCTGTTCTTCAAGCGTTAAAAGTATTAGAAGGACTTGGTGCTTCGTGGGAAGAAGTGTCTCTTCCGCATTCTAAATATGCGCTTGCGACTTACTACTTACTGTCTTCTTCAGAAGCATCTGCAAACCTTGCTCGTTTTGACGGCATCCGCTATGGCTACCGTACAGATAATGCAGACAACCTGATTGATTTATACAAAAATACTCGTTCTGAAGGCTTTGGAGACGAAGTGAAGCGCCGCATCATGCTTGGTACATTCGCGCTAAGCTCAGGATATTACGATGCGTACTATAAAAAAGCACAAAAAGTCCGTACATTGATCAAAAAAGACTTTGAAGATGTTTTCGAAAAGTATGATGTCATTGTAGGACCAACAACACCGACTCCTGCATTTAAGATTGGTGAAAAGACAAGCGACCCGCTAACCATGTATGCAAACGATATTTTAACCATCCCTGTTAACCTTGCAGGCGTTCCAGGAATCAGTGTGCCTTGTGGATTTGCAAATGGCCTTCCGTTAGGACTGCAAATCATCGGCAAGCACTTTGACGAAGGAACAGTGTACCGCGTGGCTCACGCTTTTGAGCAAGCAACAGATCATCATAAAGCAAAACCTGAACTGTAAGGGGTGAATCAGAATGAACTTTGAAACGGTAATTGGACTTGAAGTCCACGTAGAGCTAAAAACACAATCGAAAATTTTCTCAAGCTCGCCGACACCTTTTGGTGCAGCTGCCAACACGCAAACAAGTGTCATCGACCTTGGATATCCTGGCGTATTGCCTGTACTGAACAAAGAAGCGGTGAACTTTGCGATGAAAGCGGCCATGGCGCTGAACTGTGAAATCGCAACAGATACAAAATTTGACCGTAAAAACTACTTCTATCCTGATAACCCAAAGGCGTATCAAATTTCTCAATTTGATAAACCGATCGGTGAAAACGGCTGGATTGAAATTGAAGTAGAAGGCAAAACAAAACGAATCGGTATTACGCGTCTTCATTTGGAAGAGGATGCTGGGAAACTGACGCACACAGGCGACGGTTACTCACTCGTCGATTTCAACCGTCAAGGAACACCGCTAGTTGAAATCGTATCTGAGCCAGACATTCGCACGCCAGAAGAAGCGTATGCTTACTTAGAAAAATTAAAATCTATTATTCAATATACAGGCGTTTCTGACTGTAAGATGGAAGAAGGCTCACTTCGCTGTGATGCCAATATTTCTCTTCGCCCAATCGGCCGTGAAGAGTTTGGTACAAAGACAGAGCTCAAAAACTTGAACTCATTCGCTTTCGTACAAAAAGGCCTTGAATTCGAAGAGAAGCGTCAAGAGCAAGTATTGCTTTCTGGCGGCTTGATCGAACAGGAAACCCGCCGTTATGACGAAGCGTCTAAAAAGACGATCCTGATGCGTGTCAAAGAGGGATCTGATGATTACCGCTACTTCCCAGAACCGGATTTGGTGGAGCTGTACATTGATGACGAGTGGAAAGAACGCGTAAGAGCATCCATTCCAGAGCTTCCTGACGAGCGCCGCAAACGCTATATCGATGAGCTTGGACTTCCTGCATACGATGCAATGGTACTCACGCTGACGAAAGAAATGTCTGATTTCTTTGAAGCGACCATTTCAGAAGGTGCAGAAGCGAAGCAAGCATCGAACTGGCTCATGGGTGAAGTGTCTGCTTACTTAAACTCTGCTCAAAAAGAGCTGGACGATACAAAGCTAACACCGCAAGGACTTGCTGGCATGATCAAGCTCATTGAAAAAGGAACAATTTCCTCTAAGATTGCGAAAAAGGTATTCAAAGAGCTCATTGAAAATGGGGGAGATGCAGAAACAATCGTCAAAGAAAAAGGACTTGTTCAAATTTCTGACGAAGGTGCGCTGCTCAAACTTGTCACAGAAGCACTTGATAACAACCCGCAATCCATTGAAGACTTTAAAAATGGTAAAGACCGCGCGATTGGCTTCTTAGTCGGACAAATCATGAAAGCATCGAAGGGCCAAGCTAACCCGCCGATGGTGAACAAGATTCTCCTTGAAGAAATCAAAAAGCGCTAAATCGCAAAAAACCGCCTTATGTAATAGGCGGTTTTTTTTGCTTGAAATGACAGGGTCTTATCATAGATTCAGACCACCGCCGTATATCAATTTAGAGAATCTTTTCTTATAATGAAGCATAAGCGAAAGTGCACATTCGAAGGGGAAAAGGTGAGCTAAATCGAAAACAGCACGTCATGTTACTGAAGAAACAGCTTCAATTGCTCAACTGCTCTAAGAACAGCAGGGTCCTCACACTTTTCTAAATTCGTCAGCATCCCTTTGATGACTGGCTTACGAGGTTCAGCTTTTGCCAGCTCTTCTTCAATCACTTCAATGGATACAACAGTATCATCTGAAAGCAGATGCTCAAGCTTTAACGAACGAAGCTCCTCTTGAAGGGAAGCAGCACTCGGCGCTTCATCATCCCAAATGGTTTGCTTCAAAATCGGCTTCGACTGAGAACGAAGCAAGCCGTGGACCAGATCATCAAACCGTTCGAGTATAAAGGATGAGAGCTCATCAAATGATAATTGCATTTGATCCTGTAAAAGCAGAACCTGCACATATGATTGGATAATTCCTTGGATCATGACTGACAGGTCAGTTACATATGGTTCGATCTCCTGTCCATAAGTGGTCAAGATGGAAATTTGAATTTCATCGTTCATTTGCTTTTTCACAGTTTTTGAATACTTTTTAATCTGCTGGTTTTCCGGAATAATGTTCTCGCTGAGGATCAGAATGATAAAATCCTTGTTCTCAGCAAAATGCTGGAACTGTTCAGCGATTTGTTTCTGAAAGATCTCTCTCGGCGCGAGATGCTGATTCTCTTTTCGAATCATTTCGATAGTTTGCATCGAAGTGTCGATATAATATTCAAACGCTCGGTTGAAAAGCTGTTCTTTTGATTTGAAATGTAAATAAAATGCGCCTTTTGATATTCCGCATTCATCTGCAATTTCCTGAATGGTCGTAGAAGAAAAACCCTTTTTCGCAAACAATTGGATGCTTGCTTTAATGATTTTTTCTTTTTTTTCGTTCATGAAATAAGGCCCCTTCAGCTTTAGAATGTTACGTCAAACGCAAGTGAAATGGTTGACGGCATTGTATATCACCGTTTATTATGATATAGAATGACCAGTCAGTCAATACATAAAGGAAAATGGAGGATATAATGAATTCGATCATCAATTTTGTATTAAAGAATAAGTTCGCTGTATGGCTCATGACGATTATCGTAACAGTTGCTGGTCTATATGCTGGATTGAATATGAAACAAGAATCAATCCCGAATATCAACACGCCAGTCATTACGGTTTCTACAACGTACCCTGGCGCAACGCCGGACGAAGTATCAGATAAGGTGACAGATCCAATTGAAAAATCGATTCAAAACCTCAATGGGGTCAGCGTGGTCACTTCTAATTCATTTGAAAATGCATCATCCATTCAAATCGAGTACGATTACAACAAAGACATGGATGAAGCAAAAAAGGAAATTGAAGATGCGATTAGCAATATCGATTTCCCTGAAAATGCAGAAAAACCTAAAATCGCACGCTTTAGTATTAATGCGATTCCAATCCTAGCCCTTAGTGTCTCTGGTGATAAAGAATCATTACAAGACCTTACACAAAAAGTAGAAAATGATCTCGTTCCTTCACTTCAAGGATTAGACGGTGTCTCTTCTGTCGAAACTTCAGGACAGCAAATCAAAGAAGTAGAATTTTCGTTTAAACAAAAGAAATTGAAAGAATACGGTCTAGATGAAGATACCGTCCAAAACATGATCAAAGGCTCTGATGTGAATGTACCATTAGGTCTATATACATTTGGCAACAAACAAAAATCAGTTGTCGTGGACGGCAATATTTTAAGCGTCAAAGATTTGAAAAACATGCGTATTCCAGTCACACCAAGTGCAGGCGGCGGTGCGGGAAGCGCTGGAGCTGGAGCACCTTCTAACGGTTCAGAAAACCAAGGTGCGGAGCAGCAGGCTGGAAGTGCAAGTCAGCAGCAAGCAGGTGGAGGTGCAGCAAGCAGTCAATCTGTAGAACTGCCGACGATCAAGCTTTCTGAGATAGCAGATATTAAAGTCGTAAAAAATGCTGAATCGATCTCTAGAACGAATGGAAAAGACAGTATCGGTCTGCAAATTGTTAAAGGCTCTGATGCCAACACAGTGAGTGTAGCAGAAGAAGTGACAAAAGAGCTTGAGAAATTCAAAAAAGACAACAAAGGTATTAATGTAAGCACCACATATGATCAAGCAGAGCCGATTAAAGAGTCTGTCAGCACAATGCTGAACAAGGCGATCATCGGAGCGATCTTTGCGATCATTATCATTCTATTGTTCCTGAGAGATATTAAATCAACATTAATCTCGGTCATTTCCATACCGTTATCTCTGTTGATTGCTGTTTTACTATTAAATCAGCTGGATATCACGTTAAATATTATGACACTTGGTGCCATGACCGTCGCCATCGGGCGTGTTGTTGATGACTCGATAGTGGTCATAGAAAACATCTATCGACGAATGGCGTTAAAGGATGAACCGTTAAAAGGCAAGGCACTCGTCAGAGAAGCCACAAAAGAAATGTTTATCCCAATCATGTCTTCGACGATTGTGACCATTGCGGTATTCTTACCGTTAGCATTAGTAGGTGGAATGATTGGTGAACTATTCATCCCGTTTGCCTTAACGATTGTGTTTGCGTTACTTGCTTCACTGCTTGTCGCTATTACAATTGTTCCAATGATGGCACACACTCTATTTAAAAAGAACTTGTACGGCACAGCGAAAAAGGTAAAAGAACATAAACCAAGCAAGCTTGCTGGCGGTTATAGACGTGTGCTTAATTGGACACTCAACCATAAATGGATCACATCAGGGATTGCCATTCTTATGCTTGTCGGAAGCTTATTCTTAGCACCACTTGTCGGTGTCAGCTTCTTACCACAGGAAGCAGAGAAAACGGCCATGGTGACATATACACCTGAACCTGGACAAACGAGAGAGCAAGCAATTGATGAAACGAAAAAAGCTGAAGAATATTTGATGAAACGTGACCATGTCAATACAGTTCAGTATTCACTAGGCTCTTCAAATGCTATGACCGCAAGTGTTGGCGGTAACTCTAACGGTGCGTTATTCTTTGTACAATATGATGATGACACGCCAAACTTTGATAAAGAAAAAGACCGCGTGGTCAAAGCCCTTCAAGACAAAGCGTCTAAAGGGGAATGGAAATCACAAAACTTCTCATCTGCTGGTGCAAATAATACCGTGACATACTATGTGTACGGGGACAAAGCAAGTGATATTGAAGGCACAGTAAAAGATGTTGAGAACATCTTAAAAGATGAGAAAAACCTGAAAAATGTCAGCACAAGCTTATCTGAGAAATACGACGAATATACGTTTAATGCAGATCAAGAAAAACTGGCGAAACTAGGTCTAACTGCTTCACAAATCGCTCAAGCGATTGCACCTCAAAATAGTGAAACAACACTGACGAAAGTCACAGAGGACGGCAAAGAACTTGATGTGAAGCTTCAAACGGAAAAAGATGAATATAAGAGTAAAAAAGATTTAGAAAATAAAAAGATCACCACACCAACAGGGCAAGAAGTCCGAATTGGTGATGTCGTCAAAGTAAAAGATGGTACGACAGCAAATACGGTGACAAAACGTGATGGAAAGATCTACGCAGAAGTGTCTGGTGACATGACAACAGACGACGTCTCAAGTGTAACGCAGGATGTTCAGAAGAAAGTCGACAAGCTTGATCTAAAATCTGGCGTAACGATCGACACAGGCGGCGTAAGTGCGGATATTGAGGAATCCTTTACACAGCTTGGCCTTGCAATGCTAGCAGCGATTGCCATTGTGTATCTCGTTCTCGTCATCACATTTGGCGGAGGTCTTGCACCATTTGCGATTCTCTTCTCACTGCCATTTACGATTATTGGCGCACTGCTTGGATTGTTTATAGCAAAAGAAACCATCAGCTTAAATGCCATGATTGGATTGCTCATGCTGATCGGTATCGTTGTAACTAATGCCATTGTCTTGATTGACCGAGTGATTCATAAAGAACAAGAAGGTCTCTCAACAAGAGAAGCGTTACTTGAAGCAGGTACAACAAGATTACGTCCAATCTTAATGACGGCACTTGCGACAATTGGTGCACTGCTGCCACTCGCATTAGGATTTGAAGGCGGAAGCCAAATCGTATCAAAAGGACTTGGTGTTACCGTAATTGGCGGTTTAACAAGTTCTACACTTCTCACATTGGTTATCGTTCCAATCGTGTATGAAATGTTAAGCAAGTTTAGACGTAAGAAAAAGTACGCAGAAGAAGAGTAAGAGGAAGCCCCGCCAATGAGCGGGGCTTTTTTTATTTTGAAATCTGACAAACAGCTTTTCTCATAAGCTCTTCAAAAGCGTGGAAAAAGGCATCACGATCGACATGGTCAATCACTTGAATTGATTTTCCATCTGGATGCTCTTCAGTGCGACCTTGTCTAGGCGTTCCGGTATAAACGATTGCGTTCACTTCTTTTGAGCGAGTAAATGAAGAGGAAGCAAGAGTGATCGTTGTCAGCACGTCCCATAAGTAGTAAGTCGAGTTCGTTTCATGATGAATGAGCGGCGGACAAAAGGCGTAGCACTGTCCGATAAAATCTATTCCAATATGAGAACGAAGAGAAGCCCAGCGCTGACGTACATCAAGTGTAAGCGGGACTTGATTTGTACTTTCAAGCGCGACCATTTCAATAGGAAACGGTTCCTGAAAGACAGTGCTGACAGCATAAGGGTCCCAAAAGGCATTCCATTCTGCTGTCCCATCATGCTCGGGTTCTTCAACATTGCCTTTTTCAAGGAACGTGCCACCCATCCACACCAATTTCTCAATTTTATTAGAGATCGAAGGATCTTCTTCTAAAGCGCGTGCAAGATCTGTGAGCGGACCAGTAAAGAGCAGGGTGACAGGTTCTTTTGCCTTCTTAACCGTTTCAATCAGGTGAAGGTGTGCTGGCAGCTTGGACACTTTTGTATCAACAGTGCCTTTTTCATTTAAAATTGGCAGAGCATCTACATAAAAAGCATGCATACGCCACTCCTTTGGAAATGGATTGACGCCTCTAGAAGTTGAAGCAGCAACTTCAATTTCATAAGGACTAAAGCGATCAATGATTTTTTGAGATGCACTGAGAGCAGGCTCTAAATAACAATCAGCAGGAATCACAGACATTCCGATCACTTTCACATGTTCCATTTGAAGGAGAAGAAATAAAGAGACGAGGTCATCAACACCGCCGTCATGATTAAAATAGACAGGCTTTTTCATCGCATATCATCCTTTACAGCGTTTTCTTTTATCTTATCAGAATGCTTTCTTGCTGAGGGAGATTGGCTAGGAGATTTCACATAATTAGGTGGTTGTTTTGTTGCCATTTTCAAATCTCATAGTATAATTAAAGGTTGTTAGTGGTGAAAATAGATTGCATAATGAATATAGGATGATGATGAATGAAACGTGCTCGAATTATATACAATCCGACATCTGGGCGTGAACTCTTCAAGAAGAATTTACCGCAGGTTTTGCAAAAATTTGAACAAGCTGGCTATGAAACTTCTTGTCATGCGACGACATGTGCAGGAGATGCCACGCAAGCAGCAGAAAAAGCCGCACAGAGAGATTTTGATTTAATTGTAGCAGCAGGTGGAGACGGCACGATCAATGAAGTCGTCAACGGACTAGCACCGCTTGAAAAAAGACCGAAACTAGGAATTATTCCAGTTGGAACGACAAATGACTTCGCAAGAGCACTTGGCATTCCACGAGAAGGTGTTTTAAAAGCGACAGATGCCATTATTGAGGGTGTAGCGAAGCCGCTTGATATCGGTAAAGTCAATGGCCATTATTTTATTAATATTGCTGGCGGCGGCCGGTTAACAGAGCTCACCTATGAGGTGCCTAGTAAGCTGAAGACCATGCTTGGACAGCTTGCTTATTATTTAAAAGGCATGGAGATGCTTCCTTCTATCCGCCCGACAGAAGTCGAAATTGAATATGACGGCAAATTGTTTCATGGAGAAATCATGCTGTTTCTTGTTTCACTCACAAACTCAGTAGGCGGGTTTGAAAAACTAGCGCCAGATTCCATTTTAGATGATGGGATGTTTGACCTGATTATTCTAAAGAAGGTCAATCTAGCAGAAGCCATTCGAGTGGTCAGCCTTGCACTCAGAGGCGAGCATATTCATGATAACAATGTCATCTACGCAAAAGCGAATCGCGTGAAGGTAGATGTAAAAGATAAAATGCAATTAAATTTAGATGGTGAATACGGCGGCATGCTGCCAGGTGAATTTGAAAACCTGTATCGCCATATTGAATTTATTGTGCCAAAAGCAACAGCTGAAAAAATAGGGTGAAGATTGAACTTGGTTCCTTATGGCGGCCAAGTTTTTCTTTGCAAATGAGGTGATAAAGTTGGTGAAAATGAAACCGCCTGTTGAAAAGAATGAATACTACAATGTAACCTTCGAAGACTTAACGCATGAAGGTGCAGGTGTAGCAAAAATTGAAGGATTCCCTGTCTTTGTACCGAATGCACTTCCTGACGAACAAGGGAAAATCAAAGTCACACGAGTCAAAAAAGGATTTGCTTTTGGACGACTCATGGAGCTGACAAAGGAAAGTCCGCACAGGCAAGATGCGCCATGTCCCATTTACAAACAGTGCGGCGGCTGCCAAATTCAGCATATGAGCTATGAAGGCCAGCTGCTATTTAAACAGAAACAAGTAAAGGACGTTTTAGAGCGGATCGGCAAGCTTGATATGAGCCGTGTAAAAGTTCATCCTGTACTCGGCATGGAAGACCCTTGGAATTACCGAAACAAAGCACAAGTTCCAGTTGGCGAACGGGAAGGCGGACTTGTTGCAGGGTTTTATCAGCAGCGTACCCATGAAATCATTGACATGGAAAAATGTTTGATTCAGCAGTCAGAAAACGACGAAGTGGTACAGGCAGTAAAAGACATATGCAATGCGTTTGGCATCAAAGCATATAACGAAGAGCGGCACAAAGGATGGCTGCGTCATGTGATGGTTCGCTACGGTATGGCAACAGGTGAAATGATGGTTGTGTTTGTTACTAGAACGGCTGACTTTCCGCAAAAGCAGAAGGTGATTGAGCAGATTATAGCACGCTTCCCACATGTTCGGTCAATTGTGCAAAACGTGAATTCAAAGAAAACAAATGTCATTTTCGGAGACGAAACAACCGTTTTATGGGGCGAAGAATACATTTATGACACGATTGGCGACATCAAATTTGCCATTTCAGCCCGCTCGTTTTATCAAGTGAACCCAGCCCAAACAAAGGTACTTTACGACAAAGCGCTTGAATATGCAGAGCTGCAAGGCGAAGAAACCGTCATCGATGCCTATTGCGGAATCGGTACGATTTCCTTATTTCTCGCACAAAAAGCAGGCAGAGTATATGGCGTAGAAATTGTCCCAGAAGCGATTGAAGACGCAAAACGCAACGCTGCCTTAAACGGAATCAATAATGTTGAATTCGCAGTCGGCGAAGCAGAAACCGTCATCCCAAACTGGTACAAAGAAGGCATCAAAGCAGACACCCTCATCGTCGATCCGCCAAGAAAAGGCTGTGACGAAGCACTGCTTGACACCATTTTAAAGATGAAACCAAACCGAGTTGTTTATGTTTCCTGTAATCCAGGAACGCTTGCTCGTGATTTGCGTATTCTTGAAGATGGCGGGTATGTGACGGAGGAAGTGCAGCCGGTGGATATGTTTCCGCATACCAACCATGTGGAGTGCTGTTCACTGTTAGTTAGAAAAGATAAATCATTTACGATTAAAAACTCTAAGCTTGTAGATTAAGTCTGCAAGCTTTTTTGTATAGGTGCTCGAACATAGTCTAGTGTTTATTTGGAATTCATCTTTATGCTCCAAACAATGAAAAAACGAAACCAATGTGATTATAGTTGTTTTTTGCTATGGATTTTCAGTGTATGAGGCGATCAAGGCTATTTCGAGGAAAGTACTGTATTAGTGGTTGAGTAGTGTTAATTATATAATATTTAATTTAAATCGTCTTAATTAATGTACATATTAGCCTCGAGGAGCGTGGTAGGATTTAAAATATATTTCAGAAAGCTAGTATGTTTATTAAAAATAATTATATTGTAAAAATGGGTAACGAATTTAGAGCAATCAATCAATAAATCATTTAAGACTAAGACATATCATTATTTTTAGAAGCAAATATTCTATTATTTGAATTGTTAGCGAAAATTTTTATAGAGCTATAATTAGTTATATATGAAAAAAGTTTAATAAGGTATTATATCGCATTATTTTTTCGGAAATTCATTGTAGTTGAGAAATTCAAATTGCTATTTAACATAATAACCTTTTCAATCCAATATTATAGACCTTTCTATATGTGTTAATATCCATAAATAATATTTTCTGTTAATCCTAGATGGGAGATTATTGTGGTTTATTTAGTTAATCATACTTTTGTAGTGTAATGTGTGGTAAAATTACCCTGATGATAAGGAGGGGGTTTAATGTCAAAATTTGAAGCAATTATTTTTTGATCTTGACGACACACTTATAGATACTGCACAAATAAAACAACTACGAAGAAAGCCTTGGAGTGAATGTTATAGATATATTTCTACTAAAACCTTTCCTCTTTTTGGTGAAGAGCTCTCATCTATTATACGAGATAAGAACTTTAAGTTAGGAATAGTGACTAATTCCCCTAGACCATATGCTACTAGAGTACTGTCACATCATAATATTCGTTACGATGATTTAATTTGTTTTCATGATAGTGAAAAGAGGAAACCCTATCCTGATCCGCTTTTAAAATGCTCCTTAAATTTAGGGGTGTCACCTAAGAATACTATTTCAATTGGGGACAATATAAATGATATTATAGCATCGAAAAGAGCGGGGATGATTTCTGTTGGAGTAACTTGGGAGAATCAACAGAGTTTGAATTAATTAACGCAGGTTCTAATTTTATAATTAATAATCCTATGGAACTTATAAAAATAATCAGGGGACTATAAGGGGTGCAAACTATGTTTTCGTTATGTACAAGAGTAGATAATATAATTATAGATATGGACTCGTTTGATGATAGCTATTTAGAAAATCAAGAATTTTCACAACTAATCTATCAACTTAAAGAGAAGTATGATCTTCATTTATTTGGTACTCAAAAAAGATAGATACGCAGACTTGGAAATAGCCCAATCTGATATTTCAGAGTTCTCTGTTATATTGAGTAATTTAAAAATAATTCCAATGCATTCAATTATACTTACAAATTCAATGAAAAGTATTGAAGAAGCACATAAGCTGAATTTATCGACAATTCTTATTTCTCAAACAGCTGATATTAACAACTTTAATAAAATAGACCACAAGCATTTACCGGATGTTATGTTGGAAATTAAAACTGTAAGAAAACTATTTCTGGATAATGTTCTTTATGGGAACTTTAATGAATTATCTATACAACAAACTAAAGGTATAGGCTTTGTATTTCCTTTAGGGGAAATAAATCACCCATTACTTAGTGATTTTAAGGCAAATTTAATGTATGCGGGAAGGTATTTTGTATATGACGATCCTAGGTCATATATTCATTGCCTTTCAACTATGATTCTTAGGTTAAAAAATGGTAAAGAATATGCTGTAGAGGCATTGGCAAGTTGCTTGCATACAGATATTAAATTAACTCTTGAATATTTTGAAGACATAAATTTGATAACCGTAGTCCCCTCAAAACCAAATCAAGAAAACCATTTAGATTCATTACTTAACCACAAAAAAATGGAGAAGTTCAGGAGTATAATTGAAACCAAACTTCTATTTTCTGTTCGAACTTACGGTAAACAAAAGCAAGCGGGCTCATTTACAGAAAGAGCTAAAAATGTTCAGGATGTCTTTGATTCAAAAAAGAATATTAGTGGTCATGTACTTTTAATAGATGATATTCTCACAAGTGGCTCTACTGCTATGGAGTGTGCTAAAGTATTATATAATTATGGAGCAGAAAAAGTAACTATCCTACCTTTAGCAATAATGCAGTCTAACTCAAATGCTCCTTCACATGGTAAAATTAAAAATCAGTCAGATGAAGAGTATAAACTTAACTTTAATAAAAAGGATGGAAAAGCCTTTTGGGTTGCATCTGCTGGTGATTACTTAGAATATAATAAAGGGAAAGAGCGGTATTTGGAACAAAACAGTTATGAAGATTATCAATTTGATGCAATCCCTTTTTTATCATAAACTGGAGGTAAAATTATGTCATCAGCGTTCTGGATTGCTTTGAGTAATATAGAAGGAATGGGAGTAAAGACAATAAAAAAACTGTATACTTATTTTCCAAACCTAACATTGGAGAATTTACCTGTAAATAAAAAGAAAATAAGTGATACTTTAAAGAATTTAAAAATACTTCAAAAAATGTTAGATGAGGTCTACCTTCTGAAAAAAATTGAAGAGGCTGAAAGACAAATAAGACTTCATGAAAGTAAAGGAATTCAAGTAATTGATATTGCTTCACAGTATTATCCAAAGCTGCTAAGGTTTATTGAAGATCCTCCAGTTGTCTTATATTGTAAAGGGGATATTGAACTACTTAAAGATGATCGGAAAATAGCGATAGTAGGTACAAGGGCTCCGACTGAACTGGGATATAAGGCAGCAATGAAGGTTTCTGCACAATTCTGCAAAAGGAATTTTGTCGTTGTTAGTGGCTTAGCTGTTGGTATTGATACCGCTGGTCATAAAGGAGCAATAAATGTAAACGGGAAAACGATTGCGGTATTAGCAGGAAGTTTGGATAAAATATATCCAAAAGAAAATACAGAGTTCGCAAATGAAATTGTAAAAAGAAACGGATTGTTGATTTCAGAGACTCCGCTAGGTGGTAAGACATATAGAAACTCTTTTGTTCTGCGAGATAGGATACAAAGCGGCCTATCTTTAGGTGTATGTCCTGTTCAGACACCTTTAAAAGGTGGTACACAACATACTATAAATTTTGCCCAAAAACAGGGAAGAATGCTATTTTGCCCTAAGCCTTTAGAAAAACGTGAAGTAGAAGCGACACAAGGTATCTATCATCTGTTGGAAAATCATCTAGCTAGCAAGATAGAAAATGAAAATGATTATGAGAAGATAATTAAAAACTTAGCAAATACTTTAGAAATATTAATTAATAAGAATGTTTTTGGAGAAAAAAAAATTACAAAAAATACAAAAAATGAGCTAGACAGAATTGAGCAACTTTCCTTTTTTAGAGAAAATAGAAATCGAGAAAAATAGCCATTGTTAATTAATTAACGTATTAAATATCCCGATTCCCTAATAAAAGAGTGAAATCGGGATATTTTTATTTTCGCTTGCCCACTTGAATATAAAATGGTAATCGCGAGTCAAACTTTAATATTTACCTCGCATTTGGTCATGAACTTACCTTTTTTGCAATTTTGCCCGGTTCATATTAAAGTATATAATGATAAAAATTGCTGAAAGACTTTATAGAAGGACATGCCCTTTAAGGCGCTATGTCATGAGAGGAATTGGATGAAAGATGAGTAAAAATTTCTGGCGTGATTTACCGCGGCCATTTTTTATATTAGCACCAATGGAAGAAGTAACAGATGTTGTGTTTCGTCATGTTGTGAGTGAGGCGGCGAGACCTGATGTGTTTTTTACAGAGTTCACGAACAGTGAGAGTTATTGCCATCCTGATGGCATTCAAAGTGTGAAAGGGCGTTTAACGTTTACAGAGGATGAGCAGCCGATTGTTGCTCATATTTGGGGAGACAAGCCTGAGAACTTTAGACAAATGAGCATTGGAATGGCGGAAATGGGATTTCAGGGACTTGATATTAATATGGGCTGTCCTGTCCCAAATGTCACGCAAAACGGAAAGGGCAGCGGCTTGATTCTTCGTCCAGACGTTGCGGCAGAGCTGATTCAAGCGGCAAAAGCAGGGGGATTACCTGTTAGCGTGAAAACAAGACTTGGTTTTACTGAGGTCGATGAATGGCGCGGATGGCTTAGACACATTTTGGAGCAAGATATTGTGAACTTATCAATCCATCTTCGCACAAGAAAGGAAATGAGCCAGGTGGATGCGCATTGGGAGCTCATTCCTGAGATTAAAAAACTTCGTGATGAAGTAGCCCCTGATACTCTTTTGACAATCAATGGTGATATTCCAGATCGTCAAACAGGCTTAAAGCTCGCTGAACAGTATGGAGTAGACGGAGTGATGATTGGGCGCGGGATTTTCCATAACCCATTTGCTTTTGAAAAAGAGCCGAGGGAGCATACAAGTGATGAACTGCTTGGTCTTTTAAGGTTACATCTTGATCTCCATGATCAATACTCATCACTAGGTTTGCGTCCATTCAAGGCACTGCACCGTTTCTTTAAGATTTATGTAAAAGGATTCAGAGGAGCGAGTTTCTTAAGAAATCAATTAATGAACACATCATCAACAGATGAAGTGCGTGCCATGTTGGATGAATTTGAAGCGAGAAATCAAGAACAATCATGACCAACAAGAGGAGGAGGGGGAACCCTTCTCTTTTTTATTAAACAGGACTATTAAACTAGTTCTCTTAAATGGTAAAATAATATAGAAATAACAATTGGAGGTATTTTATTTGAAACCATTTTGGGATAAAGATAGAGAAAGCGAAGAAACATTTAAGAAAATCAATGAGAAAGGCATTGCAAAAGCGGAAAAGAAGCTAGGCGTTATCCTGCCTGATACATATAAGCAACTGATCCTCGAACAAAATGGCGGGTATACATTGCATAATGCTTTTCCAACGGATCAGCCGAATGGATGGGCAGAGGATCATGTGTCATTTGATCATTTAAGAGGAATTGCAAAAGATGAAGGCATTATGGATAGTGATTATTTAATAGAAGAATGGGAATTGCCTGAGGGACTTGTACTCATTTGTGGGGATGGTCATACGTGGATTGCATTGGATTATAGAGAAACAAAGGAGCATCCGACGATTCACTACTTTGATCTAGAAGATGAGACGGATTTTAAATTAGCGGATTCGTTTGATGAACTGCTTGCTGGGCATTATAGCGCTGAATAGCATGAATAGGAAAGGCAGCCGCAAGTAGATATATTTCATTAAAACCGTTGTTATACAGTATTTTTTGAGAGAGACAAAAGAGTCTCTCTTTTTTTGCGAAGCAACATTGAATCTCTCTCCAAAACTGTATCTGTTATGTTTAAGTCTTATTATTCAATTGGTTCACTTTCCACTCACTAAATTTTCTGACGATAATATCTGCCACAATGTAAAATGGCAGAAAGCTGGAGTTGTCCACTTTGTTATATAAGAGAAACGGGGTGCTGCTTACATAGATGTTAAACATGGCATTTTGTGCAAGAAGGTTATTTCTTAATGTGGTCATGCTGATAAATTTGATATGTCTCGTTTTCACCAATTGAATGATTTCATCTAAATTCTTCGATTCACCAGATAAAGAAATGATAAATAAAAGGTCATCCTCACCAAATTCAATGATTCCATCTGTTAAGTCCCGCTTGCTTCGTAATACTTGAGATTTTTTATGCAGTGACCATAGCTGCCGCTGTACATCATTGGCCAAATCGAGCTGTGCTGTTCCTGTCCCATAAATATAAATATACGGTGCGCGATCAATCAGTTGATTTAATTGATGAAAGTCCAGCTGCTCCATATATTTTCTTGTCTGCCGGATATCTTGATCAAGTAGCTGCATTAAATCCTGTGTTGTCTCTTCAGTGAAAGCATTTAATTTCACATAAGACTTTAAGTCACTGTAGCCGTCGAACCCTATTTTCTTAGCAAGCCGATGGATGGATGAGATGGAAGTATGAGCATAACGGGCAAGATCCTGAATTTTCATTGTCTTCATTTCTTCAAGATGATCATGGATTGTTTTAATAATGTGCAGGTCATTCTTGTTTAAATCTTCGAAGTGTTTATTAACCAGCTTGTCCAGTATCATGCGATGTGCCCTCCAACATGAAAATATTTTCTTCCTGTGAAAATATAATCTAATGTTACAACTTGATTTCTAAATACGTCAAACCTATTGGTTTTTGTAAGCGCTACCTTTACAGTGATGATATGGATCAAGCAAAGGGGTTATGCTTATGAATGCAATCAAGCGGTTTGGCAGTGCTATGGTAGTTCCTGTACTTTTATTCGCGTTTTTTGGTATTGTTGTCGGCCTCGCGACTTTATGTAAGAATCCAGCGATTATGGGAGAAATGGCTGGAGAAGGTACGATGTGGTACAAGGTTTGGTCACTGATTGAAAGCGGGGGATGGACGATTTTCAATCATATGGAATTAGCCTTTGTGATTGGATTGCCCATCTCACTTGCAAAAAAAGCGCAAGCACGTGCGACGCTCGCAGCTTTGATGATTTATCTTGTATTTAACAATTATATTCATGCTATTTTGACACTTTGGCCGTCTACTTTTGGCGTTGATTTATCGCAAGGTGTCGAGAACGTAGCGGGTGTAAAAGAAATTGCGGGTATACCTACGCTGGATACAAGTATCATTGGTGCGGTGATGATATCTGGAATCGTCATTTGGATCCATAATCGTTTTTATGATCAAAAGCTGCCTGAAATGCTTGGGATTTTCCAGGGGCTTGTATTTGTTGTCATCATCGGATTCTTTGTGATGATTCCTATTGCTTTTATCGTTGCTTTTGTATGGCCCTATGTTCAGCAGGGGATTCAATCTCTCCAAGGGTTCATGGCACAGTCTGGTTATATTGGTGTCTGGCTGTTTCATTTCTTGGAAAGGGTGTTAATTCCAACAGGACTTCACCATTTTATTTATACACCTTTTGAGTTTGGTCCAGCGGCTGTAAATGGGGGGTTAAAACCATATTGGATTGCTCACTTAAATGAATTTGCGTCCTCCACTTCTGATTTGAAGGATCTTTATCCATACGGATTTTTATTGCATGGGAATATTAAGATGTTTGGCTGTTTAGGGATAGCTTTAGCCATGTATTTTTCAACACCGAAAGAAAACAGAAAAAAGGTTTTGGCATTGGTATTACCCGCCACATTAACAGCGGTATTTGCCGGAATTACAGAACCGCTTGAATTTACATTCCTATTCCTCGCGCCTTATTTATTTGTGATACATGCACTTCTTGGTGCGACCATGGTGACAATCATGAATATGTTTGGTGTTGTCGGAATGATGGGTTCCGGGTTTATTGAAATAGCTGCATTGAACTGGATTCCGCTCTCTTCAAATCATGGAGGGACTTATCTGATCCAAGCGATGATTGGACTTCTTTTTACAGCAGTGTATTTTGTCATATTTAGATGGATGATTGTGAAATTCGATATTCCATTACCAGGACGAAAACATGAGGAGGAGACGAGGCTATATACAAAACAAGATTATGAGAATGCTCATAAAAAAGGTCATGACCAAAAAGAAGCGCCCGTTTATGCGTCTGAGTATGAAGAGAAAGCCGTGTATTTCTTAGCAGGCCTCGGCGGTAAAGAAAACATTAAAGATGTGACAAACTGTGCCACACGTCTACGTATTACAGTGATTGACCCTAGCTTGGTGAAAGATAGGGACTACTTTACAAAAAATAAACTGGCCCACGGCATGGCGAAGAGTGGTCAAAGCATTCAAATCATTGTTGGCTTAAGTGTACCGCAAGTAAGAGAGTCTTTTGAGACAAAACTATCATTAGATTGAAAAAAGGAGCTGGATATGATGAAAAAATTTAATATTACCATCGCTGGAGGCGGAAGTACATTTACACCCGGAATCATTTTGATGCTGTTAGACTATCTAGATGAGTTCCCAATTCATACAATTAAACTCTATGATAATGATGAAGCTAGACAAAAGACGATTGCAGATGCATGTGAGATTATGTTAAAAGAACGAGCACCAGAAGTACGATTACTGGCAAGCACGAACCCAGAAGAAGCCTTTACTCAAGTCGATTTTGTGATGGCACATATTCGTGTCGGGAAATATGCAATGCGAGAATTAGATGAGAAAATTCCATTGAAGCATGGAGTCGTCGGACAGGAAACATGCGGACCAGGCGGAATAGCTTACGGAATGCGGTCCATTCCAGGTGTATTAGAACTTGTCGATTATATGGAAAAATACTCACCAGAAGCTTGGATGTTAAACTATTCTAACCCTGCAGCGATAGTAGCAGAGGCAACACGTAAGCTAAGACCGAATGCCAAAATTTTAAACATATGCGATATGCCAATTGGCATTGAAGAATTAATTGCAAAAAATTTAGGCTTATCTTCGCGGAAAGAACTAGAAGTCGATTACTATGGTTTGAATCATTTTGGCTGGTGGACAGATATTCGAGATAAAGCAGGAAATAGCTTAATGCCTGAGGTAATTAAGCATGTAAGCCAGCATGGTTATGCAACAGATGGAACATCTGAGCTAGAACAGCAGAAGAGCTGGAACAGCACATTAAAAAAGGCCAAAGATATTCAAGCGCTTGATCCAAAAACGATACCGAATACGTATTTGAAATACTATCTATTTCCAGATGAAGAAGTGGCACATTCAAATATCGAGTTCACGCGTGC
The DNA here is from genome assembly GCF_017161885.1 of Bacillus sp. 3a. NCBI lineage: Bacteria > Bacillati > Bacillota > Bacilli > Caryophanales > Bacillaceae > Bacillus > Bacillus sp. 3a. The sequence goes on along the minus strand of NZ_CP067376.1, from coordinate 3,447,495 downwards.
CAATGAAGTGATGGAGGGGCGGGAAGCTTTTGTTTTTAGTGAATGTCAGGCCATCATTGATAAAGGAACTGCAAAGGAAACAAAGCTGACCATTGATGAGCACGCTTCTTATATCGTTGATTTGGCACGAGCCATTGCTTTTAATAAAAAGGAACGGATGCTGATGATCGTAGAGAACAATGGCGCTATTAGGAACTTTGATCCAACAGCCATGGTCGAAATTCCTTGTATCGTTGGCAGCAATGGTCCAGAAAAATTAGTAGTTGGAGAGATTCCTAGATTTCAAAAAAGTCTTATGGAGCAGCAAGTTGGCGTAGAAAAACTAGTAGTAGAAGCATTTGAAGAAGGGTCCTATCAAAAATTATGGCAGGCCATCACATTATCGAAAACGGTGCCGAGTGCTAAAGTAGCAAAAGATATTTTAGACGACTTAATTGTGGCAAATCAAGCATTTTGGCCAGAGTTAACATAACACGAGAATAAGCAATATGGGCGTGACAGCGCTCATATTGCTTATTTGTTTTTTCAACCGATGTATTGTAAAAAGCCTCCTTACCAAAAGGGGGCCGCCATTCCTTACTCTGCGCTCTCCTCAACCTCACGGCTATCTTCTGTTTCACCAATATAAATAGGGCCGTTTGCGTGGTCGATTCGGATTGGCCATTCGTATGGAATTTGAAGACGTCTAGCAATGGCTCTCCAGAATTTTGTGGAATCCATTTCGAATTCTTGAAAGTCTTTTAATAAGTCTTTGTAAGACGAGCCATCGAATTGAATGAACATATCTTGAAGACGCATGAACGCGACATGTCTCACTTCAAGTGCTGCTGCGGCATCCATTTCTTCTTCTGTTGCTTCTCCGATGATTGTACCTGCGGGCGGAAGCATGTCGTATACGTTAAATTCCTCTTCTTCTTCGTGTGCTGCATTGTGCTGTTGATCTGACATTTTTCTTCACTCCTTCTAGTTCTCAATCAAAACTTTATTTCGTGCTTACTTCTATTATCGGAAGGAAATGTGAAATGTGGAATGAAAAGTGGAGCAGATTCACAACTCTTGCTTTTTTCTCTTGAATCATCTATGATCAATTACAGATATAAAAGGTCTATAATAGATAGAAAGGAGTTTCCTCATGAAATATTCTAAAGCAACCAACTATGCGCTGCATACGATGGTGTTTTTAACTCTTGCACCAAAGGGTAAAGCGATTGGTGTTGAGCCTCTTGCTAAGATACAAGATCTTTCACCAACCTATTTATCCAAAATTTTAACAAAGCTTGTGAAGGCGGGATTGATTGAATCAACACCTGGTGCAAAGGGAGGTTATACCCTTATCAAACGAAAGGAAGACATTTCTTTTTTAGATGTCATTCAGGCTGTAGAAGGACAAACGAATTTATTTCGCTGCTCCTTAGAGCATGACTCCTTTATGCCTCATGATGGCTGTTTGATTGAACAAGTTATGCAGGATGTTGAAACGAAAATGCAGGAGACATTAAGTCAAAAACGGTTAATTGATATTGCGAGCCAAATTGAACAGACAGAAAAAAATCCATTTTTCAACATGTGATTTTTTTGAACTAATTATAGATATTAAGAGTCTTTAAAATCTTGAATAGAAAAGGAGAGATTGATATGTTATTAGATTGTGCCATTATCGGAGGCGGGCCAGCCGGATTAAGTGCAGCACTTGTTGTAGGGAGAGGCAGAAAGCAAGTCATTGTATTTGATGATGAGCTGCCAAGAAATCGAGTGACGCAGGAATCACATGGATTTATTACAAACGATGGAATGACACCGTTTGAGATCAGACGAGCGGGAGAGGCAGATCTTCAAAAATACCCTAATATCAAAATCAAACGAAGTCGAATTGTTGATATACAAAAGAAAGAGGAAAGATTTACGTTACTAACACACGAGGGGGATACATTCAAAGCGAAAAAAATCATTTTGGCAACAGGTCTTCAGGATATACTGCCAGAGATTGAAGGAATTCATGATGTGTACGGAAAAACGTTGTTTAGCTGTCCTTTCTGTGATGGATGGGAATTAAAGGACAAAGCACTTGCCCTCATTGCAGAGAATCAGCGAGCCTTGCATATGGCTAAGCTTCTTTCCAATTGGACAAAGGATTTGATCGTGTTTACGAATGGGCACGTGTTGGCTGAAGAGGACAAGGTACTTCTGACGGCACATTCTATTCAAGTCATTGATGTGCCAATTGTGTCGATTGATCAAGACAATGGGCAGCTGCGCTCTCTCCAGCTTGCAAATGGGGAGACAGTGAAAAGGGAAGGCGGTTTTGTCGCAAGTGAATTCAAGCAGTCAGCCCCATTTGCCGAAAAGCTTGGCTGTCAAATGACGAAGAATACGGGTATCGAAACAGATATCCTTGGACGTACAACCGTCAGTGGTGTCTTTGCATGTGGTGATAATCTAGGCGGTCCTGCTCAGTTAGTTCTCGCAGCAGCTGCTGGAAGCCAGGCAGGAATGGGTGTCATTCATGAACTTGTTCAAGAAGAGTTTCAGGAAAAAACATCTCTATGAAAAGAGATGTTCAGCGATGAGCGGTTTTCTGTTTTGCTAAGACGTGAGCTGTCCATTCAAAAAGTGCGTAGATAACAAAGAAGATCAGGATCCAGCTGCTGGCATCGACCCATACATTGGTGATCTGAATGATGTTCGCCTGATCAAGTCCAGCCTGTATCCACATGGTGATCAGTGCTGTAAGGAACACTTGTAAAAACCATTTTTTCAATTGGTCACACCTCCATCTCTTTCTATCATATAAGAAATGACAGTTTATTTCCAATTTGTTTCCCTATATGTTTCAACGGTAAAATGAAAAATAAAACGAGTGAAAGGAAAGCAAATGAGTGATCAAACAAATATGTTTCTAAAAAATCATTTTCCTCATCTTATCCTCACGCCGCCTCTTTTTTATGAGTGGCCTATTGGACTTCGGTTTGAAGTGGCAGATTGGTCATTAGGAAAAGAATCGATTGTATTAGAAAAAGCGGGAGATCGTGCTTTAGAGATTGTGAAATATGTTTTTGATCCAGAAGACGAGATGCTGCTTGTGACGGATGTGTATACAGATCATGAACATGAATTAACGAAGCGTAAGCTCCTTGTCTATCAAAAATATGTGCATCGGCAAGTGAGGAACAGATTGCGCCACGAGCTTTTGACTTATGTACGTCCAGAAATAGAAGATTCACTGACATTAGAGAGATTTACACTCAAATGTGAGCTGCAAGACATTCGATTGCCTCCGCTTCTCCATGCGATGTGCCAGGAGGACTTCTATACGCCGAATCAAATCTTGAAGGGAAAACTAGGGTATGAAATTTACCTAATGAATCTCTCAAAAAAAATGATTTTTCACTTATATGATGATCGAGGCTGTGATCTCATTGCGGCAGATGCTGAGCGTCTACGCCCAGTCTATGAAGGCTTACAGCACTGGCTATTAGACTATGATCGTCCTAAGATGGACCGGCTGTTTGCAGCCAAATAAAAAAACCGCACTTTCGACAAGTGCGGCTTCTTTTTATGCTTCTACTTTATTGAAAAACTGTGGCAAATATTCTTTTTATGCTTCTACTTTATTGAAAAACTGTGGCAAATATTCTTTGTGTGCTTCTAGCATTTCATCTAGGATGCTTTTTGCAATGGCATCTGATGGGACAAGCGGGTTGATGGTCATTGCGACAAGAGCTGTGTTGTAATCGCCTGTCACGGCTGCTTCAGCAGCTACACGTTCAAAGGATTTAATTTGAGAAATAAGTCCTTTGACAGCGACCGGCATTTCACCAACAGCGATTGGTTTAGGACCGTCTTTTGTGATCACACAGTTGAGTTCAACCGCAGAATCATTTGGAATGTCACTAATAGCTCCGTTATTAATGGTGTTTACAGGCTGAATGTCATGCTTGTCGTTATAAATGGATGCAATCAAGTTGCAAGCCGCATCACTGTAGTAGGCACCGCCTCGTTTTTCAAGCTGTGGCGGCTTGATGTCGAGATCAGGGTCTTTGTAAAGCTCGAACAAATCATTTTCTAATGCGCGAACGACTTCAGCACGAGTTCCCTCATTTGCTGCTGCTTTCTTTTCCTCAGCCAGCATATCACTTGTTTTGTAGTAGTAACGGTGATACGGACAAGGAATGACGCCAAGCCCTTTTAAGAAATCAGCATCCCACGGAATCGCTTGAATGTTGTTCATCGACATGCTGGAGTTTGGATCAGCCATGTCTTCAATGACTTGATCCATGATGCTTTTACCATCTAAGAATACATTGAGTCCAAAGACCATATGGTTTAATCCAGCAAAGCTGACTTCGACTCTGCTTGCGTCGACACCAAGCCCTTTGGCGATTCCCATGCGAATGCCGATCGGCACGTTACATAAACCAACGACTTTACGATGGTTTGAATAACGAAGAACGGCTTCAGTGACCATACCAGCTGGATTTGTGAAATTCACAAGCCATGCATTCGGGCAAAGCTCTTCAATATCTTTGACAATATCAAGAATGACAGGAATGGTGCGAAGTCCTTTGAATAGACCTCCTGGACCATTTGTTTCTTGGCCAATGACATCATATTTTAAAGGAATGCGTTCATCCTTCATACGTGCTTCAAGAAGTCCGACACGGAATTGTGTTGTGACAAAATCAGCATCTACAAGTGCTTTCCTGCGATCTAATGTTAAATGAACCTCGATTGGAAGCCCTGCTTTTTTGACCATGCGTTTTGCAAGATTTCCGACGATCTCAAGCTTTTCTTTTCCCGCTTCAATATCAACGAGCCACAGCTCGCTAATCGGAAATTCATCGTATCGTTTAATAAATCCTTCTACAAGCTCTGGTGTATAGCTTGATCCTCCGCCAATTGTGACAACCTTTAATCCTTTTGCCATGTTCTGCACCTCCGAATAATGTAACGCGCAATGTTATAATAGAGAAAAGTCTTTTTTCTTGTTTGTACATCTATAGCTTATCGTGAGAGCATCATGTGCGTAAATGACTTCAGCGTCTTTAGGCAAGGGTGCCCTATTTAGAGATTTGTTACATAAAAGAAACACATTGTGACATGTAGTTGGAGAAAGGGGAAGTCAGATGTTTTCAAGTGAGGTCATTTCCAGCTTTAATGAACTAGAAAGCGCTTTATACCGATATATCATGGAAAACAGTGAAAAGGTCGTGTACATGAGAATTCGAGATCTTGCAGATGCTGCACATATTTCCACCTCGTCTGTCCTTCGCTTTTGCCGAAAAGTAAATTGTGAAGGCTTTTCAGAGTTTAAAGTGAAGCTCAAAATGTATTTAGAATCAGAGCAGACACCTTCTTTAAAAAGCACACAGCACTTTCTATATGAATTTATTGAACGAACATTGAAGGGAGACTTTGAGGGGAAAATTAAGGAGGCCGCGAAGCTCATAGCTGAGGCAAAAAATGTGCTGTTTATCGGAACTGGAAGTTCTGGCATTTTGGCGCAGTATGGGGCGAGGTACTTTTCCAGTCTTGAGAAATTTTCATTTTACATCAACGATCCGTTTTTCCCGATGAATATGCAGTATTTAGACAATAGTGTCACCATTGTGCTGTCTGTATCAGGGGAGAACAGTATTACGATTGATCATATTTCGAAGTTAAAAAGAGAAGGCAGCAAGATCATTAGTATTACGAATAACCAGCACTGCACGATTTCGCGCATTTCAGATTTAAATATTGCCTACTACGTCACAGATGAGCGGGTCCACAGAGCGAATATCACCACACAGACGCCAGTTGTGTATATTTTAGAAGCAATGGCCCGTGACATGTTTGCGATGTTAAAAGAAAAGTAAAAGAGCCGCTGCATACATCAGCTGCTCTCTTTTTTCTGCTTCATAAAAGCAAGGATGGCAATGCCGGAACAGACGAGCACAAACAGACCGCCCAGCAAATACACAGACCTCGCCCCGTATGCATCTGCAATCAATCCAACAAAGAAAATAGATAAACCGACCGATACTGAAGAAAGGACGTAGTGAGCCGAATACACCTTTGATAAGTCATGTACTGGCGTTTCCGTTTGAAGAATGGTTTGCTGCGAAACATCTCGGATTTGGTAGGCAGGCCCCATCAAAATACAAAGCACCAAAGCAAGCCACGGCAGGCTGTTCAGTGAATAGACAATGGTCAGCACTGCATAAATGAATGAACCAGCTGCCATATAGAGGAGAAGCTGTTTTTGAATAAACTGACTCATCCATGCAGCTAAGAGCCCGCCTATGATGGCACCTGTATAATAAGCGGCATTGATAAATCCCCACCATTCCTCACCTTGCTTTAAATCATGGCTGACAAAGGCAAGCGTAATCGCCCCGATCCACACAGCACCCGCAATATTTTCACAAACATCCATAAATGTCAGGGTGCGCACCGTTTTATTTCTCCAAATGATCGTCCAACCATCTTTGAAGCTGTTCATCTTATTTGTTTTTCGAACCGTCTCTTCTTGCTTGAGAAGAGGAAAGACAGGGATGAATAATAGATAAGACAATACAATCATGACACAAGTAATCCACATTAAATAAAATGGACCGATCAACAGGACGAGCATTCCAGTGAACGAATAGCCGGCGATTTGAACCATTTGATGAAAAATCGAGGCCGTACTGTTCGCTTTCACAAGCTGATTTGCTGGCACAAGCATCGGCATGATGGCCTGTAACAACGGACTGATGAACCCGCCTGTGAGGGAAATCAAAATAAGCGCACTAAACAACCAGACCATATGCTGCTGAAAGAAGTGAAATTGGGCTGTAAACATGATGAGCATCCCAAGACGTAAAAGCGGGACCCATTTCAATAGACGGCCAGCTTGAAAGTAATCGGTTAAAACCGGAGAGAAGAGCCCAGCCAATAGCTGGCATATCGTTCTGATCAGCGGAAAGACAGCCGCATAGGCAACAGATTGTGTATCTTGATAAATGACAAACGTGATCGTCATCACAAATAAAATATCACTCAGCATGAGAAGGCTTTTACTGCTTGTATAACACCAAAACTTGTTTCCCATATTAAACCGGCTCCTTTTCAAAAACAAGTTCAGTATAGCATGGTGATGGTGTGTCCAGAGGCTTTTCATTGAAAAATACATCTTAAGGATGAGAAGATTGTGATAAGCTAAATGAAGGACATTGTAAGGAAAGGGGTTCAATCGATTGAAAAAATTACCGGCACATGACTTTTTGGACAAACATGGTATCCCTTATGAAATCAAAACATTTTCTGCCGAAACAGAAAAGGGAGCAGCAAATGTAGCGGCAGCTCTTGGTTTTCGTGAAAGACAAATGATTAAAACATTGATTTTTGAAACAGGAGAAGGAGAGCAGCTGCTTGTGATGGTTGGCGCTGACCAGCATATTAAGTCAGGGAAACTCAAGAAAGCAGCCGGCTCCCGTAATATTAAAATGGCTTCACCGGAGAAGGTTCTTGAAGTGACGGGCTATCGAATTGGTTCGATTCCGCCGTTTTGCTGGCAGCCAGAAGGATTCCGCACCATTATTGAGGCTTCGTTATTAGAAGAGGAAATATTAGGTGTTGGGGCAGGCGAATGGGGAAATGAAATCCTCATCACCCCAGAACAATTGGTGAAAGCCTCAAAAGCTGTACCGTTTGACATCGTGCAGCCAGCTGAATAGAGAAAAAAAGTGCCTGTTTCAGAAGCAGGCACTTTTTTAATTGGCAGCAGGCGTAGTAAATGGACCGATACCTTTCATTTGCAGGAAGGCATCCACGGTTCTATTTTCTTCAAGATCATTCGCCCGTTTGCACACAACAACCGGTCTGACGATCTCAATGCCTTCAATGTACACGCGCCCAATTTCTTGCCGCTTGAGACTGCCATGAACCGCATCACGGGGAACAAGTGTGATGCCATATCCAGCTTTGATCATTTGAATCGCTTCATGAACACCGCTGAATTGTAAATCAACGGTCGGTTTTTTGATTCCTTTCGAGGTAAAAAGAGAAAAGAGCTTATCTCTTGTGGAACTGCCTTCTTCCCGCATCAAAAAAGGCTCCTGACTCAGGCGCTCCAGCGGGACCGTTTTTCCGTTCAACGGATGGTCAGCCGGCACAATAAAATCATAGCTTAAATTCGTTAAATGAGAAGTGAGGATCTCCTCATGGTGCAGATCCTCGATCACAGCGATGGCCACATCTGATTCATATTGAAGCAGGCTCTCTAAAACTTGAGCGGAGTTTCCACTTTTTAATTCAATTTCTGTCTGTGGTGAAGATGTTTTAAAAGCAGCAAGCCAATCTGGCAGTAAAAAGTTGAGTGGTACATAGGTAGAAGCGATGCGGAGCCGCCCCTTTTTTCCGTTTTGTAAAAGTGTGATCTGATATTCTACTTCTTTTTCAGCCTCGAACACTTGCCGGGCATAAGGGTATAGAATTTTTCCCATTTCCGTAAGTGTAATGCCTCTGCCATTTCGTTTAAAAAGACGGAAACCGATCTCACTTTCAATGCTTCTAAGCTGAGCCGTCACAGCTGGCTGTGTCAAAGATAGCACGTCTGCTGTTTGTGTAACGCTTTTTGTCTCTGCGACCTTTGCAAAAATCCGAAGGGCATGTAAATTCAACTTTGCACCACCTATTAATTATTTTGATGGTTTAATCAAAAACATTCATTAGATTTATTATAAGGCATCCCTTATTGTAAAGATAGCGAAGGGGGAAGGAAAAATGGATCATCGTCAAAAGCAAGTGGTGTCAATATCGCTTATCACAGCATTTGCACTGATTGGGGATTCAATGCTTTATATTGTTCTTCCGATCTATTGGAAAGAGGTTGGTTTATCATCTATTTGGGAGGTCGGGCTGCTGCTGTCCATTAACCGATTCATCCGCATCCCGCTAACACCTGTTGTTTGGTGGCTCTATCGGTTTGTTCCAATGAAGACTGGTGTATTGATTGCTATTTTGATTGCATCAGTGACCACAGTGCTATATGGTGTGAGCGGTTTTTGGCTCCTGCTGATTTGCCGCTGCGCTTGGGGGCTGGCATGGACGTTATTGCGTATGAGTGGAATGAGATTAATTGCTGAGATGGAGGAAAGCTCCCAAGGGCATTATACGGGCATTTATAATGGCCTTTACCGGCTTGGCAGTTTATTCGGCATGTTATGTGGCGGAATATTCGCCAGCCTGATCGGCTTCCAGTTCATGACGCTTGTTTTTGGTTTACTCTCATTACTAGGAATCATTTTTTATGTCTCTTTGGATGAGATTGAAAAGGGAGAAGAGGGGCAGGTGTATCAAGTCATCAAACAGAGGTGGCTTGCACGAGATGTTGTAAAAGTATTAATGACAGGTATGCTGATCGCACTTGTGATACAAGGGTTATTCGCATCAACCCTCAGTCATGTCATTGAAGCAAGGATCGGTCATGGTGAATTTGCTCTGTTCGGCTTTGTTATCGGAGCTTCGGCTTTAAGTGGAATCATTCAAGCGCTCAGATGGGGGTGGGAACCATTTGTCGCACCGAAAACGGGCAGATGGTTTGATGGGCTTGTAATGAAGGAACGAACGCTTTGCTGGATGTTTCTTTCATTTGGAGGTCTCAGTTTTCTGGCGGTCATGCTGAAGGTAAGCGGCTGGTTTCTTGTGATGCTGCTTTTGATCCAGCTGATGTCAACAATCTTAACGACATTAACGGATACGCTTGCTTTTCAAAAAGCGTCTGCTCAAACAGATAAAAACCGCTTCCTCGCAAGCTATTCCTTTGTTCAAGATATGGGAGCGGCTCTAGGACCCTTGTGCGGATATACGATGATTCAGTTTTTTGGATCAAGCAGCGTCTTTTGGCTGATGCTCATCATAAGTTTATTGCTTGTCAGCATGTGGGCAAGAGGCAGGGAGCTGCATGTTTCTTCTGATCCAGCGTAATAAATCAAGCGTTATACAAAAAAACTGCCTCATGCGCTGAATGCAAGAGGCAGTCGTGTTTTTTTATTCTAGATCTGAATCATAGGCTTTTTGCATCAGCTGGCTGACCACCTCTTTTAATCCATTTGGTTTATGGAATTCAACAGGTGTGCTTCCTTTTTCGAAGACGATTTGATCAGCTTCAACGAGCACGACATATCGATTGTTGAGCTTAGCAATATGGATTGATTGGCCAAAGTCTGCTAGAAGACCTTTGATATCCGTTTCGCCTAGACGCATTTTCATTGTAATATCAGGCGTTTGTTCAACAATATGGGAGGCCGCTTGTGTGACCTGTTCTGTATCGAGTGTTTCTCTAATTTCTCGTTTTTCACTCGCTTCCCATATTTCAAGATCTTCTTCAAACTGCTTTAATTCTTCACTTTCATCCTGTAATGTTTCAAAAACCTGTTCCTGTACCATATTCATAACCTGTGATTTCATGATTTCAGGCATGGATTCACCGTATTCGACGAATTTCAAAAAGTCTTCAAAATAACGAGCGTGTGAGGATTGGTGAATTTTCACTTCAGCTTCTTCAGTCATTCCCTCTTCTGGCATAAACGGGTATTGAATCGATTTCATGTTTTTTGTCGTAATAGCCATTTCGACTTTTCTAATCAAGGTAGATGTATCAGCGATAGAAGCCACTTTTTGTTCGAAATCGCATTTCATAATAAAGACAAAGGAATCATCGAAATACTTTTTAGGAACAGCAGAAGCAACTAAAAAAACGCCGCCTCTGACAGCACTTGTATCTAAATATGTGCGAACAAACTGTTCACTGCATTCATTAAAAAATTCTTTTGTATCTGCAAATCTCGTTTGATGAAATAGGTTGTAGTTTGGGTTTGAATCAAGCTCATGACCGGGTTCTACAATAAATCGGCCAATTTTGGTCGGTACTTGTTCAGATTTAGGGTGTCTGTCCACTTTTCGTTTGACGATTTTTTTCAGTTCACCGTCTAAAAAGTCCTTCAGCTCACTTTGTTCAAATTCTTCTTGATCTAGTGTTTGATAATGTTTAAATCGTTTATTTGCTTGTTCATCTTTGCCTTCGATTTCCACGACAAAGAATGATAGAAAACGTATCGTAAAATCCATTGATTGGTCACCACTTTTTCTTCTTCTGATATGTTGAGTATAGAAAAAGGAGTGAAAATCGTCAACGAATGGAGAAATATCGTGTCATTATTTCCCGAGAAATGTTTATTGAAAAACACTTGATAATAATTATCATTCTTGATAGAATGGTAAAAGAAAAGAAGGAACCTGCCAGTTCCTTCATCTCAGAGAAAAATAGATTATTTTGTTTCAAATGTTTCGCAATCAGTTTCAGCATTGCGAGTCACTTCAGTCATCGTGTTTTTACCGATTTTAATGGTAGAAGCGGTACAGCTGTTTTCAGCCCAAAAACGGCAAGAGTTCACTTCACAAAGAACGTTTTGTGCCAAGGGAATTCACCTCCGTGATTCATATTGAGAATGAAACAAGCTGCCACTTGAATTCATTCAATCTAGTAGTCTCTTTGTAGAAAGAGGCTGTTTGTGCTGGTTATGCACATGTTTATCATACCATCTACCCTGAAAATATACAATTTAAACTTTGGAAGAGCGAGAATTTGAATCTCGCTCTTTTTTTATTTTTAAAAATAGTTAAATGCTAGGTGGCACACTCTTTCATTTCGACATATGAATAGAGTAGATTCAAAACCTGATGTCGGACAAAGTATGGGGGTACATGTACTGATTTTCCGCATAAAGATAGGGTTTTTAATCAAAAATCTTCATAGAGAGATGAGGGGAGAAGATGAAAGCAGTCATTCTCTGCGGAGGAAAGGGAACGAGAATGAGTGAGGTCACACAAGCGCTTCCTAAACCACTTGCTATGATCGGAGATCGGCCTATTCTATGGCATATTATGAAAATCTATCAGTATTACGGTGTAGACGAATTTATCCTATTGCTTGGATATAAAGGAGAGAAGATCAAAGAGTACTTTCTGAACTACGACTGGCAGCATCACAGCATGCAGCTCGATATGGCGACAGGAGAAATGAAGCTTTTAGGGAAAAAGGAGAACTGGAAAATCACCTTTTTAGATACAGGTGAAGATACGATGACAGGCGGACGTTTAAAGCAGGCACAGGATTACATTGGTGATGAGACCTTTATGATGACGTATGGTGATGGACTGGCCAATATCAATATGTTTCATTTGCTGAAACGTCATCAGGATCTTGGAGCAGCTGCGACTGTCACAGGCATTGAAAAGAAGTCCCAGTACGGGACACTGAAGGTGTATAACGGGATGGCACAATCCTTCTCTGAGAAGACAGACAGTATCGGGATGATCAATGGAGGATTTTTTGTGTTGTCTCCAAAGGTATTTGATTATTTGACAGATGATGATCAATGCGTGTTTGAAGCGGAGCCTCTTCAAAACCTGGCGGATGATGGAGAGCTTGCCGTTTATGAGCATCACGGATTTTGGACAGCAATTGATACGTATAAAAACCTGAAGGAAATCAACGACATGTGGACAGATGGAAAACAACCATGGAAGGTTTGGTGACAGCATGAGCGGATTTTGGAATGGAAAGAACGTATTTGTAACTGGATGTACAGGGCTGTTAGGGAGCTATCTCGTTAAGGAATTGATTGATCAAGGGGCAAACGTGACTGGACTTGTGCGTGATCAGGTGCCTCGATCGAATTTATATCAAGGCAGTCAATTTGAAAAAATGAATGTGGTGCAAGGCGCATTAGAGGATATGCAGACGATTGAACGTGCGTTAGGAGAATATGAAATTGACACCGTCTTCCATTTGGCTGCCCAAGCCATTGTTGGGGTCGCAAATAGACATCCTGTTTCTACATTTGAAGCGAATATTTTAGGGACATGGAATGTACTGGAGGCTTGCAGAAGACAGCCGCTGATCAAACGAGTGATCGTGGCATCAAGTGACAAAGCCTACGGTGATCAAGAGCAGCTGCCATACGATGAAGACATGCCGTTAAACGGGAAACATCCGTATGATGTTTCGAAGAGCTGTGCAGATCTCATTTCTCATACGTACTACAACACATATGGTCTTCCAGTTTGTATTACACGCTGCGGTAATTTATATGGAGGCGGAGATTTGAATTTCAACAGAATCATTCCGCAAACCATTCAGCTTGTGTTAGAAGGAAAGGCGCCGGAAATTAGAAGTGACGGGACATTTATTCGTGATTATTTCTACATTGAAGATGCAGTGAAGGCTTATTTACTGCTAGCTGAGAAGATGGAGGAAAAAGGGCTGGCGGGAGAAGCCTTTAACTTTAGTAACGAGATTCAGCTGACAGTGCTAGAGCTTGTGGATAAGATTTTAAAGGCAATGGGAAGTGAACTGAAGCCTCGTATTCTCAACCAAGGAACACATGAAATTAAGCATCAATATTTGTCAGCAGAGAAAGCGAGAAAGCTGCTTGATTGGAAGCCTGATTACTCCATTGATGAAGGCTTAGAGAAGACGATTGAATGGTACCGCGAATTCTTTCAAAAATAGAGGTGTAAAAAGATGAACAGCATATATTGTACGGTTCTTTCAAGTGGAAGACTTTATCAAGCCATTGCGTTTTTCTTATCGTTGAAGCAAGTAGAAGATGATGCTGTCATCAAGACGTTATGCATGGATGATGCTGCATTTGATTTGCTTCATCAAATGAATTTTCCGCATGTGGATCTTGTTCATGTACGGGAGCTCGAAACACCAGAGCTGCTGGAGAAAAAAGAGGAACGGGATGCATCGGAATATTGCTGGACCTTAAAGCCGATTTGGATTGAGTGGTTATTTGAACAGGAGCAGGCAGAGAGCGTGACCTATCTTGATGCGGATTTGTTCTTTTATGAGAGCCCTCAGGTGATTTTTCAACATCAGCCGAATGCTTCTGTTTTAATTTCGAGAGGGGATATTGTCATTCCAAGCTTTGATGCAGAGGAAGTGAAGATGCTTCAGAAGCTTTTAGGACGCTATAACTCAGGCTTTCTGCATTTTAAAGGAGATGAAGCCGGACGAAAATGCCTTAGCTGGTGGAAAGAAGAATGCTTAAAAGAATGTAAAAATGCACCGGGAGAAGGCAAGTTTGGCGATCAAGGATATCTAGATCATATGCCGAGGCTGTTTGACAAAGTAGAAGATATTGAGACAAAAGGCGTGAATATTGGTCATTGGAACTATGGGCAGCATTCTTATCGGGAGGAGAATGGACGTATTCTTCTGGAGGATGGGCACCCGCTCATTTGCTATCATTACAGCGGCTTTCGGATTGTGAGCAAGGATGAGATGCAGCAAATTCATGAAAAAGGACGAAATGACCTGCCGTTCTTCCAAGAAGCCTATCGGCAAGTGCTTCGCCATGTGATTGAATCTGTGGAGCAGGTCGACCCGCTGTTTAACGGCTATGCCAAACGGGAGGAGGATGACGCATGAACGAAAAGCCAAAGGTAAGCGTCATTATTCCAAGCTATAATGCCAAAGAGCGTTTAGAAGGAAGCCTTTTTTCATTAACGCTTCAGGAAACAGATATTCCATTTGAGGTCATTGTTGCCGATAATGGCTCAACGGATGGCACGATGGAAATGCTCGAGAATATTGAGGTGAACTTCCCATTTAAAAAGGTGCGTATTCCTGTCAATCAAGGGATTGCAAAGGGGCGTAATCATGCCATTCGCGAGGCGGAGGGAGATCTGCTCATTTTTCATGACAGTGATATGCTGGCAGAACCGAGATTTATTCAAAAGCATGCAGAGGCTCATGCTGACAGGGAGGATCTTGTCATTTGCGGTGTGTGCTGGAAGCGGATTTATCGCTATTTTTACAAAGCGTTTGATAAGGATCATATGAAGCGGTTGAAAAAGCAAGGACTGTATAAACGGAAAATGGAGGACAAAACACCTCTTTTATCATTGGAAGAAGTCGAAAATGGTGCATTTTTAGAGAAAAGCTTCGATTTGCAGTCTGAGTTTATTGATATCCTAAAAGACATCTTGGAAACGTACCACTATGATTTAGGTTCTTATGAGCTGCCATGGCGATTTTTTATTACAAATAACTCCTCTGTTAAACGTAAGCATGTCATGGCATTAGGGATGTTTGATGAAAATATCGTTCGGTACGGATTTGAGGATTATGATTTAGGGATTCGATTGAATCAGCTTGGTCTCTCCTTTGAATTGCGAGAGGATATCATGAGTGTGCATCAAGAGCATCCAAGTAATTTAACGTCATTTGATGACATCAAATACAACATTTTGTATATGTGTGAGAAGTATAACAATATTGATTCCATTGATGTCCACTTGGCTTTCTCTGGTCCGTTTTCTCACACTGTGACAAATGATATTGTGAAAGAAGTTCGGCAGCTGCGTGAGAATCCAGCATTTGATGACCTGTTATCCTATTTTTTAGAGCTGCTTCATTTGATCACAGAACGGAATGTAGGCATCAAGCGGGATAAAAAAGATATGCTGACAGCCAAGCATGTTCCTTTGAAAAAGCTGGCAGAAGCGGCGCAGCTTGCACGTGAGGAGTATGGCTGCATGGTGCTAGTAGAAGCCATTCAAGGGCTGACGAAAGAGCTGTTGCGCGTTGATTTGTTCCAAGTGGATGTGTTGTAAATGGCGTCTTATCACTTTACAACCATTGTGTCGAATACCCATGTTTTTAAGCTTTTGGCGCTGATTCATTCGCTTGAACAAAACGCGCATGCCTTCAAGCTGTCCGTTTTATGTGCAGACCCTTTGGCTTATAAGGTATTAAAGGAGTTCCCTCACCCGCATGTTCAATATGAACAGCTTGAGGACATTGAAGATGATACGCTGCGGAAGGCAAAAGAAGATCGAACGTTTCATGAGTATTGCTGGACATTAAAGCCTGCTTTTCTGCTCAACATTCTTGAGTCCTCAGATGCAGATTATCTGGCCCATCTGGATACGGATTTGTATTTTTATCATGATCCGGAGGCGATTTTTGCAGAGAATCCAAGCGCTCATTTATTTTTGACGGATCATATGAATTCCAAGCGGTTCTATCATTTTTATGAGCTGTCTGGCCGCTTTAATACTGGGTTTGTAGGCTGCCGTAACACAGATGTTGCCAAACAGGCAGTCACGCAATGGAAAGAAAACTGTCTTGCCCATTGTACAGTAGAAATGGATACAGAAAAAAAGACATACGGAGATCAGCGGTATGTGGAAAGATGGGTTGATGATTTTGAAGGGGTTCATATCGTTGCATCTAAAGGAGCCAATGCGGCGATTTGGAACATTGAAAACTACAAGCTTTCAGTTGTAAAAGGAGATATGTATCTCGACGAATGTCCACTCTTGTTCTATCATTTTTCTGCCTTTACGATCATTGACGAGAATACCTTTAACCTTAATTGGTATTACTATATGAAAGAACAGAAGCTTGTAGATCATTTGTATATTCCGTATGCCGACTTGGTTCATCAAAAGATTAAACAGGTGCAAAAGGTATTTCCAGAATTTAAGCAAGGATTTATTGCGAAGAAGCATGTTCCTGACACGCATTTTTATGAGAGATGAAAAAACCGCTCATTATTGAGCGGTTTTCTTTTTATGATTCATTCCATTTGGAGATGGTTTGGTCGCTAGGAAGTAAGAAGGCTAGGATGCCTAATATCGGTAAAAAGGCAACACCGATCATGGTAGGCGTTAAGCCGAAGGCATCAATGAATGAGCCGAGGGCAACCGATCCGATTGCGCCCATACCAAACGCAAGCCCAACAGTTAAACCAGACATTGTGCCAATTTTCCCGGGAAATAGTTCTTGGGCATAAACCACGGTGACAGAGAAGCTTGATGTCAAAATGAGCCCAATCAGCCCGAGTAAAACATAAGCAAAAACCGGTCCGGCAAATGGCAGCAGCAGGGCAAGCGGGAAGGATGCCAATAAGGAAACTAAAATGACGTTTTTCTTGCCAAAGCGGTCTGCAAGCGGCCCGCCTAAAAATGTCCCAATCGCACCTAGAATAAGAAATAAGAAGATATAAGTCTGTGATTCTTTAATCGTCAAACCGTATTGTTCAATCGCATAAAATGCATAGAAATTCGAAATGGCATTTCCATACCAAGAGCGGGCGAAGATGAGAAAGACGATAATGCCAAGTGCAATGAGTGCTGATTTACGATGAATATCAGATCTAGCAGCTTTTGCAGGTGTTTTTTTCGCTTGGGCCCGAATGGTTTGAAGCCTTCCTGCGTACCATCTTGAAATATAAAGAAGGAAACCAACCGCCAACATTCCAACAATCGTAAACCAAGCCACGCCTGTCTGACCGAGCGGGACGAGCATTAATGCAGCGATAAGCGGAGCAAAGGCTTGACCTGTATTCCCGCCTACTTGATAGATGGACTGGGCAAGTCCTCGTCTTGGACCAGCTGCCATGTTGGCAACACGGGAGCCCTCTGGATGGAAGATCGCAGAGCCGAGTCCGATAAAGACAACGCAAAGCAGAATGGTGGCAAACGACGGAGCAAACGCGAGTCCGAATATACCGACAGCACTTGAAAATAAAGCAATCGGAAGTGCATAAGGCATCGGCCGTTTATCTGTGTACCACCCAATAGCTGGCTGCATCACGGAGGAGACCATATTTAATGTAAAAGCAATCAGCCCTAATTGTGTAAAGGTCAGCCCCATTGAGCGTTCCAAAATAGGGAACATCGCAGGAATAACGGCTTGTAATGTGTCGTTCAGCATATGACAAATACCAATAATCAATAAGATGGGATAAACCGTTGAGCCGGTAACAGAATGTTGAGGTTTATCCTTTGTACGAGCAGCAATGGCCAATGAGACTTCCTCCCTTCATTTATCTGTTTTCTGATTTTTTCATTCTTCTCATTTTATTCATAAGGTGAACTATAAAACAATAGCAAATTGTCATGATTTAGAAAAAAAGAGACACAAGCATTTGATTGAGCTTGTGTCTCTAAAGAGTTATTTGTAAAAAGAAGCAATGACAGGCTTCATTTTTTGAACGACGAGTCCGCTGCCGCCGCGGTTTTTCACCCCTTCGATCATGCCGACGAGGACATAATCTTCTTTTTTAGGATTAAACGCAAGTAAAAATCCATTTTCAGTGCCGTCTGTTGCACCTTGTTTGCTTTTTAATTCTGCCGTTCCCGTTTTAGCGGCAATATCCGCTCCTTCGATTTGTAAGGAGTGGGCTGTTCCGTTTGGACTGGTCACGACCTTAGTCAATGCATCTTTCACTGTGTCTGCCGAGCCTTCTTTGATGATTTGTTTTGGTGATGCTGTTTTTTCATCTTGAATCACTCGAGGGTAGACAAGCTTGCCTCCTGTAGCAAATGGAGAATAGGCATGTACTTGTTCAATCGGTGACATGAGTAATTCGCCTTGGCCATACGCCGAGTCAGCCAGTAAGATATCCGATTGAATACCATCGTTCGATACTTGTGCAGGCTTCATTGTAAATGGCATGTGTAAGTCTTCGCCAAATCCAAATGCTTTTACTTTTTTCTCGTAGGTGTCTTTCCCGATTTCGAGTGCTTCCTGTCCAAAATAAATATTGTCTGAGTACACAAGGGCATCGACCATATTTACTTTTTCTTTATCATGAACCCGTGTGATGCGATAATTTCCCCAAGATTGATCCTTTTGCCATTTCAGTCCGTGAATGGTGCGCACTTTGTCTGGCTTTGTGACACCTGTTTCCAGCCCAATGGCGGCAGTAATGGTTTTGAATGTGGATCCTGGTGCATACCGGCTCGCATATCGAGCTTGGAATGGAAGGTCTGGATTTTCACTGTATGCCTGATATTGCTTAGGTGTAATCCCGTTTGTCATGAGATTGACATCGTAGGAAGGGGTGCTGACAAGTGCTAATAGATCACCTGTTGATGGATTCATGATTGTGACGGCCCCTTTTTCACCTTTCAACTGATCATAGGCTTTTTTCTGTAAAGAAGCATCAATCGTCAGCTTCACTGTTTTTCCATCTTTTCGATCTGATTTTTGTAATGTTTCTTCAATGCCTGTTTCATCATGGACGATGAGAATGCTTCCGCCATCTTGTCCGCGTAAGTTTTTGTCAAATGTGAATTCAAGGCCGGTTTTGCCGATGATTTGATCTGCCTTTAATGCTGGATTTCTTTTGATATCATCCGCATTTGCTTTTCCGACATATCCGGTGAGATGAGCGGCGGCTTTGTTATATGGATAGTAGCGCATTTCCTTCGTTTGATAGGTAACGCCATTTACGTCTTTTGGAATTGGCTCCTGTTTTAACATCGATTTGAGCGGGACAAATGTGTCGTCTGTGACCCATGCTTGTTTCAGCTGATTGTCGATGAGTTCTACCTCTATATCAAAAGCTTTGCTGATCTTTTTGATATTGCGTTCTTTTTCTTCTCCTGTTCCGAGCTTACCTGGGATGATGCCAAGTGCGTTTCCACCAGTTGTTTCTGCGAGCGTACGTCCTTTTCGGTCGACAATGTTTCCGCGGACAGCAGGGTCAGATTTGACCTTGATGGTATCTCCTTTTTCCATTTGCGGGAAGATGAGATTTGGTTTCCAGTCCACTTTCCACTTGTCATCTTCTTCGGTGAGAATGCCCTTGTAAGACAGCTTATGCAGCTTGCCAAGAGACGTTTTCATCGTTACATCATAGGAGAATTGATACCCATCTCCTTTGTCCTGTTTTTCAACGTTGAGCTTTGAAATGTTCAGATCATAAGCACCAATGCCGTTGAAAATATTGTCGTATTTTTCGGCTAGTTGTTTTTTTGAAAAGTCATTGGCTTTCAAAGATGCACTTGTCACCTCATCTGCCAGCTTCGTAAAGTCTTTCTTCTCCATATGTTTCGTAAAGCTTTGAGCGGCTTTTAAAGCCTCTTTTTCTTTTGAGAAAAGAGTATCTTTTAAGAAAAAGAAAGCAGCAGCAACGACGATGATGCTAAGGAGAGGGATGATGACTTTTTTCTGTTTCCAAAATGATTTTTTTTGACCCGTATACAATGAAAACACCTCAATTTTTTGATTAGATCCTCTATATTTTACAGTGATTGGTCGTGATTTGTATAGTTTCTCCTATGAAAATAGACCAAGGGATCATGTCATGGTTTGGGTAACGGGAGTAAAATAACAGCTATTCATCATGAAAGATATCTTCATTTTTTCTTATGATTTAAAGGATTTCTTAAAAGATCATCGAATGTTAGAAAAAATATGACAAGCGCTTTCAATAGGGGGGAATTGTTATCGTTTATAAAAAGGTGAATTTGATTGGACTTGTTCTTGGACCGACACTCTTTTTGCTCGTTCTTTTTCTCATACCTGAAGATGAATTGACCTATGATGCGAGGGTAGTCTTGGGTATTACGGCTTGGACGGCTACATGGTGGGTGACTGAAGCACTGCCCATTCCTGCTACATCTTTATTGCCCATCATCCTGCTGCCGACACTTGGCGGTCTTTCTATGGAACAGGCATCAAGGTCTTATGGAGATCCGATCGTCTTTATGTACATGGGAGGATTTATGATTGCAATTGCCATTGAAAAATGGAAATTACATAGAAGAATGGCTTTACACATTTTAAGGGTGATTGGCACAAGAAGTGATCGCATTGTCTTAGGTGTCATGATCGCGACTGCTTTTTTATCTATGTGGATTTCGAATGCAGCGACAGCACTCATGATGCTGCCAGTGGCCCTTGCAGTGATTAAAGAGGTCAAGACAAATGAAATCTTATCTGGCCCATCTCTTGATCGATTTAGTAAAAGCATTTTATTGTCGGTAGCGTATTCTGCGTCAATTGGAGGTTTGGCGACACTTGTCGGGTCTGTGCCGAATGCGGTGTTTGCTGCGATGTCAAAAAAACTGCTAGATCGAGAGATTATGTTTTTCGAATGGTTTTTGTTTGGTTTTCCTGTTGCGATGATTTTGCTTATTCTCTTATTTTTGTATTTGACGAGGGTACAGTTCAAGGTAGAACACAAAGGTGAAATGAGTGCAGCGTTCATTCAAAAGGGATTAGAGGATTTAGGAAAAATGAAAAGAGAGGAAAAATGGGTATTTGTTGTTTTTCTCATGACGGCGTTCTTATGGATTTTTAAGCTCTTTTTGTTTGGAGGGATGACCGTATCTGATACGTCTATCGCCGTTTTCGGTGCCATGCTGTTATTTCTCATCCCAGCAACAAATGGAGAGAGAATATTAGAATGGCAGGATATGAAAGAACTGCCGTGGGGACTTTTGCTTTTGTTTGGAGGAGGGCTTTCGCTCGCTACGGGCTTTGCAGAAACCAATTTAACAGGATGGATCGGAGAAAATTTACAGCATTTAAACGGGCTTTCGTATATCATGCTGTTGATTATTTTAACGGGAGCGATTCTGTTTATGACTGAAATTATGTCTAATACGGCTGTTGCCAATATGATTATTCCGATAACGGTAGGACTTGGTCTTGCGATTGGAATCGAGCCATATGGGTTAATGGCCGCGGCTGCTTTGGCTTCCTCCTGTGCGTTTATGCTGCCGATTTCCACACCGCCAAACGCCGCTGTCTTTAGTGCGGACGTGCTGAAAATATCTGATATGGTCAGAGCGGGTTTTTGGTTAAATATCATCAGTATTGTGGTGATTGTTCTTGCGGTCTATTTCTGGCTGCCGGTCGTGCTGAAGAGCTGAGCGAATTAAGAAGAGGAAGGCTTTGATCGAATCGAGACAACCGGTGTTTTTGTTTCTTTTGGCTTCGGTGTTTGTGTGGATTTTTTGATGCATGTGTCCTTTGGCGTGTAATAGGTTGCCCCAATATTGAGCCTGCCTTGAAGCTGGTCAATAGAAAGCTCCCCAAATTCTAAATGATAATCAATTTTGTCCACGCGCATGGATTCAATATGGATGTGTGTATCCTCTGAGACAGGAGCAGCTGGTGCAGACATTTTTTGCTCAAGAGCGGCGAGTCTTTTTTCTAGCTCAATGACAGATGGGGATGGATTGGATTCAGTTTTTTTAAAGAGTGATTGAATGAAATGTTTCAAGTAGACCACAACCTTTTCTTCCGCCTTACTCTAGTCTATGGAAAAGCTATCTGATATATACTTATAGAGATGACAAGAAAGGGGAGACGCACATGCTGCCTACTCAGATTCACATTGCTCATATGAAAACGAATTCGATTGGCACAGGATCATCTATGACGTTTGGCTCGACGTTTGTTCGCAATCATTGCAGTACGATCAAACGAAACAATGGCTTTGGGGAACAGAATGCTGATGGCGTGATCACGATCCTGCCAATTGAAACAATTGATGATCGTGATCAAATAGACGCAGTGAGTATCAATATTCGTCATCTATGATGATAGCCGTCGCTTTTCCTTCATCTTTTTGCAGGCGGATGTAGAGTACACCGTCTTTAAAGGCAGCATTCATTTGACCAAGAATCATTTCTGGAAGGCGGATTTTCTTTTCAAACGGCCCATACTTCCCTTGCTTTTGGCGAAAGTCCTGCTCGTTAAAAAAGGAAAAACGCTGTCCTTTCACAACCAAATATTCACCATATGATAACACCTGAACGTCTTCCTTTCGGTAGCCAGGCAAGTAAATTAAGTATTGAATTTCTGCATGGGTTTCCACCATATCGATTGGAGGAAACGACGCATCTGATCCCCGCTGATCCTGCTGTGTGAATGTAAATGGAGATGGACCGTTTGCCATAAAGGGGGATCTTTGCTCATCATCGAAGATCATTTTCCAAAAATCATCTCCATGCATTTGCTGGGCAATATCCATCCACTGCTTCATTTTTTCGAAGTCCATGTGAAGACCTCCCGTTAACATACTTGATGGGTGCTTGCATATACCTATAAAAAGGAGGTTTATCTGTGGTTCAACCAACTCCGTATATCAATATTAATATTTTCATGTTAAAAATTAATTCCTTTGAAAATGCGTCGGCGGTGAATGTCGGACAAAATTTGTTAGCAGAGTGGCAAAACTCAGATAAAAAAAATCAGGGTTACGGACAGAATTTTGGAGATGCCAGCGGTTTTGTCGGTACAAAAAGCCATGTAGATGATCGAGATCAAGTGGACTCACCTGCCTCTTTTTCGCCAGCAGCTAAACCCATTCAAAGGAAGTGACGTGTGATGTTATTTTCACCCTCAGTCGTCAATGTCGGTGCTTTTAAAATCAATACAATGGATCGGGGTGCATCACTGACGCTAGGACCTTATCAGCAGATTGATTATTTTCTCTCAATGAAATTGAACCAAGGTTTTGGTGAGGACAATGGAGATTGTTCACCGCTTGTCATTCCGATTTCAAACGTGTTAGATCCAGATATGGTGGACTCAAATTCAGTCAAAAACAGCGTGATTTAAGCAAAAAAAAGAGACCGGGAACCCCGTGTCTCTTTTCTAATGTGTTTCATTAAGATGGCTTTTTCGTCTTGCATAGGTGAAATAGACAACAACACCGATGACGATCCAGATGAGGAAGGCTCTCCATGTTTCCCATTTCAGTGTGAAAGCCAAGATCATACAAATGACCGCACTAATTATAGGAAGGACAGGGACAAAGGGTACTTTAAAAGCTGTATTCATATTCGGATGTTTTTTCCGGAGTACGATCACAGCGATAGAGATCACCGTAAAGGCCGCAAGTGTACCGATGCTGACTAAATTAGCAAGTGTTGATAAGTTGACGAATCCAACGATACATGACGCAACAGCGCCTGTCAGCCAAGTGTTGGCAACCGGTGTCTTAGATTTTGGATGAACGTTTGAAAAGATTTTCGGCATAAGTCCATCTCGGCTCATGGCAAAGGTTAAACGAACCTGAGCGTAGACAAGTGCAATTAACACTGTCGTAATCCCGATAATAGCACCTGCGGATATAATGCCAGCGACACTATTCAGGCCAACCACTTGAAGAGCAAAAGCGACAGGATCACTGACATTCAGCTTCGTATAGTGAACCATGCCTGTTAAGACGAATGAAACCCCGATGTATAAAATCGTACAAACACCGAGCGCACCGATGATTCCAATTGGCATCGCCTTTTGCGGGTTTTTAACTTCTTCAGAAGCATTAGCGATTGCATCAAATCCAAGGTAAGCAAAAAAGACAGTTGCCGCTCCAGCAATCACGCCATGGAAGCCCATTGGCATAAACGGTGTCCAGTTTTCAGGTTTGACGTAAGCAAAGCCTGAGATGATAAAGAGCAGGACGATGGCAATTTTGATCAGCACAATAATGTTATTCAGCTTTGTGCTTTCTTTGACGCCTCTTGAGACGATAAAGGTGATGAGCAAAATAATGAGTGCGCCTGGAAGGTTAAAGACGGCCCCGTCAGCGGCTCCAGGTGCAGCTGATAAAGCCTTCGGTATGTGCAGGCCAAATCCGCTGAGCAGTGATTGAAAATAGGACGACCATCCACTTGCTACAGCAGAGAGCGCAATAACATATTCCAGCATGAGATCCCAGCCCATTAAGAAGGCGAGAAATTCCCCAAGTGTTGCGTAGGAATACGTATAGACGCTTCCTGACACAGGAATGGATGAGGAGAATTCAGCGTAGCAAAAAGCAGCAAGGGCGCATGCGATCGCAGCCAAAATAAAAGATATAATAATCGCAGGTCCCGCATCATTTGCCGCAGCAACCCCCGTAATGACAAAGATTCCAGTCCCGACCACACAGCCAATGCCAAGCAAGATTAAATCAAACGTATTCAACGAACGGCTGAGCCGCTTTGTTTGACTTTCAAGCATGAGCTGGTCGAGAGATTTTTTTCGAAATAAAGAACTCATGTTGACCTCCTAATGGATAAATCTTTTCGTAAGACGAATGTTAGTATATGCGCAAATGACAATTTAGTCAATTGGTTGAAAAACGCTTTAAATCACTAAAGTGTTAAACGTCAAAACCGAATAAGTATATAAAAAGAGACATCCGCCGTGAAATCGAAGGCGGATGTGGTGACAGACGATCTATGTCTGTTCAGCAAATATTTTTTCATTGTACAGGACACTTGGATGAGTTGGATGATGGGCGGAGGAGGCATGGTGATGTATTTTGGCTTTTTCCAGGTCGCCGAGCTGATAATAACAGTAGCAAAGCTGAAGGTGAGGATACCACGTTTTATATTGTGTAAGTGTGAAGGCTGTTTCGTTTTCAGGAGCCTTCAGCGCCTGCTCATACCAAAAGATGGCCGCCTGATGTTTATTTTGTATTTTTAGATGATCCCCGATCCGGCAACAAAACTCTGGCCGGGGCTGATCATATAAGAAGGATCGTAATAATGAGGATAAGGCCGCTTCCTCGAAACCTGCCGCATAATAGCAGTCGGCTAAATATTGGCATGTGCGAATTTCATCCTCAATCCAGCACTGTTTTGTGTTTAAAAATTCATGATAAAAACGAATCGCTCTGACATGCTGCCCGTTATCCCTTAATTCATTGGCAAAATAAAAGAGATCACGGGGCGTCATATCTTCTCCTTTTGCCAGCATGTCTTCATAAATTCGCAAGTTGCGCCCAGGCTCACCAGGAGTTATTTTCTTGCGCTTTTGATGTGTGACGGCGATATCTGCTGGAAGGATGTTTCCATACACTTGAAGAAACTCATGAACGGCCCCGTACCACTGAAAGTTCAACGAACGCTTCACAAGGCGATTTCTTCTATATTTGAAATTGACCTGACCGTCTTCATCGAATCCCACATGATAAAACATCGAAACGGCATCCACCGAGGGATCAAATGTCTGCTTGAGCTGAAGCAGTTTTTGGCGGTCTTCTTCAAGCAGAACATCGTCAGCATCGAGCCATAAAACATACTCTTTCGCTGCATGTGAGAAAGCAAAGTTACGTGCTTTTGCAAAATGCTGCACCCATTCAAAATCCAGTACCTTTGCTGAAAAAGAATGAGCGATCTCCTTCGTTTGATCTGTTGATCCCGTATCAACGATGATCATCTCATCGACAATGTCTTGAACAGAAGAAAGACAGTCCGCCAGCACTTCCTCTTCATTTTTCACAATCATACATAAGCTAATGGTTATCATCTTTAGATCACCTCTTC
This sequence comes from Bacillus sp. 3a, assembly GCF_017161885.1. Lineage (NCBI taxonomy): Bacteria > Bacillati > Bacillota > Bacilli > Caryophanales > Bacillaceae > Bacillus > Bacillus sp. 3a. The sequence continues at coordinate 3,421,392 of NZ_CP067376.1, read as the reverse complement.
ATAGTGTATCGAGCATCAAAAGGAAACATTCTTTTCAGCAGCGGGTTTTTTAAAACTAGTTTTCTGCTACTGGCTGATTTAAAATAAAGGAAGAATCTATGTAAGGGCTGATAAAATGAGTTTATTGAATGTTGAAGGATTATATAAAACCTATGGCGAGAAAACGCTGTTTGATCATATTTCGTTTCATATAGAACCGAAGGAGCGCATCGGATTGATTGGACCAAATGGTACAGGGAAGTCAACGCTTCTAAAAGTCATCGCGGGACTTGAATCGTTTGAGGAAGGTGACATCACGAAAGCAGGGACACTTGATATCGAATTTCTTGAGCAAGATCCTGAAATGAGCGGAACTGAAACCATTCTTGACTACATTTTTTCTGGAACGGCACCAATGATTCAAACGATGAAGGCGTATGAACAGGCACTCGCTGATTTAGACCATGACCCGCAAAATGAGGCAAAACAAGAGGCGCTGATGCGCATGCAAAACCGAATGGATCAGGAAGACGCTTGGGATGCGAACCTTTCAGCAAAAATGATTTTGACAAAACTTGGCGTGAAAGATGTGAGCCGCTCTGTCCATGCATTATCAGGCGGACAGAAAAAACGTGTCGCCATTGCTAAAAATTTAATTCAGCCTGCAGGTTTGCTGATTTTAGATGAGCCAACCAACCATCTTGATAATGCCACCATTGAATGGCTTGAAGGATACTTAAGCCAATATAGCGGTGCTGTCATTCTCGTGACGCACGATCGTTATTTCTTAAACCGGGTGGCCAATCGGATTTATGAGTTAAATCAAGGTCAGCTTTATACGTATAAAGGAAATTATGAAGTCTTTTTAGAAAAAAGAGCGGAGAGGGAAGCAGAGGCTCAGGTGAAAGAAACGAAGCGTCAAAACTTGCTTAGACGAGAGCTTGCATGGCTGAGACGAGGAGCAAAAGCAAGAACGACAAAGCAGAAAGCACGAATCGGCAGAGTCGAAGAGCTGAAGGATCAAAAAGGACCTGATGCGAAGGGAGAGCTTGATTTTGCCATCGGCTCGCACCGCCTAGGAAAACAAGTGATAGAGGCAGAAGACTTATCGATTTCATTTGCTGGCCAGACCCTTGTGGAGCGGTTTACAGATTTAGTCGTGCCGGGTGATCGTATCGGGTTCATCGGACCGAATGGAGTCGGCAAAACCACTCTGCTGAACTGTTTAGCGGGTAAAATCGAACCGACCTCAGGACAATTGACCATTGGACAAACCGTTCGTATTGGCTATTACACGCAGGATCACAAGGAAATGAATGATGAGCTGACCATCATTGAGTATATCAAGGAAACAGCGGAGATCGTCAAGACGTCTGATGGCGCCATTGTCACAGCAGAGCAGATGCTGGAGCGCTTCCTTTTCCCAAGATCGATGCAGCGGACGTTTATCCGTAAGCTGTCAGGGGGAGAACGCCGCAGATTGTATTTATTGAAGGTCTTAATGGAAGAGCCGAATGTTCTCTTTTTAGATGAGCCGACGAACGACCTTGATACAGAGACCCTCAGTATTTTAGAGGATTATTTAGAGCAGTTCCCTGGCGTCGTCATCACCGTGTCTCATGATCGTTATTTCTTAGACCGAGTGGTTCACCGCCTGCTTGTCTTTGAAGGAAATGGCCGCATTTCACACTTCCAAGGTGCTTACAGCGATTATATGGAACAGGAAAAAGAGCAGAAGCGGACAGAGACAAAGCCTGCTGAAAAACAAGTAGAAGCTGCGCCGAAAAAGAGAAAAAAACTTTCTTATAAAGACCAGCTTGAATGGGACGGGATTGAAGACCGGATACAGGCATTAGAAGAAAAACATCAGCAGCTCGAAGCCGGCATTGCGGAAGCAGGCAGTGATTTTGGGAAAATTCAAGAGCTGATGGACGAACAAAAAGCCGTTGCGGAAGAACTAGAACAAGCAATGGACCGCTGGACAGAACTGTCGCTTATGATTGAGGAATTAAATGAATAAAGAAGTGGAAATAAAAAACCTGTAGAGCGATCTACAGGTTTTTTTCATAGGAGCATTTGGCATACGCATCATGCTGGTGAATGGATTCCTCATTACGGCACTCGACTTGAAAGGATTTAATCCATGGCTGCTCATATAATTCGATGGCAATTAATCTTGTGATATCTTCTACAAAGCGCGGATTTTCATAAGCCTTTTCCGTCACTTTCTTTTCATCAGGTCTTTTGAGCACGGGATAAAGCGGTGCGCTCGCATTGGACTCAATGATATGTAAAAGAGCGGCCTTGATGTCGTCAGGATGCGATGCTTGTTCAAACAACCCTACTTGAATGGAAACAGATCCGCGCTGATTATGTGCACCATATTCACTGATTTCCTTGGAACAGGGACACAATGTCGTGACCTGTGCATCACAGCCGACGTGACAGGTCCATCCGTCCTTTTCATGAAAATGGACGTCATATTTGATAGTCGCATGCATCAAGCCTGACTGACCGGTGACTGGACTCTGTTTTTCCATGTACCATGGAAAGGCAACATGAACGGAAGCAGAGGGCTGATTCATATTTCGGGCGAGCGCTGCCGTCAATTCTTTTAAGGCATTCACATTAAGCGGCTTGCTGCTCTCATAAAACGAGTGCAGCTGTTCAGTGAGCCGGCTCATATGAATGCCTTTTTGATGAGCTGGCAGGGATGTACTCAGTGAAAATTCAGCAGTGGTTGTCTGGCGCTGTGGTGCTGTTTTAGATACGATATGCACCGGATAGGACATGCGGCAGATCCCGACTTGTTCAAGATGAAAATAAAAGTCCTGCTCTGTTTTTTGAATGTCCGTCATGTTCTCTTTTTGCCAAGGCTTTGTGCCAAGACTTGGCGGTACAGATCCGAATAGCTGGTGCCGTTCTTCTTTAGATAGAAATGAGCGCATATAGTACCTCCTTTAAATCGTAATAATTACTATTTATTTTGCGATAAAACAGGAAGGAAATCAAGGGTTAAAAATTTAACGTTTACGTTAAGGTTATAAAGGTGTATAATAAAACATGAATTGATGAGCAGGAGGCACTGGTGATGGAATGGATGAAAATTGATCAAGTGGCGAAAAGAAGCGGACTGACAAAACGGACGATTCGTTTCTATGAAGAGATTGGTTTATTATCAGCACCAAAGCGGACAGAGGGCGGAGTCAGACTTTATTCAGAGGACGACATGGAAGAGCTAGAGAAAGTCATGCAGGCAAAAGAGGTACTCGGCTTTTCTTTACAGGAGCTTCAATCGTTTATGGAAATCGGAAAGCAGCTAGAGCTGAATAAAGAAGGCTACTTGCTGTCGCTTGATCCGAAGGAACGATTAGAGAAGCTGTTAGATATTGAGGCGCAGCTGACTGTGCAGCATCAATTAATTTCAAAAAAGCTTGAAACTATTCAATCCTTTAAAAAGGATCTTGAAGCGATGAAAGAAAGAGCGGCTCATGCAATTGAGCAATTACAAAAATAAACACCTCTGCGTGTTTATTTTATTTTGTCAACATTTGAAGGAAAGGTTCTGATGGAATGAAGGAAGAAGAAGTGTTGAAACAGCGTACAAGTCTGCTTAGGCAGCCAAAAGCCGTTTGGGCTGTTGCCTTTGCGTGTGTGATTTCGTTTATGGGAATAGGACTCGTCGACCCGATCCTGCCAGCCATTGCATCGCAATTACACGCATCTCCAAGCCAGGTGTCTCTTTTATTTACAAGCTACTTACTTGTGACCGGCTTTGTGATGTTTTTCACCGGCTTTATTTCTAGCCGGATTGGTGCGAAATGGACATTATTAGTAGGACTCATTTTTATTATTGTTTTTTCTGCTTTAGGAGGTACTTCTTCAACGATTAATGAATTGATTGGCTTTAGAGGCGGATGGGGCATTGGGAATGCTTTATTTATTTCAACTGCACTCTCTGTCATTGTCGGTGTATCTGTTGGAGGAAGTGCGAAGGCCATTATTTTATACGAGGCAGCATTAGGTCTTGGGATATCGGTTGGACCGCTGCTTGGCGGTGAGCTTGGAACAATTTCTTGGCGCGGGCCTTTCTTTGGCGTTGCCGTGTTAATGCTCATTGCACTTTTAGCGATTATCTTTATGCTTCCACCTATGCAAAAGCCGCAGAAAAAAGTGAAATTTTTCGAGGCTGTCGGGGCGTTAAAATATAAAGGACTTTTAACGATGGCATCTGCCGCTTTCTTATACAATTTCGGTTTCTTTGTGCTTTTAGCGTATTCACCATTTGTGCTCCATCTTGATGAGCATGGACTTGGTTATGTCTTTTTTGGTTGGGGGCTATTTTTAGCTGTGACCTCTGTCTTCTCAGCGCCGGTCATTCATCGCAAACTTGGGACATTGACCTCACTTGTGGTTCTGTTTGCTTCGTTTGCTGTAATTTTATTCGGCATTGGGATATGGACGTCTCATGTTGTGGTCGTGATATGCGGAATTGTCATTGCTGGGGGAATTCTCGGTATGATCAATACAGTGCTCACAACAGCTGTGATGGGGTCAGCACCGGTTGAACGTTCAATTGCTTCATCCTCTTACAGTGCTGTACGGTTTATTGGGGGCGCGATCGCTCCCTGGATTGCTGGAGTTCTCGCTGAATCCTATACAGCAAGTACACCTTATTATGTCGGGGCTGCTGTTGTTCTTCTAGGCATGATTATTCTGCTCCTTGGACGTAAGCATTTGGTGAATATCCAAGCAGGACATTAATTAGAAAAAAGCCTTATATCTGCAAAAGATATAAGGCTTTTTTGTCGTTATAATACTTTTGTCGTCCAAGATTCGCAATTCCAAGTTTCGGTTGCCACATCTTGATAAAATTCAGGTTCGTGAGAAATCAATAAGACGCTGCCTTTATATTCTTTTAAGGCGCGTTTTAGTTCTTCTTTTGCATCGACATCTAAGTGGTTTGTCGGCTCATCGAGAACAAGTAAGTTGGTTTCTTCGTTGATCAGCTTGCAAAGACGGACCTTTGCTTTTTCTCCTCCGCTTAAAACAGACACACGGCTTTCAATATGTTTTGTCGTTAATCCGCATTTTGCAAGAGCGGCTCTGACTTCATATTGCGTGTAAGAAGGGAAGGTGCTCCATACTTCTTCAATACAAGTATTGCTGTTTTGCTCTTTTACTTCTTGCTCAAAGTAGCCAATATGCAAGAATTCTCCACGTTCCACCTCACCAGAAATAGGTGTGATTTCCCCAAGAAGACTTCGGAGCAGCGTCGTTTTTCCGATACCGTTAGCACCGTACAACGCAATTTTTTGCCCGCGTTCCATTTTCAAATTCAATGGGCGAGAGAGCGGTTCATCATAACCGATGACCAAATCTTTCGTTTCAAAAATCAGTTTCCCAGACGTACGTGCCGGTTTAAAGTGGAATTCTGGTTTTGGTTTTTCTGCTGCCAGTTCAATCATATCCATCTTATCCAGTTTCTTTTGACGGGACATCGCCATATTTCTTGTGCTGACACGTGCTTTGTTTCTTGCGACAAAATCCTTTAGTTCAGCCACTTCCTGCTGCTGTCTTTTATAGGCTGCTTCAAGCTGCTGCTTCTTAACTTCGTACACTTGTTTAAATTGATCATAATCGCCAACATAGCGCGTGAGCTCTTGATTTTCAACATGATAAATCAAGTTGATGACACTGTTTAAAAACGGAATATCATGTGAAATGAGGATAAACGCATTTTCATACTCCTGTAAATAACGCTTCAGCCATTCAATATGCTGCTCATCCAAATAGTTGGTCGGCTCATCGAGAAGGAGAATTTCAGGTTTCTCTAACAGCAATTTGGCTAGCAATACCTTCGTACGCTGACCGCCGCTGAGCTCCGTCACATCACGGTCTAATCCAAGATCCGTTAACCCAAGACCTCTTGCAATCTCCTCGACCTTAGAATCAATGATATAGAAATCATTGTTTGTCAGTGCGTCCTGAATGACGCCAACTTCCTCTAACAGCTTTTCCAGCTCATCAGGATCGGCTTCACCCATTTTGCCATAAATGTCATTCATCGCGGCTTCCATTGAAAATAAATAATGGAATGCATCCTGAAGGACCTCACGGATCGTTCTTCCCTTTTCTAGCACGGTATGCTGATCAAGGTAGCCGACACGGACATTTTTCGCCCATTCGACTTTTCCTGCATCTGGCTCCAGCTTGCCAGTAATAATATTCATAAACGTTGACTTTCCTTCACCGTTGGCGCCGATTAAGCCGACATGCTCGCCTTTTAATAAACGGAAGGACACTTCGTGGAAAATGGCTCTGTCGCCAAAGCCATGACTTAAATCTTTAACAGATAATATCATTTTTTACACCTCAAATAGATTCAAAACGGCTAGTGCCTCTCATGATTATATCGAACTGTCCGGCTCGATAAAAGCATCAAAAGAAAAATTGCGTTTCAAAGCTGATTTTGAGATACTAAAGGATAGATTGAATGAGGATAAAGGAGATCGACATGACGGAAAATTGGGCATTTTTGAAAGAAGCAAAGCCATTTATTCAGGAAAACTTTCAAGCGGCTGGCTTCGAAAAACCAACAGCTATACAAGAAAAAACAGCAGAGTGGATTACGGAGAAGCGTGATGTGATCGCAGAATCGCCAACTGGGACGGGGAAGACACTTGCGTATGTACTGCCGCTTTTAAATAAAATTGATGTCAATATCAAGCATCCTCAAGTCTTAATCTTGGCACCTTCAAGAGAGCTTGTGATGCAAATCTTTGATGTCGTGCAAGAGTTCAAACAAGGATCAGACATCAAAGCGGTCTCCTTGATTGGTGGAGCGAACATCAAGAAGCAGCAAGAAAAACTAAAGAAACATCCGAACATCGTTGTGGCGACACCGGGCCGAGTACAAGAATTAATCAAAATCAAGAAACTGAAAATGCATGAAGTCAAAACGATTGTATTAGACGAAGCAGATCAGCTTCTTGTGCCAGAGCATATGAAAACGATCCAAGGGATCATTAAGTCCACATTAAAAGAAAGACAAATCCTTTGTTTTTCTGCAACGTTGAAAGATGAAACCGTTCAGCTGATCAAAGAAATGACATCTGAACCAGAAGTATTGAAAATTGCTAGAAGCGAGGAAGAAGCGCAGAAAGTGGGTCACTATTATCTGTTATGTGATCAGCGTGACAAAGTGAAACTGCTGCAAAAGCTATCACGGCTTGAGGACATGCAGGCGCTCGTTTTTGTGCGTGACATTACGAACTTAAGCATTTATGCAGAGAAATTAGCGTACCATCATGTCGACCTTGGTGTCCTTCATAGTGAAGCAAAAAAAGCTGAGCGTGCTGTGATCTTAAAATCATTTGAACAGCGTGAATTCCCGCTCCTCCTTGCAACAGATATTGCAGCAAGAGGAATCGATATTGATGATCTCCCATATGTGATTCATGCAGATATGCCAAATGAAGAGGGCTACATCCACCGTTCAGGCAGAACCGGACGCGCAGGAAAAGAAGGCGCAGTCATCAGTCTTGTCACACCTCAAGAGCAATCAATGCTGAAAAAAATGGCGAAAAAGCTGAATCTTTCGCTTGAAGAAATTGTGTATAAGCAAGGCCAGCTGCACCTTGCGCCCAAGCAGGCATAAGAAAAGGACCCTCCATTATTGGCAGGGTCCTTTTTTGTTATGAAATTTTGACAAGCTGTTTTCCGACATTTTCCCCTTTGAATAGTCCAAGGAATGCATCAGGAATGTTGTCAAAGCCTTCAATGATTGTTTCTTTATATGTGAGTTTGTCTTCTTTTACCCATTGTGCGAGATCCTTTGCTGCCTCTCCAAAACGATCGGAATAGTTGCCAACGATGAAGCCTTGCATCAATGCGCTTGTTTTGATGAGTTTTGTTTGCACACGCGGTCCGATGTCCTCGCTTGCGCTAATGTTATAAGAAGAAATGGCGCCGCATACTGGAATGCGTGCAAACCGGTTCAAATGATTCATCACCGCATCTGAAATCTCGCCGCCTACATTGTCAAAGTACACATCAACGCCGTTAGGACAGGCTTTTGCAATGGCATCATCTAAATCATTTGTTGTTTTATAATTAATCGTTTCATCAAAGCCCAATTCTTTTAAATAAGCGAGTTTATCATCAGATCCGGCAATTCCAACGACGTGTGTGCCTTTGATCTTAGCGATTTGTCCTACAACAGAACCAACAGCTCCTGCGGCTCCAGAGATGACAACCGTCTCGCCTTCTTTTGGCTGGCCAATCGTAAGCAGGCCGAAGTAAGCGGTTTGCCCTGGCATGCCCAAAATCCCTAAATAATAGGACAATGGCGCAATGGACGGATCAATTTTAGTCAGAGATTCAGCTTTGGCAGTGGAATATTCTTGCCATCCAAGGAATCCAAGGACAAAATCACCTTTTTCAAATTGAGGCGATTTCGACTCAACGACTTCTCCGACGACACCGCCCTGAATCACTTCATTTAGTTTGAACGGAGGTGTATAGGATTTTGTATCCTGCATTCGTCCTCTCATATAAGGATCTACAGAAACATATTTCGTTTGAATCAAGACCTCTCCCTCTTGCGGTACAGGTATATCTACTGTTTCAAAATGAAAAACATCTTTTGTAGGTAATCCTTTTGGACGTTTAGCTAATTGAATTTGCTTTTGTTGACTCATGTCAAATCCTCCCTTTCACTTACAGCCTAGATTTACATTAACATGATGCTTCTTTTCGTTCAAAACATACGGTCTTTTCAAAACCCACATAAAAAAGCAGCCGCCATCTTATCGAAGGGACTACTTTTTCTGAAAAGATACAGAGAGGAGCGGCGGGAGACAGCCAAACAGCTGATACACATCCGCATCACGTTCTTTTAACAAATATTCGTTTGCATTTTGCATGGAGGCTTTCATCATATCGCGCGTCACAAAAGGGAAAAGGATATTCAAGTATGAGGACAACAGGTCTTGTGGATCTTGTTCAATTGACTCGATATCTCCAATGTTAATAATGATGGAAAAGAGATAATCAATGGAGATGTGAAAGTGCTGTTCGGCAAACAATGTAAGCGGCTTTGTATTTGCTTCTTCAGGATTCCACTTTTGAAAAAGCTGTTTCACCAAATCACTGACAACCCAAGCATTAAACTGCTGCTCCGCTGAAAAGTAATACATCAGCTCTCCCTCATTTCTAGCCTCCAGTATAAGAATTGTACAACAAATCAACAGGATTGAACATAATAATTCAGAAAATTTAGTCATTTTTACAGGCTTTTTGTCAAAAATAAGTCGATAGACATGGTACGTCGATCAAGCAAATTGGATGTGCTCGTGGAAGGTTTAATGTCAAAAGTGACGGGTAAAAGATTCGTAAGACGTTAAAGGAGGAATATAAAATGAAACCTGTTGTAAGAGAGTATTCAAATGATGAAACACTTCAAAAAGATGTAGAGCAATTAAAGGCACTCGGTGTTGCAAGAGAGGACATTTATGTTCTGTCCCATGACGATGATCGAACAGAGCGTATTGCAAATAATGCAGATGCCAATACGATTGGCTCAAGAGAAGTTGGACTCAAACATGCGGTTGGGAACATCTTTAGTAAAAAGGGCGATGAGCTTCGCAATAAAATTCATGAAATTGGTTTCTCAAAAGAAGAAGCTGAGACATTTGAAGAACATTTAGACGAAGGGAAAGTCCTTCTCTTTGTCACAGATCATGAAAAAGTGAAAAACTGGGCGTAATCGCCAATCGAAAAAGCCTCTTACTTTTGTAAGGGGCTTTTTTTCATGCTTCTATGTCTAAAAGAGAGACATATATCTTTTTTACGATAATAAGTAAATACATAAGTATGGAATAAATAGTAAACTTTCTAATTGAAAATGCCGTTATACCAATGAAAATCATGAAGAATCAGAAAAAATAGTCGAAATATCACAAAAAATCATTCGGGAAATAATTATTGTATCTTTCTATTTTGATTTAAAATTAAATAAAAAACTTGTGTAATTTAGTAGATAAATTTCTTAGTTCTATTGGTTTAAGTTGTATTTTTGTGTAGAAATAAGTGTTTTAAGGTCAAAAAACCACGAAAACTACCTGTATTTTCAATTAGAAAATTCATTTTAATGTTTAGGAAATAATTTGTTGACAAAATAAACTAAAAACAATATATTTGGCTTAATCCAGTCATTATGGAATTAGTTGTTAAATTTCCGGCGGGTTTATTCGAAGCATAATCTAGTGAAAGGGGGTGGCAAGAACCAAAGCGTAAGCGCCTCTTAGATACAAAAATGTCTACTAGAACTGAACAAATCGTCGTTTACTTGAAGAAAAAATGATCGCCATTCTAAACAGTAGATTGATCTTTCTACTAAAAGCACAGTGTAAGAGATTGTCCAAAAGACGTTAAGTCCTTATAAAAAAGAGAAAGCGGTTTCAATAAGAAATGTGAGTTGATCGAACGGTAAAGGAGGTGAACTCATATGAAAAAAAGAGAGAACAAGCTGAGGCGATGCGGTCTTCGAACGGCTGCATATGAGGATGAATGCTGAAAAAGAAGAGTGAACATGTGGGGTGCTTCTCTCCTTTTTCAGAAAAACAGATTTTCCTAAAAAATCCATCTTTCATTTTAACATAAGGTTTTTGGCTTGAAAACCACCTTTGCCCGAAAAGAAGATTGTGAATTGAAGGAGGTTTCATGATGAAAAAGGCTTTGTACCATGAAGACAGTGGATTGTATTTAGAAAAGATGCGCATGGCATTCCAAGAGCATTATGAGCAAAGAACAGATATGTGGTCTACTGATCCATCCTTAACAGACGCAGCAGTGATGTCATTAAAGGCATGGCGTTCAAGGGAAAAGAATGCACTTGCTTCTGTGCTGGATATCGGGTGCGGCAACGGCCGTGCACTAGAACATTTAAGCGGGCTTTCCGCATATGTCGGTATCGACCTGTATGAGCATGAGGAGTGGGAAGGGTTACAGAAAAGAGAAACAGTTCCTGTCCATTTTGTTCATCAAGATTTTATGTCATGGTCCATGGATCAGGGACGCGGGATGCAGTTTGATTTAATTTTAGATCATGGCTGCTTTCATCATCAACATCCTGATGATCATGAACGTTATTTAAAACAGGTCTCTTCTTTACTTCATGAAGGCGGTGTCTTTTCACTTGTTGTCTGGGGAGAACAGTGGAAAACAGGATTAATCGGAGAAGATGGCCGTTTCCATTTTTCATTTTCAGATTCTCAGCTTGGCGAAAAAATTTGTACATCAGGCCTTGAGCTTGTATCCATATCACCGTTACAAGCGAAGGCTGGAATAAGCCAGCATCATGTCATTGCCGTCAAAATCTAGTACAAAGGTGAGTGATTCAAAGCTAGCAGAGGAGTTCATGGGAAGAAAGAGCGTCTGCCAATCAAGAGCGTTTGCTGCTCTGACAGAAAATAAAGCATATGAACCAAAATTTCTGCTCCTTTGTACTGGAAAAGGACAAGGTCTAAAACGATGAGAGACATCGCACATCCATTTCCTTCTGCGGGAGCACACAAGCTGAGGGGTGCGTACACATATTCATCACTCCATCACTGCGCTATGGGAGTCGATTTGGGTGCAGTGATGAATAGGGGGGAGACTAATGAACAAGTTTGTAGATGAATTACAATCAATGATTCATCATTTTACCTTTCAAGATAAACACTATTTGCTCGTGGGGCCTGTGAATCTGCCAATTTCCATTCAACATGAAGAAGTGCCATTTAAGTGGTATGCCTTCGCGCCTGTTGAACGGGATACAAAACCAACGATCGAATCTATTGTCCAAATGAGTACCGCGCAGCAAACCTTTTCCTCTTGTCTCTTATTTGGCGACTTTGAAAATGAACGGCCGCCGCTTGTGCGAATCCATAGTGTCTGCCAAACAGGGGATGTGTTTGGGTCACTGAAATGTGATTGTGGTCCACAGCTTGCATTATCGCTGAAGAAAATCACCGATTACGGAAAAGGCATGCTTGTGTATATGGCCAATCAAGAAGGTCGGTCTATTGGGCTGATGGCAAAAGCGTTGACGTATAAATTACAGGAGATGCAGCTGGATACTTTTGAAGCCAACCGCCTGATCGGCTGCGGGGATGATGATCGGCATTACGAGGAAGCAGCAGCTGTTTTGCACTATTTAAACAAAGGGAAACCATTGCATTTACTAACGAACAATCCAGATAAAGTCGATTCTATTGCAGCTTATGGTCTTCCTGTTTTGCGGTTTGATCATACAGTCGAAGCCTCTCTCTACAATGAAGCCTATTTAAAGGCAAAAGCAGCCTCAGGACATATGGTCGATGAGAAGAAATTAATTAATCAATAGACGAGTATATTGAAAGAAGGCGGGAGAAAAGCGTGAAACCTGATATCAATTGGATTCAAATCCCAAGCGGCTATGCAACGATTGGAAGTAATGAAGAAGATATGAAAAAGGCAGCAGAATTCTGGAAGGACAAGCTGCTCAATCCAACCTACGGCCGTGAGAAAAAATTTCAAAAGTGGCTGTACAAAGAATTTCCATCCTATCAGCCGTATATCAACGAATTTTTTATCTCAGATACGGTCGTCAGCAATGAACTGTATCAAAGCTATTGTGATGAAACAGGCCAGACATACCCGGAGAGTTTAACGAACGAAAAGCTTGGCGGGGGAAAAGATCATCCAGCTTGGGGCATGGACATTGAGGATGCCTTCTCGTTCTGTCAGTGGCTGAGCGGGAAACTTGGGATTGATGTTTCGATTCCTACTGAAGAAGAATGGGAGTATGCTGCCCGGGGAAACACGAGAAATCAATACCCGTGGGGAGATGAGTTTGATCCTTCTTACTGCAATACGCACGAATCAAATATTGAAAAAACGACGCCTGTCCGTCATTACGAAAAGGGCCGATCCTTATTTGGTCTTTATGATATGGGGGGCAACGTCGAGGAATGGGTCAACACCAAATATCACGTTTATGAAGGCGGCATCGAGGTCGTCGATGATTTAACGGAAACACTCGGAAATGATTACTATATTTTAAAAGGCGGCTCTTTCGCAAGAGGTGGAGATTTATGCAGAGTCGCAAGAAGACACGGGAAGCACCCAGATCCCGTTTTTCGATTTACTGGTTTTCGTTTAGTGACTCGTCAAAAACAACATATAAAGGTGGGAGTGTAAAACTATGCATAGAGGACCAATTACATCTGTTTTATCAACTCAGCACGACCAAATTGTTTACACTGGCGGCTATGACCGTTGTATTTATCAGTGGAACCGGGCGACGGGAGAAGGAACGTTTATTGGCAGTCACGAGCATATCATTAACTCCATATCTCTTTCTGAAAACGGAAAGTATTTAGCGAGTGCATCGTCAGACTATACGATTCAATTGTATGATACAGGCACAAATACCCGAATCCGCACGTTGTTTGGTCATGCAGATGATGTAGAAGCCGTCGCTTTTGCGAAGCAGGATACTTTACTTGTATCTGTGTCCAGAGATAGAAGATGCTTAGTCTGGGATATCGAAACGGGCGCTATTTTAAGAGAATTCCATGGCCATAGCAAAGATGTATTAGCTGTATGGATACATGGTGATAAAGCTTATACAACAGGTGATGATGGATATGTCCTTGTATGGCTGTATGAAACCGGAGAAATTGTAGGGGAAATCGGCCCGTTTGATTATGAGCTCGATACGATCAGCGGCAGCAATCAAAAAGAAGTTTTCGCACTTGGCAGAGATGATGGCACCGTTATTATTTACGATGCAGCTACTTTACAGGAGAAGAAAATCATCAAAGCCCATTTACAGGGCGTCAAGCGCGTGAATTTTTCTCCAAGCGGCAATTACTTGCTGACAGCAGGCTACGACCATTTAATTAAGCTGTGGAATTATGAAACAGGTGATTTAGTCGATACACTGCTGCCTCATAAATATCAGTGGGAGCGCTCACTTGTCTGGACAGAGGATGAGAAGTCAATACTAGGAGCCAGCTTTGGAAAAACATATTGTGAATGGTCGATCGAAAAGGGCAAAGTCATATCAGATGAGATCGAAATGGCGACACCATCTATCAATGATATTGCGCTGACTGATGCGGGTGATATTATTACCGCATCTGATGATGGAAAATTCAGAAAAAATGGGATTGAAATTGCCAAATCGACGGGCGTTTTAACAAATGGAGTAGCTGTTGCACGGGATGGAAGCTATTATGCGTGGGGAGACCATGCAAGTCAAGTGCATATTGTTCATGAGTCATTACAGCAAATGGTTTCGTTTGATCTTAACACAGGTCCGGTCAACAGCGTGTATTTTCACGAGGAGGATCGTCAATTTTATATTGGAACTTACGGCGGTTATGTCCATGTCATTTCGACAGAACACTTAAAAGAAATCGGCCGTTCCAAAGCACACGATTGTGCAGTTAAAGCATTAAAGGTAGAAGGAGATCTTATCATCACAGCAGCAGTTGAAGGAACCATCTGTCTTTTAGATAAAAAGAGTTTGTCCTTAAAAGCGGAATACATTGGTGCGACAGAGCTGTTAAATGATGTCTTTATTGATAGTAAACGAGACCGTATCGCCATTGTTAGCCGCGACAAGAATGTGAGATTGTTTGATTTGCATACAGGAAGAATTTTAGACCAACATAACGAACACCAGTATTCGATTAAATCGGTCACAGTCACAGACTCAGGCTATATTGTAAGCGGTGATTATTGGGGCTATATCGTTGTGTGGAATCCAGAGCTGGATGTCAACACCGGCCCAATTAGAATTGCCCAAAATGGGATTAGTGCCATCAGACAATTAGGCAATGATGTATATGCAAGCTCATATGACGGCGGGATTTATCACGTTCGAGAAGATGGGACGCATACCGAAGTATTACGCTTATTTGAACAATTTCCGAAAGAAGTAATCTCTCATTAAGAAAAAGAATGTAAGCGGGGGATTCTCATGATAAGTGTTTGCAAGGAACATATGAAAAAAGGTCTGTCTGTACTCAATTGTCCGCATGTGCTCCTCATTAATAAATATGAATGTCGCAAATGCTGTTTTTGTAAACAACGAGCATCTTATAAACTTTTTTATTCCTTGCCTTACTATGATCGATCTGAAAAGAAACGGATGGAAAAAATATAGCACATGAGAATAGAACTCCTTCATTCCCTGAAGGAGTTCTTTCCCTTGAAAGAGAGGAAAGGAGACTTACATGAAAGACGATGTTTTTTATATGAAGCTAGCGATTGCCAACGCAAAGGCCATGAAAGGACAAACCTCGCCAAATCCGCTTGTCGGGGCAGTGGTAGTCAAAAAAGGAGAGATCGTTGGAATTGGTGCTCACATGAAGGCTGGCGAGCCGCATGCTGAAATTCATGCGCTGCAAATGGCAGGAGATAAGGCGAAGGGGGCTCATATGTATGTGACGCTCGAACCTTGTTCGCATCATGGAAAAACAGGTCCTTGCTCAGAAGCCATTATAAAGAGCGGGGTGAAACGTGTGGTCATTGCCACTGGGGACCCAAATCCACTTGTAGCAGGTAAAGGGATCACGATGTTGAAACAAGCAGGGATAGAAGTAGAAGAAGGGATATGTAAGCGGGAAGCGGACAGCTTAAATCTTCCTTTTTTTCATTCGATACAATCAGACCTTCCGTATGTCATATTAAAAACAGCCATTTCATTAGATGGGAAAATTGCAACAGCTCATCAAGAAAGCAAATGGATTACAGGGACAGAAGCGAGGAATGAAGTGCAGCAATTACGTCAAGAAGCAGATGCTGTCATAACAGGCGTCGAAACCATTATTCAAGATGATGCAGGTCTTATTGTAAAAGATTCATTCGTGACACAGCCCATTCGTGTCATTTTAGATTCCACCTTAAGGATTCCGCTTCATGCGAAATGTTTAAATGATCATATGGCAGAAACCATCATTTGTACCTCAAACAAGTACGATCAAAAAAAATACCATCAACTGGTGCAAAAAGGACATCAAGTGTTTGTCACAAGCGGAGAAAATCGGACAGATCTTCATGCGGTGTTACGTATGCTGAAAAGGCGCTCTGTGATGTCGGTGCTTGTAGAGGCGGGAGGCAGTGTGAGCGCATCCTTTTTAGAAGCGTCCCTTGTGAACGAAGTCATTATTTATATGGCACCATTATTAATTGGAGGGAAAGATGCACCTACTTTCTTTGAAGGAGAAGGTACGAAAACATTAAAAGAAGCCATCCGGCCGGTAGATATGGATTATAGTATGGTAGGAAAAGATTTAAAAATGACGATGAGACTTTAATGAAAGAAGGACCTTGTGCATAAAGTGCAAGGTCTTTTGATTATTTTAAAAAAATAAAAGTGTACATACACCTTTCCCAGTCATGATGAATACGATGGATGGGGGTGATTCCATGAAAAGGTGTAGGCAATGTGGTAAGACATATCCAACTCATTCGACAGACCACTACCAAAAAGGAAGCTGGTATGATGCGTATAAGGATGATGGCTGGGAATGTGATAGTTGTAAAAAAGGGATATCAGAAAAGCCAAGGAAACCAGTGAAAAATCCTTGCTGCGGAAAAGATCCTTGTGTTTGTGTGATTCAAGGTCCGCCAGGCGGGAGAGGAAGAAGAGGCCCAGCAGGTCCAGCGGGTGCAGTGGGTCCAGCGGGTCCGGCAGGCCCAGCAGGTCCAGCAGGTCCAATCGGTCCAACAGGCGTAGGTTTAACAGGCATCTTGGCATTTGATCCAGCAGTAGCACCAACCTACCCAGTAGGGCAAGTGGTAACATACGATGGCAGTACGTATGTGGTCAATTCAGCACCGCCATTAGGTACGCCGGATACGTCGGCAGATTATACATTATTAGCTGCAGCGGGGGAAACAGGTACAGGGCCAACAGGTGTCACAGGAGATCCAGGTCCAACGGGAGCCACAGGAGCCACCGGTGTGGGTTTAACTGGGGTTGTACCGTATGATGCTGCAGCAGCACCAGGATATCCATTGGGGCAAGTGGTGACATATGAAGGTGGAACGTATCTTGTCAATACAGCATCACCAACAGGTACACCAGATACATCACCAGATTATACGCTCTTAGCCGCTGTAGGCGCGACTGGCGTTACAGGCGCTACCGGTACAGGTGCAACAGGAGCCACGGGAGCCACCGGCGTCACGGGTGCCACAGGAGAAATTGGTCCAACCGGAGCCACCGGCGTCACGGGAGCAACAGGAGAAATTGGCCCAACCGGAGCCACTGGTGTTACGGGAGCGACGGGAGAAATTGGCCCAACCGGAACTACTGGTGTTACGGGAGCGACGGGAGAAATTGGCCCAACCGGAACTACTGGCACAGGAGTCACAGGAGCAACGGGTACTACCGGTGCAACAGGAGCAACTGGTAATACGGGAGCAACCGGTGCCACAGGGATTACAGGAGCGACGGGAGTAGGTCTAGCCGGCGTCACAGCGTTTGATCCAGCGGCAGCGCCGACATATCCAGTAGGTCAAGTGGTGACATATGAAGGAGGAACTTACCTCGTCAATACGGCGCCGCCAACAGGTACACCTGATACGTCACCAGATTATACGTTATTGGCCGCTGCAGGAGCGACTGGCGTTACGGGTGCAACCGGTACAGGAGTCACGGGTTCCACCGGCGCAACAGGAGTGACAGGACCAACCGGGGAAGTTGGCCCAACCGGAGCTACCGGAGCCACTGGAGTTACGGGAGAAATTGGCCCAACCGGAGCCACTGGTGTTACGGGAGCGACCGGGGAAATTGGCCCAACCGGAGCTACTGGCACAGGAGCAACAGGGATCACAGGAGCGACAGGAGAAACTGGTGCAACCGGCGTCACAGGACCAACAGGTGCAACTGGGGTAACTGGTGAAACAGGGGCAACAGGAGTAACCGGAGCGACGGGAGTCGGTTTATCCGGAGTCGCAGCGTTTGATCCAGCAGTAGCGCCAACCTATCCAGTAGGTCAAGTAGTGACATATGAAGGAGGAACATATCTGGTCAATACAGCGCCGCCAACAGGCACACCGGATACTTCTCCAGACTATACGTTATTAGCAGCCGCAGGCGCGACAGGTGTCACGGGAGCGACAGGAGCAACCGGCGTCACAGGAGTAACCGGCGTCACAGGAGTAACTGGAGCAACCGGGGTAACAGGAGATACGGGTGCAACTGGAGATACAGGAGCAACCGGTGCGACTGGAGTCACAGGAGCTACAGGTCTCACCGGAGCAACTGGATTAACCGGAGCCACGGGAGAAACCGGAGTCACCGGAGCTACAGGAGTGACAGGAGCCACGGGAGAGACCGGTGCAACTGGAGTAACCGGAGCGACAGGAGTGACAGGAGCCACGGGAGAGACCGGCACAACTGGATTAACAGGAGTCACCGGTGTCACAGGAGCCACAGGCTTAACCGGCGCAACCGGAGCAACTGGATTAACAGGAGCCACCGGAGCCACAGGTCTAACCGGAGCCACCGGAGCAACTGGATTAACTGGAGTCACCGGAGCCACGGGAGTGACCGGAGCCACGGGGGTAACCGGTGCAACAGGCGTAACGGGAGTGACCGGAGCAACGGGGATAACCGGTGCAACAGGAGCCACGGGAGTCACAGGTACAGGAGCAACAGGCGCCACCGGTCCAACAGGAGTGACAGGATCGAGTGCGATCATTCCGTTTGCTTCAGGTACACCTGCTGTCCTGACAACAATTGCAGGCGGTCTCGTTGGAACATCCAGCTTGATCGGATTTGGTAACTCAGCGACAGGTGTCAGTATTTTAGGCGGAGTGATTGATTTAACCGGCGCTGCAGGCACTTTACTCAACATGGCGTTCTCAGTTCCTAGAGCCGGAACAATCACATCATTTGCCGGCTATTTCAGTACGACAGCTGCTCTTTCTTTGCTTGGCACAAGTATTACGGTCACAGCTAGTTTGTTTGCTTCACCAACACCAAATAACAGTTTCACTCAAGTAGCGAGTGTCACTTTAGCACCAGCTTTAACCGGTGTTTTAACGCTGGGTGCGATTGCAAATGGTATTGCGACTGGTCTAAATGTACCAGTCACACCTGAAACACGATTGCTTGTTGTATTCTCCGCATCAGCTACAGGTCTTTCCTTAGTAAATACCGTAGCTGGCTATGCGAGTGCGGGTTTATCAATCACGTAATAGGCATATAGGGACGACTCGATGTCTGAGTCGTCTTTTTTGTTTGAAAGAATTTTCTCTTAACTTAGTAAGAAAAAATGATATCATTTTCTTAGAGTCTATTCGGGTGAATCTACTGAATTAGGGGTTGTAGCGGTGAGGATGGGCAAAAGGAAAGTCACTTTACAAACGAAAATTTTGGGGTTAATTATCGGGCTTTTGCTTGTTGTCATTGCATTATTAACCATTTGTTTTGGTTTTCTGCAGACATCAGAAAGGCAGGGACAAGCTGAACAGCTGGCGGTGCAGACCGCTAGAACGATATCATATATGCCGCCCATTAAAGCATCGGTGGCTCTATCAGCGTCCGAAAATGAAGAACAGGCAGTGCTTGAGCAAATGAAGGAGCAAGTAAGAGCACATGCCATCTTCATTACCAATCGAAAAGGAAAGGTCCTTGTTCATACGAATCATGAGGACGTAGGAAAAACCATCAGTGTATCGGAAGGAAGAAGTACCCTCTTATTTGGAGGAACCTCCATATCAACTGATGATTCTAATGGTGAAACCGTTGTCAGAGGCAGTGCACCCATTATGAAAGAAACAGAAGGGCATGAAGAAATTATCGGCACAGTCACCGTCGAATTTTTAAAAAAGGAAATTGATCAAGCGACAGCTCATCAGCTATTGAAACTTAGCTATATTGCCCTTCTCGTGCTTTTGCCTGGCATATTCGGTGCGATTTTTTTAACGAAGAGTATTCGCAAAGATACATTAGGGCTTGAGCCGCATGAAATTGCTTCGTTGTATCGAGAAAGAGAGGCGATGCTGCTCGCTATAAAAGAAGGGATTATTGCGTTTGACCAGAAAGGCGCGATTACGATGATGAATACATCAGCTGAGCACATGCTGCGCGTCTCATCAAAGCTGCCCCTTCATATTGATCAAGTCTTGCCAAATGCCAAACTTCTTCTCTATTTAAAGGCAGAGACGATTGAACCTAACATCGAAACCGTCGTCAATGATAAAACCTATGTCTTAAATGTGAAAAAAGTAATGCAGGATCATCGAGTATTCGGAGGGATTGTGAGCTTCAGAGAGAAAACAGAGCTGACGAAGCTGCTGGATACATTAACAGAGGTCAGCCAATATTCAGAAGACCTAAGAGCCCAAACGCACGAATTCTCAAATAAGCTGTACGCCATTTTAGGCCTGCTTGAGCTGAAGCAAGTCGATGAAGCCATCGACTTAATTAAAGAAGAATATCATCTGCAAAACCGTCAGCACGATTTACTCATGAAGCAGATTCGGTCTCCTAAAATACAAGCCATCTTACTTGGCAAGTTAGGGAAAGCATCTGAGAAGAAAGTCCATTTCCACATTGATGAAAATAGCTCACTTGAGCCGCTCCCAGCTCATTTAAGTTTATCTCACTTTATCACCATCATTGGCAATCTCGTAGACAATGCTTTTGAAGCTGTATTAAATAAGGAGAAGCGCGAGGTAGACCTGTTCATCACAGATATTGGGTTTGATATTATCATAGAAGTGTCAGATTCAGGTGATGGGGTGAATGAAGAAGAACTGTCACAGATTTTCACAAGAGGCCATTCGTCAAAGGGAGAAGGACGAGGCTATGGGCTTGCGAATGTGAAAGAAGTATTGGACGAGCTTGGGGGCTGGATTGAAGTTGCGAACCAAAAAGAAGGCGGTGCCATCTTCACTGTATACATACCGAAAGGCACAAAGGGGGAATAGATGGTGATTAAGGTACTCATTGCGGAGGATGATTTTCGAATCGCTGCCATTCATGAATCTTATATACAAAAGATAGAAGGATTTAAGGTCGCTGGAAAGGCAAAGAGTGCAAAGGATATGTGGGAGGCGCTCCAAAGGGAACAAGTGGATCTCATTTTGCTTGATGTGTATATGCCTGATGAGCTCGGCACAAACCTGCTGCCGCTTTTAAGAGAACGCTGTCCTGAAGTAGATGTGATCATTATCACGGCTGCAACGGAAACGACGCTTTTAAGAGATGCGCTTCATTACGGAGTGGTTCATTATTTAATCAAACCGGTGACCGCACAAAAGTTTGCACAAGTTTTAACCGAATATAAAGAGAAGAAAGACATCATCAATTCAAAGGATGAAGTCAATCAAACGATGATCGATCTGTTTTTTGGACAGATGCAGGAAGAGCCAAAACAAAGGGATGACAGAGATCTCCCCACAGGCATCAATTCACTGACCTTGGATAAAGTGAAAACATTGATGGCATCAGAGAATAGCGGAATTACAGCAGAAGAACTCGGGGAAAAGATGGGCGCATCACGTACAACTGCGAGACGGTACGTAGAGTATCTCGTGACAACAGGGGAATGCCGGGCAGAGCTTGCATACGGAATTATTGGCAGACCTGAACGTAAATATTACCCTGCCAAACAAGCGGAGTCTTAAAAGATGAAAAAAGGAATACTTTTTGTGATCGTGCTCTGCCTTTGTATAACACTCACCTTTAATGAAAAAAAAGCCGGAGACTCTTTCCTGCAGCAAAGCTCCTTATATATTGTGGTGTCGGGTGTACCAGAGGGGGGATTTGACCAAACGGCTCAGGTGATGAAATCAGTGCTTGAACAAGAGAAGCTGGTGAACCGGCCTGTGAACATTCTTTATCAAAGAGGTGGAACGGTGGATAAAGGATGGACATACATGATGGAGCGGGAAGCCAACTATATCAGTTTAAATTCAAGTTTATTGTTAAGCCGTAATTTACTTGGCAGCAGTAACGTGACGATGAATGATGTGACACCGCTGGCAATCCTTGCAGAAGAGTGGCAGGTCGTCGCAGTCCCGATGGATTCTCCTTTTGCAAATGGGAAGGAGCTGTTACACGCCCTCAAGAAAAAACCAGATTCCTTAAAAATTGGGTTTGCGCCTGATTTTGGAAATGATGATCAAATCTCATTCGCCCGGGCAGCAGAAATGGCAGGGATTGATCCCTATCGCATTCAATTTTTGAAATTTGACAGTGCAGATGATTTATTTCAGGCACTCATTGACCATGAGGTGGATGCAGCAACGACTACCATTACAGAGGTTCGTCATGATTATGAAAAAAAGAGGCTGAAGCTCGTAGCGACGACAACCAGCCAGCGTTTAGATGGATTTGAAGATGTGCCGACATGGAAAGAGCAGGGCATTCCGCTCATCTTTTCCCATTGGCGCGGTGTGATGGGCCCTAAACAAATGAGTCAGCATGACATTCGTGAATGGGATCAGCTTCTTCAAAAAATGACGAAAACGAAGTCCTGGAAAAAGCGATTAAAGCAAAAGGGCTGGACAAGTCGTTATATGAACAGCAAAGAGGCAAAGATCTTTATGGAAAATCAATTAAGGCAATATGAGCAATTGATACAAGGAGAACAAGCGGTCGAGTGAGACCGCTTCCAGCGTGTAGACAAACCCTTGCATCGCCCGCATTCCTGCGTGCCGGTGCTCACGAATCTCATATTCGCTCCAGTACTCGTCTTTCCTAGACTTCAAAGGTTTTCTATCACGCTGAAAAGAAGACAAAGGGCTAAAATAAACCCTTTGTTTTTTTCATGGAATCAAAAAGCCCAATGTTTGAACAAAATGAACAAAAAGCATTTATCGACCGAAAAAGAATTAAAATTCATAATATTTACTTCAATTCTCACCTCAGATATGATGACAAAAAGGGTTGGAAATGGGATACCAACACATTAATGAAAGCGTATACAACATAAGGGGTGAACAATATGTTAGCAATCTTAGGATTTCTTATGATGATTGTATTTATGGTTTTGATTATGACGAAACGTATGTCTGTTTTAACGGCATTGGTGTTAACACCGATTGCATTTGCTCTTATTGCAGGTTTTCATTTTACTGAAATTTCAGATATGATTGTCAAAGGCGTGCAGCAAGTCGCACCAACAGCGGTCATGATCATGTTTGCGATTTTGTACTTTGGCATTATGATTGATGCGGGTTTATTTGATCCAATGGTGGCGAAAATTTTAAAAATCGTTAAAGGCGATCCATTAAAAATCGTGGTCGGAACAGCTGTCCTGACGATGCTTGTTGCACTTGATGGTGATGGAACAACAACGTATATGATTACAACAACAGCGATGCTTCCACTATTTACGCTCCTTGGCATCCGTCCAATTATTTTAGCGGGTATTGCCGGGGTTGGCATGGGAATTATGAATACAATTCCATGGGGAGGAGCTACACCTAGAGCGGCGAGTGCACTTGGCGTTGACCCTTCACTTTTATTTGGACCGATGATTCCAGTCATTGGTGCAGGGGTTCTCAGTATGATTATTGTTGCTTATTTTCTTGGAAAAGCCGAAAGAAAACGCCTTGGTGTGATTGAACTTGACCAGCCGATTCATGCAAATGAAATGGCAGCAGCACTGCAAGATGACATTAAACGGCCAAAGCTTTGGTGGTTTAACCTAGCGCTGACTTTGTTATTGGTGCTGCTGCTTGTATCAGGTAAAGTCAGCTTAACTGTTCTATTTGTTCTTGCTTTCTGTGTGGCGATTATCGTGAACTATCCGAACTTGGATCAGCAGCGTGAGCGAATTGCCGCTCACTCAACAAACGTTTTAGCCATTGCTTCGATGATTTTTGCGGCAGGTGTTTTTACAGGTATTCTAACTGGAACGAAAATGGTCGATGAAATGGCGATTTCGATTGTATCTGCAATTCCAGAGCAGCTTGGCGGATTTATTCCAGTCATTGTCGCATTAACAAGCGGGATCTTTACTTTCTTTATGCCGAATGATGCATACTTTTATGGCGTACTGCCGATCCTATCAGAAACAGCGGCAGCATACGGTGTCGATAAAATTGAGATTGCCAGAGCCTCTATTATTGGACAGCCGATTCATATGTTAAGTCCACTTGTTCCATCGACTCATTTACTTGTTGGACTTGTTGGCGTATCACTGGATCAGCATCAGAAATTTGGGATGAAATGGGCTGTGCTGGCAGTCGTCGCTATGACTGTCGTGGCGGTTCTCATTGGGGCCATTTCCATCTGGTAAATAAAAAAGTGTCTGCTGCGGGCAGGCACTTTTTTTAGGTCATATTGCCGGGCAGGCTCCATTCATTTGCCCTAGACAAAGATATGCCTGTTCCTCCAAAAGGTTTATTTTTGAAAAATACTGACACTTTTTCTGTTTTTTTCTTTATAATGCAAATCAACGAAGGGAGAGGATAGCATGTCCAAACGAAAAGGCACGATTCTTTTTGCTGCTGCATGCCTCTTGGCAGGCAGTTTGTCGATGGTGAGCCCAGCTTCAGCTCATGCAGAAACCCCTTATTATGGAAAGAGTTATGAACAACCGGCTTCAGTGAAAAAGCTATACCCTAAGCCTGGCGAGACGTTTGAAACCCCTGCCTTTCAGAAAAAAGGAGAAGCATTTACGACACAAGAAGAGCTTCAAGCTTTCTTAAAAGACATTGTCCGCAAAAGCCCATATGCCACGCAGAAACAGATTGGAACATCCATTGAAGGTAGATCCATTCCGGCCCTGTACTTTACAAAGGATCGCTCCATTACTCCACTTTCAAAAAAGCCAACCATCTGGCTCCAAGCACAAATACACGGAAATGAACCAGCCTCCGGTGAATCTGCTCTCGTCATTGCAAAACGATTAGCAGGTGAAGAAGGAGAGCGTATACTCAATCATGTCAATATCATCATTGTTCCAAGAATCAATCCTGATGGTTCTTATGCGTTTGACCGCAGACTGGCAAACGGATTAGACGGAAACCGTGATCATATGACATTAGAATCTCCAGAACTGGCAGCCCTGCATCAAGAATTTAATCGGTATGCGCCAGAGGTAGTTATTGATGCCCATGAATACGATGTGGGTCAAAAGCAGTTTGAAAATATCGGTTCATCAGGCGCTCTCAAATATCATGATTTGCTTATTCTTTCAGGGAAGAATTTAAACATTCCTGAAAGCATCCGGCTGACATCAAATGAGTTATACGTTAACGGAGTTCGTGAAACGCTGACGAATAAAGGATTTTCTAACGATTTGTATTATACAAACACAAGAGGAAAGGATGGAAAGATCGACATCTATGAAGGTGGTACGGATGCGCGAATTGGCCGTAATGCCCTTGCACTTTCGCCAGCCCTGTCATTTCTTGTAGAAAGCAGAGGGATTGGGATTGGAAGAGAGGATTTTGCCCGCCGCGTCGCTGCGCAAGTAGCCACCCATGAAAAAATCATTGAGACCACGGTGAAACATGCCAAACAGGTGAAGCAGCAAATGGTGACGGAGCGGTTGAAGCTGGTCAAAAAAGGACTGCAGCCAAATGATGATGATCAAGTGGTCATTCAAGATGATTTCCAAGCACCTGTCAATGACTCGCTGGAAATGGTTGATATTGAGAAGGTACAAACGACTCAAGTTCCTGTGCGCTTTCACAGTGCGAGCGATGCTGTTCCTGTCTTAACAAGAGAACGGCCGACAGCTTATCTCATTCTTCCGGGGCATGAAGGAGTAGAAAAGAAACTCAGAACATTAGGATTAAAAAGTGTCACATTGCCGGCTGGCATGAAAGTGCCGGTACAAGCCTATCAGGTGACAAAGCGAGAGGAAAAGAGCAAAACAGATATTCAGCTTGAAACAAAACTCGTTGACAAGAAACGTCAGCTGCCAAAAGGAACAAAGGTATATGTCACGGCACAGCCGCAAACCAATTTGCTCTCACTTGCCCTTGAACCAGAATCAAAGGACAGCTATATGTCATCAGGGTTTATTGCTTCAAAAACAGGTGATGAACTGCCAGTCTATCGTTTCGTGCTTCCTCAAAAGACGTTAGGCATTCAATAAAAAAAGGCTAAAATAAAGATCATTTTAGCCCTTTTTCACCAATCTAAAGCGGCACTTGGCGTGCCGCTTTTTTTATTTTCGTCCAGCTCTTATTTCATCTGTCATGCCTTCATATGGTGCTTCTGCGATAATGGTTTCGTCATTCACACCTGCATGATGGATATACGTAATGTCCGCAAATTCTGGGACAACATATTTCGGATAGGTTTCGTATTTTTCACGAGATTCTTTCATGAGATCGATGTAGTCATTTTGATAGCAGACGGTGATGTCTGGACGTTCATGCACCCATTTAGGGAAGAAGATGACGCCATGCATGCGTTTTTCTTCAGGCATAAAGTTCAGAGAGACGTCTGTCCCAGTTGGTTCTGTCCAAGAGACTTTGTATACGCCTTTTGTCAGCTTCACAATATTTACTTCTTGATCACGGACCCAGCGTCCTCCAACCATTCCGCTATGAATGCGGTAATCAATGGTATGATCGTTTTTAATGTAAATCTCATATTCCCAGCCATTTTCATACGTATAAATCATATGAAGTCCAACGAATTGATCCATGTTTATTCCTTCTTTCATTAGAATGATGTTTTTTCAAACATGTTGTGATTTACATGTTTATTTTAAAGTCTATGATATACTATTGTCAAAGAATAAGCGTTGGAGGCCCATCATGAGAGTACTAAAATATGCCATTCTTGGCTTGCTGGATCAGCATGAGCTGACGGGATATGATATCACGAAACATTTTAAAGATTCGCTTGGACAGTTTTGGAGTGCGAAGCACAGTCAGATTTACCCTGAGCTGAAGCGTCTCACAGAGGAAGGGTTTATTGAATTTGATATTCACATACAAGGAAAAAAGCTGGAGAAGAAGGTCTATCAAATCACAGCGGCAGGAAAAGAAGAATTGCGTCAGTGGTTAAGAACAAAAGATCCGATCCCGGAAACAACAAAGGATGAATTCATGCTTAAAACCTTTTTCATCTCCTCCATGGACAAAGAAGAAGCGGCTGACCTGTTTGCCTATCAACTTTTAGAGCGCACCAAGAAAGTAGATGTGCTGGAACAAAAGCTGCACGCTTTGACAGAGGAAGACCCTTCTGCTGAATCACTGCATTCAGCGCAATTTGGGCATTACTTAGTGCTGACAAGGGCAATCGAAAGGGAAAAAGGCTATGTACGCTGGCTCCAAAAGACCCTTAAACGAATTGATTCATCTATGATCTAAGGACAATGGTCGGATGATTTGATAAAAAATGGTTTGAAACGAGTGAATTTATCAATAGAAACCGCTACAATGGATATATTCGTATTAAAGTGAGGCGAGTATGTTTGAGTAATCAAGAAGCGTTGTGGAATGAAGCAGAAGCTTTTATTTCTGTATGCTATGAAGAATTAAACAAGTCAAATGAAGAGAAAGCAGCACGTCTGCATGAAATAAAAAAAGAAATTGAGTCTGAAGGAATTTATACGCATACACTAGAGGAATTAGCTCACGGGGCGAAAATGGCATGGCGCAACAGTAACCGCTGCATTGGCCGTTTGTTTTGGTCGACCCTGCAAGTGCATGACTGCCGGCATGTAAAGACAGAGGATGAGGTGAAGGAGGCGCTCTTTCATCATATTGAGTATGCGACAAATGGCGGGAAAATCAAACCGTCCATTACGATCTTTCCCCCAGAGAAAAACAGACAGAAGGAAGTCGTCATTTATAATCATCAGCTCGTCCGTTATGCAGGCTATGAAACGGAATACGGCATCATCGGCGACGAGGCATCTCTTGAATTAACAAAATTATGTGAAGCACATGGCTGGAAAGGGGAGGGCACACATTTTGATATTCTGCCTCTCATGTTTCAGCTTAAAGGTCAGCCGCCTGTTCTGTATGAGCTTCCGAAAGAAATCGTCCAAGAGGTAGAGATCACCCATCCTGAATATGATGGATTCCGTGATTTGGGACTAAAATGGTATGCGGTCCCGATTATTGCTGATATGAAATTAGAGATTGGCGGTATTCATTACAATGCTGCACCGTTTAATGGCTGGTATATGGGCACAGAAATTGGCGCACGCAACCTAGCGGATGAAAACCGCTACAATATGCTGAAAAAAGTCGCTTCTCTTTTAGGACTGGACACAACCAAGAATGCGTCCCTTTGGAAGGATAAAGCCATTGTCGAATTGAACGTGGCGGTTCTCCATTCTTATCGCGAAGCAGGGGTAACCATTGTCGATCACCATACAGCAGCACATCAATTCAAGCAGTTTGAAAAGCAGGAAGAAAAGGCTGACCGCAAGCTGACTGGGGACTGGACATGGCTGATTCCGCCAGTATCACCAGCTGCTACCCACATATTCCACAAGCATTACGACAATACCATTGTGAAACCAAACTATTTTTATCAGGACAAGCCCTATCACAGGACAGAAAAAGCCTAGCGAGAGTTATATGTAATTCCATAAAAAGATGTCTTTTATCATAATACATGTGTCCTCTCATATGGTGTTGAACATTTAAATTGATTAAAAAAAAAGGGATAGATATCTATCCCTTTTTATTTATGATGACCACAAAAGATCTCTTCCTTACTACAACAATGGGCGAAAGTTTACGCTCTCGCATTCCACTTCTGGATGACTTTCTCACCCTGGGGCTGTTTATCCTTTTGCATTCCCTGCCAAGTTTGATCCCATGAGGACCATTCCTTGATATTAACAGTTGTTATAACATTCAACTCCAATTTTTATTTTTTGTTTGAATTGCTTGTACTCGGTTCATCCAATTGCTCAGAATATCTGAGTCGCAGACTTATAAATACTAAAACCAATGCAATGACCATTAGGAAAACCCCCAGCAATCGGAATCCTGTAAAGGTGAACGCACCTCCCATAATGACACCTGTCAACAGTGAAGATAAAATTGTTCCCAAGTATCTCGATGTATTAAATAGGCCAGATGCTACACCAGCAATTTCTTTTGGAGAGCTTTTAAACAAAGCTGCCTGCATACCAACAGCGTTTAGCCCGTTGCTAAAACCGAACGCGGCTAACGCCAGGCACACACTGATGACTGGTGAACTTTGCGTCCATGTCACGATCCACACTGCCCCTACTACCATCAGTAATGAGGATACAATCAATGCAGGTCTGGGTCCTGATTTACCGACCCATTTCCCTGCTATTGGCGAAGCTGCAATCGAGCTCAAGCCTAAGGTTAACATAAGAATCCCTGTGTGGAATGCACTGACATGACGTACCATTTGCAGGTATGATGGAATCCCAAAAAAGAGTGAATAATAAAGGAAGTTAACTAGCAAGTATTGTATATTGACCCAAGTCATCCCTGGATATTTGGCGAAGGTACGTAAAGGAATAAATGGCGACACTGTTTTTAGCTCATGTCGTACGAATATTCCCACCGCAACGAGCCCGATTAGCACAACAACGATATTCCACATAGAGAAATGCCCAGATGATTTCGCTGCCAGCAAGCCAACTAGAAGGGCAATCAGACCCACCGCAAAAAGCAGAATTCCTGGCACATCAATCACACCCAGTAATTTTCGAAACGACATGTCACATGAAACCGTTGCTGCTGGTCCATCATTAGGAATCATTTTCCAAGATAATATAAAGCTCGCCACTACAAACGGGGTATTGACGATGAAGATCGCTGGCCAGTCCCACCATTGAATAAGTACTCCTCCGGCAAAAGGTCCTATAGCTGCCGCACCGGATAGGAAAATTGATAAACCTGCTAAAGCATCTGATTGTTTTTCTGTAATATGAATGCGTATTATAGCTGTTCCAACTGCAATCAGCATACTAGTTCCGATGGATTGTACGATTCTTAACACAATAAGCCATCCGAAATTTGGAGAAAATGGAGCCAGAATAGAAGAAACTAAGGATACAACAAGACCAGCCAGAAATATCTTCCTCCGGCCGAATAAATCACTAGCCTTCCCCATGACAGGTTGGGCGATAGCACTAGCGATATAAAATGAAAACACAATCCAGGAAACAGCAGTAAAATCAATGCTATACACATGTTGCAACCTAGCAATAGCAACAGAAATCATTGATGAATTTAAAGGGTTTAATAATATTCCTAGTCCAACGGATATCATTAACCATCTGCTACGAGAATTCATTTTTTCTCCCCCTTTAAATTTGTTATATTGATATCTTACTTGGGATTTTACATTCATTCCAACGCATTTAAAGTTATGATATCATTGACCAAAAGGAATGATTGGAGAAAAAATGAAATGGAACTCCTTCAACTACAATATTTTCTAGAGGTAGCTCGATTAGAGCATGTAACCGAAGCTGCACGAAGCCTCCACGTTACGCAATCGTCGCTTAGCAAAACAATTCAGCGTCTGGAAGAAGATTTAGGGGTACCTTTATTTGATCGCACAGGCAGGAAACTGCGATTAAATGAATTTGGCAACAAATTCATTCGTCGCGCGGAAAGGGCTTTGTTTGAGTTGGAACAGGGAAAACAGGAGATTAGCGATTTGTCTAGAGGAGAATCTGGTACACTAAAGCTTGCGGTAACCACAGCAAGCACTTTGCCTCAGATGATGCGAGAGTTTCGTAAAAAACGTCCTAATATCCAATTTCATGTGCAAATGCTGACCACACTGGAAATGGTCACGCTTTTACATCGAGGCGAAGTCGATTTTTGCTTGTCGTCCTCTCCTTTTCAAGGGGAAGACATCGAATGTCAAGTTGTCTTTGTTGATCCCATTCTTGTAGCAGTTCCTAATGGGCATCGACTGGCAGACCGAACTAGCGTATGTTTAACAGAACTTAAGGATGAATGCTTTGTCGGTGTGAAAAGAGGATACGGCACTCGTGATTTAGTAGACTCTGTATGCAAATCGGCTGGAATTGACCTTAAATATGTGTATGAGGGCGATGAACCTACACGTTTGATCAGTCTTGTAGAAGCTGAAATTGGACTTGCCTTCATACCAAGCACAGCAAAAATATCATGGGGAAAGATTAAATATTTGCAAGTTGAGAATCATGAACTTGTACGTGATATCGCTTTATTGTGGCATACAAGTCGATACATGACGCAAGCTTCATTAGAATTCCGCAAAGTAGTTCTAGACTATTTTGAGGCAATATCGAACCAGTCCAATTAATCTTATGCATGACTCGTACCGATTCGATGTTATAGAAGATCTAAGTCCCAACCAGCCTCAAACATATTCCTACAAGTAGGTGGTGAACAGTTTACTTGAGAATCAATGTCCCACGCCTCCGTACGTTCTACCCTGGCTACTGATAGATTAAATCTAAATAAAAAAAGTTCAACCAGAAAATTCTGGCTGAACTATATCATACGAAAGCTCCGTCTAACTATCATGAATAGGAATAATGTTTACATATAGCTAGGTTTTTTATGACCGTATTCGAAAATCCTGATAATGAGCAAGCTCGGTGAGCGGCTCCATTTGCATGTCGGTGACTTTTGAAAAAGGACTTCCTTTCCGGACAGTCTCTAAGAAATCAATCACTTTCTGCTGCTCACCCTCTACCTTTAACTCGACATGACCTTCATCTGTGTTGCGTACCCAGCCTTTGATTCCACGATTTACGGCTTCTCCCTGAACAAAATAACGAAAGCCGACTCCTTGCACACGTCCTTTTATAATGGCGTGATAATGAATCATGGTCATCTCTCCTTTTTTCACATCGTACCATAGCCTGCATCTGATCTTCACGCCTCGACTATGATTTGATTGTCAAACGATGTAAAATAAAGGCCAGTAGACAACCAAAGGAGATGGCCATCGTGGGACAAAAGAGATACGACATAGAAGGAATCCAAGTGGGACAACCTATCATTACATATGCGAATGGAAAAGAAATCAAAACAGCCATCAACAAAAGGCGCATTCATGAGCCTGTGTATTTAAGTCAGATCAATTTTGAAGGAGATGGTCAAGGGGATTTGGTTCATCATGGGGGTTATGATAAAGCCGTCTGTGTCTTTCCGTATGATCATTATGCTCACTTTGAACAATTTTTAGGGGTACCATTACAGGAAGCTGCCTTTGGCGAGAATGTAACAGTACGCCAGCTAGTCGAAACGAATGTGCATATTGGCGATGTGTTTCAGCTTGGAGATGCATTTGTTGAGGTGAGCCAGCCAAGACAGCCTTGTGTGAAATTGTCTCTTAAGCATGGCAACATGAAGCTTGTAAAGGAAGTGCAAAAAACAGGGTATACAGGCTTTTATTTACGTGTATTGAAAGAAGGCATGGTGCCGCCTGATGCATCGCTTGTACTAGTAGAAAAAGCGTCCCATCACATTACGGTCCATGAGGTCAACGAAGTCAAATATCGTCAAACAAGTCCAGAGAGACTGAAAGCTGTTCTTGAAGTAGATGCTTTAGCAGATGTGGTGAGGAAGTCTTTAGAAAAACGAATTCAGCACATTTAAAAAAAAGCCGTACATCATCTTAAGATGTACGGCTTTTCAGCGTTTATGAGCTGCGTTTCTTTTGCTCAAGAAGATTTGCAAGGAAATATGTTTTTAAGCTTTGAAGCTTTCTTCCTTCATGCTTAGTCACACCAAGCTTCTTTAATTCTTCGACATACCAGCCTTTGCTACCATAATGCATGATAGAAAACTCCTTTCAATTGAAACTGCCTGCATTGTAACATCTCAAAAAAGGACGTGAAAAGCGTGCAGGTGTCAAGAAATGAAAACTGATTCTATCTGCCTATGATCCATGTATATGCTGGAAATATTGATTTATGAATTTGGCGGGTTGAGGGTAACGAGGATCATGCCGACCGTCATAATCATGATGACAACACCAAGATAGGTCATCATGGATTGTTTTTTCTTAATCCCTACAACCGTTAAGATAATACTTTCGATGAAAAAGATAACACCTATGATGATGAACCACATATCAAATAAGACCCCTTTCACATATCTTTGCCTATTTTACCACAGGCTTTTTTGTTTAGTCGTGACAGATTCGTGAAACGGGCATGAAAAAATCCCCTCTCAGTGAAGGAGGGGATACAGCGTGTAGACAAACCCTCGCATTCGTTGTCAGGTCTGCGCTCCGGTGCTCACGAATGT
This sequence comes from Bacillus sp. 3a, assembly GCF_017161885.1. Taxonomy (NCBI): domain Bacteria; kingdom Bacillati; phylum Bacillota; class Bacilli; order Caryophanales; family Bacillaceae; genus Bacillus; species Bacillus sp. 3a. The sequence goes on along the minus strand of NZ_CP067376.1, from coordinate 3,388,182 downwards.
CAAATTCGCTCTGCTCCGCTGCTCGTCCTTCCTAGACTGCAAAGGTTTTCTATCACGCTGAAAAGAAGACAAAGGGCTAAAATCAACATCATTTTAGCCCTTTGTCAACAATCTGATTCCCCACCTGTGAAGGAGGGGATAGCTGGCTTACAGCTTTGTTAAAATAATCGGTTCGTCTTTAGTGATCACAATCGTATGTTCAATCTGTGCGACTAGACTTTTATCTGGTGTTTTAAATGTCCAGCCATCATCAGCCTGATAAATCGATTCAGCATTTGTTGAAATGAAAGGTTCAAAGGCAATGACTGTGCCATTTTTAAACAAAGCATTATCGAATGGATCATAGTAGTTCAAGATATGGTTAGGTGCTTCATGCAGATTCTTCCCAATGCCGTGTCCTGTCAGGTTTTTAATGACGGTAAATCCTTGTTCTTTCGCTGTATTGTAGACCGCACGGCCAATTTGGTTTTGTCTTTTACCGGCTTTTGCATGTTTTAATCCTTCAAGGAACGCATCTTCCGCACACTTACATAATGCTTCAAGACGAGCATCACCTGTACCTAAAACGAATGAAATGCCCGTATCGGAATAATAGCCGTCCAGTTCTGCTGAGATATCAATGTTCACGAGGTCGCCCTCTTGTAAAATGGTTTTTTCACTTGGGATACCGTGTGCAACTTCATCGTTCACGCTGATACAAGTGGTACCAGGGAAGTCATATTCCTTTTCAGGTGCTGAATTGGCACCGTGCTCTTCTAATATTTTTTTCCCAATCAAATCTAATTCTTTTGTAGACATGCCTGGTTTCGCTTGGCTTTTCATTTCTTCTCTTGCCAAAGCGACAATTCGGCCGACTTTTTTTAAGGCTTCTAACTCATGATCATGTTTGACAATCACTGTTCATTCCCGCTTTCTATATCTTCATTCTATTCAATAGCTTACCACATTTTACGCAAAAAGAGTAAAGAGCGGAATTCAAATGGATGTGGACAAATTGGTATAGATAACTAGACGTGCATATGATATATTTTTTATGAACATCATGAATGCTTTGGTCATGATGATGACAAAGGGGGGAAATCAGATGGTGTTTCAGTTTTTTCAAAAGCTAGGAAAATCATTTATGCTTCCAATCGCTGTACTTCCAGCAGCAGGGATTATTTTGGCCATTGGGCGGGAGGATGTATTCAATATCCCGTTTATTCATGCGGCAGGGAATGCAATTTTTGCGAACTTGGCTTTAATTTTTGCAATGGGTGTAGCGATTGGTATTTCAAAGGATGGGAACGGGGCAGCGGCATTATCAGGAGCGATCTCTTATTTTATTTTGTCAGCCGGTACAACGTCGATTAACTCAACCAACAATATGGGAGTATTGGGCGGTATTTTATGCGGACTTTTGGCAGGTTATGTTTACAATAAATTTAAGGATACGAAACTGCCGGAATACTTAGGTTTCTTTAGTGGAAGGCGGCTTGTGCCTATAATGACCGCACTTTTCACCATTCTATTAGCAGCCGTTTTCGGATATGTATGGCCGCCGATTCAAAGTGTAATCAATGATTTAGGAGAATGGATTTTAAGCCTTGGTGCAACAGGTGCAGGGTTGTTTGGTTTCTTTAACCGATTGCTCATTCCATTAGGTCTTCACCATGTCTTGAATAACTTATTTTGGTTTCAATTCGGTGAATTCAGCGGGGCAACAGGGGATTTAGCGCGATTCTTTAAAGGAGATCCAAGTGCAGGTGTCTTTATGACTGGATTCTTCCCAGTGATGATGTTTGGTCTGCCAGCGGCATGTCTAGCCATGGTTGTAACTGCAAAACCTGAGAAACGAAAAGCAACAGCTGGTCTGATGATTGGGATGGCACTTACATCATTTATAACAGGGATCACTGAACCAATTGAATTTTCTTTTATGTTTTTATCACCACTTTTATATGGTGTCCATGCTATTTTGACGGGACTTTCGCTTTTTATTGTGAATACCCTTGGGATTCATAGCGGTTTTGCCTTTTCAGCAGGTGCGATTGATTACGTCTTAAGCTTCGGCATTGCGCAAAAGCCGATCTTGCTTCTCGTAGTAGGAATCATTTATGGCGTCGTGTACTTTGTCGTTTTCTATTTCCTCATTAAACTATTAAAGCTGAAAACACCAGGCAGGGAAGATGATGACATAGAAGATATCGCAGCAGATGATGTGGTGACGGCAGGAGGAGCGAGTATGCTCGTAGAGGGACTTGGCGGCAAAGACAACATCACCACGATTGATCATTGTGCCACACGTCTTCGCTTAACAGTAGAGGATACAAATTTATTAAATGAAGGTACATTGAAAAAAGCAGGTGCCAAAGGGGTGCTGACTTCTGGAAAAACATCCGTACAAATTATTATTGGAACGAATGTAGAATTTGTCGCAGATGATCTCCGTAAGGAAGTCGATCGAGATTAAAAAAAACGTTCAGCCAGGTCAAATGGGCTGAACGTTTTTTTGTTTACGCTGTTCGATCACTAGCACAATACTGATCACAACGAGTAAGAACCATGAGCTAATTTTCCCTAGATGAACAATGGACCAAGCATGCTGCTGATTTGGATATTGCCATGCGCCTAAAAAGGTGGTGACATTTTCGGCAATCCAAATAAAAAAGCCAATCAGGAGAAATGAAACAACAAGCGGCATTCGAAAGGAAGATGGACCAACCTGAAACGAAACCGATGTTTTCCGAAACACAACAACAAGCAGACATGTCAGCCACCATCTGACATCATAGAGCCAGTGATGCGTAAAGAAATTGAGATAAATGCACAAACTGATGCCAATTGAAAGAAATGGATGAGGCCAGTCGGCTACTTTTACATGAAGTCGTGAAAATGCCTGATAAATATAACTAGCCACACTCGCATACATAAAGCCGCTATAAAGTGGAACCCCAAATATTTTTGTATAAGCTTCTTCTGGATAGGACCAAGAGCCCATATGTACTTTATACACTTCTAAACAGATTCCTATGAGATGAAATAGACAAATGACCTTTAGCTCCGCCAAAGTCTCCAGCCGCAGCGTCAGCATCAGAATCTGAGCCGCTAGGCAAAGCAATAGAATGAAATCATACCGGTGAAGAAAAGGAATAGACACCGTCTTTGATAGGGCAAGCGCCGCAAAGATCATGACGGGGAATAGACATGAGATAGCCTGTAAATAAGCAAAATGAAATAGTGTTTTCATACAAAATTAAACCCCTTTTCACTGTCTGAAATGACTTAGACGGTTTTAGCAAGGGAAAAGTTTACCTCAACTAGATATTCATGAACAATTTGTGAATATATATGTGAAAAAGATCACAAATAACATTTTGAATAGTATAATAAGATCATAAAGAAAATGTGAAATATTTCACATAATTTAAAGGGAGGCATCATCATGTTTACAAAATTCTTACAAACGAATGTATGGGCAGCCGTTATCCTTTTGGCAGCAAGACTTTATATCGGATGGACTTGGCTGACATCTGGTATTGGAAAACTAACAGGTGGATTTGATGCATCAGGCTATTTGCAATTTGCAATATCTGAACCTGTCGTCAAAGATGGTCATCTAGTGTATCCGTTCTATGTATGGTTTTTAGAAAATGTCGCTTTGCCAAATGCCGGACTATTCAGTGCCATGGTCATGTGGGGAGAAATCTTAGTAGGCCTAGGATTAATTGTTGGTTTGTTTACAACAACAGCAGCCTTTTTTGGAAGCGTGATGAATGTCTCTTTCTTACTAGCTGGAACTGTCTCTGTGAACCCGCTGCTTCTTCTGATCGCAGTCTTCATCATGGCAGCGAAAGGAAATGCCGGAAAACTTGGTCTTGATTATGTAGCAGGTCCAGTCCTCAAACGAAAATTGAAAAGAAAGCCGCAATTAGAAGTGGCATCATAATAAAAGAAAAGCATCCTGAGTAAACGCTCAGGATGCTTTTTTATTTAAGAATTGGCTTTTATCAAGTTGATATGCAGCACGGTGAGTTCATGCTGGCTGATATCAGGATCATGTCCAACGATAAATTCAAGCTCATAATCACCGGTTCGATACACATATTTTTTCTCTTTTGTCTGCGGAATGGTGCTCACTGAATCCGCTGGTCCAAGCTGTTTCTTTAGTAACGAAGGGGTCATACCGCCGATATTTGTTTCTTTTTCTACATTTGTACCGAAATAACGGATTTCATCAATTTTGCCTTTTGCATCATAGTGAAAAGCAAATCCGGGATTCCCCATTTCCGCATGATACAAATCAAAGCTGCTTTGACCTGTTTCTGGATATGGATTTCCGAGCTGATGATGAACGTCTTTTTTTGTTTGAACGCCAATTTTCAATCCTTTAGCATAGTAGGGCATTTGTCCTTTATGTGCCAGCTCATAAATGCTGGTAAGCGCGGCTTTTGGACCTTGAGGAACGGATTGTTCTGCTGCCGGTTTGGTCATGGCGTGTGCTGAGACAGCAGGGCTGAAACCGAAAAGGGCAGACGAAGCAAGTGAGGCAGTCACGACAAAAGCTGCTGATTTCTTCATGATATATCCCTCCTTCTTCTCCTATACCCGGAGTAATCATGATCAAACGTAAAAAGAACCAGCTGATCAAGGATCGGCTGGTTCTTAGCATGAGAACGTTATTTTGAAGAAGAGCTGGATTCATCTTTGGCGGAAGAGGAATCCTTTTCATCCTGTACTTTCTTTGTATAGTCATAATCATTGCGGTCAATCGGTGTAAAGCCTTTAGGCTTGTAGAAACGGAGTAAATCTTCGGTGACAATCTTATCAGATGTCTCCAGCATCTTTTTCACCGTTTCATTTTCTTGGGATGCCTTGTCAGTTGGCTCGATTTTCTCGCCTGTTTTGTTGCTGTAATAGTTATTACCTACTTTCGTGTAGTCCTTAGACACGAAGTCACCGTTTCTAAATGGCACAAGCTCTTTAAAGTTCTTCGATAAGATATCAGAACCAGACATTAAATAGTTCTTCGTATCATCGCCAAGCAGGTGCAGAAGAGTTGGTGCGACATCGACTTCACCAGAGTATTTATGAATCTGTCCGCCTTTTACGCCAGGAACATGGATAAAGAGCGGCACACGCATGAGCTGCGCATTTTCATAATCTCCAATTTTTTGTCCTGTCACTTTTTCCATCGCTTCATTATGGTTTTCAGAAATACCGTAATGATCTCCGTACATAATGACGACTGTGTTGTCATAAAGACCTGACTTTTTTAGATCATTGAAGAACTGTTCAATCGCTTCATCTAAATAATGAGCCGATTGGAAGTAGTTATCGACGACAGAGTCACCGAAATCACCAGGTTCGAAATCAGTATCACCTTCGTCCATTCCAAATGGGAAATGATTCGATAAGGTAATGAACTTCGAATAAAACGGCTGCTTCAAGTTTTCAAGCATTGGCATCGATTCTTTGAAGAACGGTTTGTCTTTCAGTCCATAGTTCTTCGTATCCTGCTCGTTCATATCGTAGTACTCAGAATCGTAAAATCTGTCATACCCAAACGACTTAAACATTTCATTACGGTTCCAGAAGGTTTTCGTATTGCCATGGAATTCTGCTGACGTATATTGATCCTTCTTCAAAATACCAGGCAGTGCTTGATATGTGTTTTGCGCTTTGTTAATAAAAACAGAGCCCTGTGATAATGGGAATAACCCAGTATCCATCATAAATTCAGCATCAGACGTTTTTCCCTGTCCTGTTTGATGGAAGAAGTTATCAAAGTAAAACGTTTTGTTATCGTGTGCCAATGAATTAAGGAATGGCGTTACTTCTTTTCCATTCACCTTATAATCAATGACAAAGTTTTGCAGAGATTCAAGAGAAATTGTAATGACGTTCATGCCTTTCGCTTTCCCGTAATAAGCCGGGTTAGGATCAGCGCTGTTCGCTTTTAAATAGTTCTCTACATCTGTCACGTCATTTGAATTTGCCAGAGCACGCTGGCTGTTTGATTTCACATTTTGAATGGCATCAAACACAGTAAAGTTATAAGCACCTAAATATTTAACTAAATAATTGCGGTCGAACGATCTTGATAAAAGCTCTGGACGATCGATCTCTGCAGCAACTAAGTTTAAAACAAAGATCACAACAGAGGACACAAGGACGAGTCTAAACGATTTTGACTTTTGAACAGGTACAGTGGCTGTACTTGTTTGCTGCTGCCTTTTCATGCGGACTGCAAGTACAATCAAAATGATTGTATCAATAAAGTAAAACACATCAGTCCAACGCATGAGTGAAAATGCACTATCACCTAATTGTCCGCCATTCGTTCCTGCCTGCATCACTGTAGGCAGCGTGATAAAGTCATTGAAGAATCGATAGTACACGATGTTTGCGTATAGTAAAAAAGACATGAAAAAGTGAATCACAATGATAGCGGCAGGCTGCCATTTTTTCTTGAACAATAAAGCAAAGCCAAGAAAGAACAAGCTGGAGCTAATAGGATTCACGAAAAGCAAAATATGCTGAAGCACATTTGATATACCAAGTTTAAATTCGATTAAATACGCTGAATACGTTTTGAGCCATAGTAAGGTGGCTGCAATCAGAAAGAAGCCGAGACCTCTTTTTTGAATAAATGTTTTCATATAAACACTCCTTTTCTCCGTTAAACGGAAGAGGCGGAACGAAAGAAAACGAACCATTAGAATATACCACGAAATGCACAAATAGAAAAGTCATAACCAGTGAAGAGCCTTTGCAAGCCTGTCCGAGCAATAAAAGGAGAGGAAATGAAAATATTCGCCCATCGAAAAACTTTTTATGAAAATTGACCTATTATTGACAGAAAATTCAGCAATTTTCCAGTTGCTATATCAATAAAACAGGTAAAAAGATACAAGTCTAAAGAATTAATTTAATTTCTACAATGGTCATTTAGAGTATTTCCATTGTTTATTAATGTTTATGCAGGTTAAACAAAAAAAATGAGCCATGTAATGGAATAAGACGATGGATAAAAATTCCTCCTATACGATATATCAATATATTTTTGTGTTTCGTGAACATAATGGTTTTTATGTGTCTTTTAAGGGTTTCATTTATTTTAATAAGTGAACAAATTATCTAAATATACTTAAGTGAACATATCGAGACTATAAACTTCTGAATTGGGGTCGATATAGACAGTGACAGGAAATCTTCCATTGAAAGGATTGATAGTATATGACTGTACGAGCAGAGAACCTCGTTCAGAACTGGTTTCCGAGTGAGGACGGAAATGCAGGAGAGCGTAAAGAACTCATCAAATTGATGGAGCAGATCATTTCAGGGGTCGATGACCTGAAAGATCCCAACCGTGCACACCTTAAAGGTGAAAAGAATCGTGGGGAGGATTTTTACAAAAAGCTCACTGAAACAAGTCAAATTCCGATGAACGGCCAGCAAGCGGAACTTGTGAATGAAGAATTACTGAAGCTTTTACATAACCATCCATACCACACCAAGTATTTCTTCACGAACATTTTGCCAATGGCAAGTACACCAGGAATTTTAGGCATGCTGACAGCTATGCTGGTAAACGGAAACAACCTTTGGGATGTTTATGGACCAGCAGGTGCGGAAGCTGAGGTCAGAGTGGTCTCAATGATGTCTAAGCTCATCGGATATGATCCAAATATGAGCGGGGGATACACAACATGGGGAGGTCAAGGAGCGATTTTTTCAGGACTTCGTTTAGCGATCGCAAAAGCTGCGCCGGAGTCACTGCGAAAAGGAGTTCCACAAAATCTTTATGCGTTTTGTTCTGATGCTGCACATTACAGCTTATTTAAGTCAATGGAAGCAACAGGACTAGGCACAAACAACTTAATCAGAATTAAGACGAATAAAGATCATTCAATGGATATGGAAGATTTGCGTTGTCAAATGGAACGTGTTGCACAGGGTGGCGGGATTCCCGTTTATATTGTGGCAACAACCGGAACAACAGATGCCATTGCAATTGATGATGTCAAAGGGGTACGTGAAACAGCAGAAGCGATTGCTGAAAAGTATGATCTGAAGGTGCCGCATATTCATGCAGATTCGGCGCTGGGTGGATTCTTTGCTTTCTTTAATGAGTATGATGTATCAGAAAACCCGCTGCAATTCTCAGTCGGTGTTCTTCGTATGCTAAAAGAAATCAAAGCGAAATTCCAGCATCTTTCTCTTGCAGACTCGATGTGCTTTGATTTTCAAAAGCTTGGCCAAACACCTTACACATCCAGTTTATTCTTAGTGAAAAACGCTGCTGACTTAAAGCGTTTGGACCTGGAAGAACAAGAGACACCATACGTTGGCCATAGAGGCTACGGGGAATACCATACGGGTTATACACTTGAGTGTTCAAGAATGGGAAGCTCAATCAGCATGCTGAGTGTGCTCTTAACGTTTGGGGTTGAAGGCTATCAGCGCTTGCTCGGTCAATTCTTAGAAGTGAACCTTGCCTTCAGAGAAGCACTTAGTCGAGAAATTCCGCAAGCAGAAGTCGTGAATGATGACAACGTCGGAATGGCTACATTATTTAGAATTTACCTAGACGGCTCACCGCGTTTTCAAGAAGAGATTTCTGGCGAAGCAACTTCAATGGAAATTGAGAGAAACAATGAATTGAACAAAATGCTGTTTGAAAAACTTGGAGAGAAAAGAGATGAGATGTTCTTTGGCGATACAACGAAGTTTTTACTTGTCAACTCAAAAGAAGGTCAAGAATTCTATCTAAGTGTTAGTAAGTTTTTTGTCATCTCACCTTATACGTTACCAGAGCATATCCCTCATATCGTATCTTATTTAAAAGATGTGATTGCATCTGTTTGTGGTCAATTTGAAAATGTACATGCTTAAATCAAATCTGAGAGTGGAGATGTAGGAAAAAATGGCGAAACAAAGGAAATTTGGAGGATACACGATATCCTCTAAAATCATGTCAGTCGTTACCGTAACATTACTCGCAACCGTAGCATTATTCGTTCTAACCTTTTATCTAGTGAGCCAGGATTTATCATCCCAGTTATTAAAGCAATTTGATTATCGATTAACAACAGATATTGATACCGCCAAAAAAGAAATCGATAACATCGATGGAAACGTACTCAGCATTAGCGGGAAGGATGATCCTATTTATGCTGAGATCAAAACGAAATTCGCAGAGCTTCAAAAAGATCATACGCTTGAGAACTTATACGTGTTATCTAATAAAGGCGGCAAAGAAAGAATTATTATACTAACCGGTGAAGAAAATGACTTTGATCAAGATTATGCTTTTTCAGAAGAGATGAAACAAGCGCTCTCTGAAGATAAAATGGTCAAAAGTGATATTTACAAAGATTCATTTGGTACACATAAATCAGTCTTTTTGCCAATCAAGGATTCAGGCGGTGAGCTGACAGGGATTTTAGGCATTGATTTAGATGCGTCTGTCGTGCCTCAAACAACGCAGAAGTTGATGATCTATATCACAGTGGCATCTGCCATTGTGCTTATCGGTGGATTACTCTTCTCATACTTCATGGGAAGAAGAATTGCAAAACCAGCACGTTCCTTGATGGAATCAGCGAATCGAATTGCTGACGGTGATTTAACTGGTATGGTAGAGGTTGAAAGTAAAGATGAGATCGGCCAGCTTGCCGCATCCTTCCAAAAGATGCAGGGACGGATTAAAGAGCTCATTTCGAAAATCTCAAACTCATCTAGTGAAGTGTCGAAAATGTCTTCACAGCTTCGTACGGTGACGACCGAATCAAGTCAAAGTGCGCAGCAAGTATCAGAAGCTATGACGAATATGAGTGAAGGAATCAATGATTCTGTCGCAAATATCACGGATTGTACGAGATCCGTTGCAGAGATCGATACTCAAATCGAAGGCGTCACAAAAGAAGTCGACGAAATGAAATCTGTTTCATCTGACGTACAAAAGCAATCAGAATCTGGTCAAAAATTAGTGAACCATGTGCTTGATCATCTGAATATGCTACATGACAAGATGACCAACTCAAAGCAGGCAGCAGAAGAATTACAATCTCATTCAACGGAGATTGAAAGTGTCATCTCAATTATTACGGACATTTCAGCCCAAACGAATCTGCTTGCACTGAATGCTTCAATTGAAGCGGCACGTGTTGGAGAAGAAGGAAAAGGGTTTGCTGTTGTGGCAGATGAGGTGCGCAAGTTAGCTGAGCAATCAGCGGATGCGGCTAAAACCGTTTCAGATCTTGTCATCGGCACACAGGAAAACAGTCAGCGCGTTCTTGAAAGTGTAGAGGAAAGTAGTAAAGCAGTGGAAGAAGGACGTGAGCAAATGGAAGGCACGTCACAAAATTTCGCTTTGATTTACGACGGTGTATCTCAGTTTTCAAGAAGAACGAACAATTTGCTTGCTTCTATTAAGCAAGTTGAGCAAGCATATCAAACGATTTCTACATCGATTGAGCAAATTTCTGTTGTATCAGAAGAACATGCAGCCAGCTCTCAAGAAGTGGCGGCAGCAACAGAACAGCAAAGTGCTGGTATGCAGCAAATTTCAAGTGCGATTGAACAGCTCTCTGACATGTCAGAGGACTTAGCACAAATGGTCTCAACCTTCAAAGTCGACAATAAATAACGAGAAAGGGCTAAAATATTTTAGCCCTTTTTCTCTTTTCAGCGAAGAAGGGACGAGCACCTGAGCGCAGGATAGACACCGAATGCGAGGGAGTGTCTAGATGCTGAAGCTGGCTCTTGTGAGAGAGCCAGCTTTTTTGCTATGCTTAATCAAATACTTGCGGCGAAAGGAGAAACGCTATGGATTTTGCGCAGAGATTATCAGAAGAACGGATCAAAAAAGCGATGGATAACGGGGCTTTTGAAGGATTATCTGGCTTTGGGAAACCTCTGCCAAAAGATGATGCTGCTCATGTACCAGAAGAACTTAGAATGGGCTACCGCATCATGAAAAATGCCGGATTTGCTGGGGAAGAAACAGCGCTGAAAAAAGAACTCATGACTGTCAAAGAATTACTTCAATCAAGCATAGATGGAGAAGAAAGAAAGAAACTGTCTCTTATCTGTGAAGAAAAACAAAAACGTCTGGATGAACTTACATCTAAGCGCCAAACTTTTGCCCGCCCAGCCTCCTCCTTTTACAAAAATAAGGTCTACGAGAAATTAACGGAGCATAAAAAAAGAGGATGACACGCTGCCTCTCCCTGAGCACATTGAGGGAGCTTTTTTTATGTAAGCGCTGCATTTTGTTGTTGACTACATGTATATACAAATATAAAATATAAAGTAACATGTATATACAAGTTTTTTGGTTCTTTTTTCTTATATAAAAAAACGATCTCGGAGGGGATAGTATGGCTGATTATCAGGCAGCAGCAGATCAGATTGTGAAAGCCATCGGCGGCAAAGAAAATATTGATCAAGCGACACATTGTGTAACAAGGCTGCGCTTTGTGCTGAAAGATGAAGACAAGGTGGATGAGAAAGCACTTGAACAAATTGATGAAGTGAAGGGATCTTTCTCAGCGAACGGTCAATACCAAGTGGTTATCGGCCAAGGGGTCGTCAATCGAGTATATGCCGAAATGGTCAAAAGGACGGGGATTGGGGAAGCCACAAAAGAAGACGTCAAGCGTGCCTCTGATCAAAAATTAAATCCATTGCAGCGTGCTGTGAAAACGCTTGCGGATATCTTTATACCAATTCTTCCTGCCATCGTCACAGCCGGTTTATTAATGGGGATTAATAATATTTTAACAGCTCCTGATATTTTCTTCGATCAAAAATCGATTGTGGATGTGTATCCGGCATGGGCTGATTTAGCGAATATGATCAACTTAATTGCAGGCACTGCCTTCACCTTCCTGCCAGCATTAATTGGCTGGTCAGCTGTGAAGCGGTTTGGGGGAAATCCGCTTTTAGGGATGGTCCTTGGACTGATGCTTGTACACCCGGACTTGTTAAACGCATGGGGCTATGGAGCGGCTGAGAAGACCGGTGACATTCCTGTTTGGAACTTGTTTGGACTTGAAGTGCAGAAGGTAGGCTATCAAGGACAGGTTCTTCCGATACTCGTCGCCTCCTATTTACTTGCAAAGCTCGAATTATTTATCACAAAACGGACACCTGAAAGTATTCAGCTGTTAGTTGTTGCACCGATTACGTTATTAGTTATTGGATTTTTATCATTTATCGTCATTGGACCTGTTACATTTGCAATCGGTAATGTTTTAACATCTGGACTTGTAGCCGTATTCCAGCAATTCGCAGCACTTGGCGGTCTATTATACGGCGGACTGTATGCAGCATTAGTCATTACAGGAATGCACCATACGTTCCTTGCTGTGGATATTCAATTGATTAACTCAAAGCTGCACGGCACGTTCCTATGGCCAATGCTTGCACTGTCCAATATCGCACAAGGATCAGCTGCACTGGCAATGATGTTTGTCTTAAAAGATGAAAAACAAAAAGGACTTTCGCTGACATCAAGTATTTCTGCTTATTTAGGAATTACCGAACCGGCGATGTTTGGGGTCAACCTGCGTTATCGATTCCCATTTATTTTTGCACTGATCAGCTCAGGATTAGCCGGTATGTTTATCGCCTCTCAAGGGGTGCTGGCAAGCTCAATTGGTGTTGGAGGCATTCCAGGAATCTTCTCCATTATCCCGAAATATTGGGGGGCATTTGCAATTGGAATGGTGATTGTCCTCATCCTTCCATTCATCGGTACTCTTTTATATGCAAAACTAAAAAAGAAGAAGGATTTTTCAGAAGAACTTAACTAGTGGTGGTGAAGGAAATTGAATCAGCAATCAAATGAACCATGGTGGAAAAAAGCGGTGGTCTATCAAATTTATCCGAAGAGCTTTTTAGATACAACGGGCTCTGGTACAGGGGATATCAATGGCGTGACGAAAAAGCTTGATTACATTAAAGAGCTTGGGGCGGATTGTATTTGGCTCACGCCAATGTATGAGTCCCCGCAGCATGACAATGGCTATGATATCAGCGATTATACAAAAATCCATGACATGTACGGCACAATGACAGATTTTGAACGCATGCTGAAAGAAGCGCATGAGAGAGGAATACGAGTCATCATGGATCTAGCCGTTAACCATACATCCATTTTCCATGAGTGGTTTCAAGCCTCGCGTGAGTCAAAGGATAATCCTTACCGAGATTATTATATTTGGAAGGAGCCAAAAGCGGACGGATCTCCGCCGAATGATTGGCAGTCGAAATTTGGCGGCCCAGCCTGGGAACTAGACGAAGTAACAGGAGATTATTATCTTCATTTATATGATGTCACTCAGGCGGATCTCAATTGGGAGAAGGATGAGGTGCGCAGGCAAGTATATGACATCATGCACTTTTGGTTTGAAAAAGGAATTGATGGGTTCAGGCTGGATGTCATCAACAACATCTCAAAGGATCAGCGTTTCTTAGATGACGCCGGACAATCTGTGCAAGGCGACGGCCGCATGTACTATACGGATGGGCCAAGAATTCATGAATTTCTGCATGAAATGAACCAGGAGGTTTTTTCGAAATACGATAGCATGACAGTTGGAGAAATGTCTTCAACGAATATCGCAGACTGCATTCGGTATACAAGACCTGATCGGCAGGAGCTGGATATGACGTTCAATTTCCATCATTTAAAGGTGGATTATCCAAACGGCGAAAAATGGGCGATCGCACCATTTGATTTTCAAGAATTAAAGTCGATTCTGTCTGAATGGCAGACGAAAATGCATGAGGGCGGCGGCTGGAATGCGCTGTTCTGGTGCAATCATGATCAGCCGCGGATCGTCTCAAGGTATGGTGATGATGACACGTATCATCAGCAATCAGCGAAGATGCTGGCGACCACGATTCATCTGATGCAGGGGACTCCTTATATTTATCAAGGTGAGGAAATTGGCATGAAGAACCCTCGCTTTGAGGACATTGCGTCTTACCGTGATATCGAATCACTCAATATGTACGAAGTCATGCTTGAAAAGGGAAAATCAAAGGAAGAAGCACTCGCCATTTTACAGGTCAAGTCAAGAGATAATGCGAGAACACCAATGCAGTGGACCTCAGAGAAGAATGCAGGTTTCTCAACAGGAACACCTTGGATTGAGCCAGCCCATAACGACATTTCGGTCGAAGCTGCATTAAAAGACCGGACGTCCATTTTCTATCATTACCAAGCCCTTTGCAGACTGCGTAAAGAACTTGATGTGATCACATATGGCAGCTTCTCCTTACTTTTAGCAGAAGATCCAAAGATTTTTGCTTATGTTAGAGAAAGCAAGGATGAGAAGCTCCTCGTGATCAATCACTTTTATCCAGGGGAGGCGGACTTTACGCTTCCTGATGAGCTTGTGCAGGCTGTAGATGAGATGGAGGGGCAAGTCCTGTTATCCAATTATGAGGATGTGCCGGCACATATCAAGGGATTTACGTTGCGCCCATATGAGTCAATCGTTTATCATTTAACCAAACGCTAGAAAATGGGGCGGAGGGAAAATGAAAGAGAATAAGTTTCGAGTGATTTATGATCAGCTCGCAAGACGAATTGAGCAAGGTGAATGGCAGGATAAAGGCATCCTCCCATCAGAACATGAACTTTCTATCATGTACGACACGTCCCGGGAGACGGTGAGAAAGGCATTAAATATTCTTGTGCAAAATGGCTATATTCAAAAAATCCGCGGAAAAGGCTCTGTATTGCTGAATCGGGAGAAAATGCAGTTCCCTGTATCAGGTCTTGTCAGCTTTAAAGAGCTTTCACAAACGCTTGGCCGAAAGACAGTCACAACGGTTCATGAATTTGGCTTAATTAAACCGGATCAGTATATTCAATCTCAGCTGAAAATTGATGAACAGACAGACGTTTGGAAAGTCATTCGATCTCGTAATATTAGCGGGGAAGAAGTGATTTTAGACAAGGACTACTTCTTGCAAAAGCATGTTGAAGTCTTGACTAAAGACATATGCGAAGGATCCATCTACGAGTATATTGAGGGAGAACTCGGTGTATCGATCAGCTATGCTCAAAAGGAATTTGTGGTAGAGCCATGTACAGAAGAGGATGCGAAGTACCTTGATTTGAAGGGATTTGACCATGTTGTCGTGGTAAAGAATTATGTGTTCTTAGAGGATACGAGTCTATTTCAATACACAGAAAGCCGTCATCGATTAGACCGCTTCAGATTCGTCGATTTTGCTAGAAGAGAAAAAACGGACAGAGCATAGGCTCTGTCCGTTTCAATTTTTGGAGAAGGGCGGGGATATACAACGACAAGATCATGATTTATAGGAGGAAAAATGATTAAACTGAATCGACCACTAAAATTAAGGGATTTAGAAATTTTTAGCGTGATGAAAGATCATCGAATATTATGTTACGTGATCATTGAAGATACTCGAAAACCGTTTACGGAAGAAGATCGAAAACTAGAGCCATTATGTTATATGGATGAAGAAGATATACAAGCGATTTTGAATGTGTTTCATATTTCAATTATTAATGATGAAAAGTTAAGTGAAGAGGATTTAACTCTTGTAGAGGATTATTTTGCTGATTTTGTGAATAATACGAACTTAACGAATTTTATTATAAGAGATTATGTTCAAGAGGATTTATATGCCATCGATGATGAAGATGATATCACGTTCTTCAATAGAATGCTGCGTCATATAGGATCAGATAATGTGAAAGAATTTGATAAGCGCAATTGGATTTATTTATCCCAAGATTGAGATGAAAAGAAGACAAAGGGCTAAAATCAAGATCATTTTAGCCCTTTGTCAACAATATGAGGACAGAGCATACGCTCTGTCCTTTTTTAGGATGATACATTTTTTCTTGTACGCTTGCGCTGGTAGTAATATAGGATACCGCCTAAGGCAAGCATAAGTACACCAATCAATACAGCTGTATACATCATCGTTGCTGTATTAGGCAGTGTTCCGCCTGGGATTCCGGTTCCATCTTGGTTTGGATCTGTACCTGTACCTTCGCCTGGCACTGATGTACCGCCGTCTCCGCCAGTTTGATCTGGCGTTGTTCCAGCTGCCCCGCTTTGGTTGAGTACGGTATATTCGCTGAAGTGTTCAGTTTGACCTGATACGACCCCATTTTCGAACGATCCGTTACTTGTTTTGGCATAACGGTTTTTCTTGCGGTCTACATAATATACACCAGGTTTCTTCGCCTTTTGAGGCTCATCTAATGTAAAGGATAGTGTGACAGGATCTTTAAAGGTAGAAACCTTTTTCTGATCTTGTTTGATTTGGAAATCATACGTATCCGTTAATGCATTTTTCACCTTATTCGTCTTTTTCATCCATATATCTGCGCTATTTTCGGACAAATTAGAGAGCGGTAATGCGAGTCCCACTTTGTCATGATAGATGGTGACGTTTGGATCTTGCTCTCTTTTCTTCAGCTCGGCTACCTGCGCTTTTGATAGAGACAATTGAACGTTTTTCGCTTCGCTTGCTTTGTCTAAATAGAGCAATGCTTTGTTTGTATGCTGCACATACGTTTGGAATTTCTCATCATCTTGAATGTCATAGGCGCCTTTTCCTTTCGCACGCGGAAGGAACACTTCTTTCACTCGATGATCGATGACAGGAGAAATATGCCCGCCGTCTGCCTGTTCAATTTGCTCTTTGAAGATTTCATAGTCAACATAGCCTAAGTCTTCGCCGTGAGAAGCTTCTGTAAAGACGCTGTAGCCATCTCCGCCTGTGCCGACAAATGCGTTTGTCGCCACGCGGTATGTTTTCTGATCATCAATGTCTGTTAGTTTGCCGTTTTGGTCTTTCAGTTTGACATCAATGAGTCTGCTGCCAGCTGGTTTACTCAGTGTAAACGTATATTCAATGCCGGCTACATGAGGGAACGCGCCGCCGCCTTCTTCAATCCCTGAAAGCCCTTGTTCGAGTGCTTTCTTAATTTGGCTGCCTTTTAAATCTGCGACATAGAGTGTGTTTCCGAATGGCATGACCGTTAAAATATCACCTAATGTGATATCTCCTTTTTCAATGCTGCCTCGAATACCGCCGCCGTTTGTGATGGCAAGGTCAGCACCAGCAGATTCTTGTGCTTTTTTCAGCATGCCGTCAGCAATAAAGTTCCCAAGGTTCGTTTCCTTCGCACGGACATGCTCGCGTTGTCCATCTAAGAGGACATCGGTAGACCCGACTTTTTCCGTTTTTAAATCTTGAATATCTGCCTTGTACTGATCGAGGATTGCTTTTGCATCGGCATCTTCTTTGACGGAGTCATCGATGGTGATGAGGTCAAAAGAAGATTCCTTTGGCTGTACGACTCCTTTTTGATTAAAGGCCACGTCTACTTTTCCTAAGAATTGTCCGTAGTCTTTTACCTGTGCGACAATTGTTGGTTCTTTCTTATTGACGACCTTTAATTTTTCAACAAGGGTGTGCGTGTGACCGCCAATGATTAAATCAATCCCGTCTACTTTTTGAGCAAGCTCAAGGTCACGGTTATAGCCAATGTGTGTTAAAGCAATGATTTTGTTGATTTTTTCTTTTGTTTGAATGGTGTTGACTGTTTCTTTTGCTTTCTTGTACGCATCCTTGAATTGAATGTTAGGACCGCTGCTGGACGTAATGGCCGTGTCTTCAGTCGTTAAGCCGAATACAGCCACTTTCTCACCGTTTACATCAAGCAGGATGTATGGGTAAATCCCAGCTTCTTTTTTCTCACCAGCTTTAAATGTGGCTGGCTTTTTCACTAAGCCGCTCAATTGTTTTTCCTTAGAGACATCAACGTTTGATGACACAATTGGGAATGCAGGCTTTTCAAATTGATGACGGTTTTTCGCATCTACATCTGATGCATCACCTGTCAGGAATTGACGAAGAACAGAAGGACCTTTGTCAAATTCATGATTACCAAACGTCATGGCATCATATTTCATTAAGTTCATCAGTTTTAGGTCGGCAAGTCCTTGCCATTTTGTGAAATATAGGTCACCAGAGAAGACATCTCCAGCATCTAATAAAATGTTGTTTTTGCTTTCGGCTCGAACTTCTTTAATCTTTGTTGCACGTCTTGCCGCATCATCAAGGTGTGCGTGTGTATCGTTTGTATGCATCACCGTTAAATTCCAGTTATCTGATGCAGGCGGTTCTGTTGTGCCATCCTCTTTAAAGGCTAGCTTGTACACGCCAAGACCATCTGTGCTGGCGTTACGAACAAAATCTACGCTGCTTGATTTTTCAGCAAACGGCTTAGCTAAAAGAGAAGATTCGAATGTGACTGTTGCGCCCTTGACTGGTGCAATGGACCAGTTTTGATCCGCACTTGGATTGATGGTTTTTTGTTCGATAATATAATCCATCAGCACTTGGCGGTTCTCATCAGCTGAGGCAAGCACCACTTTATCTTGCGTCAGATGCGGGAAGCCCCCGCCGCCAGAAGCTCGATAGTTGTTCGTTACGACTAAAAATTCTTGATTGTCAGAGACTGGCTTCCCATTGTAGGACAAGTTTTTGATGCGGTTTGCATTCGCATTAACAAGAGTGCCTGTTGTGCTGTACTTAGCAGGCTGCGTCACATCGACTTGATAGGTGACACCATCGATCACATCAAAGTTATACGAGCGGTATTCTTCGTTTAAAATAGGCTGTTCATTTGAATTGTTTGGTTTGATCTGATTAAACTGTCCAGCAGACATCTCAAGCCAGTCTTTCACTTCACTGCCTTTCAGTTTGACAATCTGCACGGTGTTATCGTAAAGGTAGAGATCGCCGATGTTTTTAATTGCTAAATCACCTTTTGCGATATTTGTATAATAATTTACACCGTTTCGGCCGCCAGCTTTAAACGGGGCGCCTGCAGATAAAATCGGTAAGTTTTTGTATGACGTGTCCTTCATTTTTTCTTGTGCATACCATTTTTGTGCATCAGTCACAATTTGAATAGAAGGGTCATCCATCACTTGAGCAAAAAAGCTGTTAATGTCTGCTTCTGTTTTACCAACAGGTTTTCTCACATACTCAAGTGTGTTTTGATGCGTTGTTTGAATGGCATCTTTCACAGTGCTGTTTTGAGAGGTGACTCCTGCAACAGATTCAATCTTTCCTGTTCCGTCTGTGACCTTCCATTTGCTGCCGTCAGGCTCTAATGTTAAATCAATGACTCCGAGGTAGCTTCCCCAGTTTTTTGACATGACGACTGGAATGCCGTTGATCGTTCCTTTTGAGACATCGAATTTGTCGACGCCGCTATATTCAGCGCTTGGGAATGTGCCGTGCTGATGGCCGGACACGATCGCATCGATGCCTTTTGTTTTTGTGGCAAGGTCAAAGATCATATTTTCTGATCCTTTTGGTGAAGCGGTTTTTTCAATCCCTGTATGGGCAAGAGCGACGATGATATCTGCGCCTTTTTCCTTCATTTCAGGAATGGTTTCATTGGCAGATTCGACGATATCCTGCACTTGAACTTGTCCATCTAAATGCTTCTTATCCCACGTCATAATTTGTGGTGGAACGAATCCTATGTAACCGACTTTCACAGTTTGGGAAGCTCCGTTTGCATCTTTAAATGTTTTTTCTTGGATCACATAAGGCGTAAAACGATGTTCTCCATTTAACTTTTTGACGTTCGCATTGACAATCGGGAAGTTAGCCCCGGCAATAGTACCGTCAAGAAATGATAATCCGTAGTTAAATTCATGATTGCCAAGTGTGCCTGCATCGTACTTTAGTTTGTTGAGTGTATGAATAATGGGGTGAACCTTTGTTTGATTGATGATACTGTCTTTTTCATTTTTGTAAACGTATTCTCCAAGAGGGGTTCCTTGAATCAGGTCTCCGTTATCAACAAGGAGTGTATTTGGATTTTGTGAACGGTGCTTTTCAATCAGCTCGGCTGTTTTTGCCAAACCAAATTCATTTGTTTCTTTGTCGCTGTAATAATCGTAATTCATCATGTTCGCATGAACATCCGTTGTGGCTAAGATGCTGACTTTTACGGCATCGCCGTTTTCTATTGCTGCATGAGTAGGTACTGCTGGGAGAATGAGACTAATCATCATAATGGAAGTGAGCAGAATAGACAGGTTTTTCCTTCGTTTAGACCTATGTGTTTGCTTCTTCACCTGATCTCCGCCTTTCTAATTTTTTTGACCACAATACCTATTGTAGAAATGTTTCGTTAACTTTTGTAGTTATTTTTTGCAGATTATTGTAAAGATAACATAAATCATACGAATTACCTTGTTGAGGAAATATAAATAAGTCTAAATACTTATTTTTATCATAAGGGGTTTTCTGATCGGGATAGGATGTTTGATTTCAATCTCCCCGGGTATAGTGTGTAGTGTAAACGATAATCAAGCAGGAGGGTTTCTACATGGGTAAGAAAATTGCAGTTGTATTAACAGATTACTTTGAGGATGTTGAATTCACCGAGCCTGCAAAAGCCTTTAAAGATGCAGGCCATGAGATCACAGTGATTGAAAACGAAAAAGGAAAAACAGTGAAAGGGAAGCAAGGAGAAGCAGAAGTGAGAGTGGATGCGTCCATTGATAACGTGAAGCCTGAAGACTTCGATGCACTGCTAATTCCTGGCGGGTTCTCACCAGACATTCTGCGTGCAGATGACCGCTATGTCCAGTTCACAAGAGCATTTATGGACGAGAAAAAACCAGTATTTGCGATCTGTCACGGACCGCAATTGCTCATTACAGCAAAGACGCTGGAAGGCAGAGGCGCGACTGGCTATACATCCATTCAAGTAGATATGGAAAACGCAGGCGCAAAATTCAAAGATGAAGAAGTTGTTGTTTGTCAGGATCAGCTTGTGACAAGCCGTACACCTGATGACATTCCAGCATTTAACCGTGAATCATTAAAACTGCTCGCAAAATAAGCAGTTTTGACAGGATAAACAAAGCCAGCACCTTGCGGGGTGCTGGCTTTTTCTGCGCATGATTGGAAGAAAGCGGCGTAAACCGCAATCTTAGTTTCCTTTGCACGATTATTTTCTTAAGTTTTTTAGCTCGCTTGCGATGGCTTGCATTTCACTTGGGCTGAATGAAGATTTTTTCATCACCATTTGGTGTAGAAATTCAATATCTTCGTACTTGTCTGGACTGAAGTCCTCGGCTTTGATGACTCCAATGTTCAGCATATTTAACTTTTGCGAAATGTCTTCAATCAGCTGATTGACTTCAGCCGCTTTTTGCTCTGACAAGGGCGGCACGTCCTTTCCTGCATATGTGTTGAATAATATGTCTATTTTAACAGAAAAGCAAAAGAATAAAAGGGCTATTAAGACGACACCGAGATGTTTTTCTCCTTTTTCTCCTGTTTAATTTTTTCAATGATTCGTTTTGATTCAAATACGACAACTCCTGACAAACCGATGAGGCCGATTAAGTTAGGAACAGCCATCAGTCCGTTTAGCATATCCGCTACGCCCCAGACGAAATCATTCTTAAACACGGCACCGAAAAAGACAGCAATAACAAACACAACTCGATAATACATCACATATGAATCTTTCGCCAAATATGTAAAGCATTTTTCGCCATAATAGGACCAGCCAATGATGGTTGAATAGGCAAACAAGAGCAGTCCGATTGCCACAATGGTTGAGCCAGCTGGACCGAGGAAGTGAGCAAAGGATAACGAAGTCAGCGCATCACTTTTCACTGTTAAATACATATCTGCCATGACAATGGTAATGCCAGTGATAGAACAAACAATGATGGTATCAATAAACACTTGCGTCATAGAGACGAGTGCCTGGCGTGCAGGCATATCCGTTTTCGCAGCTGCAGCAGCAATTGGTGCTGACCCAAGACCTGCTTCATTGGAAAAAACTCCCCGTGCGACACCCCAGCGAATGACAGTCCCAATTGCACCCCCTGCTACGGCTTGACCAGTAAAGGCATCTGAGAAAATAAGACTGACTGCGCCTGGAACAAGATCAGCATTCATAACAAGAATGATTAGACCGCAAATGACGTAAAATAAAGCCATGACGGGTACAAAGATAGATGTGACCCGGCCAATGCTTTTGATTCCGCCTAAAATCACAAGTGCTGTAAAAGCCGTAATGATGATACCTGTTACCCATGTTGGAATTTGAAAAGTAGAATTCATGACGCCTGAGATAGAATTAGACTGGACCAGGTTGCCGATCCCAAAGGCAGCACTGGCGCCGAAAACAGCAAATAGCACCCCTAGCCATTTCTGTTTTAATCCATGCTCTAAATAATACATAGGTCCGCCAGACATTTCGCCTTTTTCATTTTTGACTCTGTATTTTACAGCAAGAACAGCTTCTGCAAACTTGGTGGCCATCCCGAAAAATGCAGCAAACCACATCCAGAAAACTGCACCAGGACCACCGGCTATAACAGCGGAGGCCACACCGACGATATTCCCTGTACCGACAGTTGCAGCAAGAGCCGTCATTAACGCTTGGAAATGTGAAATATCTCCTTCTGACATTTTGTCTTGTTTTGAAAAAGCGAGCTTTAAAGAATAAGGAAGTAATCTAATTTGAATGAAGAGAATGCGAAAGGTGAGGTATATTCCAGTACCAACAATTAAAATCAACAGGGGAGGTCCCCACAAAAAATTGTTCATCGTCGTGACAAACTGCTCAATTATTCCCATCTAATATCCCCCTTTGTTTGTGTAATTCTCCTAAAGTTTCTCCTGTTTTTGTGTATTTTGTCAATGGCGATGAGAGCTTTTCTTGCAAAGTTTTCAAAAGAAAAAGGGCTTGATATGATAGAGAAAAGGTTTTCGAAAGCAGTTCTTAGGGAAAAGATAGGAGGAGAATGAAGGATGATTCATGTATTATTCGTATGTCTTGGCAATATTTGCAGATCACCGATGGCAGAGGCCATGTTTAGAAAACGAGTAGAAGATGAGGGGCTAAGCGAGCACTTTGTCATTGATTCAGCAGGCATTGGCGGCTGGCATCAAGGCAGTCCTCCGCATGAAGGAACACGAAAGCTACTTGATGAAAAAGGGATCAGCTATGAAGGGATGTCCGCAAGACAAATCATAGATGAGGACATCACAGCATACGACTATATCATTGCGATGGATGCTGAAAATGTAGGGGCACTTCGCAGTATAGCCGGCTATGGGAAACATCACTTTATTGGCCGTCTTCTTGACTTTGTTGAAGACGACGATCGAGATGATGTGCCAGACCCTTATTACACTGGAAACTTTGAGGAAGTACATGATTTAATTGAAAAAGGAATTGATCGTTTTTTGACGTATGTAAAAAAAGAGAAACACCTTTAACTGAAAGGAGATCAGACGAGATGGAAGAAAAAAATCAAATCATGCTTCGAGGAGCTGTGATAGGAGCAGCTTGCGGTGCACTGCTGACATTATTTCATCGGCCAACGAGAATCGCGCTCAAAGACAAATGGGATGACTGTCAGGAAAAGCTGGCGGAATACCGTCAGGAGCCAGCCAGAATTTCTGCTTGTATGAAAGAAAAAATGGAAGAAACGAAGCAGCTGATGCGAACAGTCTCAGATGATTTGTCATTTTTAAATGAACAAGTCAATCAGTTAAAGGAAACAACCCCAAAAGTAATAGAGATTATTGAAGAAACAAAAGATCACTTTCGATCGAAATAGAAAGATTGATCATTGGAGATGAGGCGTATGGGTTTTATTAAAGCGTTAATTGAACGCTTTTTGCTGCATGAAGGACCGGCAAAATCTGCTGAGCTTGCTTACTTCTTTTTGCTTTCATTATTTCCGTTTCTCATCTTCGTGCTGACGCTCGTTGGATATTTGCCGCTGACGTCGAAGGATGTCCTAAGCGTCATCTCTGGTTATGCGCCAGAAGGAGCGCTTTCGATGATTGAATCCATTGCCGAAGAGACACTGAACAGCCGTAACGGCGGATTGCTGTCATTCGGGATTATTGCCGCCCTTTGGTCTGCATCTAACGGGATTAATGCTGTCGTCAGAGCATTTAACCATGCTTACGAAGTTGAGGAAAATCGTTCCTTCATTCTCGTACGTTTAACATCAATTATCTTAACCATCGCAATGGTTCTCACGATTATTTTTGCCTTAATGCTGCCTGTCTTTGGAAAAGAACTTGGCTTATTTCTCGCTGAATTAGTCGGGCAGTCAGATGCCTTTCTCACCATGTGGACGGCCATGAGGTGGATCATTAGTCCGTTGATTTTATTGATTGTGTTTACAGCCTTGTACTATTTCGCCCCAAACATTAGACTGAAATTGAAATTTGTTCTGCCAGGCGCCATTTTTGCCTCAATTGGATGGATTTTGGTGAGCATGCTGTTCTCATTTTACGTAGGCGAGTTTGCGAATTACAGTGCGATGTACGGAAGTATTGGGGGGATCATTATTTTAATGATCTGGTTCTATTTAACCGGCATCATGATTATCCTTGGCGGCGAGCTCAATGCGCTTTTACATAAGCGTAAAATCGTACCAGGCAAGGTGTGAAGAAATCCGGGCATCCTAAAGAAGAACGAACATGTTCAATCTTGATGGATGGGGGAATCACATATGTCCAAACAATCGAAAAAAGGCGGAAGCAACACTAAACAAAACAAAGGCCATCAGCCAAAGCACAAAACAAGCGGCAGTGCAAACGGGCAAAATGGTTATCATTAAATGAAAAAAACTCCTCTGCATAGGTGCAGGGGAGTTTTTTTAATTAGAAATGATTTCATTGGGACTTTCCACCACTGCCTGCGTTCTCCCAAATCGAACGCAGCAAAACACAAATAATATCACGATGCTGACAAGGTAAAGTAAATTCATTCCTTCAAACGTTTGCACAAAGAATCCTCCGAGTACTGGCCCGAGAATACTGCCTGCACTAAACGCCATTCCGCACATCAAGTTCCCGGCGGGAAGCAAATGCTTTGGCAATAAGTCGGTCATATAACTGATGCCAAGTGAGAAGGTAGAGCCTACAGCCATTCCGGCAATAAAGAAACAGATGGCTACAGCCAAAACGGATTGAATGAAAATCCCTGCCAAAAGGAAAAAGAATGATCCAGCGAGTGTCACACATAAAATGATGCGGCGCCTGCCAAACCGGTCACTGAGCATCCCAAGAGGAAGCTGAAAGACAATGCTCCCTATGGAAAATGCAGGTAAAATAAATGCAACCGCATCTACTGTCACACCGCTTCTGAGTGCATACACAGGGAAGTTACTATTAAGCGTCGTTTCTAAAAAGCCATAGCAAAATGGCATCATAAAGGCGACCCAGCCAAATTGAAAGGCCTTTTTAAAGCGCTTTAAACTGTTTGTCTGCTCTGACGTTTGCACTTCGCCTGTATCTGGATATGTATTTTTTAAAACAAACACAAGCAGCCAAATACATAAACTAACGGCACCAGAAACAATAAAAGGCAAGGCTGGATTGATCTCAATGAGCGGCGTTAAAAAAGGGCCGGCGGCAAAACCGAGTCCAAATGATAATCCATACAATGAAATATTTCGTCCGCGATTTCTTGATGATGAAGCATAGGTCACCCACGTCTGTGTAGAGAAATGCAGCATATGGTCACCAATCCCGATCATGAGCCGAAGGAAGAACCAGACGACATAAGATTCAAAAAACACAAAGCTAAATAAGCTTAAAAAGACAGCGGCGCCTCCAATGACGATTAATGGCTTAAATCCAAACCGGCGAAGCGGTGCTTCCATAAAAGGAGACGCAAGCAGCACACCGAGATATAAGCCTGTGGCATGCAGTCCGTTTAACGTAGGAGAAGTACCGGCATGTTCAAAGATAATGGAAATGACAGGAAGTAATGCCCCTTGTGAAAAACCAGATACGGATACAAGTAAAATTAAAATCATAAAGTGAATTCTCGACATAAGATGCTCCTTACAAGTTCATGCTTTCATCGTACAATGGAACCATAGGGGTTTCAATAGAAAGGTGGAAAAGGAATGACGCTGACATGCAAAAAGGATCATTGGATCGCACATATTGAGGACAGGCAGCTGCCTATTTCAGGAACAGAAGAACTGGGGTTCCGCCCATCTCAATTATTCACCTCAGCCATTGCAGGCTGCTTTGGAGAAATGCTTATTCATGTATGCCGTAAAAAGCGAATATCCTATGAAGGGCTTACGATCACACCTGAAACGACAAGGGCAGGGGCTGTAAACAAAATTTCCTGCATTCATTTACATATCTTATTTGAAGACATCAATACATCTGATGAACAAATCGATAAAGTGATCACTCTTGCATTGAAGCATTGCTCAATGGTGCAGTCTGTGAAAGGGAGTATTGATATCACTTTCTCACACGCGCGAATCTAAAATGTATACGATGCCGGCACTCACGAAAGAATAACAGTCAGACATATGTAAAGGAGAATGGCTGTATGAATCGTTTGTTTCTTGTAATTGTCGCAATCGGTGTTCCGCTATCGGTGATTGGCAGTTTTCTTCATTTCCCGCAGGTCATCATGTTTGCCGTTTATTGTATTGCCATTATTGGTCTTGCTAGTTTTATGGGAAGAGCCACAGAAAGTCTTGCCATCATTGCGGGGCCTAGAATTGGCGGACTTTTAAACGCCACATTCGGAAATGCAGTGGAATTAATCATATCGTTTTTTGCCTTAAAACAAGGACTGACGGCCATTGTACTTGCTTCATTAACTGGATCAGTCATCGGAAATTTACTGCTTGTGGCGGGGCTGTCTTTTTTTGTTGGCGGATTAAAATATAAGCGCCAAGTGTTCAATGTCCATGATGCAAGGCACAATTCAGGCTTGCTCATGTTTGCTATCATTGTAGCGTTTGTCGTTCCAGAAGTGTTTTCGGTGGAGATGGCAGAGAATAAACAGTTTGTTTTAAGCATTGGGATCAGCATTGTGATGATTTTGCTTTATGTTGCGGCGCTTTATTTCAAACTAGTCAGCCACCGCGGTGTTTATGTTGCCAAGCAAGAGAGTGGGCAAGGTGAAGCGGAGACGGAAGAAGAAACACCTGAATGGTCTGGGAAATTTGCCACCGTAATTTTGCTACTTTCGACGATCGCAGTTGCGTACATTTCAGAGCGCCTTGTTCATACATTTGATACGGTAGGAGAACAGTTTGGCTGGAGTGATCTGTTTATCGGTGTCATTATTGTGGCCATCGTCGGCAACGCCGCAGAACATGCCTCAGCTGTTATCATGGCGTATAAAAACAAAATGGATGTAGCAGTGGAAATTGCCTTTGGCTCCACACTTCAGGTTGCCATGATGGTCGCGCCAATCCTTGTCATCAGCTCGCTATTTTTTGATAAGCAGATGCCGCTCATTTTCTCCTTGCCAGAGCTCATTGCGATGGCATCCTCTGTGCTGCTCACGGTCATTTTATCAAATGATGGTGATACAAACTGGTTTGAAGGCGCCACATTACTCGCTGCCTATTTTATTATGGCGATTGGATTTTTCCTTTTATAATCTTTTGTGGATAAGGGACGTCTTTGCGGAAAATACTATGGAAAAATGAATGAGAAAGAGTGATGATATGAAAAAGATGCTCCGCATCATGTTTGTTGTTCTCTTATCCTTAAGTTTTCTATACAGCTTTCCAGCAGAAGCGGCAAAGCAATTTAAAGTGCCATCCTCTGTCGCCAGTATCTCCAAGGAGAATACGTATCCAAACGCGTCACAGGATCAGCCGCTGCTCCAGCCGAGCGAGCTGACGGCTGAATTGTTCAAAACAACAAGTGTACCGATTGAGAACACTCATTTGATTAAAATGCTGAATGAATCCAGCATTTCAGGGACGCCATTAGCTGTTGGATACCGTGCGACCGTTTTCCTCGGGAGATGGGCGCTGAGCTACGATTCAAACGAAACGGTCGCCAACTGGGAATACAAAAAAGTGAATACGAACCACATTGATAACAGAGGCGGCAACAAAACAGCCATTGGAAAATACGTTCAAAAGCAGCAAGTGAAAGTAAGCGGAGGCCTCACAGCAAAAGTGCCGAACCCAGAAGATGTGAAAACATTGATGATGCAAAAAGCGATTCAAAAAACAAAGCTGCCCCTCGCTTTTGACACCGTGATTGGTGCAGGAACAAAACGAGATCAGTCATACCACGTCTCTCCGAAAAAAGCAGCATCGCTTCATGCCTATGCACCAGCGATTAACGAAAAAGGTAAGGTCACATACGGAGAAGTGTACCTTGTACTAAAAGGAAATAAACGAAAACTCGTCGTGAAAAACGTGACCTCACAAGGAATCGGCGCTTGGATTCCTGTTCAGGATCACTTGACGTTTGGGTTTCAAGGGATGAATTAATCTCCTTTTATCAATAGAAGAGACATTAACGCTTTATCCATGATTTTTAAAGAAAATATAAAAAGCCATAGTAGAAGTTGAATGAACTCAACGACTACTATGGCTTAAGTTTTTTATTCCCCTAAATCCACATTATGATAAACCTGCTGCACGTCTTCAAGCTCTTCTAATACATCGATCAGCTTTTCAAATTGTGCTTTTGATTCATCATCTAATGTCACTTCGTTTTGCGGAAGCATTGTGATTTCAGCGACAGTGAATTCTTCTACGCCGGCTTGTTTGAATGCTTCTTGTACTTGATGGAATTGATCTGGTTCAGCGTACACAATCACCGTTTCATCTTCTTCCATGATGTCACGTACATCAACGTCTGCTTCCATTAAAAGCTCAAGCGTTTCTTCTTCACTTTTTCCTTCGACACCGATGACAGCTGTTTGGTCGAACATGTAGGCAACAGAGCCGCTTACGCCCATGTTTCCACCGTTTTTCCCAAATGCTGCTCGAACATCTGAAGCTGTACGGTTCACGTTATTGGTGAGGGCATCAACGATCACCATTGAACCGTTTGGACCAAATCCTTCGTAGCGCAGCTCATCGAAGTTCTCTTCCGCACCGCCTTTGGCTTTTTCAATGGCACGGTCCACAATGTGTTTTGGGACACTATATGTTTTTGCACGTTCTAGGACAAAACGAAGTGCTTGGTTTGATTCTGGGTTTGGCTCACCTTGTTTGGCAGCCACATAGATTTCACGCCCGAATTTTGCGTAAATACGACTTGTACTGGCATCCTTTGATGCTTTCTTTTCTTTAATGTTGTTCCACTTACGACCCATCTTATTCACTCTCTTTCACTTAGAAAATACACAGTATGAGGGTCCCCATGCTGCATGAAATCATTCTGCTATCTATTATACATGAATCAGTCAAGAGGATAGAAGTCAGAGGGCTGAAGTGAAGAGAATTGTTAGCAAATATGCCCAAGCGTTTCAAGCATTTCATGTTTTTCGTGAGCCCGAGTCAGCTCGTCACATCGAATGATCCTGCCATCTAATAAGGTGAAAAGAGCTGTGACATCTATTAAACCCCCGTCTCCGCTTGTGAGTTCAACATGAACCGTGTAACGAAAACACGCTTGCTGCGTTTCTTCATCAAATAACACATCATGAAAGGCGGGGATCACAAGCTGTGTTGTCATTTCTTTTAAAGTGGATAGATGCTTTTTAAATTCATCAAGCGTGGAAACCTTCCCATCGGTCACTTGCTGATAGTCAGGTGAAAAATAAGCCTCCACCTTTTTTGTGTCGTACTTGGTTAATACCTCTTGATACATCTCCTTGATGAAAGAAATTGCTTCTGTTTTTGTCATTCCATACATCCTCTCTATTATTAACTGGTTAACTAAATAACATTATAATTAACTGGTTAACAAAAAACAAATAAAAAATAACCCCATCATAAATGAGGTTATTTTGCCGGCTGGGGATAAGCGAGATCCTCAAGCAATTTGACATCATGCTGATGAAGCTGTTTGATCATTTCTTTTCGCACAGCGAGGGCGGCTTCGAAGTATTTTTCGTCTTCGACCATTCCCTTTACTGTGATTTCAATCCCGCGATTCAGCTTATTCAAGCCCATAATTCCATGAACCTGAAAGGGTTCAATGGCGTTTTGGAATTCATCTTTTTTAAGAAAATCATGATGCATTTGATTTAAATTGTCACATGCTGATTCAAGTGCTTGAAAGGCAATATCAGGGTTTTGATTCGCACTAATTAACACAGATTCCGTAATCCGCATGTAGTGCATGTTATAGTTTTGGATTTGACGGATATCTCCGTTAGAAATGGTTAACAGCTTGCCGCTCCATTCTCTAATTTGCAGAGAGCGGAGACCAATCTCTTCAATGGTTCCATTAAAGAGGTTATTCACCGTCACATAATCCCCTTTATGAATCTGACGTTCATAGATAAGAAAAACGCCTGCTAAAATATCACGAATCAGTGTCTGTGCGCCAAAACCGATGACGATCCCAGCAACACCAGCACCCGCAAGAATTTTCCCGAAGTCATGAAAGAAAAGAGAAATGACATAGAGCACAAAGCAAATCGACGCGGTGTACTGCGTGACCGATTTCACCAAGCTCTCGATCGTTTTCTTCTTCTTGTCCTCTATAAACTCAGTTCGTTTAAAGAAAATTTGAAGGGCTTTGTTAATCATAAAGACGGCAAGCCAAAGAATGAGTCCAACAAGGAGAATTTCAATGTATTTGTTTTTGACCACTGTCAGAAATGTATCATCCATCTATCGGTTACCCCCTGGCTGTTCGAGAAGTAAAATCAACATCTTGATAATAGCTGTTTTTCACTAGAACATTCGGACCGAGGCATTGCACGCTTGGGCAATGACAATTCAGTTCTTTTGCTAATTTTGTGTCCATCCAGCGTGTATAGGCTGATTGCAATGTATCAGTTGCAATGTTTCCAAGCGGCGGAGTATCGCCAAAGTCTGTCACAATAATATTCCCATCAAAAATATTCACATTCAACCGTGAGCGTCCATCAGGGTCATTTCGTACCGTGACATTTTTCTCCTGGCGCAATCGGTTGAGGAGTCGCTGGTCTTCTTCATCTGGGCTGCATGAATAAAACGGCAGGGTGCCAAACAGCATCCAGGTGTTTTGATCACGAATATCAAGCAGCTGATGAATCGCATCCCGCATTTGCGGAAGCGTCAATGATTCAAGGGCGCTGGCGAAATCACTTGGGTACATCGGGTGAACTTCGTGGCGCTGGCATTTCATTTCCTCGACGATTTGCCGGTGGATGTGTTCGATATATGGAAGCGTGCGCTTATTCAGCATGGTTTCAGCGGATACGGTTACGCCCGCTTTGACAAGTGCCTGACTATTTTCAATCATGCGGTTAAATAATTTCTCGCGCTGCTCAAAGGTTGGTTTTCGATCCATCATGGCAAAGCCGACCGTTGCAAACTCTTCGACAGTGCCCCAGTTATGTGAAATGTGAAGGACATCTAAGTATGGAATAATTTCTTCATACCGCGCCAAATCAAGGGTTAAATTTGAATTGATCTGTGTACGGACGCCGCGTTCATGGGCATACTTTAATAAAGGGACGACATATTCCCGTACAGATTTAAGAGAAAGCATGGGCTCTCCGCCTGTAATACTAAGTGAGCGCAGAAGCGGAACTTCATCTAAACGGCGAAGTAACAAATCAATCGGCAGCGCATTCGGATCCTTAGGCTGTAAGGTATAGCCGACCGCACAATGCTCGCATCTCATGTTACACAGCGTTGTTGTCGTAAATTCAATATTTGTCAGCTTCATTTCTCCGTAATCCTGCACATCGAGATAGGCTTCCCAGGGGTCGTATGCAGGTGTAATCGGACGAAGTGCTGTTTTTTGGTTCATGGTATCTATCTCCTTTTCATTCGGGCAAACGTAGACCCGCCAACAGTTAATTTTAAGCCTCATCACGGTTATACGCAAGGGGGACACAATTGATTTGCAAGGGAAAAAAAGATAAGCTATAAACAAACGCTAAAGGGAGTGTATCGATGGGTAAGGCAGCAGACAGCAAAGAGCAGCAGGTTGATTATTTAAAGAACCGATTAGATATGTTTATGAATGTGATTGATTCATTAGATCCCGAATCAACAGACGTTGAGGATATAGACAGACTGATCCAGATGATTGACGACCTGGAAGCGAAATATGAACGGTTTAAAAACGATTGGAAGGAAGAATAGCTCGCGTGATGCGGGCTTTTTTCTTTAAATTGGCAGGTGAATCGGTGTATGAGTCTCGGTCTTATTCTGCACAATAGAAGAAAAACCGGGAAGTGACGTAAATGAAAAAATACATGCTGATCTGTTTATGTGCGCTTTTTGTTTCCATGCCTCTCTCAGAAGCGGCAGCCGTGTCTAATAAGCCCATCCACTGGGGATTTGCGAAAAGTAAAGAGCATAGGCCGCCGGATGCGGGCAAAGAATTATCGGCACTGTTAAAAAAGTATGATGCGTTCTATTTAGGCAACACAAAAAAGAAAGAGATTTATTTTACCTTCGACAATGGCTATGAAAATGGGTACACGCCCAAGATCTTAGACGTGCTGAAAAAACATCAAGTACCAGGCACCTTTTTTGTGACAGGTCATTTTGTAAAGGACCAGCCCGGGCTTGTCAAACGTATGGCAGAAGAAGGTCATATCATTGGCAACCATTCCTATCATCATCCTGATTTAACAACAAAAAGTACGAAAGAAATCAAAGAAGAACTGGACCGTGTCAATGAAGCTGTGTACAAAATCACAGGAAAACAAGATAACCTCTACCTTCGTCCGCCGCGCGGTGTGTTCAGTGAAAGGGTACTAAAAGAAACAAAACAGCTCGGATACCAAACTGTTTTCTGGTCAGTGGCGTTTGTAGACTGGCATATCCATCATCAAAAAGGAAAACAGTATGCTTACGATCAAATGATGAAGCAGGCGCACCCAGGAGCCATTTACTTACTTCATACCGTCTCAAGAGACAATGCCGAAGCGCTGGATGATGCCATCACCGCTCTGAAAAAACAAGGATATTCCTTTAAAAGCCTAGACGATCTCATGCTTGAAAAAGTATGGCATCTGCCACAGCTATAGAAAGAAGCCTGCAGAAGACCTGCAGGCTTTTTGATTATCCCTCTCTATTTTTACGATAAAAAAGAGGGTGATGATTTGAAAAAGAGTCAACACTATTTAAAAATCCTGAACCACCCTTTATGTTTAAACCACAAAAGCATCCCCGAGACGAGGAGACCCATGAATATCAGCACGCCAAAATAGCCGTATTTCCAGTGTAATTCAGGCATGTTGTCAAAGTTCATTCCGTACACCCCAACAATAAAGGTCAGTGGAATAAAAATGGTCGACACAATGGTCAATGTCATCATGATTGCATTCATCCGGTTGGAATTCAGCGTCTGATAGCTGTCTCGTAAATCGGCTGTCATATCACGGTTTGACTCAACAATTTCGGTTAGTTTTAATAGATGATCATAAATATCATTAAAATACGCTTGGCGGTTTGTATCGCTTTTCATCATATTTGTGTTCACAATACGATATAAAAGGTCCCTCATCGGGATAATCGTTCTTCGCAGTTTAAGTAAATCTGAGCGAATCCCGAATACTTCGTTCATCAACGTGCCATACGTTTTATGCCCTTCTTCATCCTCAATTTCATTCAGCCTGTCTTCAATTTGATAAATAATAGGGAAATAATCATCAACAAGCTGATCAATCAGCATGTAGGCTATATGCTCAGGTCCGCTGTTTCTCGCTTTATCAGACCCTTTGAGCTTTCGAATCACACGTTCAACGTACGGTGCTTCCTTCAAATGAAAGGTCACGATATAGTTTTCACCAACAAACAGATCGACTTCCTCAGAACGAAGCGTTTTTTGATTAAGGGCATGCAGCACGAAAAACAAATACCCTTCATAAAAATCAAGCTTGGGCCGCTGTAAATAATGAAAACAATCTTCAATCGCGAGTGGATGGAAATGAAAATATTCCTTTAAAAGGGCTGCTTCCTTTTCCGTTGGCGCATGAAAATCAATCCAATACCAGGCGATATCGGGGCTTGAAAGCTGCTGCAATGTTGCATGTTCAATCAAGTCGCCGTTTTTTGTCACTGCAAGTTTTCTCAGCATGTGCACCCCTCCAGACTTGCATTATATCATGAAGCAGCACCGGTGAACTTATACGTTTTCTTCATAAAAAAAAGCCGATCTCATTTTTGAGATCGGTTCAATGTGCGTGTATGATTGATGGATAAAACCGAGAATTAAGGACGACGGAAGTTGACGAAACCACCATTACGGTCGAACCAGCCTCTAAATGCCCAGTTGATGTAGCCGCCGTCACCTTTGTTTGTGAAAGATCCATTTTCGAATACCCAGACTCCGTACGTAATACTTCCGTATTTCACAGTAGCAAACGTTTTGACGCCGTTGAAACGAGTCTCATAACCTTGGCTTAAGTTAAATACCATGACATTGTATTTTGCGCCAGCAGCATAGAAAGCAGACTCCATTAATCCTTTGACAAAGCCTTCACGGTTTGTGTTAGCATTTGCAGCATTGATTAATGCATTTGCAATACCAAGTACATCAAAGTTAATATTAACGTTTCCTGCAGTTGTAGATGCTTTACCTTCAGCAGCTTTGTTTAAGACAGTTTGCTGAAGTGTAGTAGAAACAGGTGCTGAAGTTTTTGGCTCAGCAGCGTCAGCGAATACTGGCAGTGTCGAAGAAACAGCAGTGGCAAGGGCAACAGAAAGAATTGTTTTTTTCATTGGTCGGATCTCCTTTGTTTTTAAATTTTGGGTCTTCTTTTTTGTAAAATGTGAAACTAAGTGAAGCCGGTCATCAATGAGGTAAATATGTTCCTGCAAGATAAAACAAATGATTGCCTAATCCGCTAATTTCTTTGTTCACCTCCTTGATATGTCATAATTATACAAATTTTTTTGGAATGGAAGATATCACCCAGAGGTTCTATTTCTAATTTAAGGAAAATGAGCCTAAAATGTTGTAGGAGGCTGTCGAATTTTAGCTGAATTCGACTAAAAACTTTCGTCTATCCAAAAGGAGAATGACCACAAATAAGGAAGATATAACTGATAAATTCTTGTACTCTTTATGTTTAAAAGTATTCAATCTAGAGAATCATTCATGCAAAATGAAACAATCACATCTGCGTATGTTTGCAGAAAGGAAGAGGACATGTATGTGGGAAAAACAGCTGGTGGTAGAGCCGCCGTATCATTTCGATCAAGTGCTTAGACGCTTATCAAGTGATCCATTAAAAGCAGTCGATTTGAATCAAAGAGAAATCAAAGTGCCGATCAGATTAGAGCAAAAACCTTATGTGGTCATCGTTCAAGCTACTGGAACAAAAGATGCACCTATGTTTCGGGTGCGGGCAGACGGTCCAGAGGAACCCCTTCTTTCTGAGGTGAAACGGATATTTGGCATGGAGCATCAATTACACATAATTCAAGACCATTTTTCTCAAACCAATCTAGCGCCCATTTTTGAGCAGCATATCGGAACGCCGCTCATGCTTGATTTCCATTTATATCATTGTTTAATGAAATGTATCATTCATCAGCAGCTTAATCTTTCGTTTGCTTACGAGCTCACGAAACGATTTGTCCATACGTACGGAGAGCAAATAGAAGGTGTATGGTTTGATCCTTTACCTGAAACCATTGCCTCTCTTGAGACAGATGATTTGAGAAAGCTTCAATTTAGTCAGCGAAAAGCAGAATATGTCATCGATGTATCGAAACGAATTGTGAGCGGCTCACTTTGTTTAGAGGAATTACACGATTTATCTGATTTGGAGGTGGAAGAGCGATTGCTTCCGATTAGAGGGATCGGACCTTGGACGGTTCAAAATGTGCTCATGAATGGGCTTGGAAGACCAAATCTTTTTCCGATGGCAGATATCGGCATTCAAAATGCAATCAAACGGCACTTCGACCTGCCTGAAAAACCGACAAAAGAAGAGATGTCAGCGCTAAGCAAGGAATGGACCCCATATTTAAGCTACGCTTCTTTATATTTATGGAGAAGCATTGAGACAGATAAATAACGGAAAGGAATTTTCTCTCTTTGTCTAAGACGTGATATACTAATGAGATGGAATAAAATGAAGACAACCTATCAAGGGTTCAAATAGAACGGAGAGAATAAAGTGAAAGAAAAACAGCAAGGTGCCCTTTTGCAAAAGGGACAGCAGTTCCCGCTTACCATTAAACGCCTTGGCATTAATGGTGAAGGGGTCGGTTATTTTAAAAAGCAAGTGGTCTTTGTCCCAGGTGCACTTCCAGGTGAGGAAGTGGTCGTTGAAGCAACGAATGTCCAAGCAAAATATGCAGAAGGTACAGTGAGGAAAGTGCGAAAGCGCTCCGAGCATCGAGTCAAACCGCCATGCCCAGTATACGAACAGTGCGGCGGCTGTCAGCTGCAGCATTTGGCGTATGAGCAGCAGCTAAATGAAAAGCGTGATATTGTCATTCAATCAATGGAGCGCCATACAAAGCTATCGGTTGAAAAGCTTGATATTCGGCCAACGATCGGCATGGAAGATCCGTGGCATTACCGAAACAAAAGTCAGTTCCAAGTAGGACGTTCTCACAGCGGAGACATCATTGCAGGACTTTACGGATTGAATTCTCATAAGCTTGTTCCGATCAAGGAATGTATCGTGCAGCATCCAAAAACGAACAAAACAACGGGCGTTGTCCGCAAAATTTTAGAGAAATTCGGCGTATCTGTCTACAATGAACGGACAAGAAAAGGCGACGTACGCTCGATTGTCGTGCGTGTCGGCTTTGAAACAGGTGAAGTACAAGTCGTTCTTGTCACATCAAAACCTGAATTTCCAAAGAAAAAAGAAATCGCAGAAGCCATTCAAAAACGACTGCCTGAAGTGACGTCTATCATGCACAATATCAATGGTGAAAAAACATCAGTCATCTTCGGCCATAAAACATCTCACCTAGCCGGCAATATGGTCATCCAAGAATTTTTAGGAGACGTCTCCTTTGAACTAAGTGCACGTGCTTTCTTCCAATTGAATCCAAAGCAGACGCTAAAGCTTTACGATGAAGCGAAAAAAGCGGCCAAACTGACAGGAAAAGAAAAGGTTGTCGATGCGTATTGCGGTGTTGGGACCATTGGGATGTGGCTTTCAGATGGCGCCAAAGAAGTACGAGGAATGGATGTCATCAAAGAATCGATTGATGATGCCAAGAAAAATGCCAAAAAACACGGCATGAAAAACGCGACCTATGTAACAGGAACAGCTGAACATTGGCTGCCAAAATGGGTCAAAGAAGGCTTCCGTCCTGACGTCATCGTCGTCGACCCGCCAAGAACAGGCTGCGAGCGCACCTTCTTAGACACCGTCAAACAAGTCAAACCAAAACGCTTTGTCTACGTCTCTTGCAACCCATCCACACTAGCAAAAGACCTTCAATACATGTCAAAAGACTACAAGATCGAATACATGCAGCCAGTTGATATGTTTCCGCATACGGCTCATGTTGAGTGTGTGGTGTCTTTATCTCTTAAGTAAAAAGGAAATGACAGCTATGATGGACCGAAACCAGCAATAGAAAAGGCAGGATCTAAATGATAAAAACCCTTCCAACAGGAGGGGTTTTACTTTAACTAACAATCTATTTTTCCTATTCGGATTCTTATTGTACTTAGTCCTCTATAATGAGACACCCATCATGTACTCTCGATTCTCAAAACAACTCATGTCTCACTCAATTATCAGCTGGATGAATATAAAATCAAGGTCTTCGGCAAGGTGCTCCTTAAATATAATTTTAAGTATTTTTAATGGGAGTGATTCAATATGAGACTGAAAGAACATGAAATATAACAACTTTATACATTCGTAAGAGGCCCGCCAAATATTTAATCATTAAACTCAAAATGATAATTGGAGGGATTATGATGAATGACAAACAGTTTTCATCGTTTTTAAAACAAGCAGATGAACCTTTTGTTGGGTGGGATTTCTCATTCATATCTGAAACTGGAAGAATGAAAAGTGAGTTGCTTTCATGGTCATATGGTAGTATAGCTACTTCTCTTGTTCAAAGTGCAAAATCGATGCTGGATATGGGAACAGGTGGTGGAGAGTTCTTATCAAAATTAAGACCTTTTCCAACATCAGTTTATGCTACAGAAGGTTATTTGCCTAATGTACCTATCGCAAAAGAACGATTAACCCCTTTAGGAGTTAAGGTTGTTCAAATTTCTAATGATGAAAATCTTCCGTTTGAGACTGGAAAATTTGATCTTATCATCAATCAACATGAGTCATTTTCATCTAAAGAGGTGAGAAGAATTATCTCGAAAGAAGGTATTTTTCTAACTCAACAAGTCGGTGGACTCGATTGCATAGAGATTAATGAGAATCTAAGGGTACCAATAAATAAAGATTTTATTGATTGGAACTTAAAGAAAGCTTTAAACGAAATACAGGAGAATCATTTTGAGGTGTTGAAAAGTGCAGAAGAGTTCCCTATTCAAAGATTTTATGATATCGGAGCATTGGTGTATTATCTGAAAGCAATTTCTTGGCAAGTGCCAGGTTTTGAAATAAGTAATTTCAAGGATGAATTATACACCATTCATAAAATCATTGAACAAAAGGGTTATTTTGACGCAAAACAACACCGATTTATTATTTTAGCTAAAGCAGTTTAGTTGGAAATGGAGTCTTCGATATTTATGAAGGCTCCAGCTTAATTCTGAACTAATGCACTTCTGTATGCACGATACATGAGCTGAAAAATAATAAAACGTACGATTCATCATATGTTTCCTTATAATATTGTTAGGCTTGAAAACATTCTAAAAAAATAGAGGAGGATAACGATGAGTCAATTCGAGATTCTAACAAAATACATACCGATGCTTCAGGAGGATCGTATAGGAGAATGGGTGATCGACCAAGAAAATGATGGAACAGCTGAACGCCCAATCCAGATGCCTTTTGTCCATTATTCCGAAACTGTCCGTCACTTTATCGAAGATGTCTATACCTTTGCGGAACAACATCAAGAGCTGGAGCTTATCCGCTACAGAGAAATCCTCAAAGAAAATGGCATTGAAGGTGGATTGAACGATATCGAGAATGTGGACCTCTCACATTTAAATGCGCAGTGTATACTTGCACTCATCATGGGAGTGGTGAGTGCTGAGCGGTTTTGCGATGGTGCCATATTGGGTTCTTTTAAAAGTGGAGCCATCTTAAAATGGCTTGAAAGATTGAAAAACCTAGATGTATGACATCTAGGTTTTTTTATTTCTGAAACGAGATTATGAGCATGTGAATTGCTCCACTTCTTGACGAAATAGATCAAGCAGCAGCTGCTTGGTGTTTTCCAGAGAGAGATGGGGTTCCTTATGAGTTAAGATTCCTATTGGGATAAAAGGGTCCTCTATTTCTATTGGAACTTTAACAAATTCGTCTGATAATGGGGTAGAAGAAAGCACCACCCCGACGGAAGGAAACGCCTTTAGAAATGATGGAATCGCTGAAATCTGGCTGATGGTGTAAGTGAACGGCTCGACATTTATTCTTGAGAGTTCCTTTTGTAATTTCATGTGATATAAACAACTTTCCCCGCCAATAATCAAAGGCTGTTCATAAAGATCCTTGATCAATGAAATCGGTCCGACTTGATCTGCCTGCTGTTTTGCGATAATAAAAGACATTTCCTCCTTGTACAACTCCTCAAACGGAAGTGTATTCATCACAGGTTCCCCTGCAACGGCAAAATCAATCTCACCCTTGAGCAGAAGCTTGTGAAGAAAGTCTGTATTACCAATGATAAAGTGGCATGTGATATTCGGTTTTTGCCTCCTGAATGTTTGAAGGACGGAAGGAAGAATAGTGGCAGCAATTGGTTCTATGACGCCTATATTCAAGGTTCCGATTTCTTCTTTTTGGAGTTTTTGTGATTGCTCTAATACAAAATGCCAATGGAGTATCAGCTGATCAATCTCTTTGGCAAACAATTGTCCTGAAGGGGTTAATTCAGCCTCCCATCCTCTTACAAACAATTGAAATCCTAACTCCTTCTCTAATCGTTTGATCTGATTCGTTATGGTTGACTGTGCATAATTCAATTTTTGAGCGGCTTTTGAGAATGTCCCTTCCTGAATGATGGCTTGAAATGCTTTTAACTCTTTTAAGTCCATTTCTAATAATCTCCATTCATTTTATGAATACAATTTTATATATTATTCAATTATATAAAACAAGTGTTGGGATGTAAAATGAATGTAGACAGAAAAAAGGAGATGACATTCATGCCATTTGTAAAAGTCAGCTATATGGAAAATGCGTACGATACAGAAAGCTTAGCTTCTGTTAGCCAAACGATCATGAAGGCGCTGATGAAAGAATTTCAAGTTCCTAAAAAAGACTACTTTCAGGTATTCAGTTCACATAAGAAAGAAGAATTTTTTTATAATCCCCATTATCTTCTTCGTCATGAAAGAGATCATCGTCTTTTATATATCCAAATTACATGTGGTCCAGGAAGAACCGACGGGCAGAAGCAGTCTTTATATAAGGAAATAGCTGACCAGTTGTATTGCCAGCTTCATATCTCGAAAGAAAATGTATTCATTATGCTGTATGAGACAGGGTTGGAGAATTGGTCCTTTGGAGAAGGACTTGCGCAGATGATCAAGTAACAGAACGAATGAAAGGGGAAATAGCTATGCATCAACCAATCAAGCCAACTGTAAAATTCACTCTCGGAGATTTTGCCCCAGCATTTGTTGAGTATTCAGAAAAAGTTCTCTTTGGAGATTTGTGGAGGAGAGAGGAACTCTCTCTTAGAGATCGTAGTCTGATTACATTATCAGCCTTAGTAAGTACGGGCAGCCTGAATCAGCTGGAATACCATTTACATCTTGCCAAAGAAAATGGTGTCACGAAGAACGAATTGATTGAAGTCATCACTCATCTTAGTTTTTATATCGGATGGCCTAAAGCAGCTTCAGCACTAGAAGCGGCTAAACATATTTTGGAGGACGAATAAAGTTCATCAAACAACGTGCCCTATTTGAAATAGGGCTTTTTATATGCAATAAATTGAATTTTAAAATCTCCTGTTGACTTTCCCCTTTACTGAAAGGTTTATACTTTGATCAGATTAACAAATCGGAGGAGATGCAGGATGTTTAAAATCGGTGATTTTTCTATGTTAAGTAAAGTCCCTGTCAAAACCTTAAGGTATTATGACCAGATTGATTTATTAAAGCCTAAGCAGATCGATCAAGATTCCGGATACCGGTATTATTCAGCTGAGCAGCTGCTTGAGGTCAATCGGATTTTTCTGTACAAGGAATTAGGTTTTACGTTAAAGCAAATGGGTCAGCTTCTTCGTGAAGATATTTCTGTCGAGCAGATTCAGGGCATGTTTCTCTTGAAAGAGAGTGAAATTCAGCAATTGATCGAGAGAGAACAACAGAAATTAGCGCGTATTAAGGAGCGGATGCACCTCATCAAACGAGAGGGGTGTGTTGAAAAAGCGCAGGAGGTCATCATCAAATCGGTTGAAAGTAAACGCATCATGTCTTTTCAATCCAACGGAACTGTTGACGAAATCCCAACATTCTTTCAAACGTTTCATCATTTGTTACATAAACATCCGCAAGAATTGAACTCTGAGCCGCAAATCGTGTTGTGGAGGGAATCACCTGCTCAAGAAAGTGAGTTCGAATTTGAGGTTGGTTATTCCGCGAAAGCGTTAAGGGGCTCTCTTCCTCAGGGAATTACGATGCGCACGTTACCAGCTGAAGAAACCTTGGCGACGCTCTTATTTCATTCAGATTCTCCATTTGCACAATCTGCTTGTGTTGATCTGGCGACATGGATTGAACATAACGGATACCGCGTGAAAGAAGATCAGCCGGGCCGAGAGATTTATTACCCGTTGGCTGAAAATGAAGAAGGCAGACTCATTGAAATTCAAATTCCTATAAAAAATGAAGTCAAATCGTAAACATTGTCCAAAGGAGAAAAGCCACGATGAAAAATAAAGCCGTTGTCTATTTACTTGCTTTAGCAGCCTTTTTAATTGGAACGATCGAATATATCATTACAGGCATTATCCAGATGGTCGCAGATGATTTACAGGTCACGACATCTGCTACTGGATTATTGGTCACGTCATTAGCGCTCTCAGCAGCAATCGGCGCGCCGATTGTCATTGCACTGACCATCAATATCGACCGTAGAAAAATATTATCATGGATGCTGATCATTTTTGCTTTAAGTAATATCATCACAAGTGTCAGCCATTCGTTTGAAATGGTGCTGATGACTAGGGTTTTACAAGGAATTAGTGGGGGAACGGCCATTGTGGTGGCAATGGCAGTGGCCACTCGTCTTGTCGAACGAGAAAAAAGAGGAACAGCGATTGGCATCATTTTAATGGGATTAAGCAGTTCCTTAGTTTTAGGTGTGCCAATCGGGACATTTCTAAGCAGCATGATTGGATGGAAAGCATTATTTGCAGCCATTGGATTGATCACGCTCATTCCGATGATAGTTGTGTATAGGCGCATCCCTTCTATAAAAGAACAAGAACCGGTGACGCTAGGTATGCAATTATCGATATTAAAAGATAAGAGAATTTTGCTTGCAGTGGCAGTGACACTCTTTTATGTAGGCGGATATTCCACTTTATTTACCTATTTAACGCCCTTCCTGCAAGAATCAGCAAACCTTAGCATCACAGAAATCAGTGGTATTTTATTACTAGCGGGAATATGTAGCTTTTTGGGCTCCAGTCTTGGAGGGGTTGCAGCAGATAAAAAAGGCCCAACATTCACGATTTTCTCCGGAATTATTCTACAAATCATCATGCTGATGCTGCTGGCATTTGTGACAGGGAATCTCGTGGTCATGGTGGCGGTGATCATGATATGGATGATTGCTACATGGAGCACATCGCCAGCTCAGCAGCTGTATCTCGTCACACTTGTACCCAAATCTCCTGATATCGCATTAAGTGTCAATACATCGTTTATTCAATTCGGTTTTGCTTTAGGCTCGGGGTTAGGAGGGCTTGTATTGAGCAGGACATCTATATTGAACCTGAGCTGGATCAGCGCTGGAACGGTTCTTCTTGCTTTACTCATGACCATCTTGATGGTGGCGTTTGACCGAATCTCTCAGCAGAAGAGTTTGAAGGTGATGGAGCAAGGAAGGTAACATATTCAGTTTTGTATTGTGGGAACTACTTCTTTCGGGTAGTTCCTTGGCCCAGTTTCGTAGGGTTTTTTTATAAAAATTCTTATCTCTT
Organism: Bacillus sp. 3a; assembly: GCF_017161885.1. NCBI lineage: Bacteria > Bacillati > Bacillota > Bacilli > Caryophanales > Bacillaceae > Bacillus > Bacillus sp. 3a. Next base: position 3,344,917 of record NZ_CP067376.1, on the reverse strand, counting down.
TAGTTCTGCTTTATTACTTCTGTAAATACCTGATCTCCTTGTCATACTTTTGAATGAAATTGACTCAATAGAATTGACGCAAGAACCATGAATAGGTGAAGATGAAATAAACTGTAAGATAAAGGGAGACGAATAATGATACATATCATATTTGGGGCGGCAGCTGCCGGTAGTTTAAAACAAGCAGTACGTGAAATGAAGCAAGATCAAATAGATGATATCATCGCTTTTGATGATATTTATTCGATTGGACCACTTCTACATTTACACGAAGATGAAGGACAAGCGAACCGTATAGAGTGGCTGCGTAACGTGATGTCAAATGAATATGGCTATTTTGACGACATGGTCAACGATCAGCACAGAATGCTTCAGCAAATTAAAGAAATAAAAGCTGGCAGTCGTATTCTCATCTGGACAGGCAGTAATGCACATGAGCAAATTGGCTTGCGATATGCCGTCTATTTATTAAAAGAGAAAAGCATAGAATTGTCTGTAATCAATACAACGACTGCATTTGATCAGCTGTTCAATACTAATACAAGAAGAATGGATATTCGACATTCCGGGGAAATCACATCTGAAAAATTGAAGGTTTTGTACAGAAGTAAAGAGCATATTCACACAGTATCAACAGAAGAAAGAGAAAAATTACAAAACGAATGGCTTTCATTTGCTAAAGAAAATCATACGCTGCGGATATGGAAAAAAGGACAAACGATCAGCGTACCAGAAGATGAATTTGATGCTTATTTAGTGAAAATGGCTAAGCGGCTTCATCAGTCCGCGCCAGAAGACGAGTACATTGTAACTCCACGTTTAATAGGAGAAGTCATTGGTCATTTAGATCAGTATATCGGCGATGATTTTATTGAATATCGAATCAAGAAATTAATTGATCAAGAGATTTTTGATATGAAAGGTAAACTAACTTCCATGCGTTATTACTCAATTAAACTGACAGAGTTTGGTCAGCACTTCAAAAAATGGGTGTGCTGTCGAGAGTTTAAGGATCATCCCTTTGTGAAAATTGAAGGAGATTACGGTGAACCTTTTCAGTGTGGGTATTGCGAATGTCATTTAGAAAGAGATGATGTACCAATGAGTGATACACTCTTTTCAAAGATTTGGAATTGGAACATACAGTATGGCCGCTGGTTTGACGAAGAGACCGATGATTTGCTGCCAAATGGTGTAGACATGGAAAGGAAGTTCAATCAAGAAGGAGAGCGTATCACTGAAGAAGTGAAACGAGCCTTATCTCCTGCGTTTCAAATTGAATACAGCCCAAGTGAATACGCGCAATATTACATTTAAAGAATGAATTTTCTTATCACTGTACAAAATAAAGCTTTACACAATCCATCATCATCATGTAAGATATGGAGAAATTAAAAGCGAAGAAAAGGACATGAGCGATTTTTACTGGTTACCAGAGAGGGAAGTCACGCTGAAATCTTCCTAACACAGAAAAGTTGTCTTACCACCTTTGAGCTGTATTGGGGAAATCACAGTATCCAATATCGTTTACGCCACGTTACGGCACCAGAGCCATAAAGCGAATACGCATTATGGGAATTTGGGTGGAACCACGGATATCACATTCGTCCCTTTATGAGGGATGGGTGTGTTTTTTTGTTCACTCATATAGGATCATTGCTTTGAAAAGGACATGAGCAGCTTTTACGGTTACCAGAGAGGGAAGTGACGCTGAAATCTTCCTAACGCAGAAAAGCTGTCTTACCACCTTTGAGCTGTATTGGGGAAAATTGCAGTATCCAATACCGTCAATGCCACGTTACGGCACCAGAGCCATAAAGCGAATACGCATTATGGGAATTTGGGTGGAACCACGGATTACACATTCGTCCCTTTACGCGGGATGGATGTGTTTTTTTATTTCAAAAAATAGGAAAGGTGTGTCGGTTATGAGAGAAAACATGGTGAAGATTCAATTTCCGGATGGAAAGATAAAGGAGTTTCCCGCAGGTACGACTGTCGCAGATGTTGCCTCCCATATTAGTCCGAGCTTAAGAAAAAAAGCAGTGGCGGGTAAGGTCAATGATCAAATGGTTGATTTAAGTAAAAAGCTATACAGCGATGTTTGGCTGTCTATTGTCACACTTGATTCAAAAGAAGGGCTTGAAGTGATGCGCCATACATCTGCACACGTATTAGCCCAGGCTGTGAAAAGGTTATATGACAATGTCACACTGGGGATCGGACCGGTCATTGAAAACGGATTTTACTATGATATGAAGCTCAATCAATCATTAAGCGTAGAGGATTTAGCAGAAATTGAAAAAGAGATGAAAAACATCATAAATGAGAATCATCCTATCCAAAGAAAAGAGGTCTCTTACATAGAAGCTGAAGTGCTGTTTGCACATGATCCTTATAAGCTGGATATTTTAAAAGATTTACCCTCTCAAGAAGCCATCACGGTTTATCAGCAAGGAGAATTTGTAGATTTATGCCGCGGGCCGCATGTACCTACTACAGGGTACGTAAAGTCATTTAAACTAACACGTGTTGCAGGGGCTTATTGGCGGGGAGACAGTCATCAGGATGTCTTGCAGCGAGTGTATGGTGTGGCGTTTCAACACCCAAAGCATCTCGCTGAGTATCTTCATTTCATGGAAGAAGCAAATAAACGTGATCACCGGAAATTAGGGAAACAGTTGTCCCTCTTTATGTTTTCAGAAGAAGCGCCAGGTATGCCGTTTTATTTACCAAAAGGTCAGATTGTCAAAAATGAATTAATGGCCTTTTCAAGAGAAGTGCGAGGCAAAGCGCAATACGAAGAAGTGAGTACACCGTTTATGATGAACCAAGAGCTTTGGGAAAAGTCAGGGCACTGGGATCATTATCATGAAAATATGTATTTCTCAGAAGTAGACCATACAAGCTTTGCTTTAAAACCGATGAACTGTCCAGGGCACATGCTTATGTTCAAAAACAGCTTATATTCCTACAGAGACCTTCCGATCAGAATGGCTGAGTTTGGTCAGGTGCATCGTCATGAATTTAGCGGAGCGTTAAATGGATTGTTCAGGGTCAGAACATTTTGCCAAGATGATGCCCATATTTTTTTAAGAGAAGATCAAATCGAAGCTGAAATCAAACGGATTTTCCAATTAGTTGATCATGTGTATCGGACATTTGGATTTGAGTATTCAGTCGAGCTATCCACTCGTCCAGAAAAAGCATTAGGCAATGATGCTATTTGGGATATATCCGAAACAGCGTTAAAAAATGTGCTTGATCGTCTAAAGGTCGACTACCAGCTGAATGAAGGAGATGGCGCATTTTATGGTCCAAAGATCGATTTTCATATTAAAGATGCCTTGCAGCGGAGCCATCAGTGCGCCACAATTCAGCTGGATTTCCAAATGCCAGAGAAATTTGATTTAACATATATCAACGAAAAAAATGAAAAGATACGGCCAGTTGTGATTCACAGTGCCATTTTCGGTTCTCTAGATCGTTTCCTAGGTATTCTCATCGAGCATTTTGCGGGCGCTTTCCCATTATGGCTAGCACCAGTACAAGTACAAATCATCCCTGTCTCAACTGTTCACCTTGATCACTGCTTAGAGGTGCAGCAGCAATTAAGAAGTATCGGAATAAGAGCCACAATCGATGAGCGAGATGAAAAACTTGGCTATAAAATGAGAGAAGCACAAATACAAAAAATCCCTTATATCGCGGTCATCGGCGATAAAGAAAGGCAAGAAAAAACACTGAATATTAGACAGCACGGAGAAAAGACGTCAAAAGAGCTGTCTATTGAGGACTTTAAACACATAGCAGCTCAGCAAATCAAAGACAGATCGGCTGCTCAGATATGATGTGATGATTTTATGAAGAAGGATCAGACGTTCATTGAATGATGGGCGTCTTTTCATTTGCAGAAAAACTGAATCTGCAATGGAAAGGGAAAATATTGAAACATTTTTTCGGTAAAATCGTAATAAAGATAGAGCGTTCAACAGAAACCGTTTAAAACGGAGAGGAGTATTGCATGGAACAAGCAGCACTGAAAAAGATGAGATCGAAACAAGTAGTTACCTCTAATTTACTATTCGGCATGGTGATCTTGATTTTTTTTATTTTGATTCAAAATGTTGAAATTCAATTTACATATTTCTTTCTTTGTTTAGGAATCTTCATGCTCCTTCAAGGTATTTACGGCTTGATCAAAAAAGGATCAACAAAGTCTATCATTCCCATATTTGAGCAGGTAGCCATTTATGAAAAAGAGAAATTGGGAAAAGAGTGGGAGAAAGAACAAAGAGTGGAGAATATTTGGAAATTGGTATTGAGCGGGCTAATGTTCTTCCAGTCATTTAGTTTTCAAACGATGCAAGCCCCATTTTTTCATATAGAACCTAAGTTTCTCATTTTCTTATTTGTTATGGCTCTAGCCATTATCAATATAAGCATGCTCTTTCGCTTTAGAAAAATCGACCGATCGACGGAAGCGCATGGATTAAAAGGCTTTACAAAGGAATCAAACATGATGGCAATGGCTTTAGGATTATTATCAGTGATTGTCATATTCGGATTTATCGTCATCTTTTTTCTTCCATAAAACTGAATTTTGAGGTGAAATAAATGAATGCAAACATTCAACAACTGATCGATCAGACAAAGGCGAAATTTGGTTTAGATCTTTACTATTTAAAAAGACACAGTTTTCATCGCTACGTCAATATGTTCAATGAAACGGTTTATACATTGAATATGGAATGGTTTCCCTCTCATGAAGCTGAACCCGAGGACGATGATCTAAACCCGGACGGCACAGCTGTGATTGACGTGAACTTAAATACAGGCCAGATTGAAACGGTCATTTTTGTCATGGACAAAACCTTCGCGAAGAATGGTGTCACATTTAAGAGGCCTTATCCAGCTCATGTCATTCAATGGATCGAACAAGAAACAGGGTTGGTCTATGGTGAGCATTTTCATATGCATCAAAAGGAGAAAGGGGAACTTTTTTTCGAAGAAGCAATAGATGGTGTGAAAGTGACGCCTTCAGGCAGAATCGAAGTGATATGGGATGAACATGGGCAGCTCATTCACTATATACATCGAGGGCCATTTATGGCAAAAGAACGACTAAGAACTGAAGAATATGTGCTTTCCATTGATAGGTTCGAGAATTTAGCTCAGCAGCAAGTGCAGCGGTTTGATTGGCCATCCTTCGAGCAGAATCGAATCCGCCCTATATATGCGTTAGAAGAAATTTATATCAAGAACGATGGAACAGGAATGATACCGTTTGAAATTGGGCGTGAAGAAACGCATTGTATCCACATGAATCAGGTCATGGAGTGGAATGAACCGTCAAACAAAGCTTTTGAAAAAAAGGAAATCGATATAAACGAGGACATTACTGCTGAACAAGCCTTCTCACTGGAGCCTTCGCCGGATACATTCCCGATCTCAAAAGAAGAGCAGGCTGAGTGTATCAAAGCGGTTCGCACCTTTTTGGCGCAAAAATATTCAAAGGATACAGGGAAGTGGGTGCTAAAAACACTCCACCGCGACCATGGCTGCATCGAAGCGATATTAAAAACGAATGAGCAAGAAGGCTGTGGATTTATGGATAAGATCAAGGTCTTCATTGATGCCAGCACTTTTGAAGCCATTAATTACATAGATAAAAAAGAGATGTTTCAAGTATGCGGGATACTCAATCCATCTCAAACAGCTAGTGAAATCACCATAACTCAGAAAGAAGCCTTTGAAACATTGAGAGAACGCCTCGAACTTACACCCATCTACGTCTATGACGATGTGCAAAAACAATATGTTTTATGCGGAAAGCTCGACTGTCATGAAGGCGTTGATGCAGTGAGCGGTGAAGTGTTCTCTTTGACAGACCTTTCATAACTTCTAAAAGAACAGTGAGCAGCTGTTCTTTTTTGCTCCATTTTCCTCTTTTTAGAATAAAAATGGAATTTTGTAGAAGGAAGTTGTCGTTTCATCACGAAAGAAACAGATAAGAATATGATCATAGGTCCATCGGTTGAAATTCGTATTTCATATAGTAAACGTCATACATAATGAAAAACCATTGCAGTAAAGTTGATCTACAAGTCTTTTAGAAGAAAAAATGAAATCATGTCTCTAGTAGTAAGCGAAACTAGACGGACTAAGATCATAGGATGAGTTGAACATGTTTGTTTTTAGGTAAGCTTAAAGCCATAAATAGAAGAAAGTGAGGATATCTGCCTTGAGTACATTGGAAGTGTTTCGTCAGTTTTTGGTTGACCATTATCCCGCGTTACAAGATGAGCTTTGGCTGAAAGATGTTGATACCCTTCGAATCTCTCCTATTCTTCATCCTTTTCTGAAAAGCAAGCTGCCAGAAGGAATCGAAAAATTCACTTGTGTTCTATTCACGCAGCAGACAGATCAAACCGCTGCACCGCTCAAAGTCTACCTTTTATTAGATGAATATGAGCAATCGCTTTACGCCATTGATTTGATGAATGAACAAATAGCGCTTCATTAATACAGAAGCAAAAAAGCTGCTTGAGAGCTCCTCAGCAGCTTTTCTTGTGAATATTAGTTTGTCATATCAACCAATCTTGAGTGCAAGTTGTCCACTTCTTTCTTTGTTGGAAAAGAGCTGATCAGCAGCGTAGACCGTCCTAATTGATTAGGAAGCTCAGTATCGGTCACAACCATATCAATCCCAAGTTGATCCATTGTCAGTTCATTTAATGTATTTTCTGGACTTGTGAAAATATGAATGAGAGGAGGCAATCTTAATTTAATTAAATCCGCAATAAACAAACTATGATTATAACCTAATGTTGAAATGACAAAAATGTTCAACACGTTTCTCCGATCCATTTCCAAATGAACAAGCCCCCTCCAGTTAGAAGTAATGATACGAATCAATTCTCGTTCATTTTTCACAAAAGAAGCAAGTATATCGTCTGTTTTTAACTCTTGGATGATATGAGTAATCCTCGAATAGAAGTAAGGAAGCTGTTTTTTTACCTCTGATAAATACCTCGATTTCTTTTTGAAAAGGAATCCATCTCTTACGGTAATTTCCCTAGAATACACATAATATTGGAGCAGAATCAGTGTCATCGCCTTGCGATTAGCCACCTCTTGATGAAAAATCAACTCCAATTGATTGATAAAGGAATGAATGGCTTCGAAGAGGTGTGGTGTATGCGATTGAAAGAACGTCAATTTTTCTTCGACAGTTTCAATTGATTTATAATGGCCAATAGCTGGTTCAATCAATAGTAAAAAGACAAATTCGTGACGATCCAAAGTAACACCAAAAGTGTCCTTTGTCATTTGGCAAACGTGTTCTTCTAAGTTTTTGATTTGTTTATAGATACCTTTAGCTGTAGATGTTTGTTTTTCCTGATCCATTGAGTACCTATAATTGCGTCGTATGGTAAAATTTTTCCTCACTCGGTGTATGGAAACGGCGAGCCATAGGCAAAATTTATCTATAGCCACATCAGGAAGATTGACTTCGAGCACCTGAAATAGCTTTTGTAAAAAATCAACTGCATCTTGCTTTTGAATATCTTCGAATGGCCAAAGCCTGCTTCCATACACTTCAAACAAAAATTCCACAAAAAATTGACGAATCTCCTTCTCATTTCCATGGAACTGCATACTATCTGGTCGTAACTCAATGTCATACGAGATAAGAAGCGAATTGATTTTATGAATGGTGTTATACAATGTGGATCTACTGATATTCAGCGTGTCCATCCATTCATAGAAAGACCTGTTTTGTTCAAAGAAAACGCCGTCAATCAATCGAATTTCAATCGTATCTTTTAGAATTTCTTTGATATAGTAGTCGACTCGTATCGTCTGTGTATAACAAATGGATATGCCTTGTCTTGGCTTTATGTGGATTAACGGCTCTCCGTTCTCTGTTTGGAACGACTTCATTTGTTCTAAATCGCTTTGAATCGCACGAACCGAGCCGATATTTTCATTCGATATCTCTTGAAGGCTCCACCACTTATCTTTTGATACAAGCAGTTTTAAAATTTTTATCCATCTCTTTGATTTATTATCAATGAGCTCCATTAAACAACTAACTCCTTTCCTTGGCTTGCCTCTATATGATGAAGTTCACTTAAAGAACATTTGATTTTCTAAATAGGCATAAAATGATTTTAATGTTTAGGCTAAATCGTTTTGTCTTCACTTTTCATGATAAAAGAGAAAAAAATTAGACGAAAACAAATGTTATTCCCTGATTCTCCATATATTTCTTTTAAAAGGTGATAAGTAAGCCATGAATCCTATAAAAATGGATCATTTTAGATATTTAAGTTTATTTTTTTGCTGATGAAACGGTAAATGTAAGAATAAAACGCAGCAGCTTTTTGATTACCATATGAAAGGGAGTAGAAAGGAAGGCGATTTATATAATGCTGAACTGACGCACCTTACATACGATATGATACATGCTTGTTTCATATGAACGAACCATATGTGAATACATGCTTATATATGCATGTACACATCATTTATTGTTCATTCCAGTATAAATATAAAAATTCACATTTAATCTTTTCACGATCCTCTCACTATTCCCCATTTCTATAGACCCCAATCCAGTTACTCAATCCACTACTCATGATGACCTTTCAAGCTCATGATTGATCAACTCATTTTATTCATAGGGTCTTAAGGTGCCATTTTTAGAAAATATTGATCAGAAGCGGAGTGATTGATCTGACAGTATACTAATGATTTTTTTATCGTTGTTGAAAATTAATTTTAGAAAAGGGTGGATGTATTGAAAAGAATATTGTCGCTGGCACTCATTACAGTGCTAGTCATACAGTCTAGTATATTAGGAGTCTTGCCTTTAGCAGGGGCACAAGCAAAAGAAATTCAAGAAAACATTTATGGGGATATTGAATTTGCTGATAGCGAAGGCAATAAGTTATCAAGCATGGAAGATCAGCAAGTAAGAAAGGCCACTGTGCATTGGTCTATAAAAGGAATTGATCTAAAAAAACAATATCCGTATGTTCTCACTCTTCCTTCAGCCATCCAGGTAGAGAAGGAGCAGAAGGAACCCATTACTGTGGGTGACATACCTGTTGGCGAGTATACCGTTTCAAAACAAAATGAAGTGACGGTGAAATTTAAAGAAGATGTTGAGATCGATCCAAATTTAGAAGGATCAATTGACATCGATGTCACCAGTATAACTCAGCAAGAAGAGAAAACAAAGCAAAATGAGGGTGAAGAAAGCCTTCCAAAAGATGACTCAATCTCATCTGAGAAAGATAAAGCTTCTAACAATCAAGAAGCCGCTCAAACGAAACAAAACGATGAAGATGAATTACTAAAAAACAAAGTGAGCGTGTCTAAGCGTGCAGGGCTGCAAAGTGTTTCAAAACAAATGCAGATACAAGAAAATCTCCTCACTGATGCGAAATTAATATTTGAAGATCAGGAAGGAAATTCAGTTGAAAAGCCTGATATTAACTCGCTGATTTCCATTAACTATGAGTGGGCCATTCCGAACGGTCATAGCTATAATGGCGGGGATGAATTCCATTTCAAGGTTCCAGAGGAATTAGTGATTTATGAAAAAATCGATCGTCTTGAGATGAAATTTAATCAGGCAACCATTGGTTATTTTTCTGTAGATGAAAGCGGAAATGCCTCCATCGAGTTCACTGATTTTATTAAACAATATTCAAATATTCATGGAACACTTCAAGTGTGGACGCAATTAGATAAAAAAACTGTCATTACTGAAGAAAAAGAAGTGGTCATTACCCCGATTGAAGGAAAGGATAAAATATCAATCCCGATTCAATACATTCCAAATGGCCCAAACGTCTCTAAAAAGGGAGAACCAAATCGTTCTTACAATGCTGAAACCATTCAATGGACAGTAGATTTTAATATGGATTTAGAAGATGTGAAACAAGCGAAACTGTTAGATCCGATTCAAGAAGGTCAGGCATTGAAAAAAGATTCAATCAAGCTTTATCGTATTGATACAAAGCTAAATGGGGAAACATCGATTGGTCAGCTGCTTGACGAAAACCACTACACAATCGGCCAAACAGCAGATGGTCAAGATTTCACGATTGAATTTAAAGATGACGTGCATCTAGCTTACCGTTTAATGTATGAAACGGATATTACAAATCAGGATCAATCTGCATTTCGTAATAAAGCATCCCTTGTTTCTGGTGATAAAGTGATCAGTTCAGCAGAAGGAACAGTGAATGTGACAAGAGGCAGTCCTTTAAATAAAAAAGCCGCGCAATACGACCCAGTCACACAAACAATTACATGGGAAATTCGTTATAACTATAACGAAAAAAAAATTGCTGAAAAGGACGCTTTGTTAGAAGACTTCTTTAACGGCACACAGGCGCTGATATCTGATTCCATTCAAGTCAAAGAAGTCACAATTGATCAAAATGGCAACGAAGCTGGAACAAAAGCGTTTGAAAATTACGTGGTTCAACCTCAAAAAAAGGATGAACAAAACGGGTTTACCTTGCAATTCAATCAAGATATTCAATCAGCTTATCTCATCACCTATCAAACAAAAGCAACCGAGCGGATTTTTGAAGCTGAAGAGATTATCAATACGGTAACAGCTGGCAAAGAGAGCAAACAAGGGAAGCAAAGAATTGACCAGCAAATCCTAACGAAAAATCATGGAACACCGAATTACAAGACCAAGACCATTCCATGGCGTATCACCTTCAACAAAGATCAACAAACGATGAACAATGTGATATTAAAAGATACGTTTACAAACGAAGGATTGACGCTGCAAAAAGATAGTTTAAAAGTGACGACAGGTAATACAGTGCTTGAAGAAGGCACAGATTATCAAATCGTTGAACATGCAAATGGATTTGATATTCAATTTACGAAAGAAATAAAGACAGAACATACCGTCACATATACAACGTCTTTTGATTATGAAAAAAGAGCAGATAAAGATCAAAAGAACTTGCGTAATCATGTAAAGCTCGAATGGGTAAATGAAGATGGCAAGGATTTGACGAAGGAAAATCAATCTGTCTTCACCCCTGACACATACACGCAGTCAAATGGTTTTAAGAACGGAACTTATGATGCAAAGAAAAAAGAGATCACATGGAATATCGGTGTGAACTATAACTTGAAACATTTAGAAGAGGCGAGAATCGAGGATTTCATTCAAGGAAACCAGCGTTTGCTTAAAGATTCAATCACCGTCTATTCGCTTGATTTACAAGGCGGGGAAAATGGTGCGGAAGAAAAAGAGGTATTAGCGAAAGAACATTATGACATCAAATTCCTTGAAAATGAAAAGGGAGAAACAGGCTTCGAAGTGACTTTCAAAAAAGCCATTGATTCCCCATACAAAATCACGTATCAAACAAGTGTTGAAGGAATGGATTTAGTACAGAAAACCTACGAAAATAAAGCGACCCTTTATGATGGACAGACAAAAGAATCAGATGTGAATGCTGTGGTGTCCATTCCAAATGGGGGGAAATACACGAGCAAATCAGGAAATCAGCAAGGAAAAGTCATTGATTGGAAACTGAATATCAACTTTGGTCAATCAACAGTTCAAGATGCGACGATTATAGACCATCCAAGCAGTAACCAAGCCATAATAGAAAACTCATTTCATCTCTATTCGACGACAGTAGATGAAAAGGGGCAAGTGACAAAAGGAGAAGAGCTGGAAAAAGGGAAGGATTATGAACTAGACCTTGAATTCGACCCAGATTCTTTTCAAATTAAATTTAAAGAAGAAATCACAAGACCATATATTTTAGAATACCAATCTCTCATTTTAGATAAAGTGGGAAGTACACTTCAAAACGAAGTAACGTTTAGAGGTGAAAATGTAAAAGAAATCAAAAAGGAATCTGAAGCCTCAATTGTGGTGAAACGCACCGCTGGCATGGGAGATGGCACAGGATCGATTGGTGCTTTAACCATTAAAAAGGTAGATGCGAGTAGTGGAAAAGCGCTAAAAGGAGCAAGCTTCTCTCTGACAGATGCTGCGAGCGGCATCGTCATTGGTACAAAGACAACAGATGAAGAAGGAGCTCTTCGATTTGATCGTCTTCTGTATGGTGAATATATCGTGACAGAAGAGAAAGCACCTGATGGTTATATTAAGACGAAGGATCCAATCCATGTAACGATTGATCAGCCTTACGAATCTGGAGATCAAGCGAAAACAGGAAATAGCATGACGGTGCAGAACCAAGAAATCCGCCAGCATGTCAAGTTAACGAAAAAAGACAAAGAGACGGGTGCAGCATTAGAGAATGCAGAATTTGAACTGAAAAATGAATCTGGAGAGACCGTCCAAACCGATTTGAAAACGGACGAAAAAGGAGAAATCCTTTTCAAACATCTTGAGCCAGGTTCCTATTATTTTGTTGAGACAAACGCACCGAAAGGCTATCAATTAAATCAGCAAAAATGGCCGTTCACCATTAAAGAAAATCAAACAGAAACAACGACTGTCACCGCAGTAAATGACATCATCAAAGGCTCAGCAGAATTGAGCAAAATAGGTGAAGGCGGAGAGCGACTAGAAGGTGCACAGTTCAAGCTCTTAGATCAAGACGGGCATGAGTTAAAAGATTCGCTTGTCACAGGAGAAAATGGCAAGATCACGATAAACGAACTAAGACCGGGTACGTATCAGCTCGTTGAAACAAAAGCACCCGATGGTTATGTATTAGATGAAACGCCAATCAAATTTGAAGTACCACTTGATCCAAAGGAACCAGTCGTCATTTCGCAAAAGAACCTATATGAAACAAGTGCATTAGAAGTGTTAAAAGAAGGGGAAGATGGCAAGAAGCTTCAAGGTGTTCGATTTGAAGTCTTGGATCAAAATGACAAAGTTGTGCGTAAAGATTTAACAACAGATGAAGATGGGAAGCTTTTGGTCGATAATCTCAAACCGGGCAAATATCAGCTCGTGGAGACAGAGAGTGTTGATGGTTACCAAAAGAATAATAAACCATATCCTTTTACCATCGAAGTTGCACAAAAAACACCAGCAGAGATCAAAGTGATCAATGATCTTAAAACTGGAGCTGTCCAGCTCACGAAGCTCGGTGAGAAGGATGATGTGCTTGAAGGAGCAGAATTTAAGCTTGTAGATGCAAATGGAAAAGAGATAAAAACAGGTCTCGTCACTGATCAGAACGGGAAGATCATCGTCAACGATCTGAAACCTGGAACCTATCAGTTTGTTGAAACGAAGGCGCCATTCGGTCATGAGCTTGACGAAACACCTGTCACTTTTGCTATTCCATTTAACCCTGAGAAGCTGGTCAGTGTGACAAAAGAAAATAACCGCAAAACAGGCGGAGTGCTGCTGCACAAAAAAGGCGAAGATGGGAAATCATTAGAAGGAGTTGTCTTTGACCTATCTGATGCCAAAGGAAAGATAGTGGCAGGAGGAGAAGGGATTACAACCAATCAGGATGGAATGATCACCTTCACAGGTTTAAAACCTGGAACCTATCAATTTGTTGAAAGAAAGAGTCTTGAAGGCTATGAATTGAGTACGAAACCACTTGTCTTTGAAGTTAAATTAGGTCAAAAAGAATTGATTCAAGTGGAGGCAATCAATCAGCTCAAGAAAGGTTCTGTAGAACTCACAAAAATAGGGGAAGAAAAAGAAAGGTTGAAAGGCGCAGAATTTACCCTTTTCAATGACGATGGAAAAGAATTGATGTCAGGTTTAACAACCAACGAGAAAGGCATCATCACTGTCAACGATTTGAAACCAGGCGCTTACCAATTGGTTGAAACGAAGGCTCCTTTTGGACATAAACTGGATGCAGAACCAGTAGACTTTAAGATTGATTTCAATCCAAAACAACTGGTGAAAGTGACAAAAGAAAATATTCGGACGACAAGTGCTGTGCAGCTTCAGAAAAAAGGAGAAGATGGTCAGTTACTCAATGGAGTGACCTTCGATCTGCTTGATGAGCACGATCAACGTATAAAGAAAGACTTAAAGACAGACAAAAATGGTCAACTAACAGTCGATCAGCTGAAGCCAGGAACCTATCATTTTGTCGAAACAGCAAGCATTGCCGGCTATGAACTGGATCAGACACCTGTCTCATTTAAGATTCGTTTAGGTCAAGACAAACCAGCCAAAGTAGAAATGATTAACAAGCTGACGCCGGGAGCAGTGGAACTGACCAAAGTGGATGATGAGGGACACACGCTGGAAAATGCAGAATTTGCTCTTCTGAGTAAAGAAGGAAAAACGTTGAAGAAATCACTTGTAACGGACCAAAAAGGAAAGCTTCACATCAACGATCTAAAACCGGGAGAATATCAATTCGTTGAAACGAAAGCACCTCATGGCTATCAATTGGATCATCAGCCGATCCTGTTTACGATTGAGAAAAATCAGCAGAAGCCGCTTCAATTAACAGCGAAGAACCACTTGATCTTAGGAAGTCTGCGTATCATAAAGGTAGACCAGCAGACAGATAGAACCTTAAAAGGGGCATCCTTTGACATTCGTACAAAAGCTGGGAAAACCATAAAATCTGTGACAACAGGAAAAGACGGAGAAGCCATTGTCAAAGGGCTTAAACCTGGAGAGTATCTACTCACAGAGACGAAAGCTCCAGATGGTTATGTAGCTTTAAAGAAACCGCTCGCTTTTACAATTCAAATGGGCGAAGTGGAGATCAAGACAATGATTGTGAAAAATGCACCAGTGAAGAATGAAGAGGGTCACACGAATCCTCCAGCCTCAGATAAAGGGGATCAGCATCCGCCTCATGACTCAAACGGTGAGCTGCCAAAGACTGGTGAAGAATGGCTTCGTTATTTGATGTATGCAGGGATTTTACTAGTAGCTTCTGGAACTGTTCTTCTTGTTGTTAGAAGAAGAACCATTCAGTAAAAGGAAGGAACGAGTGTATTGATGAAAAAAAGAACCTTATTAGGCAGCTTTTTGATGGTCACGGGGCTGATGCTCATCTCCGTTCCTTTTCTATATGAGTGGCGAACTTCTCAAGAGACAGCAGCAATGGAACAGGCATTAAAAATGATTAAAGAAAATGACAGTGATGCCCTTTCGTCTATTCCACATTTAACTGTGTCAGAAGAAGACCTGCGAGATGTGATGGAGCTAGAGATCCCGTCAATTGATTTAAACGAAAAAGTGCTTCCTGTTACAACAAAAGAAAATTTAGGTATAGCACTGACTCAAATTAAATCTCATCAAATGCCAGGTGAAGGTAATTTCACGATTGCAGGGCATAGAGGGTATAGAGGTGACCGGCTTTTCCGGCAGCTGCCAGAGGTACCTAAAGGAGAAAAAGTTGTCTTACATCATCAAGCTGAAACATACGAATATAAAATTGTCAGCTCAGCTACGATTGAACCGACGGATGTGGATGTACTAAAGGATCGTGGGAAAAATGAACTGACATTGATCACTTGTACACTTGATGGTCAGAAACGATTTGTCTTAAAAGGAATACGAATCAACGCTTCAAAGGGTGAGCAGCCATCGGATGTATAACATCAACATAATAAATGATGGATGCAATGGAAAAGCAGCGCTCACGACCGATATGTTACACCAATTGTTATCTGAGCAATATCCAACTTTAAAAAACGAACGTTGGGATGTTGATGTAGATACAATTCGGGCTTCACCTATTCTTCACCCTTTATTAAAAAGAAAGCTTCCAATAGGTATTGAAAAATTCACATGTGTTTTGTTCACGCAGCAGACAGCAGCTTTTGGAGAGCCTTTGATTGTGTACTTTTTATTGGATGAGAAAGGCGAATCGATTTACGCAATGGATCTCTTGATAGAGCAGCAAGATACCCATTAAACGATAAAAGGAAAAGGCTTTGATTAACGGGTTCGGTTTTAAGTTAGAAAAATGAAATCAGTCATAAATGAGGACTCTAATTCGTATATGAATTGGAGTTCTTTTATTATTTCAATTCGTACAAAAATTAGCATAAGAATGCATTGAAAACAGGCGTAATCATCGAGCAATTGGACATCGAGGATTTAGTGGAGACTGATAAAATGGTCTAAATTTAAACGATTGGCGACCAAAGAAGATCATCTAGTTTTTATCCTTTCCCTTTTTCTTCAGAAGGAATATCAGAAAGTGCTAAAGATAATCATGTGTTGACTCCAAAATACTGATAAAATTTATTTAGATTATTCCTTAATTATAGGTATGGAGGTAAAAGCATGCGAAAAGAAGACCCCCAATATATTTTTCGTAATGATGCACGACCAGAAGTTGTTCATGATTTAGCCGATGTAGATGAAAATTCCACTGAGTTGTTAATCACAGGAAAAACAAAAAATATTGAAAGGTTGAAATCTTTTTCTAACCTGACGAAATTGTGGATTTACAAAGTGAACCAAAAGGAATTCAATACGATCTTAAGCTTAGTTAATCCCAAAATGCTCTTTGTGCATGAACTGAGAGTAGAAGATTTATCAATCATCAGTTCTCTTAAAGATGTTGAGGTATTGGCACTTGAATGGAATACAAAGGCACAAAGTTTATGGGATTTATCAAAAAACACGTTTTTAAAATCTTTATCCATAACAGATTTTTCAAAGTTGAATGACATAGCCCCTTTGCAAAAAAACACTGGTTTAGAATTTCTACAATTGTCAGGCGGGATTTGGAATACATTAAATATACATACTCTTCAACCTTTAAGATACCTCAAGAATTTAACATATCTGTGCTTATCAAATATAAAAGTGAAGGACGAGTCTTTGGAGCCGATATCGGAATTAGAGGGACTCAAGGAACTTGAAATTTCGAACCAATTCCCGACAGAAGAATATGCCAGGTTATCCGTAACCCTCCCAAATACGAAGTGTGATCGTTTTGCACCATACATCTTTTTATCAAGTCCTATTGTAGATAAAGATGTGATGGTGATTGGAAAGCGAAAACCGAAATTAAATTCAAAAGTTGATGGGGCAAAGTTGCAAAAATACGAAGAACAATTTAAAGCGTACCAAGAAAAATTTATAAATTAACTTAAAAAGCAATGGAAAATCAATTCCATTGCTTTTTGTATGGCTAATACCATCATAAACTTTTTCTTTCTTGTGATTCAATTACGCAAATAACTTCAGCCCAACCACACCAATCACAATCAGCAGCAAGCTGAGTATACGAATCATGTTTTTCGGCTCTTTAAATAAAATCATATTAAACAAGACAGAGCCCGCCGTTCCAAGACCAATCCAGACCGTATAGGCAACGGATACTTGAACGGAAGAGAACGAGGCGTATAAAAACAAAAAGGATAAGGCAAACCCGCCGACAAATAAAATGCCTGTCGTGATTTGCTTTTTCTTACTAAACATATTGAGGCCAATGGTTCCGCCGATTTCGCAGGCAGAGGCCAACAGTACAAAAAACCAGCCCATGTTATACCGCTTCTCCTTTCTGCTCATGTGCATCTCCATCAGACACTTTCAGCCCAATAATCCCGAGAATCAAAATGCCCATAAATAAGAGTTTTTCAAATGAAAACGAACCGCCGAACAGCGCATAATCCATCAAAGACGTACCAATCGTTCCAACTCCGGCAAACACGGCGTACACGGTTCCTGTCGGCAGCTTTTCGCAGGCTTTCATTAAAAAGTAAAAATCAACTGGGATCAGGCAGATAATGATCGCCCATTCCCACAGAGCATCTGCTCTATTTAAACCAAACACCCAAAGTAATTCGAATAAACAAGTGAGTGCAACATACATCCAGCTTTTTTTCATCGTATTTCCTCCTAAAACTTAAAAATGACGATTCGTCATTTTAAAACCAAAAAAGAGCGTACAGCGAGTGCTGTACTAAGTTAAGGTGTCTCTATGCCAAGCGCGTAAAGAAGAAATTGCTTCACCTCTCGCTTTTGAATCAGAACCTCTTCTGTATCTGTTTCCGTAAACAAGTACATTTGCTCAGCAGACGATTCGAGTAAACCGATAATAAATTTGGCTGCATATTGACAGTTCAAATTCGCACGGACCCTTTTGTCCTGCTTTGCTTTTTCTAGAAAAGCAGCGACCCATTTGTAAATCGGCTCATAAATATCTTCCCATTCCTTTAAATGCTCGGTGGCGGCTAAGCCTGAGTAGGTGAGGGCAAGGACATCACGGTATTGCCTTGTAAAAGCAAAAATGAATTCAACAAGTGCATCTGCTTGATCGAGGACATCTGCATGCTGAGTGAATTCCTTTTCGATTGCAGGCACCATCTGTGCGATGAGATGTTCTGCGATTGCAGGCATGACGGAAAGCTTTGAAGGAAAATATAAATAAAACGTTCCTTGCGCTACTCCTGCTGCTTTCACAATATCCGAAATGGTCGTCTTTTCAATGCCTTTTTCTTTAAACGCATCAATGGCAGCAAGCATAATCTTTTCTCGTTTCGACATATCATCACCGACCTTAAATGACTGAATGTCATTCATTTTAGCGGGGAAATGACGATTTGTCAATATGGTTTTCTCTTCATTGAATGTGAGAATAAGTGATGAATAGATGCGGGCAAGCCTGAATAAGCTGTAAATATGGTCAAGCATCATCATGTGAGAAAGGGGCAGCTCTCTGTATGACATCCAGTGCTATGTTTTCCATTGCTTATTTTCTCCTGCTCGTCCCGCTCTATTTACATATGAGATACAGACAGGCAAAAAAGCACAATCGTTTTATCTATTTGCGGACAGAATTGGTCTTAGCCATTCTGTTTATTTATACGAATGTTTTATTATATTTGACGGTCTTTCCAAATCGTTTTTCCGCCCCAAGGGATCAGGTGAGTGTCAACCTCATACCTTTGCAGTCCATTTATCAAAATCTTCACGCGTACCATCATGGCTATCCCAATCTTGTCTTTCTAAATTTAGCAGGGAACATATTGTTATTTGTTCCACTCGGTTTTTTTCTATATCAAACCTTTCGAACCTTGCGCTGGCAAAAGGCGGTTCTTGGGGGCTTTCTCCTGTCAACCATGATCGAATTGCTCCAATGGATGTTCTCGCAATCTGGTATTATTACAAGAAGCAGCGATATTGATGATATTCTCTTAAATACACTTGGCACAGCGCTAGGCTGTATCGTGTATCAGATTTATCGAAAAAGGAAGGAGAAAACCTGAGTGAAGCGAGTTTGTATTATTCCATGTGGCGCGAAGAAAATTTGGGATGTCGATCCAGAAGCAGGGAGCCAGCCAGCGAACCATGTCTATTTAAGTCCCCTGCATCAGCGTACGAAAAGCTATGCTCAAACGTTCTTTTCAGACTGGATGATCTTATCAGCAAAGCACGGGTTCTTAAAGGCAGATGATATCATACATGAAAATTATGATGTGGCTTTTGGTACACCGCATGCTAAGCAGATCACACGAGAAGAACTGAGCCAGCAATTTCATCAAAAAAATCTTTTCGCATATGATGAACTGGTGGTACTAGGCGGAAAGAAATATCGAAAAGTGCTCGATCCTTTATTACAGCCTCATCAAAAAGCAAATTATCCGCTTGCTCCATATAAAGGAATTGGCTACATGCTTCAGGCGTTACATCAAGCAGTGGAATCAAAAGTAGAACTTCCGCCGCATATTTAACACATTCACATCTACCGGTAAGCAGGGTTTTGATCTTTAAAAAGAGAATAATTGAAATAGCTGATTGTTTCATATCTTTTCAGCAGCCACTAGGATGCCCGTATCGCTCGGGTGAAGTGGCTCAATGAAAAAGGAGGCGTATGAACATGACAACCATCTATTTAGCTGGTGATTCGACCGTTTCATCTTATCCAGATCGTCCTGTTCAAGGAGGATGGGGAGAGTTTTTACACCGCTATACAGCGCAAGGGGTGAACGTCGAGAATCGTGCCATTGGTGGAAGAAGCTCAAAAACATTCATTGAAGAAGGACGCCTTGATGACATATTGGCTGACATTCAGCCAGGAGACTGGCTTTTCACGCAAATGGGGCACAATGATGCTTCCAAGGAAAAGCCTGAGCGGCATACAGATCCTTTCACAACGTATAAAAACTACCTGTCTCAATATATTCATGGAGCAAGAGCAAAAGGGGCAACACCACTTTTATTAACGCCAGTCGGCCGTTTTCATGAAAAAGACGGAGAATTTATCAATGATTTTCCTGATTACTGTGCCGCTATGAAAGAATTAGCCGATGAAGAAGAAGTTCTTCTCGTCGATTTAAATACCGCAAGCCTTCAGTTTTATCAAATTTCCGGCATAGAGAAAACGACCTCTTATTTTATGCTGTCAACAGGAATTGAGGATCGCACGCACTTTACAAAAGAAGGCGCAGATGCGATTGCAAGACTTGTTTCTCTTGAATTAAAAGACCTTGGTTTAACCATTGTATGATGGATGACAGGACGAGTGAGCGCTCGTCCTGTTCTTTTTTGCAGAAAGCTATTGATTCCCCTCACTAGAGTAGACTACAATAGATACATATGATAATGAGAATCAATATCACTGATAAATAGATCATTCGATGGAAAACTGGAGGGACTCAAATGACAGAGCAGCTTGAATTGTTTGACGTCACCATTATTGGCGGCGGGCCAGCAGGCATGTACACCGCCTTTTATAGTGGGATGCGGGACTTAAAGACGAAGGTACTTGAGTACAACGAAAGCCTTGGCGGAAAAATCCTTCTCTATCCTGAAAAGGTCATTTGGGATGTCGGCGGTTTGCCGCCAACAAGAGGAGAACAGCTGATACAGCAGCTGGAAACACAGGCGAAAACATTTGAACCAGAGATTGCACTGAATCAAAAAATCACGTCATTTGAGCGAGATGAACATAATCACATCATACTGACGGCTGAAAATGGTGATCGTCATTTGACAAAGACCCTCATATTAGCGATGGGTCATGGCATTCCAGTTCAGCGGAAACTTGAAATCGAGCATGCAGACCGCTATGAAGTGACAAACCTTTATTACACTGTCCAGGAGCTCAAGACATTTGCAGGGAAGCGGGTTGTGATTTCTGGAGGCGGCGACTCAGCGGTTGACTGGGCCAATGCCCTTGCACCGATTGCTGAAAGTGTCACCGTCGTGCATCGCCGTGACATGTTTGGCGGACATGAGAAAAACGTCGCCAACATGAAGGCAACTTGCAAACGAATTTTAACCCCGCATGAACTAACAGAGCTGCATGGTCAAGGCGACAAAATTGCTGCGGTCACCATTCAAAACATAGAGACAGGTGAAAAAGAACGAATCGAAACAGATGCTGTGATTGTCAATCACGGAATGAAAGGCGATCTAAGTGTGCTATCAGAATGGGGCCTTAAGCAAGGTGAATGGGGACTGATCGAGGTCAATGAAAAAATGGAAACCAATTTACCGGGCGTCTATGCGGTAGGCGACTTGTGTACACATAAAAGCAAGGTTCGCTTAATTGCCGGCACGTTTGTTGATGGAGTCAATGCACTGAATAGCGCAAAGCTGTACATCGAACCAGAAGCTGAAAAAGTGGCATACGTTTCCTCTCATAATGAACGCTTTAAAGAGAAAAACAAAGAATTACAAACAGCTGGAGCTCGTTGAAGCATTCAAATAACATAGCAAAGTGCTGCCCGTATGTGGCAGCACTTTTTATATGGGTCCATTAATTGCGAGGCGCAAATAACATCACACTGACTCCAGCCAAACAGATCAAAGCACCCATCCAGTCATATAGATCAGGTGTTTTTCGATCGACCCACCAGCCCCAAAACACAGCAAGAATGACAAAAACACCGCCATAGGCAGCATAAACCCGTCCGAAAGTCGGGAACTGCTGAAAGGTTGGAATGATGCCATATACAACCAAGATGAGGCTGCCGGCAATCCCGAAGCTGACAGGTTTTGCTTCACGCAGCCAAAGCCACACCAAATAGCCACCGCCAATTTCTGCTAAACCTGCTAATAAAAAAAGAACAATCGTCACCATCATATACGGACACTCCAATTTCTCCAATTTACACCCTATTATGACATGTGGAAAGAATGCGTTCTACCTCAATTGAATGGAGAGGAGCGAAGGGGAACATTTCGGCAAATGAAACGTAGTACATATGGAGGTGAAACACATGAAAACATCCATAGAAAAAGACCTATTTCTCTTATCAGTCAGACACGCATTGATTGCCTGTTATTTTTTAGTGTTTCCGTTCGTTGCACAAGTCCTTTATACCCCGTCACCTTTATTGATGGCCCTCATCTCTCTTTTTATGATTCATAACCTTACAGAAAGTATCATTTGGCTCTACAAATCGAGAAAGATTAGAAAGCACCAGTCTGGTGATCTATCAAAACGCAGGCATGTCTTTAGCCAGCTCGTGCAAAGAGTTGAACAGCTCCTCATCCTCAGTTTTGTCATTCTATTGATCAATGAATGGATACAAGGAAGGGCGGGTCTATCTACACTGTCATTCACTCTTTTTCTATTGATCATCGTTTTTCTTCAGCACGGCCAGTTTTACTACGTTCAGCTATTTTTTAAATCCAACAGCTGGTTCACTTATGTTCCTTCTTTGCAAAAGGCACGTCCTTCATATATGGCGAGGGAGCGAAAGGCCCTGAAAAGGTTATAAATGTGCCATCACTCGGTTGATCCAGCCATAAACATCAGAAAATTATGATAAAATGTGGAAAGAAAGAATAGAGAAAGGGAGTGCGAGCGAGTGAAAGCAGTTGGACTATTGGAGTATTTGCCGATTGAGCATGAGCAAAGCCTGATGGATCAGGAGGTCGAAAAGCCTAAGGCGTCTGGCAGAGATGTACTGGTGAAGATAGAGGCTGTGTCCGTGAATCCAGTTGATACAAAGGTGAGATCACCGAAGGATCAGAAGGAAGAAAAACTGAAAATTCTAGGCTATGATGCAAGCGGTACGGTTGTAGAAGTGGGCGAAGCGTGTACATTGTTTCAGCCAGGTGATCACGTATACTACGCGGGAGATATTACGCGTCAAGGATCGAATAGTGAATATCAGCTTGTGGATGAACGTATTGTGGCGAAAAAGCCTGCCAATCTATCCTTTGCAGAAGCCGCCGCGATGCCCCTTACAACAATTACGGCTTATGAGGCTTTATTTGACCGGATGCATATGAATCGGAATGCTGAAGGTTCAACCTTGCTGATCATTGGTGGTGCAGGCGGTGTTGGGTCTATCGCCATTCAACTAGCCAAATTAGCGAAGGCAACTGTGATCGCTACCGCATCAAGACCAGAAACAAAAGAGTGGTGTCTGTCATTAGGTGCCGATCATATCATTGATCATCATCAGCCGCTTTTAGCGCAGCTCGAGGAAAAAGGAATTGGCGAAGTGGATTTTATTTTATGCTTAAATGATACAGATGGACATTTCAAAGGCATGGCAGAAGCGATAAAACCGCAAGGCACGATCTGTACCATTGTCGAAAACCAGCACAACCTAGACATTCAATTACTCAAAAATAAAAGTGCGGCATTTGTATGGGAATTCATGTTCACACGCCCTATGTATGAAACAGCGGACATGATCAAACAGCATGAGCTTTTGACAGAGGCGGGTGAGTTATTTGAGCAGGGAAAAATAACGCATACCTTAACAAAGGTTCTCAGTCCGATCAATGCTTCTAACTTAAAGCAGGCACATCAAACGCTTGAGCAAGGAAAGATGATTGGAAAATTTGTGCTTGAAGGATTTGAGAGAGGAGAGAGCGTATGACGTCATTACAATATCCAATTGGCTTATATGAACCGGTTGAAACAAAAACGAAAGCACAGCTTGAAGCATGGATGGATCAGCTGGCTACAATCCCCGAAGAGTATGAAGCGGTGACCGCACCGCTGACAGATGCTCAGCTTGATACACCTTATCGGCCGGGAGGATGGACTGTTCGTCAGCTCATTCACCACGTAGCAGACAGCCATCTGAATGCATACTTACGATTCAAACTTGCTCTCACAGAAGATACACCGGACATACGTCCATATGATCAGGAGGGATTTGCCTCACTTCCTGACAGCAAGGCTCCCATTAGTTTATCTCTGCCTTTGATTAGCAGTCTGCATCGCAGGTGGGTCACTTTACTGCGGGGAATGTCAGAGGAAGACTTCAACGCTTCTTATTATCACCCTGCCGATCAACAAACGGTGTCCTTATATGATGCAACAGGAATGTACGTCTGGCATTCAAAGCATCACCTTGCCCATATCACGGAATTAATCAAAAGAAATCAGTGGAATTAAAGGAGTAAATGCATGTCTGGAAGAAGAATTGTCGGCGCCATGTTTATCTGTATGGCGGCATTGTTTTATATAGCGAAATATGTTCTTTTTGAGATACGCTATAGTAACAGCTTAGGCTCAGAAAGAACGATTGAGGAACTTGAACAGCTGCTCCCTGGCGGTACGTGGATCAGCATTTTTTTCCTCATCATTGGCTTAGCCTATCTTTTATGGGATGACAGGGAAGTGATTCGTAAAAAGCTTTTCACCCCAGATCGACAAGTAGAAGAAACAAAAAAGACGGAGCTCAAGTGACCGTCTTTTTTCCTTTTCTTTTGTTAGCCGCGTTCAGGACGCAGTGCTTTTTCTAAGATAGCAAGGCCTTCATTGACTTTTTCTTTTTCCTCGTCATTGAGCCGCTGCAGGGAATTTTTGATTTTTTCGTGTCCTTTTTGATAAATACTTCTGAAAATATTTTTCGCTTCCTCTGTCAGTTCGACGACAATGATTCTCCGGTCACGCTCAGAGTGCTTTCGCACGACAAAGTTAGACTGTTCTAACCGGTCAAGCAGACCTGTCATATTGGACAAAGAAGCGCCCATTTTTTCAGCGATTTCGGATACTTTGAGAGAGCCATGGTTATTGAGCAGCATGAGCACCTTCATTTGAGGCATACTCATATCAAGCTTCATCCATTCAGAAACATCTCCAAGACCTGCAGCTGTGAGCACTTTCATATAAAGAATCCATGTCTTTTTTTCTTCTGGAGATAGAATCTCTTCTTTTAATACGGTGGTGTCATGAATATTATATTCCACGCTTGTTCACTTCCTTTAAGCGGCTCTTTTTCTTTATATTACTGATTTTTACTTCTAATTGAAAGGTTCGTCAAGCTTTTGAATGTTAAACTGCATGAATCAAGTGGTATTTGTTGTATAATAATGTTCAGTTGAAATAATGAAGCAACCTAGAAAGTTGGGAAAAACATGTGGAACAAAAAAACGGGTATGACGATCTTAAAAATGCTTTTTCCGATCGTCATTATCCTTGTCTTGATTTTTGTCGCGAAGCAGGAGCTGAGCGGACTTTCCATTAAAAAGACGTTTTATATTATTGACAGCTTGAACCGAATGGACTTGTTTATTCTTGTCTTTCTTGGACTTGTCGCGGTTTTATCGATGTCCTTATATGATTTTATTTTACGAAAAAGCCTTGATATGCCCATCAGCGGCTGGAAAACGATACGCATTTCCTGGATTGCGAACTCCTTTAACAGTGTTCTTGGATTTGGCGGTCTATCAGGAGCAGGGCTTAGAACGCTTCTCTATAAGGAGTACATAACAGATACGAAAAAATTGCTGAAAGGCATTGCCCTTTTGACTTCCTCTGTCCTTTTGGGCTTATCTATTTTCAGTGATTTGATCTTGGTCAGGGTGCTTCCAGTTGAAAGTATTATCAGCCAGGAGCCGTGGCTATGGGCATTTGTCATTATCTTTGCCTGTATTGTACCGATTTATATCGTCATGGCATCCATTCGAAAAAGCTCGATCGAGAGCGGTGAAAATGGACTAAAGCATCCAATTTACGCTTATATCGGGGCATCGTTTTTAGAATGGCTGGCAGCTGGACTTGTCATGTACATGGCTGTCGTCTCTATGGGGATGAATATCGATGTCCGAATAGTCTTAGGTGTATTTGCGATTGCGTCAATCGGCGGTTTAATCAGTATGGTTCCGGGCGGATTTGGTTCGTTTGACCTTATCTTTTTACTGAGCATGCAATACATTGGTTTTGATAAAGAGATGGTGCTGACGGCGCTCGTCTTGTACCGCTTCGTGTACTCGATTTTCCCGTTTATCTTAGGGCTTTGTCTAGCTGCTTACGATTTAACGGGAACGACGCTTAGACGTCTTGAAGGCAATCCGAAAATGGCACCTGCAATTGAAACGACGAACGTTTTAATTGTTTTGCACCGTGCTTTATTAATCCGTTTATTATACGGATCTTTATCGATTTTAACCTTTGGAAGCGGCTTGCTTATCATGGCATCTGTTGTGCTTCCAGTCGACCGATTAGGTGTGATTACCAGCATTCCGCGCTTTTTGTTATCAGGATTTAATGGTCTTTCTTTAATGTTCGGAATCATTCTGATGATTTTGTCCATTGAAGTGTATAAAAGAACGAAAAGATCATACGTGCTGACAATGATCTCTTTAGCAGGCGGTTTTGTGTTTACTTTGTTAAAGGGGTTTAATCTCAGTCTGATCTTTATTTTGCCAGTCATCATGGCTGTGTTTTTCTCTCTTCGAAATCAATTTGTAAAGCAGCAGGCACCTTATTCCTTGTATCAGTTTGTGACGGCTGCCGCTGGTTATTTATTCGTGCTGTTTAATTATAATGTGATTGGCAACTTTATTTGGACAAAAATCGGACATTTCTTGAGTAAGGATTACTTGGTGCATAATGAACGGCATATCACGATGACAAGCATGATTGCTCTCATCGGTGTCCCGCTTTTCTTCTTCATTAGTAAATTGATTTTTAATAAGAAAGCATTTCCGATTGGAGAAAAAGCAGATGAGGAAAAACTAAAAACGTTTTTAGAAGAAAAGGGCGGAAATGCCCTCAGTCATCTTGGCTTTTTAGGCGACAAAAAACTATTTTTCTCAAGTGATGGAGAAGCGATGCTTCAGTTTGGACGAATTGGCCGCTGCGTCATTGTGCTTGGAGATCCATCTGGACGTGAGGCGTCTTATCCGCTTGTACTTGAAGAGTTTTTACAGGAGACAGAAAAAGCCGGCTACCGCGTCGCTTTTTATCAAGTAGAACGAGAAGGGATGGCTCTTTATCATGACTTAGGCTTTCACTTCTTTAAGCTTGGGGAAGAAGCCATGGTCGATTTAGAAACGTTTACTCTGTCAGGTAAGAAAAAATCAAATTTACGAGCTGTGGCGAATAAATTTGAACGAGAAGGCTACACCTTTGAAATGCTGGAACCTCCCTTTTCAAATGAGTTGATCTCAACCTTAAAACAGATCTCTGACAGCTGGCTCGGAAAGAAAAAAGAAAAAGGATTTTCGCTCGGTTATTTTCAAGAAGACTATCTTCAAAAAGCACCGATTGCGATTCTAAAGGATGAACAAGGGCAGATCATTTCCTTTGTATCATTGATGCCGATGTATCAAGAAGGGGAGATTTCCATCGATTTAATGCGTCATATGCATGATGCACCGAACGGGATGATGGATGCGCTGTTTATCCACCTGTTTCAATGGGCGAAAGAAAGAGGCTACAAATCGTTTAACATGGGAATGGCACCTTTATCGAATGTGGGGACGTTCCATCAGTCCTTTCTCACGGAGCGTTTGGCGAGTGTTATTTTCAACAATGTCAGATACATGTACAGCTTCAGTGGTTTACGGTCATTTAAACAGAAATATAAGCCTGAATGGCGCGGGAAATATTTAGCGTATAAAAAGAATACGTCACTGCCTGTCACAATGGTACTTGTCACCAAGCTGATCGGGATGGACCCAAATCGAAAGCGCCGTCCATAAACCAAAAGACCTTTACCTTTCACTAGGTGAAGGTTTTTTTAGACAAAAGAATAGCAAAAGTGGTAAAGTTGAAGGGTAAGGGGGATGTTCATATGACATTAAATGAATGGTTTACAAAGGGATTAGCTGAACGTACATATGTACACAACATGGAGAAAAACCGGGAAAATCTGCTCACGGTGTACAACCAGTATGCAATTCATCAAAAAGAAAAAGAGCTGCTTCAAAAACTGCAAAAGAAAAAGCTCAGAGCACTTGTCATCACAGCGGACTGGTGCGGAGATGCGATGGTCAATGTTCCAATTTTCATGCGTATTGCAAATGAAGCACTCATTGATGCGCGCTATTTCATTCGAGATGAGCATCTAGACCTGATGGATCAGTATTTAACGAACGGGACCGCAAGATCGATTCCGATTATCGTCATCATTGATCAGGACGGGAATGAAGTGGGCAAATGGGGACCTCGCTCAGCAGAGGCGCAGCGCTTTGTCGACGAGAAAAAACCGGACAAAGATGCACCTGATTATGAAGAAGCTTTTCAAGTATTTGCGAAAGAAGCCGCACATCACTATACGACAGACCGCTACTTATGGAAAGATATTGAGAAAGAAATAGTAGAAGTTTTGGCAAAAATATAAACCAAAAGACTACTTCGCCGCAATGGGAAGTAGTCTTTTTTTATCTTGTTTTTGCGTTTTACCTACAAAACCACCGCATAAAGATGTAGAAAACCGCAGAATTCTATCAAATACCGCAGAAAACCGCAAAGCACCACGATTTTCCCAACCACTTTTAGTTGAAAAACCTCATATATGCTATGAAATCAATGATTTTGCCCTTATCCAAAGGCTCATATAACGCACAACGGTTGGCTTTTTCCCAATACAAGAGGCCCAGCAACTATAGTAATCTAGTTGTAATCTCCTTTGAACGAACTAAAAAAATGACGGAAAAGGACAGGCGATCAATTTATGAAAAAAATCATTTATCTCGATCAAGAAAAAAAGAAGCTCGCTGAATCGAAAAAAAGAGAACAGCGTTCCATTAAATCACTGAGGCTGCTTGTGTTTTATGACGGACAAAGCCCTGCATGTGCAAAAACGATTGATGTGTTAAGATCACTCGATTGGAAAAATCGGATTCACTTTGAATCCTTTAGACACTCGCAGCTGCTCAGGCTGAATAAAATCAGTGAAGAGAAGGCGGAAAAACGAATTGTGTCTATTTCCCTAGCCAAAAATCAAAAGAATTCAGGGATTTATACTTGGCTGCGTATGGCCTGCCATATCCCTGCTTTATGGGGAACGGTCCCATTCATCGTGCTCAGCATCTGGCTTGGCTTTGGACAGCATGCGTACGATTTCTTTGCAAAAAGACGGTATATTCATTCTGTCAAACGGGTGAACCATCATGACACAGATCAACAAGAGACCATTTAATAAATAGAAAAAGCATGACCTTCGATCGGCAGAAGGTCATGCTTTTTTGTAATAGGGAAGATATACTGTTAAATGATCGAGCAATTTCTTTGTATAGGACTTATAGGCCTGCTCATCAAGCTCAGCACCTGCATAGGTAAGTAAGGTCCTAAGAGCAAACAAATATTCACTGTGCAGCTCATTGTGTTCAAAGTAAGGAAGGGCTGCTTCGACCAAATAGGTTTTCAAATCAAGTGGGTTTTCCTCAATCATCAATTTATAGATTTTGATCATATATAAACAGTTTGGCTGAATACGAGGCTGTTTTAACAGCTCGTGTATGTAGGGAAGTGCTTTTTTGCGGTCATATTCAGCGTATAGTGTCGCAATTTCATATAGCGTTTCACAGTAACGATCTTCTATCTGTTCTTGATTAAAGTAATTGAGTGAATCTAGTAAATAAGGCACAGCTGAAGAGAAATCACCTTCACGTTTTAAGAGCACCCCGTAATAAAAATAAGCGGACATTTTAATATAGGCATCAGGATGAAGGGACGTGTGCAAAATCACTTCCTTTATATATTTCTTCGCAGTTTGATAGGCTTTTAGTTCAAGTGAGATCACGCCGTGAATGAGTGTACAGTGAATAATCCGCTTGAAATTGTTCTTTTGTCTATATAAATCCATTGCTTGATGTGTCGCTTCAAGCGCATCACCCAGCTGTCCCATGTTTCCAAGTGCTTTTGCATAGTGATAATACAAATCACTTTGTTCGACTGAAGCGTAGGAAAAGCAGCTTTCAAGCTTTTTGAGCCCATCTTCAAGCTGACCAATTTTAATTTGATGAATGCCGTCAAGATATTCAAAAATTTCTTTTTCCGTTTCAATAAAGGTTTTTTCGAATTTTTTGAGCACGCGGTGTGTTTTTAAGGCAAGCGGCTGTTTATCCGTTAATAAATAAAATTGAAATAAGGACAAATGATACTGAATACCTAAATCGAGCGAAAAGAACTGCTCCTCGTGCTGAATGATCATTTCTGCATTTTGTTCAGCCTGATCGAGAGCATAGAAATACATATTCATTTGAAACTCATCCAAAAGTGACAGCAGATGACGCGCCTTTTGTGACAGCTTTTCTTGGCTGATGCCAAGCCGTTCAAGCAGCAAATTGATCGTATCTTGATTGGCCTCCTTTGAGCCATTTTCAATTTTACTTAAATGAGAGACAGAACAAATTCCTTCTGCCAATTCAGATTGGGTCATATTTTGTTTATAACGGTAGAGTTTAATGATTTGTCCAATATTGATTTTCATTCCATCCAGAAGCCTCCCTTCCAATCATGGTTGAAAGCCTTTTGACAAAAAAACCAGATCAGACAAAATGGGAATACTTGAAAATCATTTCATCATCTTGGCTTTTTTCTCAAAATTTGTTTAAAACGTAATATGATTGTAACATTACTTGAAAAAGTCAAACAACTATTTAGCAGACGGGGAGGAGGGATACTTGATTTGCAACTGCATGCGATGACGTTTATAATGTGAATGAGAATCAATTTCAATTAAGTTGATTGAAAGGATGACATATATGCCAGAAACGAAACAACAAACAGAAGCGTTAACAGTTCGAGACGCTGTCAGATATAGACGATCGATTCGAAAATTCAAAGACATACCGGTGACGATTGAGCAGCTTCAGCCGCTATTAGAGGATGCAGTCTATGCACCGAACCATAAAATCACGGAGCCGTGGCGCTTTTTATATGCGGTGACGGATGAAGCGAAAGCGACTTTTGTAGAGCGTTTTATTGCTTTCTTTCAGCGCAACAACCCAGATGCAAAAGAAGAAAAAATCAATCAATACAGAGAATACTTTTCTAAGGTTCCAGCGCTTTTACTTGTTGTGCTAAAAGAAGACGAGAACCCTGTCGTGAGAAATGATGATTTTGCCGCCGTCAGCGCACTTATTCAAAATCTTCAGCTGCTTGCGTGGGATCAAGGAATCGGTATGGTTTGGAAGAGCGGACGTATTTTATACGACAAAGGCTTTCAACAAGACATGGGATTAAAGGAAAACGAACGGTTTGCTGCGATCCTTCATATAGGTTATCCAGAAGAGGTGCCTGAGGAAAAATCACGCCAGAAAGCTTCAAGTCTTCTTACTGAAATCAAATAAAAGAAAAGCAGACCGCTGAATAAGGTCTGCTTTTTTACTTATTGTTTTTTGGCGCGCTGATCGGCCGCTTTCATACGTGCCATTGCTTTTACGTCATTCGGATCTGCAAGTTCTTTGGAAAATTCAACATATTCGCCATCCGTCTCTTGTGCCGCGAGCTCGTGGTTGGATTTTTTGCGTTGGTCTTTTTTCAAAGCCTTTCCCTCCTTTACAAGATCACTTTAGTTATGTGCTTGTTGGAGGGGAATATCCGTCTTATTTGTTTCTTTTTTCTGCTGCTCTTTCCGCTTTTTTGAATTCCTGCTGATACAGGACTTCCTGGGTTTTCTTCAGCTTCGAAGTTGGCTGGTGTTCTTTTTTCTTCATCAAAATCGCCCCCTCATATCATTTCTAATAGGATGGGTGTTTTTGACAACATTTATTCCTTAGAATGCAAAATTGCTTCTTTTAGTTCAGGGTGCAAAAAGTCATAAGAAGAGAGCAGTGCTTTTTTTGGCAGAGCACGCTGACCTTCTAAAACAAGTAATGACATTTCACCAAGGGCCGTTTTGATCACAAAAGATGGCACCTTCAACCAATGGGGGCGGAGAAGGGCAGAAGCAATGGTTTGTCCAAGCTGTTTCATTTGAACAGGATTCGGTGATGTCACATTGAGCGGGCCTGAGAGGTCGTCATTATGAATCGCATAAGCAATGAGATGTGCCACATCCTCAACATGAATCCATGAAACCCATTGCGAGCCAGAGCCGATTGTCCCGCCGGCAAACAGCTTGTAAGGAAGTGTCATCAGTGGCAGTGTCCCTTTTTCGCCTAACACGACGCCAAAGCGGGTGTAGACTGTACGAATGCCGAGTGCTTCAATTTTTTGCGCCTCAGCTTCCCAAAGTTTTGATGTATGACTTAAGAAATCAGTATCTGCAGGATGTGATTCCTCCGTAAAATCTCCTGTTTGAGAAGTGCCATAAATCCCGACAGCACTTGCTTGAATCAGTACAGATGGCTTTGATTCCTGCGCTTCTATAATGCGTCTTACCTCTTGTGTTGATTTGAGACGGCTGGAGAGGATGCCTTCTTTTGCCTTGTCTGTCCAGCGTGTAAAAATGGATTTTCCAGCAAGGTTAATCCATACATCGATGGCAGGCAATTCATGCTCAGGTGCAGCACCTTCAGTCAGCCACTGCACATAATGTAAATGATTTTGTTCGGATTCCTTTGGATTTCTTGTTAAAATATATAGATGATGTCCCTCAGCAGCGAGCACTTTTGTGACATGCTGGCCGATAAAACCGGTTCCTCCGGTAATGGCGATATTCAATTGACATCTCTCCTCTCATATACATACCTATATCTTTCACGATTTTGAATCAGAAGAAACATCCTGACTGTTTTGGAAAAGGAGTGATCACAGGATGCCCTATATTACAAAAATTTCTGCTCAGAAAAACAATACCGAGCGGGTCAACATCTTTCTTGATGAAAAGTACGCCTTTAGCGTTGATTTAGATGTGCTCGTCCAGCACGATTTGAAAAAAGGAAAAGAACTGGACGAAGCAGATATCATTGAAATTCAATTCGGTGATTCAGTGAAAAAAGGATTTCAGCAGGCCGTTGATTATTTATCCTACCGCATGAGATCAGTGAAAGAAGTCACCGATTATTTAACGAAAAAAGAAATCCCTGCACCTGCTATTAGTGAAATTATACACAAATTAAAGCATTATAAGTATGTAAATGATCTTGAATTTGCAGAAGCCTATGTCAGCACCCACCGGAAAACGAACAGCAAAGGACCGTCCGTCCTAAAAAAAGAATTGAAGCTCAAGGGGATAGACGATGACACGATTGAACAGGCGCTATCGCAATACCCTGATGACTTACAGCTGGAGGAAGCTGTAAAGCAGGTTCTCAAGCTTGTCAAAAAAGAAAAAAATCGTTCTGCAAAAGAGATCGAGCAGCGCATCAAGCTGCAGCTGCAGCGAAAGGGATTTTCGTTTGAGATCATTGATAAAGCCCTTCAAGAAGCCTATGATGGACAAGAAGAGGAAAAGGAAGAAGAAGCCCTCCTTTATATGCTGGAGAAGGCAAAACGCAAGGTAGGGTATGACGGATCATTTGAAAAGAAGATGAAAGTAAAGCAATTTTTATTCAGAAAAGGCTTTGATCTTGATACAATTGATCACGTTTTAGACAAAGGGGAATGACAGATGGAAAAACGCTATAGTGAGATGACAGAATACGAATTGAAGCAGGAGATTGCCGCCCTTTCTGAAAAAGCACGAAAGGCTGAGCAGCTTGGCATTGTGAATGAATACGCAGTTTTAGAACGGAAAATCGATATGGCGAAAGCCTATTTATTAGATCCAGCCTCGATTCAAACGAAAACAACTTATCAAATCAAAGACACAGAAGAAGAGTTTTATGTAGAATATCTAAATGGCGTTTTTGCGTGGGGATACAGAGTATCGGCTCCAAATAAGGAAGATGCCCTGCCGATTTCAATGCTGACGCAAAAGGACTGATCCCAAGTGATCAGTCCTTTTCTTTACTTAGAACGCTGTTTACGGACGTTGTTCTGAAGTACGATGTCGTGCTGCGTTTGCTGCGTTTCTCCGTTGACCTGAGAGGCAGAATGTTTTGCATTTGCCCATGGTTGAGGGTAAGCGGTTGTCCTTAATTGAACAAAGTCTGCCATATACGATTTCCCATTTGAACTCATATCTCAAGCACTCCCTTTGGAAAAATTAGCGTTTCCCTGATGCCCTCATACGTTCCTGTGGACGTGTATTCGTTTCACCATTCGGCCGTTTAGACGCATAAGCATCTGTAGCGCCTGGTTCGCCTTCAAACTTGTGATTTACCTGATTTGGAAAGCCTTTTGCTTTATTACGCATATCGATTCCCTCCAAACAATACAAATCATTTGCGTCTTTTGAAGACGTAAGGGTAGTATATGAAAAAAGAAGTTTTTTTAAAAAGGCACATTCTGCTAGATAAAGGAGGAACAGGCATGGAACAATACTTTGAGCGATTAACAGAACAACTTATGGAAAAAAACAATATGCTGACATATGACGAAGCACGTACATGGGTAGAGCTGCTTTGGAGTGATTTTGAAACGACTTATGCAAAGGCTGGCCGCAAGTATAAAGGACAAGAAACAACAGAACGAATTGTCCAAGAGTGGATCGAGAGCTACGGCGCGCAGCTGCATTTATTTCAAAATAAACAATCAAAGGCAAACGAGCATCTGCAACAAAACAATCGAGGGCTGCTTCACTAAAAGGTTGCCCTTTTACTTCCATTCATCTTTTTCAATAATAAGGAAAATATACAAATGAACAAATAACTTTATGAAACAATACCCAGTCTGTGATCGAAATTACAGGCTTTTTACAATGATTAAACTTAAAATTACATTAAATTCATCCTGCCGAAAATCACTGGAAATAAAACTCTGATATAATGAAACGATTGAAGAGACATGTAATTTATGGATAATAAAAAAGGGTTTCGTTTTCTGACAAAAAAGGAATAATGAACATATCAGACTATGTGAAAAAAGTGAAGAGAAGGTGCGATATGGAACGGGAACTGCTCTCTGTTATAATTCCTTCTTACAATGAAGGTGAAAACATCAGACGAATCTTTGAGGCACTCGAGGAAGAGTTTCGCGATTTTCATTATGACTTTGAAATCATCTTTGTGAATGATGGAAGCAAAGACAACACGCTTCAATACATGAGAGAGCTCTCTCGCAAAAGTGCAAAGGTTAAATATATTTCCTTTTCGCGTAACTTTGGAAAGGAAGCCGCTATTTTGGCAGGTCTTGAACATGCAAAAGGAGCCGCTGCGATTATTATGGACGCCGATCTGCAGCACCCGACGTATTTAATTCAGGACTTTGTCAGAGGGTATGAAGAAGGCTATCATCAAGTCATTGCCAAACGGAATCGTAAAGGTGACAGCAAGCTGCGCTCTTACCTGTCATCCATGTACTATAAGGTGATGAACAAGGTAGTAGAAGTGGACTTGCGTGATGGCGTCGGGGATTTCCGTTTAATTTCACGCCAAGCCATCGATGCACTTCTCCAGCTGAAAGAGGGAAATCGTTTTTCGAAAGGGCTTTTTTGCTGGATTGGGTTTGAAGAAAAGGTCATCTATTATGAAAATGTAGAAAGACAGCATGGTGATACAAAATGGTCACTGAAGAAATTATTTAACTATGGCATAGATGGCGTTATTTCTTTTAACAACCGCCCGCTGCGAATTTGTTTTTATACTGGCATACTGATCTTATTTCTCTCATTGATTTACATCGTAGCCACCTTTATTCAAATCGTCAGAACAGGCATTATGGTGCCGGGTTATTTTACTTTGATATCGGCTGTGCTGTTCCTCGGAGGTGTCCAGCTTTTGAGTCTAGGCGTGATTGGAGAATATATTGGCCGTATTTATTATGAAACGAAAAAGAGGCCGCATTATTTAATCCAGGAATCAAATGTGATGGAACAAGAGACAAGCTCAAAGGAACAAGACCGAGTGTTAACACAGTTATTTAAATAACGTGGAGTCAAATAACCGGCAAGCACGAATCGCTTGCTGGGTTGTTTTGTTTCAAAGAACAGTGGATCTTTTGTGGAAAGGATTTAGATGATGAAACGTAGATGGATAATGATAGGAATGTGCCTCATTCTCGCTTTATTAGGACACTCCTTTTTCTTATATGAATATACGCAAGGCCGGTACATGACAGGAGATGGAGACGGAATCTCACAAATGCTCCCATTTAAAAAGCTGCTTTACGATGAATACGTCAAAGGGAACTTCTTTTATTCCTATCAATTCGGTCTAGGCGGCGGTACATATACGCAATTAGGTTATTATTTCACAACGTCGACTGTCTTTATGGTCACGGTCGCTGTCGTCTGGCTGATGAATGCACTTCATCTTATCCAGTCAACGGACATCCATTTCTGGGCAAATGCCGTCATTTGGCTGAGTGTGATGAAGCTGACGCTCATTCTGTTCATCGCTTACCGTGTGCTTCTTTCAATGGTTCAGCATAGGCTGAGCGCATTAACAGGAGCCGCAATTTACGGATTGTCTATTGTGTATTTTCGGCATCAAACGTTTTGGGAGTTTTTCACCGACAGTATGATGTGGCTCCCGCTGCTTGTACTTGGGGTTGAACGGATTTTCAAAACGGGTAAGCCGGCTTGGTTTATTGCGTCGTGCAGCCTGATGCTCATCAACAATTTTTACTTTGCTTATATTCATTTTATCTTTTTAGCGATCTATCTTGTCTTCAGATATATCATCAAGCTTCGAAGTGAGGAGAACGGGTGGAAGGTGTTCTGGACGCTGGCGGTCTCTACGCTGTTATCCTTTGGAATCAGTGCTGCCTTTTTTGTCCCGTCTGTCTATGGATTTCTGAATAACATAAGACCGCCATATGATCAATCTATACCTTGGTTTGATCTGCATGATCATCTGCTGTTTACAAGCAGGGTGTATTTATTACCTGTCATCTTTCTCATTTGTATGTTCCTCGTTCCGCTTTACCGGAACAGGTGGTTTTTCATGTTTACATCGATCAGCGTTCTGCTCATTGTTTTTCACTACAGCCCAAAGATGGCGAGCGTGTTTAATGGTTTTTCAGCACCGCAATACAGGTTTGAATACATTCTTGCCTTTACAGTTGGAGCGGTCGCAGCCATCACCATCAAGCATTTCTCGCAAATCGAGTGGAAGTGGAAAAAGCGTGCGGTCTTAGGCGCTTGGATCGTATTTCTTCTCGCAGTCATCTTATCAGAACGAGCAAAGGGAAATATGGATGTTGTTGTATTTACAGGCATAGGACTGCTTGTGATCAGCTTGTTTTTCCTTATGATTCATGCGGAAAAACGCCAGCACCTTCGTCTCTTTTCAGCTGTGCTCATCGCTTTCAGCTTACTGACAGCAGGCGTGTATCAGCAGGGCTATTTATCTGAAAGAAGCAATATTAAGAGCGTATCAGATACGTATCTGAATAGTGAGGCATATGCTGGACATGAGCAAATGAAGCTCATTCAGCAGATTCAAAGCCGCTCTTCAAAAGATCCGCTTGCTCGGATTGATTGGATGAATGGCGTGCGCAACAATACCCCGTTATTTGAAGGCTTTCAAGGCATGAGTGCGTATTCAAGTATATTGAATCAGCATTTGCTCAATTTCTACTGGAATGACCTGCAGATCGATATGGGACGAGAAAGTGTCAGCCGTTATGCAACAATGGGGGACAGGGCGAATTTATACAGCCTGACCTACGGAAAGTATTATATGAGAGACAATACGATGCCTGACTCACCGCCAGCTTATTTTAAGCCAATATTGGAAAGCGAGCATTATAAAGTGTATGAAAATACACGGCCACTGCCATTTGCAAGAACAACAAGCACCATCTATTCAGAAGAATCTTTAAAGGATGCCTCAGCACTTGATAGAGAGCATGCGATGCTGCAGGGTGTGATTTTAGACAAAAAAGGAAACGCTGAAATAGAGCACGCGCCAGATCGAGTCAAGGATACAAAGATTCATACGGAACAAGCCGTATACGAACATGGCGTGCTTGATGTATACGGAGAAACAGGCGGTTTGAATATCACGCTGCCAGATGATATGGCCCGCGCTGGGGATGTGTATGTGAGCTTTTATGTGAAGCGGACAGACCGGAACGAAGGATTTCAGTTATCCGTTGACAACTACGTCACCTCACGAAAAAGCAATACATCCATCTACAAAACAGGCGTCAATGAAGTGACGATTCGAGTCCCTGCAGAAAAAATCCTTTCCATTCGAGTACCAAAAGGGACGTATGAGCTCGATCAACTAAAGCTGTATCAAGAGCCTTACCGCATTCTAGAAAAAGCATATGAAAAAGAAAAACAGGATAATGGCAGCCAGCAGGTAAAGCTCGAAAACAACCGCTTTACGATTTCATATGATAACAAACGCGGCGATGATTATATGATCTTGCCAGTACCATATGAAAAAGGCTGGGAGCTCACGGTAAACGGAAAGCAGACCGATATTGAACAAGCCAATTACGCCTTTATCGGTTTTCCAATAGAAAAAGGCAAAAATGAGATTGTGCTAACCTACTATCCGCCTTATATCAGAATTCTCGCGTTGATTTCACTCGTCAGTTTGATCGTTGCGATCCTATATGCACGAAGAAAACACAAGAAACACCACTTTTTATCATAAGTGGTGTTTTTTTATCTTCCAAGGGCTGATCGAACACGATATCCATCATATGAAGCAAATCATTAAGCTTCTTTCTCAAACGAAAACGTCGCATAATCAAATAAAAAATGAAACAACCAAAGATTGAGAGCAAAGAGAATTTCCTGAGAAGTAGACAGTAAAATGCCGCCTACCAATTCATCTGATAAATAGACAGCACCCCAAATAAACAAGAGATGAATGGAAATGGCATAGAAAACGATGGAGCGTTTTTTGGAACGGCACTTTCTAACAACCCTCACAAGCACATGCTCCACATGCTCAAAGGATATCCCAAGTACCACATAGATGCCCATAAATAAAAGCATCGATAAAATCGATTGATAAAAAGCACCCGTTAAATGAAAGAACAGTACACAAAACAACAAAAATATGTAACAGACAGCAGACGCCGCCATGAGCCATTTCAGCCCTTGCCATAAAGCGTGAACAGATTGCTGCATAGGTGAACAAACACTCCTTTGCATGAAGATACCTGCAAAAAGGACAGCCTTTTTGCAGGAAGTCATATGTTAATCCTCTTTTTTAGGCGCAGCGATCACAGGATGTTTTTCAGTATCAAGCAGTTTTAAGAAGTCTTCGCCTTGATCTAAATGATCAAGAACAAGCTGTTTCGGTGTGACCGCAAGCCATTGATTAAGTGAAATGTCTGCATAATGATCGCTCTTAAAGATTTCTAAGAAATAAAGCGGTTCGTCGCCTGTATTCTCTACATAATGCCCCATCGCAAATGGGACATATCCAACGTCTCCGGCCTGATAGTTGAAGGTTCTCGCATGTCCATCAGAAGCAAATACCGTCATTCGTGCTTTTCCAGAAATAAAATATTGCCATTCATCCGTATTTGGATGCCAGTGCAGCTCACGAATGGCACCTGGATCAACTTTCACAAGAGCGGATGCAATCGTTTTAGATGCTTTGAAATTGGTAGAGTCCGCAATCCACACTTGTCCGCCGCTTGATGTAATCGGCTTCTGTTTTAACAGCTCATATTTAAAGGAATTCGGGACTTCTCCTTGCTCTGTTTTCACCTTGTCACATTCAAGGGAACCAGGAATTCCTTTTTGGAAAATATACTTTTCTTTCTCTGGCAGCTTGTCAAACTGCTCTTTTGTCATACCGAAGTTCTTGAGCACGACTTCCTCTGGCGTGTGGGCAAGCCAATCGGTTACTTGGAACGTACTATTTTCTGAGAATGACCCATCATCAAACACAAGCAAGAATTCAGCTCCCGGTTCAAGTGCTTGGATAGAGTGCGGCAGGCCAGAAGGGAAGTACCACAAATCACCCTCAGTCACATCCTCTGTAAAATTGCGCCCCTCTGCATCAACCGATGTAATCCGGGCTTCCCCATAAATCATGTACGCCCATTCCGCTTCCTTATGCCAGTGAAGCTCACGAATCGCACCAGGCTTTAACCGCATATTAACAGATGCAAGACTTTTAGAGATCGGCAGTTCACGTACTGTTACCTCACGGGCGTAGCCGCCTTTTTCTAAACGATTGTGTGTATCAGAAAAAGAATATTTCAGGTTGGAGACCGTTCCATGATCGGTTTCTGGCGGCGTGAGCATATCTGGATTTTGTCTGTCCCGCTCGAGATTACGTGGAATTTTGACCGTTGCTCCTTTTTCTCCTCGAATCGGCTG
This sequence comes from Bacillus sp. 3a, assembly GCF_017161885.1. Taxonomy (NCBI): domain Bacteria; kingdom Bacillati; phylum Bacillota; class Bacilli; order Caryophanales; family Bacillaceae; genus Bacillus; species Bacillus sp. 3a. Next base: position 3,304,546 of record NZ_CP067376.1, on the reverse strand, counting down.
TGGTATTCCATTTTGCTTTTCACTCATGATAAAATCCCCTTTCAACATCGTATTGTGTGAGGTGACAAAAGGCCTTTCATTTCGCCCTCGTTTTCATAAGGTGAAACGAATCAAGCAGATGTCAATCTGATTCATCATTTTTTTGAGCAGCGACTAATCGTTGGATGAGTTTGCTTAATTCATCAAACTTTCGTTCAAAGCGTGTCAGCAAGTACACTGTCAAAATGGCAGGGAAGCCAGCCTGACCGAGCTGCTTCAGCCATTCCTCCGAAAAAAAGGTCTCCATTTGTCTCACCTCCCAGCGGATGCTCGTCTTCTATATAAGTGGTATGAAAGAAGAAAAAGGAAAGCAGAGGGGGATAAAATGAATCATTAGACCCGTTTCACGAAGTTTACTTTTTTTAACTTTTGTCCACTTAATGCTAGTAGAGGGAACAAAGGGGAGGATGCACATGGATTATCGGCTGTTATTGAAAGCAAAATGGAACGAAATCATTGATCACCCGCTCATTCAGCAGTTTTTAAGCAATCCGAAAAACGAGCAGCTGCTCCGGCAGGTCATGGAAGAGCCAAACGAGGAAAATGCCAAAAAACTAGATTCCGAGTTCAAACAGTTCTATCAGAAAATCCGCATCATCAAGTATATCTCCACAATGATACGCATCTTTTCAGTCGACTTTGATAAACGAGTAAAAAAGAAGCAGCAGCGTTTTCCGCTCATACTCGATCATCCTGATACGCAAGAAGTGAAAGACCCTGTTCAAACAGATACGTATGAAGCCGTGCTCTTCAACCAGCAAGACCTAGGGGAGCATCTGCAAGATCAAACATTGTACAAGGCCTACCAGCAGCTCACAGACAAACAAAAAATGGTCCTAACCCAAATCTATGTCGAAGGCCAAACGATGAAGGAAATAGCCGATCAGTTAGGCGAAACAAGACAAAACATCTCAAACATTCACAAAAAAGCACTCAACAAACTAAAAGAAGAAACAGGGGGAGATGTCCGTGCACGAAGACAAAATGACCAATGGAGAAATGGAAGAACTCATTGAAACCTTCACACCCATGATCAAAAAGAAACTACAAAACACGGCATATCAAGAAAGAGAAGACCTCGAACAAGAACTCTATATCAAACTCATCGAAAAAATAGACCGGCTGATTTACCAAGAAGGACCTGGATTTTGGGAGTTTATTGTGGAATATATGACGAAGTTGTAAAAGTGAAGTACAAAAAAAGACTCGCTCACACAGAGCCGAGTCTTAATTTTTTTTGCAGTTTTTCCTCACTGAAAATCCAGCCGGTATAGGAATTTTTGATTTGGTGGTCCATGTCGATATGGCAGATCGCGACAAAAGGATAATGACCTTTGCTTCGGTAGCGCAAATCAATGAACCGCACCTCATAATGATCCTTAAATTTATCCACTTCCCACCGGTAGACAGGGGAGAAGGAGAGAAAGGCTGAAATGTTTTCATCTTGTTTGGCAATTTTCATAATTTCAGTATCCGGGACCGGCACACGGTTAAACGTGTCTAAAATGACGACTTCTCCATTCATGCTGCGCCCAACATGGAAAGAGGATTTACATTTCACGGCAATGCGCCATTGTCTGAACTTCATTGTAGGCGAAATGATAATCTCTTCAATTTCATCGAATCGTGCACGCAGCTGACGTTTAATCTGAAGCTGCATGATGACCCTGACGATATAGTAACAGAAAATCACGGCATACAGCGTAATGAACGTATAGCCGGGATGACCGCCAATCGCCCAAACGACAATAGCGACAAGGTGTGTAAAAAAGATAAACGGATCAAACGTATTAATGATCCCAAGTGCTACCCATTTCTTCGAAAATGGACGAATGGCCTGCGTGCCGTATGCATTGAAAATATCGACAAACACATGAAGCACAACGGCTAATAGTGTCCATAACCAAAGGTGAAGTATATTCGCCCCCGGCACAAATGGGAAAATCACAGCCGGAATTAGCAATGACCAAAACAGTACAGCCGGAATGGAATGTGTAAATCCTCGGTGATTTCTTATATAAACCGCATTATTTTTTAGTTTTAGCACAGTATCAATGTCTGGTGCTTGGGAGCCGGCGATGGTCGCGATCATCACGGCGTGTGCCATGTGTGGATCTGCGCTGACGGCTGGATCTAAAAGTGCAAGTCCCCCAAGAGAAATGCCCATTACTACATGAGTACCAGTGTCCAATTGATTACCTCCTAGTTGTCATGCTTAGGAACAATCATACAAAGTATACGTCTCCAATCAAGACTATGTGCAAAATCACTTTTGCTTTATCCCGATTTAATGTAACATGTTAACGTATCTACAAACAGTATACAACAAATAAGGTTCTATTCAGAACGTTAGCCCTCGGTCCAATGAGAAGGAGTATAGATATGAAAGACATTCAAGAAAAGCTGGACCGCAAAGATATTGCGGGCTTTCAGCATGATTTAATTGATTGGTATGAAAAAGAACAACGAACATTGCCATGGCGTGAAAATCAAGATCCATACCGCGTCTGGGTATCAGAAGTGATGCTTCAGCAAACGAGAGTAGATACGGTCATTCCGTATTTTAATCGGTTTATGGAGCAGTTCCCGACGGTGAAGGATCTCGCTTTAGCTGACGAAGAAAAGGTCATGAAAGCATGGGAAGGTCTTGGCTACTACTCAAGAGTGCGTAATTTACAGGCAGCTGTGAAAGAAGTATATGAATCCTATGGTGGCATTGTCCCTGATACAAAAGAGCAATTTTCAAAGCTCAAAGGTGTAGGCCCGTATACGAGTGGCGCAGTGCTGAGTATCGCCTATAACAAGCCATATCCTGCGGTAGACGGCAACGTTATGAGGGTCATTTCTCGTATTTTGTCCATATGGGATGATATTGCAAAACCAAAAACGAGAAACATTTTCGAATTTGCGGTCGATCAGCTCATTTCCCGGGAAAAGCCGTCAGAATTTAATCAAGGGCTGATGGAGCTAGGTGCGCTCATTTGCACCCCAACATCCCCAGCCTGCCTCATTTGCCCTGTGAACATGCATTGCTCGGCATTCGAGGAAGGCGTTCAGCATGAGCTCCCAGTGAAAAGCAAAAAGAAAAAGCCGACTGCAAAATCAATGGCAGCAGCGGTGTTATTTGATGACGCAGGCAACCTATATATTCATAAGCGGCCAAGTACAGGCCTGCTTGCGAATTTATGGGAATTCCCTAACATGGAAACCATGAAGGGAAGAAAAACGGAAAAAGAGCAGCTGATTGATTTCTTAAAAGAGGAGGCGGGTGTACAAGCGGAGCTTGGTGATTTAGAAGGCACCATTCAGCATGTATTTACCCACCTCATCTGGAATATTTCTGTTTTCTTTGGACGAGTTACCTCTGTATCTGATGACACGAAGCTGAAAAAAGTCACAACAGAAGAATTTGAGGCATATGCTTTGCCAGTCTCACACCAAAAAATTTGGAAGCTGGCACTTGAGCAACCTAGTCGTATTTAACCGTTGTCCCGTGGGTATAATCAGCTTCATTTCGGTGCAGACCCCCGCGGTCTTCGATTTCAGAAATGATTTCTCGATACTTAGATTGCCCTTCTTCGTTCAAATAAGGTAAAATTTGTTGGAAAGCATGATGAAAGTAAGCAAGCTCAGTATCTTTCCATTGATCCTTGGACATCATGCCAAGCTGGCTTAAATCGCGTCCGACATACATGAATGTAACCTCCTAATAGGAACTTTCCTATTAGTGTGAAGCGAATGAACGAAAACTATTCAAATCAGGAGATGAACCATAATGAGTCAACGTAAATGTGCATTAATTACAGGAAGCAGCAGAGGAGTAGGGAAAGAAGTAGCCCTCCGACTCGCTGAAAAAGGATATGACATTGTCATTAACTATGCGAGAAGCAAAAAAGCCGCACTTGAAACAGCGGAAGAAATTGAAGCGATGGGTGTCAAGACATTGGTTGTTAAAGCCAATGTAGGCCAGCCTGAGAAAATCAAAGACATGTTTCAGCAAATCGACGAAACCTTTGGCCGTTTAGATGTATTTGTAAACAATGCGGCATCAGGTGTTCAGCGTCCAATTATGGACCTTGAAGAAAATCATTGGGACTGGACAATGAATATCAATGCGAAAGCCTTGTTATTCTGCGGACAAGAAGCGGCGAAACTAATGGAGAAAAACGGCGGCGGACATATCGTCAGCATTAGTTCTCTTGGCTCTATTCGCTACCTTGAAAATTACACAGTAGTCGGCGTATCAAAAGCAGCACTAGAAGCTTTAACACGTTACCTTTCTGTTGAGCTTTCACAAAAAAATATCGTCGTCAACGCTGTATCAGGCGGCGCGATCGATACCGATGCACTTAAGCACTTCCCGAACCGTGAAGAGCTTTTAGAAGATGCGAAGAAAAATACACCTGCCGGCCGAATGGTGGAAATTAAAGACATGGTCGACAGCGTGGAATTCCTTGTATCAGGCAAAGCAGACATGATTAGAGGCCAGACGATTATTGTAGATGGCGGACGTTCTTTGCTTGTTTAAAAAAATCATGAATAGGATGTACACCTTCTGCACAAATTAATGTGCGTGGAGGTGATAATGATGGATCAACAACAAAACAAAACAAACGCACAACAAGTGAAGAAACAAAACCAAGCTGCTGCACAAGGTGGTCAATACGGCACTGAATTTGCTAGCGAGACTGACGCACAGCACGTAAAAAAATACAACCAAAAAGCTGAGCAAAACAAACAACAAAACAGCTAATCACTGAAACAAAGGAAAGCACTTCATATACGAATGAAGTGCTTTTCTTTTTGCCTCTCACCACCATCCGACAAAACCTGTAAAACCTCTACATAAACAGTCAAAGGATTTCCTTCTTCTTTCAAGAAATGGTATACAGACAAAAAGTGGATTCGATAAAAAGGGAGGAGTTAGATGTCTGATTTCGATCAGCTTGTAAAAGAACAAATGCAGCTCATGGATCAGCTGCTCGATGTGCAGGGAGAACTCGATCTATGCTTAGAAACAGAAAAACAATTGCTGCAGGATGAAAAAAAAGAAGAGTGGCATAGGCTTTGTGATCAGATCAAACAGAAACGTGAGGAACTGCAAAAAGTGCAAACCTTATTTACAAAACAGACAGAAGAGGTCATCAACTCATATAAACAGATGGAAAAGAGTTCTAGCGCGATGTAAGTCAGTGTGCCGTTCAATTGGTTTGAATGGCTTTTTCATTTCATTTTTTAATGATGTAACGGTATAATATAATAGAGACATGTTTAGTTGGGAAATTAGGTCTTTGGACTGTTAGGTTTGTTTGTTATAGAAAGTAGGGGAGAAAATATGGGCTATCCCAAGGAAGGAGAAACCATCCAAATTCAAAGCTATAAACATAATGGCTTGATCCACAGGATTTGGAATGAAACCACCATTCTGAAAGCAACGGAATTGTGTATCATTGGTGCAAACGACCGTACAATGGTGACTGAATCCGACGGCCGTACTTGGATGACGAGAGAACCGGCTATTTGCTATTTCCATGCAAAACAATGGTTTAATGTAATTGGGATGCTTAGAGATGATGGGGTATATTATTACTGCAACATCAGCTCTCCTTTTGCGACAGATGATGAGGCAATTAAGTATATTGATTACGATTTAGACGTCAAAGTCTTTCCAGACATGACGTACAATATTTTGGATGAGGACGAATATGCAGATCATAAGAGGCAGATGAATTATCCAAAAGAAATCGATAGTATCTTAAGAGAGCATCTGAATACATTACTGCATTGGATTCACCAGCGGAAAGGTCCGTTTGCTCCTGAATTTGTGGATATGTGGTATGAACGTTTTTTACATTATACAAAATAAGCAAGAGCATCGAAAAACCTGTTTGGCTTTTTAGGCTAACAGGTTTTTGACTGCGTACGGATAAGAGGCACTGATAGATTGGGAAGGAGATTTACATGGGGGTCATTAAACGCTACATGGCTTTTGTAACACCGTATAAAAAACAGATTGCATTGACAATGGTCATCGGAATGATTAAGTTCTCGATTCCCTTAACCTTGCCTCTGCTTTTAAAATATGTCATTGATGATGTCATTCAAGGCTCGGGGTCAGCTGAAGAAAAGACATCAACTCTACTGATCATAATGGGAATCATGCTCGTATTATTTTTAGTGTTGAGGCCGCCTGTTGAATACTATAGACAATACTACGCTCAGTGGACAGGCAGTAAGGTTTTGTTTGATATTCGGGAGAAGCTGTTCTCGCATATTCAAAAGCTAAGTCTTCGTTATTATGCCAACACGAGAACAGGAGAAATTATTTCAAGAGTGATCAACGATGTGGAGCAGACAAAGGAATTTGTCATCACAGGGCTCATGAACATTTGGCTGGATATGATGACTGTACTGATCGTGATCGCTATTATGTGTACACTGGATCTGAAGCTCACCATCGTGTCTGTCATTATTTTTCCGCTATACGCGTTTGCAGTAAAGTATTTTTACGGACGGCTTCGTAAGCTGACAAAAGAGCGGTCACAGGCGCTGGCTGAAGTGCAAGGGCACCTGCATGAGCGAGTACAAGGAATGCCGGTCATTCGAAGCTTTGCGATTGAAGAATATGAACAAGAGAATTTTCATGATGAAAACAAAAATTTCTTAAACAAAGCAATCAACCATACGAATTGGAATGCAAAAACATTTGCTGTCGTCAATACCATCACTGACATTGCACCGCTGTTAATCATTGCATTTGCTGGCTACACCGTAATTAACGGGTCGCTTTCGATTGGGACCATGATCGCCTTTGTCGGCTATATTGACCGGATGTACAATCCGATTCGACGTCTCATTAACTCATCCACGACGTTAACTCAGTCCGTTGCATCAATGGATCGGATCTTTGAGTTTATTGATGAGCCATATGAGGTCACAGACCGGCCGAATGCAAAAGAAGCCAATCATTTAAAAGGAGAGGTAGAGTTTAAAAATGTGTCGTTTCGTTATGAACACACGCAGGAAGAGATTCTGCACAATATCTCCTTGAAAGTAGAAAAAGGACAAACAGTTGCCCTTGTAGGAATGAGCGGTGGAGGAAAGTCGACACTCGTCAGCTTAATTCCAAGGTTTTATGATGTCACAAACGGGTCACTTGAAATTGACGGCATTGATATCAAAGAGTACAAAGCAAGAAGCCTTCGAAATCAAGTCGGAATGGTGCTGCAGGATACATTCCTATTCAGTGACACGATTAAAGAAAATATTGCGGTTGGTGACCCTGAAGCATCTTTTGAAAAAATCGTGTCGGCTGCAAAAGCGGCAAACGCCCATGATTTTATTATGTCTCTTCCTGAAGGATATGACACGAAAGTAGGAGAACGGGGCGTGAAGCTGTCAGGCGGACAAAAACAGCGGATTTCCATTGCAAGGGTATTTCTAAAAAATCCACCGCTTTTGATTTTAGACGAAGCGACGTCCGCACTTGATTTAGAAAGTGAGCATTACATTCAAGAAGCGATGCAAAAGCTGGCGAAGGATCGCACAACTTTTATTGTCGCACACCGATTATCAACCATTACACATGCTGACCAAATTGTGGTCATGGAACAAGGCGAAATAGTGGAAAAGGGAACACACGAAGAATTAATGAATCAAGACAGCCACTATCGTCATTTATTTACCATTCAAACATTAAATTAGTAGAAGCCTATCCGATTCTAGCGGATAGGCTTTTTTATGCTTGTCAAAAACATGACATATTTCCCAGCTTGTCTCAATACAATTTTAAAAAGTATGACGGGGTGGTGAATATGTGAAAGAACAAGACGTGCTGCTAGATGTCAAACAGCTGTCCATTGCGTTTCAGCAGAAAAAGCAAAAAGTGCCCATCGTCCATCACATATCGTTCTCGATTCAAAAAGGGGAAACGTTAGGAATTGTGGGCGAATCTGGCTGCGGGAAAAGTATTACAAGCATGTCATTAATGGGATTGAATCAGCAAACCGAAACAACGGGTGAGGTTCATTTCGAAGGGCAAAATCTGCTGTCACTTTCAGAGAAAGAGTGGCGAGAGATAAGAGGAAATGACATTTCGATGATTTTCCAAGAGCCCATGACCTCTCTGAACCCATTAATGACCATCGGCAAACAAATGACGGAAGCCCTTTTCACACATCAAGCAATCGGTCAGAAAGAAGCAAAAGCGAAGGCAGTTGATCTTCTTGAAACAGTTGGGTTGAAGCAAGCGGAATCGTTACTTAAAAAATATCCACACGAATTATCAGGCGGTATGCGCCAGCGAGTCATGATTGCGATGGCAATGCTTTGTCACCCAAAGCTCATGATCGCTGATGAACCGACAACTGCACTTGATGTAACCATCCAAGCGCAAATCCTTCGTCTGCTCAAAAAACTGAACGAAGAATTGGATACTGCTATTTTATTTATTACCCATGATCTAGGCGTGGTGCGGCAAATATGCCAGCGAGTCATGATTATGTATGCCGGTCGAATTGTAGAAGAAGGAACCGTTGACCGTATTTTTCAAAAACCTCTGCATCCCTACACGAAAGGTCTTTTCGCCTCAGTCCCATCGTTTAAAGAGAAAAAAGAAAAACTCATCTCTATTGCAGGTCATGTGCCAAAGCCAGGGGCCATCCGGTCCGGCTGTCAATTTGCACCACGCTGCCCATATCAAATGGCGCAATGTCTTGAAAAAGATCCAGCCTTACAATCCATTGAACAGAATCACCGCGTGGCATGTTTTCTAATGGAAGGAGGAGAAGACACTGAGTCACCCACTCTTGCAAGTGAATCAGCTGACAAAACGGTATGACACAGCCGCTTTTTTTTCTAAACATAAACAATCGACTTTGGCATTAAATCAAGTGTCCTTTCACGTGAAGGAAGGAGAAACGCTTGGCATTGTTGGTGAATCAGGCTGCGGTAAATCAACACTTGGCAAAAGCCTAATGAGATTGACTGAACCGACGTCAGGCTCTATTCAATTAAAAGGGCAGGAGATCACCCTTCTAAAAGAACGAGACATGCGTTCCTTAAGAAAAGATATTCAAATGATCTTTCAAGATCCATATGCTTCTTTAAATCCGAGAATGAAAATCAAAGATATTTTAGAGGAACCGCTGATTGTTCATCATCATGGGACGAAAGCAGAAAGACGGAAACGGGTTAAAGAGATGCTGCACATTGTTGGATTTGATCCTTCCTACGGGGAACGTTATGCGCACCAATTCAGCGGCGGACAAAGGCAGCGTATCGGTATTGCTAGAGCACTTATTACGCACCCAAGTCTTGTCATTGCCGATGAACCAGTTTCGGCTTTAGATGTATCCGTTCAAGCGCAAATTTTGAATTTGATGCTTGAATTGCAAAAGACGCTTTCTCTGACGTATCTGTTTATTTCTCACGACCTTGGGGTTGTCAGATATATGAGTGACCGGATCGCCGTCATGTATGCTGGGCGCATTGTGGAGATGGGGCCTGCCGAAGATGTGTTTCACAGCCCGCTTCATCCCTATACGTCGCTGCTTCTGAAATCCATTCCACATATGGATCACGTACTAGAGGCGCAAGATGTGGCAGCAGAAGAAACCACAATGACGGAACGCGGCGGCTGTCCTTTCTACAAAAGGTGTCCAAAAAGATGGGAGAAATGCCTGAAAGCAGTTCCTGCTTTGTATGAGGAGGCACCGGGGCACGCGGCCGCGTGTTATTTATATCAAAAGGAGGAACACAATGAAGAAGACATGGTTATTCAGTAGTTTCATTTTTGTGCTGGCACTGGCGCTCTTTTTAGGGGGATGCTCGTCTTCACCGACATCAGAAGAAAAGGCAACAAAAGATACCCTCGTATTTGGCAGAGGGGGAGATTCCACTTCACTAGATCCAATCACAACAACAGAAGGCGAAACCTTTAAGGTCACAGAGAATATATTTGAAAAGCTTTTGAATTACGGTGAGAAAGACACGACCATCCATCCTGGCCTCGCAACAGAATGGGATGTTGCAAAGGACGGAAAATCATACACGTTCTACTTAAGAAAAGGTGTGAAATTCCACGATGGTACAGACTTTAACGCAGAAGCAGTGAAATTCAACTTTGACCGCTGGATGAATGGAGACGCAGAAAAGTTCCCTTACTATGGTATGTTTGGCGGCTATAAAAAAGATAAAGGGCATGTCATTAAAGACATCATCGTCAAAGGCGAGCATGAAATTGAATTTCAGCTAAAGCGCCCGCAGGCGACATTCCTCAAAAATATTGCCATGTCACCATTTGGCATCGCCAGTCCAGCCGCAGTTGAAAAAAGCGGCGATTCATTTAGAGAAAATCCAGTTGGGACAGGACCATTCAAGTTTAAAGAGTGGAAGCAAAACGACCGTATCGTGTTAGAAAAAAACGAGGATTATTGGCAGAAGGATAAACCAAAGCTGAATCAAATCATCTTCCGCTCCATTCCAGAAAACTCTGCTCGTTTAAATGCCCTTAAAACAGGTGAGATCGACTTAATGGATGGCGTGAATCCGTCAGATTTAGATGGCATTAAAACCGACAAAGCACTCCAACTCATTGAAAGACCATCGATGAACGTAGGCTATATCGGACTGACCGTCACAAGAAAGCCGCTTGATAACAAGCTGGTTCGTCAGGCACTCAATTATGCGGTCGATAAAGAATCGATTATTGAGTCATTTTATGGCGGACTTGCTGAGCCAGCAAAAAATCCATTGCCGCCAGCTTTAGAAGGCTACAATGATGACATTGAGCCATATCCGTATGATCCAGAAAAAGCGAAAGAACTATTAAAAGAAGCGGGCTTTCCTGACGGCTTTCGCATCAAGCTTTGGGCGATGCCTGTACCACGTCCATACATGCCAGATGGGATGAAGGTGGCGGAAGTCATTCAGTCAAATTTTGAAAAGGTCGGCGTCAATGCAGAAATTGTCACATATGACTGGGCGACCTATTTAGATAAAGCAAGTAAAGGGGAAGCAGATGTGTTCTTATTAGGCTGGACAGGGGACAATGGCGATCCTGATAATTTCATTTACACACTGCTGGACAAAGACAGCATTGGCGGTAACAACTATACATTCTTCGAAAACGATAAAATGCATGACATCCTCATTGAAGCGCAAACAGACACAGATCAAAAGAAACGAAATGAGCTGTATAAAAAAGCGCAGGAAATCATTCATGACGAAGCGCCTTGGATTCCATTGGTGCATTCGATTCCAATGCTTGCCGCTTCTAATGATTTAAAAGGCTATCAGCCGCATCCAACTGGTTCAGAAGCTTTAACTGACGTGTATTTCGAATAAGCAAATAAGGGAGATCATGTATCTCCCTTATTCAAACAAAGAAAAAGGCGGTGAAAGCTGTTTGTTTGCTTATTGTATGAAGCGGGCAGGAATGCTCATCCCAGTACTGATCGGAATGACATTGGTCGTGTTTTCAATTATTCGTTTTATACCTGGAAATCCAGCGCAGGTCATCTTAGGACAGCGGGCAACGAAAGAGGCTGTAGAACAATTAACGATCCAGCTCGGTTTAGATCAGCCATGGTACGTTCAATACGGTCATTATATGCTTGGCCTTTTAAAAGGGGATTTAGGGACTTCTATTCGAACAGGAGCGGCTATTGCCCAGGAAATGAAGCCCTACTTATTTGCGACGTTAGAATTGACCTTTTTTGCCATGGTGCTGGCGATTGTTGTGGGAGTGAATGCCGGAATCATCAGTGCTTGGTTTAAGCATTCCTTCTTTGATTATGCCGCGATGTTTATTGCACTCATCGGAGTGTCCATGCCAATTTTCTGGTTAGGCTTAATGGGGCAGTGGCTGTTCTCGATCGAATTAGGTATTTTGCCGACAACGGGCCGAGAAGACGTAAGGAATCCAGTCGAATCGATTACGTATATTCATACACTGGACACGCTTTTACAAGGCCGGTTTGATCAATTCGCTGACAGCATCAAGCATTTGATCTTACCAAGTACAGCCCTCGCAACAATTCCTGCTGCGATTATTGCGAGAATTACAAGGGCAAGTATGCTGGAAGTGCTTCATTCCGACTTTATTCGAACAGCAAAAGCAAAAGGAGTACGTTCATTTTTTATCATTTATCAGCATGGCCTGAAAAATGCGCTCATTCCGATCTTGACGATTATTGGTCTTCAGACTGGCCTCTTGCTTGGTGGAGCGATTTTAACAGAAACCATTTTTGCTTGGCCGGGAATCGGACGGTATATATATGACGCCATCAGTTATCGTGATTACCCAGTCATTCAAACAGGTATTCTTGTCGTTGCGCTTATATTTGTCCTGATCAATTTCATTGTGGACATCTTGTATGCGGTCATTGATCCAAGGATTAAATATTAGGGAGGGAGAGTGACAAGATGGAAGCACAAAAAGAACTTGAACCACCTCAGCCAAAAGATGAACGCTCTCAATCATTGATTCTTGAATCAATGAAGCAGTTCTTTCAGCATAAGCTGGCGGTCATTGGCAGTGTGATTGTCTTTTTATTTCTGATCCTAGCAATCTTTGCACCGATCATTGCCCCTTATGGAATCAATGAACAATCACTCGGTGAGCGATTTAGTGCCCCTTCAGCTGCACACTGGTTTGGCACGGATGATTTCGGCAGAGATATCTTTTCAAGAGTTGTGCATGGAGCACGGATTTCCTTATGGGTCGGTTTCTTCTCGGTCCTCGGGTCTGTCATTTTAGGCACACTGCTTGGATTGATAGCAGGCTATGGTGGAAGAGTGCTAGATGCTGTGATCTCCAGATTGTTTGATATTTTACTTGCTTTTCCTAGCATTCTATTAGCGATTGCTATTGTCTCCATTCTAGGCCCCTCCTTACAAAATGCCCTTATTGCCATTGCGATTATCAATGTCCCAACCTTTGGACGGCTCGTTCGTTCAAAAGTGCTGAGTATTAAACAAGAAGAATACGTGCTGGCAGCAAAGGCGGTGGGGATGTCACACGGCCGCATCGTACTGCGTCACATTCTGCCAAATAGTATGGTGCCAGTCATCGTACAGGCAACGCTTGCGATCGGAACGGCAATTATTGAGGCAGCCGCTTTAGGCTTTTTAGGGTTAGGTGCACAGGCGCCAAGTCCAGAATGGGGGAAAATGCTCGCCGACGCGAGACCTTATCTCGTTCAAGCCCCTTGGACATTATTCTTCCCAGGAATAGCGATCATGCTGACTGTTTTAGGCTTTAACCTGATGGGGGATGGATTAAGAGATACACTAGATCCTAAAATGAAGAAAATAAAATAAGACCGATTCTCAGAATCGGTCTCAGCGCGCGGGCAAACCCTCGCATTCGGTGTCAGTCCTGCGTGCCGGTGCTCACGAATACTCAATTCGCTCCGCTCCGGTACTCGTTCTTCCTAGACTGCAAAGGTTTTCAGGTCACGCTGAAAAGAAGACAAAGAGCTAAAATCAAGATCATTTTAGCTCTTTGTTAACAATTTAAGACCGATTCTAGGAATCGGTCTTTTCTATTTATGCTTCTTTTTCTTCTGTCTCAATTTCACTATCTTTTGGGTGATACGTCTGGAAGCTTGTAATCAATGTATCTAAATGTTCTAATTCATCACGGTATTCGATGATGCTGGACATGACATTCAGCATGTTGTAATCGAGTAAGTCATTTTCTTGGTTTTGCTGATGCTGAATAAATGATTTCGTTAACGTCTCAAGGCGAAGAGAGCATTCATTTTGAAATTCATCGTCCTGCGGTTTCATTTTTCCGACGAATTTCATCAAGGTGCGCTCATGCCAATACAGTAAATAATCAATTTCATCCGTTAAGCTTTCCCTGAAATGCTCTGGCATCAAATGAATCTCATTTTCTAATTTATGAAGCTTCTTCAGCAAATACAGAGCACGATTTGAAGTCATAATGGCCTGCCTGAACAAAACAAGCTTTCTTGATTTGACATAGGTGGTTTTCTTTAAATAGCTTCGTTCCTCTTTGTATAACAAGTAAATATGATCTAATTTGATCATGCGTTCTTTTATTTGATCGATGTCATCCTTTAATGTGGAATGATCAGTAGACTGTCTGGAGGTCAGACGAATCCATTTTAAAATCTCCTCCGTATTTTCCATAATGTGATGAACAAGCTTTGTTTCATACTTTGGCGGCAGGAAGATTAAATTCACTAAAAATGAAGAGAGAACCCCTAACACCACAGTAGCTGTTCGAATTAAGGCAAAGGAAAGGAAATGATCCCCTGCACTTTCTAAAATCGCGATGACTGTTACAAGTGCAATTGGAATTGTGTGTTCAATCTTCAGCTTTAAATTAATGGCGATGACCATGACGGCGGTTAAACCGATAATGACTGGTCCTGTGCCAAAAAGCAGACCGAACGTAATGGCAAGCGCTGCTCCAATAATATTGGCTTGCACTTGATCAACAATGGTTAAAAAAGATCGATAAATTGATGGCTGGATAGCAAATACAGCTGCAATTCCCGCGAAGACGGGCGTTGGCAACCCAAGCCATGTTGCCAGGTAAAGCGCGAGTACAATGGCAATACCAGTTTTTAAAATACGGGCTCCAAGTTTCATTGGTTTTGTCCCTGCATTCCTTTCTTTTCGATAATAGATGATCACTCGTCATTTATCATTCATATTTTGATGAAACAACTAAGTAATATACAGCGGTCTTCCGAAATATTCAAGTGATTTTTGAAAGTTCATGAAAACATCTAAAGAAGGTATTGAGAAGAAATGTAACAGATTCGCACGCTTTTGACAAACAAGAGTTGGTCAATAAAAAAACAGGCGCATGTTTTTACGCCTGTTTTTGGACTTCATTATGATTGTTTTAGCTGTGCAAATGCATGATCTACTGCTTTTAGCGTCTCAGAAATATCTTTTTCAGTATGTGCGATCGTTAAGAACCAAGCTTCATATTTAGAAGGAGCGAGGTTAATGCCTTGGGCGAGCATTAATTTGAAGAAACGGGCAAACATTTCGCCATCCGTATTTTCAGCCTGCTCGTAGTTCACAATCGTTTCTGTTGTGAAATAAATTGTGAGCGCTCCTTTTAAGCGATTCACTGTAATATCTACTTGATGCTTTTTGGCATGGGCTAAAATGCCTTCTTCTAACATAGCGCCAAGCTGATCAAGACGCTCGTAAACACCGTCTTCTTTTAACACTTCCAAGCAGGCAATACCTGAAAGAATGGATGCAGGATTTCCTGCCATTGTGCCAGCTTGATAGGCTGGTCCAAGCGGGGCAACTTGTTCCATAATTTCTTTTTTACCGCCGTAAGCGCCGATAGGAAGTCCGCCGCCAATAATTTTTCCTAATGCAGTAAGGTCCGGTTTTACTTGAAGCAAGTCCTGTGCACCGCCATACATAAAGCGGAAAGCGGTAATGACTTCATCATAAATGACCAGTGCGCCTTTTTCATGTGTGAGGTCATTGACCTGCTGCAAGAAACCGTCCTTAGGCTCTACGATGCCGAAGTTCCCGACAATTGGCTCGACAAGGACAGCTGCTACTTCATCACCCCAGCGATCTAATGCTTCTTTATAGCTGTCAATATCATTAAATGGAACGGTAATGACTTCGTTGGCGATACTTTTTGGTACGCCCGCAGAATCAGGTGTTCCTAAAGTGGAAGGACCAGAGCCTGCTGCCACAAGCACAAGATCAGAGTGGCCGTGATAGCATCCGGCAAACTTAATGATTTTTGTTCTGCCTGTATATGCGCGAGCCACGCGAATCGTTGTCATCACCGCTTCTGTACCTGAATTGACAAAACGAACTTTGTCCAAAGCAGGCATGGCTTCCTTCAGCATTTTAGCAAAAGTGACTTCATGCTTCGTTGGTGTTCCGTAAAGGACACCTGTTTCAGCCGCTTTCGTGATGGCTTTTGTAATATGCGGGTGGGCATGTCCTGTAATAATTGGACCGTATGCTGCTAGATAGTCAATATAGCGGTTTCCGTCAACATCCCAAAAATAAGCGCCTTCTCCTCTTTCCATCGCAACGGGTGAACCGCCGCCTACTGCCTTATATGAACGAGACGGGCTGTTGACACCTCCAACAATGTGCTCCAGCGCCTCTTGATGTAATTTTTCTGATTCTGTGAATTTCATAAATAGCCTCCTATCTCAACGTATCACGTCGTCTAACATTATTTTAACATGCCGATGCAAGCGTCCTTAGTTGAATATCCTCTCAAAATTGGATAGGCTAATTAAAAAATAGGTTGGAGGGATTGTGTCATGACAATCGAAGTAGGACAGCAAGTACCTGACATTGAATTAACCGGTGACAACGGGGAGAAAGTAAAGCTTTCTGATTTTAAAGGAAAACATATTGTCCTTTATTTCTATCCAAAAGATATGACACCAGGCTGTACAACAGAAGCATGTGATTTCCGCGACCGCCATCAAAGCTTTGCAGAATTAGATGCTGTCATTATCGGCGTAAGCCCAGACAGTCAGGACAAGCACCAAAAGTTTAAAGAAAAACATGATTTGCCGTTTCTGCTTCTTGTAGACGATGAACAGAAATTGTCTGAAGCCTTTGGGGTATGGAAGCTGAAAAAGAACTTTGGCAAAGAATATATGGGAATCGAGCGTTCAACGTTTCTGATTAATAAAGAAGGCACGCTTGTGAAAGAATGGCGAAAAGTAAAGGTGAAAGACCACGTAGAGGAAGCGCTTGAGGAATTGAAAGCTCACGCTTAATATCCTCACAGGATGAGATCGGCAGTCATGCCGGTCTTTTTTGTAAAGAAGAATAGGTAAAAAAGAGGATTGTAATTGACAAAGTTTCGGCTCTGGGGGTACACTATTTATAAAGATTATAATATAAGAATATTTTTGAAGAGAGGTGCATGATGAAATGGCTGCTCACGAACTAAAAGACGCTTTAGATGCTCTAAAAGAAACCGGTGTTCGAATTACTCCGCAGCGCCATGCCATCTTGGAGTTTCTCGTAAATTCTATGACTCACCCAACCGCGGACGATATATATAAAGCACTTGAAGGAAAATTTCCAAACATGAGTGTCGCAACGGTTTACAACAATTTACGAGTCTTCCGGGAATCTGGATTAGTAAAGGAATTAACGTATGGTGATTCCTCAAGCCGATTTGATTTTGCGACATCTGACCACTACCATGCGATTTGTGAAAACTGCGGAAAAATCGTGGACTTTCACTATCCTGGCCTTGATGAAGTTGAACAGCTTGCATCCCATGTGACAGGCTTTAAAGTCAGTCATCATCGCTTGGAGATCTATGGAACTTGTCAAGAATGTGCGAAAAAAGAAAATCATTAATGAAAAAAGCTGACCGGTTAAATGGTCAGCTTATTTTTATGACTTTTTTCGATTGTAGGATTCATCAAACTCTTTACCTTCTAATGCTGGATCAAGTGTAAGCGGCTCTCTGCAATGCATGCACATGTCCACCCGCCCAAGCACTTTTGTTTCCTTCTCACAGCCTGGACAAACGACACGTACTGCCTTCGTAGAAAGCATACCAATCCAAAAGTAAACGGCTGTACTTAATCCAATCGATAAGACGCCAAGCAGCATAAAGAAAGTCGACAGCCAGATCGATTCCTTGAAGAACACACCGATATACATGATCAGAAAGCCAACAAAAACCAAACTAAGTGCAAATGTTCTGATTTTATTAATCTTACTGGAGTATTTCGCCATCCCTAGTCCCCCTTATCTCCAATATAGCACATTTTACCTTTCCGTTTGAATTAGTTATAGAGTTTTGTGAATAAATTGCTTATAATGATTCAATGATCTTTTTTCATGTATTGAAGGAATTTTGATTCTATGAGGAGAAATACATAGCATTAGAGAAGAACTTTACACCCGAGTATTGGAGGAATCACTATGGAAAATCTTCTCCGTCCTATTTATCAAGAGAGAGCAAGCCATCCAGACACATTAGCTGTGATTATAGTAGAAAGAAGACATAAAGTATCTTCTGAGACGGATAACTTTGATGCAGCACTTTTAGTCATCGTAAAAGAAGCGGAAGAGCCGTTATTTATCAAGCACTATGAATCCGATCACCAAACAGCTTCTTTAAACGTTGTCACAGATGATCAACTGAAGGAATGGATTACCCTCGGTACTAACCGCCGAATCATCGATTGGATTTTGAATGGCAAAGTCCTGTTTGATCGAAATGAATATATCTTCAACTTAATTGATGAACTAAGTACATTCCCGTTTTCAAACCGCAAACTCAAAATCGGTTTAGAATATGGCAAGCTCATTCGCAGATATATAGAAGGAAAAGCATTTTTTGAGTCAAATCAATTCCTTGATGCATATAATTCCATTGTGCATGCCCTGCATCACTTAGCACGTATTGAAGTAATTGATAAAGGCTTCCACCCAGAAGTGACCGTTTGGAACCAAGTGCGTCATATGGAGCCGGAAGTATACAAACTTTATTCAGAACTGATTGAAAGCCATGAAAGCCTGCATAAACGTTTGGAACTTTTATTTTTAGCAAATGATTTTTTGATCCATTCAAAAGCAGAAATTGGTGCCGCTCATTTGCGTCATGTCATGGAACAGAAGGATATATGGCTTTTTGGTGAGCTTCTTAAACACCCTGATCTAAAGTATTTCACGCCTGACCTTAGCGTTATGATTGATTTCTTTGTGGAAAAAGGAATTGTTCAAGTGGAGCCGATTGAGACAAAGGGACAAAAAATCTATCATCGAGGATATTTTGTGAAAAAAGATATTGACGCATGAATATTATGATGGTATATTATTAAACGTCGCTAACGAGCAACTGAGTTGCTTTGAAAGAAAAGCTGACAAAAAGAAATTCTAAAAAACGCTTGACGCACACGGTGCTCAAATGTTATATTAAGAAAGTCGCCTCTGAGCGATAACGAACATGATCTTTGAAAACTAAACAAGACAAAACGTACCTGTTAATTCGAGTTTTTATAAAAAATCCTATGATACTTCATAGGTAGTCAGTCAAACTGGCGAGGCAGGAAGTGATCACATGCTAAGTTCGCTACATCGTGTAGCAACGCATGTGTGATATGCATCCTGCATACCTCGGAGAGTTTGATCCTGGCTCAGGACGAACGCTGGCGGCGTGCCTAATACATGCAAGTCGAGCGGACAGAAGGGAGCTTGCTCCCGGATGTTAGCGGCGGACGGGTGAGTAACACGTGGGTAACCTGCCTGTAAGACTGGGATAACTCCGGGAAACCGGAGCTAATACCGGATAGTTCCTTGAACCGCATGGTTCAAGGATGAAAGACGGTTTCGGCTGTCACTTACAGATGGACCCGCGGCGCATTAGCTAGTTGGTGGGGTAATGGCTCACCAAGGCGACGATGCGTAGCCGACCTGAGAGGGTGATCGGCCACACTGGGACTGAGACACGGCCCAGACTCCTACGGGAGGCAGCAGTAGGGAATCTTCCGCAATGGACGAAAGTCTGACGGAGCAACGCCGCGTGAGTGATGAAGGTTTTCGGATCGTAAAGCTCTGTTGTTAGGGAAGAACAAGTGCGAGAGTAACTGCTCGCACCTTGACGGTACCTAACCAGAAAGCCACGGCTAACTACGTGCCAGCAGCCGCGGTAATACGTAGGTGGCAAGCGTTGTCCGGAATTATTGGGCGTAAAGGGCTCGCAGGCGGTTTCTTAAGTCTGATGTGAAAGCCCCCGGCTCAACCGGGGAGGGTCATTGGAAACTGGGAAACTTGAGTGCAGAAGAGGAGAGTGGAATTCCACGTGTAGCGGTGAAATGCGTAGAGATGTGGAGGAACACCAGTGGCGAAGGCGACTCTCTGGTCTGTAACTGACGCTGAGGAGCGAAAGCGTGGGGAGCGAACAGGATTAGATACCCTGGTAGTCCACGCCGTAAACGATGAGTGCTAAGTGTTAGGGGGTTTCCGCCCCTTAGTGCTGCAGCTAACGCATTAAGCACTCCGCCTGGGGAGTACGGTCGCAAGACTGAAACTCAAAGGAATTGACGGGGGCCCGCACAAGCGGTGGAGCATGTGGTTTAATTCGAAGCAACGCGAAGAACCTTACCAGGTCTTGACATCCTCTGACAACCCTAGAGATAGGGCTTTCCCTTCGGGGACAGAGTGACAGGTGGTGCATGGTTGTCGTCAGCTCGTGTCGTGAGATGTTGGGTTAAGTCCCGCAACGAGCGCAACCCTTGATCTTAGTTGCCAGCATTCAGTTGGGCACTCTAAGGTGACTGCCGGTGACAAACCGGAGGAAGGTGGGGATGACGTCAAATCATCATGCCCCTTATGACCTGGGCTACACACGTGCTACAATGGACAGAACAAAGGGCTGCAAGACCGCAAGGTTTAGCCAATCCCATAAATCTGTTCTCAGTTCGGATCGCAGTCTGCAACTCGACTGCGTGAAGCTGGAATCGCTAGTAATCGCGGATCAGCATGCCGCGGTGAATACGTTCCCGGGCCTTGTACACACCGCCCGTCACACCACGAGAGTTTGCAACACCCGAAGTCGGTGAGGTAACCTTTATGGAGCCAGCCGCCGAAGGTGGGGCAGATGATTGGGGTGAAGTCGTAACAAGGTAGCCGTATCGGAAGGTGCGGCTGGATCACCTCCTTTCTAAGGATATATGGAGCAGCGTACGTTTTCGTCTTGTTTAGTTTTGAAGGATCATTCCTTCAAAACATGTCTCTAGCGAGACAGGATTGTTCTTTGAAAACTAGATAACAATAAGTAATACATTCACATTGAATGCAATGCAAAGTTCATCACACATAGTGATTCTTTCTAAAGTAAGAAATGGTTAAGTTAGAAAGGGCGCACGGTGGATGCCTTGGCACTAGGAGCCGATGAAGGACGGGACGAACACCGATATGCTTCGGGGAGCTGTAAGCAAGCTTTGATCCGGAGATTTCCGAATGGGGAAACCCACTGCTCGTAATGGAGTAGTATCCATACTTGAATACATAGAGTATGAGAAGGCATACCCGGGGAACTGAAACATCTAAGTACCCGGAGGAAGAGAAAGCAAATGCGATTCCCTGAGTAGCGGCGAGCGAAACGGGAACAGCCCAAACCAAGAGGCTTGCCTCTTGGGGTTGTAGGACACTCTATACGGAGTTACAAAGGAATGATATAAGCGAAGAGGTCTGGAAAGGCCCGCCAAAGAAGGTAACAGCCCTGTAACTGAAATGTTATTCTCTCCAGAGTGGATCCTGAGTACGGCGGAACACGTGAAATTCCGTCGGAATCCGGGAGGACCATCTCCCAAGGCTAAATACTCCCTAGTGACCGATAGTGAACCAGTACCGTGAGGGAAAGGTGAAAAGCACCCCGGAAGGGGAGTGAAATAGATCCTGAAACCGTGTGCCTACAAGTAGTCAGAGCCCGTTAACGGGTGATGGCGTGCCTTTTGTAGAATGAACCGGCGAGTTACGATCCCGTGCAAGGTTAAGCAGAAGATGCGGAGCCGCAGCGAAAGCGAGTCTGAATAGGGCGCATGAGTACGTGGTCGTAGACCCGAAACCAGGTGATCTACCCATGTCCAGGGTGAAGTTCAGGTAACACTGAATGGAGGCCCGAACCCACGCACGTTGAAAAGTGCGGGGATGAGGTGTGGGTAGGGGTGAAATGCCAATCGAACCTGGAGATAGCTGGTTCTCTCCGAAATAGCTTTAGGGCTAGCCTCAAGGTAAGAGTCTCGGAGGTAGAGCACTGATTGGACTAGGGGCCCCTACCGGGTTACCGAATTCAGTCAAACTCCGAATGCCGATGACTTATCCTTGGGAGTCAGACTGCGAGTGATAAGATCCGTAGTCGAAAGGGAAACAGCCCAGACCGCCAGCTAAGGTCCCAAAGTATACGTTAAGTGGAAAAGGATGTGGAGTTGCTTAGACAACCAGGATGTTGGCTTAGAAGCAGCCACCATTTAAAGAGTGCGTAATAGCTCACTGGTCGAGTGACTCTGCGCCGAAAATGTACCGGGGCTAAACGTATCACCGAAGCTGCGGACTGTTCTTACGAACAGTGGTAGGAGAGCGTTCTAAGGGCTGTGAAGCCAGACCGGAAGGACTGGTGGAGCGCTTAGAAGTGAGAATGCCGGTATGAGTAGCGAAAGACGGGTGAGAATCCCGTCCACCGAATGCCTAAGGTTTCCTGAGGAAGGCTCGTCCGCTCAGGGTTAGTCGGGACCTAAGCCGAGGCCGAAAGGCGTAGGCGATGGACAACAGGTTGATATTCCTGTACCACCTCCTCACCATTTGAGCAATGGGGGGACGCAGGAGGATAGGGTAAGCGCGGTATTGGATATCCGCGTCCAAGCAGTTAGGCTGGGAAATAGGCAAATCCGTTTCCCGTAAAGGCTGAGCTGTGATGGCGAGCGAAATTTAGTAGCGAAGTTCCTGATTCCACACTGCCAAGAAAAGCCTCTAGCGAGGTGAGAGGTGCCCGTACCGCAAACCGACACAGGTAGGCGAGGAGAGAATCCTAAGGTGATCGAGAGAACTCTCGTTAAGGAACTCGGCAAAATGACCCCGTAACTTCGGGAGAAGGGGTGCTTCTTAGGGTGTTAAAGCCCCGAGAAGCCGCAGTGAATAGGCCCAGGCGACTGTTTAGCAAAAACACAGGTCTCTGCGAAGCCGTAAGGCGAAGTATAGGGGCTGACGCCTGCCCGGTGCTGGAAGGTTAAGAGGAGCGCTTAGCGTAAGCGAAGGTGCGAATTGAAGCCCCAGTAAACGGCGGCCGTAACTATAACGGTCCTAAGGTAGCGAAATTCCTTGTCGGGTAAGTTCCGACCCGCACGAAAGGCGCAACGATCTGGGCACTGTCTCAACGAGAGACTCGGTGAAATTATAGTACCTGTGAAGATGCAGGTTACCCGCGACAGGACGGAAAGACCCCGTGGAGCTTTACTGCAGCCTGATATTGAATGTTGGTACAGCTTGTACAGGATAGGTAGGAGCCTTGGAAACCGGAGCGCTAGCTTCGGTGGAGGCATCGGTGGGATACTACCCTGGCTGTATTGACCTTCTAACCCGCTGCCCTTATCGGGCAGGGAGACAGTGTCAGGTGGGCAGTTTGACTGGGGCGGTCGCCTCCTAAAATGTAACGGAGGCGCCCAAAGGTTCCCTCAGAATGGTTGGAAATCATTCGCAGAGTGTAAAGGCACAAGGGAGCTTGACTGCGAGACCTACAAGTCGAGCAGGGACGAAAGTCGGGCTTAGTGATCCGGTGGTTCCGCATGGAAGGGCCATCGCTCAACGGATAAAAGCTACCCCGGGGATAACAGGCTTATCTCCCCCAAGAGTCCACATCGACGGGGAGGTTTGGCACCTCGATGTCGGCTCATCGCATCCTGGGGCTGTAGTCGGTCCCAAGGGTTGGGCTGTTCGCCCATTAAAGCGGTACGCGAGCTGGGTTCAGAACGTCGTGAGACAGTTCGGTCCCTATCCGTCGCGGGCGCAGGAAATTTGAGAGGAGCTGTCCTTAGTACGAGAGGACCGGGATGGACGCACCGCTGGTGTACCAGTTGTTCTGCCAAGGGCATCGCTGGGTAGCTATGTGCGGACGGGATAAGTGCTGAAAGCATCTAAGCATGAAGCCCCCCTCAAGATGAGATTTCCCATTCCGCAAGGAAGTAAGATCCCTGAAAGATGATCAGGTTGATAGGTCTGAGGTGGAAGCGTGGTGACACGTGGAGCTGACAGATACTAATAGATCGAGGACTTAACCTATATTCTATTGTGAAGCATGAACATTGTTATCTAGTTTTGAGAGAACATTCTCTCAATCATAGGTCTGGTGATGATGGCGAAGAGGTCACACCCGTTCCCATACCGAACACGGAAGTTAAGCTCTTCAGCGCCGATGGTAGTTGGGGGTTTCCCCCTGTGAGAGTAGGACATCGCCAGGCTTTCTTCATTCCGCAGTAGCTCAGTGGTAGAGCTATCGGCTGTTAACCGATCGGTCGTAGGTTCGAATCCTACCTGCGGAGCCAATTTGGAGAGCTGTCCGAGTGGCCGAAGGAGCACGATTGGAAATCGTGTAGGCGGTAACCCCGTCTCAAGGGTTCGAATCCCTTGCTCTCCGCCACAATTTACATAATAAAGGGCCCGTTGGTCAAGCGGTTAAGACACCGCCCTTTCACGGCGGTAACACGGGTTCGAATCCCGTACGGGTCACCATTTTTATAGATACACCAGCATTTTTTATTCGGAGGATTAGCTCAGCTGGGAGAGCATCTGCCTTACAAGCAGAGGGTCGGCGGTTCGAGCCCGTCATCCTCCACCATATCTTTTATATCGTCGCGGGGTGGAGCAGTTCGGTAGCTCGTCGGGCTCATAACCCGAAGGTCGCAGGTTCAAATCCTGCCCCCGCAACCAAAATGGTCCGGTAGTTCAGTTGGTTAGAATGCCTGCCTGTCACGCAGGAGGTCGCGGGTTCGAGTCCCGTCCGGACCGCCATTTTTCAAAAGAATACTTGGCTCGGTAGCTCAGTTGGTAGAGCAACGGACTGAAAATCCGTGTGTCGGCGGTTCGATTCCGTCCCGAGCCACCACTATTTGCCGGTGTAGCTCAATTGGTAGAGCAACTGACTTGTAATCAGTAGGTTGGGGGTTCAAGTCCTCTTGCCGGCACTGTTTTTCAAAAGTGGAGGGGTAGCGAAGTGGCTAAACGCGGCGGACTGTAAATCCGCTCCCTCCGGGTTCGGCGGTTCGAATCCGCCCCCCTCCACCATTTTTTTCATAGGGGCATAGTTTAACGGTAGAACAGAGGTCTCCAAAACCTCCGGTGTGGGTTCGATTCCTACTGCCCCTGCCAATTATACTTTATAATTCATTACATCTATGGCGGTTGTGGCGAAGTGGTTAACGCACCAGATTGTGGCTCTGGCACTCGTGGGTTCGATTCCCATCAATCGCCCCATTTTATTATTGGGCTATAGCCAAGCGGTAAGGCAACGGACTTTGACTCCGTCATGCGTTGGTTCGAATCCAGCTAGCCCAGTTGATGTGCGGAAGTAGTTCAGTGGTAGAACACCACCTTGCCAAGGTGGGGGTCGCGGGTTCGAATCCCGTCTTCCGCTCCAATAATGGCGGCATAGCCAAGTGGTAAGGCAGAGGTCTGCAAAACCTTTATCCCCGGTTCAAATCCGGGTGTCGCCTTTTTGAAAAGACTGCCGGGGTGGTGGAATTGGCAGACACACAGGACTTAAAATCCTGCGGTAGGTGACTACCGTGCCGGTTCAAGTCCGGCCCTCGGCACCATTGTTTTTTAATATAAGATGCGCTCTTTTATAATCATGCCGGTGTGGCGGAATTGGCAGACGCGCACGACTCAAAATCGTGTTCCTCACGGAGTGCCGGTTCGACCCCGGCCACCGGTATCTAGTTTTAGATATTCTTTATTATCGTCAATCACAGAAGAATTAAGGAATATCAACGTTTAAAACGTCTTTCTACAAATTGTAGGAGGGCGTTTTTTATTTGTTTTTTAGCTGATTTTTCACACGCAAAATTACTTCAAATCGTGTTCACTGCTGAAAGGGGACCTAGCTAAATGGCAAGACGTAAAAATATTTTAGACCAAGGTGAATTGGCAATTTTAGAAAAGGAAACTAAGTCTTATGTTGAATCATTTCGGGAAGCTATTGAATTATTTGTTTAGGACTGTGAGTAATAAATTTTTAAGGCGTTTCTTAATTCCCTAACAGCAAAAGGAATAAGTATTGCTGAATTAAAGCCTTACGATATGACAGAGGAACATATTAAGGAGATTACTTTTACTTTATTGATGGTTACCTTATGATTAAACTAAAGAGGCAGGATAATTGAAGAAGGATTGGATATAAATTGTACATAAGAGGTGTTGTAATGATTACGGTTAAAAATGCTGAACGTTATTTTAAAGATAGCATTGGTGAAGATACCGATGATATAAAAAAGGTTTGGGAAACATTTAAGGCTTTTTCAAAGGAGACAGTTGAGGGCGAAGAAGATAAAGAAATTTTATTTCAGTGTGGTGTCTATGATTTTACAGGAGAGGAACTATTTCATTTTGACTTTGTACGTCAGTTTACAGTTTATGAAAAAGATGATTATTCTCACATGGAACAACTACACTGTGAATTTTTATTTAAACTAACAAGCGAGTTAAAAAAGTTAAAGGTGGTAGAAGAATGGTCAATGGATTATGACGATATCGAGCATTTTTTTCATCATATTGAAAGTATTCATGAGTTTAAAATACCTTTGAATTTAAAGCCGATAAAATCAGAAATATATCAGGAAGAGCTTTAATTCTTAATTCATTAACGTGTGCTTTACTTTAAGAAGGTATACCTTGCCTTTTTGGAATAATTTATCACGGAGTGCCGGTTCGACCCCGGCCACCGGTATCTATTAAAAGTTTCATGATTGGTTTTACCATGAACCTAACGTTTCACCCTCGTGGTAAAACGTTTTTTTGTGGTTTAAATGAGTTATTTAGATAAAAAATAGGAACCTATTAGAAAATAATGAGTATGTACTTCTTTTGGCAGAATAATCTTTAGATGATTTGCAACATTTGATAAGATACATTTAACCATGTAAGGAAACAAAATGGAGCAGCACATTCACATAAAACAGTTGTACTACCTTTGTGTAACTAAATGAATATTTGTGGGTACATACACATCTTTAGCTGACATCAACATGGTGACCCAGTTTAAGGGGAGAATTTATGAAAAAACAAAATGATCATGAGGAGTTATTGACAGGTGGAAATGTCTCGAACGTATATCGTTCGGGAGATACGGTTCGTCGAGAAGTAAAGTCAGACAATATCAATATACGAAAGCTGCTACAGCATTTAGAAAAAAAGAATTTCTCCTATGCTCCAAAGTTTTTAGGGGTTGATGAACAAGGTAGAGAGATATTGTCCTTCATTGAAGGCGTAGCCGGCCATGATCCCTTAAAAGAATACATGTGCTCTCACCAAGCCTTAAAAGAAATAGCGAGAATGCTTAGACTGTATCATGATGCTGTTTGTGATTTTCCCATTTCAGACGATTGGGAACGGATGGACAATACGCCTGACAACATAGAGGTTGTATGCCATAATGATTTTGCTATGTACAATATCATTTTCAATAACGAAAAACCAGTGGGTATCATTGATTTTGATGTAGCTGCTCCTGGTCCAAGACTTTGGGATATCGCATATACTCTGTATACATGTGTACCTATCAGTAGGTTTTTTCGCACCAAAACAGGAGACATCGTGAACTATCATTCATCAGAACATGCAGACCATATAAAACATAGAGTCAAACTGTTTTTTGAAGCTTATGGTGAGGAAATAGCAGAAGATTATGTGGAGATGGTGCTGCTGCGTTTAGAAGGATTATGTCAGTATATGAAACGAAAAGCGAGTGTGGGGGATATCGCTTTTCAAAACATGATTCAAGAAGGACATCTTGAACATTATCAAAAAGACATTCAATTTATTCATGAACATGGAAAAGAATGGATGTAAAGAGGCGGCGTTGTGATTATGCAAACGAAGACGATATTACAGGCTATCATTCAAGACGAGGGAGTAAATGATTATCCTCTTTTTAGACAGTACTGTGTGAGAAAAGAACAGGGCCTGCGTAAAGATGCGCTAAACGTTCTTCAGGCCTTTATTGAAGAGATGAAAGAGAACGATTTTGAAGTACAGCGGGAATTTGCTGCTTGGCTGTTTGAGTGGATTGAACGGTTTGAGGATGGTCATCATCTGCTTGTGTATCCGCTGGTAAATGGGGTGATCCAGCCTGTTTTTCAAACGTGGGAGAATGTTGATCCATTGGATGTGAGACCGTATCGCTGGCAAGGTTTGTTTGTGCATCAGGGAGAAGGGCTGCCTCATTTATTGAAGGCACTAGAGCTTGGGGGCAGCAAGGAACAGCGTGTGATTGTTCAAATTTGCGAAACCTATTTATCGGCCTTGTGGTATTCGTTTCATCATATACATGAAGATCTTTATTTAAGCACCTATGAGAAGGATCAAGAGAGAATTCAAGGGATTGAACGTGTTATGATGCTGATTCAAGATAAAAGAATTCGAACCAATGTTCAAAAACAAGCCGTCTATTATGGCCAACTTTTAACGGACTGGATGACGTTTCAGCAGACGGAGACAAGAGGCTTTATGAAATGGTGTGCGGAGCGTAAGAAACCGTATGAGTGGGTAGAGTCCTTTTATTATCAGCAATAGATGAGAAAACGGCAGAATGAACTCTGCCGTTTTTTATTGCCATATTCGCTTTGCTTCTATATGATCTGGACTAAAATATTTCAGGATATAGACATCTGGATTGCTTAGTTTCTTCCACTCCTCGAATCCAAGCGTTGGATCGGCATGTTTAAGAAGCAGGCTCATGATATTGCCATGTGTGACGAATAGGGTATGATCTGTTTCTAATTTTATTTGTTCGTGGAGTGCTTCTACAATACGATTCATGGCTTCTTGGCTCGATTCTCCGCCTTCACAGGTCATATGTAAGTCTGTAAAACTGAGCTTTAGTTTCTCATACCAATCGTCTATTGGTTTGCTGCTTAATACACGTTCAGAGAGGCGCTGATCGATTTTTATCTCGAGCTGTTTTGCATGAGCAAGAGGCTCAGTAGTTTGGATCGCTCGTTTATAAGGACTTGAGATAATTTGATTGAGATGAATGCTGGAAAAAAACTGTGCCAGTTCATGAGATTGAGTGATGCCTTGTGGTGTTAAAGCTGCATCTTTAGATTGTCCATCTGCTTGGCAGTGTCTGACGATATAAAATGTTTTCATTGGATACACCTTTCATTGAGTATAAAAAAATCATCCAGTATTGGATGAGGATTTACGAAGGTCTAGGTAAGCTTGTTCGTATCTGTTTCTTTATAGGGATCTGTGAGCTTGGAGGTCAGGTCTAGATTGAACAAAAAATCATCGACGGTGTCTGTGCCAAAGGGAAGTGTGGAGAAGTCGATTGGGATGCTGTCTTCTTGCTTTTCTGAAGTGATTTGCTGTACAGGCTGCTTTTTTCTCCAGTTCTTAAACAAGCGCATGTGAGGCCCCCTTTTCTTTGAAAAAGATGGATTTATACATAATATACGGGGAGAGTTGTCCAGGCGTCAAATGTTTTCTTCAAAAGGAACGATTCAATTGATAAAACAAGAGCCACAGAAAAGTGTGGCTCTTGTTGTCAGTTTACATTGCATGCTGTAATGCTTGTAGTAATTTACGTTCGCATCTTAAGTTGTAGCGCTTCTTATGGAGTTTCTCCGTTTTAAACCTGCCTATGACACGTCGAACATCGGGATCATAAATGATGAGCTCTCTGCAAGTTTGATCATGTAATAGTGCTTGAAACCAGCTATATTTTTTGAGATGTGCTGCGTTCCTCGAGATATCCTCTTCATCCACTTGTAGAAAAGGGATATACATAGTAAGTGAAAAGATGTCTAAAATGAATCCCATTTTGCTTCCTCCTTTCATATGATTCATTACGCTTAGGAGAAGGCAAGGTTTCATTCAATAAACGTTAAAAACAATCCCAGTGCATAAACCATTCTTTTGATTCTTTGTCATAATAGAAATACATCGTGCCGTTATCACCAATCATGAAACGAGGTTTTTCTTCTGAGGCGATTTGCAGCATGAATTCGCCTTGTTGTTGATGGGGCGGGGATTGAATATACGCCCCATATCCACCGATTTTTGTGAACGAATAATTTGTGTATTGATTAAAGAAGTGGTCTGTCGCTTCTTCACTTTCGTTTACTTCTGTTAGATCCACATATGACCATGCTTCTTCCCAGCAAGGGAAGTCCCTTTGCTCACTTTCGTTCCATTGGATTTGAAAGGCTTTGAGCCCTCTCACTTCTTCAGGAGTTTCAGCTACTTCTAAACCTTCGATTGATGAATATTCAATGAGCTTCCAGCCTTCACCGTTTTTGGTGATATCAATCGGAAGTGTTTTCCGATTAAGAAAAATTTGAATCAGCTTACATTCATTGAAGCCGTTCATTCCTCCTGGCACTTCTGGTAAATAAATTTGTAAAATCGGAATCATGGCTCCATCTTGATCTGTCGGCCAGCCTTGATGAGGATCGATGAAAAAATGACCTGCAAACCAGCTGTGTACAGCTGGATCAGGACGGAAGCCGCCAATTTTGGCGATGGCTGGCTTTTTCCCGATTAGATTTAATTCTTGAAAAGCTTTGATTTCCATGGGTTATTCCTCCAGCCTTTAGCCTGCAATGTGTGCATCATGAAATGTGCCATTTATATTTCCTGTGACAATAATGACATGACCCCAAAATAAATCACCGTCATGATAGTAGACTTCAAACTCTCCCTTAGGGTAAACATGCAAGCTTTCAAGTGAAATGCGGCTTATAAATTGATTCAGTGTGAGTTCTTCTTGCTTTTCAGCTGATTCGTCTTGTTCCTGCCAATCCTTTGCTAGATCTATCAGCTGATTCGCGGCAAATGATTTAATAGAAGAATCCCATTTGGCTTGCTCTTGCATAAGTTGGTTTGCTGTTCGAAGAGAGTCCTTTATTTTTTCATCTTCTTCGAGGTTGAAGTAGAGAAGGCACTCTTCATTGCTCCATTGGATCGTCTTTTCAAATAAGTCTAGTCCTTTTACTAACTCAAAGGTGCCAAGTATGTCATCATGATAATACACAGGCTTTTGGGCTTCTTCTAAAATTTCTTGAAGCGCTTGATCCTGTGTATCTGTATTGATCAAAGATACAAGCATGAATTCACCTTCGCCTTTTCGAACCTGAAGTGTAACGATTGATTCTTTATGTAATTGTGCCTGTTTTTCCCTTAATCCCTCGTCATCTGTTAACCAGCAAAGTCTTACATTTTCGGTTATGATATGACCGTTTTCTTTCCAAGCAATTAGTGGAATAGAAGCGGTCCAAAGAGGTTCCTGTCCTGCTTTTCCTGCCCCTACGCCAGAAGGTCCTGTAACAGCAATGATAGTGACTACATCTTCTGAAAATCTCTCTTCAAAAGTGTTGATTTGTTTGTTAATCTTCATGTGATGTCCTCCAGCCTGATTTTTTTGTCATGAACATATAAGTGTTGTGATCAAGTTCTACCTCTTTATCACACCGCACATCAGTAGGGGAAATCAAGCTTTTTTTGTTTAAAACTGTTTTTTAGGGAGGTACATGGATTAATGGAGGTTGAGTCACAATAAAAGAAGCAAGGATCGAATTTTGTATAAATTTGGGTAAATGAGTCGAAAAGCCTAGGTGATTCTTCCTTTTCTTTATAATTACTTTGACACGAATAGATGAAAAAAGTAAAGTAATACTGAGTGATTTACAAAACCTTCTTCATCCACTAAAACATGAAGTGTGCGTAAATTTAATGTAAATGGATATTTTTCCTTTTATTTACTCGTATTTTTTTTGAAACTTATGATGCCTCTCATTCGTTATATTAAAGGAGCGCATGTATCCGGCGGAGACAGAGCATCGGCATGCTTGGCGAAGAAGATTTACATTTGCAAAATGAATGTAAATTTTTTATGATTTCATTTATATCAGAACGATGATAAGAAAGAAGAGGTTTTATGAAAAAAATATTTGCAAACAAATATAGCTTTTTTGTTTTGGCTGTCCTTTTATTCTGGGCTAAATCGTACACAGCCTACAAAATGGACTTTAATTTAGGAGTAAAAGGTTCTTTTCAAGAGGGGCTTCTCTTATTGAATCCATTTAGTTCAGCCATCGTGTTTTTTGGACTTGCTCTCTTTTTGAAGGGGCGTAAATCTGCCATTGTTTTAATTGTTATTGATTTTATTATGACCGCACTTTTATATGCAAATGTAGCGTATTACCGTTTCTTTGATGACTTTTTGACTTTCTCAACAATGAAGCAGGCAGGAAATCTTGGGGGAGGCATGACTGGCGGTGTGCTAGCAAGCATTAAGCCGCATGACCTTTTATACTTCCTTGATATTATCATCTTGATTGCGATTGTCATTTGGAGACCAGAAGTGAAGAAGTTCCAAATGAAAAAGACGTTTGCACTGCTGATTGTAGCTGCAGGTATTGGACTGTTCTTTGTAAACCTTCATCTGGCTGAAAAGGATCGTCCAGAATTATTAACGAGAACCTTTGATCATAAGTATGTTGTCAAATACTTAGGTGTTTATAACTATACGATTTATGACGGGGTACAAGCAGCACAAAACGCAACACAGGTAGCCAATGCAAGCAGTGAAGATTTAACAGATGTTGTGAACTATACGTCATCTCACTATGCGAAGCCAAATGCAGAGTATTTTGGTAAAGCAAAAGGCAAAAACATTATTAAAATTCATTTAGAAAGCTTCCAGTCTTTCTTAATTGACTACAAATTAAATGGAGAAGAAGTGACTCCATTCTTAAACAAACTGGCTCATGGGAAAGATGATTTTACGTATTTCGATAACTTCTTCCATCAGACTGGTCAAGGGAAGACATCAGATGCTGAGCTGATGATGGATAATAGTATGTTTGGCTTGCCAGAGGGAGCAGCATTTGTGACAAAGGGTGAAAATACCTTCCAATCACTACCTGCCATCCTAGATCAAAAAGCAGGCTATACGAGTGCAGTACTTCACGGGGACTATAAATCTTTCTGGAACCGTGACACGATTTATAAACATATGGGAATTGATCAATTCTTTGATGCTTCCTATTACAACATGGATGAAGAAAACCTTGTGAATATGGGTCTGAAGGATAAACCGTTCTTCAAAGAATCAATTCCAATGCTAGAATCAATGAAAAAGCCATTTTATGCACATTTAATGACACTGACAAATCACTATCCATTTAATTTAGATGAAAAAGATGCGACAATCGCTAAGGCAACAACTGGCGATAAAACAGTCGATAACTATTTCCAAACAGCAAGATATTTAGATGAGTCATTAGAGCAATTCTTCAAAGACTTGAAAAAATCAGGTATGTATAAAGACTCAGTCATTTTATTATATGGTGACCATAACGGTATTTCTGAGAACCATAACCGTGCAATGAGTGAAATTCAAGGGAAAGAAATCACTCCTTATCAAAATGCACAAAACCAGCGTGTTCCGCTCATGATTCGTATTCCTGGTAAGAAGGGCGGCGTGAACCATACGTATGGTGGTGAAGTCGATGTTATGCCAACACTTCTTCACTTACAAGGTATCGATTCAAATGAATTCGTGAATTTTGGAACAGACTTATTCTCAAAAAAGCATGATGAGACTGTTGCCTTCCGTAATGGAAACTATGTGACACCGAAATACACACTTGTCGATAATACCGTTTATGATACGAAAACGGGTAAAGTGGTGAAACAAAATAAAAAGACAGAGGCGATTAAAGCCCGTGTTGATAATCAGTTAAGTCTTTCAGATAAAGTGCTCTATAGGGATCTTCTTCGATTCCATAAGTTATCTGATTTCAAACCAGTGAATCCATCTGATTATTTCTATGGTAAATCAAAAGAAAAAGAAGCGGATTCTTCTGCTAACTAACTGAGTTTTGGGCAAGCACAGAAAGGTGCTTGCCTTTTTCTCTCTCTTCGCTTGATTTGTTGGCAAAATATGTTTATATTTAGGGAGAAACAAGCGTGACGCCGGCTGGCAGCTGGTGACACACATTTCGTCCTTGGGGAATTCAGGAGGAGCTTATGACAACAAATACAAAAACACAAAAAAAGAAATCAGAATTATGGGGCTGGATCAAAGCCATCTTAATCGCATTTATTGCTGTTTTTATCATTCGGAACTTTTTATTCGCGCCATACATTGTCAAAGGATCTTCCATGTATCCGACATTACATGATACAGAGCGGGTGTTTGTGAATAAAACGGTTGATTATTTCGGTGATTATAAACGGGGACAGATCATTGTTCTTGATGGGGAAGACCGCAGCACGCATTATGTCAAACGCTTGATTGGTTTACCTGGTGATAAAATTGAAATGAAAAATGATCAGCTATATGTTAATGGAAAAAAAGTGGCGGAGCCTTACTTAGCATCAAACAAAAAGAAAGCAGCGGCAGATGGCACTTTGCTGACACCTGATTTTGGCCCTCTGACTGTTCCAAAAGGAAAGTACTTTGTCATGGGGGACAATCGCCAAAATTCAATGGACAGCCGCAACGGCTTAGGTCTTTTTACAAAGCGTGATATTCAAGGAACTACCTCATTTGTATTTTATCCTTTCCAAGACATTCGACTACTCAATCATTAATAAACAATAAAAAAGCACACAGCCGTGTGCTTTTTTCTATGTCATTCAGACTGACTTTTTGTAATCGTCTGTTCAAGATCTGCAAGAATATCTTCAATCGCTTCTGTTCCAACAGATAAACGAATGAGCTCTGGTGTGACACCTGTCGCTTTTTGTTCTGCTTCGCTTAATTGCTGATGCGTTGTGCTGGCAGGGTGAATAATGAGGGATTTAGAATCGCCCACGTTTGCGAGATGGGAGAAAAGCTTCACAGAATCAATGAGCCTTTTACCTGCTTCGCGTCCACCTTTAATACCGAATGTGAGGATTGCGCCTTGTCCTTTTGGTAAATAGGTTTGAGCAAGCTCATAGGATTCGTGACTTTCAAGGCCCGGATAGCTTACCCAATCGACAAGAGGGTGATCCTGTAAGAATTGTGCTGTTTTCAAGGCATTTTCACTATGCCGCTCAAGACGAAGATGTAATGTTTCTAAGCCTTGCAGAAGTAAAAATGAGTTGAATGGCGACAGAGCTGCCCCTAAATCACGTAAGAGCTGTACTCGTGCTTTTGTGATATAAGCCGCTTCTCCAATCGCTTCTGTATATGTCAGACCGTGATAGCTTGGATCTGGTTCAGTCAGTCCTTTGAACTTATCGCTGTCAGCCCAAGGGAATCGGCCGCTATCAACGATGACACCGCCAATTGATGTACCGTGACCGCCAATAAATTTGGTTGCTGAGTGGACGACAATGTCTGCACCAAACTCGATAGGTCTTAATAAATAAGGGCTGGCGAGCGTATTGTCCACAATAAGCGGGATATGATGCTTGTGTGCAATGGCTGAGATGGCTTCAATATGTAAAATGTCGCCTTTTGGATTTCCAATGCTCTCTGCATACACTGCCTTTGTTTTGTCTGTGATCGCCGCTTCGAGTTCTTCAAGGTTGGATGAATCGACGAATTTTACTGTAATTCCAAGTTTTTTGAGTGTATGGGCAAATAAATTGTAGGTGCCGCCATAAAGACTGCTTGAGGAAACGATTTCATCTCCGGCTCCTGCAATGTTTAAAATAGAATAAGTCGTCGCTGCTTGCCCAGAAGAAACAGCAAGTGCACCAATTCCACCTTCAAGCTCAGCGATACGCTTTTCAAATACGTCATTTGTAGGATTCATAATACGTGAATAAATATTTCCCGGTTCCTGAAGACCGAATAAATTCGCTGCATGCTCACTATCTCTAAAACCAAAGGAGCTTGTTTGGTAAATAGGAACGGCTCTTGAATAGGTCGCTGAATCAAGTTCCTGACCTGCGTGAATGGCTTTTGTTTCTAAACGAAATGGACGTTCTTCTGACATGGGTGTATCCTCCTTTTGTTAGATAAAACCAACTGTTTTGATAAGAAATATTTAATAAGACTATAAATCTTGTTCCTTGCTTGGTCAATCATTTTTTAGATAAATCTGAAAAAACAATAAATATAGTTGACAGGTAGGAATAGTATGTATTAACATGAGCATACTGAAAACACAAACAAGAATGGCTGATCGGTCAACCGAAGGCTCTATCACTCAAGCATGAGTGAAGAGCCTTTTTTTATTTGAATAAGAAAGGATGATGAAGATGGAAAAAAAGAAAAAACGAAAAAAGTACAGAAAACACATGGATCTCACACTAGACATCTTGATTGAGCGGAACAAATATGAGATTTACAGCAGCAAGGAACGAATAGAAGCGATTTACGATCGGATCGATGAAAAGCATACAAGGACAAAATAACCATTTTATAAATTTGAGTTGATTTATGGGATTAATATGATTTAGGATGGTGCTAACAAATCAATATGATTAGCTGATCGGACAACGCGAAGGCTCTTATCTCTTTTTTGGGATAAGGGCCTTTCTGTGTATTTATCTGATCGCAAGAGGAGTGAAGGTTTCAATGACGATTTCAATTGATATTGTGGATAAATCCTTTTGGAAAGACAAACAGTCCATTCGGGTACTTGAAGACTTAAGATTGAACATCATTCCCGGGGAAATTGTAACAGTGATAGGTCCAAGTGGATGCGGGAAAAGTACATTGCTAAAAATCATAAGCGGGCTCGACACAGCGTATCATGGGCAAATTTTGATAGGAGACAGACGGATCACAGAACCTGGAATGAAACAGGGCTTTATCTTTCAGGAACACCGCCTGTTTCCATGGCTGACGGTCGAAGAAAACATAGCGGCCAATTTCAATTTAAAACAACAGGATGTCCGCCGCAAAGTGGATGAACTGATTGAAATTGTTCGTTTAAAAGGATTTGCACACGCTTATCCACATGAGCTCTCCGGAGGAATGTCGCAACGGGTTGCCATTGCGAGAGCACTTCTTCGTGATCCGGAGATCTTATTGCTTGATGAACCATTTGGTGCGCTGGATGCATTCACACGAAAACACTTGCAGGATGTGCTGCTGGACATTTGGCAGGAGAAAAAAACAACGATGATGCTCGTAACTCATGATATTGATGAATCGATTTATTTAGGAAATGAAATTGTGCTAATGCAAGCGAGACCTGGCCGAATCCATAAGATTCTTCCTGTAAATCTACCGTTTCCGCGTGATAGAACGTCAACCGCTTTTCAACATTTAAGACAAAAGGTGCTTTCAGAATTTGAGAAAACAGATGAATTGTTACTAACCGATGGATCAGGGATTTAGGGAGGGCAAATTGCATGAAAAAGAAACAAATGATCGTTATCTTTTTGAGTCTTCTCCTTGTTTTAGCAGGGTGTGATCAAGCAGCAGACGGATCGGAAAACAAGGTGAAAGAAATTCGGATTGGGATTCAGCAAAGTTTGAGTCCGCTGCTTTTAGCAAAGGAAAAAGGTTGGTTTGAACAATCATTTGAAAAAGAAGGAGTGAAGGTAAAGTGGGTGGAGTTTCAAAGTGGTCCTCCCCAATTTGAAGGACTTGCTGCAAATCAATTAGATTTCTCGCAAGTTGGAAACTCACCTGTCATAGCAGGTCAGGCAGCCGGTATTGATTTTAAGGAAATTGGTTTATCTCAGGATGGGCTGAAAGCGAACGGTATTTTAGTGAATAAGAACAGTGAGATTCAAAAAGTAGAAGACTTAAAAGGGAAAAAAATCGCTGTCGCTAAAGGGAGCAGTGGCTTTGACTTTTTATACAAAGTATTAGATCAGGCAGGTTTATCTGCGAAGGATGTTCAGATTATTCAGCTTCAGCCAGATGAAGCGATATCAGCATTTGAAAATGGGTCCGTTGATGCTTGGTCGATCTGGGAGCCGTTCTTATCACTTGAAACGATAAAGAAAGGAGCAAAGCTGCTGGTGAATGGGGAAGCGACCGATTTATATTCTCCAGGTTTCACACTTGTTCGAACTCAGTTTGCTGATCAGCATCCTGAACTAGTAGTGAAATTCTTAAAGGTATATGACCATGCAGTGAAGTGGCAAAAAGCACATCCAGAAGGGGCTGTTACGCTATATGCGCGTTTAAAAAATTTAGATAAGAAGGTCGTCACACAAGTATTAAACAATACGGAACCACTTAATAAGCCCATTTCGAAGAAGATCATTAATGCTCAGCAGCATACCGCTGATTTTCAATATCAAACAAAAGCGATCCAGCGGAAAATTGATGTCAATCAGGTTGTAGATAATTCGTTTATTGAAAAAATGCTAAAAGAGGAGATGAATAAATGAAAGCTATTTCGAACCCGGCTTTAGCATCTAAAATTGAGCGGTCAAAGAAAAAAAGGAGAAAAGCTTCTTCTTTATATAAGTTAAAGGGATTGGTATTACCTCTCCTACTTATTGCAGTTTGGCAGATCATAGCTGGTTCTCAAATCGTTTCTTCCACTGTACTTCCTGCGCCTGTCTTGATTGCAGAATCTTTTCGAGATTTATTTCGTTCTGGTGAACTGTTTGGTCATCTTTACATCAGTCTTTATCGAGCGATATGTGGATTTTTACTTGGGGGAGGTTTAGGTCTTTTGCTGGGCGTATGCGTAGGGTTTTCTAAAAAAACAGAGCAGTATGTAGATCCGACGTTGCAAATGCTGAGAACCGTTCCACATTTAGCGGTCACTCCTTTATTCATCCTCTGGTTTGGCTTTGATGAAACGGCGAAAATTTTATTGATTGCACTTGGGGCTTTTTTTCCGATTTATATTAATACTTTTCTAGGTATTCGCAGTGTAGACAATAAGCTGTTTGATGTGGCTCGCGCCTTAGAGTTTAATGTGTATCAAAGCATCACAAAGCTGATTTTACCGGCTGCTCTTCCTCATATTCTTCTGGGTGTGAGACTGTCATTAGGAATTGCTTGGCTTGGTTTAGTGGTAGCTGAGTTGATGGGTTCAAGCAGCGGCGTAGGCTATATGATTATGGATGCAAGGCAATTCTCTCAAACGGATAAAGTGTTTGTAGGAATTATCATCTTTGCAGTAGTTGGTAAGCTGACAGATTCATTTGTACGTCTGTTAGAAAAGCGTCTGCTCAAGTGGCGCACTAGTTATCAAGGTGAATAATAAGAGGGGGCGATGGTATGAATATTTTATGGTTTATTCCAACGCATGGAGACGGCCGTTATTTAGGATCAGCAAAAGGGGCAAGACAGGCAGACTATCCATATTTTAAACAGATTGCTCAAGCAGCTGATCAGCTTGGTTATACAGGGGTCTTACTGCCTACTGGGAGATCATGTGAAGATCCATGGCTGACGGCAGCTGCTTTAGCTGCAGAAACCACTCATTTAAAGTTCCTCGTGGCTCTTAGACCAGGGCTGATGCAGCCGTCTGTTGCTGCTAGAATGACTTCTACATTAGATCGTCTTTCAGGCGGGAGACTGCTGATTAATGTGGTAGCAGGGGGAAGTAAAGAGGAGCTTGAAGGGGATGGGCTGTTCATTTCTCATGATGAACGCTATGAGGCAACAGAAGAATTTTTGACAATTTGGAAGCGGTTATTGAAAGGAGAAAATGTACAATTTCATGGCAAACATCTACAAGCGGAGAATGGCCATCTGTTATTCCCACCAGCTCAAACACCCCATCCACCAGTCTTTTTTGGCGGATCATCATCAGCAGGAATTCAAGCAGCCGCCAAGCATACAGATGTCTATTTAACTTGGGGCGAACCGCCTGCACAAGTAAAAGAGAAAATTGCACAAGTGAAGAAACAGGCTGAAAAGGAAGGAAGAACGGTGAAGTTTGGCATTCGTCTTCATGTGATTGTGAGAGATACCGAAGAGGAGGCATGGCAGGCAGCGGAACATCTGATTCGTCATTTGGATCAAAAAACAATTGATGAGGCGCAAAAAGTGTTACAGAGGATGGACTCAGTAGGTCAAAGACGAATGGTGGAATTGCACCAAGGGAGGAAAGACCAACTTGAAATCAGCCCAAATCTTTGGGCAGGCATTGGTTTAGTACGCGGCGGTGCAGGAACAGCACTCGTCGGAGACCCGCAAACAGTAGCAGAACGTATCCTAGAATATGAGTCTCTAGGCATTGATACATTTATCTTTTCTGGCTACCCGCATCTAGAAGAAGCTTATTATTTAGCAGAGCTTGTTTTCCCACTCCTTCCATTCAAGAGATCAGGGGCTACAGGACTCTCTGTGCCAGCTGGTGAAATCATTGGGAACAATCATTTCCCAGATGCAGCCTCTGCTGCTAGTTCCTCTTAAATATGAAAAAGCAAAGCAGTCTGCGATGGGCTGCTTTGCTTTTTTTCATAGAATAGCGGGAGTCTTATGTTGTGTACTGCTGAACAAAGTAAGGGCTTTTTTCCCAATCGCTTTTCTTGTATATACACATTTATAGAGTCAAGAAAAGAAGGGAAATATGCCCACTCTTTTATCAGAATGATCAGTAAATTTTTCATAATTGGCGTTATTACGACATATAATCAGGACTTTTTTATCTGATATATTGGGGGAATTCTTTCTATCTCACAAAAAAGAAAGAATAAATATGATTGATGATAAATATGGACTATTTGAAAAAAAGAAGAAAAAAGATGGTGCAAATGACATTAAATGGGTTTTGTGGTTCTTATGGGGTGTCAAAATCTAGTAAATAAGAGAGGGTTTAAACAGATGAAAGGGAATAATTGAATAAAAAGTCACATTTTAATCAAATGTATGTTCGGTCAAAAATGGGATGTTCTGTAGATGTTTGGAGTGTGACGCCTATGATACGATCATCATAAGCTGGGAGGTGAAAAGTATGACTTATGCAGCGCCGCAAGTTGACTATTCCACTATGGAACCTGCTATTATGGACCAAGCTTGGTTCTTAGTATTTGTTGCTGTTCTTCTTGGATTGGGAGCAACAGTCGTTCTAGGAGCAGCAGTTTGGTGTATCGCAAACGGCAAGGGTAGCTTTACAGGAGCCGTTCAGTGGGAAAGTGGCTTAAAAGTCAAAATTGAATGTAAGTAGCTATACTTAGGATTCATCTTTTTACTTCTTAGATAAGACACCAGGGCTAAACCGTCTGTGGCGGGCGGTTTAGCCTGATCTGTTTTTAAAGAATATGCAGACACTTGGAGGTTATATGTTTACGATCGAGAATTTAACCAAGACGTATAAAAATAACGTGACTGCTGTCAATGATTTTCATTTAAAGATCGACCCTCATCAAATCGTTGCTGTTGCTGGACCGAATGGTTCGGGTAAAACAACGATGATTAACTGTATACTCGGCATTATTAAGCATACAGAAGGAAGGATTCATTTGCAGGACGTCACTAATGATGAACCATCCTTTAAAAAACAAGTAGCCTATGTTCCAGATGACCTGCTGCTCCCTGAAGCATTGACTGGTGCTGAATATTTAGAGTTTGTTTCTTCTATGTATGAATGTAAAACAATTCACAGAAGAAATCAACTAATTGAACTGTTTGATATGGACTCGGCTTTATCAAGACCGATTGAAACCTATTCACATGGGATGAAAAAAAAGACACAGCTGATTGCTGCATTTATGCTTGATAGTCAATTGGTGATCATGGATGAGCCCTTTAGAGGACTTGATATTGAAGCGGTTATAAACACAAAGAAACTGATGAAGCGGTATGCCGAGCACCATGGTGCGATCTTGCTTTCAACGCATGATATGCTTTCAGCGGAAGAGCTGTGCCACAAAATCGCCATTATTTCTAAAGGAAATAAAATGGATGAAGGGACGGTCTCAGCCTTAAAGGAGAAGTATCAATCAAGCACACTGGAACAGGTGTTTCTGAAAGCTTCAATGTTAAGTGATAGGGGTGCACATTTTGATGAAATCATTAATCATTTCTAAAATGATGCTTAAAATGTGGCAGCAGGAGATGTATAAGCTCTTTGATACTCAAACGAAGCGAATCATTGTGGTCTTATTCTTTTTGTTTGCCGTCACAATGGGAGCCATTATCGGATACAGCTTTACAGGTGTCTTTATGAAGGCTTTCTTAAATGGAGATGAACGTTCACTTGGATTACTTGTCGTGTCAATGGCGATCAATGCTTCTATTTTTACAAGCTTGTTATTCGTTTTGATCAAGGTCAGAACACCTGAACAAGACCGGTTTTCTATGCAGCTGAGCTGGTTCCCGCTCTCTACCTTTCAGAAAAGTTTTGGATACTTCATTCCGATGGTGATAGTGGTGGCAGGGCTTGTTTTATTTTTTATCGGCATCCTGCTTTTACCT
This sequence comes from Bacillus sp. 3a, assembly GCF_017161885.1. Classification (NCBI taxonomy): domain Bacteria; kingdom Bacillati; phylum Bacillota; class Bacilli; order Caryophanales; family Bacillaceae; genus Bacillus; species Bacillus sp. 3a. The sequence continues at coordinate 3,262,497 of NZ_CP067376.1, read as the reverse complement.
AATTTTATTGCCCAGGGAATAGGTATTTTCTTTATTTTCACTTTCTTTTTGATGGTGCTTTTGCAGTCGCTTTTTGTCTTAATGCTGCTGCAGTTTATTTACAATATCACTTATTTGCTCGTTTTGAAATTAAGATTACCGTTGCAAAAATTTGCAGCGATCTTTGTTTTATTGGCACTGGTTGTCACGTATGGATTGACGCACTTTGATATTAGCCGAATTCAGCAATCATATATTCAGTTTGATTATCATTTGATGTATTTGACAGCACCGTTTTTCTTAGCCACACAAGGAATGCCTCCTGAAGGGGTAAATTATGCCATCTTGATTCTGCTCATCCTCTTATCGGCAGGCGGCGCATTTCTTTCTCTTGCGATGATGCCGATTATGGCAGAGAAAAAAGCGTTAACCTTTTTACACAAGCTGCCATTCTCTTCTTCAAAGAAGTGGTCGCTTATTGTGAAGGAAATGAAGTCACAGGTACGGAATGAAGAAAACATTTTAAACTTTCTTATTCTTCTTATTGTGATCTCATTCGTTCGTTATCAGTTTGGATTCCGCTTTGAAGAGGAAGCATTTTTTGTTCTTTGCGCTCTTGCTGGATTAACAGCCTTCAATTCATTTGGCAATGATAAACGAATGCTGGGCATGTATAAAACATTTGGTCTGAGATCGTGGGAAGTGGCTTTGTATAAGTTTATCGGCCTTCTGCTCGTAGGTGTACTGCAAATTGTTTTATTCATGCTGACAACGCTGACGCTTCCTGATCAGATTTGGCACGCATTGATTGGTGCCGCTGTGTTATGCAATGCGACTGCGCTCTTTTATGTGGTAGGTATTTTACTTCCTCTTGATCGAAACAATCCCTATACAGGCATTTTTTCATTTGGAGCGCTTATTTTACTCATGATTCCGATTGTTTTTATTGGAAACTATGTTGTAGGGGCGTCGAGTCAAACGCTTCAATGGCTGCTTGTGGCTGCATTTGAGGGTCTGCTCATCTTTGCCATATACAAAGGTTTTTCATGGAGGTATTCACATGATTCAACTTCTTAACAATAAGCTAAAGATTGAGCGGGTACCGGCACTAGCGCCGTATGTGACCTTACAAAAGAGGCATCTCACGGATACGCAGTATGGAAGCACCCTCCCGATCAATGAAAGTGCCTATCATATGTTAACGAAAGTGGACGGTAAAAGAACAGAAGCGAGTATTACCGCAGAGCTCGCCGATTTGTTTCAGGTCGATGAGTCGGTGATTGCTCGTGATTTTTATCAGCTGATGACGGGATTGAATCAGCATCACTTGCTGTCTATTCATTATCATTCACCATATCGGATTGTGACAGCGTGCTGCCAATTTTTCAAGCAGTATCAAGTCAAAATGAAGGAACGATTTGATTGTACTGGTCACTCGTTCCTTCACATTTTTGGGACGGCTTTGCTCATGGTGACACGTAAAATCATCTTTTTCTGGATGCTTTTCATGGTCATGGCAGGGATCGCTTTTTTATTCATTCCTGATCCGTCGATTGCAGCCATTGCGATTTATTTTACGATTATTTACTTCGGGTTAATTACCGGAACCGCCTTACATGAGGCGGCACATGGCTATGCGCATCGAAAATTTGCAGGACGGGATGGTCCTCAAGGCTTTTTTGCGAGTGACATGATGTCAGTGAAGTTTGTAAGGCCCGTATTAGATCCATTTCAGAAAAAGCAGGTATGGATTACGCTGCTTGGACCGCTTGTTCCCGGTGTGATTGGCGCAGCAGGCATTATTGTCACCATTTTATTTCTAAAAGAAAACCCGGTTTCGACAGCTTTTTTCATCTTTTCAATCACGTATTTTATTCAATTACTCTATCTTCTTCCGTTTATGGGGGATGGTAAGTCCATTATGAAGCAGCTATTGCTTGGGGGAATGGGAGGGCAACGATCATGAACGTACAGGCGATAAAACAAGGCGCGATAGTTGGTAGTTTTCTAGGATTCTTAGGCTTTCCGATGCTGACAATCGGTGTACTGTTCTATCATTTATTTCAATCAAAAACGAATGATGCTTTATTATTTAACAGTCTCGCTTTTGAGATGGAAGGCTCTTCCGCATTTACTTTTCAGATCAAGCCAAACTTTTTTATTTATATGATGGTGATTTTTGCTGTGAGTTTTCTCATTGTGGCATTCCTATCAGCCATGAAACAGAAAAAAGCAAAAGGTTAGGAGGATTCTCCTAACCTTTTTTTGTGTTACGACCAAATTTTAGTATAATAAGAAATAAAAAACATCAAAGGGGATCACAATGGTTAAAAAATGGAGCATTCTTTTATTCACAGTTTTTCTATTAGCAGGATGCGGCGAGAAAGCCGAAGAAACCACGACAACCGAAAAGACGGTTTCGACAATAAAAACAGAGCCTGCCACTAAAAACCAAGTAACCATCGAACAAATGAAACTCTCAAAAAAAGAAAAAAACTTACTAGAAGCAGCAACGACTAATGAAAAGGTGGCTCTGACACTGAAAGGATTAACGAAGAATAATAAGAGTATTACGTTTATCAGGAGTCATTACAAAAATGGACGATTAGTGAATAAGGAAGCATCATCTGCTACCTTTACTTTACACCAGGATGGAACTGACCAAACGGTGAACGTACTTCTTCAATTACATCATGAGAAAGATACATATGAATCACAATTTAGTATTTGGTCAAATAAAAAGAATGATGGAATGACGAAAGCGACATCAAGCTTTCCGTTCAAAGTAAGTGACTATGTATTTTCTGCACAATCTGAAACTGTCAAAGTTGCTTCTGGAGGAAAGGCACTGATTGCGTATACAGCGGCAATGGGGAAGGATGGAAATTCACCAATGCTTGAGGAAATTCAGAAGAATCCAAAGCAAGCGCTGAAAAATAAGTCACATGCATACTTATTTTATATCCAGCTAGATAAATAACTATCGTAATATATACGGAGAATATGAAGTTTTTTGACGAAAAATCTTCATATTCTCTTGACGAATTGTTAAGAAAGTTGTAACATAATAAAAGTCAACGCGATGACGTTGCTTTTAAAAGATTGATGCGGGTGTAGTTTAGTGGTAAAACCTCAGCCTTCCAAGCTGATGTCGTGAGTTCGATTCTCATCACCCGCTCCAATACATAATTTTGTTTATAACGCAGTATTTCGTTTCTTAGATAAACGAAGTGTTGCGTTTTTTATTATGTCAGTATAATGTGAAAAAGCACTGTCAAGCTACAGTGCTTTTTCAATGAGTTCATATTTGCTTTCTCCGCCATGTATTTGTACAAACATCTTCGTCAAGGATTGAATAAGAGCTTCACTCTTTTCCCGGGAAATAGATGGCGGGAAAAGGATGATTTGAAGAATGTTCTTTGTGTCTTGAGAAATTTGTGCTTTACTTGCTTGAGAAAATAATCCATTCAGTCCTGCGCTGTCCTGCCATTCGATGTGACCAGCCTCATGTTTTGCCAGTGAAAGCGGTCCTTTGATGCGATCGGCATCTAAAGTCAGGATAGGTAAGAAATATTTTAGTGAGAAAAATATCGACAAATCCTGTACGGAATTGGTCGAGTCAATAAATTGTTCCTTTTGGATGTCAGAAAGAAGTGGAAGGAAAGGAACGTCTTTTAAAATATCCGTCCATTCTTTGATGGCTGGTACTTCTTCTAAAACTTTATCTTCATATTCAAAAAATAAAGATTCTTGAAACAGGCGTAAGCGGCCTTTTAACATTTGAGGTGATGTACCCACTTCGATATGCGAATATTTAATCTGTCCAACATGGATAGACGGGTTTTGAGGATGAGAAATTTCCATATGTATCTTCACAGTGACTCACTCCAATCGGTCATGATACACTCGTATTATACTGAAAACAACAGAAGAAACAAAGAAAGGAGGTTTGCAAGGTGATTCATGTTGGAGAATTAAAAGAAGAATTGATTCAATATGCGAAAGAAATTGGTGTCGATAAAATTCGATTTGCAAGTGCCGACACATTTGATTCATTAAAGGACCGCCTCATCTTACATGAATCGTTAGGGTATTTGTCAGGCTTTGAAGAGCCTGATATTGAAAAAAGGACAAACCCTTCTTTGCTGCTTCCGAAGGCCAAATCAATTGTTGCAATAGCGCTCGCGTATCCTTCCAAAATGAAAGATGCTCCTCGAAGTACAAAGGATGCGAGAAGGGGGATTTTTTGCCGGGCTTCATGGGGAACGGATTATCATGTTGTGCTGAAAAAAAAGCTTGATATGCTCGAAGAATTTTTGCGAAGCAAACATGTTGATATACGGACAAAATCAATGGTGGATACAGGAGAATTGTCTGATCGTGCTGTAGCGGAACGTGCTGGCATTGGTTTTAGTGCAAAAAACTGTATGATTATCACGCCAGAGTTTGGATCTTATGTTTATTTGGCTGAAATGATCACAAATGTCCCATTTGAACCGGATGAGAAAATTGAAGATCAGTGCGGAACTTGTAATAAATGTGTGGATTCGTGTCCAACGGGTGCGCTGGTGAATCCAGGGCAGCTGAATTCTCAGCGGTGTATTTCATTTTTAACGCAGACAAAAGGCTTTTTACCTGACGAATTTCGTTCGAAAATAGGGAATCGATTGTACGGGTGTGATACATGTCAAACTGTCTGCCCGATCAATAAAGGAAAAGACTTTCATCTGCATCCTGAAATGGAGCCGGACCCTGAAATTGCGAAGCCGCTGTTAAAGCCGCTTCTGACGATCAGCAATCGTGAGTTTAAGGAAAAATACGGTCATGTTTCAGGTTCATGGCGGGGGAAAAAGCCCATTCAGCGGAATGCAATTTTGGCACTCGCTCATTTTAAAGATACATCTGCCTTACCAGTGTTAGTTGAGTTGATGCACAAGGATCCAAGACCGGTCATTCGGGGAACGGCTGCTTGGGCAATTGGCAAAATTGGCGATGATCAGCAGCTCCCAGAGCTGGAAAAGGCCCTTGAGCGGGAAAGTGATGAAGAAGCGAAAGAGGAGATTGTGAAAGGGATTGAGCTCCTGCAGACACCTTTAAATACTAAATAACATCCCTGTGAACATAGAATGAACCAAACAAAGATTTTAAAAAATGTTTGGTGGTGTCTGTGTGAAACAATTATTAGAGAAAACTTTAGAAGACAGGCTGGCGTATTTAATCAATGACCGTGCAATCAAACAGCCGCAGCTTATGTCTGATGTGGAAGCAGTAGAGCGGAAAAAAGAGCTTTTTGCTAGAAGACAGGTTGAGATTGTGAAGGCAAAAGCAAAAACAAAACTTCTCGATTCAGCCATTCAAGATGATGGGGCTCAGCATGTGCAGTACCTTGCTCATCTCACATATGTATGCAAGGATGTAGACGATTCTTTTTATTTAGAGGAACAGGTGGAAAAAAGAGAAGCATTTCTTTATAACAACATGCTTGTTAAAGATCGGATGATGTTAGAAGAGCGGCAAAGCGAAGAGCATATGGATGAGCGCTTTCAGACCGAAGATCAATTTGGGAGAGCCTTTCATTATGACCGGCGGGCTGCCGTGAAGTATGCGGAGACATATTGGAATAAACGGAATCCAGCCTATAAAAACTTTGAAGATAACTGTACAAATTTTATTTCACAATGTTTGAAAGCAGGGAATGCGCCAACGAGAGGGTATCCGAACCGCGGGTCTGGCTGGTGGGTGCGTCCGCATACGTGGAGCTATAGCTGGACGGTGGCTCATTCGATGAAAAATTATTTAGCGAATTCAAAAGCGGGTTTGAGAGCAAAGAAACTCAAAGAAGCGCACGAGCTTCAAATTGGTGATGTCATTTGCTATGATTTTGAAGGTGATGGAAGGTATAATCATACAACCATTGTCGTTGATCATGACAAAGGCGGAATGCCTCTTGTGAATGCACAGACGTATGACTCCCGCATGCGCTATTGGTCATATGAGGATTCGACTGCCTATACACCTGCTATTCGATATATGTTTTTTCACATTTTGGACGATGCCGCGAAGGATAGTTAGTGGTATAATGTTGAGCGGAAAAGAAAATTAGAGGTGAACTTTTTTGGGACTTCATGTCGTTTTATATCAACCAGAGATTCCAGCTAATACTGGAAATATTGCGCGTACATGTGCAGCAACAAATACAACCCTTCATCTGATTCGTCCGCTTGGTTTTTCGACAGATGACAAAATGCTGAAGCGTGCAGGACTCGATTATTGGAAATATGCCAATGTGGTCTATCATGATTCACTTGATGAATTGTTTGAGGCACATCCGAAGGGGCAATTTTTCTATATCACTAAATTTGGCCAAAAGCCGCACACAACATTTGATTACTCTCAGCTGGATGAAGACTATTTCTTTGTGTTTGGAAGAGAGACAAGTGGATTGCCGAAAGATTTGATTGAACAAAATATGGACCGTTGTCTTCGTTTACCGATGACAGAGCATGTTCGTTCTCTGAATCTGTCGAATACGGCAGCCATTCTTGTATATGAGGCACTTCGCCAGCAGCAATATCGCGATCTCACATAAGATCATGATAAAAGCCGAGATACTGAACTCGGCTTTTTTATGTGAAATCACTTTTTTTGACATGTTGAAAATGAAAAGGATGTTCCGCAAATGGAACATCCTTTTTTTCATTTACCAGGCTTGCCTTCGTAGCCAGCAGTGAAAATGGATACTAAAAACGTAATGATGACGCCCATCATAATGACCGTTCTCATATAAGCTCCCCCTTATCCCTTTGTTCCGTTCGCTGCCTGTTTCATATGATGTGAAGTTCACCTTGAAAAGCAGGAGAAGAAAATCATTTTTCTCCTATTTTTCCTTTATTATGAAGGGTCTTGCGGATGGTTGTCAATTCAGTTTGCCAATTCGTCATTTTGAAGAACGAAAGCATGTAATAGGACGCCTCCGCATAGATTGTAAAACAGTATCTGATTTCTAGCTTCAATCTTGAAAGAGGAGGTTCATATGGATATTTTAAAGAAAATCGAACAGCACAGAGAAGAAGAGCAGCGTCTCAAATGGGAAGGCACATTCAGCGATTATTTAGACATTATTAAGGAAAATCCACTTGTCGCTCAATCTGCTCATTCTCGCGTTTATCATATGATTAAAGACAGCGGGATTGAAGAGGAGAATGGGGTCAGAACCTACAAATTTTTTGATCAGGAGCTGTTTGGCTTAGAGGAATCACTCGAAAGATTAGTAGAGGAATATTTTCACCCTGCTGCAAAGCGGCTAGACGTCAGGAAGCGTATTTTATTACTGATGGGACCAGTAAGCGGGGGGAAATCGACGCTTGTCACTAGATTGAAAAGAGGACTTGAAGAATATTCATTAACAGATCATGGCGCAGTTTATGCGATCAAAGGCTGCCCTATGCATGAAGATCCGCTTCATCTCATTCCGCAAAATCTGCGGGAGGATTTCTATAGAGAATATGGGATTCGTGTGCAGGGGAATTTGTCGCCTCTGAACATGATGAGACTGGAAGAGGAATATGGCGGCAGAATTGAGGATGTAAGGGTCGAGCGGATCTTCTTCTCTGAAGATAAACGGACCGGCATTGGTACCTTTAGTCCGTCTGATCCGAAATCTCAGGACATTGCCGATTTAACAGGCAGCATCGATTTTTCAACCATTGCTGAATTTGGATCAGAGTCAGACCCCCGCGCCTACCGCTTTGATGGAGAACTCAATAAAGCAAACCGAGGGATGATGGAGTTTCAGGAGATGTTAAAGTGTGATGAGAAATTTCTCTGGCACCTCCTGTCATTAACGCAGGAAGGGAACTTTAAGGCAGGAAGATTCGCCTTAATTAGTGCAGATGAATTGATCGTCGCCCATACAAATGAAACCGAGTACCGGTCGTTTATTTCAAATAAAAAGAACGAGGCTTTGCATTCAAGAATTATTGTGATGCCAATTCCTTATAACTTAAAGGTTACAGAAGAAGAACGCATTTATCATAAAATGATTTCAGAAAGTGATGTCTCAGATGTGCATATTGCCCCGCATACGCTGAAGGTAGCAGCAATGTTCTCCATTTTGACGAGATTGAAAGAGCCGAAGCGTTCTGATATTGATTTGGTGAAAAAAATGCGTCTGTATGACGGAGAAAGTGTCGAAGGCTTCCAATCAGTCGACATTGATGAGATGAAAAAGGAATTTCATGACGAAGGGATGAGCGGAATTGATCCGCGGTATGTGATTAACCGAATTTCATCTACCATTATTCGAAAGAATATGGAATCGATCAATGCACTGGATGTTCTTCGCTCCTTAAAAGAAGGGCTTGATCAGCATCCGTCTATCTCCAGCGAGGACCGGGAGCGTTATTTGAATTTCATTTCAGTCGCGCGAAAAGAGTATGATGATATTGCGAAGAAGGAAGTGCAAAAGGCCTTTGTGTATTCCTATGAGGAGTCTGCGAAAACGCTGATGGATAATTACTTAGATAATGTCGAGGCATACTGCAATAAAAACAAGCTGCGTGATCCGTTAACGGGTGAAGAAATGAATCCTGATGAAAAGCTCATGCGTTCAATTGAAGAGCAGATCGGTATTTCTGAAAACGCCAAAAAAGCATTTAGAGAAGAAATTCTGATTCGTATTTCGGCCTATGCGAGAAAGGGAAAACGCTTTGATTATAATTCGCATGAGAGATTGCGGGAGGCCATTCAGAAGAAGCTGTTTGCTGATCTAAAAGATGTGGTGAAAATCACGACATCGACGAAGACACCGGATGAACAGCAGCTGAAGAAGGTCAATGAAGTAGTGGCTAGATTGATTGATGAGCATGGCTATAATTCAACAAGTGCAAATGAACTTTTAAAATATGTAGGCAGTCTTCTGAATCGTTAATAAATGAAGGAGGCATTATTGGCGCATCAGCACCGGTAATGTCTTTTTTAAAAATGAACGTCAACTTGGATGACGAGTAGCATACGATAAAGGAATCGATGGTTAGAAGAATTGTGCAAATAGGTGAGGAGGGGGATGGATGTCCCGGCAAGAAAAAAGTCAGTTTATTGTGTCTCAGGAAGACTGGTCCCTCCATCGAAAAGGCTATGACGACCAGCAGCGTCATCAGAAAAAAGTCAAAGAGGCGATTAAAAACAATTTGCCGGATCTTGTCACAGAAGAAAGCATCATCATGTCGAATGGAAAAGATGTTGTCAAAATTCCGATTCGCTCATTAGATGAATATAAAATTCGGTATAACTACGACAAAAATAAGCATGTGGGTCAAGGCGATGGAGACAGTGAGATTGGCGATGTTGTTGCACGCGACGGCTCAGACAGTAAGCAGGGCCAAGGAAAGGGGCAGGGCGCTGGAGATCAAGCTGGTGAGGATTATTACGAAGCAGAAGTCTCATTAATGGATCTCGAGGAAGCACTGTTTCGTGAACTAGAACTGCCAAACCTCAAGCAAAAGGAGCTTGACGACATCATTGTTGAACAAATTGAGTTTAACGATATTCGCAAAACCGGGTTAACAGGAAATATCCACAAAAAACGAACAATGCTGTCGGCATTTAAACGAAATGCGATGACAGGCAGTCCTTCCTTTTATCCAATCTACCCAGAGGATATCAAGTATAAAACGTGGAATGAAGTGACCAAACCAGAGTCGAAAGCCGTCGTTTTGGCGATGATGGATACGAGCGGAAGTATGGGACTTTGGGAAAAATATATGGCGAGAAGTTTTTTCTTTTGGATGACACGATTCTTACGGACAAAGTATGAGACAGTCGATATTGAATTTATTGCCCACCATACAGAGGCGAAGGTGGTAGACGAAGAACATTTCTTCTCACGGGGTGAGAGCGGGGGGACCATTTGCTCGTCTGTCTATCGAAAGGCACTAGAGCTCATAGACGAACGATACCCGCCGTCGCGATATAATATTTATCCTTTTCATTTTTCTGATGGTGACAATTTGACCTCAGACAACGCCCGGTGTGTGAAACTTGTTTCTGAAATCATGAAAAAAGCCAATTTATTCTGCTATGGTGAAGTCAATCAATACAACCGGCATTCTACGTTAATGTCAGCATATAAGCACATTCAGGATGAGAAATTTAAGCATTATATTTTGAAGCAAAAATCAGACGTTTTTCTCGCACTAAAAAAATTTTTTCAGCAGGAAGAAGTTCTTTCATAACCAGCACATTTGAAAAAACCTTTCAGCATAAGGGCTGAAAGGTTTTTTGTGTGGAGAAGGAAAGGATCGCCAAAAAAAAAAGTAAAACTTTCTCTTTGACATTTCAATTTTCATTTATTAATATTTAATCTTGTTAAATATAAGTTTTTCAAAAAAGATGCCGATCGTCTTTTCTTCTTTTTCTGCTCTTTGCTCATAAGTGAACAATAAGTATAAATGGGCTGCACACCATGATAGGGGCGGGAGTAGATGAAGGGAAAAGGACAGATTGTTGAGCTTGTTTCATATTCTGTCAGATGATGGGCATTCTAAGTTTGCTAAAGCAGATGACACTATATTTTTATACATGAAAGGAGAAACAAAACATGAACAGAGGGCGTTTATTGCTAACGAACATTATTGGCCTTATTGTGATTCTTGCCATTATTGCCGGAGGTGCTTATTACTACTACGAAAGCACAAACTTTGTTAAAACAGACGAGGCAAAAGTGACAGGTGACATGTACCAAATTACAGCACCAGCAGCTGGACAAATCAAAGGCTGGGATATCAACGAAGGTGACGAAGTAGAAAAAGACAGCACAGTTGCAAAAGTTGAAGGACAAACAAAAACAAACATTAAAGCAGTGGCTGATGGCACATTAGTCAAAAAAGAAGTACAAAACAATCAACAAGTGCAGCCTGGTACAGTTCTTGGTGAAACAATTGATTTAAGCAAGCTTTACATTACAGCAAATATTAAAGAAACAGATATTAAAAACATTGAAAAAGGCGACAAAGTCGACATCGTTGTAGATGGAGATCCTGATACAACATTTGAAGGAACTGTTGAACAAATTGGTTATGCGACAAACTCAACATTCAATATGCTGCCAGCAACTAATTCAAGTGGCAACTATACAAAAGTAACGCAAAAAGTAGCAGTGAAAATTTCAATTAAAAACCCATCAGACAAAGTACTTCCAGGTATGAATGCTTCTGTCAAAATTTCATCTTAATGATGATTGATATCAAAAAATGAAAGGAGGTTGTCTGAGATGGCAAATCAACCTGCAGCGACAAAACAGGGAACAGGCTCCTTGTCTTTACTGATCATTTTAATGGCCGGTTTGTTCGTAGCGATTTTAAACCAAACGCTTTTGAACGTAGCCATGCCTCATTTAATGACAGAATTTAATGTGAGTGCAACGACGATTCAGTGGCTGACAACAGGCTACATGCTTGTCAACGGTGTGCTGATTCCGTTGTCTGCGTTTTTAATCACACGTTTTGGACAGCGCAGCTTATTCCTAGTGGCTATGATCTCGTTTACACTAGGTACATTTATTTGCGGCATTGCGCCAAACTTTTCAACGATGCTCATCGGCCGTTTGATTCAGGCTGTCGGCGGCGGTATTTTACAGCCGCTCGTCATGACAACAATCCTTTTTATTTTCCCTCCGGAAAACAGAGGGAAAGGAATGGGGATTTTCGGTCTTGCGATGATGTTTGCTCCTGCAGTAGGACCAACATTATCTGGTTACATTATTGAACATTATTCTTGGCGTATTATGTTTTATGGACTTGTGCCAATCGGTGCGATTGTCATTATCGCGGCTTTCTTTATGTTTAAAAATATTGTAGAGCCTAAAAAAATCAAGCTGGACAGTCTTGGTGCAATTCTTTCAATCGTCGGTTTTGCTTCCCTTCTATACGGAGTGAGTGAAGCAGGAAGTGATGGTTGGACAGATCCGATCGTCTTATCTACGATTATTATTGGTGCGATTGCGATCATTCTCTTTATTTTCCAACAGTTGAAAGTTGATAATCCGATGCTTGATTTCCGCGTATTTAAATACAGCATTTTCTCATTATCAAGTGTCATTAACGTCATTATTACGGTTGCCTTATATACGGGGATGTTCTTACTTCCGATTTATCTGCAAAACCTCGTTGGGTTTACGGCATTGCAATCTGGGCTATTAATGCTTCCAGGGGCACTTGCGATGCTCATTATGTCCCCGATTTCAGGAATCTTGTTTGATAAATTTGGACCTCGTCCGCTTGCCATTGTGGGGATGCTCATTACCGTTGTCACGACATATGAGTTTACAAAGCTGACCATTGATACTTCCTATAGTCACATAGTGCTCATGTATGCAGTACGTGCATTTGGTATGTCACTCTTGATGATGCCAGTTATGACAGCAGGGATGAACCAATTACCGCAGCACTTAAACAGCCATGGTACAGCGATGTCTAATACATTAAGACAAATTAGCGGTTCCATCGGTACGAGTTTGATCACAACGATTTATACGAATCGGACGACATTCCATTATTCCAATATGGCGGATCAAACAAATACAGCGGACCCGTTCTTTATGAATTCATTCCAGGCGGCTGTATCGAATGTGATGCATCATATGGGTATGACAGCAGAAGCTGCTCAAAAATATGTATCCACCCAGCTCTTTACGAAAGCACAGATCGATTCAAACGTGATGGGTATCAATGATGCTTATATGTGGGTGACATTATTCTGTGCGGCTGGTGTCATTCTCAGCTTGTTCCTGCGAGATGTTCGTAAGGATAAAAAGCGAAAAGAACAGCAGCATAAGAAACAAGAAATATCACTGCTTCCAGCACCTAAGGAAGCAAACCAAGATGCAAGATAAGTGTGGAGGGACCGTACATGAAAATTTATGTTGTATACGATAGTGAAGGTGACCATACAAAAGCACTTGCAGAAGCGATTGCAGCAGGCGCGGGTGAAACAGAGCAAGCTGAAGTATTCATTGATCACGTGAAAGATGCGGATATTCGCAAGCTTGATCAAATGGATGCGATCATTTGGGGCTGCCCTGGTCACTTTGGTACCATTAGTTCTGGGTTAAAGACATGGATTGACCGTCTCGGCTACTTATGGGCAGAAGGAAAACTAATCGATAAAGTCGGTGCTGTTTTCTGTACAACTGCTACAACACACGGCGGTTTAGAAATGACAATGCATAATTTGATCACACCAATGTTCCACCAAGGAATGCTTGTTGTCGGCCTTCCTGGAAATGTTCCAGAGAATGCTTTATACGGCTCTTACTATGGAGCTGGTGTGACATGTCCGATCGATTCAGATGAATTGATTTCGACTGAAGGCATTGAACTTGGAAAAGCACTAGGAAGACGTGTAGCATCAGTCACTGCATCATTTAAGCGATAAGGAGAGGGTTCTTTTGGCGACGATTATTGTAGCGTTAGTAGCTGCTGTTCTAGTCATTATTGGATTAGTAGCGTTCAATGTCAGACACGCATCAGCCGATAAGGAAGAGATCAAAGAAGATGTCTCCAATCAGCCTGACGTGCCGCATAGCGAGCCAGAAGCTGTGGCGAGACATGTAGAGCCTGAAGTTGAAAAAAAAGCGTCAGAGCCTTCTCAAACGGATGATGCTGCGTCTGGCGACGATTTCTATAGACAGGCGCTTCAAAAGTTTAAGCAGCCAGAACCACCTGTCAAAGAAGAAGAACCAGAGACAAAAATGAATGATGATATGTATCGTTCTGCTTTGCAGAAGCTAAAGCAGAAGGACAAATAAAAAAGAGAACCTCTCATCAGGTTCTCTTTTTTTATGGCACAAAAAAACCGCCGGCAGAAGCCGAGCGGTTTTCCTTCACTCTATAAAGTGCTAAAAGAGCAGATGCTCTTAAATTACGCTTTGTTAACGTTAGCAGCTTGTGGTCCACGGTTACCTTCAACGATTTCGAAAGAAACTGATTGACCTTCTTCTAAAGTTTTGAAGCCTTCGCCTTGGATAGCAGAGAAGTGAACGAATACATCGTCTTGACCTTCTACTTCGATGAATCCGAAACCTTTTTCAGAGTTGAACCATTTTACTTTACCTTCTAACATGAAATTTCCTCCTAAAGCGATCTTAACGCTTAAATTCACTATTCTTGCTCTTACACAAACTTCAAAGACGAAAACTCTTTCAAAACTTTCTTCTTAAAGATGATACGAACAAAAATAATTACCTTTACTTTACCAGTGTTTGCGGGAAAAAACAACTGTTATACGAAAACTTTTTTAAAAATAATTAGTGCTAACAAATTGAGGAAAATGCCTATGTCAAAAGGTCTTTTTTTCTCTCTGAAAAGCTCACTTGATTTCGGCCGGACTCCTTCGCTTTATAGAGCTCCTGATCAGCTATAATCGGTAATTGCTTGATGTCTGCACCAGTTCCATGAGAATAAGCACATCCAATTGATACCGTAGTGTGAATGGACAGACCGTTTTTTAAATAAATCGGCTGATCGGCTATTTTTTTTCGCAAGCGTTCTGCAATCTGCCATGTTTTTTCAATTGTACAATTTGGTAGAAGGACAGCGAATTCTTCACCGCCAATCCGACCAATATAATCAGAGCTTCTTGTGTTTTTAATCAGTCTTGTACCGATTTCTTTTAAAACAATATCTCCCTCATGATGCCCATATTGATCATTGATGGTTTTGAAGTAATCGATGTCTAGGTAAATAAGGGACATTTGATGGATAGGCTGCTTCAACTTCTTAGTAAAAGCATCACTTAATACCTCATCGAACTTCCGTTTATTTAAAACACCTGTTAAAAAGTCATAATGAGCTTGGAATTTATACAAATTTAACAGCTGATATGCTTTTGTTTGATGCTCAATGACATAAAAGTTAAACAATCCAGCAATATATGAGAAAATCCAATAAGTAGAATGCAGCTGAAATGATGTCTCATGCACGATCAAGATGAACAGGCTTGTGGCAACCACATTACCAATCGTAATGGATAACAGCATTTTCACAACATGATTCATATGACGCTCTGCAATCAAAAAGGAAGCGGCTGCGATAAACATCATGGAAAAAATATTGATGGAAGAAGCGATATTGGCTTCAATTAATAATCGGCCAATGATCACAACAAAAGCTGCAATCATTGTTTGGGCGATGCCTCCATAAAAGGCCGTTAAAATAAGGGGAATATGTCTTAAATCGATGATCGCTGGTCCTGTTTTAATAGAGAAGAACATTAAAAGGACACCGAGTAACCCAGAAAGCATGCCTTTGCATATTTGTCTGAGCAAGGTATCTTCTTTCTTTAGAAAATTCTCTTTAAACACAAGTATAAATAAGTAATGGAAAGTAACAAGAATTGTTAAATTAATAAAGAGGTCTCTTAGCAAATAGAATCACCTTTTTAAAATTACTAAAATTTGTTGCAAAAGAAAAGGGGAAAACAGATAATTAATAAAAATTTTAATGATGAGGAATTGAAGAAAATGCGAGGAAAACGCTTTCCAGATCAAACGGACTGGCTTTCTTTTTTTGAAAAAATGCCAGATGCCGGATTTGAAAAAGAAATGCCGGTTGAATATCAAGAATTGACTTTTCGGTTCGAGAATCAAGAGGAGCGATTTGTTGTGAACATGTCGCTTGCTATGAAGGAGTTTAGCTTAAACGTCGTTCGAAAAAAGACCGAATCCGTTTTAGGAATATATGATTTTAAAACAGTGCAGCATGTAGAGATTAAAAAAGATCGGAAGGAAGAAAAGGAGCTGTTGCTGATATTAGAGCATCATGACGACTTCATCACAACAATCGAAATCACATTTCTACCTTCCTTTTGTCTTATGGTCAAAGAACATTTTTTAGGAGAATAAACAGGAGCCTCTTTTTATGAAGGCTCCTGTTTTATTATTTGTGCTCGATGTCATTGATGACTTGCTGGATCGATTCATCATCCATCACATTCATCACACTTTCATCAATGTGTAGAGATTGCGCATAAGACTCTCTTGGCTGATGAGTTCTTGATGGTGATTGGTGCTGGTTCGTTTGATTTGGCTGGACAGCTGTGAATGCCTGTTTGATCATTTGGCCAACTTCACCTGTTCCTTTTGATTCCTTATGTGAGCGGGACTCATGACGAGATGAATCTTGGTGCTGATGGTTTGCGCCTTTCATCATTGAAGACATATTCATTTGTGTCATGCTTTTCAGCCTTCTTCGTAAAACCGGGGAGAATAATGCAATGATAGCTGTTGATACTGCGATCATTGCGCCAGTGCTCATACCTTTTCTTTTTTTAAACAAACGAATCCCTCCATTTGATCGTGATGATCTTTCATCAAGTTTAGGATGACCAATCACAGCTGAATTATGAATTCATTTTGCGGAAAGAGAGGATATGTGCATAAAAAGCCGTCTGAATGAAAAACCTATGAGCAAAAGGAGGGAATAATTGATGAATAAGAAATGGATGCTATCTTTACTGCTCGTGCCAACATTAATCACCGCTGGGTGTGGAATGAACAACCAAGGCGATGAGCGTAGAGGAACAATGAAACGGCAGTATGAAAATGTCACATATAAGAATGACAACATGAGGCAGGATCAGCCAGATGTTCAAACACCTCAGAAGGTCAAAGTGTCAGATAAGGCGTCAGAGCTCGTAGCCAATATGTCTGAAGTGAAAACAGCGAACGTACTTGTCACAGGAAAAAATGCATTTGTTGCCGTTGTACTTGAAGGCAATAAAAGCGGTGATGTGACGGACGATCTGAAAAAGAAAATTTCAGACAAAGTCAAATCAACGGATCAACAAATCGACAACGTGTATGTATCTGCTAATCCAGACTTTGTCGATCGTATGCAAGGTTATGGAAAACGTATTAAAAGCGGAGAGCCAATTTCAGGATTTTTCGATGAATTTACTGAAACGGTTAGACGTGTCTTCCCTGAATCAAAATAGCTACGACAAAAGCCGTATGTCATATGCGGCTTTTTTGTTTGGAACCGCACCTCGCGCACCTGACTGCATAAAGTAAAAAATATATCACCTCTTGTTGATCTTTGTTTCTTCATAGAGAGAGAAAGAGGGTGCAGGATGAATTCAGGTGGGGAGCAAATGAAAGCAAGGCCGTCATTGATTCATAAAAAACTTGTAAGCGGGATGATTGCAGCAGGTCTGATTTTTTATGCTTTCACCGCGTACTTGATTTATGTTGCGTTTCAGCTGACAGGACAATATTTGGAGCAGTCTTCTCCTAAAACGGTTATCACGGAGGGACTCAATAAGCAAGTCTATGAACATATTCGAATCTACTATGCAGAGGAAGAGGATGCTTTTGTTGATCTGACCATAGAGGCCATGAAACAGGCAGAGAAGAGAACAGCGTCAGTGTTTCAGTTTGAAGCTGACAGACCTTTAGACGTTATTTATTTTGATGATAAAGAGACGATCGAACAAATGGCTGGAATTAAGCATATAACCGGATTTTACTCTGATCATGATCAAATGATTGGGTTATATCCAGATAAACGGGAAGCATTATTGAAGAAAGAGACTCTGCCTTTATACTTTTTCAATACGCTTTTTATTCATGAGTATGCTCATTTTGTTTTCTATGAAAAGGTCCATTCATATGAAGTATCTCCAGGCATTTTTCCGCTTTGGTTCCACGAAGGAACAGCAGAGTGGACGGCCTATGACGTGTTAAATGCTACGTCTGAACGCTTCGACGTGATTCCATTTCAATCTCTTCATTCTGATCAAGACTGGCAGAACTCCCGGGTAACGTATGAGACAGATGTCTATTTACAAAGCTATTATATGATCTATGAGCTGGTGCAGCTTTACGGACGAGATGTCATACATGAGATCATGGAGGAAACTGCGAAAACGGGCCAATTTGCTAGCGGCTTTGAACAGGCGACGGGGGAGAGGCTCACAGATTTTGAAGAACAATTTAAAGTGATGTACCAAAGAAAAAACGGCTGACCAGAGAAGGGGTCAGCCGTTTTTTTAATGAAGCGGTTTTTGTTGATCAGCCTTGCTAGGAGGCATTTGAACCTGCCCCTGAAGCGGTGCAAAAGCTGATGTCATGGCTGTCATGTCTTGTTTGGAAAGCTGAGGAACTTGATAGTAGCCATGCTTGTTTTGATACAAGAAAATTTCATAGGCCATTTCGATAAAGTTTGGAATCTGCGCAGCTAGCACACGTCTGACAACAGGGTTTGTAACTTCTAATGCGGACATAGAAAGTAATCCAGCGTGTGATTTGACTAGGCTGAGCATATGTCCTGTGATGCCTAAGTCTTTTACATCCTGTAAGGACTGATTCGGCTTCTTCGGTTGAGAAGGTTTGATTCCGTATGTCACTTGTGTGTGTTCTTTCATCATATAAGTAGCGGTTTCTTCACTAGGCTTTTGGCCTGTAGAAAAACAATCTACAGTGACATTGTACTGGGATAAAACGAATTGATATTGTCGATCCAGGATGTCGGATAATGCAGGATCTTGAATAAATTGCCGCAGGATCATATATTGATCCAAAATATTAATCGTGCCGGCTAAAATTTCATGTAAATCGAATAATTCATGCCCGCCATGGTTGAGTTCAGGCTGCTGAGCGTTTCCTTGAAACATTGGCTGCTGATCGTTTTGCATTGAGATTCCTCCTTTTGTTTATACAATCTGTTTTAATGTGAGGATGTTTTCTCGTTTTCATGCAAAAAACATTATTTACAATTAGAGGGTTTTCTTTCTTTTTGTCGAAAAAAAGTATCAGACGAATGAACATGGGGGTACCAGATGCAGGACAAAATCATTAATCGTTTGATAGAAGACGAACATGTGCAGGCACCAGTGATCGGCATCGGTGTTTCGCCGTTTGAACAGCATCATCTTGAGGCTTTTTTTCAATCGTTGCCACCTGAATTAAATGCCTCTTTTATTGTTGTGCAAAATCATGTGACAGGCGATTGTATAACAGATTTAGAAGCACTTGTTTTACCGATTGGCTACCGGGCAAAAACGATTAAACATGGTGAGAAAGTCATGAAGAAGACCATCTATTTTTGTCCGCAGCATGCGGCTGTGACGTTAACAGAAGATCATCGGCTTCATGTATCAGAGCAGCTGCCAACAAACAAGGCATGTTCTGTCGACTCGCTTTTTAAGTCACTTGCCAGTGTTCAAAAGGAAGAGGCGTTTGCGATCTTTTTTCAAAAAGGTCATTGCGTGGGGAGTGGATTGCTTCGGTTGGTTGAGCAAGGCGGTACAGCCTTATCATGCAGTGAGGTAGAGAGTGGTTTTGACAGCATGTATCATCACACATTCAAAAATCCATCCACCCTTGCAGCTTATATGGCCAATATCATCAATGTCCCGCATGTGGATGAGGCGGATCCAGCTTTACTAAGAATCATTGAACGTCTTGAAATGTATAAAGGGATTGCCTTTTCAACCTATGAAAAGAAAAGGCTGCTTTCTGTTATTCAAAAACGCATGCGCACTGCAAACGAACCGATGTCATTATTAACAGAGTACGATCGTCTATTAGAAAGAGAACCAGATGAGCTTGACCGCCTGCATGCCCAGCTCCTAAGCGGCACGACTGCTTTCTTTAGAGATATGGAGGCTTTTCGAGTATGTGAACAGAAGGTGATCCCGTCAATCATTGACCATTCGATGAACAACGGGAAATCTCGCTGCCGAATTTGGATTGCGGGATGTTCCACAGGGGAAGAAGCCTATTCTTTTACGATTTTATTTTTAGAAGAAATGAAGCGAAGAAATGTGTCCATTGAACTTCAAGTCTTTGCGACAGATATCAACCGAAAAGCCATTCAAATAGCTAGTAAAGGTCTTTACTCGAGAGAGTCTATGGCAAGCATACCGGAAAAATGGCGGGCGCAATATTTCGAAACAAAAGGTGACGCTTTTATTGTGAAGCAGTCGCTTAGAAAACATATTGTTTTTGCTCCTCACAATTTATTGATTGATTCACCTTTTATCCACCTCGATTTTATCAGTTGCCGAAATGTTCTGATGTACTTTGAGTCAGAAGTACAAAAACGAGTATTATCCCGATTCCAATATGCTTTAAAAGATCAAGGGGTGTTAATCTTAGGGCCAAATGAAACTGTTCCCAATATTCCTCGATTGTTTCAATTATTCAATGAGAAGTGGAACATTTACACCTATTCAAATGTTCCTGCATCTCGTGTCCCTTGGGTATATGACGCTCGTAATGCCGAGTTAAAAAAGCGAGCTGCTCAATATATGGAAGAAGTGAGCGAAGAATATGACGCATGCATGGTGATCAATGATTGTGACAAAATTCTGGCGATGTCAAATGGGGCCTATTCCTTCTTAGACCGTACAGAAGTGTCAGATCAATCATGTGAATATGTCACACCTGATTATTTGAAAGAGATGTTGAGTCAAACCTTTCAAAAGGTATGGACGGACGAGACAGAGGTTGTGTTTCAGCATGTTCTCATTTCGGAAAAAGGAAAAAAGCAGTATGCGGATTTTATTGTAAAGAGTTTTGATCACCGTTTTAAAGGGGTATACGTCATTCTCATTCGAATGAATGAGAGAGGGAAAATTCAAGAGAACAGCAGGGAAAAAGGGATGCCAGATCAGAATTCAGTTTATCAACAGCGTATTGTCGATTTAGAAAATGAACTCAATGAAATTAAACAAAAAGAGCAGGAGGCAAGGGCTCAATTAAAAGTGAAAAACACGCAAATAGCGGAGCTTGAGAAAAAACATGAACATTTTATTAATATCATAAACAACTTAAGGGTAACAAGGGAAGAACTGTATAGACCTTCTGTTAAGCCTCAGCTTGCGACGTTGTTTGTGGACCGGGACATGAATATTCGCTATTACACTCCTACAGCCGCCTCTTTATTTACTTCAGCTCAAATAAGGCAACAGCAATCCTTTCAGGCGATGGCTAAGAAGCTTACGCAGGAAACGCTCTATCATGACATACAATCGGTTATCTTGGACAGGCGCGTCATCGAACGAGAAATTGAGACGAATGAAGGAGAACAATTCACTGTTCACATCACACCTATCTTTGATCAAGATCATGAGGGAGCGGTGATGACGTGGATTAAAATGACGGAAATGACAAAAATCAAACAGTCACTCCATCTAGCGGTAACAGCACTGGATAATAGCCATATCCATATTGTTGTTGCAACTGAGGAAGGGGTCATCCAATGCGTGAATCAGCGCTTTTGCCAGTTTGTACAACAGCATGAATATGACCTGATCGGCAAAGATATTTTTTCTGTCTATCATTCGCTGTGTCAATGTGATGATTTAGAAAAGCAATGGGACGTTTGTTTAAAAGAAGGCAGCTGGACTGGTGAGCTGTTCTTTCAGGATTTATCAGGCCGTGAACGATGGGAGAGGGTCTCTTTACACCGAATTGATGATCCTGACAAAATGCAGTCAACCGTGATGCGGATTTCAGAGGACATTACCAATCAAAAGCAGTCAGAGAAAATGCTGATGAAGTCAGAGATGCTGTCCGCAGTTGGTCAGCTTGCAGCCGGCATCGCCCATGAGATACGGAACCCGCTGACGTCGTTAAAGGGATTTTTACAGCTGATGATTCAAAGTAAGAAATATCAGAAGGATTATGCAGATGTCATGATGTCTGAATTTAATCGGCTTGAAGCGATTATTAATGAATTCCTTGTGCTCTCTAGAAGCAAATCGGTGAAATTTGAGCCGGTACATGTCAATCTTCTGCTCGAAGAAGTGATCATGGTCGTTGAATCACAGGCGGTTTTAAAAGGCGTGTCTATTCAGAAGAATTTATCTCCGTCGCTGCCAAACATTCAAGGTATACCGAATGAGCTGAAACAAGTTTTCTTAAACATTCTTAAAAACGGTATTGAAGCGATGGATGGTGTGACAGGTGTCATTCAAGTCACATCCGTATTGGAACATAATCAGATGATGCTGATTTTTGAAGACCAGGGAAAGGGCATACCAGAAGACGAAATAGGGAAACTAGGTGAACCTTTTTATACAACGAAAGAAAAAGGGACTGGCCTTGGTTTAATGATGACGATTAAAATCATTGAAAGCCATGGCGGCAGCATTCGTTTTGAAAGCAAAAGCTTTGAGGGGACACGAGTGATTATTACGTTTCCAATGAGCTGACAGACATAAGATTTACAAGAAATCCATCTACCATCAATAATTACTTAGTACACTATGAGAGATAAAGCTCGGAAGGGGAGGGTCTAATGAAACGTGTTCGATCCATTCGAATGATCTGCTGTCTGGTTTTAGTGATCTTTAGTCTGCAATCCTTAATGCCTGGCATGATCACAGCAGAACAAGCCATTGCGTCTGAAAAGAAGGAAACGGTTTGGAACCAAAAGAAGCCAATGAAAATCAAAAAAGCCCGTCAGCTGATTGGAGAGACGGTGACAGTGAGTGGAATTGTGACAGCAGACCAATCGGCTATAGGCAATGGGAAACTGTCAACGTACATTCAAGACAAATCAGCTGGAATCAATATTTATTCAGCACAGCAAAGCAATTTCCCAGAACTAAAAGCAGGCATGAAGGTGACAGTAACGGGGAAGATCACGTCTTATAAAGGACTGATTGAAATTGTGCCGGATCGAGACCGTCTGAAGATCGATGGTGTGAATCAAACTTTGCCAAAACCGAAGCGAGTCTCCGTGAAACAACTAGAAACGGATCAGGCACGTAAACATGAAGGAAAACTTGTGAAGGTCAAAGGCTATGTTGAATCAAAACCAGAGCAGCCGGCTGGTGGTGGATACAATGTAGTGATCATTGATAAAAAATATCACAGCACCATCCTTAGAGTGATGGTGGATACAAGTGCCATTGATGAAGTAAAGACAGGGAAATGGTATGAGTTTACAGGAGTGTTAAGCAGATATGATACGCTGCAGGTGCTTCCAAGACACAAAGGTGATATCAGTCTGCTGAAACGCCAGCCAAAGCCGCCAAAAATGAAGAAAGAATACGAGGCAACGGTTGACCGGGTGGTAGATGGAGATACGATTCATTTAAAGAAGCCTGTGCTTGGTACAACAAAGGTGCGTTTTGTGAATATGGACACGCCGGAAACGTACCATAAGCCAAAAAATGAATTAGATCAAAACCAGCTGCGTTTTGGACAAAAGGCGGCGGACTATTTAAATACGCTTCTTTCAAGCGGAGATAAAGTCACATTAAAGATTGGTCCTGAAGCGAAGGACGCCTATGGACGTCTTTTAGCTCAAGTGAAAACCAAAAAAGGGGTTAATACGAATTTAGAGCTTGTGAAAAAAGGATATGCCCCTACGTATTTCATCTGGCCGGTTGGAGATGAAAAGGACTATCAGATGTTCCAAAAAGCTGTCAAAGAGGCAAAAGAAAAAGGGCTGGGCATATGGAACGAAGCGGACCCGCTGCTGGAACAGCCGTTTGAATTTAGGGCACGTGAACAGAAAAAAGGACTGACACGCTACGTCGGTGATTCATCAGCGAAAACGTACGTATCGCCTGACAGCTGGAAAGAAATCGCTGTAGATAAACGCATCTTTTTTGCTTCAAAAGAAGAAGCAGAACAGGCTGGCTATCAGCCGGCAGAGGAAGCTGTGGAAGTCCCGTTAACCATTTTAAGCATGAATGATTTACACGGAAAAATTGATCAACAATACGAACTGGATCTAAAAGGTGATGGCAATAAAGGGACGTACGGACGGATGGATTATGTGGCGGCTTATATGAAACAAAAACAAGCAGCAAACAAAAATACGATTACAGTCCATGCTGGAGATATGATTGGCGGCAGCTCTCCAATATCGTCTCTTCTGCAAGATGAACCAACAGTTGAACTTATGGAGAACATTGGCTTTGATGTTGGTACGGTCGGCAACCATGAATTTGATGAAGGGGTGGACGAGCTATTACGTATCATAAATGGCGGAGATCATCCTAAAGGCACAAAGGGATATGACGGGCAGAATTTTCCGCTCGTTTGTGCAAACTGTGAATACAAGGATACAGGCAAACCACTTTTACCTGCTTATGAAATCATGGATGTCGAAGGAATCCCTGTAGCATTTATCGGTGTTGTAACAAAGTCAGCCGCAGGAATGGTCATGCCAGAAGGGATTAAAGACATTCAGTTTACAGATGAAGTTAAAGCCGTAAATGAAGCTGCTAAGGAACTAAAACAAAAAGGGATCAAAGCCATTGCGGTCTTAGCTCATATGACGGCCTCGCAAAATGGAGATACCATCACTGGAGAAAGTGCGAAACTTGCCAAAGAAGGCGATGATGAAATTGATGTCATCTTTGCAGGGCATAATCACGAAGTGGTAAACGGAGAGGTCAATGGGAAATTAATTGTTCAAGCCTTTGAATATGGGAAGGCCATTGGTGAGGTCAATGTAACACTTGACCGCAAAACGAAAGATATTGTCAAAAAGAGTGCAAATATCCAGTACGTAGACCAATCTGGTATTGAAAAGGACAAGGAAGCAGCCGGCATCCTAGCTCATTACGGGAAAGAAGTTGAGCCGATTATTAGTGAGGTAGTTGGAGAAGCTGGTATCAAAATGGAAGGCGGCTATTCAAATGATGGAGACACGCCGCTCGGTAATTTGATTGCTGATGGCATGAGGTATTCTATGAAAAGTGATTTTGCCATGATGAATGGCGGCGGCATCAGACAAAACCTTGAAAAAGGGCCGATTACGTGGGGAGATCTGTTTAATATTCAGCCTTTCGGCAACGTATTAGTTAAACTTGAGATTAAGGGGAAAGACTTGGCTGAGATCATTGAAGCGCAAATTTCTCCTCAATTTGGACCAGATTATAGCATTTCGGGCTTTTCATATTCCTATGATCCGGTAACATATAAAGTAGTCGACTTAAAGCTGCCAGATGGATCAGCCGTTGCGCTCGATCAAACATATACACTCACCGTGAATAACTTTATGGCAACTGCCACTGGCAGTAAATATGCACCGATAGGAAGGCTTGGGAAAAATCCTGAAACAGGTCCAGAGGATTTAGAAGCCACTGTCGCTTTTGTGAAGAGCTTTGAAGGGGCTTCCATTGTGTATCAAAAAGAGGGACGCATTCAAAAAGCAAAACAAGAAGAAAAAGCAGCAAGCTAAAGAGCGTATCATCTAAGAGAAATGTAACAGGTAAAGGAGTTTAAGCATGAAAAAGTGGCTTGCACTTACTGTGATGACAGCAGGAATTGTCTTGCTAGGCTGGGGAATTTGGCAAATCGCCTCTACGCACCTTCAAACAGCACAATCATTAGAAGACGCGAAGAAAGCGGTAGCGGACGATCAAAGGATGTCAAAAAAGCAGTTTTCTCCTGAAGTGGGGAAAGCCTCTGGCATCCTGACGATTCCGAAATTAAAAGCAGACCTTCCCATTGTCGAAGGGACAGATGCGGATGATCTTGCCAAAGGAGTCGGGCATTACAAAGGCAGTTATTACCCTGATCAAAAGGGACAAATCGTCCTATCTGGCCATCGTGACACGGTATTTCGCCGAACAGGTGAATTGAATATTGGCGATCAGCTGAAAATCACTGTGCCGTATGGTGAGTTTGTTTATGAAATCACACATACGAAAATCGTGGATCAGCATGATACATCCATTATTACTTTGCAGAATAAAAAGGAAGAGCTCGTGTTAACGACATGCTATCCATTTCATTTCGTCGGCAATGCACCAGAGCGGTACATTATTTATGCAAAAAGAGCATCTGTATAAAGAAAAAGAGCCTGCATCAAACAGCAGGCTCTTTTTTTAATGGATGATCTCGTCCATGAGCTGAGCCATATCTAATGGAAGCGGTGCTTCTATGCTCAGTTGCTCACCTGTAAAAGGATGTGTCATGTCTACTTGTTTGGCATGGAGAGCGCATCTGTTGATATGATGGCGAGCTCCGCCATAAAGTGTATCTCCGGCTAAAGGGTGCCCAAGACTGCTAAGATGGACTCGAATTTGATGTGTTCTTCCCGTCTCAAGTTGCAGCTTGACGGCTGTCATTTGCAGGCGTTTATTGATGTCCATGACCTGAAAGTGAGTGACAGCACTTTGACCAGTAGGAGAGATTCTTCGTCTGACGGCATGATGCTTGTCACGGCCGATCGCTGCCTCGATAGTGCCTTTCTTTTTCTTGAAAAGTCCTTCTGCGATAGCGATGTAGGTTCGGCTGATCGTTTTTTTAGAAAGCATTTGATCAAGCACAGCATGAGCTAATCTGTGTTTGGCAAAAATGACCGTGCCGCTTGTGTCTTGATCTAGTCTGTGAATATGTCTCACTCGCTTTTCCTCGCCATTTGCTTGAAAATGAAAGGCCACAAGGTTTGCCAGTGTGCCCGTTTGTCCCTTTTCATTCGGGTGCGTTGGTCGTCCAGCGGGCTTTTGCACAATCAATAAGTGCTCGTCCTCAAAGAGCACCTCTAATTCACCATATTCAGGCGTCACATCACTTTCTTCCGTTTCAAATAAATCGATCAGGATGTGATCGCCTGTACTGACTTTTGCCGCGTGATGGGCAGGCTTTTGATTTAAACGTATTTTTTGATGCTCCATCCAAAAATGGATAATCGGTTTTGAGGCCGACACGGCTGTTTTTAAAAACTGACTCAGTGAAGTGTCATGATCCTGCTCACCTGCTTTTAGCGAGAGCGTGTGTCCGTTAATGTTCATGATATTCGTTCCTCTCTTTGGGTATATATAGGAAACACTTACCTTGGCGAACGCCTTTTTTTCTGTGCTATTCTGAATGGAGAAATAACGACAGAGAGGTAGATGTCACGTGAGAATAATGAAAGCTGCTACAGACCTGCAAGAGCAGGCAATTGAAGAAATATCAAAGGATGTTGAAGATCTTCTATCCCATGCTGTCGGTGAAAACCCAGCTGCGCGTCAACAAGAACGCCCGCTGACCTTTGTTGAAGGGGTTTATAACGGAACGATGGACGATGCTTTTCGTATTTTATCGGGACTTCAGCTATTACATACCATTATTGTCAAACCTAAACGCCATATTACAAAGCGTGATCGTGAGCTATTCGAGCGAAACCGTGAGCAGGTCAATGCATGCGGCTTTTCTTTTCCGTTTGATTTAGACGATTTTGCCAGCCGCCGTCTTCAAAATGCGTAAAAGTTGGTGTGAACTTCCTTGTTAACTTACAAGGCTGCCGCACATACTATTTTTAAGGGAACGGAGAAACCTTTAGATCTGTAATACCAAACCCGCTCTTTTTCAACATTGCCTATTTCTCCACGAATCGGAGCGCTTGGATCTCTTGCAGAATAAACCGAACACGGGTAGGAGCCTGACAAAATGGTACAGGCTCCTTTTATACATAATTATTTTAGCAGACATTCATCTTTGAAAGTCAATTTTATTCACGATATGATAGCATTGAGTATCATATTAAAGACTTTCGTAAAAAAAGGAGTGGCCTCGTTGGTAAAGGCGATTATATTTGATTTTGACGGATTAATTTTAGATACAGAAACACATGAATATGAAGTTTTACAAGAAATGTTTGCAGAGCATGAGTCGGAGCTGCCTCTTTCTGTATGGGGCAACGTCATCGGGACGCAGGCAGGCTTTAAGCCTTTTGAATACTTAGAAAAGCAGCTAGGAAAGACGCTCGATCATGAGGCACTCACAGCGGACCGGCGTTCTCGTTTTCAAAAGAGAATGAAGGATGAATCAGCACGACCTGGTGTAGAAGCTTATTTACAGGCAGCGAAGGAGCTTGGAATTAAGATTGGACTTGCTTCCAGCTCAGACTATAAATGGGTGTCTGATCACCTGAAGCAAATTGGTCTTTTCGATTACTTTGAATGTATTCGCACGTCAGATGATGTGGAAGAAGTCAAACCAAATCCAGAGCTTTATTTGCAAACCGCAAGCTGCTTAGGTGTAGAGCCAAAGGATTGTGTGGCATTTGAGGATTCAGTGAATGGATCAATTGCTGCCAAACGCGCAGGCATGAAATGCGTCATCGTCCCAAACAAAGTGACGAGCACGCTGCAGTTTGAAGAATATGATGTCAGATTAGAATCCATGGCTGAAATCGAATTGCTCCAGCTATTCCATCAGCTTGAAAAAGAGGATCAGTAAGGGGGCAAAAACATCATGGCAGAAAAACTCGATTTAACGCGATTTGAAAAAAGAATGGTGATTCGTAATATCCGGGAAGAAGATATTGACCGAATCATCGCCTTGCAGGAGGTATGCTTTCCGGGCATGGACCCTTGGAAACGAGAGCACCTTGAAAGCCATCTTGAGCATTTCCCAGAAGGTCAGTTTTGTGCTGAATTTGAGGGAGAAATCATTGGCTCTTGTTCAAGTTTATTAATTAACTTTGATGAATACGATGACCGTCATACTTGGCAGGACATCACAGATGATGGGTACATCACTAACCATAATCCAGATGGGATGAATATGTATGGAATTGAAGTGATGGTTAGTCCTGAATACCGCCGCATGAAAATTGGCCATCGTTTATATGAAGCAAGAAAAGACTTAGCGAGAAGATTAAATTTAAAAAGCATCATCATTGGCGGACGCATCCCGAATTATCATAAATACCAAGAGGAAATGACGCCTCGTCAATATGTGGAGCAGGTCATGCTTCACCAAATTTATGATCCTGTTTTATCTTTTCAGCTGTTAAATGAATTCAGCCTCATGCGGATCAATCCGAATTACTTGCCGGATGATAAAGCATCGAGCACATATGCCACGTTAATGGAATGGAACAACGTCGATTATCGTCCGCAATCGAAGAGATATTATAAATCGGCATTCCCAGTTCGTATTTGCGTCATTCAATATGCGATGAAACAAATTCATTCCTTCGAGGAATTCATGAATCAGGTGGAGTATTATGTTGATGTCGCATCAGATGCGTCAGCTGACTTTGCCGTATTCCCAGAAATTTTTACAACGCAGCTCATGTCTTACTTAGAGGAGCGCTCCCCAAGTCTTGCAGTGCAAAGGATCACAGAATATACCGAGGACTACATTAATTTGTTCACAGACCTTTCTGTGAAGTACAACATTAACATCATTGGCGGATCCCATTTCGTTGAAGAGGAAGGGAAAATCTACAATATCGCTTATTTATTTAGACGTGATGGAACAATTGAAAAGCAATATAAGCTCCATATCACACCGAATGAAAGAAAATGGTGGGGGATTTCAGCAGGTGATCAGGTTCGGGTATTTGATACAGACTGTGGTAAAATTGCGATCCAAATTTGCTACGATATTGAATTTCCTGAGCTTGCTCGGATTGCAGCTGATAAAGGAGCGAAAATTATTTTTACTCCGTTCTGTACAGAAGACCGCCAAGGCTATTTAAGAGTGCGTTACTGTGCTCAGGCTAGAGCGGTTGAAAACCAGATTTATACCGTAATCTCAGGAACTGTCGGAAACCTTCCGCAAACCGAAAATATGGATGTCCAATATGCACAGTCAGCAATTTTTGCCCCATCTGACTTTGAATTTGCAAGAGATGGGATTGTAGGAGAATGTAATCCGAATATAGAAATGGTTGTCGTTGGCGATGTCGATTTAGAAATTTTAAGAAGACAGCGGCAAGATGGAACGGTACGTCAGCTCAAAGACCGAAGAAGAGACGTGTACCATATTGAATATAAGAAATAATGAAAGGAAGCGCCTATCACAAGGCGCTTTTTTTGATTAAGAGACATAGTAGCAGCACGAGCGCTGCTACCTGTTCAAGATTCATCATCATTTTTTGCTTAAATAAGATGGAGAGCTTATTTTTTCATGCGATAAAGGGATGCCTGAGCAAAATCTGAATATACTGAAACGAGATCATGTGTTCAAAAAGGAGAGGAACATGGGACGACAAGCTAAACATTTGTATATCAATTTACCGGTAAAGCATGTCAAGGAATCAAAGGCTTTTTTTGAGCAGCTGGGTTTTGACTTTCAAGAGCAGCTGACGAATGATCAGGCAGCTTGTTTGGTCATTGGTGACACCATTACGGTTATGCTGTTAACCCATAAGCATTTTCAAACCATCTCAGAAAAACAATTGGTGGATGCAAGGCAGGGATCAGAGGTTATTGTCTCTATGCGGGTTGATTCACGAAAAGAGGTCGATGAGCTGGTGGAGCAGGCGATGGCAGCAGGCGGATCACCGTTTAAGGAAAAGCAGGATCATGGGTTCATGTACGGTTGGAGCTTTCAGGATCTTGATGGTCATTTGTGGGAAGTGTTCTATTTGGATGAGGAGAGAAGCGGCCTTTCATAGGGTGCTTCTTTTTTATTGTTTAACAGTGGTATGATTATGAGGAAGAATAGGAATTCATCTAGAGAAAAGTAGGTGCAGCATGGAGTTTTTACTTGTCTTACTGCCAGTGTTCGGTATTTTCCTTATCGGGTATATTGGGCAGAAGGCCATTGGTTTTGACATACATACGCTCTCATCAATGTCTTTATATTTAATGTCACCATTTCTTGCGTTTGAAACCTTTTATCAAAACAAAGTGTCGATGGACTATGTGTACCTATCTATTTTTGTCGTCGGACTTTGTCTTTCACTTGTTTTATGTGTCTTTATTTTATCTCGTATTTATGGTTATTCGAAGGAAATGTATTGTGCCATGATTCTGTCGTCAGCATTTATGAACAATGGGAATTACGGCACGCCTGTTGTCCTGCTTGTCTTCGGAGCAGCAGGTTTAGATATTGCCATCGTCTTAATGGTGCTGCAGCAGCTTGTTATGAGTACGATCGGTATGTATTATGCAGCAAAGGGCGGAGAGGATGCAGGGGATGGGAAGGTCGTGCTGAAAAAAGTGCTGCGTATGCCGGTTGCATATGGGGCACTCCTCGGTCTATTATTTCAGCTGATGGATCTTACACTACCTAAAGAGGTAATGACGGGTGTCCAGCTTGTGGGAGATGCCGCCATACCGACGATTATGCTTATTTTAGGCATGCAGCTCGCCGTCATTTCTTTTAAGCAAGTGGATTATCGCAATATTTCTTATGCTGTATTGCTGAAGCTGTTTATTTCACCACTCATCGCATTTGGCTTTACACTCATTTTACCGGTAGATGATCTAGTGAAACAAATTATGATCTTAGTTGCAGCCATGCCGACAGCAGCAAATACCACGCTCATGGCTGTACAATTTCGAACGAAGCCTGAGTTTGTCTCAAGCACGACATTTCTCAGTACCGTTTTAAGCATCGTGACATTACCAGTTTTATTATGGATTTTATCTATGCACCCTCTGGGATAGGGGATAGGCGGCAAAACAAAGGGGGACATATCAATGAATGCAGATGTTCATTTTCAAGTGAGTGATGTGTTGAAAACAAAGTATTTTGCCCATGCAAAAGTGTTAGCAGGAGAAAAGGGATTGTTTCGGCAGGTCAAATGGGTCCATGTGCTAGAAGTGCCTGCTGTAGAAGATTTGTTAAATGGGGGAGAGCTTATCCTAACAACAGCCGCAGGCTTTCATGATCAATTGGATGTGTTTCAAGCATTTTTAAAACAGCTGATCGATTCTGGTGCGGCAGGCTTATGTATTGAATTTGTTCCGCTCAGATTCGATGTGCCGGAAGAACTGATTGCGTATGCAGAAGAAAGAGATTTTCCGCTGATTTTGTTTACAAAAGAAGTGAAATTCGTCAACATCACACAGCATCTCCATACGATGATGATTGAACGCCAGTATCAAATGATGGCTGATCTAGAAGCACTATCATCAAAGCTGAATGAGCTTTTGCTGACTCCCCATCCGCAGATGGATATTTTGGATCAAGTGTATCAGCACGTAAGGGGCATTCTTTTACTCATTCCTGTTCAGGGGGAGCCGATTATTTTATGTGATTCCTCCAAACAAACCGAAGAGATGGTCATGAATTATTTACAGTTTGCTTCCTTGCCAAAAGGATACGAAGTGACCAAAAAAGAAGTGCTTGCACTCAAGCAGACATTTGCAGACCTTGTGCTCATTCATCAAACAAACACACTCTCAGAATTCGAACTGCTCGTAATGGATAAAGGGGCAAATGCTCTGGCCCAGCAAACGCTAAGAGAGCTTTATACAGAAGAGCTGAAGAAGACAAAAGAGAACGAATGGCTGCAAAAATGGTTCCAAGAAGAGCATACAGAAAGAGATATTTTAGAGCATCTTGAAGAAACAGAAGGATTGAAAAAGCCAACCGGCTGTGTGGTGATGCTCTTTCAAAAGCATCATCAAATCGAAGAAATCGCAGGAAATCTATATTTTCTCGTATCGTGCCGCTCTATCTTTCAGCGAGCGGGTTTCCATTTGATTCCTTATGAGCATCAAGGACAAACCTTGTTTATTTTATTGAACACGAGAAAGAAGGAGGATTGGAAAGAGCGTGCAGAGAGGGCTGCGAGTGATATCAAACAATTGTATGAGCGCGAGCAGCCCCGCGGAACTGTGATCAATTTTGGCATCGGTCCATATTGTGAACAGTTTCAGCATATGAGAAAAAGCTTTCAAGCAGCCAAAGAAGTGCTGCATTTAAAGAAAGTGATGCCCCAGCGTGTGGAAAGCCCATTTTATCAAGATTTGCATATGCTCCGTCTCATGCCTGTCATGAAGGAAAGCGGACTGCTTGAATGTATGGTGAAAGAGTATTTGGAGCCTGTCATTTTATATGATAAGCAAAATAGCGGAAGACTTTATCAAACGCTGAATATCTTTTTACAGACAAACGGTTCTAAAAAGGAAACTGCAAGCCAGCTCTATATTGTCAGGCAGACGCTTTATCATAGACTAGATAAACTGCAAGCATTGCTTGGCGAGGATATGATGCAGGCACCGAAACGACAGGCGCTTGAATTTGCGATTCTTGCATATGAATTCCTGCAAGGAAATGACCGTTAACGAAGTATGTTAGATTTGCTAAGCATCCGAGTAGAGTGTCTTACCGTTCTTTTCAATCAGTTGACGATCTGTCTAATGTAATGGGCCCGGCCCCTTTTTTATAATGAAAGTAATGGTTGGTTCTCTCTTACGGGCGGCCTAGTTTCAGTTTCATATGCCTCCCTTTTCAGCCATATAATGAATAGAGGGGCAATGTGCTGCTGAACCGGTTTAAGCTTCTTTAATGATGAAAACGGATACATGGGGGTCGGGAAGATGAAAATACATGAGCAGGCTCAAAATCTTCAGGCGAAAGATGATCAGTTGATCTGGCATCATATGAAAGGGACAAACAAGGAAAATAAAAGCATGGTCATTCACAAGGCAGAAGGCGCATGGGTGACTGATATTCATGGGAATCGCTATTTAGACGGGATGTCAGGTCTTTGGTGTGTAAATGCCGGTTATGGCAGAAAAGAGCTTGCAGAAGCGGCATATGAGCAGCTAAATACAATGCCTTACTATCCGCTGACGCAAAGCCATGTGCCAGCGATTCAGCTGGCTGAAAAGCTAAATGAATGGCTTGGCGGGGACTATGTCATCTTCTTTTCTAACAGCGGTTCTGAAGCCAATGAAGCCGCATTTAAGATCGCCAAACAATATCATGCGCAAAAAGGAGAGAGCACAAGAACAAAGTTCATCTCCAGGTATCGGTCGTATCACGGTAATACCGCAGCAGCTCTTGCTGCAACGGGGCAGGCGCAGCGTAAATATAAATATGAACCATTAGGTCAAGGCTTTATCCATGTCGCACCGCCTGATATGTATCGTCATCCTGAGGATCAAGAGACTTTGGCAAGTGCAGCGGCAATCGATCAAGCCATGACGTGGGAACTAAGTGAGACCATTGCTGGGGTCATTATGGAACCGATTATTACAGGCGGCGGTATCTTAATGCCGCCAAAAGGGTATTTGAAGAAGGTCAAAGACATCTGTGAGGATCATGGAGCGCTTCTCATTGTGGATGAAGTCATCTGCGGCTTTGGCCGGACAGGGAAGCGGTTTGGTTTTATGCATGAAGATGTAAAGCCGGACATCATCACAATGGCAAAAGGGATCACAAGCGGCTATTTACCTCTTTCTGCAACGTGCGTGAAACGAGAAATTTATGAAGCGTACGCAGGGGAAGATACGTATGACAGGCTGCGCCATGTAAATACATTTGGCGGTCATCCTGCTTCCTGTGCGGTTGCCCTTGCCAACCTAGAGATCATGGAAAACGAGAAATTAGTAGAACGGTCTGACACGCTGGGGCAAGACATGCTTGAACGTTTGCAAGAGTTAAAAGAGCATCCATTTGTCGGCGATGTCAGAGGGAAGGGCCTGCTGTTTGGTATTGAACTTGTTCAGGATCAACAGTCTAAAAAACCGGCTGATCCACAGGTTGTCGGTCAATTGATTGCAGAATGTAAAAAACGCGGACTGATCATCGGGAAAAATGGTGATACGGTTGCCGGCTATAATAACGTTGCCCAGCTTGCACCGCCGCTAAATATAACAGCTGAAGACGCTTCATTTATTATCAACACGCTAAAAGAAAGCATGGCACAGTTATAGCAGAGAGCTTTCTCTGCTTTTTTCTATGGGAAGAGCACATACGTTAAGATGCTGCTAGGTAAAATCAGCATTGGATACACTAGGTGTATTGAAAAATAGAAGAGATTCTATTACTGTTAGGAGAAGACTGAACCAATACACTTTAGAAGGAGACGGCATATGAGTTTTCATGATCAACCCATTCTACCTGCTGTTCGCAATATGAAGCAATTTGAGGAATTTTTAAAAAGTCCATTTACATATGGGGTCTTACTTGATGTGCATTTAGGCCGGCTAAAGGGCATCATGAATGAGGCAAATGCCCATCATAAAAAAATGTTTGTCCATGTCGATCTCATTCATGGGATCAAACATGATGAGTATGGAACGGAATTTATTTGTCAGGAAATGAAGCCGGCAGGAATTATTTCTACTAGGTCTTCTGTCATAGTAAAAGCCAAGCAAAAAAAGGTGTATGCCATTCAGCGAATGTTTTTACTTGATACAAGTGCGATGGAAAAAAGTATGGAGTTCGTAGGAAAACACCGCCCAGATTTTATTGAAGTATTGCCAGGGGTCGTACCGGATTTAATTACAGAAGTGCGCGAGCGAGCTGGGATTCCAATATTTGCAGGCGGGTTTATCCGTACAAAAGAAGATGTAGAAAGAGCGCTTGAAGCAGGAGCTACAGCTGTGACAACATCGAATACAGCCCTTTGGAAAGCGTTCCAAAAGTGAAAAAGATAAAATGTGAAAATTGATTGACAACGTTTTCATCCTCTGATACTATAGCACTAAGTTAATATCATGTGATGGAGAAACGGAGATCCACAACAGCGCTTTACTAGGTGACAAATGACCCTGATGTAAAGTATGTTTGTTGTGGATCTTTTTTCTTTATCTTTTTTTACACATTCATAGGGGATGGCAACTGAACCAGAGGAGGAATTTTCATGACACCATTTTGGGGTGAAGTCGTAGGTACAATGCTTCTCATTATTTTTGGAGGCGGTGTATGTGCGGCAGTCAATTTGAAGAAATCGCTCGCATATCAGTCCGGCTGGATTGTAATCGCTTTCGGATGGGGATTTGCAGTAGCCATAGCAGCTTATGCAACAGGTGGAATCAGCGGAGCACATTTGAATCCAGCACTAACAATTGGGCTTGCGCTAGAAGGAAGTTTTCCGTGGGCTGATGTACCAATGTATATTGCCGGCCAAATGCTTGGCGCATTAATAGGAGCTATTATTGTCTTTTTACATTACTTACCGCACTGGAAAGCAACAGACGATCCAGGTGCAAAGCTGGGTGTATTCTCAACTGGTCCTGCGATTCCGCATACTTTTGCAAACGTACTTAGTGAAGTCATCGGTACATTTGTATTGGTTCTAGGAATCTTAGCGATTGGTGCAAATAAATTCGCAGACGGAATCAATCCGCTGATTGTTGGATTCTTAATTGTCGCAATTGGTCTTTCTTTAGGTGGAACCACTGGTTATGCAATTAATCCTGCACGTGATTTAGGTCCGAGAATTGCACATGCGATTCTGCCGATTCCAGGTAAAGGTCCATCGAATTGGAAGTATGCTTGGGTGCCAGTCGTTGGTCCAATTTTAGGCGGCGCATTTGGCGGTGTTTTCTACAATGCAGCTTTTAAAGCGAACATCACACCAGCCTTTTGGATTGTAAGCGTTATTTTAGTTGTGGTATTGTTAGGACTCTATGTCTCTACGAAAAATCAAACAAATGCTGTAAATGAAAGTATGTAAGGGGAGGAAAACACCATGGCAAAAGAAAAATATATTCTCGCTTTAGATCAAGGGACAACAAGCTCAAGAGCGATCTTATTTGATCAAGAAGGCAAAATTGCACATACAGCTCAGAAGGAATTTAATCAATATTTTCCGAACCCAGGCTGGGTAGAACACAATGCAAATGAAATTTGGAGCTCTGTTCTATCCGTCATTTCAACTGCTTTAATTGAATCAGGCATTGAAGCAGATCAAATCGCCGGTATCGGAATTACGAACCAGCGTGAGACAGCTGTTGTTTGGGATAAACATACAGGCGCACCCGTTTATAATGCAATTGTTTGGCAGTCTAGACAAACGTCTGGCATTTGTGAAGAGTTAAAAGCGCAAGGACACAATGAAACGTTTAGAAATAAAACAGGTCTTCTCATTGATGCTTATTTCTCAGGGACAAAAGTAAAATGGATTTTAGACAATGTAGAAGGTGCTCGTGAGAAAGCAGAAAATGGCGACTTGCTGTTTGGCACAATTGATACATGGCTCATTTGGAAGATGACAGGTGGTCAATCACAC
This sequence comes from Bacillus sp. 3a, assembly GCF_017161885.1. Lineage (NCBI taxonomy): Bacteria > Bacillati > Bacillota > Bacilli > Caryophanales > Bacillaceae > Bacillus > Bacillus sp. 3a. The sequence goes on along the minus strand of NZ_CP067376.1, from coordinate 3,225,634 downwards.
GTCACAGATTACTCCAACGCGTCAAGAACGTTAATGTTCAACATTTACGATCTGAAATGGGATGAAGAACTACTTGATATCCTTGGCGTACCTGCTTCTATGCTTCCAGAGGTGAAACCATCTTCACACATCTATGGTGAAACAACAGACTATCACTTCTTCGGCAGAAATATCCCGATTGCAGGAGCGGCGGGAGACCAGCAGTCTGCACTATTCGGTCAGGCTTGCTTTGAAGAAGGAATGGCGAAGAACACGTATGGCACAGGATGTTTCATGTTGATGAATACAGGGGAAAAAGCAATTAAGTCGGATCATGGTTTATTAACGACGATTGCATGGGGCATTGACGGTAAAGTTGAATATGCTTTAGAAGGAAGTATTTTCGTAGCTGGTTCAGCGATTCAGTGGCTGCGCGACGGACTGAGAATGTTTAAAGACTCAAAAGACAGCGAAGCCTATGCGGAGCGCGTTGAGTCAACAGATGGCGTATATGTCGTTCCAGCATTCGTTGGTCTAGGCACACCATACTGGGACAGTGATGTCAGAGGCGCTGTATTCGGATTAACACGCGGTACTTCTAAAGAGCACTTTGTCCGTGCAACGTTAGAATCACTTGCATATCAAACGAAGGATGTTTTAGATGCGATGGAAAAGGATTCAAACATCTCATTAAAAACTTTGCGTGTGGATGGCGGAGCTGTAAAGAATGATTTCTTAATGGGCTTCCAAAGTGATTTGCTGGATGTACCAGTAGAGCGTCCAGAAATTAATGAAACGACGGCACTCGGTGCGGCCTATCTTGCGGGAATAGCAGTTGGCTTCTGGAACGACCGTTCAGACATTGCAAAACAATGGAACCTTGACAAGCGCTTTGACCCTAAAATGGAAGAGGACAGCCGTGACTCGTTATACAGCGGGTGGAAAAAGGCTGTAAAAGCAGCTCAAGCTTTCAAATAAACCAAAAGTATGGTATACTTCAAGTAAGTTAATAGAACGGTTGGAGAACTGGAGAGACCGCAGGCACCGAAGTGTAGAAATACGCTTTGGGTGTTTGCGGTCTCTTTTTCTTTACCGTACAACATGGGAGGAACAAGAGATGACTTTTTCTAGCTTAGAAAGAGAACAAATGCTGCAGGAAATGACAAAAAAACCATATGATGTGTTTATCATTGGTGGGGGTATAACAGGCGCTGGTACAGCACTTGACGCGGCTTCACGCGGAATGCGTGTCGGTCTTGCAGAAATGCAGGATTTCGCAGCAGGTACGTCCAGCCGCTCAACGAAACTAGTGCACGGCGGACTTCGTTATTTAAAACAATTTGAAGTGAAAATGGTCGCAGAGGTCGGTAAAGAGCGTGCCATTGTATACGAAAATGGTCCTCATGTGACAACGCCAGAATGGATGCTTCTTCCGATGCATAAAGGCGGGACATTTGGTAAGTTTTCAACCTCTATTGGACTGAGAGTGTATGACTTTTTAGCTGGCGTAAAGCATAGCGAACGCAGAAGCATGCTAAGTGCGAAAGAAACACTTGAAAAAGAACCGCTTGTCAAAAAGGACGGCTTAAAAGGCGGCGGCTACTATGTTGAATACCGTACAGATGATGCACGCCTCACAATTGAAGTCATGAAAGAGGCTGTGAAATTCGGAGCGGAAGCGGTCAACTATGCGAAAGTAAAAGAATTTATTTATGATAAAGGCAAAGTGGTTGGTGTTGTCATTGAAGATGTCATGACGCAGAAAACATACGATGTGTATGCGAAGAAGATCGTCAACGCGACAGGTCCATGGGTAGATCAGCTGAGAGACAAGGACCATTCAAAAGAAGGAAAACACTTACAGCATACAAAAGGAATTCACTTAGTATTTGACCAATCGGTCTTCCCATTAAAACAAGCGATTTACTTTGACACGCCTGATAAACGTATGGTCTTTGCCATTCCAAGAGAAGGCAAAACGTACGTTGGAACAACAGATACAGTGTACAAAAAACAGCTGGAGCACCCGCGTATGACAAAAGCCGATCGTGACTATGTCATCCAAGCGATTCAGTACATGTTCCCTGACCTCAATATTACAGAAAAAGATGTAGAATCCAACTGGGCCGGTCTTCGTCCGCTCATTCATGAAGAGGGCAAAGATCCTTCAGAAATTTCTCGTAAAGATGAAGTGTGGACATCATCTTCAGGCTTAATCACCATTGCTGGCGGTAAATTAACAGGCTACCGTAAAATGGCTGAGCATATTGTCGATCTAGTACGTGATGGATTGAAACAGGAAACGGGCAAAGATTACGGACCATGTAAAACAAAGCATATGCCAATCTCAGGCGGCCATGTAGGCGGATCTAAAAACATGGCAGCCTTTGTTCAAGCGAAAACAGCAGAAGGCGCATCTGTTGGTTTAACAGAACCGATTGCACAAAAACTAGCTGAAAAATATGGTTCAAACGTCAGCAGTGTCTACAAACGAGTAGAGCAGCTTCAAGGGGAAGCAGACAAACGAAACATTCCAGCATATGTGCTGGCAGAGCTTGTCTATGCGATCGAAGAAGAACTAGCTGTAACACCTGTCGATTTCTTCTTAAGAAGAACAGGAAGCCTATTATTTAATATCAATTGGGCAAAAAAATACGCACAGCCTGTTGTTGACTACATGGCAGAGCGTTTTGGCTGGGATGAAGCAGCAAAACAGAAACATCAAACAGAATTAGATCAACTATTCCATGAAGCAGTCGTACCGCTTGATGCTGAATAAAAAGAAAAGCCGATCATGCATCGGCTTTTTTTATTTGTGCAACATTTTTTCCAACTGCTAATGATATAGCATGACATAAAGGATGATTCCATATAAAATAACAGTAGATGTTATTTTATTGATGATAAGAGCTGGGGAGGACGACCATGAGTTGGAAGACGAATTATGAGCGATGGATCAATGAGAAGCACCTGGATACTGAACTAAAGGAATGGCTGGAGACGCATCAAGATGACCACCAGGCACTTGAAGACTGTTTCTACAAAAACCTTGAGTTCGGCACTGGAGGAATGCGCGGTGAGATTGGTGCAGGCACGAACCGAATGAATGTGTACACTGTTCGTAAAGCATCAGCAGGTCTTGCTGCGTATATTGCGAAACATGGAGAGGATGCAAAAAATAGAGGCGTCGCGATTGCATATGATTCACGCCATAAATCGCCTGAATTTGCGATGGAAGCAGCCAAAACACTTGCTTCACAAGGCATTCAAACGTACGTATTTGATGAATTGCGTCCGACACCAGAGCTCTCCTTTGCGGTTCGTGAACTGCATGCATTTGCTGGAATCGTCGTGACAGCAAGTCATAATCCACCAGAATATAATGGCTATAAAGTGTATGGTGAAGATGGCGGGCAGCTGCCTCCATTTGAAGCAGATCAAGTCATTCAAGAAGTAGATGCAATTGAAAATGAACTGTCGATTTCAGTTGATTCTGAAGAAACGTTGAAACAGCAAGGGCTGATCAAAATAATCGGAGAAGAAATCGACCATGCTTATATTGAAAAATTAAAAACCATTAGTGTGCACCCTGAGCTGGCACATGAGGTCGATGTCAAAGTCGTGTTTACTCCGCTTCATGGGACAGCCAATCACCCTGTCAGAAACGGGCTGCAGGCTCTTGGATATCAGCATGTCACTGTTGTGCCTGAGCAGGAAAAACCAGATCCACAATTCTCAACAGTGACCTCGCCGAATCCAGAGGAGCATGCAGCATTTGAGTACGCCATCAAGCTTGGTGAAAAACAAAATGCCGATATCCTCATTGCCACAGACCCAGATGCTGACAGGTTAGGCATTGCGGTCAGAGATCATGAAGGAGAATTTACCGTCTTAACAGGCAACCAAACAGGCGCTCTGCTGCTTCATTATTTATTGTCTGAAAAACAAAAGCTGGGTCAGCTGCCGCCTCGTCCCGTTGTAATGAAAACCATTGTTACAAGTGAGCTTGGGCGCGCTGTAGCATCAGCTTTTGGTGCCGACACGATAGACACACTCACTGGCTTTAAATTTATTGGAGAAAAAATTAAGCAGTTTGAAGAGAGTGGAGAATACACGTTTCAATTCGGTTATGAAGAGAGCTATGGCTATTTGATTGGTGACTTTGCCCGAGATAAAGATGCGGTGCAAGCGGCACTTTTAGCCGTTGAAGTCGCTGCTTTCTATAAAAAGCAGGGCAAGTCCTTATACGATGCGCTTGTCGATATTTTCAAGCAGTTTGGATTTTACCGGGAAGGATTAAAGTCGTTAACCTTAAAAGGAAAAGAAGGAGCAGAGCAGATTTCAGCGATCCTTCATACCTTTAGAACAAATCCGCCAGCTGCCATCGCAGGGCAGCGCATCACAGTGATTGAGGATTATCAATCAAGTCAAAGACAACTTGTGGCTGAAAAGAAAGAGGAAACCATTCACCTGCCAGCATCAAATGTGCTGAAATATTTCCTTGAGGATGGTTCGTGGTTCTGCTTAAGACCTTCTGGCACTGAGCCTAAAGTGAAATTTTATATTGCAGTCAAAGGCACGTCTTTAACAGATAGTGAAGAAAAGCTAAAGCATTTGTCAGAAGAAGTGATGAAAGTCGTTTATGATATTGTGGAAGAAACAGCGAAATAACGAAAGACAAGGCCGTCGTGTATGAATACATGATGGCTTTTTCTCAGCCAAAAGGATGAGAAGAAATCATTCTTTTGGAGAAAGAGCGACGAGGGGGCTCATGGTATAATGAGCGTAATAATAAGTGAAGGCTGCAAATGCCGGGGGTAAACAGTATGGGAGAATACCAAGAGAAGGTTGAAACATTAAAAATGTTAAAAGAAATTGCTGAAAAGCTTAATGAAGGCATGGAAATGAAAGAAACGCTCCATGAAGTGCTCCATATGCTGATGGATGTCACAGGCTTTCATTCAGCATGGATTTATTTTATAGAAAAAGACGGGTCATATGAACTGATGGCAGAGATTTCCTTACCTGAAGCACTTGCAAAGCATCAAAAGCAGCTCATGTGTCAAAATGATTGTTATTGCATCAACCGATATACAAAAGGTTCACTGCAATCAGCCACCAATATTATTAATTGCAAACGGATTGAAACGGCAATAGAAGAAAAGCTTGGGGATACAGAAGGAATTACTCATCATGCGACCGTACCGCTAAAAGCGTGTAAGCGTACGTTCGGCTTATTAAATGTGGCGGCAAAAGGAAAAGTCACGTTTATGCAAGAAGAGCTGAATTTGCTTGAAAGCATTGCACTTCAAATTGGCACCGCCATTCAGCGGATGAAGCTTGTGCAAAATGAACAGCAGCACGCACTTCTGGAAGAAAGAAACCGGCTCGCACAGGACTTGCATGATTCTGTCAACCAAATGCTGTTCTCTGTGAGTCTGACGGCTAAGGCTGCACGGCAAATGACAAGTGATCAGAATTTAGGGGAAATGATTGATTTTATTCAGCATTTGTCACAAGACGCTCTGATTGAAATGCGGTCACTCATTTGGCAGCTGAGACCAAGAGGCCTTGAAAAGGGGTTTACGACAGCAATTGAAGAGTATGCACAGCTTTTAGGATTACGCTGCACTTTATCTTTATCAGGCTGTATAGAAATGGATCATTCTCACAATGAAACTTTGTTTCGGGTATGTCAAGAAGCGCTGAATAACTGTCAAAAACATGCGGAAGTAGAAGAAGTCGAGGTCAAGCTTGAGCAATCAAAAGACATGTTGGAGATGAAAATCATTGACCACGGAAAAGGTTTTCAATATGACGAGCAGATGAGCCTTCCTTCACTTGGGCTGAAAGGGATGTCTGACCGCATCCGAAGAGCAGATGGTACATTTTGTATCCATTCAGAGTTAGGTAAAGGAACTACGATTCATGTAAAAGTGCCATTTTCACAAGAAAGGAAGGGATCGTCATGAGAGTTGTCATTGCAGATGATCATCATATTGTGAGAAAAGGGCTTGTGTTTTTCTTGCAGACACAGTCTGATGTGGACATCGTTGGTGAGGCGTCCAATGGGCAAGAGGCATTAGAGGTTGTCAGAGAAACCCGGCCTGACATTGTCTTAATGGATTTGTCTATGCCTGTCATGAATGGCATTGAGGCAACGAAACAAATGACGCTGGAAATGCCGGACTCCCGCATTGTGATCCTGACAAGCTATGCGGATAAAGATTATGTCATTCCCGCCATTCAAGCAGGGGCGAAAGCCTATCAATTAAAGGATGTGGCACCAGAAAAGCTGCTTTCGACCATGATTGAAGTGCAAAATGGCACCTATCAGTTAGATGGTCATATCACGACCTTTCTTGTGCAGCATCTGACAGAGCCAAAAGAGCAGAAATGGGCATTGATGAAAGAGCTCACCAATAGAGAGCGAGATGTCTTATTTGAGATTGCAAAAGGCAAAAGCAACAAAGAAATTGCCTCATCGCTGTTTATTTCTGAAAAAACTGTCAAAACGCACGTATCTCATGTATTATCAAAATTAGAGCTGGCAGATCGAACCCAAGCGGCTCTGTATGCAGTGGATTATCAAAAAAATCAGCCAAAAGAGCTGCTATGACAGACTAAAACTTTTAAGCGCACATTCAATTCAGTGAATTGAATAAAAAAGAGCACAGATGTTGGTTATTTGACGTGCCCTTTTGCGTAAAAAGAGAAGCATGAACAGCCTAATTTCTAATAGAAAAACAAATAAAAGACTTGATGAGAGTATGCTCATCAAGTCTTTTTTTATTTTAAAGGAGGTGATGAGCTGGTCAATCAAAGGTGAATGTAAAATCGGAGGGGATCAAGTGGAGGCATATGAATTAGTAAGTGATGACAAATTAGAGCTTTAATAAGCTTGTGATCCATACATTATCTCTAACGCTTCCGTCTATTTCATATCAGCCACTTTAGGTTCCCAGCACTGCGCACTGCTAATTGTATGGAAAAGAGAAGGGCTAAAAAAATTCACTTTAGCCCTTTTTCTTTATGTGTACATCGGTTGTGAATAAACTTCAGCAGCAGCAGCCTCTGAAGCATGGTCAATGTACTGCAGAAGCCCATATAAACATTTTTCAACATCTGCATCGTTCCGGTTAAATTGATACGCATGTAAGAAATGCTCAATACGTTTCGAGAGCAAATCATCTTGCGTACGTACCATAAGAATAAGTAAATTATCCCATTGCGAGCGATGCGTATAATAAAGTGCTTTATCATAATCCGCCACATTCATTAAACCTTCTCCTTTCCCTTGAGAAGTCCTCATTAGTTTGCTCGGATCATATCGACTTTTTCAGGGGAAAAGTTGGTGTCCGCATCAATCGTGTACCGGGAATTATAGGCTGAATAATTGCTTCATGTATGAAAAAGGACCGGCCAGCTAAACCTAAACAAAACATATATGAAAGTGAGATCAATGATATCATGCAGCCGAAATGGTGGATGCTTATTGCAGCAGGAATCGTTTTGCTTGGCAGTTTGATGATTCATCCTGCATCAAAAGCAGCGGTGCAGCCGTTTGAAAATTGGGAAAGACTTGCGTACACAGCGTTTAAAGATGAATATAAAGGTGCCGCTTTAAATGATTATCATTACATTGGCCGGACAGAAGTGAATGATGAGCAGACAAAAGATGTGTTTCGCGTCACTGTAAAGGAAGGATCAACTCGCTTTGCCGCACATGCAGAAATTTATTTTCATCCGGTGACCGGTCATTTGATTAGTATTAACGTGTTTCGATTATAAAAAAGCCCCTTTTTTTGTAAAGGGTGCTTGAGGCGTTCAGTCAAAAAAGACAAAGGGCTAAAATAAAGATCATTTTAGCCCTTTGTCCAACAATTTTTTTCGAAATGGAATTACTTCATGCTACCTTGAAGATAAGCGCGAATATCCACACCAAGTGAATCCGCTAATCGCTGGCCGTAATCTTCATCGGCACGATAGAAGTTGCAGATTGCAAGTAATTTTGTTTGGTCATTCACATCTTTCAAATCAGCTGTTAGGTTTTTAATCAATGCTTGTTTCTCTTCTTCAGAGTAGCTTCGATATTTTTCTCCAGCTTGTTTGAAATCGTTCGGTTTTTCAATTTTTTGTCTCACCATACGGTCACCGTGAAGAACTGGCTCACTTTCTTTGTAGTGAGGGTTTTCTTTTGGCTGATCGGCATAACGGTTTGGTTCATAGTTAATATGACCGCTTGGACGAGTCGTTGTCATAAAGCCATCCTGCTGGTTATTGTGTACAGGTGCATAAGGGCAGTTAACCGGAATGCGCATGTAGTTCGCACCAAGACGGTGGCGCTGCGTATCAGGATATGAGAACAGACGGCCTTGAAGTAGTTTATCTTCAGATGCCTCAATTCCTGGAACAAATGCACTTGGCGTGAAAGCAGACTGTTCTGTTTCAGCAAAGAAATTCTCAGGATTGCGGTTGAGTGTCATGCGTCCTACTTTTTGAAGCGGGTAATCTTCCTCGCTCCACGTTTTTGTTGGGTCACATGGATCATAATCAAGGTCATCATAATCGCTAAGCGGCATAAGCTGAACATATAAGTCCCATGCTGGGAAGTTGCCTTTTTCAATGCGGTCATATAAATCTCTTGTCGCATGCTGGAAATCGTTTGCTTGAATTTCCGCTGCTTCTTCCATAGATAAGTTGCGAATACCTTCAGAAGGTCTCCAGTGATATTTCACATATTTTGCTTCGCCGTATTTGTTCACCCATCTAAATGTATGCACACCAGAACCGCGCATTTCAGCGTAGCTTGCAGGGATTCCTTCGTCAGAGAAAAGCCATGTGAGCATATGAGTGGATTCAGGCGTTAAGGTCATAAAATCCCAATAACGGTCAGGATCTTGAATATTGGTTACAGGATCTGGCTTGAGAGAGTGAACCATATCAGGGAATTTCAATGCATCACGAATAAAGAAGATCGGCAAGTTGTTACCAACGAGATCATAGTTGCCTTCTTCTGTATAAAATTTGACAGCAAATCCGCGCGGGTCACGCAATGTTTCAGGTGAACCTTTCGGATGAATAACGGTAGAGAAGCGAACAAAAACGTCTGTTTGTTTTCCTTCTTCACTTAAGAAAGCTGCTTTTGTATGTTTCTCCATGCTGTTTTCTACTTCAAACACACCGTAAGCGCCGGCGCCTCTTGCATGAACGACGCGCTCTGGAATACGTTCACGGTCAAAGTGTGCGAGTTTTTCAATCAAATGGTAATCATCAAGAAAGGTAGGTCCGCGGTGACCAGCTGTTCTTGAGTTTTGGTTATCGCCAACAGGCACGCCTTGGTTCGTTGTCAAATTTTTATGATTTGAATTTGTCATTCTATTCTCCTCCTGTAAACAAAAAAGTGTTTTCTAGCAATCTATATACCCTAATTATATTGAATCAAACATGATAGTCAATATTTATTTATAATAATTTTAAATAAATTATTATTACAAGAAGGTAAAGAAAAAGACGAAAGAATAAATTCTTTCGCCTTAAAGCAGGAGCTCTCTAAGAGCATCTTTGTTTTGTGTTAAATCGTTTAGTGTGTATCGGTCTAGAACGCTTAAATAAGCAGTGAGTGCTTCATGAAGTACATGCTTTAATGAACAAATTGGGGAGATGATGCAACTGTTTTTCTTTGGATCAAAGCATTCAACCATGACTAAATCATCCTCTGTATAACGGACAACCTCTCCAATATTAATGCTTTCTGGGCTTTTTCCAAGCCTGATCCCGCCATTTCTTCCGCGAATTGTTTCCACATACCCGCGTTTTCCAAGATGATAAATCACCTTCGTCAGATGATTTTTAGAAATGCCATAAACATCGGCGATCTGCTGAATATTTGACAGTTCATTATTTTCTCTCGAAGCTAAATAAATGAGTACCCTTAATGAGAAATCTGTGTAATTCGTAAGTTTCATTTTGACGACCTCTAAACCTAATAGAGTTTTGTATCATCGTAACACATTTTAGACAAAAACTGTTCGAGAAAGTGTAAAATGTGACAACATTTAAAACATGTATTATAAATATTGCTTTTAGAGACTGTCATCCATTACGATAAAGATGTATTTAAAATACTTCTTTTGAAAGAAGGAATGACGATGTTATCTAAAGATCAAATGAATGCAATAAAGCAATCAGCTCCTCTACTAAAAGCCGAGGGAACCAAGCTTGTCACTGTTTTTTATCAAAATATGATTCGCCAGCACCCGGAGCTGCTCAATCAATTTAATAAAACAAATCTGATGAACGGAAGTCAGCCAGAGGCACTTGCTGCGACACTATATCAAGCTGCACTGCACATCGATCGGTTAGAGGAATTACTTCCTGCGGTCAAACAAATTGCCCATAAGCATGTCAGTGTCATGGTCAAAAAAGAACAATACCCAATTGTCGGATATCACCTGATTGAAGCGATGAAAGAGGTGTTTGGTTTAAGAGAAGAAGATGCCACTTTATTAGCTTGGAAGGCTGCATATGACATCATTGCGAATATTTTCATGACCATAGAAGCAGAAATGATGGATAAAAATGTGAAACAGACAGGCGGATGGGCAGATGTGAAGCCGTTTGTGATTAAGAAAAAGAAGCAAGAATCTCCTTCGCTTATCTCTTTTTATTTAGTACCAGAAGATGAATCAGAGCTGCCAATGTATAAAGCAGGCCAATACATTACGGTTCAGGCAGATATGCCAGGAGAAGCCTATATGTGCAGCAGACAATACAGCTTATCAGACGAGCATCATCCATCTTATTATCGTATTACAGTGAAGCGTGACGGTCATGTGTCTACATTTTTGCATGATGAAATGGAAGAAGGGGACGTTCTTCAAGTGAGTATGCCGCAGGGAATGTTCTGTTTGCAAGATGACATAAAAGAGCCTGTTTATTTCATCAGTGCTGGGTCTGGTGTTACACCAATGATTGGTTTAGTGAAAACTGCCGCACAAAACAGCCAAACATTCACGATGATTCATGCAGATCGATTAGAGGATGTAAACGCTTTTGAAAATGAGTTTGAACGCGTTCTAGCTTCAGCTTCCTATGGACGTATCATCCTATGTAACGAACAATTTGCGCAGTCTGGAAAGGGTGAACTTGTTGAGAAAGCGGCTTCCCGCATTGACCGTCCATTTCTTCAATCGGTAATCGGAGAAGGGAAAGGCCAATTTTATCTATGCGGTTCCCCGGTGTTTACACAGGAGATCATTCATCATCTAAAAGAGCTGGGAATTCCAGCACACCATATTCATTTCGAAGCATTCGGCGGGCAATCCACGAAAGAAATAGAAGTCGTCTAAACGATTGGCGGAACATCATGTTTTTTTACATACGCTCATATAGTAGGGATAAGTCCGATGAGGAGGGATGGTTTCCTTGAGCGTATCTGAAAAACGTCTTTTACAAAGAGCGATTGATGAAATTACAGAGATTGCAGAAGGATTTGGTCTAGATTTTTATCCGATGAGGTATGAAATCTGTCCCGCGGAAATTATTTATACGTTCGGTGCATATGGAATGCCAACACGATTCAGCCACTGGAGCTTTGGGAAGCAATTTCATAAAATGAAGCTTCATTATGATTTAGGGTTAAGCAAAATTTATGAACTGGTCATCAATTCAAATCCTTGCTACGCCTTTCTACTTGATAACAATACGCTCGTTCAAAATAAATTAATTGTGGCTCATGTATTGGCACACTGTGATTTCTTCAAAAATAATTGCCGTTTCCAAAACACAAAACGAGATATGGTCGAAAGTATGTCAGCAGCGGCAGAGCGGATCAAAGAATATGAGCATATCCATGGAACAAAAGAAGTCGAGTCCTTTTTAGATGCCGTATTGGCTATCCAAGAGCATATTGATCCATCTCTTGTTCGATCAAAATTAAGTTGGAATATGGACGATGAAGAAAGTGAAGATGATAAACCAAAACGTCAAACGCCATATGATGATTTGTGGGGAATGGATGAGCCGAAAACGCGTGAGAAAAAGAAAACTGTTAAGCAGTTTCCGCCAAAGCCGGAAAAGGATCTTTTACTCTTTATTGAGGCGCATTCCCGCGAGCTGGAGCCGTGGCAGCGGGATGTCCTTACCATGCTGAGAGAAGAAATGCTCTATTTTTGGCCGCAGCTGGAAACAAAGATTATGAATGAAGGCTGGGCATCGTATTGGCACCAGCGGATTATGCGGGAGCTTGATTTGGATTCAAGTGAATCGATAGAGTTTGCGAAATTAAATGCAGGTGTGGTGCAGCCATCTAAAACAGGCATCAATCCTTACTATTTAGGGCTGAAGATTTTTGAAGATATCGAAGAGCGCTATAACAACCCGTGTGAAGAATTAAAAAAAGCAGGGGTCACAGAAGGATCTGGCCGCAGTAAAATGTTTGAAGTCAGAGAAATTGAGTCAGATATTTCCTTTATTCGAAACTACTTAACGAAAGACCTTGTGATGAGAGAAGATTTGTACTTGTTTCAAAAGCAGGGGAGAGACTATAAAGTCATTGATAAAGAATGGAAGGCGGTTCGTGATCAGTTAGTCAGTATGAGAGTGAATGGCGGCTTTCCGTATTTGACCGTGATCGATGGCGACTATTTAAAAAATAACGAACTTTATATCAAGCATTGGTATGAAGGCATTGAACTTGATCTGAAATACTTAGAAAAAGTCCTTCCGTATTTATATCAGCTGTGGGGAAGAAGTGTGCATATCGAGTCCGTCCTTGAAGGAAAAGAAGTGATGTTTTCTTATGATGGAAAAGGGGTTCATAGGAAATATCTTGCATGAAAAAGACCAAAAAAGATGTCTCTTAGCAGACATCTTTTTTGTCCATTTTATTGGTTTTTCAGCAGTTTGAAAATGTGTTTTGCTTGATCGGTATTTTCCATTAGACCTTTTAGCTGCTGGCTTGTTGGGCCATACGCAAAGAATGGAACTTCATCACCGGTATGACCAGATGTTGTCCAGCCTGTATGTGATCTTGTATTGATCACTTCTTCAATCGCATCATCAATTTTAACAGTATCCTTTGTTTCAGCGGCCTTTTGAATAGATGCTATTTCTTCTTTTGTGAAATCAAGATTGATATATTGTTTCAGGGCTGACTCGACAGGCATGCCGCTGACAATTTTGTTTGCGATAAAGTCAGGCGTTTTTTTCGCTGCTTTTACCGGTTTGTAATCCCAGCTCCCTGAACCGTCTGCTCCGAAGGAAAGTCCGCCAGTTGAATGATCCGCGGTCGTGATGACTAACGTGTTTTTATCCTTTTTCGCAAAACGAATCGCTTCTTCAAATGCTTTTTCAAAATCCTTCATTTCACTCATCGCACTGACAATATCATGATCATGTCCAGCCCAGTCAATTTGACTGCCTTCGACCATAAGGAAAAATCCTTTTTTGTTTTTAGACAGCTGTTTGATGGCTGAGGATGTCATGTCTTGCAGGGAAGGGGTCGTTTGATCACGATCAATGGCTTTATCGAGACCTCCATCGGCAAAAATGCCTAACACTTTTTCATTTTTGTTTTTTTGTAAGGCGGCTTTATTGGTGACATAATCATAACCGGCTTGTCTGAATTCCTTCGTCAGATCACGATCCTTTCGGACAAAGTCGACAAGTCCTCCGCCAAGCATGACATCGACTGTATGCTGTTTTCCGATTTTCTCATCGAAGAAGTCATCGGCGATGGCTGCAGTGTTTTTCCTAGACACATCGTGAGCGGCATACGCAGCAGGCGTAGCATTTGTTAATTCAGATGTCACGACAAGACCCGTCGATTTTCCTTTTCGTTTGGCTTCTTCTAAAACGGTTTTTAGTTTTTTGCCGTTTTTGTTTACACCAATGGCATTGTTGTATGTCTTTTTACCAGTAGCCATGGCTGTACCAGCTGCTGCTGAATCGGTAATGTTATTTTTAGAGTCGTCAGGGTATGTTTTGTGCATGCCAGTGAGGTAAGGGTCAAACGCTGTTTGCTTTGAAAGGTCACCGTTGTGTTTAAATGAGCGGTAAGTTGAAAGATAAGGTGTTCCCATGCCATCTCCAATCAGCACGATCACATTTTGCACGTCATTTTTCGGCTTCTTTTTAGCCTCAGCTTTGTCAGCTTGTCCAAATTCAATCCCTGAAAAAATGCCAATCGATAGCACAGATGCTGCTGCCACTGCAGCGATTTTCGTTTTCGAGCTTTTCAACACACTCATTCATTTTGCCTCCTCATTGTTTATGTATCGCTCTTACGTTTACAATGGTAGAGCAGAAGTGTGGATTCCTTTTTACAGCACCGTAAAGTTCACTTTAAAATTGTAAAGGTCCACTTTACATAGAATGAACCAAAAAGAGAAATGAATGTATCATTTATCCATGACAAGATGCGATTATTTTGTCATGATTGTGTAATAAAAATGAAATAAAAAGAACCCTAAAAAAAAATAAATTTTGCCGAATTAATAAGCATAATGTCGTAGGAAGTCAAGACTATTTCTTCTGGTATTTGATCCTTATAATAGGGAGTAGATAAAAATTCGGATCAGATAGATACATACAGGAGGAACAAATGAAAAAACAATTGATCACAGCTGCAAGTGCAGTTCTACTTGGGACGACATTATTTGCCGGAGCTGCCTCAGCACAATCAGTAAAAGTTCAAAAAGGTGACTCTCTTTCTGTTCTAGCGAAAAGATACAAAACAAGCGTGAGCAAAATTAAATCAGACAATAAGCTGAAATCTAACGTGATTTATGTTGGACAAACCTTAAAAGTGAATGGCACTTCTTCGAAAAAAGCAGTGAAGACATCAAAAACAACAACAAAAGTAAAAACGGCTTCAGCAACTGCCACACATAAAGTTGTCAAAGGTGATACATTATCTAAGATTGGCAAAAAATACGGGATGACTGTGAAAGAGCTGAAATCGTTAAATAAACTTAAAACAGACCTCATTAAAATCGGGCAAAAGCTAAAGGTGAAAAAGACGTCTAAAGTAAAGACGAAACCTGTGAAAGAAAAAACAGTCTCTACTTCTTCCTTAAACACGTCTAAACTCATAGCAGATGCTAAAGCGCAAAACGGTACTCCATATAGATGGGGTGGAACGACACCGAAGGGCTTTGATTGCAGCGGATTTATGTGGTATATCATTAACAAACAAAAAAAGATTTCAAGACAAACAACTGAAGGTTTCTGGGGATCGATGAAAAGTGTATCCAAACCAAAGGCTGGAGATTTTGTCTTCTTTACAACGTATAAATCGGGTCCATCTCACATGGGTGTCTACCTTGGGAACAATAAGTTTATCCATGCTGCTTCTGACGGTGTAACGATCAGTGATATGACATCAAGCTATTGGAAGCCTATTTATCTTGGAGCGAAAACATTTGTAAACTAATTCATTTTAAGAGACTGCTATGAAGCAGTCTCTTTTTTCATATATCATTTGTGCCGCGGAACTGGTCTTTTCTCATAGATCACTATCAGTCTAAAGACTTTAAAATAACATAATTGTGGACCCTCTTTTAAAATAAGGTTCTTATTTTTGTTGAATAATAAGTATATGAAAAAAATATAATCTTCCATGTTGTATAATAAATAGAGGGAGACAAACTATCAATTGAATAAGGATTGAAGAAAATCTAACCGTTTTATTGACAATATTTTCGTTGATATATAAGAATTTTCACTCTATTTTTAAAAAAAGTGTTTTCATTTTTTAATTTTCATATATAATAATTTTACGCCACCAATTTATTGTGCTAAATTTAATCTAAATATTCAGAAAATATTGTGAATTATATGAATGTGGCGTCTTTAGACTGATACTAAGTTTTGGGAGTGATGGTATGAGCAATTCGTTGTTTAGAAAAAAGAGCATTTCAGAGCTCATTGCGGCAACACAAGGGGAAAAAGCATTAAAAAAGGAATTGGGTTCATTTGATTTAACCATGCTTGGCATTGGAGCCATAATCGGGACAGGGATATTTGTTCTAACAGGTACAGGAGCCGTCACTGCGGGGCCAGGACTTGTGCTATCATTTGTCATCGCAGGTCTTGCTTGTTTGTTTGCAGCACTGTCATATGCGGAATTTGCTTCCACAGTGCCTGTATCAGGGTCTGTGTATACATTTACGTACGCATCAATGGGGGAATTTCTAGCGTTTATCATTGGCTGGGATTTAATATTAGAATATATGCTGGCCGCTAGTGCCGTTTCAGCGGGCTGGTCAGGCTATTTTGTGTCATTTTTAAATGGGATAGGGATTCATATACCAGTTGAGTTAACAGCAGCACCAGGTGGTTTAAAGGGGCAAGTGACATATTTTAATCTTCCAGCATTTATTATTTTAATGGTCATCACCTTCCTGCTGTACTTTGGTATTAAAGAATCAAAACGAGTAAATAACATCATGGTTATTATGAAAATTGCTGTGATTCTGCTCTTTATTTTAGTCGCTGTGAAATATGTAAAACCTGAAAACTGGACACCATTCGTACCATTTGGGACATCAGGGGTCTTAAGTGCAGCAGCCCTAGTATTCTTTGCATTTATCGGGTTTGATGCAGTTGCTTCTGCGGCAGAGGAGACAAAAAATCCATCACGCAACCTGCCTAGAGGGATTATTACTTCCTTATTGATTTGTACACTGCTTTATGTCATTGTTAGTGCGATTATGACGGGCATTGTTCCTTTCATGAATTTTGAAGGAGTATCACATCCAGTGTCTCTCGTTTTACAAGTAGCCGGACAAAACTGGGTGGCTGGTATTGTGGATGTCGGAGCGATTCTAGGGATGACAACCGTAATGCTTGTCATGCTGTACGGCCAGACACGCGTGATGTTTGCTATGTCTCGTGATGGCTTGGTGCCAAAGGTATTATCAAAAGTTCACCCAAAGCATAAAACTCCTTACATCAATACACTGTTCTTCGGTACATTGTCAGCATTAATGGGTGGATTTATTCCACTTGATGAGCTGGCAAGCCTAGTGAACATCGGGACACTTTCAGCATTCATTTTGATTTCAGTGGCGGTCATTGTGATGAGAAAAACGCAGCCGGACTTACCACGAGCTTTCAGATGCCCAGCAGTTCCGCTCATTCCAATCTTAGCTATTCTATCTTGCGGATTGCTCATTTATAAGCTTGGTGCAATCACCTTTGTTCGTTTCTTAATCTGGCTTGCCATTGGGCTGGTTGTGTATTTCTTATATTCAAGAAAGCATTCAGAATTGAATAAAAAGTAAATGAAAAAAGCCCGTGCTGCTTGGCATTAGTCAAGTAACACGGGCTTTTGCTATGGAGTGCTGATTAAAAACCTAACTGAAGATCGACATCGATTGATACGATGGCATAGACACAAACAATGACAAAGATATTCAGTACGACACCGAGGAAACCTGGACCCGTACGACCTTTTTTAATGAACAGTTCAATAATGCCAAATGGAACTGCGGCCATTGCAAAAGGAAGCATTTGAAAAGAATAAAATGTCACGTTGCTGATAATGGCGAGGTTTAGCATGAGCAGGGATAATATCGCTGTGCCGACAGAAATCCAGCCAAATACATTATGCTCTTTAAAAATTCTTACCAATTCCATAATTCCACCTCGCTCACTTTTGCCGTTTTAATGCGTTTTGTCTTTACAAATTTCTCAATTTCTTTAGAAGGTCCAGTGACCACAGAGCCATAAACGGTGACGCCATTTTGATCGATATAGCGTATACGATTAGACAGATCAAGATCAGGTCTGCCAGAGATCGTTGTTGCCCATGTCGGGTGCTGATTAACATAAGCAAGGGCATCTTTGAATTGATCCACCTCAGTTTTTGATGTGTGCTGAAGCTCTTTTAAAAATTCAGAGTCCTTCCCAGGAAAGCCGATAGGCCGCTGATTTCCACTTAATGAATCCTCTGTTTTAATCGCATTCCACAGCACTTTCATATCATATTTTTTAGCAAAGGAATAAATATCCTTTGGTGTGTAAGCTCTATCATAGGATACATACACTTCACTTACTGTTCCTTCAGGAAGCTTGTCTAACGTAGTGAGTGTTTGTTTTTTTGAGGCATCTGCCTGCGCCGAAGGATGGGTAAAGAAACCCTCCGTTTCGCGTGCGCTGTCACCATAATAAGAGATAGTAGGCTGCTTTAATTTATCGAAAAACATCTCGATTTGTTCACTGCCAATGGCTTCTGTTTTATTGCCAATTTGTTTTTGCAGCTTCAATTCGGTGTTCATCCCAAAAAGCTTGACCTGACCTTTTAAATCCTTCATATCAATGGCCACGTTTGGTTTGGTCAAAGCGACTGTGACAGCGGCTGTTTCCATGAAGTGATTGCCTTTGCTCTCGGCTCCGCCAACGCCGTAGTATAAATAACTTCCTAATGTACAAAGCGGTAAAATAATGAGTGTCGATATGACAGCAAGTACGGAAATACGTAAATATGACTTTCTCTTTCCGTATTGTAAAATGGCTTTTTGCTTCTCAGGACTGATGGAAAAATCTGTCCAATCCGAGTCGTTCAGTTCCTGGCTTAAGCGTTTTTCGTTTTCTTCAAGCTCTTCCTCAAACGCTATCATTTCTTCCTCATTCATCTCACCATTATTATATTGTTCCCATCGCTTGTTAAACTCTTCATTCATCATTAACACCTCTGTTGTAAAGTGCTTTTAGGCGCTGCCTTGCACGAAATAAAACACTTTTGAAATTTGCTTCAGTAATATTCATGACCTTGGATGCTTCCTTGTAATTTAGTTCTTTTAAATAATACAATGTCAACGCTTCCTTGTAGTTATCTGGAAGCTGCTCTAAATACATGGTGAGGACTTCCTTTATTTCAACCTGTTCAGCAGGGCTTTGTACAGACGTTTGTAAAAGACCGCCAATGAGGTCATCCGATATGGTCACTTCTTTTTTATGTTTCCTGACATAATCAATAAAAGCATTTCGTGCCACCTGAAATAACCAAGGTTTCACTTTGCTATGGTCGTAGGAATGAATATGTATATACGCACGCATAAAGGTTTCCTGCAATAAGTCTTCTGCCAAATGTTTGTCTTTTGTCATGGAGAGCAGAAACCTGTAAACATCGTTCATATACATTTGATAAATTTCATCGATCGTCACTGATTTTTCTCCCCTCTATGTTATACACGCATAAGAAAGGCATAAAGTTGCACGAAACTTCTCATTACCGTACATTACTCATTTCTTTCGCCGAATCAAAATCATTTCTCCTTATCATAGCGAAATTTGCATCATTTATAAAGTATTTTCAATAGAACAAATCAGGAAAAAACATCGAAAAACGACAAAATTGGACACAATTCCTATTCTATTCTCCCCTAAAACCTGGTGCTTGAATACAGGCAGAACGTTCATTTTTAAACGAAAAAAATAGGGAGGATTGGACTGTGTACAAATTTTTAGTACCAGGTAATAAAAAATTTGTTATAATAGAGACAAATCCTTCATTCTTCAAACAAAGGAAGTGCACTATGTATAAATTTTCAGGCTATACCGTCAAACTATTATTTGGTCTCCGAGGTGGAATCAAAGTATATCAAAAAGAGAATCTGCCAACTGATCGGGGTTTTGTCATTGCTTGTACACATGAGGGTTTTGTGGATGTTCTTGCATTAGGCGCAGGAATTCTTCCGTTTGAGATCCACTACATGGCGAAAAAAGAATTGTTTGCAAATAAATGGATCGGTGGATTTTTAAAAAAGATTCATGCCTTTCCTGTTGATCGAGAGAATCCTGGGCCAAGCAGTATTAAAACGCCCATTAAATTATTAAAAGAGGGAAAGATCGTTGGGATTTTTCCAAGCGGAACACGTACAACAGAGGATGTTCCTTTAAAAAGAGGGGCGGTTACCATTGCGCAGCTCGGTAAAGCGCCAATTGTTCCAGCCGCATACAAAGGACCTTCAAATGCGAAAAGCCTTTTCAAAAAAGGGAAAATGCGCTTAATCATTGGTGAACCGATTGAGCTGTCTGAATTTGACCATCTGCCGCCAAAAGAAAGATTAGGTGCCATGACAGAAGTATTAAACACAAGAATCAAAGAGCTAGAAGCTCAATTAATGGAAAAGGCATAAGAAAAACGACCGCTTGCTTAGGCAAGGGTCGTTTCAGCGTGTAGACAAACCCTCGCATTCGGTGTCAGTCCTGCGTGCCGGTGCTCACGAATGCTCAATTCGCTCCGCTCCGGTACTCGTCCTTCCTAGACTTCAAAGGTTTTCTATCACGCTGAAAAAGAAGACAAAGGGCTAAAATAAAATCATTTTAGCCCTTTGTCCACAATGTGAAACGCCCACTTGCTTAAGCAAGTGGGCGTTTTTTGTTACGAAGCGCCTTCTTCAGCTGCTTCTAATAATTGTTCATTTAACTTTTTTACTTCGATGTATGCCACATGGTGTCCATCGACTTCATTAATAATAAATTCATAGCCTTGTTCACGAATGGCGTCATTTTTCTCTACTTCATATTTCTGAGTAAGGAACCAGCCGCCGATTGTGTCGACCTCTTCATTATCAAGCTGTGTACCTAATAGCAGGTTGACTTGATCAACAAGGACCTTCCCATCAAAGATGTAATGGTCTTCTCCAAGTTTACGTACTTCATTGATTTCATCAATGTCGAACTCATCACGAATTTCACCAACGATTTCTTCAAGGATGTCTTCAACGGTCACAAGACCTGCTGTACCGCCATATTCATCTGATAAAATGGCCATGTGTACACGTTCACGCTGCATTTTGAGCAGTAAATCATGAACAGGAACCGTTTCAATCACATGAATAATCGGATTGACAAACTTTTCGATCGTATCGCTTGTAGAGCACTCACCGCTAATGCAGGCAGTGAGAACCTCTTTAATATTGAGAACACCGATAATGTTGTCTTTGTCGCCATCTTCAATTGGATAACGTGTATATTTCTCTACCTTTGTTACCTTCAGCATTTCCTCAATGGTAATATCATACGGGAAGCTGACAACTTCGGTACGAGGAATCATAATTTCTTTCGCCAGACGGTCATCAAATTCGAAAATTTTATTTACATATTTGAATTCAGACTGGTTAATCTCGCCGCTCTTATAGCTCTCTGATAAAATAATCCGCAATTCTTCCTCAGAGTGCGCCATGTCATGCTCAGATACTTGCTGAAGACCGAACGCTTTCGTTAACAAACGAGCAGATCCATTTAATACCCAAATGAACGGGAACATCACTTTGTAAAAGATCATCAGTGGTCTAGCAAAAAGAAGGGATACTTGCTCAGCCTTTTGAATGGCGAGTGTTTTCGGTGCAAGTTCTCCAACGACAACGTGTAAAAACGTCATGATACTAAACGCAATAATAAAAGTGACAATAGAACTAGCTGATTGAGGAATGGACAACTCTGCAAAGAGCGGCGCAAGCATATGCGCAATTGTTTCTTCCCCTAACCAACCAATACCAAGGGCGGTAATGGTAATACCAAGCTGACAGGCTGATAGGTACTCATCAAGGTGAGTCGTTACATGCTTGACAGCAACTGCTGTTTTATTACCTTCTGCGATTAACTGATCAATTCTTGAGCTTCTTAAGCGAATGATCGCAAACTCTGATGCAACGAAAAACGCGGTTAAAGCTATAAGTAAAGCAACTATGAGTAAATTAACTATGTCCAATTAAGGCCTTCGTTCTGACTTTGAGAACGAAGGTAACACCTCCTGTTTAGTAAAAATTTTAACTTAACAGCAGTAAAAATGATTGGACAGCCGTCATTTTTTCAGGAGTAAGCTGCTCTTTTAGTTTTTCACGTTGTTCTGGCTGAAGCTGCTTACAACGTGCCAAAATGCGGTCCATATGCTCATTCATCCGATCGATATCAGAGGTTAAATGGACAAGTTCATCATGATCTTCCTTTTGAGAAGGGAATTGTTCATCTAATCTGGATTTGATGTCAGAAAGAGCCAATCTCTGCTGTTTGCAAAGAACGATTAATTGTAATCGTTTTAAAGCATATTCATCGTAATAACGATAATTTGAGCAAGATCTAACAGGCGCAAGCAAACCTAGATTTGTATAATAATCTACAGTTCGTTTCGTCACCTGTGCAATCTGTGCTAGTTCACCAATACGATACTTTTTCTCAGCCCCATCTGAACATCTCCTCCTAACCGTCACGTTATAGTTTATGAAAATAGTTTAATATAATTCTAGTCTGAAACACAAGTTAATTGTTCATATTTCCTGCCAATAAGAAGAAACAGAGGAGGATTTCCCTCAATTTAGTCAGTCATGTCAAAAACAGCATGATGA
Organism: Bacillus sp. 3a; assembly: GCF_017161885.1. Classification (NCBI taxonomy): domain Bacteria; kingdom Bacillati; phylum Bacillota; class Bacilli; order Caryophanales; family Bacillaceae; genus Bacillus; species Bacillus sp. 3a. The sequence continues at coordinate 3,203,297 of NZ_CP067376.1, read as the reverse complement.
TACAGGAATTTTCAGATTATTTATGGTAAGATAAAATGAATACCGTTTCATATATATGTAGAGAGGCGGAATTTTACGTGAACCGGAGGTGGTTAAGTGGGGCCCTCAATGTAGTCTTATTTAATCAGTTAACCGTTTTGCAAAACATAACATCATCAATCAGGAGGTGACTCCTTGTTCTTCTAAGAAAGAGCAAGGTTAAATGGACGATATTGTTAATCTGAGTATAGTCGGTGTTTTGATTGCTTTAACAGCTTTCTTTGTTGCATCTGAATTTGCCATAGTAAAGGTGAGAAGTTCAAGAATTAATCAGCTTGTTGCCGAAGGGTCCAAAAAGGCCATCATGGCGAAAAAGGTGACATCAAGGCTAGATGAATATTTGTCAGCCTGTCAGCTCGGTATTACAGTGACATCCCTTGGTTTAGGGTGGATAGGTAAGCCGGCTGTGAAAGAACTTTTGGTTCGAGGTTTTGGTTTGACAAACATTCCTGATTCAGCAATCAGCCTGATCTCAGCAACACTTGCGTTCTCTATTATTACCTTTTTGCATGTAGTTGTAGGTGAGCTTGCACCAAAAACGCTTGCCATTCAAAAGGCGGAAAAAATGACACTATGGCTGTCAGGCCCGCTGCATGCATTTTATATCCTTATGTTCCCTTTCATTTATGTGTTAAACGGATCAGCCCGTCTGCTAACTAAAATGATGGGCATCGATATGGGGTCTGAAAAAGAACATTCCCATTCTGAAGAGGAACTGAAGATTTTATTATCTGAGAGCTTAAAAAATGGGGAAATCAACCCATCAGAATATAATTATATGAACAAGATTTTCGATTTCGATAATCGAATTGCCAGAGAGATCATGGTACCGCGGAGAGAAATTTGTGCGATTCCAGAAGATATGCCGTTAGATGATATCCTCGCCATCATGACGCAGGAAAAGTATACACGTTTCCCTGTGTTTTCAGGAGATAAAGACCATGTCATCGGCATGTTGAACAAAAAGCAGCTCTTTGCAGATCTTGTGTATCAAGGTGAAAAAGATCAACTGAAAATTCAAGATTATATATATCCAGTGATTGAGGTTATCGACACGATTCCTATTCAAGAGCTTCTCGTCAAGATGCAGCGTGATAGAATGCATATGGCGATCTTAACTGACGAATATGGCGGAACGTCTGGACTTGTCACAACGGAAGATATTTTAGAAGAGATTGTCGGAGATATTCGAGATGAATTCGATGAAGATGAACAGCCAGTTATTCAAAAAAGAGCCGATCATCATTATGTTTTAGATGGCAAAGTGAGATTAGATGAAATTCAAGATTTGATCGAGATCTCTTATCATGATGAGGAAATTGATACAATCGGCGGACTCATCTTAAAAGAGAATATTGATATCAGAGAAGGACAATCCGTCTATCTTGATGATATTCGAATGAAAGTGCTGGAAATGGATGGACGCTACGTTAAAAAGATCGATTTGAAAAAAGGCGTCACATCGTCAGAAAAAGGCAGTGCACGCACGGGACTTGATATAAAGGAGCCGCTGCTAGTAAACGAAATGACCTTGAGCGAAAAATAAGCTCAAGGTTTTTTTAGGTATTTAGTCTCTTTTTAACGAATGTATGTTCGGTATATAATAAGAACAAACGTTCGATAAAGGGGGATGGACATGCTTTGGTATGAAACAGCAAGTATCACGGAGAAAAAAACCTCAATGAAACGAATTGAGTTTCATTTAAAGAATTTCAAAAATTATCAAGCAGCAATTTTAAATATCGAAAGGCAGCTTGAAAAAAGAAGCCCGCATCATCTCGACCACATGACACGGAAAAAGTTAGAAGAGCAAAAAAATCAGTATGAACTCATCGTTGCTTGTATTGAAACGGCATTAAAAGAGTTGGACGAAATAGAGCAGCAGCTCATCGATTACAAATATTTTCGAGATTGGCGGATGGCAAAGTGTGCTATGGAAATTGGCTATAGTGAAAAAACACTCTTTTTGATGAAGCGCCAGCTGATGGATCAGCTGCTCATCAGCTTAGCCGCCATCACCAATATTTAAAGATGCTGTCCTATTTGATAAAACGCAGCAAAGAGACATAAAGATCCGATGATTGTGACCAATAAGTAGACAGCAAGTTGTCCAATTTGCCGCTCATGCAGCATGGCCGCAGCTTCTACACTAAATGTAGAGAAGGTTGTAAAACCACCGAAAAAACCAGTCCCAATGATCATAAGCAGCGGATCATTGTCAGTTACTGCACCTGTCAGTAAACCTAAACCGGCAGCGCCGAGTAAGTTGATGAGAATAATACTATACGGAAAACGAGTATGAAACTTGGTTTTCTGAATCGATTGACTGAGGAAAAATCGAAGGGCACTGCCCATCCCGCCGGCCACAGCTGTATAAAATACAATCATTTATCTGCTTCCTTTCGGCTGCTCATCTTGTTGAAAGAGGCGCTGAGCGGTGATCAGTCCACATAAGGCAGCGCCCACTCCAGCAATCACTGAGAGTACAATGTACATGATACTTGATGTGAACAGTCCATCCTGTAATAAGAGAACCGTTTCTTTAGAAAAAGTGGACATTGTCGTAAAACCACCGCAAAATCCTGTTCCGATCAAAGCAGCAAGATATTTTTTTCCTTTCCGAAACATAAAATAACCTGTTGAAAAGCCAAGAAGCAGACTGCCTGTCATGTTTTCAATCAGTGTTGCATAGGGGAATGTCTGGCTGACAACGGATTGGCTAAGTTCATATCTGCAAAGAGTACCAACCAATCCACCGATAAATACGGCGAGATATGCTTTCATTTACATCATTTCTCCTTTAGAAAAAATGGCGGGTGATCCGTCACCACTCCATCAATGGGGTATGTTTTCATCCTGTCGGCTGTTTTTTGATCTTTCACTGTCCATATAAAGACATCCATTCCAAATGAGTGGATGCGATCAATCCACCATCTGTTGATCATCGTTTTCTTCATATTAAGGCAATCCGCAAAGGAGCTGTACTCCGCTAATTTCCTTTTCGTCAGTTTGAAGGCAGAGGGTTTTATAATAAAAGCTGTTCGAAGAGAAGGGGCGTAAGCTTTGACTCTTTGAAGTGCATTGGCATCAAAAGATTGAACCATGATGTGACGAGAATAGGCAAACCGGTTGATGATGTCGACAACTGCCTTTTCAATCCCAATCTGCCGTTTTGGATGCTTGATCTCAATCAGTATCCCGACACGCTGACTGTATCTTTCAAGAATTTCCTGTAAGGTGGGAATTCGTTCGTTGGCGTACTGAGAATCAAACCAGCTTCCTGCATCCAGTTTCTTCAGCCGATCAAGTGTATAACCTTTCACTAAACCGCTTCCGTTACTCGTTCGATCAACAGTATCATCATGGATGACGGCTACGTGCTGATCCATTGTCAGCTGGACGTCCAACTCAATATAATCCGCACCCTGCTGAACGGCTAAATCAAATGCGGCGATTGTATTTTCTGGGGCAGCGCTTGGAGACCCTCTATGCGCGATAATATACACATGCTCCAGCTCCTGACATAAGTTCTGGTCTTATCATATCAAATTTTTGCAGTTTTTCCTTCTTTACTATATGGTACGAGGGAGAGCTGTATGTAATGGAACATGGCATATGGTGAGTAAGCATCGTGTATGAAAGGTGAAAAGTTGCAGGAATATCCCAAGCTCTTATTGAGTAAATCTGAACTACATCATTTTTTCTTCGATCAATTTTGTCCAAATCGTCAGCGTTCGTCAAAATATTAGTGCTTTCGTCATGTTGACTGAAAATTCTGATGTTTTATAATGATGAAAAGGAGGCGAGATGATTGGGTAAAGGGAGAATTAGAGTGGAAGAACGTATTAAGGCCGAAACGGATGCTGAAATGTTTAAAGCGACTCTCCTTGATCAGGCTCAGAAGAAAAAGTAGTTTGCTGCCCGTCGATATGTCTCTAGCCAAAATTTCATATTTGAACTTCATGCCTCGGGATCAGTCCCGAGGCTTTTTATGTAGAGGTCAGACATTTAAGAGAGGACATGAACGAAGGTTATATTATAAACTAGAGAGGATTGTTTTAAAGGAGAGAGACAGACATGTTTACACAAAAATGGATGGATACATATTTTACAGTAGATATTGCGATCCAAATTGGTATTAGCCTTTGTATTTTATTGCTTTTTTTATTGCTTCGGAAAGTATTTACGAAGTATTTATTTCAGCTTCTGTTTAGGCTGACGAATCGGTCTAAAACGGAGGTCATTAACCAAATTGTTGTGGCATTTGAAAAACCAGCGAGGCTGTTTTTCGTGGCACTTGGTTTATATTTTGCGTTAAGACAGGCACCATACTTTGAGCATCATATGGATGTCATCATTAAATTGTATAGATCTTCTATTATATTGATGCTGACGTGGGGGCTTTGTAATTTAACCGCTGCATCTTCTTTCTTGTTTCAAAAGGTCAATTCGAAATTTGAATTAGATATGGATGATATTTTAGCACCATTTTTATCAAAGGTACTTCGCTTCATTATTATTGCACTGAGTATTAGTGTCATTGCACAAGAATTTAATTATGACGTAAATGGACTTGTGGCAGGTCTCGGTCTAGGTGGTCTAGCCTTTGCGCTCGCCGCTCAGGATACAGTGGCTAACTTTTTTGGAGGGATTGTCATCATTACAGAGAAGCCTTTTACGATGGGCGACTTTGTGGAGACACCAAGTGTTCTTGGGACTGTGGAGGACATTACATTTCGAAGTACAAGGTTTCGAACACCTGCTGAAGCCGTCGTGACCGTTCCGAATTCTACGCTTTCAAAGGAGCCAATCACAAACTGGACAAGAATGAATAAACGTCAGATCACGTTCTCTGTTCGCGTTTCCTACAATACACCAAAGGAAAACATTGATCAGTGTATTAAGCGTCTCAAACAGATGCTTCACGAGCATGATGGTGTGCATAAGGAGACAATCATGGTAAATCTCGATGTACTGGCAGACAGCTATTTGAACTTGTTTTTCAACTTTTACACAAACACGACAGCTTGGTCTGAAAACCTTGATATTAAGCAGGATATTAACTATCGCATCATAGATATTTTCCACGAGGAAGGCGTAGAATTTGCTTTCCCTGGTCAGGCCATTTATATGAAACAAAAAGGTGAGAAGCAGCTGGGTGAATAAAGGAGGAATGGTGCGTGGACCAAACAAAGGTGGATGTGTTAAGAGAGAAATTATCGCAGGCTTCACATATCACAGTACTCTCAGGTGCAGGTATGAGTACAGAATCGGGTATTCCTGATTTTAGATCAACGGGTGGTCTGTGGACAGAAGATACTTCCCGCATGGAGGCGATGAGCCGATCCTACTTTTTATCAAATCCTCATCAATTCTGGCCGAAATTTAAGGAATTGTTTCAGATGAAAATGAGTGGAGAATACGAGCCAAACAGCGGGCACACCTTTTTAGCCAGCCTTGAGAAACAAGGGAAGCATGTGGATATTTTTACCCAAAATATTGACGGTCTTCATAAAAAGGCGGGAAGCCAGCATGTATATGAACTCCATGGCTCCATTCAAACGGCCACTTGTCCATCGTGTCAGGCGGTATATGATCTGCCTTATTTATTAAAAGAAGAGGTGCCGGTCTGTCAAAGGGTTTCCTCAGACGGCAGTACGTGTGGACGTGTGCTAAAAACAGATGTTGTCCTATTTGGCGATATGGTCAAACATTTAGACCAAGTGGAAACATCACTTCAGAAAACGGACATGCTCCTCGTCATGGGGACTTCCTTGGAGGTAGCGCCAGCAAGGTATATTCCAGAAGATGCAGCTCATGATCCTTCCATCTTCATGGTGATGATGAATTTGAGTGAAACAGAATTCGATCCGCTTTTTGATCTTGTCTTTCATGAGCGGATTGGCGATCTCGTGAAAGCTTTATAAATCATTAAAAAACCCGCATCCTAAAGGTGCGGGTTTTACTTTATTGCTGCAGCGGCTTCATTGTTTCATCAAGGACTTCAAATGTATAGCCCTTTGCCTTTAGCTGCGTAATTAAGCTGCTTAAGTATTTTGCCGTCGCCGGCTGATCATGCATTAAGATGATTTTTGGTTCTTTTGGATATTTTGTCTCCAGCACTTGCAGCTGATTTAATACCTCTGGTACATATTTTGAGCTTTTATATTTCCAGTCAAGACTGTCAATGGTCCAGTCCCAGTAGACAAAGCCTTTTTGTTTTAAACGTGCTTTTTGCTGATCGGTTAAATTTGGGGTGCTGCCATAAGGTGTTCTCACAAGATGGGTATACTCACCTGTGACAGAAGCCAAAATGCGCTGATCTTCCTTCATCTCGTTAACAGGAGAATCTTTTTTTTGATAAAAGCGTTTCACATCATGGGTGATGCCATGAAGCCCTAATTGATGACCTTCTTGATGGAGTCTTTTCACAGCTGCTGGGTGTTCTTTAATCTGCGGTCCGAGCATAAAGAATGTGGCTTTCACTTGATGCGCTTTTAGCACATCTAACAGCTGATTTGAAGTCGCTGATGGACCATCATCAAAGGTTAAAAAGATCGTTTGATCCGTTATATGTTTATTTGAATTGATCTTAAAATGTGCATCTAATGTTTTCCGAGAAGCATCTTTTGCTTTCATACTAGTGCTTGTGTCTCTAAATTGACTGCTCGCAGATAATTTCGCCGGCTGATCTGCTGCCTGCATATTGGTTTTGGACATATCCCAAATAAAAAAGAGGATCAGTGTCAGGATGACAAAACCAATCGCCTTTGAGAGCAGCATTGTGTTTGAAGGTGTCTGTTTTTTTTTAACCCGTTGCATTACAATCGCTCCAATAAATCAAAAATTTGTGTCGAACCATGTAGTGGATTCTGTCTTTTTCCGCTGTTTTTTGTCGTGTTTATATGGAGTAAGTATACAGGAAAAAAGAGCCTATGAATATAGAAGATGCTAAAAAATTGGAATCTTTTTGGTTATCAATCTATATTTGTTACAATGAAAGGTTATCCATTTCATATGATGTGAAATAATTCTGAATAATCATTGAAACGAACCCATTTATCCGCTAAGATAGCATCAGATTCAACCATTAATGCAAAGCGAAGGGGAGATTCCATATGAAAATATTGTACAATGGAGATTTCATTGAAAAAAAGGATGCACATATTGATATTGAGGACAGAGGCTATCAATTTGGTGACGGAGTCTATGAGGTCATCCGTGTATACAATGGTACTTTGTTTACGTTAAAGGAACATACAGAGCGTCTGTTCAAGAGTGCAAAGGAAATTGGCATTCATCTGCAAGGTACAGTATCAGATATGGAAGAAAAGTTACAACAGCTCGTCGCTCACAATCAATTAACAGATGGCGGTGTGTATATTCAAGTCACGCGGGGTGTCGCCCCTCGTAAACATCAATATAGTGATTCTCTTACTCCTCAAATCACGGCATATACGTTCCAGGTGAAAAAGCCTGTTCAAGAGCAGGAAGCTGGGGCAAAAGCCATTTTATCTCAGGATCTTCGCTGGTTAAGGTGTGATATCAAAAGCTTAAACCTTTTATATAACATCATGGAAAAGCAGAAAGCATCTGAAGCTGGTGCGTTTGAAGCAATCCTTGTGAGAGATGGTTTTGTGACCGAGGGAACCTCCTCGAATGTATATGCCGTGATTGATGGCGTGATTCGTACTCACCCTGCAAACAATCTCATTTTAAACGGCATTACTCGTAGAAAGCTGCTGGAGGTATGTGAGGAAGAAGGGTGTACTGTTGAAGAAACTCGTATAAGCAAAGAAGAACTGCTGCGCGCTCAGGAAATCTTCATCAGCTCGACGACAGCTGAAGTCATTCCGATTGTTGAAATAGATGGCGAGCCAGTAGGGGAAGGCGTTCCAGGCAAGCTGACAAAGCGCGTACAGGAAGGCTTCCAGCAAAAAATTAACCATGAAAGTGAAGCATCGATCTCTTCATAAATAAAAAAAGGCTGTAAACTAATGTTTACAGCCTTTTGTGATGCATTTATTTCACAATAAGCACAGGTATATCTGATTTTGCTGATAACTTTTCACTCACACTGCCAAACAGCATTTTTTTCAATCTGCTTTGGTCACGTGCTCCCATGACGATGAGGTCTGCTGATATTTCCTCCGCATATTCGATAATCGCTTCCGCTGGTTCTCCTTCTACAATTTCAATGGCAGCCTCAAACTGCTCCTCATTTAAAAGCATTCTTGCTTCCGCAACGACCTCTTCTGTATGGTCTTCAAAAATCAAGGGACTTTGCTGTTCATCATGAGGTACATATACAGGGGGTGTTTGAAGATCTGCCGTACCGCCGCCGATATAAGCTCCGCCAGTCATTGGGCGCGGCACATCAAACACCTGTCTGTCTGTTTTGCCATCATGTGCATAGGTAACGGTCAGCTTGGCATGTAAGGTTTTAGCTAAAGCGATTGCCTTTTTTAATGCTTTCTTACTGTCTTCATGTCCATCAAACGCAACGACCATCCGATCAGCTTGAAACAATGTCCTCATTCCTTTCAAAAGGAGTCTTTACACTCATGGTATACCCGTTAATAGAAAAAGATACACATGAAGGGGAATGATTTTTGTTAGAAAATTTCATTTATTGAAAAATATTTATTGACAAAATAGTGACAGGCGCTATAAGATAAAAAAAGATTCAAGAGCCAAAAGGAGGAAATGTCATGTGCAACATTGGAAGAATGAAATCAAACTGCATGAATGGGTTGATTCACGTGACAATTACACCTTCATTGGTCATGGAAAAGGAACTCGTCTGTTCCAATTGATCGGATGAATCAAGGCGTATGTTGCGTATTTGTCAACATGCGCCTTTTTACATGACGAAAAGAGGCGTACCAGCCAGCTGGTGGCCTCTTTTTTTGTTGAATTCATTTCGCATTTCGAAATAAAGGGATGAAAAACAACAAGTAAATGAAGAGGAGTGAAAGCATGTGAACATGCCAAAATCAAGACAAATGACAAAAGCTCAAAAAACGAAACAAGGTGACTTGCAGGAAAATTTAGAAAGCGGCTAGCTTGAAAAGGAGAGACAAACATGTTTTCAGTATTTGCGAAATTAGGCTGGTTCTTTAAACAAGAGTGGAGGCGTTATACGATTGCTATTACGCTCCTGCTCATTGTGAATGTGCTTGAAATGCTGCCGCCAAGATACCTTGGCCAGGCAGTTGATGACATTCGTTCTGGTCAATTTACAACATCCAGTATTGTGTTTTATGTGACCATTTTTTGCTTACTAGGTGTCGTCGTCTATACACTTACATATTTTTGGATGTATCAGTTATTTGGCGGCGCAAATGTCATGGAGCGTGTGATGCGTGGGAAACTGATGCGCCACTTGCTTAAGATGACGCCTACCTTTTATGAAAAGAAAAAAACCGGCAACTTAATGGCATTAGGTACAAACGACTTGAATGCTGTGGCCTTAACAACAGGCTTTGGCGTTCTGACCTTGGTTGATTCCACTGCTTATATGCTGATGATCTTCTTTACGATGGGGCTGACGATTAGCTGGAAATTAACCTTAATGGCGATTATTCCTATGCCGCTGATGGCGCTCTTGATTGCGTTTTATGGAAGCAAAATTCATGAGCGCTTTACAGTCGCTCAAGATGCATTTGGTGATATGAACGATCGCGTTCTTGAATCAGTGGCAGGTGTCCGGGTCATTCGGTCTTTTGTGCAGGAGAAACAAGATGTCGAACGCTTTCGAGAAATGACAGATGATGTATTTCAAAAAAACATGCGAGTGGCGATCATTGATTCTTTGTTTGAGCCGACAGTGAAATTACTTGTGGGGATCAGCTACTTAATCGGAATCGGCTACGGAGCCTATCTCGTGTTCCAAAGTGATTTAACCATTGGGGAGCTTGTTGCATTTAACGTCTATCTTGGCATGATGATCTGGCCAATGTTTGCGATCGGCGAATTGATTAATATTATGCAAAGAGGAAATGCGTCGTTAGACCGGTTAAATCATACACTCAGCTACAAGCCGGACGTAACAGATGCTGCTCAGCCGAAAACGTTACAAGAGCCTGGAGATATTGAGTTTGATCATGTGACATTCAGATATCCAACCTCATCTAAAGATAATCTCATTGATGTGTCCTTTACCGTTCGAAAGGGGCAGACGATTGGGATTACAGGCAAAACGGGAAGCGGCAAAACGACCATTGTCAAACAGCTTCTGCGCCAGTACCCGGCAGGTGATGGGCAAATCTTGCTATCAGGTGTTCCGATCCAAGACATTGAATTAGATCAGTTATTTCAATGGATCGGATATGTACCGCAGGATCATATACTTTTCTCAAAAAGCGTGGAACAGAATATGCGCTTTGGTCATCGTGACGCGAAACAAGATGAGTTAGCACAAGCAATCAAAGATGCTTACTTTGAAAAGGATTTACGCCTTTTACCAGAGGGTCTGGAAACTATGGTTGGGGAAAAAGGTGTGGCGCTGTCAGGCGGACAAAAACAGCGAATATCCATTGCACGTGCTTTATTAATTGATCCAGACATTTTAATTCTGGATGACTCATTGTCTGCGGTAGATGCAAAAACAGAAACCGCTATCCTAGAAAATCTAAGGCAAAACCGTCATGGCAAAACGACGTTTATTACAACTCATCGCCTATCAGCTGTTGAACATGCCGATCTCATTCTTGTTATGGAAGAAGGGCGCATTGTCCAAAAGGGCACCCACAACGAGCTCATCCAGCAGGATGGGTGGTACAAAGAACAATTTTTGCGTCAGCAGCTAACAAATCAGCTGGAAGGAGGGGATGAGGCATGACAACAGGAAGAAGACTCCTTGCCTACGCACTCCTATATAAGAAAGTATTGTCTGTTGCCTTAATCTTTCTGATGATTGCAGTTGGTGCTGAGCTGACAGGGCCGTTTATTGGGAAGAAAATGATTGATGATCATATTTTAGGTGTAGAAAAACCGTATGTCGAGGTCAATGAAAAGACAGACAAAACCGTTTATTACCAGGGAAATAACTATATACGAAGCGATCGATTAAATAATGGAATGGATTCTGGAAAGCAAATCAATGTAGTGCAAGTCGGGTTCGGTTACTATTTTGTGAATGAGCCGATTCGTTTTGATGGAAACAGAAAAATATCGGGAGATCAGCTCACCATTGATAATGGGAACGAGCGTGAGACATATGAGGTACAGCGTTTATCAAAAGAGGAGATTTTCGCTTTTTATCAGCCAGAAATCAGTGGTTTGGTGCAGCTTGTTCTATTTTATCTAGGACTGCTCATCGTTGCGATTTTCTTTCAGTATGGGCAGCATTATTTGCTCCAGAGGATTGCAAATCGAATTATTCAAAAAATGAGGGTAGACGTATTTGAGCACATCCAAACGCTGCCGATCCGCTATTTTGATAATTTACCGGCTGGAAAGGTTGTCGCAAGGATAACAAATGACACGGAAACCATTCGTGATTTATATGTAACAGTCCTTGCAAATTTCGTGACAAGTGCTATTTACATGATTGGGATTTACATTGCCATGTTTTTATTAAATGTGAAGCTGGCACTCATCTGTTTGGTCGCTGTACCGATTATTTTCCTATGGTCGATGACTTATAGAAAGTTTGCATCGGTGTACAATCACCGCATTCGTTCGATCATCAGTGAAATCAATGCCAAACTAAATGAAGCCATTCAAGGGATGACAATCATTCAAGCCTTTCGTCATGAAAAAGCGACGCAGGAGGAATTTGATGAGCTGAACAACAATCACTTTCGATATCAGCGAAAGATGCTGCATTTAAATTCACTTCTTTCACATAACTTGGTTAATTTGCTGCGAAATTTAGCATATGTGGCGCTCATTTGGTATTTTGGTGGTGCTTCGCTAAGTGCGACAGGCATTGTGTCCATTGGTGTGCTCTATGCGTTTGTCGATTATTTAAATCGATTGTTCCAGCCGATTACAGGCATTGTGAATCAGTTCTCTAGGTTGGAATTAGCAAGGGTTTCATCAGAAAGGGTTTTCCGATTATTAGATGAACCAGGAACAGAAGTGGAAGAACCTGTTCAGAAGAAGCTGGAGGGACACGTTCAGTTCAAAGATGTCACCTTTGCTTATAATGAAGGGAAAAATGTCTTAAAGAACATTACGTTTGAAGCGAAGAAAGGTCAAACGGTTGCACTTGTGGGGCATACTGGTTCTGGGAAAAGCTCGATCATGAACTTGCTGCTGCGTTTTTATGACATTCAGCAAGGAGACATTCTCATAGATGGCGAAAGCATTTATGATCAGTCGCGTCAAACGCTGCGTAAACAAATGGGCATTGTGCTGCAAGACCCGTATTTATTTTCTGGAACGATTGCCTCCAATGTGAGCTTAGGGAATGAAGACATCAAAAGAGAAACGATTGAATCCTCATTAAAGCAAGTAGGTGCCGCAGAGTTATTGAAGCACCTGCCAGAAGGCTTTGATGAACCAGTCGTTGAAAAGGGAAGCACCCTTTCCTCAGGGGAACGTCAGTTGATTTCATTTGCGCGCGCATTGGCGTACGATCCAGCGATTTTAATTTTAGATGAAGCCACCGCGAACATTGATACAGAAACAGAAGCGATCATTCAGCGGGCGCTTGATGTAGTTAAAGAAGGACGAACAACTTTTGTGATCGCTCACCGATTATCCACTATTAAAAAAGCCGATATGATCTTGGTGTTAGAAAAAGGTGAAATCGTCGAGCGTGGCAGTCATGAACAACTCATGCAGCAAGAAGGGCTGTATGCACAAATGTATGAACTGCAAAAAGGTGCTGTTGCAAACAGCTGATGAATAGTAGAAAAAAAGAGCCTCATTCAATTGGAAGAGGCTCTTTCCTTTGCATGAAAAAGTCGAGGGTTATGTCCTCGACTTTTACTGGTTATATTGTTTGGACAGGCATCATCATCAATAAGCGATGCCGACGCGTTGATGTACAAACTCCTTCGAATTTAACTGCTGATATAAAAAGTGTGCGGTATCTTCAACTGAAATTTTCTTTCCATCTATAGGGAGAAAATCTTTCTCATAGCGATATGACCGTGTCACTTCTCCATCTGGTAAATAGGTTGGACAAATAATGGTCCAATCTAGATCAGTCGATTGAAGGATTTCAAACGCTTTCGCATGCTCTTTAGCTGCTCGGGAAGTGGTCCGCTTTGATTCATTTGTTTCAAAACGGTAGAGCTCCGGCTGCTGCCTTGCTTTTAAAATACCTGCTGTACCAATTGTAATAATTCTTGATGTATTCGTTTGCTTCATGGCTTGTACGATATGCTCCATTGAAACAGATAATGTATCATCACCATCTGTTGATAGACAGCTCACAACAATATCTGCTCCTTTGATTGTCTCAAGCACATCTTCTCGATTTCTTGAATTGCCGGTGACTTGAAACATACCCGCAAGCATTTCTTCCCGGTTTGTCCGAATCAATGAACGAACCATGTAACGTTCATCTACTTGAACGAAACGAAGAAATGCTTGTCCTACACGTCCATGAGCACCGAAAAGAGCTATTTTCATCTGTTCGATCCCTCCACTACATACTATAAGTGAAAAGAACCCAAATTGGTACAACTTTTATGTGATGCTTTTTTTATAAAGATGAAAGGACCGAATACTATGAGCATATTCACATAATAGAGAGATCCCTACAAATTGTAAAAGTTCAAAGTTCATACCAGAAAAAATGTCCATGAAGATCCGCTCCTTTCTACTACATGATATGAGCTGAAAGGAGTTTGGTGAGGGATAAAAACAAAAAAAGAAGACACCATAAGAGGTGCCTTCTATGATCCAGATATGAAATTAAGCTTTTGTTCCGCCAAGGTTTTGTTGAGCGAAAGACACAAGACGTTTTGTAATTTCTCCACCAACTGAACCGTTAGCACGAGCTGTAGTTTCTGCTCCAAGATTTACACCAAATTCAGAAGCGATTTCATATTTCATTTGATCGATCGCTTGCTCTGCTCCAGGAACTAGTAATTGGTTTGAACTATTAGAATTAGCCATGATGTGATTCTCCTTTTTGTATATGATTTGTTTTTTTTTGGTTGGGTTTGCTGGAATCGCACCAGCGAATGATCAAGTCATTTGCCACTTGGCGAAACCCAATGCAGTAACTGCTTTGTACTAAGTATTATGGTTATATCCGAAAAAAACATACGAAAAAAGAACATGGTAAATGTTGTGTTAACATACAAAAACCATCACCCAATGATGAGTGATGGTGCTGCTTATATATCTTTTTATTCTGCTGAGCGAATGCGCAGCTCTGTATCCGAATCAAAGAAATGGGCTTTGTTCATATTAATCGCAAGAGGGATAGACTGTCCGGCCTGTACATCGGTACGAGAATCCACACGTGCAATAAACGATTGACCATCGATAGAAGAATAAAGCATCGTTTCTGCCCCCATTAATTCAGCTACTTCTACGTCAGCATGAATTTTTGTGCCTTCAGACGCCTCTATAAATACTGGTTCATCGTGAAAATCTTCTGGTCTGATGCCTAAAATGACATCCTTTCCAATATAGCCTTGGCTGCGTAATACTTTCATTTTTCCTTCTGGTACACGAATATGAGTTTTTCCAACCGCAATGGCACCGTCAGAGAGCTTTCCTGTAAAAAAGTTCATCGCAGGTGAGCCGATAAATCCACCTACAAACACATTCTCTGGGTTTTCATATACATCTTTCGGAGCTCCTACCTGCTGAATAAAACCATCTTTCATGACAACAAGGCGTGTTGCCATTGTCATGGCTTCAGTCTGATCATGTGTCACATAGATAAATGTCGTTTGCAGACGCTGATGAAGCTTAGAAATTTCAGCACGCATCTGAACACGGAGTTTTGCATCTAAATTAGAAAGCGGTTCATCCAAAAGAAAAACCTTTGCATCACGTACAATCGCTCTGCCAAGTGCAACACGCTGTCTTTGACCTCCAGACAGTGCTTTTGGTTTCCTGTCTAAATATTGCTCAAGCCCTAATATTTTAGCGGCATTTCGAACCCGCTCATCAATTTCTGCTTTTGGAAACTTCCGAAGCTTTAATCCAAAAGCCATATTATCGTACACATTCATATGAGGATATAATGCATAGTTTTGGAAAACCATTGCGATATCCCGGTCTTTCGGCGCTACATCATTCATCCGTTTTCCATCTAACAGAAAGTCTCCTTGTGATATTTCTTCTAGACCTGCAATCATGCGAAGGGTTGTTGATTTTCCGCAGCCTGATGGACCAACAAACACAATAAATTCTTTATCTTCTATATGTAGATTAAAGTTGTCTACTGCTGTTACCTTGTTATCGTATACTTTATAAATTTGATTCAGCATCATTTCAGCCATTAGATGTCAGCCTCCTCAGTCCCTCTTTTTTTGAAAGCGCTTTACTAGTAAATAAAGTGTATAAAATGAGGAAGAGTCTGTAAATGGACAACGTGCACAACATCCTATTTTCATTTTTGGGCAGGGTGCTCATGTCTTCATTCTTTATGAAAGATCGAGTAGAGTCATCATCAAATAAGCAGCGGATGCTTCTGGAAAATGTCGTATATCTAGCCCAGTGCGCTCAATAAATTTATCAATTCGATATTGAAGACTGTTTCTGTGAACATATAACGCTTTTGCTGCCTTGGATGCGTTTAAATTACATTGCATATAAGTCATGAGAGTTCGGTAAACATCCCGGTCAAAGACCGCTTCTTTAAAAGCATCTGAAATAGCATGAGAGAGTGCGGATGCATCATAACAAATGAACGAAGGCAGGCATTGATAAAATGTGGCAGCCCCTGATCTAAGCTTTTCTCGCTGCATATGGTATAAAAATAGCTGTTGTTCATTTAATAACCTCATCTGTAAATGGTCATTTGGCAAATGCAGCTGTCCTTGTATAAAGACTGAGTCTGTTAAAAAATCACTTGTAATAGCCAGAGACAAATCATTTAACTGATCTAATTGACTGTTTTCTGATGTGGCATTTGGTTGAATCAGCATAGCTGTTTCAGGGCCTGTCCATATGAAATGAGTATGTTCGAGGCTGTTATTCACAGCCTCTTTTATTTGCTGTCTTTGTTCTTCTTGATGGATCATTTGAAAATAATAAACACGGACGGGATGTTGGACAGTTAGTGGCTTGTTTTCAAAAAGATAGCTGAACCATTTTTGTTCATCCTCGGTCTGCGCTTTTTGAAATAGATCAATTGGTGTAAGAAAAGAGTTGAGAAGAAGTGTTTCTCTTTCTGAAAGCTCCGATTTGTTTACTCCAAATATTTCGCCTTCGTCTGTTTGATACCAAAGAATTTGTTTGTCATGAGTAGGTGTGCTGATGATATGGTCTCCGTAAACAAGTTTTAATTTTTCTAACATGGCGGGGCTCCTTAAACAGTTTAATCATAGACATGGTACAGCATTAATTCGTGGATTTCTTCTTTTAAAGTTGGCTCAACTTCATGAGGCGGAAGGTGAGAGCCCCATTCAATGTCACCTGTTTTGTGGTAGATGCCTTCATAGTGCGCACCGTTGTGGAAAAAGGATATTTTCCAGCCTGGCAATTGTGCTTTCTTAAAAAGGGGTTTCCATTGAAAATGAGAAATCATATCATCATTGCCTCCTTGCTTTTATTGATGAAACAATAAACAAACACGACAACACGGAAACAACCTTGAACTTGATTTTATTGTATCTCATCTCATGAAAAGAGCATAGAAAAAGCATAGATTTATGAGCACTGACATGTGACAAAAAAGGGTCAGTAGACGTTCGCGTGATCTGAAGTGGTGAGTGCCGTTTTTGAAAGGTAAGATGCGTAATCCATGATTCTTTTCCCAATCAGCCATTCTGATTTTTTCAAAGAGACATGCTGGAAAATCTCTCGGCCAGGGCGAGAATTGGCTTCGAACATCCAAATTGCACCTGTTTGATCAATGCCTAAGTCAAAACCGATTTCACCAATATGCCCGGTCATTTTTTTATCTATCACCTGGCTAAGCATGATGGCAGTATGAGAAAGCTGCTGTAAAATCTGCAAACGTTTCTTTTCTTCTGGAAAGACAGCATAAAGTGTTTTCACCGTTCCCCCGTGTAACTGGTGAGTCGTGATGGTATGATCTCCAGAAACCTTTGCTGCTGCTGCTGTGACTGTCCAATCACCTTCTTTATTTTTATTCGTATGAACTCTGAAATCCATCGGTTGATTGTCTATTTGAAGAAGCTCAATGCCTTGTTGTGCAATAAAATCATGAATTGCATGATCATTTCGCAGCCTTTGAAGAAACTGATCTATTGAATCATATGGAATAGACCTTCCAAAATTTGAGAATACAGTGATTCCGTTGTTTTCCTTCTTTAACTGATAAATCCCGTCTCCATGACTTCCGTTTGTCGGTTTTAAGTATATAACTTGATGCAGATGGAGGAGTGTTTCAATTTTACTAAGAGCGTCCACGGGATCTAATTGTACAGAATGTGGGAGAAAGTACCATGTTTTTTCATCTGTTAATAGCTGTTCATGAATCTCCCATTTATTAAAAAAGTAAGGGTTGAACCAAGGGATATCATAGTCTTGGGTGAGCTTTCGCTTCGTTTCTTGAATGAGTGCCGACTGAGCAGCTTTTCTATTTGGAAGCCGGTCATAAATGACTGACGGAAGGGGAAGCTGTTTTTTAACCCATGAATCTTCGTGGTACAACAGTCCTTCTACAATTCCTTTTTCCCAATCAATAGAATGTGACCCAAAAAGATAGGCAAAACCAGGATGCTGCCTGAAAGAGTGCAGCAGTTTGATAAAAAATTCTGATCTCGTTCCTAATGGCTGTGTACTTTGCTCAAAACCTGCAGTGAAAATGCCCATCAACGGCCCTATAAAAAGTGTATGGTCAATGATGATCACATCAGCTTTTGATTGGTAAGGAATCAGTAAACCTCTGTATAGATCTTCAGATAATAAAATTTTATTTCGATGCTGATGATAGGAAATGTTGAAGCCATCTACTAAACGAGACCCTAGAGCAAGAGAATAGATGGCATCTTTCTGTTTATAATGGACGGGAAGATGAATTGTTTTTTCACTTGTGAGGTGTGGGGCGATGATGCAGCGCTTTCTGTTCATAAGAAACCTCCTTCGGTTGAGACTTTATCGATTGCGCATGTTCAAGAATGATACGAATCAATTCGTGTTCCTTCTCAGGATAAACTTTTAAAAAAGCGGACCGCCCTGGCTTTGATCTGATATTTGATATGAAAAGTCTGCCTTCACTTGTATGAAGTAAGTCTACTGCGAATTCAAAGCAAGGAGAGTAAGTTTTATCTATATAAGCTGGGAGTGATGCCTGAATGGATGTCATATCATCTAAAAGGAGTTCCTTGATGTGTGGCTGCAATGTATTTAGATAGTGTTCAAAGCCTATCACAGGAGCTGATTTTTGTGTATGACTTAAAAGACAATTTTCTGCAGGTGATTTTGTGTGAATTCCCATGTGTTTCCATTGATTTTGTGAATCTTTCATAAGGAAAATCTTGATTTCATTGAATAAAATTTCTTTTTGATCATTCGTGTTGAAAAATTGAAGGAAATACCGGCCTGCATATTTTTTGCACCAGCGCTCCAGCTCTGACGTACGAGAAAATGTAATGGTTTGATTGGAACTTAGTTGAACAGTAAATGTTGATTTGCCATCAAAGGAAATGAAGTAAGTAGATGCTGCATGCTGAGGGGAGAGAGGCTGCATTCTACAATAACCGCCAGCACCGTACTCCCTTACCATATTGATCAGGTCTGAGGGCTCTTTTAATAAAAAGCAGCCAGGTAAATATGGCTGTAAAGCAGAGAGGAGACGGAGCTGCTCAAAGAGCACCATTTTATTTGAAATGCCGGTATTCAAAAAAACTGTTTTTGGATATTTTTTTAGCCATTCCATGATGGGTTTTGCTTTTTTAGATTGTGCGTCATGCCGGTAAAGACATCGGTCATAAATCAAGTCGGGAATCGGAATTTGTGCGTCGGCAAACCCTTGGCCATTCGTATATGCTTGGCCTTGTATCAAATTTGAAGCCGGCTTTAAATCAAATGGTGTAAAACGAACAACCTCTAAACGATAAGAAGAGGCAGCTTTGGCGAGCTGCCGTGTGAATGCCTCTTCATACTGCGGAGAAAGGCTCGCAATACCTAATGTTGTCATTAAAAAACACCTTCTTTTCAACTTCTTTTTTTACCATCAAAAAACATTTTTTTATGATTTTACATAAAGCTTACGCTCCTTTATCATTACGACAGATCGCTTGATCATATGTCTCGCTGCATGCTTCATTTGCTTGGGAACTTGACAACAACTATAATACGTATAGATCAAAACAATAAACCTCGGGTGTTGTTTGAAAGGTAGATGACGACTTTGAATATATTCACAACGTTTATCTTTATGATTGTTATCGGCGCAGTCATAGGAGCAGCGACAAACCATCTTGCAATTAAAATGCTTTTTCGGCCTTATAAGCCATATTACTTATTCGGAAAACAGCTTCCATTTACACCAGGGCTTATTCCTAAAAGAAGAGACGAAGTAGCCAAGCAGGTTGGTGTCATGGTTATGGAGCATTTGCTCACGCCAGAAGGTATTCAAAGGCGATTTGAATCATCGGAGGCAAAGCAGGAGATCCTGCGTACATTCCATCGATATATTGACAAAGGCGCAAATATGGAGATCACCGTATTCTCACTGCTAGAAAAATTCGGCTTTTCACAGGCTGATGTCAAAGCAGATAGATGGCTCCATCAGTGGTCTGACCAGAAGCTCGCTTCATTGCTTGAAACATATAACGAGCAAACTTTATCTGAATTGCTCCCGGTAGAAGTGGAAACCAAAATATCATCAAAAATTCCAGATGCAGCAGATTATATTTTAAAGAGAGGCATTCATTATTTTGAAAGTGATGAAGGCAAAGCCAGGCTTGGCAATATGATTGATGATTTCTTAAAAGAACGGGGAATGCTTGGCAGTATGGTCCAAATGTTTCTAGGGAATTCAAGCTTAATTGATCGTGTACATCCCGAAATCATCAAGTTTTTAAGAAACGCAGAAACAAAAAGATTTTTATCAGATTTACTTGTTCAAGAATGGGACAAGGTGAAGCTATTTTCTCTTCATGAGCTTGATGAAAAATGGAATGTGAAGGAACTTATTTTTAGTGTGAAAAATCAATTGCTTTCTCATTTCTCTACAAAGCTGATATTAGACAAACCAGTTGGAACATATGTCAGTGCTGTAGCGGATGACCTTAAAACACATTTTGCGCCAGTGTTGATTGATAAGGGGATCGAAGCGGCTTCAAATGCTTTAGAGAGTCTGCTTGCAAAGCTGCAATTTGAAGATATCATTCGTGAACAAATTGAACTTTTCCCGCTTGAAAAAATGGAAGAGCTTGTAGTCAGCATCTCTAATAAGGAGCTGAAGATGATAACATTTCTAGGCGGTCTTTTAGGCGGGATGATTGGTGCTATCCAGGCTGTTTTTGTGGCGCTATTCTAAGACAAGCTATAGAAATTTTAATGAATTCATTGTATATATGTGAAACGAAAGCCATAGTTTGTTATAGTGGAGTGGTGTCCGCCGATCATATCGGTGATAACGGATAGAAAGGAGACATAACATGTCTGTAAATCTTTATGATGTTGCATATGACCTTGAAAAAGCATTGCGTCATAGCGAAGAATATTCAACTTTAAGAAATCTTTATGATGAGGTAAACGCGGATGAGTCCTCTAAAAGAATGTTTGAGAACTTCCGTGACATTCAAGTAAACCTTCAACAAAAACAAATGACTGGTCAAGAGATCACACAAGAAGAAGTGGAGCAAGCTCAAAAAACAGTTGCTCTTGTTCAGCAGCACGACAAAATCTCTCAGTTGATGGAAGCAGAACAACGTGTGAGTGTTCTTATCGGTGAGTTAAATAAAATTATCATGAAGCCACTTGAAGAGCTTTATGGGAATCCAGAAGAAAACTAATGGAAAGGGCGATGTCATTCGCCCTTTTTTGTTTTATCTTTTCTCCTCAATATCTTTTAAAAAAAGGTTGTCGAAGCACATAAATTCTGCGATAATACTTATATTGAAAGTGCTTTCAAAAGGCGCTCTCAAGGGACAATTGGGTGCGTTTCACTTGGGATTTATGGCGGTGAGCCAAACGAGAGAGAAGCGCTTCTGGGAGAAACGCAAAGCATCATAAGGGGATCTGATATAAGCAATGCTTTGGTGTGTAAATGATAAGGGGATCATGGGGAGCTTCATCACTCCATTGTAACGCATCCAAACCATACATAAAAAAAAGCCTAGGGGTAGGCTTTTTTTATTTATCCATCTATTCATAACCTGGGGCTCTTTCAACTGCATGTTCTAAAGCACCAAGCTAGGGCATATCCTCATCGTAAGTACAGTCATCAAGAAGGGGGATGCCTCAGTGTCAAAAAAACTACTTGCACTCAATATAGATGGGACGTTACTTCGTTCCAATGGTAAAATCCATTCTGCTACAAAAGAAGCTGTGGAATATGTAAAGAAAAAAGGGGTTTACGTGACGATTGTCACCAACCGGCATTTTCGTTCCGCTCAAAAAATTGCCAAGGCGTTGAAGATTCCAACATCAACCCTTGTGACGCATAGTGGTGCATTTATCGCCGATAAACTCGATGAGCCGCTTCATGTGAAAAAATTAACGGAAGAAAAGACGTTTAATCTTGTGCAAATCCTTGAAAGCTTCGATTGTAATGTCCGCTTGCTGCATGAAAAATTCTCGATCGGCAACCGGAAAAAAACGCAGTCTCAGCTGATGGGAAAGACGCTCATTCATCCGTCTGATCCCATTTTCTATCCCGTCCAATTTGTTGAATCTTTAAGTGATATGCTGATGGATGAACCAGTCAGTACACCAGTGATTGAAGTATATTCGACCGCGGAGCTTCAGCCTGAGATTCACAGGACCATTCAACAAGCATTCCCATCTGTTGATCTTATTAGGATCAGTGATGAGAAAATGAATATTGTATGCAAAGGGGTTTCGAAGGAAGCGGGACTTTCTCTTTTAACCTCTGCACTCGGTTTTACTTTAGAAGATACGGTTGTCATTGGTCATGGAACAGATGACATTCCAATGCTTGAATTGGCTGGTTTAGGCGTTGCTATGGGAAATGCCCCCAATGATGTCAAGCGCAAAGCCGATTGGGTGACGCGCTCGCATGATGAACAGGGTGTGGCTTATATGATCAAGGAATACTTTAGAATGCAGCAAAGAGAAGGATTTTTACATCAATTCGATATTAAGCGATAATACAGTGAAGGCCCTGTCAATCAAGAAATGACAGGGCCTTCGTCTGTTCCCTTCATTGCTTTTCCTACATGAATTTTGTAAAATGAAACAAGTTTGAAGATAAAGGTGATATGATGCGAATTTTAATTAAAGGGCTGTCAGATGAACGATTTCATCGCCCGCTTGTCAATATAGCCAATTTATTTGAAGAAGATAGTGAAGTGATGTTTGAACCAAGTGAACTGGATGATGGTTTGATCATGGAATTTAGCTGGAAGGAAGAAAATGGCATGGTGGAAGCATCTGGTCATATCGATGGATCAGACATCACCAGTCGTTTTTCGCGGAATGTCCCAGAGAGCTTGAACGATAAGGAGCGCTGGAAACAAATCAAAAACACAGTGCTGTCTGTTTATTTACACTTGCTTCAGGAGCACACAGGAATGACACAAAAGTGGGGGATTCTCACAGGAATACGTCCGACGAAATTGCTCCATAAGATGCTGAGAGAAGGCATGTCAAAGGAAGATGCACATGAGGCATTAAAGCGTGATTACTTGATTCATGATGAAAAAATCAATTTGATGCAGGAGATTGTCGATCGTCAGCTTAAAGCCATTCCAGATCTGTATGACCTTCAGCAGGAAGTGAGTATTTATATTGGCATTCCTTTCTGCCCCACAAAATGTGCTTATTGCACGTTCCCTGCTTACGCCATTAAAGGACAAGCTGGCAGAGTGGGAACGTTTTTGTTTGGTCTGCATTATGAAATGCAAAAAATGGGCGCATGGCTTAAAGAACATGGAATTAAAGTGACGACTGTTTACTTTGGCGGAGGCACGCCAACGAGCATCACAGCGGAAGAAATGGATTTGCTGTATGAAGAAATGTATCGCTCGTTCCCAGATGTGAAGCATATACGGGAAGTGACTGTCGAAGCAGGGCGTCCTGATACGATTTCGCCTGATAAGCTAGAGGTGCTAAACCGCTACAATATTGACCGGATTAGCATTAACCCGCAATCGTATGAGAATGAAACACTAAAGGCTATTGGCCGGCATCATAGTGTGGAAGAAACGATTGAAAAGTATCACTTATCAAGACAGTACGGCATGAATAATATCAATATGGACTTAATCATTGGATTGCCGGGAGAAGGGCTCAAAGAATTTCAGCACTCCTTGCAGCAGACTGAAGAGCTCAAGCCTGAATCTTTAACCGTGCATACACTCTCCTTTAAAAGAGCATCTGAAATGACGCGCAATAAGGAGAAATACCAAGTAGCAGACCGAGAAGAAATCACACGTATGATGGATGAAGCGGTCTCTTGGACGAAAGCACATCAATATCACCCGTATTATTTATATAGACAAAAAAATATTTTGGGAAATCTCGAAAATGTCGGGTATTCATTAGATGGACAGGAAAGTTTGTATAATATCATTATCATGGAAGAAGTACAGACAATCATTGGCATTGGGTGCGGTGCAGCGAGTAAATTCATTGATCCACGGACAGGAAAAATTACGCAGTATGCCAATCCAAAAGATCCAAAATCGTATAATGACCGGTATGAACACTATACAAAAGAGAAAATTCAATTCCTTGAATCATTATTTGTTTCTCACGTTTAAACACTGCGATGACGCAGTGTTTTTTTCATTTGTAAAAGGGTATATAAGTGATAAAAAGTTAAAGCAGGTGTACATATGATAGATGTGATCGGAATTGGGATTGGGCCCGCCAATTTAGGATTGGCCGCTTTGTTAGAGGAGTATGAGGATGTCTCATGCTGTTTTTTTGAACAAGAGTCTGAGTTTGCTTGGCATCCTGGTATGCTGATCAAAGGAACGGATTTGCAAGTTTCCTTTTTAGCAGACCTTGTCACAATGGCGAATCCAAGGAGCAGGTATACATTTTTAAATTATTTACATGAATCAAATAGACTTCACCGGTTCTATACATTTGAACAGTTTGATATCCCGCGGAGAGAATTCAATGAGTATTTATCATGGGTGGCAGGGGAATTAGACAGCTGTCAGTTCGGGATGAAGGTAGAAGAAGTGACGGACTGCCAAGATGGCTACCTTGTGAAAGTCAGACGGCTGAACGATGGTTCGCTTTCTGAATATCGTGCAAAGCATGTCGTGTTAGGCACAGGAAGCAAACCAATGATTCCAGTCGATGTGCCTGAAGCAGCATACCCATATGTGACCCATAGCAGCCGTTATTTAGATCAGCAGAAAGCACTTCACGAAGCTGAGTCGGTGGCGGTAATCGGCTCAGGGCAGAGTGCAGCTGAAATTTTCTTAGACCTGCTTCAGCATCAAAAGAAAGGACAGCAGCTTTCATGGTTTACGCGTTCTAGTGAATTTAGAGAGCTGGAGACGGCAGAGCTTGGCCAAGAGCTTTTTACACCAAAGTATGTCGAGTATTTTCATTCGCTTCCTTATGAAGAACGTATGAACACATTGCCTAGGCTGACAGGATTAAGAAATGGCATCGATGCATCAACGCTTTCGCGCATTTATCAGGAGTTGTATCATCGCTCTGTTTCAGGTGAAGAGCCATCTGTGCTCATTCAGCCAATGACAGAGCTTGAAGCGATTCAAAGAGGAGAGCATCAGCCTTTGGAGCTGTATCTCAAACAGTGGCAGCTGAAGAAAGAAAAAAGCATAACTGTAGATCATGCTGTATTGGCTACAGGGTATACACCGAATATTCCTGAATGGTTTAGTGCATATGAACCTTTGATTGAATGGGAAAGTGAAGAGCATTTTAAAGTGACAGACGACTTCAGGCTTGTGTTCAAAGACAAGCGTTCAAATCATTTCTTTACATTCACGAATCTTGATCATTCTCATGGAACAGCGGCAACCAATTTGAAACTATCGATTTACCGCAACCAGAAAGTCATTCGAACCATTCGCGGGGCCGAGGAAGCGCCAGTCAAGCAAGAAACTGCATTTCAGCAATTTGAATAAAACATAAAAAAGGGCCCAAGCATAGGGCCCTTTTTCATTAGATCGTCGTTTCTTTTTTTACTTTTGGTTTTTCAGGTTTCCATTTGAAGATTTTGTTTAGGATTTGATAGATTTTCTTAGATTCTTTCGTTACGAGCGGTCCTAAGATCGCAAGGATTAAGACATACAAAGCAGCAAAGGGCTTCAAAGTAGCGGCAAGTCCGCCGGCGATGCCAAGCTCGGCAACAATGATTGAAAACTCTCCTCTCGATACGATGGTTAATCCAATATTAGAAGAGGCTTTATGAGAAAATCCAGCTCTCCGTCCAGCGAACATTCCGGCTGTGAAGTTCCCAATTAAGGTAAGAATCACAGCGCCGATCGCAAGCCAGAAGGCATCACCCAATGTAAACGGATCGATACTGAGACCAAAGCTGAAAAAGAACATCGCTCCAAAGAAATCTCTAAACGGAACCACGAGATGCTCGATGCGGTCTGAGTGCTCTGTTTCTGAGAAAACAAGACCAAGTAAGAGAGCTCCAATAGCCTCTGCTACATGAATTGTTTCTGAAAAACCAGCGACAAAGAACAAAGCGGCAAAAATCACAATGATAAATACTTCGTTCGAACGGATATCAAACAACTTATTTAATAGTTTTGGCAGCTTCCGCGCAATGATAAAGAAAAGCATCATATAACCAAAAGCGATTAAAATCGATAATAAGGCACCGCCAACAGTAGTGGCATCTCCAAGGACAAGACCTGATACGACAGATAAATATACGGCAAGGAAAATATCCTCAAACATAATAATCCCTAGAATTAACTCTGTTTCAGGATTTGCCGTCCGTTTCAAATCGACAAGGACTTTGGCCACAATGGCGCTGGATGAAATGGTGATCACACCTGCCATAATGAGAATCTCAAGGAATCCAAACCCTGTGATAAAACCGTAGAGCAGTCCTAAGCTGAAGTTGATCAAAATATAAATAGATCCGCCGACTGCAATAGATTTACCCGATTTAATGAGCTTTCCGACAGAGAACTCAAGTCCAAGATAGAAAAGAAGGAACAGGACGCCCATTCTGCCAAAAAACGAAATGATCTCCGTGCTTTCGATAAATTTCAAATCAATGATCCCGATAGTTGGAGCATGCGGCCCAACAATCATTCCGAGGACAATGAGAAAAGGGATGATAGAAAATTTAATTTTATTGGCGATTAAGCTGGCGATGGCGATAAGAATTAGCGCCGTCCCAACTTCAAAGACTAAATGATCCATTCATCACTCTCCCCCTCTAGAAAGAAAATCACGTACCAATCGTTTCAAGTGTTTTCTTTCGCCCGAAATGACCATCGTATCATTTGCTTGAATAATTGAATCGGCACCAGGGTTGAGTAATTTTTCATTTGTATGTTTAATGATCGCAATCACGGTGACTTCATAATTTTGTCTCACATCTAAATCACCGAGTGTATGTCCAACCGCTTTTGCACCTTTTTCCACCTTAAACCATTCAATGATCAAGTCGTTGAAGGCCATTTCAATGGTTTCTAGTGCCTGCGGTTTATACACCATACCGCCGATAATAGCAGCGATTTGCCGGGATTCAGCATCATCGAGTGAAATGGTAGACAGCACTTCATCTGGATCATCGTCGTCAAAACGATAAATTTCCCGTCTGCCATCATCATGAATCACAATCGTCATCTTTTCTCTATTTCTCGTTTCAATTTCAAATTTCTTTCCGATCCCAGGAAGATCATTTTCTTTAATGTTCATTTTATCCCTCCGAATTTGATAGTCTGAGTAAATGCGGATGAAATAAAATGAATCAGTAGAGGTAATTAGATTGATACATAACGGGGATCGCACACTTCATTTCCAAAAAACATAGATCAATGGACAATGCAGCTGATGGGGCAGGCTTTGGTAGAAAAGTCTTGGCATCCATCATTGATAATCTGGCCTTCAACAGAATGGATGAAGCATGTTTTTTTGAAAACGAAGGTGTCTTCACAGCATTGATTTCTTCATCATAAATGGATGGAGAAATCAGGCTAGGTGTGCTCGCTTCTGCCTGTGAAGCAAAAACGACATTTGAAAAAGGAGAAAACATGACGATGAAGCTAACCAATATCATGATGGAACATCTGATCAATCATCCTCCTCCTTTCAAATTTATTTTCTTTCTTTTTTTACTATATAAAAATATATTTCTTGTTTCAATCATTATGCTTATTTTAGTATCAATTGATCTTGAAATTTTTTATTTAGAGAAAAAGGTTTTACATGATGGAAATGGAAGTAAGTTATGAGCTTTTAAAAGAAGAGGGGGATGGATGATGACATATATCAATTGTCAGTTAGACGGGGATGTTTTTGAAATCGTTTTCAATAGGCCTGAAGCTTATAATTCTTTTCATGTGGACATGTTTGCTGAATTTAAAGAAGCATGTGATGCAGCGGAGGAAAGCAGTGCAAAAGTCGTTGTCATCAAGGGAGCGGGAAAAGGATTTTCAGCAGGCGGAGATATTGGGATGATGCTCAAGCAGGAAAGTGAAGAAGATTTTCATCGTGTGATGGATTTGATCGAGGGAATTACACTTTCTCTAGCTGGTATGAAAAAAGTGACGATTGCGCTTGTCCACGGGTCAGCAGCAGGCCTCGCTTTTAGCTTTGCCCTAAGCTGTGACTACTTGTTTATGCATCAGGATGCAAAACTCGCCATGAATTTTAATGGAGTAGGATTAATTCCAGATGGCGGGGGGCATTTTTTCCTCACAAAAAGAGTGAGTGAGCAAACCGCTAAACAATTGATTTGGAGCGGACAAAAGCTGCCGGCTGAAGAAGCGTTAAAGCTGCGCCTTGCAGACGGGGTGTTTCAGGATGAGGTCGATACGTACCAAAAAGTGTGTGTGAAGCCATTTATGAACATGCCGCTTCAAGCCTTTATCGAAACTAAGATGATCTATTTCCAGCAGTCAGAATCAAAGCTCTTAGCAGTTCTTCAAAAAGAGAGAGCAGCACAGGCAAGACTGAGAAAAAGTCATGATCACAAGGAAGGTATACAAGCCTTTTTAGAAAAAAGACGTCCTGTCTTTCAAAAAGCATAAATGAACATGAGGCCGGCGAAAGCCGGCTTTTTTAACGTTCAAATAAAAGCAGCTTTCCTGCTTGATCAACGAGTCGATGAGCATGCTTTGTGTATTGCTGTTCCATTAAGCGATGACGTCCTAATTCCTTTGCTTTCTTGTCACTATCCGCTGTGATTTTTTCATTTAATAAAGTCTCACCCGACCGGTCAAATACGGTTAAAAAGTATGTCTTCTCCATTCCTCATCTTCCTTTCCTCTGTTTTTTAATGTAATTAAACATGGAATAAGACAAAACCTCTTTTTTAGCCCTTAAAAATGTGTTTTTTAGATTGAGAGTGATAGAACGTGCATTCGTAAAAATGGCATGATAAAATATGGACAATGACAGTATCGGACAAGGAGATAGACGTTTGACTAAGCTCACCTTTATTCATGCCGCAGATTTACATTTAGACAGTCCATTTGCAGGAATGTCAACTATACCCAGTTCTATATTTAAGCGGCTCAAAGAAAGTACATTTCAAAGTGCTAAGAACATCTTTGATCTCGCCGTTGCGCGGGAGGTAGACTTTGTGCTGCTGAGCGGAGATTTATTTGATGAAGCCAATCGCAGCTTAAAAGCACAGCTGTTTTTAAGAAATCAGTTTGTAAGACTGCAAACGCACGGCATTGAAGTCTTTATTATTTATGGGAATCATGATCATTTAGGCGGTGAATGGACACCGATTGAGTGGCCCGAGAATGTACATGTCTTTACGAGCAGTACACCAAGTGAGCTCTCCTATTATCGAGGAGATCAGCTTGTCGCGAGTATTTATGGGTTTAGCTACAAAGAGCGGGCTGTCTATGAAAATATGACATCTCATTATGTCAAAACAACAGATGCTGCCTATCACATTGCGATGCTTCACGGCACTTTAGCCGGACAAGAAGGACACGATGCATATGCCCCATTTCAGCTTCAGCAGCTCATAGCACGGGATTTCGATTATTGGGCGCTTGGACATATACATAAAAGAGCCCTTATGCATGAAGATCCATATATTATTTATCCTGGTAATGTGCAGGGCAGACATATTAAAGAAGCGGGAGAAAAAGGCTGTTACTTGATTCACCTCTCCGAAGATTCTCAGGCAGCGGATTTTATCAGCTGTGCAGATATCATCTTTGAGAAACTGGCCATAGACATCACAGAAACGGTTCATATGACGGATCTTGTCACACTAGTGGAAGGCAAAATCAATGAGCTGAAAGAGGAAGGCGTTCCTCATTTTGTGAGAATTGAATTGACAGGTGATGCACCTTCTTACTTTGAGCATACGCAGCTTGAGGTCCTCGAAGAGCTGTTGACTGTTTTTCATGAGCAGGAGGAAGATGAAGACGTGTTCGTTTGGGTGATGTCAATTGACTGCCGAACAAATGAGGATGTGATCTATCCAGAGGATTCTTTTTTGAAGGAACTAACGGCAGAAATTGCACAGTTTGAGTCATATGAAGAGCTGCTTTTACCGATCAAGCGTCACCCAATCTACAGGAAGTCAGGAAAAGCGCTCACAAAAGAGGATGAATTGGATATAAAAGAAGAAGCACAAAGGCTGCTGACGGAACAGCTGAAGCAATTATGAGAAAAGGAGAGGTATGATGAAAATACGTTCACTCCATATAGCGAATTTCGGGAAATTTTCAAATCGAACCTTTCACTTTTCTGATGACGGTTTTCAGCTAGTTTATGGCCTGAATGAATCGGGGAAAACGACATTGAAGGCGTTTATTGAGTCGATGTTATTTGGTTTTTCAAAAAACAAGATATACAAGCCGAAACAAGGATCTTTCTATGGCGGCTCCCTCACTTGCTTAGATGAGGAGTTAGGTGTCATTCACATTGAGAGATCGTCCGATCGAGGCGGTCAAGCACAGGTGTTTTTACCGAATGGTGAAGTGAAAGATGAAGCATTCTTGCGGACTCTATTAAAGGGAACAGATCGCAGATTATTCCAATCAATCTATTCATTTGATGTGTTTGGACTGCAAAATGTCCAAGCCTTAAACGAAGATCAAATCGGTGAATTCCTCCTTTTCTCAAGTTTATTTGGCTCAGATGCTGCCTCTAAGATGGATAGCAGGCTGCTTAAGCAGCAGGAGCAGCTGTTTAAGCCAAATGGACGCAAGCCGGAATTAAACCAGCAGCTTGATCGTTTAAAAGAGCTGGCTGCCCAGCTGAAACAAGCTAGATTGGCAGAAGGCCGTTATACAGAAAAAAAACGGGAGCATTCTGAATTAATAGAGAATATCGCAGCGCTTCAAAAGAAAATGAAGCAGACAGAAGAACAGATTCAGCAGTTAAACGAACACATTCGACTTTATCCCATGATAGAGAAGAAGATGGAGTTAAAAAAAGAATTAGCCCGTTATCCAGAACGAGTCAAACGCTTTAGAGCAGAAACAGAGCATGAATTGGATAAATTAGAATCACACCTTCACCCGAAAAAGGCTCAAATGACTGCACTAAAGCAAAAATTAGATCATTTGCAAACCTCGCTGGCACAAGTTCAACCGCTTTATGACAAGGATACATTACTGGAGATGAAGCGTGTCGTTGATGAATCTTCTCATGCTGAACGTGTCAAAAACCGCTTAGCTGAATGTAAAGCAGAACGTGATTCATTGAAACAAAAAATGGACGAAGCTGCAGCGAAGCTAAAGTGGCAGCGTTCAGTCAAGCTTGATCAGATTGACGACTCCCTTGAATTTGAGTGGGAATTAAAGGAGGCTGTCAGCCAATACGTTCGTTTAATGGACAGAAAGGCACAGTTGGATGAACGGTTTGATCATGCAAGACATGAGCTAGAAGAAGCGGAAACCGCTTTAAAAGGATTAAAGGAACAGCAGGCCAAATCGCACAGTACAGTAGAAGTTGGGGAAACAAGAACAAAAGAGAAACAGGTTCATTCCCGGGCGTGGTTATTTCCTGTGATGGTGACGTTTGATGCTGCATTTCTGCTTGTCCTTTTCTTTTTAACAGAGTGGTGGATTACTTTCTTATTTGCAGGGTTTTCTGTTTTTGTCTTCTTTGCTATTTACCCATTTTTTAAATCGACACAGGTGAAACAGGGAAGCGGCTGGGGAACATTCGATTCCTTCCAAGTACAGGCAGCTTCAGCTGAAACGCTTGTGAGGCAGAAGGAGCTTTTGTACGAAAGGATCATCCGGCAATATGAAGACTGGGAGCAGGAGCTGGAACCTGTCCAGCAGCAAGTAGAGGAAAAGAAAAGACAGCTGGGCTTGTCCTCAGAGCTTTCTTTCCTAGTAGAAGCCTTTCTTATTCTGAAGCAATTAAAAACGGATACAGCGGAATATGAGGAGCTTAGCCGGGAAATAGACGACCTCGCCGGCCAGCAATCCAATTATGAGCAAAGGGTGGAAGCGTTAAGCAGTCTTCTGCAACGAAAGGAAGGCACCATTCAAGAGAACATCTCGGCCTTTCAAGAGATTTTGAAAGATGAGGCGAAAAGAGAAAAAGAACGTCAGACATTGGATGTATCGATTCAACATGTGAAACAGCAGATCACGACACTAGAAGGGGAAATTGACTATTACGAAAAACAAATGAACACGCTTTTTCGTCAAGTAGAGGCAGAGTCCAAAAAAGATTACCAAATTCTTTCCCATCTATCGAAAGAATATCGGGAACGGCTTTCCCATTTGCAGCAGCTGAATCAAGAGCTGCATAGAAGCGGCTGCTTTGATGAGGAAGAATCGATTGTTCGTAAAGGATTGCGTCTTCTTGAAGAAGAGTGTGCGGAAGCAAAGCAGCACCTGAATAACATACAATCGAATACGGCGAAAATGGAAAAACGTCTGGCAGAACGAGCAGTGGAAATCCGGCAAATAGAAGCTTCAGGTACGGTGTCTGATTTGACTCATCAGCTTTCAGCTGAGCAGGAGCATGCAAAGCACCTTGCGAAAAAATGGGCGGCGGTTCAGCTTGTTCGCTCCGTCATTCGAGAAAAATTGAATGAACATAAAGAAAAAAGGCTGCCAGCACTGCTGCAAACAGCTTCCCGCTTTATTCAGCCGTTAACAAATGATCGATATGAAGCCATTTTATTTTCACCCGAGGATGACCGGCTGATCGTGAAAAGGATGGACGGACGAATATTCCGCCCAGAAGAGCTCTCACAAGCAACCTGTGAACAAGTCTATCTGGCCATTCGTTTTGCACTCGCCTTGTCTCATCAGCATGAATGTCAGCTTCCGTTTATGATGGATGACAGCTTCGTTCATTT
The DNA here is from genome assembly GCF_017161885.1 of Bacillus sp. 3a. NCBI lineage: Bacteria > Bacillati > Bacillota > Bacilli > Caryophanales > Bacillaceae > Bacillus > Bacillus sp. 3a. The sequence continues at coordinate 3,170,536 of NZ_CP067376.1, read as the reverse complement.
TGATCATGTTCGTCTAGGAAGAGTGCTGGAGTTGATGAATGAACTCACGCGTTTTGAAACACAGCTGTTTTATTTTACCTGTCATCAGCATATGACGCAGGCAGCAGAAGATGGACAGATTACGAGTTTAGCAGTTGAATGATTGACAAATAATGACTTATGTTATACTTATATGAGCAGAAACATGGAAGGAGCTTTTATTGAATGGCTAAAGGGATCATGACCTATGATGTCGGCGAACAAGTTGACCTGCATTTATTAATTAAATCATCTACTAAAGGGATTGCAAGTAATGGCAAACCATTTTTAACGCTCATTCTTCAAGATCAAAGTGGAGATATTGAGGCGAAACTATGGGATGCAAAGCAGAATGATGAAATCACCTACGGCCCGCAAACCATCGTGAAGGTAGTAGGCGACATTCATCATTATCGCGGGAGGAATCAGCTGAAGCTTAGGAATATACGCCCTGTTGCTGAAAACGAGCAAATTCGAATTGATGACTTTCTCGAAACAGCTCCTATTCCAAAACACGATATGATGGATACGATTATGCAATATATCTTTGATATGAAAAACCCTAATATTCAGCGTGTTACAAGGCATTTGCTGAAGAAATATGGACAGGAATTTGCTGATTATCCAGCAGCGACAAAAAATCATCACGAATTTGTCTCTGGACTCGCCTACCACGTCGTGTCTATGCTGCATTTAGCAAAATCAATTGTTGACCTATATCCATCACTAGATCGAGATCTTTTATATTCAGGCATCATTCTTCATGATTTAGGGAAAGTCAAAGAGCTTTCGGGTCCAGTCTCCACGACATATACTGTGGAAGGGAATTTAATTGGCCACATTTCCATTATGGTGACAGAAATTGCGAAAGCTGCGGAAGAGCTTAGCATTGATTCAGAGGAAATTCTCATTTTACAGCACTTAGTCCTGAGTCATCACGGAAAAGGAGAATGGGGCAGCCCGAAACCACCAATGGTGAAAGAAGCTGAAATTCTTCACTATATTGATAATTTAGATGCGAAAATGAACATGATGGATCGTGCGCTTGAGCATGTGAAACCAGGAGAATATACAGAACGTATTTTTGCACTTGAGAATCGTTCGTTTTATAAACCAACCTTCCATCACGAATAATCATGTCAAAACGTCCGTTTATGCGGGCGTTTTTTTCATAACTTGTCTCCTTTTCGCATAAGCATGTAACACAAAGGAAGAGAGGAATTGTCCTTAAGAAAAGGAGGCGATGAAAAAATGTTGTTTTTTCCGTGGTGGGTGTATGCATGTATTATCGGCATTATTTTCTGTGCGTATAAATTAATGACAACAGCCAAAGAGGAGCAAGAAATTGATCAATCCTTTATTGAAAAGGAAGGAGAAATATTTATCGAGCGAATGGAACAGGAAAGAGAGCGCAGACGCCAGAATCAGCAGGTGAAAAGATCACAGGATACTGCGGCACATGAAGATCATTCAATTGCTTAATCTCGTCATACAAAAACCCCTCTGCACGATTACGGCAGAGGGGTTTTTTGTGATTACTGGTTCTGTTGTGTCTGCTGATTTTGTGCAGGCTGTTCAGATTTTTCTTTGAACGTTTTTTGAAGCTCTTTATCTTTTACTTTCACATCAGCATCTTTTACTAATTTGTTTAAGATGTTTTGGATTTCATTTGTGTCTGCTTGTTTTTGGTCAAGCAGTTCTTTTTTCAAGTCTGCTTTCATGTCATCATATTTACCGCGTTCTTCAGTCTTTTTAATGATATGGTAGCCGAATTGGGATTTTACTGGCTTGCTGATTTCATTTACTTTTAGTTTGAAAGCAGCTTTGCTGAAGTTCTCGTCCATTTGGCCTTCTTTTGCGAACCAGCCTACATCGCCGCCTTGTGCTGCTGAAGCAGTATCAGTTGAATATTCAGAGACAAGGGAATCCCATTTTTCACCCTTATCTAATTTCTTTTCCACTTCGTCAGCTGTTTTCTTATCAGCTACTAAAATGTGGCTTGCACGGATTTTTCCTTTAAGGTCATCGTAATACGATTTTACTTCTTTATCAGTGATTTTGATGTTAGCTTTGGCAGCCTTTTGAGTCAGCAGCTCATATTTCACTTGATCTTTGATGTAATCTTTACCGAATTCATCTTGAAGCTGTTTTAAACGATCTTCACCAAGTGTCTTTTTATATTCTTCCAATTTCTTATCAATTTCTTTATCAGATACTTTGTATTTGTCAGCAAGAACCTTTTGTTGAACAAGTAGGTTTAGAGCATCTCCACCTGCTTGTTTCTTAAGAGTTGTATAAAGCTCTCCTTTTGTGACATCTCCTGATTTCGTTGTGGCGATCACATCTTTATCACCGCTACTGCATGCGCCAAGAGTTAAAACACTTACTGCTGTTACAGCTGCTAAAGCCATTTTTTTCATTCAAAAAACACTCCTAATCTTTCCAATTTATTTATCATTGCTTGTATCATAACATATTGTGACACGCTGTAAAAAGAAATGCAAATGGAAGGGCATTCGTCTAGTCAAAAAATTGCGCGCGACATACACATATAGTGATCACAAAAAGGAGGCTGAATTATATGGGAGCAGGATATTCTAATGGGTTTGCTTTATTGGTCGTGCTATTCATTTTGCTGATCATCGTTGGTGCAGCATATCTTTACTAATTAAATCGCTGTGACAGAAGGGAGCCGTCCTGCCGTGCGTGAGGGCGGTTCTTTTTTCAAACGATGACAGGTGCCTAAACGTTTTTTATTTTTCTGCATACACTGAGCTTAGAACAGAGGAAGAACTGGCAGGAGGTGTTTTCACATGGGAGGAGAAGTCTTTGCTGGCGGTTTTGCACTAGTCGTCGTATTATTCATTTTATTGATCATCATCGGTGCATCTTGGATTTGCTAATTAAAATATACACAAAAAGCTGCCCTCAAACTGGCAGCTTTTGCTTTGATCTTAAATGGAAATGGTAATTTCAACAAATGATGAGATAAGTAAGATCAGTATTGATACATTGATAAAGCGAAACACCTTATCTTGCCGTTCTTCAGGAATCTCTCTGACAAGGCATAATGTATTAGTAAGCCTGTTTATTGAATACACAATAAACGCGGCAAAGACGATGAAGTAAAATAAAACTATCGGAGATCCCCCCTCTCTATGCTATTCCCATACTACATTACCAAATTTTTTATGAAAAAGATAGAAGTTGGCTTTAAAAACCTCATGATGAGGAAGTTTGGTCAACTAAAATATCAAACTCGTCTTGAGCTTGATCGATGATGCAGGATTTAGGTGCTTTGAGCAGCTTCCATGCAAATAAAAAGTCAGGCAAACAATAGCCTGCATGTATACTTGCGATGATGATAAAATAGTGTGCGTACATAGGAAACGCCACGCCTAACACAAAGTAAACCGGTGAGATGACACAAAACGGGCTGAGAAGTGAAAAAAGCATCACTTTCTTAGGCACGCGCTGCCAGCAATTTCGTTTCATCAATAGCGTCATTTTTTTCTTATTTTTCATCACTGGGATCAAGTGAACCACACGGTGGACAAGCAATGTCACAAGTAAGAGCACGGCAAAAAGCGGTGCGTTATGGCTGCTTAGCCTCGTTTCAGGATGAGTCAGTTGAAAACATAAAAATGCCATAATGAAAAAAAGGATAGCAAGACTTATGGCAGAAATCATCATTCTCGTATAACCATAATCCTTTTCAAGATTAATGGTCTTCCAACAATTCATTTTTCATCCTTCCAATCTAAAAATCGAATTGAATATCTCAAGATAATTTACTCTTCCTGAGGATAAAAATCAATGGTTTTGATGAAAAAAAATAAAATGCTGCCTTCAAATGGAATAAAGAGAGGAAACTTTGGATTTTTCAAGAAAAAAGAACAGAAGGGGGAGGTTCGTCTCTTTCGTCAATGAGTAATTTCGGCTAAAATAGAAGGACTAAGAGAAAGAGGGAACGTACATGAGTATTGAGGAACGAATGAGCCAGCTTGAATATTATATGGAACTTTTATTGACGGCAGCCGATATGAGCCGTTATCCATATTATGCGTTATTGATCAGGCAGCGTGTATCGAAAGAAGAGGCAGAGGAAATTGAGCGTATTTGTGCTGAGCTTACAGAGGAAATGGATAAGCAAAAAGCACAAGGCTACGTCATGTTTGACGATCTCCTTGCGCTCTTTGCGGGACAGTTAATTGAAAAGCTGGATGTTCATGAGACGATATTTGCTTTGCATGATCAAGGGCTCTTTCAGCCGCTAATGAATGAATTTATAAAGATCATTAAACAATTTGATTTGTTTTAGACGCTTTTTCTGCTGCCTCAGCTGAGTTTTCAAGTTCCTCAGTCTTTTTTGTGACTTTTCCTTGCTCATTCAAAAAGTCCTTCTCAATGTTTGAAAACGATTTCTCAAAAATCTCCATGAAATCCTCACCATAAATGTTACGGATGATACACATCATTTCTAAAATCTCAGGGAACTTTCCGTAAATGTCATGAAGCGGCTGTGCGCCTTTGACAATACCAGTTCGGGCCGGGTCATAATCTTCGAGTAGTTTATGGAATGTCTCTTCGCCTTTTGGCGTTAGCTCAATATACGTATTGCGCTTATCGTTTAACTTTTTAGAAAATTTTAAAAATCCTCGTTCCTCCAGTTTCTTAGAGAAGTTAAACGCCGTTGATACATGCATGACGCCAAACTTTGCAATTTCTGATATTGAAGCTCCTTTTAATTGATACGCAATCCACAAAATATGATGTTCATTGATATTTAGGTTATACGGTTTGATCCACTGCTGCCAGTCCTTTTCAATGGATTTCCAAAGAGCTTTGCTCAATTGGGCCATTCTTTGACTGAATAAAAGTGCTTCTTTTACATCGAAAGGCTGTTCCGAATGATTCATCCATTTCACCTACTTCTCTTTTTCTTGTAATTCTATTATGCCAATAAAATAAAGATTAATAAAGCTGAAAATTCAAGAATTTTTAAAAGTCATGAAAAACATTGTCAAAATAACCTTTTTTCAACAAAAAAAGTGCGGGATACGCACCCCGCACACTTTTGTAAACGAATATTTTTTTGTGAGTATATTAGTTTTGTAAGGTTTTCTCCAGTTGTTTGAGCTTTTCCTCAATTTCCTGAATTTCCTTTTGTAAGTCCTGCTGATGAGGTTTGATTTCTTCGCGCCATTGCTGAATCGATGTTTGCAATTCAGACCCGACTTCTTTAATCACCTCTGCGCTTTCTTTTGCTGTTTCCACAATTTGCTCTTTTAAAGCTTGTCCATCTCTTTTTAATTTTGTCAGCGTATCTTCGAATTTGTCATAGCCGTCTTTCACTTTTCCGCGCACATCTCTGCCAGAAGAGGGAGTCGTCAGGAGCACTGCCGCACCTCCGAGGAGACCGCCTACAAATAATCCTGTTAATAAAGAACGTCCACTAGCCATTCAAATCACCTCTAGTCAAATTTTACACATTCGCATGTTCTCTCTGAGCTGACGATCAGCTTCATTGAACTTCCATACATAGCTTGCTTTATTTTAGCATACTTTTGAAGAAAAGGGAGGGGAGAAGGTTGTCTGTCTTTCTGTTCGTTTTTATGTGTATCGTCATCGTTTTTACAGGTGGTTCTATTCATTATGCAAGACAGCTTGGGTATGCAGGGTCTTATCCGCCAAAACATGTTTTAAAGCAAAAAGCACTTGTGTGTGCGGTTGGTGCAGGAATTTCGCTCCTCATTTTGCTGCTGACCCTTTTTCTTTTATAAAAGCATGAAAAAAACCTCTTCATCTATCATGAAGAGGTTCGGTTATTCGTTAAGCAACTTCTATCATTCTTGCACGTCTCAGAATGGACTGAGCAATTGGGAAGACAAATACCATAGCGATGGTATTAATCACGGCTGCTGGCAGGACAACACCCACAAGAAGTGCCGGTAATGCAGCTGGCAGTCCAGTGATCAGTAAAGCGGCAGATAAGAAAATCACGCCGGATACGATGGTTCCAATCGCAGTTAATACAGCGGTCAGCACGACTTTGTTCTTTATCTTCAAGCAAGATAAGAAAAGGGCTAAGAAGATAAAGGCTGTCACTGGCTTATCAATCATATTCGGAATTTGTCCGCCTGGGAATCCCGTTGTTAATGCAGAAATCACGCCAGTCACTAGCGCAATCACGACAACATGCTGTACCTTTGGGAAAAGGATGATGCTTAAAAACATCATGACCAGCATCATATCAGGTTTCATTCCGAAAAAGATGGGCGGGAAAATCGTATGCAAGACAGCTCCCATTGCTGCAAGCAATGACATAATCACTAATTCTTTTGTTTTCATTTCTATGCTCTCCTCTGCTAAGCTCTTATAGGACTCTCCAATAATATGGCTCATCATTTATTGCAAGAGTCGTGACTTTATATTTCTCGTTATTATAACAAATTTATTTCCTTATAGAAAAGCCTTTTTACTCATTTTCTTGCTGGAACTTTTTCATAAAGTCCGCAAGCTTTTGGCAGTCTTCAATTGAGACCGCATTGTAAATAGATGCTCTGCATCCACCGACAGAACGGTGGCCGGCAAGTCCAACCATTTGCTCTTGCTTTGCTTTTTCCACAAAGGAAGAAGTAAGTGCATCATCGCGAAGAGTAAAGGTGACATTCATATGTGAACGGCTGTCAGCGCGCGCATGCCCTTGATAAAAACCGCCGCTTTGATCAATGGTATCATAGAGAATGCCTGCTTTTTGTTCATTGCGTTTTTCTGCTGCTTCTACACCGCCAGCTTGTTTGACATGCTCAAGGACAAGTGACAGCATATAAATCGCAAAAGTCGGTGGTGTATGATAAAGAGAGTTAGCTTTTGCATGTGTTGAATATTTTAATATTTTCGGTGTGCTGCTTTTCTCTTTCTCTAATAAACGTTTGCGCGCAATCACAATCGTGATACCTGAAGGCCCTAGGTTTTTTTGTGCCCCAGCATAGATGAGATCAAATGAAGAAACGTCTATTTTTTTGCTGAGAATATCACTGGACATATCCGCAATGAGCGGGAGTGACGTTTTCGGGAACGTTTTCCACTGAGTACCGAAGATCGTATTGTTCGATGTGATGTGCAAGTAAGCACCATCTGTTAAACCAGAAGTATCTACTTCTGGAATATACGAGTAGTTGTCATCTTCACTTGAAGCAAGCACAGATGTCTGACCAAACCCTTTTGCTTCTGACAATGCTTTTTCTGACCAAGCGCCTGTTTGAATGAAATGAGCTGTTTCGCCTTCATGTAAGAAGTTCATAGGAATCATCGCAAATTGAAGACTAGCTCCGCCTTGTAAAAAGAGGACTTCATAATCTTCTGGAATGTCCATCAGTTCCACCAAAAGCGCTTTTGCTTTATTGTGTACTTCTTCATATTCACCGCTGCGATGAGAAAGCTCCATCACAGACATCCCAGTTTGTTTAAAATCAACAAGTTCTTCCTGTGCTTTTTGAAGCACTTCTAGCGGCAGTGCCGCCGGACCAGCATTAAAATTTGTCGTTCGCTTCATCACAATCTCTCCCTATTTCTCGCGTTAATGGATCAAAAGATAAAACCATCCTATCACAAATTTGAAGCATTTGGACAAAAAATTTGAATCGTTCAAAATATCTTACTATTAGGGAGATGGAAGCAATGAAAAGGGGCAAAAATAAGAAAAATCTCATCTGTTAAGATGAGGTACAGATTGTTGACAAAGGGCTAAAATGATCTTTATTTTAGCCCTTTGTCTTTTTTTCAGCGTGAAAGAAAACCTTTGAAGTCTAGGAAGCTCGAGCACTGGAGCGGAGCGAATTTGACATTCGTGAGCACCAGCGCGCAGAGCTGACAACGAATGCGAGGGTTTGTCTACACGCTGAACCTCATCTGTTAAGATGAAGTAAGCCGCGTGTGGATGGCAGAAGAAATGTCTTTTAAATCCTCTGACGTGTATTGATCTTGATGTGATTTCCATACGGCACCAAAGCCATCGCCTTTTCCGTAGCGCGGAATGATATGCATATGGTAATGGAACACCGATTGACCGGCTTTTTCACCATTGTTGTTCAGGAGGTTTAACCCAATTGGTTCAAACTCCTGTTTGATCGCCCTTGCAATTTTCGGAATCGCTTGGAAGTAGTGGTTAGACACTTCTGGTGTCATCTCATAGATGTTTTCTTTATGTATTTTTGGGATTACAAGGGTATGTCCTTTTGTTACTTGGCTGATATCAAGAAAAGCCAATACATGCTCGTCTTCATATACTTTTGCACATGGAATGTCTCCATCAATGATCTTGCAAAAAATGCAGTCGCTCACGCCATGTCACTCCTCATTATTTTTCCTTTATCGTATCACAAAAAGAAGCAAAAAAGAAAACAGGACAAGCGAACTCCTTTGGTCGCTCATCCTGCTCCTGCAGAAGAAATGCTGATGCTTTCATTCGAATGCCTTTTGAATTCTCTATTTACTGAAATAAAGAATTCATGTGCCTGCTATTTCTGCCGTAAACACCTCATTTGACGTTTTGGTTTGTCGTATACATATTGTATAGGACACAAAAATCAAGAATCAGTGAAGCAAAACAGAAGCTAAGGTTTTTAGATGAAAAACCAACTTGTCATGCGGTTCTTTGCCTTTAACAAACACCTCATTTACTTATTGGTCATCAAGTTCATTTCTTCTACATACATTATGATGACCAAAGCGCCTATTTTTTATTCATGACTCGTCTATAGGTAAACATTTCAAATTATCATTCGTTTTTGTTACTATAAAGGAAAAAAGAAAGAAAGGAACGAATTCATGTCCCTTCTCACTGTAAAAGATGTAACGGGCGGATATACGAAGAATCCCGTTCTAAAAAATATTTCATTTGAATTAGAAAGAAATCAAATCGTCGGTCTCATTGGCTTAAACGGGGCGGGGAAAAGTACAACCATCCGCCATATTATCGGGCTCATGAAACCGCATAAAGGTGTCATTGAATTGAATGGACGAACCCTTCAAGACGACCAAGAGGCGTATCGTTCACAATTTACATTTATTCCTGAAACACCTGTTTTATATGAAGAATTAACGTTAAAAGAGCATTTAGAGCTGACCGCGATGGCTTACGGTCTATCAAAGGAACAATTAGACGAACGGCTGCCATCATTGCTGAAAGAATTTCGAATGGAGAAACGGCTGAAATGGTTCCCTGCTCATTTTTCAAAAGGAATGAAGCAGAAGGTCATGATTATGTGTGCATTCCTTGTGGAACCAGAGCTGTATATCATCGATGAACCGTTTTTAGGGCTTGATCCTCTTGCGATCAATGCACTGCTTGAACGGATGAATGCTGCGAAGAAAAGCGGCGCTAGTGTCCTGATGTCAACGCATATTTTGGCGACAGCTGAGCGCTATTGTGATTCCTTCATTATTTTGCACGAAGGGGAAATCAGAGCGAAAGGAACACTGGCAGAGCTGAGAGAACAGTTCGATATGAGAGATGCGACACTCGATGATCTTTATTTGGAATTAACAAAGGAAGAAAGCTATGAGTAAAACAACGCTTACTATTTGGAAATCAAGATTAGAGGAACACATACAAGAAACAAGAAAATACTTAAAATACATGTTCAACGATCATCTTGTCATTGTGCTCATTTTTTTCCTTGCAGGCGGAGCAAGCTGGTACAGCAGCTGGCTCAAACATATTCCAGCTCACTTCCCATCCTACTGGGTGATGGCAGTTGTTTTCTCATTGGTACTTACAAGCTCATATGTACGTACGTTGATTAAAGAAGCCGATCTCGTGTTTTTGCTTCCGTTGGAAGGAAAGATGGAGCCTTATTTAAAACAAGCGTTTAACTTTAGCTTCATTTCTCAGCTGTTTCCTCTCATTGCTGTATCCATTGTCGCACTTCCGCTTTATTCGGCGGTGTCTTCAGGAGGCATCACGGAGTATGTGCTGATATTGGCGCAAATGATCTTAATAAAGGGCCTGAATACAGCCATTCAATGGAGAATGACTTATTTTCAAGGAAAACACGTGAGATGGCTCGATGCAGCCCTTCGTTTTCTATTAAATATGATGTTGATCTACACCATCTTACAGGCAGCCTATGTGATTGCAATCGTTTTTTATCTTATCTATGGTGTCTATCTTGTCTACTTAACAAATGCAGTGAAAAAACAGCCCTTTCAATGGGAAATGCATATTTCTGATGAATTAAAACGGAAGCAGCGCTTTTATCGTTTGGCAAACTTATTTACAGATGTGCCTCACTTAAAGAAACAGGTGAAAAGAAGAGCATACATGGACTGGATGTTGAAGTTTGTTCCTTACGATCAGCGTAAAACTTTTTCTTATATGTATGTGAGGGCGTTTGTACGCTCAAATGACTATTTTGGTCTGGTGTTTAGATTAACGGCCGTGTTTGTCCTAATTATTTTGTATACAGGTGCAGCAGGCTGGGTGGGTGCGTTACTAGTCTTGTTCACAGTATTTATCACAGGTGTACAACTTGTGCCGTTAACGAAGCACTTTGCTCATCTTTCATTACAGGCACTTTATCCAGTTTCTCAAAAGGAAAAGGATCGAAGCTTTTTTGTTCTCGTCCGTAATGTGCTCATCATCCAATCGATATTGCTGAGCTGTGCGGTACTTCCAGCAGGGGGCTGGCAGGGAAGCGGACTTGCCTTTCTCATTTCTTTAGCATTTGTGCTTGTCCTCTTTAAGCCTTACGTACAAAGCAGGTTAAAAAAGATGAGATAAGTGGAATTACAGCGAGCGTATGATGACATCAAGGAGGGGACTGGATGAATGCAGCTGAACGGGAGTTGTATGAAGAAGCCATTCTTTTTCAAACACGTTTTTTAAGAAAACCTTCAAAGATCGAACGGTTTTCAAAAGGAGTTCAGCAGCAGGTGAACCGCCGAATTCCTGCCAGATTTCATCAAGTCATCACAAGTGCAGTCAAAACAATGGTTGAATCCACCGTATCAGGATCACACTTTACTTCATTTTCAGTGATTGATGAACAATTATCGATTGTAGAACGAAATGAACTGGCAAAGGATAAAGTGAAGTATTACCAAAAGGCGGCTGCTATCGAAGGGGTTGGAACAGGTGCAGGCGGTTTATTCCTCGGAATGGCAGACTTTCCGCTGCTGCTGAGCATAAAGATGAAATGCCTTTATGAGCTGGCGTGTATTTATGGCTTTGATTTATCTCAAAAGGAGGAAAGACTCTTTTTGCTCTGTATATTTCAGCTCGCCTTTTCCAGCAGTGCCCATCGTCAAAAAATGATGAAGATCATAGATGATTGGGAAACGAGCCGCGAGGAAATGGATTGGTACAGCTTTCAGCAGGAGTATCGAGATTATATTGATCTTGTAAAGCTGTTTCAATTAATGCCGGTCGTCGGAGCCGCTGTTGGCGGGGTGGCAAATCATCAGCTGACAGGACAGCTCGGAGAGGTTGCACGCCATGTGTTTCACTTGCGAATATTGAAAGAAATGAAATAGAAAAACCGCTGATAACAGCGGCTTTAGATTGTTGACAAAGGGCTAAAATAATCTTTATTTTAGCCCTTTGTCTTCTTTTCAGCACAGCGTGATAGAAAACCTTTGCAGTCTGACGAGCAGCGGAGCGGAGCGAATTTGAGATTCGTGAGCACCGGAGCGCAGACCTGACACCGAATGCGAGGGTTTGTCTACACGCTGAAGCCGCTGATGACAGCGGCTTTTTTTTATTCATTGTAGGAAAGAACGGCGTTAGCGAGAACCTTTGCTGCGATAGGCATTGCTTTTTCGTTGATATCAAACTTTGGATGATGATGTGGATACACGTCCTGGCTGTTTTCGGGCATGGCGCCTGTGTAGAAGAAGGTACCAGGGACATGCTGAAGGTAGTAAGCAAAGTCTTCTCCGCCCATTTGGGTTTCCGCTTCTTTTACTTCTGTGACACCTTCTGTCTGGTTTGCGATGCCAGCAATATATTCAGTCGGCTTTGGATGGTTTTTGACAGCTGGGTATCCTCTTACGTATTCATATGTGTAGGCAGCATCATGCATCTGGCATACCCCTTTTACCACCTGTTCAATTTCTCGTTCGATGATATGCCGTGCACTTTCTTCAAAGGATCGTGCAGTACCCGTTAAAACAGCTGAATCTGCAATAACGTTAAAGGCATTCTCCGCTACAAAACCTCCAACAGAAACAACAGCAGAATCAATTGGATTGACTTTACGTGCAACGACTTGCTGCAGGTTTGCGACGATTTGTGAACCGATGAGTACGGCATCTTTGGTTAAATGAGGCTGGGCGCCGTGTCCGCCTTTCCCTTGGACTTGAATGGAGAAACGATCGGCCGCTGCCATAAAGTTCCCGCTTTTATAAAGAATCGTGCCACAAGGCTCTGAAGACCAAAGGTGCGTACCAAATATCACATCGACCCCGTCTAAACAGCCGTCTTCAATCATTGGTTTTGCACCGCCGGGAGCATATTCCTCGGCATGCTGATGAATGAGGACGATCTTTCCTTTTAATTGATCACGATGCGTATGCAAGACTTTTGCTAATACAAGAAGTGTCGCAGTATGCCCATCGTGACCGCACGCATGCATCACACCAGGCTTTGTTGATTTGTAAGGTACATCTTTTTCATCGTGGATGGGAAGTGCATCAAAATCAGCTCTGAGGGCAATGGTTGGTCCCGGAGAAGCTCCTTCAATAAAAGCGAGTACGCCATGACCGCCCACCTTGGTGCGCGTAGGTATTTGTAATGTATCATAGTAGCTGGCGATGAAAGCGGCTGTTTCTTCTTCCTGAAAAGAAAGTTCAGGATTCATATGGAGATGGCGTCTAATTTCAACCATTTCCTCATAATGTTCATCAAGACGTTCATTGATGCTTTTTTGTAAAGTGGATATTGTCATTGAATCGAAAACCTCCTTCATGCTCTTTTACTGATTGTATGGTAATTGTTAGAATCTTTCAACAGAAGAGGATTTCGTGGTCAGTATCAAAAGGTCATTTTACATAAAAGTCGAAGTTGATATGAAGTAGGGAAAGGGAGGAGTAGCGTTGGGAAGCTGTCCAAATTGTTCAAAAACATTTTCTTTCGTCGAAAAATTTCATTTATCACATACGAAAATGATGATGTGTCCAAGCTGCCGGCATCAAATCAAAGAAACCTTTGTCTCAAAAATGAGTTTTTTTATGATCTGCTTGATTCCGCTATTGGTGCTGCTGATTCAATTGAAAGGTGCTTCACCTATGTTGAAGTGGCCGGTCTTATTAGGGTGGATATTGCTGAATTTCTATGTGCTTCAGCCGATCATTCATCGGTACGAGCTGAAATCAAGTTCATAAAATGAAGAGCCCAGGCGACTGGGCTTTTTTTGATGAAAAAAAGAAGTGCTGAGAGCAGCACTTCCTTAATTGTCTGTGACGGCATGGTAGGATGTGAGGTAAGCTGGACGAGAGAAAATGGAGCCTGTATCTTCGTGTGGCTGAAAGAATGCTTCTGATTCTTGAAAGTCTTGAAATAAGTCCTCTGATTCCCAAAGTGTCAAAATCAAATAAACTTCTTCATCTTTTTGAGGTCTTAAAACGCGAATAGCCTGGAAGCCGCGCTGATGTTCTGAGATGTTCGTCTTTTTCTGAAAGGTGGATTCAAACAGTGCTCTGCTTTCAAGCTTAACAGGGATATGATTCAAGGTGACGAAACCAGATTGGACAAGCTCGCCTTTCGCATAAATCACATCATAGGCATGAGGGGCTTTAAATACAGTCTCACCCTCCGTTTCATGAAAAAGAGCTGCTTGTTCTTTTCCGACCATATAAAGCAGATTTTCCAGATGGTGTTTCTTTGCGATTTTATGCAAAAAATCTGCTGTTCCATATGTAATATAAAAATTCATCTAAACCGCCTCCTGCTTGATAGTATAACAAAAGAATGATATATAATTCTTTGGCAGTCAATCCATAAAACATATTATGAAGCAATACATCCCATACTATCCGTATAAAGGAATGAGGTGACCTAATTTGAAGAAAAAGAAGATAATCATTCCATTAGTCATTGCAGGAAGTACAATCGTACTCTCATTCATTGGCTATCTGACGATTTTATTTTTAGGACATTATGTCATAGATGAAAAGAAGCTTGTTTTTCACGCTTCCTCCAAAATCATTGATCAGAATGGAAAAGAACTCACAAGCATGTATTCAGAAAATCGGGACCCTGTGTCATTAAAAGAGGTGCCTGATAAAGTAGCAAAAGCTTTTGTGGCTGTCGAGGACAAGCGTTTTTATGAGCATCACGGAATTGATGCACAGTCTATTTCAAGGGCGGTTTATCGAGATATATTAGCAGGAGGGAAGGTAGAGGGCGGCAGTACAATTACCCAGCAGCTCGCAAAAAATATTTTTCTCACAAATGATAAAACCTTTCTTCGAAAAACGAAAGAAGTCATTATTGCCATTAATTTAGAGAGAGATTATTCAAAGGATAAGCTGCTAGAGATGTATTTGAATCAGCTTTACTTTGGCCATGGTGTTTATGGTATTCAGGCAGCAGCCAATTATTATTTTAGTAAGGATGTCAAAGATTTAACGGTCAGCGAAGGTGCCACACTCGCTGCGATGCCAAAGGCACCATCTTCTTACTCGCCTGTTTTACACCCTGATAAAAATAAACAGAGGCGGGACACCATCCTGAATTTAATGAACGAACAAGGATATTTGTCTTCAACAGAAACAGTAGAAGCAAAAGGGAGAACACTAGGCATTCATTTAAAAAAGAAATCAGAAACGCCTTGGGTGGACAGCTATGTTGATCTCATTATTAAAGAAGCAGAATCAGAGTATGCCATTTCGCATGAACAATTGCTTCAAGGCGGCTATACCATTACAGTTCCGATTGATATGAATCTGCAAAAAACCGCTTATGATGCGATGAAGAACAACCGTTATTTCCCGGGAAAAAGCGGTTCTCCGGAAGGCAGCGCCGTATTTATTGATAACGAGTCTGGTGGAGTAAAAGCAGCCATCGGGGGACGAGAATATCAGGCGAGAGGCTACAACAGGGTGACAGCTGTTAGGCAGCCGGGATCTGTTTTTAAGCCGATCGCAGTCTACGGCCCGGCAATGCAGGAGAAAAAATTCAGACCTTATTCACTGCTTGAAGACAAAGAAAAAAGCTATGACGGCTATTCACCTAAGAATTACGATGGGCAGTATGAAGGTAGGGTCACAATGGTGGAAGCTCTCATGAAAAGTAAAAATACCGCTGCTGTGTGGACATTAAGCCAGCTGGGCATTGATACGTCGAAATCATATCTCGAGAAAATGGGGATAGATATCTCGGATAAAGGCTTAGCTATTGCACTTGGCGGTTTAGAAAAAGGAGTTTCTCCATTACAGATCGCTGGAGCCTTTCATACTTTTGCAAATGAAGGTGTATATAAAAAGCCTTTCTTTATTCAAAAAATCACCAATGATGAAGGAGAAACTGTAGAAAAGAATCGTAGTCAGCAAGAACGAGTATTTAGTGTGCAGAATGCTTGGAATATGACAAGAATGCTCCAGCAAGTCGTCAAGGGCGGAACAGCCCAGAGCGGTTCATACGCTGGAGATTTAGCAGGTAAGACAGGTACGACCACATATTCAGGTGTGAAAGGTGCAACAAAGGATGCTTGGTTTGCCGGCTATACGCCTAGTACAACGGGTGCAATTTGGATGGGGTATGACAAAACAGATAACAGCCACTATTTAACTGGAGGCAGTCAATACCCTGTGCAGCTGTTTAAAGATATTTTAACAGCAGCTCAAATCACCAATGAAACGTTTGAAAAACCAGAGGGGATTAAAGAGCTCGAGTCGCCCATCCATTTAGAGGGATTATCAGGATTTGAAGCTCGCTATGCGTTTAAAATCAAAGGCTTGTTTACATTAGAGTTGTCTTGGGACAATCAGGAGGATAAACGCATTGAATACCGCATCTATGAAAAGAGAAATGGAAGCGAGACGCTGATCGACACAGTGACAGGCGTGGACAGCTATACAATGCCGTATGCCAATGTATTTTCAAATGCAGAGTATAAGGTTGTTCCATATAATACCCAAACGCAAGAAGAAGGAGAAGGCAGTCCATATGTCAAGCCAGAGGCTTTTGGACGTTAATATTCGGCGATTTTTTGAACATTGAGCCGCTTTAGTATACCGTGCCTTGAAAAAACGGTATAGTAAAAGCAGGTTTGAGCCTTGTACAAAAAGAGAGTATAAGGCGAAAGGTGGAATGAAAGGTAATGGGAAAAACGAAGGTTTTTAATGACACGTTCTTAAAGGCGTGTAAAGGGGAAAAAACAGACCATGTACCAGTGTGGTATATGAGACAGGCAGGACGCTCACAGCCTGAATATCGTGCCCTTAAAGAAAAATACGGGCTATTTGAAATTACGCATCAGCCAGAGTTATGTGCTTATGTAACAAGACTTCCTGTAGAACAATATGGTGTAGATGCCGCTATTTTATATAAAGATATTATGACCCCGCTTCCGGCTATTGGAGTGGACGTAGAAATTAAAAATGGAATTGGACCTGTGATTGATGCACCGATTCGATCTAAAGCAGATATTGAACGTCTTGGGGAACTTCATCCTGAAGAAGACCTGCCATATGTGCTTGATACCATTCAGCTTTTAACGAAGGAGCAGCTGAATGTTCCGCTTATCGGTTTTGCTGGCGCACCATTTACGATGGCAAGCTATATGATTGAAGGCGGTCCATCTAAAAATTATCATAAAACAAAGGCGCTGATGTACAGTGATCCTGAGGCGTGGATGCTGCTCATGAACAAGTTAGCTGATATGACGATCACGTACATACGTGCGCAGGTAAAAGCCGGGGTCAGTGCATTTCAAATTTTCGACTCATGGGTTGGCGCTTTAAATGCAGCAGATTACCGGACATTCATTAAGCCTGTCATGCAGCGAATTTTCACAGAGCTGAAGTCTGAAAACGTCCCAATGATCATGTATGGAGTTGGTGCAAGCCATTTAGCGAAAGATTGGCATGACCTGCCGCTTGATGTGGTTGGACTGGATTGGCGTATGAGTGTAGACGAAGCAAGAAAAGAAGGGCTCACAAAAACGTTACAGGGGAACCTTGATCCAACTATTTTACTTGCTCCTTGGGAAGTCATTGAAGAGAGAGCAAAAGATATTTTAGATCAAGGAATGAAATCAGATCACTTTATCTTTAACTTAGGTCATGGGGTATTTCCAGATGTTTCACCAGATACGTTAAAGAAGCTGACAGATTTTATTCACGATTATTCAGCGAAACATAAAAAATCATCCATCTAAACTATTTCAAATGATCTGAAGGAGTGTTGGTTGTGGAGAAAAAGAAAATGGGACTTCTTGTCATGGCATATGGCACCCCATATAAAGAAGAAGATATTGAGCGTTATTATACACATATCCGCAGAGGCAGAAAGCCGGAGCCAGAGATGCTGCAAGATTTGAAGGATCGCTACAAGGCAATCGGCGGTATTTCTCCTTTATCAAAAATTACCGAACAGCAGGCAAATGGTTTGTGTGATCATTTGAACGACATCCAAGACGACATTGAATTTCATGTCTACATTGGCTTAAAGCATATTGAGCCGTTCATTGAGGATGCAGTTGCAGAGATGCACAAGGACGGCATCACAGAAGCAGTGAGTATTGTTCTTGCGCCGCATTTTTCAACCTTTAGCGTGAAATCGTATAACAAGCGTGCACAAGATGAGGCAGACAAGCTTGGCAATCTGAAGATTACGTCTGTGGAAAGCTGGTACGATGAGCCGAAGTTTGTGGACTATTGGGTGAAACAAGTGAAGGATACGTATGCATCAATGAGTGAAGAGGAAAGAGAATCAGCCGTACTCATTGTGTCTGCACACAGCCTTCCTGAAAAGATTATTGCAGCAGGAGATCCATATCCTGATCAGCTCGCACAATCTGCCAAAATGATTGCAGAAGGTGCAGGAATTGAACATTATGAAATTGGCTGGCAAAGCGAAGGCAACACGCCTGATCCATGGCTTGGACCAGACGTTCAAGACTTAACACGGGACCTATTCGAACAAAAAGGCTATAAAACGTTCGTATATGTGCCTGTTGGTTTTGTCGCTGACCATCTTGAAGTGTTATACGACAACGATTATGAATGTAAAGTCGTGACAGATGAAATCGGTGCAGCCTACTATCGACCAGAAATGCCAAATGCGAAACCAGCATTTATTGATGCCCTCGCAACTGTCGTATTAAAGAAGCTTGACGAAAGCAAGTAATTATATAAAAGAAGGCGATCCTATGCATGACAATCAAAAACACCTTGTCATCATTGGCGGTGGCATCACTGGTTTAGCCGCCGCCTTCTATTTGGAAAAGGAAGTCGAAGAAAAAGGTCTTCCCATTCAAATATCTCTTATTGAAGCGAGCCCTAGGCTAGGTGGAAAAATCCAAACATTATATAAAGACGGCTACATCATTGAACGTGGACCTGATTCATTTTTAGAAAGAAAGGTCAGTGGACCGCAGCTGGCGAAGGATGTGGGTCTCGCAGATCAGCTCGTCAATAATGAAACAGGGCAGGCGTATGTACTAGTCAATGAAACCCTTCACCCGATGCCAAAAGGCGCTGTCATGGGTATTCCAACTCAAATCAGCCCATTCATCACAACCGGTCTTTTTTCAGTTGCAGGAAAAGCGAGAGCGGCAATGGATTTCGTCTTGCCAAAAAGCAAGCAAACAGAAGATCAGTCGCTCGGTGAATTCTTTAGAAGACGTGTCGGTGATGAAGTAGTTGAGAATTTAATCGAACCTCTTCTATCAGGCATTTATGCAGGTGACATTGACCGTCTCAGCTTAATGTCCACCTTCCCGCAGTTTTATCAAACAGAACAAAAGCATCGCAGTTTGATTCTTGGGATGAAAAAATCACAGCAGCATGCGAAAGCGCAGCAAGTGACAGCGAAAAAACAAGGGCAGTTCCAAACGATCAATCAAGGACTTCAAGCGCTTGTTGAAGCAGTAGAAAGCAAGCTTAAGCTGACAACGATTTATAAAGGGACAAAAGTGAAGCAGATTGAAAAAACAGATGGGGGCTACGGTGTGCAGTTAGACAGCGGTCAAACGCTTTTTGCTGATTCAGCCATTGTGACAACTCCGCATCAATCAATCTATTCCATGTTTCCAAAAGAAGCGGGGCTTGAGTACTTGCATGATATGACATCTACTTCTGTTGCAACGGTTGCACTCGGTTTTAAAGAAGAGGATGTTCATAATGAATATGACGGTACTGGTTTTGTCATCTCAAGAAACAGTGATTTCTCTATTACAGCTTGTACGTGGACGAACAAAAAATGGCCGCATACAGCTCCTAAAGGAAAAACATTATTGCGTGCTTATGTAGGGAAGGCTGGCGACGAATCAATTGTCGAACAGTCAGACCATCAAATCGTCAGCATTGTGCTGGAAGATTTAAAGAAAATTATGGATATTAAAGCAGATCCAGAACTGACGACAGTGACTCGCTGGAAGACGAGCATGCCGCAATATCACGTCGGTCATCAAAAAGCCATTTCGAACATGCGAGAAACGTTTAAGCAATCATATCCTGGTGTTTATATCACAGGTGCTGCTTTTGAAGGTGTCGGAATCCCTGATTGTATTGATCAAGGAAAAGCTGCCATTTCAGAGGCTGTATCTTATCTATTTTCATAAAACTAACTCCCTTTTCTATCAAGGAAAGGGAGTTTTTCATGCTCGAATAATTCAAAAAGAGTTGTGAATCATAAAAGTGAACAAAGTTGTTGCATCTGGAGAAAAGGATATGGTATATTACTTTCTGTACTTAATGACCAAAACGTTCAAATAGTCATTTTGGGAGTGAGATCATGAGTGTTGATAGGAGACAAATGATTTTAGACGGGGCTACGAAGGCATTTACTCAATTCGGGTATAAAGCCACCACAATGGACCTTGTGGCGAAGCTTGCCAACGTCGGAAAAGGAACCATTTATACCTTTTTCAAAAACAAAGAAGAGCTGTTCGATGAAATTTTTACATCCCTTTTAAGTGAGATGAGGAAAATTGCGGATGAAGCAATGGATGAGGAGAAAAGTTTCTCTGAAAACCTTCATTTAGCACTCTTTGCAATATTGGAATTTCGAAAAAATCACCAGCTCACAATCAAAATCTTTCAGGAAAATGCGAAGCTTGGCACGTCAGCGGTCAAGGAAATGATTGAGAAGATGGAGCAAATGATCATTCGCTATATTAAAACGAAAGTAAAAGAAGCGATTGATAAAGGCGATATTAAGCCATGTGATCCTGAATTGACTGCATTTGTGATGGTGAAACTATATATTGCACTTATTTTTGATTGGGAAAAGCGATACGAGCCTTTAACAAAAGAAGAGGTGGCCGAGTCGCTGGAGCTTTATGTACTCAAAGGACTTTTAGCAGCAAGATAATTTTTTTTAAGTTCAAATGACCAAATTCTAAATTTAGTCATTCATCTATGGGAGGAAAACAGCAATGAATTTAATTCGGAATCAATGGAAAGACATTGTGACGAGCAAAAAACTACTGATCCCGATTTTCGCTGTCTTATTTATTCCGCTGATTTACAGCGGCGTGTTTTTAAAAGCGTACTGGGATCCATATGGTACAGTTGATCAATTGCCTGTAGCAGTTGTCAACTTGGACGAAGGCAGTCATTATGACGGAAAAACACTGCATGTCGGCGATGATTTAGTGAAGGAATTAAAGAAAAATGATAATTTCAAATGGAACTTTGTCGATAGTGAAGAAAAAGCCTTGAAGGGATTAAATAACGAGGATTATTATCTCGTCGTGGAAATACCAAAGGAATTCTCGAAAAATGCAAGTACAGTCCTTGATAAACATCCGAAAAAATCGAATCTGAAATATTATACGAATCCAGGCGCCAACTATGCGGCGTCACAAATTGCGAATAATGCCATTATCAAATTAAAAGATTCGGTTTCAAAGGAAGTCACAAAAAATTACGCAGAGGTCATTTTTGATAACTTCAAAACGATTGCAAAAGGCTTAGATCAAGCAAGCGATGGTGCGAAGAAAATTGATGACGGAACAAAAGATGCAAAAGATGGCAGTAACAAATTAAAAGAAAATCTAGCAAAATTGGCTGAAGGAACGTTAACCTATAGCGAAGGTGTTCATCAGTTTGCTGGTAAAATGGGTGAACTGAACACAGGAATACAATCTCTTGACAGCGGACTTGGCCAGCTCTTAACAGGCTATCAAACCATTGATCAGAAATTTGGAGAGCTTGGTACAGGGATTGATACATTGACTGAAGGGTTAAACACAAGCCGCGAAGGCCATCAGCAGCTCGCTTCTAAAATGCCGCAATTTACAGCGGGTATTGAGCAGCTAAACAACAAAGCACAATCTTTTTCAGAAAAAATCGAAGCAGTAGAAAAAGTCTTGTCGTCACCAGAATTAGCGAATCTTGAAAAGATGGCGCCTAAACTTGATCAGGTGAAAAAAGACGCAAAAACGTTTAGTACAAAACTGGCTTCATTAAAAGAAGCGTTATCGAATCGAGATGCTAAAGTAAAAAGCATCATCCAAAACAGCTCAATGACAGACGAAGAGAAGAAAGCGGCAATGGATCAGCTAAACAGTCTGCCTAAAATCGAACTGCCTGATCTATCTGGACTTGAACAAAGCTTAGCGGCCTTGCAGGAACTGCCTGATGCTAGTGAGGTTCAATCTGCGGTTGCTTCTGCAAAAGCTCAGCTGCAGCAAGTCAAACAGCTGCCAAAGAAAACGGAACAGCTGTACACGTCTACAGTCGCGATACAAAATGCGATTGATCAAATGACATCTGGTACGAATAAATTGTATCAAGGTGCACTGAAGCTCCAAACAGGTCAAGGCCAATTACAAGATGGTCTGCAAACAGCAAATGGAAAGCTTGATACAGCGAAAAGCGGTGCAGATAAGCTTGCGAATGGTTCAAGCCAGCTTAGTGCAGCGTTAAATAAGCTGGAAAGTGGTTCAACGAATATCCAAAGCAACACATCTAAGCTTGCTGAAGGTTCAAAATCACTCGATAAAGGATTGGGAGATTTAAAGAGCGGTACAGGTAAGCTGTCTGATAAATTAAAAAGTGCCGCTGATGAAACAGGAGAAATTGATGCGGGTCAAGACAATTACAATATGATTGCGAGTCCCGTGAAAACAGAAAATGATACAGCGAAAAAGATCGATAATTATGGTACAGGACTCACACCTTATATTTTATCGATGGGGCTCTTTGTAGGGGCTCTCATGCTCACCGTTGTCTTCCCAATGAAAGACCCTGCTGGGCGCCCTAGAAATGCGTTTGAATGGTTTTTCAGCAAATATAGTGTGCTCTTTTTTGTTGGTATCCTGCAAGCAGTTATTGCAAGCTCCTTGCTCATCTTTGGGCTTGGTCTTGAGGTGGAAAGCCTCTGGCGCTTCTATCTCTTTGCGATTATCGTCAGTCTGACATTCTTAGCGATCATTCAGCTGCTGGCGACAACAATGGGGAACCCAGGACGCTTCATTGCTGTTATCATCTTGGTTCTTCAGCTCGCAGCAAGTGCTGGTACATTCCCGCTTGAGCTTGTGCCGAAATTCTTCCAAGTCATTCACAGTCTGCTTCCAATGACGTATACAATCAACGGATTTAGAACGATCATTGCAAGCGGTGATGACAGCTATTTATGGCACCAAGCAGCGATCCTTGGTACAGTTGCGATCATCATGATGGCGGCAACAACAGCATACTTTGCTTGGAACGTAAGAAAAATGAAACAGGACGAAGCTTAATCCATGAATCCTTTCTCTTTAATAGAGGAAGGATTTTTCATTTGAAATTAGACATCTCGAACCTGAAGCGATATATTTTAAGAAGAGATGCTGAAAAAGGCATACATGGAAGGAATTGCTTTCAGACAAAGGAGGAAATGCCGAATGACTACTGAAGTAAATGAAACCGTTCAGCTGATTCAAAAGCTTGTATCAATCCCAAGTCCATCAGGAAATACAGAAAAAGTGATCGGCTTTGTTGAACGTTTTTTACAAGATTTGAACATTGAGACAAAACGAAATCGAAAAGGCGGATTAATTGCCACCATTAAAGGAACAAATGACAAAGAACATCGCATGCTGACAGCGCATGTCGATACGCTCGGTGCGATGGTTAAGGAAATTAAATCAAATGGACGGCTTCGTCTAGCACTTATTGGAGGCTTTCAGTATAACTCAATTGAAGGCGAATATTGTGAAATTGAAACAGCATCAGGCCATACATACACAGGGACCATTCTTATGCATCAAACATCCGTACACGTCTATGCGGATGCTGGAAAAGCGAAACGAAATCAAGAAAATATGGAGATTCGTCTCGATGAAAAGGTGAAAAATGCAGACGATATCAAAGCACTTGGCATTCAAGTAGGGGACTTTATTTCATTTGATCCGAGAGTGGAAGTGACGTCTTCAGGGTTTATTAAATCAAGACATCTTGATGATAAGGCAAGTGTTGCGCTGCTTTTGCGGCTCATCCACAGAATTCAAAAGGAAAATATCACATTGCCGCATACGACGCACTTCTTAATTTCTAATAATGAAGAAATTGGCTACGGCGGGAACTCGAATATTCCAGAAGAAACGGTGGAATATCTAGCTGTAGATATGGGCGCGATCGGTGACGGTCAATCAACAGATGAATACAGTGTATCGATTTGTGTAAAGGATTCGAGCGGCCCTTATCACTATGGATTACGCAAGCATTTAGCTGCATTAGCAGAAGAGCACAACATTGATTACCGCCTTGATATTTACCCTTATTACGGCTCTGATGCATCAGCAGCCATTAGAGCAGGGCATGATATCATTCATGGACTGATTGGTCCTGGTATAGATTCCTCGCATGCCTTTGAAAGAACACATGAAGATTCACTTGTCCATACAGCAGATCTTCTTTATCACTATGTTCAATCACCATTAATTACAGTATAAAAAAAGAACCCCTATAGATGGGGTTCTTTTTCATTAGCTTGAAAGCTGTGTTGGCTCAGGTACCTCTTGTCCTGTCATCACGCGATGTCCTTTTTCAGGATCATACTGCCCTTCCCATTTAGACATGACAACTGCTGCAAGTGCATTT
Source organism: Bacillus sp. 3a (assembly GCF_017161885.1). Taxonomy (NCBI): domain Bacteria; kingdom Bacillati; phylum Bacillota; class Bacilli; order Caryophanales; family Bacillaceae; genus Bacillus; species Bacillus sp. 3a. Next base: position 3,146,260 of record NZ_CP067376.1, on the reverse strand, counting down.
CCTGTTAAGTTCACAACAGTCCGTGCCATATCCATGATACGGTCCACACCTGCAATAAATGCAAGACCTTCAGCAGGTACACCGATCGTTCCTAATGTCGCGAGTAATACAACAAATGAAGTACCAGGAACGGCAGCCATTCCTTTAGATGTTACCATCAGTACAAGAACAAGTGTAAGCTGCTGGACGATCGTGAGGTCAATGCCATATACCTGTGCAAGGAAAAGCGCAGCAATGGCTTGATACAAGACGGAGCCATCCAGGTTAAACGTATAACCGATTGGGATAACGAACGAAACAATTCCTTTTGGACATCCGATGCGTTCCATTTTATCCATGACTCTTGGTAAAACTGTTTCAGAGCTGGATGTACTAAAGGCAAGAAGCATTTCGTCTTTCATGTAAGCAAGAAATCTGAAAATATTGACGCCAATCATCTTTCCGATAATTCCGAATACAACGATAAGGAAGAGAGCGAGCGCAAAATAAACAAGACCTACAAGCTTACCTAATGAAATAAGAGATTCAAGACCAAATTTTGATACGGTCACACCAATGAGTGCGAATACACCAAATGGTGCAGCTTTCATCACAACATTAACGACATGGAACATGGCATGTGATACACCCTCGAAGAAGGCGAGCACTGGTTTACCGCGTTCCCCAATCGCTGAAACGCCAAGTGCAAATAGCACAGTGAAGAAAATAATCGCAAGCAAATCACCTTCCGCCAATGATTGGAAGAAGTTCGTTGGAACGATATGAAGGAACGTATCAGCAACTGATTTGCTGCTTTGCTCTTTTTCCGTTTCAACATACTGGCTAATATCTTGTTTTTCCGTATTTCCAAAGTCAACGCCTGCACCAGGCTGTACAAAGTTTGCTAGGACAAGGCCAAGGATAATCGCAAATGTTGTGATAATTTCAAAATAAAGAATGGTTCTAAAACCAAGTTTCCCTACTTTTTTACCATCACCCGCACCTGCAACACCTAAAATTAAGCTGGATACGACAATTGGTATGACAATCATCTTAATGAGTCTTAAGAAGAAGTCTCCAATTGGTTTTAAGTATGTCTCGACTCCTGGGTTACCGAAAAAGATTGCCCCAACAACGACACCGAGAATAAGACCGATTAGGATTTGAGTAGCCAATCCAAATTTTAATTTTTTCATAGATTTCCTCCCTAACATATTCATTAAAGGAATATTCCCATCATATTAAGTTTTAATATATGAATTAAAGTATAACTAAAATTAAAGAGGTTCGTCCACGATAAAATTATATTAAGAAAATACAAAATTGTTAGAAAAATATAGACATTTAGAACCTCCTTCATTGTTTTTAGTCAATAAAAAGTGTCTTCAGAACTAAAACTCATCATATAAAAATACTAAAAACCCTTTTGTGACAAGGGTTTTACCTTTTACCTATTTTTCAGAAAAAAATAAAAAGCACTTTTGACTCCAACTGACGGAGGAGGGAAAAAGTGCTTTTTTATTCAATTTATTCCCTTATTTAAGATAACTTACTTGTGAGCATTCCTCACATTCATTACCGTAACACTCGTGCTGTTCCATTAAATCATTTCCACATTTTGTGCATTTCTTTGAGGGCAAATTTCTAAAAAACTCTGTGATTTTTCCTAGCATTTGTCATCCTCCAATACGTTTTGTTGCTATCATTGTATTATAACAGATTAATATTTGTCAATCTGTTTTGTAACAATAGGCAGGAAGAATGCTTTTTCCATGAAAAATGGGTATATTGTAAGAAGGGGATTTTTAGAAAAGGAGGGAAAATGACGATGAAATTAACCGTAATTGGATGCTATGGAGGGTTTCCGGCAGCAGGTGAAGCGACATCAGGCTACCTTTTTGAATCGAATGGCTTCAGGCTTCTTGTAGACTGCGGAAGCGGTGTTCTTTCAAAGCTTCAGCAATACATTGATATAGAAGAACTAGATGCTGTTCTCCTTTCTCATTATCACCACGATCATATTGCAGATATCGGACCACTCCAATATGCGAAGCTAGTGGGATATCATTTAGGAAAAAGCAGCGGCCAGCTTCCGATCTATGGACATACTGGTGATCAAGAAGCATTTGGACGGCTTTCTGATGATGTACATACAAAGGCAAAGCCTTATCAGCCAGAAGAAGGGATTCAGCTTGGACCATTTCAAATTGATTTTTTGAAAACGGTTCATCCGGCAGAATGCTATGCGATGAGAATTCAGGCAGAGGATGCTGTGGTCGTGTATACAGCAGACTCAAGCTATCAGGAGGCATTTATTCCTTTTAGCAAGGGAGCAGATCTGCTCATAGCCGAAAGCAATTTTTACGCTGGACAGGATGGATCAGGTGCTGGACATATGAACAGTACAGAGGTAGGGAAGATTGCAAAGGAAGCAAATGTTGGGGAACTCATCATCACTCATCTGCCCCATTTTGGTCGTCATAAAGACCTAGTCAATGAAGCACAGGCGTTATATACTGGCAGTATACAGCTTGCCCATTCAGGGCTTAGATGGAACAAGGAAGGAAGATAGAGATGCTGTTTATCGATAACGAACAACATTATGATCCAATGATTAATTTGGCAATTGAAGAATATTGCTTAAAATATTTAGATCCAGAAGAAACGTATTTGCTGTTTTACATTAATCAGCCGTCGATCATTATTGGAAAGAACCAAAATACAATAGAAGAAATCAACACAAAGTATGTGGAAGACAACGGAATCAAAGTCGTGCGCCGCTTATCCGGCGGTGGTGCAGTTTACCATGACAAAGGGAACTTAAACTTCAGCTTTATCACAAAAGATGATGGAGACAGCTTCCATAACTTTAAAAAGTTCACAGAGCCAGTCATCAAAGCGCTTGAAAAGCTGGGCGTTAAAGCTGAATTGAGCGGCAGAAATGACATCATGGCAGATGGACGTAAAATTTCTGGAAATGCCCAGTTCGCAACAAGAGGACGTATTTTCAGCCATGGCACACTGCTATTTGATTCAGAAATTGAACATGTCGTTTCGGCTTTAAATGTGAAAAAAGAAAAAATTGAATCAAAAGGCATCAAATCGATTAGAAGCAGGGTTGCCAATATCAGTGAACTGATGGATCAAAAAATGACAACAGAAGAATTTAGAAAAATTCTTTTAAGCTACATTTTTGATACAAATGGGGACGTTCCTCAATATCGCCTGACTGAAAAGGATTGGGAAAAGATTCACGAAATTTCTCGAGATCGTTATCAAAAATGGGAATGGAACTACGGCCGTTCACCGAAATTTAATTTGCAGCATTCTAAGAGATTCCCTGCAGGCTCCATTGATTTGCGATTAGAAGTGAAAAAAGGGATGATCCAGGATTGCAAAATCTTTGGTGATTTCTTTGGCGTAGGGGATATTGCCGATATTGAGAAGCGGCTCATCGGACAGCAATATGATCGTAAAACGATCAGTGATGTCTTAGAAGATATGGATATGCGCCACTATTTCGGCAACGTATCAAAAGAGGATTTTCTTGATTTGATTTATTAATTCGAGAAAGCACGGCTAGAGATAGCAGTGCTTTTTTGATTGAAGGAAATGAAAGCGATTTACATTTGATCTTGTGGATTTTTTCGATTGTCTATTATAATAGAAAGGAGGAATGTTCGGCCATAAAATGAATGGTCATTCATTCATTGATGACATGTAAGGGGTGGGAGAATGGATTTGATCAAAAATCTTCAGCAGACGGCGATGACGAAGGGAGAAAATATCGCACTGATCTTTGAAGGAAAGAAGTGGACCTATCGAGAGCTGATGACAAGTATCGAGCGTTTTGCAGATGGATTAGTCAACGAAGGGTTTCAAGCCGGGGATCATATCGCGCTTATTTTAGGAAATTCACCGCATTTTGTCATTTCTTTTTTTGGCGCATTAAAGGCAGGGCTTGTCGTTGTACCTATTAACCCAACGTATACACCTAGTGAAATTGGATATATGCTCATCACAGGCGATGTGAAAGGTATTGTGGCGCCTGAACAGCTTCTGCCAGTTTACGAGCAGGTGTATGAGCAGCTTCCGTCCATTGAAAGAGTCATTATTTGTGCAGAAAATGAATCGGCGTGCAGATCAAGCTTCAAGGAAGTATCTGATCGACTTGTTTTCTTTGGAAAACTTGTGTCAGGTGCTGCGAATGAAAACGTACATCCTTCCATTCAGCCAGATGATACTGCTGTTATTTTATTTACATCTGGCACGACAGGAAAACCAAAAGGTGCCATGCTGACTCATTTCAACCTTTATTCAAATGCCAGAGATGTCGCTGAGTATTTATCGATTGATAAAGAGGACAAGGTTATTGCCGCTTTGCCAATGTTCCATGTATTTTGTTTAACAGTCTGTATGAATGCGCCGTTGATTCATGGTGCGACGATTTATGTCTTGCCGCATTTCAGCCCGTCAGAGCTTTTGCGCATGATGGAAAAAGAGAAGCCAACGCTATTTGTTGGAGTGCCCACCATGTATAACTATTTGTACCGCCAGGAGGGGCATGAGGAAGCGATGTCATCCGTGAGGATCTGTATATCAGGTGGTGCCTCAATGCCTGTTGCCTTACTCCATGGCTTTGAGAAAAAATTCGGTGTTACGGTCCTTGAGGGCTATGGGCTATCAGAGGCTTCTCCAGTGACTGCATTCAATCCTCTTGACGGAAAAAGAAAACCAGGTTCTGTCGGGACTGACATTATGAATGTGAAGAATAAAATTGTGAATGAACTAGGAGAAGAAGTCGGTCCAAATGAAGTCGGAGAGCTGATAGCAAAAGGGCCAAACATCATGAAAGGCTATTATCAAATGCCAGAAGATACAGAAGCTGCACTAAGAGACGGCTGGCTGTATACTGGCGATTTGGCGAGAAGAGATGAAGAAGGATATATTTATATTGTCGATCGGAAAAAGGATATGATTCTTGTTGGCGGTTATAATGTTTATCCAAGAGAAGTAGAAGAAGTACTCTATCAACATGAAGCTGTAGCAGAAGCCGTTGTCATCGGTGTGCCAGATCCGAACACGGGAGAGGCAGTCGTCTGTTACATTTCCCCTAAGAAACATGCTCACATCAATCAAGAAGACATCATCACACATTGTTCACGCTATTTAGCAAAATATAAGCAGCCCCAAACGATCCATTTCATAGATGATATTCCTAAAAACACAACAGGTAAAATTTTAAGAAGAGCGCTAAGAGAAAAGTATCAAGCAGAAGAAAGTAAATAAAAAAAGGGAGTCTCTGATGAGGAGACTCCCTTAGCATGTAGACAAATCCTCGCAATTCAAGGTTTTCTTTCAAAGATCATTTTAGCTCTTTTGAATGGCTTCTTTTAACTGTCTCTGAAAAGAATTTGACTGTTTTTGATTCAGTTCATAAAACGTTCCATCAACTAAAAAAACGACCTGTGATCGGTTGGTCCAAAGCTGGAAGGTGGTGCCGTTTGTGCGTCCGAACATCACCTTGGCGATATAATCGGGCTTTTTTAAATTTTTCTTGAGATGATTGCTTGTTTGTTTGCCTTTATTTAATTCTTCAATTAAATCTTCTACTGTGTCCTTATCATCTATTTCATAAGAGATGGATTCATTCGCAGGTGAGAGCAGCAATTTTTCAGCTCGATTCTCATCAAAGATTTCGCTCGTCCGGCTGAACACATAAAAGAAGGTGATTAATAAAAGTCCAAAAATCACAACTCCTGCAAGGATTTTCTTCATTTTGATCCTCCAACTTACTGTTTTACATGTAGCTTCTCCGATTTTTGAGTCGCATAATCATTTTTTTCGCGAAAGCTTTTTCTGATGGGGCATGCTATGATGGAGCCACATGAGACAGGTTCTAAACGAAAAAATGCGTGACTAGAATAGAGAGAGGGATGGAAAGGAGGCTGACCTGTGCGAGTACGTAAATGGATGGCTCTTGCAACAGTAGCATACATATTGTACGGTCTTTTTATTTATTCGTATCTGTTTCTAATGGGAGATTCATCGGTACCTGAAAGTGTAAAAGGGACAAGTGCAGATCCGCATACCTTTATGACAAGTCATGAGCTTGTGATCAGCGAGAATTTCTCGAATATACGGAATCTGCTGTATTTCATCACCATCCCATTAGATTGGTATGTCTTTTTCCTTTTGCTCATTTCAGGGTATTCACGGAAAATAGCAGACTGGAGCTTGGCAGCAGCTCGTTTCAAGTTTTTAAGCAAACTTGTGTATGTGTTTGTGCTGTCACTTCTAACAATGATCATTTCATTGCCAATTAAGTGGATTGGCTATCAGCTTTCTTTGCACTACGGAGTATCTGCACAAAGTACGGCAAGCTGGTTGAAAGATCAAACACTGGATTTTTGGATTCAATATCCGCTTCTTTCCCTTTGTGCTATTGTGTTCTTTTGGCTGATTCAAAAGAGAAGAAAACGCTGGTGGCTGTATGCGTGGTGTTTGACAGTCCCAGTTACGCTGTTTCTCTTCTTTATACAACCGGTCGTCATTGATCCGTTATATAACAATTTTTATCCACTAAAGGATCAAGCTCTAGAGAAGAAAATATTAACGCTGGCAGACAAAGCGCATATTCCGGCAGATCATGTATATGAGGTCAATATGTCTGAGAAAACGAATACGATGAACGCTTATGTCACAGGAATTGGTGAAAATAAGCGTATTGTCTTATGGGATACAACACTGCAAAAGCTGAAAGACCAAGAAATTTTATTTATCATGGCGCATGAAATGGGACATTACGTCATGAAACATGTCTATATTGGATTAGCAGGATATTTAGTGCTGTCATTGGCCGGATTATTTGCGATCGACCGTCTTTATTTTTATCTTTATCAAAAAGGAGCAGCCACATTTCGTCTCAAGGTGTCACACGACATTGCTGCTCTTCCGCTTCTTTTAATCATCGTATCGATGCTGTCTTTTGCAGCTTCACCTTTTACAAATGCAGTGTCAAGGCATCAAGAACGGGCAGCCGACGAATATGCGGTGAACATGACAAAAGACGGGGAGGCAGGCGTAACGTCTTTTCAAAAGCTTGCAAAATCAGGGCTGTCCCAGGTAAATCCACCGTTTTTAGTGAAGATCTTCCGCTATGGACACCCAACCATGATGGAGAGAATCATGGATATGGAAAAAGCGGCGGAAAAAGAGAAAACGCCGAAAAAGCAGTAATAAATAAAATCCGGCTGGATCAGCCGGATTTTTTTATCACACTTTGTTAGTTAGAAGCAGCTTGAGCGTTGATTAACCCTTTTCCATAATAGAATGAGTCACCAAGCGGTGTCGCTGTATTTTCTAAGCGCTGGCGAACCTGTGAATTTGTTAGGTTCGGGTTTTTAGAAAGAATAAGCGCTGCTGCTCCTGCTACATGAGGAGATGCCATAGATGTTCCAGTATAAGAAGTGTATCCACTGCTTGGCACTGTACTTAAAATAGAAGTACCAGGTGCAGAAACATCTAATTCAGGACCTGCGCTAGAAGATGAGTTTCTGACATTGTTACTGTTTACATTGGCAACAGCAATTGTAGACTCGTATTTGGCTGGATAGCCAACTGTACTTCTAGAGCCACTAGAGCCTGAATTACCTGCCGCGGCAACAACAACGACTCCGCGGTTGTTTGCTGTATCAACGGCATTTTTAAGTGCTGTTGAACCGCTTGCTCCGCCTAAACTCATATTGATGACATCCATGTTATTGGCCACAGCCCATTCAATACCGCTAATAATCCAGCTGTATTGTCCGTCGCCATTGCGGTCTAATACTTTCACAGCATATAGGGAAGCGCTTGGAGCGACCCCAAGAACACCAATTGTGTTATCAAGGGCAGCAATGGTTCCAGCTACGTGAGTTCCATGTGATTGAAAGTCTTGGGTGGCATTTGGCTCTGAAGGGACGAAGCTCGCACCGCCTGCAACATTTAAGTCAGGGTGTGCAGCGTGGATTCCAGTATCAAGGACAGCTACTTTGACATTAGCACCTTTATAACCTTGAGCGTGTACAGCTGGAGCTTTGATTTGAGGGATTCCATAAGGGACGGTTTGTGCATATGCTTCTGCTTTATGGTCTTCTTCTACGTAAGCAATGCTAGGGTCATGTTCAAGTTTTTTGGCGGCTTGTTCGGACATTTTCACTTGTGCAGCATTAATGAGGCGGTATTGTTTTTCTAGTTTTCCACCATTTTGAATGACAGCTTGTTTCTTAGAGCTGTTTGTGGTGGCAGAGGCTTTAAAACCAACAATATAGCTTTTTTCACTATCTGTTTTGGAGACCGTCTCGGCATTTGCCATGGAGCCTCCAAACCCTGCTGAAAACAGAAGAGGGACAGCCAATAAAACACTTGTCATCACATTTTTCTTTTTCACGCACATTCCACATCCCTTTTTCTTATTTCAGAATAATCATCCGTAGTCTATAAGAATGATCCGTTTGATTATTCTGTATATTCAGTTTAAGGGAAGTAGGCAAATAAGAGTAGACCCGAATTTTTGTGAAAGTCCTAGCGAAAATTGGGGAATTAAGTCACTTGGAACTGGTGGTAAAATATGTTTATTCTATCATTTCAGCGATGATCTATTAAAAAGGGAGTGTGCTTTTTTTCTCATGATCCATTTCCGGTTAATTATTCGATACCCGAAAAGCCATAAAATAGGTAGAATCGTCTAGCATCTATTTCGAATTTCGATATAAAAAAATATTATTTTATCATTGTTTTTGCCATAAAAAAGAACCTGCTAAGATAACAGGCTCTTTAAGAAGGGGTGGATTGAGTTAAATGGCTGACCACGTTGTAATCACGGACCTTCCATTTACCATCTGACCATTCCACATAATTTAAGCAAGCATTAACAAGTCTCGTGTTCTGTAGACCCATATGTTCATCAGCCAAAGTGGTGAGTAAAGCATGGATAGCAGCGCCGTGAGCCACGATCAGGACATGTTGATCTGGATAGGCGGCTCTGACTTTCTCAATACCTTCTAGCATTCGGTTTTGAATCGTCTCAATTGGTTCCATATTTGGATATTGTTTATCTGGAAACAGCTTTTGACGCTCCTCAAACGACATGCCTTCAGCGTCACCATAATCTCGTTCTATAAAATCATCCATGATGACAAGTGGGGCATGGACATGATTTAAAATCAAGTGTGCCGTTTCTTTTGCCCTTGTTAGTGGACTGGAAATGACAACATCCCAATGGACATCCTTTAAGTAAAGTCCAGTTTGTTCAGCCTGCCATTTACCTGTGTCGTTTAAAGGGATATCTGTTCGTCCTTGAATTCGTTTCGCTGCATTCCAATCTGTTTCCCCGTGTCTGACTAGGCAAATTGTTGTCAATCAAATCCCGCCTTTTCTATCTTTTCTTCTATTATACTAAAGCAGAAGAAAAAAGGCTGTATTAGCGATTTGTCAGGCTTGTTAAGGATTCGACAGAACTTGCGACTTGAGACACCGTTTGTTTGACTTCCTTCAATTCGTTAAGGAAGGTCTGAAGGTCAATTTCAATTTTTCCGTTTTGGTTTTTGCTTAAGTTCATGCTGCTGACGATATCATCAAAGAGTGAATTGATTTGTGTCATTTTTTCTTTACTGTCTGTCACAAGTAAATTCACGTCCGCAATGTGCTGAGAAACAATGGCGATTTGTGAATTCGTATTGTTGACAAGTTCAGATACAGTTGAAACCGTTTTCTTGGTGTCCTCTGATAATTTGCGTACCTCGTTTGCAACGACAGCAAAGCCTTTTCCATGTTCACCTGCTCGTGCAGATTCGATTGAAGCATTTAAAGATAACAAGTTCGTCTGCTCTGCAATGCCTGTGACAATCCCAAAGATTTGTTCAATTTGTTTGGCGATTTCTTCAAGGCGTTTAATTTCTGTTTCAATCTTTGTCATGCTGCCATCAATTTGGTTCATTTGTGTTTGCTGAATTTCTAATTCTTTTTTACCGCCGATTGATTTTTCTTCGACCTGTGCTGAAATTTGTGTTCCAGCTTTTGACATGTCCGCCATCTCATCCGATTTTGAGACAAGCTTGTCGACTGCACTTGTTGTGTTTGAGAAGAGCGAAGCAAGCGAATTTGAAGTCTCTGTGATTTTTGTATGAAGCTCCTGCTGCTGCTCTTCTGCTTCATCACGAATTTTAGAATATTCATTTTGGAATGTATCTAGGACTAACTGCTGCTCTAAATTTAAAATTTTCGTCGTCGCTTTGACCGCTGTCTGATATTCTTTGAAATCTTGGATATGGTTAGCGAATAAATCCATAATGGATAGCAGAAGGTCTTGGAATGCTGCCATGTACCATTTAGGCTGGAGCCCAATCCGTAAATGAACTTGCGCGATTTTAATGCGTTTTGCCACATAGGCTTCGTCAATCACACCTGCAAACATTTCGCTAATATGAATGCGGAGTGTTTTTTTCAAACGATCGACAGAACTATTGTCTTGAATGATATGCATCAAGGAAGACTCGACTTCTAAATTTTTATAAAACTTATCAACAATATGTGCGATGTCATCCTGAACAATCGGATTGAGCTGCTTTAATATCAATAGGTCATGCTGCGTCAGGTCAATCATTTTGATTTGTTTGGCGATGTCTGTATTGGCCGAAAAGTTGATTCGTTTTATTCCATCATCCTGCTGTGTAAAAAAAGCAGTATTTTTTGGTTTTTTCTCTTTTTTAAATAACAATGTTTTTGTCCCCCTATAATCATCACAAATATCAGACTTTATGTTTTTTATCGGATAATATTGGATTTTTTAAAGGGGGGACGAGTGAAATTTTACTGTTCTTTATATGACCTTTTTAGTGGTTTTTTAGCAGGGCCTTCTACTACTTCTCCAGTAATGGAAAAACGTGAACCGTGACACGGGCAATCCCAAGTGCGGTCACTATTATTCCAAGCCACTTCACAGCCTAGGTGAGTACACGTTGTATCGACTAGAAAGACATTCCCATCCTCTGATTTATAGGCGCCGCACTTTTTATGTTCATACGAGATAATGCCGCCCTCGCCTGGTTTTAAATCATCGATTGTTTGATCAGTTCGTTTGAATTTACCACTGATCAGCTTGGCAGCGACATTGGCATTTTCTTTAACGAAATCTTTGACGAAAGAGTCAGTAACAGGTCTTGATGGCGTAAAGATTGATTCATATGGATTCGATTTTCCTTCAATTAAATCACCGATAAGAGTGGCTGCGACGTGGCTTGTGGTCATGCCCCATTTTCTAAAGCCGGTTGCTACAAAGATATTCTGGTGGTGTTTGGTCAGGCGGCCAATGTAAGGGATTTGATCCATTGTGACCATATCGTGTGTCGACCAGCGATACAGCACTTCTTCTATTCCAAGGGTGGCATCTCCAAACGTTTCTAGTCCTTCATAGTGAGCGGATTCATCTCCGCCTTGTCCTGTTTTATGGCCTTCTCCTCCGATGAGGACTACTTCTTCACCGTGCCATTCTGCCGTTCTTAAAGAGTGAGCAGGCTGGTCAATTCCTAGGTACATTCCGTCTGGGAGTGGTTTAGTTGTTCTAGCTGCTACGACATAGGATTGCTCTGGATGAATTCGGGTGAAATAAAGTCCTTTTCCATCATAAAAAGGAAAGTGTGAGCATGAAATGACATAGCGCCCTGTCAGATGATGTCCGCTTTTTGTGACGACAGCAGGCCGGTTCCCTTCTTTTACATCAACAGCGGTTGTTTGTTCAAAGATACGTACACCTCGCTCTAGGAGCTTGTCGATTAGCGCATTGAGATAATGAAGGGGATGAAACTGTGCCTGATTGGTCATCGCAAGGGCTGCTTTGATGTCAGCGTCAAAAGAAAGCTTTGTTTTCCATTCCCGGTCAATACCAAGCTGTTTGTAGGCATCTAATTCCTTCTTTAACTTTTTTACACCGCTTTCTTCCTTTGTATAAAGGTAAGCATCTTTTATCTCTAGCTGACAATCGATGTCGTGCTCTTTAATACGAGCTTGAATGAGGTCTTTTGCTTTCTCATTTGCTTCTACATACAAACGTGCTTTTGGCATCCCAATTTGTTGAATCAGCTCATAATAGTATACATCATGCTGTGAGGTGATTTTAGCCGTTGTGTGTCCGGTCGTGCCTTGCAGCAATTGTTCGGCATCGATGATGATCACATCTAGTCCTCGCTCTGTCATTTCAAACGCCGCAGCGATACCGGTAATACCGCCGCCGACAATGATCACATCTGCTGTGAGATCTTCACTGACAGCAGGGAAAGAATATTTCTGACTGTCCGCCAGCCATAACGATTTTGCCTGTTCCATTCCTTTATGTTCTTGTTCCATGTTGTCGCCTCCATTGACTTGTTGTGTATAATTTTTCCACAATGCTGAAAATCATACATCTGAAAGGAAACAGGGGCGTCATACATAAAAAAGCAGCCAGCACATAAAAATAAACAAGATAAAAGGAAGGAGTGGACTAACGTGTCAACAAAGCAGCCGAAGAAAACATTGCCGCCTCAGCACCAAAATGAACGTCCGGGTCTTGAATATAAAATGAATCCTAGACCTATCTTTGATCGTGAGGTGCAGGATAAAAAGTTAGTAGGAAAAACAGCCATTGTGACAGGTGGAGACAGCGGGATTGGAAGAGCAGTTTCTGTTTTATTTGCGAAAGAAGGTGCCAATGTCGCCATTGTTTACTTAAGTGAACATCGTGACGCTGAGGAGACGAAGGACTATATTGAGAAAGCGGGAGGCGGTGTCATCTTAATTGCAGGTGATTTAGGGGATGAGGCTTTTTCAAATGAGGTCGTCAAAAAAACAAAAGATGCCTTCGGTTCCATTGATATTTTGGTGAATAACGCCGGGGAACAGCATCCGCAAAAAAGCATTGAGCAAATTACCTCGCATCAGCTTCTTCGGACGTTTCAAACGAATATTTTTGCCATGTTTTATTTAACAAAGGCTGTTCTTCCTCATTTAAAAAAAGGAAGCAGCATCATTAATACAGCATCTGTCACCGCCTATAAAGGGCATGAAACATTGATCGATTATTCATCCACAAAAGGGGCGGTCGTAACCTTTACGAGATCATTATCCTTATCGCTCATTAAACAAGGGATTAGAGTAAATGGAGTAGCTCCCGGTCCTATTTGGACACCGCTGATTCCCTCAACCTTTACGGAAAAAGAAGTCTCTGAATTTGGCGGAGATGTCCCAATGGAGCGTCCTGGTGAGCCAGTAGAGCTTGCGCCAAGTTATTTATTTTTAGCGAGCGAAGACTCATCTTATATGAATGGACAAATGCTGCATGTGAATGGCGGGACCATTTTAAATGGATAAACAAAAAACTTGCGGTAAAGAGACGAGTTGCTGTCTCTTTGCCGCAAGTAAAATCATCATGATTGATGTAAGCAGTGTTCTGCATATTGAGCTGACAAGTCATTGAATCGCTTTTCATCACGCTGATCCAGTGCCTTATCAATCTCTTCTCTTAGGAAGGTTAAGCGCTGTTTATAAAGCGCCTCATCTAAAACCATTTGAATATAGATGTCTAAAATGGTGACGCCGTTTTCTTCGGTTTTTTGGGTGTTGCGGGACTTCATGAGCTCAGCATACGTTTTTTTCTCTTTCATAAAGAATCCCCCCGATGCCTTTTTTATAGTATATGGATTGGCGGAGAAAAAATCAACAAGAATTTATAATTTTTAGACAATTTATTTTTGAGCAGAATCGACATCTCTTGTCCAATCGACAGGATGTGATATATCTTTAAAAATGGCTTTTCGATAGATCGAATGGACTAAAAAATATGATAAAAAGATGATTTTTAATAAATTTTGAAAAAATCCTGTCGTTTCTTATATGTTGGTGATAGATTAATAGTATCTTAAATAACCAAATATTAACACAGGAGGAAATGAAGTGTCAGGAATTAGTGAAACACCTTTAGATTCATACGTCATTAATCAAACAACAATGGCGGTCCTTCCAGTTGAAGAAGGAAAAAGAGTATATTCAAAAGTCATAGAAAGAGAGACAAGCTTTTACGTTGAATTAAAGCCCCTGCAAATTATTGAACGCAGCTGCAGATTCTTCGGCTCAAGCTATGCAGGCAGAAAGGCGGGAACATACGAAGTAACAGGAATTTCTCACAAACCCCCAATTGTGATTGACTCATCCAATCATCTGTATTTCTTCCCAACTTATTCATCCAACCGTCCTCAGTGCGGCTGGATCTCCCACAAATACATTCATACCTTCCAAGAATCATCCCTCGGAGACACGGTGGTCACCTTTACAAATGAGCAAACCGTCAAACTTGATGTCTCATATAAATCATTTGAGAGTCAGGTGCACCGGACAGCATATCTCCGAACGAAATTTCAAGATCGTCTTGATGGTGGTCTTCCGAAGAAACAAGAATTTATGCTGTATCCAAAGGAACAGCAGCTCAATCTCGTATACGATTTTATATTAAGGGAGCTTCGTAACAGATATTAGTCAAAAGCCAGCGGCAGAGCAGCCGCTGGACCTCTTATCAAGCATGAATGCAATGTAAAAAGATGCCGCTGCATCATAAAGATGAACTCATTGAAACCAAATACGTATGTCTCGTCGTCTATTGGTTGTATTGGGAAATGACAGGGAAATGTGGATCCTTTGACGTATTTTCATCCATTTACTCATAAATCACAGAAGTGACACGAGCTTGTCTGTTACAATAAAAGAAATCTTATGTGGTAAAGGATGCTTATATTTGACCGATATGAACGAATGGGATGAAGAAATGGAGGCTCTGTATGAAAAAACAATCACATTTGGTGCTGCTATTTATCCTAACTTTGACATTACTAGCAGCCTGTCAGCAAGCAGGTCAGCCGCCTTCAAAGCAAGACACAAAAGAAGCTGCTTATGAACAATGGGTGCAGTCTTATATGGATGAGTTAAATAAAGCATATGAAAATATGACCGATCAGTTTATCTCAGATGGACATGGAAAGATCCAAACAAATAAAAAATTGACAGAAGCGACGAAAGCATTTGATCGTGTGATTCAAAAAGGGCTGGATCATCAAGAAGTTCCAGCCGCTTATCAAAAGGCCGATGAACAATTAAAGACAGGTCTTGCTTCCTTTGAAAAAGGGATCAGTAAGGTGGAAAAGCTCTTGAAGCATCCCGATCAAGAAAAGCTGTTTATTTCCGCTACCCATCATTTTCAGGATGGCTTGCAGCAAACAGCCGCATTTATTGAAGAAGTAGGTCAAATTCAGCAATCATCCTAAAAAAGCTTGGAAGTAAACCTTCCAGGCTTTTTTAGATGTGAAGGATTTTCTTTAAACGGCGAACGCCCTCTTGAATCATGCTTTCGTCCGTACAGGCGAATCCTAGTAGTAATCCCTTCGATTGCTTTCAAGCCAACACCAGCTGCTTTTGCTGCCTGTCTCATTCTCTTAATTTCAGGTGCCGGGCAGAAACAAAAGTAAGATGTCCATCTTTCTCTTTCTCCTCCAATTCGTTTAAAATATAGAGAGGAGAGGGGAAGATGAACATGAAAAAAGTGCAGCTTGACGGTGCAGCGTGCAGGTCGCAAGAAGAGCTTCATGACCAGCTAAAAACAGTTTTACACCTTCCTGACTATTACGGAAAAAATCTTGATGCCCTTTGGGACTGTTTGACAGGGGAGGTGACTCTTCCAGTAGAGCTGACATGGGTGAATTTTCAAACGAGCAAAGACGCTCTTGGTGATTATGCTGAGAGCTTGCGTCAGTTATTTCAAGAAGCAGAAGAGGAATTGAAGGGACAATTTCAATTGAATATTCAATCATGATGAAAAAAGCAGCCGCTGCCGCAGGCTGTTTTTTTTGAGTTTGCGTCTTTTTCATACCGCTATTGAATATTTCACTAGATGTGATAATATATGAACTGTCGCTTAATTGATAATGATAATCATTTGTGGCGGATAGAGCTTGATAGAAAGAGAGAAACCTGTATGAAATTGTATCAATTAAGTTTGTTTTTTGTATGTTTGGCATGTATATCTCTGTTTGTCGGTGTACAGGATCTGTCCATTTTACAGCTGTTTCATTTAACAGATGAACAAGTGCACACGTTAGTTTCAAGCCGCCTCCCGCGTCTTGTGAGTATTGTACTTGCTGGTATGAGCCTTAGTTTATGCGGCTTTATTATGCAAAGCATGACGAGGAATAAATTTGTTTCACCAACCACTGCAGGAACGATGGATTGGGCGAAGCTTGGTATTTTAGTAGCAATGCTTGTTTTTACACAAGCGAATCCGCTTATGAAAATGGGGATTGCGTTTCTATTTACTTTAGCTGGGAATCTTCTTTTCTTAAAAATCCTGCGGCATATTAAGGTGAACGATACGATTTATGTACCATTAGTCGGCTTAATGTTTGGGGGGATTGTCAGTTCAATATCTACGTTTATAGCCTATAAATATGATTTGATCCAAAACGTATCCGCATGGCTTCAAGGAGATTTTTCTCTTATTGTCCAAGGGCGTTATGAACTGCTCTATGTGAGCGTTCCACTATTGATCATTGCGTATTTATATGCTGACCGCTTTACAGTGGCAGGCATGGGCGAGAGCTTTGCCGTTAACTTAGGTTTAACGTATAAACGTGTGATGGCGGTTGGGTTGGTGATCGTTTCAATGATTACGTCTGTCACCATTTTAACTGTTGGAATGCTGCCATTCCTTGGATTAATCATTCCGAATATTGTATCGATCTACCGCGGCGATCACTTGAAAAAAAGCCTCCCGCATACAGCTTTACTAGGAGCTATTTTTGTTCTGATTTGTGATGTGCTCGGAAGGGTGATCATTTATCCATATGAAATATCAGTTGGACTCATGGTAGGCATCATCGGAAGTGCGATCTTCCTGTACATGTTATTAAGGAGGAAACGCTATGCATAAGAAACGTATATTATGCCTGATTGCAGCCATTGCAGCCGTGTTGATCGTAATTTTTATTACCTTTCAAATGGGGTACTGGCCGTACACAGTCCCAAGTCGTTTAAAGAAAGTGCTTGCGATGACATTAACGGGAGGCGCGATTGCCTTTTCATCTGTTGTTTTCCAAACTTTGACCAACAATCGAATCTTAACGCCGAGCATATTGGGTTTAGACGCACTGTACTTGTTTTTGCAAACAGCAATTATTTATGTGTTTGGGTCGACTCATTTAATGATCGTCAATAAGAATTTTAATTTTTTCCTTTGCGTTGGGCTGATGATTCTATTTTCTGTGCTGCTGTATACAGTCATGTTCAAACGCAAAAATAAACATATTTTCTTGCTTCTGCTTGTTGGAATTGTGTTTGGGACATTGTTTAAAAGTCTTTCTTCGTTTATGGAAATGCTGATCGATCCGAATGAATATCAAGTCGTACAGGATAAATCCTTTGCAAGCTTTAATCACATGAACACGGACATCTTACTGATTGCTTCTGTTTTATTTGCGGCGCTGTGTGTGTACATTTGGACATTCCGCTCCAAATTAGATGTCATGTCTCTTGGGAAGGAGCATGCGGTGAATCTAGGCATTGACTACGACAGTGTCACAAAAAAGATGCTGATCGTAATAGCTGTCCTTGTGTCTATCGCAACGGCACTTGTCGGACCGATTACGTTCCTCGGCTTACTCGTCGTAAACGTCGCACGAGAGCTTTTTCGGACATACCGGCATACATACTTGCTATTAGGCTCTTTTTTTATTAGTGTGATTGCCCTTGTAGGCGGGGAATTTCTTGTAGAAAAGGTATTTACTTTTCAAACGCCGCTTAGTGTGTTGATTGATTTAGTCGGCGGACTGTATTTTATTTATTTACTGTTAAAGGAGAGTCGTTCATGGTCTTGATGAAGGGCGTCAGTAAGACGTATAACGGAAAAACAGTGCTTCACGACACAACAATCAGTGTGAAAAAGGGACAGCTGACCTCTCTCATTGGTCCGAATGGTGCGGGGAAAAGCACGCTTTTATCCATTATGAGCCGGCTGATACAGCCAGACTCAGGTGCAGCTTATTTAGAAGACAACCCATATAGCGCATACCCTCCGCAGGAACTTGCGAAGAAGATGAGTATTTTAAAGCAGGCCAATCATATGAATGTGCGGCTGACCGTTCGGGAGCTTGTCAGTTTTGGCCGTTTCCCTTACTCACAGGGCCGTCTGACTAAAGAGGATGAGAAGATGATCGATGTGTCCCTCCAATACATGAAGCTTGCTGATATCCAGCATCAATATGTAGATGAACTGAGCGGTGGACAAAGACAAAGAGCCTTTATTGCAATGGTGCTGGCGCAGGATACAGATTATATTTTTTTAGATGAGCCTTTAAACAATTTGGATATGAATCATTCTGTCGAGATGATGAAGCTCTTTCAGCAGCTCGTCAAAGATCTTGGGAAAACAATTGTTGTCGTTCTTCATGATATTAATTTTGCTTCTGTGTATTCCGATCATATCGTCGCCTTAAAAGATGGACAGGTTATTAAAGAAGGTGGAGTGGACGAAGTGATTCAAACAGATGCACTTGAACAAATTTATGACATGCGCATACCGATTGAAGTTATTCGCGGTGAGCGTATTTGCTTATATTTTTCTTAAAAAATAAAGAGGTGATCACGTATGAAAAAATGGATATGGATGATGACTGTATTAACAGCGATCGTGGTACTCGCTGCCTGCGGAAATCAAGGAAAAACAGAAGGAATTAAAGAAGAAACTGTGACGGTAAAAGACATGCTGAATAAAGATGGTGTAAAGATCAAGAAAAACCCGAAAAAAGTGGTCGTGTTTGATATGGGAAGCCTTGATACGCTAGACAAACTAGGTGTGAATGTAACAGCTTTACCGAAACAAGTGGTGCCTAAATATTTATCTAAATATGAAGGAGACAAATATGAAAATGTCGGCGGATTAAAAGAGCCGAACTTTGAAAAAATTGCAGAAATCAAGCCGGATTTAATCATTATCCAGCACCGTCAAGCAGATGCATTCGATGAATTTTCTGAAATTGCCCCTACGATTTATATGGATGTAGACAATGCCAATTATATGGAATCATTTAAAAAGAATGCCGCAACTTTAGGCAAGATTTTTGATAAAGAAGACAAAGTCAAAGAAGAACTAGCTGCCATTGATCAAAAAGTGGATGCTTTAAAGAAAGAAGCAAAAGAGTTAAAGAAAAATGGACTGGTGATCATGGCGAACGACAGCAAAATGACAGCCTTTGGTCCTAAGTCAAGATACGGTCTCATCCACGATGTGTTTGGGATCACACCGGCAGATCAAAAGCTTGAGCCATCTGATAAACACGGACAAAGCATTTCGTATGAATACATGGTCAAAACGAACCCAGATTATCTATTTGTCGTTGACCGAGGCGCAGCGATCGGAGAAGAAACGTCTGCGAAACAGCTTGTTGAAAATGATTATGTGAAATCAGTGAAAGCAGTCAAAAACAACCATGTGGTGTATTTGAACTCTGACATGTGGTATTTATCTGGCGGCGGTCTTGAATCATTCACTGCCATGATTGATGAAGTAAAACAAGGAATTAGCCAAAAATAATGGACGAAAGCTGCTCATCTTGAGCGGCTTTTTATTGTGGATTCATAAAAATATGTTGCATGCAGGAAACTTTCATCAAAATATGTTATAGTGGAACCTACATTGATAGACTAAGATAGAGTGAGGGTTCGGAAAGGATGAAGGAAAAAAGATCAAAAAGAAGACTAAGGCCTTGGGTAAAAGCCGTGCTGTTTATCATGGCATTTGTCATGGTGATGGCAGTGTCCGTGACTGGATACGCATACTATAAAATTTCAAGAGCGTCGAATAAGGCGCAAGTATCATTAGAAAGAGGAGACACCTCGCAAAAGCGTGTGAAAGCTTTTGATCCAGGAAAGGACAGCTTTTCGGTGCTGCTGCTTGGAATTGACAGCCGTCCAGGTGAAACGGTAGACGAAGCAAGAAGTGATGCGGTCTTACTAGCGGCGGTGAATCGAACAGACAAAACCATTAAGCTTCTCAGTATTCCTCGTGATGCTTATGTGGATATACCGGGGAGAGGATATGATAAAATTGCTCACGCCCATGCGTTTGGGAGTGCAGATTTGTCAGTCAAAACGGTCGAAAACTTGTTGAACATTCCTGTAGACTATGTGATTTCAGGGAACTTTAAGGCGTTTCAAGACATTGTGGATGAGCTAAATGGAATTGACGTAACGATTAAAGATGAAGGCATCGCAAAACAAATGGAAAAGGATTCAAAAGGGAAAGTTCATGTGCAAACAGGAACACATACGTTAAATGGTGAAGAAGCTTTAGCCTTTGTGAGAACGAGAAAGGCTGATAGTGACCTCATGCGCGGAAAACGCCAAATGGAGGCACTTCAAGCCATCTTCGAAAAATCTAAATCGATTTCTTCGATCCCGTCATATGACAACATCATTGATACGCTTGGTGATAATGTCTCAACCAATCTTTCCATGAAGCAGTTCATCGGTCTTTTTCCATTACTGAGCTCATTGAAATCAGTGGATACGATTCAGCTAAAGGGCCATGATTATCAGCCTGGGAATGTGTATTACTTTGAGTTAGATGGACCAGGATTAGAAGAAGTTAGAACAGAGCTGAGAAAACAGCTTGAATTATCATAAATAAGAAGGAGCCTGCCGCCGCGGCAGGCTTTTTTCTTTGCATGGGTACCACGCCGCATTTCAGCAAGAAGTTAATTTGCTTGATGCAGAAAATATCCAGTCAGCAGTTCCTCTACCCGGTGACGTATACGCGGATTAAAGTATTTATGCTTTTCTTCATAGCCATTTATGATAAATAGATACGTTGTAAATCCTTCATCGTGTTCAATTTTCTGTACCTTCATATTTTCTTTACGTAAATGCTGCTTCAGTTCGTAAAGTGCTTTCTGTGCTTCCTTTAACACGGAGGTCACAAGCTGAATGTATGGTTCATTTAATTTAAATGTTTGATGTTGTTTTAAGTGTGTCAGATCACGATTGAGGATGGAGATGACCATTGGGAGAAAGATGGCCTGTTCCATCATCTGAAGCTGTATTCTTGATAGTCTCGTCATGTCCAAGCCTGCTTTCTTTAAAAATAGAACAAATGTTCCTATTTATTATATCGAATGAGTCAAATAATCTCAAGGGGGCGAGTGGTATTCATTTGTATATTTTTATGTTTTCCATGTAAAATGAAATGTAGACAAACCTTGAAGGAGTCAAACAAGTTGACATCATTTCTTTCTCTATTTACTCATGAAAATATCACATCATTTTTTGAAAGCTACAAGGCCTTTGGACCAATTGTCGCTATATTGCTTCCTCTGATTGAAGCATTTCTTCCGTTTTTACCACTCGTGGCGTTTGCGGTGGCAAATGCGAATGCATTCGGCCTTTGGGAAGGCTTTTTATTAACCTGGATCGGTGCAAGTGCAGGTTCTATTCTTGTCTTTTTACTGATCAGAAAATTTGGACAGATGAGAATGCTGAACTTTATCAGCAGACACCCTTCCATTAAGAAATTAATGCTTTGGGTGGAGAAGCGGGGATTTGGTCCGTTATTTATTTTACTCTGCTTTCCTTTTACACCTTCTGCGGCTGTCAATGTTGTCGCAGGCTTATCAAGAATTAGCATGTGGCAATTTTCATTAGCTGCTTTAGCTGGTAAGTGTGTCATGCTCTTTATCATTAGTTTTATTGGTTATGATCTTTCTGCTTTAGTAAAGAATCCGTTAAGAAGTGTTTTTGCGGTTCTAGTTATCGTTTTATTATGGTATGTTGGAAAGAGAGTAGAAAATAGGTTGAACATTCGAATGAGCAAGCGTGAGGACAAAGGAGGCTCTTAATGAAAAAGAAGCCATTGCTATGGTTGATGATTATTACATGCATCGTCTTATTGTTCCAGGTAAAGAATTTCATGTTTGTGAAGTATAAAGTAGAAGGGGTTAGTATGGACCCCACATTTACAGATGGAACAGAATTATTAATCAACAAGTTCTCGCCAAAACTCACGAAAATTAGCCGGTTTGATTATGTGTTATTTCACGGCCCTAAAAATCAAATTTTGATCAAAAGGGTCATTGGGCTCCCAGGAGAATCGATCAAGTATGTAGATGATCAGTTATTTGTTAATGGGGAAAAATGGAAAGAACCCTATTTAAAAGAGCAGAAAAAACATAAAATGGGGAATGTCCTGACAGGAGATTTTCAGCTGAAAGCCATCACAGGACAAGATAAAATCAAAAAAAACCATTACTTCGTAATCGGAGATAACCGAATACATAGCTTCGACAGCCGGCATTTTGGAACGATTTCAAAGGATCAAGTAGTTGGTGTCAAAAGAAATCAGGATGAATAAAAGAAGAGGCGCTCTGCACATGCAAAGCGTCTCTTTTTTTATTTTGCGGCTTTATATTCAGGATGTCTTTTTGCCCAGACATGATGTAAGAATCGAAAAAACGGTGGCAGCATCGCAATGACAAGAATGATTCTAACGACTTGTACAGCTACTACAAAGGTTGAGTCCTCATGGAGTGTGACTGCTGTTGTTGCCATTTCTGCAATACCGCCAGGCGAAAAGGCAAGAATGGCTGTAATGACAGAAATGCCTGTGACCTCTGCAATGGCAATTGAACTGAGAACCGTTGCAGCAATCAATCCAGCTGAGCTGACGACGGCTACAATTAACGTGTTTTTTAGCCCGACAAACATCTGTTTATTCATTTTTGAACCGATGGTTGCACCGAGAAATACCTGTGATGCGATATTCGCTTGTGCTGGCCAATAAGGAATCAAATCATGACCTATGAGCGCACCTGCACCTACTTGAAGAGCTGCAACTCCTAACATGCTGCCAATCAGCCAAGGGGCAGGGAAATGAAGCCGAACCGCGAGGCGTGACATAAGCCAGGCACCTAAAATAAGTGCAGCAGTCCACGAGATATTTGACAGGGTGAAAACGCCGGATGAAAAGGCGCTCCCTTGCACGCCTGCAGCTGCATCCGCTGGATTTTTTGTATTTAAATAGAACACCGTAAATGGGATGGTGAGTACCACCATTAATACACGTGTTGTTTGTACGAGACTGACAACGGCTGTATTTGCTCCAACCTCTTGGGCAATCCCTGGCATAGCAGATAAACCGCCTGGGGCTGTTCCGACAAAGCTGGTCAGCATATCTGTTTTACTCAGCTTCCATAAGGCAAAACCAGAGAGCATCGCCAGTAGAATAGAAAAAACGAGCATGAAACTCACAGGGAGCCAATGTTCAGCAAAAATATGAAGAACTTTCATGTTCATTTTCTGTCCGAGTTCGATTCCGAGAATGAATTGACCAAGGAGTAGCCATCTGCTGTGAATACGCAAGGTGTTGTTTCCTTTACGCTGAAACAGGGTGGGACGTCGCATGGCAATAAATGCAGCTGTGATTAATGTACCGACCATCCAGCCAATAGACATTCCTGTTAAAGACAAAAGAAATCCACCTAAACCGCTTATCGCGATCAAAATGAGATCGGTTCGAAGGCTGTTTCCTTGTTTCATCACATGTAAACCTTCTTCCTATAAATTTGTTCAGTAAGTGAAATGTTGTTATCTTTACTATAATACAAAAGTCTTTATAAATAAAATACGAATTTTTTTACCTTTTTCATAAGATTATCTTATCAAGAGCAAGATAGCCTCTTGATAAAAGTAAAGATATAATTTTTACCAAAAACAAAAACAATATACAACGATTTTCCCCTATTTTAGTTATCAGTTGACTATCATTTTCAATTACACTACAATCCTTAGTGTGAGGTGATTACATGAAAATTCCTTCTTTTAAATATAATGAAAAGGGATTGAATCGTTTTTTCGGTCCTTTAGAGGGAAGAATTATGGAAATCCTTTATCAAGGTGAGGATATGCCGATTAAAGAAGTGCAGCAGAAGCTGTCAGATGAAAAGCCGATTAATTTCAACACAGTGATGACTGTGCTGAACCGCTTAACCGAAAAGGGAATTGTCGAGAAGAAAACAAAAGGGCGTTCATCTATTTATAATCCCATTTTAACAAAAGAAGAATTTCTAAATGAGCAGACAAAATGGATTACGCAAGGGCTGATGGACGATTTTGGTCCACTGGCAGTGAATCATATGGTGGATGCAATTGAAAGTGCTGACCCTGAATTACTCAAAGTGCTTGAAGCAAGGCTGGCATCCAAAAAAGAGGAGCAGCAAAATGAATAAAATGAAATCGAGC
Organism: Bacillus sp. 3a; assembly: GCF_017161885.1. Classification (NCBI taxonomy): domain Bacteria; kingdom Bacillati; phylum Bacillota; class Bacilli; order Caryophanales; family Bacillaceae; genus Bacillus; species Bacillus sp. 3a. Next base: position 3,121,939 of record NZ_CP067376.1, on the reverse strand, counting down.
CTGCTATTTTTAAGCGGTATATTGATTGGTTTAACGATTTTTTATCAGATGGGGTATTACGTGCTTTCAAGCTTTTTTGGCTGGAATCAAGCATATAATCTCATTCATGTATGCCAGTCTGTTCTCGAATTCTATGGATTCACTCCTTTGAAATATTTTCTAGATGCTTTAGTCCTCTACACACTGGGATTTGCAATTTTTTATATGACGAAGCAAATCAAAACATACATTCAATTCAAGCAAAATCTGATGCTTGCAGTCGATTACCAGTCGACCGAATCTTTATCTGAAAAATATGCAAATGACATCATTGTGTTTCATTGTCATGAACCGCTTGCTTTTGCCATGGGGATGCTTCATCCAAAGGTCTACTTATCAACATCTCTCATGGACATGCTGGATGAAGAGGAAATTGATGCTGTTGTTCATCATGAATTGCACCACAAATACAGCTACGATCCTTTAAAGGCCTTCACATTCTCAATGCTTACAAAAGTGATTTGGTACATTCCAGTGTTAAAGCATATGAGACAAAGCTATTCCGTTTTTCGTGAAGTGATCGCAGATGACTACGCGATTCGGCAGACAGGCACTGAGCTTGGAGTAGGGCAAGCCCTTTTGAAACTGATTAAAAAGAGAACGCAGTTTCAAAAACAAACGAAGTTTGCGGTATCCTTTGGAGATCGGGCATTGAATTTAAGAATACAGAAGATCTTAAACCCAACATACAATATTCCTTTCAATGTACCCATCATTCCCATTGTCACATCAACGATTCTCATGGTGGCCTTAATCATTATGCTTAATCTAAATTACTAATTTTTTTTACTTATTAACATTACATTATGTAGTGTAAAAACAGGAGGAAATCACTATATGAAAACAAATCAAGAAATAGGTACACTTTTTGTACGTGTTATTTTAGGTATCATCTTCTTTCTACACGGACTTCAAGCATATCAAGGAGGTCTGGGAGGAACAGCCGCATTCTTTGGACAAATCGGTATACCGGAATTTATGGCCTATATTGTGAAGACAATTGAACTGGTCGGTGGTATCGCCTTGATTTTAGGTCTAGGAACACGTATTTTCGCAGCCTTATTTGTACCCATTATGGCTGTGGCGATTATGACGGTTGGTTTTTCTAAAGGATTTGTGGGCGGTTATGAATTTGAACTATCGCTGCTTGTCATGGCGCTTTATTTAACACTTAGCGGCAGTAAGATGCTGTCCATTGATGGGATGCTAAAACATCAGCAGCAAAGCAATGAAGCAAAATTTCATTAAACGATCATGAAAAAAACTCCTTCTGCTATTTGTGGCAGAGGAGTTTTTTATTTATCAAATTGTCGTTTTCACGTTTGAAAAAGTGAAAGAGATGAGAGGTTTGCTGAGAATCCTTCCTTTATTTTATAGATTGAATGAATAAAAAGACAATTTCATTTTTTGACGGAACATACGATCTCCTATTAAAATAGGACTATCTAAGACACATGGTGCGTTAAAAGATATAAAAACCATACAGCATGCTGCTGTTCATCTTGAGCGATACGTTTCATCAGCTCTTTTGTTCCTTGATCCCGGACATAATCTGATATCGTTAAGTAAAAATCGACCGTTCTTTGTTCATCTTTAAATGCGAAAAGAAGCCCTTCTCTAAATTGATCTGGACAAGGTTCTGTTATGCTTGGTTTGTGGTTTTTACCTGTTAAAGAATAATATAGCTTTGAAAATAGTTGATAGTGTCTGACTTCATCCTGGCGTATTTCTTGAATGATTTTTTTTGCCTCAGGAGTTTTTGCTCTTTGGGCAAGTTTTTCGTAGCATTGGATCGCAGAATATTCACCATTGATTGCTTTTTCAAGATCTGAAATGATTCTTGTGTTTTGGCGCATGTCATATGGCGAGTAGTCATAATAACTGTAATACATGATATTGCCAGCCTCCTTTGAGTTCATGATGGTTTATGATATGAGAAGAGTAAGGAAAGGTGCCTATATCTTTTTAGGAAGGAGAAGGGGAAAATAGCTATTTACTTTTATTTTCGCTAGAATATGAGTACATAAGAAAGGTGTTGTGGAGCGTGGAGATTCAGTTTTTAGCAGGCAGATCGGGGAGTGGAAAAACGACTGCAATCTTAGAGGAAATCAAAGAACAGCTTCGGCTTGATCCGTTGGGTCCGCCAATCATTTTTTTAGTCCCGGATCAAATGACATTCTTAATGGAATACGAGCTTGCAAAAACGTCTGAAGCTGGCGGGATGATCAGGGCAAAAGTATTTAGTTTCACGCGTCTTGCTTGGTCTATTTTACAGCAGACTGGCGGAGCGAACCGGCAATTTGTGACAAGCACAGGAATTCAAATGCTTTTAAGAAAAGTGATTGAAGAGGAGAAAGAAAAGTTTAAGGTATTCAAAAAAGCGAGTGATAAGCCGGGGTTTGTGGAGCAAATCGAAAAGACGATGGCTGAGTTCAAGAGATACTGCATGCTGCCGGAGGATATTGAAAAAATTTCATTATCGAGCATGCATTCAGAGTATACAGAAGAAAGACGGGCAGCCGAGAAATTGCATGATCTGCATGTTCTTTATCAGCAGATGGAGCAGCATTTACAAGATGAATATGTGCACTCAGAAGACTATTTGACACTTCTCACGCAGCAAATTCCTTTATCTGAAGAAATAAAAGGAGCACACATTTATATAGATGGTTTTTATCAATTTACACCGCAGCAGCTTCTCGTCATTGAACAGCTTCTGCTGCATGCTGAGAAAATAACGGCTGCTTTCACAGTGGATCGTTCCTATCATGATAAGCTGCCAAATGAACTTGATTTATTTCGTATGACAGGTAAAACGTATTTCCAGCTCTATCAGCTTGCCAAAGAGTGCGGAGCGGCCATTTCTGAGCACATTTTGGAGAGAAATAACCGTCATCTTCATACGCCGGATCTTGCTTATTTAGAACGGCAATATGAGCAGAGACCGGTGCAGCCATATCAGGAAGTCACTCCTCATCTCACAGTATCTAAAAGTGCGAGTAAACGAGCTGAAATTGAGGGAGTAGCGAGAGAAATTCTTCATTTAGTGAGAGAAGAAGGACTTAGACTGCGAGATATTTCGATTGTAGCGCGGCATGTAGACGACTATAAAGATACGTTAAAAGAGGTTTTTCGAGATTACGATATTCCTTTTTTTATTGATGGAAATGAATCGATGCAGTATCATCCGCTCATTGAATTGATTCGTTCGAGCTTGGATGTCATAAAAGGAAACTGGCGGTATGAGGCCGTGTTTCGATGCGTGAAGACAGAGTTCTTATTTCCGCTCGAACTTGCCAAAAACAAAGCGAGAGAACAGGCAGATCAGCTTGAAAACTACTGTATTGCTTATGGTGTAAAAGGAGAACGCTGGACAAACGGTTCCCGTTTCCATTACAGGCGGTTTCAATCCTTAGATGAGGATTTTGGACAAACAGATCAAGAAATTGAAATGGAACAGATGCTGAATGATGTAAAGGAATGGATCGCACCTCCGCTTTTCCAATTGCAAAAAAGGCTGAAAAAAGCGCAAAAGGTAAAAGACATGGTAGAGGCAGTCTATGTCTTTTTAGAGGAAATACAAGTGCCGGATAAACTTGAAAAGGCTAGGCTGGAAGCTGAAGAAGCAGGTAGATTAGCTGAAGCCATGCAGCATGGACAAGTATGGGAAGCTGTTATTCAATTAATGGACGAATTTGTGGAAATGCTCGGTGAGGAGGAGCTCTCATTTCCTTTATTCCAACAGATGATGGATACAGGATTGGCCTCTTTAAAATTCGCTTTAATTCCGCCTTCACTCGACCAAGTATTTATCGGAAGTATGGATTTATCCAGAATGTATCAAGTGAAGTGTATGTTTATCATTGGGGTAAATGATGGCGTTATTCCCGCACGCCCTTCTGACGAAAGTGTATTGTCTGAGGATGACAGGGAATGGTTAAAACGAGCAGGAGCAGAGCTGGCAGAGACAGGAAAGGAACGGCTGCTAGATGAGCAATTTTTAATTTACCAGGCGCTGTCGAGTCCATCTCATCATTTGTATCTGTCTTATTCAGTGTCAGATGAAGAGGGGCGCTCTCTATTGCCTTCGACTCTTATCAAGTATTGTCAGGAGCTTATGCCAAATCATGAGCATGCTTTGTATGTGTTAGACCCGGAACAGCTGGATGACAAGGAGCAATTAAAATTTGTAGCGAATGAGCATGTCTCGTTATCGTATACTGTCTCGCAGCTGCAGCAATGGCTCAACCAATATCCCATTAGTGGTGTATGGTGGAGTGTCTATAATTATTTGATGACGTCATCTCATCGGGATGTATCAAAAAACATCTTGTCGAGTTTGTTTTTTACAAATCGAGCGAAGCGCTTAAAACCAAACGTCACAAAAGAACTTTACGGTGATCACATTCAAGGCAGTGTTTCAAGAATGGAGAAATTCAATGCGTGTGCATTTTCTCACTTTGCTTCCCACGGGTTAAAACTAAAGGACCGGCAATTTTATAAATTGGAAGCACCCGATATCGGCCAGCTGTTTCACTCGGCCTTAAAGCATATTTCAGATACGCTTGTTGAACAAAAAAAGGATTGGAAAAACCTAACGAAGGATGACTGTGTCAACTATTCAAGACATGCAATCGAACAGCTTGCTCCGCGTCTTCAAAAGGAAATCCTATTAAGCTCTAACCGGCATGCTTATATTAAAGAAAAACTCCAGAAAATCTTGATTCGAGTCTCTTCTATATTAAGTGAGCATGCAAGAGTGAGTGGATTTTCTCCCGTTGGGCTTGAGTTAGGCTTTGGAGGCCAAGGACCACTTCCGCCGTTTACTTTTCAATTGAAAAATGGCTGCACGATGGAGCTTGTCGGAAGAATTGACCGGGTGGATAAAGCAGAAGGTTCAAAAGGGCTGCTGTTGAGAATCGTCGACTACAAATCGAGTGAGAAAGGTCTTGATCTAGCAGAAGTATACTATGGGCTGGCCTTGCAAATGCTCACATACTTAGACCTGACCATTACGTATTCGAAGGAGTGGCTCGGTGTAGAAGCAACACCAGCTGGCATTTTATATTTCCATATTCATGATCCGCTCATTCAAGCACCGATTCCGCTTGCAGAGGATGAAATTGAACAGGAAATATTCAAGAAATTTAAAATGAAAGGTCTATTGCTTGAAGATGTAGAAGCGGTAAAGCTAATGGATCAAACGCTTGAATCAGGAAGATCACAAGTCATTCAAGCCGGCTTGAAAAAAGATGGGTCCTTCCGTTCTGACTCTGCTGTTTTAAGTGAAGATCATTTCCATATACTCACACAGCATGTTCGGCGCACGTTTGAAGAGGCAGGCGAAAGAATTACAAATGGCGAAGTAGCCATTAATCCATATAAATTGAAGGATCAAACACCATGCCGCTTTTGTTCATTTAAGTCTATTTGCCAATTTGATGAATCGATAGAAGATAATGAATTTAGAGTGCTTTCATCTGAAAAGGATGATGTTGTGATAGACCGGATCAAAAAAGAAGGGGATCAGTATGCAAATACCAAAACCGAATAACAGTACTTGGACGGATGACCAGTGGGAAGCCATCGTTTCAGAAGGACAAGATATTCTTGTTGCGGCGGCGGCAGGGTCAGGTAAAACAGCTGTTTTGGTTGAACGGCTGATTCGAAAAATGACCCGTCCTGAAGATCCAGTTGATGTGGATCGTCTGCTCGTTGTGACTTTCACAAATGCATCTGCGGCAGAGATGAAGCATCGGATCACAGAAGCACTTGAAAAGGAGTTAGCCAAAAACCCCGGGTCCCTTCATATGAGAAGACAGCTGTCGCTCATGAATCGTGCCAATATCTCCACCCTGCACTCCTTTTGCTTGCAGGTTTTGCGCACCTTTTACTATGAGATTGACCTAGATCCAGGCTTTCGTTTGGCTGATCAAACAGAAGGAGAATTATTAGGAGATGAAGTGTTAGATGAACTGTTTGAGGACGAATATAAGGCTGGAAAGCCAGCGTTCTTTGAACTGGTTGACCGTTACACTTCTGATCGTCATGATTTAGACTTGCAATGGCTTGTAAAGAGAATTTATGAGTTTTCCAGATCTCACCCTTCACCTGAGCAATGGATGAGGGCATTCCTTTCTCTTTATGATGTAGATGCTCAAACAAAAGTAGAACAATTACCGTTTTACCCATATATCAAAGAGGACCTTTCTCTCGTTTTTCGAAGCTGTCTGGAACTGCTCGAACGAGCTCTCGCCCTATCAAAAGAACCGGGCGGCCCAGCACCGAGAGCAGAAAATTTTATAGATGATTTAGAGCAAGTCAATGAATTAATCAGGCACCAAGATGATTTTGAGAAGCTTTACGAGCTTTTGCCAAACATCAATTTTAAAAGGCTCAAAACATGTAAAGGGGACGAATATGACCCTGTGCTGTTAGAAAAAGCCACAGATGCACGCAATCAAGCAAAAAAACAATTAGAAAAGCTTAAAGATGAATACTTTATGCGCAGTCCCGCCCAGCATTTGAAAAGCTTAGCTGAAATGAAGCCGGTGGTCGAGACACTTGTGGAGCTTGTCATCCAGTTTGGAGAGCGTTTCGAAAGAGCGAAGCAAGAAAAATCAATCGTGGATTTTTCGGATTTAGAGCATTATTGCTTACGCATTTTAGCAGAGCAGGACGCGGAAGGAAATTTGATCGAAACAGAAGCGGCCAAGTACTATCAACAGCAGTTTGAAGAAGTGCTCGTTGATGAATATCAAGATACAAACCTTGTGCAAGAAACGATTTTAAAGCTTGTATCTAAAGGGGAACATGCTGCAGAGGGCAACCTGTTTATGGTTGGTGATGTAAAGCAGTCCATATATCGTTTTAGACTGGCTGAGCCCATGCTCTTTTTAAACAAATATAAACAATTCACACCAGACGGCAAAGAAACAGGGAAGAGAATTGATTTAAATAAAAACTTCCGCAGCCGTTCAGATGTGTTAGACAGTACGAACTTTTTGTTCAAACAGCTGATGGGGGAAACAGTTGGAGAAATTGAATATGATGAACAAGCTGAATTAAAGCTTGGAGCGAGTTATCCAGAAAGCGAAGATACAACGACAGAAATGCTTCTTGTACATTTAGATCAACAGGAAGCAGAAACTGACGAAGAGCGAGAAGAGCTAGAAACCGTACAGCTTGAAGCGAGAGTCATTGCTAAAAAAATAAGACAATTGGTGGAGCAGCCATTTCAAGTGTACGATTCAAAACAGCAAATGACTCGTAACTTGCAGTATCGAGACATTGTGATTTTGCTTCGCTCCATGCCGTGGGCACCGCAAATGATGGAGGAATTGAAGAAGCAGGGAATCCCTGTGTATGCGAATCTTTCCTCTGGTTATTTTGAAGCAACAGAGGTGTCCGTGATTCTTTCTCTGTTAAAAGTCATTGATAATCCATATCAAGATATTCCGCTTGCAGCTGTATTAAGATCACCAATTGTTCATTTAGACGAAAATGAAATGGCACTGATCCGCACGAGTGATAAAAAAGGCACCTATTATGATGCTGTGAAAGCATTTATGAGTGTGACTCATTCAGATCACCCTACATGCAAAAAACTAGAACGATTTTTCAGGTTGTTGCGTAAGTGGCGTGATTTCTCTATGAATCATTCAGTAGCGGAATTGATTTGGGAAGTATACCGCGATACGCAGTATCTAGATTACGTCGGCGGGATGCCTGGAGGCAAACAGAGACAGGCGAATCTCCGTGCTCTTTATGATCGAGCGAAGCAGTATGAAAAAGCTGCTTTTAGAGGGCTGTTCCGTTTTCTTCGCTTTATCGAAAGAATGCAGGAGCGTGGAGATGATCTTGGGGCGGCAAAAACGTTCAGTGAAACAGAGGACGTTGTTCGCATGATGACGATCCACAGCAGTAAAGGATTAGAATTTCCAGTCGTCTTTACCGCAGGACTCGGCAGAAACTTTAATATGATGGACTTAAACCAGTCCTACTTACTTGATAAAGAATTAGGCTTTGGAAGCAAATATATTCATCCAGAGCTGAGAATTAGTTATGCAACATTACCGCTTGTTGCGATGAAAAAAAAGATGAGGAAAGAGCTATTATCTGAAGAGCTGAGAGTTCTATATGTAGCGCTCACAAGGGCTAAGGAAAAATTATTTCTTGTCGGCTCTGTCAAAAATCAGGTGAAGGCATTAAGCAAATGGCAAAATGCTGCAACCGGAGAGGACTGGCTCCTCCCTGATTTTGAACGTTATCAATCGAAAACATACTTAGATTTTATTGGTCCTGCTCTCATCCGTCACCAAGCAATGTCATCTATTTTAGAAGAAACAGGTGATGTTGTTCTTTCGCACCCATCAGCATTCACAATCTCATTTACTCAAGCTTCCGATCTTCTAAAAGAAGATATGTCACTTGAAAAGAAGCAGCAAGATGAGGTGGTACAAGCATTGATGGACGGCTTACCTGTTGAAGGATATGGTGATGCTGATGAGAAAGTAGCAGAGAGACTTTCATGGAGATATCCGTATCTAGCGGCCTCACAAGTCGGCACAAAGCAGTCTGTTTCAGAGATAAAGAGAATGAAAGAAATACAGGATGAGTACAGTGTTCCTTCTTCTCTTAGAAGAGCTCATGCAACGTTGTATGACCGGCCGGCTTTCATGAAGAAAAAAGCACTCACTGCCGCAGAGCAAGGCACCGCAATGCATACAGTCATGCAGCATATTCCGCTTTCTTCTGACGAGCCCCTCGATGAAATCCATATACATCAGCTGCTCGATTCCTTACAGCAGCGGGACTTGCTAACAAATGAGCAAGTTCAGTCAATTGATCAAGAAGGAATTTCCGCTTTTTTCTCTACTTCTATTGGGCAAAAGCTGCTGAAAGCGGACTGGGTGAAACGAGAAGTGTCATTTAGTATGGTGTTACCTGTTAAAGAGGTATACAGCCATATTGATGCAGAGGGGGAGCCTGTCCTTATTCAAGGGATGATTGACTGTTTATTTGAAACGGATGGAAAACTATATTTACTAGATTATAAAACAGATAGAGTGCAAGGCAGATATACAGGCGGTCTTGAAGCAGCTGTACCTATTTTGAAAAAGCGCTATGAAACTCAAATAGCGTTATATGCAAAAGCAGTAGAACGTTTAACAAACAGAACATTAGAGGAGAAAATTCTTTATTTCTTTGATGGGAATTTAGAAATTTCATTATAAATGTATCGGAATGAGAGGTGAATCAAATGAGGATTCTGCATACGGCAGATTGGCATTTAGGAAAAACCCTTGAAGGCCGGAGCCGGCTTGATGAGCAAGCACAGTTTTTAGATGAGCTGTATCAAATCGTAAAAGACGAACACATTGATGTCATTGTCATGGCTGGAGACGCCTTTGATACAGTGAATCCGCCTGCTAGAGCAGAACAGCTTTTTTATGAAAGTCTATCTGCCTTATCTGATAAAGGAAAACGTCAGGTCGTGGTCATCTCAGGCAACCATGATAATCCGGATCGACTATCTGCCGCATCTCCTTTAACAAATGATCAGGGGATTCATTTAATTGGATATCCGACAAATGACATCATCCGCGTCGATGTTCCTTCTTCGAGTGAACGTTTATCCATTGCAGCACTCGCTTATCCGTCTGAAGCGAGACTTAACGAGGTGCTGGCTGAAACATTTGAAGAGAAATTGCTTCGTGATCATTACAATTTAAAAATACAGCAAGCGTTCCAACATTTAAGCGCTCAATTTCAAGCCGATACGGTCAATATCGCAACAAGCCATATTTATGTGGCAGGAGGAAGTCAAACAGATTCAGAAAGACCGATTGAAGTAGGCGGTGCATATACCGTTGCGGCTGAAAGTCTGCCAGAAGCAGCCTGCTATGTGGCCCTTGGTCATTTGCACCGCCCGCAAACCATCAAACGTGCCAAAACGATTGCCCGCTATTCCGGGTCCCCTCTTGCTTACAGCTTTTCTGAATCAGGATATGCCAAATCAGTCACGATTGTAGAGGCAAAACCTAATGAAAAAGCAAGCTGGAAAGAAGTGTTGTTATCAAGCGGAAAACCACTTGTGAAATGGAAGGCAACTGAAGGATTGAGCCAAGTACACGAGTGGCTGGATGAAAAACGGGATCTTCAGGCATGGATTGATTTAGAGATTCATTTAACAGATCAGCTCTCCATAGAAGAGATTCATCAGCTCCGAAAGCAGCATAGCGGGTTTGTCCATATTAGACCGAAATTTAAAGAACTTCAGCAAATGGAAGAACAAAAGCAAGTCGAAAAGCTCTCAATCGAAGAGCGGTTCGTGAAATTTTATGAGCGCCAGACAGGCGGCGGTCTTCCTGATGAAAAAACAGTCAAGCTGTTTTTGGAGCTCGCCAATGAAATGCAAGAGGAGGAAGCGACTTGAAGCCGATTACACTAACCATTAAAGGACTTCATAGCTTCAGAGAAGAACAAACAATTGACTTTAGCTCATTATGTGATGCAGGTGTGTTTGGCATTTTTGGACCGACAGGAAGCGGAAAGTCGTCCATATTAGACGCCATGACCCTGGCACTTTATGGCAAAGTGGAACGTGCGTTAAATAATACACATGGTATTTTGAACCAAGCGGAAGAGAAGCTGTCAGTTTCCTTTACGTTCGCTTTGCAAAAGGAACATCACATTTCTTATAAAGTAGAACGTGCTTTCAAGCGGGCAGATGAAATGAAAGTCAGAACGACACTATGCCGTTTGATTGAAATTGGTGATACGCAGACAGTTCTTGCAGATAAAGCGAGTGAGGTCAATCGTAAAATAGAAGAATTACTCGGGTTAACCATTGATGATTTTACGCGAGCGGTTGTCTTGCCCCAAGGGAAGTTTGCAGAATTCCTTTCTTTAAAAGGAGCCGATAGACGACAAATGCTTCAGCGTTTGTTTAACCTGGAGAAGTATGGGGATCAGCTCGTTAAACGTTTGCGCGCAAAGGCGCAGAATCAGTATGGACAAAAAAATGAACTGCTTGCTGAGCTGAATGGTTTAGGTGAAGCTGGTCCAGAGGCGCTCGCAAAGGCAAAGGAAGCGGCAGAGCAGGCAAAGGCTATTTTTCATGAGAAAAAACAAGCGCGGGATGAGGCGTTCACTGCTTTTACAAAGGCGCAAACAATTTGGCAGTATCAAAAGGAACAAGAAGCTTATGAGACGGAACTAAACCATCTGAATCAACTGGCACCATCAATGGAAGAGAAAAAGGCCAAGCTTCATATTGCTGAGCAGGCAGAGGCATTAAAGCCTTATGCGGATGCATTAACAAAGGCTGAAAATCAGCTTTCTCAAGCATTAAAAGAGAAGCAGGAAGCAGAAAATCAGCTGCTGCATCAACGAACGATCTATGATCAAATGACACAGAACTATGAGCAAGCAAGGCAAAAGAAAATAGAAACTGAGCCAGAACTTCTTCAAAAGAAAGAGCAGCTGCTTCAGCTAAAGGAAATTGAACGGAAAAAAGAGGCGGCTCTTCAGGAAAAGACGGCAATCGAACAGCGAAAAAACGATACAACGCAGCAATTATTACAAAAAAAAGAAGAAGCAGACAATCTCCAATCTTTGTTAGAACGTGCACTGGCAAAACAAACACAGCTGAAGCGTGAGCTCGAGCAATTACAAGTCTCTGTAAAAGAACGGAAAAGTGTACAGGATGCTTTGCGTTTAAGCGAAAATATTCAAAGAATACACCAAAGCATACACAAGGAAGAACAAAAGATGGAGGAGCTCAAAAAGCGATCAACACAGAGCGCAGCAGCATATGAAAAGCTTCAAAAACAGCAAAAAGACCATCATGAAAAAATAGACCAATCATTTCAAGCGATTGAACAGCTTTATTTCTATGTATGTGAATTCGAACGGGCTTTTACAGAATGGAGTAAAAGAGAACAAAGTCAGAAGCTCGAAAAATTAAAACAGCGTGATGCTGTTAGGGCGGCGGAATTAAGAAAAGAATTAGCGGCAGAGCTCGTAGATGGTGAGCCATGTCCTGTTTGTGGATCGATTCATCATAACCCACAGGCACTGGAAAACACTGATCATGAAGAAACAGTGGCACAAATCGATGAAGTGATTCAACGGATGGACACAGAGCTCAAGCAAGCAGAGGAATATACAAGAGACATGTATGCAGCCAAGCAGTTATTGGAAACGCACGCCAATCAATTAGTAAAGCAGTTTGCCTTTTTATCTCAGAAAGCTCCAGGTGCGGAAGTTGCAGCAGCAGTAGAAGCAGTGCAAAAGCCGGAGTCCTTGCAGAATCTCATGCAAGAATGGAAAGGCTTGAAACAAGATATTCAAGAAGTTGAACGTAAACGAGCTCGTTTAATGGATGAAACATATGATCAAGCAGCAGAGATAAGCAAGACGAAAGATCAAATGACATTTGATCAGCAGCGTACCGAAGAATTAGACGGGCTGATCAAGGAGCTTCAGTCTGAGCTTGCAGAGCAAACGTCTCAATTTGAACAGGCCTTCCCGCACTTTACATTGCACCAAGTACAAGAGATGCAAAAGCAGATCGACGAAAAGGACCAGCAAGCGGAAGGCTATAAAGAGCGTATTGAGAAAAGTATTTCATTTTTGGAAGAAAAACAGCAGGCAAAAGAACAGCTGCAAACAGCCATATACGATGTAGAGAAGGAACTTGATAAACTAGCGCATCAGCTAGAAAGCCAGCAGCAGCTCATTCATCAATATGAAACAGATTTAGGGAGATATCCATTGAAAGCTGTCTCCATTTCTGATGAATTGATCGAGGTTGAACACACGCTTGCTCGTCTCAATGAAATGGAACAGCAATCGTACAAGCAATTACAGCAAGCGCAGGAGCTCTTTAGTGAAGCACAAAGTCATTTTTCAAGCTGTGAGCGTCAGCTTCAAGAGGCTGACCGGAGAAAACAAGAAGCAAGTGAAGCATGGACTAAAGAATCGGAGTCTTCTCCTTTTGATAAGCCTCAAGAGATTGAATCTGCTTTCATGAATCAATCAGTACGTCAAACTGTTAAACAAGAAATTGACGAATTTGAGGATAAAAGAAAGCAATGTGCCGCAAACTTAAAGCGAATTTCTGAACTGCTGAAAGATGAGTCACTAGATGAAAAGCAATGGACTGACATTCAACTGAGGAAAGAAGCGGCAGAAAAGGCATTGGAAGAAGCAACAGTGATGAGCGGCTCTGCATATGAACATCTGCGTGTAATGGAAGAAAATCACCAGCGATTTGCAAGTATTCATGAACGCTTGGCGGAGCTACAGCAAGAAATTGATCGGCTCGATAAGTTGCAAACTGTGTTTAAAGGAAATACATTTGTTGAGTTCTTAGCAGAAGAACAGCTGGAAAGTGTCAGTCGTGATGCATCTGCCCGTCTTGGTATTTTGACAAGACAAAGGTATGCGATTGAGGTTGATTCAGAAGGCGGTTTTGTCATGCGTGATGATGCGAATGGCGGTGTCAGACGTCCAGTGTCCAGCTTGTCCGGCGGGGAAACCTTCCTGACGTCGCTTGCGCTTGCGCTAGCTCTTTCAGCGCAGATTCAGCTGAGAGGTGAGTTCCCGCTGCAATTCTTTTTCCTTGATGAAGGCTTTGGTACCCTTGATCAAGACTTGCTTGATACAGTGATCACTGCATTAGAGAAATTACAGTCTCAAAACTTAGCTGTTGGTGTCATCAGCCATGTGGAAGAATTGAAAATGCGGCTGCCGAAAAAACTGATTGTCCATCCGGCAGATCCAAGCGGGAAAGGGACAACAGTCTCAATGGAATTAATGTAAATATTGAGGTGATGACACGGGTGGCAAAGCAAACAATTGGATTATGTGAGCTGTGCGGAAGACAAGATGTCCTGCTCACAGAACATCACTTAACGCCAAGAGAAGAAGGCGGGGCTTTTTTACCGACTGCCTACCTATGCATCCCTTGTCATAAACAAGTACATGCCCTCTATACAAACCAGGAGCTTGCCGCACGTTTGAACACAATTGATGCGCTGAGGCAAGATGAAAAGCTTGCTTCGTACATCAAATGGATTCGGAAACAGCCGGCAAGCAAGCTGGTCAAAACAAAAAAATCGAGACAGCGCAGAAAGAAATAAGCATAAAAAAGCGCTCCTCTATTTGAAATGGATGTAGAGGAGCTGCTTTATGCATTGCCTACCATATTCTGATCATTTAAGTCAGGATCCACATAGTTGGTGGCGCTAATGCCATTATTTAATATCAAGAAATCTCCGGTATTCCCCGCTCCAGAGCCTAAAGCAGATTTTGACGAACTTTTAGGCGACAGGTAGAATGAGTCACCGACGTTTACGACGCCTCCAGAAATAGAGTTAATGTAAATGGGTCCGACAATTGCTGGCATAATCGACATCCTTTATTCGAAGTCATATCACCATCATATGCGCAGGTAGGTCCATTTGTGAGTTTTGCGGACTTTCATCATTGCTAAACAGCTCTCTAATATGCTTCACTCGCGCAACGCCATTCATTCTACAAGTAGAGCCGATTTGATAGACAGAGGACGATGATACCCCTTCTACATGGATTGAAGACACTTTAATCACAGGCTTTTCATGGTAAAATGCCGTTCTCACTGATCGCTCTGGCAGCATCAAAGGAATGGGCTCATAATACACTTCAAATTCTTTCGCATCTAAATTTTCTGCTTCATAGCCATAAAACAAACTAATGGTTCGTTGAACAGCTAATACCTTGACTTTCGGGCATAGCTCCTGAGTATCACCAATTTGAACCACACTCGAAATCCCGACAGAATTCACCTTTGAGAACTTTACTTGAGATGTGCGCTTGATCATTATCGAGGCGCCAGAGGAACAAACGGGCCAATAATCAGTGATTCTGGCGGAGTATCGAAAATCGAGGATAATTGTACATGGTCTGTGTCCCCGATGATAAATAGGGAAGAAGACGATACCCCGACTACTTTAATGCTTCCAGTCTCGATGTTGCGGTTGACAACTGTGAAATTCATCCGTTTTCCTCTCCTTTCGTTTCACTTGGAATATGGGCTAAAAAGTGCTCAATCGCTCGCTTTACATCATGCTTCACATATTCGGCAATTTGCTCTGAACGCTGCAGCGGTGTCATATCTTCCCGGTGTGGCAGCTGTCCCGCATAGTATTTGATCCTGCTGTCAATTTGTTTGCGAATATCCTCAATGATATGGTGTTTGTTGCTTTCATCGAGGGACCCTTCGTATCGCTGTTCTAGTTCTTCAAGAAGTTCTGGTGCTTCTTCATTTAAAAATGCATCGACAAGCTGCCGTGTTTGATTGAAAAATTGACCAGCCATTTCTTGCTGCATCATTCCAATTCCCGGGGTTGTTGTTTGGCCCACTTCAAAGTTTTGAACACTGTTTGGATCAGATGGATTGAGGCCGATATTCAGCGTTCCTTCCAGCCGTTCGATTTTCAGTTGATCAAATTGATAATCAATCCGTTCAATATTCGTTGTCGGTTTATCTTTGATCATTTGTATTTCCTGCTGAAGCTCGTTAAGCCTTTTTTCCAGCATCATGATTTGTTGCGAGTGTTTTTGAATGATGCCATATACTTGTGAAGCGTTGCTCTGATAATCATACATTTACATACACCTCCGGGGATTGCAGATGGCTTAAGTTGTTGGTGACTGAAGCGGTACAAAAGGTGCTGTGCTTGCGCCTTGAGATTCTTCAATTCCTTGTGTACCTGCTGCGGCAGGCGCTGCTTCTACATAGCTTCCCGTGTTATACAGGTTGGAAAGGGCCTTGATGGATCCAGCACTCCCAATTTGCAGAACAGAGGAGTTACTCACAGACTCTACACGTAAATAATTAATTTGTATCGCTTGATTAATATAGAAGTTCAACGGATCCTCACTCCTTACAAGTTACCAACAAGCGGTTGATCAATGACATCACTGTCGTACGTATTTGTCACACTTTTGTAGTTGCTAATTTGTAATTGATCACCTGTATTAAAACTGCCTGCGCCAGCAAACGTTTTAACCTGACTATTTGGAGAAATGGTGATGCAGTCTCCAACATGAACGACTCCGCTCGTTCCGACGGCATTTACTTTAAAGGCTCCCACAATAGCCGGCATAGCGGTGCACATCCTTTATAAAATTAGGGCACTTGTTTTGGGCGTTTCACCATAGCTTATGATGGGTCTTTTAATGTGTGATTGTCTTTTTGAAAGCTTTTGATGAGAGGAATTAGATGTATCGCTTACCCTTTTTTTGAGCAATCTTTAGAGGTGGATTTGATGCCTTTATTTAAGAGTGTGTCAAGCTCTTGACTGCACCTGATCGTTTCTTCGGCATTCATCCCGAATTTTTTCGCAGTCTCAATTAAATGTAATCTTTTTTGTTCAATTTCATAATTGATCATAACGGACGCCAACTCTCACATTTTTTATCAAATAGAAGGATATGGTTAGTATACCCTATTTTTCTATAAAAAAAGCTGTTTCGTCAATATGAGTAATAAAGTGACAAAATTCGAAAGTGTTCTTACGTACCAAATATCTCTTTTTTGATCTCAGTCTGTAAATAGCGTCGTCTTTTGTTGATATACTGCCGAATTAAGTCTCTTTCAGACTGCAAGATGTCTTTTCGATCTTTCGTATATGGATCATCTCCAATTCGATTCTCAATCGATTCATGCCATTTCTCGATGATTGGGCAGAGCCGGTCTTCTACAAAATGTGTATCGAGTACATGCTGGAAAAGTGTGTAATAGGCTCTTTTAAACGAAGGAATATCTAGTAATCTAGCAGTTAATGTATTAAATCCGTTAACTGGGATATAATCAAACGGCATTTCTTCTCCATGAATGTCACGACCCCATGTTGCATCATAATCCCAAGGAAGTACTTGAAACCTCCCTTGTTCATTTACATAAAGAGCGTAGTTATGGACAAAACCATCAAAGTTTTGTGTGCATACCACACCGATGAGCCAGCGGAAATATTGTGTCACATCTAGGTATTGTTCAATTTTTTCTGCAAAAGTGTCATCTTTCGCTGTGTTGAGAAAGTAAATAAATTCACTCAGCTGCTGATCATGTTGAGAAGTTCCCGTTTTTTTCTCGTATCCGAGAAGAAGGTGCTTTTTTGGTTTTTTATCAAAAGAACTCAAAAGGGAGAAGTTCGCGTCATCATCAACCGCATAATAAATGCCGCCTCCTGAAAGCTGCCGTTTTTGAAGAAAGAACTCATCGACGGATTCTATTTTCAAATAAATCCCTTCTTTTCTTCCATTTATGGTGAGAAACACATGAGAAGCAGCGGGGCTATGCACCCCCATCTGCTCAAAGAAATAAAAGGACAGCCTGTTTCGGCTAAATGAAGGATCATTGTACTCTGCATTTAAATGAAAGATCGATTCGCCCTGTCTTTGTTTCGGCTTTCGATATTCAATTTGATAGGACTTTTTCTTAAGCTTTCTAATGTGTGATCCGCGGTATGAAGCATAAATATGTGATTTGGTTTGGCCTGTTTTTAGAATAGCTTCAACAGGTTCATCGTTCCAAATGTCTCTTTTTAATTCAATCAGGTCCTTTGGATGAATCCACATATCAAGTTGTTTTAAAGGTTCTGTGTTCATACGTTCATCAGCCTCCTATATGCTCTTCTTTACAATATGAAAGTGAAGGAATGTCCTGTACCGGCTGGTAGGTATTCATGGAGTTTTAAAGGAAAGAGGCATTCGTCACGAACACTTGTCTACCGAGTCTCGTAACATAAAGCAGAGAAGATAAACAGCTTTGTCTGTTTGTTTTGTCGAAGCATAGACTGGGAGGGGAATTGTTCGTGAGTACATTTGATCATTCACACATTAAACATGCAGTGGCTTCACTTCGAAGTGAGGGACGTGATCATCACTTAGATCGTGAACCAGAATCGAGACGTTCGCACAAGTCAGCTCGTTCTCGTCATTCAAGTCGCGGTCATTGGTTCTTTGGCGGTGGTGGACACCGTAAATCACGCCGCAGTAAAAAAAGCTACAGAAGCTATCGTTCAAAGAAAAGTTATCGCTCTAAGAAAAGCTATCGTTCGAAGAAAAGCATGAAGAGCAAAAAGTCATGTAAAAGCAAAAAATCTTACAGAAGCAAAAAGAGTGAACCGAAAAAGTCAAACCGCAGTAAATGCAGATCCCATCATAAGAAAAGCTGCCGCAAATCACACCGCAGCAAATGCAGATCTCATCATAAGAAGAGCTGCCGCAAGTCACATCGCAGCAAATACAGATCCCACAATAAGAAGAGCCGCAAATCTCGCCGCAGCCATCGATCTAAACGTTCTCATCACCATAAACGCAGCCGCTCTTGCCGAAGATGTGGAAAGAAAACGCATCGTTCCCGAAATAGAGGAAATGTTGAGCGTAAATGGGATCAAGGGAATATGTGGGAATACCGCCGTTTCCGCTAGGCATTCAATCATCATTTTTGAAACCCTTTTTAAAAGAGAGTATGATAAAAAAGGGTTTTTTTTGTTTCATAGAGAAATAAAATGAGACATCATAACTTAGCGAAATGAAGATTGTGAGGGGAAGACATGAAGTTTTTTACAGGTGAAATACATAGCAGCATGTTTATTGGGGTAGTCATTGATGATGAATGGGTGATGGACGTCAAAAAGGCAGAAGCCAAATTATTTGAGCTTGAGACACTGCCAAACTCTTTATCTGAGTGTATCAGAATGGGGGACAAGTTTGTTGAACATGTCGGGCAGCTTCTTGATTGGGCTGAGAAAAAAGAAGAAGACCGCGGTTCTTATGTATATCCGCTTTCGGACGTGAAACTCCATGCCCCGATTCCAAAGCCGTCTAAAAACATCATGTGTGTCGGAAAGAATTATCAAGATCATGTGATGGAGATGGGAAGTGCGGCGGATATTCCTGAAGACGTGATGATTTTTACAAAGGCACCTACTTCTGTCATTGGACACGAAGCGGACATTCTTCTTCATGAAGCTGTGACAAGTGAATTGGATTATGAAGGAGAGCTTGCCATCGTGATGGGCAAATCAGGAAAAAACATTGCTCCTGAAGAGGTCCAAGATTATATATTCGGTTACACCATTTTAAATGATGTGACGGCAAGAGATTTGCAGAAAAAACATAAACAATTTTTCATTGGTAAAAGCTTAGATACAACCTGCCCGATAGGACCTTATATCGTTCATAAGTCAATGATCGAGGATCATGGTGCGCTCCATGTGGAAACAAAGGTAAACGGAGAGGTTCGTCAGTCTGCCAGTACGGAATTAATGATCTTCACAGTTGAGGACATTGTCTCCACTCTTTCAAAAGGGATGACATTAGAAGCGGGTGACATCATTGCAACAGGTACACCTTCTGGGGTAGGGAAGGGCTTTGAACCGCCTAAGTTTTTAGCTTCTGGAGATCGAATTGACATCACGATTGAACCGATTGGAACGCTGACAAATCATGTCAAATAAAGCGCGTGATGACACAGGATTGTCGCTTTGTGTTCGACTTATTTCGTGGTACGATGAGAAGGTACTTGTTCTGATAAAGGGGGAAATCAAAAATGGGAACACATTTACATATCACAGCATGGGTGCTGGGGATTATTTTATTCTTCGTAGCCTTTGCTCTAGCAGGTAAAAATGACAAAGGCGCTAAAATTGTGCACATGATCGTTCGTTTATTCTACTTGATCATCATTGCAACAGGCGTAGAGCTGTATGTTCGCACAGGAATGAAAATTCCAGGTTACGGGGGCGAGTATATTGGAAAAATGATTCTTGGTATCCTCGTGATCGGTTTCATGGAAATGGTCCTAGTGCGCAAGAAAAAAGGAAAATCGGTGACTGGTGTGTTGATTGGTTTTATCGTATTTGCGATTGTGACCATTCTTCTCGGTTTACGTCTGCCGATCGGTTTCCATATCTTTTAATATAAAAAGGACATTGCTTATACGAAGCAGTGTCCTTTTTATGTGGCATCAAATTGTGAAACGATCCGTTGTCCGTCTGAAGTGGTCCATTCAAAAAGAATGTGATTGGCTGCTGGCTCATGGTGACATTGAAGTGCAAGTGATTGCGTATCTGCCGAAAACTGAAAGAAAGAGACGCGCTGCAATGAATGAAAGGAAGAGAAAACACAATCATAGACGGAAAAACCAAGCTGCTCTATCTGGTCAAGGATGTGATCAAAAACGTTTTCCGGTACGAACATGAGAAGATCAAGCCAGCCTTTGGCAAGAGACGCCGTATATTGAATGTTTTCTCCTCCCTGTACTTCTATTAGCTGCCCGTTTTCATGAAGAATCATAGAACCGAGCAATTCCCCTTTTGTCCATTTGTCATTTTCCTTCAAACAGATCATTGTGCTTTGAAGACTTTCTGGCAGCATGATCTCTCCTTCATCATCTTCAATCAGGCAATGCCCGTTTTCAATGAGCAAATACCCATTACACCATCTTCTGCTGCAGCGTTCAAGCTGTCTCATTCGATTCTCCATTTGCAAAAGCTCCTTTCCTCTTTCTTTTCTTACCAAATCAAGCTTGTCCTATACGCCGGGAAAAAAGGACAAATCAACTATCAAGGAGACGATGCATAAACTAAGAAAGGCTGAATGAGAACACTTGAGGAAAAACGGATGGGAGCTGATGATGATGTGTGGAATTACAGGCTGGGCAGACTTTAAAAAGCAGCTCATCCAACAGGATCATGTAATCAATCAAATGACAGATACATTATCTAAAAGAGGGCCAGATGATACAAATACATGGAAAAGTGAGCACGTTCTTTTCGGGCATAAAAGGTTAGCGGTGGTAGATGTAGAAGGCGGAAAGCAGCCGATGACATATACACATCAAAACCATGCTTATACGATTGTATACAATGGAGAGCTCTATAACACGGAGGATATAAGAAAAGAATTGTTAAAAAGGGGGCACCGCTTTCTTGGGCATTCTGATACAGAAGTTCTTCTTCATGCCTATACAGAATGGAAGGAAGAGTGTGTCTCTCATTTTAATGGCATTTTTGCATTTGTGATCTGGGATAGTGAGCGTGAATTGTTATTTGCAGGGAGAGACCGGCTAGGCGTCAAGCCATTTTTCTATACAGAACGTCATCATTCCTTCTTATTTGGTTCAGAGATCAAAGCACTTCTTGCTCACCCTGATATCAAAGCAAAAGTCGATCATGAAGGACTGTCGGAGATATTTGGCTTAGGACCGTCAAGAACACCAGGTCAAGGCGTGTTTAAAGGGATAAAAGAGCTGAGACCTGCACATGCCTTGACCTTTTCAAAAGACGGTCTGCGCGTATGGAGATACTGGAATGTTAAAAGCAAGAAACATACCGATTCACTTGATGACACCGCACAGCACATTAAGCATCTCTTTACAGATGCCGTGACAAGACAGCTCGTCTCTGATGTGCCTGTATGTACATTTTTATCTGGGGGCGTCGATTCTAGTGCCATTACTGCCATTGCCGCTAAGCACTTTGAGAAAATAGGGAAAGCACCGCTTCATACGTATTCCATTGATTACGAAGGAAACGATCAATTTTTTGAGGCAAATCAATTCCAGCCGAATGCTGACGGCCCATGGATTGATCGAATGACCAAAGCGTTTCAAACGAATCATCACAGCTGTATCATTGGGCAAAAAGAGCTCGCTTCCTATCTGAAGGAAGCCGTTGAGGTTCGAGACTTACCGGGTATGGCAGATATTGATTCTTCCTTGCTTTGGTTTTGCCGAGAAATTAAAAAGGACTTCGTTGTTGGCTTGTCAGGTGAATGTGCGGATGAAATCTTTGGCGGCTATCCTTGGTTCCATATGGAAAATGAAACGAATGGTTTTCCTTGGATGAGATCGACTGAAGCTAGAACGCAGCTCCTGCAAGACTCGTGGCAAAAAAAGCTGTCACTTAAGGAATATGCGCAAAGCAAATATGAAGAAACGGTGGCAGAAACGCCTCTTTTAGATGGAGAAACCGGCGTCGATAAAGCCCGGAGAGAACTTTTTTACTTAAATATGATCTGGTTTATGACAACACTGCTTGATCGAAAAGATCGAATGAGTATGGGGGCTAGTCTTGAGGTACGTGTGCCATTTGCAGATCATCGCCTTGTCGAATATGTGTGGAATATTCCTTGGGAAATGAAAATGCATGGAAATCGTGAAAAAGGGGTTTTACGAAAAGCATTAGAGGGAATTTTACCGAATGAAGTGCTTTATCGAAAGAAGAGTCCTTACCCGAAAACACATCATCCAGCCTATACTCAGGCTGTGAAAGAGATGCTCACAGACTGCCTCGCGCAAAAAGACTCTGTACTTCACGAATTTTTAGATCCACATCAATTAAAGCAGCTGATTGAAACGGAAGGGGCTTCCTTTCATGTGCCATGGTATGGCCAGCTCATGAAGGGCCCGCAGTTGATTGCCCATCTAGCACAGATTCATCATTGGTTTGAAACGTATCGAATTGATATAGAAGCGTAATAAAGAGTCGGCTTTCTTGCACATGTTGAAAGGAAGCCGGCTTTTTTGATACATAACATGAGGATTTTTGAGCACATCAAAAGTTGATCTAATCTTTCTAATTTGTATAATTAACTTAAAGTGAATTAATTTGGAGGAAAAAGGATAATGAAAATCATTGTGATTGGAGCGGGACCAGGGGGCCTTGCAGCAGCTATGATGCTTCAAAGCAAAGGACATGATGTTCATGTATACGAAAAACAGCCCTTTGTCGGCGGGCGTAACGCTAAGTTTCAGCTTGGTGATTTCACGTTTGATACAGGTCCTACCTTTCTCAGTATGATTCATATTGCAGAGGAGCTGTTCACCTTTGCTGGTAAAAATCTTTATGACTATATTGATGTGATTGAATTAAAAGAGATGTATAGATTAATATTTCAAGACAATCAGCTGGATATGATCCGGGATCGCGATGAAATGTACAAACGATTAGAAGCCTTTGCACCTGGTGAGGGCGAAGGGTATTTACGATTTATGAATGATACAAAGCGCAAAATGGATCGTCTCACACCAATTTTACAAAGTAAAATGGACCGCTTTCATCATTACCTTCGCCCGAAGGTGATCAAAGCACTTCCACAGCTTTCACTAAATAAAAGTTTGTATGATGTGCTGTCAGACTATTTTTCGAATGAATCAGTGAAATATGCTTTTACATTTCAATCAAAGTACTTAGGAATGTCTCCATGGGAATGCCCTGGTGCGTTCTCGATCCTTTCGTTTATGGAACATGACACAGGTGTATTTCATCCGAAGGGCGGTGTCAATCAGCTGTCAGAAGCGATGGCGAAGGCGGCGCTTGAAGCTGGGGCAGAGATTCATCTGTCAGCAGGCGTTGAAAAGCTGCTCACGGAGGGAAGGAAAGTAAAAGGCATTCGTTTAGAATCTGGGGAAGAAATACAAGCAGATGAGATTGTCGTCAATGGAGACTTTGCACATGTGATGACAAAGCTTGTCGAGCCAGGACTCTTAAAGAAATACAGCGAGAAAAAATTAAAAAAGAAAAAATTCTCATGCTCTACCTTTATGCTTTATTTAGGACTGGATACCATGTATGATGAGCCGCATCATACCATCGTTTTTTCCGATGATTATGCTAGATTTGTCAAAGGCATTACGAAAACATATGAGCTGCCAGATGATCCGTCTATTTATATTCAAAATGCAAGTGTAACCGATGACTCACTTGCTCCAAAAGGAAAATCAGCTCTTTATGTGCTGGCTCCAGTTGCCAATAACCAAAGCGGTATTGACTGGGAAGCGCATCAAGATGAATTTAGAGAGCTTGTGCTGGATACATTGGAGCGGAAAACCGGCTTTCAAGATGTGAGACAGCATATAGAAGTCGAGCGGATGATCACACCGAAGCAATGGGAGGAAGACCTTTACGTATATGAAGGAGCTACATTTAACCTCGGCCACCAGCTGACGCAGATGATGGTCCTAAGGCCGCACAATGAATTTGATGAATTAAAGAACTGCTGGCTTGTTGGAGGAGGAACACATCCAGGAAGCGGACTGCCAACCATTTTAGAATCAGCACGTATCACGACAAATGCCATTCTTAAAAAAGAGAAACATTCACACAAAACAATGCCGCATCAAGAAAAGGGGAGCGCCTCATGAAACAACATATATTGATTGCAGGTGGCGGTATTGGCGGAATGATCTCAGCGCTTTATTTAAAAAAAGCGGGACATGATGTCACCCTTGTCGAAAAAAATGAACGGCTTGGCGGGAGACTTGCTTTTGTACGTGAGAAAGGATATAAAGTAGATGAAGGTCCGACCATTGTCCTACTTCCTGACATGTTAAAAGGCATTTTACATGAGGTAGGAATTGACGAATCATCTCTTGATCTTGTGGAGCTTGATCCGCTGTATACCATTCAATATCAAGATGGAACCTCCTATACGAAGTACTCTGATGCACTCCGTCAGTTAGATGAAATCAGACGTGTATTTCCAAAAGAAGATCAAGGGTTCCAGAGGTTTATGGAAGAAATGACGGACCGGTTTCAAGAAGGACAGAAAGCCTTTCTAGAAAAATCATTTCACGAAAAACGTACATTTTTTACAAAAGCGAATATGAAGATTTTAATGAAATTAAAGGCGTATCGAACGGTACAAAGCGCTCTGAAAAAATATTTCTCAGACGAACGCCTGCGAGATGCATACGCACTTCAAACCCTCTATGTTGGAGGAAACCCGTATGAAGCATCGGCTATTTATTCGCTTGTGTCCTATAGTGAGCACGCACATGGAATCTACTATTTAAAAGGCGGCTATGCGAGTTTAGTAGATATATTGGAAGGGCAGCTCATCAACATGGGTGTGCATGTAAGAAAAAATGAAGAAGTCACACAATTGGTGTTTGAGGGAAAACGGGCAGTCAAAGCAAAAGTAAATGATGAACATGTAGCTGCTGATGCATTTGTGATCAATGGAGATTATCCAGCTGCGTTAAAACAGCTTGGCTTAGAAGAACAAGATCGCCGGAAATACGTGCCTTCCTCTGGCTGTGTGATGGTGTATCTCGGGTTAAACAAAATGTATCATGAAGCACCTGTTCATCAATTTTTTATGGGAGAACACTTTGATCAGCATATGAAAGAGGTTTTTCAAACGAAAACGATTCCTCAAGACCCGTCATTTTATACATTTAATCCATCGATCATTGATCCATCTCTTGCCCCAGAGGGCTGCAGTGTTCTATACATGCTCGTTCCCGTTCCTTCAGGAGATCATATCAACTGGGAAGAGGAGACAGATTTTGTCGAGAACATGGTGGATCGCCTTGAGAAAAGAGGCTTTCCGAGATTGCGAGAGTCGATTGTTTGGAAAAAGGTCAGAACACCAAATGATTCCTTGCAAGAAGGATTGTTTGAAGGTGGCAGCTTTGGACTTGCACCTAATTTGTTTCAATCAGGTGTCTTCCGCCCGCAAGTGAAGGTCAGCGAGACAGATAATCTTTATGCGGCAGGTGCTTCCACGCATCCGGGCGGCGGGGTGCCAATCGTGATGCAAAGTGCGAAGCTCAT
The DNA here is from genome assembly GCF_017161885.1 of Bacillus sp. 3a. Lineage (NCBI taxonomy): Bacteria > Bacillati > Bacillota > Bacilli > Caryophanales > Bacillaceae > Bacillus > Bacillus sp. 3a. The sequence continues at coordinate 3,096,281 of NZ_CP067376.1, read as the reverse complement.
GGCCTCTGTACTACTAAAAGATTTGAATGATAGAAAGGAAGTGAAGCTAAGTGGTTGATGTACAAACAGCATTAAAAGTATGTGAGGAAACCATTCAAACCCATTCTAAAACGTTTTACCGGGCCTTTTCCATGCTGCCTAAAAAGAAAAGACAGGCCGTCTGGGCCGTGTATTCCTTTTGCCGTAGAGCAGATGACATTGTAGATGAGTCCCCTTCGCCAAAAGAGGACCTTGCATCCTTTCGGGAGACGTTTGATCGATTTTTACAAGGTGAGGTAGACCGGAATGATCCAATATGGGTGGCGCTAGAGCATACATTTCAAGAGTTTCGGATGGATGAAGCCCCGTTCCGTGACCTGCTCCAAGGACAAGAGATGGATATAGAGCAGCAGCGATACGAAACATTAGATGAACTGCTCATCTATTCCTATCATGTTGCTAGTACCGTTGGACTCATGCTTCTCCCCATTATTGCACCGCGTAAAAAAGAGCAGCTAAAAGAAGCAGCCATTTCGTTAGGGATTGCTATGCAGCTCACCAACATCCTTCGAGATATTGGGGAAGATCAGGCTGAAAGAGACCGCATTTATTTGCCAAAGCAGGTGATGGATCAATTCGGGTACACAGAGCAAGAATTGCAGGAAGGGGTTGTGAATCAAGCCTTCCAGCACGTCTGGGAGTACATTGCCTTTGAGGCAGAGGCATACTACGAGGAGTTTTTTGACCATCTTCATGAATTCCCGCTGTATTCACGAATACCGGTGAAAGCAGCAGCTCACTTTTATAAAGCCATTTTAGATAAAACAAGAGAAAACGAATACCGCGTCTTTACAGAGCGGGCATTTATTTCAAAACAGGAAAAAGCACTTATTTTAGAAGATATTACGTAAAAAAGGACTGCACCCAGTCCTTTTTTATGTGGAAGAAAAGCGATACTCCGTCCATACTCTGGAACGCCAGCGCCTATACATGAAGATGCCTCTGACCCATTCATCCACGATAAAAGAAATCCAAACCCCAATGAGACCCATTTCAAGCTGAATGCCTAGCAAGTAAGCGATCGGAAGCCCGATTCCCCACATTGATATCATCGCCATATACACTGGAAACTTCGCGTCACCAGCCGCCCGTAATGAATTAATAATGACCATATTAAAAGAGCGTCCCGGCTCTAAAATGATCGTCAATAGGAGAAGTGTGGCGGCGATTTGAATGATTTCATGATTGCTAGTGAAAAAGGTAAGCAAATGCGTCGATGATAAAGATAAAGCAGTAGAAGAAAGAAGAGAGATCCCAATGGCCCAGTATAAGCTTTTCATACATCTGCGGTAGGCAGCATCAAATTCTTTCGCTCCAATATGGCGCCCGATTAAAATCTGTGTCCCTTGGCTAATCGCTGCACCAAACAACATAATGAACATCATCAAATTTTGAGTGTAGACCTTTGCTGCTAAAGCCTGCGTTCCCATAAATGTAATAAACAGTGTAATGATCATTTGAGAGCCGTTATAAGAAAGCTGCTCTCCAGCAGAAGGAATGCCAATTTTCAGCAGCTTTTTTAAATGCGTCCGCTGAATGTGAAACATACTCTTCAGCGAAAAGCGCAATCCAATGCGGCGGCGGACAATGAGGATCATCGCCATCAATCCGATCAACCGAGCCAGTGAGGTTGAAAAGGCAACACCCATGACACCTAATACCGGAAAGCCAAACGGACCAAAAATGACCAAATAATTACCGGCAACGTTGAGCAAATTCATTCCGATGGTGACATACATCGTGTCTCTTGTATATCCGTAGCTTTTTAAAATAGCACTATACGTCATAATGAGTGCTTGAATAAAAGAAAGCAGGCCGACAATTTGTAAAAAGACCGCCGCATCCGGCATGAGTTCACTTGATAAGCCCATCATGTGCAGGATTGGAACAGCTAACACAAACATAAGGAGACTAATGACAAAGCTGATCAAGAAGTTGGTTCCTAGTGAGACATAGGCGACTTGAGCCGCTTCCTGCTTGCGGTCAGCTCCTAAAAGCTGCGCAATCACAATGGTCGTTCCTGTTGTAATGAAGCTGAACATGACAATTAATAAATTCAGGAGCTGGTTGCTTACACCTACTGCGGCCACACTGTTATCGGAGTATTGGCTGAGCATGAGTGTATCAGCGCTCCCCATGAGCATATATAAAGAGATTTCGATAAAAATAGGCCAAGTTAATGCAAATAATGAAGGGTGTGTTTTCTCATCTTTTGCTTGAACCTTTTCATATGACAGGGTTTGAGATTTCATCACATAGCCCCCTTTCGTATAAATCCGATTTATAGTGTACCGTGCATCGACTATAATAAGAAGAGACGAAACCGAAACTTATTGGAGAAATCCGACTTCATAAGGGGATGAATATGGATCGATTTATTACATTTACTGTACCGCCGTTTCCTACTTATATTGCATCAGGTAAAGGGGTATTTCATCAAGGAGAAAGACATATCTCAAGAACCTTCACTGTATTTGATCTGCTCTATGTCACAAAAGGTGAACTATGGATGACAGAGGGCGAGGAGGCTTTTCATGTAAAAGAAGGTGAATATACGATTCTCTCACCGGGCCTGTCTCATGGTGGACATCTGCCATGTGAAGAGGAAACCCACTATGAGTGGCTGCATTTCTCAATTGACCGATTTGAGCTGACGAACCGGCCGAGAGAACACTGGATTGATATGAAACAAAATCAAGCTACCTTTGAAAAGCCGGCAACCTATGAATTTAGTCTGCCCCGTTTAGGAAAAGTGAAAGGACGAAGTGTGTTAGAAAAACACCTTTCAGCGATGAGCGCACTAAATCATGATGCATCTGAACTTCCGCTGAAAAAACAGCTTCTATTTGAGGAACTGCTCATTCACCTGCAAAAGGAAGCATTCCATATTCCAAGTGCAAAGGAGACCGTTGCATCAGAAGTGGTTCATTATCTTGAGCATCATTTTATGGAGAAATTACACATGGAGCAGCTTGCAGAGAAACTGCACTATCATCCTGACTACATGACAAGATGTATGCAGACAGTATATGGATTGACGCCAAACCAGTACAGCCATCGTCTCAAAATCGAAAAAGCCAAAAGCATGCTGGCATCAACGAATGAAAAAATCGCTGCTATTGCAGATCATGTAGGTATTGACGACCCTACTTATTTTTCTAAACTGTTTCGGCAAAATGAAGGCATGACGCCGATCGAGTACCGTCATTTAGCAAAAAGAACGACAAAGTAAAGGAACGTGAACAGATGAAAAGGGAAAAGGAAGAGCTTGTGAACATACGTCCATTAACCGAAACGGACTTAGAGACGGTGTGGCATTTAAAATTTAAAGCATCAGACCAGTCCTATCGAAAATGGAATGCCCCTTATTTTTATGAACACGAAATCCCGCTTGCTGCATTTAAGAAACGTTACTTACAGGAAGAATCCATTCCCCAAAAGCTATATGGCATTGAAATAGATGGTGATATCAAAGGCACCGTCTCATATTATTGGGAGAATGAACGTACGAGGTGGCTTGAATGCGGCATTATCATTTATGACTCACGTTTTTGGAGCGGGGGTATTGGGACAAAGGCATTAAATCTATGGATTGATGTGTTATTTACGCATATTGATATCCCTCGAATTGGTTTAACAACTTGGTCAGGGAATGAACGGATGATGCGGTGCGCAGAGAAATGCGGATTTGTCCTTGAGGGGAGATTGAGAAAGGTCCGTTATTATCAAGGAGAGTATTATGACTCTATGCGCTTTGGGATGCTGAGAGAGGAATGGCAAAGCCTCCCGCGCAATATCCTCTGAATCATTATTTTTTCAGGACAAAAGTATCATATAATGGAATAAACTGAAGAAGAAGGGTGGCAGATGAATGTGGGCTGGATAACTGGATGGTTTGTTTCTATTTTAGTCGCAATCTATCTATTGATAGATGCACCAAAACATGGGAAAAATAAATGGTTATGGTCTATATTAGGTCTTTTATTCGGGCTCTTTGCATTTGGGATATACCTCATCAAAACAGGCAGAAAAGGATTGGGCTGGACAGTTCTGATCGTGTCCATCATCATCTATTCTATTGTTATACTAGTCTTTGTCTTTTACTTCCTGTTGCTGATCTTCGGATACTCAAACGCATCATAGAGAGCGCGTATACATAAGGGGGAATTTAAATATGAGATTAACGGGTCTATTCGTTTCACTTGCTGTTGCCATCTATTTATGGTTTGATGCGCCAAAGCATAACAAAGACAAATGGCTGTGGGCCATTTTAGGCGTGCTATTTAGTACCATCGTACTCGGTATTTATTTGATCAAGACAGAGAGGAAGGGGCTGGGCTGGACGATCTTGATTTTAACCATCTTGTTTTATCTCATGCTGCTCATCTCTGTTTTGATCGGTGTTATTCTTTTTTATCAGGCGCCTTCATGAAGAAGGGCCTTTTTCTTTTACCTTTTGAGCCGGTACACCAGCAATGACGATCTGCTCTTCATGAAAGGAACGATTCACTACGGCATTTGCTCCGATTGAAATATGATTTGCAATATAAATGTCTCCAAACAGCTTAGCACCGGGGCCAATCCATACGTGATCTCCAATGGTTGGGACATCCTTTTCGGAATGGTTTTGGCCAATATTCACCCCTTGATGAATATCACAAAATGCCCCAATTTTTGCGTGCTTATTCACAATTAAGAGACCACTATGATTGATTCTAAGACCTGGGCCAAAGACGCCAATCGGAATATCAAAGCCAAGCTGCATGCCTTTCTTTTTATGTAAATAGCGATAAAACCATTTGCGCAGTAGAGCGCCGCTATTAGAATAGTATTCATATTTTCGTAAATACCTTTGATATTTCCATATATCGTCCCCAAACCACTTTGGTCTTCTGCGCGTAATCGCTAATGCTTTCTTATCCTGCGTTAAGTAATGGTGAAGATCGTGCTTTGTAAAAATCATCAAATTCCCCTCCATTCCTTTATGTTTCAGAGAAATTATACCATCCAAACCATTTATATCAAGAAAAAATGATGTTACTTCTTCAATTTTCTACCTTCATTTCATCCAAATTTCTTCATAAAATGAGCGCTTTGAGTTGAATAGAACAAAAGAACCAGGAAGAATGATTTGTAATTTTTTTCAATATCAAACCGTCTCATGCGTTCCATCCCCTTATGGCAGTAAGGTTTGTAAAAATTACTCGAAAATACTCATTAAAAAGAGAATATTGCATTCATATGCTTTTTGAATCATCTTTTTGAATACAATTGACTTTCCTATCTCACATCCTCTAGGCTAATAAATGAAAATGATAATCTTTATCAATTGGAGGAGTGTTTTATTATGTCCATCAAAACCGTTTCTAAAAATCAGCAATTTTTAGAGCAGCAAAGTCAAAGAGAATCTAATGCAAGGTCTTACCCGAGACGGTTCCCATTAGCCATGCAAAAAGCCGAGGGTATGATCGTGACAGATGCAGATGGCAGAGAGTTTTATGACTGTCTGGCAGGCGCAGGAACACTTGCACTTGGTCACAATCATCCGGTTGTTATAGAAGCTATTGAACGTATGCTTCATGAAAAAAGACCATTGCATACGTTGGACATAACCTCAGAAATTAAAGAAGAGTTTGTGAATGAAATTTTTTCTCACCTGCCAGAAGAGTTTGCAAAGAGAGCAAAAATTCAATTTTGTGGACCAACTGGCGGTGATGCCATAGAAGCTGCGATTAAATTAGTCAAGACAGCGACAGGTAATCGTTCCATTCTTTCTTTCCACGGTGCTTATCACGGTGCGACACATGGCACGATGTCATTAAGCGGAAATTTGTCTCCAAAGGAAAGAGTGCAAGGGTTAATTCCAGATGTGCATTTCATGCCTTATCCATATGAATATCGCTGCCCATTTGGCATTGGCGGTAAAGATTCACACCGTATTTCCAGTTCTTATATTGAGCGTGTATTAAATGATCCTGAAAGTGGTATTCTTCCGCCAGCAGGTATGATCTTTGAAGCTGTGCAAGGTGAGGGAGGCTCAATTCCAGCATCTATTGAATGGATAAAAGAAATGAGAAGAATCACAAAAGAAAAAGGCATTCCGCTCATTATCGATGAGGTTCAATCAGGCATTGGCCGAACAGGTAAGATGTTTGCCTTTGAACATGCAGGAATTGTGCCAGACGTTATTGTATTATCTAAAGCCATTGGTGGAAGCCTGCCGCTTTCAGTTGTGATTTATGATCAAGATTTGGATCAATGGAATCCAGGTGCACACATTGGCACATTTAGAGGAAATCAAATGGCGATGGCTGCAGGAACTGCTACGCTTAAATTTATAAAAGAAACCAATCTGCTTGATCATGTAGACCAGTTAGGGAATCGCATGCAGGCTTATTTAAAAGACATTCAAAAAAATGTACCTGCTATCGGTGATGTTCGAGGAAGAGGATTAATGATTGGTGCTGAAATTGTCAATCCAAATGAAAAGCAGGATGTGGATGGAAGTTATCCAGCAAATCCTGAGCTAGCAAGTCTCATTCAAAAGAATTGCTTCGACAAAGGCTTAATTGTAGAGACAGGAGGCCGTTTCGGTAGCGTCATTCGATTCTTACCGCCATTGATCATGACAGAAGAACAGCTTGAACAAGTCATCGCCATTTTCAAAGAGGCCGTTTACGATGCAATCAACTAAAGCTTCTGTGGATTCATTATTTATCAATCAAAGCCAGCTTGGAAGAGAGTCCTTCCGAGCGGCTCTTCATACATCTATCGACAGCTTACTGGATCAGTGGCAAAAAGACCAAGGACCATACAGCGGAATATTGCCTGGGAAATTAGCGGCTAGTGTCGAATCCTTATTTCAGTTTCAACCGTCTGGCGAATCAATGGAATCTGTCTTTCAAGATATAAAGCAGCATCTTTTGCCGCATCTCGTTGATGTATCGCATCCTAAATGCTTGGCACATTTGCATTGCCCGCCGCTCATACCTGCTCTTGCCGCAGAGGTGATGGTAAGCTCCTTTAACCAATCAATGGATTCCTTCGATCAAAGCGGTATTGCATCTTTGGTTGAGGAGGAAATTTTAAAGTGGCTATGTGCGAAGTTTTCTTATGGAAATCTAGCAGATGGGACATTTACGAGCGGTGGCACCCAATCTAACTATATGGGACTGCTTCTTGCAAGAGATGCATTTTGTGAAAACACATGGCAATGGAATGTTCAGCAGAAAGGCTTGCCGAGTGAGGCTCACCGCATGAAAATTCTTTGCTCTAAGAATGCACACTTCACTGTGAAGAAATCTGCATCCCAGCTAGGCTTAGGGGAGCAGGCAGTCGTTCTAGTAGAAACGGATGAGCATCACCGTATGGACCTCAATGATTTGAAGAAGAAACTTGTTGAGTTAAAGGAACAGGATCTCCTGCCTTTTGCGGTAGTGGCGACTTGCGGGACAACTGATTTTGGCAGTATTGACCCGGTTCGAGATGTGTATGACATCGTCAAGCCATACGGTCTATGGATTCACGCAGATGCTGCTTACGGAGGTGCGCTTATATTAAGCGAAACCTACGGGTGTAAATTAGAAGGTATTGAGCTTGCTGATTCCATCACCATTGATTTTCATAAACAATTTTATCAGCCGATCTCCTGCGGAGCATTTTTGCTGAAGGATAAAAGACATTTAGGCTTGATCAATTATCATGCAGATTATCTTAATCCAAAGGAAGATGAACTGGATGGAATACTACATCTTGTCCATAAATCTGTCCAAACGACGCGCCGGTTCGACGCACTGAAATTGCTTCTTTCTCTTCGTCTGATTGGAGAGGAGGGGTTTGGTGACATTATTGACCATACCATTGATTTTGCGAAGGATGTGGCAGCACTTATAGAGAGAAATGATCACCTTGAAGTGATCAATCCTGAGCCAGAAATCAATGCAGTTGTGTTTCGATTTAAGGATGACCAACGAACGGATGACATCAATAAAATCATTCATCGAACGCTGTTCAAATCAGGAGTTGCTGTCATTGCGAAAACAGTGGTGGATGGTCAAACATGCTTAAAATTCACTTTGTTAAATCCGAGAACGACAATCACACATATTGAGGAAATCCTTTCTGACATCGTTGATATCGGGATCGCTCATATTCAATCCGGGAGGGTACTACGTTGAGTCAATATAAACAAATGGCTGAAAATGCAACTATGCAAAGCTTTTTAAACTGTTTTTTACGTGAAACAGGAATCGATCGATCTGCAAAAAAAGAGACGAAAGCAGATGGTTCGCTTGTATTCGTGGCAAAACTAGCAAAGCAAGACCTTGAGCTTGTGATTCCGATCCGATATTTTTCATCTGTAGGCCGCCATCTCTTTGATTTTCCGATTCGCTTTCGTCCAAGTGGCAGCGAAAAAGAGGGAACGGTCGTCGATTACACGACACTTGTTGCTTTATGTTCAAAGGAGCTTCTCATTGCATATGGCCGTACAGATGCAGAGGATGAATTCATGCTTCGCATCATTTTAAGCTGCCGAAATATTGAACGATTCTTAAAGGAGAGAGAAAGTGATCAAGCTGCTTTATCTCAAGCTGATTTTGAGTACATCGAGGCTGAGCAGTCACTTCTCCTTGGACATTTAACACATCCTACACCAAAAAGCAGACAAGGGATGACAGAAGAGGAGGAAGCCGTCTATTCTCCTGAGCTGAAAGGAGCTTTCCAGCTTCATTACTTTAAAGCGCACCATTCGATTGTGCTTCAGGATTCGTCTATTTCACAATCTGCGGCAAGCCTCATGTTAGAAGAGCTTTCGCGTCAGGTGCCAAAAGAAACAGAGAGGCTGAATAGGTTAACAGAAAACGGAGAATATATGCTCATTCCGATTCATCCGCTGCAAGTCAAAGTGGTCATGGAGAAGGCATTCGTGAAGCGTTATATAGAGGAGGGGAAACTGACTTATTTAGGACCGCTCGGGTCTGAATACACAGCGACCTCATCCTTTAGAACGGTCTATCAAAAGGATTCTGCTTACATGCTCAAATTCTCTGTTCCTGTGAAAATTACAAACTCGTTACGCATCAATAAACAAAAGGAACTGGATCGCGGGGTTGAGATGTCCCGCATCTTAAAAACAGAATTAGGCGTTTCTTTATATGAAAAATTTTCTGGATTCCGGGTCATTGAAGATCCTGCATATCTCTCTATTCTAGGAGATGAAACGGAATCTGGCTTTGAAGTGGTCATTCGTCAAAATCCATTCTTGCATCGTGAAAAAGGCGCAAGCTTAATTGCTGGGCTGTGTCAGGATCATGCGTATGGAGGAAAATCGAGATTAGCAGGAATTATTCATAAACTTGCAGGCGCAGAAGGCAGGTCAACAGAAGCGGTCAGCCAAGATTGGTTTAAACAATATTTGACTATTTCGTTAAAGCCGATGCTCTGGCTGTTTGAAACGTATGGTCTTGCACTCGAGGCCCATCAGCAAAATGCTGTTGTGCAAATGAAGGATGGTTATCCAGAGACCTTCTATTACCGTGACAACCAAGGCTACTATTATAGTGAATCGAAAAAGGATAAGCTCGCGAATCTAGTTCAAAACTTGAGCGTAAGAAGTGAAACCATTTGTGCGGATGATGTAGCCGTTGAGAGACTCCGTTATTATTTCTTCTTTAATCATTTATTTGGTCTCATTAATGGCTTTGGCACAGAAGGCCTTGCAAAGGAAGAAGATTTGCTGGCACTCGTGAGAGATACATTACTCGCTCATGAGGAGACATACGGAGCATCTGAACTGACTAACAGCCTTCTCCGCTCAAAAGAACTTCCTTCAAAAGCGAATTTGCTGACACGATTTGAAGATATGGATGAGCTGACCGGATCTCTGGAAACACAATCTCGTTACACGGCTGTCTTGAATCCGCTCTTTTTACATAAGGAGGCGCTGATTGGATGAGGCATCGTATTAGGTTTATTCGTGCTGAATATGAAAGAGACGTTCAGCTTGTCCATAAGTGGATGCAAGAAGAGTATGTTCACCCATTTTGGCATTTGAATATTCCGTTTTCTGATTTTGAAAAGCATTTTTATCAGGCGATACATGATCCGCATCAAACCCTTTATTTAGGCACGATTGATGGGACGCCAATGAGTTATTTTGAGGCTTACAACGTGAAAGGGGATATCATTGAATCCTACTATGAGCCTTCTCCGCATGATCAAGGTATCCACCTGTTAATAGGGGAGCCGGATTATGTGGGAAAAGGATTTGCTGAGCCGCTCCTTCAGGCAATGACAGCATTTCAATTTGAGCAGAACAAACGAACAGAAAAAATCGTTGCTGAGCCGGATATTCGCAATGAAAAAATGATTCATGTATTTGAAAAATGCGGCTTCGAACGTGTAAAATCAGTTACTTTACCCGACAAAACAGGTCTTTTGATGTTTTGTGATCGAGAACGATTCGAAAGGAAGTATAACCATGACGCGGTTCAACAAGCAAAATAATATAGTGGATGTAATAGGGATCGGCATTGGCCCATTTAACCTGGGGCTTGCCGCATTATCTGAAGAGGTAAATGAAATCGACGCTTTGTTTTTTGAAAGAAGTGAAGCCTTTCACTGGCACTCAGGGATGCTCATTGAAGGGACAACACTGCAAGTCCCATTTTTAGCGGACCTTGTCAGCATGGCAGATGTGAAAAGCAAATATAGCTTTCTCAACTATTTGCAGGAACAAAACCGTTTGTATTCATTTTACTTTCTAGAGGACTTCCATATCCCGCGCAAGGAATACAGTCATTATTGCCGCTGGGTCGCTGACCAGTTAGATTCCTGCCGATTTGGCATGAACGTCGAATCTGTCTCACTGATTGAAAAGGCAGGGGAAAAGCGCTATGAAGTGCATGTCCGTCATGTAAAGGACCAAACTGTAGAGGTGTTTGAAAGCAAACATCTCGTCTTAGGAATTGGCACGCAGCCGGCGATACCCGCATCGCTCCAGCCAGCTTTAGGAGAGAAGGTTTTTCACTCAGCTGACTATTTAAAACGAAAAAAAGAAGGCTGTTTCAAAGGGAAATCTGTAACAGTTATCGGCTCTGGTCAAAGTGCGGCAGAAGTGTTTTATGACATTTTATCAGATGATGAGGCAAAGGATATTCACTGGTTTACACGATCAAAAGGATTTTTCCCAATGGAATATTCAAACCTTGGACTTGAGTATTTCTCCCCTGACTATATTGATTTCTTTTATGAGCTTCCGCAAGCCAAAAAGGATGCGTTATTAAAACAGCAAGACTTGCTTTATAAAGGTATCAGTTCGGCGATGATTCGTGATATTTATCATTTGCTTTATGAACGTTCTGCCTGCGGAAACCAGCTGAACACAGTGCTTCAAGCCATGACAGAGGTCAACTTGATTGAGGAAACAGCGGGCGGGTTATCACTTTCATGCACGCAATGGGTCAAGGAAGAATCCTTTACACATGAAACGGATATTGTCGTATTGGCGACTGGCTATCAATCCGTTCTGCCGCCATTTATCAACCCTATTTCTCATCACATTCAATGGGATGATCAAGGGAGATTCCAAGTTGAACGTGAATATCGTTTGAAAACAAATACGATGGGTGAAAATGATATTTTTGTACAAAATGCAGAGCTTCATACTCATGGGGTCGGCGCACCAGATTTAGGGCTGGGGGCTTATCGAAACAGTGTGATCATCAATGAACTTGCTCGTCAAACCGTGTATCCACTTTATCAAAAGCACGTCTTCCAGACATTTGGTACACACAAGAACGCACACACATTTGAAGAAATGAAAGGATAAGGAGGATGAAGCGATGAGTGTACAAGATGAATTGAAAAAAGCGGTGAATCCTGCTGCTTGGAAAAAGGCAAACCAGCGAATGGTGGCTAAAATGCTGTCTGAATATATGTATGAGGACATGCTTCATCCTGTTGAGCTGGATTGTAAGGATGGCATCGCGCAGTATGAATTAATCATTCACGAACATAAGAAATATCGTTATCTGGCAAAACCTCGGTTGTTTGATAGTTTTGATACAATCGCTGAATCAATTGAGTACTGTCAAGATGGAAAATGGTCAAAGGATGTCAGTGCCATTGTGTTTTTACTAGACATTCAGCCGATCATTCCAATGTCCTCTGACACAACAGGCCATCTTATCAAAGAGCTTCACCATACTTTGTTAGCCGATGTCCATTTGCTGTCGAAAAAAGCACTTCGTGCGGATGAACTGACAGATACGGATTATGCATGGATTGAAGGAGAAATGACAGGCCATCCTTGGATTGTGTATAACAAAGGACGTATAGGATTTAGCTACGATGATTACTTAGCCTATGCACCTGAACGGCAGGAATGTGTGCAGCTGTCTTGGATTGCTGTACATAGAGAGCTTGCGACATTCCATGCAGTCGATCATGAAAACTATGAGCAGGTGATCGCCAAAGAATTAGATGAAGTCACGATTCGTCAATTTCAGCGTGTGTTAAAGGATGAAGGACTGAATGCAGCTGACTATTATATGATGCCTGTTCATCAGTGGCAGTGGACGCATATGATTATTCAGCATTTCCCTGAAGATTTGGCCTTGCGCCGGATTGTGTATTTGGGAGAAGGGCTGGATCAATATATCCCGCAGCAGTCGATCAGAACCTTTACAAATATCTCAAATAAAGACAAGCATCATATTAAACTGCCAATGAGTATTTTAAATACGCTCGTGTACCGTGGACTCCCATCAGAACGTACGGTCATTGCCCCGCGCATTACAGCGCATATTAAAGGGATTGCCGATCAAGACTCATTTTTATCTGATGTCTGCCGCGTCATTTTACCAGGTGAGAATGCAAGTATCAATGTCGATCATCCATACTACAGCAAACTGCCTGGTGCGCCGTATCAATATCTTGAGATGCTCGGTGTCATTTTTAGAGAAAGCATTTATACGTACTTAGAAGAAGGGGAGAGCCCTGTTACACTTGCGGCACTTACTTACGAGGATCATGAAGGTGAGCCGTATATCAAGCAGCTGATTGAAAAATCAGGTCTCTCAGCAAAAGAATGGATGGCGAAGTTCTTCCATGTCGTGATGCCGCCGCTGCTGCACTTTATGTATCAATACGGCACAGTCTTTTCACCGCATGGGCAAAATACAATTCTTGTGTTAAAAAATCATCAGCCGCATCGTTTGGCGATCAAAGATTTCGTTGATGATGTGAATATAAGTGACCAGCCGCTGCCTGAATTAGCTTCACTAGAAGAAGATTTAAAAGAAGTGCTGCGCAGTGAGCCGCCAGAAGGTCTAGTACAATTTATCTTTACAGGATTATTTATTTGCAATCTGCGTTATGTATCCAACGTATTAGACAATCACAATCTGTTAGATGAAACGACTCTTTGGCGTTTGCTTGCTGAAGAAATTCAGCAGTATCAAAAGCAATTTCCACAGCTAAAAGACCGTTTTGAATTATTTGATCTATTCCAGCCGAAGCTGACAAAGCTTTGCTTAAATCGTAATCGAATGATTGATTATGGCTATGGAGATGGAGATGACCGCCCGCATGCTTCAGAGCATGGGAAGGTCACAAATGCACTCGCTCATGTTCTTTCGTCAGTTGGGGAGAAGTAATAGAAAAGCTGTAGACATCAAGTGTCTACAGCTTGTTTGTTTTTTAAGAAAATGCTTGAGAGGCAAGAAAATAGAAAAGGGCGGGATCATTTAGTTTTTCTTTCCCGCGAATCATCATAAAATGCGCTACGTTTGTTTTTGTAAATCCTGCTTCAACAAGTGTTTCATGCAGGCGCTCAGCAGTTTCTTCCTGCATATCTATACGAATTGCCCCTGAATAAGACGAGATGAGTGATTGGATGAGAGCGAGAGCGGTTTGTTCATCGTTTGCTGTAAGCGGTCCAATCATTAGATTAGCAGGGGTTTCGATGCCAAATGCAAAGCCAGTTGTTTCATGATGCGCATTCTTTGCGATCAGCCGGAACGATGCTCGTTCCATTCGCTTTCTTATAAAGCTTGATCGATTGGTGCCTGCACCTTTTTCGTCAAGAGCTTCAATAGATGGAAGGTCCGCTTCATCAGCAGGAGAAAGGTGAATCCCGCGTGACACACGAAAAGCCGATGGATTCGTGGTCTGTGCTTTGTATGTATGAATATAGCCGGCCGTTTGGAATCCGATTTTTTCGTAAACGGGCTGTCCTTGTACAGTAGCAGTTAAAACGACAGGAACACTTTGATCGCTTCGGCGAAGCAGGGTGTCAATCATTTTCCGCGCAAGGCCTAAGCCGCGATGCGTCTCAGATACAATAACGGCACCAATTGATGCTGCTTTATCATATTGGAAAAGTCCCGCACATGAGATCACTTGTCCATCTGTTGTTGAAAAACCTGTAAAATATCCGTTTGTTAAAAGAGATGTAAGCTCATCCTCATTGTAATCAGGCCAGTCGACCTCTTTTGACAATGCGATAAGATCGGGTATGTCATCAAGTGTTAAAGTTCGTTGTACAACGTTTTTCAATACACGCAACTCCTTCTTAGCTGATTTCATCTATATGTATCGTACCATATGAAGGCATAAGAAAAAGGAAAAGGAAGATCCTTTTCCTCTCAGCGTGTATCAAATAAGAACCCCCAATGACGGAGGTTCTAGTCTTAATGAACATTAAAATATCGAGCTTCAGGGTGGGAAACGACGATCGCAGAAACAGATGCTTCAGGTTCCATCATGAATCCTTCTGTCAGATGGATGCCGATTTTTTCAGGCTGAAGCAGCTTGAACAGCTTTTCCTGGTCCTCAAGATTTGGACACGCTGGATAACCAAAGGAATAGCGCTGCCCTTGATATTTCGCTTGGAATCGTTTTTCCATTGTAAAATCGACTGGATCAGGGAATCCCCATTTGTCACGAATCACTTGGTGGGTTCTTTCAGCCAATCCTTCTGCAAGCTCAAGTGCCAGAGCTTGGACAGCATGCATTTTTAAATAATCTCCTTCCTGCTTAAATTGCTGCGCGACTTCACGTATACGCGCGCCGGCTGTGACGGCGAATAAGGCAATATAATCTTTCTCGTTTTCATCACTTTTCCGTACATAATCAGAAATAGAGCGGTACGGGAGCTTCTCCTGCCTTGGAAATTGGAACGTTTCAATGATGCGGTCAGGTTCTTCGGGATCATAAATATGCAAATCATTTCCGTCTGAACTGGCAGGGAAGAATTGATACACAAATGCTGGCGCAAACCAGTTTTTCTCTCTGCCTTCGTTTAGAAGATCTGTGACAAGCTGTTTTAATTCCAATGCTTTTGGGTGCTGTTCAGCTAATAAGGTTTTGACCTTTCCCTTTAAACCGAGATGATGACCAATGAGCATTTGTTCATTCACATATGGCATAATATGATGCAAATCGATGTCCTTCACATAATGGCGTGTGGTATTTTCTGGCGTAAATACCGGTGCTTGCGGGAGAGATGCGCGTTTTTCTAGTAATTCAATGACAGCTTTCGGCTGCTTTCCTTCTTTCTCCTTGATAGGTGCCGCTGGCTCTTCTGGCGGCTTTGTTTGAAATTGCAGTGGATTTGCTTTTAACTCATTGGCTAATGACAGTCCGTCCATAGCATCTTTTGCATAAAGAACAGGCCCATCATAATGAGGCGAAATTTTCATTTTTGTAAATTTACGAGAAAGGGCAGCACCGCCGACCAAAATAGGAACAGAAATGTTTGCTTTTTGTAAATCCTGAGCGGTTAGTACCATTTGCTGTGCGGACTTTACAAGTAAGCCTGATAATCCAATCATATCTGGTTTTTCCTTTTGCACAGCTTCAATCAATGTTTGAGGAGTCACCTTGATGCCGAGGTCGACCACTTGAAAGCCATTATTGCTCAAAATGATGTCGACAAGGTTTTTCCCGATATCATGGACATCTCCTTTAACGGTGGCAAGCAGAATCTTTCCTTTCCCGCTTGCATGCTGCTTTTCCATATATTGCTCAAGAAACGAAACAGATGCTTTCATGACCTCTGCCGATTGGAGTACCTCGGCTACGATCAGTTCGTTTTGATTAAAAAGACGACCAACTTCAGCCATTCCCTGCATTAACGGGCCATTGATGATATGAAGCGGCGATTCATAATGCTCCAAAGCAAGGGATAGATCATCGATGAGACCTTCTTTCGTTCCCTCGACGACGTAGAGCGCCAGCCTTTCATCAAGTGATAAGGAGACCTTTGGTTTTTTCTCCGTTTTCTTTTTGCCGCGGTAAAATTGGGTGAATTCAGCCAGTGTTTGATCATTTGTTTCATAAAGTAAGGTTTCAGCTAGTTTGATTTCTTCCTTTGGAATGGAAGCGAAGCGTTCAAGCTTTTCTGTATTGACAATGGCATAGTCAAGTCCTGCTTGCACGCAATGATATAAATAGACAGCATTTAAGATTTCTCTGCCAACAGGCGGAAGTCCGAAAGATACGTTGCTAATGCCTAAAATGGTGAGGCACTCAGGCAGGGTTTCCTTGATCATTTTAATGCCTTTGATCGTTTCTTCAGCGGCGCCAATATATTGCTCGTCTCCAGTGCCTACGGGAAAGACAAGCGGATCAAAAATGATGTCACTTGCGGGAATTCCATACTTCCTCGTTAGCAAATCGTGAGAACGTACAGCAATTTCAAGCTTTCGTTCTGCTGTCACGGCCATTCCTATTTCATCAATCGTGCCAACAACAAGTGCACCGCCATATAGCTTTACAAGAGGAAGAATCTCTTCAAAGCGTTCCTCGCCATCCTCAAGGTTGATGGAATTGATGATGGCTTTCCCTTGAGAATAGGTGAGTGCCTTTTCAATCACGTGTTTATCCGTTGAATCAATGACAAAAGGGGCTTTCACCTTTTTCATGGCTTCTTGTAAAAAGCCTTCCATGTCTGCTGCCTCATCACGGTCTGGGTCGGCGAGACACACATCAACGACGTGAGCGCCATTTTTCACTTGAGCACGAGCAATTTCTGCTGCTTCTTCAAACTTTTGTTCCGCAATGAGCCGTTTGAATTTGCGAGAACCAATGACATTGGTCCGTTCGCCTACAAAAAGAGGACGCATTGAATCCTCATAAATAAGGGGCTCAATTCCTGATACGGTATGCTGCGGTGATTCTCGAGTGATATGACGCGGCTGAATCGTGCGTACTTCATCTGACAATGCTTGAATATGCGCAGGTGTAGTCCCACAGCAGCCGCCGACGATATTTAACCAGCCTTCCTTAGCAAAGGCGGCGATTTTCTTCGCAAGAGAGGCAGGGGATTCATGATATTGGCCTTCTTCATCTGGGAGACCAGCATTCGGATAGCAGCTCACCGCTGACTTTGCGATGGAGGAGAGCGTGCGGATGTGGTCTGTCATAAATTCTGGACCAGTCGCACAGTTCAGGCCCACACTGATGGGTTTCATATGCTCAAGAGAGATATAAAAGGCTTCGATATCTTGACCAGCAAGGGTGGTGCCCATCGGTTCAATCGTACCTGATACCATGAGTGGTAATTGAATGCCGGTCTGCTGAAAGGCTTCCTGAATCCCTTTGAATCCAGCTTTTACATTCAGCATATCTTGGCTTGTTTCTAAAAGAAGGGCATCACACTTACCGTCAATCAGAGCGCGGGCCTGTTCTTCATAGTTTCTGACGAGCTTACTAAAGGTTGTGCCGCCTGTTACAGATAATGTTTTCGTTGTCGGGCCCATTGCGCCTACAACAAAACGAGGCTGCTCCGGTGTAGAGAAACGGTCTGCTTCAGCCTTAGCCAGCTGCGCAGCTCGAACATTGAGTTCATAGGCAAGATGGCCAAGCCCATATTCATCAAGGACGAGCTCTGTCGCGCCGAACGTATTTGTTTCAATGAGGTCAGCATTTGCTTCGAGGTACTCCCTATGGATCTTAGAGATGATGTGAGGGGCTGTCACATTCAAATACTCGTTACAGCCCTCATACTCTTCTCCGCCAAAGTCCTCTGCTGTCAGGTTGGCGTTTTGAATCATTGTGCCCATTGCCCCATCAAGCACGAGGATGCGTTTTTTGAGCTGTTCAGTGATAGTTGACATGGACGTTAGACTCCTTTTCTTTCTGATGGATGTAGGTGGTCAGTTCTGCTGTTAAATCTGATCGAAGGAAAGGAGTAATTAAATAAATGCCATTAAACAATTCGCAGGCTGTATCTAATAAAGAGCGGGCAATCGCTAAGCCTTCTGCTCGCTGCTTTTCTTTATCCTCGCCAGCTTTGGCCATAATGTCACGAATAGAATCAGATAATTTGATGCCTGGAATTTCGTGATGAATAAATTCTGCATTTCGGCTGCTTGTTAACGGCATAATGCCGATGTAAATCGGTTTATCCAAGTGGCGGCTTTCCTCATGAATTTTCACAAGCTGTTCCTCAGAATAAACAGGCTGTGAAATAAAATAATCAGCACCGTATTCGATTTTTTTCTCAAGACGTTTGACTGCTTTATCAATATGGCGCACATTTGGGTTAAACGCGCCAGCCACTGAAAAATTGGTCTTTTTGCCAAGGGGTTTTCCTGAGAAAGAAAGGCCTTCATTAAATTGTTTGATGAGACGAATCAAATCAAAGGAGGTTAAATCATAGACAGATGTTGCACCTGGGAAGTCTCCAATTTTAGATGGATCGCCTGTGATCGCTAAAATATCGGTTAATCCAAGGGTGTCGAGCCCCATTAAATGAGATTGAAGGCCAATCAAATTACGGTCGCGGCATGTGATATGAACAAGAGAACGCATATCGAGCTGCTGCTTTAATAATGCGCCGCAAGCGACATTGCTAATGCGCGGAGTCGCAAGAGAATTATCGGCTAACGTCAATGCATCAATGCCAGCATCCTTTAATTCATTTGCAGCAACGAGAAATTTTTCGAAGTTCAGCTTCTTCGGCGGATCAAGCTCTACGATAATCGATCGTTTTTTCACAGCCAGCTCATCAAGACCTGGCTCAGTGCGCTGATCTTGGATGGAAATGATTTCTTCTTTTAACACCTTCACTTCTTTTTCAGTGATCGGTGCTAAATCTTTGACCGCTTCAGCCATTGCGCTAATATGCTGAGGTGTTGTTCCGCAGCAACCTCCGATAATACGTGCGCCCTGATTTCTAAATTCAAGTGCACTTTTTCGGAAATAATCGTTATCGGTATCATAGACGAGTCTGCCTGCTTCAAGAGAGGGGAGACTGCTGTTAGGATAGACAGATAAGTGCGAATTTTCCAAAAGTGGAACGCCTTCTAGTGCCTGAATCATGTGATAAGGGCCCAGCCGGCAGTTGATGCCGACAACATCTGCACCAAGAGATGATAACTCAGATAAACCATCCTTCAGCGGGGTACCATCCTGCAAAACGCCTTGTTCATGCATAGAGACGTTCATGACAATCGGAAGAGTCGTTTCTTTGCGGGCAATTTGGAGAACAGCCTTTGCTTCTTCTATGTCATAATACGTTTCAAGCAACAATCCGTCAGGTTCTTCATTTAATAGGATGTACAGCTGCTCTCTAAAGCTTCGTTTGATTTCTTCTATAGAGTAGGCATTTTTGTTAAACGTCCGAATGCCGCCAATTGTTCCGAGTACATAAGCAGAGCCTGCGGCTGCTTTTGCAATTTGTACCGCTTTTGTATTGATGCGTTTCGTTTCTTCCTCTAAGCCGTAGCGGGATAGTTTAATATAATTCGCACCATATGTGTTCGTTTGGATGATGTCAGCGCCTGCCTGCACATATGCTTCGTGCACGCGTTTCACTTCATCCTCTTTCGATAAATTTAATTCTTCAAAGCAGCGGTCAATGCCGTAAGAGTATAAAAGTGTTCCCATCGCTCCGTCAGCTATCAGTACGCGGTTTTGTAAGTCTTGTAATAGGCCCATTGTATTCCTCCTTATTTCTATGTAACAAAAAAAGCCTTCTGATAAGAAGAAGACTTTTTGGCTGTATCGTAATTCTTCTCCTTATCTTCCAAGCAGTTGCTTGCTGGATTTAGCACCTTGGTCATAGAAAATAGATTTCTACTACACCGGTTGCTGAGGCTTCACAGGGCCAGTCCCTCTGCCTCTCTTGATAAGAAAGCAATATGAACATGTCAATGAATTGAACTTCCATCAACTGTAACGAAAAATGCAGAAATAATCAATGGAAAATTTGAAATTTATCGAAAATTTATAAATTGGACATCAATCGGCAAATCAGCCTTGCGCATAAGAGAAATCACCTCTTGTAAATCATCTTTATTTTTCCCTGTCACACGCACTTGGTCATCCTGAAATTGTGATTTCACTTTGATGCCAGACTGCTTGATAAGCGCGTTAATCTTTTTGGCGTTGTCTTGATCAATCCCGCTGATGAGCTTCGCACGCTGGCGCACTGTACCGCCTAGGGCATGCTCAGTTTTTCCATAATCGATATTTTTAGTTGGAACATTTCGTTTGATCAGTTTTGTCACAAGCACATCTTTTAGCTGCTCAAGTTTGAAGTCATCATCAGAGATGAGAACGAGCTCTTCTTTTTCGAGAGAAATATCACTTTTACTTCCTTTAAAATCATAACGGTTTTTAATTTCTTTCAGTGCTGCTTGAACAGCGTTTTGCACTTCAGGCAGTTCAACCTTCGATACAATGTCAAATGAGCTTTCTTTTGCCATCACACATGACCTCCAAGTTTAGATATTGCGTCTATTTTATCATGCAAATAGCAGAAGAAGAAAACTTTATCAAAGAGTACAGCCGCCAACCGTATAAATCGTGTCCAATTTGTCCACTTTAGCTAACAGAACTAGAGATGTTCATGCGGGGAGAAGTATAGTAGAATAGAGTGAATCAAAAGATGAACGAACGCTCTTTTATGGGCAGATAGGAAGGAAGAGAACATGAGACCAGGTGAGCAACTGACCTTGCAAATAGAGAATGAAATGGAATACGGCTACTTTTTGACAGACGGTGAAGATTCGGTCCTCTTACACCGCAGTGAAATGACAGAAGATATTGGTGACCGAGATGAAGTAGAGGTCTACTTATATGTAGATCATGAAGAAAGACTCGCTGCCACGATGAAAATACCTACAATTAACGCACATACATACGGCTGGGTAGAAGTCGTGGACGTGGTAGAAGACATGGGCGCATTTGTCGATGTTGGGCTGTCAAAGGATGCACTTGTTGCAACAGAACATCTCCCGCCTTTTGAGGAAGCATGGCCGAAAAAAGGAGACAAACTCTACTGTATGCTGAAAGTCACAAGCTACGGCAGAATGTTCGCAAAACCAGCCACAGAAGACGTGATCAGTGAATTGTTTACTGAGGCACCAGAAACCTTAATGAACAAAGAAATCACTGGAACCATTTATCGTTTAATTGCGACAGGTTCCTTTATGCTGACAGATACAGGCGTGCGAGGGTTTATTCACCGCACGGAACGAAAGGAAGAGCCAAGATTAGGATCGACCGTTACAGGACGCGTCATTGCAGTGAAAGAGGATGGAACCGTAAACGTTTCTCTGCTTCCTAGAAAACAGGATGCATTATCTGTCGATGCAGAAGAAATTTTAACCTATATGAGAACAAGAAACGGTGCCATGCCTTATGGAGACAAAAGTGATCCAGAGGATATCCGCGAAAGATTTCAAATGAGTAAGGCAGCCTTTAAACGAGCACTAGGTCATCTCATGAAAAATGATCTAGTTTACCAAAAAGAAGGCTGGACATACGAGAAAAAGTGAGCATTTGCTCACTTTTTTATTTTTGTCTTAAATAATGGATTTTTTCTATGAAAAAAGTCATGAAAAACCTTCACTATATCATTGAAACAACGCCCCTCAAATCCGATAAAAAAGGAGTAAGGATGATAAAAGGAGTGTGTTTTTGGATGAAAGTGAAAATATCATTACTTCTGATGGCAGCCATGCTTATGGTGCTCGCCGCATGCGGTAATCAACAGGAAGGGGCGCCAAAATCAACTGCGAAGCATATTGGCGTTATGCTCACAGATGATGGTCTTGGTGATCAATCATTTAACGATTCATCATTTAAAGGATTAGAAAAAGCACGTGATGAGCTTGGCATTGAATTTGATTATAGAGAAATTGCAGAAACTGATACATATGAAAAAGGGCTGACAGAGCTCGTAAAAGAAGGCAATGACCTCATCATCGGTGTAGGCTTCAGTATGCAAGAAGACCTAGAAAAAGTCGCGAAGAAATATCCGAAGAAGCAGTTCCTGCTTATTGATGCCGTATCTGAGCTGAAAAATGTGACCTCTGTGACGTTTAAAGAAGAGCAAGGCAGCTATTTAGCGGGAGCACTTGCTGCAATGACAACGAAAAGCGATGTCATTGGATTTGTTGGCGGTGTTGACGCAGATGTCATCCATCGTTTTGAAAAAGGATTTCAAAAAGGCGCTAAATCAGTCAATCCGAAAATTAAGATCTTATCCACCTATGCCGGTACGTTTAGTGATGCAGGCAAGGGGAGTAAAATAGCCAAAGACATGATCAAAAAGAAAGCAGACGTTCTATATGCCGCAGCCGGCTACTCAGGTGTCGGTGTATTAAAAGAAGCGCAGTCACAGGGTAAATATGCTATTGGTGTAGACAGCGATCAGTACTATACTGCTGAAAAAGCGGTCATTTCGTCTATGGTGAAAAAAGTCGATGAAGTGGTCTATCAATTCAGCGAACAGCTCGTTAAGAACAATCAAATGAAAAGCGGGCATGTTGTCTATGACTTAAGCAATGATGGAATCGATATGGCAAAAATCCGGATCCTGAAAAATGCTGAGACACTGACCAAAAAATTAAATGGTCTGAAACAGACGCTTCTAAAAGAAGAGGAGGACGCATCATGAGCTTACGCGTCAAAATTTTACTCAACTCACTTACCTCACTTCTTTTAGCAGTTGGTGTTATCGCCTTTATCATTGTCAGCATGACAAAAATCCAATCATCAAATGAGACAGATGTCCAAACCCTATTAAATGTACAAAAAACGAAGGCAAGCTTTGAAAGTGTCGAGCAAGCCATGACCAATTATTCGATGACACTCTCAGATGAACAGCTAGAGATCGTTCAAAACGATATTTCTACAGCAAAAAAACAGCTGCAAACGTTAAACAAACATGCAGGAAATATGAACAAAGAGGCATTAACAAGGTTAAATTCAAAATATGACACGTGGACCAAGGAAGCAAACAATGCCATTGGTGAAAAAAACGCATCGGATGCAAGACGTGTGGCAGCAAGAATTGATGGCGTTTTAAACGATGTGCATACGATGAATAAAAGGGCAGAAGAAGCGTATAAACAAAATCTAGAGGCTGCAGCAGACAATGTCCAATGGATTATCACAAGTGCACTCGTCTCAGCCCTCACACTGATTGTCATTGCCGTCTTTTTGAATATTGGATTAACGCGATCCATCGTGACACCCATTAAATCACTATCCTACAGAGCAAAGCAGATCGCAGAAGGCAATCTTGCTGTGGAACGGATGGATATTCAGCGCAAGGATGAAATCGGCGGCTTGAATGAATCCTTTAATCAAATGACAGATCAGCTGATTAGTCTGATTAAAGAAATCAGCAATGTCTCAAGCAGAGTAGAGACATTCTCGATCCACCTCAATGATGAAAACAAAAAGATGATGGAGTCTGCGAATCAAGTATCTGTTTCGACAGACGAAATGGCCAATGGATCACAAGCGATTTCAGAAGATCTCCAGCACGGCGTCAGCTTGATTGAGAAAATGGACCAGCATGGACGTAAAAATTCCGAACGCTCACAAACGGTCATCCGCAGTACAGAGGATGCCATCGAAGCCGTAGAAAGCGGAAAGCACACGTTAACAGAAACAAAAAAAGCGATTGAAAAAAATACACATGCGACGAAACAAATCGAAGAATCAGCAGGAGAATTCACGCAATACGCCAGCGGAATCTCGGCCATGGCCAAAACGGTTTCTGATATTGCGGACCAAACAAACCTGCTTTCCCTAAACGCAGCCATTGAAGCGGCAAGAGCAGGCGAAGCTGGAAAAGGCTTTGCTGTTGTAGCAGATGAAATTCGTAAGCTTGCCGATGAATCGTCTAATGCAACAAGACAAATCTTTGACATGGTCAGTCATATTGAAAGAGGCATTCAATCCATTAGTCAAACTGTCCAAGAAGGGGTCAAGCTTTCACTTCAGCAGCAGGATGCGATGGACAAAACCTCACACTCCTTTGAAGATATAGAAACAAAAGCGCAGCATATTAAACAAGAAATGGCGGTCTTAAATGACCAAATTATGCAATCAACAGAACTTGGCGGACAAGTGCTGCACTCGATTGAAAATATTAGTGCAGTGGTAGAAGAAACAGCAGCTGGAAGCGAAGAAATTTCTGCCTCAGCCAATGAACAGCTGCAATCGTTCCATCAAATGAACAAACAGGTCGAAGAATTGATGAGTATGACGGCGAGGTTAAATGAAACCGTCCAGCGATTTAAACTTTCATAAGAAAAGCACCCTTCCCGTGTTGTGTCAGGGAAGGGTGCTTTTTATGATCATTTGCCTGTAAAAAAGATTGCAAGCGTGCTAGGTCCTGAATGGGACCCAACAGCGGCGCCGATGATCTGAATATCAATTTCCTTTGGATGGAATTCGGCTTCGATCAGCTGTTTCATGTCTTCCGCCAGTGCAAGATCATCACCATGACTAATACCAACCGTTTGGTTCGACCAATCCGTTCCGCGTTCTTTCATTAGTTCAATAATGCGCTTCAGCAGCTTTTTACGTCCGCGGATTTTTTCAAGCGGGATGAGTTTTCCATCTTCGACATGTAAAATGGGCTTAATGCTTAACAAACCGCCAACAAATGCGGACGCTTTACTGATTCTTCCGCCTCTTGCTAAATACGATAAATCGTCTACAGTAAAAATATGTTGTAAAGATTCACAAAAATGCTTTACAGACGTTTCAATTTCTTGTATTGTATTTCCGTCAATGGCAAGTGATTGAGCGTGTTTGACAGCAAGCCCATAGCCGAGTGAAGCGCATTTAGAATCAATGATTCGTAAATCAAAATCAGGGTATTCTTCCTTCACTTCGTTTGCCATCATCACAGCTGTCTGGTATGTACCTGAAAGCTCTGATGAAAAAGCGACATAGATGGCAGATGTATGGGTTTGAGCGGCAGAAACAAAGGTTTCCTTGATCCGGTTTGGTGAAGCCTGTGAGGTTTTTGGACTGGCTCCTTGTCTCATCGCATCAAATACTTGTTTTGGTTCAATGGTGATCAAATCCTCAAATTCCTGCTCGCCAAGTAATACGCGGAGCGGAATGAGCGTTATGTTATGTTCATCATAATAAGAAAGAGGCAGATCAGCAGCACTGTCTGCTATGATATGAACAGTCATATAAATCCCTTCTTTCTAAAAAATAAGCCATATTTTACATCTTTTTAGCCTAACTATATCATAGAAATCATCTTTTCGTGTTCAAATTCTAAATTTTAGGGAAAACCATAGAGAGAATGGTAAGTGGAGGAATGACAACATGTTCATTGGAGAAGCAAAAAAACTCATTGTCGTCGTTATTGGTGCATTACTCAATGCGATTGGACTGAATTTATTCTTAATCCCAGCTGACGTATATGCGAGCGGTTTTACAGGGGTAGCCCAGTTGTTATCCAGCTTAATCGATCAATATGCGCCATTTTATGTATCAACAGGGATTCTATTATTTATTTTAAACATTCCAGTCGGCATTTTAGGCTGGATGAAAGTTGGCCGTTCCTTTACTTTGTACAGCATCATCAGTGTTGCACTGACGACCATTTTCCTTGGCATTTTACCAGAAACGAGTGTTTCCCACGATATTTTATTAAATGCTGTGTTTGGCGGTGTCATATCCGCAGTAGGGATTGGAATCACGCTCAAATACGGGGCTTCGACAGGCGGACTTGACATTGTTGCTATGGTTTTAGCGAAGTGGAAGGATAAACCAGTTGGCACGTATTTCTTCATTTTAAATGGAATCATCATTTTTACAGCAGGATTATTACAAGGTTGGGAGAAAGCATTATATACCCTTGTCACATTATATGTGACCACAAGGGTCATTGATGCCATCCATACAAGACATGAGAAGCTGACCGCGATGATTGTCACGAAGAAAGCAGATGAAATCAAAGAAGCCATTTATGGAAAAATGGTCAGAGGCATTACGACTGTACCTGCAAAAGGTGCATTCACCAACGAACAAAAGGAAATGATGGTGATCGTCATTACAAGGTATGAGCTATATGAACTTGAACAAATTATTAAAGAAGTCGATCCAAAAGCCTTTACAAATATTGTGCAGACAACCAATATTCTTGGATTTTTCAGACGAGATTAAAAGGTGGGTAGCAGATGAAAAAAGGGTTGGTGCTTCTTCTCATTCTATTGGTTTTAGCCGCTTGTGGACAACAAAAAAAGGATGAACCAGACAAGGAGGTATCCGGTCAAATGGGAGAAAAAACGGTTGAGCTCACAGTAGACCCCGTCCAGAAAGGTTCTTCAGTTCAATTTAACATGTCACTGAAAAATGAATCAGATCGAGATTTTGAATTTACCTTTAACACAAGCCAAAAATTCGAGCTTAGTGTGTATGACGAAAACGGGAATGAACAATACCGCTATTCGAAAGACCGTATGTTCACACAGGCCATCCAAACTTTTGTGCTAAAAAAAGGCGAGGCCTATGATTTTCAAGATACATGGTCAAACGGTGTAAAGCCCGGAACATACGAAGCAGTCGTAACGTTTAAAGGAAAAGCAGAAGGGCTGAAACAAATCACGGAGAAGAAAACATTCCAAGTCAAATAAGCAAGGGAATCAAAAAAGCTGTCCACCTAATGTGGCCAGCTTTTTTATGTTAGAGATCATCGAGCAAGTCTTGGAAGGTATGCAGCTGGTTTCTTTCTGCATCTGTCGAATTGGCAAATGCAGAGGATACGGCATTTTTCGCTCGCTTGCCTGCCTGTTGACGCTCTAACCCAGATGAAAATGAAGAAGTAAGAGCTTCTTCAGTAAACGATTTGGCTTGATCAAAAAGTTCGTTTCTCACAATGAACCTCCAGAAGCATCAGTCTTCATATTCCCTCTGTCTGACGCTTCTTCAAGTGTCGAACGATAAGGAAAGCGTGCGTCATGAAGACTGACTGAATCTTTACCTTGTTGTATAAAGCGTTTCGATTTGCTTCTTTTACCCATTCGGAATCCGCCCCTTTACACAAGCTGACAGGACAACCTGTCTAACGCTAGTATGCCCGCTTCCATCTGCTATGTATGAATGGAAAATTTAAAGCGAGAAGTAATTCGTTAGAAACTTCGCAATCCCGTCTTGTTCATTTGTATCAGTGACTTCATTTGAGACACGTTTCACGGCATCAATGCCGTTGCCCATTGCTACACCGCAACCAGCAAATTCAAGCATTTCTAAATCATTGTCTTCATCTCCGAATGCCACAATCCGCTCCTTAGGAACACCGTAATAATCACTGATCTTTTGCAGTCCAACGGCTTTGTTCATGCCTGTTTTAATGATTTCAATCACGTGCCACGGGGCAGCCCAGCGCCTGTGATCAATCACTTCTGCATGGACATCTGATAAATAGCTTCGAATAGCTCCAACGTCCTCTTCTTTTGCATGGATTAACACGCTCGTCACATTCTCTCCAAGGTTGTCCCTAAGGTCTCCAACAGTAACTTTGTTTGCATTCATATTAAAGATATCAATGAGTTTTTCATCATGATAATGGAAATACAAATCGTCTAACACTTCAGCTAACACATTGTGCACTTTATACTCTTCACTAATGTCTACAAGCTGTTTGACCACTTGAAGATCAAGTGACGTATGAAATCTGCCCCATTTTTCATCAAGAGGATGATGGACAAACGCTCCGTTAAAATTCACAATGGGTGAATCAAGCTGTAATTGCTGATAATAAGGAGAGCTGGATCGAAATGGCCGGCCTGTTGATATACAGACGTGATGACCGCTGTCTCTCACTTTTTGAATGACGTCAAGTGTGTGCGCAGAAATGGTTTTATCATCTTTTAATAATGTGCCATCCAGGTCAAGTGCGATTAGATAAGGTTTAGTCTCCATAAAATCTCCTTTGATCTGTAAGTGATAGGAGGCAATTTCATGTTAGCGCCTCTATCTATAGTGTATCTTTATCACATCTTTGTTGTCTACATGTTAAAATAAACAAAGACGGGAATGATAAAGGAGGATTCATAGGCTGTGATCACCATTGATGAGCAAATTACGCGCGATATTCCATTTTTACATATCGTAAAAGCTGAAAATAAAGACAAACCGCTGCCGCTTGTATTTTTTATTCATGGATTTACAAGTGCACGCGAGCATAATTTACACTTCGCCTTCCATTTGGCGGAAAAAGGCATGAGAGTCATTTTGCCTGACTGTGCTTATCATGGTGTAAGGTCAGAAAACCTCAGCTTAGAGGAACTGGCATCAAAGTTCTGGGAAATTGTCCTGAACGAAATTCGTGAAATCGATATACTTAAAACATACTTTCAAGAAAAACAATTGATTGAAGCTGATCTGATAGGCGTTGCGGGTACATCCATGGGCGGCATCACCACCTTTGGTGCACTTGCCAAGCATGATTGGATCAAAGCCGCTGTCAGCTTGATGGGAAGTCCAAACTATACGACGTTTCTAAAAGCACAAATCATGGACATGCGTCACAAAGGGTTGATGAAAGACATTACAGACGAAGAGGTTCATCTGCAATTAGATGCCCTGCGCCCATATGATTTAACGCTGCAAACGGATCGATTAAACAAAAGACCACTGTTATTCTGGCATGCAGAAAACGATCCTGTCGTCCCTTACCGGCACGCAAAATCCCTATACGATGAGTTAGCGGCCACACAATATAAGCACGATCCGCATCTGATTCGTTTTATCACTGATGGACAAGCTGGCCATAAGGTCTCAAGACAAGCGATGTTTGAAACGATTGACTGGTTTGTGACACATCTGAAAAGCACAAACGTTTAGTCAAAAGAAAAAGTACGTTATACTAATGGAAAAAGGAGTGGATATCATGGATGAAGCATTGAAAGAAAATATTTTAGGCGCCCTAGAACAGGTGATCGACCCTGAGCTAAATGTCGACATCGTCAACCTTGGACTTGTCTATGATGTCGATCTTGATGAGAATGGTAAAGCGGATATCACTATGACCTTAACATCAATGGGTTGTCCTCTTGCACCAATTATCGTGGATGAAGTCAAAAAAGCATTAAGTGATCTTCCAGAAGTGAAAGAAACAGAAGTTCACATCGTATGGAATCCGCCTTGGACACGAGACAAAATGTCAAGATACGCAAAAATTGCGCTCGGTATTCAATAAGCAAAAATGCCTGGTATGAGTTGAACTCATGCCAGGTTTTTTTATGAAAAATTAATCTTTTAAAGATATGTGAACTGATGTAGGTACTACTTTTGTACAAATTATTGAATTTTATTAGAAGTTTTCTTAATGTATTATATGGTTTTATTTTGTCGATTGAATTATAATGAAATATATGGAAAATTTGGTTTTTAAGTTAATAAGTGGGGTGATCATATGATTAGGCTAAAAAGTGGATATAGTGTATCTAATTTAATTGTAATACTATTAACTATTATTGTCAGCATTGTTCTTTTTTAATTTCGAGTTATTGCCTTCACATACTATATGGAAAGCTATAGCAAGTAATGTGGGAGCTGCATTACTTATATCGGGTGTATTTACTGGATTTAATGAATACTTTATGAAGGACAAATTAGTAGAAATGATTTTTGATAAATTAAAATTAAAAGAAAATATTCAAAACACGGGAATCAATGAAACATTTCTAGATGTAACACAAATTGATTATGGCTATTACATAAAAAATGCAAAAATTCAATTGATATTTTTCATACTTATGGCGAAACATGGACAAAAACGAATCATGATCACTTTGTGAATAAGTTAATAAATTCTAATTGTAAAATTAGAGTTTTTTTGTTATCTCCAGAATCTAAATTTTTACCAGCTTTAGCCGCTCAATATGATATTTCACCGGATGAATTAAAACAAACAATTCACAAGGTTACGGATTTATGGAAAACTATCTATGGAATAAAAAGTAAACAAAGAAAAAAAGCAACTCAAAGTGAGTTGCATTTATATTTTCATAATTTTTTTTTCCTTCAAGATCTATTTATCGAATGGATGACAAAGTAATTGTAGTGGATACTAGAATTTTAAAAGGGAGATCAAGTAAATTGCCAGTTTTAATTTGTTCTAATACAAAAAAACAAATGATTTCTATGATTATTATGTCAGCGAAATAAATGAATTAGAATCGAGTGCAGAAAAACAATCTTTAAACAAAAATTCATAAGAACAATACAGCAATTATGGCATTTTATATGCTTGGCGGCCTGTTTGCTGATTTCTCTACCGTTTACTTCATTTTTTATGCAAGCTCCATATTATATTTATGCAGTGCACTCATGGTCCTCTATATCAAAAACGAAAGATAAATCCGCATGTCTCATGAAGATATGCGGTTTTTTTGTTGAAAAAAAATGAAAACAAATATTAAATATACAATTGAATTAATTTTTATACATGTTATAATGTTAAATAATTTCACAAAGATCAAGAGGGTGTATTGACGTTGAAAATAGGTATTATAGGTGCTACAGGGTACGGTGGTGCGGAATTGGTTCGTATCTTCAAGCATCACCCGCATGTGGAGGAATGTATATTGTATTCATCAAGTGGTGATGGGCAATCATACAGTCAATCTTATCCGCATCTGACAACGATTACTGACCAAACATTAAAAGCCATTGACCCGGCTGCCATTGTGCGAGAGACAGATGCTGTGTTTTTAGCGACACCAGCAGGCGTATCAAGTGAACTGACGCCAAAGCTTATGAATCAAGGAGTGCCGATCATTGATTTATCAGGTGATTTGCGCATTCAAGATGGAGCAACCTATGAAGCATGGTATAAACGAAGGGCAGCGGATGGAGCATCTGTTCAACAAGCGGTGTACGGTTTATCCGAACTGAATCGTGACAAAATTCAACAGGCTGAAGTGATTGCCAACCCGGGCTGCTTTCCTACCGCAGTTCTTCTCGGTTTAGCACCGCTCATCAAACAGAATGTCATCGATGAATCCATGATTATAATAGATGCAAAAACAGGGGTGTCCGGTGCCGGACGATCTGCCTCACTTGGCACGCATTTTTCAGAACTAAACGATAACTTTAAAATTTATAAGGTGAATGAGCATCAGCATACGCCAGAAATAGAGCAAATATTAAGAGAATGGAATCCACAGACGGCGAACGTCACATTTTCTACGCACCTTGTCCCGATGACAAGAGGGATTATGGCGACGATGTATACACAATTAAAAACAGATGTCACAAAAGAAGAATTGATGAAGCGAATGAAAGACTTTTATGAAGATTCCTATTTTGTCAGAGTGAGAGATCACGGCGTTTATCCACAAACGAAAGAAGTATACGGCAGTAACTTCTGTGATATTGGCTTTCATTTAGATGAGCGAACAGGGAGACTGACAATCGTGTCGGTCATAGACAATCTCATGAAAGGTGCGGCCGGTCAAGCGGTTCAAAACTTCAACATCATCAAAGGCTTACATGAAGAGGCGGGCCTCACAATGACACCTCTTTATCCATAAGAGAACAGGGGAGACAACAAACATGATCGAATTGAATGAAAAAAGCATTGTCAAAATAGACGGTGACGTATCATCACCAAAAGGCTTTGAAGCAAAGGGGATTCACATTGGCTTGCGCTATTCAAAAAAAGACCTTGGCCTCATCGTCAGCGAAGTACCAGCAGTAAGTGCAGCGGTCTACACACAAAGTCACTTTCAAGCTGCGCCTCTCAAAGTCACACAACAAAGCTTAAAAAAGACAGGACAATTAAAAGGTGTCATTGTCAATAGTGCCATCGCCAATGCATGTACTGGTGAGCAGGGATTAAAAGACGCATACGACATGCAGGCAGCCTGTGCAGATATGTTAGGTGTAGCACCTGATTATATTGCTGTTTCTTCTACAGGTGTCATTGGGGAATGTCTTGAGATGGATAAAATCAAAAAGGGCATCGTCGAGTTAAAAGAAGCAAAAGCCGAAAAAGGCCATTTTGAAGAAGCGATCTTAACGACAGATACTGTCATTAAAAATACAGCATACACCCTTACGATAGACGGAAAAGAGATCATCATTTCAGGCGCAGCAAAAGGCTCTGGCATGATTCATCCGAACATGGCGACAATGCTTGGCTTTGTCACAACAGATGCAAATGTCGAACAGGAAGCCTTACAGCAAGCGCTTCGTGACATTACGGATGTGACCTTTAATCAAATTACCGTCGATGGAGAAACATCGACAAACGATATGGTGCTTGTGATGGCAAATGGAATGGCACAAAACGATGCACTCAATGAAGAGCATCCAGAGTGGCCATTGTTTAAAGAAGGATTAAAACTAGCTTGCGAGGATTTAGCCAAAGAGATTGCAAGAGATGGGGAAGGCGCAACCAAATTAATTGAAGCAAAAGTCGCTGGTGCTAAAAATAACTTGGAAGCCGGCATCATTGCAAAAAAAATCGTTGGTTCAAGTCTTGTTAAAACTGCCGTATATGGTACGGATGCCAACTGGGGACGAATTGTCGGAGCCATTGGTCATAGCGCAGCTTCCGTCACACCGGAAGAGGTAGAAGTCTATTTAGGCGGACAATGTTTATTCAAACACAATGAACCGCAGCGATTCTCAGAAGAGGAAGCAAAAGCATATCTAGAGCAGGATGAGATTACGATTTTCATTCAACTGAGTGAGGGGAATGGTGAAGCTGCAGCATGGGGCTGTGATCTTACCTATGATTATGTGAAAATTAACGCGAGCTATCGCACATAAAGAAGGAGATAGACATGAATAAAACGATCGTGTTCAAGTGTGGAGGCAGTGTCATTCGAGAACTTTCAGATACATTTTATGAAAATGTCCGCTCACTTCAAGCTGCTGGATTTAAGCTGGCTATCGTGCATGGCGGAGGACCTGAAATCACCGACATGCTGCAAAAATTAGAAGTGAAAACAGAATTTGTTGACGGTCAGCGTAAAACAACGAAGCCTGTGTTAGAGGTAGCCGAAATGGTTCTCTCAGGAACAGTCAATAAATACTTTGTGTCAGAGCTCGCAAAGCATGATATATCATCTGTCGGCGTATCCGGTAAAGATGGGCAGATGCTTGTCGCCGATTTCCTTGATCAAGACGTTTACGGGTACGTTGGCGAAATCAAAGAAGTTCATCCAGAAATGGCAGAAGCACTCATGGAGAAACAATTCATTCCTGTGATAGCGCCGCTGTCTATGACGGAAGAATGCCAAACCTTAAATGTGAATGCTGATTTAGCTGCATCAGCTGTCGCCGGAGCGATGAAAGCTGATAAGCTCATGTTTGTCACAGATGTTGAAGGCATTTTAAAAAATGGTGAACTATTAGATGTCGTCACAGAACAAGAAGCCCTTTCACTCATTGATGAAGGCATTATTTCCGGGGGAATGATTCCAAAAGTACAATCCGCTTTGAGTGCTTTATCAGGTGATGTAGATGAAGTGATGATCGTAAATGGCAAAGGCAGTATCTTTACAGGAGAAACCTTTAAAGGAACAAGAATCGTGAAACAAAAGGAGGCGGTCCTGTGAGTCATCTTTTTCAAAACTATGGACGGTGGAATGTTGAAATTAAAGAGGCATCAGGTTCTTGGGCAATCGATACAAATGGAAAAAAATATTTAGACTTTATACAAGGCATTGCGGTTACAAATTTAGGCCACAATCACCCAAAGGTCAATGAGGCCATTAAGGAACAGCTTGACCACGTCTGGCATGTATCGAATCTATTTGAAAATGGACTGCAAGAAAAAGCAGCAGAAAAGCTGGCAGCAAACAGTTCAGGGGATCTCGTGTTTTTCTGTAATAGCGGGGCAGAGGCAAATGAAGGTGCCATTAAATTAGCACGTAAAGCGACAGGGAAAACAAATATCGTCACATTTTTGCACTCTTTCCATGGGCGCACGTATGCTGGTATGGCTGCCACAGGTCAAGATAAAATCAAAACTGGCTTTGGCCCTATGCTAGAAGGCTTTCACTACGTACCGTTTAATGATCCAGACGCTATGTCAGCCTGTGCAGTCGATGATGTGGCAGCGGTGATGCTGGAGGTTGTGCAAGGTGAAGGTGGAGTGAATCCAGCGACACCAGAATTCCTTGAAGCCGTTCAAGCATTTTGCAAAAAGCATGAAGCACTGCTGATTGTAGATGAAATTCAAACGGGCATCGGTCGTACAGGAACAGCATTTGCGTACGAAGAGACGTGTCTTGACCCTGATATTATCTCAGCAGCAAAAGGGTTAGGAAACGGCTTTCCAGTTGGTGCAGTCATAGGGAAAAAAGCTCTAGGGGATGCATTCTCTCCAGGTTCACATGGTACAACATTTGGTGGGAATATGCTCGCCATGGCCGCTGTGAATGCGACACTCGATGTCATTTTCAAAGAAGAGTTTCTTTCAGAAGTGAAAGAAAAGGGTGATTACCTGTTAGAAAAGCTGCAAAAAGTCAAACAGCTGAATATTGTAAAAGAAGTGCGGGGAAAAGGATTGATGGCAGGTATTGAATGTGATCAGCCAGTCGCCGGCTATATCACAGCTCTTAGAGAACAAGGTTTGCTTGTGCTTCCAGCTGGTCCGAATGTCATTCGTTTATTACCTCCGCTGAATGTGAAGAAAGCAGAGCTGGATCAGGCGATCGAAGCAATTGTTCAAGTATTAGCCAATAAAACAGTTTCGGTGTAAATTTTTTTACAAACGAACGTATAAAAATACATTTGTATCATTAATTATTCAATTTTGGGGTGACATAAGCATGAAAGGTTATTTAAATTTAGAAGATGGAGCCTCTTTTGAAGGAGATCTGACAGGAGAAGCTGGCATCACAGGTGAAGTGGTCTTTTTTACAGGTATGACAGGTTATCAAGAGGTGCTCACAGATCCTTCCTATAAAGGTCAGATCATTGTTTTCACATATCCGCTGATCGGAAATTACGGCATTAACCATGAAGACTTTGAGAGCAAGAAGCCTCAAGTAAAAGCGGTGGTTGTGTACGAGGCAGCAGAGCATTTTTCACATCATCTTGCAGCGGTCAGCTTAAAAGATTATTTACAAAAGTGGAATATCCCGCTTCTGACACATACAGATACGCGCGCAGTCGTGCAAAACATCCGGGCAAATGGAACGATGAACGCTGTGCTCAGTGTAGACGAAAACGAAACACCGCCTGCAATGAAACAAGACAATGTCGTCGCACAGGTGACAGATAGCGAGATCTACACACAAGGCAGCGGTGAGGAGCATGTGGCGCTCATTGATTTTGGCTTTAAAAAATCAATTGCAGATTCGCTTGCAGCGCGCGGCTGTAAAGTAACCGTCATTCCATATAAACAAATGGAAAAGGTATTTGAGATCAAGCCGGATGCGATCCTCTTGTCAAACGGACCTGGAGACCCGAAAACCATGACACCGTATTTAAAAACAATTCATGACATCATGATGACATTTCCGACACTTGGGATCTGTCTAGGTCACCAATTAATCGCTCTTGCACTTGGCGGAGATACGTATAAGCTGCCATTTGGCCACAGGGGAGCGAATCATCCTGTCCAGGATACAGAATCCAAACGTGTCTTTATGACAAGTCAGAACCACAGCTATGTTGTGAATGAAAAAAGCATGGATGACAAAGAAGTGGACGTGAAATTCCTTCATGTCAATGATGGATCTGTAGAAGGATTCATTCATAAAGAAAAGCTGATTATGTCAGTTCAATTTCATCCAGAAGCACACCCAGGGCCTGCTGAAAGTGAATGGGTATTCGATGATTTTATTGAGAAAGTGAAACAAGCAAGGAGAGAAGTCGCACATGCCTAAAGATCAAAGCATACAAACCATTCTAGTCATCGGGTCTGGTCCAATCATCATTGGTCAGGCAGCAGAATTTGATTACTCAGGAACACAAGGATGTATGGCCTTAAAAGAAGAAGGCTACAAAGTCATCTTAGTGAATAATAACCCAGCAACCATTATGACAGACGAGTCATTTGCTGATGAAATCTATTTTGAACCGCTTTCAGTTGATTCAGTGACAAGAATCATTGAAAAGGAAAAACCAGATGGTCTTTTAGCCAACCTTGGCGGACAGACGGCTTTAAACCTTGCTGTCGAGCTGGAAAAAGCCGGTGTGCTGAAAAAGCATGGGGTGACCCTGCTCGGAACGTCAGTTGAAACCATTGAAAACGGTGAAGATCGAGAGAAATTCCGTGCTCTCATGAAGCATTTGAACGAACCTGTGCCAGATAGTGAAATTGTGGATAATGCGGAAGATGCTCTTCAATTTGCAAAAGAAGTCGGCTTCCCAGTTATCCTAAGACCAGCATACACACTTGGCGGTAAAGGCGGCGGAATCGCTCTAACAGAAGAGGCGTTTAAGCCGCTCATTGAAGGAGCTCTTTTAGCGAGTCCAATTCACCAGTGTTTAGTTGAGAAAAGCATAGCTGGCTTTAAAGAAGTCGAATATGAGGTCATGAGAGACCGTCAAAATACGTGTATCACGGTATGCAACATGGAAAATATCGATCCAGTTGGTGTGCATACAGGAGACTCGATTGTCGTTGCACCTTCCCAAACATTAACAGATCAGGATTACCAAATGCTCCGTTCTGCAAGCCTGAAAATCATTTCAGCGCTGGATGTAGTCGGCGGCTGCAACATCCAATTTGCCCTTGATCCACTCAGTAAAGAATACTTTGTCATTGAGGTGAATCCTCGGGTCAGCCGTTCTTCCGCTCTTGCATCAAAAGCAACAGGCTATCCGATTGCGAAAATGGCAGCTAAGCTTGCGGTGGGGTATACGCTAGACGAATTGAAAAACCCGCTCACAGGCACAACCTATGCTAGTTTTGAGCCGGCACTCGATTATGTTGTCGTGAAATTCCCGCGCTGGCCGTTTGATAAATTTAAACAGGCAGACCGTCAATTAGGCACAAAAATGAAGGCCACTGGCGAAGTCATGGCGATTGATCGGAATTTAGAGTCAGCCATTCAAAAAGCCGTTGCATCACTTGAAATTAAAACGAAGGGCTTCCACCTGCCAGAACTGAAAGAGCAATCGACAGAACAATTATTTGAACTCATCAAAACACCAGACGATCGCCGGTTTTTCGCTGTTATGGAGCTTCTTTCAAGACAAGAAACGGTTGAAACGATTCATCAAACGACGAAAATCGATCGATTCTTCTTACATGTGTTCCAGAATATGATTACTCTTGAACAAGAATTGAAAGATCATAAGGGGACGCTATCAAAAGATACCTTGAAAAAGGTAAAGGAAAAGGGTTTCCTTGATGAAACGATTGCTCTTCTTACGGGTCACACGGAAGAGTCAATCAGGCAGCTTCGTCAAGAATACGGCATTGCTGCTTCATTTAAAATTGTCGACACATGTGCGGCGGAATTTGATGCAAAAACGAATTACTTCTATTCCACCTACTTCGGCAAAAGCGATGGTGAACATCAAGAAAAAACAAAGCAGCGTGCACTCATCATTGGTTCTGGTCCGATTCGAATCGGGCAGGGGGTCGAGTTTGATTACAGTGCCGTTCATGGCGTTCTGACCTTGCAAAAGCTTGGATTTGAAACCATCATGATGAACAACAATCCAGAAACAGTCAGTACTGATTATGAGATTGCCGATCGTTTATATTTTGAGCCGATTACATTAGAGCACATCCTAAACGTTGTGGAAGCAGAACAGATTGATTTTGTCATTGTCCAATTTGGTGGACAGACTGCGATTAACGTCGCAGAAGGCTTGGAAAAAGCCGGTGTCACGTTGTTAGGTACGTCCTTTGATACGCTGGATGCACTTGAAGACCGTGATTTATTCTATCAGCTTCTTGATGAACTGAATCTTCCTCACGCAAAAGGAGATACGGCTCATTCAAAAGAAGAAGCACTCGTACATGCGAAAAGCATCGGTTACCCTGTATTAATTCGCCCATCGTATGTCATTGGCGGAATGGGAATGATCGTTGTTCAGTCAGAAGCACATTTGGCGTCACTGCTTGATCAGCCAGATCATTTGCCATACCCAATCTTAATTGATGAGTACGTCACTGGAAAAGAAATTGAAGTCGATCTTATTTCTGACGGAAAAAAGGCGTTCATTCCAACCATCGTAGAACATATTGAGAAAGCGGGCGTGCACTCAGGTGACAGCTTTGCCATTTTACCAAGTATCTCAATCAGTGAAGACATCAAACAGCAGGTGCATACCGCGTCTGAACAAATAGCGAAGAAATTAGCGTTCAAGGGCATTATGAATATCCAATTTGTCATCAAAGGGGATCAGGCGCTTGTATTAGAAGTGAATCCGCGGGCAAGCCGGACTGTACCAGTCGTCAGTAAGGTAATGGGCATTGATATGATCCCAATGGCCACTCAATTATTAGCTGGTGCATCGCTTGAAGAACTAAACCCTGCAACGAAAAACAAAGGGGGGACAGCGGTCAAATTCCCAGTGTTCTCATCACATGCCATTCAAGATATCGACCTCAAGCTGACACCTGAAATGAAAGCGACAGGAGAAGGAATGTGTGTAGGCAAGAACGCCGAAAGCGCCTTGAAAAAAGTGTTTGCGCCGATCTGGAAGCAAAAAGGAAGCCTTTTTATACAAGGCTGCGAGCAATTGATAGATGAAGCGAAGCATGCAGGCTTTGACGTCTGGACTGGCAGCTTTGAATCTTGGCTGCAGAATGAAGACAAATCCCTTCATATTCATTTAGGAGAAGATGAAGAGGCAAAAGAGCAGCGTGTAAAAGCACTCACACACGGCGTTCAAGTCCTAACCGAATATGAAACAGTTCAAGCATTCCTGCAAGGAAAAAATGGAGATGTATCACCAGTATCGCTCCATGAATTATATAAAAAGGAAGTGACGGCATGAGTCAAGTCGACGTGCAACCGGCATTATACGGAAAAGACTTTTTATCATTAAAAGATTTCTCAATCCATGAGATTGCTTATTTAATTGAAAAAGCGGAAGAAATGAAACAAAACCCATATCAAGATTTATTCAAAGGAAAAACGTTAGCGATGATCTTTGAAAAATCTTCAACTAGAACCCGTGTCTCGTTTGAAGCGGGGATGACGCAGCTAGGAGGACATGCGCTCTTCCTCAGCTCAAATGATTTGCAAATTGGCAGAGGAGAAACCATCAGTGATACAGCGCAGGTGCTGTCTGGTTATGTCGACGGTATTATGATTCGAACCTTTGAACATGAGAAGGTTGAAGAGCTTGCACAATACGCGTCAATTCCAGTCATTAATGGATTAACTGACTACTCACATCCATGTCAGGCGCTTGCTGATTTATTAACCATTAAAGAAACAAAAGGTACTTTAAAAGGAATCAAAGTGGCCTATATCGGTGACGGAAATAACGTGGCGCACTCCTTGATGGTCGGCTGTGCGCAGCTAGGCTGTGACATTGCGGTTGCATCACCAAAAGGCTATGAACCACTTCAAGAAGTAACAGACACTGCCCGTGAGTTTGCAAAACAATCAGGCGCAGAAGTGACTGTGACAACAGATCCTGTTGCAGCTGTAAAAGATGCAGATGTTATTTATTCAGATGTGTTTACAAGCATGGGGCAGGAAGCAGAAACAGAGAAACGTCTTGCTGAATTTAAAGAATATCAAGTCAATGACGAACTGATGAGTCATGCAGCAAAGGACTATATTTTCCTTCATTGTCTCCCGGCACATCGCGGGGAAGAAGTGACGGCAGATATTATTGACGGGCCGCACTCAAAAGTATTTCAACAGGCAGAAAACCGCCTGCATGTGCAAAAAGCGTTAATGAAAGAACTTATGTATCAACCATCCAAATAAATCCAAGTGTCCCTGACTCGTATGAGCAGGGACTTTTTGCATAAAGGATTGGAGAGGCAAGGGACGGGACATAATAACATCAATCGAGAAAGGAGGATGAAAATGGGTCAGCAGCATCAGTTTAAATCAGGGAATAAAGCACCGAATAATGGTGTGTATATCGAGATCGGCGAAACTGGAAGTATGGTGAAAGATCCTTTAAAGATTAAGCTTAAAGCAGGCGATGTCTTTCCTGATAACTCGAACCATAATCGCGTTTGGACCTACCAAAGAAAGCCGTAAGCAATTGACTAAGAGTCAGCAGGAATAAGACTTTAGAGGCATGTGTCATGCCTCTTTTTTCTTTATAATAAAAAACAATTAAGTTCAAATTTTCAAATAAATAGTATGAAAAAAAGAGAACTTAAGGTAAAATATGTAATATATTGTTGAAAGGATTTGTGTGATGGAAAAGATGAATCTCAGTGAAAGTGTTTGGAATAAACGCTTCACCTCATTATTCATATCAAGACTCATTAAAAACACAGGGGAAAGTTTTGCTTTTACATCCGTCCTTTGGCTATTGATTTTAAGAGGGGATGGAGCGCTCGGTACAGGACTTCTTCTAGCAGTAACTGTTCTCCCTTCATCTTTGTTAGCCCCAATATTAGGACCTCTTATGAAAAAGCACCATTTGTCTAAATGGATGTTCGCTTCAGATGTTGTTCGAGCAACAATTGTACTCATTATTCCACTTCTGCACTTTTCGCATCTATTGCCTCTATGGTTATTGATTTCATTAATGGTTATTCAATCGGCAACAGGTGCAGCTTATAATCCAGCTTCGGTGGCGATCTTACCGCAGATTGTTCCAAAGCATCTCATTCAAAAAGCAAATGCAATCCTGCAATCTTCTTTTGAGATTGTTGCACTTGCAGCAGTCATGGTGGCAGG
Organism: Bacillus sp. 3a; assembly: GCF_017161885.1. NCBI lineage: Bacteria > Bacillati > Bacillota > Bacilli > Caryophanales > Bacillaceae > Bacillus > Bacillus sp. 3a. The sequence continues at coordinate 3,055,158 of NZ_CP067376.1, read as the reverse complement.
TCTTTTGGTTAAATTAATTGGACCTGCAGATACTCTGCTGATCACCACTGCTTTATTTGTGATTTCTGGTCTGTTTATTATCGGGGTCAAACTAAAGAAAACCGATGAAGAAAAAGCAGCGGGCATTAAACAAGCGAAGAATACATATTTGTATAACTTAAAAAGAGGTTTTCTCGTTGTCAAAAACCATCACATTTTATTTGCGCTCACGCTGTATTGTATCTTAATGAATGTCGCAGCAGCTCCGTGGCAGGCACTGTCAGCGGTATACGTAGCAGAAGCGCTGCAAAGCGACTCCATGGTGTATTCCATTTTAAGAGGTGTTGCCGCAGTTGGCGCGTTTATGATGGGCTTTGCTCTGGCAAAGGTGAAAATTAAGAGATTTGGTTTGTTCTTTATTGTCGCTGGCATGATTGAAGGGGCTGCATTCTTTATGACAGGGATGAGTACATGGCTGCCGGTTGTTCTGCTTGCTTCCTTTATTTTCGGAGCTGCTGTCAGTGCGATCAATGTGCCGGAAATGGTCATTATACAAACATCTGTTGACCAAGAGGATCAGCCGCAAGTATATGCTGTGATCAATGCCTCATCAAATGTCTTCCTCCCGCTTGCAGCTGTCGTATCAGGCGTCCTGGCAGAAAGATTTGGAGCGGGACCTGTCATTGCTGGTGGAGGAATCCTTGAAATTTTATCAGGTATCGCGATCTTCCTGTTTACAGGGCTTGCGAAAAGCCATTTGACAGAGGACAAACAGAAGTCCGAAACCGTCGAGGTCTAAACAATAAAACCCCCCTGTATGTTGAAGGCAGGGGGTTTTAGCGTGCCGCAATCACTCTGAAAAAAAGAAAAAAGAGCTAAACATCAATTTAGCTCTTTTTCACAAGTCATATTAAGAATGTTTTGTTGAACTTTCCGTTTCTTTCATTGGACTTACTTCAGCAAAGATGAATAAAATAACCGTAAACACAACTGCAAGAATGGAAGTGAGCGTAAAATCATAAGCAGCTCCATTCATAGAGGCAACGATGTAACCAGCCATATGTGTTAGCAGAAAAGTCCAAATGAGGGTGATAATATAATGCATAATCCCACCGTCCTTTATGTAACAATCTATTGATTATCATACCATAGATGCAAGTGAAGGGAAAAGACTGTTTTCCGCCTTTATGTGACCATTTTGAGACCTTCTGCTATAAAAATAAAAAGAATTCTCCTGTCTTTAGGGGATTTCCTTATTCCTACAAGAGTTGTTGTTCATATCATAGAAAGCAGAATCACTGAAAGGAGGCTGGCCATATGGGTGTAAGCGAACGTTTTTTCCAGCTTGGTTCCCAGTGGAACATCATTCACCTTCCTCAAAAACCAAATGGCTTTGGCATTCTAATCCTCGGTGACCGAAATCACTTTGTGCAGGAAAATACATCATTCTGGCTTCAGCATTATGGAAGAAACCAGCTTTTAACTGCCTTAAAGGATGAAGGATATACATTGTTTAATAGTCATCTTCATGGGAATCACTGGGGATGCGAAGATGCTGTTTTTAGTGCCAAGCAGCTCGTTCATCACACACTAAAACAAGAAATATTAAACCGGGAAATTCATGTGCTCGCAGAGGGAATGGGTGCACTTGTTGCCATGAGCCTTGCTGAGGAGATGCCTGAAGTACTAAGGTCCATTGCGATGGTGAATCCATGTCTGAATCTGGATGCACAACGAGAAAGAGAAAAGGAACACAAATTCTTTTATAAGCAGCTGCTCAAAGAGTTAGCAGAGAGCTATGGCTGTTCTGAAAAGGAAGCTGAAACGTATCCACTGCCTTCTTGTCCTGTTCATTCTGCTCATGTGCCGATTCATATATGGCAAAGGCTAAACGGCGCACCTTATGCATATGAACTTCACGCAAAGCCTTTTATTGATCAGCATATGAAAAATCCAGAACATTGTCAGGTCGATCTCACGCTGCATATGTTTGATCATCCGAGAAGAATCTTTCAATCCATTCACAAGTTTTATAAATCGCATGAAAGAGAATTGTGATGAATAGGATGATAACAGCCCTTCATAGAAAGGGCTCTTCTTTTTATTCGATATTAAAAAAGGGGACATGAACATGGAAACAGGACTGATCATAGGGGCAGATGAGTTTTTTGGCCTGACACTTTGTGAATATATGATGAAAGAGGGCATTCAAGTGGATATCACGCGTCCTCATGATCTTAAAGAAGAACAAAAGGCACTGTTAGAAGAGCGGATGATGTGGCTGGGCAGAAATGATCTCGTTCGTGTCATTGACCTTCAGGATAGCAAAGACACGTATGATCTCATTTTTATTCAATCAGAGGAACCGCATAACAGGCAGAAAGACATCAAAGCAGAGCATGGCATGTACCAGATTCTTTATGAAAAGCCTGAAAACGAATCAGCGAAACAGAATGTGGCGGCAGTTATTCTTCCTCGCATGTTCGGACCATGGACACTCAATGAAGATGAAACAAAGCGTGCAGATTCACTTTTTGTAGAAGATGTGGCAAAGGAATTGTTACAATGGGCATCGGACACAGGTCAAAGACAGGACATGACGTATGAATTGAAGGTAGAAAGCCAAACAGATGACAAACAAGCAGAAGACATGATTGCAGAATGGAAAAGACAAAACTCAACATTTTTCGACAAAAAGCAAGAATGATCTTCCATCTTATCTTTTTTCAGTATAAAATAAACCTATATTTAACATACAGGTTCATCACTGCATGTTGTAAAAGGGAGTTGAACATGGCATGAAGTACCAGCGGCTTGTCATGATCTTTTCGTTCCTTCTTCTATTATCTGCCTGCTCGCAGGCGCCTTTAAAAGGAAAAATTGAGAAGGTGGGTTTACTCGTCCCCGATACGATCAATGATCAAGTTTGGGGAACGAAAGGTTATAAAGGCTTATTAAGTATCCAATCAACATTTGGTGTAGATGTTTATTATAAGGAAGGAATGGTCGACAAGGAGAAAATCGTTGATGCCATTGAAGAATTCCATAAAAAAGGAGTCAATTTGATTATTGGCCATGGCAATGAATACAGTGAAATTTTTAACTTGATCAGTGAAGATTATCCAAACATACAATTTATTACGGTCAATGGAAACAAGCCTCAGGCGGGCAATGTCACAAACGTGACGTTTAAAGGTGAAGCGATGGGCTTTTTCGGAGGCATGACAGCTGCACATATGTCAAAAACAAAAAAGATTGGTATTCTTGCTACATATGATTGGCAAAGTGAAGTAGACGGCTTTATCAAAGGAGCAAAATATCAAGATGAACATGTACAAGTATTAGCAGAGTTTGTCGAAAACTGGGATGATGCTGACAAAGCGGTGGAGCTTTATCAAAAATTAAAAAAGCAGGGCGTTGATGTTGTGTATCCAGCAGGTGATGGGTATAATATCCCTGTCATTGAACAAATCAAAGCCGATAATTTATCAGCGATCGGGTACGTCACCGATCAATCCAACCTCGGCAGCCATACAGTTTTAACGAGCACTGTACAGCATGTTGATAAAGCGTACAGTATCATTGCAAAGAAGTTTAATGAAGGCAAGCTAAATGAACAAGATGAGTACTCCTTTGATTTTAAAGAAGGAGTGGTCGAGATGGGGAAATTTAGTTCCACCATTGACGACGCTTTTGTGAAAGACATTGAAAGTGATATTGCGTCATACAAAAAAACAGGTAAACTGCCAAATGAAAAGTGAGGAGACGACGACATGCAGCACGAAAAATCGATGGAATTTTTACAAATTGCCATGAAGTATTTTCCGCAGGCGAAGGAAGAGTTAGATAAAGCAGGGATTCAGCTTGAGCCTGAAGCACTTCAGCCGCTTCTAACATTATTTACATCTGTCATGCAAGAAGCATACGAGCTTGGAAAAGCAGATGCAGAATCAGAAAAAGCCACAGAATAGTGGCTTTTTTTATGATAATTTTTTCTTGAAGGCACTAATCATAGGACCAACATCTTTAAACACAGGCTTCAGCTCATCGATGGAGTTCATAATGTTCCCAATTTGATTCATGACATGCATGTAGTCAATTGAGTCATCACTTGAAGATGTCTCCGCACGTTCCTCCTTTGCCTCTGTCTTGCTTTTCTCCTTTTCAAGCGGCTGTCCAAACATCATTGCTGAGAAAATATCTTTTTGCGCCATATCACATGTTCCTTTCTACTATTGGTATATATCATTAATCTATGAAAAAAGTGAGAGGAAAGGTTAGACGTTTGTATTGCCAAGAAGAAAAAAATAAGGTAAAATTAGTACCAGATACTAATATAAGATCACAATATCACATGCTCGTATGAGTAAAAGGAGTCTTATTCAATGAATGCTGGAATTATTGGCCTTGGCCGCTATATACCTGAAAAAGTATTAACAAATCATGATTTAGAAAAAATGGTTGAAACTTCTGACGAGTGGATTCGTACTAGAACAGGTATAGAAGAAAGAAGAATTGCATCTGATGATGTCAATACATCTCATATGGCGCTTGCTGCTGCAAAAAAAGCATTAGCTGACGCAGATGTGGCTGCAGAAGATATCGATATGATTCTTGTGGCGACAGTCACGCCAGATCAAGCATTTCCGACAGTTGCTTGTATGATTCAAGAGCAGCTCGGTGCACATAAAGCATGTGCAATGGATATTAGCGCTGCGTGTGCTGGCTTTATGTATGGGCTTGTTACTGGAAAACAATTTATCGAATCAGGAACTTACAAACACGTGCTTGTCGTCGGTGTTGAAAAGCTTTCTCGCATTACCGACTGGGATGACCGCAATACAGCTGTTTTGTTTGGAGATGGAGCTGGAGCTGCTGTGCTGGGAGAAGTCAGCGAAGGTAAAGGAATTCTATCATTTGAACTTGGAGCAGATGGAAGCGGCGGGAAGCACTTGTACTTAGATGAAAAAGATCATACAATCATGAATGGACGAGAAGTATTTAAATTTGCTGTAAGACAAATGGGCGAGTCAAGTGTAAATGTCATTGAAAAAGCTGGACTATCAAAAGAAGACGTTGATTTCTTGATCCCGCATCAAGCAAATATTCGCATTATGGAAGCAGCACGCGAACGCTTAGAGCTTCCAGTTGAAAAAATGTCGAAGACTGTCCATAAATATGGAAACACATCAGCAGCATCCATTCCAATTTCACTATGTGAAGAAATCGAAGCCGGAAAAATTCATGACGGCGATGTGATTGTAATGGTTGGTTTTGGTGGCGGATTAACTTGGGGCGCAATCGCTATGCGGTGGGGCCGATAAAAGAGTGGGGTGCACAAATTAATGGATAAAAAACGAGTAGTTGTTACAGGATTAGGTGCTTTGACACCACTTGGCAACGATGTAGAGTCAACATGGAAAAATGCTTTAGCGGGTGTATCAGGGGTTGGACCGATTACACGTGTCGATTCAAGTGAATATACCGCAAAAGTAGCAGCAGAACTAAAAGATTTTAACATTGAAGATTACATGGAGAAAAAAGAAGCGCGAAAAATGGCACGCTTCACGCAATATGCAGTCGTTGCTGCTCAAAAAGCGCTGGAAGATTCACGTCTTGAAATCACAGATGAAATCGCACCGCGTGTTGGTGTATGGGTTGGGTCTGGTATTGGCGGACTTGAAACATTTGAAGAGCAGTTCGAAGTGTATTCAAATAAAGGGGCAAGACGCGTCAGTCCATTCTTCGTCCCAATGATGATTCCTGATATGGCGACAGGCCAAATCTCTATTGCACTTGGCGCAAAAGGGGTTAACTCTTGTACAGTGACAGCATGTGCAACAGGAACAAACTCAATTGGTGATGCATTTAAAGTGATTCAGCGCGGCGATGCAGATGCGATGATCACAGGCGGAACAGAAGCGCCATTAACAAAAATGTCGTTTGCAGGTTTCTGTGCGAACAAAGCCCTTTCGACAAATCCTGATCCAAAGACAGCAAGCCGTCCATTCGACAAAAACCGTGACGGATTTGTCATGGGTGAGGGTGCAGGGATTATTGTTCTTGAAGAACTTGAGCATGCCTTAAAACGTGGTGCGACCATTTATGCAGAAATCGTTGGTTATGGTTCAACTGGAGATGCCTACCATATAACAGCACCAGCTCCGAATGGAGAAGGCGGCGTCCGTGCAATGAAAGAAGCGATTCGAGATGCAGGTTTATCTGTGGAAGACATTGACTATATCAATGCCCACGGTACAAGCACACCTTACAATGATAAATTTGAAACAATGGCGATTAAAGAAGTGTTCGGAGAGCATGCGAACAAGCTTGCGATCAGTTCGACAAAATCAATGACAGGTCACTTACTTGGCGCAGCAGGCGGGGTAGAAGCGATTTTCTCTGTTCTTGCGATTAAAGACAGCGTCCTTCCTCCAACCATTAATCTTGAAACACCGGATGAAGAATGTGATCTTGATTATGTAGCAAATGAAGCACGTTCAAAAGAAGTACAAGTGGCTTTAAGTAACTCACTTGGTTTTGGCGGGCATAATGCGACAATTATTTTTAAAAAATACGAAGCATAATACTTTCTGAGAAAGCGGCGGTCGATAAACAGATCGCCGCTTTTTTGCATATGATGAAAATGGAGGTGTTCAGCGGTATGGGTCTAATCAATACACAATATCTCATTCATCAATCATCATCATTTCAGGAGCTTGCAGCGCGCTTTGTTCCTTATTTTAAAGGGGCCGAGGAAAAAGAATGGTCGTCTATCCTCGCTCACCTGCAGCATCACGGGATGGTTCGGTCTTGGAGCTCGTGCAAAAACATGATCGACAAGCTCAAGGAAAAAGGGTACTTCAAGCTTGTCATGAAAGAATATCAAACGCTTCAAAAGCAGTGGGAAGGTCCAGACATTCCTGTGTTTATTTTACCTGTCAATGAGAGCAGCAGAGAAATCAGAGAGCAATTTTATTATCAATCCGGCATGGCATTTGATGACAAGGTCTTTCTTTTTTTGTCTCCAAATACCCCGAAGGAGCGTATCGGTACATTGCTGACTCATGAATATCACCATGTATGCAGGCTGCATTTTCTCTCAAAAGAAGAAAAAGACTTTACATTCCTCGATACAATCATGATGGAGGGGCTCGCTGAATATGCTGTGTATCATAGATATGGAGAAAACTATACAGCGAAATGGACCACCTTCTATAGCGAAGAACAGCTTCAGCGTATGTACAAGAAATGGGTATCCAGTCATCTTGATCAAAGAGTCCAGGACGACGAAAGACTGATACAGAATCTTCTTTATGGAAAAGGGAACTACCCTAAAATGCTTGGTTACGCCACCGGGTTTTATATCGTGAAAAAATATTTCAATGAGCACCGAATCAGCGAGGAGTCGATGATTGCAGAGCCAGCAGAAACCTTTTTAAAGGCGATAGAATCACAAAGTGAATAATTCTCATAAAAAGAGACATATTACAAATTTACTAAATAATTCTTGATTTTGTCATAGTGATGTAATAATATACAAATAATTCTTTTTATTTTTAAAATACAGAATATTCAGGTTCGATTCTATTGATCTAAGGAGAAAGGGGCGAATGAATGAGCACGCTGCTTGAAGTGCAAAACTTAAAAACATATTTTTTTCGAAAAAAGGAACCGATACCTGCTGTGGATGGCGTTGATTTCAGCATCAACAGAGGAGAAACTGTCGCATTAGTCGGTGAGTCTGGGTCTGGCAAAAGCATTACGTCCTTATCCATTATGGGTCTGATTCATGGCACGGGCGGGAAAATTATGGAGGGTTCCATCAAACTTGATGGAAAGGACCTTGTTACATATAGTGAAAAGGAATTATGCAGCATCCGTGGTAATGATGTATCTATGATCTTTCAGGAACCCATGACCTCACTTAATCCCGTCTTAACCATCGGAGAACAAATATCAGAAATCCTCATCTATCACAAAAAACTTTCAAAAAAAGAAGCGATCAAAAAAGCGGTTGATCTGCTGAAGCTTGTTGGTTTTTCCCGCCCGGAGCAAATCATGAAAGATTATCCGCATCGTTTATCAGGCGGCATGCGGCAAAGAGTGATGATTGCCATAGCGCTAAGCTGTGATCCGAAGCTTCTCATTGCAGATGAACCGACAACTGCCCTGGATGTGACCATTCAAGCACAGGTACTCACTTTAATGAAAGATTTATGCTCTACCTTTGGTACATCTATTCTTCTTATCACACATGATTTAGGTGTCGTGTCTGAAGTGGCAGATCGAGTGATTGTCATGTACTGCGGACAGGTTGTTGAAAATGGGACTGTCGAAGAGTTGTTTGAACAGCCGCTTCATCCTTACACAGAAGGGCTGCTTGAATCGATTCCTGTCATTGACGGAGACATACAGCCGTTAACAGCCATCAAAGGAAATGTTCCTGCGCCAGATCAGCTTCCAGCCGGATGCCGCTTTGCTCCTAGATGTCCGCAAGTGAAGGAACGCTGCCTTGGAGAACTGCCTAAGCTGAGAACATTTGAAGATGGCAGAAGCGTCAGATGTTTCTTATATGAGGAGGCAGACCACACATGACACTTGCTCAAAATCAAACACAAATAACAGACTTACCAGAGAAAGAAACGATCCTTGAACTGAAACAGATTCGAAAACATTTTCCGATAAAAGCGGGCGTCTTTCAGAAGAAAGTCGGTGCAGTGAAAGCTGTTGACGGCATAGACTTGAAGATTTATAAAGGTGAAACGTTAGGTATTGTCGGGGAGTCAGGATGCGGGAAATCCACCCTAGGCCGGACAATGATTCGCCTATACGAACCAACTGACGGTCAAATCTTTTTTAAAGGGCAAGACATCACGCGCGTATCAGAATCAAAGCTAAGACAATCTACACGAAAAAACATCCAAATGGTTTTTCAAGATCCCTTTGCATCACTCAACCCTAGAAAAACACTTCGAAGCATCATCAAAGAACCCTACAAAACACATCACTTATATTCCTTAAAAGAAAGAAATGAAAAAGTAGAACAGCTTTTATCAAAGGTAGGTCTTCATCCAAGCTTTGCGAACCGCTATCCCCATGAATTTTCAGGCGGGCAGAGGCAGCGGATCGGCATCGCTCGTGCGCTTGCCATGAATCCCGACATGATCATCGCAGATGAGCCTGTATCAGCACTTGATGTATCCATCCAGGCGCAGGTTATTAATCTGATGGAGGAGCTTCAGGAGGAATTTGACCTTACCTATCTATTTATCTCTCACGATTTAAGTGTGGTCAGACATATTAGCGATAGAGTCGGCGTCATGTATCTCGGCAAAATGATGGAGCTTGCCGATAAGCACAGTCTGTACGATGAACCGCTCCATCCGTATACACAGGCTCTGCTTTCTTCCGTTCCTGTCACCCGTAAAAAAGGGCAGGTGAAAAGAGAACGCATTATGCTGCAAGGCGATTTGCCGAGTCCTGCAAATCCGCCAAAAGGCTGCGTATTTCACACAAGATGCCCGCATGCGAAAGAAATCTGTAAAGAAAAAGTACCAGCATTTCAGGAGTTAAAAACGAACCACTTTGTTGCCTGCCACCTCTACAACGCTTGATCAAGCTTGTATGATCTCATCTTTGAGAGGGGGGATGAAACAGGATTCGGTCATTATTTTAAAAAAAGAATAGGGGGAATTGTCTATGAAAGGTAGAAATAGAAAGTCCATTCTGGTCAGTTTATTGCTGATTTTTACATTAATCCTTGCTGCTTGTTCTGGTGGAAATAAAACGTCTGGAGACAGTGAAAAGAAATCCACAGGTAAACCGGTACAAGGCGGCGATCTTGTCATCGGTTCAATTGCAGAGCCAACATTATTTAACTCGCTGTATTCTACAGATGTGGCAAGCTCTGATATTGAGGAAAGAATCTACAGCTTCTTACTTCAAACAGACGGAAAGCTCAACCCTCAGCTATCGCTGGCAGAGGATATTAAAGAATCGGATGACGGCAAGCAGTTTGATGTTACCATTAAAAAAGGTGTGAAGTTTCATGATGGTGAAGAACTGACTGCTGATGATGTTGTGTTTACATACAGCATACCAATCAATAAGGACTACAACGGGGAGCGCGGATCAGGTTTTGAAGTTTTAGAGTCTGTTAAAAAGACAGGGGACTACTCGATCGAATTCAAGCTCAATAAAAAAGATCCTTATTTTTATAATGTCACACTAGGAAGCTACGGTATTTTACCTAAGCATATTTTAGGTGATGTGCCTATAAAAGATCTCGGTGAAAACGAATTTAACCGAAAAAAACCGATCGGTTCAGGTCCATTTAAATTCGCAGAATGGAAAGAAGGAGACTATGTCAAACTAGAAGCCTTTGACGATTATTGGGATGGACGTCCTTACCTTGATACTGTCACAATTAAAACCATTCCTGATCAGAATGCAGCGATTGCCCAGCTGTCAGCAGGAGATATTGATTTCTTTGCTGTACCAGGATCCGAGCTGCAAACAGCTGAAAAAGTGAGCAACATTAAAATTGAATCTGATCTAGGACTCAATTATTCATACATTGGCTGGAACCAGAAAAATGAACTCTTTAAAAGTAAAAAGGTCCGCCAAGCGCTGACACATGCCATTGATCGTCAAACGATTGTTGACCAAGTGCTAGATGGAGACGGCAAAGTAGCCAATATTCCAGAAAGTCCGCTGTCCTGGAACTATCCAAAGGATGAAAATGTTCCAGTGTTTGAGTTTGATCAAGAAAAAGCGAAAAAGATGCTGAAAGAAGAGGGCTGGGAGGATACAGATGGAGACGGCTATCTTGATAAAGATGGCAAGAAATTCTCCTTTGTCATAAAGACCAACCAAGGAAATAAAGTTCGTGAAGATATCGCTGTCGTTGTCCAGCAGCAGCTCAAAGAAATCGGTGTGGAAGCGAAGCCGCAAATTGTGGAATTCAGTGCACTTATTGAGCAGACGACACCGCCTAAGTGGGATTATGATGCGCTGCTGCTCGGCTGGAGCCTTGCGACATTCCCTGATCAATTCAGCATATTCCACTCAAGCCAGTCAGAAAAAGGTTTAAATAACATCTGGTATAAAAATAAAGAGGTCGATAAGCTGTTAGTTGATGCTAAAAACTTAAGCGATCGAAAAGATTATTCAAAGGCATATGAAAAAATTTATAAACTGATTGCAGAGGATCAGCCGTACACGTTCCTTTACTATGCTAACTCACATCGTGCTATGCCATCTAATCTCCAAGGCTACTCTTACCACCCGAAAGATGAATATTACAAAATCGAAAAATGGTGGCTTGAACAGTAGGCTGATAGTGAAGAAGGGGGGGATTCTCCCCTTTCACCGTGAGAACAATCTCTTGCATTCGGTGTCAGTTCTCTGCGTGGGTGCTAAAAGATCACTTCGTTCGCTCCGCATCAGCACGAGAATTCAAGGGTTTTCATATCACGCTGAAAAGAAGACAAAGGGCTAAAATACCATCATTTTGGCCTTTTTTTTACAGATTGGCGATCCGATGAAAAAGGAGTTGTGCATATGGTTACATATATCATTAGAAGGACATTACTCTCCATTCCCATTTTATTAGGGATTACCATCTTGTCCTTTGCCATTATGAAAGCAGCACCAGGCGATCCGATGTCACTCATGATGGACCCTACCATTAGTGCGGCAGACCGGGAAGCCTTTATTGACAAGTACGGCTTGAACGATCCTGAATATGTGCAATATATGAAATGGCTTGGCAATATGCTTCAAGGTGACTTTGGCACATCCATTGTCAAAAAGGGAACACCCGTGGCTGATTTGATTTTTGCCCGGCTGCCAAATACCCTCATCCTCATGATCTTTTCTACATTAGTTGCCCTGCTGATCGCCATTCCATTTGGTGTCCTTTCAGCAAAACGTCCTTATACAAAGCTTGACTATGGCATTACGGTTACATCTTTTATCGGACTGGCTATTCCAAACTTTTGGTTTGGTCTCATCCTCATTATGGTTTTATCCGTGAACTTAGGGTGGTTTCCAACTGGCGGAGTCTCTACCTTGAATGCCGATTTTAATGTGTTTGACCGGCTCCATCATATCATTTTACCTGCCTTTGTTTTAGCAACGGCTGATATGGCAGGGCTGACCCGGTACACAAGGTCGAGTATGCTTGATGTGATGAGGCAGGATTACATTCGCACAGCAAGAGCGAAAGGCTTTAGAGAAAACAAAGTCATTTTTAAGCATGGTTTAAGAAACGGTCTTATGCCTGTCATAACGATTTTCGGATTAATGATACCATCTTTTATTGGCGGCGCAGTCGTGGTGGAACAAATCTTCACCTGGCCTGGACTTGGAAAGCTGTTCATTGATTCTGCCTTTTCGAGAGATTATCCGGTCATTATGGCAATGACCGTTATTTCCGCAGTGCTTGTGGTGGTTGGAAATTTAATAGCGGATATTTTATATGCGATCGTTGATCCGCGTATTGAATATTAGAAGGGAGCTGAAGCACAATTGGCACAGCCTAATATGGGAACACCTCCTGTTGATATCAAATTAAAGGAGGGCCTTCCGCCAAAGCCTGAGACGATGCTGCGTTTGTTTTGCGAGAAATTTTTCAAAAATAAATTGGCGGTTGCCGGCTCCGTGATCTTATTGATCATTATTTTTTCTGCCATTTTCGCTCCAGTGATCGCTCCATATGCACCAGAGCATCAAGATTTATTGAAGCGGCTCCAGCCGCCGAGTGCTGAGCATTTTATGGGCACTGACAAGTTTGGCCGCGATATTTTCTCAAGGGTGCTATATGGCGCGCGGGTCTCTTTGTTGGTTGGTTTCGTCTCAGTGGTCGGTGCAATCACCATTGGCACTGTCGTTGGCGCGGTCGCGGGGTATTTCAAAGGGTTTGTTGATTCCTTGTTAATGAGGTTTGTGGATGTCGTCTTGTCGATTCCAGACATTTTTCTATTGATCACGCTCGTCACCATTTTCAAACCGGGCATTGATAAATTGATTTTAATCTTTGCTTTGACAGGCTGGACAACAACCGCCAGGCTCATCCGCAGTGAATTCTTATCACTTCGAACAAGAGAATTCGTCCTCGCGGCAAGAACCATTGGAACGAAAAATCATGTCATCATCTTTTCGCATATTTTACCGAACTGTATCGGTCCTATTATTGTATCAGCTACATTAAAAGTAGGCTCCGTCATTTTAGCTGAATCAACGCTCAGCTACCTTGGGTTTGGTATTCAGCCGCCAACAGCAAGCTGGGGCAACATGCTGCAAGATGCACAAAATTTCTCGATTATGGTGCAAGCGTGGTGGTACCCGCTTTTCCCAGGTTTACTCATTTTGCTGACTGTTTTATGCTTTAATTTTTTAGGAGATGGGCTGAGAGATGCGCTTGATCCTAAAAAGCTGAAGTAAAGTTTAAAGGGGCTCTGCGGTTCCTGAACGAAAGAAAGACATGAAGCCATCATTCGCTCAGCTTGAAGTTTGATAAAGTTGGAATAATTTCTCTATCCCTTGCCCATACTGTGGACAACAGTTTTTATAAAGTGAGGGATTGGTTATGTTATTTCTTCATGACGTATGGGTGAATTGGTTTGAAGGGGAAGAAAATGGCTACAATGTGTGTCATTTTCATGAGTGGCGTAAGGAGGACAGCGTTGAACTGTTAGATCAAGTGCCTTTACTTAAGGTGCAGAGCCCTTTGTTTGATTACATAGAGAATGATCTTTCAGAGCTGCCGAAGACACTGCTAGAGTCTGTATTTGAGAAATCCTATATTCGAAAAAATCATGAACGCCGTAAATTAGAGTATTGCTTTGTGGTCACAGACGGCATTCGAATTATTGCTGTAGATACGATTGGGTATTCCATACCTGTGAGAAAGAGCCGCTTGATCCCAAGGCAGGAGCAATTGGTCTATGAAATGGTGAAAGATGTAAAGGCAGAGGAATATGAATTTTCTAAAGACAGCCTTGAATCGACGAAAGAGTATCACATTCTATCACTGCCGCCGCAGCATATCAGCGGATTAACGAGAAAAGAAAGACAGCTGAAACAGCTGATGTTTATGGCGCTCGATCAATTAAAAGGGCTCAAAAACAGGGCGGAGATTGCGTATTGGTATACGGAATGGAACCCGCGCATGTACAACCAAATCAAACGAATGTCTTTCGAAGAGATTTGGAACATGCTTTACAATGAAACGATTGATGGGTGGTCAGAGAATCATTTAGCCTTCTGTGAAAAAATGATTAAAGGACAGCCTTTTTTCGAAAAGCTTTGGGAAATGGAAAACGAATCAAAAGTAAATTAGAAAAAGCTTGCAGCGAGTCGTGCTGCAAGCTTTTTTTATTTGCGTTTTCTGCCAAGACCCATCGCATTCTCCATTTTTTTCAGCATTTTGTTCGCTGCGCGGTTTGCTTTTTCAGCACCTTCGTCTAGAATGCGATCAAGCTCGTCTGATTCAATGAGTTCATAGTATCGATCTTGAATTGGTTTTAAAGCATCAACGACAACGTTCGCAAGATCTCCTTTAAACTCACCATATCCTTTGCCTTCGTACTTTTGCTCCAGCTCTGCAATGGATATGTTGCCTAATACAGAATAAATCGTCAGCAAGTTGGCAATACCAGGCTTGTTCTCTTTGTCATACTTGACGATGCCTTCTGAATCCGTCACAGCACTTTTAATTTTCTTTTCAAGCTGCTTTGGTTCATCTAATAAGGTAATGAAAGATTTTTGGTTTGGATCGGATTTGCTCATTTTTTTCGTTGGATCTGTTAAAGACATAATCCGCGCGCCTTCTTTTGGAATTTTCACTTCAGGCACAGTGAAAATGTCATTGTACTTTCGGTTAAAGCGTTCAGCGAGCGTTCTAGTCAATTCAAGGTGCTGCTTTTGGTCTTCTCCAACAGGGACTAAATCAGTACCATATAATAAGATATCGCCAGCCATTAATGGGGGATACGTTAATAGGCCTGAAACAACTGCTTCTTTACCAGCGGATTTGTCCTTAAATTGGGTCATTCTTTCTAATTCCCCAATATAAGCAACACATTGAAGCATCCATCCTGCCTGGGCGTGAGCAGGTACCTCTGATTGGATAAACAATGTCGCTTTCTCTGGATCAAGACCAACAGCTAAATAAAGAGCTGCTAAGCTTCTAATATTTTGGCGGAGAGCTAATCGGTCCTGACTCACTGTAATCGCATGTTGATCGACGACACAAAAATAGCCATTATAGTCATGCTGCAAATCGACAAATTGCTTCATTGCTCCAATATAGTTCCCTAATGTGACAGAACCGCTCGGCTGAATGCCTGAAAAAATTGTCTTCTTTGTCATACTAAAACCTCTTTTCTTCAATATAAAAAGGCCCACCCATCACTTTTCAACAGAAAAGGGACGAATGAACCGTGGTACCACCCTTGTTATTTCACATAGAAATCACTCAAGACGTTGATAACGGAGACTGCTCCGTCTAAGCCTACTCACTTTTTTAGAAGTGTTCGGTTAGCTGCTCCAAAGCCCATTCCATACATGCCATTATCTGCTCACACCGGCCGCAGACTCTCTGTAAATGGTGAATATATGTACTCTTCTTTTTCATCGCAACAATATGTCTATCTATTATAAAGGATGACCATGAAAAAGTCACGAAGCCATTATGTGACCTTCTCATCATGCCTATTGACACTTAAAATTTTAGATAAAATACTAAATGTCTGTCAGAATTTTTTAAAAAAGGATGATTAATTATATGTATAAAACATTATTCCTGCTGAATTTGTTAAATTATTTTAATCAATTTACGCTTTAATTTGTTGAAGTGATTGAGACTTTAGTTTATAAAAATCCCTCTTTATCCCCATTTACGTTTTTAAAAAATATATGAAATTGATATTGCAATAATTTATTCTATTCATTATAATGAATTTGTTCACACGTTTGTGCTAGGCTCTTTACATAGTGAAAATTCAGAAAAAACAAAAGAAATAGAAAGTAAGCTATTTAGGGACTTTTTTACGCTATTTCTTAAATCTGAATCTCATCTTCTATCGAGACCTTTGAACTAAAAACATATTATAAGGGGGAATACAGTTGAAAAAGCGTTGGTCTGTTGTTACTTTAATGCTTATTTTCACACTTGTATTAAGCGCTTGTGGTTTCAGCGGAAACAAATCAGGCGACAGCACGAGCAGTTCTGGAGAGGCTAAAACAACATTAAATGTGAATATCTCCACTGAGCCTTTTTCTCTACATCCGGGATTGGCAAATGATTCAACTTCAGGTAGTGTCATCCGTCAGACTTTTGAGGGATTAACAAGAATTAACGCTGAAGGAAAGCCAGAAAATGCAATGGCTTCTGATATCAAAACAAGTGCTGATGGTAAAACTTATACATTCACACTTCGTGATGCAAAATGGTCTAATGGTGACCCTGTAAAAGCAGAAGATTTTGAATATGCTTGGAAATGGGCATTAGATCCTAAAAATGAATCTCAATATGCTTACCAGCTTTACTATATTAAAGGTGCTGAAGCAGCAAACAAAGGGAAAGCGAAAGTTGCTGATGTTGGCATTAAAGCTAAAGACGACAAAACGCTTGTAGTTGAGCTAGAGAACCCAACACCGTTCTTTACTGAACTAACTGCATTCTATACTTATATGCCAGTCAACAAAAAAGTGGCTGAAAAGAATAAAAACTGGTACACAAATGCTGGTGAAAACTACGTATCTAACGGACCATTCGTTCTTTCTAAATGGAAACATGGCGGTTCTATCACGCTTGAAAAGAACAATGAATACTGGGATAAAGATACTGTGAAATTGAAAAAAATCAACATGTCTATGATCAAAGATACAAACACTGAACTTAGCATGTTCAAAAAAGGCGAGCTTGACTGGGCTGGTTCTCCGACTGGAAGCCTTCCAACTGAGTCTTTAAAAACATTGAAAAAAGAGGGCGGTCTGAAAATCCAGACGATCGCTGGTATCTATAACTACAAATTCAACACAGAAGTAAAACCTTTGAACAATGCAAACATCCGTAAGGCCCTTGCATACTCAATCAACCGTCAAGCGATCGTTGACAAAATTACGCAAGGTGAACAAGTTCCAGCAATGGCAATCGTTCCACCAACAATGGAAGGTTTCACAGATAACAAAACTGGCTACTTCAAAGATCATGATGTAGATACAGCTAAAAAGCTTCTTGAAAAAGGTGCGAAAGAATTAGGTTATAAGTCTGTTTCTGATCTTCCAACATTGAAACTTTCTTACAACACAGATGAAGGCCACCAAAAGATTGCACAAGCAATTCAAGAAATGTGGAAAAAAGATTTAGGTGTGAAAGTTGAACTTGATAACTCTGAGTGGAACGTATACATCGACAAAATCCACAGCGGAGACTACCAAATCGGACGTATGGGCTGGTTAGGTGACTTCAACGATCCAGTGAACTTCCTTGAGCTTTACAAAGATAAAGACGGTGGAAACAACGACACTGGATGGGAAAGCAAAGAGTACAAACAATTGTTGAATGATTCTGCAAAAGAAACAGATAAAACGAAGCGTGAAGAAATGCTGAAAAAAGCAGAAGAAATCATCATCAACGATATGCCTGTAGCACCAATTTACTTCTACACTCAGCTTTGGGTACAAGATCCAAAACTTAAAGGTGTAGTTGTATCTGGACTAGGTGATGTTCAATACAAATGGGCACATTTCGAAAAGTAAGAGTCATAGTGTAAGAGATCTACGGCAAGGATCTTAAGGTATATGGAGGATGTCTCTCCATATACCTTTCTTGCTGATTAGAGAAATTGTTGTAAAATCATGGAGGTGCAATTCCGTTGCTTAAATATATCGGTAAGCGATTAATATATATTTTAATCACACTGTTTGTTATTGTAACTGCAACTTTCTTTCTCATGCAGGCAGCACCTGGTGGTCCATTCTCTGGTGAGAAGAAACTTCCTGCTGAAATTGAAGCAAACCTAAACGAGCACTACGGATTGGACAAGCCCTTATTTGTTCAATATGTAAGCTACCTAGGTTCAGTTGCAACATTAGATTTTGGTCCCTCATTTAAATATAAAGGACAAACTGTAAATGACTTAATCAGTTCTGGATTCCCCGTTTCCTTTACCCTCGGAATTGAGGCAATTCTCCTCGCATTAGCATTTGGTGTATTGTTTGGGGTCCTTGCAGCGCTCTATCATAACAAGTGGCAAGACTATACGATTGCCATTTTAACGATCTTTGGAATTTCAGTTCCAAGTTTCATTTTAGCGGCGCTACTACAATATGTATTTGCATCTGAGGCAAGTATTATAGCGATCTTCCCAGTTGCAGGATGGGAGTCTTGGGCAAGCACCGTACTACCTTCTATTGCACTTTCCTTCATGCCAATGGCATTTATCGCTAGACTTGCACGGTCAAGTATGCTTGAAGTACTAAATAGTGACTACATTAGAACGGCTAGAGCGAAAGGATTAACAAAATCTGCTGTGACGATCAAACACGCCATCCGAAACGCATTGTTACCTGTTATCACATACATGGGACCAATGGCTGCTTCAGTTTTAACAGGTAGTTTTGTCGTTGAGAAGATTTTTGGTATCCCTGGATTAGGCTCTCACTTTGTCACAAGCATTACAAACCGTGATTACACCGTCATCATGGGTGTTACAGTCTTCTACAGTATTATTCTATTAATCAGTATTCTAGTCGTTGACGTCCTCTACGGTATTATCGATCCTAGAATTAAACTGACGAAGGCGAAGAAAGGGGTCTAACACATGGAAGAGATGAGAAAAGATTTATTTGTGCCTGCGACAGCTGACGCAGCAGAATCTGAAAAAATTTCTAAACCTAGTCTATCTTTATGGAAGGATGCCATGCTTCGCTTCCGTGCCAATAAACTTGCAATGGTTGGACTTACAATCATTTTTATTATTGTGATGCTGGCCATCTTTGTTCCGATGTTTTCTAAATATGATTACTCCACGACCGATTTGCTGAATGCTGACCAGCCGCCTTCAAAAGAGCACTGGTTTGGTACAGATGATTTAGGACGTGACATGTTTGTCCGTACATGGGTCGGGGCAAGAATTTCGATCTTCATCGGTCTTGCTGCAGCGGTCCTTGACGTGATCATCGGTATTATCTGGGGAAGTATTGCTGCGTTCAAAGGCGGCCGTACAGATGAAGTGATGATGCGTATCGCAGACGTTTTATGGGCAATTCCAACACTATTAATGGTTATCTTAATGATGGTTGTTCTGCCAAAAGGTTTATTAACGATTATCCTTGCCATGACAGTCGTAGGCTGGATTAACATGGCACGTATTGTTCGGGGACAGGTTTTACAATTAAAGAGTCAAGAATACGTTCTTGCAGCACAAACATTAGGTGCGAAAACATCTAGACTTTTATTTAAACACTTAATTCCAAACTCAATGGGACCAATTCTTGTGACGATGACATTAACGATTCCTTCTGCTATCTTCACAGAGGCATTCCTAAGCTACCTAGGGCTTGGTGTACCGGCTCCGTTAGCGAGCTGGGGAACAATGGCGTCTGACGGAATTCCAGCCATGACGTACTACCCTTGGAGATTATGGTTCCCAGCCGCATTTATCTGTATTACAATGTTTGGTTTTAACGTGGTTGGAGACGGACTAAGAGACGCTTTAGATCCGAAGTTGCGTAAATAAGGAGTGATTAGGATGGAACGTGAACGTATTCTAGAGGTGAAAGACCTTGCAATCTCATTTAAAACATATGGTGGAGAGGTTCAAGCCATTCGTGGTGTGAACTTCCACTTAAATAAAGGCGAGACACTTGCTATTGTAGGTGAATCTGGCTCTGGTAAAAGTGTGACATCACAAGCGATCATGAGATTAATTCCGATGCCGCCGGGTTATTTCAAGCGCGGACAGATCCTGTTTGATGGCCAAGATATTGTCAAGAAAACTGAGAAACAAATGCAAACCATTCGAGGAAAAGATATCTCAATGATCTTCCAAGATCCGATGACATCTTTGAACCCAACGATGAAAGTCGGGAAACAAATTACAGAAGTGCTGTTCAAGCATGAACAAATTTCAAAAGAAGCGGCTGAAAAAAGAGCCATTGAACTATTGGAGCTCGTTGGAATTCCAATGCCTGAAAAAAGAATTAAACAATATCCGCACGAATTTAGTGGCGGGATGAGACAAAGGGTTGTCATCGCCATGGCGCTTGCAGCAGATCCAAAGCTGCTGATTGCCGATGAGCCGACGACTGCACTTGATGTAACAATTCAAGCACAAATTTTAGAATTAATGAAAGAAATTCAGCAAAAGGTTGACACTTCGATTATCTTTATTACGCATGATCTAGGTGTTGTTGCCAACGTCGCTGATCGTGTAGCTGTTATGTATGCAGGACAGATTGTGGAGACAGGGACTGTCGATGAAATTTTCTACAATCCTAAGCATCCGTATACATGGGGACTTTTAGCATCCATGCCGAGTCTTGACACAGATGGCGGAGATGAAGGAAAGCTGACTGCCATTCCAGGAACACCGCCAGATCTGACAAACCCGCCGAAAGGAGATGCATTTGCACTCCGCAGCGATTATGCAATGAAAATTGACTTTGAACAAGAACCGCCAATGTTCAAAGTATCAGATACGCATTATGTGAAATCATGGCTACTTCATCCGAATGCACCTAAAGTTGAACCGCCTGCTTCTGTAAAGGCGAGAATGCGTGAACTAGAAGGTAGCTACGAAAAACCTGTATTAGTAAAAGAGGGTGAATAGCATGGCAGAAAAACTGTTAGAAATCAAAAATTTGAAACAGCATTTCCATACAGCAAGAGGAACTGTGAAAGCAGTTGATGGGGTTTCATTTGATATTTACAAAGGTGAAACGCTTGGTCTTGTAGGTGAGTCTGGTTGTGGTAAATCCACTACGGGCCGTTCGATCATTAGACTTTATGATGCGACAGATGGTGAAGTTCTTTATAAGGGAGAAAATGTACACGGGAAGAAATCAAGACAAAAAATGCTTGAGTTCAACCGTCAAATGCAGATGATCTTCCAAGATCCATATGCTTCACTCAACCCTAGAATGACAGTGCTTGACATTATTGCAGAGGGCATCGACATTCATGGCCTTGCAAAAACAAAACAGGCGCGTAAAGAGCGTGTGTACCAATTACTTGAAACTGTTGGCTTGAACAAAGAGCATGCGAACAGATACCCGCATGAATTCTCAGGCGGTCAAAGGCAGCGTATCGGAATTGCACGTGCATTAGCAGTAGAGCCGGATTTCATCATCGCCGATGAACCAATCTCTGCATTAGACGTGTCGATCCAAGCGCAGGTCGTCAATTTATTGAAAGAGCTTCAAGAGGAAAAAGGTTTAACGTACTTATTCATTGCCCATGACTTGTCCATGGTAAAATACATCAGCGATCGTATCGGCGTGATGTATTTCGGAAAATTGGTTGAGCTGGCACCAGCGAATGAATTATACGAAAACCCGCTTCATCCATATACAAAATCATTGCTGTCTGCGATTCCGCTTCCAGATCCTGATTATGAGCGTAACCGCAAACGAATCAAGTATGATCCATCTGTTCACAAAGGAACAAACACCGAGTTCCGTGAAGTGAAGCCAGGTCACTTTGTGAGCTGCACAGAGGAAGAATTCAAAGAGCTACAGGCGAAACAATCATAAGAAGGAAGAAGCACTGCTAAGTCAGTGCTTCTTTTTTTATTTTACAAAAAAACAAGATGATGGTAATTTTTAGTTAAGCACAAGCAGATACCGGAGGAAATCAAATGTTAAATTGGAAAACCTTTCGTTATTCATTGCTTCATGTTCTCATTGTATTCATGCTTTTTTCAACGTCTTTTTTCAGGAAGCCAAATGGAGGAAAGTGGATGCTCGCATTTATGGTGCTCAT
The DNA here is from genome assembly GCF_017161885.1 of Bacillus sp. 3a. Lineage (NCBI taxonomy): Bacteria > Bacillati > Bacillota > Bacilli > Caryophanales > Bacillaceae > Bacillus > Bacillus sp. 3a. Next base: position 3,033,182 of record NZ_CP067376.1, on the reverse strand, counting down.
TGGGATTGTGTCTTTTTCAGTGGAATATATGCTTAACCGAAAGACAAGCGGTCAGAAGCAAGAAGCACGGCGCGTAAAATATCTTTATTTCATCATGCTTCAAATTGCGATGACAATTATCCTGTTTGTCTGCATTCAACTCGTCATAAATCGTTCGTTATAAAACTTTTTTTGCGTTAATTGAAAAAAAGTGAAACTACTGAAGACTTTGCTGCGTCTTACTAGTACAGGCGTTTAAATAGCAGGAAATCGGGAATATCTAAGGAAGTGGTTCTTAACTATAGCATAAGGAGCAGATCCATGAATTGGTATGAAAAGCTCAGTGAATACTTCCCGATAGAAGAAATGAAATCAAAAGAGCATATGGAAGCTTTATTAAAGGAAAGAAGTGATATTTATCATAAGGAGGAAGGACCTCATCATGTGATGATGTACGCCGAATTTGATTCTTTCATCTTTATTGATTATTTATTTGTTTCCAAAGATGCAAGAGGTGAAGGCCTCGGATCAAAGCTTATTCATAAGCTGAAGGAAAAAAAGAAACCGATCTTGCTTGAGGTCGAGCCTGTAGATGAAGATGATGCAGATACTGCAAAACGCCTAAAGTTTTACCAAAGAGAGCACTTCAAGCATGCAGAATCAATCGGTTATAAACGCAGGTCACTTGCAACAAATGAAGTGAACCGCATGGAAATTCTTTATTGGTCGCCTCTTACAAATCATGAGGAAGAGATCATGGAAGCCATGAGGAAGACCTATGAACGAATCCATACGTATAAAGATGAAGAATGGTATGGACAATCGTACGAGGATGTTGATGATGTATTGAAAATCATTGAAAATAGAAAGCAAAAAAATATTTTCGATCATCTCGACTAAATGAGAATGTTCTGATATCCAGCAGCACGACAAGATGAATGAAATTGTCTAGTTTTTGTCACAAAAATTGCAAGAAAATCTGTTCACACTTACTTTTTTATAGTATAATCACTATAAAGATTACTTATTTAGAACAATTTTAATTTAAGAATACAGATCAATATTCATTCTACAAATTGAGGAGTGAAGATTTATGGTAACATTATACACATCACCAAGCTGTACATCATGTAGAAAAGCAAGAGCGTGGTTAGAAGAGCACAATATTCCATATCAAGAGAGAAATATTTTTTCTGAGCCTCTTTCAATCGATGAAATCAAAGAAATTCTTCGAATGACAGAAGACGGTACAGACGAAATTATCTCAACACGTTCAAAAGTATTCCAAAAACTAAATGTCAATGTTGAGACAATGCCGCTTCAACAATTGTATAAACTAATCAATGAGCATCCAGGTCTTTTGCGTCGTCCAATTATCTTGGATGAAAAAAGATTACAAGTTGGGTACAATGAAGATGAAATTAGACGTTTCTTACCAAGAACGGTTCGTACATTCCAACTAAGAGAAGCTCAGCGACTTGCTAACTAATAAAAATACGAAAAGCTGCCGATCATTTGGCAGCTTTTTTTATTTGTTTTCAGCCGTTTGTTCGTAAAAGAGGCTTGCTAATATGACTGTAATGACGGTTAAAAACGGTAGCATCAATTCAAGCGTGGCATGCTGTGACATAAATTCAGTCAATTTCACATCACGCACAATCATTTCTCCGCCAGTAAAGGCCAAAAGCGCACTTCCTCCGTATAAAAGAAACGGAAATTTAGTTAAAGCTGCATGAATCAGCTTGCTTCCCCAAATAATAATCGGTACAGAAATCATGAGGCCGAAAGCGGTCAGAATCATGTTGCCTTTTGCCGCACCTGCAACTGCGATGACATTATCAAGTGACATAAAGAGGTCTGCAATCACAATGGTTTGAACCGCACGCCATAGGGAGCCGCTGCTCTTAATCCGAATCGATTCCTTCTTTTGTTCAATTAACAGATTGTATCCTATATAAAGAAGAAAAAGACCGCCAATAAACTGCAAATAAGGGATAGTCAATAAATAAACTGCGGCACCAGTCATTGTAATTCTCATCAGAACGGCCAAAAGAGTGCCGATCCAAATGGCTTTATTGCGTTTGTCATGTGATAAACTTCGACTGGCCATCGCAATGATGAGCGCATTATCTCCGCCTAAAATCAGGTCTATGCCAATAATCATCAGTAAGGATACGATCCACTCTGTTTCCATCCATTTCACCTCTTGTCCTAATAGAGCTCGTACAACCAATATATGAAGACAATTCAAATATATGTTTCTGCAAGTTTTCTCTGCAAAAAATGCGTTTTTATTTCTTTTATTCATGTTTTATCATAAAATAGACAGTACGAAGCAATACCTCAATTCTTTAAACGGTTAACATGTAGACGGAACGGGTAAAGTGTAGTAAAGTACTATTAATTGGGAGCTTGTATGTCCCTTCAACATCTTATATAGAAGGGAAGGTTGGCAAAATGGAAATCGAAAGAATAAATGAACATACAGTGAAATTTTATATTTCCTACGGTGATATTGAAGATCGCGGATTTGACCGTGAAGAGATTTGGTATAATCGTGAGCGCAGTGAAGAGCTGTTTTGGGAAGTAATGGACGAAGTGCACGAAGAAGAAGAATTTGCAGTAGAGGGACCGCTTTGGATTCAAGTACAGGCACTTGATAAAGGTCTTGAAATTGTCGTGACAAAAGCCCAACTTTCTAAAGATGGACAAAAGCTCGAATTGCCGATTCCAGAAGATAAAAAAGATCAAACAGATGAAGAAAGCTTAGACGCACTGCTTGATGATTTTCATAAAGAAGAGCAAGATCAAGAAGACCATAATGAGAAGGACAAAAAACTTCAACTTCAATTCGTGTTGAAAATGGATGACTTTGAAGATTTGATTGCACTTTCTCAATTAAATATGCAGGATTTTACCACAAGTTTATATTCGTTTGAAAACCGTTATTATCTATATGTTGACTTCCACGAGGATTTGTCAGATGAGCAAGTGGAGAATAAACTCAGCATTTTGCTTGAATATGCTCATGAATCAGTGGTCAGCATCTACAGACTGAAAGAATACGGTCAGCTGATTATCGAAGGGAATGCCCTTGAAACGATTCAACAGCACTTCTCGTAACTAACAAAAAGTCGATTTCTATAGAGGAATCGGCTTTTTTATCTGAATGAATAGGTAAATAAAGAGATCGGCAAGGAGAAAAATGAAATGAGAAATGTAGTCAAAGTTCTATTTTTTCTAATCATTACGATAGGTGCTTATTTAATCATCCAATTGATTGTCGGTGATTTAGCGGTAAGTGTATTAAGTTCTGTCAGTGTTCTATTTACTTTATCGATTATTTTCATCGGATTTGTTATTTTCTTGGAGAACCGGAATCCGTCTCAAACGATTACATGGCTTGTCCTGCTTGGCAGCTTTCCGTTATTCGGTTTTTTGTTCTACATTTTCTTTGGACGCAATATTAAAAAGCGCCGGCTGTTTGAAAAGAAGGCGGTATTGGACGAGAAGTTAATCCAGGAAGATGAAAGTATTCATAGAGAAGCAATTGAAAAAATGACGCATATGGGTGATCATCAGCAGCTCTTATTTAAGCTGGCCCACAGACTTGGACATACTCCTATTACATATCGCACGTCCTCTAAAGTCTTAACCAATGGTGAAGAAACATTCTCTCATATTTTTGAAGAGATTAAAAAAGCAACACATCACATTCATTTAGAATATTACATTCTCCGCCACGATGACCTTGGCCAAGAATTAAAGGACATTCTCATTGAAAAAGCGAAAAATGGCGTGATTGTCCGCTTTTTATATGACGATGTAGGAAGCTTAAAACTTTCTCGTCAATATATTGCTGACCTAGAAAAGGCTGGTGTTCAGATCGTTCCGTTTTTACCAGTAAGGCTCCCCCTTTTAAATAATAAAATCAACTTCCGAAATCATAGAAAAATTGTCGTAATTGATGGGGAAGTGGGATTTGTCGGCGGGCTTAACATTGGAGACGAATACATGGGCAGAAGCAGACAATATGGATTCTGGCGTGATACTCATTTGATGATTAAGGGCGAAGCTGTTCGTGACCTCCAGCAGATTTTCATGCAGGATTGGTATTATATGACGAATGAAAGATGCTCAGGTGTGGACTATTTCAAAGATTTCAGCCACCTTGAGAGTACAACAGAAGGCGTACAAATGATTGCTGGCGGGCCTGACAAGCAGTGGGAGGTCATTAAAAATCTCTTTTTCTCCATGATCATCTCCGCCAAAAAGTCCATCTGGATCGCTTCACCGTATTTTGTGCCGGATGATGATATTTTGTCCGCATTGAAAATTGCCGCATTGAGCGGAGTAGATGTACGGATTATTGCTCCAAAGAATCCAGATAAACGGATTGTTTTCCATGCGTCTCGTTCATACTTCCCGGAGCTTCTTGACGCAGGGGCAAAGGTGTACGAGTATGATCAAGGCTTTATGCATAGTAAATTTATTATTGTGGACAGCGAACTGGCTTCGATAGGAACGGCAAACATGGATATGAGAAGCTTTCATTTGAACTTTGAAGTGAATGCCTTCCTCTATAAAACAAAAAGCACCGAGAAGCTCGTCAACGATTTCTTAGGTGATTTAGAGCAGTCACATGAAATTGTTCCAGAAGAGTTTGCAAAGAGACCTTTGGGGGTCAGACTGTTTGAATCAACAGCAAGATTATTATCACCACTTTTATAAAGATTGTATTTTCCCCCTTTTCTATAAGGGGGATTTTTGATTTTCCTGAAGAGATGATCATTAAAATCATCTTTTGACACGGTAAAAATTCATTTTGCCTTTTCGCTTCCTTATAGACGAACAAGCTATAATACGGTCATCAAAGAGCGAGGGGCGAACTGAATGAATACAGCAATGATGGATAACGGTAAGCTTATCCGAATGACACATCATTTATCGAAAAGCCGTCTGGAGCATGTAAGAAAGACGTGCAAATTTTATTGTCCTGAGTGCAGGGAGGAGGTGCAATTAAAGCTAGGGGAGCATCGTGTCTATCATTTTGCGCATAAACAGCTGAAAGCATGTCCGTTAGCCTCTGGCGAAACGGCTTATCATCAGGCGGGAAAGGAAGCTATTATGAATTGGCTGAAGGGGCTTGGACATAAACCGGCGCTGGAAAAGTATATGTCAAAGATTCATCAGCGTCCTGATGTGACCGTCTCTATAGGAAATGAAGCCTATGCAATCGAATTTCAATGTGCAAATATTTCCCGGCAAGAGCTTCGCAGAAGAACAGCAGGTCTCCGCGAGGCAGGGCTCTTTCCCATATGGATGATAGGGGCAAATCGTTTAAACCGAAAAACTGCCCAGCTTTTTTCTTTCTCCTCCATTCATTGGGGAATTTTAAGGGAATCAGAGGAAAGGCGGTTGATTTTTTTCTGCCCGATCCAGAATAGGTTCATCCATCTTGATCAATTCCTTGTGTTTCAATCAACGAAAATATGTGCGGCAATAACTGTCAGACCACCTTCAGCATACCGCGAAATTCCGGCATTTCTATCTCCGCCCTCAAGCAAGCGTCAAGTAAACCAACAATGGATTAAATGTATACAGCAATTTAGGTTGCGTCCTCCTCGCATTTTATCAAATGAAAGCAAACGTTTGAGAAATATTTTTTATGAGCATCATCAAACAGCATTCACTTTTTTGCCAACTGAGTTATTTATTCCAGTGCAAGAAGCGTATATTTTTACAAGTCCCGTGTATGTTTGGCAGGGGTGTCTCTATGATTGGATAATGAGGAAAAAAGGAAGCGGAAGAGTGACAATTCAGCAGCTAATGATGGAAATCAATCGATGTGTGCAAATGAAAGAAGTAAAACTCCGATATGGCGATGTTTCAAGAGAAGAAATAAAAGAGGTGGTCACTGCATATGTAAATGCGCTTGTAAGACAAGGGTTTTTACATATGACGAAAGAGGGTAATTATGAAGTATCGTCGAATCAAATGCCTATACGAACACTAGATGAAGTGTTAAAACGAGATGCTTTCTTATTTCATTAGCATGTTTCATCACCACTTTGATCATGATAAGAAAAAGGTGGTGCTGCTATTGAATCAAAAGAAACGCTTTTTTCTCATTTTTTTAGTCTGTTTGGTATTTATTTCTGCATATGATTTGACAAATATAGTTCAAAACAAAGAAGATAAATACAACACCAATTTCTTTCACTTTCCGAAAGGTTGGTTCAACACAACTCAAGCAAGGGGGATTCATATGACTTCACAAAACAAAAACAATCATCTACCAGACAGAAGCGAAGTAAAAGAAGAAAACAAATGGCGCCTTGAAGATATTTTTGAAAGCGTCGATGCATGGAACAAGGAATTCGAAGCGGTCAAAAAAGAAATTCCGAAGCTGGCACAATTTAAAGGCAAGCTGGCCCATTCTGCTGATGTCCTGTATGAAGCCCTAACCTTTCAGGATCAACTTTCTGAAAAGCTTGGCAAGCTTTATACATACGCGCACATGAAATACGATGAAGATACAACGAACTCATCCTTTCAGGCGTTAAATGATAAAGCCTCGAATCTATTTACACAGCTGTCTAGTACATCTGCTTATATTGTTCCAGAGATTTTATCAATTCAAGAAGATAAATTGCAGCAATTTATTCTGGAAAAAGAAGAATTAAAACTGTACTCACATGCTCTCGAAGAAATTAATAAAGAGCGTCCACATATTTTAAGTGAGGAGCAAGAAGCTTTATTAGCTGAGGCCTCTGAACCACTTTCATCTTCATCTACTACTTTTAGTATGTTTAACAACGCCGACATTTCTTTTCCTTCTGTAAAGGATGAGAATGGGGAGGAAAAGAAGATTACCCACGGCAACTTTATCACATTTTTAAATAGTGATGATCGTGAAGTGAGAAAGAATGCCTTTAAAGCTGTGTATAAAACGTATGATCAGTATAAGAATACACTTGCTTCTACACTGAGCGGTTCAATTAAGAAGGATAATTTTTATGCAAAAGTACGAAATTACAAATCGGCAAGAGAAGCAGCATTATCACGAAACAGCATCCCGGAAGAAGTGTATGACAATCTAATTGATACAGTTCATCAATATTTACCGTTATTACACCGTTATATTGAATTACGCAAAAAGGTATTAAAGCTTGATGAAGTGCACAATTACGACTTGTACACACCACTTGTGAAAGATGCTGGCATGAAGCTCACCTACGATGAAGCAAAGGATTATATGCTGAAAGGGTTAGCCCCATTAGGAGAAGAATATGTGTCCGTGTTAAAAGAAGGACTCGAAAATCGCTGGGTAGACGTTTATGAGAATAAAGGGAAACGAAGCGGTGCTTATTCATCTGGGAGCTATGGTACAAATCCATATATCCTCATGAACTGGCAAAATAACATTGATAATTTGTTTACGCTGGCTCATGAATTTGGCCACTCTGTCCACAGCTACTATACAAGAAAGCACCAGCCATATCCGTATGGAAACTATAGTATCTTTGTAGCTGAAGTGGCTTCCACTACAAATGAAGCGTTACTAGGCGAATACCTGCTTAATCATTTAGAGGATAAAAAGCAGCGTTTGTATGTGTTAAACCACTTGTTAGAAGGATTTAGAGGAACGGTATTCAGACAAACGATGTTTGCTGAGTTTGAGCATCTTATTCATGTGAAAGCACAAGAAGGAGAGGCTTTAACGCCAGAATTTATGACAAACCTTTATTACGACCTGAACAAGAAGTATTTTGGCGACGGCATGGTGGTTGATAAGGAAATTGGATTAGAGTGGACGAGAATCCCTCATTTCTATTACAACTATTATGTATATCAATACGCGACAGGCTATAGTGCGGCGCAGGCATTAAGCAAGCAAATCTTACAAGAAGGAAAACCAGCGGTAGAGCGCTATACAGATTTCCTTAAAGCAGGAAGCTCTGATTATCCAATTAATGTGCTGAAAAAAGCAGGTGTTGATATGGCTTCTAAAGAACCAATCGAAGCAGCATGTCAATTGTTCGAAGAAAAACTAAAAGAAATGGAAGAGCTCATCTCCAAAACAGGTGAGTAATGAAAAGACTTCTGTCAGACGTGTGAGTGCTATCTCATCTTTTGACAGGAGTTTTTTTCTCATAAAAAAAGACCTCTTCAGATGTCGAGGCCGTTCCATGTCAATATCAACCTTTAAAACCTCTAAAGGTCTTACGGTGATTCATTCGATAAAGCGTAAAAAGAATCGAAGCAAACAAGAGTGGAGACGTCAAATAAAGAGGAAGCATCTTCATTAAGCCTAATATATTTAAAAAGAAACATAAGCCAATGGCAACAAGTCCAATAGTTGTGCTGCGCATGCAGGTCCCCCCATTTTTTTGTTACTTTTACTATATGAAAGTGACAACCCTCTTATGTTTTGTGACAAAAATATGAACATATAGTATATCTGTTGTCATAAGTCGACAAAATTTGATATACTACAGATGTGAAATTAATCACATACAAACATTACCCCTTTGTTTGACCGTGAAAAATTTCTCCCATCCCCTTTGTTGTCGTTAAGACATAGTGAAACCGCGCTTATCCCGGCGCGGTTTCTTCGTATTTATAAACAGAACAAATGTTCTTGGTGAAGGTAAAGAAAAACATGGGTCAGCACCCATGTTCATTTTCACAGCGATAGACATCAAGATCTGTATGGTGGTCATTCTCTTTATAGCGCCAAAACATTTCTTGCTGCACTTGGACACGTTCTACCTTTTGAGCGAAAGCCAGCTTCTTCATTTCTCGTTCAACTTCTTCAAGCGTCAGGTCATAGACAACGGCTATCTCTTTTGCGGAAGCAAATTGAAAGTAAGCAATAAACCATTCAATTGGAGGCCGTTCTGATGGTGTTGGTTTTTCACCAATCATTTCAAAAAGGATTTCTTCGTAAATATCATAAGAGTAGGCACCTGAAATTTTTAATCCTTCGTCTCCATTTACGGTATTAAAAAAGGCGAAGGTCGGAAGCTCAGATACGTCCATTTCAGCTGCAATTTTCATATCACATTGCAGTGCTTTCACAGCACTTTGAGAATGAATGTCGCGCTGGAATTCCTCGATGTCCAGTCCAGCACTTTTTGCATTTTCTATCAGCACCTGCTCACTTGTGACATCTTGCTGATGGCAAAAAAGTGATTCTTGAATGAGACGCAAAAACTTCATTCCGCATTTTCTGCCTTGAAGCTCCGCTGCTTTTAGTGCGAGTGAGGCGAGGTAGGGTGATGTCACAATTTGTTCAGACAGCATTTGTTCTTTTTTGGTCTGCGTTTTAGTGGCAAATTTCCCCCATGCTTCAGTCAGTAAATGTTTCTTTCTTTTCCGATTCAAAGCATTAATACTAGAACTTGTTACCGTTCGTAAAGTGAAAAAACGGCCATATTTCATTTTCAACTTTTTAATGGACGGCTCTAATAACCAGCAGTCAGGGCTTAGAGGATCAATGAATACATAGATTTCAATCGGCTTTTGAGGATGTCCGTGACAGTGTGAGAAATATTGATCGTGCGTATTGCAGCTCAAGATCGTCCATCCTTTTCAGGTGTTTGGTTGACCATATGACGAGCCGTCAGAGAAAGCCGTTCAAATAAAAAGTCACGAATATCGCCGGTTAATCCTACTTGATCCATTGCATCCTCCATGCATTCAAGCCATGCGTCAGCCCGCTCCTCAGTAATCGGAAAAGGGAGATGTCTCGCCCGCAGCATTGGGTGGCCATGCTCTTCTGTATAAAGCGGCGGTCCGCCTAAATATTGCGTTAAAAACTGTTTTTGTTTTCTTGCTGTTTCTTTTAAGTCATCCGGGAAAATAGGATGAAGCAAAGGATGACACTTTACATTTTCATAAAAAGTATCAACAAGTTGCGATAGAAGTTCCTCTCCAACCGCTTCGTAAGGTGCGTTAAACGATTGTACCATGTTGACTACTCCTTTTACTCGTAGTTAATAGGATGACTCACCCTATTGCGCATTTCATTTATTTCAAAAGTGATATTCAGTTTGTTCTATTTTATTGTTTCTATTCTTGTACTTATTTTAACAACCTCATCTCAATTCCACAAACAAACCGCTTTGGTCTGCTCGAAATAAAGAGAGAATCGGATTCTGTGATCAATTGACCATATCATAACACATTCAGTCAAAAAAGGGGGAAAAGCGACATACAAAAAACCGAAGAGGTTATTCTCTTCGGTTTAAGCGAAATATTGAGCTGTGATTTTCTTTACATAATTTTGTGTTTCTTTAAATGGAGGAATGCCTCCGTATTTATCTACATTTCCTGAGCCTGCATTATAGGCAGCTAAGGCGAGTGAGATATTTCCGTTATATTTATTGAGCATTTGTTTTAAATATTTCGTTCCGCCTTCAATGTTTTGGGACGCATCAAAAGCATTGTTGACGCCAAGTGATTTAGCAGTAGATGGCATGAGCTGCATGAGTCCAAGCGCACCTGCATGGCTGACAGCATTTGTGCGGTAGCCGGATTCCTGCTTGATGACCGCGTGAATCAGCTTTTCGGGAACGCCATGCTTTTGAGCCATTTGTGACACGATTTGATTAATCTCTTTTGAAGATGAGCCGCTGGAGACAGCCTTTTGAAGCGGCGGCGTGTAACTGTTGTTTAAGACATTTCCAATGCCATTCGCTGTATTTAATTGATTGTCATTTGCATATAAAGATTGGGCCTCAAGCTGATCACTGCCGGAAGTGGCAGATAAATATGGGTTTGTACGCGCATATTGCGTGTTCGGAGCCGTTGATGGGTCCGTGCCCATAAAAGCAGAGATGGAAAGCGGGAGACGTGATAATTCTGATCCGCCTAAAAAATCTTGCAGCAGCGACTGAAATGAAGCTTGGGCATTCGATTCTTGACCTGCAGACATTTGCGTTTGTGCTGGATCTGTTTGTAACGTTTTAAGCGCTTGAAGCTGCATAAAGGATTGAAGTTGATTGACGTTCATCATGTTCCTCCTTCAAGGAATTCATCTATTCTGTGTTTTCATTTTTTCTTCATAAAAACGAACGACTTTGTTTTTCGTGTTTCGTACTGGAATATGAAATTTGCGGAGCAATGCGGAGAAAGCGGCTTGTCCGATTTCCAGGTCGCTCACTTCAAATTCAAGTTCATAGTCCTCTACTGTTAAATATCGGCTGTGATCCAAAACAATTAAGCCTTCATGGATCATTTTTTCTGCTCTTGACGTTTCAAGTGAACCAAAGTACACAATTTGATCCTTTTGAATGTTCAGGTGGTCTAATCTGTCCGCAACTTCACCTTCTGGCAGCTTAAAATCGTCAAGTTGAGAAGGGGGAGCGATCGTTTGGTGGGTTTCGAGCAAGCCTATTTCGTGAGGTTCCTTTAATGTGAGCACCCATTGACCGTTTTTTTCTCTCATTCTTAATGCAGCCAATTGAGATTTTATATTAAATTGAGGTGTATCAAAATAATAGTTGGTTTGCGTGTGGAAATCCGCATTCTTCAATTGAAAATGCTGTTTCAGCTGTTCAAATTCTTCTTTCATTAATAATTGCTTTAGTTCGATTTCAATTTCCTGTGCCATTTTGACATCAACCTTTCATTTAGAGGAAATATGATTATTGTACATGAAGTGTGTTCACCATGTAAAAGACTGTTTTTTCTCTATATTTTCTTTAAGGATGGATCAAAATGAATGAAGAATCATGTGAAAGGATCATTTAAAAGAGAAAAACAGGATTTTCTCAAAAAGTTCGGTTTATCAATATTGAACTTGATATGATAAAATAAAGCTGTACTTTGTTGTAAAGGAGATCATGATGCAAAACAGAATTGAAATTACAGAAGCAACTTTAAAAGAAGACAGGCTGATTTTGACAATCCAGTCAGAAGAGCAAATCCAAAAAGCAAAAGCATCAGGACAAATGCTTGTTGATTCTGATCACTTTGCGTTCGTTTACATACTTGAAACCGAGGAGTCCTTTTCGTATCTTATTTTAGGGGAACATACATGGGCTCCATTAAAAGAAGCGATGAATCGTGACATCCCTGTCTATTTGGCATCGGATGAACATTCGCTGGAACTCATTCAGCTTCAACAGGAATTACATTATTTAATCGACAATATTAAAGACAATGCCAATTACGGAGATATGGAAGAGAAAGTGAAAAGCACATTCCTCTGAAATAATTAGGTATATGGAATTGGGGGAAGTTTCATGGACAAAAAACAATGGGATCAATTCCTCGCACCGTATAAACAAGCAGTCGAAGAATTAAAAGTGAAACTAAAAGGCATTCGAAAGCTGTATGAATTCGAGGATGACCATTCACCAGTAGAGTTTGTCACAGGCCGAGTGAAACCTGTTGCCAGCATATTAGAAAAGGCAAAGCGTAAAAACATCCCGATGCATGAGATTGAAACGATGCAGGATATTGCTGGGCTTCGCATTATGTGCCAGTTTGTAGAAGATATACAAGTCGTGAAAAAAATGCTCCAGTCACGTAAAGATTTTGTGGTTGTAGATAAACGCGACTATATTGCAGAACATAAAGAAAGCGGATACCGCTCGTATCACCTTGTTGTGTTATATCCGCTGCAAACCGTAAGTGGAGAGAAGCAGCTCCTCGTCGAAATCCAAATTCGTACGCTTGCGATGAACTTTTGGGCGACCATTGAGCATTCTCTGAATTATAAATATAGCGGGAATATCCCGGAGAAGGTCAAGCTGCGCCTTCAAAGAGCATCTGAGGCAGCATCTCGTCTCGATGAAGAAATGTCCGAAATCAGAGGGGAAATTCAAGAAGCACAAGTGGCATTTTCCCGGAAAAAGAAAAACGACAGCTGAGCCAGTTTGATCAAATATGATGCTGCCCTCTCATAGCAGCAAGGTGGAAAAGGAGAAGAATTCATGAAATTTGCAGTTTCTTCAAAAGGGAATTCTGTATCTGACACGCTCAAAAGCAAAATTCAGACCTACTTATTGGATTTTGGTATGGAACTAAATGAAGAGGAACCGGATCTTGTCATTACGGTTGGTGGAGACGGCACACTTCTTTATGCGTTTCACCGTTATAGCGACCGTCTAGATGAAACAGCTTTTGTCGGTGTTCATACCGGTCATCTTGGCTTCTATGCTGACTGGGTGCCGAGTGAAATTGAAAAACTCGTCTTAGCCATTGCGAAAACGCCTTATCATATTGTGGAATATCCGATCTTAGAAGTCATTGTCAGATACAACGACGGCGGCAGAGAAGAGAAATATTTAGCAATGAATGAATGTACAATTAAAAGCATGGAAGGGACACTTGTGGCAGATGTTGAAATTAGAGGCCAGCTGTTTGAAACATTCAGAGGTGACGGCCTTTGTTTGTCTACACCATCTGGCAGTACGGCCTATAATAAGGCACTGGGTGGCGCCATTATTCATCCTTCCATTAGAGCCATTCAGCTGGCGGAAATGGCTTCAATTAACAACCGAGTGTTTCGGACGGTCGGTTCACCGCTTATTTTGCCTGACCACCATACTTGTGTGATTAAACCGAGGAATGATGTCGATTTTCAGGTGACCATTGATCATTTGACACTGCTTCATAAAGACGTCAAATCCATTCAATGCCGGGTGGCAGACGAGAATGTCCGTTTTGCCAGATTTAGACCGTTTCCGTTTTGGAAAAGGGTGCAAGATTCCTTTATCGGAAAAGGAGAATAAGAAAGAGGTTGTTCCCGCTGGAATACTTTACGTTAAACAAAACCATAACAGCCAAAGAAGAAGGGCTGCTTTTAAAGGAATATTTAATTGATCTTGGTATTTCGAAAAGAATGCTGACGGATATTAAGTTTGATGGCGGTGACCTCCTCATTAATGGAGAGCATGTTACCGTGAAGTGCGAGCTGCATGAAGGGGACAGACTCACCATTTTATTTCCCGAGGAAAAAGTGAGTGAAGGGCTGAAGCCTGCACCGATTCCACTTGATATTATATTTGAGGACGAGCATGTCCTTGTGCTGAATAAAAGGCCGTATATTCCTTCGATCCCTTCTCGGGAGCACCCTGCGCACAGTATTGCGAATGGATTACTGCATCATTATGCCAAGCAGTCTGTTCGGCATACGGTTCATTTGGTGAACCGTCTTGATCGTGATACATCTGGTGTCATGCTTGTGGCGAAGCATCGGTTTGCCCATAGCCTTTTATCAAAAGCGCAAAAAAGTGGAGCGGTTAAACGAACATACAGAGCCTTTACACACGGCATGATCACAGAAAAACATGGAACGATCGCTGCAAAAATTGCCCGAAAAGGGGATAGTATTATCGAGCGGATGGTTGATGATGCTGGGCAGGAGGCAGTAACGCATTATTCCGTGCGAGCGGTAATCGCTGAGTTGAACATGTCGGATGTGTCTCTCTCACTTGAAACCGGGAGAACACATCAAATTCGTGTGCATATGCAATTTCTTGGGCATCCGCTCATCGGAGATACGCTGTATGGCGGAACGACCGAGCGGATAGACCGGCAGGCACTGCATAGTGAAACCCTTGTGTTTCCTCATCCGATGACAGGTGAGCAAATGACATTTTCAGCCCCGCTTCCTGATGATATGAAATCATTGCTTTTTTAAATAGAGAAACCCGGTCACCTGCAGCGCAGGACCGGGTTTTTTTATGATGTGAAATGCTGAAATCTAGAATCGTCATAAGGCATGGATGAAGGAACGGAGACCGTTTTAAGCTCAGGGTATGTGAGGGCAGACAGCTTGTTGCCAAATACGCAGCCTGTATCAATATTGACCGTTCTGCCAACGAATCGAGGTTCTTTCACTGGTGTATGGCCGTACACAATCCATGGTTTTCCGAGATACTCTTTTGCCCAGTCCTTGCGAACAGGCCGTCCATCTGGCCATGTTTCTCCTGTGACGGCACCAAATAATAAATAGGACCGCATTTGTTTATTCGGCTTTTTTCCAATATCCTTTTCCTTCATCGCCGCGTGTGCAATGATCAGCTCATCAGGAATGAGTACATCATAAAGCGGAGCCTTCTCGAATAACTGCTTAAATTCATGTGACAATTTGTTTTGTTCATGGATTGGCAGTTTTTTTATTTCGTTCACTGTGGTTTCGATGCCATGAAGCAATTTGACGGGATTTCCTTTTAAGTAGCGATAAAGCTTAAAGCAGTGGTTGCCAGGTACATAGCGGATTGCGCCGTGTGAATAGGCATGAATGACAAATCGCATGACGTCTACTGACTGAGGCCCACGATCTGTTAGATCACCAACAAGGGCCAGCGTTCTCTTATCAGGATGGACGGGTAATCCATGTTTGAGTTCGTATCCTAGTTTGTGTATGAGGGTAAGCAGCTCTTCGTAGCAGCCGTGGATATCGCCAATAATATCGAATTTCATAAGGTTTCCTCCTGATTTTTTCATCCATTCATCGGATATAAAGAAGTTTGAATTTTAGAAAATATAACGAATGGCTTTCATTTCATTTGGGCAATTGTTAGAATCAATGCTTTAACGTAAGACTTAAAAAATTAAACATGAATGTTAGGAGGCTTTAGCCAATGGAGCATACATCTGTTTCATCACTCGTTGTCGTTATTATTGTCGCCTTTTTCACCCCTATTTTATTGCACCGATTTAAGCTGACCATTCCGGTCGTTGTAGCTGAAATCATCATGGGGCTCATCATTGGGAAAAGCGGCCTTCAACTGGTTGTCGAACATGATGCGTGGTTAGATACATTATCCATGCTCGGTTTTATTTTTCTGATGTTTTTAAGTGGACTTGAAATAGATTTTTCTTCTTTTGAGTCAAAGAAGAAAGCACGAGAACTTCCAAATGGTTTAAAAGAACCAAATACATTTAAAGCAGCCACCATGATTTTTCTTGGGGTATTTTGTATTTCCTTTATCCTGTCCTATGCGTTTGTACTCGCAGGGTTTATCCAAAATGCCTTTTTAATGACGCTCATTATCTCTACCATTTCATTAGGCGTAGTGGTGCCAACCTTAAAAGAGGAAAAGTTGATGCAGACGAATATCGGTCAAATCATTCTGCTTGTAGCTGTCATTGCCGATTTGGTTACGATGATTTTGCTTGCTGTGTTTTCCTCCATTTATGGAGATGGAACAGGGAACATGTGGCTCCTGCTCTTATTATTTGCTGCAGGCATTCTTCTTTATTTATTTGGCCGCGTCTTTAAGACAAAGTCAATTTTTCAGTCGATGTCTAAAGGAACCGTGCAAATTGGGACAAGGGCAATCTTTACTCTCATTATAGTCTTAGTTGCCTTATCTGAATCACTCGGCGCTGAAAATATTCTTGGGGCGTTTTTAGCTGGTGTGCTTGTGTCTCTTCTTTCGCCAAATAAAGAACTCGTTCAGCAGCTGGACTCATTTGGCTACGGATTTTTAATCCCGATCTTTTTTGTGATGGTCGGAGTGGATCTGAATATATGGGCACTGTTTAAGGACCCCACAATTATGATCATGATTCCGCTTCTGTTTATTGCGCTGCTTATAAGTAAGCTCGTCCCGATTCTTTATTTGAAAAAATGGTATGACATGAAAAAGGTCATTGGCTCCGGCTTTTTATTAACTTCAACTTTATCTCTCGTCATTGCAGCTGCGACGATTGGTGAGCGGCTCGGTGTCATTGATCATAAAATGTCAGGAGCGCTGATTTTAGTTGCTGTGCTAACGAGCATTTTAACACCTGTTTGGTTTAAAGCGCTGTTTAAAAAAGAACAAGCGGCAAGCCATAAGAAGCGTGTGACCTTTATTGGTGCAAATCAGCTGACCTTACCTGTCACACTTGATTTACATCAGGATGAATATGACATTCGAATTTTGCATGTGTTTCAAGAAAATAAGGAAGCACTGCTGGCAGACTCTATCTTTGAAGTCGAATCAATTGAACAATACGACGATGAGACGCTGAGAAAGGCAGGCGTCGGTCAAGAGGATGTCCTTGTCGTCGCAACAGGCAGTGAGACGAAAAATAAGGAAATTGCTTTATTTGCAAAAGAAGAAGGTTCAAAACAAGTCATTGCAAGTGTCAACAAAGCAGAGGCGGAGCTGACATTGAAGGAAGCGGGAATTGATACGTTTTCTACTTTCCTGTCATCTAAAACGGTGTTAAGAGCTTTGATTGAAGCACCTGATGCGATTCGATTGCTAACAAATGAGGATTCTTCTTTGTATCAAATTCAAATGAACAATCATCGTTATCATAATGTCATGCTGAGAGAATTTCCTTTCACCGGTGATTTGGTATTTGTCCGCATTTTTAGAGGGGTAGACAGCTTAGTACCGCATGGAGATACGACACTTAGAAGCGGCGACCGTGTGCTTGTATCGGGCTCCAGGGAGTATGTGGCAGGACTAAGAGCCCAATTAGAATGACAATGAACCCTTGACCAATGGACAATTCCTGATTAAGATAGAGGTACAACATCATATATTTGATCCACTAGGGGAGTCCTTTAAAAGGGCTGAGATAAAAGTGTCGACTTTTAGACCCTCATTACCTGAACAGGTTCATACCTGCGTAGGGAAGTGGTGCGGTTTTTGACTATGCTTTTTACAAATTCCAAGCCACTTTCCACGCGGAAAGTGGCTTTTTTATATGGAAAAACAGGAGGAGAGGAACATGACGTTTTCAACAGAATGTAAAGAGGCTGCAGCAACATGGTGGAATGGAAGCTTTACACATCCTTTTGTCAAAGGGATTGGAGATGGCACACTTTCACTCGATCGTTTCACCTATTACGTGATGCAGGATTCTTATTATTTAACTCATTTTGCAAAGGTGCAGGCATATGGAGCGGCGATAAGTGAGGACTTACATACGACGGGCAGAATGGCGTATCATGCCCAGGGCACGTATGAAGCAGAGCTGTCGCTGCATCGGAAATTTACAGAGCTTCTGCAAATTTCTGATGAAGCCATTGAGAACTTTAAGCCTTCTCCCACTGCTTATGCGTATACCTCTCATATGTACCGATCTGTAAAAAGCGGACGGTTTGAAGAGATTTTAGCCGCGCTATTACCGTGTTACTGGCTCTATTATGAGGTAGGTGAAAAGCTGAAACAAACAACACCTGACCATCCAATTTACCAAGAATGGATTTTGACATACGGAGGCGATTGGTTTAAGGAACTCGTCTTTGAACAAGTGAATCGCTTTGATGAACTAGCAGAAAAAGCACCAGACCATGTACGGGCCAATATGAAAGAAAATTTTGTGATTTCAAGCTATTACGAATATCACTTTTGGGAGATGGCGTATCAAAAAGAAATGTGGCAAACAGCATGCTTAGATGGGGTTGGTGCAAATGGAACTCCACGCAGTGACAAATGATTCCATTCCTGCGGGTGAACTGATCAAACAAATAAAAGCCATAGCGTCTGAAGTGGATTTTATTCATATTCGGGAACGGTCTAAAACAGCAAGTGAGCTTGTTGATCTCGTGAAGAATCTCCTTTTAGAAGGTGTACCGAAAGAAAAGCTCGTAATCAATGACCGCGTAGACGTTGCACTGCTTACCAATATTCACAGGGTGCATCTCCCGGGCCACAGCTTTTCGCCAAAAGAACTGCGAAAAAAGTTTCCTCACCTTCATGCGGGAGTATCTGTCCATTCGATAGAAGAAGCGAAAGCAGCAGAGAAAAATGGAGCAGAGTATGTCATGTTTGGGCACATATATGCTACCTCTTGTAAACCAGGACTTCAGGCAAGAGGTGTACAGCTTGTGAAGAAACTGACTTCTGCACTAACGATTCCAGTGGTGGCCATCGGCGGGGTGACCCCAGAACGAGTTCCAGAATTGAAACAAGCAAATGTGAAAGGAATTGCTGTCATGTCTGGGATTTTTGCTCATCATCAGCCGCGTATGATGGCACAAGCATTTTCTGAAAAGGTAAAGGAGAATCCTTATGAAAAAGCATTATGACGTTGCAATCATTGGTGGTGGAATCATAGGGGTCTCCATCGCCTATCACCTTGCAAAAGCAGGAAAACAGGTGGTCTTATTTGAAGCGAATGAGATAGGGAAGCAAACGACAAGTGCGGCTGCCGGGATGCTCGGTGCACATGCTGAAGGAGAGGGGCATGAGGATGTTTTCTTTCAGGCAGGCAGAGCAAGCCAGGCATTGTACGAAAAATTAAAAGTCGATCTTCTGCATGAATCAGGCATTGATATTCGAACTTCAGCGGGCGGTATCATGAAGGTCGCCTTTACAGAAGAAGAGAAACAAGCCCTTTGCCGGATGCAGCATTTGTCTACATTTAAATGGCTTGACGCAAGCAGCGTAAAAAAATGCATGCCTCAAGTTACAGATCACATGCTGGGAGCAGGTTTGGTTGAAGAGGATGTGCATGTGGAACCTTACGCTGTATGCAGGGCTTTATGGCAGGCGGCTGTCCGGTACGGGGCAGATGTGAAAGAGTGTACACCTGTGATCGAAGTGAAGCGGGACAAAGAAGCGTTAACTGTCAGAACAACGAAGGGCACATTCATATGTGATGAACTGACAGTCGCAAGTGGTGTATGGTCTGGCCGTTTTTTTGAAGAACTCGGATTATCTCATTCTCTTTATCCAGTAAAAGGGGAATGTGTGTCTGTATGGAATAATGGTCCGGCGCTCGCACACACCATTTATCATGATCATTGTTATATCGTTCAGCGAGATAGCGGAAAGCTTGTTATCGGCGCAACAATGAAGGCAAACGAGTGGCAGGCTGTTCCAACGCTTGGCGGCATGGAAGCTGTGATTCAAAAGGCGTCTCAGCTTATGCCTTCTATTAAGGAGATGCCGATTGAAGAGTGCTGGGCAGGCCTTCGTCCGGCGACAAACGACCGGCATCCTTATATCGGAAGACATCCAGAAGACAAGCGTATTCTTTTTGCTGCAGGGCATTACAGGAATGGCATTTTACTTGCGCCGATTACTGGAGAAATCATTCGTGACCTGATATTAGGCGAACCGGTCAAAGAGGAATGGCTTCACGCGTTTCGTATTGGACGAAAGGAGGCACTATTCGTATGAAGATTCAATTGAATGGCAGAATCGTTGATTTCGATCAAGAGAATGGAACGATCTATGATCTGCTATCAGCCTATCAGCTTGAAAACCGTGTGGTGATCGTTGAAAAGAACCATGAAATCATTGATAAAGAAGCGTTTCAACAAGTAGAAATTCAACCAAATGACACGATTGAAATCGTTCATTTCGTAGGAGGAGGATGACCCAATGCTGCACATTGGCGGAAAAACATTCACATCAAGACTATTACTCGGAACAGGAAAGTACCCATCATTTGAGGTTCAAAAAGAAGCGGTGAACGTATCGGAAGCCGAAATTTTAACCTTTGCCGTCAGAAGAATGAACATATTCGAAGCATCTCAGCCTAATTTTTTGGAGCAGCTTGATTTATCAAAATATACGCTGCTTCCGAATACAGCTGGAGCAAGTACAGCAGAAGAGGCAGTGCGTATTGCCCGTTTAGCAAAGGCTTCTGGGCTTTGTGACATGATCAAGGTAGAAGTCATTGGCTGTTCAAGGTCTCTTCTGCCAGATCCAGTTGAAACATTAAAAGCATCTGAAATGCTGCTCGAAGAAGGATTTATCGTGCTGCCGTATACATCTGATGATGTGGTGCTGGCAAGAAAATTAGAAGAACTCGGTGTCCATGCTATCATGCCTGGTGCTTCACCGATTGGTTCAGGCCAAGGCTTACTAAATCCTTTGAATCTCTCATTTATTATTGAGCAGGCGAAGGTGCCGGTCATTATTGATGCTGGCGTAGGTTCTCCGAAGGATGCAGCTTATGCGATGGAGCTTGGAGCAGACGCTGTATTACTAAATACCGCTGTCTCTGGTGCAAAGGATCCTGTGAAAATGGCAAAAGCAATGAAACTCGCGATTGAATCAGGAAGACTAGGCTACGAGGCAGGACGTATTCCGCTAAAAAACTATGGAACAGCGAGCAGTCCACAGGAAGGAATGCCGTCATTTTGAGCACTCGTTATTCACGCCAAGAGCTTTTTCAGCCAATTGGAACAGAGGGACAAAAGCGGCTAAATGACTCAAAGGCGGTCATTATTGGAGCGGGGGCACTTGGAACCGCAAGTGCTGAAATGCTCGTTCGTGCCGGCGTTGGTTCTGTCACTATTTTGGACCGAGATTATATTGAATGGAGCAACCTTCAGCGTCAGCAGCTTTACACGGAGCAAGACGTGAAGGATCGGCTGCCAAAGGCTGTGGCGGCTGAAAAAAGACTCAAGCAAGTAAACAGTGACGTGCACATCAAAGGAATCGTGGTCGATGTGACTGCTCACAATATTGACGAACTTGTCAGTGAGGCTTCAATCATTGTCGATGCAGCGGATAATTTTGAGGTAAGAATGATCGCAAATGATGCCGCTGTCAAACATCAAATACCGTTCCTTTATGGGGCCTGTGTAGCCAGTTATGGCATTCAATTCACAGTGATCCCTGGTGAAACGCCGTGTTTACACTGTCTGCTTGAACATTTACCCGCACAAGGCATGACATGTGATACAGCAGGTATCATTAGTCCAGTTGTGCAGCAGGTGGCCGCATATCAAGTGGCAGATGCACTTAAATATTTAACAGGACATCCAGTGACGCCAATTTTAAAATCCTTCGATTTATGGAAAAATGAACGTTCTGACATTCGGTCGACGGCGTCTTTAAAGAAGAAGCAATGTCCAAGCTGTGGACTAAAGACCTATCCATTTCTTTCATATGACAAGAGAGCGAAGGCAGATGTACTATGCGGCCGCAATACGGTACAAATCCGCAGTGCAGCAGAAACACCGCCGCCTTTACATGAAGTAGCTCTTCGGTTAAAGAGGGCAGGGATGGATGTGCTTGAAAATCCATATTTGCTTTCGTGTCAAAAGGATGAGTTTAAGCTTGTCTTATTTAAAGATGGCAGAGCGCTTGTACATGGTACGAATGATATTGCCAAAGCAAGAACCATTTATCATCAATGGATTGGCTAATGAGAGGTGTGAAGAAATGACGATCAAAAAAGCATTCACAATCGCGGGTTCTGATTCTGGCGGCGGAGCAGGCATTCAGGCAGATTTGAAAACTTTTCAGGAGCTCGGTGTGTACGGAATGTCTGCGATCACAGCGATTACTGCGCAAAACACACTAGGTGTTCATGGGATATACCCGCTTTCAATTGAGGCGTTAGAGCGTCAAATAGATGCAGTGGCAGAAGACTTACCGCCAGATGCCGTCAAAACAGGGATGCTGTGGAGTGCAGACATGATCAAGATTGTAGCTGAAAAAACGGTTCAATATGATATGAAGCTGATTGTAGATCCAGTCATGATCGCAAAAGGAGGGGCCTCTTTATTAAATGAAGATGCGGTCGCTGCGATGAAAACACACTTGCTGCCTGTCAGCTATGCTGTAACGCCGAATCTTCCTGAGGCAGAAGTACTGACAGGGATACAAATTCAGACGAAAAAGGACCGCTATGTGGCAGCGGAGCACCTTTATGAGCTAGGTACGAAACATGTCGTGATTAAAGGCGGCCATGGTCCATCTGATGGGATGATTACAGACCTGCTGTATGATGGAAAAGGCTTTATTGAAGTCACAAATGAACATATTGATACACCGCATACACATGGCACAGGCTGCACGTTTGCAGCAGCATTAACAGCTGAAATTGCGAAAGGATATTCGATGAAGGAAGCCTTTGAAACAGCAGAAACCTTTGTTCATGAAGCCATTAAATTCCCTTTGCGTATTGGATCTGGACACGGGCCTACGAACCATTTTGCTTATCAGCAAAACAGAATCAAACGATAAAGAAATCGAACCGTCTTCACTTATGAAGACGGTTTTTTCGCGAAAATGAAACTTTCTTTCAGCGGAAATTGTCATTCTCTTATGATCTGTGATAATATTATGATCAGGTACTAATACTATGTCTTGAAAAAATAGGAGGCTTTATTACATATGAACTTTTCTTTAGAAGGCCGTAATATCGTGGTTATGGGTGTTGCCAATAAACGAAGCATCGCTTGGGGAATTGCCCGCTCACTTCATGAAGCTGGAGCTCGTTTGATTTTTACTTATGTTGGAGATCGTCTTGCTGAATCGGTAAAAGAGCTGGCAAGCACACTTGATCGTGATGATTCTATCATTCTTCCATGTGACGTGACAAGTGACGAAGAAATCGAAAAATGTTTCGCTGCAATTAAAGAAAAAGTACAAGTCATTCATGGCGTTGCGCATGCCATTGCATTTGCAAACAAGGAAGAGCTTGTTGGCGAATACTTGAACACGAACCGTGAAGGTTTCCTTTTGGCGCACAACATTAGTGCATACTCATTAACTGCTGTAGCAAAAGCAGCACGTCCATTGATGACAGAGGGTGGAAGCATTGTGACGCTTACATACCTCGGCGGAGAGCGTGTTGTATCAAACTACAACGTAATGGGTGTAGCGAAAGCATCACTTGAAGCAAGTGTGAAATATTTAGCAGCTGATTTAGGCGCAGAAGGTATCCGCGTGAACAGTATTTCTGCTGGTCCAATTCGTACGTTATCTGCAAAGGGCATCAGCGGCTTTAATACCATTCTGAAGGATATTGAAGAGCGTGCACCGCTCCGCCGTACAACAACTCCTGAAGAAGTTGGCGATACAGCTCTATTCTTATTCAGTGATCTATCTCGCGGCATGACAGGTGAGAATCTGCATGTTGATTCCGGCTTCCATATCATTGCCCGCTAAACGAATACATGACTTGCAGCATACCGATGAAGGGTATGCTGTTTTTTTATTTTTCTTCTGATTTGAGGCCTCCGTTCATATATATAAGGAATGAATCATTCGGGAGGGATTAGTATGTCAAATAAAGGTGATGAGAATCAAAAGCCGCTGATGTATATTGTTCAGCCGAGCTATCAAGAATCAAAGCCGGCCATGCAAAATATTGTGAGAAAGCGAAAGAAATCAGAAAAACAGCCAGAAAGTGAGACCAATGCAAAAGATGTGATCAAAGAAAGCACGCAGGAGGAACCTGCAGCTCAAGAAATAGAGCATAAAAAAGAAGCCGAGCCGCCTAAACTTCAACAAGAACGAGATATGACACACGAAGCTGAGTTTACAGAAGAACAAGAGATCACACCAGAAGCAGAGGCTACACAGGAACAAGAGGATACACAAGAAGCCGAACTTACACAGGAACAAGAAATCACACAAGAACCAGAGTTCATACAAAAGCGAGAGCCTCAAGAAGAAGAGGGAAACCAGCCAGAAGGTGTTTTTCATGAAACAAAAGAAGAACCAAGAAGAAAACGAGTGAAAAAGCCTTTAAGTCAGATGAGTATTGATGAAAAAGTCGATTTTCTCACAAGACTGCCTCATAATATGCCAAGGGCTCTTTGTCTGATTGAAGCTGATGGTAAAACATATAGAGGAATCATCATGGATCGAAAAGATGATACTGTGATCATTCGTACAGCAGGCGGGGGAAATCCAGTCGAATTAGCGATTGCTGAGATTTC
This sequence comes from Bacillus sp. 3a, assembly GCF_017161885.1. NCBI lineage: Bacteria > Bacillati > Bacillota > Bacilli > Caryophanales > Bacillaceae > Bacillus > Bacillus sp. 3a. The sequence continues at coordinate 3,008,602 of NZ_CP067376.1, read as the reverse complement.
TTCCATCCACCCGCTTGGTTTTTAACAAATAAAAAAAGTCCCATATAGGGACTTTTTTTATTAGCAGTTACGATTGATGAGTCGTGGGTTTAGGCACTCGATTGCGCAGAAGCAGTCAAGGTCTACTTCAATGCAATATTTCGATTTTTCTAATCGGAACACATCACATAAGGAATCTTTATCTGTAAAATCTAAAATATGACGGTCTTTGTCAAATGCGATAAGCAAGCTGAGTGTTGCACAGTGATCACAGATATGTTCGACTCTGAAAAATGCAGTGCTGAAGCAAGGGCCTGGATCTACTTCTCCGACGTTTCCGAATGCGACGAATGGTTTTGATTTGGATGTAAAGAGAACAAACGGGACAGTGTCACCTAATGAATGTGATGGAGAAAGGAGATTGCTGTAACAGCTTGTCGGGCACTCTTCTTTGACAGCATTTTGCAAGTCGCTAATGTTTTCAACAGCCTCTGTTACACAGCTCCATGAATGGTTGCGGCTCATATTCAACCCTCCTATACTAGGAAATTTGTTTGAGTGTTTGAGCACTGTCATCATCTACAAGCTATCTTTGCCGGCTCGTGCATCTACTTTTAACCAATGCGGAAGCGGCCGCTTCTTATGCTGACTGCTCCGCATGATTGGCTGTCATTCGTGAGGAAGGGGATGCTTTGACTTATGACAAGTTAGATCAGCGGCCTGTTGATTTAGCCGTGGTGATGATGCTTTTTATCTTTCGATGGCATGACTCTGTCGACAAGCTCTGGGTTTAAGCATTGGATTGCGCAGAAGCAGTTTAGATCAACCTCAATACAAAAGTCCGTTTTTTCTAGACCAAAGAAGTCAGGGTCACAAGGGTGACACACGCTTAGCGTATGTCCGTGTACATCAACAGGTCTTAATACAGATAACGTAGCACAGCAGTCGTGTAATTTTTCAACCCGGAAGAAAATAGATTCGAAGCATTGGCAATCGTCAACGAATCCTCCAATGTTTCCGAAAGTAGAGAACAACCCGCCCTTTTTATCAAAAAGTAAAAACGGAATTGTATCTTTTCCAGAAACTGTTGGGCTTAATAAATTACTGTAGCAGCTCGTAGGACATTTATCTTCTACAGCTTCCTGCTCTGCTAAAATCTTATCAACCGCATCGCATACACAGTTTTCATCATGTCGGCCATGGTGTTTTCCGCAGCTCATGGATTTCAGCTCCTTTAACAAGGTATTTGACTTTAGTCCTTAACAACATATGTATGCGCCCTCTAGTTGGTGTGGGTAAATGACCATTTATATTTGTTGTATTTTTATAAAAGGAAAAGCAGAGCTTTTCGCTCTGCTTTTGGACATTAGAGGATACCGATTGCAACGATTGTCGCAACAAGTGTTTGTGTAAGTGTTTGGATTGCGATAGAGATGTCCGCATCGATTGTAGAGACTGTAACGTTTCTTGAATTTTCGATGACAAGTTTTTGGCGGTTTGTTTGTTTGTGAGTAGCTGCTTGTAAGAGATCCTGCGTGACGCGGTCTGCCAAATCACCGTCTGCGATTGAGATATTTGTAATGGTGATGATCGCTGTTTGAATCGCTACTTGGATAGATGCTGCAACCTGTGCATCAACAGAAGATACGTTAATGTCACAAGAGTCTCTGACGATAATGACTTCCTCAGATGTCTGCTTTGTGAAGCTTACTTGATCCAAGTCTTGTAAGACATCTTCATCATCATAATAGTCGTCACAAAGTGCTTTTCTTTCATAGTTGCAATCGTCGTGGTGTCTGTGGTGTCCGTGGTGTGTACAGTTACGATCTAGAGCGACCCAAGAATATGGTTTAGAATCCATTTCTATTCCTCCTTCCGTTTACTTTATTAAATGCTGGAATGCGTGGTTTTGTCTCGGGCATTTACCCTAGCAGGCAACCCATTTTTATTTAATCGTTATTACGCTGCGCATTACGACGCTGCTGAATACGATTTCGAAGTGAGTTTCGATTTGGACGTACTTTTGGTTCAGGCACTACTTCTTCCGGCTGTTTTGCTGCCTCAGCCTGCCTTTTTTTCTCCTGCTGCTGTTCTACGAAATCATTTGCTTTCTTTTGTAAGTCCTCGACTAATTTCAAAATCATTCTTCTTTGATCGTCTGAAATTTTTGCTTTCTGATCATCAGTGATATTGTTTTTGTTTAACACATCACTGACAAGAAGACTTGTTAATGGATCAATATCAGTATTGATTTGAAACTCCTTTTTTTCGTTCTCTTCAGCCACGATGATTTCACCTCTTTCATACGTCATTAGAAAAAGAAAGGGTCAAAGAATGCCGGCTTCAACTAAGAGCACATTCAATGTTTGAGTGAGAATTTGGACGGAGTTCATAATGGATGCATCTGATAATGTAATCGTAATGTTATAGCAGTTGATGATTTGAATCACAGTTTTCTTTTGGACTTCCACTTGTTGTGTGGATAAAAGCTGGTCTGTGATATCAGAAGCCAATTCATCGTCTGGTACAAGAATTTGGATTAAAAGAGTAATGATTGTCGTTACGGTCGCTTGAAGGGAGAGTGCGGCTGTTACATCTGTTTTATGAATTGTGACATTTTCGGAATCTTTGATCTCAATGAAATCATCATAATTGCTGATTAATTCGTTTAACAGTTGTGTATATAATATTTCAGCACTTTCTTCAATAGACAATACTTTCACTCCTTTCTTATCTATACATTATTTAATGCAACAAGGACGCAAGGTGGAATCGGAAAGTGTGAAAAAGTACAACCCAATTTTATTTTCCGCTCGATTCATCATGACGGTCTTTTTTCTTGCATATATAAAGAAAGGACGTAAAAGAAGAAAAAGGAGGTGGAGGCTTCTGAGCGGTGCTTTGTCATTTGTCGTGTTTGCCCTCGCATCCTTTAGACTGACGAGACTGATTGTGTTTGATACCATTACTGCGCCATTCCGCCGTCTATTTCATGAAGAACAGGAAGAGGTAAACGAACAAGGTGAGGTCGAAACATATATCATCATTAAAGGGGAAGGACTGCGGTCTTGGGTTGGAGAACTGTTAAGCTGTTATTGGTGTACTGGCATATGGTGCACTGCTGCCTTGCTTCTGATATACATACTTTTTCCTGTCATCAGCATGTGGCTTAATTTACTATTAGCGATTGCCGCAGCAGCAGGCATCATTGAAGCGGTCGTCTCGAAGCTTGTGAAATAAACAGGCATTCTGATCAGACACGCTTTCAATAAATGCATATACTATCATGGAATAGGAAAGGAAGGGTTGCGATGAAACCAACTGAAACGCCGTCACATATGCTTCAAGGTTATCCAGCGCAGTCAAATCAACAATCTGTATATACGAAGAAAATCAAGAAAACTGGCTGCGGCTGTGGAAACAAAAAGAAACCTCAATAATAAAAGAGAAAAACAAAAGCCGGATTTATCCGGTTTTTTTGTTGCCCTTTTTTTGAGTGATGCATATGTAAGAGAGAAGGGGTGACCAGAATGGATGCATTCGAACAATTAATCGGTTCTTTGTTCACTAAACCGCATGATGGGAAAGAACAAGCGCACGAGAAGGCTGAAATGGATCTAACGGATAAAGCGAATGATCTTGAGGAGCACTTAAAAGCATTTGGCGTGAAGATGGAGGCTTTTGCGAAAGAAACAGAAGCATTCATGATGCGTCATACAGAGGCAGATTACGTCTTTAAACAGCAGAAATAAAAATTCCGCACTTTTTTATGTGATCGTCCAAACCATTTCTTGCATTTTTCATACTTTGTAAGGGAGAAGAGGAGGTGCTTAAATATGAGTTACGGTTACGGTGGCGGTTGTTGCGGCGGCTACGGTGGTGGCTACGGCGGCGGATATGGATCAACATTTGTTCTTGTCGTAGTGCTTTTCATCCTTTTAATCATCGTTGGTGCTTCTTTCTTTAACTACTAAAAAGTAAGAAGGTGAGGGAAGCAAGGGGGAAGCCTTTTGCTTTCCTTTCTCTTTGGTCAAACAAGGCTTTAGGATAGGCACATATCTCGCCTATTTTCATATAGTAAGATGATTACTCCACAAAGAGGAGGCAAATGAATGGATAATAAATTCTTTAAAAGCGTAGAAAACAAAACCGGTGTGAATATGAATGATGTGTTTAAACTTGCAGGTTCTTTGCAAAATGCCAACTTTAAAGATGAGAATACCGTTCGAGGTGTCATTAAAAAAGTAGCACAGCTTGCGAACAAACGTGTACCTAAAGAAATGGAAGACAAAATCGTTCAATCGATTACAAGTGGAAAAGAAAAGCTTGATTTCAATACAATCGCTAAAATGATGAACAACAAAAAATAAACAACAGGCTCTCCGTTTAAAGGGGGGCCTGTTGTTTTTGCGTAAATAATTCACGGTTTCTCTTTAGAAGAGGATACAAAAAACGAGAACGATGAGCCGTTTTTCCTCGTCTAAATGAAGGAACAGACAGATAAAGAGATTGTTCAGCTCTTGTCATGGCCACGTATAATAAACGGCGCTCTTCTTCGAGCGCTTCTTCATGACCGTTTCTGAGTTCATCCAGTGAGAAATCATGAGGCAGTGCTCCGTCGACCACACAAGTGATGTATACTGTCTGGAATTCAAGTCCCTTTGCGCGGTGGATCGTCATGAGCTGAACACCGGGTTCATCTGTTTTTTCCTTTTCGGCAGACTTCATATGTTCGGCATGTGCGAGAAAGGCTTCAATCGTTTCAAAGCGTTTGGCGGCTGTTTTCACATCACGTACATCATCCGCCCCTTTTTCAAGTACATTCGTATCGTTCACCCGTTTTTTTAAGTAATCACCGAGTCCCATCTTTTGTTCAATAAATGTCACCGCGTCTGATGGTTTTAATGTTCGTAACGTTCGGAACAAAGGAACGATTGATTGCAGCTTTTTCTGTTGAAACGGCTGTATATCTGTCAGTTTTCCGAGCGCTTCTACCATTGAGCAATCTTCTGTGATGGTCAGTGCCTTTAGTGTATTCAGGGTTTGCTGCTTTAAAAAGAAAACCGGCAGCAGCTGTTTTATGGCGGCCACATCGTCTGCATCCTGACTTAAGGAAAGAAAGGCGAGAAGAACCCGAACCATTCGTCTGCTGTAGAAGGCTTTGACGCCAGCATCCGTCTCATATGGAATCGCCGATTGATGCAGCCGTTCATAAATCGCACGGCCGCCTGTATTTGTTCGAAACAGCACGCAGAAGTCATTCGGCTTTGCACCATTTTTAATTTTCTCCTGAATATCTGCGACAATCATGGTCGCTTCCTCTTCTTCATCATATGGATAGAAGAGCGTCGGAGGAATTTTCTCTGCGCGAACGGCTTTTAACGTCTTCTCATAACGATGCTGATTTTTCTTAATAATCGCATCAGCACTTGCGACAATCGTATGGTGAGACCGGTAATTCGCATGTAAATGGACGATCTGAGCCGAAGGATAGTCCTGTTTGAATTCAAGAATGAAAGCAGGATTGCTCCCTCTAAAGGCGTAAATGGCTTGATCATCATCGCCTACACAAAATAACTGCTCTGATTCTCCGGCTAAAAGCTGAATTAATTGATATTGTACTGGATTAATATCCTGAAATTCATCCACTAAAATATACTGGAATCGTTCTTGATACCGTTTTAGCAGTTCGGGCTGTTCTGTGAGCATATGTAAGCAGGCAATCGCCATATCATCAAAGTCAAATTGCTGATGATCTCGTTTTTGCTGTTCATATGATTGATAGATCGTCCACATGTGTTTTTCCTTTTCATCCTTCAAATCAGGAAGTTCACCTGGTAAAAAGGCATTTTTCCAATAGCCGATCGATTGCAGTACTTGATCGGTAGGGTAGTCTTTCTCATCAAGTCCCTCATTCATAATGGCTTTTCGAATGTATTGCTCCTTTTGCCAGTCAAACTTGATCAGATGCTGGCCGTTCCATTTGTTTGCGTCATCGTGAAGCAGCATTTTATAAAAAAGACTGTGGAAGGTGCCTGTCACTACTTGGCTGGCTTGTGAAGGATGAAGCTGGTATTGCTTGCGCAGTCTTTCTTTCATCTCATTGCTCGCTTTTGTGGTGAAAGTTACGAGTAAAATATGGTGAGCAGGAATATGATGATGGGACATGAGATAAGCCGCTCTAGCCGTCAAGACTCTTGTTTTCCCGCTGCCGGCACCAGCCAGCACAAGCATCGGACCATCTAAATGTGTGACAGCTTGAAGCTGCGGTGTGCTAAAGGTGATATGCGGGAAGAGGTCGATCGTATGAACTTCTTCATTCTCTTCTAAATGTAAGGCGTCGCTAAATTGAATCGACCTTGGTTCCTGCCACTCATATGATTCGCTCGTTTGCGAGATGATCTGTTTGCCGGTTGGAAAACGGAAGCCTCCAAGTTCTTTATAGGAAGCCTTTTCCTCTTGTTCAGCCGTTTGATGATGATCTGCTTGTTCTTCAGCTTTTTCACAAATCTCTTGCTGAGATATGTGCTTATGAATAAAGGCAGGTTCATCATGTATATTTAATCTAAAAAAGACCGGTTGTCCGCAATATGGGCAGAATAATTGTCCTTTTTTTCCCTCGTCATGGAGGAATTGATAGTGTTCTCTCGAATACGTATGTAATGAGATCGTTCGATCATGTCGTTGTGCGCATTTCAAAGCTAGTCCTCCAATAGTCAATCAATCTTAAAATGAAACACATCTAATCATATCAAATGAGGCGTGTTTCAAACAGTCATAATTAGGGAATAGTAGAATAGAAGAGAAGCAAAGGAGGCGTTCTTGATGGGATATATAGCCCCGATTCAGCCGGATCTGTATTTTCAATATATCAATCGTCCAGCTCCTCAGGATAAAGAAGACTATGCGAAAGTAACAAAGGTTTCTCGCACCTTTCATGACAAGATATACAGAGAGCTGGAGAAAAAAGAGGACTTAGTGACAGAAGCGGAAATGAAAGTACAGCAAAAAAAGCGGGAACGCTTTGTACGAGATATGTTTATGGAGGAAGGCAAGGGCATTCATATTAATACGTATATATAAATGATTGCGCTTTCCTCCTGTGACGAACGATAATGAAAAAGAAAAAGCCAGGGCATCTTGAATGCTCTGGCTTTTCTTTTGGTCAAACAGACAGCGTTTTTGTCATTTTGACATGTGTGATTCCCGCTTCTTCGAACGGTTCAGAAACCGCTTTGTAGCCTTTCTTTTCGTAGAAAGGAAGAGCTTGGACTTGGGCATGCATAACCGCTTCTTTTGCTCCATTAGCAATCGCTTCTGTTTCTAGCGCCTCTAATAGCTTGTGGCCAAGGCCGAAGGAGCGCGCCTCTTTTAACACACAAATGCGTTCAAGCTTTGCCTTTGATTCCTCAATGATCCGCAGTCTAGCGGCCGCCTGAGGTTTTTTGTCATCATTGTAAATGACAAAATGGGTGGCTTTGTCCTCTAGTTCATCTATTTCGATCTCTACTGGAACTTCTTGTTCTTTTACGAATACTTCTTTTCGAACGTAGTATGCATCTTCTCGTTGTGTTTGTTCTGTTGCGATGACTGTTTTCAAATGTCTTTAACCCTCTTCTCCTAAAATAAATGTTTCATAGACGGTCCAAGATCCGTTCTCTAATTGATATAAAAGGTGGAAGCGATCCACTGTTTCTTCATGGTCAATCTTTCTCAGCTTTAATGTGCCAAGTACGTCTGAATGCTCATCGTCTGATAATTTTTGAGCCACTGTCACATGAGGAACAAAGGCATATTCAGGTGTACCAGCAAGTGGATCTGCGTACAATCTTTCATTGAGCGCCATGATGTCCTCGTTCGGTTCTACTTTCATATAAATGACGTTGTTTACAGGAGCGAATGAACTGAATTTTTTAATACGTAACGTAATAGGAGAAGCATTTTTTGCATAATCTCTTAACGTTGAGACGACCTCAGCCGCTTCTAGATCCGTTAATTCAAAAGGTGTTCTTAATGTTAAATGAGGCGGTATGAGTGCATAGTTCGGATCATAACGCTTCCGGTAAGAGTTCGCAATATCTTGCAATTTTTTTGATGGAAATATAACAACTCCGTATTTCATCATGTTCCCTCCTGAATAAGAAAGTATTTATTATTGTTTATTATAACAAAATTCAGTTGATTAACGAATATGGGAGCATTCTTTTTAACGAAGGCGCAATGAGCGGCTGCCAAAACGTCCATTTATGATCCCCTTCGAATGTTTCAAATAAGTAATCCGCACCAGATTTTTCAAGAAGGGCCTTTAAATCTTCATTCGGATGAACAAAATCAAGCACCTGGCCATCTGTTGTTTTCACAGCCGTTTCCTCAAGCCCAATTTGATGGATAATGGCATAATGAGAAAGGGCTGTTGATTGTTTGACGGCTTCTAAAACCGATTCGTCAACGTAAGGGGACTGCAAAATCAGCCCGCCGAATAAAGAAGGATAATCAATGGCTGTCATGAGGGAAATCGTCGCACCCAGTGAATCACCAATAAACGTCCGTCCTGATCCAATTTGATAGGTTGGATAGTGTTGATCAATATAAGGGACCAGTTCATTTGCTAAAAAGCGTTTATACGCTTCAAACTTTGTACCGTCTGGATGATACGTGTTTCGTCTTTCCGTGACATTTTCATAAGGAACACCAATGATAATCGAGCGTTCCATTTCTTTGTTTTGCATCAATTCTTCTGCCTGTCTGCCTATTTTGCCTAGGCGGAAATAATCATGACCATCCTGGGCAATGATGACATGATATGTATAAAGGGGGGAGTAATTGACTGGCAAATAGATCAAAATGGTCATGTCCGCCCCAAGTTCTTTTGACTGTATGGTTTCTTCTTGAATGATTCCTGTTTTCTTCACCATAATCCATTCCTCCAGCTAACCAAATTCATCATAAAGTGAAACGTTTCCATTCATTGTAACACGAAAAACAGCGTTGTTCCTATATGCTAACATGCAATCAAACCGTATAACATCGATTCTGTTATAAAATACAGAAAATTTTAATTAATCATGACATTTCCCCTTGAAAAATGAGATTTAATGGGTTACAGTATTAAGAATTAGAACAGACAGACAACACATTCTTATCGTGAGAGGTGGAGGGACTGGCCCTTTGAAACCTCAGCAACCGGTATGCATCACTTCATGTGATGTACCAAGGTGCTAAATCCAGCAAGCAGCTTTTTTGCTTGGAAGATAAGAGGAAGCGATTAAACCCCTTCTTCTTATGAAGAAGGGGTTTTCTGTTTTGAAATCAGATTTTTACTTAGGATGGTGTCAAATGACAGAACATGTGGAAACGAAATTAGCGCAGATTGGAAACCGTAGCGAAGAGGTGACTGGCACTGTCAGTCCTCCCGTTTATCTTTCGACAGCATATAGACATAGAGGTATAGGGGAATCTACAGGATTTGATTACATTCGAACGAAAAACCCAACAAGACAGCTCGTAGAGGATGCAATTGCTTCACTCGAAGAAGGGACGGCCGGTTTTGCCTTCAGTTCGGGAATGGCGGCAATCCAAACGATCATGGCTCTATTTGAAAGCGGAGATGAACTCATCGTCTCATCAGACCTATATGGCGGTACATACCGTTTGTTTGAAAACGAATGGAAAAAGTACGGCTTACGTTTTCTTTATGATGATTTTTCAGATGAAGACTGTTTACGCTCTAAAATCACGCCAAACACAAAAGCGGTCTTTATTGAAACACCGACAAATCCATTAATGCAGGAAGCAGATATTCAAAAAATAGCGAAGATTGCAAAAGAATATGGCGCTTTGGTGATTGTCGATAACACCTTTTACACACCAGTCTTGCAAAAGCCGATTACGCTTGGAGCGGACATTGTCATTCATAGCGCAACCAAATATTTAGGCGGACATAATGACGTTCTTGCAGGGCTTGTCGTCACAAAAGGAGAGCAGCTGTCTGAAGACATGTTCCAGCATCAAAATGCAATTGGAGCGGTTCTATCACCATTTGACTCATGGCTTTTAATGAGAGGAATGAAAACACTGGCTCTTAGAATGCGCCAGCACGAGGAAAATGCGAAGGAGCTGGCACAGTTTTTAGAGAAGCAGCCAGAAATTCAAGATGTGCTTTATCCAGGAAAGGGAGGCATGCTGTCATTCCGAGTAGCCAAAGAGGACTGGGTCAATCCATTTTTGAAACAGCTGAAAACGATTTGTTTTGCTGAAAGCCTTGGCGGAGTCGAAAGCTTCATTACGTATCCTGCAACACAAACGCACATGGATATTCCAGAAGAGATTCGCATTGCAAACGGTGTATGTAACAAGCTGCTCCGTTTCTCTGTTGGCATCGAGCATGTAGATGACTTGAAAGCAGACTTGAAACAGGCACTATCACAAGTAAAAGAGGAGGTACACGCCAAATGACCACACACGATTGGACACTCGAAACACAACTCGTTCATAATGCGTTTAAAACAGACCGTTCAACAGGTGCAGTCAGTGTACCGATTCAGCATGCATCCACCTTTCATCAAAGCAGCTTCGATGAATTTGGCCAATATGACTACTCCAGATCGGGAACTCCGACACGTCAAGCATTAGAGGATACGATTGCAGCGCTGGAAGGAGGAACGAGAGGGCTTGCCTTTGCATCAGGCATGGCAGCCATTTCAACCGCTTTTCTTCTATTATCAAAGGGAGATCACGTCCTTGTCACAAGAGATGTGTATGGCGGGACTTTCCGAATGATCACCCAAGTTCTTTCAAGATTTGGAATTGAGCATACCTTCGTGGACATGACCGATTTGAATGAAGTCAAAAGAGGCATTCAATCAAATACAAAGGTCATTTACATGGAAACACCGTCAAATCCAACACTAGGGATTACAGATATTGAAGGTGTTGTCCAGCTTGCAAAAGAGCATGACTGTCTGACTTTCTTAGATAATACGTTTTTAACACCTGCGCTTCAGCGTCCGCTGGACCTTGGTGTTGACGTTGTTCTGCACAGCGCAACGAAATTTTTAAGCGGCCACAGTGATGTGCTGTCAGGCTTAGCCGTGGTGAAAGATGAGAAGCTCGGAGACGAACTCTATTCGCTGCAAAACTCCTTCGGTGCGGTCCTTGGCGTGCAGGACTGCTGGCTTGTGTTAAGAGGGTTAAAAACCCTTCAGGTGAGATTAGAAAAAGCAAGCCAAACGGCGTTCGAACTCGCTTCATTTCTCAAAGAACATCCTGCGGTGAAAAAAGTCTACTACCCGGGCTTAGACGATCATCCAGGGGCAGATATTCAGCGAAAGCAAGCGAGCGGAGCAGGAGCGGTTCTCTCATTTGAACTAGAAAACCAAGCGGCAGTCAAAGAATTGGTGGATGCTGTCACATTACCTGTATTCGCTGTCAGCCTCGGTGCCGTTGAATCCATTCTGTCGTATCCAGCCAAAATGTCACATGCGGCTATGCCAAAAGAAGAAAGAGAAAAAAGAGGGATTACAGATGGGCTGCTTCGTCTAAGTGTCGGAGTTGAAAACGGAGAAGACCTCAAACGTGACTTCAAACAAGCACTTGATCAACTAAAGCCCGTCCTTGTGAACCAATCATAAAGAAGGAGAGAAAAAAGCCGGCACAGCCGCCGGCTTTTTGACCTTTTTTGAACAAAACCATTGACGGCTTAATATGATGGTTATATAATAGAGACTGTCAGTAACAGAAAGCCCAGAACTGATACATAACCCGATTCCGTAGCTCAGCTGGGAGAGCGCTACCTTGACAGGGTAGAGGTCGCTGGTTCGAGCCCAGTCGGAATCATATGAAAAGACTTTGATACAGAGCCATTCTTGAGATAAGAGAATGGCTTTTGTATTTCTTAAAACAAAAAGGTAACATTACCAAAATAAAAACCACACTGAAATAAAGTGTGGTCAATTTAAAATTCCATCCATTTGATCAGCAATCTGTTGGCTTGTTGAAGGTAGTACATGAGCATATGTTTGAAGTGTTACTTTTATGTCCCGGTCTTTCACTCACTGCTTTAACAGGTGCGCCATTCAATAATAAGATAGTTGCACAAGTGTGTCTTAGATCATGAAACCGTATCTTGGTAACGCCTGTTTCTTCTATTGGCCAATCATAGATCAGACCCCGTTTTATGAACCAAGTGAAGAAGTAAAAGAAACAGTTGATCACATTGTTGAGGAATATAAAGATGAGATTGAAGAAGTTTTGTCGGTGATTAAAGATGTCGATGTATGCAGAGATACATTCTCGTTTGTAGATCCACAGGAATGGATGAAGGAATTAAAAGAGAAAAAAGCTGTTACCGCAAAGTTAAGTAAATTTAAAAAGAATTGAGGACAGCTTTTCTAAACAGAAAATCATCTAAGGGTCTTTACAAACTCAGTAATAGTATCTATGCATTTTGGAACGAAGTTTTCCTCTAGTATAAAGGAAAATGTATATTCATCTATCTCGTGTTCTACACTTAATCCAGGAAGCTGTTTTATACTTGAGTATTTTTTCTTTTTAACTATAGACTGATTATGTGCAATAGCATTTCTTACTTTTCCGTAGTCTACAATATCTCGCCATAAACCAGTGTTGAATGGCTCAGTGATTAAACAAGCTTTTGTTAAAAAAGTTTTTGCTCTATTAATTCCTTGGCCATGAATATCCTCATAACTCAGATTGAGGTTTTTCTCTTTTTGTAGATCATTACATTTAGAATTAAGATAGTTTTCAAATGAAAAGTATATCTCCAGAAATACTGTTCTACGTATCATTTGAGGATGTCTAATTACATAATCATAAAGCTTATCATCATTTCTCTCCACGTAATACTGTGCTTCTTCTTTATCCATTCCTTGTGTAGCTTCATCAAGGTATTCTTCATAGGACTGAAGGGAATTTTGATTGTATTTTTCCATTTCATTGTAGTATTGCAGTATTTGCTTGAGTTCGAATTCTATAAAAAAATCATGTATTTTAAATATTTTAGGTGCCATATTCATCATCCTGTTCCAATTAATAGAAGTATTATAAATTAACTATAAAACTGTGTAAAGTGGAAGGGGTGTAAAGCAAAATATGTTAGATGAAAGAAAGATTAAATCTATCTCATTAATAGCGGAAGCAAGGAAGACAATGCAAGAAAGTGCTGATGAAAAACTTTACAAAAACAGGTATGATTAAACAAAAACCCACCCCGATCTGGGGTAGGTTTAAACTCATTTGTAGACGTAACATGTTCCATTGATAACATCAATACAATCGAATGTTCTATAATATGAGTCTCCATCATCATCTCTAAACCAAACACGAACTTGTGCTATTCCCTGACTATTATAACCAAGCCAGTTATACTCATAGCCTTTGTGTTTGTTTCGGATAGGTGTTAAATCTCCTGGTTTTACTGGATCTGATGCATGTGCTGGGACAGCAGATACAAACAAAGCCCCTGTAACTAAAACACTTCCAATGATTTTTTTCAAATTCATAAATGACACTCCCTCTCAAATTTATGTATCTATTGAACCGCTAATAGACATCCTAATATTAACATTTAATTTGTTCATAATTTGTCGAATCGTGTAGTTTTCATTAAAGTATTTCCCATTTTTGACTAATGATAACATTCTATTCAACAATATGATTATATGCTAGCTAGAGAAAAAGTCTTGTTGACTTTTAAAAAAGCCTCAAAACAACTTCAATCGCAAGCGCAGTTTCCGATATTATCCATGAGGTGACTATAAATGAGAAGCACACTGAAGGAAAATAGAGAAATTAAGGAATTGAGAAAACAGAAGTTTACTAAGCAAAATTTAAAGCATAATTTGGTGGAGTTGAGTTCACGTGGACTCATTGTTTACTTAACAGAGAATTTCCCTAGAGATGGGCAAGATTATACCGAATTTGAAAAGAAGATGATGATTCTAAAATCATTAGATACGGAAGATATATCACATGCTATTGCTAGAATGGATAGGATTAATCATGTTAATGACCAAAAAAGATTCTTCTTCTTTATTGGAGCAATGTCAACAATTATCGCTGCCGCAATTGGTACCATTCTCAGGAACATAGAATTCGCCCCTAATGCAACCAATTTAGATATTGCTACAACTATTGCAATGATATACATAGTTCCTGTAATTATTTGTCTAATGTTTTCCTGGGCAGTAATAATGGACAGTTTCAGCAAAGCGACGGTTAATTATTTTAAAGACTTGCTTATCCTTGCAAGAGGTGAGAAAAAGAACGATATTGAAATTGTTTAGCTTGTCCCCTGTTCAGTTTTATCTATATCCAGTTTACTCATCGTAAATTTTGGCGATATGTTGAAGAATACACTCATTTTCAATAAGGGTATTAAGTTGCCTAAATTGAACTTAGGGAGTCTATGAATTAACTATCGATTAAACCTATAGTGGGAAATTCCACATTTGGAATACTGCCGTTTTAAGCTACGGTATTCTTTTCAGTTCGCTCAAATTTTGTGTATAATTATGGAAAAGAAAATAGGGGATACAAGTGAAGGTTCTTAGATTTGAATATGAGAAAAATAGATTTAAATTACACGCAATGTTTATGGACGATATTTCAGGCATGAGGGATGATGATATTCAAAGAGATATGTTGTTTAAGAGTAAAAATATAGTTAAAGCTGCTTTGGGATTTGAAGGTTATTTGGAACAAGAACATTTTTCAACATACGAAGAAACCAATTCAGTGTATTGCTCATATACATTTTGAAAGGATAACAAGATAAGAAGGGATTAGAACCTCAGTTAGATGGAGCTAAGAATATGGATTACGATGAATTAATTGAGGATTTGAAAAGAACCCATGTTATCATAGAAGAAAATGGATGTTGGGGGATTGTCAGTAAATGCTCAAATCAAAGTTAGTTGTTTGGACGTTTATCATTGTGACTGGATTCTATATACTGGTGAGTATATGGAACATTGCTGTATTTCCAGATAAGACATGGGCAGATTATGCAGGACAGATGTTGATTGTCATTTTTGGGAGTATGGTAAATGGTTTAATCGCTGCATTCTTTATGTACGCAGCAGCTATGTTAGTGAAATATATTAATGGTGATAAAGCTTAAATTTATAGGCAGGCATAGGTTTAAAACAGGCGCATAAAAAGGTAACAAAAAAGTAACAAAATTTTTAGTTTTTAAAAAATACGAAGGAACACAAGAGGATACAGAAGGATAAAGAAAGCTTGTGTATCAAGGTTTATGAGTGAATAGAGGATATCGCTGATAATCACAGGATTCTATATATCTACCTTGACAGGGTAGAGATCGCTGGTTCGAGCCCAGTCGGAATCATCGTTTAAACCCTTGCGTAGCAAGGGTTTTTTTGTTTTTTTAACAATGAATATTTGTTCAGTTTCTTTTGAATGGGGACGAATTGGGGACGAACTTTATCCGCCAGATTGTTTCTCAGTTGGCAGAAGGTTTTTGACTGCTTGCCTAACAGTCGTCTCATCTTTACCTGTTTTTCTTTTCATGTCATCAATTGTTGGATTCTTACGAAAGCGACTCATATTATAAATAATTCAATAAATCTTTCTCTCAAGATAAGACATACAATCACCACCAAAAACAATTTAATAGAATATAAGTTCATGAAATGGTTTTGTTAAATGACACTAGGAGGAAATAAACTTTGAAATCTTTTTGGGAAATAGACGATGAAGGTTACTATACGTTAAAAAAGATCACCGCAGAAGAAGTAGCTAAGGCTGAAAAGAAACTAGGAGTCACTTTGCCAGATACATATAAAAAGCTCATACTGGAACAGAATGGCGGTTATATAATTCATAATGCTTTTCCAACCACTCACTCTAATTCATGGGCTGAGGATCATATTCAATTTAATCATCTTTTGGGAATTGCAGAAGATGAGGGGATTATGGATAGTGCCTACTTAATAAAAGAGTGGGAGCTGCCAGAAGGGCTTGTTTTGATTAACGGGGATGGCCATACTTGGGTAGCGATGGATTATCAAAAAACGAAAGAGAATCCTGCAATTCATTATTTTGATGTTGAGATGGAAGAAGACTTTAAATTAGCAGATTCCTTTGATGAATTCATTGAGGGGCTTTATACAGCTGAGTACACTGCCGATGAGGAAGCAGCAGAGGGTGAATATGAACTTTCTGAAGTTCATTTAAGTAAAGAAGAACTTGAAGCCATATTTGAATTGGACGTCCTTGATGAAGGTAATTTGCAAAAAATTCAATATTACCCAATGGTTGATTTGAACGAAATTGAATGGTTTTTTAAAAAGATGCAATATCACATTGAAAAAACAAGAGATGAAGATGATCTTTATGAAGTAGCTTCTACGATTAACAACGTTCTCTTATTGAATCCTAATATGCCAATCAACGATAAAATTAATGGAAATCTAAATCAAATTGCTAAATTTTTAGAAAAAAATAAAGATCCACTTAAAGTAAATCTCGGAGAACATATTGCTATGAAAACAAGTTTCCTTTAGTAAGCTTGGGCACAAAAAACAGGCCATACTAGTGGAAGATTTATTTGGAGTATCATCAAATAATAAAAGGCATACCAGAGAGGTGAATTCGTCTCTCTTTTTTTGTTCTTTTTTGCGGTTTCTTTTCGGTGTGGAATATTCAAATGGATGATAATATATGTAATTATAGGGAAAATAAAGGAATGGACAGGGGGAGGTTTGTTTGGGAGAAAAAGTAGCAAGCCCATTTGTTGCTAAAATGATCGGTGATTGGTACGGATATATAAAGAAACAGGACATTCTAAAGGCTGAAAATAAGAGAAAAGAGATCGTAATAGCCTTTGAAAATATGGAAGAAGATCAAAATGTCTTATTATACTTTAACTTGATTGATTCCAGATACAAAATGTTGGCACAGGAGTTTGAGGGATCAAAAGATATATTGAAGCAAATAGACATTGAAGAGAAGCAGAAAACGGATGACATGATTCAGTATTATTATTTCTTCTTCAATGGCATGTATGAGTTTTATAAAAAGCGCTTTTCAGACGCTATCAACTATTATCATATTGCAGAGACCCGACTTCGAAACGTTCCTGACGATTTAGAACGTGCTGAATTTAATTATCAGCTTTCGATTGCATACTACGAAATCGCACAAAATCATTTCTCCATTAACCACGCCAAAAAAGCTTTAGAAAGCTTTAAATCAGCAGATTTACAAGAGAGTCGGGTTGCTACTACTCTAATGGTAATCGCATCAAATAAGATGGATTTAAACCAATTTGTACAAGCTGAATCCACCTATAAGGATGCTATTAATTTAGCAGCAGAATCTAAAGTTGATTTGCCACAAGCGCTAGGGTATTTCAATCTTGGGATATGTTATGAGCGTCAAGGAAAGCTTCAGCAAGCTTTAGAATGTTTACAAAATGTCTTTTCGGTTGAATTAAAAAAGCCACACAAACCACTGTATATGAGAACAAATTACATGTTAGCGCGTGTACTCTTCCAGTTAGATAAAAAAGCTGAAGGGCTGAATGCACACAACGAGTCACTCATGTTAGCGAATGAATTAGCTGACAATGCGTATATTGCTAAGTTAAATATCATACATTCAATATATGTAACAGATGATGAAATTCAGCTCGACGCAGCTCTTGAAGTACTGAAAAATCAAAAACTTTGGACAGATGCCGCAGAATTGTCAATTATGGCAGCAAGATTTTATAAAAAGCAGGATAATTACAAACTGGCATCAAAATACTTTGATGAAGGTTTGGAATCACAGGCCAAAAAATTGACATGGATGGAGGAGGAAGCTGAATGAAGCACCTGAAAGTTATGATATTAAGCCTTTCCTTATTAATGGGGATCACAACCACTGTACATATAAATTCCTCAAATGATTTTCAAACCGCAGAAAACGGCTACTTTGGTTAAGCATGAAGTCTATTAATAAAAAAGCCCTTTTTGGGGCTTTTTTTATTTGAACATTATCTGCTATTTTCATTGCTGTTTCAATTGATCAAAACACAACTTCAAAACGTATAGGCAAAATAAAAACAGACCCTGCAGGGTCTGTTTTTATTGGGACGGATGGGGCCTAATCATTACTATCTTTTTCATTAAGATTAGAAGTTCCCTATACGCTCCATTGCTTTATCAAAAGCTGCTTTTCTTTTGTCTCTTCATAGTCAATACTTTGAATTATGTATACAAAAAGAATTTAATTACTTCGATTTTTCTCTCCCCAATCACATAACTGTTCTAAAATTGGTAAAAGTGTTTCTGCCTTATCTGTAAGACTGTATTCCACTTTAGGGGGGACTTGTGGATATTCCTTTCGTATAATCATCCCATCTGCTTCCAAATCTTTAAGTTGTGCACTCAATGTTTTAAAGGTAATCGTTCCAAGTCTCCTTTTCATATCATTAAAACGAACGGGTTGATTTTCCGAAAGGAGATACAGAATTAGCATTTTCCATTTGCCTCCTATAACTGATAAAGTATATCCAAAAGGTGTCTCTTGGATATTACCCGTTTTTCTATAATCAGCCATACTCATATTGACACTATCCTTTCTGATAGTAGCTATCTAAATAGTGCGTACTATTTTTTTATTTATATTCATTTTATACTTACTTTACTTTGAAATAAAGGAGAGAAAACAATGACTAATATTAAAACCTACAATCACAATCTATGGGATCACGGTATTACCCAAGGATATAGCGTTAAAGGAACAATTTACATTTCAGGTCAGTTTTCATACGATAAAAATGGTATGTTCGTTGGTAAAGAGGATATTGAAGTTCAGACTCTACAAACATTTGAGAACCTTGATCGGGTATTGGTGGAATTGGGAGCCACGAAATCCAACATTGCATATGTGGAAATTTTTCTAACAAATCCACAAGAACACTCCGAAACGGTCATAGATCTATTCAAGGAATACTTAGGTCAACACAGACCAGCTGGCAGTCTCATTGGTGTGACATATCTGGCTTTCCCAGAGCAATTGATTGAAGTCAAGGCTATCGCACACACTGATTAAATACGTTATCAGATTAATTTGATCAATTCTCTATACAAGGGAAAGGGTAGAATCTTTATCCGGTTGATTATCTTATAATTTAAGCAGAATAAGGCTTCGAGCTAAACAATCAAAAAACTATAACTGAGGTAGCCCAATCGTAATCATCGTTGAAACCCTTGCGTAACAAGGGTTATTTTTTAGAAGCCTCAACCGTTTCTGGTATTTTAGATAAAATGAAAAAAGCTGACTTAATTGAATGCACAATAGATCGAAACAATCGAAGAAATATTTTAGTAGAGGCTACTCAAAAATCTTTAGTCATTAGAGATCAAGTTGAAGCAGCAACAATTGAGCTGAACAAGACAGCGCTTCAAAACTTGTCAAATGATGATAAGGTTGTACTAAAGAAAGCATTAAGTACCATTATAAATAATTTTCAATGATGTACTTTTATAAACAAGTTTCATATTAAATCCATAAATGTTGTAATTGAAGAATCATTAATGTCGTTTAAACGCGCCGGATGCGATGGCATCTTGACTTATTTTGCTTTAGATATGGCTCGGCGACTGAGAGATGGGCAAAATGAAAACAGACCATGCATGGTCTGTTTTTTTATGAAGACGATTTGAGGACATTCAGAAAAAGTATTGATGGAAGAAAATCCTTTTTCATACTGATCCCACACCTTTTAATAGTATCAGCATATTCACTTTAAGAGGTTACTTACAAATTATTTAGAATTTTTTGTAAAAATTCTCCTAAATGTAATATGAACTTTACATATTTTCTATTTGTCTATACTTTTCATATCGCTGTTGTAAAAGCTCTTCCGAGGATAATGGTATCAATTTTTTTAGAGATGATTCGATGACAGATTCAATCATTTTTGCCTGTGATTTTATATCATTTTGTGCTCCACCTTTTATTTCAGGGATGATTTCATCAATCATTCCTAACTGTTTTAAATCTTTTGCTGAAATTTTCATATGTTCAGCAGCTTCTGGAGCATACTTAGCGTCCTTCCATAGGATAGATGCTGCTCCTTCTGGCGAAATGACCGAGTACCATGAATACTCTAACATATGGATATGGTTACCGACACTAATGCCAAGAGCTCCACCACTTGATGCCTCTCCAATTACAATACAAACAATTGGCACTTTAAGCGTAGCCATTTCAAATAGATTTCGAGCTATCGCTTCAGAAATTCCACGTTCTTCAGACCCTTTCCCTGGATAGGCGCCTATTGTATCAATAAATGTAATAATAGGGCGATTAAATTTATCAGCTTGTTTCATTAGTCTTAGCGCTTTTCTATATCCTTCTGGATGAGCCATTCCAAAATTTCTCTCTATATTTTCCTTTGTACTTCTACCTCTTTGATGACCAATAACCGTAACGGGCATTCCTTTAAATTTTGCAATACCACCTATCATTGCTTGATCATCACCATATAATCGATCACCATGAAGTTCGAAAAAGTTTGTAAACAATAAAGGTATATAATCCAATGTCGTGGGCCGGTTACGTAGCCTTGCAATTTGAACTCGTTGAAAAGGTGTAAGATTAGAATAAATTTCATCTTGTATTTTATTTAAACGTTTTTCTAATAAATGAATTTCTGACGATAAATTTACATTATTTTCTTTCATCATTTTCTTTAATTCATCAAATTTCTCTTTTAGTTCAATGATAGGACGTTCAAAATCCAAACTCATTTTATCCTCCAAAGGTTATGATTTACCTCACTCTAATCAAAAGACTTAGAAATAGAATTAATAAATAATTCAAAACCATCCACAACTATTTTTTGTTCTGATTCTGATAAATTATTGAGGATACGTTGATAAAATGTAAGGGATTGTTCTCTTAAACGATTAACAGTAATGTGACCTTTTTCTGTGAGGTGCAGAAAAAGTTCTCTTCTATTTTTTTCATTTACTTCACGATAAACAAGCCCCATTTTTACTAACTTATCTACCAACCTACTTACAGTTGAAGTCTCTAATCTAAGTTTATTGGATAGTTGCCAAACAGTTAATTTTTCCATTTCTAGTTCCTCTAACGCCATCATTTGAGAAGTTGGTAGAGGTTTTTCAAATGGTCCATTCGGCAAATTCTGAGATTCAAAAACACCAGTTAATATAATCATTTTCTTAATATCTGTTCTTAGTTTTAAGGCATCTTCTCTTTTCAAAAGGTCAACCTCCTACAATTCATGCATCATACATCAATTGTATTATACATCAATTTGGTTTTTTCACAAGCTTAACATAAGCCAATGTGACAACATGGACGAGATATTTCTTCTTGTTAAATGTGTCTAATTTGTGAATTTAACAAATTCCACAAACTAAAATATATGGAAGTTCAGTCTATAGTAGGTAACATAATACTCATTGTTATGGCGGGTATCTAGTCTCGTAAAAGTGACAAGACTAATCATTTTGAATGAATAGAAGGAGGTTTCATGATTATTGCCATAACTGATGTTACATACGGTAGTAAAGTAAGAGAGCCAAAAGGTGCTCTGCGTTACTACTATACACATGCCTTAGAAATCGAAAATTCTAAGGAAGAGCTTCTCATCCAAATGGACTTTACAGATAAGCTCTCTAAAAAAAATTACACGGAGGTAATAGGAAATGAGAATTAACCACAATATCGCAGCACTTAACACATTAAACCGTTTATCAGCAAACAATGGTGCAAGCCAAAAGAACATGGAGAAACTTTCTTCTGGTCTTAAAATCAACCGTGCAGGGGATGATGCAGCAGGTCTAGCTATCTCTGAAAAAATGCGTGGACAAATCCGCGGTTTAGAAATGGCTTCTAAAAACGCACAGGACGGTATCTCTCTTATCCAAACAGCTGAAGGCGCATTGACTGAAACTCACTCAATCCTTCAACGTGTTCGTGAACTAGTCGTTCAAGCTGGAAATACTGGTACACAGCAAGGTGAAGACTTAGCTGCAATTAAAGATGAGATCACAGCGCTTGTTGAAGAGGTCGATGGTATTTCTAATCGTACTGAGTTTAACGGAAAAAAATTATTAAATGGTACGTTTAATGGAGTAGGTACACCTGGCACACCAGCAATTCCGCCGACAGATCCAGATGATCCAAGTACAGGTACACCTGCAGTCCCAGCAACTCCTGGTGATGCTTTAGTATTCCAAATTGGTGCAAATGCTACACAACAAATTAAGGTAAACATTCAAGATATGAGCGCTGCTGCTTTAGGCGTTACAGACAACGATGGTGCAGTTGAGACAGGTAAGTCTGTTAAAGATATCGATGTATCTAAATTTGAAACAATTGCAGCTGATGACGATGGTGGATTTGATGATCAGTTAGCAATCGTTGATGGGGCTATTAAACAAGTTTCTGCACAGCGTGCTAAACTTGGTGCAGTCCAAAACCGTCTAGAACACACAATCAACAACCTTGGTGCTTCTTCTGAAAACTTAACGGCTGCTGAGTCTCGTATTCGTGACGTTGACATGGCAAAAGAAATGAGTGAGTTCACGAAGAACAACATTCTTTCTCAAGCTTCTCAAGCTATGCTTGCACAAGCGAATCAACAGCCACAAAACGTACTTCAATTATTACGTTAATAAATCAAAAGCCCCTTTATATAGGGGCTTTTTTTGTTAGTCTTTATTCGGTTCGATGCCTCATTTTATTGATCGTTCTAAAAGATGCTTCAACGCCAATAAATACGACAAAGAATATTACTATCCAACTGACCAAATATTCGAGAGTGACTTTTGTATTTCTCAGTGTTGATCATTATCCTGTTTTTAACAAACAGGGAGCTACATAAAGCAGCTCCCTGACAAGTAATCAATCTTTCTAATCTTTCTTTTTTTTGTAGTCTTTTATTAAGCTTGAAACAGTTAAACCCATTACACCAAAAGCTACTACATAAAATAAAATATTTGTTACAGGTGTATCAATTTTTCCTAAAATCAACACAATAGCGATAATAGCGGCAGGTAAAGTAATTAACAGACTTTTTGATGCCTTATTTTCCTGTGTCACTAGCCGAGCACCTCCTTGAGGAATTACACGAACAAAGGTCGTTCGCAACAAACTAAAACAATTGATTTCTTTTCTAAAAGTAAGATGAACATATATAGATGCTTTTTTATAAGTTTTACATCGGTAAAATAGTGAGAAGTATCTCAGTCATTCTTTCCAATATAGAGGAGGGGGAATCGCAGTTAACTTATACAAATGTATAAACAGCACTTCATAGAACTTGCCTTACTAGGGTGAATTTAAAACGTATATAATACTTCTCTTAAAGTTGTTGGTTTTAAAAAGTAAAAAACATGGTAAAATTAGATAAAAGTATAAGAAAGAGTGATTCTATGGAATATGTAATTATGTTAATCTTTTTATTAGCACTTTTTTTTATTTTTACTGTTTTTCTAAAAACTCGTTATAGTTTTGATGAAAAATGCTTAGTCTTAAAATTTGGTTTATCTAAAACAGAAATACCAATTGATCAAATCGTTAATATTAAAGAGTCGGACAAGTATGGGGTTGCAGATAATATTGATTATAGAATTGGTGCTCCATATGGTCAACCAGATAGAATCGTTATTGAAACTATGAATAAGCGTTTTCTAGTTTTTTTAAATGAAGGTCATCAATTTCTTCAAAAATATAAAAAAGCTAGTGCTAGAATATAGATAAGTACCTTCTAAGGTGTTTATATACTATGAATACCCCAGCAGAGAAAACATATATAGCACTAGAACAGTTCACGTTGGGCAAGCTGACTTACGAAGAGTTGTTGAAGGTTTTATCGTAGGCTAAGTGATAGACTATATCTTGAAAGGATGATTGTGGTGGTGAAAGCAGATAAAATTTCCTCCTGAATAAAGTAAATCACATTCAGGAGGAGATAAAAAATGTTTAAAAAAATAGATGGGAATTATCCGAGAAAAGAGCACTTTCAACATTATATGAAGGTAACCCGATGCTCATATAGCCTAGTTATTGATTTAGACATCACGAAATTGCATTCAATATTAAAAGAAAAAAAGTTAAAAGTATATCCTGTGCAAATTTATTTGTTAGCAAGAGCTGTGCAGCAAATTCCTGAGTTCCGGATGGATCAAGTGAACGATGAACTGGGTTACTGGGAGATTATCCATCCTAGTTATACGATTCTAAATAAAGAAACAAAGACATTTTCAAGTATTTGGACGCCTTATGACGAAAACTTTGCTCAGTTTTATAAAAGCTGTATAGCTGATATTGAAGCTTATAGCGAAAGTAACAAACTATTTCCGAAGCCTGATATGCCAGAAAATATGTTCAATATTTCAAGCCTGCCTTGGATTGATTTTACTTCTTTTAACCTTAATGTATCTACAAAAGAGATTTATTTACTGCCAATATTTACGATAGGCAAATTTAAAGTGGAAGAAGGGAAAATCATTTTGCCCGTTGCGATTCAAGTACATCATGCTGTTTGTGATGGCTATCACGTCGGTCAATATGTGGAATATTTGAGGTGGCTTATTGAACATTGTGACGAGTGGTTAAATGATTCAATGCCAATTACCTGAAGACAAAAGGTATGCTCATGGAAATCTAGAAGATGAAGGCAGACTGAAATGAGTCTGCCTTTTTGTTTTGTGATGAGAATGAAAATGTTCAAAGGTTTACTGAGGCTATATTTGTTCTTTTTGCGGTTTCTTTTCGGTGCTTTGTAAATTCTTGTATGTGATAATAAATGTCATATAAGGGAGTTCAGTGGAAGGGGAATAAGGGATGGAGAAAGTTCTTTCTTCACATGTAGGTGTGAAAATAAATGAATGGTATAAAATGATTCGGCAATTCAGTGTACCTGATGCAGAGATTTTGAAAGCGGAAGTTGAACGGGAAATTGAGCGAATGGAAGAGGATCAAGACCTACTCATTTATTATCAATTAATGTGTTTTCGACATCAGCTTATGCTCGATTATATTAAACCTTCAGAAAAACGATCGCCTTCTGTTTCTGATTTGGTTGATAAAATTGAAAACTCAAATCATCAACTTTCTGGTATGCTGCAATACTATAATGCTTTTTTTAGAGGTATGCATGAGTTTAGTAAGAAAGAATACATACTGGCTATCCAATATTATAAGATCGCTGAAAGGCAGCTCGCATTGGTTGTCGATGATATTGAGCAAGCAGAGTTTCACTTCAAGGTGGCTGAAGCCTACTATATTATGAAACAAACTCATGTTTCTATGCATCATATTATAAAGGCCTTAGACATCTATAAGCAGCATGAACAATATAAAGTTCGCCAAATACAAAGCTTGATTGTTATTGCAGGAAATTATGATGATTTCAAGCGATATGACAAGTCATTAGAGCATCTAAATACAGCTTTTTCTATAGCAGAAGAGCTCGCCGATAATATGTTAATTGCTAAAATTCTATTGAACATAGCGAATACATATGATCGACAACAAAAGTACACTGAAGCAATCATACGCTACAGAGAAGTTTTAGACATTATTACACCACGAAGTATTGATATAAAACCAATCACCCTATTTAGTTTAAGTTGGTCGTTGTATAAGTCTAGTCAACATGATGAAGCCGCTCCACTCGTAGAAGATGGTCTTAAGTGTTCCTTAGAGAGAAATGATTCGTTGTGTTTGATGTTATTTAAAGCTTTAAAAGCGATTTATATAAATGCTAATGAGAAAGCCATTCAAGAAGTGCTAGATTATTTTGAGGAAAAGCAACTATATGTCTATGTCGAGGCATTTGCTCAAAGTATAGGATTATCTTCTGAAAAAAAAGGGGACTTTGAAAAAGCTGCCGAATATTACAGAAAGGCTCTTAAAGCTCAAAATGATATTCAAAAAGGAGAGTGTCTGTATGATTATTAAAAAATTACTAGTCATTGTATCCATTGTATTGTTAAGTGTTTCAACAGCAGAAACTTTGAAAATCATTGGAACAAAATCAATTCGAAATACAACAATGGAGGAACAACAAAAATCAAATCGAAATACGACTATAATTGATCGAAATACAACCTCTGAAAACGTATAGACAAGATTAAAACAGACTTTAATAGTCTGTTTTTTTATAGAGTAGAATGAGCAAATGAATAGTTGGTCAATGTTATACTTATCTCAATAGATATAGGGAGGCATCCACTTTGGAACCTTTTTGGGAGAAAGAAGAAGCGAGTCCTTTCACGTTAGAAAAGATAGATGAGGAAAAAATTCGTGAAGCAGAGGGAAGACTTGGTGTCGCTTTACCTGATACATATAAAAAGCTCATCTTAGAATGGAATGGTGGCTTTACAGTTCGTAATGCGTTTCCAACGGAACAACCGAATTCATGGGCTGAGGATCATGTTCAATTTGACCATCTAAGAGGAATCGCCAAAGATGATGGCATCATGAATAGTTCCCAGTTAAGTGATGAATTGGAGCTGCCGGAGGGACTTGTGATCATCAGCGGAGAGGAAGATACATGGATCGCAATGGATTATCGAAAAACGAAGGAACACCCGCCTATTCACTATTTTGATTTAGAAATGGGAGTCGATTTTAAGCTGGCGGATACTTTCGATGATTTTATTGAGCAGTTATATACAGCTGAAGATGTGATGGTCGAGGTAGTAGAGATTGATGATGAATCTTCTGAATTATATATAAGTAGAGAAGAGCTTGAACAAATTTTTGAAAGACAAGACCTTCGTCAGCAGAATCTTTTTAAAATGGCACATTATCCGATGGAAGACATTGAAGAGATTGAATGGTTTTTCGATCGTATGAAACAATGCATCAAACAGATAAAAGATCAAAATGTCTTGTACGAAGCAGCCACGACTGTTCACTCCATTCTTTTGTTAAATCCTGATATGCCAAGGAATGACCGTATCAATAAAGAGCTGCAAGAAATAGCGGAGTTTCTAGAAGATAGTGGAGAGTCTCTTACCACTCTTTTAGGAGAAGACATTCATCCAGTGAAAGAATAAAAGCCCCTCAAAAGGGCTTTTAAAAATGTAGTTTAAGATCTCTTTTTATTTAAAGTTTTCATGATGAATAATGCTATATATGAAGCAATGAATGAGCCTAAAGTGTAAACAACTGACCACCCTAAGAAAGAGACATTAAAAAGTGTAAATGTCAGGATGAGCAAAATGATAAAGCTCACAACTGGCATGAAATAAACTTTTTGTACAAACAATGTGACGATAAAAGAAGATGATTATACTTACTAAAAAGAGAATACGAGTTAGGAGTCATATCAATTCTCTCCCTTAATCACTTATTAAATATTTTGATAATATCATTTCTATTTTGTTCTAACTCAAAAAAGTCATATTCGTACATTATTATCCAAGATTTGTCGAGACCTTTTATCTTTAAAAAAATTCAATCTTTTTTCCTTTTGTATGAATGGGAAAGAGATTTCATATTCTCCCGACTTTTTTTTTAATAAGATCAGAATTAAAATGAAAACTAACTTCCCGTCCCTCTTTTGCTCTGGAAAAAGGATCCTTCTGGTTTCATCGTTTTTGTGTTAAATGTATAAATCTTAGAATTTGCAGTTAAGTGATATAAAATATCGTCTTTTATATAGAAGTGCTTTTCATTTGTGAATTAGTTGATCTTCTTTTATAGCTACCAAGTAAATATGCTCCCCTTTTTTTCTTTTTATATCAAATATGCTACTTTAAAAGACACATCTTTAGAATCTTCAGGAGTGTGATAGAGGATAAAATAAGCTAATTTGTCCTTAATGATAATATTTGAATAAACTTCCCAGTCTTCATTGATGGGCTTAACATGACCCCATTTTGAAGAGTCGGTTTTTACTCTAAATTTAATTCATGAAAAGTAGATTGATCAGTATCCATATCTTGATTGATCACGTAAATTTTATCTTCGTCGTTACCTGTACTAACAAAGTATCCATTTAAAATTTGCTCGTGAAAGTTTTGACTGTTGCCCCATCTAATTAAACTTTCATAGTCCTTCTCTCCAAAAACCTTGGTTGTTTAATGTATAAAATATTTCTTTATTTTTTAAATATCCATTAGGTCCATAACCAGTATGTACTTTATTTTTGAACATAAAGTGAGAAGTTTTTTTTTCCAAGAATATTTATTTCTGAAAATTTTCTTTCAGTAACATCTGATCAAATCTTGAGCAATGAACCTAATTCGATTGCGTCTCACCTTTGAGATAGTTAATTCACCTTTTTATTAATATATATTGTGTAGCTTCCTTCACGTTGATAATTGATGCTGAAAGATAAATGGTAGCTAATTTGTCATTTAGAAATGAAGGTTTGAACTCATTTTCTGTTACAGATGTAGTATTTTCTTTAATGAATAAATTTTTAGTAGATAATAGGAAGAAAATAAAACAAAAACCAATGATGATGCTAATAATTAATTTTTTTCTTGGGCCTCATTTTCAAAACAACCTTTCTCATTAGGGCTTGTATAATGAAAAGAATATTCTTAGAAAAATTTATCCCTTTAGAGAGAATGAATATTCTCTAAAGGGAGTTCAGTCTATTTAACTTTTCTCACCAACTTTGTGTACCCCTGAATCCCGAACATCTCGAGGATAGACTCCTAGTCCTCCATTTTTGTCTATATCAATCTTTGCTTTCAATTTAAAGGCAGACCAAATTAATTTTGAACAATTTTTACTTCCATAATGACCGGTTGTTCGATTTGTAGCAAAATTTACCGAATAACCATCTTTTTTAATACGCCCTTTTCCCCAGTCGACTGCAGCATTTTTTTTCTTTGTTGATACTTTAACTGATTTAACCACTGCACCTTTTTCTACTTTTCGTTTTTTTGCTGAAATTGAGCGGACACCGAGTTTAGGAACCGACTCTACAATATGAGTTTTTATAGTACATACCAACATGACCATGATTAAGACCCTCCCAAGTGGCAGCGCTTGTATAAAGATATTTCCTTTACACTATTTCCTATTATTTTGGTACCTTTATTATTCACCTAAGTTGTGACTTCCCTTTATTTATATTTTCCTCCTGTGTTTTAGTTCACTTTTTATTTGCTCTAATATTTCCATTTCTGATTTCTTTTCATCAACTACAATTTTATTTATATCTGCCATTAATTCTTCTTTCAAGCCCCTGGATTCTTTTCTAAAAATGAAATTAAGAATATGATCTTTGGTAGAGACTTTTTCTTCTGCTGAGACAATGTTCCAAACCAAGTAGTAAATAATAAAGCTGACGAAGCTGTGGTAGAGATAATACTAATTTTTAATTTCATGAAAAACTCCAGTTGAATTTTTTAGGAATTTTCTCTACCTATATTGTCAAATAAACATGTCGCTTCTAATTTCAGTACGGTACTTAAAACTAAATTTCAGTTTGATAAATGTAAGAGTTTGGAGATATGAACTTTTATTTTATCAATTTTCTTTTTTTGGCGAAACTAGTTTTCACATGTATATTGTATTAGGTTTGAGAAAAGTCAATTTAAATAAGATTGATTCAATAGTAAGAAAATAAATATTTTTGTGAATTAAAAAATCTAAATGACCCCTCCTTTATTTCATTAGTTATAATGTAGTTGTTAAAGTATTTCTAATACTCTATAACTACTCTCAATTGATTATTTTGGCACAAGTCAAAAATAATCAATGACCATATAATAACATTTTAAACAAAAATATGTTAATTTGTAATAAAGTGTAATTATATTGTAACATATAAATAATATGACAAATTAACCAATTATATTGAATTTGGTCATTTCTATATGTTATATATTTCCTGGTTCCTGGTGTCGTTAAAAGTCGCAATTAAATAAAGTATAGTAACTTTAGAAAGGCTCTGTTTTCATCAAACGGAGTAAACGGGGTAGTCTGCACATTTTTAATGATCTTCAGCGGGAAAGTATGCAATTTCACTAGAAGACAGGCAGATAATTGTTCTGTCTTTTTTGTATGTTTTTATAATACAAAGAAAGGTATAAGTCTAGCTTTGTTTACTCTGACCACATAAAGTAGTCTGTTTGTGGTTTTTTGTGATGATATTCTTGATGCCTATTGATCATGACTAAATGAGCAATTGGAGGAATGGATATGAATAGACTGGAATTAAAGCAGTTAGCCAAACATCACGGATTAGAGATTTTAGAGAATACCATGAAAATAAATGAATCAGGTGTTGATTTCCATGTCGCACATGTCGAAGATTTACATGGTGATCAATGGATATTAAGAGTGCCTCGCAGACCTGAATCAATGAAACATACCTTACAAGAAAAAAAGACATTAGATCATATGAGTAAGCAGGTTCACTTTCAGGTCCCTAAGTGGTCTATCTTTACAGAAAGTCTGATTGCTTATAAACAATTAGAGGGGGTACCGGCGGCTAGTATTGATGTGGAGAAGCAATCGTATGTGTGGAGTTTTGACCAAACGAATGTACCGCAAGCCTATTAGTAATCATTAGGGAGAGTTCTAGCGAATGTACATGCCTTAGATCAACAGCTTCTAAAACAATCGGTGTGGAGATGCTCAGTGCTCATGAATTAAGAGGATCAATGAAACAGCGAATGGAACGTGTCAAATCGCAATACACCATTAACAGCGATTTATGGGAGCGCTGGCAAGAATGGCTAGCTAAAGATTCTTTATGGCCGCCTTTCGTGGGAGTGAAGCATGGAGATTTGCATCCTGGCCACATTCTGATTGATGAAAATCAATGTGTGACGGGTGTGATTGATTGGTCTGAAGGGGGGGGTTGGTGATGTATCTGCAGACTTTTTGTCTCATCAACTTCTCTTTGGGAAAGAAGGATTAACAAAACTTATCCATGCGTATGAAAAAGCAGGCGGGAGAACTTGGCCAGGAATGGATGAACATATAATAGAACTTCTGACTACAAGTGCGATCACTGTGGCCGAGTACGCACAGAGATCAGGATTGAAAGATATGCATGAAGCTGCAGCATACATGTTGGCAAACGAAAGTTAATCAATCAGAATGAATCAAAAAAAAAGCCCCTAAAAAGGGCTTTTTTAATTTAATTCATGAAAAAACTGTTTGAGTTGATCAATGAAAACGGATTTTGATTTTCCTTTTTTATAAATGAACTCGATATTGATATTGAAATTGATGGATGGATCGATTGAAATTTGTTTTAATGTTCCTTGTTCTACTTCATTTCTAACACAATGATGAGGTAGAAACGATAGCCCCATTCCTTGTAGCACTAAATTTTTTGCGGTTTCCATATGATCAACCTCAATGGAAATGTTCGGTGTGATGTTGTTTTTTTGAAATAATCGGTGAAGCATCAACCAATCAAATGACCCGTAGTCAAAGAAAATAAAAGGCTGTTCTTCTAGTTCTTTCATATTGATATTGTCAAGGCTGGCAAGCGGATGATGAGTTGGGACGAACAGCCCAATCGGATCGCTGAAAATAGGAATCGATTCAATTTGAGGATGTGTTTCAGTCCTGACAATGCCAAAGTCTACTTGATTGTTAATCACTTTTTGGACAACATCCTTTGAATGCCCTGTTACAATTTTTACTTTCAGGTTTTCGTATTTTTCTTTTAGGGCTGGCAATATGTTAGGCAATAGATTATTGGAAATAGAGGATGCGCATCCAATTGTCAATTCATAAGGGATCATCGTTTGTTTGAGACTATGCCTTGCTTCTTGATAAGAATGGAGAATCTTTTTGGCATGCGGGTAAAACTGTTCACCTTTTTCCGTCAGAGATAGTTTATTTCTCTGTCTATCAAATAATTTCAGGTCTAATTCCTTTTCTAACGATTGAATACGTGCCGAAACAGAAGGCTGAGTTAAATACAGTGCTTCCGCAGCTTTATTGATACTGCCTAGCTGGCATACATAAATAAACGCTTCTATATTCTCAATATTCATGTTATCCCCTTATATGACGTTCTTTAAATGTTTAGCTTTTCAAGCTCGTACACTAATTTTACAGCTTCTTTCGCCAAAATGACAGTAGGGTCAATCACTTTCACATCTTTAGTTGACCTTAGGACTAAGGGGATTTCTGTACAGCCGGCAATGATGGCTTCTGCCCCTTGATTGATTAAAATTTCTGCAGCTAACGCCAATTCACTTTCGCCTTTACTTAATTTTCCTGCCTTCACCGCATATATCCCATTCATCACGTTTTTCTGAAGCTCTTCACTTGGGGTCATAACGTCAACCTTGTGATGAGCACAAGCCTTTTGGTAGAGCTTAGTTTTTAATGTGCCATCAGTACATAATAAGCCCACAGACGTATAGTGATGTTTGTTCAGGTGCTTTGCGGTTTCTATCAGGAATTTGCGGATAATTATCAGCAATCACATGGAGATGATCCTGATCTTTTATCGCTGGAGTATGAGAAATGATTTTTTTCATCAGATCAATCGTTGCTAAAGGGCCCATCCCGCCCATAATTCCGATCGTTGTAGACATATACACCACCACATTTCTTTTTTTTCTATTATAAAAAAAGAAAGCATGGTGATCGTTATAGAAAAGTTCTATTTGTATATAGAAGGTTGATCAAAAACGCCTTTATCTGTCTTGAAGTATGAGTTGCAATCTATTCAAAAAACATTAGAATAAAGAAAAATTGAGAAAGGAGCAACCACATGAATTTCAATTTAAATGAAGCTTTGGATATGCTGAGTCGAACTCCTCACACGTTAGAAAGTCTTTTGTCGGGTTTATCGAAGGATTGGCTTCACAGCCGTGAAGGGGAGGGGACATGGAATCCAGTTGAAGTCATTGAACATTTGATTGAAGCAGAGAAATTCAATTGGATTCCTCGATTAAATGTGATTCTTGCTGATGGAGAGAATACACCATTTCCTGCGTTTGACCGCTACTCCCATTTGAACCAATCTGAAAGACAGATAGAACAAGCACTTTCTGAGTTTCATCATGTGCGGATGGAGAATGTGGCATACATTCAGCGTATGACACATTCAGGCCTTGATTTAGAGAAAAAGGGCGTTCATCCGGAGTTTGGGGTCGTGCAAGTGAGCGAATTACTTTCTGCGTGGGTTGTCCATGACTTCACACATATGTCCCAGATTGTTCGGGTCATGGCGGAACGATATCGAACCGATGTGGGTCCATGGAGCGCTTATTTAGGAATTTTGAATAGGAAATAAATGTTTAATGACGCTTAGCGGCCCACTCAGATTGAAGCATGGCATATTGATATTCATCAACCCAATGTCCCTTAGACATATAATTTTGCAGCAAATGTCCTTCGCGTCTCATGTCTAAACGTTCCAGCACTCGAATGGATTTTTCGTTGCGCACATCGGTAAAGGCAATGATTTTATGTTTGTTCAGTGTCATAAAAATATATTCAAAGATTGAACTGAGAGCTTCGTGAATATAGCCCATTCCTTGGTATTCAGGTGCGAGGGTAAATCCTATTTCAACGATTCTAGGTTCGCTGTCAAGTGTATGAATGGCGCAATCTCCTATCAGCTGATTGGACTCAGATAAGGCAATAGCGTATTGAAACCACGTCCCCGGTTGATTAGGTTTTTGTGTCATTTGATGTTGAACAAATGATTCAGCATCTTCGTATGTGTAGTTTTCCCAGGATTGAAATTTTGCAATTGTGGGATTTGCTCGGTATTGATAAAATGCTTCAATATCCTGTCTATCGAATTGGCGAATAACAACTCGGTTTGTTCTTGTAAATATGCTGTTTGCATTCTTCATGTGTTAACCTCACTTTTTTAGTTTGTTCTTGATTTGAAAAAGTCTATCAGCCATTCAGATAGCTGCTGTTGTGCTTTGCTGACAAATCGATCTGCATAATAAATTAATTCCAAGTGACGGACAGGTGCTGGCTCAGCAATAGGAATCGAAACAATATTGGGCCACGTCGAATGTTGTTTTAGTAATCCTCTTGGCTGAATGGTTGCGCCGATTCCCGCTTCAACCAGCTGCAATAGCGAAGATGCAGACCCAACCTCCATGGCAGTGTCCAGTTCAACACCCTGTTCTTTACATACGTCATCTACTAAATCTCTTCCAAGATATCCCTTCGGATACATGACCAACGCATGCTGAGCCAGCTCTTTTAATGTCACTTCACTTTTTTGAGCCAAATCACTTTCTGAATGAACAAATAATTCGTAAGGCTCACTTCCAAGTGGAATTTGAACGAGCCGCTTATCCGCAGGCCCTCGCAGCCCGATGCCGAGATCCACTTTATGCGAAAGGACTTCTTCACGAACGAAGATATTTGAATATGCCTTCAGATTGGTTTCGGGATAAAGGGTTTTAAATTCTACAAAAAGTGGAACCAGCTGAAAATCAAGATCGGATGGGAGTACTGCGAGACGAACGGTTCCTCGTTTTTCTGATAATAGTTCTTTCATCGCATTTTTTGCATCTCTTTCAGCTTGAAGCATTTTCATGCCATATTGATAAAGCAGCGAACCAGCTTCGGTGGCCACGACTTTTTTGCCGATTCGATCAAAGAGCGGCATCCCAACTTCTGCTTCAAGCAGTCGAATTTGCTGACTAAGTGTAGGCTGTGATATGCCTAGCTGCTCAGCAGCCTTTGTAAAATGCAAATGATGATATACAGCCATAAAATAGGTAATATGCCGGGTATCCATTTGTCCTCCTTTCATAAACGATAGCCTTTTCCTATTATCATAATACGATTTATTGTATTGATCAATGAATGCAGCAGATTTATACTCAAAGTAACCTTAACAAGATGAGAGAGAAAGAAGGGTATTGATGAAAAAAATATATTATTTAGCCGCTTTATTTTTAGCGGCATTAAACTTACGTCCGATCATTACTTCCGTAGCTTCCATGATGAGCATGATCCAATCGGAGCTTGGCGTAAACGCACTGACAGCAAGTCTTTTGACCACTTTGCCTGTTCTTTGTATGGGAATATTTGCTCCTGTTGCGACGATACTCAGCCGGCGTTTTGGTTTAGAAAGAACGCTGTTTTTCTCAATTCTGCTTATCACGATTGCCACCGCACTGCGTGGTACAAGCCAATCGGTTGCTATCCTGCTCATGACTGCGTTTGCAGGAGGTGTTGGGATTAGCTTCGCGGGTCCTTTATTGTCTAGCTTTATTAAAAAATATTTCCCGAGAAATCCTGGTATCGTCAGTGTGTATTCAATTTCGATGACGATAGGTGCAGCGCTCGCTTCCGGCTTTACCATTCCAATTTATTTACGCAGTCAACATCACCTTACGTTTGCCTTGTCCTGCTGGGCTCTCCTAGGGGTGATTGCCCTTATTCTATGGATAGGTTTAGTTCGCAAAAATGAGCAGAGTGATCATGTAACCTTGCCGTTAAAATTGCCGCTGAGAAATAAAAAGGCCATTCAATTCACCTTGTTCTTTGGTTTTATGTCCAGTATGTTTTATTCTTTGACGGCATGGATTTCACCCATTGCTCTTAGCTTTGGAAACAGTCCGCAATATGCTGCCATGCTATTGACCATATTTACACTCATTCAGATACCGGTGGCACTACTCGTTCCAGCGGTCGTTACTCGATTAGGAAAACCGAAATTATTTCTCATCTTATGCAGTCTGTCTGAACTCATTGGGCTTATCATTCTTCTTCTGCCAATGCCGATCTTGCCAGCCGTCATTTTCCTAGGTATGGGTGCAGGTGGATTATTTCCTTTAGCGCTTATGCTCCCGATTATGGAGACGAGTACTCCGGAGGAAGCTGGGACCTGGTCCGCGATGTCGCAGATGGGCGGGTACATCGTGGGTGGATTCGGTCCGTTTTTCATAGGTTTGGTTTTCGATCTAAGCGGACATTTTTATGCTTCCATTGTGGCAATGCTTGTCATCGTCATGCTGATGATTGGCGTTCAGTTATCCATGAATCTCGGTAAAAAACGCGAAGTGGGATCCAATTAAAGATCAATTGATCGGCTCTTTTATATAATTGCACAATGGAAATCGCCATAGCCTATTCCTAAATAAATAGGCTATGGCGATTATTTTTCTAGAAGCTGCACTTGAACCATTTATCGTGCAAGATATTTTTCAACTTTACGGGTGGCCATTTCTGCAGCTTCCATGATCATTTCACCTAATGTTGGGTGAGGATGAATCGTCATTGCTAAATCTTCTGCTGTAGCGCCAATTTCTATAGAGAGTGCTAGTTCTGATATAAGAGTAGATGCTTCAGCACCTACGATTTGTGCCCCTAGAATAAGACCAGATTCAGCATGGGCTACAATCTTTACAAAACCTTCTGGTTCTTTTAATGCAAGCGCTCGGCCATTAATGGAGAACATTGTTTTCCCAATGACAGTCGGAATGGAATGTTGCTTGCAATCTGTTTCACTTAGTCCAACACTCGCCAATTCTGGACTTGAAAAAACAACAAGTGGGATTGCTTTATAATCTATAATAGAAGGTTTACCAGCGATTGCCTCTGCTGCAACCTTCGCTTCATAGGAAGCTTTATGAGCGAGAGCAGGACCCTCGGTGATATCACCAATCGCATATATGTGCGGGATGGATGTTCTGCATTGTTCATCAATTTCAATACGTCCGTGAGGGGGAATAGACAACCCGATAGAATCAAGACCTAATGTTCCATCTGTATTCGGTTTTCTTCCGACAGTAATTAGGGCATATTCCGCTTTCACCGTGTAGCTTTCTTTCTGTTTCTCATAATGAAGATCAATTCCGCTCATATGCTGCTCGGCATCTGTGACGTTTGCTCCTGTAATCAGCGTGATGTTATCTTCTTTCAATTGACGAACGACAGGCGAGACAAGTTCACTTTCAAAGCCAGGCAATACTTGATTGCCACCTTCCAAGATGGTGACTTTTGTTCCAAATCTTGCAAACATCTGCCCTAGTTCAACACCAATATACCCGCCCCCAACTACGACAAGGCTTTTAGGGGTCTCGGGAAGGGAGAGTGCTTCAGTTGAAGACAATATACGACCTCCGAAAGGGAGTGATTTAATTTCAATTGGACGGGAGCCGGTTGCTAGTATAAGGTGTTTGAAGTTGATTCGCTTCTCACCTTTTGCAGAATGTTGAATGACCGCTGTATGCTGATCGATCAAGCTGGCCTCGCCTTCCAGTATGGTAACTCCCGCTGACTTTAACAAAAATTGTACGCCTCCCGCTTGTTTTTCCACAACAGCTTTTTTGAACGCTTGAGCTTCCTTGAAAGAGCCGCCTTCTTGAAAACCACCCCATTGTGTGCGGAGTTTGAACCGCTCTGCTTCTGCTATTAGCGCCTTAGAAGGGATACAGCCTACATGGGTGCATACTCCACCTAACTGATCACGCTCTACAATCGCTGTCTTCATGCCGAGATGAGCTGAACGTAATGCAGCCACGTAGCCTCCCGGACCTGATCCAATTACTAATGTATCTACTGTTTCTAAATGAATCATTTCTTGCACCTCCGCTTTTAAAATATGATGATCATAATATATTATAGTCATCATATTTTGGAGAAGTCAATTCCATTTGAGTGAGGAAAGATGGTTTCCAGTCAATTGACACATGATAATATGATGAATATAATATTTTGATAAATACACTTAGAAAGAGTTAAAGTGAAGGAGGGGAGTGAGAAAATGCCTTATCCGAAAGGTCATAAGTCAAAAGTGAGAGAGCAAATCATTGCAAGTGCTGCACGAGCATTTCGAACAAATGGCATTCGTAATATTAGTTTGCCATTTATTATGAAAGGGGCAGGTCTAACTCATGGAGGGTTTTATGCTCACTTTAAGAACAAGGATCAGTTGGTCATAGAGACTTTTCATTTTGCTATTAATGATACGATCAAGCTGCTGCAAAGTGTTGCAGACAAGAAAGCAGACCAGCCTCGAATTCAGACGATCATTGAATTTTATTTAAGTTCCGTTCACCGTGATCAGACGGAGGTCGGCTGTATACTGCCTGCGCTGGCAGGAGAAATTCCTCAATTATCGCAAGAGGTACGGAAAGCTTATACCGATGAACTGAAACGATTTATGGAGTTTATAGCTGATGCTGGTAATATAGATCTCTCTACGAGTTACGCACTAGTAAGCAGCATGATTGGTACAATCGCTCTTGCACGCGCTGTCAATGATTCGCAGTTCAGTGATCAATTGTTACTGGCAGGTATAATACAGGCAAAACGCGTTCTAGAGGCGAATTAACATTCAAATAAAAAACATAGGGGATGTTGCGATGTTGATTAGAGAAGCGAGCATAGAAGATTATCCAGAATTAAGACAAATCTATTTAGAATCCCGACGCCAGAGCTTTCACTGGCTCAATCCAGAAGACCTCAATCTGCAAGATTTTGATCAAGATACGCAGGAAGAGCAAATTTTCTTAGTTGAAGAGAACAATAAAATCCTTGGATTCATTTCTCTATATGTACCAGATCGTTTTATTCACCTCTTGTTTGTACATCCAGAAGCTGCTGGTCAAGGGGCAGGAGATCTGCTGCTCAAACAAGCGATAAAAGTTTTGGGAACACCGGTCACCCTCAAATGCGTCTCCGAAAATCACAAAGCTTTATCTTTTTATCAAAAAAGAGGGTGGAAGGCTGTTGTAGAAGAAGGAGAACCTGGGGCGGAATACTGGGTGCTTATTTATGAATAGAAGTCTTTTTATCTTATCATTCACACGGCCCTTTATAGGGCTTTTTTGCGGTTTCTTTTCGGTGTCGAATGGTTCATAAAATGATAATATATGTCATTATAGGGAAAATAGAGGAAGGGGTAAGGGCTGATGGAGAAAGTGCTTTCTTCTCACGTCGGTTTGAAAATCAATGAATGGTATTATCATATTCAAAGATTTAACGTACCGGACGCCGAAGCATATAAAGAGGAAATCAAATCAATGCTTGATCATATGGAAGAAAATCAAGATTTATTATTGTATTTCTCACTCATGGAGTTCAGACATAAATTAATGCTTGATTACTTGAATCCTTTAGAAAATGGGAAAGAGCGGGCCAACTTCAAGGAGCTCGCAATGAAGATCAAAAGGGACCAAGAGAAATTAACAGGATTACTCGAGTATTACTTCAATTTTTTCTACGGCATGTATGAATTTGAAAACTATGAATACCTAAATGCGATTACCTTCTATAAACGGGCAGAAAAAAAGCTGTCTCTTGTCAGTGACGATATTGAACGGGCCGAGTTCAATTACAAGATGGCTGAAATCTATTACCACATGAAACAAACCCACATGTCCATGCACCATATCGCGCAGGCGATACAATGTTATCGAGAAAAAGATACATACACTGTAAGAGAAATACAATGTTCCTTTGTGATCGGATTAAACTATATAGATATGGGCTGCCCCGAAAAAGCAATACCCCATTTTCAACACGCACTAGAAAAAGCCGCCGACACCTCAACAAAACGATTAAAAGGATCAGCACTCTATAATTTAGGGTTGAGTTATTTTCATAACAATAACCTTTCAATGGCAATTAAATATTTTAATGAATCTATTCATTCGTTTAAAGAACAGGGATATGAGCATTTAAACAAAATCCTTGATCCGCTGGTCATGTTGACAAAATCATACTTTAAAGATAATCAGAGTGATTTAGGTTTATATGCATTAAACTATGGGATCGAGTTAGCTGAAAAATTAAAGGATGATATTTTTATAAATACATTCATTATGTTGAAATCACTATATATAGATAACAATGTGAATCGTATAACAGAGTCAATGGCTTATTTGGAATCAAAGTCTTTTTTTGCAAATCTTGAAGATTTAGCGAAAGATGCAGCGAAGCATTATAATAAAGCAGGAGATATAGAACGCTCAAACGAATTTTACGAGAAGATTCTATATTTCCAACACCAAATTAAAAGGGGAGACTGTCTTTATGAAATTTAAGTCAGTAGCAACCGTATTTATAATTGTCAGTGTGTTAGGTGCTTTTAGCTATGTTTCGTCAAACGATATCCATAATGAAGCCCAAAGAGGACATACATCTAGTATCGGTTATTTTGCTTAAACTAAAAGAGCCTTTATAATGGCTTTTTTGGTTTTCAATGTGCTAAGCCTTAAAAAAATGAATCGTAATAGAAAGGGAGCGGCCGTTGTCCGTTCTTTTTTGTTTTAAAGATTCAAATCTTGAAAAATATGTATTTTCCATCATACATTACATTATTTTTAATATCCTACTGCATTATATTTTAAAGGATGTTACCGTTGGTTGTAAGGAATGATTGGCCAGTCTTCCAATAAAAATTGGAGGGAAATCATGAATTGCAAAATTGAAATGTTAATGAATATGAAAATGGTGTATATGAGAAATATCGGATCATATGTCAGCAAAGAGAACTTTGAGATGATGAAGAGATTTAAGAAATGGATCAAACAACATCATTTAAATGATGAATTAAAGGAATATGGTATATATGGTGTTCCTCAAGATGATCCTGAAAAAATTCCATTAGAAAGATGCAGATATGACCTTATGCTTATGACAAATAGAGATTTTTCAAAAGATCAAATGGTTCAGACTGGTCATTTTGAAGGAGGAAAGTATGCTGTGTTTACGGTGACACATACAACTGAAAAAGTGAATTTGTTTTGGAGCCAATTGCCTCAAATGATCCAAAACAATCAATTGAACATGCGTCAGGAACCTATCATAGAGCGATATAGAGAAGAAGAAGGCGTGTGTGAGTTCTTACTACCTATCTTTTAAACACTTTATCGAACTGCAATGAAAACAGACCTCTTATGGTCTGTTTTCATGATAATATATGTTTAAATATTCTACGACTCGCTCCTTTAAATAACGATACTGATCCTCATTCGTATCTTGAAATGCTTCTTCTCGATTTGAAGGTACATCCATATAAACGATTTCCTCAGAGAATTGTGAAGAAGTAAAGTCGATTCTTGTTCCATTCACTACGTTGTAAAAATGCCATCCATTGGGTAATGCAGTTTTGTTTATTTTTCCGCCTAAAAGATCATGTACGACTAAAGAAGTGACGCCACATTGTCCGTTTGCCGGGTTGTCTTTACTCCATTTTGAACTAGATTGAGAAGACCATGCTTTAAAAAGAGCATCAATGATTTCGTCTGTCGTGTAGAGGTTCATCATAAAAATCCTTTCTATTTAAAAAGTGAAATGAATGTAGTATCTGTTTAGTCTATAGTAGATTTTTTTTCAATCAAAATCCAGATATACTATGGCTAAACCAATATAACAATGAAGATTCATGACAGGAGGAGCTCGGTGTGGTATTTATCATAGGTATTGTAATCGCTTATATTGTTGCTATTTTAGGCTTTACTGTTTTCGTAGATGTAGGGAATGGGTTGGGGACGGCTCTCAGCATCATCGGGGGAATGGTCATTTTATTCATAGCTGGTAGATTGCAAAGACAAAAAGAAAAGAATGATCCAAACATATTATTAGATAAAATGATGATGCTTTTTCAAGAAGACGGTTTTCAGGCTTCAACATACATCTTTTCGCAAAATGTGGATAAAGGCTTTGCGATTGATGATGTGCGAAAGGTCATGCGCTTTATTACACATCAACCTGGCAGCTCATCTCGAAAATTCAGGTTTGATGTTACTGAGCTTTCCATGAAAGAGTTGAAACAAGTTGACATGTTAGAAGATGGTGTGCCGATTGAACAATCTGTTGAGAGTGATAATAATGAAGAGATCTCGACACTTGAATTGAGATTAACTATGAATGATCAGGAATCATCAACGATCACGCTCACCTTTCTGGCTTTTGATGTGCCTGTTCGTAAGAGTGACGCCGAATATTTGACTGAACGAGAAAATCTGAAGGAGATTTATCATGAAATTGATTCAATGATGAAATCTGCGGTTTAATAAATGACTGTCCCATAAAGAAGAAATCACCATTTGAGGTGGTTTCTTTTTTATGTCCATCAAGACAAAAGCTGGTTCAATCATTGCGGTTGAATGTTTTTCTCAAAAATGAATAAAGATAGACTAGACACGAAAACGAACATTGATATCGAAATGACTGGAGGAAACATACATGCAAAAGCTTTGCAGGGAAGTCTGGATCGAGGTCAATCTTGACGCGATTAAAAGAAATATCGAAGCCATTCAAGCGCATATTCCAAGGAAAAGCAAGATCATGGCTGTCGTAAAGGCGAATGCTTATGGACACGGTTCAGTTGAAGTAGCGAGGCAGGCACTAGAAAGCGGTGCGACAGAGCTTGCGGTTGCCAGCTTGGAAGAAGGCATTGTATTGCGGAGAGCAAAAATTGAAGCACCGATTCTGGTCCTTGGATTTACCCCGCTCGACTGTGTGAAAAGGGCTGCAGCCTGGAGAATTGACCTATCCGGCCTTCGAGAAGACTGGATTGTTCAAGCAAATGAGATCTTAGAGGAAGAAGAAAGTCAGCATCGCCTTGGGATTCATGTCAATGTTGACACAGGGATGGGACGATTAGGTGTACGGACAAAGGAAGAGCTGTTAGAGGTGGTGGAGGCGCTTGAAAAGAGTGAAAACCTGAGGTGGGATGGAATATTTACGCATTTCTCCACTGCGGATGAGCCTGACCCTGATTTCACACTGCTGCAGCACAGCATTTTTATTGATTTTCTTCGTTTCTTAAAAAAACAAGGCATTACACTGCCGACAGTACATATGAACAATACAGCGGCTGCCATCGCATTTCCTGAATTTAGCGCAGATATGATTCGGCTCGGCATCGGATTATATGGACTGTACCCTTCGCAATACATTGAGAGTTTAGACGCTGTTAAGCTGGAGCCCGCTCTCAGTTTAAAAGCAAGGATTGCATTCGTGAAGGAAATGGTGACAAAGCCAAGGACCGTCAGCTATGGGGCAACCTATGTAGCAAAACCTGATGAAGTAATAGCAACCATACCAATCGGTTATGCAGATGGGTACTCACGAGCATTATCCAATCGAGGATTTATGCTTTTCCGTGGAAAACGAATGCCGATTGCTGGCCGCGTCACCATGGATATGACGATGATCAGTTTAGGAGAAATGAAAGCAAAGCAAGGCGAAGAAGTTGTTATTTACGGCCGTCAAAAGGGCGGAGAAATTTCTGTCGATGAAATCGCCGAAATGCTCAATACGATCAACTACGAAGTCATCGCCACCTTAAGCCGCCGCGTCCCAAGATTTTACCGTCGAGGCGGAAAGATTATTAAAATATCGACACCGGTGATGTATGTGTGAGGGTAAATAACAGGTGCAATTTGAGGATATTTGTTCTGGTGTACAATGATAAAAATTAAATTTTATTACAAATATGTCGATAAAAGGAGGGGTATTTAAGATTTGGAGGAATGAAATAATGAAAAAAGGTTTATTCTTAGTGCTTTTGACCATTTTTATGATGGTCACAATTCATCCGTTAAAAGCTCATGCTGCTGAAACAAATGGGTGGACGAAGCGAGCGGACTTACCGGAAGAGCGTATCGGAGCAAGTGTAGGAGTAGTTGAGGGGAAAATATATGTATTCGGTGGAGCAAGTCAGCAGTCTAAATTCAACAATTCGACATATATGTATGATCCTAAAACTGATTTGTGGTCAGAAAAAGCAAGTATGCCTAGA
Organism: Bacillus sp. 3a; assembly: GCF_017161885.1. NCBI lineage: Bacteria > Bacillati > Bacillota > Bacilli > Caryophanales > Bacillaceae > Bacillus > Bacillus sp. 3a. Next base: position 2,964,927 of record NZ_CP067376.1, on the reverse strand, counting down.
TTAAGAACAGGAGCTGCCTACGCAACAGTAGGTAAAAAAATCTATGTTATTGGCGGTCTTACTGATACAACTAAAACAGTTCACAAAACCATCGATGTTTATGATACGGAACTAGATCAATGGACAGAAGAACCGATTCAGATGCCTGAGAAATTTATATATACATCCTATATAAATGGTTCCTTAAGAGCAGTTACAGTTGGAGAAAAAATTTTTATAGTGGCATCTTTATCAAGCTCTCAAGTAAATTTTTACTCCTATGATACGGTAAGTGGAGAGTGGGAAAGCTTAGATAATTCTCAATTAACTTCTCGTCAAGGGAGAAGTATTGCAGAGATAAATGGAAAGTTATACATTGCTGGTGGTGAGGCTAATGTTAGCCGAACGAATGATAAAGATATTTTAGAATATGATATGACGCTAGGGAAGTGGCAACGCTTAAAGGATATTCAATTAAATTCTTTTGCTTATGAAGCTGCATATGCGACATACAATCATAAATTATTTATGATTGGTGGTCAGAGAATTGGAGATAGATCGAGTAAATTATTAAAACAAGTCCAGATATTTGATCCACAAACTAGTCAAGTCCAAGATTCTTTATATGAAATCCCTGAAGGTAGAGTTGGATCTGTGGCAGTTATTGCTGATGATCAATTATATGTTATTGGTGGAAGAGATTATGCTGAATCAATTGGTAGTTATTCTGTCAAAAACAATTTTAAATCTGTAATCTCAATTTCATTAAAAGATCTTCAAAAAGTGTCTAAGGATCAGGATGAAACAAAACCAGGTGATGGAACAAGCGAAGAACCGAAAGATCAAGACGGGACAAAGCCAGATGATGGCACAACCGAAGAACCAAAAGATCAGGACGGGACAAAGCCAGGTGACGGCACAACTGAAGAACCGAAAGATCAGGACGGAACGAAGCCAGGTGACGGCACAACCGAAGAACCAAAAGATCAAGACGGAACAAAGCCAGGTGACGGCACAACCGAAGAACCAAAGGATCAAGACGGAACAAAACCTGGTGAAGAAGCAACAAAAGGTATACTTTCAATTACGATGATAAATGGGCTTCAAAAGGATTATTTGCTTTCAATGAAAGAAATCAACGATTTTTTTAACTGGTATAAAGAAAGAAGTTTTGGAATTGGGATGAATTTCTATGAAATCAATGATGAACATAATAAAGGACCTTTCACAAGTAAGAAGGATTACGTCGTGTACCAAAATATCTTAATGTTTGATATCAAACAATACTGATATTCATAAATTGTAAAGCTGCTGATAATAGATCAGCAGCTTTTATTTTGATAAAATTGTTAAAATTAGGATCAACGTCATGAAAAAAATGCGGTATTTTTTAAAAAATCTGCTAAACATCCTATAAACACATCCGATAATAGAATTGTCAGGGTTGATAAGCCCTAGAATAAAGGACTTTTTTCAGACAAGGACGTCTGTCAGGTCCCACATACATGGAGGTAATAGGAAATGAGAATTAACCACAATATCGCAGCACTTAACACATTAAACCGTTTGTCTGCAAACAACGGTGCGAGCCAAAAGAACATGGAGAAACTTTCTTCTGGTCTTAAAATCAACCGTGCAGGAGATGACGCTGCAGGTCTAGCAATCTCTGAAAAAATGCGTGGACAAATCCGCGGATTAGAAATGGCTTCTAAAAACGCACAAGACGGTATCTCTCTTATCCAAACAGCTGAAGGTGCATTGACTGAAACTCACTCAATCCTTCAACGTGTTCGTGAACTAGTTGTACAAGCTGGAAACACTGGTACACAGGATAAAACTACTGATCTTCAATCTATTCAAGATGAGATTAAAGCTCTACAAGAAGAAGTAGATGGTATCTCAAATCGTACAGAGTTTAACGGTAAGAAATTGTTAGATGGTACATTTAAAGCTCCTGCTGATCCTGCAGCACCAACTGCTACTGAGAAATCTTTAGTATTCCAAATCGGTGCTAACGCAACTCAACAAATTTCAGTTAACATTGAAAAAATGAGCACTGATGCACTTGGAGTTAAAGATCCAGCTGATACAACTGGAAGAGCAATCTTAGCTAATCAATCTGTAAAAGATATTGATGTAACTAAATTTGCTGATAATGCAGCAGATGCAACAGATGTTGGTTTTGATACTCAATTGAAAATCGTTGATGCTGCTATCAACCAAGTATCTGCTCAACGTGGTAAACTTGGAGCAGTCCAAAACCGTCTAGAGCACACAATCAACAACCTTGGTGCATCTTCTGAAAACTTAACAGCTGCTGAGTCTCGTATCCGTGACGTTGACATGGCGAAAGAAATGAGTGAGTTCACTAAGAACAACATTCTTTCTCAAGCGTCTCAAGCAATGCTTGCACAAGCGAACCAACAGCCACAAAACGTACTTCAATTACTACGTTAATGACAGGCCCCTTTATGGGGCTTTTTTTTTATGCTTTATTCTTCGCGTTTTCTCCAGTCTTATGATTCTTAAACCCCTGTTATAAATCATGAAAAATGACCTTTAAATTTGGCATACTCTAGCGAAACGATCATAGTTAATGAGACTTTATCCTTATTTATTCCTTTTTTGTTAAACATATTCCATTGAAGTTCGATAAATGGATTGTAAGGCTTACAAAAAAATTCTAATTTAGAACTTTTGGATAAGGACGTCCAATTGGTTCAAACACACGGAGGTCATTTAACATGAGAATTAACCACAATATCGCAGCACTTAACACATTGAACCGTTTGTCTGCAAACAATGGAGCAGGGCAAAAGAACATGGAAAAGCTTTCTTCTGGTCTTCGAATCAACCGTGCAGGAGATGACGCAGCAGGTCTTGCCATCTCTGAAAAAATGCGTGGACAAATCCGCGGATTAGAAATGGCTTCTAAAAACGCACAGGATGGTATTTCTCTTATTCAAACAGCTGAGGGTGCATTAACTGAAACACATGCAATTCTTCAACGTATGCGTGAATTGACAGTTCAGGCTGGTAATACAGGTACTCAGCAAACTGAAGATTTAACTGCTATTCAAGATGAGATCACCGCGCTTGTTGATGAGATCGATGGAATTTCTCAGCGCACAGCATTTAACGGAAAAAACCTTTTAGATGGTAGTGTGGAAGATGGATTTCAATTCCAAATTGGAGCGAATGTCGAACAAAATATTAAAGTGCAGATTGGCAAAATGGATGCAGAAACTTTAACTGTAAAAGATATTGTAGTTAATGAAGAAGGCTTTAACTTTGACACCGAAGTAGCAAAAATCGACGCAGCAATCGGCGCTGTATCTAAACAGCGTTCAGCTCTGGGTGCAGTCCAAAACCGTCTAGAGCACACAATCAACAACCTTGGTGCTTCTGCTGAAAACTTAACAGCTGCTGAGTCTCGTATTCGTGACGTTGACATGGCGAAGGAAATGAGTGAGTTCACAAAGAACAACATTCTTTCTCAAGCATCTCAAGCAATGTTAGCTCAAGCAAACCAGCAGCCGCAAAACGTACTTCAATTATTACGTTAATGAAAAAGCCCCATTAAAGGGGGCTTTTTTTGATTTAATTTAATGACAGCAAGTGCTTTAGACGAAAGTCAGGAACCGCTTCATGGAAAAAAGCTCGGTTGCCTTCATCGTTCTTTTGATCCCATTGCTTCCACCATTCAGCGGTTTCTCCTGAGGTGTCAGCTTGAATCATGTCGTGCAGCTGTTCTAAGTTGATGATTTCTCTCGGTTCTGTTAAGAAAGAATGCATCCGGTGATACGCTTCAAGTCGTTTAGGCTGTTTTGTGACAATGGCGTATTGTACGTAGCGATTTAAAAATTCCTGTACGAACGTCAAGTGGGGGATGGTTGTTTCTCCTTTTAACTCGACACCGTCCCACGCCATATCAGCAATTGCACAAAGCCACCAGCCAAGTTCACTCGCTTGCTGCATTTGTTGTAATGTGTCCTTTTCAAAAGACAGCCGCTCATTTTTTTGTGCTTGTTTGAGCATTCGGTCAAGAGTTTGTGCTTCGAGGGCTGCCTTTGTCATGCCCTGCCCATGAATGGGATCTAACGTACACAAGGCATCGCCCATCACCAATAATCCACTTGGCCAATCCTGCATATGTTCATAGTGATGTCTCACGCAAGAAGGGACTCTAAATCCTTTTGGATTTGTAAAGGGCGTTAAATGGGAGATGGCTTCTGCTATCGCGGGATCGCTCAGTGCAGCGGTTTCTGAATCAAATTGATCTGCATCCGTTGTTGGATAATGTGAACCGCCAGCTGCAGAAAGAAGCACAGCTACTAAATCATGATCAACCCGTTCAAACAGCCCTGTTGGAATTTGCTTGTCTGGCTGGCCAACTACAACCATTGATTGTAGGGGTGGCGCACCTGATGGTATTTGATAATATCTTGTGCTGTATCCTAGAAACACATGTAACTCATCAGTCTGTGGCAAGGTTAATCCAGCGTCTTTCAACCATTTTGGCAACTTAGACATTCTTCCAGACGTATCAATCACTAAGTCTGCTTTCATTTCATGAATGCTTCCAGGCTTTACTTGCCGGTTCTTCACGATGAGACCCATGACTTGATTTGTTCCTTCTTTAAACTGAAGCGAGATGGCTTCATGTTTTTCTAAAAACTGCACATGTTCCTCTTTTACCATTCTTTGCATCAGCACCCACTCTAGTAACGCGCGTCTTGTGACGGCGGTTTCTTCTGTATCAGTGAGCGTTAATTCGCCATCTTTTGTGATAAATCGAGAGGTTTGATCCCTTGTATTAAATCCGCCCATTGCCAGTAACTCTTTTGTATAACCAGGGAATAGACGTTCAACGATTTGCTTGCCAAGTGGCAGCATTCTATGTGGATGAAAGGCTTGAGGAGTGCCAAGACGATTCTCAGGAGATTCTGGCAGTTCATCCTTTTCAATAATCAAAACTTGATGATAAAACGTTGATAAAACTTTTGCAGCGAGCATTCCGGTGATACCTCCGCCAATGACGATCGCCCGCTCATATTTCATGGGTTGTGTCACAACATGCGCCTCCAATGAATATAAAAAATGGCTACATGACCATTTCATCATATGTTGATTCATTAATTATAGCAAATATACGTTTGAATATAGAAAGGAAAGCACTTCTTTTTACTCGTAAATATGAAGAATTTCTTCTAATCATCATGATTATTTTAAAAAGTAACTATTAATTTAAGAAGAACGACCGATAAACTATATAAGGGGGTAGAGAAATTGGATATACTACAGAGTATTGTGACAGCAGCACCTTATATGATGCAGATTTTAAAAAACGAAGTGACGATGGGTGTCATTGATCGAGAGAAATTCTTGCTGTATTTGCCATCGAAAGATGTGGATTTTCAAATTCGAGCTGGAGAACTCATTAAGCCAGATGATTTAAATATGAAAAAAGCACTCAGAGGTGAGACATCAAGTATGTTTGTCCCTGAATCGGTTTACGGAATACCGTTAAATGCAATGGGTCTGCCAATTTTTGATGAAAATCAACAAGTGATCGGCGCACTCGCTTTAGGTTTTCCACTTAAAAATCAATTAGAGCTTGAAGCATATATGGAGTCATTAAATGACATCATTCAAAGTATTCAAGAAAAGGTCCATGTGGTGGCGGCACATTCAGAAGAGCTTTCTGCGACAAGTGAGGAAATGACCTTACAAACGCAGCAAACACTTGAAAGCTCGAAAAAAACATCTGATATTACAAAAATGATTAAGGGCATTTCGAAACAAACGAGTTTGCTAGGATTGAATGCGTCAATCGAAGCAGCCAGGGCAGGAAAAGAGGGGGCTGGATTTAGTGTTGTAGCCAGTGAGGTTCAAAAGCTTTCAAGTGAAACTTCACGTGCAACAGAAAATATTGAAAGTTCACTGCAAGGAATTTCCTCTAATATACATACATTACTTGAGAGCATGGACCATATGAAAGGTTCATCATCAGAGCAGGCTTTACTTGTGACAGAGTTTAGTGAAATTGTGGAACGACTAACGAGCGTAAGTAAAGAAATGAAAGAATTCATGCAGCATGTGATGTCAACGTAAAAAACGAATCCAATAGGGATTCGTTTTTTTTTGATACGCTATTTTCTTTTGTTCCGGTCAAAGCGATAATCGTATGTTTCTCCTTTTACCACATTTAAAAATTCATGCCCAATTTGAACAAGCTGTCCATTTTTCCATTTGATGAGAGGGTCTTTGTCAGGGTATTTCCAGTAAATCGTTTTCTTTCGGTGGGTGAGTTTGTTTTCAATCTCTGCTCTAACTGCGTTCTCCTTTAGTTTCCCTCCGCTATGTCGATAGGTGTTGATGATATATGTTCCGTCAGGTGATGTCATCGAGCGGATAAAGGTTCCGTGAGATACGCCTTGAAGAGAAAAACATTTCCAGTAAATGATGCCAGCGAAGCTAAGGATTAAGATGACAAGGGTGATGGTGGTTTTCTTTTTTAACATGAATTCCTCCAGATGTAGATCACAATATTTCTAATTTATGAGAGAGAATGCAAAAAGATTCATATAGTCCAAAAGTTCTATTCATTTCAATTATCGGTCATTTTTTCTCAAAATTCAACAGATAGCCGAAAAGATAAGGAAAATTTAAGGATGTATTAAGTCGATAGGTCATGCGAAATCCCTTTACAAAAGAATTTAAGATCAGTAGACTTATGCTCATATAGAGAAATGGGGAAGATGGAATGACGCAAATCATTGATACATATCAAAGTTATGAAGAGCTTTCCGCTCATGAAAGAGAGGGAATCGACTATCAAATTCTTCACGAGCGGAAAGGAGATCAGCTTTTGGTTTTGTCCCCTCATGCTGGGGGAATTGAATCTGGCGTGAGTGAGCTCATTCATGAAATCGCAAGTGATGATTCTATGTATTTATTTGAAGGCCTTAAAGTGAAAGGCAATCATGTGCTTCATATTACAAGCACACGTTTCAATGAGCCGGTCTGCCTTTCTCTAGTGCATGCCCATCATTACACGTTTGCGCTCCATGGCTACGGGGAAACGGAGGTGCTTCAAACATTAGTGGGCGGGACAGACAGAGAAAAAGCGGCAGAAACAGTGAAACGTTTAACGCTTAATGGATTTCCCGCAGTGCTGCTATCTGAATCTGATCGCTATTCTGGAACACACCCTCACAATATTAATAATCAATGTCTAACCGGAAAAAGTGTACAACTTGAAATCAGTCAGGCGCAAAGAAGAGCATTCTTTCAAGACTTCAGACGGCGCTATCGCCGTGAAACGCAAAATGAGCAATTTTATCGGTACACAAATGTACTCAAGCAAGTATTAAATCTTTATGGATAAACCCTGTCGCCCTATGCAGAAGAGGCTTACGTTTGATAAACAGCTTCTTTTTCCGCGACCTTCTCGGCTTTCATTAAATAAGATGTAAACTCTTGTTGGAAGCGAATGCCTGCTTTCCGCTGTTCGAACAAGGCGAGCCGCTTTTCAGCGAAAGCCCAGGTGACATGAAATGTTTGCGCAATGTGCAAAATGGCTTGCTGCCGAAGGTTTGGAAGCTTCATTTGCATCAGCATAAAGGTCGGCACACAAAAGTGATACATGAATTGTTTAGCCTGAAACTCTTGCAGTTCTCGAAAGAGTTTGTGCATCTTGAAATGGTTGCCTGCATGCTTCAGCACATGACAAAGCTCGTGGGCAAAATCCTGCCATTGTTCCTCTGACGATAGAGATCTGTTTAATATAATACTGTAAAGACCTTGATGTTTGATCATCATGCTGCCAGTATCCTCATAGTGGACCCATACATGAAATTCAGAAGCGATCCTTTGCATGTCTCTATAAGCAGGACCGCTTATTTGTAATTTGGCATATAACCGCTTAATCTCTTCTTCTAAATGGGTTAAAAAACCAGTCATTTAAAAACCTCCAAGCAAACGTATGTTCTGTTTTTGGTGTAAAAGAAAAGTCCATATAGGACTAAATAGCTAATGAAGCTATTACTTACTTTTAATATCGGCTTATTTTTAACAATTTTAACATAAAATCAAGGAAAAATGGAATTAATTCCTGTTTTTTTCTTCATTTTTGCGTTTTCCATTACTAAAAAGAGTGGATTGAATTCAAATTTTACCATAGTCTTATCACTAAAACAAACACAAGTTGTCTTACGAACGCCACCAATTGATGAGAAAGATCAATTCAATTTAGCAAAAGGGAGTGCAGAACATGGTAGAAATTTATCAAGATTTTATTCCAGTTGGAAACGGGAACCGCCCAGGATACGCCATGACACCGATGTATGTGACGGTGCATAACACAGCAAACACGTCAAAGGGAGCGGATGCAAAAAGTCATGCGGCATATGTGAAACGCCCAACGACAGCGGAAAGCTGGCACTTTACAGTGGATGATCATGAAATCTTTCAGCATCTGCCGTTAAATGAAAATGGCTGGCATGCAGGGGACGGAAATGGAAATGGGAACAGAAAGTCGATCGGGATTGAAATTTGTGAAAATGAAGATGGGAATTTCCAACAAGCGGTCAAACATGCGCAATGGCTCATTCAAAAGCTGCTGAAAGAGCATCATATTCCACTAGCGAATGTGGTCACACATCAGCACTGGTCTGGAAAAGCATGTCCGCGTCTGCTTCTCGCTACATGGGATGAATTTAAAAAAGGAATTGAAACGGCAGGAGAGCCTGAGACGGTCATCACGTATGTTGTCAAAAGCGGGGATACGTTAACGAGTATTGCCAAAGCTCATGACGTCACAGTTCAAGACCTTCAGAAGTGGAATAACATTAGCGAACCGAACAAGATTCAAATTGGACAGGTTCTCAAAATTTATCGAAATGATGGAAAAATGATGTATGAGCTGCCAGATGGGATTTTAAAGGTGACTTCGCCTCTAACGAAGGGAGAGCACGTACGCCTCGTCCAAAAAGCGCTTGCTGCTGTTTATTTTTACCCTGATAAATCGGCTGCAGATAAAGGCATCGATGGTGTTTACGGAGAAAAAACGGCGAATGCCGTAGCGCGCTTTCAGCTGGTGAACGGTCTGACAAGTGATGGGGTATACGGTCCTAAAACGAAGGAGAAGCTGCTTAAACTGTTAAATCAGTGAGTGTTTCTGTTTGTATGATTGGATGGCTGTTTCACTCTTTTCAATTAAACGCTTAGTATATGGGGACGGCTGATATTCAGCAAACTGAACATATCTCAGTTGTTTGATTTTCTTTTTCATTTTGGCACCTCAATCGTTGCAGCGTATAGTGTATTGTATGCAAGTCTATGTGAAAATGGAAGCAGGACGCGGATTTCGTTCCGCGTCCTTTAGTGTAATCAAGCCTTTTTATTTTTATACTCATCCAGAAGCTGTTCATTCTTTTTAAAAATTCGCTCAGTATGGGGGCTTACCTTATAATCGGCCATACTGATATGGCGTTTTTTCTTTAAAATCTTAAAAGGGTTTTTCTTAGGGTTGTTGTTATCCCCTTGAAGTGCGTGGTCCATCTTCATCACCTTCCTCTTCGTCAGGCAAGATTAGGTCATAAATTGTTGTAAGTGATGTCATTAATAAATAGTCGAACTCCGTGACAATCTCATCGGAGGTGAGCTTAATGACAAAATGAGCATCTGCTACAGAAAATGGGATGAGCACCAAATGACCGAAATCATCGTAATATACTTCCTGCCTGTCAAGCTTCGCCTGAATAAGAGCCCGCTGGTCAAGTGTCCGAAGCAGGTCGTCTTTTTGTTCCTGCATATCGTATGGACAAAGCACCGCTTGAATATTCATCTTGTCGGCAAAAGAATAAATCAGCCGCTCAATTCCCTCTATATATGCCTCTACACTTCCATAATATACATGGATCGGTTCATTTTTCAATAGGTATTGGTACGTTTTTAGTTTATTGAGGTAAGAATGAAGGAGATCGTTATTTTGTTCAAGGAGTTGATGGGTGTCGGTTTCCAGCTCATGATTTCCGAGTTTCTTAATATAGGAGCTAAGAAAGATGAAAGCATCAGTTAATGCGAAAAATACGGCAATGATCAAGTAGTGCATCCAATCGGTGAAGATAGAAGAAGGGTCATTTGTCCAGTACACAACAGCACCCGCTACATAAATCCAATACCACGTTTTACGAATGGCAAACATCTTTTCTTTTACTTTTTGTTCAAAGCGCCAAACTGCAAATACATACACTGCAAGAGCACCTAGCAATAACCATACAGTCAATTGAAAAAATAATAGCATGTTCTTCTCTCCCATAGACAGATGAATACTTGTTTATTTCTATGGATATGATTGGAAACCCTGCTTCATGAAAAAATGTCCTGCAGGAAAAGGGTTTTTAAGTGTGCGGGCAAATAAAAAAAGACCTGTTAGACAGGTCTTTGATATTAGAGAATCGCATTTAACACAAAGTATATAAGAGCTCCTAGAGTTCCTGAAATCGGTAATGTAATCACCCAAGTGACAAGCATACGTTTTGCCGTACCCCAGTTAACCCCTTTGACTCTGTGTGCAGAACCTACACCTAGAATAGAAGATGAGATAACGTGAGTCGTACTAACAGGTAAGTGAATAAACGTCGCACCGAAGATAATAGCTGCACCCGTTAAGTCGGCAGATACTCCGTTTACTGGTCGAATTTTCATAATTTTACCGCCGACTGTTTTGATAATCTTCCAGCCGCCGATAGAAGTACCGAGTCCCATTGCAAGCGCACAAGAGAATTGTACCCAGAAAGGAATGTCGTCTGTTGTATGCAAATTACCTGCAATTAAAGCCATCGTAATAATTCCCATCGCTTTTTGCGCATCGTTTGTCCCATGGGTATACGATTGCAGTGCAGCCGTTAAAATTTGAACACGTCGGAATTGTTTATTTGTTTTTGCGAGATTGTTGTTTCTAAATATAATTTTGATAATGGTATACACGATATATCCCAATACGAAAGCTAGGATAGGTGAAAGCAAAAGTGCTTGAATGATTTTAATGAATCCCGAATAGTTTAAAGCGCCAAAACCGGCAGAGGCAATAACCGCTCCTGCAATTGATCCGATTAATGCATGTGAAGAACTACTCGGAATCCCGTAATACCAAGTAAGCAAGTTCCATGTGATGGCCGCAATTAAAGCAGCCAAGATCACAACAGAGCCGTTTTGAAGTGTAAATGGATCTGCGATATCTTTTGTAATGGATTTTGCCACACCTGTAAATGTCATTGCTCCTAAGAAGTTCATGAACGCTGCCATGATGATCGCATGTCTAGGCTTTAATGCCTTCGTTGAAACTGAAGTCGCAATGGCATTTGCTGTATCGTGGAACCCGTTAATGAAATCAAAAGCAAGTGCACAAATGACAATAAGTATGGTAAGGATGAGTAATGTGTCCATGTTTAACTAACCCCGTTACGCATTCTTCATAATGATTGTTTCTAGATTGTTGGCAACACTTTGACAGGAATCAGCGATTTCTTCAAGTGTTTCGTAAATTTCTTTGTATTGAATCACTTTAATTGGATCTGTTTCTTTTCCAAACAAGTTCTTTAATGATTTACGATGAAGATTGTCACAATTATGTTCAATCTCTTTGATCTTGATTGCGTGCGGATGAATATCTTTCAAGCGATTTTCAGCTAGTAGATCAATTGTGATTAAAATTTCTTTCGCACACTCTCTGATGTAGTGGCTGAATTTGTCGATATGTTCGTCAGAGCTTGTAATTGAGTAAATTTCTAATGTTGCGGAAAAATGCTCAATTCCATCTAAAACATCATCGAGGCTATTCGTCAATTGAAGAATGTCTTCACGTTCAATCGGTGTAATAAAGGCTTTGTTCAGCTCTTTAATCATGGTATGAACATGATTATCACCTTTTGTCTCATATTCCTTCAATGTGTCAGAAAATTCTTTCAGAGTGGTTTGATTTGTTACTTTATAGCTAACAAAATACTCAGCAGTTTCATCTAAATTTTTAGCAATTTCCGTTAACAAGACGGAAAACTTGTCTTTTTTCCTTTTTAACATGTAAAAACCCTCCATTGTATAAATGAGACAATGCACACATCAAATAATTATATATTCTTTTGTCGAAAAAAAACAGGTGTAGTCGAAAATTTCTTCACTTTTTCTATTTGATCTTATTCTGACCTAAAGATGTGATCTCAACACACCTTTTTCTAAAAGGGGAAAAGCAACGAAAAAAGCGGGCCATATTTGGCGCCGCTTAAAGGCTAAGAAGCTGAATGAATCAGCTTAAACCGTTCACAAACAAGAAGCATATCTTCTTTGAATTCTAAACCGTATGATTGGAGTGCTTCTGTGAAAAATTCTTTATGTTCTCTGTACCAATAGTCATAAGATAAGTCGCCTTCACCCTCTGCTTGTGCAAATGATACGGGGACTTCATTCATTGGCATGACATCAACATGTGTAATTTCAATGATGGCTTTTGGTTCTTCTTGGCTGTCCAAAATGACCGCATATTGTCCGGGTTGTGGAAGCGGCTCCTGTTCCTTTTCATAAAAAAGGTGTCCAGAACAAGTGGCTGTTTTTTTTCCTTGCTTTACAAGATCAAGCAAATGATCAGGATCTGAGCCGAATGCCCACGCCGAAACAAACGCGTCAGCAGGTGCTTTTTCTGATTTCTCTTTCCAATAGTCTTCCCAAAATAATCTGCATTTGTTGTTCAATGTTTTTCCCCCTTTTTGTTGTGTTTATTATACCTTGAAGCTGAATCGTTGGAAATGGTGTGTCTTTATTCCTAATGAGTGAGTGCGTCATATGTTTTGAAAAACAATGTTTTATTTGGGAAATGTAGGATGATAGGATGAAAATTTTTGAAATTTTAGAATAATCTATTGTATTCTGGTCAAGAAGTCGGTAAGGTCAAAGTAAGAATATGGAAGGGGTGTTGTTCATGAAACGCATTTCTCTAACTGTTTTGTCCATATGTCTGTTTGTTTTCTCGTTTTTTCTGCCTGTCAGCCAAGTCAATGCGAACGAATCTCATGGGAGTAAAGTAGCTGTTGGTAAAGATGGCATGGTGGCTACTGCTCACCCGCTGGCATCAGAAGTAGGTGCTGATGTATTGAAGAAAGGTGGAAACGCAGTGGATGCTGCTGTTGCCATCCAGTACGCACTGAATGTGACAGAGCCAATGATGTCTGGAATTGGCGGCGGTGGTTTTATGATGGTTTATGATGGAAAGACAAAAGAAACATCCATCATCAATAGTAGAGAACGAGCACCACAGGGCGCAACACCTGACATGTTTTTAACGGATGAGGGAAAAGTCATCCCATTTGCTGAGCGGTCCACACACGGTAATGCGGTTGGTGTTCCAGGGACAGTAAAAGGTCTCGAAGCAGCATTAGATAAGTGGGGAACCCGTTCGATGAAGGAATTGATTGAGCCTTCCATTCAGCTTGCAGAGGATGGATTTGAAATCGATTCTGTTCTGGCAAAAGCCATTGAAGATCATCAAGAAAAGCTGAAAAAAACGGCCGCAGCGCCAATCTTTCTTCCAGATGATCAGCCGCTCAAAGAAGGCGATCTGCTTGTACAGCCAGGTCTTGCAAAAACATTTAAGCTCATTGCGAAAAAAGGAAGCAAAGCATTTTATGAAGGAAAAGTAGCAAAAGCACTTGCAAAGACAGTCCAAGATTTTGGCGGAACGATGACAACTGATGACCTTGGTCGTTATGAGGTCAAGACTGACAAGCCTATCTGGGGGGACTATAAAGGATACCAGCTTGCAAGTATGCCTCCACCAAGCTCAGGCGGTGTGTTTATGCTGCAAATACTCAAAATACTAGATCACTTCAATCTATCACAATATGACCCCAAATCATTCGAAAAATATCAGCTGCTAGCTGAAACAATGCATCTCTCCTATGCTGACCGTGCTGCATATGCAGGCGACCCCGAATTCGTAGATGTTCCACTAAAAGGACTACTAGACGATGATTACATTTCAAAAAGAGCTTCTCTCATTCAATTAGATCAAATGAACAAAAACCCGAAAGAAGGAGATCCATGGGCGTATGAGGATGAAAAAAATCCATCCCCAATTGTCCCGCAGCCAGAAGATAAAACCATTGGCGAGACTACTCATTTTACTGTTGCCGATCAGTGGGGAAATGTCGTGTCATTCACAACAACCATTGAACAGTTATTTGGTACAGGGATCCTTGTTCCGGAATATGGCTTTTTCTTAAACAATGAACTAACAGATTTTGACGCAAGACCAGGCGGAGCAAATGAAGTCCAGCCGAATAAGCGTCCATTATCCAGTATGACTCCAACCATCATATTCAAAGATAACGAGCCGGTCATGACTGTGGGCTCACCTGGAGGAACGACTATTATTGCTTCTGTTTCACAAACCATATTAAACTTGCTTGAATACGACATGGAGCTGCAAGATGCGGTGGAAGAGCCGCGGATTTATACAAACAGTACAACTTCTTACCGTTACGAAGTAGGTGTTCCCCTTGATGTAAGAACGAAGCTAAATGATATGGGTCATCGTTTTGGCAGTTCACCTATTGATATAGGAAATGTGCAAGCCTTGCTCATTGATCGGAAAGCAGGGACATTTACAGGAGTAGCTGACTCCTCGAGAAATGGAACCGCTGTTGGTGTCAATTTAAAGCTTTCTGCCGATTAAAAACCATTTCCCGGGAAAAGAAGCGCCTCTTCAAGATGGCGTTTCTTTTTTTGTTTAAATGAAAAAACATAGTTGACACCTGTGAATAGTTTGAATAATATATAGACTAACATCAATCATACATAGCTGATCGGACAACCGAAGGCTCTTGGCAATTTGAAGTACAGGACTGTGATGTATTTCAGGTGGCTAAGGGTCTTTTTTGCGTATGAAACGGCAAGGTTGGTGTCACTATTTTTGATAACGGGGGAGCGGGATAACATGAAAAAGTGGAAATGGGTCTGGGTCGTGACCATTATATTCGTCTTGGCTGTGACGAGTACTGCATGCTCAAACGCAAACGAAGCTTCAAAGCAAAAGGGAAAGGTTGAGCTGTTAAATGTTTCGTATGATCCTACACGTGAATTGTATCAGGAATACAATCAAGCCTTTCAGACGTATTGGAAAGACAAAACAGGTGAGGATGTCACGATCAAGCAGTCTCATGGTGGATCAGGAAAGCAGGGAAGATCGATTATTGATGGACTCGAGGCAGATGTGGCAACACTGGCTTTAGGGTATGACATTGATGCAATTGCAGATCGCGGACTGCTTTCAAAAGATTGGCAAAAAGAATTTCCAAATCAGTCAACACCGTATACATCGACCATTGTGTTTCTTGTGAAGAAAGGGAATCCCAAAAATATTAAAGATTGGAACGACTTGATTCGGCCAGGTGTGTCCATCATTACGCCAAATCCGAAAACGTCCGGCGGTGCGAGATGGAATTACTTAGCTGCATGGGCCTACGCCGATAAAACATTTCATGGGAATGAAGAAAAAACAAAGGATTTTGTCAAAAAGCTATATGAACATGTCGAAGTCCTTGATTCAGGTGCACGCGGAGCCACAACGACCTTTGTTGAACGCGGACTTGGGGATGTGTTAATTGCATGGGAGAATGAAGCCTATTTAACGCAGCACGAACTAGGCAAAGACAAATTTGAAATTGTCACCCCATCAATTAGTATTCTAGCGGAGCCGCCTGTTGCGGTCGTTGATCAAAATGTGAAACGTAAAGGAACAGAGAAAGTGGCGAAGGCTTATTTAGATTATTTATATTCTAAAAAAGGGCAGGAAATTGCGGCAAAAAACTATTATCGCCCTAGAAATCAAGAAGTCTTAAACAAATATAAAGACCAGTTTAAAAAGATTGATATGGTGACGATTGATCAAGCGTTTGGCGGGTGGAGAAAGGCGCAGAAAAGATTTTTTGATGATGGCGGATTATTTGATCAAATATACAGCGGACAAAAATAGGGGGCGATGTGATGAAGAAAGCACATGCAGCCGCCAATAAAAGAAAACGTATATTGCCTGGATTTGGGCTGAGCCTTGGGGTGACGCTCGTTTATGTGAGTGCGATTGTCGTCATTCCTATATCCATGGTATTTATTTGGACGGCTTCATTAGGAGCAGAGGGGATTTGGAAGGTTTTTACCGATGCAAGAGTATTGAAGTCGCTTCAGCTGACCGTGACGACTTCCTTTGCAGCTGCTCTCATCAATGCAGGGTTTGGTGTACTGATTGCCTGGGTTCTCGCCAGGTACACATTCCATGGAAAGAAAATCTTAGATGCTCTCATTGATTTGCCTTTTGCTCTCCCAACAGCTGTTGCGGGTATTGCCCTGACCACCCTCTATTCTCCTAATGGATGGATTGGTCAATTTCTGCATATAAAGGTGGCGTACACACCGATTGGGATTATTTTGGCACTGATTTTTATTGGCATTCCATTCGTTATCCGAACCGTTCAGCCAGTGATAGAAGGGCTGCAGCAGGAAGTCGAAGAGGCTGCGGCGATTCTTGGTGCGACAAGGAGACAGACCTTTTTTCACGTACTGCTGCCGGCCTTGTTTCCTGCGGTGATGACTGGATTTTCACTTGCGTTTGCAAGAGCGCTAGGTGAATACGGCTCTGTTGTGTTTATTGCTGGAAATATTCCGTTTAAAACAGAAATTACACCGCTGATGATCATGTCCAAGCTTGAACAGTATGATTATCATGGGGCAGCAGCGATTGCATGCTTGATGCTGCTTCTTTCGTTTTTCATCCTGTTATTGATTCACGGCATTCAGTGGTATGTTGAGCGGAAAAAACAAGTATACGTGAGGTGAAACCATTGGAGAGAGAGCTTAGTCATCAGCACCATGTTCAGTATAAAAGTCCTGTAACCGAATCTAAAGGGGTGAAAATCCTCTTGATTACGGTCGTGTATGCTTTTTTGATTTTATTTTTACTCATACCGCTGATCGCCGTTTTTTCAAAAGCATTTGAGAAAGGGTGGAGTTCATACCTTCTGGCCATCTCACATCCAGATACACTCGCGGCGATCAAATTGACTGTTTTCATTGTCGTCGTCACCTTGCCGCTTCAAATGATCTTTGGGGTGAGTGCTGCATGGCTTATCACAAAATTTAATTTCCGCGGAAAACGTTTGTTAACCACTGTGATTGATCTCCCGTTTGCCGTTTCGCCTGTGATTGCTGGACTTGTATTTGTGCTTTTATTTGGTTCAAACGGGCTTTTAGGACCTTGGCTTATGGCGAATGGATGGAAAGTCATTTATTCTGTACCAGGCATGATCCTAGCCACCATATTCGTTACATTTCCGTTTATTGCCAGAGAATTAATCCCGTTTATGCAGCATGAAGGCATTCATGAGGAGGAAGCATCGCTCACACTTGGTGCAAACGGATGGAAGACTTTTTTCTTTGTGACACTGCCGAATATCAAATGGGCTCTTTTTTATGGTGTCATTTTAGCCGGGGCAAGAGCGATTGGTGAATTTGGTGCCGTGTCGGTTGTATCAGGTCATATTCGAGGCATGAC
This sequence comes from Bacillus sp. 3a, assembly GCF_017161885.1. Classification (NCBI taxonomy): domain Bacteria; kingdom Bacillati; phylum Bacillota; class Bacilli; order Caryophanales; family Bacillaceae; genus Bacillus; species Bacillus sp. 3a. Next base: position 2,947,346 of record NZ_CP067376.1, on the reverse strand, counting down.
CAATACGATGCCGCTTCATATCGAAATTTTATACAATGAGTACCAATTTCAAGCCGCTTTTGCTGTGGCGTCTCTCATGGCGTTTGTGGCTGTCATTACTTTAATCATTAAGCAAATCATTCAACAGAGGGATCACCGGCTTGGCAAGCGGTCAACATAAATGGAGGGATCGGCCTTGGGGATTACAGCAAAACAAATATCAAAACAATTTGGTCAGACAAAGGTTTTGCAAAACGTGGATTTATCGATAAGAAATGGTGAATTGATCTCTTTACTAGGACCGTCTGGCTCTGGGAAGACGACGTTATTAAGAATCATTGCAGGTCTTGATTACGCCAATAACGGGCAGGTTTTATTCGGAGATCAGGATTACACACACATTCCAGTACGAAAACGGCAGATCGGTTTTGTGTTTCAGCAATATGCGCTTTTTCGAAATATGACGGTTTTTGATAATGTGGCATATGGGCTGAAAATTAAACCTAGAGGAGAAAGACTGCTTAAAAAAGACATCAAAGAGCGGGTACATGAGCTTTTAGAGGTTGTTCAGCTTACGCAGTATGAGCAGCGGTATCCAGATCAGCTGTCAGGCGGGCAAAAGCAGCGTGTAGCACTGGCACGCGCACTTGCCGTTCAGCCGAAGGCACTCCTCTTAGATGAACCCTTTGGTGCGCTTGATACAAAGGTGAGGAAAGAATTAAGGCATTGGCTGAAAAAAGTTCATCGTGACTTTCAAATGACCACCATTTTTGTGACACATGATCAAGAAGAAGCATTCGATATTGCTGATCGTGTTGTGGTGATGAATGAAGGAAGAATCGAAAAAATTGGCACAAAGGAAGAAATGGCAGTGCAGACAGACAATCTATTTGTATCTGAATTTTTAGATATAGGAAGCCATATTTAACAAGCAGTATAGAAGATTAGAAGGAAGAGACGCGGTGATGACTGCGTCTTTTTTATTTAAATTTCCCTAGGGAGATTGACTTATAATTTTGAATACTATAATATCTTTACAAAGGTAACAGTATTGAACATTTTTTAGAACTCATAATTGTAAGCGCTTTATAAAAGGTTCTATTCTAAAAATGTTCTTTCTTTTGTTACATGTGTTCATATTTATACCAAATGAAAGGGGTGGTTGTTTGAACAGCTTGTTTGAGTTAGATGAACAACTGATTAAGCTGCAGTTCGAAGCATCTTCGAGAGAGGAGGTGACCACATATTTAGCAGGGCGGTTAGAAGCTGGAGGGTACATTAAATCGAGCTTTTTACCAGCAGTGCTTGAAAGAGAAAAAACATATCCTACAGGCCTTCCACTGGCAGCCTTTGGGGTAGCGATTCCGCATACAGATCCTGAGCATGTGAACAAACCAGCGATTAGTGTAGCTACTTTAAAGGAGCCTGTCATTTTTCATAAGATGGGAAGCCCTGATGAAACAGTGCAAGCCAAAATTGTGTTTGTCCTAGCAATCTCTGAGCCTAGCAAACAGCTTGTGATGCTGGAGAAGCTGATGACACTTTTTAGAAAAGAAGAGGTGATGACAAAGCTCTCACACATGACATCTTATGAAGAAGCAGTTGACGTGCTTCAGCAAGAACTAAACCAATAGTTATTCTCGAAAATATGTAAGCGCTTTATCTGAAAAATTCAGGAGGTGGATGTATGATCAAGCAAGCCGTCGATTTTATATTAGACCTTGGACCAACTATTATGCTCCCGATTATTATGACGCTTTTCGGTATGATTTTAAGGCAGGGCTTTAAGAAATCCTTCAGGGCCGGTATTACAATCGGAATTGGATTTGTCGGTGTCAATCTTGTCATTAATTTGCTCGTGAGCGGTCTTGGGCCAGCAGCAAAAGCCATGGTTAATTCCCTTGGGCTAAAGCTCGATATTTTGGATGTTGGATGGCCGATTGGAGCTGCCATATCCTTTGGTACACCCGTTGCCCCGCTCATGATTCCTCTTGTACTTTTATTAAATGTCATCTTATTGTCCGTAAACTTTACGAAAACGCTGAATGTGGATATTTGGAACTTCTGGCATTTGATTTTCGCAGCCTCTGTTACTTACTACGCTTATCATAATATGTTCTTGGCTCTTGCTGTTGGCTTGATCGTCTCTGCGATCACACTAAAATTAGCCGATTGGACGGCGCCGACAATCGAACACCATTTCGGATTAAAAGGCGTATCGATGGCTCATGCTGAAACGGTCAACTTTGCACCGCTCATGTATGCGTCAAACCGCGTCATTGATAAGATTCCTGGTTTAAACAAAATTCATGCTGATCCAGAAACATTGAAGAAACGCTTTGGCATCTTTGGCGAACCGCTTGTGATGGGTCTCATACTTGGTATCATTATTGGTCTTCTCGGCGGCTATGATGCAAAAGGTGTGATGACGCTCGGTATTCAAATGGCGGCAGTTCTTGTCTTAATGCCAAGAATGGTTGCGTTATTAATGGAGGGACTCATTCCAATCTCTGAGGGCGCTCGTTCTTATATTCAAAAGCGTTTCCCAGGGAAAAATGTCTATATTGGTTTAGATACAGCGATTGTGATTGGTCATCCAGCGAATATGGCGGTAGCCCTTTTAATGGTGCCGATTACGATTTTGCTCGCAGTTGTCCTGCCTTACAATGGCATGCTCCCGTTTGCTGACTTATCGGTTCTGCCATTTACAGTTGTCTGGGCAGTAGCAGCCGCTCGTGGAAATATTATTCGCGGTCTTATTAACAGTATTTTTACATTAATGATTGTCTTCTTTATCGCAACGAACCTTGCACCGCTTGCGACAACCATGGGGAAAGCAGTCGGCTTTGATTTCCCAGAAGGGGCAAACATGATTTCAGGTATTGACCTTGGTTCTCACGTTATTCCTTGGATCATGGTGAGACTTCTTGATCCGAGCAACCCTTACTTTATTGCAGCGATTATCTGTGCTTTGGCTTATGCGCTTCTATGGTACTGGGTACGAAATGATATTAAAAAGCAGTATGCGAAAGAAATGGGCTTAGATCAGAAAGAACAATAAATGAGCTGGAGGGATTCTAATGGCGAAGAAAATATTAGTTTCATGCGGAACGGCAGTTGCAACATCAACGGTTGTGGCTAAAAAGGTAGAAGAGACATTAAAGGAAAAAGGATATGATGTCGTCGTGGAACAGTGTAAGGCATCTGAAGTCCCGCAAAAAGCGGAGGGTGCAGATTTAATTGTGACAACAACGCCTGTGAGTGATACAAAAGGGACACCTGTGATTCAAACATTATCCTTTTTAACTGGATTTGGTATTGAAGATGATATCGAGAAAATCATCGATCATATCAAGTAGAAGACTATTTCAAGGGGGAGCTTTCGGGCTCCTTCTAGTGATCTGAAAGGAGGAAGTCTCATGCAGCATCATGCTTATAGCCGAACGTCTGCAATGTTGTCTATTTTTCTTCCGGCTGTGCTCATCTGTCTGTTTTTTCTCTGGTCTCTTTATACGTTATGGTCAGCAGGACCTGAGCCTTTAGCTGTGTTAGGCGTTTATACGCTGCCTATTCTCATGCTCTCTAGTATTACAGGACTGAACCAGCCGACAAACGTCGTCATTAGTGAAGATCAACTGAAGATAGGGGCTTTTGGCAGATGGCACACATATGCAGTTTCTGATATTAAAGGAAAGCTTTTTTTAAAGCCATATCCTCATATTGGGAAAGTCTATGTCAGGGTGGGACCAGCCCGGATATTCGGAGGGCGCTACTGGATATCAAGTGAGATGAGTGAGTACAAGCAGCTTGTTCAAACACTACAGGATTTTGCGAAGGGTGATGAAAAGGAGGATGCTGCTACATGAAATCAGCTGTCTTTTATTCTTCAGAGGACATTCGGTATGAGGAGCGGAACCGGCCAGTCATCGGTGATGATGAAGTTCTGTTAAAGCTGCGAGCCTGCGGCTTATGCGGAACGGATATTTACAAAGCAACGCATGAGACAGTACCTCCTGGGACAGTGCTGGGGCATGAAATCGCTGGTGATATTGTCGAGACCGGCAAGCGTGTGACAAATGTCCAGACGGGAGACAGGGTTTATGTGGCGCATCATGTGCCTTGTTTCACCTGTGACTTTTGTCAAAAGGGGTTTTATACGATGTGTCCGCAGTTTACAGCCACAAATGTAGAGCCGGGCGGGTTTTCAGAATATATCCGTGTACCTGCTTTGCATGTCAAGCACACGATGGGCAAGCTTCCAAAAGATGTATCGTATGAGCAAGGGGCGATGGTAGAACCGGTAGCCTGCTGTCTGCATGGGTTTGAGCGAGCTCCTGTTCATCCAGGAGATTCCGTCTTGATCCTTGGAGCGGGGCAAATTGGCTGTATTCAATTGCAGCTCGCCAAATATTATTTGGCTGGGAAAGTGATGATAACAGATGTGAATGAGAACAGGCTGCTGCAAGCGAGGAGTTTAGGTGCAGACGCCTCCTTCCATCCAGCAGCTGAGCCGGTTGAAAACCGGGTGATGAAAGAAACAGATGGAAAGGGAGCAGACCTTGTCATTATTTCTGTTGGGAGCAGTGCGCTTTTAAAAGAAGCGTTTCAGGCTGTAGCGCGAGGCGGGACGATTTTGGTGTTTGCTCATTTTCCAAAGGGAGATGTGGCCATTCCTGCTGAACGATTTTTCAATGATGAAGTGAAGGTAGTAGGAGCCTATTCCTCGCATCCATATCATTATCGTGAAGCCCTTGAGCTTTTGAAAGCAAAAGTGGTCAACACTGAAAAGATGGTGACGCATCGTTATCCATTAAGCCAGCTGCTTCAGGCGATAGAATGTGCGAGGCATCCTGAGGGTGAGAGCGTCAAAATCATGATGTATCCAGATGAATGAGTGTATGAGATTAAAAGAGAAAGAGAAGTTCTTTGGAAAAGGGCTTTGCCTTTCTCTTTTTTTCTGACAAAAGATGAAAACGCTTAAAAATGAGAGAGAAATGCTTGACTTCGATGACACTTAAACGTATGATAATTACAAATGTAACACATAAGAACAAATGTAAAGGGGAGAGAAGAAATGCAAAAACAAATCACTTTGCCTGAACAGATTAGTCATGAGAAATTAGCAGATTTATATAAACAAATGTGGTTAGTGAGATATTTTGATGAAAAGGTCGATCAATTTTTTGCAAAAGGACTTATCCATGGCACCACTCATTTATGTGTTGGACAGGAAGCGTCAGCTGTTGGATCGATTGCCGTATTAGAAGATAAAGATAAGATCGTCAGCACACACAGGGGACACGGTCACTGTATTGCAAAAGGGGCCGAGGTTAATAAAATGATGGCTGAATTGTTTGGACGTGAAACCGGCTATTGTAAAGGAAAAGGCGGCTCCATGCATATTGCGGACTTAGAAAAAGGAAATCTTGGGGCAAATGGAATCGTTGGCGGCGGTATCCCGCTGGCAACAGGTGCAGCGCTCACATCTAAAATGAAGCAGGAAGGCTTTGTTGTTCTTTGTTTCTTCGGAGATGGTGCCACAAATGAAGGCAGCTTCCATGAAGCATTAAACCTTGCGTCTATTTGGGATTTACCAGTTGTGTTTATTTGTGAAAACAACCAGTACGGCATGTCTGGCCCTGTGAAAGAAATGATCAACATTGAAGACATTTCAACAAGAGCAGAAAGCTACGGAATGCCAGGAAAAACGGTTGATGGAAATGACATGGTCGAAATTATGAACACAGTTGATGAAGCAGTCAGCCGTGCGAGAGCGGGAGAAGGCCCATCACTCATTGAAATGAAAACATACCGCTGGAAGGGTCACTCTAAGAGTGATGCGAAAAAATACCGTACACGTGAAGAAGAGACAGAGTGGAGACAAAAAGACGGAATCAAACGCTTTAAGTCTCTCTTGATTGAACTGAATGTTTTGACAGAAGAGCAGGCAGCAAGCTTACAGGAAGAAGCAAAGCAGGAAATTGAAGCGTCTGTAGAATTCGCCAAAAACAGTAAAGAACCGTCAATTGACACACTATTAGAGGATGTATACGCCTAATTAGGAGGGGAATCACGTGACAAAAACAACAGTGAGAGAGATTTCATATTTAGAAGCCGTTCGAGAGGCTATGAGTCAGGAAATGAGAGAAAACCAGGATGTCTTCATTTTAGGTGAAGATATCGGCGTATATGGAGGTGCTTTTGGGGTCACGCGCGGCATGATTGAAGAATTCGGTCCAGAGCGTGTTCGCAATACACCTATCTCAGAGGCTGCCATCGCAGGTGGGGCAGTCGGAGCGGCTTTAACTGGTATGCGTCCGATTTTAGAACTTCAATTCTCTGACTTTATCACAATCGCAATGGATCAGCTTGTGAACCAAGCAGCCAAAACACGATACATGTTTGGCGGAAAAGGAAAGGTGCCGCTTGTCGTAAGAACACCAGCAGGATCAGGAACGGGTGCAGCGGCGCAGCACTCCCAAAGCTTAGAAGCGTGGATGGCACATATTCCAGGACTTAAAGTGGTTCAGCCTTCAACAGCCTATGATGCAAAAGGACTTTTAAAAGCGGCGATGGATGATGACAACCCTGTCATTTTCTACGAGCACAAGCTTTTATATAAAACAATCGGTGAAGTGCCTGAAGAGCAATATTCCATTCCTCTAGGGAAAGCAGATGTGAAAAGAAGCGGGAAAGACGTCACGATTGTAGCAACAGCGATTATGGTACACAAAGCGTTAGAAGCGGCGAAGGAACTAGAAGCAGAGGGAATCGATGTTGAAATCATTGACCCAAGAACACTTGTGCCATTAGATGAAGAAACGATTATCGAATCTGTGAAGAAAACAGGTAAATGTATCGTCGTTCATGAAGCGGTAAAACGAGGCGGCTATGGCGGAGAGATTGCAAGTATGATAGCGGAAAGTGAAGCCTTTGACTACTTAGATGCTCCAATTAAACGACTTGGCGGTCTTGCGGTTCCAATACCATACAACCCGACGCTGGAAAAAGCGGTCATTCCACAAGTGCCAGATATTATTGAAGCAGCAAAAGAGCTTGTGCGCTCTTAAGTAAAGGGGAGAAGATCATGCCAAAAGAGATATTTATGCCGAAGCTAAGCAGTACGATGGAAGTCGGCACCTTGCTTCAATGGTTTAAAGAAGAAGGAGATTCGGTTGAAATCGGTGAGCCTCTTTTTGAAATTATGACAGACAAGATCAATATTGAGGTGGAAGCCTATGATGATGGTATTTTTCTAAAGAAATATTATGAAGCCGATGATCAAATTCCAGTTAATGCTGTCATTGGATACATCGGAGAGGCAAATGAACAGGTGCCAAGTGAACCGCCAGCACAATCAGATGAAGATTCACCAGGCAGCAGCGAATCGTCTTCATCAGAAGCGGCTTCATCCAGTTCTACTGAAGTCCCAAAAACACCTAATGAAAAAGTACGTGCCACACCTGCGGCGAGAAAAACGGCAAAGGATCATCATGTAGCGATTCATGAGGTATCTGGCACAGGACCTAAAGGCAGAGTTCAAAAGCGTGACGTCGAGGCGGCCGTCCACTCTAGTGAGAAAGATCAGCGCGTGTCACCACTTGCAGAAAAAGTGGCTGCTCGTGAAGGAATCAATTTAGCGAATGTGGCTGGATCTGGTGCACACGGAAAAATTATGAAGAGTGATGTAACGGCAGCAGCTGCACAAACAGCAGAGTCTTCTCCAGCGAAAACACAAAAACTAGCTGGCATGAGAAAAGTGATTGCTGACCGCATGTCACAAAGTGCCTTTACAGCACCGCACGTGACATTAACAAGTGAAATCGATATGACAAAAGCGAAAGAAGTACGCAAACAACTATTGCCAGCGATTGAAAAAGAGACAGGCTACAGACTGTCGTTCACAGAAATTATCATTCATGCGGTCAGCAACGTACTCACACGCCACCCGCATATCAATATGACGTTTGAACAAAATGAGCTCCATTTCCATGATGATGTGCACATTGGTCTCGCTGTCGCTGTAAAAGATGGCTTAATGGTTCCAGTCATTTCTCATGCGAACCAAAAAGGGTTAAAACAGCTGACAAAAGAGGCGAAAGAAATCGGCCGAAACGCACGTGATCAAAAACTGCTGCCAGACCAGCTGAAAGGGTCCACTTTTACCATTAGTAACTTAGGGATGTATGCCATTGATACCTTTACCCCGATTATTAATCAGCCAGAAGTGGCGATCTTAGGGGTTGGGCGCATTCAAGAAAAACCTGTTGTAGTAGATGGGGAAATTCAGGTGCGGCCGATGATGGGCGTTAGTTTATCGTTTGATCACCGAGTGGTAGATGGCGCACCAGCGGCTGCCTTTTTAACAGATCTTAAAAAAGTGCTTGAACAACCATTTGAATTGCTAATGTAGGAGATGAATCGGATGACGAAAACGTATGATCTGACAGTCATTGGCGGAGGGCCTGGCGGGTATACTGCCGCCCTTCAAGCAGCTGAGCGTGGACGGAAGGTCGCATTGATTGAAGAGGATTTTCTAGGCGGTACTTGTTTAAATCGGGGCTGTATTCCTTCAAAGACGCTGCTCAAACATGCAGAAGTCATTGAATCAATTGAGAAGGCGAAAAGCTGGGGAATTGAAACAGGTGATTTGGTCCTTTCCTTCGATAAAATGAGAAAGCGCAAAGATGACGTCATTGAAAAGCTCAGAGGCGGAATTGCCTTTTTATTAAAGCAAGGAAAGATTGATGTATATAACGGCAGAGGTACAGCTGTTACAAAGCACCGGATTGAGATTGAAAAGCAAGATGGGGCAGAATCGATCGAAACGAAAGAACTCATCATTGCTACTGGATCTTCACCTGCCATTCCGCCAATACCGGGCCTTAAAGACATTCAATTTGACACAAGTGATACGATCTTTGACATCCCAGATATTCCGGCTTCTGTCGTCATCATTGGCGGCGGTGTCATTGGACTTGAGCTGGCTTGTATCTTCCAGAGTCTTCAATCAAAAGTCACGATTATCGAAGCGGCTCCGTCTATTATTCCGCAAGAGGATGAGGAAGCATCTAAGCTGCTAGAAAGAGAGTTAAAGAAAAAAGGCATCCATATCGCGAAAAAAACCACTGTGACAGAGGTGACGGAAAGCGAAGGAATCAAAGCGGTTCATGCATCAGACGATAAAGGAGAGACGCATATCTTTACGGCTGAAAGACTGCTTGTTTGTGTAGGAAGAAGACCTAGCGTTTCTGCTGTCAGCCAGCTTGACCTTCAGCTGGATGGTCCTTTTATCAAGGTGAACGACAAGATGCAGACAAGCGTGGAAGGTGTCTATGCAGTTGGGGATGTCGCTGGCGGCTATCAGCTTGCTCACGCAGCGATGGCAGAGGCCGCTGTTGCGGTCAGTAATATTTGCGGTGTGTCTGAAAAAATGAATGCTAATATCATGCCTAGATGTATTTATACATTACCAGAGGTAGCAAGTGTCGGTCTGACTGAGAAAGAGGCAAAAGCCAAAGGACTTAACGTGCGGGCAGAACGATTTGATTTAGCGGCAAGCGGTAAAGCACTAGCGGCAGGCGAGCAAACAGGTTTTATTAAATTGGTATATGATACAGCCTATGGTGAAGTGATTGGCGCGACGATGGTTGGCCCGCACGTCACAGAGATGATTTCAGAAGCTTCCTCCTTTATGTATTTAGAAGGAACAGCAGAAGAGATGGCGAAAATGATTCATCCGCATCCGACCATCTCAGAAGGTTTTTATGAAGCAGCACTTGATATCGTGAGTAAGCTGAGAAAATAATTGCCAAACAAGGGATAGGGAGGAGATGCATGTGCACGTCCAGCTTCATCAGAAAGCGGCACTTGTGACAGGTAGCACAGATGGATTTGGAGAAGCCATCTGCCTGGCTTTAGCCCGGGCAGGTGCACATGTTTTTTTACACACGTTTCATGATGAATCAAAGGCTAAAACCATTCGTGAAGACATTCAAAAAATGGGCGGTCAAGCGAGTATCATTCAGAACCCGCTGGAAACGCCGCGTGATGCCACACGGATGCTGAGGCAAGTGATTGATACATGCGGTAAACTGGATATTTTGGTCAATCAAGCTGAACAAGGAGCGGACGCGGAGCTTGATGACGTGAGCCCAGATGAGTGGGTGGATGAAGTGGAATCGGCTGTGAATACCGTCTTTCTTTCCAGTCAGGCTGCCGTATGGCATATGGTTGATCAGAAGCAAGGCTGCATCATTAATATATCGTCATCAGGCAGTATCACAGGGGATGGCGGGATCTCACATGCTACATCAAATTCTATGCTGAATGCCATGACAAAAGGGTTAGCAAGAGAATTTAAAGACAAAGGTATTCGGGTGCTTGCGCTGCTGCCGCCGCCTCTCGATTTGGTTCCTGATACAGAGCAAATCAAGGAGACTGTGGCCCATATGACGGTGTTTCTCAGTACATCCTATGGTGCATTTACAGATGGCGCGGCGATTATGCTTGATGGGGGTGAGAGTGCTGGCTAATGTGCAAAAACCAGTTCTCATCGTTGGCGGAGCCCAAGGGATCGGAAAAGAAATTGCTGAGCGGTTTTTAAAAGAAGGGCACCAAGTCGCCGTGTCAGATATAGACGAAAAGGGACTTTCGCTCTTAAAGACACAGTATCCTCAGCTGCTGATATTTCAAGCTGACGTTTCATCGTGGGAAAGTGTTCAGCAAATGATATCAGAAGCTGAAAGGGAGCTGGGCGGTATTGCTCACCTTGTGTATTCAGCAGGAATGACAAAATCACTGCCTTTTTTAGAAGTCGATTTTTCACTTTGGAAAAAGACACTGGCTGTGAACTTATATGGTCTTTACTATTGCATCAAAGCGTTGGCACCCTATATGTGTGAGCGGCAGGAAGGCAGTGTTGTCATTATTGGATCGGGATCGGCAATCACCGGATCAGGCGGCGGTATTCAATATTATGCATCAAAAGCAGGGGCTTTTGGATTGATGCGTTCGCTCGTAAAAGAACTAGGTTCGCATCATATACGCATCAATGTGATTGCCCCCCGCGTCATTGAATCTCAAATGCTTGATACGCTCTATCCTACTGTAGAGGAGAAACGGCAGCTGCAATCACTCATTCCCATCGGAAGATTAGGAAAGCCTGCGGATATTGCAGGACTCACTTTATTTCTCACACGTAGCGAGGGGAGTTATTTGCACGGACAAATTATCCTGTTAGACGGAGGGAGAACGTATCAGCCGAAATATACTGAGGGAAAAAGAGCGGAGAGTTAATCGCTCTTTTTGTCATTTTCATAACAATTGTTCCAATTGGAAACGAATGTTTGGTATACTGGTAATCATAGTATATTAAAAGGATGATGTCACATGCTGAATTGGGAAGAAAGACGACAGCTCGTCAAAGTTGCTCATCTTTATTATACAGACGGGTGGACGCAGCAGGAAATTGCAAAAAAGCTCAATGTCTCAAGACCAGTCATTTCAAAGCTCTTACAAAAAGCGAAAGATGTGGGAATCGTTGAAGTGTACATTAAAGACGAAAGCATTCATACGGTGGAACTTGAAAAGCAGCTAGAAACAACCTTTCAATTAACAGATGCGGTCGTTGTCCCAAGTGTCGGGACAATGTCTGAGATGGTGAAGCGGGCAGTCGGTCAAGCAGGCGCCTATTATTTGTCTAAAAACATGAAAAATGCGGAGAAAATCGGTATTTCATGGGGCACGACGCTAGCTGAGCTTGTCAAAGAATATCCTTTTGAACGAAGAAATGATGTGAAGGTCATTCCTTTAGAGGGCGGAATGGGCAGGCAGGCGGTCGACATTCATGCCAATCAGCTGGCATATGAGCTGGCAAAGAAAATGAACGGCACGTGTTCCTATTTATATGCCCCTGCGATTTTAGAAACAGAAGAATTAAAAGAACGGCTTATGGCGATGCAGGACATAGAAGCTGTGCTTGAAGAAGGCAGAAATGTGGATATTGCCCTCATCGGTATTGGCAACCCGCATAAAGGGTCAACTTTAAAAACAGTCGGTTATTTAAAAGAAGAGGACTTATCTGGTTTAAGGCAATCAGGGGCTGTCGGTGATATTGGCTTTCGTTTCTTTGATGGAGAAGGAAAACCTGTCCAAGATGAACTGAATCAGAAGGTCATTGGCTTATCGCTGGAACAATTAAAGAGCGTCAAAACGGTCATCGCTGTTGTAGAAGGCACCCATAAAGCTGAGAGCATTTTAGGGGCTTTAAATGGCGGCTTCATCCAAGTACTGGTGACAGACGAACTAACGGCGGCAGCCATTTTAAAGGAAGCATCCGTTCAATAAAAGACTGGCAGCGTTCGAATGATATAACAAGAGCAACATCAAACGAGAAAGGAGCTGTGTATCTTGAAGCAAACCGAAATGGAAGCAAACCTACACTGTACTCGGTGCCAAGAAGAGACCCTCCACAGCATCGTTTATGTGAATGATCAGATGAAAAGCGTTGAGTGTACAGAGTGTCATCAAAAGATCAGTGTGCAAGTCGACATCATGAAGGAATTTTACAAGGAAGTATACGAGAAAATAGCAACAAAGCCAAAGCGGATCACGCAGGAATATAAGTCGAACCTGAATGGATTTATCTCAAGGCTCCCAATCCGCGTGCTTAGTAAGCCATACCGGCTCATGAGATATTTAAACGAATCATACAAAGTGATCAAACAATATAAAAAATGAAGCAGAGACCGTTTAGCGCTCTGCTTCAGCGTGTAGGCAAACCCTCGCATTTTTTCTCAGTCCTCTGTTCTTGTGCTCACGAATGTCACATTCTCTCCGGTCCGGTACTCGTCTTTCCTACACTGCAAAGGTTTTCTATTACGCTGTAAAGAAGGGAAAAAAGCAGAGCACTGATTAGTGCTCTGCTTTTTTTTGTGCTTTTTTCATATAATAATAAATAGGCAGTCCGGCCATCCCGATCAGCATGGAGATCAGGCAGCTTTTCCAATCGGTGATCATGGTGCTGATTAAAACGAATAATGAACCGATAATCGCAATGATCGGTGTCAGCGGGTAAAGTGGTACACTGTACGCACGCTTCATTCCGCTGTTTTGTTTTCTCAGCTTAAAGACGGCGAAAAAGGCCATGACATAAAAGATGTAGATCATGAAAATCGACACCTCAGACAGTTTCTCTGGATTACTGACGATCATAAACACAATGGCGATCAAAATTTGCACAAATACAGCGATCCAAGGTGTTTTAAACGTTGGGTGAATCCGCGAAATCGCGTTGGCGAAAGGAATCTGCTTTCGCTCTGCCATCGCAAAAATCACACGTGGGAATGAAAGAACCTTTCCGTTCAAACAGCCAAAGATACTGATGATGATCCCAATACTAATGATTTTCCCGCCAATTGGTCCAAAGAGCATGGTAGCAGCAGTGCTTGTCGCATTTTCACCTAACTGGACGATTTGATCAGCTGGCAGCACGTGCAAAAGTGCGACATTAATAAAGAGATAACAAGCCGTCACGATTAAAATTCCGCCTGCCATCGCGCGAGGAAGCAGTTTCTCAGGGTTTTTCATTTCACCACCAAGCGCAGCAAGTAAAATCCAGCCATCATAGGCAAACAGCGTAGCCAAAATCGCTGCACCGAAGTTCATTTGAGCGATACTATCGTTGACGGCCATGAAGATGTTTTCGTTACCTTTCCATATGCCAAACACAATAATCGCGGCAATTGGGACAAGCTTTCCGATAGTAGTCAGCCCCTGAACAAATCCGCCGTATTTTGTTCCCATGATGTTAATGATACATAAAAATAAAACGGTGATAATGCCGATCGTTGTAGACCACAAAGTCGAAAGAGAAAATAAATTGGCTAATAATGAACCAAAATAAAGACCAAGTGCACCAATGATGGCGGGTCCGTAAATAATAATCTGCACCCAGCCGCATAAGTAGCCCCAAAATTCACCATACACTTCTTCAAGATAGGCGTACAAACCGCCAGTTCTCGGGATTTGTGTACCAATTTCAGCGACAGTCAGTCCGCCTGCAAGGGTTAAGATTCCACCTAACAGCCAAGCGAATAATGCGATGTCTGAGCTTCCTGAATAGGAAAGGACGTTGCCTGGCTTCATAAAGACGCCTGACCCGATAATGGTCCCGATGACAAGAGATAGGGCGAAAAATAAGCCGATGTCTTGTTTTAACGCTGGTTGTTCTTTGTTCATTACACACGACCTCCTGCATCACTTTCGTACGTTACTGTGACATGTATTTTGTTCATTGTAATACGATTTTAGGAAAACAAGAATTAAAAAAATTTTCTGATTTTCGTATTTGTATTTAAAAGTGTTCTTTTATTGGAGATATTAGGGTAAATGTTGTGTTAAAAACGAACAATGAAAGTTTATTTTTGATTTAATGTTAATTTAATGACCGAAAACCGAACATCCAGTAAACGTGCAGCCAAATGGTTGACTTTTCTTGAAAAATGAACTATTTTATTCATAAGGATATTATCTCGAATTCGAGATAATTTAAAATAGGAGTGAAAATAATGAAAATCAATGGGATTCACCACGTATCTGCGTTAACAGCCAATGCTCAGAAAAATGTTGATTTCTACCGCCAAATCCTTGGCTTAAAACTTGTAAAGAAAACAGTCAATCAGGATGATCCGTCTATGTATCATTTGTTTTATGGAGATGAGGTCGCTTCACCAGGAACAGAGCTAACATTCTTTGAAATTCCAATGCTTGCCCGCCGTTTGGAAGGGACAAATGCGATCACAAGCACAGGTCTTCTCGTTTCTTCTGAAGAGGCACTCACGTTTTGGGAAAAGCGGTTTGAAGATAAAGGCGTGCAGCAAGAAACAGCTTCCTTGAGAGGCGGAAGACCTGCTTTGCGTTTTAAAGACCCAGAAGGGCAGCAGCTGTTTTTAACAGTAGAACCGAATACGCAAGAGGCAGGCTCACCGCCAGTGCATGACGATATTCCGGCAGAGTTTGCGATTAGAGGTTTAGGTCCAGTTGAATTAACCGTTGCAGAAGCTGATAAGACGATCCGTGTTTTAACAGACATCCTTGGATTCACTGAAAGAGCACGTGAACAATCAAATGATGGTGAGATCGTGACCATTTTTGAATCAGGAAATGGCGGTGCTGGAACAGAAATTCATGTGATCGAAAAAACAGAAGGGCCTTCTGAGCGTTCGGGAAGAGGAAGTGTGCATCACGTCGCATTTCGCGTGAAGGATGCAGAGGAGCTTGAAAAATGGTATGAAAAAATCTCAAAAGCAGGCTTTACGAACTCTGGTGTCGTAGAACGCTTTTACTTCAAAGCTCTTTACTTTAGAGAACCGAATGGTATTTTATTTGAAATTTCAACAGATGGCCCTGGGTTTACAGTGGATGAAGGGGTGGACGAACTTGGTGATCAATTAGCCCTTCCGCCGTTCCTAGAGCATAAACGAGCAGAAATTGAACAAAGACTAACACCAATTCAGTCGTCATAAAAAAAAGCAGCTCATCAACTGAGCTGTTTTTTTTATTAGGAACTGACCTGCTTAGATTCAGATTGTGTTAATGTGACCTGCTTTGTTTCTTGTTTTCCGTTTCTAATGAGGGTGATGCTCACGGTGTCTCCTACTTTTGCATTCGTGTATAGCTCATGACGTAATTCACTGCCAGTTTTGATTTGTTTCCCATTGATGCCGGTAATGACATCCTCTGACTTTAAGCCAGCTTTGGCGGCAGGTGAACCTGCGGCGATATCTTTGACGTACACGCCTTGATCGAGCTGACTGCTTTTAAGTCCGAGAGTTTCTTTTTGATACACATCTGGAACTTGTTCGAGATCCAGCATGCTGATGCCGATATATGGACGTTCAATTTTTCCTTTTGTGAGAAGCTGATCAGCGATTGGTTTGACATCATTGATTGGCAGTGCGAACCCAATGCCTTCAACACCTGTTTCAGAGATTTTCATACTCGTGATCCCCACAACCTTTCCGTCTGTCGTCAGAAGCGGACCGCCGCTGTTACCTGGGTTAATAGCTGCATCTGTTTGAATGACATTAATGCTGCTTTCACCTGCTGATGTGTTCATAGAGACTGTTCGGTCGACGCCGCTGACAATTCCTTGTGTCACCGTTCTTGAAAGATCTTCACCAAGCGGGTTTCCGATCGCAATGACGGTTTCTCCAGCACGCAGTGATGAGGAATTGCCTAATGCCGCCACCTTCGTCACATGACTGCTGCTAATTTCTACAACGGCTAAGTCAGTGAGCGGATCAGCTCCAACCAGTTTTCCTTCAATGGTTTTGCCATCGTGTAAGGATACGGTTAGTTTATTTGCGCCTTCAATGACGTGGTTGTTTGTTAAGACATAGGCTTTATTGCCTGATTTTTTGAAAATGACTCCTGAGCCTGTACCGGTTTCTTCCTCTTGACTGCTTTTGTTTTGCTGTGATTCATCGAAAGGCGTACTGAAATCGCCAAAGCTCGTGTCTGTTTGAGTTTGCGCTTGGTAGTTTGTAATGCCGACAATAGCTGGTGATACATTTTCGACCATGCTTGAGATGCTGCTTGATGAATTTGATGTTTGGACGGCTGTTGCTTTTGACGAATTCGTGTGATTTGTCGATACTGCTTCTGTTTTTGCTGCCGAATCATTTGCGGTGCTGTCTGATGAATGCTGAGCATATGGCGTAAGAACGTAGACACCTAACGCTAATGTACCGCCTACAACACCGCTGACAAATGGCTTAAACCAGCCGTTTGGCTTTTTCTGTTTTTGAGGTTGTTCAATTATTTGTTTGTCATCTTTGTGCTCTGTCATTTCAATCACTCTCTTTCAATGATTTTTCATGTATGTGTTTGGGTGTTTTACCGTATGTGGTGGGGACTGACTTTATCGTATGAAAAAAGTGTGGGATAAAAATGAAAACATTGTGGGAAATTGTTAAAATAAGTAGTGAATCTAAGCAAGATAGAGGAGATTAAACTGTGGAGACAATTGGAATCATTGGATATGGAAGTATGGCTGATATGATGGTGCAAAAGTGGCTGGAAAATGGGGTGCTGGATGCTCATCAAATCATGATCCATACAAGAAGTGAAACGGAGCGCCTTCATCAGCTCAAAGAAAAGCACCAAGAAATCAACATTTGTTCATTAGATGAACTTTCTGCGTCATGTGATATATTGTTTGTCTGCGTGCCGCCGCTTGCTGTACTAAATGTTCTGGATCAGCTGCCTTCTAAAGGGAGAGCGGTACATATTGTGTCAGTAGCAGCAGCTGTGACATTAGAAAAGTTACAGGCGCATACAGCGCAGCCAGTATCCAGATACATCCCAACGCTCACGTCAGCTGTTGGGACAGGCGTGTCCCTTGTTGCGCATGGTGCAGCCGCAGGACGTGAGGACAAGGAGCGTTTGCACCGGCTGCTTTCAGCTTTTAGCATCGTCAGGGAAGTAGAGGAAGACCGGTTTGATGCGGCGAGCAATTTGACAAGCTCATCTCCTGGTTTTATCGCTGCTCTTTTTGAAGAAATGGCGAAAGCGGCTGTGAGAAATAGTGATCTTTCCTTAGAGGAAGCGAATGAATTTTTAACGTATGCCCTTTTAGGAACTGGCCAGATCCTCGTAGAACGAGGCCTAACCTTTGCTGAAACTGTCGATAGAGTGGCGACAAAAGGGGGAATTACAGGAGAAGGTGCTGAGGTCATTCAACAGCAGGCACCTCAGATGTTTGATGATTTATTTACACAAACCATGAAGAAATATGAACAGCTGAAATCGCAGATTAACGAAGCGGATAAACACCACTAAAGACATAGTTAGTGGTGTTTTATTTGTTAAAAAAATCCTTTCTAAAAAAGCCGTTTGACCTGTATTATCTGAGTCTAAACTCCTTATTTTCGGACATTGTATTGAAAAATCAATCAAGTTCTCATATAATTTTTTAGAAAATTTAGAAAAATATACACAAATTTTATGTTTAATTAAAGGGGGATGGGAATGAAGCTCTATCTATCTGTCGATATGGAGGGAATTACTGGTCTAGCTGATCATACATTTGTTGATTCACGCCAGCATAACTACGAGCGTGGCAGACGCATTATGACGGGTGAAGTGAATGCTTGTGTAGATGCACTTCTTCAGCATGGTGCCACCGACATTTTGGTGAATGACAGTCATTCTAAAATGAATAATCTTTTGATCGAAGAACTGCATGAAGAGGCAGTTCTCATATCAGGTGACGTAAAGCCTTATTCAATGGTGCAAGGATTGGATCAAACCTATGATGCAGCTGTTTTTTTAGGCTATCATGCAAGGGCATCAATGAAAGGTGTGATGTCACACAGTATGATTTTTGGGGTCAGACATTTTTACATAAATGATCATCCAATTGGTGAAATGGGCTTTAATGCGTATGTTGCAGGCTACTATGGTGTGCCGGTGATTCTTGTTTGCGGGGATGATCAAGCAGCACTTGAGGCAGAAAAGCTGATGCCTGGTGTGAAAACAGTGGCAGTGAAAGAGACAATCTCAAGATCTGCTGTGAAATGCTTAACTCCACCCAAAGTCAATCAACAAATCTCGCAGCAAGTGGAAGCCGCGATGAAACAGATTGATCAAATGAAGCCGCTGACGCCTCCTGATCAGCCGCTGCTTAAGATTGAGTTTGCCAATTATGGACAAGCTGAATGGGCGAATTTAATGCCCGGTACTGCCATCATAGAAGGAACAACGACGGTGACGTACCAGGCAGACAATATATTAGAAGCCTATCAAGCAATGCTTGTCATGACAGAGCTTGCCGCACGTACAACATTTTGTTAAGCGAGGGGGAGACAGCAGATGGCCAGCTTTTTGCTCAAGCGTTTTATTGCGATGATTGCCACGATCTTAACGATTACGACTTTAACGTTTATTTTAATGAAGGTCATCCCAGGATCGCCTTTCAATGAAGAACGAAATACAAACGAAACCGTCCAGCGAAACCTCGAAAGCTACTATCACTTAGACGAACCACTCTATGTTCAATATGTCATCTATTTAAAATCCATTGTTACCTTTGATTTTGGTCCTTCCATTAAAAAGCCTTCTGAAAGTGTCAATGATCTATTGGCGAGAGGCTTCCCAGTCTCATTAGAACTTGGTCTTATCTCAATATTGATTGCTGTCATCTCTGGCATTCTGCTAGGGGTTATGGCTGCCCTCCGGCATAATGGTTTGATTGATTACATCGCCATGACGATTGCTGTATTCGGTATATCCATTCCAAACTTTATCTTTGCTACCTTATTAATTCAGCAGCTTGCTGTCAATTTGAAGCTCTTTCCTACAGCGATGTGGACAAGTCCAATGCATATGGTGCTGCCTACAATCGCCCTTGCTGTCAGCCCAATGGCCATTATCGCCAGGTTAACGAGGTCGAGCATGATTGAAGTGCTGTCGCAAGACTATATCCGTACGGCCAAAGCAAAAGGACTTTCTCCCTTTAAAATTGTATTTAAACATGCGCTTCGGAATGCACTATTACCCGTTGTGACCATTCTTGGAACACTTGTCGCAAGTATTTTAACAGGAAGTTTTGTCATTGAAAAAATATTTGCCATTCCTGGAATGGGAAAATACTTTGTCGAGAGCATAAACAACCGTGATTATCCTGTCATCATGGGAACCACTGTTTTTTACAGCATTATTTTAATCACACTTCTCTTCATTGTCGATGTGGCGTACCGTCTCCTTGATCCAAGGATTCAGCTGCATCAGAAAGGAGGAAAGGCATGAGTATACACCTTCAGCATGATCCACCGAACAGGCATCCTGAAGTGCCGGACGAATGGTTTTCTCCACGAGAGCAAAAGAAAACAGAAGCCCATGCCATTAAAAGACCCTCTCTTTCCTATTGGGCAGATACATGGAGGCGGCTGAAGCAAAATAAGCTTGCGATGTTTAGTCTATCGGTTCTGATTTTTCTTTTTGTCATGGCAGTCTTAGGCCCATTGCTTGCGCCAAATAGTGTGACAGAGCAGCGTCTTTCGATGCAAAATCTGCCGCCTTCGGCTGCTCACTGGTTTGGAACAGATGAGCTTGGACGAGATGTGTTTACTCGGACTTGGTACGGAGCACGCATTTCGTTATTTGTGGGTGTCATGGCAGCCTTGATTGATTTTGCCATCGGTGTGATTTATGGGGGCATAGCCGGCTATAAAGGCGGACGCTATGACCATGTCATGATGCGGATTGTCGAGGTACTCTACGGACTTCCTTATTTACTTGTCGTCATTTTATTGATGGTGCTCATGGGCCCAGGGCTTGTCACCATTATTGTAGCGCTCACTGTCACCGGATGGATTGGAATGGCAAGAATTGTGAGAGGTCAGGTTCTTCAGCTGAAAAGCCAGGAATATGTCCTTGCCTCAAAGACCTTTGGTGCCAAAAGCCTGCGGATCATTCGCCGCAACCTGCTGCCGAATACGATGGGGCCGATTATCGTCCAAATGACCCTGACTGTGCCGACCGCGATATTTGCTGAAGCGTTCTTAAGCTTTCTCGGTTTAGGTATTCAAGCACCATTTGCAAGCTGGGGCGTGATGGCCAATGATGCTTTGCCGACTGTGCTGTCAGACAATGGACATTGGTGGCGTTTATTTTTCCCGGCATTTTTTATTTCACTTACGATGTTTTGCTTTAACAATTTAGGTGATGGCTTGCAAGATGCGCTTGATCCAAAGATGAAGAGGTGATGGCGCTTTGAAAAAAGTTCTACAAATCATCGATCTGCACGTCAGCTTTCGGACATACGGCGGTTCAGTTCAAGCAGTACGCGGAGTGAATGTCGATGTATATGAAAAAGAAACCTTAGCCATTGTGGGAGAATCAGGCTGCGGAAAAAGTGTGACATCACAAAGCATTATGAGGCTTCTGCCTGCATACAGCGCGCAAGTCGATCAGGGAGAAATCTGGTTTCAAGACCGCAACTTGCTGTCATTATCTGAAAAAGAAATGCGCGCCATACGAGGTGTCGATATTTCGATGATCTTCCAAGATCCGATGACAGCACTAAACCCAACCTTGACAATAGGAGATCAGCTGATGGAGGCGGCGAAGGAGCATCAAAAGCTGACGAAAAAAGAAGTGAAAGAAGCCGCCATACAGATGCTTGATTTGGTTGGTATTCCGCAGCCGAAGGAGAGATTAAAGCAATACCCGCACCAATTCAGCGGGGGAATGAGGCAGCGGCTCATGATTGCCATGGCACTGATTTGTGAGCCAAAGGTGCTGATCGCAGATGAACCGACGACCGCGCTGGATGTGACCATACAGGCACAAATTTTAGAACTGTTTAAAGAGATTCAGAGGAAAACAGGGGTTACCATTATCTTAATCACACACGACTTAGGAGTCGTAGCCCAAGTTGCCGACCGGGTAGCAGTCATGTACGGAGGGAAAATGGTTGAAACCGGAACAAGGCATGATATTTTTTACAGTCCTCAGCATCCTTATACAAAAGGACTCCTGCAATCCGTTCCAAGACTTGATATGAAAGATGAACTGATTCCGATTGAAGGAAGCCCGCCTGATTTATTTGCACCGCCAAAGGGCTGTCCGTATACCGATCGCTGCCCGGCTGCCATGAAAGTGTGCGATCATATCATGCCGCACGAAACGCAGCGGTCACCTACTCATACAGTGCATTGCTGGCTCCAGGATGAGCGAGCGAACCAAGCGATGTTATCTTCAACACAAAGGGGGAGTTTTTCATGAGAAAAAAAGGGTGGATCATTAGTGTTTGTTTGTTCATCATCATGCTGCTCGCAGGATGTACAGCCAATGAGCAAGCAGGTAAAGGATCATCAAGCAACAAGAATGAAAAGAAAGTATTAACCTTAAATAACGAAAACGAACCGACGTCATTTGACCCGCCGATTGGTTTTAATAATGTATCGTGGCAAGGTCTGAATAACTTAATGGAGGGATTAACAAGACTGAATGAAAAGCACGAACCATCTCCTGCAATGGCGGAAAAATGGGAAATTTCAGAGGATGGAAAAACGTACACATTTCATTTAAGAGACGGCATCAAGTGGTCGAATGGTGATCCAGTGAAAGCGAGTGACTTTGAATATGCGTGGAAGCGTCTGCTTGATCCGAAAACAGGCTCTTCTGCATCGTTCTTAGCTTACATGATTGAAGGCGGAGAGGCATTTAACAGCGGAAAAGGAAAGAAAGAGGATGTAAAAGTCAGTGCTGAAAATGACAAAACGCTAAAGGTCACACTGGTATACCCGCAGAAATCGTTCTTAAATATGACCGCAAACCCTGCCTTTTTCCCTGTCAATGAGAAGGTAGCAGAGAAGGATCCAAACTGGGCAAAGGATGCCAAAACCTTTGTTGGGAATGGACCGTTTCAGCTGACAGAATGGAAGCATGATGAGAGCTTCACTATGGAAAAAAGTGAGACGTATTGGGACAAAAAATCAGTCAAGCTGGATCAGGTAAAGTGGCTGATGATCAGCGATCGAAACACTGATTATCAAATGTATCAATCGGGAGATTTAGATACTGCCTTCGTCCCAGCAGAACAAAGTGAAAATTTGCTGAAAAATAAAGATGTACAAATTGAAGATCAGGCTGGACTGTTCTTTTATCGTCTGAATGTGAACATGGAACCTTTTCAAAATAAGAACATTCGCAAAGCCTTTCAAATGGCGATCAATCCGCAAGATATCGTGGATTATGTAACGAAGAATAAAGAGAAGCCAGCTCGTGCCTTCGTTTCGCCGGGGATTCTAGATTCAAAGGGTGAGGATTTCAGAGAAGCTGGCGGCGATCTTGTCAAACAAGATACGAGTGAAGCTGCGAAGCTATTAGAAAAAGGGCTGAAAGAAGAGAACTATTCAAAGCTGCCGCCCGTCACATTAACATATAGCACAAAGCCTGAGAACAAGAAAAAAGCTGAAGCCATCCAGCAGCAATTAAAAGAAGCGCTGGGTGTAGACGTGAAGCTTGCGAACATGGAAGCCAATGTATTTGCAGAAGATCAAAAGGCGCTGAAATTTCAATTCTCGCAAAGTTCATTTTTAGCAGACTATGCAGATCCGATTAATTTCCTAGAGAGCTTTCAAACAGGGAATGCGATGAACCGGACTGGATGGTCAAACGACACCTATGATCAGCTGATGAAAAAGGCGAGAAAGGAAGCAGATGAACAAAAAAGAAACAGCATCCTTCATGATGCAGAGGCACTTCTCATTGAAGAAGCACCGATCATTCCAATTCATTTTTATAACCAAGTTCATTTGCAAAAAGAGGGCGTGAAGGGAATTGTCCGCCACCCTGTTGGGTATATCGATTTGAAATGGGCACAAGTAGATGGAGAGTAATTGAAGGGAATGAGGGACACGGACGCTTTGAACAAAAGCGTCTCAGCACGAGGACAAACCCTCGCATTCTTTGTCAGTCCTGCGCTTCGGTGCTCATGAATGTCAAATTCGCTCCGCTCCGATGCTCGTCCTTCCTAGGGCTGCAAAGGTTTTCAGGTCACGCTGAATAGAAGACAAAGGGCTAAAATAAAGATCATTTTAGCCCTTTGTCAACAATATGGGACGCTTTGAACAAAAGCGTCTGTTCCTTTATTTGTTCATGTTATGGAGAAAATGCCCATAGATTGTAAGAAATAAAGAGAAAGAGGGGATTGGCATGAACCAGCTGCCAGCGGCGCTTCAAACAGGGGATACGGTGGGGATTATCGCACCAGCAAGCCCGCCTGATGAGTTGAAATTAGCAAAAGGGATTGCCTTTTTAGAGAGCCTTGGGCTGAAGGTGAAAAAAGGGAAGTATCTCGATTCCCGGTACGGGTATTTAGCAGGGCGTGATCATGAAAGAGTGGAAGATCTTCATGGCATGTTTCAAGATCCAGAAGTCAAAGCAGTTATTTGTGCCTGCGGAGGGTACGGAACTGGAAGACTTGCGGAAGCCATTGATTATGACCTCATTCGCCGGAATCCAAAAATCTTTTGGGGTTATAGTGACATTACGTTTTTACATACGGCCATCCAGCAGCAGACCGGTCTTGTGACCTTTCATGGTCCAATGCTTTCCTCTGATGTGGGACTTGAAGAGGTCCATCCGTATACGAAGGATACCTTTTTGCAGCTGTTCACGCCGAAGGCCTTTACGTATACGCATCACTTGTCACCTCTTCATACATTCTACCCCGGCACCGTGTCAGGTGACATCATAGGAGGGAATCTTGCCCTCATCGTGACAACACTTGGTACACCTTTTGAAATTGATACGAAGGGAAAGCTGTTGTTCATTGAAGATATTGACGAAGAGCCTTATAAAATCGATCGCATGATGCAGCACCTCACCTCTGCTGGAAAATTGGATGATGCGGCTGGATTCATCATTGGAGATTTTCATCAATGTGAACCAAAAAAGAAAGACCAGTCCTTAACCTTGGAACAGCTGTGGGAAACCTATATTGTGCCGCAAAAGAAACCTGCACTCGGCGGCTTTCGGATCGGTCATTCATCACCGAATTTTGCCTTTCCGATGGGCGTGCAGGCTGCACTAGATGCCGCAGGGAAAAAACTGCACATTTCTCCAGGCGTTGCAGCGAAAGAGGCGATCAAATGAAAATTGTCGATGTTCGTACATGCAGAACGAGTGTACCGCTAAAAAAGCCTTTCAAAACCGCTTTAAGAACGGTGTATGACGCAGCATCTCTGATCGTCATCATCACATATGATCAAGGTGACGTCAGCTACGGAGAGGCAGTTCCCACATCGGTGATTACAGGAGAAACGCTGGAAAGCATCGACTATGCCATCTGTGAAGTGATCAGACCCATTTTGCTCGGGGCTTCCTTGGCAGAGTATGAACAAATCTTTTCTGCTATGAACCGCGTGCTCGCAAGCAATACAAGCGCAAAAGCTGCAATCGATATGGCCATGTATGATGGGTTAGCAAAGCAGGCAGGACTTCCGCTTTATCAATACCTTGGCGGATATCGTCATCAGCTCGAAACCGACTATACGGTCAGTGTAAACCGGCCGCTTGAGATGGCAGAAGATGCGAAGCAATACGCAGCCGAAGGCTTTCAGACGTTAAAGATCAAAGTGGGAAAAGATGACATACACACGGATATTCAGCGGATCAAGCGTATTCGAGAAAAAGTCGGGCCAGACATTCAGATCAGGCTCGACGCCAATCAGGGCTGGACGTGGAAGGAAGCGATCACAGCCATTCGAAAAATGGAAGCGCTGAATATTGAACTAGTAGAACAGCCAGTGCCGAAAGAAGATATCGAAGGTCTGCGCCGTGTGACAGAAGCAGTTGATCCATTGATCATGGCAGACGAAAGCATTTTCAGTTTTCATGATGCAATCAAGGTGCTTGAAACGAGAAGCTGTGATCTGATCAATTTAAAATTAATGAAATCAGGCGGCATAAAAGAAGCATTAAAAATCAATGCCCTTGCCGAAGCATACGGTGTTCAGTGCATGGTTGGCAGTATGATTGAGTCAAAGCTTGGCATTACAGCAGCGGCACATTTCGCCGCAAGCCAACCGAATATCACCCGCTGCGATTTTGATGCCCCGCTTATGCTGAAAGAGGACATGATAGACGGAGGAATCGTGTACAAAGGAAAAGATATATTTTTACCGCTGCATCATGGGTTAGGCATTCAAGGGGTGAAAGGAGTCTCATGATGATATACGAATCAAAGGTTCCAGTCGCTAACGTTTGGACAGCGCCGCAGTCTCCCCGAGAAATCGATCGAAAGGTACTTCAGGACTCCATCAACATCAAAGAATGGATTGACCAGCAAACATATGAAGAAAAGCTGGCTTTATGTGAAGAAAATTTGATTCAATCTCAAGTACTGCTCGGCGGACGAGTGATTGGATTAGAAGAGACAGATGGCTGGATGAAAGTCGTCATTCCGCAGCAGGCCAGCCGGAAACATCCGCAAGGCTATCCAGGCTATATGCCTGCTGAGCAATTAAAACAAGTAACAGAGGGAAGTGCGTCAGCTGCATCTCTTATCGTTTGTCAGAAAAAAGCCACACTCTATCAAAACGGGGAACCTGATATGGAGATTAGCTTTTTAACAGAGCTGGCAGCCTCCAAAGAAACAGATGATCAATTTCATGTTGTCACCCCAGTAGGAATAAGAGAAATCAACAAAGCGGATGTACGCCCAGTATCGCAAGCTTTCTCTTTGACCGGCAAAGATGTCGTAGACGCAGGAAAACAATTTATTGGCCTTTCTTATTTATGGGGAGGCATGAGCAGCTTTGGCTATGATTGTTCAGGCTTTGCTTACAGCATGTACAAAGCGTGCGGATATCTTTTGCCGAGAGACGCAAGTGACCAAGCAGTTCAAGGAACGCCGGTTACATCAAGTCATTTAGAACAAGGCGACTTGCTGTTTTTTGCAAATGAAAACGGAAAGGGAGCGGTCCGCCATGTAGGGATCTACGCTGGGGACGGGATGATGCTTCATTCGCCTAAAACCGGCAGACAAATTGAGCTTCTCTCTCTTTCTGGCACTTCATATGAAAAGGAATGGGCAGGTGCAAGGCGGTATTTACCAAGTGAGAGGAGGAGCGATACATGACAGTTGAACCACTTTTACAAGTAAACAACCTTAAAAAACATTTTCACCTTTCGAAAGGGAGAACCTTAAAAGCGCTGGATGGTGTCTCTTTTCAGCTGAAACAAGGTGAAACCTTTGGTCTCGTTGGTGAGTCTGGCTGCGGCAAATCCACACTTGGAAAAGTGCTCATGCGTCTTTATGAACCAACAGATGGTGAAGCCTTATATGAAGGGAAAAGTCTTCACCACCTTTCTAAAAAAGAATCATTTGATTTCAACCGGCAAATGCAAATGGTCTTTCAAGATCCGTATTCTTCGTTAAATCCAAGACTGTCAGTAAAAGATATTATGCTGGAGCCAATGGAGATTCATCAGCTTTATGGCAGTCAAAAGAAAAGGATTGCCCGCGTGAAAGAACTGCTCGAAGCGGTAGGATTAAGCTATGATTTTGCCACCCGCTATCCGCACGAATTTAGCGGAGGACAGAGGCAGAGAATCGGCATTGCAAGAGCACTTGCCTTAGCGCCAAAATTTATTATGGCAGATGAGCCGATTTCTGCACTAGACGTCTCCGTTCAAGCGCAGGTCGTGAATCTGCTGAAAAAATTGCAAAAAGAGGAAGGATTAACTTTTCTCTTTATTGCACATGACTTGTCAATGGTGAAATATATTAGTGACCGGATCGGTGTGATGTATTTAGGCCATCTCGTCGAGTTGACGACAAGTGATGCATTATATCAAACACCGCTTCACCCATATACACAAGCCTTGCTGTCTGCAATCCCCATTCCAGATCCTGACGTAGAGGACAAACGCAAAAGGTTTATTTTAAAAGGAGAAATTCCAAGTCCAGTGAACCCGCCAAGCGGCTGTGTATTTCGAACAAGATGCCCTGCCGCGATGGATGTGTGTGCTGAAAAAAAGCCGACATTACAAGCGGTGGAAGAAGGACATGAAGTCGCCTGTCATTTATATAATAGAAAATAGAAAATAGGACAAGCTAGACAAAAGCCAGCAAGTAGACAAGCTGTTCTACATGCTGGCTTTTTTAATAGATGAACGCCGAATAGGCAATGTGCAGCATCTGAAAGAGCCGCCAGATTTAATAATTTCAGAAAAGTCCACTTCAATAACGGTGTATCCGTGAGCGGTTAACGCAGCATTTGTTTCTTGGTTGCTGGGCAAGCTGATCACTTTTTTCTGCCCAATGGATAAAACATTTGGTCCAAGTGTGAATTGCTCTTGTTCGCTGATTTCAATCAAATCATAATACGTTTTGAGCAGCTGGAGATCCTTTTGCTTGAACGCTTCAGGATAAATGATGATCTCGTCATGAGACAGAATATTCATCACACAATCAAGATGCAAAATGTGAGGAGGAAGGTGAATCGGAATGATGTCGTGATCCGGCAGCTCCTTTTTGAGCTGGTAGATAGCGGCTGGACTAGTTCTTTTGCTCGTGCCAACAAACACACGGTTCTGATCCACAAGCACATCGCCGCCTTCAATCGTTCCGTCTGTCAAAGTGACAGCTGACCACCCTTTTGCCTGTGCCCATTCTTTTAGGTATTGTTCTTCCCCTTGCCGAACCGGAGCGGCCATACTTGAAACAAACAGTGTATGTCCAATCGTAAACCCAATATCCCGAGTGAAGACTTGCTCAGGGAAGCGTTCATTCGCCGGGAGCAGGATGGGCCGTACTTGATGATCTTTAAGGGTTTGGATCAATTGCTTATGCTGAGCGACTGCTTTCATTTGAGAAATATTTTCTTTCGCAAAATGTTTCTGGGTTTCGTTAATAATTTGTTTGATTTCCATATAAATAGGACTGCATAAAAGAACTTCCTGTAAATCGTCATATTCACTCATGCATTGCGGCATTTTGTATAATTGCTCTGCTCTCATAGAATCCATCAAATGGCCTCCTTGTTCGTTCATAGTTCTATTATTCCTTCTTCTAGCCATGGTTGAAACATTTCCGAAAGAAAATCTCTCACATAAGACTAAAGCAAAAAGTTTAGACAAACCTAAAAGAATAGTGTTTAATAAAAGTCGTTCCGCACCACGAAAACAGCAAGAAGGAGCTATGATGATGAGTGAAGAAAATTTCAAATACTGCAAGGAATCGAAAGTTGTTAAAACCAGCAGGGTGTTCCCTCTCGATACGAATAACCACCAAACGTTATTTGGCGGGAAATTAATGAGTTATATAGATGACATTGCCTCCATCTCGGCAGCAAGACACAGCCGCAGTGAAACGGTCACAGCTTCAATGGATTCTGTTGACTTTTTAGAGCCGATTGGACAAAAGGAGTCCGTATGCTTGGAATCCTATGTCACATGGGTGGGTACGTCTTCTATGGAAGTGTTCGTCAAAGTCATTAAAGAAAACTTGATGTCTGGAGAGCGCAGACTCGCAGCAACTTCATTTCTGACATTTGTCTCATTAGATGAAAACGGAAAGCCTAAACGAGTCCCGCAGGTGATGCCGGAAACAGAGGAAGAGATCATGCTTCATCAAACAGCGAAGCAGCGGGCAGAGGAAAGAAAAAGCCGCCGAAAGCATAGTAAGGCGCTTGCTGACGCACTTGGGACAGATAAGCCTTGGGCGTAAAAATCACCCTTTAAGCGGTGATTTTTTTCTGTGTCAGTATCTTGCATGGCAAGATAGTGTATGGTAAGATAAAGCTATCTTGTGATGCAAGGTACTGGAATCGGAGGAACAATCATGACAACATCCACACAAATGCTAAAAGGAATTTTAGAAGGCTGCCTGCTGTCGATTATTTCTGAGGGCGAAATTTATGGGTATGAAATGACGAAGAAGCTCGCGCATTATGGGTTTGATCAAATAAGTGAAGGCAGTATCTATCCGATTTTGCTGCGTATGCAAAAGGAACAGCTGGTGACCACCGTCACAAAAGCGTCAGCGACCGGCCCGAAAAGGAAATACTATACGCTCACACAAGCGGGAGAACAAGCGCTCACAGAGTTTATTGACCGCTGGAATGAGCTTTCAAAAAATGTAAACTGCTTATTACAAAAAGGGAAGTGAGATTATGGTATCAAAAGAAACAAGACACATTCTACTAGAGCTGCAACTTTATCTCATATCAAAGGGAAAAAATCAGGATGAAATCGATGAGCTGATGGACGAACTGACAGCACATGCGGTTGAGGCTGAAAAAGACGGCAAAACAGGTGAGGATGTGTTCGGCGGAGATCCGCGGAGCTATGCTGATGAACTGGCAAAAGAGCTGTCAGGAAACCATAAAGACTGGGTGCCGTTTGTCAGTGCTTTCTTAATTGGATCGCTTTTTTACATGATTTTAGCAGATGCAATCAGCCAAAACTTATCCTATTCTTGGTTTGCTTTGATTGGATATCCGCTCGTTTTAGTGGCCAATGTCATCATGATCATTGTGATGTTTAGAGCGTCCGCCTTTCAAACAAGCAGCCGGGTATTTCTCTACTTTTGGATGTTAGGAATCTTTCAGCTGACAGCGATGGTCACAATCAAACTATTGGATCAAAAAGTCGGCACACCACTACTTGTCCTTAATTCTGGCCAGAGGTGGGGCGTCATTTTGCTCATGCTGCTATGTATCGTTGTATTTAATGCAATCTTAAAGGCGAATGTCGTTTCATTGATTCCACTCATCTTTTTCGGACCGCAGCTTATCTTCGAATGGATTGGCTGGACGTCACCAAGTGTGATTTTGCTGCAAAGTCTGCTATCTATTGTGATTTTAATGGGGCTTATATTCATGGTACTGCGCCGGACAAATAAGAAAAATGAAAATACGAATATAAACTGAGCACATCCTATCCGATGTGCTTTTCTTTTTCTAAAAAAATGTAGAAATGGAATTGTATTTTTCATTACAATGGGGAGAGGACAAAAATGAAAAGGGGTTCTGTTTTTGGATATCGTATGGGGATATGTACTCGTTTTTGTATTGGCTGCCTTGCCTTTTTTTGAAGTGATTGGTGTCGTTCCATTCGCAATCTTAAGTGGGCTGCATCCTGTGACAACGGCCTTGATTGGATTCATCGGCAACTTTTTGACAGTCTTGCTTCTCATTGTGTTCGTGGACCGGTTTAAAGCATGGTGGTTAAAAAGAAAAGAGGAAAAAGGTGATGAAAAAGGAGAGAAAAAGCAGATGCGCGCGAGAAAAATTTGGGAACGATACGGTCTGCCTGGGTTAGCACTCATAGGACCTTTTATCATCGGCAGTCATTTAGCAGCCTTGATGTGCATGAGCTTTGGAACGAAAAGAAAGCAAGTCGCGGTGTGGATGACTGTCAGTTTAATGATGTGGACAGCGCTGGCTGCAAGTTTAACCGGTGCGGGCTTCCATTACTTTGCCCCAGATTCAAATGGATTGTTCGGAGATATTTTTAGCAAGTAAAAAAGGGGGGATCATCAATGACAGTTCAAACAAGAACAGTATTTGAAACAGAGCGCCTGAAACTGAGAACGATGAATGAACATGATGCGTCATTTTTATATGACGAGCTGTTTCAGGATGAAGAAGTGATGAAGTATTATCCTTCTTTGAAGGATGAACAGCAGACAAAAGAGTGGATTGCATGGAATCAAAAAAATGACCGCATGTACCACACCTCGCTATGGATCATTGAAGATAAAGAAACAAATGAACGACTTGGACAAAGCGGCATTGTCCTGCAAAACATTGAAGGACAAACCGAGCTTGAGATTGGCTATATGCTAAAGAAAGCGGCGTGGGGGAATGGCTATGCTGCTGAGGCTGCAAAAGGCTGCCTTACCTATGGATTTGAAGAAATGAAGGTCAGACGGATGGTCAGCCTAATTCGTCCTGAGAATGAAGCGTCGGTGAAGGTCGCTTTAAAAATGGGCATGAAAAAAGAAAAAACCATTTCAAAATGGGACCAAATCATTGATGTATACAGCATCACCCGTAACGGAGAAAACGGCTCGCTTACCGAATAAGCAGAGCCGTTTTTTTATGCACGCTGTTCTAACTGAAGCAAATATTTCTTCCGTTCAATCCCCCCGCCGTAGCCTCCAAGCTTACCACTTGTTTGAATCACGCGGTGGCAGGGAATGATAATCGCCAATTGATTGGCACCATTTGCATTACCAACGGCACGAACCAAATGCGGATCGCCCAGTTTCGTGGCTAGATCTCGATAGGATCTCGTTTCGCCTGCTGGAATGCGTGAGAGCTGGTCCCACACCTTCATTTGAAAAGGGGTGCCATGTAAAGAAAGCGGTACAGTAAACTTGGTCAGCTTTTTCTCAAAATATAAGGCCAATTCCTTTGCTAATTGCTGATGGACGTTTGTTTCTCCAACTAAAATGCGGGCATGATGCTTCTTTCTTAATGTTTCAATTTCTTTTTCGAGTCCCCGCCTGTCCATAAACTCCAGTAAATACACATGTGTGGCATCTGTCACACTCATCATGCGCCCGATCGGTGTGGAAATAAAATTAGCATAAAGAATATGAATCTGCGCTTTTTTAGGGGGATTTCCCATGATTTTCGTAAATGCATCATTGAAGGCACTTGAAGATTCATAGCCGAAAGTGACCTGCTGATCGATTACTTTTTTTCCGTTCAAAATTTCTTTAAAGGCAAGTCCCATTCGGCGTGATCTTGCATATTGTACAAAGGTCATGCCGTAAATGTCTTTAAACTTTCTTCGAGCTGTGGCAGAATGAATCCCTAATTGGCGGAAGTCCTCTTCCTTCCAGCGTTTCTCAGGATTTTTTTCTACTGCTGAAACGAGTGTTTTGACTTCTTCAGGAATGCTGTTAGGGTATGTTAATGGTGTGCAGCGCTTGCACGGGCGATACCCTGCCAGCAGTGCTTCCTCCGCTGTAAAGAAAAACTCACAGTTTTCAAATTTTGGCTTTCTGGCCGTACATGTGGCATGACAGAAGATACCGGTTGTCTTAATACAGGCAAAGAATGTGCCGTCATATTGCGGATTCTTGTCAACAAGTGCTTGATAAAATTCATGTTTTTGTTCATCGGTCATCATCATATGAAGCCACCTCTTGATTTTCTATAAAATGTTTTTCAGCATTGTTTTGGGTACGACGGATGATCTGTAAATACATCACTCTAAAGTTGAACGTTCATCGCATCAATCTGATTTCATTATATCAGCGATGTGATCATTGACGTATCCGTGCTTTAAGGAATGCGGTATAGATCCTGTTTACAATCAAGCATCATAAACATGTCAATCTCCTCCTTTTCTCATTCCTGTTTTAGTTCATATATTTTAGCTGCTTCTGTTTCATTTCTTCATAAAATGCTTCAACTTCTTGTTCGTAAAGTACGGTCTCCATGTCCTTGTATTTACGCTTGATCGTCAATGTCATAAAAAATAAATGGATTGTCATATACGCTCATTTCCCTTCAGTCCGCAGCACACGAAAACAGCCCGCAAATCTTCTTTATCAGTTGACCTGTTTCTAACACTTAGTATACGGCGGTTCCATAAAAATTCTTTCGAAAAATGAACAAGTATATTTGCATGTGGGAAGCAAAGCGGTAGACCGGTATTTCGGGGTGTGATACAATTTTGACACACAGAATCTGCTTTAAGTCAGATCTGCTTATTAAGAAATGGTTTTCTAGGGTTCCGTGCGGGTGGCGCAGTCTGGACCGAGAGAAAACACATAGGGTCTAGACAATAGACCGTATGGACACGGAGGGATAAAAGCCCGGGAGATTTGATCAAACGATCGATTTCCGGGCTTTTTTTGTTGCTTGGAATCGTTCAGAAAGGAAGGGATTAGATGAAATGGGGAAACGTCTTGATTGCGGCGATCTTTGAAGTCGGCTGGGTGATGGGGTTGAAATATGCTGACTCTTTATTGGAATGGGCCGCAACCATCGTTTGTATTGTCGTCAGCTTTTATTTACTCCTGAAAGCCACGACTGTACTGCCAGTTGGCACACTTTATGCCGTTTTCACCGGACTTGGGACAGCAGGTACTGTCATAGTAGGTATGGTACTGGGAGAGCCAGTACAGCTAGTGAAATTACTTTTAATCATGGTGCTTTTAAGCGGTGTATTAGGACTTAAACTAACCACAGGTGAAAAGAAAGGAGAGACTGAATCATGAGCTGGCTTTTACTCATTGGTGCAGGCATTTTAGAAATGCTTTGTGTCACCATGATGAATCAATTCCAGAAAGACCGGCATGTCAAATGGATTTTATTCATTGCAGCTGGATTTTCGCTGTCCTTTCTCATGCTCTCTCTTGCGATGAATACAATTCCGATGGGAACGGCATACGCCATTTGGACTGGCATTGGAGCTGCTGGAGGAGCCATTGTCGGCATGCTGTTTTACGGTGAGTCGAAGGACGCAAAACGTATATTCTTTATCGCACTGATTTTATCTGCGGCGGTCGGGTTAAAAATCATTGAATAAGTGGTTTTCTATCACGCTGAAAAAGAAGAAAAAGAGCTAAAATAAAAATCATTTTAGCCCTTTTTTGTTACATCGAATGATGATTGGAATCGTTTTCATTTTTGCGGTAAAGCTGACTCACTAGAAGAAAACAGACACCAAATGTGAGCAAAGGAATGAGTCTCTCACCGGCCATAAAAAGATAAATACCTGTGATCAGACATACGATGCCGAGCCAAAAGCTCACTTTACCAAACAAAGTCATGCTTTTCATCTCCATCACTCCTTTTGTGATAAAAGGTCTACTCACATTATATCACGCTAGGTGCAGAATTGAATGAATATTCAATAAAAAATAGACTCTTCATTGCTTTTTCTCTTTCCAGTCCAGTATAATATTTCATTAGAATGAAAACGCAAATGAGGTCATGATACATGAGAACATTGATTACAGAGAAACTTGAATTACACAGACAAAAGCACGAGCAAAAAGGCAGATTACTTGTCAGCTGCCCAGATCAGCCTGGTATTGTATCAGCTGTTTCTTCCTTTTTATTTGAGCACGGAGCGAACATCATTGAATCGAGCCAATACACAACCGATCATGAAAGCGGCCGGTTCTTTTTAAGAATTGAATTTGATTGGAAAGACATCTCGGCGAATATGGATCAATTGAAAAATAGTTTTGAGCCAATCGCAGCATCATTTCAAATGACGTGGAGCATGTCGCGTGCAAGTGAGCTTAAAAAGCTGGCAATCTTTGTCTCAAAAGAGCTTCATTGTCTGCATGAGCTGCTGTGGGAATGGCAAAGCGGAAATTTAATGGCTGAAATCGCAGTTGTGATCAGCAATCATGAAACGGCAAAAGATACAGTAGAATCGCTTGGAATCCCATTCCATTTTGTAAAGGCGAACAAAGACATTCGCAAAGAAGCTGAAAAAGAGCAGCTCGCCTTATTAGAAGAGTACGACATTGATGTGGTTGTGCTTGCTAGATACATGCAAATTTTAACGCCTGGATTCATTGAAGAGCATCCGAACAAAATCATTAATATTCATCATTCCTTCCTGCCAGCGTTTATTGGTGCAAACCCATACAAGCGGGCATATGAGCGGGGGGTCAAATTAATTGGTGCGACTTCTCATTATGTCACCAATGATTTAGACGAAGGCCCGATCATTGAACAGGATATTGAGCGGGTCGATCACCGGGATGATGCGGAAGCCCTAAAAAATATTGGCCGGACAATTGAGCGCAGTGTGCTTGCACGTGCTGTCAAATGGCACCTTGAAGATCGCATTATTGTTCATGAGAATAAAACGATTGTCTTTAATTGACCGCTTGACTTTTCTTTAGCAATTGGTGATAATATAAAAAAATTAACGAGCGTTGAAAAGGAATAGTAAGCAGGAACTGATGCGTAAAGAGAGCAAATGATGTGCTGAAACATTTGCCGCAGACAGCTGCTGAACCTGCCCTTTGAGCCTTAGAGGAAAAATCTAAGCGCGTGCCTGGCGTTACAGGAGTTGAGTGGAATAAGCAGATCGCATGCTTATTCAATGAAGGTGGTACCACGGAAAATCCCTTTTCGTCCTTTACATAAGGAGAAATAGGGATTTTTTTGTGCCTAAAGGTATAGCGGAGGGAATCAAGGATGAAAAAGCAAAGGATCGTCATAAAAATTGGCAGCAGTTCATTAACAGAGCAAAAAGGAGCCATTGATGAACAAAAGATGCAGGATCATGTAAGAGCCATAGCAAAGCTCAAAGAAGCAGGTCATGAAATCATTTTAATTTCATCAGGAGCCGTTGCAGCAGGGTTTGGCAGTTTAGGCTATCCATCAAGACCTGTGACCTTAAAGGGGAAACAGGCAGCTGCCGCCGTTGGACAGGGTTTGTTAATGCAGAAATATACAGAGCTTTTTTCACAGTTTCATATGACACCTGCTCAAATGCTTTTAACACGTAATGACTTTTCAGATCGAACAAGATATCGAAATGCGTACGCAACGATGATGGAGCTGCTTGAAAGAAAAATCTTGCCGATCATAAACGAAAATGATTCAGTCTCCATCGAGGAGCTTACCTTTGGGGATAATGACATGCTGTCAGCTCTTGTCAGTGGATTAATCCATGCAGACCAATTGATCATATTAACAGACATCAATGGCATTTATGATGCAAATCCAAATGAGCATCCTGAGGCGAAGCGATTTGATGTCCTGACCCACATTTCAGAAGAATTGTTTTCATATGCAAAGAGCACCGGTTCAAAGGTTGGAACAGGCGGAATGAAATCGAAGCTCTCAGCTGCACAAACGGCACTTTCACTTGGCGTGAAAGTCTTCATTGGCACAGGCACTGGGGAAGACAAGCTGCTTCGCATACTTGCGGGTCAAGGCGACGGAACGTATATCGGTGAACAGGATTTATCAGCTGTGAACAACCGCCGTCAATGGATTCAATTCCACTCACCGGTCTCTGGGAAGATCATGATTGATGCAGGAGCGGAAGCGGCGATTTTGCATAATGGCAGAAGCCTTCTTCCGGCAGGAGTTATTGATGTCGCTGGTGACTTTTCTAAAGGAGAAGTCGTAGAAGTCGTCGGTCCAAACGGATTAGTTGGTAAGGGACAAACCTTGTACGCCTCCGACGAGCTTCTCGGCATTAAAGGAATGCGAAGTGACGAGCTTGCAAAAGAGAAGCCTGAGGTCATACACCGAGATCACTGGGTACAGCATGTACAAAACTGAGGAGGGAATACGATGAATGAAGTTCTTGAAAAAGCAAAAAAAGCAAGTGCAGCCAAAGATCAGCTGCTTCTAAAAACGACGGAACAAAAAAATGCTGCCCTGCACGCCATTGCCAGTGCACTAAAAGCATCTTCAGCTTATTTAATAGAAAAGAACCAAAAGGATGTTAAGGCTGCTGAGGAAAAGCAGTTCACGCAATCTGTCATTGACCGGATCACACTCACGGAAGAGAGAATTGAAGCCATTGCAGATGCGACCCTTCAACTCATTCAGCTAAAAGACCCAATTGGTGAAACGTTAGAAACCATTCAAAAAGAAAACGGTCTGTTCATCGAAAAGGTCCGTGTACCGCTTGGAACGGTTGGAATGATTTATGAAGCAAGACCAAACGTGACAGTCGATGCTGCGACCCTTTGCTTGAAAACTGGGAATGCTGTGATTCTGCGCGGAAGCTCATCTGCTATTCATAGTAATAAAGCGATTGTAAAGGTGATTCATGAAGCGCTTCATACGACGGATATTCCAGTAGACAGTGTGCAATTAATTGAAGATACTGGCCGTGAAACGGCGAAAACGCTGTTCACTTTAAATGAATACCTGGATGTCCTCATTCCGCGCGGCGGGAAGAATTTAATTGATCTTGTCGTGAGAGAGTCAACTGTGCCGGTGCTTGAGACAGGTGCAGGAAATTGTCATATCTACATTGATGAAACAGCGAAAAACGAAATGGCTGAGCGGATTGTGCTGAATGCCAAAACTCAAAGACCTTCTGTTTGTAATGCGATCGAGAGCATTGTCATTCATAAAACATGGGCAAACAACTACGGTGCTTCCTTATTTGAAGCCCTTCAATCCAATGGGGTAGAAATACGCGGTGATGAAGCCGTTTGCGCGCTTGCTCCTAGTGCTGCATTAGCGACAAATGAGGACTATGCAACGGAGTTTTTAGCACCGATCGTCAGTATTAAAATTGTAGAAAACATAGAACAAGCGATTCAGCATATTCAAACATATAGCTCTAAGCACTCTGAAGCGATCATTACGGAAAACGATGAGCATGCAGCCCTTTTCTTAACAGCAGTCGATGCTGCCGCTGTTTATCATAATGCCTCTACTCGTTTCACAGATGGCTTTGAATTTGGCTATGGAGCGGAAATAGGTATTAGTACGCAAAAACTTCATGCAAGAGGGCCAATGGGTCTGCCAGCCTTAACGTCTGAAAAATTTGTCATTCGTGGTCAAGGACAAATAAGAGAATAACGAATTTAAAAGAGAGTCTTGTGACAACAGGCTCTCTTTTTCCTTTCATTTTTGTATTTCTCCGGTCAAGTATGATAAAATATGGTAATGTTTTATATTTTGAGAAGATTGGAGAAGGCAACGTATGGCGAAAATCATTCCCTCTTCGGATATTGGAGTGAAAATCAACAAGTGGTATGAATTAATCCGCAGATTTGATTCCGAACAAGCAGAACAGTTAAAGCAGGAAATTCGCACCTCTCTTGATTCAATGGAAGAAGATCAGAATTTGCTTCTCTATTTTTCTTTAATGGAATTTAGGCATGAGGTCATGCTCGATTATTTAAAGCCATTAAAGGAAGGAAAGCTTCGCGCCAACTTTTCCGAGCTTTCGAAAGAAATAGATGAGCATCAAACGCATGTCACAGGCATGCTTGAATACTACTATCATTTTTTTAGAGGCATGTATGAATTCGGGCGGAGGGAGTATATTGCTGCCATATCGTCTTATCAAAAGGCAGAGCATAAGCTTTCTTTTGTATCAGATGATATTGAACGTGCGGAATTTCATTTTAAAATGTCAGAAATATATTATCACATGAAACAAAC
Organism: Bacillus sp. 3a; assembly: GCF_017161885.1. Lineage (NCBI taxonomy): Bacteria > Bacillati > Bacillota > Bacilli > Caryophanales > Bacillaceae > Bacillus > Bacillus sp. 3a. The sequence continues at coordinate 2,908,716 of NZ_CP067376.1, read as the reverse complement.
TCATATCTCGATGCACCATGCTAAACTAGCGCTGGATGTTTATGTTCAGCATGAACTGTATGCGCTTCGCACGATTCAGTGTGAATTTATTGTGGCCGGTAACTACGATGATATGAGAAGGCATGAAAAAGCATTACCACATCTCGAAAGAGCACTTGCGAGATCAAGAGAGTTTCAAAATGTGCGTTTTATTGCCTCCTCTTTGTTTAATATGGGCAACAGTTATTACCGAATGGGAGACTTGGGCCGCGCACTCGAATTAATGAAAGAATCCATCTCGTTATTTGATCAAAATCAATCCGACCATCTTCGTCGATCTATAGACCCTCTTTATACAGCCGCTCAGATATTATACAAACAAGGAAAACACGAAGAAGCATTACACTACAGAGAAGAATGTATGAAGAGAGCAGAAGCTCTTCAAGATGACATTCATATTCAGAAAACCATATTTCTAGAAGCATTGTATTTAAGACAAGATGCTGAGCATATTAAACGGATTTTCCATTTTTTAGAGTCTGCCTATGCATATCCAGATATAGAGGAGCTGGCATTAGATACCGCAAAGTATTATAATGAAATGGGGGATTATGAAAAATCTTCCATGTTCTATGGGGAAGCGGAACATGCTCGAATCTATATTCAGAGAGGGGATTGTTTATATGAATTTTAAAAAATGGGCAGTCGTCTGTACAAGTATCACCATTATGGCATTGTGGCTGGCAGCAGCAAATGCCGACCCAGATAACAGAAACCATACGCTAGAACAACCGAATCCGCAGCATGACACGATCTAAAAGCCCTTGTTAAAGGGCTTTTTTTACTGCCTAACAATTTCCGGACATACTCATAAAAAGGGTTCAGGCAGGAAAACTTAAAAAAGAGTATTTATTGATTGACTCTGTAATTTAAATTGTGTACAATTCAATTGTAGAAAACATTATTGGAGAGAAAGAGGGTTATATTCATGTCAGACGTTTTATTTACAGCAACGGTATCAGCTGTCGGAGGAAGAGAAGGTAAGGTTGTTTCAACAGATGGTGTACTTGAACATGACGTAGCAATGCCTGGAACACCAAGAGCAAAAAAACTTGAAAAAGCAACAAATCCAGAGCAATTATTCGCAGCAGGCTACTCTGCATGTTTTGATTCAGCCCTTCAAATGGTAGCGAGACAAGAGCGTATTCGCTTTGAAAGTGAAGTTACAGCACATGTCAGCTTATTAAAAGACAGTTCAGATGGCGGCTTCAAACTAGGCGTTCAATTAGAGGTAAAAGGAACTGGAATTGAGCAGTCAGCATTAGAAGAACTTGTTCATAAAGCACACGGCGTTTGCCCATATTCAAAAGCAACTCAAGGAAACATCGAAGTAGAACTAGTAGCTGTCGCACAATAATAGACATTATAAAAGGCTGAGGGAACATTCCCTCAGCCTTTTGATTGTGTTAAATTTTGCAAAAGCTCATGTAAAGAGGCACGCAGTGTTTTTAGCTCTTCTTCCGATCTGCCTGTCCCAGTCAGCATGTGAGACGGAATCGCAGTGGCCTTTTCTTTTAGCTGCTCTCCATATTCCGTTAAACGAATTTGTACAGACCGCTCATCCTCTTTTGAACGTTCTCGGATAATGAGTCCATTTTGCTCCATTCGTTTCAGCATGGGCGTGAGTGTACCGGAGTCTAAATAGAGAAGCTCTCCCATCGTTTTCACATTTAATGTTCCATGCTCCCACAATAAAAGCAGTGCCAAATATTGCGGGTACGTAATGTTTAATTCTTCTAATAACGGTTTATACTGCTTCGTCATCTCTCGTGAACTTGCATATAACAAGAAACAAAGCTGATTTTCCAGCTTCATATGTTCAAATTCATTTGTCATGTCAGTCACCAACTATTTTTTGTCATACTTATCATTGTATAAGATTTTCTTCCTTTTTAAAATAAATACAGACGAAAAATGAAAAATTGTTCAATGTGCGATAAATGTTTGAGAAATGAATAGAACGTGAAAAGGATCAATAGATAAAGGAGGAGATGAAGATGAAACCATTATTCACAGCAAAAGTAAAGGCACAGCATGGAAGAGCTGGACATGTTCGTTCAGAGGATGGTGTGCTCGACCATAACATTGTCATGCCTAACGCCAAGAAAGATGGAGAGACTGGAACAAACCCAGAGCAATTATTTGCAGCAGGCTATGCAGCTTGTTTCGGAGGAGCACTTGAACACGTAGCGAAGAAGCAAGGGATAGAAATAGAATCGGAAGTAGAAGGACATGTCAGTCTTTTAAAAGATGAAAGCGACGGCGGCTTTAAGCTTGGCGTAAAGCTGATTGTGTCTGCGAAAGGTCATGATCATGACAAAGTGAAAGAGCTTGTCCATGCTGCCCATGAATTCTGTCCATATTCAAAAGCAACAAGAGGGAACATTGAAGTAGAGCTTGAAGTGGCGGAGTAATAGTAGAAGACATCTGCTTACAAGCAGGTGTCCAGCGTGTAGACAAACCCTCGCATTCGGTGTCAGGTCTGTGCTCCGGTGCTCACGAATGTCAAATTCGCTCCGCTCCGCTGCTCGTCCTTCCTAGACTGCAAAGGTTTTCTATCACGCTGAAAAGAAGACAAAGGGCTAAAATAAAGATCATTTTAGCCCTTTGTCAACAATCCGCAACACCTGCTTACGAGCAGGTGTCTTTTTTTAATATTCTTTCTTTTTATCATATGCTTCCCATGCTTCAAATGGCGCAAGGTTTTTTTGAGTTGTCAGTTTGTAAAATGGTATATTTCTTGATTCGTATTCTTTGTTGATTTCTTCATAAATAAATGAGTCATCAAAACCAGAATCCGCTGCATCCTGATGTCCAGCAGCAAAATACACAGCTTTTGGTCTAGCCCAGTAAATAGCGCCAAGGCACATCGGACAAGGCTCGCAGCTTGTGTATAGAATGCAATCTTCTAATTGGTATGTATGTAGAGTTTGGCACGCTTTGCGAATGGCTGTGACTTCTGCATGTGCGGTTGGATCGTTACTCGTTGTCACGTTGTTGCTGCCCTCTGCAATAATCTGACCATCCTTGACAATGACTGCTCCAAAAGGACCGCCAGTACCACTATTGACTCCTTCTACTGCAAGATCAATTGCGCGTTGTAAAAAATCTTCGTGATTCATTGTCTTCCTCCCTTTGTTCGACTGACTTCTCTAGTATAAACGAATCATGCTAGAAAAGAAATCATCATAGTAGGAGATCGAACAGGCCAATTTGCGCATAAAAAACCCCTGCTGAGTTCAGCAGGGGAGAGACATTCAATTAAGCGTGCTGCGCCAGCTTTTTACGAGCGACTTCAGCAGCTGTGACCATGTTTTTCAAAGCAGCAATGGTTTCAGGCTCTTGTCTAGTTTTTAGACCACAATCCGGATTCACCCAGAAGCGATCTGTTGGACAAACGTTCAGCGCATCATCAATAATTTCGCTCATTTCTTCAACAGATGGAACACGCGGGCTATGGATGTCATAAACGCCTAGTCCAAGTCCTTTCAAATACGGGTGTTTTTCTAAGTAATCGAGGAATCCGCCATGACTGCGTGAATGTTCAATTGTAATCACGTCAGCATCCAAGTCTTCGATTGTATCGACAATATCCTCGAAGTTACTGTAGCACATATGTGTATGAATTTGTGTTTCATTTTGAACGGATGATGTGGATAAACGGAATGACTCTGCTGCCCAGTTTAAATATTCTGCCCAATCACTTTCTTTGAGCGGAAGTCCTTCTCTTAGCGCAGGCTCATCCACTTGGATCACTTGAATACCAGCTGCTTCTAAAGCTTCTACCTCTTTACGCAAAGCGAAAGCGATTTGGAAAGCAATGTCTTTGCGAGAGATATCCGTTCTTGGGAAAGACCAGTTTAAGATGGTAACAGGTCCTGTCAGCATGCCCTTGACTTTTTTCTCTGTCAAACTTTGTGCGTAAACTGTCTCTTTCACTGTCATTGGCTCTGTAAACTCTACATCTCCATAAATGATTGGCGGCTTCACGCAGCGTGATCCATAGGATTGAACCCAAGCAAATTTTGTAAAGGCAAATCCGGCTAGCTTCTCACCGAAGTATTCAACCATGTCTGTACGTTCAAATTCTCCATGTACGAGCACATCCAGACCAATTTCTTCTTGAATATCAATCCATCGTTTTGTTTCTTTCTTAATAAACTCATCATACTCTGCATCTGTCCACTCATTTTTGCGCCACTTTTGACGAGCACTGCGCACTTCGGCAGACTGCGGGAAACTGCCAATTGTTGTTGTTGGTAGAAGCGGCAGTTCAAGAGATTCGTTTTGGATACGAAGGCGTTCTTCAAAGGCAGCTGGACGTTTAAAATCTTTCGATGAAAGATTGTTGCGTTCCGCTGTTAGATCCGCATTTGTTCCTTTTGCGAACTCTTTTAAGGTAAGAAGTGCTTGTGCTGCTTCGTTAATATCAGCATCAATGGCAGCTGCTCCTTTTGTTAAACCTTCTTTTAGCAGTGTCAATTCAGCCAGCTTTTCAGTAGCATAAGACAGTCCGTTTAATAGTTTTTCTTCAAGCTGTTCGCTTGGGTGTTTGGCAACTGGCACATGCAGCAAGCTGCTTGATGGCTGCAGCCACACTTCTTTCGGCTGAACGTCAGCAATGACTTCAGAAATAAAGGATAATCTTTCGCCAAGGTCTGATCTCCAAATATTTCTTCCATCAATGACGCCTGCTGCTAAAATTTTATCTTTCGGGAAGCCGTGCTTTTTCACTTGATCAAGGTTGCGCCCTTGATCATGGACAAAATCAAGACCGATTGCTTCAACAGGATATGTGACAAGCTCTTCATACGCATCTACTGAATCAAAGTATGTTTGAAGAAGAATGTTCAACCCAGGTACGGCTTCTTTGATCGTTTGATAGATTTCTTTTACTGCTTTTACGTCTTCACTGGAAGCTGTGACAAGTGCAGGTTCATCAATTTGAACCCATTTGACGCCTGCTTCTTTAAGTTCTTTTAAAAGCTGAGTATAAAGCGGCACTAGACGCTGCTGGATTTCTTTTACTTCATTTGCTTCATAACCTTTAGAAAGTGAGACAAATGTATATAGACCAAGTACAACCGGTTTTGTTTCAACACCAAACGCCTTTTTCACCTTTTCGTAAGCTTCAAGCGGTTTGTTGTGTGTGAGTTTAAATTCTGTGCTTTTTTCGTATTCTGGAACGATGTAGTGATAGTTTGTATTAAACCATTTTGTCATTTCACTTGAGACGGCATCTTTTGTTCCTCTTGCCATCGCGAAGTATGTATCTAGCGGGTCTTTTAAGCTGCGGAAGCGCTCTGGAATCCAATTGAACATAACAGCGGTATCCAGCACGTGATCATAGAAGGTAAAGTCTCCAGAAGGAACAACATCAATTTGTTGATCGATTTGTGTTTTAATGGCAGTTAAAAATTGTTCATCCAGTGTGCTTAAGAGGGTTTCGCGGTCTGTTTGACCTTTCCAGTAAGACTCAAGTGCTTTTTTCCATTCTCTGTTTAAACCAATTCGCGGAAAGCCTAGATTACTTGTTTTAACAATTGTCAATTCCAATTCCTCCTCTAAATATAAAAAGACATTTACGCTCATGATCATGATTGATGAGGTAAATGTCTGGTTTAAAAGACAAAATGTGTGTGCGAAATAAGGCGTGAGTATCACTGACGCTTTTCCGACATCTCCTATCAACCGTAGGGGGTTTGATGTGATAGAGCGGCTGGTATCCTGGCTGGTGAATCTGCAAGCTTTTCATCCTTCCCATCCTCATGACAGTGGATTCCTGAGAAAAGCTCTCCTCACTCACAGTGGCGGGACCGCGCCGGATTTTCACCGGTCTTCCCAATTAAAATTCGACGTGTAATCGAATTACCGACTCTCAAACTATGAATTTATTGTGTTCGATTATATAACGTTCACTTCATTTCGTCAAAGTAAATTTTGAATAATTTTAATTAAAAAAATCCTGAGAAAATTCTATCTTTTCTCAGGACCTCTATTTAAGCTATAGAGATAAAAGATCTGCTTCCAATGTTTTTTCTAAAAGGACATCAGGCGCAGTTAAATATAAAAATCCATTCCCTACAAGGGCTTTCGACTGCTTTAATGGAAGGGTTCTTCTGACAAGCTGAGCATAAACCTCAGGCTCTGTCAGCTTGCGCTGGAACGCTTCTTCTTCAGCATTTTTAATAATGGCTAGTGCACCGCTTACGTGAGGGGCAGCCATTGAAGTTCCTGTGAGCCTGCCATATTTATGGTTAGGGAGAGTGGATAAAATGTCTTCTCCTGGAGCGACGAGGTCGATTTCTTTATTGGCGTTAGAAAATTCAGAGGATTCTCTAGCAAGGGAAACAGAACCGACGGCAATGACTTCATTGTATGCTGCTGGGTAGGAGAACTCTTCCGTACGCTCGTCCCCGTCCCCTTCATTTCCTGCTGCGCACACAACAAGCACACCGCTTTTTACCGCATTTTGAATGGCTTCCTGCAGGGCAGGCTCATTGCTTGGACCACCGAGAGACATGGAGATAATATCCACCTTCTGCTCTGCGGCATAGTTGATGCCATCAATGATCCACTCATATTTTCCGCTGCCATTTTCACCGCCAAGAACTTTCACGATGAGAAGCTTGGCTTCAGGGGCAACCCCTAAAATTCCGCCATTTTGATCTGTTGCGGCAATCGTTCCTGCTACATGGGTACCATGCCCATTGTAGTCTTTTACATTTTCAGCATCTCCATCGTCATCATCGGTAAAGTTCTTCCCACCGATAATCTGATCTTTTAAGTCGGGATGCTCTGTGTCACAGCCTGTATCAAGGACAGCAATGGTTATGCCTTTTCCTTTGAAGCCACTTGACCAAAGTTCGGGTGCTTTAATCTCCTGAATACTTTCCGGCGTCTCTTTCGCTTCCATCACATTGGCTTTTACTTCATACGGAATTAAGCGAATTTCACCTTTCATAAGAAAGCCCTCCTTATTTTGTTTTCAAAGTAGATTCAGGCTGCATAATGTTATTGTATAAAAGAAACTTTTGATCGGAAAGGGTCAATTGTAATAATTTTTCAAATAATCAATCTATTATCAAAAGTGCAGTTCTCCTCACATATTGACGAAAGAGCTCACCTTTTGAAGAAAACTCTTGATATCATATGAAAAAGAAGGAAAAGCTGCATAGTGAGGTTGCACATGTACAGATGAAAATGGGTGAATAGAACTAAAAGAGGCAGACTAAAAAATAATGAGATGAAGTAACAAATTGAGAAGAAGGCTCAAGTTAAATGTTTTTTCTCAAAAATAATTCCCTCCATAAAAAAATAGATGTGAAGATTGTGACTGTTCCAAATAAGAAAGGCAACATATAATAATGGAAAGACAAGCTTGCCTTTTAGATAGGAGAGATAGAGATGAACAAAGGGAAGATACTCGTAGTCGAAGATGAAAAGAAAATCGCAAGGGTGCTGTCACTTGAGCTTGAATATGAAGGATATGAGGTGACAGTCAAAGAGACAGGAATAGACGGGCTTCAGGCTCTTGAAGAAGTTAGCTTCGATTTGGTGCTGCTTGACGTCATGCTTCCAGAGTTAAGCGGGCTTGAAGTGCTGAGAAGGGTTCGGAAGACAAATACAGCGACACCTATTATTTTGATTACAGCAAGGGGAAGTATTCCTGATAAAGTAAGCGGGCTCGATCTTGGGGCGAATGATTATATAACAAAACCTTTTGACATAGAAGAATTATTAGCACGAATTCGCGCGCAGCTAAGGTTGAATATACATGCACAAGAAGAAAAGGAGACAGAGCTGAGCATAGCAGACTTAACGGTCAACGAGAAAACAAGAGAAATACAAAGGGCTGGGCAAATGCTTGAACTTACACCGAGAGAATATGACCTGCTTGTTCACTTACTGAACCATCAGCAGCAAGTGCTCACAAGAGATCAGCTTTTAACAGCGGTTTGGGGTTTTGATTATTTCGGTGATACAAACGTGGTAGATGTCTATATTCGTTATTTAAGGAAAAAAATCGATTACCCATTCGAAAAACAGCTGATTCACACAGTGAGAGGTGTGGGTTATGTGATGAAAGGATAAAGAATGAGATTAAAAAATAAGATTCAGCTTTATACGTCGTTGTCTTTGTTTTTAATGGTGCTCTTGTTTCATACAGCCATTTATTTTATTTTTTCGATGACCTTGACGCAAAAAGATATGTCCCGCTTGTCTGAGGTGGCTGAAAATATTGCGATTGCTTTAAAAAAATCAGAGGAAGAGGGTCTTCCGTCCTCGGAGCTGCTGAAGGCGTACCTGCCTCAAAATGGTATGATCCGTGTCGTGACAGAAACGGGAAAGTCAAAACTGACTGTCACAAAGGAATCAACGTTTAGCTCACTGCCGTTTACATACGAATCTGGTCAGACAGCAGAAATCAAAGAATACAATAAGCATATGATTGCATTCGCTGCTATTCCGGTCATTTGGACAAATGGTGAGATTATGTCGCTTCAAGTATATGAAGAAATCGAAAATACGGAAGAGAACTTAGCGTTATTAAAAATGATTTTAATCGCTACCGGCGTTTTGTTTATTGTGCTTTCCTATTTTGCAGGCCACGTTTTAACAAAGCAAATTGTCCGGCCGATTAGCAGAATGACGAATACCATGAAGGCAAGTATGAAAGAGAAGGCGTTTAAACGAATTGAATTAACAGGCGATTCAAAGGATGAACTATATCAAATGGGACAAACCTTTAATGAAATGTCCGAGATTCTCGAGAAGCATTATGAAAAAGAACAGCAATTTTTGCATGATGCCTCCCATGAATTGAAGACACCGATTACCGTCATTATGAGCTACAGCAATTTACTTAAACGCTGGGGGCAAACACGTCCAGAGGTTGTAGAAGAATCCTCTCAAGCGATTCATGATGAAGCGAAAAAAATGAAAAGACTGACAGATCAATTACTGACATTGGCGAAAAACGGCCAGCCGTTATACTTGGATATGAAGCCGGTTGATCTTGGTCATTTGTGCAAGCAGCTATGTCATACACTTGAAGTGGCCACCAATCGAACGATTCAATCTCATGTGCAGACAGATCAGCCGCTGATCGCAGAAGGAGACGAAGAGAAAATCAAACAGCTTTTGACTATCTTAATTGATAATGCGGTCAAATATAGCAGAGAGCCAGTTGATGTGACCTGCGGATGGGCAGGAGACAAGCCATTTATTTCAGTGATTGATCAAGGAATTGGCATAAAAGAAGAGGATCTGCCGAAAATCTTTGACCGCTTTTTCCGTGTGGATGAAGCGAGAAACAGTGAGACGGGCGGAACCGGACTCGGTCTTTCAATTGCGAAGCAAATTGCAGAAGAACATGAGGCCGAGCTGAAGGTAGACAGCCGTATCGGCGAAGGGACAGCTATGACCATTCTTTTTCAGAAATAAATGGGTCTTTTCTCATCAATTTCTCATTTCCTCCTTATAAAATAGGAAATAGGAAGGAGGCGCTGCATGTCTAGAAAAACGAAAATGGTGCTTGCGCTCGCAGGATGTCTTGTGATTCTTGCGGCCTTTGCAATGCTCATGATCCAAACCATTGATCAAAAAATATTAAGTGAAGCAGAAATGAAAAAAATGATCTCAAAAGACTATAATGGAAACATTACACATATTGATTTAATCAATCATAAACAGGACTACACAATGACGCTGGAAAATGCAAATGGCATCTATCAAATCATTGCATCTTCTGCAAGCGGTCAAATGAAAGAAATTAGACAGTTAAAAAGCTATCAGAAGACAAATGAAAAAAATGCTGAGCTCCAGGCAGAAGAGGCAGCTGTTAAAAAGGTGAGCGGAACCGTCATTCAAAAAAAGGAGACGTCAGGTCGTTTCATTTTTACCATCCAATCAAAAAAAGAATTGTATCAAGTCGAGGTCGGCAAACAGTCATTTAAGGTGCTTGAAGCAGAAAAGAAAAAACCAACCTCTAAAGAAAAGAAGCTCACGAAAATCACCGTCGAGGAAGCCATCCAAATTGCCGTCAAAGAAGTTGGCGGAACAGTGGATGATGCTGATCTTGAAACATTCAGCGGTATGCTCGTATTTGAGGTGGAGCTGGATTTGCCTGACGGCAGAGAGGCAGAGGTGCTTGTGAACGCCTATACAGGAGATATTGAGGGCATTACGTACGAAAACTAATCCTTTTCTCATGATATTCTCATGTTTCTTTCCTTCCTTTATCATCTTGTTTTCTTAAGATATAGAAGAAATCAAACAGAGGAGGAAATGAACATGATGAAAAAAATACTAGTAGCTACAGCATTAACGGGAACTCTTGTCGCAGGTGGTTTCACACTTCAAGCGCAAAATACAAATCAAACAGCAAACGCCGAGCAAGTCGTGCAAAAGAAATCGCCATTTGTTTCAAAGAAACAAGCTGAAAAAGCAGCCTTAAAAGTGGTGAAAGGCTATGTGGATGATGTGGATCTTGAGCGTAAAAAAGGAAAATGGGTGTATGAGGTCGAGATCAAAAAAGGCGGCTTTGAATATAAAGTATATGTCGATGCAAAAACTGGAAAAGCGCTGAATGATCCAGTCAAAGAAAAGAAACAGAACGTGAAGATCACGAAAAAACAGGCTGAAAAAATGGCTCTTGCAAAAGTAAAAGGCACAGTCACAGATTCTGATCTAGATAAAGAAAATGGTGTGTACATTTACGAAATTGAAATCACAACACCAAGCGGCGAGGAAGTTGATTTTGAGATTTCCGCTAAAACAGGCAAAATCCTGAAGCAAGAATGGGATGATTAAGCTATGACCAAACCTTACATTTTCATGTGTAAGGTTTTCATCGTGTAGACAAACCCTCGCATTCGGTGTCAGGTCTGCGCTCCGGTGCTCACGAATGTCGAATTCGCTCCGCTCCGGTGCTCGCCCTTCCTAGACTGCAAACCTTACACTTTCATGTGTAAGGTTTTTTCATTGGGACAAACTACGGGAAAGGAGGCGAGAGAATATGAAGAAAAAAGAAGAAGAGCAAACAATGGATCACGCGGAATACGTTCCGCATCCTGATGGAGAAGGATATGCTTTGTTTTTGCATGATTCCTTTCATCTCCTCTCCCAAGAGGATATGAATCAGCCGGAAGAGGAATAAAAAGACATGAAAAGGGCGATGGCTGAGCTGTCTATCGCTCTTTTTTTGAAAAGTAAGCGAATACATAAGGATACTTGGCATCTTGCTTATTGACATCATTCCGCTTTTTCTGTAATCTCAGTGTGTTAACAATATGAGACTTCGTTAGGTGAGGCTCCTGTATGGAGATACGCTGCTGCCCAAAAATGTCCAAAGACGCCAATGGGTCAACAGAAATCATCGACATAAGGTGATTTTTAATGCAGCTGGATTTGATCCTATGCCATACAGTGCTAAAGCTCTACGATTGAAGGAGCAAGTGTTTATTTTGTCATGCTTACAAAGCGCCTTCATTCGGTTGAAGGTGCTTTTTTATGAGAAAAGGAGGTGTGGGGATGGATCATCCCGATTCGAGACACATAGAGAGTATGTCAAAAGATCAGATTGACGCATCAGACAGAGGAGATCCTGACCCCGCACATTCTAAGGGATTCGGGTATCTCCTGACTTTGGGGAGGTAACAGCGATGATACAGAACATTACGTACGATGAACTCATTTTAAGAATCATTATTTTATTAAGAGATGGCAAACGCAAAGAATTTAAAAACATTATGGAAGAACTTCAGCCATATGATATGGCCTATTTATTTAAAGAACTTCCAGAAAAACACCGCGGCCGTTTCCTCAGCTTTTTAACAGTCGATGATGTGACGGAAATGATGGGTGAGCTTGAGCGCGAATACCAAGAAATTGTGCTTGAAAAAGTAGGAAAAGACAAAGCCACCTTCGTCACAAACAAAATGGATAACGATGACCTAGCCAACTTGTTTGATGAAATGGATGATGAGCTGAAAGACCAGCTTTTATCAAACATGGAGGCAGAGGAATCAAAGGCCGTCCAGCTTCTCATGAATTATCCTGCTGAGACAGCAGGCCGGATCATGACCAACCGGTACGTTTGGATTCCTCAGCACTATACGGTTCAGGACGCGGTTGTAAAGCTGAAAAGCTTTGCTGAAATTGCAGAATCGATCAACTATTTATATGTCATTAATGATCAAAAGCAGCTTGTAGGGGTTCTGTCGTACCGGGATCTCATTTTAGGTGAACCAGATGAAAAAGTGCAGGATCTTATGTTTACAAGAGTCATTGCCGTTGGAGCTTTTCAAGATCAGGAAGAAATCGCAAAGCTGATTGAACGGTATGATTTTCTTGCCATTCCTGTTGTAGAAGAGAACAATGTCCTTGTCGGAATCGTCACAGTCGATGATATCATTGATGTCGTCATTCAAGAGGCAGGAGAAGATTATGAGAAGTTCGCTGCCTCTGGTAAAGATATTACATTCGACACGCCCGCTTTTGTTGCGGCATACCGCCGTCTCCCGTGGCTCATTTTGCTCTTATTCATTGGGCTGATTTCAGGCAGTATTTTAAATTACTTTGAAGATACCCTTCAGCAAGTCGTCGCCTTAGCCTTCTTCATGCCAATGATTGCAGGAATGACAGGGAATACAGGCACACAGTCGCTTGCCGTCGTCATTAGAGGACTTTCAAAAGAAGAATTAACGAAAAAAACCATTATGCGCCTGATTTTTAGAGAGCTCCGAACAAGTATTTACATTGGGATTGTCTGTTCCATCATTATTACAGTCGTCGCAATGGTGTGGCAGGGCAATATGATTTTAGGATTTGTTGTCGGTTCCTCACTGCTTGCCACACTGATTATTGGAACGATGGCAGGTACGATCGTGCCTATTATTTTACACAGATTAAACGTCGACCCTGCGATTGCATCTGGGCCACTGATTACAACATTGAATGATATTTTATCACTGCTCATCTATTTTGGTATTGCGACAGCGTTCCTTCATACACTTATGTAGCAAGAAGACTGTAAAACATGACGTTTTGCAGTCTCAGCGCGCTGACAAACCCTTGCATTCGGTGTCAGTCCTTGCGTGCCGGTGCTCACGAATGTTCAATTCGATCCGCTCCGGTACTCGTCCTTCCTAGACTTCAAAGGTTTTCAGATCGCGCTGAAAGGTAGACAAAGGACCATCCTTTGTCCACAATCTAAGCCTGTAAAACATGACGTTTTACAGGCTTTTTTTGTATAAAGATTGCATATAGCGCTTCCATCCTTTACATTTTAAGGAGAAGGTGGGAGAGAAACATGAAGAAATTCTTATTCGTTTTGATGTGTATGTTTTTGCTGAGTGCATGTCAAAGGGAGGACGAGGGGAAAGACCGAAGGCTAGTGGCTGCAGAGCATATGCTTGAAGCCATCACCGAAGGAAATAAAAGAAAAATGGAAGACATCTACGTCGAAGGTGCGGTTCCGAGCCCGGATGACATTCTGAAACTGAAAAAAGAATGGGGCATAGACACGCTTTCTTATGAGGATTTTCAATTGGAAGAAGCCAGCATTCATGTGTTCCATGCGAATTATGAAGATGCAAAAACCGGGAAGAAAAAGGCACTTGCCCTGCGGGTGAATGAAGACCCTGAAAGAGGCGGCGTGCTGATTGACTTTGTAGGGGTTGTAGAAGGTACTGAAGCTTCCTCTAAATAAAAAGAATCGTTCAAAAGAGCGATTCTTTTTTTGTTTAACGATTTTTATACCGAAAGTGTGCGTTAATCTGGCCTTCCAGCATTTTTTTCTTAAATTGTCCGCTTTTTAGCGCTTGTTCTTTTTTCTTCATGTCCTTTAAAATTTCAGCTGTCTGCACACCGTCTTCCCGTTTATTGGCGATATCCATCAAACGTTCAACATCTGCAAAAGAATATTTCCGTGTGCCTCTTGTTGAGCGCTGGGGGTAAATGAGTTTACGTTCCTCATAATATCGGATTTGCCTGACGGAAAGCCCTGTTAGCTCACTGACAATCCCGATTGAAATGACTTTTTTATCTTTATAAGATACATCTTCCTGCGTCATATACTCACCCCTGCAAGTCTTTTCTTCATATTATATAGAACGAGAAGTGAAAAAACCTATCGTTTGTTAGAAAATATAACACAAAAACGAAAAAAATGAAAAAACCATGGGAGGAAAGATTACAGGGAGTGTGCAATACATCTTACGGCGGCATATAATCATGGTGAATTGACATAGGAGGAGGAGCATATGATGGAGGAAGCACAGATCATTCGTATGGCAAAAGAAATCATCGCATTAGATGTGAAGAGGGATGAATTGCTCGAGCAATTCATGCAGGCTGCAGGTCAGAATGCACATGCGCTTCTAAGAGCCATGCAAAATGATTTGTATAAGAAGTCTTCATAAGCACCCGATCCAAATCACTTGATAGGAGGGATAATCGGTGCGGCGTATATTAAAAGAAGCTTTAGCAAAGGAAAGACATTATTATACGAAGCAGCTATGTTCATTAGGGGTTTACAGCCCTGATGCGGCCAAGAACATGACAATTAGTGACTTAAAAAAAGAGTATCATTTCTTTTTCAACAAAACAGAACGCTGTCTGTAAAAATCCCTTGAAATGTGCGTATGTCACATAAAGGGTTCTTTTTTTTGTTTAATATTATAGCAATATTGAATTTTGTAGAAATTTGGCGAATGAAGTGCAAGAAACCATAGATTCTTTACAGATTTTGTTAAAGTGTGTCGCATCTTGATGGTTTGCTGAAAAAGCTTTTTTTCGAGATGATTGTGAAAAATAAGAAGGATTTTAAAAGTTTATATCGAAACCTTATACATAACACGAATGGAGTCACTTATGTGGTTGAAAGGGTTTTCAAAAACGTACTTCTATTTTTTACGAAAGGCTCCAACTGCACCGCAAGACAGCCTTGAAGTTAAAAAAATATTATAAGAGGTAGATATGTGATGAGACTATCGTTTAATGAAGAAGAAGTAGAACGCTCAATGACGCTTTACAAGGTTTTTGCAAGAGCATTTAAAAGCGTTTCAGAACACAGTATTAGAGACAGCAAAGAGCATGGGTTTAATCCAACTGAATTTGCCGTTCTTGAATTACTGTACACAAGAGGTGCTCAAAAGCTTCAGCAAATCGGCTCAAGACTCCTGCTTGTCAGCGGGAATGTGACGTACGTAATTGACAAATTAGAACGAAATGGTTTCATTGAAAGAGAACAGGACCCCAAGGATAAACGGTCGGTTTATGCCCATTTAACGGAAAAAGGGCGAAGCTATCTTGACAAGATTTATCCGATCCACTCTCTTCGGATTGCGCGTGCATTCTCTGGTCTGACACGTGAAGAGCAAGAGCAATTGATTAGTCTATTGAAAAAAGCAGGTATTCACAGTCAGCATTTATTATTTAGATAAAACGAAAAGGTGCCAATAATGGCACCTTTTAAATTGTTGACAAAGGGCTAAAGTGATCTTTATTTTAGCCCTTTGTCTTCTTCTCAGCTCAGCGTGACAGAAAACCTTTGAAGTCTAGGAAGGACGAGTACCGGAGCGGAGCGAATTGAGCATTCGTGAGCACCGGCACGCAGGACTGACACCGAATGCGAGGGTTTGTCTGCACGCTGGAAGGTGCCCTCATTGGCACCTTTTTTATGTGTCAAGCAGCGCCGGATAGGCGATGAATTTTTCAATATCGCTTGCTGGCAGCGGTTTGGCATAATAAAACCCCTGCAGGTCGTCACAGCCCTGGGCAGATAATAGCTGAGCCTGTGCAAACGTTTCAACACCTTCTGCTATCACTTCGAGAGATAACTGGTGTCCCATCGCTATAATAGCCCCTGTAATCTGTTCAGACTTTGAATCACTTAAAATATCCTCAATAAAGGATTTATCAATTTTCAGTCGATGAATCGGTAAATCCTTTAAATAGCTTAATGAGCTGTGGCCTGTACCGAAATCATCAATACTAATGCGGACGCCAAGCTGTTTTAGCGATGTTAACACCTGTTTTGATTGCTTGATATTGTCCATTGTCATACTTTCTGTGACTTCAAGCTCCAAGAGTGACGGTTTCAGGTCGTATTTTTTCAGTGTGAGCTTGATCAAATCAATTAAGTCTTCAGAATTGAATTGTTTCGCAGATAAATTGACAGCCACAGGAATCTTCAGCCCATCGTCATACCACATTTTTGCCTGCTTGCCAGCCGTATCAATGACCCATCTGCCAATATCAATGATCAGACCTGATTCCTCTGCCAGCTCAATAAAAGCCTCAGGTGATTTTAAGGAACCATCTGGTGCCTTCATTCTCAAAAGGGCTTCAACCCCAGTCATCTTTCTTGTTTTGGCACTGACTTGCGGCTGGTAGTGAAGGACAAATTGCTCTCTTTGAATGGCATCCCTCAGCTCCAGCTCCCGGTTTAACCTGTCCTCACTTAATCTTTCCATGGATTCGGTAAAGAACTCATAACGGCTTTGCTTATGTTTTTTGGATAAATACATGGCCATATCGGCTTTTCTCATCAGCTCCATCCCGTCTTTGCCATTTTGCGGAGAGATGGCGATCCCAATGCTGATCGATGTAATGAGCTGATGGTTCTGGATGAAAAAAGGACGTTCAAATTGATGGATGATATTTTTAGAAAATTGTTCGACTTTATGTGTATCATGATCCATGTGGGGAAAGATCATTAAAAATTCATCACCGCCAAGTCTTGCGATAAAGCCATTGTCCGGTAAACATTGTGTCAGTCTATTTGCGGCAGCTTTCAGCAGTAAATCTCCGATGTTATGCCCAAGTGCATCATTAATAATTTTAAAACGATTTAAGTCAAGAAACAGAACCGCTGTTGATGTTTTTGACTTTTCTTGAGCGGAGAGAACATCATTTAAATGATTGATGCCGTGGCGGCGGTTAGGAAGCTCTGTTAGTGCATCATAATGTGCCATCACATGAATTTCTTTTTCTGCAATCCGCTGCTGCGTTAAATCTTTTAAAACAAGATAAATGCTGTCGAGTGAATTGTTCACATGAACAGGTATGTAAGTGACATGATAATAATAAAAACGATCTGCTGCTTTCAGTTCTGCTTCGCGTGTGATAGCTTTTTTTGACTGAGAAATAAATTCTTCCCACAACTCAGTCGGCATCACATATTGGCTGACATCATCACCAATCTTAGAATTGCACAACTCTAAGATTTGTTTACCAGAGTCATTTGCAGAAAGAACCTTTCGATCGACAGATAACACGATAATGCCGTCTATATTATGTTTGATAAGCGATTGAAACCGCTGTTCATTTTCTTTCAGCTGATCTGACTGCGTCATGATCCGGTGATCAATATAGGCACCAAAAATCATCAGTGTTTGGACTATAAGTGTCATTAAGCCGACAAAAATCGACAGACTGAATGGCGACATTTCAAGAGATCCACCTATAGCAGCCTGTCCATTTGAATGATAAAACATGGTAGAGGCAGCCATACCAGTATAATGCATACCGGCTATAGCACCGCCCATCAACATTGAACCAAGACCCTTTAAAAGATAATTCTCCCGTTTACTTTTCGTGCGGTCAACACGAAAGAAGAGTTTCAATGAGAAGTAGGAGGTAATGGCAGCAATGAAAAACGAAAGAAAAAAGAGGACTGGATCATAGCTGATTGAGACATTGGCCATTGATTCCATTCCAAGATAATGCATGCTGCAAATAGCTGAACCCATGGTGATTGAACTAATGAGCAGCCGTCTTCTAGAGAGCTGCTTTTGAATGCATATTGAAAAAGCGATCAAGGATCCGATAAATGAGGCCAAAATCGATAAAATCAGTAAGTATGTATCATATGTGATGCCAACACGCATTTGAAATGCCATCATGCCAATAAAATGCATCGACCATATCCCCATTCCCATGATCATTGCACCAATGAGCAGCCATACCTTTTTCTTTGCACCGCTTGATTGTGCTACCCTGCTGGCTATATGAAGAGCTGAGTAGGAGGCAACAGCGGCGACAGCGATTGACAGAAAGACAAGCCATCCATTGTAGCTTCCTGTTAAATGGGTCATGTAAGAAAACCTCCTGTATCTTAAAACAGACATATACTTAATATATCGGATCGAATGGCTTCTGTGTTCACCTTTCCTTCACTTAAATACAATAATCAACGTTTTTTTCACCCTTCTTTTATAGTAAAATCAAATTTAATGTAAAAAAACGACGAAAAGCGAATCGTTTCTTCGGTTTTATTCGTTTAATATATGGTGTGATTCTAAAAGAGATAGAATCAGTCAAATGATTATGTTTGAAAGGGATTGATAAACATCGAAGATTTTATTATTTCTTTAGCTGATGCCTTTAAGAACTTGTCATACTTTGGCATCTTCCTCGCATTATGCATTGAATTTGTACCTGCTGAAGTGGTTTTGCCTCTTGCGGGTTACTGGGTCTCAGAAGGGGACATGGCTTTTATCGGTGTTGTGGCGGCCGGCTCTATTGGCGGCGTGGCTGGCCCTTTGACCTTGTACTGGTTAGGACGTTACGGCGGCAGACCCTTTTTAAATAAATATGGAAAGTACTTTTTTATAAAACCTGAGGCGCTTGATAAATCGGATGCTTTTTTTGAAAAGCATGGCGGATTCGTCGCATTCAGCGGCCGGTTCATACCAGGAGTCAGAACGTTGATCTCCATCCCGTGCGGTATTGCCAAGATGAATGTGTGGGTCTTTTGCCTGTATACGTTTTTGGCAATTACACCAATTACGTTTGTGTATGTGTATCTTGGGTTTATGCTTGGGGAGAACTGGAAAGAGGTTGGCGCCATGATAGATCCTTATCTTTTACCAATTGGGATCGGTGTTGTGTTATTGTTTGTTCTCTACTTATTGCTAAAACGAAGAAAAAGAAAAACAGAAACGCCAACTGCCTAATCAATGGATCGAAGTGAAAGTCACCTGTTGACAATCGAGTGTCTATTGATTATGATATAAGTAATCTAAATATTCTAAATCCCGCCAAAGGGGAGTAGCGTCCGGTTTTTACCGGAAACAAAGTCGTCATTACATGGACTGATGTTCATCGGCTTTGTTGGCATGATTCTACATATCACATGTCTAGCAAGACCTTTGCCATTACAGGCAAAGGTCTTTTTTGCATTCATAAGCCTTTGTCTGTTGTGGGACAATAGATAAAAACAAGGAGGAATGATGATGGATGCAGCTATTATTTTAGAGTACGGGTGGGTTCTGCTCGTACTGATTGGATTAGAAGGGATTTTAGCAGCTGATAACGCGCTGGTCATGGCCGTGATGGTCAAACACCTTCCTGAAAAACAAAGAAAAAAGGCATTGTTTTACGGACTTGCAGGTGCGTTTGTCATGCGGTTTGGTTCTCTGTTTCTTATTTCGTTTTTAGTGGATGTGTGGCAAGTTCAAGCCATTGGTGCAATTTATCTTCTTTATATTTCCATTCACCATATTTTAAAATCGCACGTATTTAAGAAAAAGGAAACTGAAACAAATGTGAAACAAAGCGGCTTCTGGGCAACAGTCGTGAAAGTAGAGCTTGCTGACATTGCTTTTGCTGTAGATTCCATTTTAGCGGCCGTCGCTTTAGCTGTGACACTGCCAAAAACAAGTCTTCCGCAAATCGGTGGACTCGATGGCGGTCAATTTATTGTCATTCTTTTAGGCGGTATCATTGGTCTTGTTATTATGCGATTTGCAGCAACGGTCTTTGTGAAACTGCTCAAAACAAGACCGAGCCTAGAAACAGCAGCATTTGTCATTGTCGGATGGGTGGGTGTGAAGCTCACGCTTTATACACTGTCACATCCAGCTATTGGGGTCGTATCGTCTCATTTTATTCATTCAGCATTATGGAAAGTCATTTTCTGGACAGTGCTTCTCGCAATTGCAGCATTTGGCTGGTTTTTATCAAGTCCATCAAGAAAAGGCGGGCAGGAAAACGAGGAGAAGCAAGAGGCACGCCTGGGAGAGTAGGTTTTTTGAAAGAAATATCATTTCATTTTCATAACACGTATATTACAAATAAGGGGGAGATACCCCCTTATTTCTTTGCTTTTAGACGAAACATTGTAAAGTAGATGGTGACATACATGTCATAATTGAGTAACAGGAAATGAATTCCTCATTTCTTCCTTTGCGCTTCCCTCATAAATTAGCTATCATAAATGAGTAATATAGGGAGAACTGAGGTGAAACCATTGCTTAGCCTTTTGTTTAAAAAAGGAAAGAAAAAGCAAACATTAGAGCAGTCGGCTATCAGTATTCAACAAGGTGATATCGAACTGCAAAATGCATTAATAGAGCAATACAAACCATTTGTCGCTAAGACGGTTTCATCCGTTTGTAAACGATATATAGATGAAAAAGATGATGAATTCAGCATAGGCTTAATCGCCTTTAATGAAGCGATAGAAAAATACTCTGCCGAAAAAGGAAACTCACTGCTTGCTTTCGCAGAATTAATTATTAAAAGAAAAGTGATTGACTATATTCGAAAAGAAGCAAGAAATGCGCCAACGGTTCAAATGGACCTGCAAGAAAGTGAGAACGGCGAATACTCTCAAAGCATGATTGAAGCCGAGCTCTCTGCAAATGAATATAGGCGTTTAATTGAACAAGAACATAGAAGAGAAGAGATTGAACATTTTAAAGAACGATTGAAAGTATACGGTCTCACGTTTCAAGAGCTGCTTGAGCATTCACCAAAGCATGCAGATGCCAGGCAAAATGCCATTAAAGTAGCCCATACACTCGTTGAACACGATGAGCTGAGAACCATTTTATTTCAGAAAAAACAATTGCCCGTCAAACAGCTGGAAAAGCTAGTGGAAGTCAGCCGCAAAACGATTGAGAGAAATAGAAAATATATCATTGCGATGGCGATCATTATGACAGGTGATTATGTGTATTTGAAAGATTACCTTAAAGGGGTGCTTAATTCATGAGAAGAGGCATTATAGTAGAGAAAAACAAAAAATATGTCACGCTGCTGACCCCTGATGGACAATTTCTGCGGACAAAATATGAAGAGCAAAACTATGAAATCGGCCAAGAAGTGACATTTCCGAATGAATCACGTCTCGAAAGAAAAAGAGCCGGTTTTTTTGACCTGCTTCGTTTACGTCCGTTAAATGCAGGAATCCTATCGATAGCAGCGATTATTGTCGTAATTTTTACTATGATGCCATCTTTCTCAAGTCAAAAAGCATATGCGTATATGACAATTGATATTAATCCAAGCTTTGAGCTGAAGCTTGATCATAATTATCAAGTGATCGGTGTCACACCGCTGAATAAAGATGCAAAGCAAGTACTGGCGAGTATGAAGGATTTAGAAAAAAACGACATGACCAAAGTCGTGCAGGAAATTATAGATGACTGTGACAAAAAAGGATATGTGAACCATTCTAAAAGTATTTATATTTCAACCGTTTATGAAAACAAGCAGGACAATACATATAAAACAAACGTAAAAAGCAAAATTAACACCATTTCTGGTGAATATCAAAAACGCAATTATAAGCTGGAAACTGTGGAAAGTGACATGGAAACAAGAGAAAAGGCTCAAAAGGCAGGCATTTCAACAGGAACATATATTAGAAATCAAGAAATGCAAGATCAAGAACATGAAGACATCAAAAAGGATGAAGACGGAGCAGATAACGATGCTGTGAAGGAAGAAGATCCTAAGAAACATGATGAAGAACAAGCAGATAAAGACAAACAAGAAGACGTAAAGACAGACGATAGCGAAGAGATGCAGCCAGATCAAGAGGCTCCTGAAGCTGAGGACAAAGAGCAGAAGGAGGCAGAGAGGGAAGAGCAAGGATCTGTTCAAAAGCCTCAAAAACCTGATGATGCAAGCAAAGACAACAAGATAAAGGAAGAAAAGGATCATTCTTTCGATAAAGAGCAAAAAAAAAATCAATCAACCGATCCTGATGAAAGAAGACACTGGAACGGCACATCACGTGGTGATGCGGAAAAACATGCAAAAAAAAACGGCAGGGATCAGAACAATCCATCCGCTGAACAAAAAAGAGAACATGCGAAGCAAAAAGGGAAAGGTGCACCGTTTCCTTATCGCGAGAACCGGCATGAGCACACATATGAACAATAAAAAACGCCAGATTAGCTCCGGCGTATTTCACCATGTCTTTATTTAGATTGATTGCCCATTTGTGATTGAGCCTGTTGAACGAGTCTTTTTGTGATTTCACCGCCAACAGAACCGTTTGCACGTGAGACTGTATCTGAACCGAGAGTGACGCCAAATTCTTGAGCGATCTCGTATTTAAATTGATCTAAAGCTTGTTCTACTCCAGGAACAAGAAGTTGATTTCGATTTGCCATGTTCATATTCCTCCTTTCACCTCATGTTTGTTGCGCCTTCTTATTTTGAAAAAAAAGCCGTACATTTATGCTGGCAATTGCTGTACAAAAAAACCGAGATGATGAAGGTCACCTCGGTTCTTATTTATCCCTTATTCAGCTGCAGCGTATTATACATCATTTCTTGAGCTGTACTTTGCAAATGAGAAGTAAATACAGAGAAGACGGTAGAACTGATAATTCCTTTAATCAAATTCCATTGGCTCTTCGTCAATTCTGTAAACTCGTCATGGAGTTTGTCTGTCTGCTCCTCAGTTATTTCTCGTAAATTTGTTTCCTTTAATGGAAATTGTGTATGGTGATAAATAAAATCAAGGACGTGCGCATATGCTTCATAAAAACGGATTGGACTAATAATATCATCTGTTCGATCTGTGATGGTGTTAAATAAGGCAGATAAGATCATACGAATGCTATCGAAGTCAAAAACTGATTTTAAATCCCTGACAATTAATAAAATAACGACCTGATCAATAGAGTACTTCTTGCCAAGCTCTGGATGGCCAATCATATCTTTAATATCACGTTTGATCCAATTTTGAATCGCCGTCGATTTAAGAGAAGTCAGCTCACACAAGTTGCCAAGCTCAACAATTTCATTTGTAGAAAGGCCATGCTCTGATTTTTGCTTCCGCCGTTCAAGCTTCTCAAAAAAAGACGGGATCTTTAATTCATCATAGTCATGATCCTTGCCATTTTTTACAGATAGTTTCAAAAGCTGAAGCGGAGTCAGATCTCCCTCTCCTTTTAGAGAATACAGAAGTCTTGTCATGTCAATTCTCGTTAATTTAAA
The DNA here is from genome assembly GCF_017161885.1 of Bacillus sp. 3a. NCBI lineage: Bacteria > Bacillati > Bacillota > Bacilli > Caryophanales > Bacillaceae > Bacillus > Bacillus sp. 3a. The sequence goes on along the minus strand of NZ_CP067376.1, from coordinate 2,885,430 downwards.
AGTAACCATGTTCCACCTCATTTGTACGTCAAAACGTGATTATTGATCTAATTCAACATCATAGTCTCTTTTTGATGAAAATGCAAAATAAACTCAAATTCAAACCTGCGCGTCACAATTTGTTCACTTTTCTGCTGGGGCGAATGTCGTAAATATTGATGTGATGGGGCTTTAGCCGTTATGATAAACAGAGAAAGTGATTCCTTTTTCCTTGCAATTTGAGACGTTTATTTTTATAATTTTATTAATAAGTTCATTTGAACTTAATATGACAGCGGAGGTTATGTATGGGTAAGAGAATATTTCTGTTTATATTAACGAACATTCTTGTTATCACTACGATTGGTATTGTACTGTCGGTTATTAGTGCAGCAACTGGTGTTGGTTCTTATATAGGAGCAGACGGAAGACTTAATATCCTTTATCTTCTTGTATTCAGTGCAGTTGTTGGTTTTGTTGGCTCGTTTATGTCACTTGCAATGTCTCGCTGGATGGCAAAAATGATGATGGGTGTACGTGTGTTAAATCCAGAAAAGGATTCATTAACATATGATGAGCAGCAGCTTGTTGACCGCGTGCACAGACTTTCAAGAGCAGCAGGCCTTTCTAAAATGCCTGAGGTTGGTATTTATCAATCATCTGAAGTCAATGCATTTGCAACAGGTCCTTCTAAGAGAAGATCACTTGTTGCGGTATCAACTGGATTGCTTCATGAAATGGATGATGCAGCAGTTGAAGGTGTAATCGCCCACGAAGTCGCTCACGTTGCGAATGGTGATATGGTGACGATGACGCTGCTTCAAGGAATCGTCAACACGTTCGTTGTGTTCCTTTCAAGAATTGCGGCATGGATCGCAAGCCGTTTTGTTTCACGTGAAGAGCTTGTGCCGATTGTTCACTTTATCGCTGTGATTGTTTTCCAAATCATTTTCTCTATCCTAGGAAGCCTTGTCGTGTTTGCATATTCTAGACACCGTGAATTCCATGCAGACCGCGGCGGAGCCGACCTTGCAGGTAAAGATAAAATGATTCATGCGCTTCGTTCACTTGAGGCGTACACGTCAAGAATCAAAGATGATGATCAAACAGCAGTCGCTACGCTGAAAATCAGCGGTAAACGAAAAGCTTCTCTTTTCTCAACACACCCTGATTTGAACGAAAGAATCAGAAGACTAGAAGCAAAATAAGAAAGACGAAAAGACATTCTTTAACAGGATGTCTTTTTCTTTTTGATGAAAAAGAAAATAAAGCATAAAATAGCATTAAAATCATGTCTCTTTTCATTAAAATGATAAAGGTATTCGAAAAGATAGATAAAAGAAGGAATGACAATGAATCCTATAAAAAAGCTAATTGACCGGCTGTCAGCGTTTCAGTTGATTGCCCTTTATTATTTTCTTGCTGTGACCGTATCGTTTATTCTTCTCAGCCTTCCAGTGGCTCATCAAGAGGGAGTCAAATGGACATTCATTGATGCCTTATTTACAGCGGTGAGTGCTGTAAGTGTCACAGGACTGACTGTTGTCGACACCTCACAAACATTTAGTGTGACAGGGATGTGGATCCTTGCGTTTGTTCTGCAAATTGGAGGCATCGGCATCATGACGCTCGGTACCTTCGTATGGCTTGTCATGCGAAAAAGAATTGGAATTAAAGAAAGAAAGCTCATCATGGCAGATCAAAATCAAAGCAATTTATCAGGAATTGTGAAACTAATGAAGCAGGTTTTATATTTAATTTTGCTGATTGAGTTTGTCGGCGGGCTGATTTTAAGCATGTATTTTCTCAAATATTACGATGTGCAAGGAGCTTTCTTACATGGCTTCTTTTCGAGTATTAGTGCGACAACCAATGGTGGCTTCGATATTACAGGGAGTTCTCTTATCCCTTACAAAGATGATTATTTCGTCCAGTTTATTACGATGCTGCTGATCATCTTTGGAGCGATTGGCTTTCCTGTGCTTGTGGAAGTAAAGGATTATTTGTTCAATCAGGACCGTAAGCACGCATCGTTCTCGTTGTTTACAAAAATTACAACACTCACGTTCGGCGGCCTTGTCGTTGTTGGAGCGATTGGAATCTATGCACTTGAAGCAGGGTTTAGCTTTGTAGGGAAAAGTTGGCACGAAATTTTGTTCTATTCTTTGTTTCAATCGACTGCAACAAGAAGCGGGGGGCTGACAACGTTAGATATTACGCAGCTGACGGAACCGACGCTTTTATTTTTATGTATGCTCATGTTTATCGGGGCTTCCCCAAGCTCTGTGGGGGGCGGAATTCGGACAACTACGTTTGCCCTTAATTTACTCGCATTGTTTCATTATGCTAGGGGAAATAAGTCCATAAAAATCTTCAAGAGGGAGCTTCATCAAGCGGATATTAATAAATCCCTTATGGTGACCATGATGGCCTTTATTTTGGTTTTTGGCGCTACGTTCCTGTTATCCTTAACAGAGCATAATACACTTCTTGAAAATTTATTTGAAGTTTGCTCTGCTTTCGGAACAACGGGGCTGTCGCTTGGGATCACCTCAGATCTCACTGTGTTTGGTAAATGTATTATCATGGTGGTCATGTTTATTGGCCGGATCGGCATTCCAAGCTTTTTATATTTAATAGGCCGGAGAGAAAGCGAAGCAAATTATCATTATCCGAAAGAGCGCGTCATTATTGGTTAAACAGCATTCCATTTGAATGCTGTTTTTTTATTTCCATTATCTAACTGGCTAAATCATATGGGATGTTCGCAATCTATAGGTAAGAGGTGAACGAGACGTGCTGGATGTATTATGGAAAGCAATTGTCATGCTGCTAGTTGGTACCTTGCTGCTGAGAATAGCAGGGCCTAAATCCATTAGTCAATTAACTGTACAACAAACAGTGATTATGATTTCAATCGGATCGATTATTATCCAACCCTTTATTGAGCATAATTTACTTGAAACCATTTATGCAGCTACCATCTTTATTGTGGCACTTGTCATTATGGAAAAGCTGTCAATTCAATCGGATTTTTTTGAAAAATTGCTTTCAGGAAAATCGGTTGTGATTTTACAGGATGGCGAAATGCTTGATCATAAGCTGAAGAAAACAAGGCTCACAAGGGATCAATTTAAAATGCGTTTAAAGCAGCAAGGCATCACTGACATCAGCTGTCTCAAAAAAGCCACGCTAGAAGCCAATGGACAAATTGGCTATGAGTTAAAACCTGAGGAAAAGCCAGTGACGGTCAAGCAAATGAAAGAACTCCTTGACCAATTAAGAGAAGAACTAAACCTGTCAAAAAAGGACTGAATGCAGATGAAAAGAAAAGCAGCGAAAAATGAAGCATTAACAAATAATATGACGCCGACAGAAAGCATGGCACATGATCAAGGACAAACCCAATTTGACGAACAATCAAGAGATCGTCAGGCAAACCGAAATTCTCATAAAGGAAAACAAGGGGGAGCATCTCGTGACTAAGAAGCATATGAAGAGCAAAGAGATGAAGGACCATAAAAAGCCAATGGACCCAGATATTTTAGAAGAGGAATTTGGCAGTGAGCTTGGAGATATTAACAGCAGCAAATGGATTGATACATTGGTGAAGCCAAAGAAAGATGCTGCATGTCAGCAGAATAAGAAATAGAAAAAAACGATCCATAAAGGATCGTTTTTTATTTGATATAACTGCCTTGCCTGCCGGTGATTGTTCGCATGAGATTGGTCATTTTGAGCTCAATCACTGGCTGTGCAACGGTTTTGACAAAAGTGCTAGACAGGGTAAAGGTTAACAAAATGGTCAGCAGCAATAAAATGAGTACACTTGCTGCATTTAGCGCCCAGTCATCAAACCAAGTGGTTCTTAGCAACTTGATCACAAAGCCATGTAATAAATAAACATATAACGTTCTTGTTCCCCATTTTGTAAAGAAGAAACGGCGTGTTGGAACTAATGCAAAGAAGCTGAATGTAGCGCCAAATGCAAGCAAATACCATGCCATTCGTTTCATCGCCGCAATCATTCCTTCATCTCCAAGAGAAGCATACGACTTTGAGCCAAATAAGAAGGAATAATCAAATTCATAGAAGTAGCAAAACAGAAACACAGCCATTAATACAAAAAGTGCTGCAAGCTTTCCTTTGCTTGTACGGATGAATTCAAAATGCTGCTTTTTTAAATAGAATCCAGCTAAAAACATAGGCAAAAAGACAAACGTACGTGATAAGCTGAGTGTATCGCTGATGCTGTCCACATAACCGACAAGTAATGCAATCGATAAACTGACAATCATCGCCCAGTGGAACGGCAGTTTTGAAAAAGGAATAAGCAGCAAGTTCCAAAAGAATAAACTAATTAAAAACCATAAGGACCATTGCGGATCAATTGGATTTAAATTGGCCATGCTTTGATCCTGTAATAGATAATAGTAAACCGAATAGATCACCTGAAAGATTAAATATGGGATGATCAGCTTAACGGCGACTTTTTTCATAAAGCCTGGTTTTCTAAACCCTTTTGCAAAAAAGCCAGAAACTAAAATAAAGGCGGGCATGTGAAAGGTATAAATAAACTTGTATAAATAGAGCATCCAGTCATTATCATGAATGAATGATCGTAACAAATGACCAAAAACAACTAGAAAAATCAGAAGGAATTTCGCATTATCAAAATAACTATCTCGTGAGGATGCCATAACATCACCTTTCCTGCTCGATTTCGAACATAAATGTTCTAAGTGCACTGTTCCCTTATTTGCCTCATTCTAAAATACATTTTCGCTTAATTCGCTATTTGATGTGAAATTGTAGAACGGTTGTAAAAGAAGCGTAAGAAAAGTGAATTGTTATACAATCCTGTCATCCAAATGAAATAAATGAGACAGTCTTCGTGTAAAAAGTTATCTTTTTTTATGAGTCGAATGAAGGAACAATGAAAATATTGTAGAAATATTGTAGAGGAATGAGGCTGGAAAAGGAGTGTAAGAGAATGACTGAAACGCTCGATGGCAATAGGTTAACCCCTGCGGGAGATATCAGAAAATTAGAAAAAGAGAACGAATATTTGCGAACTGAGTTGATGCAGCAAAAAATGCTGTTAAATAAGACGCTAGATGCCATTTTTATATTTGATCAGCACCTCAACATCATCCAAGCCAACGAAGCAACATGCAGGCTTGTCCAGACACCGAAAGAAGACCTCCTCAATAAATCCGTTCTAGATTTCCTATACGGCATCCCGAAAGATAAAGTTGAATGCTCACTCGATCTATTTTTTCGAAAAGGTACGTTAAAAAGAGAAATCTCCATTCAGCTGGAAAATGGCGAAACAAAATACATTGAATTTGTCGCAGAGCACGACACCATGAATCAGCAGTATATAGTGGTCATGCGAGATATTTCATCAAAGAAAATATTAGAACGAGAGCGCTCCATGAATGAGCAGCTGTTCAAAGATTTGTTTGACCGAGCTATTGACGGGATGGTCATTTTTGATCAGGATGGCTGTATGATTGATGCGAATCATTCTTTTTGTCAGAGCTTTGAGCTGCAAAAGACTGATTTAACCGATCGCTATTTACATGAATTTGTCGAAGAAGAAAATCTTCCCGCCTTGCAGCATCTTTTAACGTCACTTAAAGAAACAGGGAAAGCAAAAGGGGAGCTTCCTGTTACCCTTCAATCTGGCCAGCAAAAACTATTTGAACTCACCATCACATCAAATGTGATGAGTGGTTTTTATATGTCCATCATGCGGGATATTACAGAAAAAAGACTGATGGAAGAGAAGCTGTTAAAAAGTGAAGAACGTTTTAGAGAAATTTTCGAAAATGCAATGGATGCCATCATCATATGGGCGGACGATGGAGAGATTGTGAAAGCCAATGAATCAGCCTGCCGAATTTTTGAATTACCTATGCACTCGCTGATTGGCAAAAAACTTACCGACTTTCTCGTCAAATCTGATAAGAGATATAGACCAACAAGAAGACGCTATATCCGGAATCATGAAATAAGGGAAGAGCTATTGTTCAAAATGGCAAATGGACAGTATAAAGAGCTTGAGTTTACATCAAAGCATGCGGTATTAGAAGGACAGCACTTAACCATTTTACGTAATGTAAGTGATCGAAAAAGAATGGAGCAGGAGCTGCGCGAAAGTGAGCTCAAATTCCGCAAAGTATTTAATGGATCAATGGACGGCATTGTTCTTTTTGATAATCAATACCGAATCATTGAAGTCAATCCATCTGCCAGCGAGCTGCTTCAATTGAAGGACGATCATTTAACAGAAATGAATCTTTTCCACATCCTTGCCCCTTATCAAATAGAAAATTTAGCTCAGCCTGCCGAGGCGATGTCATTAGATGAAATGGATAATGAAGTTCCGTTTGTACTGAACCATCCAGATCAGCGTATCCTGGAATTCTCTTTTAAACGCAACATTATCCATAATATGAATTTGGCGATCTTTAGAGATGTGACAGAGCGGAAGGAATTAGAAGAGCGGGTGAGAAAATCAGATACCCTTCATGTGGTCGGAGAGCTTGCCGCTGGAATTGCTCATGAAATTAGAAACCCGATGACAGCCTTAAAAGGCTTCATTCAGCTGTTAAAAGGAAATATAGAAGGGGAGTATTCGCTCTATTTCAATGTCATCACATCAGAGCTGAAAAGAATTGAATCCATCATCACCGAATTTTTGATTTTAGCGAAACCGCAAGCCATTGTATATGAAGAAAAAAATGTGGTGCAGATTGTGAAAGACACGATGGATCTTCTGCACGCACAGGCGAATCTTGGCAATGTTCAAATGCATCTCAATGTGCTGGATGAGATTCCGCTCATTTATTGTGAACAAAACCAATTAAAGCAGGTCTTTATTAACATTTTAAAAAATGCAATTGAAGTCATGCCGCGCAAAGGAAATGTCTATGTGAGCATTCAGCGGAAGGGCGAGGAGCATATTGTCATTTCACTGCGTGATGAAGGCTGCGGAATGGCAGAGGATAAGCTAAAGCGTCTAGGTGAGCCTTTTTATACAACGAAAGAAAGAGGAACTGGACTTGGCTTAATGGTTAGTTATAAAATTATTGAAGAGCATCAAGGAACCATTGAGGTAGAAAGTGAGGAAGGCGTAGGAACCGTCTTTCATCTCACGCTGCCACTTAGGCAGCAGAAACAAGAAGGAGAGCAGTAACGTGTATTATACCGTCTATCACGCACCCATCGGGGAATTATACATACTAGAAAAGGATGGTGCCATCATCGAGGTGATGTTTGATGATGAACCGTTTTTAGCAAAAAAGCAGACAGCGAATCTAAAGCAAGCAGATACGCCTGTCTTACAAGAAGCGAAAAAGCAGCTAGATGAATATTTCAAGGGTGAGCGTCAAGTATTCGATCTCCCGCTTAAGCAAACAGGTTCTCCGTTCCAAGAGCAGGTGTGGGGAGCATTGTCGGCCATACCATATGGTGAATCAAAAAGCTATGCAGACATTGCAGAAGCGATTGGCAATCCAAAGGCTGTAAGAGCCATCGGACAAGCTAACAGACGAAATGCATTACCTATTTTTATCCCATGTCACAGGGTGATTGGAAAAGACCGGTCTTTGACGGGCTATGCAGGATCGAAGACAGACATGAAAGCGGTCCTCCTTGAATTAGAAGGCATCCCATTTGTTCAAAAATAAATCGATTGACCTGTTCCAAATGTTTGTCAAGCGACATATCCTTTTATTAAGCTAAAAAAGTTGGCCGAGGGAAAAAGGAGGGCGCTGGCATGTTTTGGGGCAAAAAAGGTAAAATGTATGCCGTTACATCACTATGTGTCAAAATGAACGTTTTGACAGAAGAACAAAAAAAAGAAATCTTAACAAAAACGAATCAAGAAACAAAAAAGCGCGGTGCTCTTAAATGACAAGAACACGGCGCTTTTTTGCGATCATTGAGAGATGCTTTCGGCGAAAAGAGCATCAATCTCTTCTGCATAGTTTGATGTGATAATTCCCTTTTCTGTAATGATGCCTGAAATAAGATGATGAGGAGTGACATCAAAGGCGGGATTGAATACCTGAACATCAGGCGGTGCAATGGGGACGCCGTTTAATTCCTTTACTTCCAGCGGGTCGCGCTCTTCAATTGGAATATCTGACCCGTCGCGGGTGGATACATCAAAGGTTGAAAGCGGTGCTGCTACAAAAAACGGAATGTGAAAATGCTTGGCTAGAACGGCTAGACCTAACGTTCCAATCTTATTTGCTGTATCTCCATTACGGGCGATACGGTCAGCTCCAACAATGACAGCAGAAATTTGCTTTTCCTTCATCGTATGGGCTGCCATGTTATCTGTAATGAGCGTCACATCCACGCCGCCTTGCATAAGCTCCCATGTTGTCAGACGAGCGCCTTGAAGAACAGGACGTGTTTCACATGCATAAATGTGAAGATCAAGATTTTTCTTTTTGGCTAAATAAAAGGGAGCAAGGGCTGTTCCGTACCGGCTTGTTGCGATGGAACCTGCATTACAAATGGTCATGATACGGTCACCTGATTTAAAGAGCTGAAGAGCATTTTGACCGATTTGTCTGCATGTTTCTTCATCTTCAATTTGAATTTGAATGGCTTCATGGACAAGGTCTGTTTTGGCTGCATTCACTGATGCTGCACGCTGAATACGCTGCAGCAGCCGGTCTAATGCCCAGGCGAGGTTCACAGCGGTTGGACGAGCACTGTTTAAATATTCTTTGATTCGAATGACTTCTTGTTTAAACACATCCATTTCTTCTGTCTCAATGGCTTGCGCACTAAGCGCCAGCCCAAAAGCTGCTGTAATGCCAATCGCAGGCGCTCCGCGTACTTTTAATGACACAATCGCATCATACACATCTTCTTTCGTATATAAATGCTCAAATACGGTTTCGGCCGGTAATTTTTGCTGATTTAAAATGTGAATACGGTTTTCTTCCCATTCGACAGAACGGGGGACTTCAAATTCTTTTGACAAAACCCGTCACTCCTTTACAGATGGCTGGAATAATGCGACGAGATCAGACGCTGTTTCCACTGTATGATATTGTTTGATAAATGTTTTTCCAAGTGTCAGTGCGGCTTTTTTCTGCTGAATCCGTCTAGTTGGTGATGGAATCGCATCAAGATCAGCGGCATGAGCAAGACCGATTGTTCGGCGGACAAGCTCACAGCCGGCAAAGCCTGTCGCTTCTTTTAAAATCCGGTCAAAGGTTGTTTCTAAAAAGCTGTCCGATACACTAAACGCTTCAATGCTGTCCTCTTTCCAAGCTTTTGTGAACACTTCTTTGAATGTTGCCCATACATTGACGACATGGTCAAAAAGGTGCTGCTGCTCGTGTTCATTCTCGCGAGATAAAGCATTCAGGAACAGATTGGCGATAAAGTGGCCGATATCGAATCCAAAGGGACCGTAAAACGCGAATTCTGGATCAATGATTTTCGTTTCAGTCTCATTTGCAAAAATACTGCCTGTATGAAGATCTCCATGAACCAATGTTTCAGCTGATGTCAGGAAGATACGCTTCAATTCCGCTGCTTTGGCTTGCAGCTCAAGATCTGCCCAAAGCGCTTCTGCTGATTCTCTTAATTCTTCTTCGAAGTCATTTGTTTCACTATCAAAGAAAGGGTCTGTGAAGACGAGTTTTTCTGTAATATCACACAGGTCAGGGTTCGTAAATTGCTTCACAAATTGTTTTTTGATTTTAGGATTTGTAGCAAAATCAGATGTGTAAAAAAGTGTTTTTCCTAAAAATTCTCCAACATGATCAGATAAATGCGGATATTGTTTTCCGGCAATTAGCCCTTTTCTGACGATTTCTAAGTGAGAGAGATCCTCCATGGCTGTCACTGCAAGAGCTGTATCTGAATAATAGACTGCTGGTACGAGGTGCGGCGCATATTCTGACTGCTTGATCAGGGCGGCACTTTCAATTCTTGCCCGGTCTAATGTAAGCGGCCAGCTCTCCCCAACCACCTTTGCATAAGGCAGCGCCTGCTTGATGATCAATCCTTTTTCTTGTTTGTGATCATAAATATGAAAGACGTAATTTAAATTTCCGTCACCAATTTCAGTACATGTCAAATGACTGCTTTCTTGGATCAAGCCAAGTCTAATTGCGAGTGCAACTGCCGAGCTTTCTGTTAGTTCTTCATATGATGCCGTAAGTGTAACCAATTGCTTCCCCTCCAAATCATATAAAAAAGCCTCTTTCTCCTGAGAGAAAGAGGCTTGATGGTGTGTATGCTCAAAGCCTCTCTTATCTCTCAGCACATACGTCTGATGGAATTAGCACCGTGCCCTATAAGACAATTGTCTTGGCGCGTTACTTGCTGCGCCCCACTTCACAGTGGTATTAACGGTCGGTTGCTGTTGGGGTCAAAAGGCCAAATCCCTCGCCCAACTCTCGATAAGAGAAATCAATATGTAATTGTTTCGTGTCTGTTTGCATTTCTTAATTCAAGATATTATCAGAGCGTTGCTTTACATGTCAATCTTTTTTCAAAATTGCTTTACAATTCATAAAACAATCCATTACAGTGATTGTATTGTCACGTAACTTGAATAGAAGGTGAAGAAATGGAATTCCAGCAATCAGATGTGTTGAAACAATTACCGAAACAATTTTTTGCGTCCCTTGTCCAAAAGGTGCAGAAAAAAGTGCAGGAAGGGGCAGATATCATTAATTTGGGACAGGGAAATCCTGATCAGCCAACTCCTCCGCACATTGTAAAAGCCATGCAGGAAGCGGTAGCAAAACCTGAAAATCATCAATACTCCTCATTCCGTGGAACAGCGAAATTAAAAAAGGCTGCTGCCGCTTTTTATGAAAGAGAATATGGCGTCACACTTGATCCAAAGACGGAAATTGCGATTTTATTTGGCGGGAAAGCAGGGCTTGTTGAGCTGCCGCAATGCCTGCTGAATCCGGGTGATACGCTTCTTGTCCCTGATCCTGGCTATCCTGATTATTGGTCAGGCGCTGTGCTTGCTGGAGCGCATATGGTAACCATGCCACTTCTTGAAAAAAATGATTTTTTACCTGACTACGATTTGCTGCCTGAAGATGCTAAGAAAAAGGCAAAATTAATGTACTTAAATTACCCCAACAATCCGACGGGGGCTACGGCAAGCCGTTCATTTTTTGAAGAAACCGTTACATTTGCGAAAGATCACAAGCTATGTGTTGTCCATGATTTTGCATATGGCGGCATTGGATTTGATGGAGAAAAGCCGCTCAGCTTTCTGCAAATAGAGGGAGCGAAAGAGACGGGAATAGAAATTTACACCTTGTCTAAAACGTACAATATGGCAGGGTGGAGAGTAGGATTTGCAGCCGGAAATTCGTCTGTTATTGAAGCCATTGAGCTTTATCAGGATCATCTGTTTGTCTCCCTGTTTAAAGCCACTCAAGATGCAGCAGCGGAAGCGCTATTAAGCGATCAAACTTGCGTACAGGTGCAAAATGATCGATATGAGAAAAGGCGGAATGTATGGATTGCTGCCTGCAAAGAAATTGGCTGGGAAGTCAGTGCACCAAAGGGATCATTTTTTGCTTGGTTAAAGGTGCCGGAAGGATATACATCTGAAGCCTTTTCTGACTTATTATTAGAGAAGGCACATGTTGTGGTTGCGCCAGGTAATGGCTTTGGTGATCACGGTGAAGGGTACGTGAGAGCAGGGCTTCTAACAAGTGAGGAGCGGTTACAAGAAGCTGCTCAGCGCATCGCTGCCTTGAATCTGTTTGAAAAAAAGCCATTGACAACATAAAAAAATGGTGCGATAATTCAGGCAATATTTAAGAAAATTGAATATTCTTATCAAGAGTAGGCAGAGGGACTAGCCCAATGAAGCCCGGCAACCGACTTCCATGAAGCACGGTGCTAATTCTTGCAGCAAGCGCTGAGAGATAAGATTCGGATGAATGACACGAAACAACCTCTTTAAGGCGCTCAAGAAGCACTTGAAGAGGTTTTTTTATTGAACATATGCATGACGCAATCGAAAGGGGATTCCTAGTGAGTGAATTACTGGCAACATACGTATTAACACATCGAGAGGATGAACAAATAAATCGAAAAGCGGAGCAGATCGCGCTTGGTTTAACAGTGGGATCATGGACGGATTTGCCGCAGCTCAAAAAGGAGCAGCTTCAAAAGCATAAAGGCCGAGTTGAAAAAGTATTAGAAAAAGCTGCTCCAGCCGAAAATGGTCTTTATCAATCAGAGGTGACGATTGCTTATCCTGAGGCAAACTTTTCAGCTGATTTACCAGCAGTTTTCACGACGATTTTTGGAAAGCTTTCACTAGATGGAAAAGTGAAGCTAGTCGATATCCAATTTTCTGAAGAATTTAAAAAAAGCCTGCCAGGACCTGTATTTGGAATTGATGGCATTCGAAAAAAGGTAAATGTGTTTGATCGTCCATTATTGATGAGTATTTTTAAAGGCGTTATCGGCCGTGATATGCAGGATTTAAAAGAGCAGCTCCGTTTACAGGCATTAGGCGGGGTTGACTTCATCAAAGACGATGAAATTTTATTTGAAAGTCCATTAGCTCCTTTTGAAGAGCGAATCAAAGAAGGAAAAGCGATTTTAAAAGAAACCTATGAAGAGACAGGACACCGCACACTGTATGCTGTCAATTTAACGGGCAGAACCTTTGACCTGAAGGATCGGGCGAGAAAGGCCGCTGAACTTGGGGCAGATGCGCTCTTATTCAATGTCTTTGCTTACGGCCTGGATGTTATGCAAAGCCTAGCTGAGGACCCAAACATTCCACTGCCGATTATGGCGCATCCCGCTGTGAGTGGTGCTTTGACATCCTCTCCTGAATATGGATTCTCGCATTCTCTTCTTTTAGGCAAATTAAATCGATATGCTGGCGCTGATTTGAGCCTTTTCCCCTCACCTTATGGGTCGGTTGCACTTCCGAAAAAAGATGCCCTTGGAATCTATGAAGCTTGCGTGAAAGAGGATACGGTTCAAAAAACATTCCCTGTCCCGTCAGCAGGCATTCATCCAGGAATGGTTCCAGTATTGATCAAAGATTTTGGAATTGATCATGTGATAAATGCAGGCGGAGGCATTCACGGACATCCGCGGGGAGCCATCGGCGGAGGGAAGGCATTTCGTTCGATCATTGATGCCGTGATTCATGAAGAGTCCATCCAAGATAAGGCGGCTTCCTGCCAAGACTTAAAAGCGGCACTTGATCTTTGGGGAAGGGTAGCAGAATAATGAAAAAACCAATTGTGTGTTGTGATTTTGATGGAACAATTACAAAAAATGATAATATCATCCGCATCATGAAACAGTTTGCACCAAGTGAATGGACGAAGTTGAAGGATGGTGTCCTGTCAAAGGAAATCACCATTCAAGAAGGCGTCGGGCAAATGTTTCAATTACTGACAAGTGATCAGAAGGATGCCATTCAATCATTTATTTTAGAGGATACAGAGATTCGAGAAGGATTTAAGCAATTTGTGGATGAGGTAAAAAAAGCAGATATTCCTTTCTATGTACTTAGCGGGGGGATGGACTTTTTTGTCTACCCTATCCTCGAAGGCATTGTCGATCGAGACGATATTTATTGCAACCATGCATCATTTGGGGAAGACCATATTCAGATTGAATGGCCGCATGCCTGTGATACGCAATGTCAAAATGGCTGCGGATGCTGCAAGCCCTCAATCATTCGAAAGCTGACTCATGAGGATGACTTCATCATCATGATCGGAGATTCAGTGACTGATGTGGAGGCGGCGAAGCATGCGGATCTTACGTTTGCGCGAGACTACTTACTCAATGAATGTCAAGAGCTCGGGCTCGTACATAAGGAGTATGACACATTTATTGATCTACACGCGCAATTTGTTCAAATAAAGGAAGTGAAGGAATGGCAGACGCAAAGAGCAAACGCTGGCAGGAGCTAGCAGACGTTAAACGTGAACTGGCCCAAAGAGATTGGTTTTTCGGAACAAGCGGTAATTTATCGATCAAGGTGTCGGATGATCCAATCACGTTTTTGGTGACGGCAAGCGGCAAAGATAAACGAAAAGAAACAAACGAAGATTTTGTGCTAGTAAATGCAGCAGGCCAGCCCCATCATCCGAACGAACCGCTTAGACCATCAGCTGAAACACTGCTTCACACGTACGTGTATGAACGGACGAAAGCAGGCTGCTGCCTCCATGTCCATACAATCGATAATAATGTGATGTCAGAGCTGTATGGGGATAAGGGAGAGATTCGTTTTAAAGGCAACGAAATCATCAAAGCGCTTGGTTATTGGGAAGAGGATGCAGAAGTGTCGATTCCGATTATTGAAAATCCAGCTCATATTCCGCAGCTTGCAGAGCAATTTGCCAAACATCTGACACTAGAGGCGTCATCTGGTGCTGTACTTATTCGCAATCATGGCATCACGGTCTGGGGAGAAACAGCCTTTGAAGCAAAACGAGTATTAGAAGCATATGAATTTTTATTTAGCTATCACTTAAAATTAGCGCTTTATCAACAGCAGCTTGTAAGATAAAAAGGAGGAAAAGCACATGACGACGATTTTGATTCATAACCAAGAGAACACATTACTTGAGAACGAACAAGAGGTAGCATCATATTTAGAAAACCAAGGGGTCATTTATGAGCACTGGGATATTGAAAAGCTGCCAAACCGTTTATCAGAAAAGTATGATTTAACTGATGAGGAAAAGGAAGAGATTTTGACTGTTTTCCAAAAGGAAATCCAAAGTATTTCTGAAAAAAGAGGGTACAAAGCGCAGGATGTTATTTCATTGTCTGATGCCACTCCAAATCTTGATGAGCTGCTCCAAAACTTTAAACGTGAGCATCACCATACAGATGATGAAGTACGCTTTATTGTGAGCGGGCACGGAATCTTTGCTATTCAAGGCAAGGATGGCGTCTTTTTTGATGTGAGATTGAATCCAGGTGATTTAATTTCTGTGCCGCCAAACATTCGTCATTACTTTACACTTCAAGAGGATCGCAAAGTGGTCGCAGTTCGCATATTTGTCACAACTGAGGGCTGGGTGCCGATTTACGAGGAAGAAACGGTTTAATGATAGAGCTGATCATTCCGCATGAGGCGGAAGATCAGCTTTTTTTTAGGAAATTAGACATAAAATGAGAAAGAAAATAGTTGATTTTGATCTTCTGCATAGGATAAAATTCTGTTTAATCAATGTGTCAGTCCTGTCCAAATTTGAAGTTTACCCCCAAATTTGATTGGGTAAAAGGTCTTTAGGCTGTAAAAAATTAAATAAAATAAGCATATTTAATTTAATTTACAAATAAAGTATAATTTTTGTGTCGGATCATTTTGAGCATAGACAGTCGAATTCATTGCGGGAGCTGAGATCATGAATATTTATGTAAGGAAAGAACAATTGCTGATGTCCATTGATGAGAAGAGAAAACAAATGGTAGAAGCTGCTCAAGTGGAAGGGTACACTGGTGAGAAGACAATTAAATATAGTCAAGAACTGGACAACCTGATGAATGAGTATCAGCATCTTCTTTTTCATGAGAAACAATCTGCCCCCTCCTTTCATGATCTTGTGTCTCAAATGAGTCTTTTATCTGTGAACCGCCCCTCTTATTGACATGAAAAACCGGTCTTGCATAAGCAAAACCGGCTGACATCTTCAGTTATGCTGAGTGAGCAGAAGGAAGCATGATCATAACAGTCGTTCCTTTATTCACTTCGCTATGAATATCAATTGTTCCGCCATACATCGAAATGATTCGTTTACACACGACAAGCCCAAGACCTGTGCCTTTTTCCTTCGACGTAATAAAGGGGAGGAAGATGTGCTTTAACATCTCTTCTGGTATGCCTTCACCTGTATCCTCTACTTTAATGATGACATGTTCTTTTTCAGCTTCGATCACAATCTTCAAATGACCGCCGTTTGGCATCGCTTCTAAAGAGTTCTTTGCTACATTTAAAACGACTTGTTTAATATGATCCTTTGTGCAATATACGCCCACATCTTGAATCGTATTGATTTGCAAATCCACTTCCACATTATAAAGGTTTGCCTCAGAGAAAACGATCGGCATGATCTCACTTACAATTTCTTTTACAGAGTTATTCTGCCATTTTTCTGCCGTTGGTTTTCCTAATACAAGAAATTCACTGACGATTTGGTTGATCCGTTTAATTTCTTCCTCGATGACAGAAAAATAGAGCTGATCTTCTTCCGAATGATACTTCTTTTGCAATAGCTGGATAAATCCGCTAATCCCTGTTAATGGGTTGCGAATTTCGTGTGCTGTACTTGCTGCGAGTGTTCCGATCAATTCAAGCTTTTGCGCTTCATTTTCATGACGCTCCTGCTGAGTTTGCCGCCTTAACACGATATATTGGACGAGTGTGAATAAAATATTTAATAAAATAAACGCACTGGATAAAGGGATGAGCATCACAGACAGCACTTCACTAGTTGAAGCACGCTGCGGAAAGACCTCCAGCTTCCAGCTGTTTTCATCTAAATATGTAGACACGGTGCTGCCGCCCTCGGGTACTGGCTGTGGACCGCTTGTAAACACAACATGTCCATTTTGATTCAGCATCTTAAAATGAAGATCAGGGTTCAATACATTCATAATATTTCTTAAATAATCAATTTGAATGGCGGCAATCAGTACATTGGTGACCTCTTCGTTTTCATCGAGAACAGGCACACAAATGGAGAGAATCCGCTGTTTTGTAATTCGGCTCACATAGTTGTCTGTGATCACGGTCTGCTTGGTCACTTGAATGCGTTTAAAGTAATCTCTGAATGATAGGTTGATTTTTTCCTTTAACGGGGTGGTGCTTGCTGTTACATTTCCTTTTTTGTCTAGGAGATACAGACCTGAAAAACGAGGTTCTTGTTTATAGATTTTCTCTAGGATGTTTTGTACTTTTTTCGTTTCAAGCGGCTGGTCAAATCCCATGGCAAGGGAAGTTAATCTCGCTTCTGTCTCACTTATTAAATAATTCATTTGGTTTTTGTGAATATTTAACATAAGTGTAGCGGTTTGTTTGTTCTTTAAATCGATTTTTTCAGTTTCTTTTTCGTAGATAAAATAACTAATGATTAGGGTTGGAAGCATGACCAAAATAAGGTAAAGCCTGATCTTCTTCCAAAACCCTTTCAGTATACTCATCATTCATCGCTCCAACGTATTACCTAATAGACTTATTATAGCATTGAACCTATCTTTATTACGATGACTTGTGTGATTTTTAAAAAATTAGGTGATTCGTTCTGGTCTCATTTTCATGCTAAAGATGGATCAAAATGTTGACATTTTACTTATTGTTTATTAATGTCACATTAGTAGGTTGCATTTCATAAAGGATGATAAAAAATGGAAAATCATAATGTTGAAAAATCATTGAAACTATTTATTGTATTATCACGTGCCTATCGCTCAATTAATCATCACATGAACAAACATATTGTGAAGCACGGGCTGAATCCAACTGAATTTGCTGTGCTAGAATTGCTATATCATAAAGGTGATCAGCCGCTTCAGCAAATCGGTGATAAGATTTTACTTGCAAGCGGCAGCATCACGTATGTGGTCGATAAATTGGAGAAGAAAGAACTTCTCAGTCGCAAGGCTTGTGCAGAAGACCGCAGAGTGACATTTGCGCATATTACCAAGCAGGGACGAGCTTTGCTTGATGACATCTTCCCAGATCATGCGAAAGAAATTCATGAGATGATCAGTGTCCTGAGCGAAGAAGAGAAAGATGTCTGCATTGATATGCTCAAACATGTAGGGCTGCGTGCAAAGCATTTATATGATCATCAAGACTAAATAAAAAGGAAGCCGCTGGCTTCCTTTTCAGCGTGCAGGCAATCCCTCGCATTTGGCGTTAGTCCTGCGTGCCGGTGCTCGTTCCTAGACTGCAAAGGTATTCTATCACGCTGAAAAGAAGACAAAGGGCTAAAATAGAGATCATTTTAGCCCTTTGTCAACAATCTGTAAAGAAGCCGCTGGCTTCTTTTTTTATTTCGCTTTTTTCTCAATCGGTAAAATGAGTACTTCTACACGCCGGTTTTTACTTCTGCCTTCTGCTGTATCGTTTGAGGCAATCGGTTTGAATTCGCCGTATCCTTTTGTACTAAAGTTCTCTTGGTTTAGATTGCTGTTTTCAAGAAGAATATTTAAAAAGTTCACAGCGCGAATGGCGCTTAAATACCAGTTTGATTCAAATTCTGAATTTCTGATCGGTACATTATCTGTATGTCCGCTAATGACAATGTCACGTGCGGGATTAATGACGAGCAGTTTTGAGATTTCTTTTGCTAACGGGACATCTTGAGGGCGAATAACTGCCCGCCCAGAATCAAAGAAGATACTGTCTTCAATCGTAATGAGAAGTCCTTCATCCGTAAGCTTTGTTTCGAGCTTGGCACCAAGTTTTTTATTTGCAATGAATGAATCGACCTGCTTTTTGACCTTTGTGAGAACCGCTTGGTCCCTAGCCTTTGCTTTGGCTTCTTCATCTTTCTCTTCCTCGGCTGCTTTCTTGACCTGGTTGCTGTTTTCAGTTTCTTCCGTGCTTTGCATGCTGGATTGATCCATAACACCGGTACCGCCAGTAAAAACTACATTAAAAGACTTAGCCATCTGTTCATATTTTGCCGCATCAATTGAACTAGATGCAAAAAGCACAATGAAGAGGGCGAGAAGAAGCGTCAGAAGATCGGCATAAGGGATAAGCCAAGATTCATCTACATGGTCTTCATGATCATGGTTTTTACGTTTCCTAGCCATTTTGATTTTCTCCTTCTTCAATGACAAGATTTGCACGCTCTTTTGCTGGTAAGTACATAAGAAGTTTTTGTTCAATGACTTTTGGAGACTGACCTTCAAGAACAGACAGAATACCTTCGATCATAATTAGACGAAGCTTTACTTCTTCCTTTGATTTACGCTTCAGCTTGTTGGCAAATGGATGCCATAATACATACCCGGTAAAAATCCCAAGCAGTGTGGCGACGAAGGCAGCACTGATTGCATGTCCAAGTGCCTCAATATCTCCCATGTTGGCAAGTGCGGCAATAAGTCCGACAACGGCGCCAAGTACCCCTAGCGTCGGAGCGTATGTACCAGCTTGTGTAAAGATTAATGCACCTGACTGGTGTCGTTCAGACATGGCGTCAACTTCTTCTGTTAAGACGTCTCGAATAAATTCAGCACTTTGGCCGTCAACTGCCATGCTTAACCCGTTCTTTAGAAAATCATCATCGACTTCCTCAAGACTTGCTTCTAATGCCAAAAGACCTTCACGACGCGCAATTTGTGCCCAGTTTGAAAATAGAGGGATCATTTCTTGAATCGTTGGAAGCTGGCTGTCTTTGAAAATTTTTCCGAACAATTTTGGTGTTTTCTTAATTTCACTAGAAGGGAATGCGATGACAACAGCTGCAACCGTTCCAACAATAATGATTAATATAGCCGCCGGGTTGAGAAGAGCAGTTAGACTCACACCTTTCAAAACCATACCGACACCCAGTGCAATAAATGCTAAAATAATACCAATTAACGATGTTTTGTCCATTATCTCACCAAATCCTTTAACTATCTTTTTCTATAGTTAATATCGGTGTGTTCTAGAATGGTTTTAGTCAGAATATAAAATTAAGACAGTTTCTGTGAAGAATTTTTGACGAAAGCGCTTTCTAAATATGTAAAAGAAGAAACTCCCTCTCATATAAAGGGAGTCTCCATTTAATCGTTTTGAGCTGGTTCATCTAAATGAAGCAGTTCTTTTAATTTTTCTTCATATATGATTTTGATAAGATCGTAGCTCCAATTCATCATGTGATCCACCTCTTTTTCTTTTATCGTAAAGGAAAAGAGGCGGGGGAGCGTCGGCGTTCAGATGGAACTTAGACGCCGCAACATGATGGAGGTGCATATCATCCTGAAGATGTAGTTATCCTTTTTTTACGACGATTTCGTCATGTTCAACATCCACAGTAAATCCAGAAAGCTGCTCCTCTTCAAGCAGGATCTCCGTCATTTGGTCTTCAACGTGCTCTTGGATGGTTCTTCGAAGTGGACGAGCACCAAATGCAGGATGATATCCAAGCTCTGCGATCTTTTCTTTTGCTTCATTTGTGACATGAACTGTTAAATTCTGCTCTTTTAATTGCTCTGACAGCTCATTGAGCAGAAGATCAACAATCTTCACTAAGTCCTCTTTGTCTAGTGAATCAAATTGAATGATGCTGTCAAAACGGTTCAAAAATTCTGGTTTGAAGTAGCTGCTCAGTGAATCAATGAGTGATTGTTCCTCAAACGCCTCTTCCTGATCAGATTGGAAGCCCACTTTGACTGTTTTATCTGCGGTGCCTGCGTTACTTGTCATGATGATGACTGTATCTTTAAAGCTGACCGTTCTGCCTTGGCTGTCTGTTAAGCGGCCGTCTTCCATGATTTGCAGGAACATGTGCTGTACATCTGGGTGTGCTTTTTCGATTTCATCCAGCAAAATGATGCTGTATGGTTTTCTGCGCACTTTTTCAGTCAGCTGGCCAGCTTCATCATGTCCAACGTAACCAGGAGGAGAACCGATGAGTTTGGACACAGAGTGTTTTTCCATGTACTCACTCATATCTAAACGAATGATCGCATCTCTTGAACCGAATAATTCTTCAGCTAACGTTTTAGACAATTCGGTTTTCCCGACACCTGTTGGTCCAACGAAAAGGAAGGAGCCTGTTGGTCTATGTTTCGATTTTAATCCAGCTCTGCTTCTTTTCACAGCTTTGGCCACTTTATCAACCGCATGCTCCTGCCCAATCACTCGTGCTTTTAGACGGACGTCAATTTCTTTCATTTTGGTTTGTTCGTCTGCTTGGAGTTTCCCGACAGGAATGCCTGTTTTTTGTTCCACAATGGCCTGAATGTCCTCTGCTGTAACGATATGCTCTTTTTCAGTTGTTTTGTTTTGAAGTCTTGCATCAATGGCTTCTTCTTCATCGCGAAGCTTCGCTGCTTTTTCATATTGTTCTTCTTTTAGCGCAGCTTGTTTTTCTGCGGCAATTTCCGCTAATCGATTTGTCAGCTCATCTTCACTTGCTGCATCAATGGAGAGGTTCGCTTTTGAACCAGCTTCATCCATTAAATCAATGGCTTTATCCGGTAAATGGCGGTCTTGAATATACCGCGAAGATAATTGAACACACGCTTTGATTGCTTCATCTGAATAGGTGACACCATGATAAGCCTCGTATTTATCTTGAATGCCTTTTAAGATGTCGATCGCTTCATCTTGTGTTGGCTCATCTACGATGACGGGCTGGAAGCGCCGTTCGAGTGCAGCATCTTTTTCAATTTGGCGATATTCTTTTAATGTCGTCGCACCTACTAGCTGCAGTTCACCTCTTGCAAGGGCTGGTTTTAAAATGTTTCCAGCATCCATTGATCCTTCTGCAGATCCTGCGCCCACAAGAAGATGGATTTCATCTACAAATAAGATGATATTTTTACGGCTTTGCAGTTCTTTGATTAACTGCTTCATTCTTTCCTCAAATTGACCGCGTACACCTGTGTTTGCGACAAGTGAAGAAACATCTAATAAATAGATTTGTTTGTTCTTTAATTTATTTGGCACATCGCCGCTCGCAATTTTGAGCGCGAGTCCTTCTGCGATCGCTGTTTTCCCAACACCTGGTTCACCAATAAGAACAGGGTTATTTTTATTTCTTCTATTTAAAATCTCAATGACTCTTGCGACTTCTTCATCACGGCCAATGACTGGATCAATTAAACCAGCATTTGCTCCATCTGTTAAGTTACGGCCAAGCTCATCGAGTAAGCCTTTTTGCTTTGGCTGCTCCATGTTTGGGGCATGACCTGCTGCCTGAGAGAAGAATGAACTTCCTCCAAAGAGTTGCGGTCCCATTTTCATTTTTGACTGCTCCATCAAAGAGGTATAGCAGTCTTCACATAAAACCATTTGGCTCCGGGACGAATTTACTTGCATATTCAGGCGAATAGTTGCTTCATTTACTTGACAATGTTGACAACGCATTTGCCATGACCTCCTTAAAATAAAGTTTGACTTTATTTGACCAATGAATGTTAAAGAAAATGGTCTATTGTTTGACCATCTTTGACTATAGTATACTCTGACCTATTTTGACTTTCAACTGTTTTGCTCAAAGGGGAATAAAAATCCTTTTTTGCATTTAATCATGGTTTGTCCTTCTTTTCAAGGAACTTGTCTCATAGGATAAAAAAGGAACAATCGAAAGTGATGGGTGCGGAGGGGTCACATGAAACGTTCAAATGAATCTGCTTTTCAGCTTGCCTTTGTATATGTAGGAACAGTGGTTGGAGCTGGGTTTGCGACAGGAAAAGAAATCGTAGAATTTTTTGTTCGTTTTGGCTGGATTGGACTATTAGGAATCCTGATTAGCGGTGTGATTTTTACTGGCCTTGGGGCAAAAATGATGCTGATTTCGAAACGAATCGAAGCAGAGTCTTATCAAGATATGAATCGTTTTTTATTTGGCGCAGCTGCGAGTCGATATATTAATATTGTCATGTTTTTTATTTTACTTGGTGTCACCTCAGTGATGATTTCAGGCGCAGGGGCTATTTTTGAGGAACAGCTTGGCATATCGAAGGAATATGGGATCTTTTTGACGATCATTCTGAGCGTCATTGTACTCTTTAAAGGATCAAAAGGGTTATTTGGCGTCAACGTGCTTGTCGTTCCAATGCTGATTTTCTTTTCAATGATCGTGTTTCTTGATTCATTTGTGTTTAGCAGCAGTGAAAGTTATGTTCTTGCGCTGCAAATGGGTGAGGGCGAGTGGATATTATCAGCAGTGTCATATGGTGCCTTTAATTTAGCACTGTCACAGGCAGTGTTAGTACCCGTCGCAAATGAAATGACCTCTGAAGCAGTCATTAAAAAGGGAGCGGTGCTTGGGGGCGTCATGCTGACACTCATTTTGCTTGCTTGCTTCTTATCTCTTTCTTCATTAGATATGCTGGAGGCGTTTGATATTCCAATGGCCCAGGTGGTGTATCAAGTTGCAAACTCGATTCATCTCATTTATTTATTTGTCATCTTCGGTGAAGTTTTTACATCCGTCATAGGTAATTTATACGGGCTGGAGAGACAAGTGAGGGCATATATCCGAATGAACAGCATCTTTACGATATCCCTTATTCTCATATGCTGCTATGTGATTAGTAAAATTGGTTACGGTACACTGATTTCAACGGTTTATCCGGTTTTTGGCTATGTCAGCATCTCTTTTATCCTCTTTCTTTGTCTAAAAAAAGTGCCTGCACCGCTAGATAAGTAAAGAAAGAATAGCCTGCAAGAAAAATATGTGGTACACTATCCTCTGTGAAAATTGAACAAAAATCCGTGAAGACGGGAGAGGTTCTAGCAAAACCCTCTATAAAAAACTAAGGACTTGCCGTATCCTTGGATGTGGCATTTTTTATTTTTTATGGCTGGGACACCTCATACACATGTAAAGGTGTCTTTTCTTTTGAGAAAAATAGGGGTTTTCAGGAGCCTTTCAGATGCAGTGTTGTACGGTTGTACCATCTGCAAAAGGAGGAGAACAGAAAATGAAAAATGAAAAAGCAGTCGTTGTCTTTAGCGGGGGACAGGACAGTACGACCTGTTTATTATGGGCACTTCAACAATTTGAAGAGGTAGAAACAGTGACCTTTCATTATAATCAGCGTCATCAAGAAGAAATTGATGTCGCCAAAAGAATCGCTGACAAATTAGGTGTGAAGAATCATCTATTAGATATGTCACTTTTAAATCAACTGGCACCTAATGCTTTAACAAGAGATGACATTGACATTGAGGAAAAAGAAGGAGAGCTTCCTTCCACATTTGTACCAGGAAGAAACTTAGTGTTCTTATCCTTCGCCTCTATATTAGCGTATCAAATTGGAGCAAGACATATTATCACAGGTGTTTGTGAGACAGACTTTAGCGGCTATCCAGATTGCCGTGACGAGTTTGTGAAATCTTGCAACGTCACAGTGAATTTAGCAATGGAAAAACCATTTGTGATTCATACACCACTGATGTGGCTGAATAAAGCAGAAACATGGAAGCTGGCAGACGAGCTTAATGCGCTGGATTTTGTGAAAAATGAAACGCTCACTTGCTATAACGGCATCATCTCTGATGGCTGCGGGGAATGTCCTGCGTGTAAGCTGCGGAAAAATGGCTATGACACTTATATGGAAATGAAGGAGGCAAAATAAATGCTTTCTCAGATCTATCCACAAACCGATCATCCATTTTCATTTGAACTAAATAAAGATATGCATGTATCTGCTGCCCATTTCATCCCGCGGGAAGATGCGGGCGCATGCAGCCGTGTTCATGGTCATACGTACACCATCAATATCACGATTGCGGGAGACGAGCTAGATGAATCGGGTTTCCTTGTCAATTTCAGTACATTGAAGAAGCTCATTCATGGGCAGTACGATCACACGCTGCTCAATGATCATGAGGAATTCTCATCAAACGATCGATACGCGATGCCAACCACTGAGGTGGTGGCAAAGACCGTACATGACAAAGTCGCAGCGTATTTATCGACTTTAGCGAACAAGCCGACATGTGTTCAGGTCTTTGTCAGAGAGACACCAACAAGCTATTGCATTTACCGTCCGAAACGAGTTGAGATCAATGGCTAAAGCGATTCCCGTATTAGAAATCTTTGGTCCAACCATTCAAGGAGAGGGAATGGTCATTGGACAAAAAACCATGTTTGTCAGAACGGCTGGCTGTGACTACTCGTGCAGCTGGTGTGATTCCTCTTTTACATGGGATGGCTCAGCGAAGCATGACATTCAGTGGCTTGAGGCAGAAGACATTGTCAAAGAATTAAAAAGAATAGGCGGACAGGCTTTTTCTCATGTCACCATTTCAGGGGGAAACCCGGCGCTTTTAAAACAAATGGAATCCCTTATTGATTTACTGCATGAAGAAGGAATTGATACAGCGCTTGAAACACAAGGGACGATGTATCAGGAATGGTTTTTGAAAATTGATGATTTAACCATTTCTCCTAAGCCGCCAAGCTCGAATATGAAAACAGATTTTACGAAACTAACACGTATTATAGATGAGCTGAAAAGTGGGAATAGATTGCAGCATGCTAGCCTGAAAGTCGTGATTTTTGACGATCGTGATCTTGCGTATGCGAAGGATGTTCATGCGAAATATCCTGAGCTTCCTTTTTATTTGCAGGTAGGAAATGATGACACAACGACAGGTGATGATGCGTACTTATTAACGCATTTATTAAAGAAATATGAAGCGCTTGTGAATCAAGTCGCGCAAGATCCAGACTTAAACCGCGTAAGAGTGCTGCCGCAGCTGCACACGTTATTGTGGGGAAATAAACGAGGCGTATAGAAAGGAAGAGATCACATGACGACAAGAAAACCAGAAGAATTAGAAGGTGTCACGCTACTAGGAAACCAAGGAACCAATTATTTGTTTGATTATGCACCACAAGTGCTTGAAACGTTTCCAAATAAACATACAAATAGAGATTACTTTGTGAAATTCAACTGCCCAGAATTTACATCACTATGTCCGCAAACAGGTCAGCCTGATTTTGCGACAGTTTATATCAGCTATATCCCAAATGAAATCATGGTCGAAAGTAAATCGTTAAAATTATATTTGTTCAGCTTCCGTAACCATGGTGACTTCCATGAGGACTGTATGAACATTATTATGAACGACCTGATTGAATTGATGGACCCAAGGTATATTGAAGTTTGGGGCAAATTTACGCCAAGAGGCGGTATTTCCATTGACCCATATACGAACTACGGGAAACCTGGCACGAAATATGAGGAAATGGCAGAATACCGTATGATGAACCATGATATGAATCCGGAGACGATTGATAATCGGTAATTATTCCGCTGTGTGAGACGGAGTATGAAACGAAATGGTGTCACATTAAAGTGGAAAAAGTCACACCTGAAAATACTCATGAGAATTGTATGAAAAAGTGTGACCTAAGGTGCAACCTAACTGTGACTTTTATGCAGTGAAAAATTGATAGTACAGAAGCAGATGAAGGCGTACAATTTGTACGTCTTTTCTTTTTTATCCGAAAGAAAAAATGCCTATTATGAGATCATAGGCATTATTGTTTGGTTAAGTTACTGAACCTTCTCTTTAACATTTGAAACAGCTCATTTTTGAATTTCATCAAAGCTCTCCTGAATATAGTCCATGACACTTCTGATTAGAACTTCACTTTCAAAATTGACTATCTCATTTATTTCTGACAGTTCTTCATCTGTTAGGTGAGGGTATTGAAGTTGTTTAGCATTTACTTCAGCAGCTACATCTATCCTAACTTTAGTTGTTCTGGTTGTACAATTTCATATTCACCTTCTGCATACTCTTGCTCCGCATAATGGCTCCCCCATTGACAGAGCTCCTGCAAGATAGGTTTAAGAGATTTTCCAAGTTCAGTGGATGAATATTCAACCTTCGGCGGTACTTGATTATACATCTTTCTTGTCACAAGTCCACTGGCTTCAAGCTCTCTAAGAGTTTGAATCAGCATTTTCTGAGTTATATTTGGGATAATGCGCTTTAATTCACTCGTTCTCTTTGGTCCATTCATTAAAAAGTATAATACAAGTCCTTTCCATTTTCCGCCAATCACTTCCTTTGTCACTTCAAACCCACAGCTAAATTTTTTCATGTCTAAAGCTCTCCATTTCACATTTGTTACTTTTTAGTTACTATATCACAAAAAAGTGGGTACTTCCGATAATGTGCTTACTGAAGGATACTATTACTTGTAAGTTGTTCTTCAAGTACTTAAAGGTACTAGACATAAAATAATATGAATTCTAAAGGAGTGTTAAGTATGGGGAAATTTGAAGGTAAAGTAGCGCTTGTAACGGGTGGAACAAGTGGGATTGGTCTTGCTACAGCACAAAAATTTGTAAACGAAGGTGCATATGTTTATATCACGGGACGTAGACAAAACGAACTTGATAAAGCTGTTAACCAAATTGGCAAGAACGTAACCGGTGTTCAAGGTGATATTTCTAAGCTTGAAGACTTAGACAAACTATATGACATGATAAAGCAGGAAAAAGGTAAGTTGGACATCCTTTTTGCTAATGCAGGCATCGGCAACTTCCTTCCATTAGGTGAAATTACTGAAGAGCAGGTTAATAGAACGTTCGACATTAACGTGAAAGGAACCATTTTTACTGTTCAAAAAGCGCTATCACTATTCCCGGACAAAGTAGGTTCTATTATTGTAACGGGCTCTACTGCTGGATCAATTGGCAACCCAGCATTTAGTGTATATGGAGCATCTAAAGCAGCATTAAGAGCACTAGTTCGCAACTGGATTCTTGACCTAAAAGGTACTGAAATTCGTGTAAATGTGGTAAGTCCAGGAGTGATTCTTACACCTGCATACGATGAGCTTTTTGGTGATGCACTTGAAGGAGCGATGGAAAATGCCAGAAATACTGTTCCAGCTGGAAAAGTTGGGACACCTGAAGAAGTAGCAAACGCTGTATCTTTCCTTGCATCAGACGAAAGCAGTTACTTGACGGGTGTTGAATTGTTCGTAGATGGCGGGCTAGCACAGGTATAATGTCACTGCGAAGGGATTACAAATCGTCCTTAATGGGGATTTCCTTGAGTCGTATTAAAAAAGTCGTTTTCCTTATGTCCTGAGTAACCATAAATGCTGCAAACTAAGTTTGATGATGGATATGTAAAATGAGAAAAAAGGAAAAGACATGCCAGATGCATGTCTTTTTTTGCGAATCAACCATAAAAAAAGAGAAGAGTCATGTCACTCTTCTCATACGAATGGGAATAGAACTTGCTAGGACGGCTGGGGGCTACCAGCTCGTAAACATATTATACATGACAGAACGTATGTTTGTAAAGAGGGGTCGTGCTTTTTTTGCTTATCTCATTTGATGTAAGATAAAATAGAGGCAATGAATGAGAAACGGAGGCGTTTGAGTTGGCAAACAAAGAAGAGCGGGCAGAGCAGCTGCTAATGGAACTAAAGGAAGAGCTTCAAATGCTTGAACATCAAAACAAAGAACGGTATAAATGGAGTGCCTCCACATTGCTTGGAGTGATTGCCCTCTTGATTGATAAAGGAGTGATCACACCCGAGGAAGTCGAGATGTACAAGACGAAGGCGGAAATGCAAACTTTTCATATGAAAAAAGATTGATGCTTTCTTCATATGAAGTAAGGTAAAAATAAGAAAAGGACATAACAAATTGATGACTCAATTGATATGTCCTTACTTCTGCAATTCGTTTTCACAGCTTTAAACAAGCTTATACATTAAAACATCATCCCAGTATTCATGATCATTTATTTTAAATTCTTTTATTTTACGTCCTTCTTCTATAAACCCCATCTTTTTGTACAAAGAAATGGCCTTTTGATTTGTTGAGAAAACGGCTAAACTAACCTTTTCAATTGAAGGGTTCTTTTCTGCCCAATGTAATAATGCTGTTAGCAGCATTTCCCCAACGCCTAAACCTCTATAGCTCTTATGCACCATCAACCCAAAAGAACCCGTATGGGAAGTTCTTTTTCTATTTGATGAATGTTCAAAGGCTATCCATCCAATGACTTTTTCATCAGTTTGAGTAACTATGTACGTCTCATTTTCATTTTCTATTCTTTTCTGTATCCATTCCCTGTGTTCTAAGAGGGTTTTTTTGTTTTCTTCAGGCGATGTAAGTAGATAATCTGATTCAGCAATAACAGATTTCTGTATTTCTAAAGTCATTTCAGCATCTTCCATTTTTCCAAAACGTACAATGATATCATTGGAATTTTGCATATTAGTTTTCTCCTGTCTAGAGCTAATACTGCATCTCATCATTTTTTAAAATGAAAAAGAAGGGTATTGAAATAGCTTTCACCATTTGACCAAATCGTGATTAGCTTTGCTTCGTATGTACCGATCGTCTGAATTGAGGATTGCAAATTAATGTACGGAGTCTTTGATGATTTTATAGTTTTTATGATTAACGACTGTTAGTGAATCCAGTTCTAAATCTCTATAGTTGTCCATAATGGTGACATCCACAATGACAGAGTTTTCATTCACTTTTTCAACTACACCTGTTAAACCATTTCTAAATTCGATCACATTTCCAATTTTTGCAATCTTCAACCGATCCCTCTCCTTTAAAAACAGATTTCATTCCCTATTAAAAAGTATTTTGCAATATTTTCATACCAATGTAAAGGATAAAGACGTTTTTGTTTTGTTTTCGTTGTATGCTTTTCTAACGAATGGTATATTTAATATTTGATCATGGCTGAAAAGGAGCGGTTTTTTTGACTGAAGAACAAATCCTCACAATAATCGAATCTTTACGAAATGGGACGGAAAAACAAGTGACCATCCAAAAAGATGATTTTTTAACGTTTCGTTCTGTTTTGGTGAATCAAGATGATTTTAAACATTTTCGCGGGATCGCCAAACATGGTGGAGATGTTATTTTTGAATATCTTACAGAAGCAAGAAGCTAAAGCTTTTTCTCATTGATGAGAGAAAGCTTTTTTATTTTCATTCTTTTGTCACACTTCAAACCACTCTGATACATATGAAAAGAAAATGTAATAACCCATAATCAGGAGCATAAGGATGATGATAGGTGAAAAAGGGACCTTTTTAAGCGCTAACAATTCCATTTTATGTGCGCTCAACTAGGACATGCCATTTAATGACGGAATTTGGACAGGCATGTAAATCTTTGTGCGTGAAAATAGAATGAGCTCTTGTTAGAGTGGACAAGTATCTTACAGCCTACTTTTGATTAAAGGAGGAAAAAGGCGAATGATTAAAATTCATACAGCTCTTTTTGTCATCCTTATGCTCGTTGCAGCAATGAAGATGGACAATATACAAGAGCAGCAAGGCACATTAAGTCACGAACTTTCACAAGCACCTGTTAAACATCAGCTTTCATATATAGATCAAGACCACGATCAAGTCATCCCAGCATTTTCTGAAGAAAAGCGTCAGCCAAAAGTGAAATTGCTAAGTACGTCAACAGAAGAAAAGTCTTCAAAACCGAAGCAAAAGAAAAAAGTAAAATCTGAATCGACGAATAAGGCAAGCAGCAAACAGTATTCTAATGAAGAAATGGATTTGCTTTCTCGATTGGTACATGCTGAAGCGAAAGGTGAATCTTACGAAGGGAAAAAAGCGGTGGCAAGCGTTGTTTTAAACAGGGTGGAGCATCGATCTTTTCCTGACAGCGTGAAAGGTGTGATTTATCAGCGAAATGCCTTCCAGCCAGTATCGAATGGAAGCATTCATGATAAGGCAGATCAAGATTCCATTAAAGCGGTGAAGCAGGTAGTAAAAGAGCATGACAGAACAACAAAGGCTATCTATTTTTATAATCCAAAAACGGCAACAGATCATTGGATTCGTTCCCGCAAAATTGTAGAACGCATCGGCCGTCACGTGTTTGCCGTATAAAGAAAAAGAGCGATCAATGAGATTGCTCTCAGCGTGTAGACAAAGTCTACACGCTTTTTTGTATAATATGGACAATAACATATTTCTGTGGGAGATGAACATGCTATCGAAACGTGAAGAAGAAATCAATTAGAAGTAGTGGCCTTAGATGAATTAGTGCCTGAAGATCATTTTGATTTCGTTTATGATCTTGTCAAAGGATCATTTTAGTTCAGACAATGGCAGATCAAGTGTGGATATTGTTGTCCTCATTAAAATGGTTTTGATCTAATATCTATTTGGCAGGACTATCTAAATGAAGCAGATCATCTTAGACTCACATAAATGAATAATGACATCTATACAAAAGGAAAGAGACAATAGAACGTGTTTTTGCAGATGCAAAAGAAAAGCATGTATGCAATGGACGAAACTTCGAGGACTGAAAAAAGTTTCAATGCAGGCTATCAATTTTATCAAAATAAGTGAAAACCCCACTTTTACTCGAAGTAAAGGTGGGGCTTGACTACGGTCTTAGACTCTAAAGGTCTGTTTGATTCATCAAGTAGATAACCTAGAATCACGTGTTCCAAAACGAATATCCGGATTTACACTAGAACGTGTTCCATTTCTTACAGCACAATCGTTATCATGTTGAGATAAAGTTATAAGAGGAAAATCTTGAGTAGTAACGCTACTGTCTGTAGCATTTCTTACAGTCAGATCAGTTGATTCTGGAGAAGTAGCATTTCTTGAATTCACATCAAAATTGACAGATGATAAAGAGATCACACCTAGCAATGCTGAAGCACTCAAAAAACCAGTAAGAACCGTTTTAAAATTCATATGAACAGTCGCCCCTTTGGATTTGTTTTCGGGCGTACATCACTTTTTCATACATTTTTACAGATTCATCCATACGCCCATTCTCATTATAGTACCGAGCCGCTTCGAGCGCTAGGTCTTCCATGTATGGATAACCCCTCTCATTCTCTAATTTTTCCAACGAGCTCAAGACCTCACTTAGGTTTGCTGTTTTTAAAAATAAAATTTCCAATACCATCAGCAACGATAAAAACAGATCATTTTTTCTATTCTTCGCTTCTTCCAAGCCTCTTTTGAAAAATCTTTCACCCTCAATAAATTCCTTTTGACTCAAATGAAATAACGATAATTCATAATAAACCAAAAGCAACTCTGTAGCATGAATAGGCTCTCCTTCAAGAATAACCTGATTAAAATAAGCTAGTGCCCTATTAAAATCACCTAATCCTTTATAACAACAACCAATATTAAATAATGACTTCACAATCATTGGCTTATTAGAAATGGCCTTAGATTTTTCTAAAGCTGACAATAAATGAGGAAGCGCCTTTTCTCTGCATTCAAAATCAATGAAATTACCAGCCATTACAGTTAGACAATTAATTTCTCGAATCATATAAAGTGAATTGCTCTTATGTGCCTTATAAGTATCATAAGAAAGACCAACGTAATACATAGACACATGGGTCTGTTTCATGTGATAAAACACTTCTGATAATTTGTAATAAAATTCCGCTCTTTCTAACTCATTCCCTACTTGCTCTAACTCATTCCCTACTTGCTCTAAGCGCTTTTCCGCGCGCTTATAGAACACAATAGCTCTAATAAACTCACCATTTTTGAATTCATACATTCCTTGAAAAAAATTAAAATAGTATTCAAGAATGGCTGACATCTTCTTTCCTTGTCCTTCTACAGCTTTTAAGTAATCCGACTTTTCAAGTGGTTTTTTAGAAGGCTGCACATAGTCTGTCATCAATTGATGACGGAAATCCATCAACTGAAAATAAAGAACCGCCTGTTCATCTTCTTCCATGACATCGATATCTTTTCTAACCTCTTCTCTTAGCATATGGGCCTCTTTCACATTAAATCTTTTTATATGTTTATACCATTCATTGATCTTGATCGCTACAACTGGAGACGGTATAGACGCCATCTACAATCCCCCCTAGAAAACCAATTTTTAATAAATGTTAGCACAATAATTCCTAATAAAACCCTATTTATCCATTTATGTGTAAATTTTCGGCATGTCGCAATCATTTTTTAAGCAAGTAGGACACAAGACATATCGGTTTTTAGATGCTATCGCAGCTGTTAAAATGGCAAACGCATTTAAATCCCATATAAGCGCACTTGAAGCATCACACAATATTAAAAAGTAAACGTGTTTAGAATCGAATATAAACGCTATTGGTGGTGTTTTTGAAATAGTCGCCATGTATTTTAAGAAACAAAAAACAGGCTGAAGAGCCTGTTCTTTATTATCCAGTGATGACCATATTGATAAATGGGACACTCAGTAAAAAGAAAACAACGGCAAAAAGAACTTTATACCCCATCTTTTTTTCTTTATTATTTTTACGTTTTTTCATATGAAAAGCAAAATAAGAAGCACCGATTAACATCATCAATACTGGTACTACAGTTATCATAAATTCTCTCCCAAAATAAAAGAACCTATATTGCGGTCACCGCAACCCAAAAAGAAATTTTCCAATGAATTCCCAAATATGAATCAATCAATGATAGGATGAAAACATGTCAAAAAAAGGAGGGAGAACTATGACTTATGCTGTTTTATTTTTTTACGCCGCCACTTAATAAAAGTCACTGAAAACACAAGAAGTAAAATCGCAATAAGCTTGAAAATAAAGCGAGTGAAGAAAGTAGCATCTTCGAACTCCGTTGCAAAAATACAAGCTCCTATGATTATCCCGATCATGCCTACTACCCAAGTCCAAAACACATCAATCACTCCTCAACTACCTTTTTTTAAAAGAAAAGCATTTTTTATCCATATGTATATTATCGCACAAAAAACAAGGGGGAAATATCCAAATTGAAAAAGTTCATAATCGTGCTTTTAGGCCTGACGCTATTTTTAACAGTTCCATTACAAACCGTAGCCGCAGTAACCCACCAACCTCAAGAAATTAAAGAATCTTATCAAACTAAAATTGAAGGTAAGGTACATACTTTCAATTCCGTGACCAAAGGCAGCACTCAAACAATAACGATTGATAATGGCGAACAAGTTGATACCGTCTCTTTTGACCGAGCAAAAAAAGAACTTCGTATCAACAATGAATTAGTTGAGTTAGAGGAATTTAAAGAAGCTGGAAAAGAATTAATCAATGAAGACGGCGAGATTAGCACAAAGTCAAACAAAGATTACCAATGGAGACTTGTAAAAAACTATAAAAACAAATTCAACATCACTGTTGCTATTGTCGCTCTTGTGACAGGTGCTATTTTAGCATTACCAACGGGGACCGGTGCTATAGCTGGCGCAGTCTTGACACTGAAAGCAGTAGCCATAATAGCTACAGCAGTAACATCCGCTTCAGGATCAACAGGTCAAAAAGTCTTTCATTACACATTCAAAACGTACTACAGTCCGAAAAACGGCTACTGGAACAACAAATTTGTCTTATCTGTCTACAAAGATTCAAAGCGCAAAAAACTTCTAAAAAAGGTTAGCCATCAAACACGACTCGGAAAAAAATATTAAAAAAGAAGCAGGCTCCAGTAAGAGCCTGCTTCAGATTGTTGACAAAGGACTAAAATGTTGTTTATTTTAGCCCTTTGTCTTCTTAATTGTGATATGAAAATCCTTAAATTCTAGGAAGGACAGGTATTGGCGCGGAGCAAGTTTGACATTCATGAACACCAGCACGTGGGACTGACACCAAGCGAGGGTTTGTTACATGCTTAGAGCGATCAATGAGATTGCTCTTTTTTTGTCTTCAATTATTAAAATATTTTTTGGACTTGTCTCATAGAATGTGAAAAGAATTTGCTTTAGACAAGGGGAGGCTACATGAATCGATTTGTAAAAGGGGTCATTCTGCTATCTGTCGCAGCTTTTATTGCGGAGTGTATAGAGTTTTTAGTCAATATGATTTTAGCGAGAGAGCTTGGAGAACATGGAATGGGTTTATATATGAGTATCCTTCCAATCATCATGCTTGTCCTTGTGATCGCCAGTTTAGAGCTGCCAGTCTCCATTTCTAAATTCATTGCAGAATCACATGAGCGTCTCCACAAAAGCATGCTCCGTCATGCTTTTAAAATGACACTTGTGGTGACAAGTACAACAACAGCTATAGCAGCCATTGTACTGCCTTTCATTCCAGTGTTTCAGTCGTATCATCCGCTGATGAAGGGCCTAGTGCTGTCACTTATCCCGATTATTGCGTTTACCTCCATTGCCCGCGGCTATTTTATGGGAAAGCAGCAAATGGGCAGAATTGCTTTAGCCAATATGCTGAAGAAAACGATCCAGCTTATCTGCTTGTTTTTGTTTTTTCATTGGTATTCGTTTGATATTGAAACAGCAGTACTCATCGCCATTGGTGTCATTGTTGCGAGTGATCTTGTTGTCTTTATTTATTTATACTCCCAATACGTCATGGCAAAAAATGCTGTGAATGTCAGGTCTGTTGAATTAAGAGGAAGTGATGTGCGAAAGCGCCTATTAGCCGTTTCCATTCCGACAACGGGCATGCGCATCTTTCATGCGATTGCCAATGCTGTTGAACCATTTTTAATCAAAGGAGCGCTCGTGGCAGCAGGCATTTCTGGAACACTTGCTGTTGATCATTATGGCATGCTGGCTGGTGTCGCAATGTCGATCGGGTTTTTCCCAGCGTTTATCGCTCATTCCATCATGATTGTGATGATTCCGAGTGTCTCTGAAGCCTATGCTTTAGGTCAGTATGATCTGGTGAAAAAACGTGTCAGACAGGCGATTCTCATAACGTTTGGATACGGGGTGCCGGCAGTGATGGTGATGTATTATTTTGCTTACCCGCTCACACAGCTTTTTTTTGATTCACCGCAAGCTGCTGTCTATTTACAGCTGCTTTGGCCATACTTTTTATGCCATCTGTTTGTGATGCCGTTTCAAGCATGTTTAATCGGAATGGGGCTCATCAAAGATGTGTTCCTACATAATATATGGGTGCATGTCGTCTCTTTTTCTATGGTGTATTTCCTTGGTTCAATTGAAAGCTTGAATATGATGGGGGTCATTTTAGGGATGAACACAGGCATGCTACTTTTGACTGCGCTGCATTATGCGACGATTTGTAAGGAGCTCGGCGTTTCAATGTTTCTTACATTGAAAAAAGCTTGAATGTCATCGTCATCGAGAGGGCAAGCTATAAGAAAACTGGGAAGGAAGATCCTGATGAATCGTAAACATCTACCCGCCAGTCTTCTGATGATGAGCGTGCTTCTATTTCTCATGAGCGCAGTAGCAGAAGCAAAAGAGCCTGTGATGGCGCCAAGGATAGAGGCGCCGACATTAAATGGTGACATGCAGATGGTTCCCGAAAAAGGGAAAAAGACCATTTTGCATTTTTGGACAACATGGTGCCCGTCCTGCAAAATGGAGCTGCCCGAATTTGAACAGATTGTGAAAGAAAATCAGAGTGATGTTGACATATTGACCGTGAATTTACTAGGTGCTGAACAAAGTAAACATGCTGTTGCCCAATTTGTGAAAGACAGAAGGTTTACATTCCCGATCATCCTAGATGAACACGGAGAAATGATGAAGAAATATCAAATCATCACCATCCCAACGACCTTTTTGATTAACGAAAAAGGAGAAGTGGTGAAAAATCATGTAGGTCCACTGACGAAAAAACAAATCAAAGAGTGGACAAATCCGTAGAACAAATCCTTTATGTGAAAGAACCAATTCTGTTGGTTCTTTTTTGTGTTCCTTTGCTTTTCATCTGAATACACTGTGCTCAGAAGAAGACGGAACGATCTATATCAATAATGATAATTATTATCAAA
This sequence comes from Bacillus sp. 3a, assembly GCF_017161885.1. Taxonomy (NCBI): domain Bacteria; kingdom Bacillati; phylum Bacillota; class Bacilli; order Caryophanales; family Bacillaceae; genus Bacillus; species Bacillus sp. 3a. The sequence continues at coordinate 2,849,014 of NZ_CP067376.1, read as the reverse complement.
AAGAAATTATAATAATTATTAATTGAAAATTGATCAGAACCTGTTATAATGAGTTACAGACCAATAAAAAGCTTGAAATAGCAGAAAATATAGATGGAAAAAGAAACGGGTAACGATTGATAATGTGAAAACGATTATCAATTAGAGAGGAGAAAACAATCATGAATGAGAATACAGCACTTTATCAAACGACAAATCAAAAGGAATCGAAATGGTCCTTACATAAATGGGCTCAGCACGGAGAATTAATTGCAGCAGGTATCTCGGGGATTCTCATTTTAATTGGATGGATTCTAAAGGATCAGAGCATGTGGAGCATTCCTCTTTTCATCCTAGCTTTTGTTATTGGAGGGTTTGCAAAGGCGAAGGAAGGAATTGAAGAAACGATTTCGTCGAAGACCTTGAATGTGGAACTTTTAATGATTTTCGCAGCAATAGGCTCAGCTCTAATCGGCTATTGGGCAGAAGGCGCTATCTTAATTTTTATTTTCTCACTGAGTGGTGCGCTTGAAACGTATACGTCAAATAAAAGCAAGAAAGATTTAACAGCATTAATGAGCATTGCACCAGATGAAGCAACTTTAATTGAAGAAGACGGTACGACCATTCAAATCGCCGCTTCTTCATTAACACCAGGTGACCGGATTATGGTCAAAGCTGGGGAACGCATTGCAGCAGATGGTGTCATTTTAAGCGGGAGAACAAGTGTGGATGAATCTGCCCTCACAGGCGAATCTATTCCACAGGAAAAAGGGCAGGGGGAAGACGTATTTGCAGGAACAGTGAATTTAAATGGTTCCTTAACAGTGGAAGTCACGAAACATAATGAAGAAACGTTATTCCATAAAATTATTAAACTTGTCGAATCCGCTCAAGAAAGTGTTTCGCCAAGCCAGGCATTTATCGAAAAATTCGAGGGTGTCTATGTAAAAGGTGTGCTGATCACCGTCGCGGTATTAATGGTTCTGCCTCATTTTGTCCTCGGCTGGAGCATGAGTGAAACCTTCTATCGGGCTATGGTGTTTATGGTCGTTGCTTCACCTTGTGCTCTTGTTGCATCCATTATGCCAGCCGCACTGTCATTGATCTCAAATGGCGCAAGAAATGGAATGCTTGTTAAAGGAAGTGTCTTTTTAGAAAAACTAGGCACGAGCAGCATGATTGCTTTTGATAAAACGGGGACGATTACAAGCGGGAAGCCAGCCGTAGAACAAGTTGTCATGACGAAAGGGCAGGATGAATCTGCTTTTTACCAGGCACTTTATCAAATTGAGAGTCAATCAAACCACCCATTAGCGAAAGCAATTTCTGATATGGCAAAAGAGCACCAAACAGAAAGAACAGTCCATGTCACCATTGAAGAAACCTCTGGATTTGGTGTGAAAGCACAATTAAATGGAGAAACGTGGCGGATTGGGAAGAAAGACTTTGCGGGTAAGGCGTCAATCGACCGCGAGATTGAAGAGACAGGTGATGACCTTTCAGCGCAAGGATACACAGTGGTCTACGTTCAAAAGGATGAAAAAGTTGTTGGCTGTCTTGGCCTTAAGGATCAAATCAGACCTGAAGCCAAAAAAATGATTCAAGAACTAAATGATTTAGGCATCCAGACCGTCATGCTGACAGGAGATCAGCAAAAAACGGCTGAAGCCATTGCGCAGGAAGCCGGCATCCAAACCGTAGTGGCTGAATGTCTTCCAGATGAAAAGGTACATGAGGTCAATCAATTAAAAAAACAAGGTAATTCAATCATCATGGTAGGAGACGGAATCAATGATGCACCAGCGCTTGCCACAGCAGATGTTGGGGTTGCGATGGGCGGAGGCACAGACGTTGCCTTAGAAACAGCGGATCTCATCTTAATGAAGAACAATTTAAATAACCTAACAAAGATGATCCGTCTTTCAAGAAAAATGAATCGAATCATTAAGCAAAACATTATTTTCTCATTAACGGTGATCTGTCTGTTAATTTGTGCGAATTTCTTACAAGTGCTTGATTTGCCTTTTGGCGTCATCGGGCATGAAGGAAGTACGATTTTGGTCATTTTAAATGGTCTGCGTCTGCTTCGTGCATCTTAAATCAATCATCAGGGCGCACTGGATTCATGCCAGTGCGCTTTTGTGCGAAATAAAGCAAAAACTGATACAATAGATCAGTAGTAAAACGTGTGAGGAGGATCATGATGAACCGAATGAAGAGCTTGTCTTCTTGGCTTAAGAAAGAAGACATTCAAGGTGCATTTATACATACAAAGGAAAATGTGTTTTATCTATCTGGATACTTCACAGAGCCGCATGAAAGAGTGATGGGGCTGTTTGTGTTCCAAGAGGCAGAACCATTTTTTATTTTGCCTAAAATGGAAGTCGAGCAGGCAAAAAATGCAGGATGGTCCGGCGATATCATTGGATATGAAGATCATGAGAATCCATTTGATTTCATTCAATCAGCGATAGAAAAACGAGGTATTCAAGCGGCGCGTCTTGCCATTGAAAAAGAATCAATTCCGCTTCAAAGAGCAGAAGAGCTCCAAGCTGTTACCGGGGCAGAAACGTTCGTCCGGGCTGAAGATGCGCTCAATCAGCTCAGACTGATTAAAGATGAATCTGAAATTGCTACACTCAAAAAAGCGGCTCAATTGGCAGATGAAGGTGTAAAGATTGGGGTTAACGCCTTAAAAGAAGGAATCACAGAAACAGAAGTGCTCGCTGTCATAGAATATGAACTAAAGAAAAAAGGCATTCAAGGTATGTCCTTTTCAACTATGGTTCTCTTTGGTGAAAAATCAGGCGAGCCTCATGGAAATCCGGGACAGGCAGCCTTAAAAAAAGGTGATTTTGTGTTATTTGACCTTGGCGTCATTGTCGATGGATATTGCTCAGATATCACAAGAACATTCATCTATCAGGAAGCTTCTGAAAAGCAAAAGGACATCTATCAAACCGTCTTAAATGCAGAAATGGCAGCACTTGAAATGAGTAAGCCCGGCGTGAGAATCGGTGATCTTGATTTAAAAGCCCGCGGGCTGATCACAGAAGCGGGATATGGTGAATATTTCCCTCATCGTCTCGGACATGGGTTAGGGGTTTCTGTTCATGAGTTTCCTTCTATGAGTCAGGCAAATGACGACCTTCTGCAAGAAGGTATGGTGTATACGATTGAACCAGGAATTTATGTCCCAGGAGTCGGCGGCGTAAGAATTGAAGATGATGTTCTCATTACGGCAGATGGTCCAGTCACCTTAACCAATTATCCGAAAGAGCTGACGATCATCAAGTAATGAAAAAAATCACGATGAACGTCCAGGTCTTGGAAGTGTCATCGTGATTTTTTATCACTCTTCTCGATCCTTATCAACAAAAAAATCATCAATTGATTGAAACGATTTGATTTTATGTTCTTTTCCTAAAGGATGTAATGCAAAACGAGCAGAAAACAAAACAGTCATACATAATATAATCCATATGATGAAACCCATCTTGAATTCCCCTTTCCATCCAGTGATTTGTTCAGCTCACATACATCTTAAAGTATGAAACGCTTACCATATCAAGAGAAAGTAGGAGAAAAAATGGCAAACATAAGGGAGATTGCGAAAAGAGCGGGCGTATCTGTGACAACCGTATCACGTGTGTTGAATGAGCATCCTTATGTTAAAGAAGAAAAAAGGGAACGTGTTCTACAAGCGATGAAAGAGCTCAAGTATACGAGAAACATCCAGGCGGTCCATTTAGCGAAGGGCTATTCGAATATGCTTGGCATCGTCCTTCCAAACATTGAACACTCTTATTTCAGTGCACTCGTCACAGGTATTGCAGAAAAAGCACAGGCGCGCGGCATGCATTTTGCTTTATTTCAAACAGGATATGACCCATTAAAAGAAAAAGAAGCGTTAATGAGTTTAAAAGAGCGCCGTGTAGATGGTTTAATATTTTGTTCAAATGCGTTAAGTGATGGTCACATTTTAAAGTGGCAGGAATCAGGGCCGATTATATTTTGTCATCCTGCACCGCACGATCAATGCTCAACCGTGTCGATTGCGCATGATCAAGCATTTAAGGAAGGCCTGCATCATTTGGCGGCATGCGGCCATCAACGAATTGCGATCGTTCTCGCCAGAACAGAAGGAGCGAATAGCGAGTCGCGACTTCAGGCTTATCAAGACATGATGCAATCGCTCGGGCAGACCATTGATGAGAAGTGGATCATCGAAGGGAAGTTATCCCTGCTTGATGGGAAGCAATTATTTGCAGAATGGCAGGAAATGAAAAATCGTCCTACAGCTTTATTTATTACAAATGACGAAGTCTCTGCCGGCTTTTTATTAGAGGCGCAGCGTCAAGACATAAAAGTAGGAGAATCACCAGCCATACTCAGCTTTCAAAATAACCAATTGAGTGAGGCTTTGGGGATTTCCAGCATTCATATTCCCCTCAAACAAATGGGACAGGAAGCGTTTGACTTGTTTGACCGGGCATTAAAGGGAGAGAAATCAGAAAAAAGAATGCTGCCATTTCGCCTGATTGAGCGAACAACAACCGTTTTGAAAAACAATCGTTGACGCACGTTTCATCTGTTTTGTACGATAAGAGGGATTGAATAAGAAGGAGGTGGGGATGTTCATGGAATCCTTCACCGTTGATAAAGCGTTAAATAATAATGTCATCATCGCAAGACACCCTTCTTTGGGCGAAGTGGTTCTGATTGGGAAAGGGATCGGCTTCGGTAAAAAATCGGGGGATCTTCTCGATCAAGACGTGTTTGAAAAAATGTTTGTGTTAAAAAACACGAAGGAACAAACAGAATATAAACAACTGCTTCATCATATTGATGAGAACATGATCGAGCTTGCCAATGACGTCATTTATCATATACGAGAAAAAATGGGACAACGATTGAATGAGCATATACATGTTGCACTGACCGACCATATTGCGTTTAGTTTTAAGCGGGTGCAGCAAGGCTATGATATCACGAACCCTTTTATGCTTGAGACGCAATCGCTTTACCCGAAAGAATACGAGGTTGCAAAGGAAGTCGTTGAACTGATTAACGAGCGGCCAGATGTCGAAACGAAGCTGCCAGAAGGAGAAATTGGCTTTATAGCGCTTCATATCCATTCAGCTTTGACGAATCGGCCATTATCTGAAGTGAACCGTCATTCGCAGCTCATTACACAAATGGTCCAAGTCATTGAAGATTCATTTCATATGAAAGTAGACAGAGAAAGTATTCATTATTTACGCTTATTACGCCATATTACGTTTTCAATTGAGCGTATTAAACGGGGAGAATCATTAGAGGAGCCAGAAAAATTGCTTCATCTATTGAAAAATGAATATCCTTTATGCTACAATACTGCTTGGAAAATGATCAAAATTTTGCAGCATGCATTGAAAAAGCCTGTACAGGATGCTGAGGCTGTCTACCTGACACTTCATCTGTACAGATTGACAAATAAAATTTCATAGTTTCCTTGAAACGTGTAACTGATTCGATCAGGCATGAGTGACTTAAGGTAAATACAGGATAAGATCCTGTTATTTGCGCAACCTTATATCACCATGCCTTTTTTTGCGTTTGAAAGTGAAATGTAAACGGTTAATTATGAAATGTACGTCAGGGAGCATCCCAAATGTATGTTGTAAGCGAAAACAAAAGGAGGTTCAACCAGTGTTTAAATCACTTTTTGGTGTGTTGCAAAAAATTGGACGAGCACTCATGCTTCCAGTTGCGATCCTTCCTGCTGCTGGTATTTTACTGGCACTTGGGAATGCGATGCAAAATCCGCAGCTGATTGATGTAGCTCAATTTTTAAGCAATGATACAATTCAGCTTGTTGCAAGTGTCATGGAGAATGCGGGGAACATCGTCTTCTCGAATCTTCCGCTATTATTTGCTGTAGGGGTTGCCATCGGTCTTGCCAATGGAGACGGAGTGGCAGGGATTGCCGCTATCATCGGTTACCTTGTCATGAACGTCACGATGAGTGCCGTATTAATGGCTAACGGATCCATTCCATCCGATTCACTCAAACTGGCTAAGTTCTTCAAGGAAAGCCATCCAGCATATATTAATATGCTCGGCATACCGACCTTGTCTACCGGCGTTTTTGGCGGGATTATCGTCGGGGTATTAGCAGCTTATATGTATAATAAATTTTACAAAATTGAGCTCCCGCAATATCTTGGCTTCTTTGCTGGTAAGCGTTTTGTTCCAATCGTTACTTCTATTTCAGCACTTATTTTAGGGCTATTGATGCTAGTCATTTGGCCGCCAATCCAAGGTGCACTGAACTCATTTTCAACAGGACTGCTCGCAGCGAATGAGCCGCTGGCTGCCTTTGTATTCGGTGTCATTGAACGATCATTAATTCCGTTTGGTCTGCACCACATTTTCTACTCACCATTCTGGTATGAGTTCTTTAGCTACAAGAGCTTATCAGGAGAGCTTGTCCGTGGTGACCAGCGTATTTTCATGGCGCAAATCAAAGATGGTGTACAGCTGACAGCTGGTACATTCATGACAGGGAAATATCCGTTCATGATGTTCGGTCTTCCAGCAGCAGCACTTGCGATTTACCATGAAGCAAAACCAAAGAATAAAAAGCTAGTAGCAGGAATTATGGGATCAGCGGCCCTTACTTCTTTCCTTACAGGGATCACTGAACCGCTTGAATTCTCATTCTTGTTTGTTGCACCAGTATTATTTGCGATTCACTGTGTATTCGCTGGATTATCCTTTATGATAATGGATATTCTAAACGTGAAAATCGGGATGACCTTCTCAGGAGGGTTAATCGACTTCTTCCTATTTGGTATCCTGCCAAATAGAACCGCTTGGTGGCTCGTCATTCCAGTAGGTCTCGTACTTGCTGTCATTTACTACTTCGGATTTAGATTCGCTATTCGCAAATTTAATCTGAAAACACCAGGCCGCGAGGATGAAGCAGCAGATGGAGCAAGTGAGGCGAAGTCTGAAAAAGGTAATGACTTGCCTTATGAAATCCTTGAAGCAATGGGTGATCAAGAAAACATTAAGCACCTGGATGCTTGTATCACGCGTTTACGTGTCACTGTGAATGATCAGAAGAAAGTGGATAAAGACCGTTTGAAAAAGCTTGGCGCTTCTGGTGTTCTCGAAGTAGGGAACAACATTCAGGCCATTTTCGGCCCTCGCTCTGATAACTTAAAAACACAAATGCAGGACATCATTGCAGGCCGCACGCCTCGTCCAGCGAAAGACCCTTCTGCAAAAGAAGAAGTCAGCCAGCAGGTTGAAGAAGTTATTGCAAAACCGCTTCAAAATGAGCAAGGGGAAGAAATTTTTGCTTCACCAATTACAGGGGAGCTTCATCCAATTACAGATGTACCAGATCAAGTATTCTCAGGGAAAATGATGGGTGACGGTTTCGCCATCTTGCCAACAGATGGAACGGTTGTTTCACCGGTAAGAGGGAAGATCTTAAATGTGTTCCCGACGAAACACGCCATTGGCCTGCAGTCTGATGGTGGACTTGAAATTTTGATCCACTTCGGAATTGATACGGTCGGCCTCAAAGGAGAAGGGTTTGAAGCATTTGTACAAGAGGGAGATCAAGTAGAAATCGGTCAAAAACTTTTAGAGGTTGATATTGATAAAATTAAGTCTGAAGTACCATCTTTGATGACTCCAATTGTATTTACCAACTTAAGTGAAGGACAATTTATTGACCTTCAAGCATCCGGTGAAATCAAAGCTGGACAAGAAAACATCATGAAAATTTCAAAATAATTTTCATAACTGCCGTTCTTGTTAGATGACAAGCTCGGCAGTATGATATAATATTGTGGATGTATTAATTGTATAAAAAGGAGATTGATAAAAATGGCTCAACAAACATTCAAAGTAACTGCAGATTCTGGAATTCACGCACGTCCTGCAACAGTTCTTGTACAAACTGCTAGTAAATATGATGCTGATATCAACTTAGAATATAATGGTAAAACAGTGAACCTGAAATCTATTATGGGTGTAATGTCTCTAGGAATTGCGAAAGGTGCTACAATCACAATCTCTGCTTCTGGTTCTGATGAAAATGATGCACTTGCTGCGCTTAAAGACACAATGAAAAGTGAAGGCCTAGGCGAGTAATGCAACAACTGAAAGGAATCGGTGCTTCAGCAGGCGTTGCGATTGCAAAAGCGTATCGTCTGGAAGAACCAGATTTAACAGTTCACCAAAAAGACATCAATGATCCAGAGACAGAAGTGAAGCGTTTTGAAGAAGCAATTCATGTTTCTAAACAAGAACTTGAAGCAATTAAAGAGCATGCGCTAAAAGAGCTTGGCCAAGACAAAGCAGATATCTTTTCTGCCCACCTTCTTGTGTTAAGTGATCCTGAACTGCTAAACCCAGTAAAGGATAAAATCAAATCTGATAAAGTAAATGCTGAGTTTGCTTTAAAAGAAACAGCGACAATGTTTGTCACAATGTTCGAAGCAATGGACAATGAATACATGAAGGAACGTGCAGCGGATATTCGCGACGTAACGAAACGTGTGACTGGCCATTTGCTAGGCGTTGACATTCCAAACCCAAGCATGATTTCTGAAGAAGTCATCATCATTGCTGAAGATTTAACACCTTCTGATACTGCTCAGCTGAACAGACAATTTGTCAAAGGCTTTGCAACAGATATCGGCGGTCGTACTTCTCACTCAGCGATCATGGCAAGATCTATGGAGATTCCAGCAGTTGTTGGGACAAAAGAAGCAACAAAAACGGTGAAAAACGATGATCTGATCATTGTGGATGGTATTAGCGGCGACGTCATCATTCAGCCTTCTGAAGATGAAGTGAAAGCGTATCAAAAAAAGCATGAAGACTACTTAGCTCAAAAAGCGGAATGGGCGAAACTTGTTGACCAGCCAACGGTTACAAAAGACGGCGTTCACGTAGAGCTAGCTGCAAATATCGGAACACCTGAAGATGTAAAAGGTGTACTTGAAAATGGCGGCGAAGCAGTCGGATTGTACCGTACTGAATTTTTATACATGGGCAGAGACCAGCTTCCTACAGAAGAAGAGCAGTTTGATGCCTATAAAACAGTTTTAGAGAAGATGGAAGGGAAAGCAGTGGTTGTCCGCACACTAGATATTGGTGGCGATAAAGAACTTCCTTACTTGCAGCTTCCAAAAGAAATGAACCCGTTCCTTGGCTATAGAGCCATTCGCCTTTGCCTGGAAGAGCAGGAGATTTTCAGAACACAACTACGCGCCTTACTTCGTGCAAGTACATATGGAAACTTGAAAATCATGTTCCCTATGATCGCGACGTTATCAGAATTTAGAGAAGCAAAAGCCATTTTACTTGAAGAAAAAGAAGCATTGGTTGCCGCTGGTACAGACGTTTCTGATTCCATTGAAATCGGAATGATGGTAGAAATTCCATCAACAGCTGTCATCGCAGACCAATTTGCAAAAGAAGTAGATTTCTTCAGTATTGGAACGAATGATTTGATTCAATACACAATGGCTGCTGATCGAATGAACGAACGAGTGTCTTACCTTTATCAGCCTTACAACCCAGCGATTTTACGTCTTATTACGCTTGTGATCGAAGCAGCGCATAAAGAGGGTAAATGGGTCGGCATGTGCGGAGAGATGGCAGGAGATGAAATCGCAATCCCACTTCTACTTGGATTAGGATTAGATGAATTCTCAATGAGTGCAACATCCATTCTTCCAGCTAGAACGCAGCTAAGCAAGCTTTCTAAAGAAGAAGCTGCATCATTTAAAGAGCATATTTTATCACTTAGCACAACAGAAGAAGTGGTTGATTTCGTCAAGAAGACGTTTCAACAGAACTAAGTGAATGAAAACCAGACAGGTGAGACTGTCTGGTTTTTTTGTCGAATTTTATCATAATGAGTCATATTGGGCAGTGAGAAGGGCACCCTATAATTAAAAAATGGAGGTGACCAGATTGCCTTTCTCAGACTACAAACCGGGTGATCAAGTATATGTGATTTATCGAAATCCACATGCTGCAAACGTAGCACAAATTAAAGAAGCAGAAATTGTTTCACATCCATACAACGAAGAAGAGCTTGCCCTCTTTTTACTTGAAACGTATCATCCACTAGCACCTGATGATGCTGTGTTTCCAACATATGAAGAAGCAGAAGCTCTTTATCAAGACTTGTTTGAATAAGGGAGATTTTAGAAAGGATAAAAGCCATCCTGTGCGGTTAAAGTAACGGTATGAAAACCTTAAAGGTAAGGATGTGCTTAATATGATCAAACCTTTCGTTCCCCAGCTTGTTTACATTGAACCCCGGGCGTTAGAGTACCCGTTAGGACGAGAGCTGAAGGAAAAGTTTGAGGGTATGGGAATCGAAATAAGAGAAACGACTTCACACAACCAGGTCAGAAATATTCCGGGAAAAAATGACTTGCAAAAGTATCGTAATGCGAAGTCAACGCTTGTCATTGGTGTGAGGAAGACATTGAAGTTTGACTCATCTAAACCATCTGCAGAGTATGCGATCCCATTTGCAACAGGGTGTATGGGACATTGTCATTATTGCTATTTGCAAACAACAATGGGAAGTAAGCCGTACATTCGAACGTACGTCAATGTAGAAGAAATATTAGATCAGGCAGAGCAATACATGAACGAGCGGGCGCCGGATATCACGAGATTTGAAGCATCATGTACTTCAGACATCGTAGGAATTGACCATTTGACACATACACTCAAACGAGCGATTGAATACTTTGGGCAGACCGACTTAGGAAAGCTTCGCTTTGTCACGAAGTTCCATCATGTTGATCATCTGTTAGACGCAAAGCATAATGGCCGGACAAGATTCCGTTTTAGTATCAATGCCGATTATGTCATTAAATATTTTGAGCCCGGCACATCACCGCTAGATCAGCGGATTGAAGCGGCTGTAAAGGTCGCAAAGGCAGGCTATCCTCTAGGCTTTATTGTTGCTCCAATCTACATCCATGAAGGCTGGCAGGAAGGATATAAAGTTCTTTTTGAAAAGCTTGATGCAGCTCTTCCTGAAGATGTGAGAGACGATATCACCTTTGAGATGATTCAGCATCGCTTTACAAAACCAGCAAAGCGTGTGATTCAAAAAAACTACCCAAAATCAAAATTAGAGTTGGATGAAGAAAAAAGAAGGTACAAGTGGGGAAGATACGGAATAGGAAAATATATCTATCAAAAAGATGAGGAACAAGAACTAAGAAAGACTTTAGAGTCATATATAGATCAGTACTTTCCTTCTGCAAAAATTGAATATTTTACTTAAAACAAGCCAATAAGGCTTGTTTTTTCTATTTAAATTTTCTTACAACTATTGAATGCGGTATCATTTTGCCGATATATAAATTAAGGTGTGAAAGTAGATGTAGGGGTGATGAGATGTTTAAGAAACTTCAAGTGAGAATAGCTGTTTTCATCTCAGTTATTTTAATTTTAACCGTCGTGGCTGTTCAAGTGGGTTCCAACTTAGTGTTAAGACCACTGATTGAACGAGATGCAAAAACCACCGCAGCAGCAACGGCAGAAAGCATGAAAGACATTATTACAGAAAAGCTTGATAATTACGGCAATACAATTAATAAACTCGCAACAAGTACAATGACTGAAGAATTTGCGCGAAAACAAACCAAGCAAACATTGGCTTTTGAAAACGATGAACTAAAAAACATGCAGGAACAGGATAAGCTCATTTCGTTTGCCTATATTGGAACAAGTGACGGAAAAATGTTCGGCTTTCCGGAGTTCGATCTTGGCGAAGGATATGATCCATCGAAACAAGGCTGGTTTAAACAAGCAGCAGAAAAGCCTGATCAGGTCGTTTGGACAGATCCATATGTCGATGAAGCAACGAAAAAAGTGATTGTCTCAGCCACGAAGGCGATTGTCAAAAATGGAAAAGTCATTGGGGTCGCTGGACTTGATTTGAAGCTGTCGTCTATTCAAACGTATATAAATGAACAAGAGATTCCTTATAAGGGGACCGCTTTCTTAGTTGATGGCACAGGCACCCTTTTGGCGCATCCAACAGAGCAAGGAAAAAACATATCAAAGGTCCCTTCTGTGAAAAAAGCGCTTGACAACTCAGGTGTTGATGACAGCAAAGAACTGACGGTCCTATCTAAAATCAAAGAAGCCGATTGGACGGTTGGTGTCAGCTTTGAGAAAAGTAAACTGCTTTGGATCACAGAACAAATGAATCAGACAAGTATCATTATATCCGTCATTGCCATTATTCTTGCGATAATCCTCAGCTTCTTATTGGCAAGAAGCATTACAACGCCAATCAAGCGTCTAATAGAGCATGTGCGTAAGGTGTCAGAAGGCGATTTAACAAGTACGCTTGCAGTGAAATCCCAAGATGAAATTGGTTCCCTCACGAAAAGCATTAATCAAATGACCGAGGATGTCAGGGAGTTAATTGAAAAAGTGAAAGGGGCTTCAGATCAAGTTGTGAAATCAGCGGATGAAGTGACCCACATTTCAAATGAGACTTTGCTGTCTAGCGAACAGATTGCAACGGCCATTCAAGAGGTGGCAACAGGAGCGACTAAGCAGGCGTCAGATGCAGAAACGATTAATGAAAAATCAGAGTATTTGTATGAGAAAGTGCGCCATATGGGTGAGCTCGCTTCACAAATGCAAACCAACTCGAAATCATCTGAAGATGCAAGCTATAAAGGGCTTGACGCACTTGGTTTGCTCGTCCAAAAATCAACACAAGCGAGTGAAGAATCGAAAAAGGTTGAGCAAATGCTGCTAGACCTTGAGCATAAAACGAAAAATATTGAAAATGTCGTGACCGCCATCTCTGAAATCTCGGATCAAACGAATTTACTTGCACTAAATGCAAGCATTGAAGCAGCGAGAGCAGGAGAAAGCGGACGAGGATTTGCTGTAGTTGCAGAAGAAGTGAGAAAGCTTGCTGAACAATCTGCGCAGTCAACAAAACACATTAGTGAAACCGTCAAACTCATTCAAGATGAATCGAAGAAGGCGGCTGAAGCGATGACAACAGCAAGTAAAATGAATGAGGAACAAGGTGCCGCCATCAATGCAACAGGTGAGGCACTCAGCAGCATCACAATGGAAATGCAGGCACTTGTCGGTTCAATCGACAGTATTCATACACAGATTAATGAAATGACAGAAGAACAGCAGAAGATGAGTGACTCCATTCAAAGTATTGCTGCCATTTCAGAAGAATCTGCTGCCTCAGCTGAGGAAGTGCATGCGTCTACAGATGAACAAGTTCAAGTGTTAGAAAGAACGAAAACCTCAACTGAAATGCTGAACGAATCAAGCCAGGCACTGCGTCAGGCGGTTGACCGATTTAAGGTGTAATGAGCGGAAAGGAACCTTGTGATGTGAGCAAGGTTCTTTTTGTATGATAAAATAAACTAGAGGAGGTGTTGACATGGATGTCAATCTAACTGGAAAAAAAGCATTGGTAGCTGCAAGCAGTCAAGGTATCGGAAAAGCGATTGCCTTTGCTCTAGCAAAAGAGGGAGCAGATGTGATGCTCTCGGGAAGACATGAACAGAAGCTGAAAGAAACAGTCAACGAGCTGTCTCCGCTTGTCAAAGGACAGCTGACTTATCAAGTATGTGATGTATCTGACGCCGGGCAAATCAAGGCGCTTGTTCAAGCGGCGGCTGGTGATGAGAAGTGTCTAGACATTCTTGTGAACAATACAGGCGGGCCTAAAACAGGAACGCTCGACACCTTAACAGATGAAGATTGGATCGAATCATTTCAGCTTCATTTACTCAGCTATATTCGATTATTAAAAGAGGCATTGCCTTATTTGAAAAAACGCGGCGCACGTGTGTTAAATATTGCGTCAATGTCAGTGAAAGAACCGATCCCGGGCTTGATGCTGTCGAATACATTTAGACCGGCCATAGCCGGCTGGACAAAAACAGCCGCTCTGGAGTTTGCAAAGGATGGTATTTTGATCAATACGTTAGCACCGGGAAAAATTGAAACAGACCGTGTGAAACAGCTGGAAAAGCACCGCGCACAAAGAGAGAATCGAACGATTGAAGAAATCAAAGCACAGGCTGAACGAGCGATCCCGCTTGGCCGTTACGGCCAGCCAGAGGAATTTGCAGCATATGCAATGTTTCTTTTATCAGAAGCCAATACATATATGACAGGTCAAACACTGATCATTGATGGTGGATTGACAAAGTCTCTTTAAGGAGGAACAAGTGATGGCACAAATCAAAACAGTTGGTTTTATAGGAATCGGTGTAATGGGTCGCAGTATGGCAGGACATTTAATGGATGCAGGCTATGAAGTGATCGTTTATACAAGAACGAAAGCAAAAGCAGACGCATTGATTCAAAAAGGCGCATCATGGAAGCCGGCAGTAAAGGAGATTGCAGTAAGTGCAGATGCCGTCATTACAATGGTGGGATATCCATCTGATGTAGAAGAGATCTATTTAGGTGAAGATGGGCTTGTGGCACATGCTGCGCCAGGTACATATCTCATTGATATGACAACATCGAAGCCTCAGCTTGCAAAAGAAATTGAGTTGAAAGCGAAGGAAAGAGGTATATTTACATTAGATGCACCTGTATCAGGCGGAGACATAGGAGCCCAAAATGGCACGCTGGCCATTATGATCGGCGGAGAAAGGTCAGCCTATGAAGCCTGTCTGCCGCTATTTGAGCAAATGGGTGAAAACATTCAATATCAAGGACCGGCAGGAAGCGGTCAGCATACAAAAATGTGTAACCAAATTGCCATTGCAGCGGGAATGGTCGGTGTCGCAGAGGCAATGGCCTATGCCGAAAAATCAGGGCTTGATCCAGAGCAGGTGCTCAAAAGCATCACAACAGGTGCAGCCGGCAGCTGGTCTTTGTCAAACCTTGCACCAAGAATGCTGAAAGGCGATTTCGAGCCAGGGTTTTATGTGAAGCATTTTATCAAAGATATGGGCATTGCACTTGAAGAAGCAGAGCTGATGGGGGAAGAAATGCCAGGGCTCTCACTTGCGAAGTCCCTTTATGAAAAGCTGAGCGAACAGGGCGAAGAAAACAGCGGGACCCAGAGCATCTATAAATTATGGGTCAAATAGTTTGCAGCACTCTCAAAACAAACTAAAAACCTGTCCCAAATAGGGACAGGTTTTTTTGATATTATTTTCCGATGAATTGCTGCGTCCAGTAGTTGCCAGATTTCACATAACCAACACCGATATGTGTGAAGCTTTTGTTTAAAATGTTCGCTCTGTGGCCTTCACTGTTCATCCATGCTGTCACAACTTCTTGAGGAGATTTTTGACCTTGGGCAATGTTTTCACCTGCTGATTTGTAAGTGATACCGAATTGCTTCATTTGATCAAATGGAGATCCATAAGTTGGGCTTGTATGAGAGAAATAGTTTTTATCTTTCATATCTTGAGATTTTGCGCGAGCAGATTTGCTTAATTTAGAATCAACAGAAAGGGCCTTTAAGCCTTGTTTTGCACGCTCTTTATTTGTAAGTTCAACCACTTCTTTTTCAAATGCATTTAAGCTGCTGTCTGCTTTTGATGCGGTTGTGTCTTTTTGGTCAGCTTTTGTGTTGCTGTTGTTGTTTGTATTTTCTTTTGCTGGAGTGCTTGGTTTAGAAGCAGTTGGTTTTTTCACTGATTCTTGTTTTTGTTCTTGTTTTGCTTTGTTTACTTCTTTTACTACTTTTGTTCCTGTAACAGGTTGACCGCTTTTGATCAGTTTGTTTAATAGAGCTTCGATCTCTTTTTGATTCGACTTGCTTAGCTTGTTTACATCTGAAGAGATATGTAATTTTGCTGCTAGTGTATGAAGATCAATGGCTTGATGCTGTACATTTATTACTTGTTTCAGGTTAAGCTCCTTCGCATCAGCTGAATGTCCTCCAGTGAACGTGATGAGTGCAGCAGCTGTCAGCGCTGAAAAAAAGAATGATTTCTTCTTCATATTGTAACTCCTCCTAAAATCTTTGTTTTGTTTTCTCACAAAAAATCATACCATGGACTTTTTGTTATAAACGTACCAGCATCCTCCATTGACAATGCAAGTTTGTCATTTTTGTTAAAGTCATCGTAAGAGCCGCTTCATATCAAAGGATAGGGAATTCTTCCATTTAAAGAAAACGACATAAACATACCAATATTTTAAAGTGTTAGTATATTTTTTTGCAGATTAGGGATTGACAGCTTTTTTTCACTCGTTTCGCTGTAACAACTATTACAAAAGTGTTACAATAATGAGTGGTAATTGTAAAAGATTGAAAAGGATGAGAGGAGCTACATAAGTGGGAGAGAAACAGCATCAAGGTGCTGCCGAGCAAAAAAAAATCAAGCGCCGGAACGCCTGGAGAATTAATCTCTTTTTCTTCGCTGTATTTAGTTTATTTGCTGGACTTGTGATCAAGCTTGGTGTGCTGCAAATCGTCAATGGTGAAGATTATAAAAAGCAAGCCAACCGAACAGAGGTCAAAACAGCATCATACCCGTCTCCAAGAGGAAAAATGTATGACGCGAGAGGAAGAGTCGTCGTTGATAACGAAAGTGTACCTGCCATCGTTTATACATCAGAAAGCGGTGTGAAAGCGAAGGATAAGATTAAGGTAGCAAGAAAACTTGCGACTTATATAAAAATGGATACTGATTTTTTGAGAGAGCGTGACATTCGAGATTTTTGGCTGGCGAGCCATCCGAAAGAAGCGGATAAACTCATTTCAAAAGCGGAGAAAAAAGATATCGATGCAAAGGATGTCTATCCGCTTCAAGTAGAGCGTGTCCCAAAGAAAGAAGTCAAAGCGATCGAAAAGGATGCAGAGGAAAAAGCTGTTGCAGCGATCTACCGTAGATTTACAGGCGGATATGCCTTTGAGCCCCAAATCGTGAAGGCAATGAACCCAAACGAAGAGAAAAAAGGGGACGAAAAAGTGGCTTTACTCGATGAAACGAAAGAATCAAAACAAACTTCATCCGTAAGCCTGACATATGAAGAAATTTCACTTGTCTCAGAGCACCTTGATGAACTGCCTGGTGTGAACGTCATCAACGACTGGACAAGAAAATATCCGTATGAAAAGACCCTTTATAATGTACTTGGCGGTGTGACTACACCAGAGCAAGGAATCATTAAAGAGCGTGAAGATTACTATATGGCAAGAGGCTACTCGCGAAATGACCGGGTAGGTAAGAGCTATTTAGAATATCAATACGAGGATTTTCTAAACCCAGAGAAAGCGACCGTTCAATATACACAGGTTGGCGGGAAGCTGCTCGATGAAATCAAGCGGACAGAAGGACGAAGAGGACTTGATCTTGCGCTGACATTTGATATGGAGCTGCAAAAGGAAGTCGACAAAATCGTTGAATCAGAGCTTAGATCCGCCAGCGCGAGAAACTATATGATGGATCGTGCCTTTGTCGTCATGATGGACCCTCACACAGGGGATGTTCTCGCCATGTCAGGCAAGAAAATGGACGGCAGAGACGTCACAGATTATGCGATCGGAACATTTACGACCCAGTACGAAATGGGCTCTGTTGTCAAAGGAGCCACAGTACTTGGCGGTTATCAGGACGGGATGTCACACAACCAAGCCTATATGGATACACCGCTCTATTTTGCAGGAAGTAATGGAAAGGCGAAAAAGTCTTATAAAAATCTAGGATGGGTCAATGACCTTCAAGCACTCCAAAAAAGTTCCAACGTCTACATGTTCCAAGTAGCGATGAGAATGGCGGGCATCACCTATCAAAAGGATGGTCCGTTACCTGCAAGGCCTGAGCACTTACAAAAAATGAGAAACTACTATGCGCAATTCGGTCTTGGCGTGAAAACGGGGATCGATCTGCCGCAGGAATCAAGCGGGATGCAGACGCATCCTAAGACGGTCGGCGGACTCTTGCTTGATGAAGCAATTGGTCAGTACGACACGTATACACCGCTTCAAGTGGCACAATACATGTCGACGATCGCCAACGGAGGCAGCCGTATTCAGCCAAGAGTGGTGAAAAGTGTTCATCTTCCAACGAAGAAGGATGAAGTAGGCCCAGTCGTAAAAAAATATGAGCCGAAGGTGCTGAATACGATTAACAACTCGAAAGCAGATATTGACCGCGTAAAAACGGGACTGAAAATGGTCACATCAACAGGCGGAACTGCCGCTGGCCGATTTGGTCAGCATGATGTCGCGGGAAAAACAGGTACAGCGCAAACGTTCTACTATGGTGCCAACCGCAGCTGGTGGGGAAATTCAACGTACAACTTAACCTTTGGAGGATATTATCCTTCTTCTAATCCAAAGGTGGCGTTTAGTGTCGTGACACCTTATGTCTCAGATAAAGATCCTGTTATTAAAAACATCCCAAGTAAAATTGTGGATAAGTACGTTGAATTACAAAAGAAATATGAAAAACAATAAACCGCAGGGAGCACAGCAGCAGAAAGTGCTCCCTTTTTCCTGAAAATATGGACGTTTCCCTCGATGACAGAAGGAAAATACGGGTTTTCTAGCGAATCTTTTTTATACATCAATCTAAGGACAACCCTAAAAAATGAAAAGGAGGGTCGGACGACGATGGAACAACAAATGAAAGATTCGAATCAATTGTATTCGAACATCGATTTACATGCCGTTCTTTCTTCTAATGGCCGCTTTCTCTACATTTCTTCCAACTGTAAGCAGCTTTTGCTCTATGAACAAAAGGATTTACTAGGGTGTTTTTTGAAAGACTTTGTTCATACCGAAGATCAATTTCTCGTCGAAAGTTATTTTTACAATCAGCACATGCTAGAGGTTTGCCACTTTAGACTGCTAAGAAGTGATCTGACAGCTGTATGGATCGAAGCAAGCATTGATTTTGTTGCTTGTGATGGGTTAGACAACGAAGTAAGTAGAGAAATGATCCTGAAAATGAGGGTGCTGGATACTGAGCCCCAAAAAGCAGCATTTCAAACAACATCAAACGTAGCAGAACAGTCGTTAGGCAGTCTGCCGGCTTTCCAAAATGTCGGTGAAGCTGAACAATTGATTGCCATGCTGCCAAATCCGTTATGTATTACGACTTTAGGGAAAATTGTGTATGCGAATGATGCAATGCTGCAATTAATGGGGGTAAGTGCAAGAGATGACATGATCGGCAAGTCCGCGTTTGATTTTATTGCTGAAGAGTACCATGACATTGTCAGAAGCCGAATAACAAGGCTGCAGCAAGGACTTCCAGTCGGAATGATTGAACAGATATGGAAGCGTCAAGATGGGAGCAGTATTCATATTGAGGTAAAGTCATCACCGACGATTTATCAAAATCAGCGGGCAGAGCTTTTACTGCTAGTGGACATCTCATCCCGTAAAAAATTTCAAACCGTTCTTCAAAAAAGCCGGGAGAGGTATCAGCTGCTCATTCAAAATTCCATTGATACGATTGCGGTCATCCATGATCACAAATGGGTGTTTATGAATGAATCTGGCATTAAATTATTTGAAGCCGAGCATTACGATAAATTAATAGGAAAGGATATCTTTCATCAAATTCATTCCTGTGATCAGCAAAAGGTCAAAAAGAGTTTATCACGTATTATTGAAAGAGCATCAGATTCTGAGATTGTCACAATGAGCTGTCATACGTTTAAACATAAGCTGATTTATACAGAAATGGTCTGTATCCCAACTACATTTTTTGGAGAAACAGCGGTTCAAATTATTTTAAGAGATATCTCCGAACGTAAGCAGACAGAAGAGCTCATGCTCCGCTCTGAAAAATTATCGATTGCAGGCCAATTGGCGGCTGGCATTGCACATGAAATCAGAAACCCATTGACCGCCATCAAAGGCTTTTTACAGCTTATTAAACCGAAAACAAAAGATCGCGATCAATACTTCGAGATTGTTTTCTCTGAGCTGAGCCGAATAGAAATTATCTTGAGTGAGCTGCTAATGCTGGCGAAACCGCAGCAAACGTCCTCAATGCAGACGCTGGATTTGAAAAAAATCATCAGCGAAGTCACAGCCTTATTAGAAACACAAGCGAACTTAAATGGCATTTTAATGAACACAAGTGAGATAGAGGAGGGTCTCCTGATGAACGGAGATCAAAATCAGCTCAAGCAAGTGTTTATCAATTTAATCAAAAATGCCGTAGAATCCATGCCGGACGGAGGAAAGGTAGACATCACAGCCAAAGCAGAAGGTGATGGAATACTTGTCACGATTCGTGATGAAGGGATCGGCATTCCTGAATCGGTGATGAAGCGGATTGGAGAGCCCTTTTTAACCACAAAGGAAAAAGGAACAGGACTTGGCCTCATGGTCACATTTAATATTTTAGAAAATCATAACGGGACGATCCGTGTGGATAGTCAGCCTGAAAAGGGCACCATATTTCACATCATGTTTCCTGCAAAATAAAAACAACGGCAAGAGAGCCGTTGTTTCAATCTAGCGAATGAATAGAACGTTTTTCGAGTACAAATTGTTCTAGCCGGTCAAGTCCTTCTTTCAGCGTTTCAAGTGAATAAGCGTAAGACAGGCGCACATACCCTTCGCCAAGTGGAGAGAAAGCAGAGCCTGGTACGACCGCAAGTCTTGTACTTTCTAACAGCTCCATGCAAAAATCAAAGGAACTCATCCCAAACGATTCAATGGATGGAAAAATATAAAAAGCGCCAGAAGGTTTAATCACCGGAAGCCCCATAGAAATGAGCCGATCATATACATAATCGAGTCTTTTCTTATATTGCTCTCTCATGATCAGTGCATCATCCACACCATTTGTCACAGCTTCAAGTGCCGCCTTTTGTGAGACAGCCGAGGCACAAGACACGTTATATTGATGTACTTTTAATACATGTTTAGCAATTGGAGCTGAAGCAAATAAAAATCCAATTCTCCATCCAGTCATGCTATGAGATTTAGACAGTCCATTGATGACAATGGTCTGTTCTTTTAAGAAAGAGGCAATTGAATGATGCGGCCGGTCAAATGTCAGCTCGCTGTAGATTTCATCGGATAAAATAAAGATGTCTTTTCCTTCAAGGAGCTGGGCAATTTCTTTCAATTCTTCTTCTGAAAGCGTGACACCAGTCGGGTTTGAAGGGTAAGGAAGAACCACACACTTTGTCTTTTCCGTTAGCGCATCCTCAATCAGCTTGGCATTCAATTTAAAGCCGGCATTCGTTGTGTCAATATGTACGGGCATGGCACCGCACATTCGAATGATCGGTTCATATCCGGGGTATACAGGTCCAGGTAAAATGACCTCATCGCCTTCTGTTAAAATGGTTCGAAACGCAGCATCAATTGCTTGACTTGCACCTGTCGTCACAATGATTTCTGACTCTGCATCATAATCAAGATTCACTTTCTTCTTGATATAATGCTGGATCGCTTGTCTTAGCTCTAGGAAACCAGCATTGTGAGTGTATGAGGTGAAATTCTCGTCAATGGCTGCTTTGGCAGCTGTTTTGACATGATGCGGCGTATAAAAATCGGGCTGGCCTATCGTCAATGAAACGACATCTTCATATGACGATACGAGATTTGAAAATGTTCGAATGCCTGAAATTTCAATATCCTTTACTCTTGGATTCAGCAAATGCTCCATTTCTCATCACCTTAAAAATTTATGTTTTTATCCTATTTTACCATTCACTGCATAAATGTCACCTGCGAAAGGCACTGGATATCGTTATATGTAGTCTATTCTCCTATCCATCACCGCATGAGTGATATATTAAAGAAAGAGCAACATTTATTATAGCGTAACCTCAAGAGAAAATACAGGCTGTGATGAAGATGATTAGAAAACGGCAAAACTGCGTAAACTGAAAGAACGTGAGAATCAGGGTCATGGGAATTGCTTTCATAGACATACGATCTCCTAAAGGAGGACGATAGATGGAACAATCAGCGAAGACATCGAAAATCGCGTTTCTATCCGTGCTGAGCAACACATTTGTTGTCATCTTAAAAATCATTGTGGGTCTATTAACCGGATCTGTCGCGGTTTTATCAGAAGCCATTCATTCGTTTCTCGATTTAATGGCATCGTTTATTGCATTTATTTCTGTTCGTATTTCAAGAAAGCCAGCAGATTCTAAACATCCTTATGGACATGGAAAAGTCGAAAATATTTCTGGAACGATTGAGACACTGCTGATTTTCGTTGCTGGCATTTGGATTATATACGAATGTGTTCACAAATTAATGCATCCAGAGCCAGTCAAGCTGCCTGTGCTTGGCATTGTGGTCATGCTGCTAGGCGCTCTCATCAATTTTGTTGTATCGAGGGTTGTGAACAAAGAGGCTGAGCGAGTACATTCAGTTGCCATGAAATCAAATGCACTGCATCTTTTAACGGATGTGTTTACGTCATTAGGGGTGGCATTTAGTTTATTGCTTGTGGCATTAACCGACTGGTATTTCCTAGATCCGATCATTGGAATGGTTCTGGCCCTCTTTATTATGCGTGAAGCGTTTAAACTCATGAAGGAAGCCTTCCCGCCGCTTGTTGATGCTCGGTTAACACCAGAGGAAGAACAATCAATCGAAGCGATCATTCAAGGATTTAGTCAAGAATTTATTGAATATCATGACTTTCGAACAAGGCGGTCTGGTGCCGAGGAATATATTGATTTTCATTTGATTGTAGATGGAAAGACAACGATTGAAGATGTGCACCAATTATGTGATCGAATTGAAGAGAAGATTCAGCTGGAATTTCCGCATGCACAAATCTTTATTCATGTGGAACCTGAAAGTGAAAGAAGCGCACAAACGTAAAAAAGGCGATCAACCTATTCTCAGGTTGTATCGCCTTTTTTTACGCTTCATCTATGAAATGAAATCAATATCCATAAGCAGTATCGTAGTCTTCATACCAAGAGATATAAGCTGTGTCATCATTTGACAAACCATGCTTCATATCTAAAAAATCAGCCTCGCAAATATCTTCAATTACAGTCATTTCGTTGTTCTTTAATAATACGACAGTTCCCATCATGAACACCTTTCTTTAAAAAATCCTTGACTATTGTACCATTTGAAGAATCATTGTCAACAGAAGAATGGAAACAAGACGAAAATATCACAAAATGTTAAAAAATCAGGAGGTAAAAGAACTAGAAGTGCCATGTTTTTCACAAATTTTCAGTATTTATTCACATAAATCGCTTAGATCAAACTGATCTAAAATGTATGTAAAAGTGTAAAGCTCCATTGATCTTGCTATATTCATAGGATATAATAACGAATGATTATAAGAAATTTATAGAAAACATACATAATAAAGGAGAAATAGGATGGAAACCAACATAACAGAACCACACATTCAAGAAAAGAAGCATCCTGAGCTAGCAGGTGTAGGCTATCGTTTTCTTGCACACCTTTTGGACGGTATCATTATCGGTGTACCAATTGCATTTATCATGTTTATTTTGGCGTCAGTCTTTTTTATCTCAAGCCCAGAGGCAGCAATGATGATGGATGACGACAGTTATTACTATTCTTCAACCGTCATTACGGATGAGGAGTGGGAAGCTATTATGGGACTGATCTTTTTCTATATAGGGGCAATCTTGATGGGTACCGTGGTGACATGGCTTTATTACGCCATCATGGAATCATCAAAATTGCAAGGAACACTTGGAAAAATGGCTCTCGGCATCAAAGTAACAAAAGTCACAGGCGAAAAGGTCACATTTGGCCGTGCAACTGGCCGCTTCTTTGCAAAAGGCTTTTTGTCTCCGATCTTATATATTGGCTATATCATTGCTTTCTTCACAGAAAAAAAACAAGCACTTCACGATTTGATTGCAAGTACCATTGTTGTGAAGAAATAATGAAAAAGCACCTCTGCTATATGGTAAGAGGTGCTTTTTTTTCATAGATCGCTCGTATGGAAGAGGGAAACAGCACATAAAATAGAATGATAGTGAAAAATGAGGCAGGGAAGGGAGACAATCGATTGAGAACAGGAAAAAAGACCGCACAGAAAAAAGGGGCAGGCTTTGGGCTGTTTTTGACAGCACCTGTGCTGGCCTGGGCGTTGTATGATTTTGCTAATACGATCTTTTCATCAAATATGATCACCATTTTCTTCCCATTTTACTTGCAGGAAACGATCGGGGACAGTGCGAGAATGGACCAGATCGCCAGCACCTTTATTTCTTATGCAAACGCACTAGCCAGCTTTTTTCTCGTCATTTTTACACCTTTATACGGAGTGCTGATTGATCGTACAGGGAAAAAGAAACGCTACATTACGGTGTTTACGTTCATATGTATTGCTTGTACGTTGATGATGGGGATTTTTGCTGGGATTGATTTCTCAAGTGAATGGTTTGGGCTGCCTGTTTCTTTATTAGTCGTGGTCACCTTGTTTGTGATCGCAAAGTTTTTTTATCATTCTAGTCTTGTTTTCTATGACACCATTTTGCCCGATCTTGGGACAAAGGAAGAAATCCCGCTTATTTCAGGATTTGGTATCGCCGTTGGCTATTTAGGAACACTTGTCGGTCTCTCTGTTTATTTACTTGTCGGCAATGACCAGTTTCATGAAGCATTTATTCCGACAGCTCTTTTATTCCTTCTCTTTTTTCTACCCTTTCTCTTTTTTGTAAAAGATCCTCATCCGCTGCCTCAGCGAGAGAAAAAGGCGTCTTTTTTCAGCGGGTATAAAGAGATTATTCACACGTTTAAAGAGATGAAAAAGTACAAGCCAGCTTTTATCTTTATGATTGCTTTCTTTTTTATGAATGATGCTTTACAAACAGCGATTGCGATGATGGCTGTTTATGCCAAAATCATCATTGGCTTTACTGCTGGGCAATTTATTTTGCTCTATCTTGTGTCGACCATTTCAAGTATCATTGGCTCCTTTCTGTTTGGTTATATCACAAAAGCGATAGGGGCAAAGCGATCGATTACAGTCGTGTATGTCATTTTAATTGTGGCGCTCATTCTGGCTGTGACAGCGGCAACCGAATGGGTCTTCTGGATAGCGGGCAGTTTATTCGGGATTTCACTTGGCGCAAGCTGGGGGGCATCACGAATCTTGATTATTGAACTGACACCGAAGGAAAAGCGAGGACAGTTTTTTGGCCTCTTTGCATTCTCAGGGAAGGTATCTTCCATTATCGGGCCGATCATTTATGGCTCAGTTACCCTGCTGTTTGCAGAGCACGGAAATCTCGCAAGCCGCCTTGCACTAGGGTCTTTGCTCATCCTTGCAGCGATAGGACTTGTGATTCATCAATTCGTTCGAGAGAAAGCGTAAAGAAACGTCAACTTTTTACCTATGCTGCCGATATAAAAAGTACAATCTTATATTGAAGAATAGAGGGATTTCCGTGGCTTTAAACA
Source organism: Bacillus sp. 3a (assembly GCF_017161885.1). Taxonomy (NCBI): domain Bacteria; kingdom Bacillati; phylum Bacillota; class Bacilli; order Caryophanales; family Bacillaceae; genus Bacillus; species Bacillus sp. 3a. Next base: position 2,823,624 of record NZ_CP067376.1, on the reverse strand, counting down.
AACAAGAAATTTTACTTGACTCTGGTACCAATGAATTGGAAATTGTGAAGTTTGAAATTGGTGCAAATCAATTCGGCATTAACGTCATGAAAGTAAGAGAAATCATTCAGCCGGTTGAGGTGACGGTTGTACCGCACTCTCACCAAGATGTAGAAGGGATGATTAGTTTACGAGGCGAGATTTTACCAGTCATCAATCTATTTTCCTTTTTTAATGTCGAGTCAGATCAGTCAGAACAAGAGAAATATATTGTGACTGAATTCAACCAACGGAAATTTGTGTTCCATACAGGAACGGTATCACAAATTCACCGCGTCAGCTGGGAAGAGATTGAGAAGCCGACTGCACTCAATCAAGGGATGGACCGTCATTTAACGGGCATCATTAAGCTTGATGAAAAAATGATTTTCCTTCCAGATTACGAAAAAATCATTTATGATATTGAATCCGCTTCTGGTGTTGATACGTATCATATGTTTGACGGTGAGAAAGACGAGAGAAGAACAGGGAAGAAACTGTATGTCGTTGAAGATTCTCCGCTTCTCATGCGTTTATTAACAAATGAATTAACCGAAGCAGGCTATAAAAACATTGTGACCTTTGAAGATGGCAAACAAGCATATGATCATGTCATGGACCTTGTCAGCAAAGGAATCAGTGTCACAGAAGAAATTGATATGATTATTACGGATATTGAAATGCCTAAAATGGATGGCCACCGGCTAACAAAACTGCTGAAGGACAATCCTTTAACAAATTCCATTCCGATTCTTATTTTCTCTTCGTTAATCACTGAAGATTTGCGTCATAAAGGGGAAACGATCGGGGCAGATGATCAAATCAGTAAACCAGAAATTCATCAGCTGATTGAAAAAGTCGATCATTTTATTATCTAAACGAAAAAACCACTCGGTATGAGTGGTTTTTTCTGTTTAAAAATAACTTTCCCCGAGACGTTTGAAGACGGGCTTTGTGTAATGTGATTTTTGTTTTGTGGCGGCAGGTTTTTCTTTTAAACCGACATACGTTTGAAGTATTTGCTTTGCTCGGTTTAATGACATATTCGCTTTCGGATTGCGATATGATTGATTTAAATTTCCTAAGTGTGGCAAAAATTCGAAGTCTTCTTTCGTTGGTGGCAGGTGAAAATAATAATCTCCAATTTCAATCAGCACGTCGGACTGTTGTTGACTATACTTGGGATTGTTAGAGAAATGTAGGCCCACTTTTCTTCCTTTACCTTCTTGCAATAGTTTTTGCAGCGCGCGTTTTTTCAAAAGATAAAGAAACTTGGGGTTTGGTGCGGTTTTAGCATGGCGGTTAACAGTATAAATGGCTTTTGCGATGTTTTCTGCTGTAGGTTCTATGTCTTTAGTATGAGCATAATCGTCCATTTTTTCTCTCCTTTGTCTTTCGTCTTCCTGTGCTTAGTATAAATTATACGTTTTTATTAGTAAATTGCAAATAGAGTTATTGTAAAAAGCGATGGGATTCTCATCGCTTGTATTTACAATTGCCATTCATGATAGGTCTAAAACACCTTCTGCTTTTTAGTAAACAAGCTATCTGCCATCAGTTTTCCTCTACCTGTTTTATCTGGAAAAGATCCAGCTGTTTTAATTTTTTATATGCTAAAGGTGTCGTATTTTTTATTCTTTTAAACAAATTGATAAAATAGCTTGTGCTGTTGAAGCCTACTTGGTAAGCGATTTCTGTGATAGTGAGATCCGTTTCTTGAAGCAGGATGAGGCTTTGCTGAATTCTATATTCATTTACATAATGCATAGGTGATTTCTTTAAAATGTCTTTGAAGGATCTGCAGCATTCTGAGCGGCTAAGCTGTCCTGCACGAGCAATATCTTGGAGAAGGATCTTTTCATGATAATGCTGATGAATCCAATTCAGCATGTGTTTCATCCGTTCATTTTTATCGTGTTTACGCGCATCATGTTTCATTTGGAAGCCATTTTGTAATAAGCTTTTCCAAATGGTGATGAGCTGAATATTGAGTTCAAGTTCATAATAGACTGGAGTTTCATCAATTAATTGTTGAATGGTTTGAATACATTGATAAATATGTTTAGGCCAGTGATCTTTTCGGTTGAGTAAAATATAAGGTGTCTGGCTCGCATGCATATAAGGATGGACAAAAGTGGTGAATAATTCATTCGCTGTGATGAAGTAGGGAGAGACATTTAAACAAACATAAGTACATGCCGTCCCATTCGCATCTTTTGCCATGTGCAGGCAGCCACTATTGATGAAAATGCCATCTCCTTGCTTTACATATAATGTCTCTTCATTGATATGAAATTCAGCCTCACCCTCTAAAGTAAAGACAAATTGAAACTCGTCATGCCAGTGAAGAGGAATATAGCCGCTTCTATGATGACGAATTTTCGTATGATAAAGAGCAATAGGCCATGTTGTCGTGGAATGCTCCGTTAATTCTTTCAGGTTGTAGTCAATCAGAAAATGATGGTTGTGCATAATTCTCCTCAATATTCTTTTATTTTTATGTTCAATTAATATATCAATATGTAACAAAGTGAACTACTATCAACTAAACTATATTATCATGATTTGTTAAGAATTGAGGAGAATGAAAATGAATAGGAGAAAGGGCATTTTACTTGTACTCATAGGCGCCATCTGCTGGGGTGTAGGAGGAACGATTTCACAAAAATTGTTTCAGCAATATGGGATTGATGTCAATTGGCTTGTGACGGTCCGGCTGCTCATCTCAGGGGGATTGCTTTTATTTGTTCATGTGATGACAAAAGAAAAAACACATCTGATGGGTGTGTGGCAAAAGAAGAGGACAGTGATGCAAATCCTTCTATTTGGGCTCATGGGGATGCTGGCTGTTCAATATACTTATATGGCATCCATTCAACATGGAAATGCTGCTGTGGCAACGCTGCTGCAGTATACAGCCCCTGTTATGATTATCGTGTATTTGGTCATTCGCAGGCAATCAACCTTCACTAGAAGAGATCTGGTCACAGTGGTATTGGCTTTAGCGGGTATGTTTTTCTTATTGACGAATGGTTCTATTTCAACATTAACCGTTCCATTTGCGGCAGTGATTTGGGGAATATTATCGGCTGTGGCGCTCTCGTTTTATACGTTATATCCAATCAGCCTGTTAAAACAATTCGATTCTCTAGTGGTTGTCGGCTGGGCGATGCTGATAGGAGGAGGCGTCCTTAGCTTGATCCATCCTCCTTGGAAGGTTAATCTCACTCATTTACCTTTTGAAGCGTATGTCTATTTATTATTTGTGGTCATATTTGGAACGATGCTCGCTTTTTGGTTTTACATAGAAAGTTTGCAATACTTATCACCAAAAGAGTCGAGCTTAATTGGAAGTGTTGAGCCCCTTGCAGCAGTCGTTACGACTGTTTTCTGGTTAAAAGAGCCATTCGGACTTTTCCAATGGATAGGGACAGCTTGTATTGTCTATATGATTTTATTCTTGGCATTGTATCAGCCGAAAAAATGAGAGGGATGGGTGTTGAACAATAGAAGGAATGATAAGAAGAATTGACTGAATGAAATATAAATAAAGTGAACTATTAGTTCATGATAACTACCTATTTATTAAAATGGGTAGTTTCTCAAATGATATTTTTTTATATGATGTAAGCAGATGAATTATTTTGTATGAATAGAATAAGCGCAATAAAAACAACCATTAAAGTCCGTTTCATTTGTCATTTTTTTGGCTTCGCCCATGGCGCTTTCCCCATTCATATGCATGCCAATCAATGTACGGCTTGCAGCATCACCTAAAAATGCACAATCTTCTGTATGTACAACAAACTGTCCTTGTTCATTCTTTGTATGAATAAAATAGTAACTTTTTAGCATTTCTTTCACCTCCAACCTGACTATCCTACTATAAAACGTTTAATGATGTAAAGGAATTTTATTGTGAAAAACAAGAAAAAATGGATCAACAAAACAAAACGAGAAGTGCTAAATGGATGGAGGGGGTAGTAAAGCGAGGTATATGTGATTTATTTATGCATGCTCCAAACAGATTCTATGGGCAGAGGAAATGACATGAAGGATGTTTCAGCCATGCAAAAAGGACTTTCCCGAAAAGAAAGTCCTTTTTGCTATTTACTTATTGAACTCCCTGACCCTTTAGTTCACGCTGCACGTCTAAGTCGGCAGCTTCTCTGCTGAACTTTGGCAGTGTAATGAAGTAAAAAAGGAAAACGAGTAAAATAATAAAGCCCATTCCGTAATAAATATAAGAAACATTTGTGATGAGTTTTGGAAATAATACAGCAATCAGACCTAATGTCATCGATTGAGCAAACATAGTAAGCGGATCAACCCATCCTGACACACGGCCCATCAGGCGAGGGTGGACGATTCTAGGCAGCCAGCCGCCAATGACAATGTTGACTGGGCCAATGCATGTACCAATGACAAATGATGTGACATAAAACAACCATAATGTATGGGTAGAACCAAGGACAAAAATCAAAATACCTGCGACCAGAATTGGAATCGACATGAGATATTGCATCTTTACCTTCTTAGCGAGGACAGAGCCCATTAAGCTTCCAACGAGCAATCCTGCACCGATCGCAATTGTAAAGAAGGATGTATGCAGCTCAAAATGGTCCGGTGAAAGTCCATATTTCATTGTAAACATCGGAAGAACGGCAAATGCGCCATTGACTAGACCGAAAACAAAAAAGCCGAAAATTAAAGAAGCCAATAATTTATTTTTTAAAATATACAGTATGCCTTCTTTAAAATCTTTCAGAGACGTTTTAATGGTCATGCCTCTCCAGCCAGCTTGTCCATTTGGCTGACGCGCTTCAATTGGAATGTTACATGAACGAATCAGGATGCCTGAAATAATAAAGCTGACTAAATCAATTGTAATGGCACCGTGAAGACCAATCGTTTTATACATAATGGCACCGAGTCCAACGCCAAATACCATAAATAAACTAAACAGCATTTGATTTAAGCCAGCGGCTTTTGCATATTGATCTTTATTTAAAATGGCCTGAACGAGAGAAGCTTCAGCTGGATAGAAGAATTTCGTAATGGCACTTCGAATAAACAAGATCAAGAAAATGAGTGGCAGTGAATTAAAATAAATCACGATGAATAATACAATCGTCAGCCCAGCTCGTATCCAATCACAATTCTCTGCGACTTTTTTACGATCAAACCGGTCTGCGACCACACCGACCATAAAAAAGACAAAGACAGTAGGAAGAGAATACATAAGCTCAGCCAATGTGGCGTATGCGGGCTGATGACTAAAATGGTCGAGCAAATAAAAGGCAAACGCCATATTGCCTACTGTTGTCCCCATTTGCGAAGCAAGTGCCGCAAAAAAGAGACGAACAAAATTTCTGTTTTTAAAAATATCCATAAATACGCTCCTTAACCTGAAGATCCCACTTTATATCATATAAAATTTTAACCATTCGTACAATTGATTTCATCTACTGGCTAATGGTCACAGGTGTTCCGTTTGGAACGAGTGAAGCAAGCTCGATGACATTCTGATTATACATGCGAATGCATCCTCTAGAAACAGCTTTACCAATTGAAGACGGGTTATTCGTACCGTGAATGCCGTAATGAATTTTTGAGAGGCTCAGCCAATAAGCGCCAAAGGGACCTCCTGGGTTTGGCTGTCTGTTGACAATATAATAAGAACCTGTCGGTGTCATATTTAAAATTTTCCCTGTTGCAATCGGATACGAACGAATAAGCTGTGATCCAGAAAACAAAACAAGACGTTTCGTTGAAATCGAAACAAAGATGCGGTAAGGGATCGTATTAGGATCCGGCAAACCAGGAATAATGATGACCTCATTTTGTTCGGGCTCGCGAGCTTGAAGTGACGGATTTGCAGCCTTTAAGGCATCTGTTGTTGTTCGAAAATCAAGTGCTATAGAAGCAAGGGTTTCCCCGCTTTTCACCGTGTATCGAAGCACCAAAGCACACTCCTTTTACTCAAATAAAAGAAGCCGTGATGCCGTCGCTTGACATACTATATGGACGGAATCAGGCCCCGTAAGGTTTCTCCTAACATTTGTCATGAGAAAGATCTTTGATTATACATATGCAGGAGAGGGCAGTTTGGCTTCTATTTATACGCGTGATGTCAAGGTAAAAAAGGTTAACTCGGGTTTGGCTAAAAACCGAAGCGGCAGCCGTGTTGTTCCAAGTCCACGGTTGACATAGATGCGGTGCTGATCGCTGCCGTATAAACCTTCTACATATGTACGGCCGTAAGGTGCTGTGAGAATCGGTCCATAGAAAGGCAGCTGCACTTGACCGCCATGCGTATGCCCGGAAAGCTGCAAGTTAATAGGTGTGGTTTTCAGCTCTAATGCGGCATCAGGCTCATGGACGAGCAGTAATGTAAATAAATCAGTTGATACTTCCCGTTTGATCAAATCGTAATCAGGCACGCTCATCATGAGATCATCCAGTGAAGCAATCTGAATATGCGCATGATCTTTTTCTAATAGAAACACATCATTTTTACATAAAGTAAATCCACAAGCCTCCATTGTTTTCTCATAAAGCTCCACGCCAAATGGTCCGTAGTCATGATTTCCGTAGATGGCAAGCTTACCGAACGGAGCATGAAGCTTATTCAAATAAGCCTTCGCTTTTTCATGCTCTTCAGAGGATGCTTGAAAATCAACGAGATCACCTGTGAACACAATGAGATCTGGAGATGCAGCATTGATTTTCTGGACGATGGCTTCTAGATTCTTCGCAGCGAATGTATCACTCAAATGAACGTCACTAAATTGGGCTATTTTAAACTGGTCAAATGAAGCTGGAAGCTGAGCATCTTGAATGATCAGTGACACGGTATCGATCATGCGCGGCTCAATGTACCTGGCATATCCATATCCACAACTTGTAGCCAAAAAACCGAGAATACTCGCACCAGCTGCTCCTTTTAAAAATTGTCTGCGGGAAAGCTGCTTCATATAAGACTCCTTTATAAATAAAATTAAGTATAGCATCATATTTGGATAATCTCCCATATGGTGCACCGAGGGTCAATCATGATATGATAGACAATAATGAATGAATAGTCATTCAAATGACACAGAGGGGGAGAACAAATGACGAAACAAACAGTGATTGTCACAGGGGGATCAAGCGGTATGGGGAAGGCGATGGCTGCTCATTTGGCAGCTGAAGGCTGGAATGTCGTGATTACTGGTAGAACGGAAGAGACGCTGGAAAAAACGGCAAAAGAAATGAAGCAGAAGGGCGGATCGGTCGCTTATTTCCAAATGGATGTACGAAACCCAGAGGATGCTGACCAAATGGTCAAGTTTGCAGTGGATACATTTGGTGATGTCGATGCCCTCATTAACAACGCAGCAGGAAATTTTTTAGTGCCAGCAGAAAAACTGTCTCCTAACGGCTGGAAGGCTGTCATTGATATTGTGTTAAATGGTACATTTTTTTGCAGCCATGCAGTGGGGAATTACTGGATTCGTCAAAAGAAAAGAGGAAGTATGATTAACATGGTGGCCACCTATGCATGGGGTGCTGGTGTAGGCGTGGCGCATTCGGCGGCAGCAAAGGCCGGTGTGTTGTCTCTCACTCGAACGCTTGCTGTGGAATGGGGGAAGCAATATCGAATTCGCGTCAATGCGATCGCACCAGGTCCAATTGAGAGAACAGGCGGTGCAGATAAACTATGGGAATCTGAAGAGGCAGCGCAAAGAACATTAGATAGTGTTCCTCTTGGCAGACTGGGCACACCTGAGGAAATTGCAGCGCTTGCGAGCTTTTTATTGTCTGAGCATGCGTCTTATATAAATGGAGATTGTATCACGATGGATGGGGGACAATGGCTCAACCAATCACCATTTTGATTGACGATGTAAGACCTGCTTTTGATGTGGTATAATCACACAAAGAGAGAAGCAGGTGATGAAAATGGTCGATCCATTGGATATTTTAACGAATATTGAAGATGTTTTCCCGCACTATCAAGCAATATTCAGTGCGGAAGAGCAAAAAGTGATAGGCTATGAGATTCTAGGAAGAATGAAGCTTGAGTCAGAAACGGTCAGCCTAGGCTCCTTCTTTACGGATTCATCTATTCCTGACGAATATAAATTGGAAGTAGATCACAAAGTATTGACTCAAGCACTTGATCTCTTCACAACTGCAGATGACGATTTGCTCATTTTTATTAATCATGATGCCAATATCCTCATGCTGGATCATGGAGAAAGCTTTTTAGAACTTTTAAAGGAATATGAAGCACGGGGCATTCAGCTTAACCGGTTTGTTATTGAGTTTGCAGAGCATACGTTTAGCGGCGACATTGAACAGCTATACCATACGTTAACGTATTATCGTACATATGGGATTAAAATCGCCGTCTCAAATATAGGAAAAGAAAGCAGTAATCTTGACCGGATTGCCTTGCTTTCACCCGATTTATTAAAAATAGATTTACAGGCATTAAAGGCATCGGCTCCATCTCCTTCCTATGAATATGTCTTGTACAGCATTTCATTGCTTGCAAGAAAAATAGGAGCAGCCTTAATTTATGAGGATATTGAAGCAAATTTCCAGCTGCAGTATGCTTGGAGAAATGGCGGGAGATATTTTCAAGGGTTCTATCTTCATGAGCCTGCAGGAGAATTAATCGACCGAAGCCACCGAAAAGATCAGCTTAGAGAAGAATTCCAGCAATTTATTGCTCATGAGAAAAAGAAGCTGCAAGCGGTCTACGAACATTCTGAAACATTCTATAAACGAATTCATCAAGCTGTTACGACTTTAAAGAAATCGTGCGGTACAAATGATGAGCTCATTCAAAAGCTGGCACTCGAACTAACAGATTGCAGCTTCCGGATTTATATGTGTAATGAAGAAGGCTTTCAAATCACTGGAAATGTGTTCAAAAAAGAAGAAGAATGGCTGTTTCAGCCGGAGTATATCGAAAAAAACTGGAGCTGGCGTCCTTATTTCCTAGCAAATATTCTTCAAATGAGAATTAGCGGAAAAGGATTTTTCAGCGATATTTACAGTGATTTAGAAACCGGTGAGAGGATACGTACGTTTTCTTATCCTTTAGAGGGAGATATGTATTTGTTTATAGACCTTCCGTATGCTTATTTATATGAGCAAGATGGATTAATTTGAAGATGCGGCGTGAAGACAAACCCTCTCATTCGTTGTCAGTCCTATGTGCTAGTGCTCACGAATGTATAATTCGCTCCGCTCCGGTACTCGTCCTTCCTAGTCTTCAAAAGTTTTCTATCACACTGAAATGTAAACAAAAGGCAGCCTTGAAGGCTGCTTTTTTTGATAGAAAAAAGAAATAAAAAATGGTTGACAATGAAACTGATAATCATTATCATTTAGTTATAGAGAGAAGCTACTCTCTGTTCCCCAACCCCTCTATCAGATCAAGATCCAAAAAACTTGGCGCTACCCCCGCCAAGTTTTTTTTGTGCTTCAATCTTTCCCTTCATGCATAGGACAGCCCAAACCTTCCATACATCTTAAGTGATGATAGTTAGACGGTAGGAGGGAAACATCATGATCAAACGTGACACGCGGCTGCTCATTGATTTGCCAAGGCCAGATCATCCAGATGCAAATGGTGCCGCTGCTGTGCAAGAATTACTCGGCGGAAAATTCGGTGAAATGTCCACATTAAATAATTACATGTTTCAATCCTTTAACTTTAGAGGAAAACGAAAACTTAAACCGTTTTATGACCTCGTATCCAGTATTACGGCTGAAGAATTCGGTCATGTTGAGCTTGTAACCACAGCCATCAATCTCATGATTACAGGAACCACCCATGGCGGGGACCCAGATACGACGCCGATGAAGGCAGCTGTCGATAAACGAAATACACAGCATTTTATTCAAACAGCCCAAACAGGCTATCCGTTTGATTCAATGGCAAAACCTTGGACCGGAGAGAATGTGTTCTCAAGTGGCAACCTCATTCTTGATCTTCTCCATAATTTCTTTCTTGAATGCGGAGCACGTACGCACAAAATGCGCGTATATGAAATGACGGACCATCCTACAGCAAGAGAGATGATCGGTTATTTACTTGTCAGGGGAGGCGTGCATATTGTGGCATATGCAAAGGCACTTGAAGTCGCTACAGGAGTAGATGTGGGGAAGATGCTGCCAATCCCAAACCTCGACAACAAATACTTTGACTCAGCGAGAAAATTTGAAGATCAGAATGTTCATACAAAGCTGTATACATTTAGTGATACGGATTACAAGGATATCAATAAAATTTGGAAAGGGAGCCATCCGATTGATGGAAAGCCGCTGACAGTCATTGAGGGCACCCCGCAAGGTGCACCTGTGCCAGATTATAGAGAATTACCGGAAGAGTTTGCTCCAGGCATTTCAAAAGAGGATTTTGATGAAATTGCGAAACGGCTGATGAGATCTGCTGGTTTATAAAAATCATGGTGCATGAGATGAGAAAAAAGACTCAAACTAAAAAAACAGATTCTTTTTCTTTTTTTGAATTCAAGAGGAAAAATATCATCTGAGAACACTTTATGGTATGATGCTTTGTAGGACTTGTGTATAATCAATACGGGTTCATCTTGAGTTGTTTTTTTGAAAGGAGTCTTTTTTTAGAATGTCACAATTAATGGGTATCATTACAAGGCTGCAAAGTCTTCAAGAGACAGCAGAAGCTGCAAACGAGCCGGCACAGCGTTATTTCGAAGTGAACGGTGAGAAAATCTGTAGTGTTAAGTATTTCGAAAAGAATCAAACGTTTGAATTGACTGTTTTTCAACAAGGGGATAAGCCAAATACTTTCCCATTTGACAACATTGATATGATTTCGATTGAGATTTTTGAGCTTCTACAATCCTAAGCTGAATCGTATGAAATGTTTTTTCTGAGGATTCCTTCGTTTATTGCGGCAGCATACATGGATCATCATAGATGATATGTACAAATGGAAGATGATCAATCAGCGCATTTTTCGGATAAGAGACCATTAAAAAGGAGTTCCTTTCTGTGAGTGATTCTTTTTTCTACAATCTTTCTGAAGATCATTTAGCGTTTTCTGATGTCGTCATGAGAATGAAAGACTTTATTCGAAAAGACCCTAGATCCGCCTATGTGTTATCAATTGGTACGGACTCTCAGGTCAATCAAAATGTCACAACATTTATGACTGCAATTCATCTCCACCGGATTGGCAAAGGAGCATGGGGCTGTCTCACACAACAAGTGATCGAGAGGCCTGTGCAAAGTCTTAGAGAAAAAATTTCATTAGAGACAGCGTTTAGCCAAAAGGTATGTGCAGACATCCTTGAGGGGCCTTTAACAGAACTGATGGATTTGCTTCTTCCGTTTGCTGAGGAAGGGGCAGACCTTCGTTTTGAAGCCCATCTGGATATTGGCAAAAAAGGAAGTACGAAAGAGCTGATTCAGGAAATGACCGGAATGATCACAGCTATGGGAATTGAAGCAAAAATAAAACCCGACTCATATGCAGCATTTTGCTATGCCAATCGATACACAAAATAAATTCCGTCATTTTTCTCCAAACCTTGTCGAAACGTGCGGTTGACGATTCGATTCTAGTTCCTTATTCTAGCTGTATAGAGAGGAAGCAGACATTCAAAAGCCTGCTAATCAATATAAAAGCATATATGAAACAGGGGGCCTGATGTTGAATGAGCGTCATCGAAAATCGTTTTAATGAAGAAGAGAAAAAGCTATTATTAAACGTATTGCTGAATCAGGAATATGCTGTCGAATTACTAAGCAGTGAGATCAATGATATAGAATGTGGAACAAAAAATGTCGACGACAATACGTATAAGCAATTGATCACATTGTATGACAGGGTAAGGTTTGAGAATTAATATTGGTTTAACATTCTATTAGATACTCGGGGGCTGAGTATCTTTTTTATGCAGAAAAAATCTTTCGACAAAATTCGTTTTAGTTTATGCTTAATCGTAATGGGGAATGTATGATTGATGATTGAGAGAAAAGGGGTCGAAGAAACATGATAGAGATAGAACCGACTCAATTGCTTGAGTCCACAGTAGCCGAGCATATGATTGATGCAGATAAAGTCGCACATGTTCAAATTGGAAATAACCTTGAGCATGCCCTATTGGTTCTAACAAAAACAGGATATACAGCTATACCGGTATTAGACGCTTCTTATCATTTACACGGGTTAATTGGAACGAATATGATTATGGATAAAATCTTCGGTTTAGAACGAATCGAATTCGAGAAGCTCGATCAGTTGAAGGTTGAAGAAGTCATGCTGAAGGATATTCCGAGACTTAAAACAACAGATCCTGTACTAAAAGGCGTTCACGCTGTGACGAATAATGGATTTGTTTGTGTAGAAAATGAGGAGCAGGTCTTTGAAGGCATTTTTACTCGACGAGTTGTATTAAAGCGCTTAAATGAGGTCATTCATTCCGCAAAAAAATGAGCTGCAGCCCAGCTTATTTTTTTTGCCTTCATAAGTTAAAATTTATATAATGAGCATATAAAATAAGAAAAACTTATAGAGAGAAAGGGGACGCCCATGCAGCTTCAGGAATTACATATGCTTGTTGTGCTAAGTGAAGAATTGAATATGAGAAAGGCTTCAGAGCGGCTCTTTGTCTCTCAGCCTGCATTATCTCAAAGATTGCAGACGATCGAAAAGGAATGGGGAACCAAAATCTTTTTTCGTTCACAAAAGGGGCTGACTGTGACCTCGGCAGGTGAACAGATTATTCAATTTGCAAAAGAGGTGACGGTTGAACAGGATCGAGTGAGAGAGCGAATTGATGAACTTGAGGGTGATATTCACGGTACACTCAAGCTTGCGGTGGCGTCGATTATTGGACAGCACTGGCTGCCAAAGGTGTTAAAACGGTATGTTGAAAAATATCCAAATGCCAAAGTATCACTCGTTACTGGCTGGAGCAGTGAAATGCTCAAAAGCTTGTATGAAGACCACGTGCACATAGGAATCATTCGCGGTAACCCTGATTGGAAGGGGACAAAGGAATACTTGATGACAGATCATTTATATTTAGTCGATTCCGTGATCAAGGACGTAGATGAATTAATCAAGACAGAGCGGCCATTTATCCAATTTAAAAGCGACAGCACGTATTATCAGGAAATCCAGCACTGGTGGCACCAAAAGTTTAAAGTGTCTCCAAAGCAGACGATTTTAGTAGACCAAATTGAAACATGTAAACAAATGGCCTACCACGGCATCGGCTACGCCATTTTGCCTTCTGTTACCTTATATGACCACGAAAAAAGTGTTTATAAAACACCGCTTGTTGATGTGAACGGAGAGCAAATCGGCCGTGACACATGGCTGCTAGGCTATGAAGCGTCTTTTCAGTTAAAACAGGTACAAGCATTTGTTGGTGTGGTTAAAGAAATGCTTGAGAATGATGCCGTCTAAGTGCCTTCTTGGAAGAAAGAAGGTGCTTTTTTTTAAGACCTTCGACTTCATACACTATTTGAGGAGCGATTTCACAAATGAGAAACAAACAGTTGATCAAAATCAACAAACCGAAATGGGGACATGATTTACGCGCGAGATGGCGTGAACGTTTTGCTCGTCATTTGTCAATCAAGGAACAAAAAGAGGCGGCAATAGATGACTTTCTATGGCATTTATGTAGCTCAGGAATGGTTACATGCCTTGAAAAAGATGAAGCGATTGACGCATTTCTTAAACAACCAAAGTACAAATGTACTGTTTTTTATCAATTTGTGAACGAGGCGTATCTGTTTGAAAATGCCAGCTCACTTTCAATTAATGATTTACCATATCAATCTGATGATATGGATTATAACGATATGTATGTGATGGATTGGAATGAAAAATGGACATTTGTGATGACGCATGAAACGGACTATGGTCCATATTTTATTCAAATAGATGAAACGATCGAATGATCAAGCTATGATCCTTTCGAAATAAAAAAACCGCCTTCCAGTTGGAATGAGCGGGTTTTTTATTTGGTTATGCTGATCTTGATCAATGTCTTTTCATAAAACATTTGACAATGAAAATCATTATCATTTAAAGTGTACATATAATAATTGAAAATGATTATCATTTAGATGAGGTGACCGATAGATGAAAGCACTAATTGCATTTGCGAGTATGTCTGGAAATACGGAAGATATGGCAGCGATCTTAAAGCAAACACTTGAAGGAAAAGGGATCGATACAGAAATGATGGAATTTGATGATACGAATGCAGAAGACCTTTCCTCATACGATTACGTATTCATTGGTTCTTATACATGGGGTGATGGAGATTTGCCTTATGAAGCAGAGGATTTTTATGAAGAGGTCTCTACTCTTGAACTTAGCCACATCAAAGCAGCTGTCTTTGGATCGGGTGATTACAGCTATCCGAAGTTTTGCGAGGCTGTCCATACATTCCATGACATGCTGAAATCAACGGGTGCATCTGTTTTTCCTGAAACATTAAAAATGGAGCTTGCACCAGATACAGATGAAGATGTGGCGTGCTGTCAGGAATTTGCTGCGAGCTTTTTAACGTGGGCTGCTTTATCTGAGAAACGAGTTGAAAATCATGTTTCATAAAGGAGCAACAGCCGTTGCAGCATCTAAAAGCGGTGGATACTTTGTTGCTGTAAAACGTGAAGGTATTTTTCACTATAGTGTGGAGAGCGGATGGCAGCAGCTGTTTAAGCTCAAGCATAAAATCCATGCGATCAGCTATATTGGCCCTTATTTATTCGGTGTTGGTGAAAATGGCACAGTAATTAGATCAGGAGATGAAGGCAACACATGGGCGTTATCTTCATTTCCAACAAATGCAGTCGTTTGGTCTATTACAGGACGCAAAGATGGGTTTGTATGTGCGCATGGAAAACATAGTATCTATGTGTCAAATGATTTCGGAATTTCCTGGGAAATTATGAAGCCATTTGCTCATGTGAATCATCCGCCGGTCATTCGTTCTTTATGTGCTGCAGGTGACCATCTTTATATTGGAACACAGATTCATGAGGTTCACGGAGGAATATGGGTGTATGACTTGCAAAGAGAACATATTTTTCTTCTAAACAGAGAGGAGCACCGCATGACGGCTTCTATGCTGCTCTGTCATGAACATCTTCTTGTTTGTGCGTTAGGTTCAAAAAAAGGCAAAAAAGGATCTGTTCAAATTTTAGATTTACATACAAATATTCTGCATGATATTCAATCACAGGCCTTTGCTAGAGAAGAGTCATTTTTGGATGTGTCAGAGGATAATGGCATTGTGTATGTGACCACCTCACAAGACGAACACGGATTTTCTAAAGTGTATCAGCTTGATATTGAGCAAAAAGAGCTCAAATGGTTTGATACGATCAAAGGACATGGTTTTCGTGTAGCCAATCAAAACGAAAATTTTTTCTGTGCGGGTTTATATGAAAGTAAGTTTGTCAGGCCATATGAGGAGCCTGCATTGATTCATTGATAAGGAGGAAGAAAAAGTGACAGAAAAGGTTTTATTGGTATATGCCACGATGTCTGGAAATACAGAAGCGATGGCAGATTTAATTGAAAAAGGTATAACGGAAGCAGGAGCCAGCGTAGACCGGCATGAAGCGATGGATATTGATGCCGAGCTGCTCAATGATTACTCGCACATTATGTTAGGTGCGTATACTTGGGGAGATGGCGATCTTCCGGATGATTTTATTGATTTATATGAAGAAATGGAAGAGCTTGATTTAACGGGAAAAGCATTTGCAGTATTTGGTTCTGGCGATACATCTTACGAACATTTTTGCGGAGCTGTTGACCTAATTGAAGAAAAAGTGAAGGAGCTTGGCGGTGACATTGTCCTGCCCTCAGTTAAGATTGAGCTGAATCCAGAAGGGGAGGAAGAAGACGAATTAATATCTTTTGGCAGACAATTTGTTCAGCTTCACCAGCAAGAAGCGGGATAATCGGTCCCGCTTGTTTTATTTTCCATTGCGGAGAGGACTCTTTCACTTGTCATTAAAACACTCCTTTGGTACAGTAATGAAGTATAAATTAAGAGGAGGACATACATACATGAAACAAATGGACGCTAATGAAATTATTTCATTTATTCAAAATAGTACAAAATCAACACCTGTCAAAGTCTATATCAAAGGTGACTTAGAAGGTATTGAGTTTGGTGAACATGCAAAAACATTCATCACAGGAAACACTGGAGTTGTTTTCGGTGAGTGGAGCGAAATTCAAGAAGCGCTAGCATCTAACAAAGATAAAATTGAAGATGTTGTCGTGGAAAATGACCGCCGCAACTCTGCAATTCCGATGTTAGATTTGAAAAACATTAAAGCCCGTATTGAGCCAGGGGCAATCATTCGTGACCAAGTTGAAATCGGTGATAATGCAGTCATTATGATGGGTGCTTCTATTAATATCGGTTCTGTGATCGGCGAAGGTACGATGATTGACATGAACGTGGTGCTTGGAGGCCGTGCGACAGTAGGTAAGAACTGTCATATCGGTGCTGGATCTGTTCTTGCAGGTGTCATTGAGCCGCCGTCTGCTAAACCAGTTGTTGTAGAAGATGACGTTGTCATCGGTGCGAACGCTGTTGTTCTAGAAGGCGTGACAATTGGTAAAGGTGCAGTAGTAGCTGCTGGTGCAATCGTTGTAAACGATGTAGAGCCTTACACAGTTGTAGCAGGTACACCTGCTAAGAAAATCAAAGACATTGATGAGAAAACAAAAGGTAAGACTGAAATCAAACAAGAACTGCGTCAGCTTTAATTCATATAATTCGCAGCTGAAGACAAAGACGTGGATGAGATATCCACGTCTTATTCGTATAGAAGAAAGGAAGTGAGTTCACTTGTTAAATCGTGAGCAATTAATATCCATTCGAAGAGATTTACACCAAATCCCTGAGCTTGGTTTCCAAGAATTTAAAACACAAGCGTATCTCATTCAGCACCTTAATATCTATTCAAAAGATCGAGTTGAGATTGAAACGTGGCGAACTGGGCTTTTTGTGAAAGTGAAGGGAACAAATCCAACGCGCGTATTTGCTTATCGTGCAGACATGGACGGTCTGTCTATTCCTGAGGAAACAGGGTATCCATTTGAATCTGTGCATGAAGGAAAGATGCATGCATGTGGACATGACCTTCATATGACCATTGCACTTGGTATCATTGATCATTTCGTCCATGAACCGATCAAAGAAGACGTATTATTTATCTTCCAGCCGGCAGAAGAAGGTCCAGGCGGAGCTGAACCGATGCTTACAAGTGATGTATTGAAAAAATGGACGCCAGATTTTATTACAGCGCTGCATATCGCACCTGAATATCCTGTTGGAACAATTGCTACGAAGTCTGGTTTGTTATTTGCCAATACGAGTGAGCTTGTGATTGAGCTTGAAGGAAAAGGCGGACACGCTGCATATCCTCATTTAGCCAATGATATGGTTGTTGCTGCAAGTGCACTTGTAGGTCAGCTGCAATCGGTCATTTCGCGTAATGTCGACCCCCTTGATAGTGCGGTCATTACAGTCGGTACAATTACCGGTGGAACGGCTCAAAATATTATTGCGCAGCATGCAAAGCTTGACGGTACCATTCGCACACTATCCCCAGAGTCTATGGACAAGGTGAGAAAGAGAATTGAAGCATTGGCAAAAGGCATTGAAATTGGCTACGAATGCAAGGCAACCGTTCGATACCCTTCATCTTATTACGAAGTGGACAATTCAAAGGATTTGACTGAGGAATTTATGTCATATGTAGCCGAAGAAGGGCTAGCAAATGTGATTGAATGCAGAGAAGCCATGACAGGAGAAGATTTTGGGTACATGCTGAAAAAGTATCCCGGCTTCATGTTTTGGTTAGGGGTCGATTCAGAATACGGCCTGCACCATGCAAAGCTCCAGCCTGATGAAAACGCGATTGAAACAGCTGTGAAAGTCATGACGGCTTATTTTAAAAAGCAAGCTGGCGAATGAATAATCGAGCTGCCTCCTGTACACCTTATGAACAGGAGGTGTTCTTGATTATGACAAGAATTGGTGTAGAACAATCTTTATCCGATGTAGAAGAACTATTGAAGCAAAAAGGGTATGATGTCGTACGTATTCAAAATGAACAGCAAATGGATCAGTGTGACTGTTATGTCGTCACAGGACTAGATTCAAATGTTCTTGGCATTTCAGACACAACAACAAAGGCATCTGTTATTACAGCATCAGGTATGACGGCTGATGAAATTTGTCAAGAAGTAGAACAGCGTGTTCAATAAAACAAGAAAAAGAACCGGTAGATTATGATCCCGGTTCTTTTTGCTCTTTTTCTATATCGAGTACTTCTTTCATTTTTTTGCGCAAGATTCGTTCCACTCGCCATTGCTCCATTGTTTCAGTTTTCGCTATGATGCGCAGCACAAGTGAAGAAGAACCGAACGCCTCTACGCCGACAACTTGAGGACCTTCGATAATTTGCGGAGTTTCCTCTCGCACCTCATCACAGGCAGCTTGAAGGGCTGTGATCATCTGATCCACATTTTCATCCGGTGACAGCTCAATATCAACGAGTGCCTGCATAGTTCCTCTTGAATGATTGCTCACATTCAGTATGCTGCGATTTGGAATGAAATGAAGGGTGCCGTCAAAGCTTCGAAGCTGCGTGGTTCTTAGGCCAATTTGTTCAACAATCCCATCAAAGCCAGCGACCGTTATATATTCTCCTACATCAAATTGTTTTTCCAATAATATAAAGAATCCGGTCACAATATCACTCACTAAACCTTGAGCGCCAAAACCAATCGCAAGTCCCACAACGCCCGCACCTGCCAGCAAAGCGGTCGGGTTATAATGAAATAAGTCGAGGATCATCACAACTAGAATAAAAATCAATAAGTAGGCGAAAATATTTAACGTCAAACTTTGCAGTGTCTGAGCTCTTGATAAAGAGACTTCATGCTTTTCAGCGAATGTTGAATAGGCGCGCTTAATCATCTTGTTTCCTATGGCTCTGATGATAAAGTAAATGGCAAAAATGGCGACTAGTTTTAGCAAAATCATACTGCTATTGAGGATAATGGAAACCCAATCTACTTGTTGAAATGCTCTCATAATCTTCAAAACCTTTCTATGTATGCTCTAAAAGAGAAGCTAATCATTTGTTCCCTTATGCAAGTCATGTTAAACTTTTGATAAGTAGAGCAGGAATTGTGACAAATCGTTAATTAAATTTATTATTAATTAATATTGACTAAAAATCGCATAAGTATTATAATTGTAATTGTGAAGTTATTAACTAAATGAGAATTTTAAGTTTTGATTCTCATTTTATATACAGCTAAGAAGACTGTATAAAGATATTATTTTTTGGAGGGATTTACATATGGCAGAGCGTTTTGTAGGAAAACAAGCTCCACGTTTTGAAATGGAAGCAGTACTTGCTAACAAGGAATTTGGTAAAGTAAGTTTAGAGGAAAACATGAAGAATGACAAATGGACAGTTCTTTTCTTCTATCCAATGGATTTCACATTTGTTTGCCCAACTGAAATTACAGCAATGAGCGATCGTTATGATGAGTTCGAAGATTTAGATGCAGAAATCATTGGTGTATCTACTGATACAATCCACACGCATCTTGCTTGGATCAATACAGACCGTAAAGATAATGGTCTAGGTGAATTAAAATACCCGTTAGCTGCTGATACTAACCACACAGTATCTAGAGAATACGGCGTTTTAATTGAAGAAGAAGGAATTGCTCTTCGCGGTTTATTCATCATTAACCCAGAAGGCGAACTTCAATACCAAACAGTATTCCACAACAACATCGGTCGTGATGTAGATGAGACATTACGTGTTCTTCAAGCATTACAAACTGGTGGACTTTGCCCAGCGAACTGGAAACCTGGTCAAAAAACACTTTAATTGATAGCTGAAGAAACAGGAGGGTCTAACTAATGTTAGACCTTTTTGTTTCGACACATACAATGGATGGAGGCGCTTCATAATGAAATTACGTCAACCAATGCCAGAACTAACTGGTGCAAAAGAATGGTTAAATGGAGAAGTAACAAAAGAAGATTTGATTGGTGACAAACCAACATTGATTCATTTCTGGTCAGTCAGCTGTCATCTTTGTAAAGAGGCAATGCCTCAAGTCAATCAATTCCGTGATGAATACAAGGATCAACTAAACGTTGTGGCAGTTCATATGCCTCGTTCAGAGGATGACCTAGATCTAGAAAAAATCAAAGAAGTTGCGAAAGAGCATGAAATCACGCAGCCAATCTTTGTGGACAGTGATCATCACTTAACAGAAGCCTTTGAAAACGAATATGTACCGGCATATTATGTATTTGATAAAACAGGTGCTTTGCGCCACTTCCAAGCCGGCGGAAGCGGAATGAAAATGCTTGAAAAACGTGTCAATCGAGTGCTTTCTGAGTCTGAAAAGGCTGCAGAATAGGCTTTCCCCCATAAATGGGGGTTTTTTCATGGGTAAAAACAGGCGGCGTATTGCACTGGACGAGTTTGTTATTCCTAAGAAAAGAGAAAATGAGGGAGTTTATTAAAAAATATCCCTGAAACAAAAGGTATAACGACCTATTTACATTTTTGTTTTGAAATGAAAATGTAAAGATTTTAACTTTTTACTATTCAGAACGTTTTTGCACAAAAGAAATTTCAGTTAGGTAAATAACTATATAAATCAAGTAGTATAAGCGTTTATTCAATTTTTTTACAATATTTTAAGGTTTGTCAAAAGCCTATAGTGGCAATGAAATGGGTGCCGATTTTTCCTCTTTGGCAAAATTTTAGTTGAAAATACCTATCTGTTAGCAAACTGTAAAATGATAAAAAAATAGTTGATAAAATTAGTTTTCTAATCTAATATTTACTATAGAATATTTTTTATATGATGAGGGGGAAATCCATTGTTTAATGAGAGGGAAGCGTTACGTTTACGATTGGAACAATTAAACGAGGCAGAAGTAAAGGTCATCCGTGAATATCAAATTGAGCGAGATGCGATTTATGCAAAATTAAGAGAATTAGACCGTCAAGGAACAGGTCTAGTGTCAGATACAAAAAAAGAAGTACGTACAGAGAGAAAGACGGATTCACTGCCTGTATTAGCTGAGCTTGCTGCGCAAGAAATGAGAAGCTACCAGCAGCCGGCACAACCACAATCATCATCTTTAGGAACAGGACAGCTAAACGGTGCACCTGTAGGTATTCCTGAAGGATCGACAAGACGAAGAAGAGGCACAGCTCGTCCTGGCTCTAAGGCAGCGAAGCTTCGTGAAGCTGCGATTAAAACGTTAAAACGTCATAATGCAGCGATTAAAAGCTCAGAACTTCAAAAAGAGATCGAAAAAGAGAGCGGTCTTGAAATCCCAAATATGACAACGTTTATGCAAAGCTTAATTAAAATGTACCCTGAAGTGAAGAAGCCTTATCGCGGACAGTATATTTTAGAAGGCGACATTCAAACAGAAGACGAATAAATAAAAAACTGCTGGGCGTAAAAGCCAGCAGTTTTTTATTTCGAGAATTACTTCTTTTGATCAACTGTATAGACAATTTTGCGTTCCTTGGGCAGGTGATCACGCTGTTTTTTGAAGCTGTCGATTTTGACTGTCATGACTTCACCATTACGCTGCACTGCATCGACGTGTTCCTGAAGTGTTTGAACTTGTTCGTTGAGTTTCTTCAAGATCGGTTCGATTTCTTCTGTCGTTTGCAGGATGCGGTCTCGTGAGAATGGCTGTGCATTTGTTTTTGCTGACTGGTCAATATCAGCAAAATGAGAGGCGATCCATTCTTCGCTTTCTGCTAACTGTTTTTGATAGCTTGTGAGCGTTTCGTAAAAAATCGCTTCTTTTGCTTTTTCTATTTGCAGCAATTTCTCTTGTGTTTCATAAAAACGCTCTTGAAGGTGTTTGACGCCTTCCTGTAATACATGAAACTCTGCATTTTTATCGCTCAATGTTTGCTGCAGCTTCTCAATCACTGCGGATAAAGTATTTCCTTTTTTCTCCTCTTTTGCAAGCTGTTTATCTTGATCCTCTATCCGCTCATTTAATTGTTGAGAGATTTCCTTATATTTGACAACTTTCAAATGCAGCCTGTGTTTTTCTTCGGTTTCTTTTCTTCTATGATAGGTTTCCTTTTGCAGCATCTCATGGAGAAGAACAATTTTATGTAATAATTCTGATTTGCTGTAGGAGAGTTCCTGTATTTTTGAGGCAGCATCGTGTTGATCATTGGTCATTTCATCCAATTGTTGTTTTAATTGCGTGAAATCCTTTTTCATCTCATGATATTCTTGAGTTAACTTCTTATTTTTAGAATACGTATATGAGGACTGTAAATCAGAGATCATTTGTTGATATTTGGCAGTTTCAGCTTTTAAGTATAAATTCTCTTGAGATAAATCATGGAATAGGGGAGAAGCATGGCGCCTGTTCATCGATAGACCCTCCTTATTCATGTTACCAATAAAGTATGCGAAAGGAGTGCGATTAGAACAACCATATCAAAGGAGGACTTAGAGGATGCACGTAGTGAATGTCATTTTAGCTGGAGGCGCTTCCAGACGCTTTGGAGAGCCAAAGGCAAGTCATATATATCAAGGGAAAGCATTATATGAGCATGTGAAAGAGCAGCTTTTAGAAGGGCAGACGGTTATCATCAGCCATCCGTCGCTTCTTCCTTTTTTCAAAGCAAGAGGTGAACAAAGTGTGTGGTTAGATGATGAAGAGGTGCGCGGATGCGGACCGCTTGCCGGCATATATACGGCGATGCAAAAGCAAGAGGCAGAATGGTATTTAGTAACGGCATGTGACATGCCTTTCATACGGAAGGAAACGGCGAAAGTATTATCGTCCTATTGCAGCGAGCACGCAGATGCCATTATCCCGCTTGTTCAGGGCAGATTACAGCCTTTGTTTGCGCTTTATCACCGCCGCTCTCTGCCTTTTATTCGCGCGTGTTTAAAAGAGAATCAATTTGCCGTCAAGGACTTGCTTCAAAAGCTTCAAGTGCGTATCGTTTCAGAGGAAGAACTGAACGTGACATTAAATGAATTTCGTAATATCAATAAAAGAAGCGATTTACCTGAAAACGGTATGATATGATACATAAAAAACGGTGAGGAGAGAACAGCATTGAATGACCGATATTCAAGACAAATCTTGTTCCCTCCGGTTGGGGAAAAAGGACAGCATGCGCTGGCTGAAAGTCATGTTCTGATCGTTGGAGCCGGTGCTCTTGGTACCGCCTCTGCGGAAGGGCTTGTTCGGTCTGGCATCGGTACGCTTACGATTGTCGATCGTGATTATGTGGAATTTTCAAATTTACAGCGGCAGCAGCTGTACACGGAACATGATGCAAACGCACATGTGCCAAAAGCAGCAGCGGCAAAAAAACGTCTCGAGCAGATCAATCATGAAGTAACGATACACGCCCTGATTGAAGATGCAGGGGCGGAGCTGTTAAGGCTGTTATTCCAGAGAGCAGATATCGTCATTGATGCAACAGATAATTTTGAGACAAGAATGGTGATGAATGATTTATCACTAGAAACGAAGACGCCGTGGATATATGGCGCTTGTGTGAGCAGTCAGGGGATGTATATGACCATATTGCCGGATAAAACGCCATGTTTATCATGTGTGTTCACGGCAATGCCTGTTGGCGGCTTGACGTGTGATACAGCGGGGATTATTTCACCTGCCGTTCAAATGGTTTCTGCTTATCAGCAAACAGAGGCACTCAAATATTTAACAGGTCATGAAGAGCAAATCGAGCGGAAATTTGTCACGTTTGATCTTTGGCAGTCTACATCATTTAAAATGGATTTATCTCGCACTAAAGAGAAGACCTGTCCAACTTGCGGCACGGCAAGAACCTATCCTTATTTACATGATCAGCGTAAAAAATCGACGGTCCTTTGCGGACGTGACACCGTTCAAATTGTATCGAAGGATTTAGCAAAACTATCATTTCAGCATATAAAAGAGCGGCTCTCATCTATATGTGAGGTGGAAGTAAACGACTTCTTAATCCATGTACGCTACGAAAACTACCGAATGGTCTGTTTCAAAGGGGGACGTGCATTAATCCATGGAACAAATGATGAAAAAGAAGCCAATTCATTACTAGCAAGACTGCTAGGGATATAGGAGTGATGTGTGATGGAAAGACGGCAGCCAATACCAGTAGAAGAGGCCATAAAGAAAGTCCACCAATACGAAAAACATGGAGAAATAGAATGGGTCCCTTTAAAAGACAGCCTTGGACGGTTTATTGCAGAAGATATTTTGGCAGACCATGATGTTCCGGCTTTTGATCGTTCTCCGTATGATGGCTTTGCACTTCGGGCAGAAGATACAAAAGAAGCGTCAAGTGCGCATCCAGTTGAATTCGAGGTCATTGATCATATTGGTGCAGGAATGGTCTCAGCAAAAACTATCGGTCCCTTTCAGGCCATTCGTATTATGACAGGAGCAAAAATTCCAAATGGCGCAAATGTCGTTATCATGATTGAACTGACGAAGCCTTTTGAAAAAGGCGGCAAATCATTCATGTCACTGAAAAGACCGCTGAAAAAGGGAGACAATATTTCTCGTCAAGGAGAAGAGGTACTTAAAGGAAACGTGATGGTCAGAAAAGGAACAGATGTCACTCCTGGCGTCACGGCTCTATTGGCGACATTCGGATATTCGGTAGTGCCAGTTGTCAAAAAACCGGTGATTGGCATTATCTCAACAGGCACAGAGCTTCTTCAAGTAAGTGATGCCATGGTGGACGGCAAGATTAGAAATAGTAATCTTAGTATGGTCTATGCTCAAGTACTTGAGGCCGGAGCTGAGCCGCTTGATTTAGGCAGAGTCTCCGATGATTTTGACAAAAGTTATCATGCAGTAAAAGCAGCCATGAGCAAGGTAGACATTCTGATCACAACAGGCGGTGTGTCAGTGGGCGATTTTGACTTTCTGCCTGCCATTTATGAAAAGCTGGGAGCCAAGGTCTTGTTTAATAAAGTAGCCATGAGACCTGGAAGTGTGACGACTGTGGCTGCAATGCCGAATGGTCAATTGCTGTTTGGGCTGTCCGGAAACCCTGCTGCCTGTTTTGTGGGCTTTGAATTATTTGTGAAACCGATCATTTATAAATGGTATAGGAAAGAAAATCCGTTTCCCGGCTTCGCTGAGGCGAAACTCACACATGATTTTCCAAAAGCCAATCCGTTCACTCGTTTTGTCAGGGCGGCCCTTCAATTCACTGGCAGTCAGATCAGTGTGACTCCAACAGGTCTTGATAAATCAAGTGCAGTGACCTCTATTGCAGAGGCTGACTGTTTCATCGTGCTGCCTGGGGGAACAAGAGGTTTTCAAGCAGGTGATCAAGTTGATGTTCTGCTGTTTCAGCACAAAGGCGGTGGGTCTCCATGCTGGATGACAAATTAAGCATATTACAGGTGGTCGGTTATCAAAATAGCGGCAAGACCACGTTGATCGAAAAGCTCTGTCAGCTGGCTGAATGTGAAGGGCTGAAGCTAGGCTGCTTTAAACACCATGGACATGGCGGGACACCAGATCTTCTTTTCAAAGAAAAAGATACTGATCGATATATTCAGGCAGGTGCATATGCCGCAGGTGTGGAAGGAGAGGGTGAATTTCACTTTTCGATGCAGCACATCACGTTAGAGCAGCTGCTCAACATGTGTCAGCATCTTCCGTTAGACGCTGTTCTCATAGAGGGGTACAAACAGGCGCCTTATCGCAAAATCGTTTGTGTCAAGAATGAAGAGGAGCTTATTGACCTTTCAACTCTTTCTAATATACAAGCAGCTATTTATTTTTCTCAAGAGGATCCATTAACCGAAAATTACCCGTTTCCTGTGTTTTCAGCTTTTGATAAGCGCGGGATGACATTTGCTTTTCACTTATTGAAGGGAGGCGGCACGTTTTGAGCGAACTTTTTAAAATAACAAAAACGCCGATTGAGGTAAACGAATTGATTCAGCATGTGACAAGACGAAAGGCAGGAGCCATTACAACGTTTATCGGGACGGTCAGAGAATGGACAAACGGCAAGAAAACATTGCGTTTAACCTACGAAGCATACATACCAATGGCGGAAAACATGCTAAGGCAGATTGGACAAGAAATGAAGAATCGGTGGCCTGACACTGAAGCAGCGATTGTGCACCGGATTGGAACACTTGAGATAACCGATATTGCTGTTGCGATCGCCGTTTCGTCTCCTCATAGGAAGGCTGCCTACGAAGCCAATGAATATGCTATTGAACGAATCAAGGAAATCGTTCCTATTTGGAAAAAAGAATATTGGGAAGATGGAGAGGCCTGGATAGGTGATCAGCTTGAAACGGTTTCATATCCAGAAGGTAAACCTAGGCATCTTCAACTTGCAGAGAAAGAAGGTGATCAGCATGATTAATGTGTTATTGTTCGCCGGCCTTGCTGAGAAGGCCGGTAAACAACAAATCATCATTCAAAAAGATCAAACAACGGTTGATGAGATTAAAATAGAATTACAGGAGGTATATGGTGTTGATGCTGCACAAAATGTAATGGTTGCAGTCAACGAAATATATACGAGGGGAAATGCTGAAGTGCGTAGCGGGGACACTGTTGCACTCATTCCTCCTGTAAGTGGTGGATAATAGATATTAGAGGATTTGGTTATGGCCACCCGGCTGTAACCAATTTTTTATGTGTGAAAAGTTTGTAGAGGTGCTTGGGTGTGATCTTCGTAAATAAAACATCCCCTTCTTGCTTTAGAAATGTGAGGATCGAGCTGCTGAATGAGATCATACAATTCGCTGATTCGTCTCACATTGAAATCTGTTTGAGCTTGAAGCTGTTCCTTTAATTCTTTTGTGCTCACAATGCTTCCCTTTTTCTCTTTAATAATATCTACACATCTTGCAGCGTAGTATATTTTGTCGTTAGAAGGTCTGCTTTCTTTCATATCAAGTAATTTGAGCTCATGATAAATCGATTCTCTTTCCTTTCGAAAGTATTGCCATGCTTCTTGTTCCTTTTCATACAGTAAAATCAATTGCATTTTCAATTTTTCTCTTAACATTCACTTGACTCCATTTCCACTATCATTTAACCTACCTCTATTTTACATTATATGAAAAAATAACTTTTGATCAAGTAAAATCCCTTTATTTTTAATTTTTTAATATGAAAGTATTGATACTAAAGACTTATTTGTTCTGTAAAAGAAACCATTCATAGTCCTATAAAGCCGGGATTTGCCGAAATTACTAGGATTATTTTAACAAAAAAAAATTGTTGTGTCTATGTAAGACCATGCGAATCCAAAAGAAAAGGATATTTATTCCGAAAGACATATTGTTTACTTAATAAAATGTTTTTAAGTCAGTAAAAGCACGATTCTTGATATGAATATGGTCGGATCATGAGGTCATTTGAAGGATTTCATTCGTGAAAATAGAATAATAGATAAAATTTTTTCTCAACGAAAATAAGAAAATTAAATGATTGATCACTTATTGGCAATCTTTTGATAAAATAGAAAGAAAAAGAGCGTCTTGTGCGTTTGCATACTTGCTTGACATAGAGAGGATGAGATTTGATGAAAGAAAACATGCAAAAACCTACGATCATTGGAGTGAGCACAAGACCATCAGAGCACCTGAAAAGAGTATGGGAACATCCAGTTGTTTGGTGGCCTTTATCTTGTGTGCTTATTTTAACAGTCGTTGTGACTTATTTGTCTGAGCACGTAAATAAGGGAATGTGGGCAGATTTAAGTTTGCCGGTACCTGTTGTTTATGTGGTGACGCTCATTGGCCTGGTATTTGGCATTGTCATCAATGCAGCTATATATAAGTTCATCGTATTTTTAGCGAAAGGTGATGCATCATTTCGGCAGCTGTTTTCAGCGGTCCTGTTCATTACGCCCGTTACGATCATTGGAACGATTATTTCTCATTTGGCAGTCATCCTTTTTCATGTTCCAAAAGACATCACGGTTACCTCGTTAAACGCGCTCATTCGAATTTCTGGTCCATGGCAGGCGGTGTTAGCCAATATCGATCTTTTTGTGATCTGGAATCTTGTTTTAACAGGCTTTTTATTCATTCGAGTTGGGCGTATATCACCGAGAATTTCTTGGGTGATTATAGGCGTTTTTTATATCTTATCGTTAATTTTTCAATATATAGGAACAACAATTAACATATCAGTAAGCTGGGGGTAGAAGGTTTTTATGAGAAAGAAAATCATCATCGGATCTATTTTAATTATTGTGATTGGACTATTTATTGGATTTAATATTGCGAAAAACCAAGCAAAGCCTGCTTCTACAGCAGCGATTAAAACAGTCAAACTCACGCCGAAAGAAATCACATCTACGGTGATGACACCCGGGACACTTTCGTTCTCTGAAGAGCAGTTCATCTATGAAGAAGAGGAAAAGGGGAAATTGAAGGGAATTGCTGTGAAAGAAGGGGAAAAGGTAAAGGCTGGTACGCCGCTTCTTACATATGAAAACAAGGAACTGGAGCTTGAGGAGCAGCAGCAAGCACTAGCGGCTGAGTCAAGTACATTAAAACTGGAACAATTGCAAAAAAGGCTGAGTGAATTAGATGAGAAAAAAGCAGGCGGATCTGACGCTAATGCTAAAAGCGAGCGAGATCAGCTTCAATTAGAACTGAAAGCGGCTGAATTAGAACAAAAGCAAGCAGAGATCAGCCAAGAAAAAGTAAAGGCGCAAATAGAAGATTTAACCGTACATAGTAAAATTGATGGAACGGTCATTTCCATTGAGCAAGAGGCCGGGGCAGGGGGACCGGAAGAAAGACAGCCGATCATCCATATTGGTCATGAGAAAAAAATGATTGTGCGGGGTTTGATCTCAGAGTATGATGCCATCAAAATCAAAAAGAAACAAAAAGTGAAGGTAACATCTGATGTTATTCGCGGGAAGAGCTGGCAAGGAGTCGTGAAAAAAGTGGGCGCTGTTCCTGTCCAGACTACAGCCGAAACAACTTCGAGCGATCAAACGGTTCAATATCCTGTTGAAGTTGAAATAAAGGGAAAGAAACCTGAGGCGAAGCCTGGTTTTAAAATGATCATGGAAATTGAAACAGATAAGCGCCAAGCGCAAACGATTCCTGAAACAGCGGTAAAAAAAGAGACTGATGGACAATACGTTTATGTTGTTCGAAAAAATGTACTGAAAAAAGTAAAAGTGGTCATAGGGGAAACGTCAGGTCATGATCTTGAAGTGACAAAAGGTGTCAAGGCAGAGGATCAAATCATTGCTCATATAGCAGATGATATGTATGACGGAATGGAAGTGGATGCTGAATGATTCAGCTTTCCAACGTAACAAAAAGCTATGAGGTCGCACACGAAACATTTGATGTATTAAGTGACATGAATCTTGTCATTGAAAAAGGCGAGTATATGTCCATTATGGGCCCGTCCGGCTCTGGAAAGTCAACATTAATGAATATTATTGGCTGTTTAGACCGCCCGACGACAGGACAATATCATTTTCAAGGTACAGAGCTGTCAGCAGCAAAGGATCAAGAGCTTGCGGTCATTCGAAATCAATCCATTGGATTTGTTTTTCAGCAATTTCACCTCCTACCAAGGTTAAATGCGAGGCGCAATGTTGAACTGCCAATGATTTATGCTGGGATCAGTCAAAAGGAAAGAAAAGAACGTGCGGAATTGGCGCTTGAAAAGGTTGGTTTGGCAGATCGAATGAAACATATGCCAAGTGAGTTGTCAGGAGGACAAAAGCAAAGGGTGGCCATTGCACGAGCGATTGTCAATATGCCTCAGCTTATTTTAGCAGATGAACCGACTGGTGCGCTCGACTCAAAAACAAGCATGTCAATTATGGAACAGTTTACACAGCTGAATGAGGAAGGGACAACGATTGTGCTTGTCACCCATGAAGAAGAAATAGCTGCGTATACAAACCGTACGGTCGTTGTGAGAGATGGACGGCTTGTTGAAGATAGATGGATACAAGGGGACGCTATGAATGAAACTCTTTGAAAATATCAAAATAGCGCTGAATTCGGTTTTAGCTCATAAATTACGTTCTATTTTAACGATGCTTGGGATTATTATTGGTGTTGGATCAGTCATTGCAGTCGTGGCGATCGGTCAAGGCGGTGAGCAAATGTTAAAAGGATCGATTTCAGGTCCAAACAATACCATTGATATGACATATACGCCTTCTGACGAAGAGTTAAATGTAAATCCAAATGCTTTATTCGAAGCCTCATTTACTGAGGAAGACATAAAAAGCATTAGGACAATCAATGGG
Source organism: Bacillus sp. 3a (assembly GCF_017161885.1). Lineage (NCBI taxonomy): Bacteria > Bacillati > Bacillota > Bacilli > Caryophanales > Bacillaceae > Bacillus > Bacillus sp. 3a. Next base: position 2,793,228 of record NZ_CP067376.1, on the reverse strand, counting down.
GTGAAGCAGGTCGCTTCCTCGACTGCACAAGGAATGCAGCTGAGATTTCAAGATACGACAGTTGATGCGACCGTTAACGGCATAAATGAGGGGTATACGGATGTACATTCATTACAAATCGCAGAAGGACAGAATTTAAGAGATATTGACTTTAGAAGCGGCAGAAGAGCTGCCCTCATCTCGGATGGCTTACAAAAAGAACTATTCAATGGACAAAAGGCATTAGGTGAACTGATTTGGATGAACGGACAGCCAGTTGAAGTCATCGGTGTGTTAGCAAAACAGAAAGGGATGTTTTCATTTGATATGAATGAAATATATGTCCCATTTGCGATGCTCACCTCCACATTTGGTATGAATGAATATGATAAGTTGTCTATTCAAGTCGCACATGCGGATCAAATGAAGGAAGTAGGAAAGAGCGCGGCTGCCATACTAAATGAAAATCATCATACAGAAGAAGCTTACGAAATGATCAATATGGAAGAAATCGCAGAGGGGATCGGTCAAATAACGTCCGTTATGACAACGATCATTGGCTCAATCGCCGGAATCTCTTTACTTGTCGGCGGCATCGGTGTAATGAATATTATGCTCGTTTCTGTGACAGAGAGGACAAGAGAAATAGGTATTCGAAAGGCGATGGGCGCAACAAGGGCGCAAATTCTCGTTCAATTTTTAATTGAGTCTGTCGTTTTAACACTCATCGGCGGGCTGATGGGAATTGCACTTGGATTAGGCGGTGCTTCGCTAGTATCACTATTTGCCGGCTGGCCGTCTCTCGTATCTTGGCAAGTGGTTTGTGGAGGCGTATTGTTTAGTATGCTCATTGGAATTGTTTTTGGGTTAATTCCTGCGAATAAAGCAGCGAGACTAGACCCTATTGAATCGCTCAGGTATGAATGATTCGGAGGAGAAAAAAGCATACAAATGGTCTACATTCGCCTTCATTACACACCAAAAGCTTTTATGCAAATCGCATAAAAGCTTTTTTTAGTTCCATTGAATGAAATAAAAAATGATAGAAATGCTAATATCATGACTTTCATCATAATGTCACATATTTTTCAGTTTACAAATGGTACATATAAAGGTAAGATGACCATGGTGAAAGATTTTGATAGTTATTGAATGTATTTGATTGTTTTGTATTGATAATGTTGAAAAAAGCGATTACAATAAAGGTGCGCGCAAAATGAATACGTTTTCAAAAGGGGTGTTCTCATGTTAACACCGGAAAGACATCAACTCATTATCGACAGCTTAGAAGAAAATGATGTCATTAAAATACAGGACTTAACGATGATGACGGATGCGTCTGAATCTACAATTAGAAGAGATTTATCAGCCCTTGAAGAAAAAGGATTTCTTAAAAGGGTTCATGGAGGAGCAGCCAAGATTTCGAGTATTCGCCTTGAACCAGATGTATTTGAGAAATCTGCCAAAAACCTTCAAGAAAAGTCATTGGTAGCAGAGGCAGCGGCATCTCTTTTAAAACAGGGCGACTGTATTTATTTAGATGCAGGTACAACCACACAGCAAATGATTGAATATATCGATCCAGATCAAGATATTGTTGTGGTGACAAACGGTGTGATGCACATTGAAGCACTTATGAGAAAAGGCATTACTTTTTACTTGATAGGCGGATCAGTGAAACATCGAACAGGAGCCATGGTGGGAGCCGCAGCTTTGACAGCGATGGAAAATTATCGTTTTGACAAAAGCTTTGTTGGGACAAACGGCATCCATCCCGAGGCGGGTTTTACAACGCCTGATCCAGAGGAAGCACTCATGAAAAAAAGAGCCATGAAACAGGCGAAAAAAACCTATATCTTATCAGATGCCTCGAAGTTTGGCGAAATATCGTTTTCAGCCTTTGCTAGTTTACAGGAAGCCACCATTATCACAAACGACGCAAAAGAGGATTCATTCGATAATTACCATGAAAAAACGGTTATAAAGGTAGTGAAAACATGATTTATACAGTTACTTTAAACCCATCAGTTGATTACATCGTACACGTGGAGGATTTTGCAGTCGGCGGTTTAAATCGTTCAACCTATGATCAAAAATATCCAGGTGGTAAAGGAATCAATGTCTCAAGGTTATTAAAACGTCACGGTGTTGAATCAAAAGCACTTGGATTCATTGGTGGATTTACAGGCAAATATATTCAAGATTTTTTACAGAACGAACAATTACAAACAGCCTTTCACGAGGTGTCAGAAGATACAAGAATTAATGTGAAACTAAAAACAGGTGAAGAGACAGAAATCAACGGACTCGGCCCATCTATTACTGAAGCGCAATTTGAGTCGTTTCTATCTCAATTTTCTTCATTGACTGAAGGAGATGTCGTGGTTTTAGCTGGCAGCATTCCTTCTTCATTACCTCATAACACATATGAGCGCATTGCTGAAGTTTGCAGAGAGCAAGGTGTAAGAGTTGTTCTTGATATTTCTGGCGAAGCGTTAAAAAAAGCAGCAGACATGAAACCGTTCTTAATGAAGCCAAATCATCATGAACTGGGTGAAATGTTTGAGACGAGTATTTCATCAGCAGAAGAAGCAATTCCTTATGGGAAAAAGCTGTTAGAACAAGGTGCTGAACATGTCATCGTCTCCATGGCTGGAGATGGCGCCCTTTTATTCAGTAAAGAAGGAATCTATCAGTCCAATGTTCCAAAGGGAACGCTCGTAAATTCAGTTGGAGCAGGAGATTCAGTCGTTGCAGGGTTTTTAGCCGGCGTTTCAAAAGGCCTTTCAATTGAAGATTCATTTAAGCTTGGTGTTACTTCAGGAAGCGCTACAGCCTTTTCTGAGGAGCTTGGCACAAAAGAGCTTGTTGACACACTATTACCACAAGTAAAAGTCACACGCATTTAAAGGAGGAGTCATCATGAAAATTACAGAACTACTCACGAAGCATACCATTAAGCTTCAATTAGACAGCCAGCAGAAAGAAGCAGTCATTGAAGAGCTGGTCACTGTTTTAGATACAGCAGGCAAGTTAAATGATAAAGAGGGCTACAAAGAAGCAGTGATCAATCGTGAAAAACAGAGCTCTACTGGTATTGGCGAAGGAATTGCCATCCCGCATGCTAAAACAGCGAGTGTAAAAGAGCCTGCCATTGCATTTGGCCGCTCAACTGCTGGTGTTGATTATGAATCACTAGACGCGCAGCCGAGTCATCTTGTCTTTATGATTGCCGCAACTGAAGGCGCAAACAACACGCACTTAGAGGCACTTTCTCGTTTATCCACACTTCTTATGCGTGAAGAAATTCGGAAGCAGCTCCTTGAAGCGGCGACTGAAGATGAAATCATTGAGATCATCAATACACATGATCAAGATGATGAAGAAGAAGAGGAAGTTCAAGAGGAGCCGGCTGCAGAAGGAAAACCTGCTAAAATTTTAGCGGTAACCGCTTGCCCGACAGGTATTGCCCATACATTTATGGCAGCAGATGCTTTGAAAGAAAAAGCAAAAGAAATGGGCGTTGACATTAAAGTTGAAACAAACGGCTCTGGCGGTATTAAACATGCCCTTACAGCAAAAGAAATTGAAGAAGCACCAGCTATCATTGTGGCAGCGGACAAGCAAGTAGAGATGGAACGCTTTAAAGGCAAGCATGTCATTGAAGTCCCTGTAACAGCTGGTATTCGCCGTCCACAGGAATTAATTGAAAAAGCAATCAATCAAGATGCGCCGATTTATAAAGGTTCAGGCGGCAGTTCTTCTAAAGAGGAAAATGAATCATCTGGCAAAGGAAGAAGCGGATTTTACAAGCACTTAATGAGTGGTGTAAGTAACATGCTTCCATTTGTTGTCGGAGGCGGTATCCTTGTTGCGATTTCATTCTTCTGGGGCATTAACTCAGCAGATCCTAAGGACCCTTCATTTAATTCATTTGCAGCTGTCTTAAAAGGAATTGGCGGCGATAATGCGCTTGCCTTAATCGTTGCGGTATTAGCTGGATTTATTGCCATGAGTATTGCAGATCGTCCAGGTTTTGCGCCAGGTATGGTCGGTGGTTTTATGGCGTCAGCAGCAGGTGCAGGGTTCTTAGGCGGATTGATTGCTGGTTTCCTAGCAGGTTACATTGTTGTGCTGCTCAAAAAAGTATTCACATTCGTACCACAGACACTCGATGGGATTAAACCGGTTCTGCTGTATCCATTGTTCGGTATTTTCTTCACAGGCATTATCATGCATTATATTGTCAACACACCAGTGAAAATGGTGATGGACGGATTAACACATTGGCTTGAATCATTAGGTACGGGAAACCTTGTCTTAATGGGTATTATTTTAGCTGGTATGATGGCAATTGATATGGGAGGTCCAATTAACAAAGCGGCTTACACATTTGGTCTTGCGATGATTGCTGCTGGCAACTATGCACCGCATGCTGCGATTATGGCAGGCGGAATGGTTCCACCACTAGGTATTGCACTTGCAACAACGATCTTTAGAAATAAGTTTTCAAAACGTGACCGTGAAGCAGGGATTACATGTTACTTCATGGGAGCTGCCTTCATCACGGAAGGAGCGATCCCGTTTGCGGCGGCAGATCCTCTTCGTGTCATTCCTTCAGCTGTTATTGGTGCAGCAGTTGCTGGCGGATTAACGGAATTCTTTAGAGTGACGCTTCCTGCACCGCATGGCGGACTATTTGTTTTCTGGGTAACAAATCATCCAGTTCTTTATATCATCAGCATCTTAATCGGTGCCGTTGTGACAGCGATTTTACTGGGTATTTTGAAAAAACCAGTCAGACAAGAAGCGTAATGCAGAAGAGAAGCATCGTGAAAAACGGTGCTTCTTTTTGTTTAATCATCAGTGAATTAGGAAAAAATATCTAATTAAATGGTTGGCTTGTGAATTTTTAAATGACATATGATAAAGTAAAGTTATTCAATTCACGTTTTATGTCTTTTAGTAGAAAGTCTTAGGAGGAAGCAGTATTTTGAACGAAGAAAACAAACAAAACGAAAATGAAATTCAATCTGATGCGAAGCAAGCCAAAACAGAGAAGAAAAGTTCACTGTTTGAATGGATAAAAGCCATTTTAATTGCACTTGCGCTCGTCTTGCTCATCCGTACATTTATATTTGAACCGTATGTAGTGGAAGGAGAGTCAATGGAGCCGACACTTCATGACGGGGAAAAGCTGTTTGTCAACAAAACCATTAACTATCTCGGTGGTGTGAAACGCGGTGACATTGTGATTATTAATGGAAAAGATGGTCAGAAGATTCATTATGTCAAACGATTGATCGGCCTTCCAGGTGATACGATTGAAATGAAGGATGATACGCTTTACATTAATGGAAAAAAAGTAGATGAGCCTTATTTAAAAGAGAACAAGGCGCATGCGAAAGAGTATGAAGTGCATTTAACTGGAGATTTTGGTCCAGTAAAAGTACCGAAAAACGATTACTTTGTGATGGGGGACAACAGACTCAATTCTATGGACAGCCGAAATGGACTTGGCCTCATTGAAAAGGATCGGGTTGTCGGGACATCAGAATTTGTTTTCTTCCCATTTGGCGATATTCGACAGACAAAATAAAAGCACCTTCTCATGGGCAAGAGAAAGGTACTTGAACGAGCGACCCTTACAGAAGGGTCGTTTTTAATTTGGTGTGAGCACCGTCACAATGATCACAATCGCAAGAACAGAAGCGAACACAGATCCGGTAATGGCTAAAACGGATCGAAACAATCCGATTTTTTGGTTTTCTTTTCCCCGCTTTTGTAAAAAGCGTTTGGAAAAGATGTGAACCAGTGTGTAAATGAGGACAAGCCCAATATAAAGGCCAAAGTCCCTCGCATTAAAGCCTGTTGCAGATAAATAAATGCCCATAAAGAAAATCAATAAACAGTATTCCATCAGTGTGAGTAATCTCAAATCGCCCGAACTCCTTCAATCAATCATTCCCGTTTATTATATCATAATAGACAAAAAGCCTTCGTTCTTAGCGAGAGACGTTTCTATCAAACGTTATTCATGTTATACTTCATAATGATGAATGAGTGATGGAGGATTAATAAATGATTGCAGTAAATAATGTTAGTTTGCGATTTGCTGATCGTAAACTATTCGAAGAAGTAAATATTAAATTCACTCCTGGCAACTGCTACGGATTAATTGGTGCCAATGGAGCTGGTAAATCAACGTTCCTAAAAATTCTTTCTGGCGAAATTGAGCCTCAAACGGGCGATGTTCATATGAGTCCTGGCGAGCGTTTAGCGATTTTAAAACAGAACCACTTTGAATACGAAGAGTTTGAAGTGCTGAAAGTCGTCATCATGGGTCACAAACGTCTATATGATGTGATGCAGGAGAAAGATGCGATCTATATGAAACCTGATTTCTCAGATGAAGACGGGATTCGTGCAGCAGAACTTGAAGGTGAATTTGCCGAATTAAACGGCTGGGAAGCTGAAAGTGAAGCAGCGATCCTATTAAAGGGTCTTGGCATTCCAGAAAGCCTTCAATCGAAGAAAATGTCTGAGCTTGGCGGTTCGGAAAAGGTAAAAGTACTTTTAGCTCAAGCTTTATTTGGCAAGCCTGACGTTCTTCTTCTCGATGAGCCGACGAACCACTTGGACTTACAAGCAATCCAGTGGCTCGAAGAGTTCCTCATTAACTTTGAAAATACAGTCATCGTCGTTTCGCATGATCGTCATTTCTTAAATAAAGTATGTACACATATTGCGGATCTTGATTTCGGAAAAATCCAAGTATACGTCGGTAACTATGATTTTTGGTATGAGTCCAGCCAGTTAGCGCTGAAACTAAGCCAAGAAGCAAATAAGAAAAAAGAAGAACAAATTAAGCAGCTTCAAGAATTCGTTGCCCGGTTTAGTGCGAACGCTTCTAAATCCAAGCAAGCGACATCAAGAAAGAAATTGCTTGATAAAATCTCTTTAGATGACATTAAGCCTTCTTCACGTAAATATCCGTATGTTCATTTTGCACCAGAGCGCGAAATCGGAAATGATGTCCTTCAAGTAGAAGGTCTATCAAAAACAATTGACGGTGTAAAAGTACTGGATAATGTCAGCTTTATTATGAACCGCGAAGATAAAATTGCGTTCTTAAGCCGTAATGAGCTTGCTGTGTCCACATTATTTAAAATCCTTGCTGGTGAAATGGAGCCAGACAGCGGATCATTTAAATGGGGCGTCACAACGTCACAAGCCTTTTTCCCGAAAGATAATAGTGAATACTTTGAAGGGAATGACGTTGATCTCGTTGATTGGCTTCGTCAATATTCTCCGAATGATCAAAGCGAAAGCTTCCTGCGTGGTTTCTTAGGACGTATGCTTTTCTCTGGGGAAGAAGTGAAGAAAAAAGCAAGTGTTTTATCAGGAGGAGAAAAGGTTCGTTGTATGTTATCAAAAATGATGCTGTCAGGAGCGAATATTTTGCTGCTGGATGAGCCAACGAACCACTTAGACCTAGAATCCATTACAGCGTTGAATAACGGTCTCATGAGCTTTAAAGGAGCCATGCTCTTCTCATCTCATGACCATCAGTTTGTTGAAACAGTTGCAAACCGGATTATCGAAGTGACGCCAAATGGCATCGTCGATAAACAAACAACATATGATGAGTTTTTATCAGATCAAGACATCCAAAAAAGACTTGAAGAGCTTTACGCATAAATAAAAAAGACATCCATTGGATGTCTTTTTTTGATTAAATCGCCCAGTTTCCATTTCGGAAGATCGGTTCGCGTTTCCCGTCTTTTGTGATTCCGTCAATATTCATTTCCTTTGAACCAATCATAAAATCAACGTGTGTAATACTGCTGTTCACACCCGCAGCATCCAATTCCTCTCGTTTCATTTCTTTTCCGCCTTCGATATTAAACGCATATCCGCTGCCGATGGCAAGGTGATTTGATGCATTTTCATCGTAAAGTGTATTGTAATAAAGAATATTTGAGTTAGAAATTGGTGAATCATCTGGTACGAGGGCAACCTCACCTAGATAATGAGAGCCTTCATCTGTTTCAACGAGAGATTTTAAAATATCTTCGCCTTCTTTTGCTTTCACATCCACAATCCGGCCATTTTCAAAGGTTAATGAAAACTCATCAATGATGTTTCCAGCATAGCTGAGCGGCTTTGTGCTTGAGACTGTCCCGTTTACACCGTCTTTTTTCGGTACGGTAAAGACTTCTTCTGTCGGCATGTTGGCCATGAACGAAACGCCGCGTTCACTTACGCTGCCAGCACCTACCCAAATATGCTGCTCTGGAAGCTCGATCGTTAAGTCTGTGCCCGGTGCTTCATAATGAAGCTTGTGGTAGTGGCGTTCATTGAGTATTTTGACCTTTTCGTTTAATGACGCATCGTGCTTTTTCCAAGCCTCTACTGGATCTGCTTGATCAGCGCGTGCGACTTTAAAGATTTGATCCCACAATAACGTGACAGCTTCTTCATCTGTATGATCAGGGAAAATCTTTTTCGCCCATTCTTTTGATGCAGCACCTACGACTGTCCAAGCGACTTTGTCAGATTGAACGTATTGACGATATGTATGTAGTGCTGAACCAGCAGCTTTTTGCTGTGCAGCGATTTTTTTCGAATCAATGCCTCGCAAAAGGTCAGGGCTTTCTGACAGGATGGTAATAAAAGCGCCTCCGCGTTTTGCGATGGTTTCCATCATCTGTGCTTCCCATTCAGGGAATTGCTCAAATACATCTTGCGGTGCATGTTCATACTTTAAACGGGTGAGAACACCATCACTCCAGCGGATATGTACGTTTTTCGCCCCGCGCTCATACGCGTGTTTTGCTACAAGACGAACAAGATGTGCAGATTCAGTAAATGCGGATACAACGACTTCCTGCCCCTTTTGTACGTTCACACCGACTTCAACGATGGTCTTCGCATATTGATCTAGTTGTTTTTCAAATGAACTCATAAAAACCCCTCCTTTAGTCATGTTCATCATATCAGATTTATGACCGAAAAGGAAAATGGGGAGCCCGTTTAAAGCCAAAATAAAAAAGCCGCTTTCGTGCGGCTTTTTTAGCGGTTCAGTTGTTTCACAGGCTGTGCATTAGAAGGCGGCATATGTGAAAACGACAGGCTCATTCCTCCTAAAATAATACCCGTTAAAATGACTGTGACAACGACCCGTTTACCTAAATCAAGCAACATGTTCTTCCTCCTTCACGTTTATCCATTTCTCACGATATGATCGAAATGACAAAAAAAGAAGTAGAACAAGAAGATTATTTTAAAGTTTTTTGCAATTTGTCGATCACTTCTAATGAACGACCTGTTCCAATTGCAACAGATTCAAGGGGATTGGCTGCAATATGGACTGGAACAACAATCTCTTGAGAAAGCCATTCTTGTATTCCATTTAAAAGAGCGCCTCCGCCAGTTAAAATGACGCCGCGGTCTACAATATCTCCGCTTAGCTCTGGAGGGCTGTCCTCTAATGTGGCACGGATCGCTTCTAAAATATGAAGAAGTGATTCACGCATGGCGCCTTGAATTTCATGAGAGACAAGTGTGATCGTTTTTGGCAGACCTGTCACAAGATCGCGCCCGCGCACTTCTAATGATTCAGGCTCATGCTCAATGAGACCATACCCAATTTCCATTTTCACCTGCTCGGCAGTCCGTTCACCGATTAATAGGTTATATTTCTTTCTGACAAACGTAATGATATCTTCATCCAGCTGATCGCCGCCAATTCGGATCGAATGACAAGAGACAACGCCGCCAAATGAAATGATTGCAACTTCTGTTGTTCCGCCGCCAATATCGACTACAACGTTCGCAACAGGCTCGTCTACCGGAAGATCAGCACCGATTGCAGCTGCAACAGGTTCTTCAATTAAATGCACATGTTTTGCTCCGCAGTTTTTCACAGCATCGCTGATCGCGCGGCGCTCAACAGCTGTTGAACCAGAAGGTGTACATACAACGACAGTTGGCTTTCTGAAGGTAAACCCGATATTTTTTCCTGCTTTTTTCATGATTTGTTTAAGTAAATCTGTTGTCATATCATAATCAGCGATGACACCGTCTTTCATCGGACGGATCGCAACAATTTTCCCAGGTGTTTTCCCGATCATTTCTTTCGCTTCTGATCCGACGGCAAGTACAGTCTTTGTTTCTGTATCGACTGCTACGACGGACGGTTCATTTAAAATAATTCCCTTATTTTTACTATAAACCAATATGTTAGCTGTTCCTAAATCAATTCCAATTTCGGCATTTTGAAACATGTTTTCACCCAATCTCTATTTTTGCTGTTTTAAACAATTTTACATTTAAAAGTTCAGAGGGTTGATGTCATTTGTGGGGGTTTGTGATCACCTTGAAATGAATCTGTAAAATTCAAGTATCATTTTGACAATCACAATAAATTTTCCCTTTGTTTTTTCTTTTATGAAAAAAATTTTTATAGAGGAGAAACCTTTTAAGAATCTCTTACGTCTACGATATATCAATTGGTGAAAAACAGATTGATCTTGAGCTAATGAAAGAAAGAGGGAACGAAATTGAAATCTATCGGAGTCGTAAGAAAAGTAGACGAACTAGGGCGTATTGTGATGCCAATCGAATTGAGAAGAGCACTTGATATCGCTATTAAAGACAGTATGGAATTTTTTATAGATGGAGATAAAATCGTCTTGAAAAAATATCAGCCAGAGGGCGTTTGTCTCATGACTGGTGAGATTACATCTGAGAACCATGAATATGGAAATGGTCAAATTACATTAAGCGCTGAAGGCGCAGAACTGCTGTTAAAAGAGCTGCAAGAAGCTCTTCAGAAGTAATCAAAATAGCCTGCTCTCTTCCTTTGTGCTGAGAACAGGCTATTTTTTCTTTAAAAAAGTTCCTTAAAAATGCCCCATCTCCCTCAAAAAATAAGTGGAAAATGGTACAATTGACAAAGAATCTCAGGGCGGCAGGTGGAATCATTTGAACAAAACATATCAAGTGCGGATCGTGTTATCTGTTCTTGCATTTATCTTAATCATAAGCTGGGATTTGTTTTATTATCTAGGCGGCTATCAAATTAATTGGCCGCTCGATCTAGCCTTTACAGTCGTTGTGTTAGCAGGGATCTGGGTTGTCTCAGGATATGTAGACCGCTTGAATTTACTTGTGTCAGATCTAAATAAGAGAGAAAAAGAAGCACACGAACTGACAGAGCGGCTGAATCGAATTACAGATAACTTGCAAGAAATTGTCTTTGAAACAGATGAAAAAGGGCACATCATCTTCTTAAATCAAGCATGGAAACAAATGACCGGCTATGACATAGATGAATGTCTAGGTACGATGTACAATCAGTACTTTGATCAAGAAGAAAGAGTTATTCAGCATTTGTCATCTGTTATCAAAGAGCATAAAGATTCAGGGCGGATCGAGCTGCAGCTTCTTCATAAAGAGGGGAAGAAAGTATGGGGAGACGTTCATTATAAGCTCTACTTTGATGAGCAGCACCAGTTTACTGGAGGTATTGGAACAGTTGCAGATATTACAAAACAAAAGCTGGCAAAGCTTGAACTTGAAAGATCAAATCAACAAGTGCAAATGCAGGCGCAAAAGTTAGCCGTTGCAGGACAAATAGCCGCTGGAATCGCTCATGAAGTCAGAAATCCGCTGACCTCAGTAAACGGCTTTTTGCAGCTGATGAAAACACAATATCCTGAAAGAACCGATTATTTTGACATTATCTTTTCCGAAATTAAACGAATTGATTTTGTTTTAAGTGAGCTGCTTGTGCTGGCAAAGCCGCAGTCGGTCCATTTTCAAGAAGTTCAGCTTCATGGACTGTTAGAGCAGGTCATTACATTGCTGAAAACCAATGCAGTCCTTTCGAATATTGATCTTAAACAGCCATTTAAAAAGCAGGATGCCGGTGCTATATTAGCAGACGCTAATCAAATGAAGCAGCTGTTCATTAATTTAATCAAAAATGCCATTGAGGCAATGCCCGAAGGCGGCAGCATATACATATCAACAGAAAAAGTGATGAACGAATGGAAAATTACCATTCAAGATGAAGGAAAAGGGATGTCTGAAGAGGATATTCAGAAAATATATGATCCTTTCTTCTCGACGAAAACAGAAGGGACGGGACTTGGCCTCACCATCTGTGCAGCGATTTTAAAAGATCATCACGGTAGGATGGATGTGGTCAGTGAGCTGGGAAAAGGTACAGCTTTTCATATCTATTTACCTGTGTGGCAAAAATGCAGACAACAGCAAGGCGAGAGGACGTGATTTCATGAAGGTGAAAGCTTTATTCGTATATGGGACGCTTTTGCAGCATGAAGAGCACCACGAGTCGTATATGAAAGATAGCAGGCCATTAGCTAAATCAGCTTGGATCAGCGGCAGAATCTATGATACAGGTCAAGGATACCCTGCGTGCGTTCTAGAAGAGAAAAGCACAGTGTATGGAGAATTGTACGAGGTAACCGCAAGCACGCTGAATAAGATAGATTTTCTTGAGGAAGGGTATGACAAGCAGGTGGTCGATGTCATGACAGACCAAGGGCTGGTGGCGGCTGTTACATACACTTTACCAAAGCAGAAGGCATCATCTCTGAAGGAGATCGAGAGCGGCTGCTGGAAGGAATATAGACTGTGGCAGCAGAAGCCGGCAACCTTCTATTATTTTGCCTATGGCTCCTGTATGGATGATGCAAGATTTAAACTGGCGGAAGTTGATCATTATTTTAAACAAATCATCGGCGGCGGTGCACTGAACGGCTTTACAACTAGATTTACGTTGGTAAGGCCTGATGGATCAAGAGCCGATATGGTAGAAGACGGCGGAGAAACAGAGGGCGTTTTATATGAGGTTCCTTTTGATGCCATTCGATATTTGTACAAACGAGAAGGCGTCTATGAGGGCACATATCGTCCAGCTTTTGTCGATGTCAAAATAGGTGATCAAATATATGCAGACTGTTTAACCTTTTTAGTTCTTCAAAAGAGCGATGAAATTGCTCCGCCAGGTCATTACCGCAGTGAAATTGAAAAAGGAGCAGATCTTTACTTAAGTGAAGCGTTCCGCAAAAAAATTCGCTCGCATATGGATTCGTTAATCAAACCGTAGTAAAATGCATGGTAAGTAAGATAAAAGGAGTCTGAACATGAAAAAGGAATATGCAGTCATTGGTCTTGGACGCTTTGGCGGAAGTATTTGCAAGGCGCTGAGCGAAGAAGGACTTGAAGTCATGGCCATGGATATGAATGAAGATCGAGTGAACGAATACGCGAAAATTGCGTCACATGCGGTCATTGGTGATTCGACGGACGAATCTGTTTTAAAAAATCTCGGCATTCGCAATTTTGATCATGTCATCGTTGCGATTGGTGAAAACATTCAGGCCAGTATTTTAACGACGATCATGCTGAAAGAGCTTGGCGTCAAAATGGTCACAGTAAAGGCGCAAAACGACTATCACGAAAAGGTACTAAATAAAATTGGGGCTGACCGCATCGTTCATCCAGAGCGGGACATGGGCAGACGAATTGCACATAAAATCATCTCCAATAACGTATTAGATTATCTTGAGCTGTCAGATGAGTACAGCCTCATTGAAATTGTTGCCAACAGCAGGCTTGCAGGGCATTCTCTTTTAGATCTCGATATTAGAGCGAGATATGGCATTAATATTGTGGCGATTAAGCGTGGAAAAGAAGTGATTGTTTCACCGCTCGCAGATGAAATGATTCAAAAAGAAGATATTCTGATTGTCATTGGGGCAGTTGCCGATATCGGACGCTTTGAAAAACGAGAAATGCAGAACGATTATTAAACACCCTGGGCAGGGTGTTTTTTTATATGATTGTGTACACATGAGGTGGACAGTGAAGAGGGAAGAAGACATTTAAAAGGGCTGTTTTGTTCTGCATAAACAGCTAAAGTCAATCATCATATTTTTCATGCAATTATCACTATTCAGAAATAAAAATCAGTCTTTTTATCTGGATGATTTTCTCTAAATGTCATTGACTGGGCAAACAGATTCGTATACGATAAGAAACATTATATTGTTTACTTGGAGGAGGCAGTGTCGTTGGATAAGGAGCTTTTCAGACATCAAATTGAGGTAGCTGCAAAGAGAAAAAAAGCAGCCCTAGTGATTAAACATGCGAAGGTTATGGACGTGTTTAACCAGGAATGGCTAGACGCTGATGTCGCTGTTGAAAATGGACAAATAGTAGGGATTGGAGAGTACGAGGGAGAACAGGAGCTGGATGCAGCAGGTCAAATGCTTGTACCCGGTTTTATTGATGGCCACGTTCATATCGAGTCCTCCATGGTCACCCCTGCTGAATTCTCCAAAGCTGTCGTCCCGCGCGGTGTGACAACTGTCGTAACAGACCCGCATGAAATTGCCAATGTGTCAGGGATCACAGGCATCCGTTTTATGCTGGAAGAAGCGAGAAAAGCTGCCTTAAATATTTATTTCATGCTGCCATCCTGCGTACCGGCAGTTAGTTTTGAGCGATCAGGTGCTGTTTTAAAAGCGAAAGATTTAAAGCCTTTGTATCAAGAGAAAGAGGTTCTTGGTCTTGCCGAGGTGATGGATTACGTCGGTGTGGAGCAGGCTGAAGAAGATATGCTTCAAAAGCTGCTTGATGCTCAAAATGAGAATAAATTGATTGATGGCCATCTAGCAGGCTTAACAGACCGATTAATAAACGTTTACCGCACAGCTAGTGTCCAAACAGATCACGAGGTAACAACAGCCGGCGAAGCCCTTGAACGTGTAAAACGAGGCATGTATGTCATGCTGAGAGAAGGCTCTGTTGCCAAAAACGTGAAAAACGTTTTACCAGCTGTGAATGAAAAGAATGCGAGACGTTTTTTCTTTTGTACCGATGATAAACATTTAGATGATTTAATGGCTGAAGGAAGTATTGATGAACAAGTACGTATGTCTATAAAAGAAGGGTTAGACCCATTTTTAGCGTATCAAATGGGAAGTTTAAACGCAGCGGAGTGTTTTGGCCTCAAAACAAAGGGAGCCATTGCGCCAGGCTTTGATGCTGATTTTATGCTTGTCTCTGATCTTCATCAAGTAGACATCACCAGCGTATTTATTGCAGGAGAATTGGTGGCGCAGCATGGAGAGTACAAGCCAGGTGTCGAAAAAATTGCACCGAGTCCAGCCTTATTACAATCTGTTCATGCTATAGACGTTCGAGAGCAGGATCTGTCTCTGCCTATCACAGCTCATCAAAAAATGAATGTCATCCGCATTATTCCGAATCAGCTAGAAACAAAATTAGAACAAATCTCTCCTTCAGAAACGAACGGACAATTCACTAGTGATACAGAAAGAGATGTATTAAAAATGGTGCTTGTCGAACGCCATCAAGGCTTATCTGAAATGGGGATAGGGGTTGTCAGCGGCTTTGGATTAGAAAAGGGCGCAATTGCAACAACGGTTGCGCATGATTCTCACAATTTAATTGCGGTTGGCACAAATGATGCTGATATCGTGAAAGCCATTGACGCATTAAAAGAAGCAGGGGGCGGTTTGACGGTTGTCAAAGAGGGCCAGTCTCTTCATACGCTGCCATTACCGATCTCTGGTTTACTTTCAGATCAGCCGGCACATCTTGTAAATGAAAGCCTTCATGCACTCCATGAAGCGTTGAAAGAAACAGGCTTTACTTTAGATTTTAATCCATTTTTGACGCTGTCCTTCTTGGCACTCCCAGTCATTCCTGATGTGAAAATGACGACAAAGGGTTTGTTTGATGTCAGAAGCTTTCAGCATCTCCCAATTCAATAAAAATGAGAAACCGCATGTGTACCTTGTATATATGCGCTTTTTTCAATGAATAGTGAAAAAAAGAGACACAGCCAAGCGGCTTGTGTCTCTTTTTGTGATTACACTTCCATAATAATCGGTAAGATCATTGGACGGCGTCTTGTTTTTTCATAAAGGAAAGGTGCAAGGGTGTCAGTAATTTCGTTCTTGATTTCAGACCACTGAGTTGTCTTACGTTCCATTACTTTTTCAAGATGCTTCGAAATTAAATCCTGTGCATCGTTGATCAGATCTCCAGATTCTCTCATGTAGACAAAACCTCTTGAGATCAAATCAGGACCAGCAGAGATTTTGAATTCTTTCATGTCCATGCTCACGACGACAATGACAAGACCTTCTTCAGAAAGAATGCGGCGGTCTCTTAAAACGATGTTTCCGATATCGCCAATACCGCTTCCGTCGATATACACGTTGCCTGATGGAATTTTGCCAGCGACACTTGCTTCGTCACCTTTCAGTGCAAGAACTTCACCGTTATCCATGATAAAGCAGTTTTCCTCAGGGATGCCGCAATCATTCGCAAGTTTGATATGCGTTTTTTGCATGCGGTATTCACCGTGAATCGGCATAAAGAATTTTGGTTTAATTAAACGGAGCATGAGTTTTTGTTCTTCTTGTCCGCCGTGACCAGATGTATGAATATTATTAAGCGAGCCATGAATGACCTCAGCACCTGCACGATAAAGCTGGTTAATGGTGCGGCTTACACTAATATTGTTACCTGGGATCGGTGAAGATGAGAAGACAACAGTGTCTCCAGGGTTAATAGAAATCTGGCGGTGAGTACCGTTCGCAATACGAGAAAGAGCTGCCATCGGTTCACCCTGGCTTCCAGTACAAAGAATGGTCACTTTGTTTGCCGGAAGGCGGTTGATTTCATTATGTTCAATAAACGTGTTTTTTGGACATTTAATATAGCCAAGATCTTGTCCAATATCAATAGCAGACTCCATACTGCGTCCAAATACAGCGACTTTTCTGCCGTTGGCAACAGCAGACTCAATCACTTGCTGAAGTCTGTGAATGTTGGAAGCAAACGTGGCAAAGATGATGCGTCCATCGACTTTTCTAAAGATGTCATCAATGCTTTCACCTACGCGTCTTTCAGACATCGTAAATTCTGGGATTTCACTGTTTGTACTATCAGATAAAAGACAAAGAACGCCTTCTTTTCCGATCTCAGCCATTTTGGTTAAATTGGCAGGCTCGCCAACAGGAGTAAAGTCAAACTTGAAATCACCTGTATGTACGATGTTACCAGGAGGTGTCTTGACGACAATTCCATAAGAATCTGGAATACTGTGTGTCGTTCTAAAGAAAGACACAGCTGTTTTTCTAAATTTAATGGTATCTTCTTCTTCAAAAATATGAAGTTTTGTTTGTCTCAAGAGACCGTGCTCTTCCAATTTATTACGAAGTAGGCCGATTGCGAGTTTGCCGCCGTAAACTGGAATATTCACTTGCTTGAGAAGGTAAGGGATACCGCCGATGTGGTCTTCATGTCCGTGAGTGATGAAAAGACCTTTGATTTTATCTTCGTTTTTAACTAAGTACGTATAGTCAGGGATGACGTAGTCAATTCCAAGAAGCTCGTCTTCAGGAAACTTAATACCTGCATCAATTAAAATGATTTCATCTTGAAATTGAACGCCATACGTGTTTTTACCGATCTCGCCTAAACCGCCGAGCGCAAAAACTGCCGCCTGATCGTTTTTAACAAATTTCATTCCTCTCATAGCTCCAATACTTTAAAATTTTCACTTTCTCGTTCATAGTCTAAAAAAGCACCGTCTACAGGCTGAATGAATTCAATGTTGTAGTTATGTTTTTTCAACTTATCGCGTACGTCTCTTTCAGAAACCGCTTCAACGTATAGTGAATCTGTGTGTTCTCTTACAGGTACCTCAGTAGTACTTGCCTGAAAAAATACCTTATATATCATCCAAATCTCTCCTTAAATACCGTATGTTACACTCGCTTATTCTATTATATTAAAAAAACGCGCATAAGAAAAGTCTCTGAGAAAAAAGGACCTTCGGCAAATGTGCGGAAGATCCCTTTAAGCAATCGATTTTTTACGAAGCATGTCCTTCCATTGTCTTCGAATTTTCTTACGCAGACGACGAAGCATCACATGCCGCCTCCTTTCGGGTTGAAGTAAGCTTAACCAGCGTGTTCCGGTCTCTCTATATACTTGTATTATATGATGTTTCTATTGAATGTTACATGGTTATATGTGGGAAATAGGCGCTTTCAAAAGGAATTGGTTTCGAAAGCGGAAATCTTTCTGTATGATGAAAGGGAGTGTGTATACATAACGAAGAGCAGGAGGGCGAGATATGAATAAAAAAGTCATCTTCTTTGATATCGACGGTACTTTATATGACCATGATAAAAATATACCTGAGTCAACGAAGCGAGCGGTTCATTTATTAAAAGAAAAAGGTCATCATCTCTTTATTGCATCTGGGCGTTCTCCTTTTCTGATTCGGCCCATTTTAGAAGAATTAGGGCTTGACTCATTCATTGCTTATAACGGTCAGTATGTCATGTATGAGGGAGACGTTATTTACGGCAATCCGCTGAAGCAGGAGCTGATGGAGCGGATTTATGAAACAGCGGATCGTCATGATCATCCGCTTGTTTTTATGGGAGAAGAAACGATGAAGGCGTCTGTGCCGAATCATCCGTTTATCCATGAAGGAATCGGTACTTTAAAAACAGAGCATCCTGAGCACGATGTATCTTTCTTTAAAGAAAACGACATTTTTCAAATGCTGTTATTTTGTAAGGCAGAAGAGGAAGTGGAGTATAAGGCATTCCGCGAAGAAATTGACCTTGTCAGATGGCATGAGCTGTCAACAGACGTTCTGCCAAAAGGGGGATCAAAAGCTGAAGGAATCAAACGAGTCATCGAAAGACTTCCTTATGATCAAAAGGATACCATTGCCTTTGGAGACGGACTGAACGATAGAGAAATGATTTCGTTTGCTGGAACAGGCGTGGCGATGGGAAATGCTGTGAGTGAACTGAAAGCATTGGCTGATTTTGTGACAAAGCCAGTAGATGAGGACGGCATATTCCATGCATTGACCCATCTTGGCCTCATTGGAGAATAAAAAAGAAGACCCTTAGATCGCCGGGTCTTCTTTTTTATGTTATGATCTGCCGATCGCAACAGAGTTTTCTGGCTCAGCGAATGGCTGATCCTTTTGAATATGATCATAAAACATAATGCCATTTAAATGGTCAATTTCGTGCTGAAAGACAATGGCAGGGAACCCTTTTAGACGGATATCAATGTCCTCTCCTTCAAGCGTAGTGGCCTTGACCCTGATTTTTTGATATCGAGGAACAAATCCAGGGATGGCTTCATCAACTGATAAGCAGCCTTCACCAGTCGCTAAATAAGCTCTTTTGACTGAATGACTGACAATACGCGGGTTGAACAGAGCATAGCTGTATTCTTCTCCGTCTTCATCCTCACAGTGAACAGCGATCATTCGTTTACTAATATTGATTTGCGGAGCTGCCAATCCAACGCCGGGTCTTAGTCCGTATTTTTCAGCAATGTCAGCATCCTGACTGTTTTTGACGAATTCGATCATGTCAGCTAATTGCTGTTTTTCCTCTTCTGTCGGCGGGAGCTCGACCGCTTCAGCTGTTTGTCTTAAGACGGGATGTCCGTCCCTTACGATATCATCCATGGTAATCACAAAACTTCACTCCTATTTCCTTTGTATGTAAAGTATATAAAATGATACACAACATATGCAATGAAATAAAGAAGACCGGTCCTATGAGACCGGTCAGAGGCTTAAACAGCCTTAGCAGCAGCCACCGCCGCCTAAGAATGCTGCGCCAACGATAATTAATAGGATGAAAAGCACAACGATTAAAGCGAATGTACGTCCGCCGCCGTATCCGCATCCGTATCCACCGCCATAACTTGGGTAACAACAGCCGCCGCCATATCCACCACCGAATCCATACCCGTAACCGCCGTATCCACCATACATACTTCCATGACTATAATTAGACATACTTTTGACCTCCTTTGGAAATACACTTGGCCTCTCATAAGTGAAGGCGAAGCGTGTAATATAAACTATGTATGAATGCACTATTTGTATAGTCATGCGCCTATTGCTTGAAAAAAATCTTCTCCGCCTCATCTGATTGACCTCTTCCCTTGTCACAAACGTCTATAAAAATTATAGTGGTATGTGGAGATGTAAAGGGGGGACCTTGTCATGAGACAGATGAAAAGAAGCATGAAAGCAGGTGCTGCTTTAGCGGGGATATGTACCCTTTTGCTGACAGGGTGCGGAGGTCAAAGTCCGTTTAATGATATGCAGGACGCAATGACGAAAATGAGTGAAAAAGAAGCATCCTTCGAAAAAGAGCAAGGTACACTGCAAAGCTATGAAGAAAAAGAGCAGAAGCTGTATAAAAAAATGATTCAAACAACAAAGGACCATACAAAAACAGTGGCAAGCCTTTCTGATCAGGCGTTAGCATCGGCAGCGAAACGAGAAGAACATTTAAAAACAGAAAAAGACAGTATGGATGAATCGAAAAAAGAATTGAAAACGGTAAAGGAATCTGCTGCACGATTGCAAGATGCGGAGTTAAAAGAGAAAGCAGATCAAACGGTCAAATCGATTGAGAAACGATATGCGTCATATGATCAGCTTTACAAGGAGTATCAAAAGGCGCTGAAACAAGACCAGCATTTGTATCAATCTTTGAAGAAAAAGGATCTCGGATATGAAGAACTGAAGTCAAAGCTGAAGACCGTGAATCGTTTATATAGCAAAGTTAGAAAAGAAAGTAAGAAGTTCAATCGATATACAGATCAATTGAATGATCATAAAAAGGCTTTGTATAAAGCAGCAGATCAAGAGTCGAAAAAGAGCTGAAAAACAGCTCTTTTTTTATTTTTCGACAAAAACAAACATTTTCTATTGTAGTACAGTAGTACACTCTATACTAGTACAGATTAGGTTGTTTGTTAAACAGATTGATACAGTTCACCATAAAAAGTAAAGCGAATACATTTATTTAAATAAAGCCGTTAAATCAATTGACGGACTATTTTTCTTGTTGTAAACTATTCCTTGTTAACAGAAGTTGTATTAGTTTTTTGTGAACTATCGTTAATACAGTTAGAAGGGCTCAAAAACGAGTGGTCAACCAATGTTTCGACAACGATCTTAGTGGCTATTATATACAGGAGTCATATGAGTATTTTGGGTTATCCTATATCTGTATGTATAAATGGATTCACGACAAATGGACTGTTAAAAGAAAGGAAGAGGTGACTTTAGAATGGCTGCAAAAACAAAAAAAGCAATTGTTGATAGCAAAAAGCAATTTGATGCCATCAAAAAGCAGTTTGAAAC
The DNA here is from genome assembly GCF_017161885.1 of Bacillus sp. 3a. NCBI lineage: Bacteria > Bacillati > Bacillota > Bacilli > Caryophanales > Bacillaceae > Bacillus > Bacillus sp. 3a. Next base: position 2,771,969 of record NZ_CP067376.1, on the reverse strand, counting down.
GTTTCAAATTTTAAACGAAAAAGGCGAAGTCGTAAACGAAGCGGCAATGCCGGATCTTTCAGATGACCAATTAAAAGAATTAATGCGCCGTATGGTGTTTACACGAGTATTAGATCAACGTTCAATTTCATTGAACCGTCAAGGCCGTCTTGGCTTCTACGCGCCAACAGCTGGACAAGAGGCTTCTCAGCTTGCAACTCACTTTGCACTTGAGAAAGAAGATTTCATTCTTCCAGGATATCGTGACGTACCACAATTAATCTGGCATGGTCTTCCGCTAACAAAAGCATTCTTGTTCTCTCGCGGACACTTTGTTGGTAACCAAATGCCTGAAGATGTGAATGCACTTTCACCACAAATCATTATCGGTGCTCAAATCATTCAAGCTGCTGGTGTAGCTCTTGGTTTGAAAAAGCGCGGTAAAAAAGCTGTTGCAATCACTTACACTGGTGACGGTGGAGCTTCACAAGGTGATTTCTACGAAGGTATTAACTTTGCAGGGGCTTACAAAGCGCCAGCGATTTTTGTTGTCCAAAACAACAGATATGCGATCTCTACACCTGTTGAAAAGCAGTCTGCTGCACAAACAATTGCACAAAAAGCAGCTGCAGCTGGTATCGTAGGCGTACAAGTTGACGGTATGGATGCATTAGCTGTTTATGCAGCAACTGCTGAAGCTCGTGAGCGCGCTGTAAATGGTGAAGGTCCAACATTAATCGAAACTCTTACATTCCGTTACGGCCCACATACAATGGCTGGTGACGATCCAACAAGATATCGTACAAAAGAAGATGAAAACGAGTGGGAGCAAAAAGATCCATTGGTACGCTACCGCAAATTCTTGGAAAACAAAGGCCTATGGTCTGAAGAAGAAGAGAATAAAGTGATTGAAGATGCAAAAGAACAAATCAAACAAGCGATCAAAGAAGCTGACGAACAGCCTAAGCAAAAAGTCACTGACTTGATTGAAAACATGTACGATGTAAAACCATTCAACTTAGTTGAACAGCTTGAAATTTACAAACAGAAGGAGTCGAAGTAAGCCATGGCGCAAATGACAATGATTCAAGCGATCACTGATGCGTTACGCACAGAACTGAAAAATGACGAAAACGTTCTCGTTTTCGGAGAAGACGTTGGTAAAAACGGCGGCGTATTCCGTGCGACTGAAGGATTGCAAAAAGAGTTTGGTGAGGATCGTGTATTCGATACTCCACTTGCTGAATCTGGTATTGGCGGTCTTGCTATTGGCCTTGGACTACAAGAATTCCGCCCGGTAATGGAAATTCAATTCTTCGGATTCGTATACGAAGTATTAGATTCTGTTTCTGGACAAATGGCTCGTATGCGTTACCGTTCTGGCGGACGCTGGCATTCTCCAGTGACAATCCGTTCTCCATTCGGCGGGGGAGTTCACACACCTGAGCTTCACGCTGACAGCTTAGAAGGTCTTATCGCACAACAGCCTGGTATCAAGGTTGTTATTCCTTCAACACCTTACGATGCAAAAGGACTTTTAATTTCTGCAATTCGTGACAACGATCCTGTAGTATTCCTTGAGCATATGAAACTTTATCGTTCTTTCCGTCAGGAAGTTCCTGAAGAAGAGTACACAATTGAAATCGGTAAAGCTGACGTGAAACGTGAAGGTTCTGACCTTTCAATCATCACTTACGGTGCAATGGTTCACGAATCACTAAAAGCTGCTGAAGAGCTAGAAAAAGAAGGCGTTTCTGCTGAAGTGATCGACCTTCGCACAGTAAGCCCGCTTGATATTGAAACAATCATCGCTTCTGTTGAAAAAACAGGCCGTGCGATCGTTGTTCAAGAAGCACAAAAACAAGCTGGTATTGCTGCAAACGTAGTAGCTGAAATCAATGACAGAGCGATCCTTAGCTTGGAAGCACCAGTACTTCGTGTAGCTGCACCTGATACTGTATTTGCTTTCTCTCAAGCTGAGAGCGTATGGCTTCCAAACCATAAAGATGTACTTGAAACAGCGAAGAAAGTTCTTGAATTTTAATTAAATGACAGAGGGGAAAAGAATTTATTTCTCTTCCCCTTTATCAATTACATGACCGTGTAAATATACACAACAAGGGTTCAACAAAATCTAGGAGGCGAAAAACAGTGGCATTTGAATTTAAACTTCCGGACATCGGAGAAGGTATCCACGAAGGTGAGATCGTTAAGTGGTTTGTTAAACCAAACGACGAAATCAATGAAGATGACGTTTTAGCAGAGGTACAAAATGATAAAGCAGTTGTAGAAATTCCTTCACCTGTTAAAGGAAAAGTATTAGAATTAAAAGTTGAAGAGGGAACAGTTGCAACTGTAGGACAAACAATCATTACGTTTGATGCACCTGGTTACGAAAATCTTCAATTTAAAGGCAGCGAAGAAGAAGGCGAAGCAAAAACTGAAGCTCAAGTACAAGGTACTGCTGAAGCTGGTAACGAGCCAGAGAAGAAAGAAGTAGCACAAGAAGAAGCGGCAGCAGCAACTGGTGCAGGCGCACAAGAGCAAGTAGACGCTGATCCAAACAAACGCGTGATCGCTATGCCATCTGTACGTAAATATGCTCGCGAAAAAGGCGTTGAAATTTACAAAGTTGCAGGTTCTGGTAAAAACGGCCGTGTGTTAAAAGAAGATATCGACAGCTTCGTTAATGGTGGTTCTGCAGCTCAAGAAGCAGCACCTCAAGCAGCTGAAAGTGCGAAAGAAGAAGCAGCTCCTAAAGCGGCAGCAGCTCCAGTTCTTGAAGGAGAATTCCCAGAAACTCGCGAGAAAATGAGCGGAATCCGCAAAGCAATCGCAAAAGCAATGGTGAACTCTAAGCATACAGCTCCTCACGTAACATTAATGGATGAAGTTGATGTAACAAACCTTGTTGCACATCGTAAACAATTCAAACAAGTTGCAGCTGATCAAGGAATCAAGTTAACTTACTTGCCTTACGTTGTAAAAGCTCTAACTTCTGCTTTGAAAAAGTACCCAGTACTTAACACTTCTATCGATGATAAAACAGATGAAGTTGTTCAAAAGCATTACTACAACATCGGAATTGCAGCTGACACTGAAAAAGGCTTGCTAGTTCCAGTTGTAAAAAATGCAGATCGCAAAGCGATTTTCGAAGTTTCTAACGAAATCAATGAGCTTGCAACAAAAGCACGTGATGGTAAATTGGCTCCAGCTGAAATGAAAGGTGCATCTTGCACAATCACAAACATCGGTTCTGCTGGTGGACAATGGTTTACTCCAGTCATCAACCACCCAGAAGTAGCGATCCTTGGTATTGGCCGTATCGCTGAAAAAGCGGTTGTTCGTGATGGCGAAATCGTTGCAGCTCCTGTCTTAGCTCTTTCCCTAAGCTTTGACCACCGTATGATTGACGGAGCTACTGCGCAAAATGCCCTTAACCACATCAAGCGTTTATTGAATGATCCACAATTAATTTTAATGGAGGCGTAATGTCATGGTAGTAGGAGATTTCCCAATCGAAACAGATACTCTTGTCATCGGTGCAGGTCCTGGTGGATATGTAGCTGCTATTCGTGCTGCACAGCTTGGACAAAAAGTAACAATCGTTGAAAAAGGAACACTTGGCGGTGTATGTCTAAACGTTGGCTGTATCCCTTCAAAAGCACTAATCAATGCTGGCCATCGTTTTGAAAATGCTAAGCATTCTGAAGACATGGGTATCAAAGCTGAAAACGTAACAGTTGATTTCACAAAAGTTCAAGAGTGGAAAGCTTCTGTTGTTAATAAGTTAACAGGTGGAGTTCAAGGTCTTCTTAAAGGAAATAAAGTAGACATCGTCAAAGGTGAAGCTTATTTCGTAGACAGCAACTCTGTACGTGTAATGGATGATAATTCAGCACAGACTTACACTTTCAAAAATGCAATTCTTGCAACTGGATCTCGTCCAATTGAATTGCCTACTTTTAAATACACAGACCGCGTGATCAACTCAACTGGTGCTTTAGCGCTTAAAGAAGTACCTAAAAAGTTAGTTGTCATCGGTGGTGGATACATCGGTACTGAGCTTGGTACTGCTTATGCAAACTTTGGAACTGAAGTTGTGATCCTTGAAGGTGGAGACGAAATCCTTCCAGGTTTCGAAAAGCAAATGAGCTCATTGGTTAAACGTAACCTGAAGAAAAAAGGAAACGTTGAAATCCATACAAACGCTCTTGCAAAAGGCGTTGAAGAAAAATCTGATGGTGTCACTGTTACGTTCGAAGTAAAAGGCGAAGAAAAAACAGTTGATGCTGATTACGTACTTGTGACTGTTGGTCGTCGTCCAAACACGGATGAGCTTGGTCTTGAGCAAGTTGGTGTTGAATTGACTGACCGCGGAGTTGTCAAAACAGACAAACAATGCCGTACAAGCGTATCTAACATCTATGCAATTGGTGACATCGTTGATGGACCACCACTTGCTCACAAAGCTTCTTACGAAGGTAAAATTGCAGCTGAAGCAATCGCTGGAGAGCCAGCTGAAATTGATTACCTTGGTATTCCTGCTGTTGTATTCTCTGAGCCAGAACTTGCAACTGTTGGATACACTGAAGCAGAAGCAAAAGCAGAAGGAATCGAAATCGTTGCAGCGAAATTCCCATTCGCAGCGAACGGACGTGCACTTTCTCTTGATGCAACTGATGGCTTCATGAAAATGATCACTCGTAAAGAGGATGGTCTAGTGATCGGTGCTCAAATCGCAGGTGTTGGCGCTTCTGATATGATTTCAGAGCTTAGCCTTGCAATCGAAGCTGGAGTGACTGCTGAAGATATCGCTATGACAATTCACGCTCACCCAACATTAGGTGAAATTACAATGGAAACGGCTGAAGTAGCAATCGGAAGCCCAATCCACATCGTAAAATAATGAAACCTATGAAACCCTCTCCATCAAGGAGAGGGTTTTTTTGGCGCCCTGAACACCATATGAAAAACCCCTCATGAGGTGAGGGGTTTTTTCATATGGATATATATAAGTGCAAGGTACATATCATTAGTTTGTATTGACGCGGTCTAAAGCATGACATAAAGGCGATAAGATCTCCTGTTTACTGCGGACATTTCCTTCCACTTTCACGATCACTTTTTCATCATTGACAAGTAAAATAGCCGGCAGTTCATCAACTTCATTTTTCCACCCTTTACGATCTTCTTTCACAATCATTTTTGACATTTCCTTAGGGTATTCATTTTTTAAATCGAGGACTGCATCATAATATGGGCTTTCTTTATCAAGGTTTTCTGCATCAGTAAAAAAGAGAATTCTCGGTTTTTGAATATGACGGACTTGGTCGGTCTGATTCGGTATGATATACGCAAATGAGCATGAACTAAGTACAAAGAGCATGGGGAATATAATGAGAAGTGTCCTCATAAAATTCAATCTATTCACCTCAAAATCATTTGGGGTTGTCCCAACATTTTTAGGAGCTTGTTCCCTGTTAGTCACTCTAGTGTATCATGTCCCTTTTGACAATTTTCGATTGTTACTCAATTGTTACAGAATTGATATGAAGCAAAATACAATTGAAACGTTCCCACAATATGATAAGAAAAAAGCACATATTTATAAAAAATGATTAAATGTGTCATACAATTAACCGTTGACAACTTAAATGTGACATCATATTATAGAAATAAGAAATAGATCAAACGCTTTCAAACTATGAATGAAGAAAAGGGGAATGTACGTGGGTACAATTATTTGTCAAGATTGCAATGAAACCATTGATCAATTTGAAAATGAAAAAGTGACAACGCTATATGGAACGTGTGGTCACTGTCATTGCTGTGATGAAGCCTCTGAATAAATAAAAAAGCATGCAGCTCCATTTGGGGCTGCATGTTTCTTTTTTATAAAATTGGTTTTTGTTCCTTAATCACACGGATCATTTCAAGCGTTGAATCTTCAGGTCCTTGGACAGGAAGACCAATTTCAATATTTTTAAAGATATACGATATATTTTCTTCTGTGATAATTTCACCTGGTATAAAAATCGGAATACCTGGCGGATACACCATCACAAACTCTGCGATAATGCGGCCGACTGCTTCCTTAAATGGAACGACTTCCGTTGTAGCGTAAAAGGCGTCACGCGGCGTCATAGCAAGCGATGGGATCTCAGGCAGCAGCACTTCCGTTACTGCTTGTTTGCCGCTCTCACGAGTAGAGGCTGCGGCAATCTCCTGCATCGCCGTCACGAGCGTATCAATTGTCTCATCTGAATCGCCAGGGGTAACGATACATAAAATGTTGTAAAGGTCAGAGAGCTCTACTTCAATTCGATAGCTTTCTCTCAGCCATTTTTCGACATCATGTCCGTTTAACCCAAGGTCTTTAATGGAGATAATTAATTTCGTTGGGTCATAATCGTAAGTGGAAGCTGAACCGAGTACTTCCTTGCCAATGCAGGTAATGCCTTCAATTTGATTCAAGCGGTCTCTCGCTGATTCAGCCAAACGAATGGATTCTTCAGCTAGTGCCTTTCCTTCAGTGGCTAATCGTTTTCGAGCGACATCAAGTGACGCTAAGAGCAAATAAGAAGTGGACGTTGTCGTCAGCATACTCAAAATCGATTGCACTCGGTCTTTTGAAACAAGCCCTTCCTTCATATTTAAAATAGAGCTCTGCGTAAGAGAGCCGCCGAGTTTATGGACACTTGTTGCTGCCATGTCGGCACCTGCCTGCATCGCAGAGAGGGGAAGCTCATCGTGAAAATGTATATGCACACCGTGTGCTTCATCGACAAGGACAGGCACATCAAATGAATGGGCAATGTCTACGATTGATTTTAAGTCTGCTGAAATACCAAAATACGTTGGATTAATGACAAGCAAACCTTTCGCATCTGGATGCTCAGTGAGCGCCTTTTTGGCTGATTCAGGTGTAATACCGTGAGAGATGCCAAGTTCTTTGTCTATTTCTGGGTGAATAAAAACAGGAACTGCGCCAGAAAATACAATCGCGGACATAATTGATTTATGGACATTACGCGGAACGATGATTTTATCCCCGGGCCCGCATACCGTCATCACCATTGTCATGATAGCGCCGCTTGTGCCTTGAATGGAGAAAAACGTATGATCAGCACCGAAGGCTTCAGCAGCAAGCTCCTGTGCTTCTTTTATCATCCCTCGAGGTGAATGTAAATCATCGAGAGGTTCTATATTAATGAGGTCAATGCTTAATGCATTGTCGCCAATGAATGCTCTAAATTCAGGATCCATTCCGGCTCCTTTTTTATGGCCTGGAATGTGAAATTGGACTGGATTGGTTGCTGCGTGTTTTTTTAGTCCAGTATATAAGGGTGTATCATGTTGTGACAATTGCTTTCCCACCTTCATCGAAATACCTGCTATTATTGTGCCAATTACAGCAGATTTCATTGCATAAAACAAAAGAATTATATTATGAACTGATCGGAATGTAAAGCATAAAATCAATCGGTTTCTGATCAAACAGATGCTATAATAAAAGTTCAAATGAGAAATGAGTGTTAAAGTGAGGGACAAGTAAATGGAATATCAATATCCAATGGATGTCGACTGGACGACAGAGGAAAAAATTGCAGTCATTTCATTTTTTCAGGCTGTTGAAAAAGCATATGAAAAAGGAATTGCGAAGCAGGAGTTATTAGATGCTTATAAACGATTTAAAGAGGTTGTGCCATCAAAAGCAGAGGAAAAAACGCATTGTGCGGCGTTTGAAAAGGGAAGCGGGTATTCCCCTTATCGTGCAGTGAAAACCGCAAGAGAGGCAGAAGAGACAGCCGTTATACGCATGTAAAAAACGAGCCTATAAAGGCTCGTTTCAGCGTGCAGACAAACCCTCGCATTCGGTGTCAGGCCTGCGTGCCGGTGCTCACGAATGTCAAATTCGCTCCGCGCCGGTACTCGTCCTTCCTAGACTTCAAAGGTTTTCTATCACGCTGAAAAAGAAGACAAAGGGCTAAAATCAAAATCATTTTAGCCCTTTGTCAACAATTTGAATCGAGCCTATAAGGGCTCGTTTTTTTATACAGATTCTTTCTGTGTGAAGCGGTATAGATACGTCAGCGTGCGGAAGGCATTTTCGATTTTCGATAGAAATTCTTCATTATTCATTTGAACGACTTCCTCTCTAGGCAGCTGAATGCCGCACAGAAGCTCGGCTTTCTTCACTGTTTGAACACGTTCAAAAAGCGTTTTCAGCTGTTCGGAATCTAGTTCGCTGTGACGCATGACGTCTGGTTTCATATGATCTTTAGACCATACAAAATCTTGCGGTATTTTCTGCTGGATGGTGTCTAGCTCTTTTTCAAATAGCTGGCCGTACTCACCTTTCACTGGAGATTCATAAATGAGCGCAAACCAGACAAAGACATGTGTTTTCCAAAGCCCAATTTGAAAATGAGGGAGCTTTTTATATCCGCGCTTACTGTTTGCAAAAGCAACCCATGTATCATTTGGCGGGTTGACAGATCTTCTAGCATGCTTTGCGACGTGTACAAACATTTCGTCTCCTGTAATAGAAGAAAGAAGTGGTGCAAAATGTTCGCCAAGTGCCTCAAGCTTTGGACGGACTCTTTCTTTTAATACAGTCATTCGTTCATCTAAACCATCAACTGTGAATGTTTCAAAATCTTCATCTCTAAAACGCATTTCACTCATGTTATGCCTCCTGTATCTTTTCGCTGATCATATTTTATCATAGCTTGGGTCAAGCTCAAAAAAAGATGCACCGGCAGATAAAAGGGGCGTGGTGCAGCGTTTAAAACCTTTCATTTTGTGGTACATCATTAATAGGTAAAGACACAATTTTCAGAATGTCGTTGCGGTTATGCGATCGCTTCATACGATATAAGCAAGAACCATTTCTCTTATCGATTGAATTTTTATCAATGAAAACTGACAAGGAATGAATCATTCTCTGGAAGGGGCGTTGACCAATGAAGCAAATCGTGAAGCAGGGCTATAGACAGGAGAAGAAAAATCGCATCGCTGTGTGGAGATTAGAGGTTGATTATGAGCTTTCTACGCTTCATGAAGCCATCGAACAAAAAGATGACATCCAAATCGAACGCAGCAAACGAAAGCTTGAGCGCCTAAGAAAAGAATGGGAGCAGCTTCAAGGGTAAAAACAGCGTGAGGTAAAAACGAACCAATTCATCGGTTCGTTTTTGTATGAAGCTGCTTTTTTCTTGCTTTTACGTACATAATATCAGTATGCTATTACAAATAGGTCCTACATAGAAAAGAGGTTTACAATCTGATGACAAACTGGGTGGAAATTGACCGTCTTGCAAAGCTCTGGGTAAAAGAAGCAGGGAGCCGTATTAAAGAGTCCATGCAGGAAGGTCTATCAATTGAAACAAAATCAAATCCAAATGATCTAGTCACGAATATCGATAAAGAAACAGAACGTTTTTTTATTGAAAAAATACAGTCGACATTTTCAGATCATCACATTTTAGGAGAAGAGGGACAAGGGGAAGAGGTGACCTCACTCGATGGAATTGTGTGGATCATTGATCCGATCGATGGCACAATGAACTTTGTCCATCAAAAACGCAACTTTGCCATTTCAATCGGGATATTTGAAAATGGTGTGGGGAAAATCGGTCTTATTTATGACGTCATTCATGACGAGCTCTACCATGCCATTAAAGGAGAAGGAGCCTATATGAACGATATCCTGCTCCCTCCATTAAAAGATGTGGAGATTGAAAAAGCCATTGTGGGTATTAATCCGACATGGGCGATTGAAAGCCCTTATTTTGACGCCAAACCATTTGCCCGTCTTGTGCGTGACGTGAGAGGGACACGAACGATTGGATCAGCTGCCCTTGAGCTTGCTTATATTGCAAGCGGCAGAAGTGACGCATATGTCACCTTAAGGCTTGCGCCGTGGGATTATGCAGCGGGCTGCGTACTGCTTGATGAAGTAGGGGCCGTTTACTCAAATATTCACGGAGAACGTCTTACGTTCCTAGACAAAAACAGTATAGTGGCTGGAAATCGATCCATTTGTGAAAAAATCTTGCATGATTACATAAAAGGAAGCGGAAATAAAAAATAAACGACATCACTTCATGAGAATGAAGTGATTTTTTGTTTTTCCTGAAACTTTTTGGTAAGGCGGATGTCTATACGAATGAGGCCTTAATTTCATGTAAAGGATTGTGTATCAATGTTTGATTTGTTTAGTGATTTATCGCTCCATTTTGAAAGGTATTTTATTTTAAATGAGTACAGTATCCACATCATTCAATGGTGTGTACTTGGACTATTTGTCCTGTTCGTGACACTCACCATATGGAAAGAAAAGAGGAGTAGTTATGTATTTTATGCTGGAATCGTATTAAGAGTTGTTCTGCTTGGCGGTATGACAGTTGAAATGATCCACCAAGTCCTGTCTAGACAGTATACGATCGAAACATTCGAGGTGCTGACAGATTTCATGCAATTTCTCATTTATGGGTATGTCTTGCTTGCATCACTGTACTATGTGATTACTCTTCCTTATTTAAAAAATAAAGGTATGTTCTTTGTTTTTGATTTATCTGTATTACTTCTACCTTTATGTCAAACAGTGTTTATTGTGTTTGCTGAAAGCAAAAAGTTCTTTCTTAGCGGTGATACGGGGCTAGTATGGAGAGATATGATCACCATTTTGGCTATGGCTTGCTTTGCCGCTTTGCTGTTGCACCTTTTCTTTCGCTTGTTTTGGCACCGAAAGTGGAAGGAATTGCTTTTGTTCTATGGCTTGATTTTCGCAGCCTTGCTTTATATATTTTATCCTTCTATCTCGAAGCATGAGCTCCAATCTACATTTAAATCGATTGTTATTTTAATAGCAGCAGCAGGAAGCTTTATGACGATTGATTTTTTATCTGCTTTACTACGGGACAAGCTGAGATTAAGGCAGTGGGGCGCTGGTTGTATAACTGTCTTTTTTCTGCTGTTACTCAACCCGGTTGTCAATATTCCTCATACCATGTTCCAATTTACCAAAACGGAACTGGTAGATACTTTTTCACAAGAATATCGCCCCTTATCTGAAGCAAGTGCAAAAGCATTCGCTTCAAAATTTGTACCAGAGGATCAATCGCTTTATTTAAATGCTAGTCATCAGCCTATCCCTGATCATTACGTGTTTGCAGATGATCAGTATGAAGTGAATATTTCTCCGTTTACAGGTGAATTAAGCGGATATTCTTATCGAGGTCGTGTAGAGGGAAAGGAGATGACCGATAAAGAATATAGGAAAAAAACCATTGAATTTTTCGAAAGAAGCGGGCGGTCAATCGATCTACAGCGTATTCAATTAGCTGTAAAAAAACAGGACGGTGAGACGAATGTTCTACTTCTGCCAAAAATGTCTCAGAATGAAGAGGACAGTTTAGCGTCTGCCACCTGGAAAAAAGGGACGCTTCGACAAGCGCAATACGTAAACGCCATCTTTCAATTAAAGGATATTGACGGAATCCATTTAACAGAAACGGAGATAAAAAACAGGATCAACAGTATTTATAAACACTTAAACCTCAAGCCGCCAGCTTATCAAATCACAGGCATTGATGAATTTTATTTTAATTGGCAGCATGAAGTGAGGGTTACAACAAAAGATCAATCGGAGTTTCTGTTTAATGGCTCAACAAAAGAAGTTATCAGCTTTAAGCTGTCAAAAGCGATTCTTCAACAGAAAAAAGGGAACGTTAGCGATGAAGATTTGTTAAAAATCATAGGGAAAAAACCAAAAGACATAAGAAAAGAAACAGGCACTAGTGAAAGCAAACAATTTACATTTAACCACTCATCTCATGTCGTCAATCTGTTTAAAGGGGATGATGGAATTGAGTTGAGAGTACAATCAGATTCTTCAATCCCGCATGCAGTATCTAATCAAGATCGGGAGGAAGTCTATCAGCAAGTACTTAAAAGGTATAAACCATCTACGATCTATAAAAAACAAATAAAACCTGTGAAGATGATCGACAAAGAAGGGAACATCGACATTTCGTGGCTTGTCATCATACAAACCTTCGGATCAAATGAGCATAAAATCTATGAAGTGAATGGACGAACAAAAGAGGTGCATCGTTTTGACAGATAAAGAAAAACAAGCCATCTTTCAAGACTTATATGAACTGTATCAAGAAGGGGATCTGGGAGCCGAGGCAGCGAGCTGGATGAAGGCACACGAGCAGCAATTTCAGCATGTGGACGCGGGTAAAAAGCAGTCATCAGCACCGATGGAAGGTCAGAATGACTATGACGAGTTAAAACGTATGAAAGGGTTTATTTACTCATTATATTTCTTTTTTATCGTTTTATCGATTTGGATGACTGTGTGGTTTTATTTTTGATGTCCAGACCAGCAGAACAAATTGAAAAAATCTATGAAGAATATTTTCAGGAAATCACTAAATATTTATATCGCCGGACGGGAAATATGGAAACAGCCAAGGACCTTGCACAGGACGTATTTATGAAGGCACTGCATGGATTGTCCTCCTTTAAGGGACATTCTAGTATGAAAACATGGCTTTATACCATTGCTTATCACACATTTGTGAATGATTATCGCCGAAAAGTAAAATGGACTTTTACAAACGTAGAGGAAATAGATTTCTTAGAGCAGCAGTCGTTCACGACACCAGAAGATCACATTGAAAAACAAGCTGATATAGAAAGGCTGTGGCATCATATTTATCAGCTGAAGGATTCCTACCGGGAGGTCCTTATTTTAAGAGATATTCAAGAATTGTCATATGAAGAAGTAGCTGAAATTTTGAATTGGACTTTATCTAAAGTCAAAACAACCCTTCATCGAGCCAGATTAGAGCTGAAGCGAATGCTACATTGTGAGGAGTTCAATAAATGAGCTGTTATTTGATTGAAGAATTGTTACCACTTTATATAGAGGGGGACACAAGTGCAGAAACAAATAAAATTGTTGCAGAGCACTTACAATCCTGCGAGAGCTGCCAACACCTTTATCACGAAATGAAAGAGCCAATAACTTTTATACAAACTCCTGATCTCATGCCATATATAGATGAAAAGGAAGAAAGAAGAAAATTCGAAAAGCGCTACTATGGCAAGCTGTTATATCGAGCAAGTATCGCGTTTTGTATAGGATATGTCGTGATGATCATTCTTTATTGGCTGAAATAAAAAACCCCCACCTGGTTTATCCAGTTGGGGGTTTTTTCTAGATTAGCTTAATTTTTCTTTCGCAATTTGAACTGCATCATAGAACGTTTTCAATTGCTCTTGAGGAATTTTCTTAAGCATTTGGTTGAAAACAAGTAATTCAGTAGAGCTGAATCCAAGACCTTTTGCAATTTTTGAATCAATCACAACGTTTCCTTTTTTGTCTAGAACAAGGGCATCACCAGCAAGATCAGCAATTCTGATCACTGATTTGAAAAGCTTTTCGAATTTAGCCGCTTCTTCTTTTGTAAGACCAAGTTCAACAGCTTTTGCTGCATCAAAAACCAATTTCCCTTTTTCGTTTTTAGTGATGCTTTCACTGAAAACGATTGTAAGAACAGCTGCGCGATCTAAGAATTTCTCAGCAGTCGCCGCTTCTTCTTCAGTTAGTCCGAGCTCAACAGCTTTTTTCACATCAAATGTGTAGTTGTTGTCTTCCTCAACAAATGAATTGATGAGAATGTTGATGACACGCTCGTTTTTCTCCAATAATTCTTTAATGATTTGCTGCTGTTCAAAAGGAATTCCTTTGAAAGTTGCAGCGCTTGCTTGCCCAGGAGCTACTGTTGTGAAAGTAAGAATGATAGCTAAAGCGAAAAATACAACAGAGCTGAGCGATTTGCTCAAAAACTTCTTCATGCTTCTTTTCTCTCCCTTTTCTGTTAAATTTTGTTGCAAGAAAAGCATACCATGAGAAACTTTGTGGAAGAATAGGAAAATTGTAACTTTCTGTTTGATTTTGGAGAACTATAAAAGTTCTTGTCGAAAAATGGAGGGGTTCAGATTGCTTACTTTTGTCAATTCTTCAAGATACGTTCTGTTTGCAAAATGGAGCTTTCATAGGTGATTTGTCTTGTTTTTACTCAAAATAAAAAGCCTTCTACATATAGAATGTAAAAGGCTTTTCACTAATTTTATGATTGCACGTTTAATTTTCTTTTTAATGTAAATCCTGTACCCATGAAAATCATGGCGAACACGATACTTAAACATATGCCCAGTATGTTTTTTTCAGCAAGAGATACCCCAATAAACGCCATACTGACAACTGCAAGTAATGCACATAATAATAGAAGCCATTTGATTTGTTTCATTTGTCTCCATCCCTTTTTTTAGAGTTAATATAAGTTTACAGAAAAACGATCGGCATTTAAAGGGGATTGTGATATAATATGAAAGTTATCTAATTATTTTAGGAGATGAAAATGTGAAACTTCGAAAAGACCTTCGCAACATCGCAATTATTGCCCACGTTGACCATGGTAAAACGACGCTTGTTGACCAATTGCTCCATCAAGCTGGTACTTTCCGTGCGAATGAAAATATCGCTGAGAGAGCCATGGATTCAAATGATTTAGAGCGAGAGCGCGGTATTACGATTTTAGCTAAAAATACTGCGATAAATTATAAAGATACACGCATTAATATTTTAGATACACCAGGACACGCCGATTTCGGTGGTGAAGTTGAGCGTATCATGAAAATGGTAGATGGTGTACTCCTTGTTGTGGATGCTTATGAAGGCTGTATGCCTCAAACACGCTTTGTGCTGAAAAAAGCACTTGAGCAAAACTTAACACCAATCGTTGTCGTCAATAAAATTGACCGCGACTTTGCTCGTCCGGCTGAAGTGGTCGATGAAGTGATTGACTTGTTCATTGAATTGGATGCAACAGAAGAACAGCTTGAGTTCCCAGTTGTCTATGCATCAGCAATCAATGGTACAGCAAGTAACGATGCGAGCAAGCAAGATGAAAACATGGAATCATTGTTTGAAGCCATTGTGAACCATATTCCTTGCCCAGTTGATAACCATGAAGAGCCGCTTCAATTCCAAGTGGCACTACTTGATTACAATGATTATGTTGGCAGAATTGGAATTGGCCGTGTATTCAGAGGAACAATGCAAGTAGGACAGCAGGTAGCCTTGATGAAAGTCGACGGCACTGTGAAACAATTCCGCGTGACAAAGATCTTTGGTTTCCAAGGGTTAAAACGAGTGGAAATCAACGAAGCGAAAGCGGGAGATCTTGTCGCTGTATCTGGAATGGAAGACATCAACGTAGGTGAAACGGTTTGTCCGGTAGAACACCAAGAAGCACTTCCAATCCTTCGTATTGATGAGCCGACACTTCAAATGACGTTTGTTGTAAACAACAGCCCATTTGCAGGCCGTGAAGGAAAATACGTGACATCACGTAAAATCGAAGAGCGTTTAGAGCAGCAGCTTCAAACAGACGTCAGTCTTCGTGTAGATCCAACTGATTCACCTGATGCTTGGGTTGTTTCTGGACGCGGAGAGCTTCACTTATCCATTCTCATTGAGAATATGAGACGTGAAGGTTTTGAATTACAAGTATCGAAGCCAGAAGTTATTGTAAAAGAAGTTGATGGTGTTCGATGTGAGCCTGTAGAGCGCGTTCAAATTGATGTACCAGAAGAGCATACTGGCTCTGTTATGGAATCAATGGGTGCAAGAAAAGGTGAAATGATTGACATGATCAACAATGGTAACGGTCAAGTTCGCCTGATCTTTACAGTGCCATCACGTGGTTTAATTGGATATACAACTGAATTTCTTTCATTAACTCGTGGTTTTGGTATTTTGAACCATACGTTTGACAGCTACCAGCCAATGCAGTCTGGTCAAGTTGGCGGACGCCGTCAAGGTGTACTTGTTTCAATGGAAACAGGTAAAGCGACTGCTTACGGAATCCAAGGTGTTGAAGAGCGCGGTGTGATCTTCGTTGAGCCAGGTACTGAAGTATACCAAGGGATGATTGTTGGGGAGCATAACCGTGAGAACGACCTTGTTGTAAACGTAAGCCGTATGAAACAACAAACAAACGTACGTTCAGCGACGAAAGATCAAACAGTTAGCATGAAAAAACCTCGCATTATGTCACTTGAGGAATCTCTTGAGTACTTGAATGAAGACGAATACTGTGAGGTTACACCTGAATCCATTCGTCTTAGAAAGAAAATTTTAGACAAAAACGAACGAGAGAAAGCAGCGAAGAAGAAAAAGCTAGCAGGATTATCTTAATTCCATGAAGAATTAAAAAGATAGAACCCTGAAAGATAAGGGGAGGGAATCTTTTTGAATGATCAGGAAGTAAGTGAAAATCTATCCTTTTTCGCGATGCTGTTTCGTGTCGATGAAAATCCGCAAACAGGGATGTGGCTCCTATATGGCACCATCCTTGTTTTAGCGATTATTGTTTTTAAGCTCGGCTTTGCAAGACGTTTACCGATTTTAAAAGCGCTCGTGATTTATTTGTTTTTGATTTTTGGCTGCACGTTTCTCACATTTCTAGGTATCTTCCTGCCAGTAGCGGAAGGACTGGTTGTGGCAGCTGCCATTTTGATTATTTATAAAATACGGCTGCATCGTGCGAAAAAAGAAGGAACAGTCAATACGTAAAAAAAGACCTGAACATGTGTCAGGTCTTTTTTTATGTCTTTTGTTCTTTCTTTCCTTTTTTCTTCTTTTTCTCTTTCGTCGCAGGATCCTGATAAAGAGAGAATCTGCCAGTTTTGATGCGAGCTTCAGTCTTTATTTTAATGCGTTCTTGGCAGTCATCGCACATATATGTATGAATAGGCCGGTTTCTTAACCGTTTAGCAACAAGTGTATCATCATCAATGGTTTCAAGCTTTTCACATAATGAGCACTTCACTCTCATCATTTTCACCTCACTTTATTGCATTTATTATAGCATGTTTTCCAGCTACTTAAAATCAGCGTAGAAAAAGGCTTATATCACAGGAGATATAAGCCGTTCTCATTAGTTCTTCTGATTCATATGATGGTTTGATTGGTCGTTTTGATTTTTTTCTAACTGCTTTTGATCCTGTTCTTTGAGCTGATTATTCGGATCATTTGTCGGATCCTTTTCGTTACGGTCGATCTCATTTCTCGGCATCTCTGGCATCACGCGGCCGACAATGGCAGCCAGTTCATCCATAATACCGCTTACCGGACGGCCTGCTTGGATTTCTTTGCCCATTTCTTTTAATCGGCTGACTGTATCCGGATCAGCAACCACAACAGCATTTGCGCCTTCCGGGTCATTTCTCAGCGCTTTTGCAACTGAATATTTAATGGTTTCTACTTTGCTTCTATCTAAATCATCTTTTACATCAATACCAACAACAGCATAACGGCCGATGACGATTGCCGTTGCATCATTGACATCTGCTACGTGCTCTGTCACATTGACAAGATGCTGCGCAACATCTGTGGATGGGCGGGCTTGATTGGTCTCTTTCTTGGATGAGTCAGACACCCTTACTAAGTGCTGGCGTCCATCTTGCTTGTCCAGCGCTTCTGGCTTTTCCTGCTGCTGGCAAGCGCCTAACAGAATGATCGATTGAATCATGAATAATGTTAAAAATAGTCGCATTTATATTCCCTCCTTCACAAACTGCATGATTTATTTTATTGTTGAATTAACCTTCTAACTTTATTCATGAAAACATATATTTTAACAATCGTTTTGGGAAAGACAAGGATGAATGAAACCCCGATCAGGAGGCGAAGGACCTGAGTAAAATTTATGTATTAGACACAAATGTGTTATTACAGGATCCGAATTCAATCTTTTCATTTGAAGACAACGAGGTCGTCATTCCGGCCGTTGTGTTAGAAGAAGTAGACTCGAAAAAGAGATACATGGACGAGGTTGGGCAAAACGCCCGGCGCGTCTCACGTTTAATCGACGGTTTGAGATCGAAAGGGAAACTGCATGAAAAAATTACACTAGAATCAAAAGGGACGCTGCGCATCGAGCTGAATCACCGCTCTTTCCATGAACTTCAAGAAATTTTTATTGAAAAAACGAACGATAATCGGATTTTAGCGGTCGCGAAAAATTTGAGCTTAGAGGAAGAAACAAAGCCTCACGGACGGCCTGTTATTTTGGTCAGCAAGGATGTCTTAGTCAGGGTAAAGGCAGATGCTATAGGTCTCCAAGCAGAGGACTTCTTAAGTGACCGTGTGCTGCAAAACGAAGACATTGATAACGGCTATCATGAGCTCTATATTCCGACCGAGCAATTGAATACATTTTATAAGCAAAGTCAATTGCCGATAAAAGAAGTCACAAGTGCACCATTAAACCCTCATCAATTTGTCATTATGAAGGGGAATGAAGGCGGTTCTGCTTTAGGAATGCTTGATCAAAAGGCAGAGCATGTGAAACGGCTTATTTATGATCAAGAGCATGTTTGGGGAATCCGTCCGAAAAATGTTCAGCAGACGATGGCCCTAGAGCTGTTATTGCGCCGTGATATTCCGCTCGTGACATTGATCGGAAAAGCAGGAACTGGTAAAACACTGCTTGCACTGGCTGCCGGATTAATGCAGACAGAGGATCTCGGGATGTTTAAAAAACTGATCGTAGCCCGTTCCATTGTCCCTGTTGGCAAGGATTTAGGCTACTTGCCAGGTGAAAAGGAAGAGAAACTCAGACCATGGATGCAGCCGATTTATGACAACCTGGAATTTTTATTTAATACAAAAAAACCTGGTGAACTTGATGCGATTTTGGCGGGAATTGGTTCTATTCAAGTGGAAGCTTTAACGTATATCCGTGGAAGAAGTATTCCTGATCAATTTATTATCATTGATGAGGCGCAGAATTTAACGAAACACGAGGTAAAAACATTATTAACGCGCGTCGGAGAGGGAAGTAAAATCGTGCTGATGGGGGACCCGGAGCAGATCGATCATCCTTATTTAGACAGCTTAAATAATGGGCTTACGTATGTCATTGAGCGGTTCAAAGGTCAGCAAATATCTGGACATGTCAAGCTTGTCAAAGGAGAAAGGTCTGGACTTGCACAGCTTGCAGCTGATTTGCTGTAGTCCAGACCCTCTGTCTTATGTAATGATGAGCTCTTTGACACCTTTTATCGGCTGAGTGAGGTTGGACTGATCTGCGAAATAAACGTGGATTGGTCCTTCTTCTGTCATCGGCTTCCCATTTTGGCTGAAGTGTGCAATGCTTTCCATTGCCTGAGAAAGCGGAACAGCAATTGTCTCTGTTTCTGTGACAAATTCGCATGTGTCTGCATGTTCAAGCGGTTCTGCATTTTTCAGCATATCACCCAGCTTCATTCCGAAGCTGCCTGTGATGAGTCTTTCCTTTTCGTACTTCTTCTCTGTTTTTAAAGTGGGTGGAAGTGTTTGTCCTTCTCTGATCACCCGCTCTTGGTCAAGCTCCTGATCCAGCTGACTTTCTTCATTTGCCGTGCTTTTTTCAAAAAATGAATCCATTAAAAATTTGCGGTCATCAAAAATCCATACACTTGGATCAATGGTGATCTTGTACTTTACGTTCCCCTTAATTTGAATGATGCTCATGTTCAAGACAACCCCTTTCCAACATAAATTATAGAAGTTTTCGCCTGCTTTGTCACTTTCATAAACATGCTTTTCCTTGTACACACTAATCGTACATGAAAGATAGGGAGGATGTTGGGCATGGCATGTCGTGACAATGAAGAGCTTCAGCGATTTGTAGAAGAAGCAAAAAAAGTGGCCAAAGATGGCAAAGTAGCATCCTATATTCCCGCTCTCGCCAAAGCGGATCAGACGGATTTATCTGTGGCTGTGTACCATGTGAGTAATACTTGCCACTCGGCAGGAGATGTAGATAAACGCTTTACCCTGCAAAGTATTTCTAAAGTATTAGCTCTTGCGCTCGTGCTTTCAGAAGAAGGGCCAAAAAAAGTCTTCCAATTTGTTGGACAAGAGCCAACAGGTGATCCGTTTAATTCAATGATTAAGCTGGAGACAGCAAATCCGAATAAGCCGCTGAATCCAATGATTAATGCAGGAGCGCTTGCAGTCACAAGCTTAATAAGAGGAGCCACTCCGCAAGATCAGCTGAACCGCCTGCTTGGCTTTATTAGAGAGCTCGCAAATGACAAAAGCATTACATACTGCAAGGAAACAGCCGCATCCGAATTTGAGACATCGATGATTAACCGGGCTATGTGCTATTATATGAAGCAATATCATATTATTAGAGGGAACGTAGAAGAGGTCATGGACGTGTATACGAAACAATGCGCCATCATGATGAACAGCTTAGATTTGGCGAAAATTGCTTGTGTTTTTTCATTAGATGGCAGACATCCAGAGACGGGCAAGCAAATTCTTTCAAAAGATGTCGCTAGAATTTGTAAAACCTTTATGGTGACGTGCGGCATGTATAATGCAAGCGGGGAATTTGCCATTAATATCGGCATACCTGCTAAAAGCGGTGTTTCAGGCGGGATTATGGGAGCGGCACCATATGATTTTGGAATCGGAATTTTCGGTCCTGCCCTGGATGAAAAAGGGAATAGTATTGCTGGGATTAAGCTGCTTGAGCTCATGAGTGAAAAATATGAGATGAGTATCTTTTAATGAGAAATGTCTTCTTTTTATTTTCACAAAGCGAACTGTACAAATCTGCTTGCAATTTTGGGCGTTTCGCTTTATGATAAATAGAAGAATTAGGTACTCGCCTGGGGAACGGAGGGATACTTTTGGCGTCAGAAATTTTAGTCGATCATCGGCAAAAAGCACTGGCTTTATTAAAATTGGATGCAGATAAAATTTTAAAATTGATCCAAGTGCAAATGGACAACTTAACGATGCCGCAATGTCCTCTTTATGAAGAGGTTTTAGATACTCAAATGTTCGGATTATCGAGAGAGATTGATTTTGCTGTCCGGCTTGGATTAGTTGATCAACATGAAGGCAAGAAACTACTCGATAAACTTGAGAGAGAGCTTTCCGCACTTCATGATGCGTTCACAAAAAAATAACGATTGAAAACTCAAACTTCCACAACATAAGTTTGAGTTTTTTTGTCCCCTATTTTCTTTTGATGGATTGACGGTAAACGGACTTGATTCTTTCATGAATGACGAACAATATAAAAGAGGTAAAACGGGATCAAACGGAGAAAATGTAGTAGAATAAGAACAGCTAAGAAGATATCAAGCAGTAGAAACAGACGTTAGGAAGAGGATTATATGTTAAAGAGAATGCTAAAATCGTATGACTACTCATTATTGTTCGCCATTATCTTAATCAGCGCATTTGGTTTGGTTATGGTGTATAGCTCAAGTATGATTACATCTGTTATCAGATACGATGCCGCGCCAGATAACTTTTTTAAGAAACAGCTCTTATTTATGATTGTTGGAGCAGTCATCTTGATCTTTACAGCATTAGTTCCATATCAGCTGTTTTCAAATAAGAAATTCCAGATTGGTATGCTGCTGATTTCAGTTTTTTCCCTCATCTATGTGTACTTTGGCGGTCATATTGCAGGGAACGCAAGAAGCTGGATCAAATTAGGCCCTTTTAGTCTTCAGCCAGCTGAATTTGTAAAGATTGTCGTCATCATCTATCTTGCTGCGGTGTATGCCAAAAAGCAGCATTATATTGATCATATTTTAAGAGGTGTTACGCCTCCGATCGTGATTGTCTCTATCCTGTGCGGATTTATCATTTTACAGCCGGACTATGGGACAGCCTTTATCATTGGCATGATTGCCCTTGCGATGATTTTATGCTCAGGTTTTAGCGGCAAAACGCTAGCGAAGCTGCTCGCGCTATTTAGTGCAGTAATGGTCGTCGTGACCCCATTTATTATTCTTTTTTGGGATAAAATTTTCACGCAAAATCGTCTCGGACGTTTTGAGAGTTTCCAAGATCCATTTAAAGATGCAGGGGCTACTGGGCATCAATTGATTAATTCATATTATGCGATTGGATCAGGCGGCTTTTTTGGACTCGGTCTAGGAGAAAGCGTTCAAAAGTACGGGTATCTTCCAGAACCGCACACAGATTTTATCATGGCAATTATCTCAGAAGAACTTGGCTTTTTCGGCGTGTTTTTTGTTCTCGCTCTTCTTGGTTTCATCGTCGTGAAAGGTTTTTACATTGCGAGAAAGTGTGAAGATCCGTTTGGAAGTTTGCTTGCAATAGGAATTTCCTCCATGATTGCGATCCAAACTTGTATCAATTTAGGCGGTGTTTCAGGTCTTATTCCAATTACTGGGGTGACACTTCCGTTTATCAGCTACGGGGGATCGTCTATCATTTTACTTAGCATCTGTATGGGAATGCTGCTGAATATCAGCATGTTTACTGAATATAAAGAGCGTTACAAAAAGAAAAAATCAATGAGCAAACCATCAGTTGAAAAAAATGGATTGCAGAAAACTTTGAATCTTTAGAAAACAAAAGTGTACAGTTTTCATTTCTTCCTTTATTATAGAGTACATATAAAATTTTAAGGGATATGGAGGAGTGAGAATGTCACAGAGAACAATTCAAAAGGTTCTAGTTGCAAACAGAGGGGAAATCGCTATCAGAGTCTTCAGGGCCTGTACGGAGCTCAATTTACGTACAGTGGCCATTTATTCCAAAGAAGACTCGGGCTCTTATCATCGCTATAAAGCTGATGAAGCATATCTAGTTGGAGAAGGGAAGAAACCGATTGATGCCTACCTCGATATCGAGGGGATCATCGAAATTGCAAAACGAAATGACGTGGATGCGATTCATCCAGGCTACGGATTTTTATCCGAAAACATTCATTTTGCAAGACGATGCGAAGAGGAAGGCATTCAATTTATCGGTCCAACTTCTCAGCATTTAGATATGTTTGGAGATAAAGTAAAGGCGAGAGATGAAGCGAAAAAAGCTGGTATTCCAGTCATTCCAGGAAGTGACGGACCAGTTGATTCGGTCGAAGAAGTCGAAAAATTCGGTGAAGAATACGGTTACCCGTTTATTATTAAAGCTTCACTAGGCGGCGGCGGCCGGGGTATGCGGATTGTCAGATCAAAAGAAGAGCTGAAGGAAGCCTACGACCGTGCGAAGTCAGAGGCCAAAGCTGCTTTTGGAAATGACGAAGTATACGTTGAAAAGCTGATTGAAAATCCAAAACATATTGAAGTGCAGGTGATTGGAGACAATCACGGCAATATCATTCATTTATATGAGCGTGACTGCTCTGTTCAAAGGCGGCATCAAAAGGTCATTGAAGTGGCGCCAAGTGTGTCTCTAACAGATCAATTGCGTGAAGATATTTGCGAAGCGGCTGTCCAGCTGGCCCAGAATGTATCGTACATTAATGCAGGGACTGTAGAATTCCTAGTTGCAAATGGAGAGTTTTACTTCATTGAAGTCAATCCAAGGGTGCAGGTAGAACACACGATCACAGAAATGATCACAGGTGTCGATATCGTTCAAACTCAAATTCTTGTTGCAAAGGGGCATAACCTTCACAGCAAAGAAGTTGGTATTCCAAAGCAAGAAGATATCTTTACACACGGCTTTGCCATTCAATCAAGGGTCACAACAGAAGATCCTTTAAATGACTTTATGCCAGACACAGGAAAAATTATGGCCTACCGCTCAGGTGGGGGATTTGGTGTACGTCTTGATACAGGGAACAGCTTCCAAGGTGCGGTCATTACACCTTATTACGACTCACTATTGGTCAAGCTGTCTACATGGGCGCTCACGTTTGATCAAGCGGCTGCTAAAATGGTTCGAAATTTACAAGAATTCAGGATTCGCGGAATTAAAACTAACATCCCATTTCTTGAAAATGTGGCTAAGCATGAGAAGTTCCTAAAAGGGGAGTACGATACATCGTTTATCGACTCAACGCCAGAGCTATTTAATTTCCCTAAGCAAAAAGACCGCGGAACGAAGATGTTGACTTATATTGGTAACGTTACCATTAATGGGTTCCCGGGTATTGCGGAGAAAAAGAAGCCTCATTTTGACAAGCCAGACGTACCGAAGCTTCCTCTCAATCAAGAGATTCCGTCTGGGACAAAACAATTGTTAGATACGCATGGACCTGAGGGGCTTGCCAACTGGGTGAAAGAACAAAGTAGCGTCCTTTTAACTGACACAACCTTTAGGGATGCGCATCAGTCTCTGCTTGCGACACGCTTTAGAACACATGATTTAAAGAAAGTTGCCCAGCCGACAGCAGGTTTATGGCCAGAGCTGTTTAGTATGGAAATGTGGGGCGGGGCTACATTTGATGTTGCGTACCGTTTCTTAAAAGAAGATCCTTGGGAACGATTGAAAGAGCTTCGTCAAGAAGTGCCAAACACGCTGTTCCAAATGCTATTAAGATCATCAAACGCTGTCGGATATACAAACTATCCAGATAATGTGATCAAAGCATTTGTAAAAGAATCAGCCGAGGCAGGCATTGATGTGTTCCGTATTTTCGACAGCTTAAACTGGGTCAAAGGCATGACGCTTGCCATTGATTCTGTTCGGGAATCAGGCAAAGTGGCAGAGGCGGCGATTTGTTATACGGGGGATATTCTTGATCCATCTCGTCCAAAATATGATCTTGGGTACTATGTATCTCTTGCAAAAGAGCTTGAATCTGCCGGCGCACATATTTTAGGTATTAAAGATATGGCGGGGCTATTAAAACCGCAGGCAGCATACGAGCTAGTCTCTGCTTTAAAAGATGAGCTTACGATCCCTATCCATCTTCATACGCATGACACGAGTGGAAATGGACTGTTCACCTATGCAAGAGCGATTGATGCAGGCGTTGATATTGTGGATGTTGCCGTCAGCTCTATGGCAGGACTCACATCGCAGCCAAGTGCAAGCTCACTTTATTATGCTTTAGATGGACATGAAAGAAAGCCAGACATGAACGTCCAATCTGTCGAACGCCTTTCTCAATACTGGGATTCCGTCAGAAAATACTATCATGAATTTGAAAGCGGCATGAATTCGCCTCATACAGAAATTTATGAGCATGAAATGCCTGGCGGTCAATATAGTAACTTGCAGCAGCAGGCGAAAGGTGTCGGTCTTGGCGAGCGCTGGAATGAAGTAAAGGAAATGTACAGACGTGTGAATGACATGTTTGGTGATATTGTAAAGGTAACACCATCCTCTAAAGTAGTTGGAGATATGGCACTTTATATGGTGCAAAATGATCTAACAGAAGAAGATGTTTATGAAAAAGGCGCAACACTAGACTTCCCGGATTCTGTTGTGGAATTATTTAAAGGCTATTTAGGCCAGCCGCATGGCGGATTCCCAGAAAAGCTGCAAAAGCTGATTTTAAAAGGGGAAGAGCCTCTTACTGTCAGACCTGGTGAGAAGCTGAAGCCAGTGGACTTTGAAGACATTAAGAAGCAGTTCAAAGAATCTCATGACCTGACGTTAACAGAGCAAGACGCAATTGCGTATGCCTTATATCCGAAAGTCTTTTCTGAATTTGTCCAAACAGCAGAAAGCTATGGTGACATCTCTGTTCTTGATACACCAACGTTCTTCTACGGGATGAGGCTTGGAGAAGAGATTGAGGTAGAAATCGAAAAAGGAAAAACTCTGATTGTCAAACTCGTATCAATTGGTGAACCGAATCCAGATGCCACAAGAGTTCTTTACTTTGAGTTAAATGGCCAGCCGCGTGAAGTAGTGATTAAGGATGAAAGCATCAAATCCTCTGTTCAAGAAAAAATGAAGGCGGACCGCTCGAATCCAAATCACATCGCCGCATCAATGCCAGGCACTGTCATCAAAGTACTCGTGGAAAAAGGGCAGAAAATTTCTCAAGGTGAGCATTTGATGATCAATGAAGCCATGAAAATGGAAACGACTGTACAAGCTCCATTTTCTGCGGTTGTAGATGAAATACATGTGACAAATGGAGAACCGATTCAAACCGGTGATCTGTTAATCGTATTAAAGCCTGAATAATAAGTGAGACACATCCACCGTGATGTGTCTTTTTTTTGAGCGCATTAAAATGTGCAGCAGCCAGTGAGAGTGATTACACTATAGAGTGAGGTGAAGAAGGTTGGAAAACATTGTTGTGATTTGGTTTCGCCGGGATATGCGATTAGATGATCATATCGCCTTATCAAAAGCGATCACATATGCAAAAAAACACGAGTACAAATTATTTGCTCTTTATCATCTAGATCCATTTTTTACTGAAATGGACCTCGATTTAAACAACGAACATTTTTTTCAAAACTTGGCGCATTTCGTCAAGGAAGCAAGAGAATCTCAAACGTATATTCACCTTCTCTATGGAGATGTCTTGCGTGCCTTTCAGCAAGTTATCGATGTCTATGACATCAAAGCTGTCTTTTTTAATGAAGATCAAGTGGGAATCGGTCAAAAGCGTGACCATCAAGTAACCGCTTTTTTAGAAAAGAAGGGCATTCATGTGTCAAAATGGCAAGATACACACCTTCACGGGGCGCAAGATATTTTAAAAGCGGATGGCACTCATTATCAAGTGTTTACTCCATACTATCAATCATGGCGAAAGCAAGAGAAGCAGATTGTGATAAAAGTTGACAAATCATTTCTCAGTAGCGCTCATACGATTTGTGATGAGTCACTTTCACACAAAGGGAATGACAAACTACGCAGTATAATCATGAGATGCTCAAGAAAATTTGATCAAATCGGCTCACACAAAGCGATGAACACGCTGCATGACTTTATCCAAAAAAGACTAACACGTTACCATGAAAAACGAGATATGCCATCTGTTTTTGGAACGAGCAAGCTGTCACGTTTCTTAAAAACAGGGACCATCTCAATTCGAACGATCTTTCATGCGGTACATGAGGAAGCACTGTTTGAAGACGAGGGCAGAGAAACCTTTATCAAAGAGCTGGCGTGGCGAGATTTTTACCATATGATTTATGCTCATTATCCAGAGATGAAAGAAAAAGAAATCAATTCGGCGTTTCAAGGGATGAAATGGAATGAAGATGAGACGCTGTTTGAAGCATGGTGTAAAGGTGAAACAGGCTTTCCCCTCGTTGATGCAGGGATGAGACAGTTAAATGAGGAAGGCTGGATGCATAATCGTTTAAGGATGGTCACCGCCTCATTTTTAACAAAGGATTATTTGATTGATTGGAGAAAGGGAGAAGCGTATTTTGCAAAAAAGCTTGTGGATTATGATGAGGCTTCGAATATCGGAGGATTTCAGTGGGCAGCTTCTGTTGGGACAGATGCCGTGCCGTACTTCCGTATTTTTAACCCAACGACCCAGTCGAAGCGGTTTGATCCAAGCGGGGAATATATTAGAAGATATGTACCAGAGCTAGAGCATGTTGATGAAAAATGGATTCATGAACCAAGTAAAATGCCGATAGATGAACAACTGAAATCGAGCTGTGTGCTAGGTGATACATACCCGCTGCCGACAGTTGATCACAAGGAAAGACGCAAAAAGGCCATCTCGCTATTCGAAGAAGCAAAACAACAATAAAAAATCCCCCTCTTCACATGATAGGGGGATACAATTCTTATCTAAATGGCTCTTTGCTTTCATATTTAAACCGGGCAATGAGTAAGCAGAAGTAGCATAGTACCCCAAACAAACAAGAAATAAAGAATGAATGAGCCAGCGCGTAACCAAGTGCAAGATGAGAATAAACAGACATCACACCTGAAATGGCTTGAAGTGTAATCAGAATGGCTGAGATAATCCACCCATAATAAATCTGCTTCTGTTCTTTATAATGTTTCATGGCATGGAACATTGCGACAAATATCCAGACGAATAAAAGAAGTGCTGCTGCTCGGTGAGACATTTGAACCCACTGATTAAAAT
The DNA here is from genome assembly GCF_017161885.1 of Bacillus sp. 3a. NCBI lineage: Bacteria > Bacillati > Bacillota > Bacilli > Caryophanales > Bacillaceae > Bacillus > Bacillus sp. 3a. The sequence goes on along the minus strand of NZ_CP067376.1, from coordinate 2,744,100 downwards.
ACGTTGGAAGTGCACCGTCTTTTGAACAAAACGGGAACACAGAGCAAGCAAGACTTGACTTTGTATGTCTCACATAAGCACCCGTATATACCACGATATACGTATACGTGATCACTCCATAAATATGGAACTGCATTTTTTTGCCGATATGAAGCGGCTTCACAAGCTTTGTTTCAGATCTGGTTGCTTCAAAGACAAGAAGTGCAAGCAGTAATACTGAAGCAAATGAAATGAGTGAAATACCGAAGTGCAGTGCCATTATAAGTGCGTTAGAGCCAAATACGACGGCAAGAGCTCCTAACAGCGCTTGAAGCATTAAGAATATAATGGACATGATGACCAAGAATTTGGTTTCACGGAATACTGGACTAATTTTTTTCCAGCATAAGACCGCCAGTGCCAGAACAAGAATGGTGGAAACCCCTGTTGACATGCGGTGACTCCATTCGATGATGGAAGCGGGGTTCATTTCAGGAAAGAAACGACCATGGCAAAGGGGCCACTGTCTACCGCAGCCAAGACCCGAACCGGTTTTCGTCACAAGCGCACCGCCAATCAGTACGATCAGCATCACAAACGTTGTGATCACGCTCAATAGCCTTAAAGCAAATTTCATCAAATTATTTCACCTTCTCTAAAAAACTTCTGATGTAAATGAAAACCTCACATGCTCTCAAGTTTAAGCCAAATGCGTGTTCTGTTGCAATTCATAATGACCAAAGTTCACAAAAAAATGATATGTTAGTTCACAAAGTTTACAGATTTAGAGTGCTTGATCTTTCTTTGACAGTCTGATAGAAATAGAGGAGAGAATATTTCATTTTGCACCGCCTTCTGAAACACACATATATCCTAATAAATTCACGAAAAGTTCACAAATAACTTCAAGTTTGTCGTTTATTATTTAATAGGATGTTTTTTTACAGCTGTTTATCTTGTATGATAGAGTTGTAATGATTTTACGTGTCATTCGTTCGTTTGAAGGTTTGAGCAAGGGAGGTTATACACATTGGCAAATTCCAAAACAGCCGCGGAAGCAGCTATTCATGGACAAATAGAAGAAACAACAGCGTGGAAAGATTTTCTTGCTCTGATTAAAATGGGCATCGTCAATTCCAATTTCATTACGACATTTACTGGAATGTGGCTTGCTTTTTATTTTACAGGTATGAGTTTTCTTGGAAATCTTGATATTGTGCTGTTAACAATGATTGGTTCTTCTCTTATTATTGCCGGTTCATGCGCAATTAATAATGCGTTTGACCGTGATATTGATATATTAATGGAAAGAACAAAAACAAGACCGACGGTTACAGGTAAAATTCAGCCGGGGCAAGCGTATGCATTTGGCATTCTGCTTGTTGTATTAGGACTCATTATGCTTCTGATGACAACCATTACATCAGCAGTGATTGGATTTATTGGAGTCTTTACTTATGCGGTTCTTTACACCATGTGGTCTAAACGCCACTACACCATCAATACAGTTATCGGAAGTGTATCTGGCGCGGTTCCGCCATTAATCGGCTGGACAGCTGTCACAGGTACAATCGACACAACAGCTTGGGTTTTGTTTATGATTATGTTCATTTGGCAAATCCCGCACTTCCTGTCACTTGCGATTAAGAAAACGGAAGATTACCGTAAGGCGGGCATTCCAATGCTGCCAGTTGTTTACGGCTTTGAAGTCACAAAACGCCAGATCATCATTTGGACAGCATGTCTTCTTCCGCTTCCATTTTTCTTAGGTGGATTAGGATGGCCGATTGTCGCACTTGGTACATTGCTTAATATTGGATGGCTTGTTATTGGCCTTATGGGCTTTAAAATGAAAGACATCATGAAGTGGTCAACGCTCATGTTCGTTTATTCATTAAACTACTTAACCATCTTTTTCGTAGCGATGATTATTATTACACTATTCTAGAGTGAAATACACTTTGATCACATCAAAACAATGGCTATATCTTATAACACAACATTTTCTAACAACTATGAAAGCCGCCTGATATTCAGTTCTATTTAGGCGGCTTTCTGTTTATACATAGATGGTATTTTGAGTAAAAACATCATTTTTTTATGAAAAGAGGAAATGTAAGTGCTTTTATAAGAGGCGGGGGTTATGCATGGGTGAGAAGTGATTTTATAAATAAGAGGTAAAAAGCGAAAGGCAAAGGAGATCAAGCAAAAGGGGTTGGGACAAATTATGATAAGAAAATGGCGTGTTTATTCACTGTTTCTCTTACTGACGCTCGTTTTGGCGGGCTGTGGTGAACCATACTTATCAACACTCAAGCCTGTTGGGGAAGTAGCAGATAAACAGTTTTTCCTAACGGTACTGAGTACACTCATTATGGTTCTTGTCGTCATTGTTGTATCGATCATTTTCTTTTACGTCATCATTAAATTCAAACGTTCTAAAGTGGGAGAAGATACGATTCCAAAGCAGGTGGAAGGGAACCGCAACCTGGAAATCACATGGACAGCGATTCCGATTCTTCTACTCATTATTCTCGTTGTACCTGTTGTGGCATACACGCTTGAACTAGGGGATACAAGCGCTATGGATAAGAAAAAACGAGATCCTGAAAAGACACTTGTTGTCAATGTAAGAGCCAGCTTATATTGGTGGGAATTTGAATACCCTGATTATGGGATTGTCACAAGTCAGGAATTGATCGTACCAACAGATCAGAAGGTATATTTTAAGCTGAAAGCGTCCGATGTCAAACACTCATTCTGGATTCCATCGGCTGGCGGTAAAATTGATACAAACACAGATAATGAGAACAAATTTTATTTAACCTTTGACTCGAAACGAACGAAAGATGCAGGGGAATATTTCTACGGGAAATGTGCGGAGCTGTGCGGGCCGTCACATGCTTTAATGGACTTTAAAGTTAAAACGCTTTCTCAAGATGAGTTTTTAGGATGGACGAAAAAAATGGCTGATTACAAGAAGCCTGAATCCACAAAAGATCTCGCTTTAGAGGGTGAAAAGCTATTTAAAGAGAAAAACTGCTTAAGCTGTCACGCAGTAGAGCCTGGTGACGAACGGCCGGAAGCAGCAAGGACTGCACCAAACCTTGCGACCTTCGGAGAGCGGACGAAAGTAGCTGGAATTAAAGACATGAACAAAGAAAATGTGAAAGCATGGCTGAAAGATCCAGAAAGCTTTAAACCAGGTAATAAGATGACAGGAACGTACCCTAAATTAAATGACTCAGAAGCAGATGCACTTTACGAGTATTTAAAAGGTCTTAAAATCGAGTAACAACTAGAGCAAATATTCAAGAGGGTATGTGATCGATGTGAAGTTTTTGTTAAGAGCTCCCGAATATGTCTCTACAACCGAGAGGTCGTCATCTGTCAGACATAGTCTGTTTAAAGGATCGTGAAGAAAGACATCTATATGAAAAGGGGCAAATGGGAGATAAGAGGGGGATTTCATGGTGAGTACAATAGCTAAAAAGCGGGGGTTTGGCGCTGTCTTATGGGATTACTTGACAACGGTTGACCACAAAAAAATTGCCATATTATATTTAGTGGCAGGGGGATTTTTCTTTTTGGTTGGCGGCCTAGAAGCGATGTTTATCCGTATTCAGCTAGCCATCCCTGAAAATGATTTTGTCAGTGCAGGGGTTTACAATGAAATCATGACGATGCATGGAACGACAATGATTTTCCTTGCAGCTATGCCGCTGTTATTTGCATTAATGAATGCGGTAGTACCAATTCAAATTGGTGCACGTGACGTAGCATTTCCGTTTGTGAATTCACTTGGTTTTTGGTTATTCTTTTTCGGAGGAATTTTCTTAAACCTTGGATGGTTTATGGGCGGAGCACCTGATGCAGGCTGGACTGCATACGCTTCGCTCACGCTGAATTCAGAAGGTCATGGAATGGATTTCTACATTTTAGGTTTACAGATCGCGGGTATTGGTACGCTGATTGCCGGAATTAACTTTCTTGCAACGATTATTAATATGAGAGCGCCTGGTATGACGTATATGAGAATGCCGCTCTTTACTTGGACGACATTTGTCGCCTCCGCACTTATTTTATTCGCATTCCCGCCGCTGACAGCAGGGCTTGCGATGCTGATGCTTGATAGAATGTTTGACACGAGCTTTTTCAATCCAGAGCTTGGAGGAAATACAATCATCTGGGAGCATTTGTTCTGGATTTTCGGACACCCGGAAGTATATATCTTGATCCTGCCGGCATTCGGAATCTTCTCAGAGATCATTCCAGTGTTTGCAAGAAAAAGATTGTTTGGTTACTCGTCCATGGTGTTTGCTACTGTATTGATTGGTTTCCTTGGATTCATGGTGTGGGCGCATCACATGTTCACCACGGGGCTCGGACCTATCGCCAATGCGATCTTTGCTGTAGCGACCATGGCAATAGCAGTGCCAACAGGAATTAAAGTATTCAACTGGCTGCTCACGATATGGGGCGGTAATGTGAAGTTTACAACGCCGATGCTTTATTCTGTTGCCTTTATTCCGTCGTTCTTACTTGGCGGGGTAACTGGGGTCATGCTTGCGGCAGCTGCAGCAGATTATCAGTTCCATGATACGTATTTTGTTGTGGCGCATTTCCATTACGTCATTATCGGCGGGGTTGTATTCGGTATTCTAGCAGGTGTGCATTACTGGTGGCCGAAGATGTTTGGAAAAATACTGAATGAGAAGCTTGGAAAAATTGGCTTTGTGCTGTTTTTCATCGGTTTCCATTTAACTTTCTTTATCCAGCATTTTCTCGGTTTATGGGGCATGCCGCGCCGGGTCTTTACGTTCCTGCCAGGTCAGGGTCTCGAGCTTGGGAACTTAGTCAGTACGATTGGGGCACTGTTTATGTTTGTAGCTGTTGTGATCATGCTGATTAACATCATCTGGACAACAGCAAAAGGAGAGCGGGTATCGAGCGATCCTTGGGGAGATGGAAGAACACTTGAATGGGCAGTTTCTTCGCCTCCGCCAGAATACAACTTTAAACAGCTGCCGCTTGTGAGAGGACTAGATCCATTATGGATTGAAAAAATGGATGGTAAAAAAGGAATGACAGCATCTGAACCGCTCGATGATATTCACATGCCGAATAACTCCATTTTGCCTGTCATTATCTCATTCGGTCTATTTGTGTCAGCGTTTGGTTTCATGTATCGTCAAGAGCACAGCTGGGGGCTTCCGGTGATCTTCATTGGTCTTGGTATTACGTTTGCGACCATGCTCGTTAGGTCTTTGAAAGATGATCATGGATACCATATTCACAAAGAAGATTTGACTGACGACGATGATAAAGGGGTGAAAGCATAATGGAACCACAAAAAATGACGGCGGAAACCTTTCCGGCTTCTCCCGAGAAGGCCACGTTAGAAGGGAAGAATAAGTTTGTCGGGTTCTGGCTGTTTCTTGGAGGAGAAACCGTTCTGTTTGCATCGCTTTTCGCCACTTATTTGGCGCTGAAAAACTCAAATGCAGGCGGAGCAAAAACAACTGATATGTTTGACCTCACACTTGTCTTTATTGCCACAATGCTTCTATTAACGAGCAGTTTAACGAGTGTGTATGCCATGTATCATATGAAAAACTTTGCCTTTAAAAAGATGCAGCTTTGGCTTGGTATCACGGTCCTTTTAGGTGCTGGGTTTTTAGGGGTTGAGATTTATGAGTTTTATCACTATGTGCATGCGTATGAATTTACGATTACCAGCTCTGCTCTTGGTTCTTCCTTCTATACACTTGTAGGAACTCACGGAGCTCACGTCGCCTTCGGACTTTGCTGGATTACCGCTCTTATGATTCGAAATATGAGACGCGGACTCGATTTATACAATGCGCCGAAATATTATGTGGCAAGTCTCTATTGGCACTTCATTGATGTTGTGTGGGTCTTCATCTTTACCGTTGTATATTTAATGGGAATGGTGGGATAAGAATGGGAAATAAAAACACAAATCAGTCCAAAGTCGACCTTGTATATCGTAAAAAGAAAAATGCCGAAGAAATGAAGCATCAGCTCATTTCTTTCGGCTTGATGATTGGATTAACATTTGTTGCGTTTTTAACGATCGCCTCAGAAGACGTTGGAAACTGGTTCGCAGTACCATTTATTTTACTGCTTGCAGGCATTCAGGTAGCTTTTCAACTTTATTATTTTATGCACATGAACCAAAAAGGGCATGAAACACCCGCCTTGTTTCTATACTCAGGTGTGTTTGTTGCGTTTATTACCGTATTAGCCTTTTTGACCATTATATGGTGGTAAACCCGCTTTGCCCTTGAAGGAGGCGCAGCAATGGAGAACTTAGAAATATTCGGATTTCGGGCATTATGGAGCCCTTATTATTTGACTTGTATTGTGATAGCAGCTGCTCTTTATCTGCTTCTTGTGACAAAGGGAAAGCACCGTGCGACGGTGAAAGAGAAAACATTATTTCTGACGGGGCTTGTTCTGTTATATGCTGTGAAAGGGAGCCCAATTGATTTAATGGGGCATATTATGTTTAGTGCACATATGGCGCAAATGGCGGTGCTGTACTTAGTCATCCCGCCTCTCCTTATTACAGGATTACCTCCAGCCATTTGGGAGCGGATCATTCAAACACCAGGTATTCAAGCTGTTTTCCGTTTGTTTTCCAAACCTTTAATTGCACTGCTTGGGTTTAACGGCTTGTTTTCGCTGTATCACATTCCGCTTGTGTTTGATTTTGTGAAAACAGATCCGTTTTACCACGCAGTGATGACGGTGGTTATTTTTATCGCTGCCTTTTTCATGTGGTGGCCGCTTGTCCATAAAGTTCAAAGTCAGCCGCAGATCACAGGCATTTTGAAGCTTGGATATATCATGGCAGACGGGATATTGATGACACCGGCCTGTGCACTCATCATGTTTAGTGAAGCACCGATCTATGCAACCTATTCAGATGCCGGCGCATGGATACAAGCACTGCATTTATGTGTGCCAAGTGATATGCTAGCAGGCCTTGCCCTCACTGGCCCTGATATGTTCCACACCTTGCCACTGCTAGAGGACCAGCAGCTAGGTGCGATTTTGATGAAAATTATTCAGGAGATTGTGTACGGCTCTATTCTTGCTGTTGTCTTCTTTGACTGGGCAAGAAAAGAAAGAGCAAAAGATGCCGTACCAGATGCGCTTATTCCGAAATATGAATAAAAAAAGCACAGCCATCTGGGACTGACCCCATAAGATGAGACAAATAAAAAACACCTTCAAGTTTGAAAACGGATCGTTGTGATCCGAAATAAAACATGGAGGTGTTTTTTCTATGGGGACAAGAGTGAGTTATCCGGTTGAAGTCAAACAGAAGGCTGTAGAAATGAGATTGGCAGGCGTATCAATGAAAGAGATCTTGCGGGAATTGAATATCACAAATAAAACGCAGGTTCAGACATGGGTGAGGTGGCATAAGGCTGGGGATACACACCGGTTTGAACAGCCTGTTGGAAAACAATATACCCATAGAAAGGGTCCCGAGTACTCTTCCGAATTAGAGAGACTGCAGGCAGAAAATCGCTATCTGAGTCAACAGAATGAAGTTTTAAAAAAGTACAACGAATTGGAAAGGAAGTTGATAAGGAAACGTCAATCAAACTGGTAGAAGAATTGTGCAAAACGATGACAGTACAGGACATCTGTATCCATTTAGGCGTCTCACGCGCTTCGTACTATAGATGGAAAAAGAATCTGACTCAGAATCATTCTAAAAGACAACTAGAGAAGCAAATCGGCACGTTGTGCCGAGAACATAAGTATCGATATGGATACCGAAAAATCACAGCCTTACTAAAAGTGAGAATGCGTATTAACCATAAAACTGTTCAACGTATCATGCAGAAAAACCAGTGGCAGTGCCGGGTTAAAATGAAAAAGCGTAAGAAGAATGGGCAGCCCTATGCCGTGGCCGGTAATATACTGGATCGGAACTTTCAGTCTGATCGCCCTCTTGAAAAACTAGTAACGGACATCACGTATTTGCCTTATGGACAGAAACAATTGTACCTTTCCAGTATATTGGATTTATATAATGGAGAAGTGATTGCGTTTACGATTGGTGATAAGCAGGACACAGACTTTATCTTAAACACACTTGATCAGCTCCCAGCACTGCCTGAAAACTGTGTGTTACATAGCGACCAAGGTTCTGTGTATACATCTTACGAGTATCAGAAAGCTGTTCATATAAAAGGCATTACCATGAGCATGTCCCGTAAAGGGACGCCCGCTGATAATGCCTCCATCGAATCGTTTCATTCCTCGCTAAAGTCTGAAACGTTCTATCTTAACAGCATTGATCGAACTACGACCACCATCGTAGAACGCACTGTCAAAGAATACATTTATTATTATAACAACATTCGTATTCAAACAAAACTAAACAACCAATCACCGATCAACTATCGGCAATTGGCTGTATAAAGGTGTTTTGATCCCTGTCTCAAAAACGGGGGTCAGTCCCATCTGGCTGTGCTTTCAGCTTAGAAAAAGGGCTAAAATAAAGAATATTTCAGCCCTTTGTTTTATGCTTCAGCCGTCATGGCTTCTAGTTTTTCCTTCAGCTGTGCAAGTGTTTTTTTGCTTGATTGGATGAGAGACTTAGGGAATTCTTCGCCTTCGCCGTATTCAACGCCATGTGGATAATAGTGTTTTCCAAGTAACGGTGTTAGAAGCTGAATGTGTGCCTTTTTGGATCCGACATCTCCTTCAGTGGCGTAGCCGGAAATCCGTAAATAAAAGGTTCCCTCTACCATGCTGTACTTTCTGTCGTATGTCACACGCTCATAATCCCATTGATCGGCTCGTACAAATCCTTCACTTTCCATAATGAAATCTAATTTATTTAAGTCAGCTGATACCTTTTCAATCCCCGTACCTTCAAACTTCACCCAAAACCCCTCCTTATAAAATTTCCCTTTACTGACAATCATAGTATGAAAGCGTTAAACTTTCAACTGTGAAAGGTATGTTCTTTTATAAGCTGGTTACAGTAATAAAGAAAATAACGGATGGAGGAATCAACGTGAAAACGAAAAAAATCAAAGATATTATGACAAAAAAAGTAGTGACATGTCAGCAAGATGACAATACGTATGAAGCAGCAGTCAAAATGAGAGATGCTGATATTGGTGCCATTCCAGTGGTTGATGGAGATCAGCTCGTAGGAATAGTGACAGACCGTGACCTTGTGCTTAGAGGCATTGCAGAAAAAAAGCCAAACTCACAGGAAGTGGGCTCGCTGATGACAAAGGAAGTATTAACAGCTGAAGAAGATGCCACACTTGAAGAAATTGTCCGGCTCATGTCAGAGCATCAGCTCCGCCGCATTCCTGTTGTAAAAAACGGCGCATTAACAGGGATTGTCGCTCTTGGAGATTTATCAGTCGAAGATTTATCAAATGATCGCGCGGGAGAGGCACTGACAGAAATCTCTCAACAGGATCAAGATCATGGACAAGGATTTCTTCATTAAGAGGGGCATATTTTAAATTCGTGTTAAATAGGCTGTATTGTCGTTGATAAATGGAGCAAGTTTTGTTTAAATGACAGTAGAAGGTACTTTTTGTACCTTGCCAATTTAACGGAGGTGTTTATTTGAAAACTGTGCTCAAAACACTCCTCATCCTCCTGATTATATCTGGAACGTACGTTCTGTTTATTCAATATGGATCTTCACCAGAAAAAGAAAACAGCAATGAACCGAAGGTGTCTAATGAAGAAACATCTAGCGATAAGCCGATCAACATCCCAAAAAAGGGGCTCATGTCCTTTATGGGGAAATCTTCAAACGAAGTGCTTAAACAGCTGGGAGAACCAGATCGAATTGATCCTTCCGCATATGATTATGACTGGTGGATTTACAACCAATCGAAGAAGCACTATATTCAAGTAGGGGTAAAGGATAGTAAAGTGGTGACCTTGTTTGCTACAGGAGACGGTCTGAATGTAGAACCGTTTAAAATCGGTCAAGCCACGAGTGAAGTATTTAAGAAAACACAAATTGCACCTTATATTCATGTGGAGGATGAACAAAATTCATACCGCTTTGAATTCTCAGAAGATGATATGAATACAAGACCCACTGTGAAAGTGGGAGATGATGTGTATGTTCAGCTTTACATGGATAAGTTTGAAAGCATCCTTTCAAGTATCAGGGCCTTCAACGCAGATACATTTGTGAAACAAAAGCCGTATGAGGTGGTCTACCGAGGTCAATTGGTAGAACCTGAGGCGATATCAGGCGAAAAGTGGAAAGATATAGAAGCTTCCAGTCAAAAACAAATTTTTGATATGACCAATATTATCCGCCATAAGTACAACCTGCCGATCTTAAAGTGGGATGATGAAACCTCTGAAGTGGCATTCATGCATAGTGAGGACATGAAAGAGAATCATTATTTCTCCCATGAATCTAAAAAATACGGTACGCTGAAAGACCGGTTAGAAAGAGGCGAGGTGGGCTTTCAGCTCGCAGGTGAAAACATTGCCTATAACTATGTCGATGGACCTGCAGCGGTAGAGGGCTGGCTCAATAGTGAAGGTCACAGGAAGGCGTTATTAAATAAAGATTACACGCATCTTGGCGTAGGGGTGAAAGAAAAATATTACACCCAAAATTTCATCAAGAAAACTTCTTAAACGAAAGCAGCTGCATGGTCGCAGCTGTTTTTTTGATGTTTAAAAAGAGGCTCACCAAAACAGATGCTGGTGTATATAGTATAGTAGGCATTTGTATGGGGGGTGAGGATATGACAAACAAGCAAAAACAAACATCCATTGATGAATTTAAACAGTTCGTCAGACGCCATCCGAAGTTAATTCAAGAAGTGCAAACGCAAGAAAAAAGCTGGCAAAGTGTATACGAGAATTGGGTCATGTTTGGTGAGGAAGATGAGATGTGGTCACCTTACCGGCAATCGAAATCAGAAGATGCGAAAGAAGAAAAAGTCTCTAAGCCAAGTGAAGCAGGAAAAGCAGATTTTATGTCTAAAATGGTTTCTGCTGTGAAAAAAATGGACGCTGATCAAATGAATGAACAGATTAACAAAATGAGCCAGTCTATTTCCTCTTTACAAAGCTTGCTCGGCCAATTTTCATCCAATGGTTCAAAGAAAGGTTCATCTGGAGGCAGTCAGCACCCATTCTCCTTCAGGAAAGATTAAGTGAAAGGGGATGCTTCTGGTGCGAAAAGAAGTACAGGAATTTGTCATGGCCGAAGAGGAGCGAATCAAATTCATAAGGCAGCGTCCTATCTGGTACAGACAGCTGACGCGACATCCTGAAAATCTAACGTCCTTTGAATTAGATAAAATGAACTTTTACGAAAAAACCATTCCTCATCGTGTGAGTCAGTTGAGCAATAGCGTCCAAATGGCTGAAATGATGATTCAAATGTTCCAAGCAATGCGCAATCAAAATGGAGCCGGTTGAGGCTTTTTTTGAGTTGATTAAGATGTCTATTTCCTGAGCATCCTATAAAAGTAGATGAAAGGAGAATCAGATGATGAAATGGATGCTGTCAATAGGCGCATTGCTTTTTCTTGTCACCGGGTGTCAAAGTCAACATGGAGAAGAGCAAGTGATTAAGCAAGACCGAGCAGTACCAGTCATGCAGCAAGCCCAAAGCGAAATGAAGCAGCAAGGCTTTTTGAAATACAAAGTGCAAGGGTCGTCTGTCTATATAGAAAGTACACTTCAAGATTTTCATCTTCAGCCAAAGCGTCTGAAAAAGAACGAGAAGGCGGGATATTTTACAGTGTATGTAGACGGGAAACGTGCAGGGAATGAGTATACCGCGGCATTTGTGGTCAAGCATCTTTCAAAAGGAAAGCATAAAATGACCGTTTTGCTGAATTCCCGTCATCCTGAATATAAACAGAAAAGAGAAACATGGGATGTATTTGTCACGTAAAAGCATTTTCTGATCCATAGGTTTCGTGGTAAACTATGAATTGGAGGTGCAACATTTATGTATGCGACAATCGAATCTGTGGAGCTCCAAGAGGAAGCAAATCAATTGGCTGCCATGATTCTTCAGTCGGAGGAGGCTGAACATTACCGCAACTGCTTTAAGCGTCTCCAGCAAGACGAAGAAGCCCAACAAATTATTGCCCATTTTACAAAAGTAAAAGAGCAGTATGAGGATGTGCAGCGGTTCGGCAAATATCATCCGGACTATAGAACGATCTCAAAGGAAATGCGTGAGGTCAAAAGAAAGCTAGATCTTCACGATACAGTGGTTGATTTCAAAAAAGCAGAAACAGCGATTCAATCCATCTTAGATGAGATTAGTATTGAAATCGGTCAAGCTGTATCAGCATATATTAAAGTTCCAACAGGGAACCCATATTTTGATGGTCTATCATCATGCGGCGGTGGCTGTGGATCAGGTGGCAGCTGCGGCTGTAAAGTATCTTGACGAGACTTGAATGTCTCGTCTTTTACATAATGAATGAAAAGAATTGAAAAGCGGCAGGTGAAAAGATGGAAACCAAACGTCAAGGGATGGTCGTCTGGCTGCATTCGTTAAAGCAGTCAAAAGCGCTAAGAAAATTCGGGAATGTTCACTATATTTCAAGGAAAATGAAATATGCTGTGATCTATTGTGATATGGATGATCTTGAGCGCCATATGGCTAAACTCAGCTCGTTACCATTTGTGAAACGTGTTGAGCCTTCATATAAACCTTTTATTAAATTAGAGTACGAATCCAAATTGGACAAAGCAAAAGAGTATGATTATAAGGTGGGCTTTTAAAGACACAAAAAAATCCCCGCGGCATCACCCGCGGGGTCCTTCTATTCTTAATGATTCATTAAGGAGAAGGCAAAGGGAGAGGAGAAACCGGAGGAAGAACTTATGGGGAAACGTAAGTCTTCTCCGCGGTTGGCAACAGCACCACATCAGATGCTGTTATAAATAGTATGACCCCGTATTTCTTGATCTATACATAGAAAATGAATGAATATCATTGCATTGTTCCTTGAGGAGTGATGTGGTAAGATAATGTTGAATTTTTTGTCATAAACAATGACCAATAGAAGCAAGTAGAAAAAGTGGTGGAAAAATGAGAGTCATCTCTGGAACGAAAAAAGGCCGCACACTTAAAGCGGTACCAGGTCAATCAACAAGACCGACGACAGATAAAGTAAAAGAATCAATATTTAATATGATCGGCCCGTATTTTGATGGCGGATGGGCTCTTGATTTATTTGCAGGAAGCGGTGGTTTAGGGATTGAAGCGCTTTCTAGAGGATTCGATCATTGCATATTTGTTGATCGAGATATAAAGGCGATTCAGACGATTAAAGGAAACCTGAATCAATTGTCGCTAATGGATCAAAGTGAAGTGTTTCGAAATGAAGCAAAGCGTGCACTTGCAGCTGTTGTGAAACGAGAGGAATCCTTTCAAGCCATTTTCCTTGATCCGCCCTATAAAGATCAACAGCTAAAAGCACTTCTTGAAATGATTGACGAGCACGCCTTGTTAACAGATGACGGCGTGATCGTGTGTGAGCATGATAAAGATGTGAAGCTGCCAGAAGAAGCAGGGCAGCTCCACATCACAAGACAGGAACTGTACGGATTGACTGGTATTACGATCTATAGAAAGCGGGGAAATTAGCATGGGGAACATAGCCGTTTGTCCGGGCAGCTTCGATCCAGTTACATTGGGGCATTTGGATATCATCAAAAGAGGTGCAAAGATTTTTGATGAAGTGTATGTATGTGTACTAAATAATTCATCTAAAAAACCATTATTTACTGTTGAAGAACGGTGTGAGCTTATTCGCCAAGCAACGAAGGAGCTGCCAAATATCAAAGTTGAATCGTTTCACGGTCTGCTTGTTGATTATGCGAAGCAAAAAGAAGCCAAAGTCATTTTACGCGGACTAAGAGCTGTGACAGACTTTGAGTATGAGATGCAAGGCACCTCAATGAACAAAGTGTTAGACGATGAAATTGAAACGTTTTTTATGATGACCAACAATCAATATTCTTTCTTAAGCTCCAGCATTGTCAAAGAAGTAGCGAAATATCATGGGGCAGTCAACGATCTTGTACCAAAAGAGGTAGAAGCAGCGCTGAAGGAAAAATTTAATGGATGAGTGCACCCGGCACTCATCCATTTTTTAATTTCCGATAGTATAGCGCGATATACACTATCATACTGCAAAGTGTGATGAAGGGACCGGCTTTCACAAGCTGATTCCAAAGCACGCTGCTGAACATGACGACCTGCTGGCTTGCATCAAAGGCACCCGCTGGGAGAGCCATGTCTGATCGAGAGACATAAAGAGGCTTGAATAATAAAAAGGCAAAAACAGCTGCATAAATTCCGTGAAGCAAACGGGCGAAGAAAAACGGTTTAAAGCGGATATCGGTTGCCGCTAAAATACCGGCGACTTGGGCTTGAACAGAAAACCCGCTGAATCCTAAAATAAAGCTGACGACAATGGTTTTAGCGAGAAGGGTGACTTCCTGTGACCCCGTCATCTGGCTTCCTAATGTGATTTCAAATAAACCGGCAATCATGGCAAGGTCTAATTCTGGCGGAAGATGCATCGTTTGCAGCATATATCCGAGCCCGATGGATAAAAGGTCTGTCACATGGACAACTGACAGCATTTTGCTAAACACAGAAAATAAGATAATAAAGCCGCCAATCATAAAGAGTGTTTGGACTGATGACATGACTGCATCACTTAAAATTTGGCCGAGCGGTCTTTTCTCTGCGAGTCTTGCTGTATGAAGAGCATTGAATGCCTCTTTAAACGGCGGGAATAAAAACTTCTTTCGGCTTCTTAGGTGTGCATCATGCCGCGCTTTATATCCCCTCATCGTCACACCAACAGCGAGATTCCCTAAATAATGAGCGCTGGCCAATACAATGCCTAAAGCTGGATGATGAAAAAAACCAACAGCCACTGCACCGAAAATAAACAATGGATTCGATGAATTTGTAAAGGAAACGAGACGCTCTGCTTCGATCCGCGTCAGCTGCCTTTCCTGCCTCAGTCTTGTCGTTAATTTCGCACCAGAAGGAAACCCTGAAGCCATTCCCATAGCCAGTACAAATCCCCCTACACCCGGCACCCGGAAGATGGGGCGCATAAATGGCTCTAATAATACCCCGACAAATCTGACAATCCCAAAACTAATTAATAGCTCGGACAAAATAAAAAAAGGAAGCAATGATGGAAATACAACCTCCCACCACATTGCAAGTCCATTTTTCGATGCTTGCAAAGAGGCTTGTGGGTGTGTAATCACAGTGGCTGTTAAGAAAATAAAAAAAGCAGCGATGAACAGAGTGTTCCATTTTTTCATGGAGATTTCGCCCCTTGCCGTTATGATCTATTGGCGAGCTCGTGATTATAGAAAAAGAAACTAGCCGAGCCTGTCTTCTATTACTATACGAGCAGTAGGGGCATGTTTAGACCTATAGATTCGTATATATGCATAGAAAGAGGAGGGTGGATTTTCATGAAGCGACCGATCATCGGGCTTGCACTAGGCTCCGGGGGTGCGAGGGGAATGGCGCATATCGGGGTTTTGTCTAGTCTTGAGAAGCAAGGGATACAGGTAGATATGATCGCTGGAAGCAGTATTGGCGCACTTGTTGGGAGCTTTTATGCGGCAGGACAAGACGTAGAAAAAATGAAAAAACTTGCACTTGTCTTCAGAAGAAAGTATTATGCTGACTATACACTGCCAAAAATCGGTCTTTTAAAAGGAAACCGAATTTTGCAGCTGATTCACACGTTTACATATGGGAAAAAATTCGAAGAATTAAGAATGCCCCTTGCGGTGGTTGCCTGTGACCTCGAGACAGGGGAAAAGGTTGTGTTTAAAGAAGGGTCTGTCTCACAAGCAGTCAGAGCAAGCATCAGCATTCCAGGCGTGTTTGTTCCTCATGAAATGGGCGGCAGACAGCTAGTGGATGGAGCGGTTGTTGACCGCATTCCTGTGTCTGTTTTAAAAGAAATGGGCGCAGACCTTATTATCGCCTCTGATGTATCTAGGGTGAAAAAAACAGAAAAGGCGACGAGATTATCGGATGTGATTATGCAAAGTTTGGACATCCTTCAAAATGAATTGGTCCGTCATCAAACCATTCATGCAGATCTCATGATTCGGCCGAGGCTTGAAACATTCAGCTCCAGTTCATTCACTCAGGTTCAGGAGATGATTGAAGCTGGTGAGCTCGCCGCAGACCAATTAGCAGGTGAACTGAAAGATGTCATTGATAAATGGGAGTGTTAATCGAATGAAAAAATTGAATATTCGCTGGCTCAGCTTTTTTGTTATTGTTCTTGTCTTATTTGGCTTAACTTTTGTTAAACTGCCGTATTACGTGACAAAGCCGGGTGATGCAACAGAGATTGCCCCTCACATTCAAGTGGATGGTGGATACGGCGAGAAGGGCAGCTTCTCTCTTATGACGATAAAAGTAGGCCCAGCCAATCCGTATACGTATTTGCTTGCGAAAATGAATAAATATGACGAAATCGTCCCAGAAGAAAATATTAAAGCGGACGGAGAGTCGGATGAAGATTATATGAAAAGACAGCTTCAGCTGATGAAAAGCTCTCAAGAAAATGCCATGATTGCAGCGTATACAAAAGCAGGCAAAAAAGTAGATTATACGTTTAATGGGGTATATGCGAGCTACGTCATGAAAGGCATGCCTGCTTACGGCAAAATTGAAGTGGGCGACCGGATTAAAAGCGTTGATGGCAAGACGTATGATTCTGCTGATAAAATGGTGTCGTATATCAGCCGTCAAAAAGCTGGTACATCTGTCCGTTTTGTCCTTGAACGCAACGGCAAGGATATCACGCAGAAAGTGAAGTTGAAGCCTTTTAAAGAAGAGCCGAATCGAGTCGGAATTGGCGTATCTTTATTTACAGACCGAAATGTGAAAGTGTCGCCTTCTATTAAAGTGGATATTGAAAATATCGGCGGCCCGTCGGCAGGTTTAATGATGTCACTTGAAATTTATAATCAGCTGACAAAAGAAGACGAAACACATGGCTATGCGATTGCAGGGACTGGAACGATAGACGCTGATGGTACGGTCGGGCCAATTGGCGGAATAGATCAAAAGGTTGTTGCAGCAGATAAAGCAGGAAAAGATATCTTCTTTGCACCAAATGATAAAGGTGATCCAAATTCAGACTACAAAAATGCAGTGAAAACAGCGAAAGATATTAAAAGTAAGATGAAAATCGTTCCTGTGGACACTATGCAGGACGCACTGAACTATTTAAACAAGTTAAAAGAGAAAGCATCTTAAGTGAAAAAAGAGCAGCCTTAGGCTGCTCTCAGCGTGTAGACAAACCCTCGCATTCGGTGTCAGGTCTCTGCGCCGGTAATCACGAATGTCAAATTCGCTCCGTTCCGGTGCTCGCCCTTCCTAGACTTCAAAGGTTTTCTATCACGCTGAAAAGAAGACAAAGGGATAAAATAAAGATCATCTTAGCCCTTTGTCAACAATCAGAGAGCAGCCTTCATCAAGGGCTGCTCTTTTATCGAGATTGGAAGAGACCAGTCTCTTCATCATAGCGGATCGGTGAGGTTTTAAATTCTGCTTCTGTTAACTTTGTTTGCATTGGTTCGCTGATGGGAAGGCTGAAGACGCGGGAAGCGCGAATGTCAAGATCAAGGGCAGGATGTGAAAAGGAAGACAGCTTGCTGACAAGCGGTACGTCCAATTCCTTTTTGACAAGAGATAAGTATTGCTGACCTTTCTTTGACATACCAAGTAAACGAATGTATGGCGCGTGTTTCTTCTTTAGCAGCTCATGCATAACAGTTTTCTTCACCCTCATTAAAAGGTGCGTATTCATCCGCTGCAGCCTTGTCCACGTATATCGTTTTGTTTTCACAAGTGATAGATATTCCTCGTAGGTGGACGCATGTGTGATCGCCTTTTGCATGCGGTGTTCGATGCCTTCTTCAATTTCATAGATGCCTTCTAATTCTGCTGTATCCATTGTGTGAAACACATGTTTTAAGAAGCTGAAATAGTCTTCTTGCGTATGTAAAAGACCATAAGAAGAATAATAGTCATGTAATTGCTTAAGCGAAGCTTCCGGGAGATAAGAGGCGACAGTTTCAAATGATCCGTTCTCTTTTAAGGCTTTTCGGATGCTTGTCGCGCTTGCGATTTTCTGATGTTTAGGAAGCTCTTGATCATGATAACCGGATGCAATTCTTTGAGAGGTAAAGGGCTCTATGTGAGGAGATCTCTCTAAGATGGCTTTGACATAGTGGAAGCCTAAAATGTTATTGGGCTTAGACAGATCCAGTAAGTGTTTAGGATCAATGATCTTTTGAAACGCAGCGGCAGAGGCTGCCGGATAACTAAGCCCTTCTTTGACCTTTGCTTTTGTGAAAAGGTCAATTTCTTCTTTTTTTTCATGCCAAGCGTGCGCTGTTCGCTCAAATGCTTTAATGTCCCCATCCTCGCTTCCGAAAAAAAGGGAGCGGCATTTTAAAGCGTCTAAAATAGACACAGCACCATTTGCAAAGGTTTCTGCCTTTTGCACTGCATAGATGTATGGAAGCTCACATACGATGTCTACACCGTTTTGCAATGCCATTTTTGTACGTGCCCATTTGGAGACGATAGCAGGTTCTCCGCGCTGGAGGAAAGATCCGCTCATGACGGCAATGGCTACATCTGAGGAGGTATGTGTTTTCGCCTGGCGAACATGATAGGCATGTCCATAATGAAATGGATTGTACTCGACAACGACTCCTGTTGCTTTCAATAGATGTTCCGCCTTTCTTGCTATGGTTAAATGGTCTATGCTACAGTAGCATAAGGGAAAAATGAAGCCCATTTTTTTCAGTGTAGGCATTCCGTGAACTGATGTCAAACAACGCTCTGACATCACAAAGGACTGTAAAGAAAAAATATTGACAAATAGCATGATGAAAGCTATAATCATGTTTGTTGCTCTTAGAGGTGATACAATTGAAATGGACAGTTTATCAGTTACATCAAAAAGCTAAAAACAGCTTCGATTTTCATGAGACGGTTGACTTAAATGAACTTACTAGCCTTCATTCAGATATACGTCGCATTTCACCAGTAGAGGTGAAAGGGACTGGAGTGATCGAATCAAAGCAAGTCGCATTTGATTTAACCATCACAGGTGAAATGACATTGCCTTGTTCAAGAACGCTTGTTGATGTAAATTATCCATTTGCGATTTCAACGAAAGAACTATTTGTACTTCATAAGACAGACGATATAGAAGATGAAGACGTATCTGTTGTAGAAGACGATATCATCGACTTAACGCCTATAGTCAAGGAAGAAATTCTTCTTGAAGTGCCGATGCAAATCTTTTGCGACCAAACAGACGTAAAAGGTGCTGCACCACAGGAAGGGAATGACTGGGCGGTCATTTCGGAAGATGCACATCAAAACCGAATTGATCCGCGTCTGGAAGGCTTGAAGAAGCTCTTAGAAGAAAATAATGAATCTTAACTCTTTAAGGAGGTGGGAATAATGGCTGTACCTTTTAGAAGAACTTCTAAAATGAAAAAAAGATTGCGTCGTACGCATTTCAAACTACAAGTACCTGGTATGGTAGCTTGCCCAGAATGCGGTGAAATGAAAATTTCTCATCGTGTCTGCAAATCTTGCGGAACATACAAAGGCAAAGACGTAAAAAGCAACTAATGCTTGATAAAAAAGCGTAAGGGAATCTTCCCTTGCGTTTTTTTATTTGTCTATTTTTTAGGTTTCTCTCCTGCAAATAGTCTATCTACTCTAGTAAGCGCATATGATGTGGTATTCAGATTCAGGGGGGATGATCAATTGACGATTACAAGGCAGGACGCATGGACGCAAGATGAAGATTTACTTTTAGCAGAAGTCGTCTTAAGACACATTCGAGATGGAGGAACGCAGCTTTCCGCATTTGAAGAAGTCGGAAAAGCGTTGTCAAGAACGGCTGCAGCATGTGGATTCAGGTGGAATTCATACGTCAGAAAACAATATCAGGCAGGCATTGAGTTGGCGAAAAAACAGCGGAAAGAACTGCGTAAAAAGATTGGGATTCATTCCTCGGGTTTACCACAAAATACGTTAACGATAGAAGAAAAGGCAACTTCAGATCAGGCTGAATTGACCTTGCGAGAAGTGATTCAGTTCTTAGAGCAGCTTGAAAAAGAACCTGCTGGCTCTGCTGATTTACGCGAAGAACTAGCGGACACGCAGCATCAACTGAAGTCGCTCACGGAAGAAAATGAACACTTGAAGCGGCAATTAAAAATGACAGAAGAAGATTACCGGGCACTCATTGGGATTGTTGAAAGAGTCAAACAGAATATCAACTTAAAAGAATATGCTAAATAAGAAAACGCCCCTCACAGAGAAAGGAGGGGCGTTTTGCCATCAGTATTAAGCGGATTCACCTGTATTTTTTTGGATATGGGCAGGTTCCCAGATGAGTGGATTTTCACCTTTGTCGCGTTCCATATCATATTTGACCGCTTCAAAGCCCATTTTATCCCAAAAACCGGCAGATTTGACGCGAGGATTGGTCCGGATTGGCAATCCGAAAGATTTGGCGAAATCAACAAGTGCCTCGCCGTACCCTTTACGCTGATACCCAGGAAGCACTTCCAGCTTCCACAGCTCTAAATAATCATGATTGTGGTCAAAATACGTTGTCGTCGAGCCGTCCACTTGATAAAGGCTCATACGTGCAACCAGCTTATCTCCAAAATAAATCCCGTAAAATGGAGAATTGCTGTCATTTTCAATCATATTACTTTCAAGGTCTTCAAGCATGGATAGTTCTTGTATGCCATATTCTTTAAATTGTTTAAATTCCTCTAAAGTTTTGTAATTGATTAGAAGTCGTTTTACTTGTGTCATATGATCTTCCCCCTTACACACATAATGTCGACAGTGATGTCATTGAAGGCGTTTTCATCCCATCCGCCTTAAAAAGTTTTTACACTTATTATTATAGTTTTTAAATTAAAAAAATTCAATCGCGGTGCGCTATCTGCTTTTTGCATCGCGGCTTGAAACTGTTAAAATGGTTGATATGATGAAGTAAACAGTAAAAGGGAAGTGCGGCAGTTGAACATTGGAATCATTGGCGGCGGTGCGATTGGTCTGCTTTGTGCCAGTTATTTATCACAGCATCATGACATCACTGTTTTGACAAGAAGAAAAGAACAAGCAGAGGAGATTCGAACATCAGGAATTAAGCGAACGGTAAAAGGAGAGACATTCCGGGCGTCTGCGGAGGCAAGGGCAGGGATTACAGGAGGATTTGATCTGCTGATTGTGACAGTGAAATATCACCATCTGCAAGAGGTGCTTGATGAACTATCAACATTACCTCGTCAGCGAATCCTATTTTTACAAAATGGCATGGCCCACTTATTAGATTTAGAAAAATGGGACACGTCGCATTCGATATATATAGGTGTCGTAGAGCACGGCGCCATGAAGGTATCAGACCATGCAGTGAACCATACAGGGATCGGTGTCATCAAGTGGGGAGCTTTTCATCCTGAGGATACAGATGATGTGAGAAATGCTTTGAATGAAACGCCGGCCCATTTTCAGATGATTTATACGGATGAATGGAAAAGAGTGCTGGAAGAAAAACTGCTAGTTAATGTTTGCATTAACCCGCTCACGGCTTTATTGCGTGTGAAAAATGGAGAATTGATCGCAAATCCTGCATATGAATACATGATGAAATGTGCATTTGAAGAAGCATTGTCCATTCTAGGTCTGGCTGAAGAAGAGCGTCTCTGGTCACACGTCGTTTCAATTTGTAAAAAAACGGCCGCCAATCAATCGTCAATGCTTCAAGATATCGTCAAAGGCCGTGAAACCGAAAGAAAAGCCATCGTTGGCTATCTTTTAAAAAAGGCTCAAGCTCAAGAGATAATGACGCCACATCTTACTTTCTTTAATCGAAGCTTGGAAGTATTGGAAAAAAAGCAAACAAAATCTTTTGAGTGAGCTCATTTACATGCTATACTTTTTTCGGGAAACTAACTATTTATTGAAGAAAGGAAGTTCTAAACATGCAATTGACTGAACTTTCCATCCGAAGTCAGAATTTATTCATACGTGATTATATAGAAGAAAAAAAAGAGATGACTGCTTTTTTTGATTATGATATACATTCTGAGCACACATGGAAAAAGAGATACGACGATCTCATGGAAATGAGCTTCCCGCGCGAGGCTTTAGCGGATTATATGAGCGCATACCACGCAAAGTTTGAATCGGCAGCGATGCGTCAGAACATTGAAAAGATCCGTGATGAACGGAGTGTCATGGTGGTTGGAGGACAGCAGGCAGGCCTACTGGCAGGACCGCTTTATACCATACATAAAATCATATCCATTATTCAGTTCGCAAAAGAAAAAGAAACAGCGCTTGGCGTTCCTGTGATTCCAGTCTTTTGGGTAGCAGGTGAGGATCATGACGTAGATGAAATTAATTTTGTCTACACATCCGGCGGAAAAGGTCCAGTCAAGCAAAAGCTGCCATTACATAACGTCAAAAAAACTGCGGCCAAAAGAACACCTCTGCATCAAGAAAAAACAGAAAAATGGCTCCGCGATGTGTTTTCAACGTATGAAGAATCTGCGTATACTAATGACTTGCTTGATCAGCTTCTTCGATGTTTACGCAAATCACAAACATTTACGGATTTCTTTGAATGGATTGTATGCGACCTTTTTGAAGAAGATGGACTGCTTCTATTTAATTCAGGAGACTTAGGCGTCAAACCACTTGAGCGTACGTTATTCAAGCACATTGTCGAGACAAATGATGCAGTCACAGCTCGTTTGAATGAAACGCAGGCTGCCATGAAACGAGCGGGATATCAGCCGATCATTGAAGCTGGTGACAATCAGGCGAATCTGTTTTACGAATATGATGAAGAGCGTTTCCTTATTGAAAAAGAAAACGGCCAGTTTTCTATATCAGAAGTGGGGCTTGCGTGGACAAAAGAAGAGCTTTTGCAGGAAATTGAGGAGCACCCAGAACGGTTCAGCAACAATGTGGTGACGCGTCCCTTAATGCAGGAAACCCTTCTCCCAACACTTGCTTTTATGGCAGGACACGGTGAAGTCAACTATTGGGGAGAACTGAAAGGAATCTTTGAGCATTTTAAATTAAAGATGGCACCTGTTCTTCCAAGACTGCACGTGACCATCCTTGAAAGACACATCGACAAGAAGCTGCCTGTCAGAGAAATTTCTCTAGAAGAAGTGCTCACAAAAGGAGTAAAAGAAAAGAAAGAGGCTCACTTTGAGCAAAGCCTTCCAGACAGCTTTGTTCAAGCCGTTGATCAAGCGAAACGTGAATTAGCGAATGTTCATGGTGTATTGAGGCAAGAAGCACTGAAGGTTGAACCAAACTTCGAGCAGCTGCTAGATAAAAATGCCAAATTTATCGAAGATCAGCTTCAATTTGTTTATCAAAAGGTGGCGCAGCGTGTGGAAGAAAAGGAAGGTTATATCCTTCGAGATTTTGAACGGATTGAAAACAGCTTAAAACCATTAGATGCCCCGCAAGAAAGAATTTGGAATATCATGTACTTTTTAAACAAATATGGTCCAGAATTCTTCAAAACGTTCAAAAATCTGCCATTTTCATTTCAAAACAAGCAGCAAATTGTCAAACTTTGAAATAAAGTTTTAATGAACCCTGACTAGTTCAGGGTTTTTTTTTATGTAGAAACAGTGTAAAATAAGTTTTGTGGAGAGAAGTGGTGGATAGTGGAGAGTAAGGGTGAGAAAGTGGGGCTCTGATTATCATGTTCATGGGTGAATACCAACATACGATTGATACAAAAGGGCGCATGATCATCCCTGCTAAATTTAGAGACGGTCTCGGAGAACAGTTTGTGCTGACGAGAGGGCTTGATCAATGTTTATTTGGCTACCCTATGAGTGAGTGGAAACTAATTGAAGAGAAACTCAAAGCACTGCCGCTAACGAAAAAAGATGCACGTGCGTTTACCCGGTTCTTCTTCTCCGGCGCAGTTGAATGTGATCTGGACAAGCAGGGGCGCATTAACATCGCATCAAACCTACTCCAATATGCAAAACTCGAAAAAGAATGTGTGGTCATCGGCGTTTCAAATCGAATTGAGTTGTGGAGTAAGTCGATCTGGGAACAATATACAGAAGAGCAAGAAGATTCTTTTGCTGAAATTGCTGAAAACATGATTGGGTTTGATATATAATAATCCCTTGTGCAGCAAGCTTTCTACACATTCATTTCTATTTGAAAAAGGTGGGACCATAACATCATGTTTCAACATGAGACAGTATTATTAAAAGAAACAGTTGACGGTTTAAACGTCAAAGAAGACGGTACATATGTAGACTGCACGCTGGGCGGAGCAGGTCATAGCTCATATTTACTATCTCAACTATCAGAAAAAGGTACATTGATTGGATTTGACCAAGACGATGCTGCACTGGATCATGCACGAGAGAAGCTCGCGGATTCTAAAGCGAACATTCTTTTCATAAAAAGCAACTTCCGATATTTAAAAGAACGTCTGAATGAACAAGGCATTACAAGCGTAGACGGTGTGATTTTTGACCTTGGGGTTTCATCTCCTCAGCTCGACACACCAGAGAGAGGCTTTAGTTATCACCATGATGCACCTCTTGACATGCGAATGGATCAAACAGCCGCATTGTCGGCAAAACAAGTGGTGAATGAATGGCCATTTGAAGATCTAGTTCGGATTTTCTACAAATATGGGGAAGAAAAATTCAGCAAGCAAATCGCACGCAAAATTGAAGAAGCTAGAAAAAAAGCACCAATTGAAACAACAGGTGAGCTTGTCGACATTATCAAAGAAGGAATTCCCGCACCTGCAAGACGAACTGGCGGACATCCAGCAAAAAGAGTGTTTCAAGCGATCCGAATTGCCGTAAATGATGAATTGAAAGTTTTTGAAGAAGCACTAGAACAAGCAATAGAGTTACTCAATCCGAAGGGGAGAATTTCTGTCATTACATTCCATTCACTTGAAGACCGGATTTGTAAAAGTACATTTAAAGAAATGTCTTCTCTTCCAGAACTTCCGCACGGACTACCAGTGATTCCAGAAGGACTTGAACCAAAACTGAAGCTGATCACGAGAAAACCAATCGTTGCATCAGAACAAGAGCTGGAACATAACAACCGTGCCCGTTCAGCGAAGCTCCGAATTGCAGAAAAAAAGTAAAACGACACCATAGATGATGATAAAAAGGAGGTTTCTTATGAGTAATTTGGCTTACCAAAGAGAAGTAAAACAATATCAAACAGAGCAGCAAGGCCAATCGGTTGTTATTAAAAGAAGAGGTTCTATCACACTTGGTGAAAAAATCTTACTTGTCATGTTTGTCATGGCTCTTATGTGCAGCTCCATTCTCATCATTTCTAAGGCCTTTGCTGTCTATCACGCCAATATCGAAGTCCAGAAATTAGAGCAGCAAGTATCTTTAGAATCGAAGAAGATCACTGAGCTTCAAAAAGAAAAAGACTTGCTGAGTGAACCGGAGAGAGTCATTGATACTGCGAAAAAAGCAGGCTTAAGCATTTCGAAAGATGTTAAGAAGGTCGATTAAGATGGCGATGCCTAAAAAGAATAAAATGATGAACAGAGGCGCGGCAATTGCGAGTATTTGCTTCGCCCTGTTTTTCTTTATCATCCTTGCACGTTTTATTTATATTCAGATTACAGGAACGGTCGATGGCCAAGTGTTAGCCGCAAAGGCAAATGAACAATATCAATCGAAGAAAACACTTGAAGCGAAAAGAGGGTCTATTTTAGACCGAAATGGGAATGTGATTGCCGAGGATACGTCTGTCTATAAGCTCATTGCGATCATGAGCAAGAAAATGACGGTCGATCCAAAGCACCCGATGCATGTCGTCGACAAAGAAAAGACAGCAAAAGAGCTGTCAAAAGTCATTGATATGAGTGAAAGCGAAATTTTAAAGCGTCTGAATACAAAAGATGCGTTCCAAGTGGAGTTTGGTAAAGCTGGGAAAGACATCAGTTTTTCAACAAAAGAAAAAATTGAAAAGCTAAAGCTTCCAGGGATCGCATTTGAAAAAGACACGAAGCGATATTATCCAAACGGCATGTTTGCGTCGAATCTGATCGGTTATGCAAGATTAGATGAGGCAACGAAGGACATGTCAGGCGCGATGGGACTTGAGAAGGCGCTGAACAAATTTTTAAAAGAAAAAGACGGCTATGTGACATATAACAGTGACAGAAGCGGATGGGCTCTTCCAAATAGTAAAGAAGACATTGTCGCTCCGAAGGATGGAAAAAATGTCACGCTGACCATCGATCAAAAAATCCAAGCGTTCCTTGAAGAAAGTATGACGCAGGTTGCCAAAAAATATAAACCGAAGAAAATCATTGCCACAGTCGTTGACCCAAAAACGGGAAAGGTGCTCGCGATGGGACAGCGGCCAAGCTTTAATTTAAATGAATTAGACATTACGAATTATAACAATGATGTCATTTCATATGCGTTTGAACCAGGTTCAACGATGAAAATCTTTACACTTGCTGCGGCAATCCAAGAAGGGGTCTACCAAGGCAATGATAAATATCAATCTGGTACTTATAAAGTAGGAGGCGGCCTTGTAAGAGACCACAACAATGGAAACGGCTGGGGAAAAATTGACTTTCATGAAGGGGTTCTCCGTTCGTCTAACGTAGCTTTTGCAAAGCTGGCAAAAGAAAAATTAGGCTTCACGCGCTACGAACAATATTTGCAGAAGTTCCATTTCTATGACAAAACAGGTATTGACTTACCGAACGAAGCGTCTAGTAAAATCAATTACAGATACGAATATGACAAAGCATCGACGGCTTACGGTCAAGCGTCTGCCATTACACCGATTCAACAAATCGAAGCAGCGACAGCGATAGCAAACGGCGGAACGATGATGAAGCCATATGTCATTGATCATATTACAGACCCGAACACAAACAAAACGATTTTACAGCACGAACCAACAGTAGCTGGAAAACCAATTTCCTCTGATACAGCAAAGCAAGTCCGTGACATTTTAGGTGAGGTGGTTTCCTCGAAGATTGGAACAGGCCAGCCTTACCAAATCAAAGGATTTGATGTTGCTGGGAAAACAGGAACAGGACAAATTGGCGGTGCCGGCGGTTATCTCAAAGGAAGAAACGATTACGTCTTTTCATTTATGGGAATGGCGCCAAAAGATGATCCGAAGCTGCTCGTTTATGTAGCTGTACAGCAGCCGCAGCTGTCTGATACAGAAACTGGCTCTGCTCCAGTTGCACAAATCTTTAACCCAGTGATGAAAAATAGTCTGCTATATTTAAATATTGCACCAACAAAAACAGACGATAAAGAATCAGGTGAACAAAAAGTGAAACAAGAAACAATGCCTTCATTCTTAGATTTAGAAGTGAAGCAGGCGGAAACAGAAGCCAAAAACAAAAACTTAACGCCTGTTGTCATCGGCGACGGTCTCTCCATTAAACGACAGTGGCCAAGTGCAGGCTCTGAATTCTCTGAAAGCCAGAAAGTTTTCTTGAAAACAGCAGGAAAAACGATAAAAATGCCTGATATGACAGGCTGGTCGAGACGGGAAGTCCTTCAATATGCATCCATTTCCGGTGTGCATATCGAAACAAAAGGACAAGGATATGCTGTCAAACAAAGTGTGAAAAATGGAGCGGAGATTTCAGATAAAGTCGTCACTGTGACATTTAAAAGCCCGAATTAACTGCAAAACCTAGCAAACGACTTGCTAGGTTTTTTCTTTTGCCGAGCCAAGCGGGATAGACGAGACGTTCTACATAAGGACGGGCCTGCATATGATGGAAACAAGCCATATGTATGTAAGGAGTGAACCGGGCGTGCGAGTATCAAGTGTAACAGTGAGAAAACGATTGCTTTTCGTGCTGCTGTTTGGGGTGATCATTTTTTTCATCATAGATACTAGATTAGGATATGTACAGTTTATTATGGGCGAGAAGCTCACAAGCTTAGCAAAAGATTCATGGAGCCGGAACCTCCCGTTCGAACCAGAAAGGGGAGATATTTTGGACCGAAATGGGGTAGAGCTTGCGACGAACAAAAGTGCCCCATCTATATTGGTCGTCCCCCGGCAAATTAAAGATCCGGCAGAAACAAGCAAAAAACTGGCGGCAGTACTGAATATGTCTGAAGAGAAAGCGTACAAGCACGTCACAAAGAAAACATCCATCGAACGAATTTCTCCAGAAGGCAGAAAAGTATCTCATGAAAAAGCAAAAGAAGTTAGAGAGCTTGATTTAGATGGCGTTTATGTTGCGGAAGACAGCATCAGACACTATCCGTTTGGCAGTTTTCTTTCTCATGTGCTGGGCTTCGCTGGAATTGATAATCAAGGGTTACTTGGACTGGAAGCCTATTATGATGATGACCTAAAAGGTGAAAAAGGCTCTGTCAAGTTCTATTCCGATGCAAAAGGGCAGAAAATGCCAGATGAAGCAGATGATTATACACCGCCTAAAGATGGTCTTGATATGAAGTTAACTGTCGATGCGAAGGTGCAAACCATTATAGAACGGGAATTAGACAATGCGCAGGCAAAATATAACCCAGATGGGATGATTGCAATTGCGATGAACCCGAAGAACGGTGAAGTGCTTGGGATGTCGAGCAGACCGGATTTTGATCCAGCGGATTATCAATCAGTTGACTCGAAAGTGTTTAACCGAAATCTACCGGTGTGGAGCACATATGAGCCAGGTTCGACGTTTAAAATTATTACGCTTGCAGCAGCACTAGAAGAGAAAAAAGTCAATTTAAAACGTGACCATTTTTTTGACAGCGGTTCTGTGACAGTTGATGGTGCAAGACTTAGGTGCTGGAAAAAAGGCGGCCACGGATCACAGTCATTTTTAGAAGTGGTTCAAAACTCCTGTAACCCCGGTTTTGTTGAACTAGGCGACCGTCTAGGAAAGGATAAATTATTTTCCTATATTAAAAATTTCGGATTTGGCCAAAAAACAGGAATCGATCTTCAAGGGGAAGGGCGAGGCATTTTGTTCCCGCTGGACCGGGTTGGCCCTGTAGAGCAGGCGACAACTGCCTTTGGTCAAGGGGTATCTGTTACGCCGATACAGCAAGTAGCTGCCGTAGCAGCTGCGGTAAATGGCGGAACACTTTACACGCCGTACATTGCAAAAGAATGGATAGATCCAATCACAAAAGAGGTAGTGAAAAAGCAATCACCGATTGCCAAAAAGAAAGTGATTTCAGCAGAAACATCCAAAGAAATCAGATATGCGCTTGAAAGTGTAGTCGCTCAAGGAACTGGCCGAAATGCATTTGTTGAAGGATATCGAGTTGGCGGAAAAACAGGGACAGCACAGAAGGTAAAAGACGGCAAGTACATGGAAAATAACCACATTGTGTCATTTATCGGGTTTGCGCCTGCTGATGATCCGAGTATCGTTGTATATGTGGCTGTAGATAATCCGAAAGGCACTATTCAATTTGGCGGGACAGTTGCTGCACCAATTGTGGGTCATATTATGCGGGACAGCCTGCCTGAGATGGGTGTGAAAAAAAGAAAAGGACAAATTGAAAAGAAGTACCAGTGGCTGGACACAAAAACCATTGAAGTACCGAATCTTGTAGGGGGATCTGTTTCAGACCTTGAATCCTTACTGATTAACCTTAAGATCGATGCTTCTGGAACTGGCAGTAAAGTGGTGAAGCAATCGCCTGCTGCCGGAACAAAAGTCAAAGAAGGCTCCACCATCAGATTATACTTAAACGATGAATAATAAAGAATGAACAGAGGGTAGCCGCACTCATTCGGCTGCCTCTTTTTGTTGAAAGAGAAGGTCTGTTTGAAAAAAAGAGCCTAAAGTGTGTTTTTTCCAAGAGAAACTTAAGGAATA
Source organism: Bacillus sp. 3a (assembly GCF_017161885.1). Lineage (NCBI taxonomy): Bacteria > Bacillati > Bacillota > Bacilli > Caryophanales > Bacillaceae > Bacillus > Bacillus sp. 3a. The sequence goes on along the minus strand of NZ_CP067376.1, from coordinate 2,714,107 downwards.
CGCTGGATGTATCCTTTTTTTTACGATAAAATATAGACTGTGTGTTTTTTTCACAAGACATGCACGTGAACGAATTTGAGAGGTTTGATATGAAATGAAATTACAAGAACTCCTTACATACTTTAAAAGTGAAAACAACGAACTAATAAACGAAAATCCTGATATCACTTCCATTGAAATGGATTCAAGAGAGGTGAAAAAAGGAAGCCTTTTTGTCTGTATAAAAGGCTATACAGTAGATGGACACGATTATGCTGAAAAAGCGGTGAAAAGCGGGGCTGCAGCGATTGTAGCAGAACACCCTCTTAACATATCAGATGTACCAGTCATTATTGTAAAACACTCTCAAAGAGCTCTTGCAAGAATAGCTGATGCGTTTTACGAGCAGCCAACTCATAAGCTGAATCTCATTGGGATCACAGGAACAAACGGAAAAACTTCGACAACACACATGATTGAACAAATGATGAGAAAAGCCGAAAAGAAAACTGGCTTAATCGGTACGATGTATATGAAGGTGAATGATGACATTCTCGATGTGAAAAACACCACACCTGAAAGTGTCACACTTCAGAAAACTTTTAAACAGATGCTTGACCAAGATGTAGACACAGCCATTATGGAAGTATCATCACATGCACTGCATCTTGGCAGGGTACATGGATGTGATTATGATATTGCCGTTTTCACAAACCTTTCGCAGGACCATCTTGATTACCACAACACAATGGAAGAATATAAACATGCGAAAAGCTTGCTATTCTCACAGCTTGGCAGTGCCTTTCATCACGATAAGCCGAAGCATGCGATTTTAAATGCAGATGATGACGCTTCAAGTTATTATGAAAAAGTGACAGCTGCTGAAGTCATGACATATGGCTTAGAGCAAAAAGCAGATGTAATGGCAAAGAATATTCAAATCAAACCGAAGGGAACTCAATTTGATTTGATCACTCCAATTGGCACAAAAAATGTGACAGTTGCCCTCATCGGTAAGTTTAATGTGTACAACATCCTAGCAGCTGTATCAGTAGGGATCGTATCTGGCTTAACATTTGAAACGATTGTAAGTGCTATTGAAGAGCTGGAGGGAGTCAAAGGCCGATTTGAACTTGTGAACTGTGATCAAGATTTCCCTGTTATCGTCGATTACGCCCATACACCTGACAGCTTAGAAAATGTCCTGACAACGTGTAGAGAATTAACAGAGGGCAAAATTTTCTGTGTGATAGGCTGCGGCGGCGATCGTGATAAAACAAAGCGTCCTCAAATGGCCCAAATCGCTGTGAAGTATGCAGATGAACCTGTATTTACTTCAGACAACCCAAGAAGCGAAGATCCTTCAGCTATTTTAAAGGATATGGAAAATGGGGTGCCAGACGCATATTATCATAGTTTTGTGAATCGCAAACAAGCCATCTTTTTTGCAATTGCCAATGCGAAAAAAGGCGATACAGTCTTAATAGCGGGTAAAGGTCATGAGACATATCAAATCGTCGGCGATCAAGTTTACGATTTTGATGATGCAAAGGTTGCTATGGACGCTATTTTAGATCTAAACAAATCTTAAAATGATGAAAAGAGTGTAATGAAATGAAGCATTTTGTACAAAAACAACATACGAAGAACGCGAATGAATACCTTAATAATGAATGTGATTTTCTGATGGAAAACGGCTTTGGAAATTCGGAAGGAGTAAAGAACGATGCTTGAACAGGTGATATTGTTTACAATCATAATGGGATTTTTAATCAGTGTTCTTTTATCCCCGATTTTTATTCCGTTTTTAAGAAGGCTTAAATTTGGTCAAAGTATTAGAGAAGAAGGACCACAGTCTCACCAAAAGAAATCAGGTACTCCGACAATGGGCGGAATTATGATTATCTTTTCTATTACCATTACAACGATTGTGATGATCAACAAATTTTCTGAGATTAGTCCAGAAATGTTTTTATTGTTATTTGTTACGCTTGGCTACGGTCTATTAGGATTTTTAGATGATTATATTAAAGTAGCGATGAAACGAAACCTAGGTTTAACATCGAAACAGAAATTAATTGGTCAAATTGTGATCGCAGTGATTTTTTATGCAGTCTTCCATTATTATCAGTTTGCAACGACGATTCGCATTCCAGGAACAGATGTGAGCTTCGATTTAGGATGGGCTTACTTTATCCTTGTCGTTTTCATGCTTGTCGGAGGTTCTAATGCCGTGAACTTAACGGATGGACTGGATGGTCTATTATCTGGAACCGCGGCTATTGCCTTTGGAGCCTTTGCTATATTGGCTTGGAATCAATCACAGTACGATGTAGCGATCTTTTCAGTAGCTGTTGCTGGAGCCGTTCTTGGGTTTCTTGTGTTTAACGCGCATCCTGCAAAAGTATTTATGGGTGATACAGGGTCGCTTGCTTTAGGCGGAGCAATTGTAGCAATTGCGATTTTAACAAAGCTTGAAATTTTACTTGTCATTATTGGAGGAGTATTTGTTGTCGAAACGTTATCCGTTATTCTTCAAGTGATCTCCTTTAAAACAACTGGAAAAAGAATCTTTAAGATGAGTCCGCTTCACCACCACTATGAGTTAGTTGGCTGGTCTGAGTGGAGAGTAGTTGTCACCTTCTGGACAGCTGGTTTATTACTTGCTGTTTTAGGAATTTACATCGAGGTGTGGTTATAATTGAATAAGATGCAAATGTTAAAAAACGAACATGTACTAGTATTAGGTCTTGCAAAAAGCGGATATGCGGCAGCTTCAATTCTTCATGAGCATGGAGTAAATGTCATAGTAAATGACCAAAAGCCGTTTGAAGAAAATGAACCTGCTCAGCTTCTTTCTGAAAAGGGGATTGATGTCATTTGCGGCAGCCATCCTCTTCGTATGTTCGATGATAAAGAAATTACGATTTTGATTAAAAATCCAGGAATTCCATATGAAAATGTGATGGTTCAAGAAGCGCTTCGCCGACGAATTCCAGTTTGGACGGAAATAGAATTAGCTTATCATTTAACCTCAGCTCCTTTTATTGGGATTACTGGATCAAATGGAAAAACCACTACCACGACTTTGATTTATGAAATGTTGAAACAAGACAGTCAAAAAACTTTAGTGGCAGGTAATATTGGCACAGTTGCCAGCGAAGTCGCTGCAAAGGCAGCTGGCGATGAGTGGATCGTAACTGAACTCTCTTCTTTTCAGTTAATGGGAACAGTTGATTTCAGACCTAAAATCAGCTTAATATTAAATATTTTTGATGCACATTTAGACTATCACCACACTCGTGATGAATATGAAAAAGCAAAGCAGAAAGTATACGCACATCAACTTGAAGATGACATAGCTGTTATTAACCTCGATGATCCATCAGTCGTAAAACTGGCTGAAGCTTCAAAAGCAAAAAAAGTGTTTTTCTCAGTGAAAGAGCAAGTAGAACATGGTGCGTATATTAAAAATGGTGCGATCTACTACATGAATGAACATATCATCGATTTAAAGGATGTTGTTCTTCCTGGTGAGCATAACCAAGAAAATATTTTGGCAGCTATTTGTGTCGTGAAAAATGCAGGCTGTTCAAATGAAGCAATCGCACACGTTCTTACGACATTTAGTGGAGTGAAGCATCGTCTGCAGTTTGTAGATACAATTCAAAGCAGAAAATTCTATAACGATAGTAAAGCCACCAATATACTGGCAACAAGTAAAGCATTATCAGCTTTTAATCAGCCGACCATTTTACTAGCTGGCGGGCTTGATCGCGGCAATGAATTTGATGAATTGAAACCTTTTATGAAAAATGTAAAAGGAATTATCACATTTGGTGAGACGGCACCTAAGTTTGTAAAGCTTGGTGAAGAACTGGGAATACATCACGTAAAACATGTCGATAATGTTGAACAAGCAGTACCTGCGGCGTTTAACATTTCTGAAGAAGAAGACGTGATTTTATTATCTCCGGCTTGTGCAAGCTGGGATCAACATAAAACATTTGAAGAACGTGGAGACATGTTTGTAAACGCCGTGCATATGCTTAAATAAGGGCTTGTCTCTCGTATGACTGACAGCCCAAATGAAATTATGCTTGGGGTGTCGGTCTCTTGACGAATAAGAAAACTTCTCCGGACTTTTTGCTTGTTGTCATTACGTTACTTTTATTGACGATTGGTTTAATTATGGTGTACAGCGCTAGTGCTGTGTGGGCATCGTATAAATTTGATGATTCGTTTTATTTTGCAAAAAGACAGCTTTTGTTTGCCGGAATCGGAGTTATCGCGATGTTTTTCATTATGCGAGTCGATTATTGGACGTGGCGGACTTGGTCAAAGATATTGATTGCTGTTTGTTTTCTCCTTTTGCTGCTTGTACTTATTCCTGGTATCGGTATGGAGAGAAATGGATCAAGAAGCTGGATCGGTGTCGGTGCGTTTAGTATTCAGCCCTCTGAATTTATGAAGCTTGCGATGATTGCGTTTCTTGCAAAATTCTTATCTGAAAAACAAAAAAATATCACATCCTTTCGTAAAGGTTTCGCACCAGCATTAGGCATTGTATTTTCTGCATTTGCCATCATCATGCTGCAGCCAGATTTGGGAACAGGGACGGTAATGGTTGGAACCTGTATTATTATGATATTTGTTTCAGGTGCGAGAATTGCTCACTTTATATTTCTCGGTCTTTTAGGGCTCAGCGGATTTGCTGCACTAGTCTTATCAGCGCCCTACCGCATAAAACGAATTACATCGTACTTAAATCCTTGGGAAGATCCACTAGGCAGTGGGTTTCAAATTATTCAATCCTTATACGCTGTTGGTCCAGGCGGTCTGTTCGGAATGGGTCTCGGTCAAAGTAGACAAAAATTCTTTTATTTACCTGAGCCTCAAACAGACTTCATCTTTGCAATATTGTCTGAAGAGCTCGGCTTTATAGGAGGATCACTCATTTTGCTGCTCTTTAGTGTTCTATTATGGAGAGGCATACGAATAGCACTTGGAGCCCCAGACTTATATGGAAGTTTCCTAGCAGTTGGTATTATTTCAATGGTTGCCATTCAAGTGATGATTAATATCGCAGTTGTTACTGGACTTATCCCTGTGACAGGTATCACGCTCCCATTCCTAAGTTATGGCGGCTCATCACTGACATTAATGCTGATGGCAATTGGCGTACTCTTAAATGTAAGCAGGTACGCTAGATATTAGTGCTGCTAGTTCATGAAACCATGATGACATTTATTTTGCAAAAGTACAAAAAAATGATTTGAAGAGTAGAAATGACAGATTTTGTATTGGAAACATGTTTTTTGACTCTTCTTTACAGGTTTTAACGGAGCCCTGTTGTTTAAAACAGGGTTTATACTTTGTTCAGAGCAGAAAAAAATTGAGGGGAAATGGTATAATGCGTATAGTAATCAGTGGAGGCGGAACAGGCGGACATATTTATCCAGCCTTAGCTTTTATTAAAGAAGTGAAAAGACTGCATCCTGATGTAGAATTTTTATATATTGGTACTGAAAATGGACTTGAAAAGAAAATTGTAGAAAGAGAAAATATCCCTTTCAAGTCCATAGAAATTTCAGGTTTTAAAAGAAAGCTTTCCTTTGATAACGTAAAAACGGTGATGAGATTTCTAAAAGGCGTTCAAAAAAGCAAATCTTACTTAAAGGAATTTAAGCCAGATGCGGTCATTGGAACAGGTGGTTATGTGTGCGGCCCTGTCGTTTATGCAGCTTCTAAGCTGAAAATCCCGACCATTATTCACGAACAGAACAGCCTGCCTGGTATCACAAATAAGTTTCTAGCAAGATATGTTGATAAGGTAGCCATCTGCTTTGAAGAAGCAAAGGCACATTTTCCTTCTGAAAAGGTTGTATTTACGGGAAACCCTAGAGCCTCTGAAGTCGTCTCTATAAAAGAGGGGAAATCTCTGAAGGAGTTTGGACTGGATGAAACGAAAAAAACGGTTCTTATTTTTGGCGGAAGCCGGGGGGCTGCGCCAATTAATAGAGCAGTTATTGACATGCAAGATGGATTAAAGGCTAAGAACTATCAGCTTTTATATATCACGGGTGAGGTTCATTATGAAAAAGTGCTGAACGAACTAAAGGAAAAAGGTGCAGCACCTAATATGATCACAAAGCCTTTCTTGCATCAAATGCCGGAGTACTTGAAATCGATTGATGTGATTGTTGCAAGAGCCGGTGCCACAACGATTGCTGAAGTAACAGCCCTTGGAATTCCAACTATTTTTATTCCAAGCCCATACGTGACGGCAAATCACCAGGAAATCAATGCAAGATCACTAGAAAAGCATGACGCTGCAATCGTTTTAAGAGAATCAGAGCTTTCTGGAGAAAGCCTCCTTCATGCCATTGATGAAATTGCTGGTAATGAAGAAAAATTAAACGAAATGAGCCGTTTAACAAAAGAACTTGGAGTACCAGATGCGGCTGGACGTTTATATAATGTATTAAAAGAAATTACGACTACATGATGGAATGATATTAGGTAAGGCGGAGGGTAATATGGAGAACTTGAAGAATGAATTATTAGAAGCGCAAGTCGGTAAAGTGCTTGAAAATGAGCCGCTTGCAAATCATACGACAATGAAAATAGGCGGGCCGGCAGATCTATTGATCGTTCCTAAAGATATCGATTCAGTTAAAACGATCATGGATCAGATAAAAAAACACCACGCGGACTGGACGGTTATTGGAAGAGGGTCAAATTTACTCGTACTTGATAAAGGAATACGTGGCGTCGTCCTGAAGTTAGGCGCTGGACTTGATCACTTAACTGTAAATGATGAAGAAATTACAGTTGGCGGCGGCTACTCTGTTGTAAGGCTTGCAACGTCTCTTAGTAAGCAGGGTCTTTCAGGGCTGGAATTTGCAGCTGGTATCCCAGGGTCTATTGGCGGCGCTGTTTATATGAACGCAGGTGCGCACGGATCTGATATCAGTAAGATTCTTGTGAAAGCGAGAATCTTATTTGAAGATGGAAGCATCGAGTGGCTAACAAATGAACAGATGAACTTTAGCTATAGAACGTCTGTCCTTCAAAAGGAACGACCAGGCATTGTTCTCGAGGCCGTGTTTAAGCTCAAACAGGATGATCGCGAGAAAATCACAAAGAAAATGCAGCAAAATAAAGACTATCGCAAGGAAACACAGCCTTATAATCGACCATGTGCCGGAAGTATTTTTCGAAATCCGCTGCCTGAATATGCAGGACAGCTTGTAGAAAAAGCGAATTTAAAAGGGTACCAAATTGGCGGAGCAAGAATCTCTGATATGCATGGCAACTTTATTGTGAACGCTGGCGGGGCTACTGCTCAAGACGTGCTGGACTTAATCCAGTACATCCAAAAGAAAATTAAAGATGACTACAATGTAGATATGCATACAGAAGTAGAAATTATCGGTGAAGCAAATTAAAAGCAAGTTTTATGAATGATGGCATCACAGGAAAACAAACGGCATGAAAGAATGCCGTTTGTTTTCTCATCAAAAGATGACCCAAAGGTGTGGACAAGCAGCTTTGAATGGGGTGAAGAATATATATGCGGCCTGATCATGAAAATGAAAAGATCGTCAATATAGAAGAACGAATTCCTAAAATTAAAGAACAAAGGAAGCAGAAAGCGAATCGGAGACTAATCTCTTTTATTCTACTGTTTTTTATCATGGTTTTAATCATTATTTATTTGCAGACACCAATCAGTAAAATTTCTTCTTTAACTATTACGGGTAATGAGCATGTCCCTACAAAACAGCTTGTGAAACTTTCCCAGATTAAAGAAGGCGAAACAGAGTTTTGGAATTTAAATAAAGATTTAACAGCAGACCATATTAAGCAAAACAAACTGATTAAAAGTGTCAGTATCAAAAAACATTTTCCAAATAAGGTTAGTATTGCTGTCAAGGAATATGCCAATATTGCGTATCTTCAAAAGGGGAATTTATACTATGAGCTTCTTGAAAATGGGACAGCATTACCAGAAGAAGTCACACCAAGTCATGCAGGACCTATTTTTGTTGATTGGGACAATAAAGAGAAGCTGAAGCAAACGGTTAGATCTTTAAATCAGCTGCCAGCCTCTATTCAGGAACTCATCTCAGAAATATATTATGTGCCAACAAGCTCAAACCAGTGGCTCGTTAAATTTTATATGAATGACGGGAACACCGTGATTGCATCAATTAAAACATTCGCTGATAAAATGAAAACCTATCCTGCCATTGTAAAAGAACTTTCGCCATCTGAAAAAGGCACAATCCATATGGAAGTCGCGACGTATTTTGAAGCGTTTAAATCTAAGAAAAAGGAAGATGAACGTTGAGAGGCAAAACAGTTATATTCTCAATTGTCATGCTTGTTCTTGGTTTTCTGATTTCTTTTTCATACCAATATACTAAGCAGCATCAGGCAGAAGTCATTAGAACAGAGCAATGGAAAAAAGAATACTCCTTGAAAAGTCAGCTGACAAAGCAAGAAAAGGCGAATCAGAAACTTGAAAAAGAATTATATAGTCTTCAATCACAGGTTCAAGCCACTGAGTCCAATTTGAAAAATGAAAAAGAGCAGTATTTTAATGTATTGGAAGATGTTGAGAAATACAGGATGTTTACAGGAGAGATCGGTGTAAAAGGAAAAGGGGTAAAAGTATCCCTTGAAGATGCATCTTATATCCCGAGTGGACAAAATGTCAATAATTACATTGTTCATGAGAGCCACATTTTTCATGTGATAAACGAACTGTTTATATCAGGGGCCTCTGCCGTATCTATTAATGGACAGAGAATTACACACCAATCATACATACATTGTAACGGCCCAGTTGTCACAGTTGACGGTGTTCAGCATCCAGCGCCATTTGTTATTTCTGCTATTGGTGATCCGGCTGTGTTAATACCTGCATTAAATATTGCAGGAGGAGTGGTCGATCAGCTGACAAGTGATCACATTTCGATGACGATTGAAAAAAAGGATATTCGTATGAATCCTCTTTTAAAACACAAAGATTAAAAGTGAAAAGGTGAGTGGTGTTGAGGAAAAAGAAGCCTTTACTTAGTTTGACAGCCTTAATGGTGATATTCGGCATCATGGTCTCCATCCAATTTAATTCATTGCAAAAGCCCAAAGTTCGTGATACTCGCGATGTGTGGGAGCTAAGAGAGGATTTATCTGCATCTAAAAGTAAAGAATTGGATTTACTGAAAGAAATTGATAAATACGATGAAATGCTGAAAAAGTATGGTCATCAAGGAGATCAATCAAAAGAAGCTCAACTAACTAAAACATTAAAAGATTTAAAAGAAAAGGCTGGTTTTACAGAAGTGGCAGGGGAGGGAATTGAAGTTGACATCTCTCAGCTCTTCTCCAAGGATCTGACCGGAGAAGAAGTGAAAAATATCCCGCCTGATCTTCTGAAAAAGCTAATCAACGAAGCCAATATGTATGGGGCAAAACATATTTCCATTAATGACCACCGTGTGATTAATACAAGTGTGATTCGAGATATTAATGGTACGACGAAAATGGATGGCTACAGCTTAGATGGTGATGAAGTGACCATCAAGATGATCAGCGACCAGGCCGACAAATTATACAGCCGTTTAAATGTATCAGATATTGGTGATTTGTTTGCTCAGGAAAATTTCGGCTTAAGTATTAGCCAGCCGAAGCAGCAAATTCAATTAAAAGCATATGACGGTGCAATTCAGTTAAACGAGTTGAAGCCTCTTGACGATGTAAAGGAGGGAAAATCTTAATGTGGCTTCCTGTACTTGGCTTAATCATAGGAGTTGCGATCGGTTTCTTAACAAATTTTACGATACCGAATGAGTATTCTAATTATCTTTCCCTCGCTGTACTTGCTGCGCTTGATACATTGATTGGTGGAATCAGAGCACATCTGCAAGGGGCATACGATGAACTAGTGTTTGTATCAGGCTTTTTCTTTAATATTATACTTGCAATAAGTTTAGCTTTTCTGGGCGTCCATCTTGGTGTAGACTTGTATTTAGTCGGAATGTTTGCTTTCGGCGTTAGATTGTTTCAAAATATAGCAGTTATTCGAAGAATTCTACTAACAAAATGGACAATTTCTAGAGAAAAAAAGAAAAAAAGTGAGTCATAAAAAAGGATATACATATGATGTAACGAATATTTTCAGTAATCCTAATAAAAAATGTTGATTTTTTAAGTTTTGTTACACACTTGTAAAAACACATTCATTGTATTGTTGTTCAGCAAATAATAGAATAGAAAGTATTGATATGTGAGGAGGTGCCATAGAATGAACAACAATGAAATTTACGTCAGCCTTGACATCGGTACATCCAATATAAAAGTCATCGTCGGAGAAATGGCGGATGATTCGCTTAACATTATAGGTGTTGGAAATGTCCCTTCAGAAGGGTTAAAAAAAGGATCGATTGTTGATATAGATGAGACAGTTCATTCTATTAGACAAGCATTTGAACAGGCTGAGAGAATGGTAGGTTTTCCTTTACAAAAGGCGATTGTCGGAATTAACGGAAACCACATTCATATTCAGAATACGAGCGGCGTGGTCGCAGTATCTAGTGAAAACAAAGAAATACATGCTGAAGATGTGAGACGTGTCTTAGATGCTGCACAGGTAGTATCTATTCCTCAAGAACATCTCGTCGTAGACGTCATCCCGAGACAATTTATCGTCGACGGAAGAGATGAGATCACTGATCCGAAAAAAATGCTTGGTGTTCGGCTAGAGGTGGATGGATCGTTAATTACAGGTTCTAAAACGATTCTACATAACTGGCTCCGATGTGTAGAAAGAGCTGGAATTGAAATTATGGATATTTGCTTGCAGCCGCTCGCATCGGGCTCAGCAGCATTATCGAAAGATGAAAAAAATCTAGGGGTAGCTCTCGTCGATATTGGCGGCGGATCTACAACGATTTCCGTATTTGAAAACGGGCATCTCTATTCTACTCACAGTATCCCTTTGGGCGGAGAGAACATTACAAAAGATTTGTCTATAGGACTTAGAACTTCTACTGAAGAAGCTGAACGAATTAAAAAACAATTTGGACATGCGTTTTATGATGAGGCATCGTCTGAAGAAACATTTGAAGTTTCTGTCATCGGTACCGATCAGAAACAGACGTATACACAGCTTGAAGCGGCTAATATCATCGAGGCTCGGCTGGAAGAAATCTTGCTCTTTGTGGCAGAGGAATTAAGAAATATGGGTGTCCATGATTTGCCTGGCGGATTCGTTCTAACAGGTGGACAGGCAGCTATACCAGGTATCCTTTCTCTTGCACAAACGGTCTTGCAAAACAATGTTAGAATTGCAAGTCCGAATTATATTGGGGTGAGAGAACCTCAGTATATGACAGGAGTGGGTCTGATCCACTTTGCTTATCGCAATGCAAAGATTCAGGGCAGACAAGTTGGATTCCAAATGCCGGATGAGGCGTTTCATGAAGTAGGCGCATCCATGGAGCCGGTTTCTTCTGCACCACAAGTGAAAGAAGCGCAGCCAAGACCGAAAGTAAAACAAAAAGCACAAGAAGAGACAAATAAAAAACCGGGCAAAATGAAAAAACTATTTAATATGTTCTGGGAATAGAATTAGATTTTCGACGGATTAGGAGGATTCAGCATGTTGGAGTTTGAAACAAATATAGACGGCCTAGCATCAATTAAAGTAATCGGAGTAGGTGGAGGCGGAAATAACGCTGTCAACCGAATGATCGAAAATGACGTACAAGGTGTCGATTTCATTGCAGTCAACACAGATGCACAGGCGTTAAATCTATCAAAAGCAGAAACGAAAATGCAAATCGGTGCTAAGCTGACAAGAGGGCTTGGAGCAGGTGCGAATCCTGAAGTCGGTAAAAAAGCTGCTGAGGAAAGCAAAGAACAGATTGAAGAAGTATTAAAAGGCGCAGACATGGTCTTTGTTACTGCTGGTATGGGCGGTGGAACTGGTACGGGTGCTGCACCTGTCATTGCAAAAATCGCAAAAGATTCTGGTGCATTGACAGTTGGAGTCGTGACTCGTCCTTTCACATTTGAAGGAAGAAAGCGTCAGCTTCAAGCAGTCGAAGGAATTGCTTCTATGAAAGAAGCAGTTGACACTTTAATTGTGATTCCAAACGATCGCTTGCTTGAAATTGTTGATAAAAACACGCCAATGCTTGAAGCATTCCGTGCAGCAGATAACGTGCTACGACAAGGTGTTCAAGGGATCTCAGATCTTATTGCTACACCAGGTTTAATCAACCTTGACTTTGCTGACGTGAAAACGATCATGTCCAATAAAGGTTCTGCTCTTATGGGTATCGGTGTTGCGACTGGTGAAAATCGTGCCGCTGAAGCTGCGAAGAAAGCTATTTCTTCACCACTTCTAGAAACGGCAATCGACGGTGCACAAGGTGTCATCATGAATATTACTGGTGGTACGAACCTAAGTCTTTATGAGGTACAAGAAGCAGCGGACATTGTGGCTTCTGCATCTGATGAAGATGTAAACATGATTTTCGGTTCTGTCATTAATGATAACTTGAAGGATGAAATTGTGGTAACCGTGATCGCAACTGGATTTATTGAGCAAGAGCCAGAGGTGTCAAAACCACAAAGAAATCCATTAGGGCAAGGATTAAAGCAAAATCAATCCATTCCTCAAAAACGTGAGGTAAAACGTGAGGAACATCAGCAGTCATCATCTCAGCCGAGACAAAATACACAATCAAGCGATGATACGCTGGATATCCCAACGTTCTTGCGCAACCGTAATAAACGTTAATCGAGTATCACTCATCCCCTTCCACCGGAAGGGGATTTTTTCATGTCCAATATATAAAGAAACCCGCATCACTACTAATTAAAAAGTCTTAAATGTGTCTGGGTTACTTTATCCAACATATGTATTTCGACTTAGAGTGATTAAGTAAAAAGAATCATTTTTAAATCCTATTACAAAAAGCGACAAAATGATGAACTTTATTTGACTACATTAAATAGAACACCATGAATCTTGTCATGAACAAAGGAAAGGGAGGAGTTAAACCCATACACTGTTTGACCATTTGAGGAGGAGGGATTTGATTGAAAGTGAAGTTTCGCAAAACCGCCGGCTATCGTTTGATGAGTCTTTTGGTGATTGGTACTTTAATGATGACAAGCTTTGGGATGGTTCAAGCAAAATCGACTTCTACCTCATATCAAGAGGAAGCTGTTTCCTCCAAGAAAACAAAAGCAAAGATCTCATCTAGATTAATGAAACAGTTTCAACAAGAAGACAAGGTGACCTTTTTAGTCAAAATGAAGGAACAAACCAATGTCAAAAAAGTGGCGAAGGATGCTGTGTCAAAAGCCAAAAAACAAAAGTTAACAGCTGCTAAAACGCAGTACACAAAAAGATCAGCTGTCGTATCAGAACTAAGAGCGACGTCTGAAGAGACGCAGGAAGCGCTGCTTGCTTATTTACAAAAAGCCCAGAAGAAAAAGCAAGTGAAGGATATTCATTCGTACTATATTGTGAATGGTCTCGCTGTGACGGGAACGAAAGAAGTCATGGAAAAGGTAGCTTCCTTCCCAGAAGTAGATCAAGTGCTGCCAAATGAAATCCGTCAAATCCATCGTCCTGTTGATTTGAAGACTTCAAAGAAAAACAAACAAATCAAAGCAGCAGATGGAATCGAGTGGAATATTTCTCAAGTTCATGCCCCAGAAGCGTGGGCTTTAGGCTATGACGGAACTGGTACCGTTGTGGCAAGTATTGATACAGGTGTGGAATGGGATCATCCTGCATTAAAAGAAAAATACCGCGGATTTGACCCTGCACGTCCGAATGAACCTTCTCATGAATTCAATTGGTACGATGCAACGACAGGTTCTAAAGCGCCATACGATGATTTAGAGCATGGTACACATGTAACGGGAACGATGGTTGGCTCTGAGCCAAATGGAGAGAATCAAATTGGAGTCGCACCAGGTGCAAAATGGATCGCGGTGAAAGCTTTCTCAGAAGATGGTGGATCAGATGCTGATCTGCTTGACGCAGGTGAATGGATTTTAGCTCCAAAAGATGAAAACGGAACCCCTCATCCAGAAAAGGCGCCAGATGTCGTCAATAATTCTTGGGGCGGTGGGCCTGGTCTTGATGATTGGTATAAAGATGTGGTCAATGCTTGGAGAGCAGCGGACATCTTCCCAGAGTTTTCAGCTGGTAATACGGATTTATTTAACCCTGGCGGTGAGGGATCTATTGCAAATCCTGCGAACTATCCCGAAGCCTTTGCGACGGGTGCAACAGATCAAAACAACAAATTGGGCTCTTTCTCTTTGCAAGGCCCCTCTCCATATGGGGTCATGAAACCAGATATTGCGGCTCCAGGGGTAAATATTCGTTCTTCTATTCCTGGGAAAGGGTATGAGGATGGCTGGAATGGAACCTCGATGGCAGGTCCGCATGTTTCAGCTGTTGTGGCTCTTCTGCGCCAAGTACAGTCAGATCTGTCTGTTGAAGAGATCGAAGAAATTCTCATTGATACTGCAAAACCGCTGACAGATCAGCAATTCCCGGAATCCCCTAACAATGGCTATGGGGCAGGATTAGTTGATGCAAAAGAAGCCATCACAGCATTAACAGATGGAATTGGCAAGATTGAAGGACAGGTAACAAAAGAAGGAGAAGATACAGACCCACCTGTTTTTTCTCATAAAGGACCGAATGAAATTTTTGCCTCTACACCAACACCTCTAAGTATTACAGCAGAAGATGAAGTAGCTGTGACAAATGTCTCCTTGAGCTATCAAGTGGATCAAGGGAAAAGGGAGACGCTGCAAGCAAAACGAACGGATGGAAATCATTTAAAAGGGACATATGTTGTTCAGCTCCCAGAAGTTGAGGGTGAAAATGTCACGTATCGATGGATTGTGAAAGATTTTGGAGAAAATGAAGCTGCATCAGAACCGTATACGCTTCCGATTAAAACATCCATCACGACTGGCTACTCGCAAGATTTTGAAGCTTGGCCAAGTGGATGGTTCAGTGGTGGAACAAAAGATCCTTGGCAGTGGGGGAAGCCGACCACCGGTCCGAAAAAGGCCTTTACTGGAGATCATGTCTATGCTACAAACCTAGACAGTCCTTATGAAAATCAAACAGATGCTCATTTATCTATGCCGATGATTGCTGTACCTGAGTCAGGCTCCTCCTTTTTACAATATCAATACTGGCATGACCTTGAAGCAAATTATGACTATGTGCATATTCATGTGCAGCCTGAGGGGGAAGATGCTGTCCAAGTGGCAGCCTACACAGGCAAAACAAGTGGATGGACAAAAGGAGAAGTAGATTTATCTGCTTACAAAGGTCAGAACGTGAGAGTTATTTTTCAGCTAAGAACGGATGGCAGTGTAACAAAAGACGGTTTTTATTTAGATGATGTGAAAATAACAGATCAAGCCTTGCCTCAAAAGGCAAAGAAACAGCTTGGCGTCATCAAAAAAGAAAAGCCAGCACAGGAGCAGAAGAAACCTGTCGATCCGAAAAGCGCAAAGCCTGCTAAAATAAAAGAAAAACATGTCCAGATGAAAAAGGAAAAAAGTGTAGATGCCCCATCTATCAAAGCTCTTCCGATGAAGGCAGAAATCAGTGTTCTTGAAAGCGGCAAGTCCACGTACACAGATGAAGCGACAGGGAGATATCAGCTTTCTCATGGTGCAGGGGAATTTACAGTGAAAGCTGAAGCATATGGCTTTGAATCACGCACACAAAAAGTCAATATTTCTGCAAATGATCAAGCAGAGGCAAATTTCTCATTACAGCCACTAGAAAAACGAACGATATCTGGCACAATTGTCAATGAAACAACGGGTGAAAAAGTAAAGGATGCTACGGTTTATCTTGTAGAGGATGCGAAAATTGAGCCGGTGAAAACAGATGAATCTGGCGAGTTTTCTCTAGAGGCATTGAGCGGTGTGTATACAGTCAAAGTATTTGCGAAAGGGTTTAAAGGATATTCGTTTACAGCCGATGTGACAGAAAAGCCGCTTGAAAAAGCAATCAAGCTGGAACCTTTCATCGGTTTTGCTGGCGAAATTGGCTACGATGACGGAACAGCTGAAAATGCACGGG
The DNA here is from genome assembly GCF_017161885.1 of Bacillus sp. 3a. Lineage (NCBI taxonomy): Bacteria > Bacillati > Bacillota > Bacilli > Caryophanales > Bacillaceae > Bacillus > Bacillus sp. 3a. The sequence goes on along the minus strand of NZ_CP067376.1, from coordinate 2,697,972 downwards.
CGTTCTATGATCCTGGTAATGGCTGGGCGGTGAAATTTTCATTAGAAAAAGGGAAGAAACAAGCACAGGTCACAGGGGGGCTTTTCCGTTTCTGGACAACAGAGTGGCCAGCCCCTGGCGGGAATGAATTTGCGGTTGAAGTGTATGATGCTTCTGGGAAGGACGGCGCTCCAGGTGAGAAAATTGCTGGACCTTTTAAAGCGAATGCGCTGCGTAATGGTGAATGGACAAAAGTAGATTTAGAAGATCAAGCCATTACGGTGGATGGAGATTTCTATCTTGTCTATATTCAAACGAAAAAGAATACGGAATCTCCAGGCCTTGCAACAGATGAAGATGGACCAAATGCTGAAAGAAGCTGGCAGCTGACAAGCGGTGCCTTTTCTCCTTCTCCAAAAGAAGAGGGAAATTATATGATTCGTGCGCTTGTCCAATATGAAGCAGGTGTGCCAGAAATAACATCTCCAAAGGCTGGAACGATCACGAACAAAGATGAACTGGAGATTGAAGGGAAAGCCTCTCCAGGGCTTGATGTAGCGATCTATCAAAACGATAAAGAGATTGCCAAAGTGAAAGCAGATCAGTCGGGTGCTTTCAAAGAGAAGGTTACAGTGTCAAGCGGAGAGCATGTATTCACGGCTGCTACTGTTACGGATAAAGGCGCAACGAAAAAATCCAAATCAGTCAAGGTGATCATTGATCAAACAGCCCCAGTGTTAACGATAGATACACCAAAAAAAGGGGAAAAGTCTAACAAAGAATCACTCACTGTAGAAGGAAAGGTAACGGATGATCATCTTGATCAAGTCACTGTGAATGGAAAAAAAGCAGCAATAAAAGATGGGAAATATTCTGCAAGAATCCTGCTTGAAAACGGGAAAAATACGATCAAAGTAACAGCAAAAGATGCAGCAGGAAACAAAACGACTAAAAAAGTCGATATCGATGTTCAATACGAAGCGCCTGAGATTTCTAAGCTGACACCAGCAGAGAATGTCAATCTATCATCAGGTGAGTCTGTTAAAATTTCATTTAACAGCAGAGAAAAGCTAGACGCAACGTTTGTCATTCACATGCCGCTGACAAACGCGAGATCAAAGCTGCAAAATACAACAGAGCTGCCGCTTCGTGAGGTAGCCAAGGGAACATATGAAGGTTACTGGACAGCTACTTCTACCGCCAAAGCAAAAGGTGCAGTCATTGAAGTGATTGTGCGGGATGATTATGGAAATGTCACACGACAAAAAGCCCCAGGCACATTAAATATCAATGAAAAATAATCCTTAAGAAAGGCACGCCTCCTTGGAGCGTGTCTTTTTCGTTTCGAATCATTGTTTAAAAGCTTGTCCGGAAGCACACTCTCTTGCTTTGCGCTCTCATTCCTCGACAAAAACAATAACAATCCACCAAAAGTTCTCTATCATCCCCAACAAGAATTGACAGACTTCCATCTCTTGGCTGTTTTATACTGGTACAAACAAGTGCAAGTACTGCTTTTGATTCTTTGTTTCAGATGAAAGGAGCAGAAGGTGGTCATTTATTTAGATGTGATTTGGCTGTTAAACTTTTGTTTTGATCTATTGCTTCTCTTACTCACTGCATTTATTCTCAAACGACAAGTAAAAAAACGGCGATATATGTTAGGAGCTCTGATTGGATCGAGCATTGTTCTCTTGCTCTTTACACCATTTGCAATGTTTGTGTCACACCCTCTAGGCAAAATGCTTTTTTCTGTCTTGATCGTGCTTGCAACTTTTGGATTTCAAAGATTTCGATTCTTTTTTCAAAACCTGTTTGCTTTTTACTTTGTCACATTTTTGATGGGAGGAGGCATGATCGGGGTTCATTCGTTTTTACAAACCAATACTGTTATTCAAGACGGGCTGCTGATTTCACAAAATGATGGCTTTGGTGATCCCATTAGCTGGCTTTTCGTTTTAACCGGCTTTCCTGCGATTTGGCTGTTTTCAAAGAAACGATTAGGAGAGGTCGGTGCGAAAAAAAGACAGTTTGATGAACAAGTCCTTGCGGAGATACACATTCAAGGAGAGACCATCCGCTTAAAGGGACTCGTCGATTCTGGCAATCAGCTGTATGATCCTATGACGAAAACACCTGTGATGATCGTTCAAGCAGATCAACTCATGTCCATTTGCGGAGAGCCATTTATAGAGCTTATGAAGCAGTCTCATCCTGTTGAAGTGATGCAAAAGCTCGATGATCGATTTCCGCTTCTTGATCGTTTAAGACTTGTTCCATATCGAGCGGTCGGTCATGATCACGGGTTTCTTCTATGCTTAAAACCAGATACGGTCATCATTTATTCAAAAACGCATATGATCCAGCCAGCCAAGTGTTTTGTAGGTATGAGTCTGAGCGGTTTATCAGCAGATCAGGAATTTCAATCCATCATTCATCCAGATATGTTAGACGGAAAAATCATCCAAGGGGTGTCTTAAGTTTTGGTGATGTCTTTTATCTTACGAGGTCAACTTGACATTTAGAAGGGAGAAGAAGATGAAAAAATTAAAATTTAAACTCACTTACTACTGGTATAAACTCCTCATGAAGCTAGGTCTTAAGAGTGATGAGATTTATTATATTGGTGGTAGTGAGGCGTTGCCGCCGCCATTATCAAAGGATGAAGAGCAGGAACTGCTTGTCAAATTACCAAAAGGTGATCAAACAGCAAGGGCTATCCTGATCGAAAGAAATTTGCGGTTGGTGGTCTACATCGCAAGAAAATTTGAAAACACAGGGATTAATATTGAGGATTTAATTAGTATTGGAACTATTGGCCTGATTAAGGCAGTCAATACATTTAACCCAGAAAAAAAGATCAAGCTTGCGACATATGCTTCGAGATGTATTGAAAATGAGATTTTGATGTATTTGCGCCGAAATAATAAAATTCGTTCAGAAGTGTCGTTTGATGAGCCGCTCAACATTGATTGGGACGGAAATGAACTGCTTTTATCAGACGTACTTGGAACAGATGATGATATTATCACACGGGATATTGAAGCAAATGTAGATAAAAAACTTTTGAAAAAAGCGCTGGAGCAATTAAATGACCGTGAAAAACAGATCATGGAGCTCAGATTCGGCTTGGTTGGCGGTGAGGAAAAAACCCAAAAAGATGTCGCTGATATGCTAGGCATTTCCCAGTCGTATATTTCAAGGCTTGAAAAAAGAATTATTAAACGATTACAAAAAGAATTTAACAAAATGGTCTAAAAAAATTTTTAAAAAAGCTCTGTCCCTTTGCTGTCAAAGGAATCAACTTCTTTTCTCATGATTCTCATCATCACTCGTGCATATTTTTCCATCCCAAGGAGATACTGAACTTTGTACAACAGCTCCTGTAGGGAGGGAAAAAAGTGTCCAGAAATAAAGTGGAAATCTGCGGAGTCGACACCTCCAAACTGCCTGTTCTGAAAAACGAAGAGATGAGAAAATTGTTCAGACAGCTGCAAGATGAGGGTGACGATACAGCAAGAGAAAAGCTAGTCAATGGCAATTTGCGGTTGGTTTTAAGTGTGATTCAGCGTTTTAACAACAGAGGCGAGTATGTGGATGATCTCTTCCAAGTAGGCTGTATCGGATTAATGAAATCAATTGATAATTTTGATTTAAGCCACAATGTCAGATTTTCAACTTATGCGGTCCCTATGATCATAGGAGAAATCCGTCGATACTTGCGTGATAACAACCCAATTCGGGTGTCTCGTTCACTAAGAGATATTGCCTACAAAGCGCTTCAGGTTCGTGAGAGGCTGATTAGTGAGACAAGCAAGGAGCCAACGGCAGAAGACATTGCCAAAGTGCTGGAAGTGCCTCATGAGGAAATTGTCTTTGCCCTAGATGCGATTCAAGATCCTGTTTCTTTGTTTGAACCGATCTATAATGACGGAGGAGATCCGATTTATGTGATGGATCAAATTAGTGATGATCGGAACAAAGACACACAATGGGTAGAGGAATTGGCCTTAAAAGAGGGAATGCGCAGATTGAATGATCGAGAAAAAATGATTCTCCGCAAACGCTTCTTCCAAGGAAAAACGCAAATGGAAGTCGCTGAAGAGATCGGGATTTCTCAAGCACAAGTCTCAAGACTTGAAAAAGCAGCCATCAAACAAATGAATAAAAACATCTTTTAAAGCCGCCGCTTCATGTGCGGCTTTTTTCATTCTTGGAAAGAGCACGTCTCTAGTATTGACTCTGTTATTTTTTTCATTTAATCTGTTTTTAACAAATGTTATTTTAGATATCATTTGTTAGGGAACACTTAAGCGGAAAGAAGGGTTATTATGACATTCCATGATGAAAGAAGGCTGCTCATTAAGGTTGCGCATATGTATTATGAAGAAGGCGCCACTCAATCTAAAATAGCAGATGCTGTTGGGGTTAGCCGTTCGCTCATATCGAAATATTTGGCAAAAGCACGTGAAGCAGGAATCGTGGAAATCATTATTCATGATGAAATGAATCAACAATATGGATCTTTAGAAAGAAAAATAGAGCGGAAATACGGGCTGCGAGAAGTCGTCTGTGTGGAAACGCTCAGCCAAGAAACAACAAAAAGCCGAATCGGCGCTGCGGCGGCAGGCTTTTTATTAAAAGTCATGAAGGATGGACAAGTCATCGGTTTTTCCTCAGGAACCACTTTGCATGAAATGGCGAAATCGCTTACGTCAGTTCAGCACTACCCATCCGTGACATTTGTTCCGCTTGTCGGGGGTGTGGGAAACGAAGATGTTGATATCCATGCCAATTATATTATTGCGAGATGCACAGAGGCACTCAAATCTAAATGTGAGTTTTTACATGTGCCTGTCATGCTTGATACGAAAGAAGCGAAGGATGTACTGATACGGCAGCCGTCAATCAAAAAAGTGATTGAATTAGGAGAATCATCAAATATTGCGGTTGTCGGGATTGGCGGGGTTCCGCAGCATTCAACGATGGTGAAATCTTATATGACAAGCGGTGAGGAGGATATTCTTCAAGCGAAGGATGTAGCGGGTGACATTTGCTATAACTTTATTGATCACCAAGGGGAAGTGTATCCTCACCCATGGAACGACAGGGTAATGGGCATAAGCCCGCAAAAGTTGAAAGAAATCCCGCTAGTCATTGGTGTCGCTGGAGGAGAAGAAAAAGTTGAAGCGATCCGGGCAGCCTTAGAAGGTGGATTAATTCATGTATTAATTACGGATGAACGAACAGGAGATGCCTTATTAAAGTAACTACCTAATATGATTAGGTAGTTTTTTTGAGTCTTTAGACTCAAAAAGATTGAAAATTTTATTGATTTTATCTTGACACAAAGTTGACACATCATATAAACTAAGTTCATAACAAATGATAAATAAAATAACAAATGTTACAAGAAACAGATTTTTGTTAATTTTTATAACATTTGTTAAAAGTTTCAGATTATTTTTCTAGCAATCTACCCGAGAAGCAAGAAAACCTGAAAGGATGATTTAGATGTCAATCTATCAACAGTTGTTAGCTCGAGAACGCAGTGGAGATCCAATCAAAGTAGGAATTATTGGGGCAGGCCAAATGGGCTTTGGACTTATTTCACAAATTTCTAAAATTCCAGGCATGATTGTAGCAGGTGTTTGTGATATTCACCTTAGTGCAGCAGAGAAGGCAGCGAATTTTTATAAGCAGCATGCGAAGCCGCATCAAATGGTCGTCACAAATGATTATAGAGAAGTGATTCAATCAGATTTTGTGGAAGTTGTCGTAGATGCAACAGGAGTGCCAGAGGTCGGAGCAAACATTTCTTTGGAAGCGCTTAATTCAAAGAAACATCTCGTTCTTTTAAATGTAGAAGTTGATATTACCATCGGTTTGGTGATGCATAAATTATTCACAAATGCAGGACTTGTTTATTCTGGATCAGCTGGAGACGAACCGGCAGCAACACTAGAATTATATGAATTTGCAAAAACAATGGGACTTGAGGTGCTCGTTGCTGGGAAAGGCAAGAACAACCCATTCTTCCCAGAAGCAAATCCAGATACGTGTAAAGCAGAAGCAGATAGTAAACATATGAGTGCACATATGCTCGCTGCCTTCCAAGACGGAACAAAAACAATGGCAGAAATGAACTTATTAAGTAACGCGACAGGGCTTTTGCCAGATAAAGTCGGTATGCACGGAGTCGAAGCAAATTTAGAGAATGTAGCAGATAAATTGAATCAAAAACAACAAGGCGGCGTGCTCGATAACTTCGGAGTCGTTGAATATGTAAATGGACTTGCTCCTGGCGTATTCGTTATCGTCAAGAGTGATCTAGAGCCAGTAGATGAAGAGCTTCGTTACTTAAAAGTTGGAAAAGGTCCTCACTACACGCTTTACCGTCCTTTCCATTTAGCGAGTCTTGAAACACCTGTTACCATCGCAAAAGCGGTCTTACAGCATGATTCATCGATCCACCCGATTGGTGTACCAGTGTCAGAAACAGTCGCTGTTGCGAAAAGAGATATTAAAGCAGGGGAATCACTTGACGGGATTGGCGGATACTCCGTAAGAGGTGTACTTGAAACGCATCAAGACATGAAAACGAACGGTCACATTCCAATTGGTTTAATCAGCGGAAAAGTCGTAGCGAAAAAAGACATTAAATTAGGACAGTTCCTTACTCATGATGATGTAGAGCTTGATTCAAACACAACCGTCTGGAAGCTGCGTTCATTACAAGATCACTTATTTCAATCATAAGGACGTGAAGCTATGGAAAAATTAGCAATCGTACTTTGTATCATTCTCATCGTGCAGTATGGGTTATCTTTTATTCAAATCAAGTATTACCGTAAAAGCATGGACTCACTGATTGATGACTACAGAGGGAAACAAGGCTATCACTTATTTTCAGGAATGGAACGGCGCAAAGTTGGCCCTGGGGCCATTGCGCTCATCATTGTGGATGAATCGTATATCATTCAAAAATGCCATGTGCTTGGCGGCGTGTCGATCTTATCTAAATTTAAAGAAGTCCCTGCATATGAAGGCAAGCATGTAGGGGCTGTGCTGGACGAGCACCACATGATGAAGAAAACGTTGAAAAAGCGCAAAAAAGCGCCAGCTGTCATGCAAGCACTTTCCATGGCGGCTGAACAGGCACTTGTCTCGATTTCGAAAAAAAATATAACAAATGTGAACTAAAGAAAGGGGAGATGAAACATGGAATGGATTCAATGGTTTGGAGAGCACTTTATCGGAATGTTTGAAGCCGGCGGAAAGCAGTTCATGGGTCTGATTACAGGTATCGTTCCAACGCTTGTTGTGTTACTTACTTTCACTTATGCTGTCATGAAATTTATTGGAGAAGAGCGAGTGAATAGAGCCATTCAGTTTGCAGCGAAATATACCATTTTGCGCTACACGTTAATGCCGATCTTATCTGTACTTATTTTGACAAACCCAATGGCTTATACGTTTGGCCGCTTCTTACCTGAAAAACAAAAACCGGCATTCTATGATTCAGCTGTTTCATTTGTTCATCCGGTGACATCACTGTTCCCGTATGCCAACGCAGGAGAACTATTTGTCTACTTAGGAATTGCGAACGGGATTAAAGAAGCTGGATATTCAATGTCAGAGCTCGCTGTTCGTTACTTCTTAGTCGGGATCGTCGTCATTTTACTACGCGGAATCATTACTGAATGGATTACAAAATATTTAGCAGGAAAAATGAAAGCGAATTCACAATAGGGGAGGGTTAGACATGACAAACCACAAAGTATTTGTTGCAAAAGGTGCTGGCGGATGGGGAGAAGGCTTAGAGCTTGAACCAACTGGTAAAAGAAGAAAGGTCGTTTCCATTACAGGGGGAGGCATTCACCCGGTTGCACGTAAAATTGCAGAAATGACAGGGACAGAAGCATGTGACGGCTTTAAAAACTCTATACCAGAAGATGAAATGATGTGTGTTGTCATTGACTGCGGGGGAACAGCGCGAATCGGACTTTATCCAATGAAACGCATTCCAACTGTAGACGTTTTGGCATCCTCTCCTTCTGGGCCGCTTGCTAAACATATTACAGAAGATATCTTCGTATCAGGCGTAACAGAAAAAGATATTTCCTATGCAGAAGCATCTGATGGTGAGGCGAAAGCAGAAGGTCAGGAAAACAGTGAGTCGATTGACAAAGAGAATTTCAAAGAAACGTATGCAAAGCTGAAAGAGGAAAATATTGAGCGGCAGGAAAAAGGCAATTTCCTGATGAGATTCTCACGCGGAATCGGGAAAGTCACCGGTACGTTCTACCAGGCTGGCCGTGATTCTGTTGATATGCTTTTGAAAAACATTATTCCATTCATGGCATTTGTCAGTATGTTAATTGGAATTATCAATTATACAAAAATCGGTGATCTGATTGCCCATTTTCTATCACCTTTGGCAGGATCTCTTTGGGGGCTCTTACTGCTCGTTGTGGTCTGTACACTGCCGTTCCTATCACCTGTCTTAGGACCTGGAGCAGTCATTGCCCAAGTCATCGGTGTTCTGATTGGTAGTCAAATTGCACTAGGAAACATTCCGCCTCAATTTGCACTTCCTGCACTATTTGCCATCAACGGTCAAGTAGGGTGTGATTTTATTCCAGTGGGGCTGTCACTTGGTGAAGCGAAGCCGGAAACGGTACAATATGGGGTACCAGCTGTTTTGTATAGCCGTCTTATTACAGGGGTTCTATCTGTTGTGATCGCATACGTTGCCAGCTTCGGTATGTATTAAACGTATTAAAGGAGGAATCGAGATACATGGTAACACAATCTGTCGTAAAAGAAATTGGGATCTTAGTCCCGCAATTTAAAGAAGATAAGCTGATTGTTTTATTTGGACCCGCAGCGCCGCAGGAATTAAAAGATATGTCTGTCATTCATGAGTTCGAACATCTAGAAGAAGAGCCGCTGAAGCTAGGCGGAACCATTCAAGTGGGCGATCAAACGTACACGATCACAGCCCTCGGCAATAAAGCAAATGACAACTTTAAAGAGCTCGGCCATATTTCGATCTACTTCCAAGAGCCGTTTGATGATGTATTACCAGGAGCTGTATTTGCATCCCCGCACACGTTTCCTGATATAAAAGAAGGCGTACGAATTGAAATTTCGTAACCTTGTAAAAAAGCTGTTCCTAAATTGGAGCAGCTTTTTTATATGAGGTTTACCAGAAAGAGCATTTACGATATGCTGTAAACATTCATTATTTGTATATTCAGAATTTTTACTCAGGAGGAAGTTATGGTGTCACTTGAATTGAAGAATGTTTCATTAAAAAGAAATGGGAAATGGCTGCTGCAGTCTGTTGACTGGCAGGTAAATAAGCAGGAACACTGGGTGCTTTACGGTTTAAATGGTGCGGGAAAAACCGCTTTATTAAATATGCTCTGCTCCTATTATTTCCCCACCTCAGGCGAGATGACAGTGCTGGGGCATGTCTTTGGCAAGGAAGCTCTTGGTGAAAAGCTCAGGAGGAAAATTGGTCTCATCTCAGCGGGACTTGAAAAGAAATTGCACAGAGACGACAATGCTTTTGAAATTGTTTTGAGCGGCGCATTTGCTTCTATCGGGCTTTATGAAACCCCGACAGATGAAATGAGAGAGAAAGCCATTGATCTATTAAAAGCGTTTGGTTCATTCAAATATGCCAACAGAACATATGAAACCCTCTCACAGGGAGAGAAGCAAAAAGTCTTGATTGCGAGGGCTTTAATGAATGATCCGCAGCTCTTGATTTTAGATGAACCTGTGACGGGTCTTGATTTTTTAGCAAGAGAGCAAGTGCTGGAGACCATCTCATTTATTGCAGCTAAGCCTGATGCGCCTACTTTGCTCTATACGACCCATCATGCAGAGGAGATTCTGCCTGTTTTTCAGCATACCTTATTATTAAAAAATGGATCGGTTTTTGATCAAGGAGAAACAAAAGAGATGATGACAAGCGGCCTGCTTTCTTCTTTTTTTGAATGTCCGGTAGATGTCATGTGGAGAAATGGCCGTCCGCATTTAAGCAAATTGTAGATAAAAGAAACTATTGGTCTGCTTCCCTGCTTTTCCATCATACATATTATAGTAGAAAACGAAAGGCGGGGAAGGACAGATGATCAGTATTTCTGAATTCCAAATCAAGGATGTCGTCGATGTATCCAGCGGGAAAAAATTAGGTACCATTGGGGACATTGATATTAATGTCACAAGCGGCAAAATCCAAGCGATTATTATTGGCGGCACAGGTAAAATGATGGGATTTTTCGGAAAAGAAGAGGAAATGATTGTCCCATGGCGAAATATAGTAAAAATTGGCGAAGATGTGATACTTGTCCGCTTGTCTTCTTAATTCGTATAATTCCTCAATGAATCATTCAATTTTTCCTTAAAACAAACTCTTCATTCTTAGCAAACAATGTCTTTTTCGGGTAAAAAGATTACGTTTTCATATCAATTTGTAAAAAAACCTGCAGAAAGGGCACATTTGAGTGTAATATTTAATGAATCCCACTAACTGTCTATGCATGTCTTGTGGTAAAATAGGAGCGAAATAAAGAGAGATGAATGAAAGGTGGGAGGCAGCTTTGACATACAAATATGACCCCTTTCAGCAGAAATCACCATATGCAATGACCATTCATGATTGGACGAACATGACATGTTCTGGTAAAGAGGTATTGGCCGGGTTTACAACAAAAAACGGCGGCTTCAGCCTACCTCCATATCAATCATTGAACACTGGACTCCATGTAGGAGATGATGCTTCTAGTGTTCAAATGAATCGTCAAGTCATAGCAGATGCTGCTGCTGTGCCGCTCTCTGATTGGGTGTTTGCAGACCAAACACACGAGGATCGCATCCTAAAAGTCACCAAGGAGCAAAGAGGAAGAGGAAGTCTTCATTATCATGAGGCACTGCCTGGTACAGACGGTTTATATACGTCTGAGACGAACATGATGCTCGCTCTTTGTTTCGCTGATTGTGTTCCGCTTTATTTTCTAGCTCCGCAAAACGGATTAATTGGAACGGCTCATGCCGGCTGGAAAGGAACCGTCAAGCAAATTGGTGCAAAGATGGTTGATGTATGGGTCAGCCAAGAAGATGCCAAGGCCGATCATATTCAAGTCGTCATTGGACCATCCATTGGCAGCTGCTGCTACATAGTCGATGACGCAGTCATGGATCAAGTGAAACAGCTTCCTTTTTCAACAGAGGATGTGTATTCCGAGATTTCACCAGGACAATATAAAATTGATTTGAAAACATTAAACAAAAACGTATTGCTTCATGCAGGAATTAAAGAAGAAAACATACATGTCAGTTCGATGTGCACAAGCTGCAATGATCAGCTTTTCTTCTCACACCGGCGTGATCAAGGGAAAACAGGACGTATGATGTCTTTTGTCGGGTTTAAGGAGGCATAAGTGCAATTGAATGTACGAGAGAATCTCAGACAAATAAATGAACAAATAAACGAAGCATGTAAAAGAGCCGGTAGACATCCAGCAGATGTATCGGTCGTCGCTGTGACAAAGTATGTCTCCATTGAACGAGCACAAGAAGCTAAAGAAGCAGGAATTATGCACTTTGGTGAAAATCGTGACCAAGGGTTACTTGAAAAGCAGGCGGCCATAACCGATGAAAACATTAGCTGGCACTTTATCGGCAGTTTACAGACGCGAAAAGTGAAATCTGTCATTCAGACAATTGACTACTTACATTCGCTTGACAGAATGTCTCTTGCGAATGAAATTGAAAAAAGAGCGGATCACACAGTTCGCTGTTTTGTACAAGTGAACACATCACTTGAGGAGTCAAAACACGGCTTGAAAAGTGAAGACGTCATTCCATTTGTAAAGCAGCTAGCTGATTTCAAACAGATTGAAATTGCTGGACTGATGACGATGGCTCCATTTACAGATGATCACACTGTGATTCGCAACTGTTTTAAAACATTAAAAAATCTTCAAGAAGAAGTAAAACATCTTAACCAAGTAAATGCACCTTGTCAGCATTTATCGATGGGCATGTCAAATGATTTTGAAATCGCAATTGAAGAAGGTGCGACATTCGTTCGGATTGGCTCTTCACTTGTTGGAAATGAAACAGGAGGTGCGTGACATGAGCATAAAAAATAAGTTTAAAAGCTTTTTCACTCTCGACGATGAAGAGTATGAGTACGAATATATTGATGAAGAAAGAGAACCCGTTCAAGAAGAAAAAGGAACGAAGGACAAAGCAGCATTTCAAGATCGCCCGCAGACAGGAAAACAAAATGTCGTCAGCTTGCAAAGCGTGCAAAAATCCTCTAAAGTGGTGTTAAGTGAGCCGCGTGTTTATGCAGAGGCGCAGGAGATTGCAGACCATATTAAAAACAGACGTGCAGTCGTCGTGAATTTGCAGCGCATTCAGCATGATCAAGCAAAGCGAATCATTGACTTCTTAAGCGGAACCGTTTATGCAATCGGTGGAGACATCCAGCGTATTGGCTCGAATATATTCCTCTGCACACCTGATAATGTAGATGTATCTGGTACAATATCAGAGCTATTGACAGAGGAAGAACCTCAGAGGTGGTAAATCATAGTGATTCTAAATTTCATTTTTAATATTTTAGGAACGGTATTAACGATTTACTCATTCGCGATTATTATTTACATCTTTATGTCATGGGTGCCATCTGCAAGAGAAACTGTGTTTGGCCGTTTTCTGACAAATATTTGCGAACCGTATTTAGAACCATTTCGTAAAATTATTCCGCCAATCGGCATGATTGACATCTCGCCGATTGTGGCATTGCTTGTGATTCGTTTTGCATCATCATATGGACTAACTGGTCTTTACAATATGATTGTGCGCTTCATGTAAACAGGCTGCCGGGCTTGGCACTGCCAGGCTCTTTTACATAAGAGGGGAACAAAATGAGCGATATCTATCAGCATTTTAGAAAAGACGAACAGCCATTTGTCGACCAAGTGTTAGGCTGGAAAAAAATCGCACTCGACCAATATCGAATGAAATTAACAGATTTCCTTGATCCGCGTGAGCAATTTATTACTGAGTCCGTCATCCAGCATGGCGAAGAACTTGGGATCATGTTTTTTGGCGGGTATGAGGGAGCGGAGCGCAAAAGAGCCCTCATTTATCCTGATTATTTAGAACCTTCTATTCAAGATGTTGAGCTGTCATATTTTCAGGTGAACTATGCGAAAAAGTTTATTTCTTTAGAACACCCGAAGCTTCTCGGCTCATTGATTGGGACAGGCTTGAAGCGTCAAAAATTCGGAGATCTATTATTTTCAGAGGAAGATGTGCAGTTTATTTGTACAAGTGATGTCGCCGATTTTGTGCGGGCGCAGCTGACTCATGTCGGCAGAGCAGCCGTTTCATTAGAGGAAATCACGCAGGCAGAAATAAAGCCAGTGATCACAAAGACTGATATCAAAGAAGATACCATTTCTTCACTTCGGCTTGATGCTGTATGTGCTGCTGTCAGCCGTCAGTCTCGGCAAAAAGCACAGCTTTTAGTCAAAAATGGGCTTGTCAAAGTCAATTGGAAAGTCACAGAGGACCCTTCTTTTACAATCGGTGAAGGCGATCAGCTCTCTGTTCGGGGATTTGGCCGCTTTAGCCTCAAAACGATTGATGGGAAGACCAAAAAAGATAAGTTCAAAGTAACATTTGAGCTTCTGACATAACGAACTTGAATCTGGAGGTGGCGAGGTTGCCATTAACACCTAATGATATTCATAATAAAACGTTCACAAAAAGCTTTCGCGGCTATGATGAAGATGAAGTAAACGAGTTTTTAAGCCAAGTACGTAAAGACTATGAGATCGTACTTCGTAAAAAGAATGAGCTTGAAGACAAAGTAAACGAGCTTGACGAAAGACTAGGTCATTTTGCAACAATTGAAGAGACATTAAACAAATCGATTCTTGTGGCGCAGGAAGCAGCAGAAGACGTAAAGCGCCATTCGGATAAAGAAGCAAAATTGATTATTCGTGAAGCAGAGAAAAATGCAGACCGTATTATCAACGAAGCGCTGTCAAAATCAAGAAAAATTGCAATGGAAATCGAAGAGCTGAAGAAACAGTCGAAGGTCTTTAGAACTCGTTTCCAAATGCTCATCGAAGCGCAGCTTGATCTTCTGAAAAATGACGATTGGGATCATTTACTGGAATATGAAGTAGACGCTGTCTTTGATGAAAAAGAATAAGCGCATCATCTTGACATGACGTGCTCATGTTGCATATAATACCATCATAAATTAACAAGAGATAAACGTTTGAAAGGGACACTCGCAGCTGTCACATGCGTAATAAAGCGAATCAGGGATGGTGGAAGCCTGACATTACGAGACGCTGCAATGAGATCACCCCTTTAGTTCCTTTTCTGAAAAAAACAGTAAGAAAAGGCGTCTGATCACGTTACGATTTTAGAGTGGATAAGCGGCTCTTTCATATCGCTTGTCTAAAAGGGTGGTACCGCGAGACAAGCCTTCTCGTCCCTTATGGGATGAGAGGGCTTTTTTTATTGTTTTTTAATCAGAATTTGCATGTGGAGGAATGGGTATGAACTACAAAGACACCTTATTAATGCCGAAAACAGAATTCCCGATGAGAGGGAACTTGCCGAACAAAGAGCCTGAAATCCAAGAGGAGTGGGCAGAGAAAGACATCTATCAAATGGTTTTAGAGCGGACTAAAGGACGCCCGACGTTTATTTTGCATGATGGACCTCCATATGCGAATGGTGACATTCATATGGGGCATGCACTTAATAAAATCCTAAAAGATTTTATCGTCCGATTTAAATCAATGAACGGGTATCATGCACCGTATGTTCCGGGCTGGGATACACACGGGCTGCCAATTGAAACAGCTCTTACTAAAAATAAAAAAGTCAAACGCAAAGAAATGTCTACAGCAGAATTCCGCAAACTATGCGAGGAGTATGCTTGGAAGCAAATTGAAGGTCAGCGCAGCCAGTTTAAGCGATTAGGCGTTAGAGCAGACTGGGACAATCCATATGTCACATTAAAGCCTGAATACGAAGCACAGCAAATCCTTGTCTTTGGTGAAATGGCGAAGAGAGGCTACATCTATAAAGGATTAAAGCCTGTTAACTGGTCTCCTTCAAGTGAATCAGCCCTCGCTGAAGCGGAAATTGAATATAAAGACAAACGTTCACCATCGATTTACGTTTCGTTTAAAGTAAAAGATGGCAAAGGCGTTCTTGAAAACGGCGAACAATTCATTATCTGGACAACAACACCTTGGACGCTTCCTGCAAACCTTGGCATTTGTGTTCATCCAAACTTAGAGTACAGTGTTCTTCAAGTCGGTGCTGAGCGTTATGTCGTTGCATCTGAACTGGTTGAACAAGTAGTAAAAACACTCGGCTTTGAAGAATACGAAGTTGTGAAAACATTAAAAGGTAAAGAATTAGATAAAATCGTTGCAGCACATCCAATTTACGATAGAGATTCTCTTGTGATGCTTGGCGATCACGTGACAACTGATGCGGGAACTGGCTGTGTTCACACAGCACCAGGCCACGGGGAAGATGACTTTATTGTCGGTATGAAATACGGTCTTGATGTGCTCTGTCCAGTAGATGAAAAAGGTGTGATGACAGATGAGGCGCCTGGTTTTGAAGGACTATTCTACGAGGATGCCAATAAAGCCATCACAGAACAGCTTGAAGCAAAAGGTGCGCTGAAAAAGCTCGACTTTATCACGCACTCCTACCCGCATGACTGGAGAACGAAAAAACCAACGATTTATCGTGCGACAGCTCAGTGGTTTGCATCCATTAAAGATTTTAGAGAAGCGTTATTAGACAATATTAAAGAAACAAAATGGGTTCCAGCATGGGGAGAAACACGCCTGTTCAATATGGTGCGTGACAGAGGTGACTGGTGTATTTCAAGACAGCGTGTATGGGGCGTTCCAATTCCGGTCTTTTATGCGGAAAATGGTGAGCCGATCATCACGGACGAAACCATTCAGCATGTATCTCAATTATTTAGAGAGCATGGCTCGAATATTTGGTTTGAAAAAGAAGCAAAAGAGCTATTGCCAGAAGGCTTTACACATCCAGGCAGCCCGAATGGTGAATTCACAAAAGAGCAGGATATCATGGATGTATGGTTTGATTCCGGTTCTTCTCACCAAGCCGTTTTAGAAGAAAGAGACGACCTAGTCCGTCCGGCAGATCTTTACCTTGAGGGCTCTGACCAATATCGCGGCTGGTTTAACTCCTCTTTATCAACAGCAGTTGCTGTCACTGGAAAAGCACCTTATAAAGGTGTCCTAAGTCATGGCTTTACGCTTGATAAAGAAGGACGAAAGATGAGTAAATCATTAGGCAATACGATTGATCCAACGAAGGTTGCGAAGCAGCTTGGTGCAGAGATTCTAAGACTTTGGGTATCTTCAGTCAACTATCAAGCCGATCATCCAGTATCTGATGATATTTTGAAACAAGTAGCAGAAGTCTATCGTAAAATCCGTAACACCTTCCGCTTCCTGCATGGAAACCTATTTGACTTTGACCCAGCAGTAAATGCCGTGCCAGTAGAAGAGCTTCGCGAAGTGGATCAATACATCATGATCAAATTAAACAAATTGATTGATAAAGTGAAAAAAGCCTATGATGATTACGAATTTGCGGTCGTGTATCATGCGATTCACAATTTCTGTACGATTGAGCTCAGCTCTTTCTATCTTGATTTTGCAAAGGATGTCGTCTACATTGAGCATGCCGATCATCCAGACCGCCGCAGCATGCAGACGGTCTTCTACGAAACATTAATGGCTTTAGTAAAGCTGACTGCACCAATTCTTCCGCATACCGCAGATGAATTATGGAGCCACTTAAGCTTTGTTGAAGAGCCGAGTGTTCAGTTAACAGATATGCCAGAAGGTGTGGCAGTTCCTCAAGCTGAAGCGACAGAAGCGAAATTTGACCGCTTTATGGAAGTACGTGATGATGTGCTAAAAGCGCTGGAGATTGCGCGTAACGAGAAAGTCATCGGACGTTCACTTGAAGCAAGTGTGACGCTTTATGCGACAGACGAAGTGAAAAACCTTCTTGCATCCATTAAAGAAGATGTGAAGCAGCTCTTTATCATCTCTGAATTAACGGTAGAAGATGAGCAGCATGCAGATACATCAGCGCCTGAATATGCATCAGGACGAATTGTGGTTCAAAAAGCAGAAGGAGAACTGTGCGAGCGTTCCCGCATTATTTCAAAAGACGTTGGTGCAAATCCGAAATACCCAACATTGTCGCTGAAAAATGCTGAAATCGTGGAGAAATATTACCAAAATTAACAATGCGATATCACAAGCTGGCGCCCCGTCATATGCGGGGCGTTTTCTTTTATGAGAAAATGACAGCGTTTAGAACGAAAGGAAAAATCTTATGGCTTTAAAGTGACCAGGCGGGGCAACAATATGATTATCACGACAGGGCAGGAGTTGAAATAGCGACATGAATGGCGATATAGAGATGATTTACACGGAACTCCTTCAAATGAAAGAAGAGCTGCAATCTAAACTGTTTGAATACGCATCATTTCGTTCACCCGCTGAGCATGTCACATTGAATGAGGTCAAAACGACCACGCTTCTTTATCACATCAAAGAAGAGCTGCAAGATGTGTCTCTCGCTATTGCAAAAATCGAACAAGGAACCTATGGCATATGTGAGGCAACAGGAGATGTGATTCCGCTTGAACAAATGAGTATTCTTCCTACCGCCCGCACGGCTGACGACTTTTTATATCATAAGCAATACGAGAAAAAAGCATTCACTCCTTATCCTTACGAATCAAATGATTCTCATTTTGAAGCCTTCCACATGTAGGGAGGTTTTTGTCTGTCAACTAAAGTTTCTTTACTCCTTCCTGTTTTCTTGATAAAATGCTTAAAGATCAAAGTATGAAGATGGAGGAACGTGTGTGTTCTATTACATAATCGCATTCGTTATCATTTGTTTAGACCAATTAACAAAATGGCTCATTGTCAAAAATATGATGCTCGGTGATTCTGTTCCAGTCATTGATGGATTCTTTTATATCACGTCTCACCGAAATTCAGGAGCCGCATGGGGAATTCTCCAAGGGCAAATGTGGTTTTTCTATGTGATCACACTCGTTGTTATTGCGGGAATTGTTTATTACTTACAAAAACATGGACAAAAGGACAAGCTGCTGGGAGTAGCGCTGGCCTTAATGCTTGGCGGAGCAATCGGAAACTTTATCGACCGTATTTTCCGTCAGGAAGTGGTTGATTTTGCTCATTTCGTATTTGGGGATTATCACTACCCAATCTTTAATATTGCAGATTCTTCTCTTTGTGTAGGGGTTATTCTGCTCTTCATTCAAATGCTGTTAGATGGAAAGAAAAATAAGGAGTCAACTACATGAATCAAGTAAATATTGCCGTTTCAGAAGAACAAACGAGTGAACGGCTAGATAAATTTCTAAGCACGACAGAACCAGAATGGTCAAGAACCCAAGTCCAGCAATGGGTAAAAGATGGGCTGATCGAAGTAAACGGGAAACAAGTAAAGGCCAATTACAAAGTACAAGCTGGAGATCAAATCAAAGTGGAGATCCCAGATCCGGAAGCCCTAGATGTAGAAGCAGAACCAATGGATCTTGATATTTATTATGAGGATGCAGATGTGTTAGTCGTAAATAAACCACGAGGAATGGTCGTTCATCCAGCGCCAGGTCATGTGTCAGGAACACTTGTAAATGGACTGATGGCACATTGCAAAGACTTATCAGGGATTAACGGTGTGATGCGTCCTGGAATTGTCCACCGAATTGATAAAGATACGTCTGGGCTGTTAATGGTCGCTAAAAACGATATGGCACATGAGTCACTCGTCAATCAGCTGGTGGCTAAAACTGTCACAAGAAAGTATACGGCTGTTGTCCACGGTATTATCCAGCATGATACAGGCACAATTGATGCACCAATTGGCAGAGACAAAAAAGACCGCCAAAGCATGACGGTCACAAAAGAAAATGCAAAACAAGCCGTTACTCACTTTGATGTGATTGAACGCTTTAAAGACTTCACAGTTGTCGAATGCCGCCTTGAAACAGGAAGAACACACCAAATTCGTGTTCATATGAAATATATCGGCTACCCTCTTGCAGGAGATCCGAAATATGGGCCGAGAAAAACAGTCGATTTTAATGGACAGCTGCTGCATGCAGGTGTTTTAGGATTTGATCATCCTAGAACAGGAGAATATATCGAGTTCACAGCACCAATTCCAGCTGATATGCAAGCCTTTATCGATTCATTAAGAAATAACGATTGACAGGCCGTTCTTTTTTTGAAATAATAAACGAAGAAATTGAGATTCTTTAAAACAGTCCAGAGAGGCTGAGAAGGATAACGGATCAATTTGTGCACGCATATGCACAAATGAACGCCCCTCTCTGCCCTTTGCAGAAGGGGCTTTTTATTTGTCAAAAAGAGGTGTAAAAGATGGAACAAAAAGCAGTCATTCTTGATGAACAAGCGATCAGACGAGCGCTTACCCGAATTGCACATGAAATGATTGAGCGCAACAAAGGGATGAAGGATGTCATCCTTGCCGGGATCAAGACAAGAGGCATACATCTTGCAAAGCGCCTTGCAGAGCGCATCGAGCAAATTGAAGGGAATCCAGTCACTGTAGGTGAACTTGATATTACGCTATACCGTGATGACCTGACAAAAAAGACAGACAACCAAGACCCGCTTGTAAAGGGTGCAGACATACCAGCTGACATTAATGACAAAACACTTATTGTTGTTGACGATGTCCTGTTTACAGGCAGAACCGTCAGAGCAGCTATGGATGCCCTTGTGGATGTAGGAAGACCATCTTCCATTCAGCTGGCTGTGCTCGTTGACCGGGGACACCGGGAGCTGCCGATCCGAGCCGATTATATCGGGAAAAACATTCCGACTTCAAAAGCAGAGACAGTCATGGTTCAGCTCAATGAAGTAGATCAAAACGACCTTGTCGCTATATATGAAAAATAACCTTTTTAAATGCATTCCAGAGAGTTTGCAAAGAGGGCAATAACAGAGAAACCGAGCACACGGCCAACATGACGTGTCCGGTTTATCTAGGCCTCTTTGCGCATACTCGCAAAGAGGCTTTTTTAATGAAAAAGGACACATCTAGGAGGAAAATCATGAGTCAGCAAAAAGCCAATTTAGGCATTCGAGATATCCCAAAACCATTCACATGGCTGTCACTTAGCCTTCAGCATTTGTTTGCGATGTTTGGTGCGACCATTCTTGTACCAAAAATCATTGATATGAGTCCAGCCGTCGCGCTCATCTCAAGCGGAGTGGGAACGATTGTTTACTTAATCATCACAAGAGGACAAATTCCGGCGTATCTTGGATCGTCCTTTGCCTTCATCGCCCCCATACTGAATGTGAAAGCAACGGGAGGCCCTGGAGCCGCAATGGTTGGCGCCTTCATGGCGGGTGTCGCTTATGCACTCATCGCCCTATTCATTAAATGGCTCGGCACAGGCTGGCTGATGAAGCTTCTGCCGCCGGTGGTCGTAGGACCAGTCATTATGGTCATCGGACTCGGACTCGCTGGAACAGCAGTCAACATGGCGATGTATGTTGATCCGAATGCAACCGAGCTTGTTTACAGCCTCAAACACTTAATGGTCGCTGGCTTCACACTGGCTGTCACCATTATCAGTATGATTTTCCTAAGAGGATTCCTTAGCTTAATCCCAGTATTAATCGGCATCATCAGCGGCTATCTCTTTGCCTTAACACAAGGCATCGTGAACTTCCAGCCGGTCATTGACGCAAAATGGTTTGCTGTACCAGACTTCGTTGTGCCATTTGTCGACTATACACCTGCTGTGACCTTAAGCATTCTCACAGTGATGGTGCCGGTAGCCTTTGTCACAATGTCTGAGCATATCGGCCACCAAGTGGTGTTAAGTAAGGTCGTAGGACAAGATTTTATTAAAAAACCAGGTCTTCACCGTTCCATTTTAGGAGACAGTGCGGCGACGATCTTCGCTTCACTTATTGGCGGACCACCAACAACAACTTATGGAGAGAACATTGGCGTACTAGCCATCACAAGAGTGTTCAGTATCTTCGTCATCGGCGGAGCAGCCGTGTTTGCGATCTGCTTCGGTTTTGTAGGAAAAATTTCAGCATTAATCAGTACAGTGCCGTCCGCGGTGATGGGAGGCGTTTCGTTCCTGCTCTTTGGAATCATTGCTTCAAGCGGCCTGAGAATTCTGATTGATCATAAAGTGAATTTTGAAGAAAAGCGTAATCTCATTATCGCATCAGTCATCCTAGTCATTGGGATTGGCGGGGCATTCATTGAGGTGAAACAAATCAATCTCACCCTATCTGGAATGGCACTTGCTGCGATTACGGGTGTCCTGTTAAATCTGATCCTGCCGCATCAAAAAGCAGAAGATGACAACTCAAATGAATCAAATACAGAAAACCTTTTAAAAGAAGTCCAGTGAGGCTGACAAGGGTTCTAAATGGAGCAGAATGCACAAAAGTGCCGCTGCTTCTTTTGGAGAACCCTAAGCTGCCGAGGCTTAGGGTTTTTTTGAACCTGAAAGTGATGAAAAACTAGAGGGGGAAGAAAAAATGAATGATTTATCGACAATGAGCAGCTTATCAAAAGAAGAGATTTTACAGCTGATTGAAGAAGCAGCTGCACTCAAAAAGGGGAAACAAGAACATGGATTAGCCGGAGAATTTGTGGCAAACCTTTTCTTTGAACCAAGCACAAGAACACGTTTTAGCTTCGAAGTAGCCGAGAAGAAACTAGGGATGAATGTCCTGAGCTTAGATGCGGCAAGCACCTCCGTTCAAAAAGGCGAAACACTTTACGATACGGTAAAAACACTCGAATCGATCGGAGTAAAGGCATGTGTGATCAGAGACAGCACCGATGAATATTATAACGAGCTGATTGGGAAGGTTGGAATTCCCATCATCAATGCAGGAGATGGCTGCGGACAGCATCCAACCCAATCACTGCTTGACCTCATGACCATCTTTGAAGAGTTTGGCGGCTTTGAAGGCTTAACGATTTCGATTCATGGAGACATCAAACATAGCAGGGTGGCAAGATCAAATGCTGAGGTTCTCTCAAGGCTGGGAGCGACAGTCCTGTTTTCAGGGCCTGCTTCCTTCCAGGATGAACAAAACCCTCACGGAACGTATGTCCAAGTAGATGAAGCCATCGCACAATCTGATGTGGTGATGCTGCTTAGAATCCAGCATGAACGGCACGCTGAAAAAATGGGCAGCGAAGATTACTTATCAACTTATGGATTAACAGTAGACAGAGCAAACAAAATGAAAGAACGCGCGATTATTATGCATCCAGCACCAGTAAACAGAGGTGTTGAAATAGATGATTCATTAGTAGAGTCCAAGCAGTCAAGGATTTTCAAACAAATGGAAAATGGTGTTTATATCCGAATGGCTGTATTAAAAAGAGCTTTTCAAAATAGCACACTACATCAAAAAGGGAGAGATTCTGTCTATGTCATATCTCATTAAAAACGGGTTTATCTTAACAAGCACAGGTGAAAGAGTGCAGCAGGATATTAGGGTAAAAGGAAAAGTGATTCAAGCGATTGGTCACCTAGAAAGAGAAGACGGAGAAGAGGTTATTGATGCAGCAGGGCTATTTGTGTCACCGGGCTTGATCGATCTGCATGTGCATTTAAGAGAGCCAGGCGGAGAGAAAAAGGAAACGATTGAAACAGGCTCTAAAGCAGCCGCAAGAGGCGGATATACGACGATTGCAGCGATGCCGAATACAAGGCCGGTTCCAGATACAAAAGAGCAAATGGAATGGCTGATGAATCGAATCGAAGAGACCTCATCTGTGAGAGTGCTGCCATACGCCTCCATCACAACGAGACAAATTGGGGAAGAAATGACGGATTTTGCAGCACTAAAAGAAGCAGGCGCCTTTGCCTTTACAGATGACGGTGTCGGCATCCAAACAGCAGGCATGATGTACGAAGCGATGAAAAAGGCAGCAAGTCTTGATCAAGCGATTGTGGCGCACTGTGAAGATAACTCGCTCATTTACGGCGGGTGCGTTCATGAAGGAGAATTTTCAAAAGCAAATGGGTTAAACGGAATACCGTCCATTTGTGAATCGGTGCATATTGCAAGAGATGTTCTTTTAGCAGAAGCAGCGAACTGTCATTATCATGTATGTCATATCAGTACGAAAGAATCTGTGCGGGTCGTACGCGATGCAAAAAAAGCAGGCATCCGTGTGACGGCTGAGGTGTCACCGCATCACCTGCTGTTGTGTGATACGGACATTCCGGGTCTTGATACAAACTATAAAATGAACCCGCCGCTCAGAGGAACAGAGGATCGCGAGGCATTGATCGAGGGACTGTTAGATGGAACGATTGATTTCATCGCAACAGACCATGCGCCGCATACAGAAGAAGAAAAGAACGAAACGATGCAGCGTGCCCCGTTTGGAATTGTGGGACTTGAAACTGCGTTTCCGCTTCTGTATACACGATTTGTCAAAACAGGCGAATGGACATTAAAAGAACTCGTTGATTATATGACAATCAAACCAGCTGAAGCATTTTCTCTTCCATACGGAAAGCTTGAAGAAGGGCACATAGCTGATATCACACTCATTGATTTAAACAAAGAAATGGCAATCGATAAAAAAAGCTTCTTATCTAAAGGGCAAAATACACCGTTTGACAAATTGACTGTATCAGGATGGCCGGTCATGACACTTGCATCTGGGAAAGTCGTTTATGAAGAGGGGAGACTAGTAAAATGAAGAGACGCTTAGTGCTAGAAAACGGAACAGTATTCGAAGGAACAGGCTTTGGCAGCTTAGAACCATCAGTCGGAGAAGTCGTCTTTAATACAGGGATGACGGGCTATCAAGAAATTTTATCTGATCCATCATACTGCGGACAAATTGTCACACTGACTTACCCGCTTATCGGCAACTATGGCATTAACCGTGACGATTTTGAATCGATCACACCGTTTGTGAAAGGGTTGATTGTGAAAGAGCTTTGTGAAAAGCCCTCAAACTGGCGCTCTTCATATTCACTCGATGAATATTTAAAAATGAAAAACATTCCGGGGCTGAGCGGAATCGATACACGGAAGCTGACTAGAATGATTCGAAGTGCAGGGACTTTAAGAGGGGCATTTGCAGGACCTGATGAACAAGTAGAAGACGTTGTCCGCCGCCTTCAAACATTGCAGCTGCCAACAGATCAAGTGAGTCAAGTATCTGTGAAAAATGCGTACCCAAGCCCAGGCAGAGGAAAAAGAATTGTCCTTGTCGATTTCGGCATGAAGCACGGCATTTTGCGCGAGCTCAATAAACGTGACTGCGACGTCATTGTGGTGCCATACAACATCACTGCAGATGAAGTGCTGCAGCTAAAGCCTGATGGCATCATGCTTTCAAACGGACCTGGAGATCCTGTGGATGTACCGGAAGCCGTTGAGATGATTCAGCAATTGATTGGAAAGGTGCCGCTCTTTGGTATATGCCTCGGACATCAATTATTTGCTCTAGCGTGCGGTGCAAGCACAGAAAAAATGAAATTTGGCCACAGAGGATCAAACCATCCGGTGAAAGAACTAGCAACTGGCAAGGTGACACTGACGTCTCAAAACCATGGCTACACGGTTAGCAGTATTAACGAAGACGTGCTCGAAGTCACACATATTGCCCTAAACGACAATACGATTGAAGGATTAAAACATAAAGAAGCACCAGCATTCACTGTTCAGTACCACCCAGAAGCATCACCGGGTCCAGAAGATGCAAACTACTTATTTGACCAGTTCATGGAAATGATTCATACGACTGAGAAAGAAGGGGAAGAAGTATGCCAAAACGCGTAGACATCAAAAAGATTTTAGTAATCGGATCAGGTCCTATCATCATCGGTCAGGCAGCGGAGTTTGACTATGCAGGTACACAGGCTTGCTTAGCGCTAAAAGAAGAGGGCTATGAAGTCGTTCTTGTGAACTCTAACCCTGCGACCATTATGACAGATACAGAAATGGCTGATAAGGTATACATCGAACCACTGACACCAGAATTTTTAACACGAATCATTCGAAAAGAACGCCCTGATGCGATCTTGCCAACACTTGGCGGGCAAACTGGATTAAACCTTGCTGTTGAATTGTCAGAGCTTGGCGTATTAGCTGAATGCGGCGTTGAAGTACTCGGTACAAAGCTGTCAGCCATCCAAAAAGCAGAGGATAGAGATTTATTCCGTAATTTAATGAATGAACTAAATGAGCCAGTACCAGAAAGTGAAATCATTCATAACCTGGAAGAAGCGATGGCGTTTACAGATCAAATCGGTTTCCCTGTCATCGTCAGACCAGCCTATACATTAGGCGGAACAGGCGGCGGAATTTGTACAAACGAGCAAGAACTGAAGGAAATCGTTGAAAACGGTCTGAAGCTAAGCCCAGTCACACAATGCTTACTTGAAAAAAGCATTGCAGGCTTTAAAGAAATTGAATATGAAGTCATGCGAGACAGCGGTGACCATGCAATCGTTGTTTGTAACATGGAAAACTTTGACCCTGTCGGCATCCATACTGGTGACAGTATTGTTGTAGCCCCAAGCCAAACGTTAAGTGACCGTGAATATCAGCTGCTTCGCAATGTGTCGCTTAAGCTGATCCGTGCACTTGGCATTGAAGGCGGCTGTAACGTTCAGCTGGCACTTGATCCAAACAGCTTTCAATACTATATCATCGAGGTAAACCCGCGTGTGAGCCGTTCATCTGCGCTTGCGTCAAAAGCGACAGGCTATCCAATTGCCAAATTGGCAGCGAAAATTGCTGTCGGCTTAACGCTTGATGAAATGATGAACCCAGTCACAGGTAAAACCTATGCAGCCTTCGAGCCGGCACTTGACTATATCGTTTCAAAAATACCGCGTTGGCCGTTCGATAAATTTGAATCTGCGAACAGACGTCTTGGTACGCAAATGAAGGCAACTGGTGAAGTCATGGCAATCGGCCGCACATTAGAAGAGTCTCTTCTAAAGGCTGTACGTTCACTTGAAGCCGATGTGCATCACATTGAATTAAAAGATGAAGCAGACATCACAAATGAAGTGCTTGAAAAACGGATTATCAAAGCGGGAGACGAACGATTATTTTATATCGCTGAGGCGCTTAGAAGAGGCTATACAGTCGAACAAATACATGAATTCTCAAAAATTGATTACTTCTTCCTTCATAAGCTGGAAGGCATCATTGCCTTTGAGAAGACATTAAAAGAAAACAAAGGCAATACAGACGTATTAAAAGAAGCGAAAGAAAAAGGCTTCTCAGATATCTACATTAGCCGTGAGTGGAATATGAAAGAAGCGGATGTCTACAAGCTAAGACAAGAAGCAGGCATTGTACCTGTATACAAAATGGTGGATACATGTGCGGCAGAATTTGAATCAGAGACACCATATTTCTACAGCACGTATGAAGATGAAAATGAATCAGAACGTACAGACAAGAAAAGCGTTATCGTATTAGGTTCAGGTCCTATCCGAATTGGACAAGGGGTTGAATTTGATTATGCGACCGTTCACTCTGTGTGGGCAATTAAACAAGCAGGCTATGAAGCGATCATTATAAACAACAACCCTGAAACGGTCTCAACAGACTTTAGTATTTCAGATAAGCTTTACTTTGAACCACTCACTGTAGAAGATGTCATGCACATCATCGACCTTGAACAGCCTGAAGGAGTCGTCGTTCAGTTCGGCGGGCAAACGGCGATCAACTTAGCAGATGAATTATCAAATAGAGGGGTTAAAATTCTTGGAACTTCTCTAGAAGACCTAGACCGTGCAGAAAACCGGGACAAGTTTGAACAAACTTTAGAAACACTCGGCGTGCCGCAGCCTAAAGGAAAAACAGCAACGTCTGTGCCTGAAGCTGTAGCAATTGCAAATCAAATCGGCTATCCAGTCCTTGTCCGCCCTTCCTATGTATTAGGCGGCCGCGCGATGGAAATTGTGTATCAAGAAGCCGAGCTTCTTCACTACATGGAGAATGCGGTGAAGGTCAACCCGCAGCATCCAGTGTTAATTGACAAGTATTTGACAGGAAAAGAAATTGAAGTAGATGCCGTGTCTGATGGAGAAACTGTCGTGATCCCAGGCATTATGGAACACATTGAAAGAGCCGGAGTTCACTCTGGTGACTCGATTGCGGTCTATCCGCCGCAAACATTGTCTGAGGACATCAAAGCAAAGATCGCAGAATACACGATCAAGCTTGCAAAAGGACTCAACATTATTGGGCTTTTGAACATTCAATTTGTCCTATCAAAAGGTGAAGTGTATGTCCTTGAAGTGAACCCGCGATCAAGCCGGACGGTTCCTTTCTTAAGTAAAATTACAGGCATCCCGATGGCAAACCTTGCGACAAAAGTCATCTTAGGAGACAAGCTCAAAAATTATGGCTACGAAGAAGGGCTTCATACAGAGCAAGAAGGAGTGTACGTCAAAGTTCCAGTCTTCTCTTTTGCAAAATTAAGAAGAGTGGATATTACACTCGGGCCTGAAATGAAATCAACAGGTGAGGTCATGGGGAAAGATGTCACGATCGAAAAAGCCCTATATAAAGGATTGATTGCATCAGGCATTCAAATCCCTAATGACGGAACAGTTCTTCTGACAGTGGCTGATAAGGATAAAGAAGAAGGACTTGAGATCGCAAGAAGATTCCATTCGATCGGCTATCATATTTTAGCAACAGAAGGAACGGCGAATTATTTAAAACAAGCCTCCATTCCTTCAAGTGTAGTCGGCAAAATTGGAGAAGAAGGCAAAAATCTTCTTGATGTCATTCGAAACGGGGAAGCCCAATTCGTGATCAACACATTAACAAAAGGAAAACAGCCGGCAAGAGACGGCTTTAGAATTAGACGTGAATCTGTTGAAAACGGAGTGGCTTGCTTAACGTCACTAGATACAGCAGAAGCCATTTTAAGAGTGCTTGAGAGCATGACATTTAGAGCGGATGAAATGCCAGAAGTGAAAACGAATGCTGAGGTGACAGTAACGATATGAAAAAAGCATACTTGACGGTCGTCTCGAACCGAGAGATCGCTGATCATATTTACGAAATGACATTAAAAGGTGACCTTGTGGACTCCTTTCAAACGGCTGGACAATTTCTTCATCTAAAGGTCAGTGAATCGATGACACCGCTGCTGAGAAGACCGATCAGTATTGCCAACATTCATGCCGAGCAAAAAGAAGCAACCATCATTTACCGCGCAGAGGGAGAGGGCACAAAGCTCCTCTCCCAAAAGCGGGAGGGAGAATCAGTCGATGTATTAGGGCCGCTTGGAAACGGGTATGATCCTTCAGTCGTCAAGCCCGGAGAGACGGCATTACTAGTCGGCGGCGGAATTGGCGTACCACCTCTATATGAGCTGTCTAAGCGGTTAACGAAAAAAGGCGTCATCGTAAAGCATGTCCTCGGCTTTCAATCGAAAAAGGATGTATTTTACGAGGAAAAATTTAGAGCACTCGGCGATACGTTTATTGCAACGGTTGATGGCACATACGGTGCTAAAGGCTTTGTAACAGATGTGATAAAAGAGCAAAACCTGAGCTTTGATGTGCTGCTTTCCTGTGGTCCAACACCTATGCTAAAAGCGCTGAAAGACACGTATCCTGATAAGCCTGTCTACATTTCGATGGAAGAACGAATGGGCTGCGGAATTGGTGCCTGCTTTGCATGTGTCTGTCATACCGATCAGCTCGACAAACCTTATGTCAAAGTGTGTCTTGATGGACCTGTTTTTAAAGCAGAGGAGGTGGCATTGTCATGCTAAGCGTTGAGTTACCGGGATTATCTTTAAAGAATCCAATTATCCCTGCATCAGGCTGCTTTGGATTCGGGAGAGAATTTGCATCCTTATATGACCTATCATTGCTGGGCGGTATCATGATCAAAGCCACAACCCTTGAACCGAGATTTGGCAATCCGACTCCAAGGGTTGCTGAGACAGGAGCTGGTATGCTCAATGCAATCGGCCTTCAAAATCCAGGTCTAAAAGGCGTGCTTGAAAATGAATTGCCTTGGCTCGAGCAGTTTGATACGCCTATTATTGCGAATGTTGCTGGCTCACAGGTGGATGATTATGTTGAAGTAGCCAAGCAAATCAGCCAAGCAAAAAATGTTCATGCCCTTGAGCTGAATATTTCTTGCCCAAATGTGAAAACCGGCGGAATCGCCTTTGGTACAGATCCAAATATGGCAGCATCATTGACAAAAGCAGTCAAGAAAGTCTCTTCCGTACCTGTCTATGTCAAGCTGTCACCTAACGTAGCCAATATTGTAGAAATTGCTCAAGCAATTGAAGCTGCTGGAGCGGATGGACTCACCATGATTAACACATTAATTGGGATGCGTTTAGATTTAAAAACGGGGAAACCCATCCTTGCCAATAAAACAGGCGGATTATCAGGACCAGCTGTCAAACCTGTCGCTGTACGTATGGTGCATGAGGTGAGTCAAGCGGTTTCTATTCCGATTATCGGAATGGGCGGAGTGCAAAGTGCTGAAGATGTACTTGAATTTTTACTAGCAGGTGCAAGTGCAGTAGCTGTCGGTACAGCCAATTTTGTGAATCCATTTATTTGCCCGGAAATCATTGAAGAGCTGCCAAATGTGTTAGCAGCATATGGTTATTCATCTGTAGAGGAATGTATCGGAAGGAGCTGGAAACATGAAGCACTTGCCCATCATCGCGCTTGATTTTCCGTCAGGACAGGAGGCGCTTGCCTTTTTAGATCCCTTTGAAGGGACACCATTATTTGTGAAGGTCGGCATGGAGCTGTTTTACCAAGAAGGACCTGCCATCCTTGAAGCGCTGAAAGAAAAAAATTGCCGCATTTTTCTCGATCTAAAATTACATGACATTCCAACAACGGTGCAAAAAGCGATGAACCGGCTTGCCGCACTTGGCGTTGACTTGGTCAATGTGCATGCGGCTGGCGGGAAACGAATGATGCAGGCTGCGTTAGAGGGACTTGAAAGCGGGACTCCTGCTGGACAAAGCCGCCCGGGCATTATTGCAGTGACCCAGCTGACTAGTACGTCAGAAGACATGATGAGAAAAGAATTACTCATTGACCGTCCGCTGCAAGAGACTGTGATCCGGTACGGACAATTAGCATATGAAAGTGGGCTGGACGGGGTTGTTTGCTCTGTTCATGAATCTAAAGCACTTCATGAACATATCTCACCCTCCTTTCTCACTGTAACGCCAGGTATTCGCTTACCGAATGATCAAACCGATGACCAAAAGCGTGTGGCGACACCTGCCTATGCAAAAGAGCAAGGTGTTTCACAAATTGTTGTCGGAAGATCAATCACAAAAGCTGATAAACCAATAGAAGCCTATCATCAAATTTTGAAAGAGTGGGAGTGACTGCCAGATGAAATCAAAAATCGCGAAACATCTATTACAAATCAAAGCGGTCTCATTAAAACCAGACGAACCGTTTACATGGGCGAGCGGTATAAAATCACCGATCTATTGTGATAACCGCCTCACATTATCATATCCAGAAGTCAGACACGACATTGCGGAAGGTCTAAAAGATTTGATTCTCACTCATTTTAAGGGTGCAGAGGTTGTTGCGGGTACTGCAACAGCAGGCATTCCGCATGCGGCATTAGCAGCAGACCGCTTGAACATCCCGATGTGTTATGTCAGAAGTAAGCCGAAAGCACACGGCAAAGGAAATCAAATTGAAGGGGCCGTATCGAAAGGCCAAAAGGTTGTCGTCGTCGAAGACCTTATTTCCACAGGAGGCAGTGTACTGGAAGTGGTTGCTGCTCTTCAAGCTGAGGGCTGCGAGGTACTAGGAGTTGCCGCAATCTTCACATACGGACTGCCAAAAGCAGCGGCCGCTTTTCAAGAAAAAAATATTCCATATGTCACCCTGACAGACTATGACACATTGACAGATGTGGCACTTGAACTGAAAGCGATTGAGCCGTCTGCGATGAACAAACTAAAACGCTGGAGACAAGATCCTTCCTCTGAATCTTGGATGGAAGAAACGGTCTGAAAAGTCAAAGTCCATCGTTAACAATTTTAAAGCTGTGCCTGCCCGCACGGCTTTTTTATTTGGGTAAAAATAGTAAAATAGACTCAAATTTAATAAAAACTAATCCTATCAATAAAGTCGGGTTGACTTTTGTTTGAATTGTGTTAATATTTAAGACAAATTGAAACTCTTATCCAGAGAGGTGGAGGGACTGGCCCGATGAAACCCGGCAACCTGCGATTCGCAAGGTGCTACTTCCTGCAAAATGATTCTATTTTGAAAGATAAGGAAATTGTGAGCTTCCTCATCTTTCTTTCGGACTGAAAGAAAGTTTTTTTATTTTAACGGTGAGGAGGAAGAGGAGATGGAAGTGAAACAAAATCAGGATGAGGACTTAGTAAAGCATATGCAAGAACTGATTGGGGATATGAAATTTGGTTCAATTACGTTAATTGTTCAGGACGGTCAAGTGATTCAAGTGGAAAAAAACGAAAAAATTAGATTAAAGTAGTGCGGAAAATAGCAATATGAGCGGTACTCCGGAAGGGGAGAAATCATGTTAACTTATGAAAATTGGCAAGAGCCGTCCATTACATTTCAAGAGGATGATTTGTATAAAGGAGCCCTGTCTGTACTGAAATGGGCGTACGGTCATTATGGTGACCAGCTCGTATATGCGTGCAGCTTTGGGATTGAGGGCATTGTTCTAATTGATCTGATTGCAAAAGTAAAAAAAGATGCGAGAATTGTCTTTTTAGATACAGGTCTGCATTTTAAAGAAACTTACGACACAATTGATGCGGTAAAGGAAAGATATCCGGGCTTAGATATTGTACTGAAAACGCCTGAGCTGACGGTTGAACAGCAAAATGAGCAGCACGGTGATCAATTATGGAAAACAGATCCTCAAAGCTGCTGCCATATGCGTAAGGTCATTCCTTTGCAAGAAGCCTTATCTGGTTATCCAGCATGGCTTTCTGGTTTAAGAAGAGAGCAGTCACCAAAACGAGCAGGGACGAATTTCTTAAATAAGGATGAAAAATTCAAATCAGTGAAAGTATGTCCGCTTATCCATTGGACGTGGAAGGACATATGGAGATATGCATCTAGAGAGGAACTTACTTATAATCCGCTGCATGACCAAGGATATCCAAGTATCGGCTGTGCACCGTGTACACAGCCAGCATTTACTGCAGATGATCTGCGTTCTGGCAGATGGTCAGGCACAGCAAAGACAGAGTGCGGATTACATGAGTAAGGGAGCATAATGTATGGAAATCGCCGCAATTTTATTTAGTCTATTCTTTGCTTTAAACATAGGCGCAAGCGGAGCAGCTGCTTCTATGGGCATTGCGTATGGATCAGGTGCCATTCAAAAGCCCATTTATGCGCTCAGTTTTTGTGCAGTTGGGATTTTAGCAGGTTCAGTGATTGGCGGCGGTGAGGTCGTCAAAACGATCAGCTCTGGTATTATGCCAGAATCAGTCATTACACTTGAAATCGTTTGTATTATCATTGGTTCTGCTGCACTATCACTTTTCATAGCAAATCTGATGGCGATTCCTTTATCAACAAGCGAGGTCACAGTAGGGGCTGTAGTTGGTGTGGCAGTCGCATATAAAGTTTTGTTTGTGAAATCCATTTTAGTGATTGTGGCATTTTGGGTCATCATCCCGCTTTTCGCCTTTCTTTTTACCTTTGCTGTCGTCAAAATCATCAGAATGTTCCCTAAACGGAAGCTGTCTAAAAAAGGCACAGCTATTTTATCTATCGTTTTAATTCTCAGCGGATTTTTAGAGGCATTTTCAGCCGGTATGAACAATGTGGCAAATGCCGTCGGCCCGCTCGTCGCTTCAGGGGTTTTGTCAGTTGGGCAGGGAACACTTTACGGCGGAATCTTCGTCGCAGCAGGGGCCCTCTTGCTAGGTAGAAGAGTACTGGAAACAAACGGAAAGAAAATTACCCGCTATCAAACAGGCGAAGGGATTTTACTTTCGAGTACCGGTGCCGGGCTTGTCATCGTCAGCTCTATTTTTGGGCTGCCCGTTCCACTTACGCAAATCACCTCCTCGTCTATTATCGGGCTTGGAATGGCAAAAGGCGGGCCTAACATTTTTCACAAACATGTGGTGAAAAAAATGCTGAAAGTATGGGTGGTCTCACCTTTCTTATCACTCAGCCTATCGTATTTGCTTGTGAGCCTTTTCTTAAAAGGAGACTATTACTCTATCTTTATCATGATGAGTGTACTGCTTGCCTCACTTGGTGCGCTGAGTCTGATGAAAGCAGTCAAAAATGAAAGCAGCTCTATTCATGAACAGGGCGGCGGGATTTAACCATAAATCCGACTATTAACATCTAATAAATATGAACATTGAGAGGAAGATGAACAAATGAGTTTAACACCACATGGTGGCGTATTAATTAATCGAGTAAATGAAGAATATGATCTCAGCACGGCTGCGAAGGAAATTGAACTAGATGCGATTTCCTTTGCAGACCTTGAACTCATTGCAATTGGCGGATATAGTCCAATTGAAGGGTTTTTAACAAAAGCTGATTATGAAGCAGTTGTAAGCAGTATGCGGCTAGCAAGTGGTGTCGTTTGGTCTCTTCCTATTACACTGCCAGTGACAAAAGAAAAGGCTGCGGAAATCCATCAAGGCGATATCGTGCGCTTATCCTACAATGGAACTGTATATGGGGTCATTGAAGTAGAGGATCAATACACACCAGATAAGGAAAAAGAAGCGGTGAATGTCTATAAAACAGATGACCGCAATCATCCAGGCGTGAAAAAATTATTTGAACGCGGCGATACTTACATTGGCGGGAAAATTACACTGACGAAACGCAGTGAAAAACCATTCCCTCAATTTACGTATGAGCCAGAAGAAACAAGACGTCATTTTAAAGAAAACGGCTGGAAAACCATTGTTGGTTTCCAAACGAGAAACCCGGTTCACCGTGCTCATGAATATATTCAAAAAACAGCACTGGAAACAGTCGATGGTTTATTTTTAAATCCTCTTGTCGGTGAAACAAAATCTGACGACATCCCGGCAGATGTAAGAATGAAAAGCTATCAAGTGTTATTGGACGGTTATTATCCAAAAGACCGCGTCTTTTTAGGTGTTTTTCCTGCTGCAATGCGTTATGCTGGACCAAAGGAAGCCATTTTTCATGCGCTCGTACGGAAAAATTATGGCTGCACCCATTTTATTGTCGGAAGAGATCATGCAGGTGTTGGTGACTATTACGGCACATACGAGGCGCAGGAACTATTTGATCAATTTACAAGCGAAGAAATCGGCATTACTCCATTAAAATTTGAACACAGCTTCTACTGTAATACATGTGAAGCGATGGCCACTCCAAAAACGTGTCCTCACGACAAAAGCGAGCATGTCATTCTTTCAGGTACAAAGGTTCGAACAATGCTGAGAAACGGTGAATTACCACCAAGCACGTTCAGCCGAAAAGAAGTCATTGAAACATTAATCGAAGGATTAAAAACGACGGTATCTTAACGGGAGGGTATGACATGAGCAACGAACATATCGTGTGGCATGATTCATCTATTACAAAAAAAGAATATCAACAAAAAAACAATCATACGAGCGGCATTATCTGGCTTACAGGTCTAAGCGGGTCAGGTAAATCAACGATCGCGAATGCAGCTGCAAGAGAGCTGTTTGAACAAGGCTACCAAGTCACAGTTCTTGACGGCGATAACGTGCGGCACGGACTCAATAAAGATCTAGGGTTTTCAGATGATGACAGAAAAGAAAACATCCGCCGGATCGGAGAAGTGGCGAAATTATTTGTGGAGCAAGGAACGATTGTCATCACTGCTTTTATTTCTCCATTTCAGGAAGACCGCCACACTGTCAGACAGTTGGTCGAAGAGGGAGAATTTCACGAAGTGTTTGTCAAATGTGATCTGAACGTGTGTGAAGAGCGTGATCCAAAAGGGTTATATAAAAAGGCGAGAAACGGTGAAATTCCATTTTTCACTGGAATCGATTCACCGTATGAAGAGCCTGCTGCGCCTGAGCTCGTATTAGATACAGGGGAATTATCCCGTGAGGAATCTAAACAGCGTCTTGTTGATTATGTAAAAGGAACAACGAAATAATCGCCTGATGGCAGGGGGAGAAAAGCAAGATGGGGAAAGTATACATTGTGGGTGCTGGACCCGGTGACCCAGATTTAATCACATTAAAGGCCCATAAGGCGATACAGCAGGCAGATGTCATCTTATATGATCGTCTTGTCAATCAAGAAATTCTCGCCCATGCCAAACCGGAGGCGGAATTGATTTATTGCGGCAAGCTGCCAAATCATCATACAATGAGGCAGGAAGCCATCAATGAAGCGCTTGTGGCTCATGCAAAGGAAGGGAACGTTGTCGTTCGGCTGAAAGGCGGCGACCCCTTTGTCTTTGGCCGCGGCGGTGAAGAAATCGAATGCTTAGCTGAGCACGGAATTCCGTATGAGGTCGTCCCAGGAATTACTTCTGGGATTGCAGCGGCTGCTTATGCGGGCATCCCTGTGACACATCGTGAATTCAGCTCAAATGTTGCTTTTGTCACGGGCCACTATCAAAAGGATGAACATTTTGAAGAAAAGTGGGAGGCGCTGGCTACAGGGATTGATACTCTTGTGATTTACATGGGTGTCAAAAACGTGGAAAGAGTGCAGCGCCTGCTTTTAAAAAATGGACGGGACCCAGAAACACCCGCTGCATTTATACACTGGGGAACCACATCGAGGCAAAAGACAACTTGCTGCACGGTTGCGACACTGTCTGAAACTGTTGAAAAAGAAGGGATCGAGCATCCAAGTTTAATTGTTGTTGGAGATGTCGTTCATTTTCATCAAAAGCTGAACTGGTTTGAACCCGCATTAATCGAGAAATGAGAATGGTAGAGAAAAGACACGTGCATACATCGTGTCTTTTCGTCTGATGAAAACAAGTGAGAGGGAGGAGCCGCATGAAACAAGCTGTCCTTTATGTTGGGCATGGAAGCAGGGTGAAAGAAGCACAAGATAAGGCCATTTCTTTTATGAAAAGCTGTATGCCGTTAGTGAAAGCAGATATACAAGAAATTTGTTTTTTAGAGCTGACGGATCCTTCTATAGAAGAAGGATTTGAGGCCTGTGTGAAAAAAGGAGCGACACACATTGCAATCGTCCCGCTCCTCCTTTTAACTGCCATGCATGCCAAATCGGATATCCCGGTCGAAATTGAGAAAGTGCGCGCGCGTTTCCCGCAAGTGAAGGTCACATATGGAAAGCCGATCGGGGTGAATCAAGAAGTAACAAAAGCGGTTGCCGCAAGAATTAAAGAAGCAGGATATCAAGGCGAGCGCGCTCGGATTCTTTTAATTGGCCGCGGGAGTTCTGATCCGGATGTGAAGCGAGATGTGTTTGGCATTGCAGACGATGTCCGAAGCCTGCTTCCGCATGCAGAGGTTCTTCCGTGTTTTATTACAGCATGTGAGCCAAATTATCGAGATGTTCTCGCGCAGTTATCAGAAGATGACGATGGGCCTGTTTATATCGTTCCTTACTTACTGTTTACGGGGATTTTAATGAAAGAAATTGAAAGTGAAGCCGCTCAGGCGAGAAAGCGGCTGAAAGATGTCCGGGTATGCCGGTATATTGGCTTTCATCCGCATGTCAAAGCGGCTTATATTGAACGCGTGCAAGAAACCATTTTAAACAAAGACGATGCGTTTCGTTTCCGAGGAGAAAGCCATGCTTCCAGTCCATCTTGATTTAACCAATAAACAAGTGGTCATCGCCGGCGGCGGATCTGTCGCATTAAGAAGAGCAAAGGCATTGTGTACGGAGTCTTGCCATATAACTGTTGTGAGTCCTGATCTTTCTGAAGAGATGGCGTGCCTCATTGATACATACGCATTGAATTGGAAGGAAAAGAAGGTGGGCGCTGAAGATTTGAAGGATGCGTTTTTCATTGTAGCTGCTACAAACGACCCTTCGGTAAATGAATGGATTGCACAAACAGCGCAGCCTCACCAGCTCGTGAATTGTGTGAGCCAATCTGAGCTCGGCAATGTGATGATGCCGAAGGTTGTCAAAGCAGGAAAAGTGACGATTTCAGTCTCTACAAGCGGTGCTAGCCCCGCCCGGACAAAACAGCTGGCTGCGGCAATAGAATCCTTGCTTGAAGAAGAGGATATTGACGCACTTGATGCCCTTTACATCGAAAGAAAAAAACGACAAAGAAAAAGCCGATAAAATCCTTACAGGAGATTTTATCGGCTTTTTTTTATTTATTTTCTCAGCTTGAGCACAAGATCTTCGTCAGGCGTGACAAATAAAGTTTGCTGCTGATCATACGTAACAAAGCCTGGCTTTGCTCCGTTTGGTTTTTTCACATGCCGGATTTTTGTATAGTCGACAGGTACGGAGCTGGACTCTTTTGCCTTTGAAAAATAGGCGGCAATTTGAGCCGCTTCAAGCAGCGTTTGTTCATCAGGTGCTTGGTGGCGGATGACGACATGTGACCCAGGAATATCCTTTGTATGCAGCCAAATATCATCACGAGCAGCTGCCTTTGTAGTCAAATACTCGTTTTGTTTGTTGTTTTTTCCGACTAAAATTGGTATGCCTTGGGATGATTCATACGTTTCGAGCTGAATGGCCGCCGGTTTTTTCTTTTTGGCGAGACGCTTTTGTTTGGCGCGTAAATATTTTCCTTCAACAAGCTCTTCTCTCATTTCCTCTAAATCCTTCGGTGAAGCAGAGGACAGCTGCTGAATCAGCTCTTCAAAATAAGCAATTTCTTCATGTGTCCGCTTAATTTGTTCATTTACAGCTTCTACAGCATTTTTTGCCTTTTGATATTTTGTAAAATATGCCTGGGCATTTTCAGAAGGGGTTTTGTTTGTTTTGAGCGGAATCGTGATTTCTCCGCCGTCTTCATCGTAATAATTGATGACAGTCGCTTCTTTATCCCCTTTTTTAATCGCATATAAATTGGCTGTTAACAGCTCACCATAGAGCTGATATTTGTGTGCACCTTGAGATTCTTCAAGGGTTCTTTTTAGCTTTTTCAGCTTGTTTTCATTTTTCTTTTTTTCATTTACGACAAACCGTTCAAGGTCCGCTGCCTGCTGTTTGACTCTATCTCTCTCAGCTTTTCCAAAATAAAAGCGGTCAAGCAGCTGGCTGAGTGAGTCGAATGTCTTCATCTCGCCATGGACATGCTGAAGCTCTAATAAATAGAAATACTCTTTTCCGTCTTTTCTTGTGAGCTGCGGTGTAAAAGAATGCATGCGAATGAGCTGGAACATGTCGAGCAGTGTATTTGGAATCGTTTCTTGATTGGCAAGACCGGCCCGGTGTACAACTTCCTTTGCAAACAGCGGGGAAACCCCAGAGAAGGTATCGACAATTTGATTTGCGATCTTTCCTTCTTGAAAGCGTAAATGCTTCAAAATATCATCCTTTGTCACGTCAAAAGGATTCAATTTTTGCTGCGCAGGCGGCAGAAGGTATTCATGACCAGGAAGCACCGTTCGATAGCTGTTCACAGATGGAGAAAGGTGTTTCAAACCATCAATGATCTGCTGCGTTCCATCCTCTACCAGAATGAAATTACTATGACGTCCCATGATTTCAATGTAAAGCTTACGCGTCTGCTCATCGCCAATTTCATTTCTGCTTCTTACATGAAGCACGATCACCCGGTCAAATCCAATCTGTTCAAAACGTTCAATGAAGCCGCCCTCAAGATGCTTTCTGAGGAGCATACAAAACATTGGCGGCTCGCTTGGATTGTCGTATTGATGCTCAGTGAGCTGCACTCTCGCATAGCTCGGATGAGCCGATAAAAGGAGCTTATGATTTTTTCCGTTTGCCCGAATATGAAAAATCAGCTCGTGCTTATATGGCTGATGGATTTTAGAAATCCTCCCGCCAGTTAATGTCTCTTGCAATTCATTTGTCATACCATATGTAAAAATGCCGTCAAATGACATGTTGGATACACCCTCTTCTTCCACACAAATCTACTGAAAGAACTTCCGTTTTCTCGTTCTTTAGGCAGTCTTATTATTATAGCATGATTTAGGACGAGTCTGAATAAACTGGCTTATAGAACACTGCATATGAGAGAGAACAAAAGAGGAGTGGACGAGGTCAAATGAATTGGCATGAACTGAACCAAACCGATTTATTAAAAACCATGAATACATCGATAGGTGACGGACTGTCAGAAAAAGATGTACAAAAGCGGCTTGAAAAACACGGGCCAAATGAATTGCAGGAAGGAAAAAAGGCGTCGGCTCTGATCATTTTTTTAGCACAGTTTAAAGATTTCATGGTGTTAATCTTGCTTGCAGCAACAATCATTTCTGCCTTTTTAGGAGAATACATTGATGCTGTTGCGATTGTAGCCATTGTTTTGATTAATGGTGTACTCGGCTTTTATCAAGAGCGCCGGGCGGAAAAATCCCTTCAAGCGTTAAAAGAATTATCAACTCCGCATGTATATGCAAGGAGAAATAATGAATGGGTCAAGATCCCGTCTAAACATCTCGTGCCAGGGGATATTGTGAAATTTTCAAGCGGAGACCGGATTGGGGCAGATATTAGATTACTAGAAACAAAGAGCTTAGAAATTGAGGAGTCCGCTCTCACTGGCGAGTCTATCCCAGCGGTCAAACACGCAAGTCCTCTTTCAAGCAGCCATGTCTCACTTGGAGATTTGACGAACATGGCCTTTATGGGGACGCTTGTTACTAGAGGAAGCGGCGTAGGGGTTGTCATTGGTACAGGAATGAATACGGCAATGGGACAAATTGCCGGTATGCTGGATGCAGCAGGTAATATGGAAACGCCGCTGCAAAGGCGTCTCGAGCAGCTCGGGAAAATTCTGATTGTGGCTGCTTTATTTTTAACGGTGCTCGTAGTGATTCTCGGTGTTGTGCAAGGACATGAATTGTATCATATGTTCCTAGCGGGAGTATCTCTTGCTGTTGCGGCGATTCCAGAAGGACTGCCGGCGATCGTCACTGTTGCACTTTCCCTAGGGGTGCAGCGGATGATCAAACAAAAATCGATTGTCAGAAAACTCCCGGCGGTGGAAACACTCGGCTGCGCGTCAATCATTTGCTCAGATAAAACAGGAACGATGACGCAAAATAAAATGACTGTGACCCATGTATGGGCAGAGGGGAAAACGTGGAATATTTCTGGCACAGGCTACGAGCCATCCGGTGACTTTACCTTAAACGGAGAAATCGTCCATGCCGACAAGCACCCAAGCCTGCAAAAGGTGTTATTATACGGGGCGCTTTGTAATACTTCGACCATCGTTGAAAAAGATGGAGAGATGAGGCTTGATGGCGATCCGACAGAGGGGGCGCTTCTTACCGCAGCACGTAAAGCGGGTTTTACAGAGCAATTCATTGAAGCTGGATTTCATGTCATTGAGGAGTTTCCTTTTGATTCAGAAAGAAAGATGATGTCAGTCGTCGTTGAAACGAATCAAAAAGAGCGGTATGTCATTGCAAAAGGTGCGCCGGATGTACTAATGAACCGTTCAAGTCATATCATGCACGGCGGGCGCACAGCTTCTTTTTCAGCAACTCACAGGCAAGAAACAGAAGCTGCGATTCAAGGCTTAGCAAGACAGGCGCTTAGAACCATTGCCATTGCGTATAAAAAAGTCGGTCTGACAGACAAAATCACCTCTGTACAGCAGGCTGAAACCGATTTAACATTTATCGGGTTAGAGGGCATGATCGATCCACCGCGTCCTGAAGTCAGACGAGCGATTAAAGAGTGCCGGGATGCCGGGATTAAAACGGTCATGATTACAGGCGACCACGTGGAAACGGCCAAAGCGATCGCAAAAGACTTAAGCCTTTTACCGAAGCAAGGACAGGTGCTAGACGGAAAAGCACTTGATCAGATGAGCGACAAAGAGCTTGAGCAAACGGCTGAAAATGTATACGTCTTTGCCCGGGTTTCCCCTGAGCATAAACTGAGAATTGTCAAAGCCTATCAAAAAAATGGGCATGTTGTGGCGATGACAGGTGATGGGGTCAATGATGCGCCTGCCATTAAACAAGCAGATATCGGCATCTCCATGGGCATCACTGGAACAGACGTAGCCAAAGAAGCGTCTTCTCTTATTTTACTTGACGACAACTTTGCGACCATTAAATCCGCCATTAAAGAAGGCCGGAATATTTATGAAAACATTCGTAAGTTTGTCCGCTATTTGCTGGCATCAAATGTCGGGGAAATTTTGGTCATGCTGTTTGCGATGCTCCTCGCGCTGCCGCTGCCGCTCG
Organism: Bacillus sp. 3a; assembly: GCF_017161885.1. Lineage (NCBI taxonomy): Bacteria > Bacillati > Bacillota > Bacilli > Caryophanales > Bacillaceae > Bacillus > Bacillus sp. 3a. Next base: position 2,656,467 of record NZ_CP067376.1, on the reverse strand, counting down.
TTCCTATACAAATCTTATGGGTAAACCTTGTCACAGATGGTCTCCCGGCTATGGCACTTGGCATGGATAAGCCAGAAGGCGATGTCATGAAGAGAAAGCCGCGGAATATGAAAGAGGGCATTTTTGCAAGAGGGCTTGGCTGGAAGGTCATCTCAAGAGGATTCCTCATCGGGCTTGCGACCCTTTTGGCATTTATATTTGTGTATCACCGCGATCCAAACAACCTGCAATATGCACAGACTGTCGCATTTAGTACGCTTGTTTTGGCGCAGCTCATTCATGTATTTGACTGCCGCAGTGAACGGTCCATTTTTGAACGTAATCCATTTGGAAACCTTTATTTGATCGGTGCGGTTTTGTCATCACTTTTGCTCATGCTTGTGGTCATTTATTACCCGCCGCTTCAGCCGATTTTCAAAACGGTCGCGGTTGCACCGATTGATTGGCTGCTGATCATCGGGATGTCTGCACTGCCAACTTTTTTACTGGCAGGATCACTTTTGACAAGAAAAAAATAATTGATTATGGTATAATTTTGAGGTAATAGTGTCTGCTATTACCTTTTTCATTTTATTAATATGAAAGAATTGGGTGTTTTGACATGATACGCAGTATGACGGGATTCGGCCAAGCGAGTAAAACGGATGGAGAACTGACAGTGTCAGTTGAGCTAAAATCGGTCAATCACCGTTTTAAAGAGGTTCATGCCCGTTTGCCGAGGCCGCTTTTATATTTCGAAGATACATTAAAAAAGATCATTCTTCGTCACGTGCAGCGCGGTAGAATTGAGCTGTTTGTCACGATTGAAGGCGGTAAACTAGCAAGCCGGTCCTTACAGATCGACTGGCCGCTGCTTGATGAATACATGAAAGCCGCAAAAGACCTCGAGGAACGCTATCACATTTCAGGCATTCAGCATGCACATGACTTACTGGGGCTGGAGCTTGCCGTTCAGGTGGAAGAGTCAGCCAGCCGAAATGAACAGTTAGAGCAGCTGCTGATGGAAGCTTGCGAGGCTGCTGTCAAGGAGCTTTGCTTCATGAGAGAGCAAGAGGGAGCATCCCTTCAAAAAGACTGTGAACTGAGGCTTTCTGAACTAGAGGCCTATACAGAAGAAATCAAAGTCTTTGCACCAGAGGTTGTTAGTCAGTACAAAGAACGATTGAATCAGCGATTGCAAGAATGGATCGGAGAGGCGCTTGACGAGAGCAGACTGACTACAGAGGCAGCCATCTTTGCTGACCGGTGTGACATTACAGAAGAGATTACGAGATTAAAAAGTCATTTTCAGCAGTTTCAGCAAATCTTGCTGCAAGGCGGTGCTGCCGGCCGAAAACTTGACTTCCTTGTACAGGAGCTCAACCGTGAAGTGAACACCATTGGATCAAAAGCGAACCATCACCATTTAACAAAGCTGGTGGTTGAAATGAAAAGTGCTATTGAAAAAATAAAAGAACAAGTGCAAAATATAGAATAGTCATTGTGTATGCTGTTTACAGTGCGTCTCTTTCGGCGAGACTAGAGACGTTTATATTACAGGGGGACGAAAGAAGATGACCATAAAGTTGATCAATATCGGATTTGGAAACATCATTTCAGCGAATCGGATGATTTCGATCGTCAGTCCGGAATCAGCACCGATTAAACGAATGATACAAGACGCAAGAGATCGAGGCATGCTCATAGATGCTACATACGGAAGAAGAACCCGTGCTGTTGTCATTATGGACAGTGACCATGTCATCTTATCTGCCGTTCAGCCTGAGACTGTCGCGCAAAGACTTTCTGTAAAAGAAGAAATCATAGATGAAGGGCAGGGGTAATACGCCATTATGAAAGAAAGAGGACTTTTAATCGTTCTCTCTGGACCTTCGGGAGTTGGAAAAGGAACGGTCAGACAAGCCATTTTCTCCCAGGAAGATACGAAATTTGAATACTCTATTTCTGTGACAACGCGCAAACCGCGTGAAGGTGAAAGAAATGGTGTCGATTATTTCTTTAAAACCAGGGAAGAATTTGAACATATGATTGAAAACAAAAAACTGTTAGAATGGGCAGAGTACGTCGGGAATTACTACGGCACGCCTGTTGACTATGTAGAACAGACATTGAGCGAAGGAAAAGATGTTTTCCTTGAAATTGAAGTGCAAGGCGCACTTCAAGTAAGAGAAGCATTCCCAGAAGGTCTTTTTATTTTCCTTGCACCGCCTAGTCTTTCAGAACTTCAAAACCGCATCATTACTCGCGGTACAGAATCTGAGGAGCTCATTCGAAACCGAATGGCCGCTGCGAAAGAAGAAATTGAAATGATGGATGCTTACGACTATGTCGTTGAAAACGATGATGTCGAGCTTGCTTGTGAAAGAATCAAAGCGATCGTCCTTGCAGAACACCTGCGCAGAGACAGAGTCGCACCAAGATATAAAAAAATGCTGGGGGTAGAATAAACCATGTTAGATCCTTCAATTGACTCATTGATGAACAAACTTGATTCAAAATATACACTTGTAACAGTGTCTGCACGCCGTGCACGTGAAATGCAGATCCACCAAGATCAGCAGATTGAAAACACAAAGTCTTACAAATTCGTAGGCAAAGCACTAGAAGAAATCGACGCTGGTCTTTTGACATTTGAAAAAGAGGATCAAGAATAACACATCGCTTCTGCAATGCAGATACGATACGTTCAAAAAAGTCAAAACTATGATTGGTTTTGACTTTTTTGAATTGTAGACGAATTTGTGAAAAAGGCCGTTAAGGGGGACAAACAAATGTTACAGTCAAAAAATATTTTGCTCGGTGTCAGCGGAGGAATTGCCGTATATAAAGCAGCAGCACTTACTAGTAAACTCGTACAAGCAGGCGCAAATGTCAGAGTGATTATGACGGAATCTGCTCGTGAGTTTGTGTCTCCGCTTACCTTCCAAGCACTGTCTCGGCATGAGGTATATGTAGATACATTCAAAGAAAACAATCCAAAAGTCATTGCACATATTGACGTAGCTGACTGGGCCGATCTCATTCTTGTTGCCCCTGCAACAGCACATACGATTGGTAAAATGGCCGCTGGACTTGCAGATGATATGCTCACGACGACTTTGCTTGCTTCAACAGCGCCTGTATGGATCGCACCAGCGATGAATGTGCATATGTACGATCACCCGGCTGTGAAACGGAACATTCGCACATTATATGAAGACGGCTACCGGTTTATTGAGCCAAGTGAAGGTTATTTAGCCTGCGGGTACATTGGAAAAGGGCGACTAGAAGAGCCTGAAAAAATTGTGGAACACATCCGGGCCTTTTTTGAAGAGCCAAAAAGCTTACCGCTCTCAGGTAAAAAAGTTGTGGTGACAGCAGGTCCTACTCGTGAAGTCATCGATCCTGTCCGGTTCTTTACAAACCGTTCTAGTGGAAAAATGGGCTATGCGATTGCAGAGGCTGCTCAGCAAATGGGGGCAGATGTGACGCTGATTTCTGGACCTGTTTCTTTAACTGAACCTGACCATGTGCATGTAGTGCACATTGAATCAGCTGAAGAGATGTATCAAGCTGCGCTAGATGTATACGGAGAAGCTGATCTTGTTATTAAATCAGCAGCTGTCGCCGATTACACCCCTGTCACGACATATGCTCATAAAATGAAAAAACAGGACGGCGCTCTGGACATTGAATTCACCCGGACAAAAGATATTTTAAAAGAGCTGGGGAAAAGAAAAGAGCATCAAGTGCTGATCGGATTTGCAGCTGAAACGCAGGATGTAGAATATTATGCGAAAAAGAAAATTGAATCCAAGCATCTAGATATGATTGTGGCCAATAACGTCACTAAAGAAGGTGCAGGCTTTGGCACAGATACCAATGTGGCAGCGATCATCAAAGCAGATGGAACGAAAAAAGAGCTGCCGATGATGAGCAAAAAAGACCTCGCTTTTGAAATTTTAAAGGAGGCAATACAGCTGCTTCCAGAAGAGCGTGATCGCGCATGATTGCTGAAGTCATCGTAGATGTCACAACGAAAGCCATTGACCGGCCATTTGATTACCGTGTACCAGATCGATTCAAAGATCTCGTCAAAGCGGGAATGAGGGTGGTCGTTCCCTTTGGCCCGCGGAAGATTCAAGGGTTTGTGACAAAAGTCAAAGAGGAAACAGACATCAAGACAGGAAGCATCAAAGAGATAGTCGATTTATTTGATTTATCACCTGTTCTGACAGATGAGCTACTGGAGCTTTCCCACTGGCTGACGGAAAAAACATTGTCCTATCATATTACGGCACTTCAATCGATGCTGCCCGCAGCCATGAAGGCAAAGTATGAAAAAGAAATACAGGTGCTATCAGAGGAAGAACTTCCGCAGTCATTGAAAGAGCTTTTCGGTCAGCGAGAGAGCATTCTTTATGCTGACATCCCGGCTGAACAATTAAAACAGATTCAAAAGCATGTCCAAAAAGGTCATCTAGAGGTGAGATACCATGTCTCGCAAAAATCTGGAAAGAAAAAGGTCCGCATGCTCCAGTTGGCTGTATCGAAAGAAAAACTTGAAGAAAAGCAGCAGCAGCTAAAGAAAAATGCGGTAAAACAAAAGGCACTGATCTTTTACTTGCTTCAAGCGGGAGAGACAACCTTTTTAGCGAAAGACTTGCAGCAGCAAACAGGCGCGAGTTCTCAAACGCTTAAAACCTTTATTCAAGAAGGGCTGTTAACAGAAAACTATGAAGAGGTTTACCGGGATCCTTACCGTGATCGGGAGTTTACACCATCTGCATCACTTGATCTCACGCCTGAGCAAACAGAGGCGGCAAAACATATTCATCAAGCAGTCAGTGAGGACCAGCACGAAACCTTTTTGCTGCACGGAGTGACAGGAAGCGGCAAAACGGAGATTTACTTGCAGACAATTGATCATGTTCTTCAAAAAGGAAAAGAAGCGATCGTTTTAGTTCCTGAAATCTCGTTAACCCCTCAAATGGTGCAGCGATTTAAAGAACGATTTGGCTCAAATGTAGCCGTTCTTCACAGCGGCTTATCGACAGGAGAAAAATATGATGAATGGCGGAAAATCCATCGCAAGGAAGTCAAACTAGTCGTTGGCGCAAGATCTGCTGTTTTCGCACCATTTGAAAACTTAGGCATGATTATTATAGATGAAGAGCACGAATCCTCTTATAAACAAGAAGAAATGCCTCGTTACCATGCCAAGGATGTCGCCATTGAACGAGCAGTGCGGCATCAATGTCCAGTCGTATTAGGCAGTGCAACACCTTCACTTGAAACCTATGCACGTGCGAAAAAAGGCGTCTATACATTGCTCTCGCTCAAGCACCGCGTCAACCAGCAGCAGCTGCCGCACGTTTCGTTAATTGATATGAGAGAAGAACTAAGAAATGGCAACCGCTCCATGTTCTCAGAAGAATTAATGATCAGGTTAAAGGAAGTGCTTGAAAGAAAAGAACAAGCCGTTTTATTTCTGAACAAAAGAGGCTATTCATCCTTTGTGATGTGCCGTGATTGCGGATATGTGGAGCAATGTCCTCATTGCGAAATTTCTCTTACCTATCACCGCTATCAAAAACGGCTGAAGTGCCATTATTGTGGTCACGAAGCACCAGTACCTGCTGAATGTCCAGAATGCCACAGTGAGCATATTCGCTACTTTGGGACTGGCACGCAGCGAGTAGAAGAAGAACTGACAAAGGTGTTGCCTGAGGCGCGTGTGATCCGAATGGATGTGGATACAACGTCTCGTAAAGGTGCTCACGAAAAGCTTCTTACGTCTTTTGGCAATAAAGAAGCGGACATTTTGCTCGGGACGCAGATGATTGCAAAGGGGCTGGATTTCCCAGATGTCACACTTGTTGGTGTTCTCAGTGCGGATACATCCCTTCACATCCCTGATTTTCGTTCAAGTGAAAAAACATTTCAGCTTCTCACGCAGGTCAGCGGCAGGGCAGGGCGCCATGAAAAAGCGGGCTCGGTTATTATTCAATCGTATACACCTTCTCACTATAGTATTGAATTAACGAAGCAGCATGACTACGAAGCATTTTATGAACAGGAGATGCTGCATCGCCGCCACCAGTCCTATCCGCCTTATTACTTTTTGGCGATGGTGACAGTGTCACACGAAGAAGTGACGAAGGCAGCACATGTCACTGATCAAATTGTCCAGTTCCTAAAAATGAACTGTGCACCGAATACTCGAATCCTTGGTCCGGCCGCATCGCCAATCGCTAAGATCAAAGATAGATATCGGTATCAATGCGTGATAAAATACAAAAGGGAAAATGAACTGGCAAGTTTACTACGGAAAATACAAGACCATTATCAAAAGGAAATGGAACAAAAACAATTGATGATTTCAATAGATATGAATCCATATATGATGATGTAAAACGGAGGGCTGTAAGTGGCAGTAAAACCAATAGTCATACATCCGGCAGAAGTGCTTGAACAAAAGACAGAGCGCGTCGAGACGTTCGATAAAAAGCTTAAAAAACTGCTGGATGATATGTATGATACAATGCTTGAGCTGGATGGAGTTGGACTAGCAGCACCACAAATCGGTATTTCAAAAAGAATCGCTGTTGTAGATATCGGGGAAGAACCTGGCAGAATTGACTTAGTGAACCCCGAGGTGCTTGAAGTAGAAGGAAGCCAGACAGATATTGAAGGCTGCCTGAGCTTTCCATCTTTATACGGCACTGTAGAGAGACCGAACTATGTGAAGGTAAAAGCCTTTGATAAGAAAGGCAAACCATTTACAATAGAAGCAGACGGATTTTTAGCAAGAGCTTTATTGCACGAAATTGATCATTTAGACGGCATTTTATTTACGTCAAAAATCATTGAAACGTATACAGAAAAAGAACTTGCGGAAATGGAAGGGTGAAGAAAATGGCACGTATCGTATTTATGGGAACCCCTGATTTCTCAGTACCTGTGCTGCAAACACTGATAACAGAAGGATACGAAGTGGTAGGGGTTGTCACGCAGCCAGACCGCCCAAAAGGAAGAAAACGAGTGCTCACACCGCCTCCTGTAAAAGTGGAAGCCTTAAAGCACGGCATTCCTGTGTTGCAGCCTGAAAAGGTGCGCCTTGATGAAGAAATTGATAAGGTGCTTGCATTACAGCCGGATTTAATCGTCACAGCGGCATTTGGACAAATCTTACCAAAGCGATTACTCGATGAACCTCAGTTTGGCTGTATCAATGTTCATGCCTCGCTCCTGCCAGAACTAAGAGGCGGCGCGCCGATCCATTATGCGATCCTTCAAGGCAAAAAGAAAACAGGCGTTACCATCATGTACATGGTGGAAAGACTTGATGCAGGTGACATGATCAGTAAAGTAGAAGTAGAAATCGATGAATTAGACAATGTCGGAACATTGCATGACAAATTAAGTGCAGCTGGTGCCACGCTGCTAAAAGATACGGTGCCAAACGTTCTAAGCGGGTCTATTTCTCCGATTCCGCAAAATGAAGAAGCGGCCACATACGCACCAAATATTAAGCGGGAGCAAGAAAGATTAGACTGGACAAAAACCGGTGAAGAGCTTTACAACCAAGTTCGCGGGCTAAATCCTTGGCCAGTTGCCTATACTGAATGGAACGGCGCTCATCTAAAAGTATGGGAAGCGAAAAAGGTTCCGCTTCAAGTGCAAGAAGAACCAGGGAAAGTGATTGAACTTCAAAAAGAAGGTCCGGTCATTGGAACGGGGAATGAGCAAGGCCTTTTATTAACAGGTGTGCAGCCAGCTGGTAAGAAAAAAATGAGCGGCGAAGACTTCTTAAGAGGCGCAAATATCGAAATTGGACAGAAATTAGGGTTAATGAATGAAGAAAAGTAATGTGAGAGAAGTAGCGCTGGACGCTTTAATCAAACTCGAACAAAACCAAGCTTACAGTAATTTGCTGTTGCAGTCAGTCATGAAAGATAAAGACTTAGCTGATCAGGACAAACCGCTGTTAACAGAGCTTGTATATGGTACACTGCAGAATAAGCTGGCATTAGATTATATGCTGACGCCCTTTGTGAAAAAACCGCAAAAGGTCGCTCCATGGGTGATGCAGCTTTTGCGGATGTCTCTTTATCAAATGGTGTACCTTGAAAAAATACCAGATCGTGCAGCCATTCATGAAGCTGTCGAGCTAACGAAAAAGCGAGGGCACAAAGGCATTTCTTCACTTGTGAACGGTGTTCTTCGTTCCGTGCAAAGAGAAGGCGTTCCGTCATTTGATGCGATCAAAGACCCTGTAAAGCGGCTGTCCATTGAGACAAGCCACCCATTGTGGCTTGTGCAGGAGTGGGTTCAGGCGTACGGGTTTGAAGCGGCAGAAAGCATGTGCCGCATTCATTTAGTTCCGCCAAAGCAAACCCTTCGTGTCAATCGAATGAAAACTGACCGCACGGCACTGCAGCAAAAACTAATGGATGCAGGCATTGAAACGGAGCTTGGCGACTTATCTGAAGATGCACTTAAGCTCATGAAAGGGTCCATCGTCTCAACCCCTTCTTTTCAAGAAGGCTATGTGACGATACAAGATGAAAGCTCGATGCTTGTCGCAAGAGCGCTCGACCCTCAGCCGGGAGAAACGGTGCTTGACGCCTGTGCGGCTCCTGGCGGAAAATCAACACATATTGCAGAACGTATGAATGATGAGGGCAAAATTGTTTCTCTTGATTTACATGAACACAAAGTGAAACTCATCAAACAAGCAGCAAAACGTCTAAACCTTACTCACATTGAGGCAAAAGCACTTGATGCAAGGAAAGCGGCAGACTATTACAGCGAAGCTTCGTTTGACCGTATTCTCATTGATGCACCGTGTTCCGGTTTTGGCGTCATTAGACGAAAACCAGATATGAAATATACAAAGTCACAAGAAGACTCAGCAAGGCTTGCGGCTATCCAGCAGGCCATTTTAAAGGAAGCGGCCCCGCTTTTAAAACCGGGCGGAACCCTTGTATACAGTACATGTACAATGGACCCAACAGAAAATCAACAAGTGATTCATGCGTTTTTACAAGAACACCAAGACTTCGAACCCGATCTATCTCTTAATGAACGGCTGCCTGAGCAGGTTGCTCCGTTTGTTCAAAACGGAAGTGTACAAATTCTTCCTCATTATTTCGGAACAGATGGTTTCTTTATTTGCAGCATGAGAAAGAAGGGATAAAAAATGACAGAACAAAAAGTAAGAAAAGAACTGAAGACAGAAATGCCGTCGATCTACTCATTTGAGCTTCACGAAATGAAAGAATGGTTAAAAGAACAAGGCGAAAAGCCTTTCCGCGCAGCTCAAATTTTCGAGTGGCTTTATGAGAAACGTGTGACATCCTTTGACGATATGTCTAACCTTTCAAAGGATTTAAGAGAAAAATTAAAAAATCAATTTGCGATCACTACATTAAAAACCGTGATCAAACAAACGTCTCAAGACGGAACGATCAAGTTTTTATTTGAATTACATGATGGCTATACGATTGAAACAGTACTGATGCGCCACGAATACGGAAACTCTGTCTGTGTTACAACTCAGGTTGGCTGCCGAATTGGCTGTACATTCTGTGCATCTACACTTGGCGGGTTAAAACGAAACCTTGAAGCAGGAGAAATCGTTGCTCAAGTATTGAAAGTGCAGCAGGCACTTGACGAAACAGATGAGAGAGTCAGCTCGGTTGTCATCATGGGAATTGGCGAACCGTTTGATAACTTTGACGAAATGCTTGCCTTCCTTAAAATCATCAACCATGACAACGGCTTAAATATTGGCGCGCGTCATATTACAGTGTCGACAAGCGGAATCATTCCAAAGATCTATCAATTCGCTGATGAGCAAATGCAAATCAATTTTGCTGTCTCTCTGCATGCACCGAACACAGAGATCAGAAGCCGTCTGATGCCGATCAATAAAGCATATAAGCTGCCAAAATTAATGGAAGCCATTGAATACTACATTCAAAAAACGGGGAGACGTGTCAGCTTTGAATACGGCCTGTTTGGCGGAGTAAATGATCAAGTTCATCATGCAGAAGAGCTTGCAGACTTATTAAAAGGAATCAAGTGCCACGTGAACCTCATTCCGGTGAACTATGTACCGGAAAGGGATTATGTAAGAACACCGAGAGAACAAATCTTCCTATTTGAAAAAACGCTGAAGGAACGCGGCGTAAACGTAACAATTAGACGAGAGCAAGGCCATGATATTGATGCTGCTTGCGGTCAGCTAAGAGCGAAGGAGCGTCAGGAAGAGACGAGGTGACGAATGTTGATAAGGGCAGCCTTTCAAACCGATACAGGAAAAGTCCGTCAGCATAATGAAGATGATGCAGGTATTTTTGAAGCAAAAGAAGACACCCTTCTAGCTGTTGTAGCAGATGGAATGGGAGGTCATCTTGCTGGTGATGTCGCCAGTAGGATGGCCGTCTCTTCTTTAAAAGAATACTGGGAAGAAACATCATCAATCCCAGCAAAACCAGCAGAGCAAGAAAGCTGGTTAATCTCAAAAATAAGTGACATTAATGATCAAGTATATGAACATGCGAAAAACAATGAGGAATGCCAAGGAATGGGGACAACCATTGTTTGTGCGCTCGTTCATTTGCAAACGGTCACAATTGCCCATATTGGCGACAGCCGCTGCTACTTGCTAAGAGAAGGAGCACTGACCCAGCTAACAGATGACCATTCACTTGTAAATGAGCTTGTGAAAACAGGTGAAATTTCTAAAGAGGATGCAGAATATCATCCAAGAAAAAATGTGCTTACGAAAGCATTAGGAACAGATAAACACGTTCAAATCGATGCACATACCTTTGAAGTGGATCCAGGAGATCAAATCCTGCTTTGCTCAGATGGTTTATCAAATAAAGTAGAAGAAGAGAATTTGATTCATATTTTAAACCAAACGACCGCACCAGATGAAAAAGTAACAGCATTAATCCAAACAGCGAATGACAACGGCGGTGAAGATAACATTACAGCAGTATTGTTAGAAATCTCCTCCCAGCCAGAGGAGGGTGACAGCAAGTGTTGATCGGAAAACGGATCAGCGGCCGTTATCAGATTCTTCGCGTCATAGGCGGAGGCGGAATGGCAAACGTTTATTTGGCGGAGGATATGATTTTAGATCGCGAAGTCGCGATTAAAATTTTGCGCTTTGACTTTGCAAGCGATGATGATTTTATTAGACGTTTCCGGCGTGAGGCGCAGTCAGCCGCAAGTTTAGATCATTCAAATATTGTCAGCATCTACGATGTAGGGGAAGAAGATGACATTTATTATATTGTCATGGAATATGTCGAAGGGATGACGCTGAAAGAATACATACATGCCAATGGCCCGCTTCATCCGAAAGAAGCCGTTCGCATTATGGAGCAAGTGGTTGCGGCAATGGAAGAAGCCCATGCAAAGCAGCTCGTCCACCGGGACATTAAGCCTCACAATATATTAATAGACAACATGGGGAATATTAAAGTCACTGATTTTGGGATTGCCATTGCACTCAGCTCAGCGACCATCACCCACACAAATTCGGTTCTAGGATCCGTGCACTATTTGTCTCCAGAGCAAGCCCGCGGAGGTCTTGCGACGAAAAAGTCAGACATCTATTCACTTGGAATTGTGCTCTATGAACTCATTTCTGGACGCATGCCATTTGAAGGGGAATCAGCTGTCAGTGTTGCGCTGAAGCATTTGCAATCAGAGCCGCCATCTGTAAGAAGGTGGAATCCTTCTGTTCCACAAAGCGTGGAAAACATCATTTTAAAGGCAATGGCCAAAGATCCATTTTATCGATATGAAGATGCATCTGAAATGCAAAAAGATCTGCAAACTGCTTTCGACCCTTCAAGACTAAAAGAAAAACGCTTTGTCATTGAAGAGGATCATGAAGCAACGAAAGCGATCCCAATCATTCAAGATCATCAAGTCGATGAAGACAATGAAAAAACAGCTGTCCATCCGGTGCAAAAACCGAAGAAAAAAGAGAAACAAAAGCCGAAAAAGAAACGAAAAAAATGGCCATGGGTTGTGGCATCCATCCTGTTTATTCTAACGGCTGCGACCATTTTAGCCATCACTGTGTTTCCCGGACTGCTCTTTCCAAAAGATGTTGAGGTCTCTGATGTATCTGGCATGACGATTGAAAAAGCAGAGGACACCTTGAAGAAAGCCGGTTTTACCGTTGCCTCTGAACCAATTGAGATCGCTGATGAGAAAATTGAAAAAGGGCTTGTTGTCAAAACAGACCCGAAAATCGGCACAAAGGTAAAAGAAGGCACCGAGATTCAGCTGTACCAAAGTTCGGGCAAGGAAAAGACCGAATTACCTGATGTAACAGGTGAAAAGGTCGATAAAGCAAAAGAATTATTAGAGAAAAAAGGGTTTAAGCAAGTTGTTGTGGAGGAAGTAAATGATAATGACACCGAATCTGGGATTGTCATGGAACAGAAACCTTCAGCGAGTACTGAGCTTGTGGCAGCAGATGAAGAAGTGACGTTGACGGTCAGCATAGGTCCTGCCGATATTACTTTGCGGGATTTAACGACATATAGTAAACAGGCTGCATCGAATTATTTAGAGGATAACGGATTAAAGCTTGATGAAAAAGAAGCGTATTCTGATGATGTACCAAAAGGTGAGGTCATGAAGCAGGAGCCAGGAGCAGGTACTGCTGTGAAACCAGGGGATACGGTTAAGATCACCTTCTCACTCGGACCGAAGAAAAAACCGGCTAAAACGGTTACTGAGAAGATTGCCATCCCGTATGAGCCAGTCACTGAAGGGCAAGAGATGACCGTTCAGATTTCCATTGACGATGCTGAGCATAGCATTTCTGATTCATATGAAACCTTTAACATCACTGCACCAACTGAACGGACCATTAAATTTAAGATTGAACCAGGTCAAAAAGGATACTATCAAGTGACGGTTGATGATAAAGTCGTAAGCTCTAAAACAATCGAATACCCTGACGATGAATAAAGGAGGGACTTTATGCCTGAGGGCAAAATTATTAAAGCATTAAGCGGATTTTATTATGTGCTCGATGAGTCTCTAGAAAGTGGAAAAGTGATTCAGTGCAGAGCGAGAGGCATTTTTCGAAAAAACAAAATCACACCTCTAGTTGGAGATTATGTCGTATATCAAGCGGATAACGATAAAGAAGGCTATTTATTAGAAGTAAAAGAGCGGACAAACGAACTTGTTCGTCCGCCTATTAGTAACGTCGATCAAGCGGTGCTCGTTTTCTCTGCGACAGAACCGACCTTTAGCACATCGCTTTTAGACAGATTTCTAGTGCTGGTGGAAGCAAATGATATTAAGCCGATTATCTGTATCACAAAAATGGACTTATTGAAAACAGATGAAGAGCGTGAAAGTATTCAAGGCTATGCAGAGGACTATCGGCAAATTGGATATGATGTTCATGTAACATCCACGATCGAGGGAGACGGAATTGAAAAGCTGACCCCGCATTTTCACAATAAAATCACTGTATTTGCCGGTCAGTCTGGTGTAGGTAAGTCCTCCCTTTTAAATGCGATGAGTCCTGATTTGGCGCTGAAAACCAATGATATTTCCTCTCATCTTGGAAGGGGGAAGCATACGACAAGACATGTCGAACTCATTCGTACAGCAGAAGGGCTCATTGCAGATACACCTGGCTTTAGCTCGCTCGAATTTACCGGCATCGAAGCGGAAGATTTAGGCCTTTACTTTTTAGAAATCAAAGAGCGGAGTGCAGATTGTAAGTTTAGAGGCTGTCTGCACGTGAAAGAGCCTGGCTGTGCGGTAAAAGGCGCGGTCGAACAAGAGCAAATCAGAGCGTATCGCTATCAGCATTATTTAGAGTTTTTAACTGAAATCAAAGACAGAAAGCCGAGGTACTAACTCATGGTTTATATTGCCCCTTCCATTTTATCAGCAGATTTCGCCAATTTGGAGAAAGATATCCGTGATGTGGAACAAGGCGGAGCGGATTACATTCATATCGACGTGATGGACGGCCATTTTGTACCGAATATTACATTTGGTCCGAATGTTGTGGAAGCAATCAGACCGCATACAAAGCTACCGCTCGATGTTCACTTAATGATTGAACAGCCAGACCGGTATATTCCTGCATTCGCAAAAGCAGGTGCTGATATTATTTCTGTCCATGTAGAAGCTTGTCCGCACTTGCACCGCACGATACAGCACATAAAAGAACAAGGTGTAAAAGCAGGGGTCGTCTTGAACCCGCACACACCTGTTTCCCAGATTGAGCATGTATTAGAGGACGTAGACCTTGTCTTATTCATGACGGTGAATCCTGGTTTTGGCGGACAGGCGTTCATTCCATCTGTCCTCGAGAAGGTAAAAGAAGTGAAGTCCCTTAGCGAACAAAAGGGATTATCAGACTTACTCATAGAAATAGACGGCGGTGTCAATGTAGAGACTGCAAAGAGCTGTAAAGAGGCGGGCGCTAACTTACTTGTGGCCGGCTCAGCGGTATACGGTAAAAACAACCGTGCAGCCGCCATTCAGGCCATTCGAGAAGCGTAAAAAAAGGAACCAAAGTCACTCTGATCTTTGGTTCTTTTTACATGGAGAGGAGCGTATATCATGCACATACATATCGTAGCCGGCGGTCCTTTTAAATACATCCCGCCCCTTGAACAGGAAGCATCACAGGACGATATTCTCTGGGTCGGTGTAGACCGGGGGACGCTTTTTTTACTAGAACACGGCATCATGCCTGCCAAGGCTTTTGGTGATTTTGACAGTGTAACAGAAGAAGAGCTTTGTGAGCTGAAAAAGAAATTGCCTGCCCTGAATGTATTTCAGGCTGAAAAGGATGAAACCGATTTAGAGCTTGCGCTGAACTGGGCCATGCGCCAGCACCCAGCGCATATTCACATCTACGGCATTACAGGAGGAAGAGCTGATCACTTTCTAGGAAATATTCACCTTCTATATCAAGGCATTCAGCACAAGCAGAACATCACTCTTATAGATAAGCAAAATATCATTCAAATGTTTGGACCTGGTACATACGAAATAAAAGAAGACCCTGATAAAAAATATGTGTCGTTTCTGCCCTTTGGTACATCGGTTGAAAAGCTGACATTAAAAGGTTTCAAATATCCTCTGAAAAATTGTCATATTGAGCCTGGTTCCACACTATGTATTAGTAACGAACTCATCCACTCAAATGGTACTTTTTCTTTTCATGAAGGCATATTAATAATGGTAAGAAGCAAAGATTGACCAACCTATCAATGTGGATGGCTGATTAAGCTCAATTGTGCTGCAAGCGGTACTTTTAGGAGGGGGACAAAATGAAATTTTATACAATCAAACTGCCTAGATTTCTTGGCGGCATTGTCCGTGCGATGCTTGGTTCATTTAAAAAAGATTAATGAGTAATCTCCTTTATTTCCACATAAAAACGCCTGCTACAGTTTATTGTAGCAGGCGTTTACTCTTGCTTATACACGCTCAACTTTACCAGATTTCAAAGCTCGAGCTGATACATATACTCTTTTAGGCTTACCGTCCACTAGAATACGAACTTTTTGAAGGTTCGCGCCCCATGTACGTTTTGTAGAGTTCATTGCGTGAGAACGGTTGTTCCCAGCTTTTGTTTTTCTGCCTGTAATAACGCATTTACGTGCCATTTGTTTCCCTCCTAACTGCGAAAACATCATCATATTCTTCATATACGTACTTAGAGATGCCTCAAGATACTTTAATAATTTACCACAGCTTCAAGGGGTTTGCAAGGATTGTTTACTCCTCTTTCAAGAAAAATACCTTGACATCTTGATAAAAAATCAAGGCTATAGTATAAGTAGGATTGGGTCGGATTGAATGATTTCTTTTAAAAAGAAGGGTCTTATAGTAAAATAGTGATAACTCAGGGCAATTTCTCAAAAAGGGGGAACCAATGTGTCCATTGAACTTAGAACGAAATACGGACAAATTGATATATCAAATGAAGTCATTGCAATGGTGGCAGGAGGCGCTGCGATCGATTGCTATGGTATTGTTGGCATGGCGTCCAAAAATCAAATCAAGGACGGCTTGACGGATATTCTCCGCAAAGAGAACTTCAGCCGGGGTGTTCTTGTGCGTCAAAAAGAAGACCGCATTCATATTGATATGTACATCATCGTCAGCTACGGTACAAAAATATCAGAAGTCGCACATAATGTTCAAACGAAAGTCAAATATACGATTCATCACACAATCGGACTTTCTGTTGACTCGGTCAACATTTATGTACAAGGAGTAAAAGTTACGAACCCGTAGTAAGGAGGAAATATATTGTCTATTAGAAATCTTGATGGCCGTTCATTTGCAAAAATGATTCTTGCAGGTGCTCACCATCTTTCTCAAAACGCACAAATTGTTGATGCGTTAAATGTTTTTCCAGTGCCAGACGGAGACACGGGGACAAATATGAATTTGTCGATGACTTCAGGGGCAAAAGCAGTTGAAGAAACAAATACCGATCATATTGGGAAGGTCGGCGTGGCCCTCTCGAAAGGGTTATTGATGGGCGCAAGAGGAAACTCTGGCGTGATCCTGTCACAGCTCTTTAGAGGTTTCAGTAAACATATTGAACAAAAAGAAACGATTGATGCAAAAGAATTTGCTCTTGCCTTACAGGCGGGTGTTGATACAGCATATAAAGCCGTGATGAAACCGATTGAAGGAACGATCTTAACAGTTGCAAAGGATGCAGCAAAGAAAGCGGTTGCTGTTTCGGCAGCAGAGGATCAAATTGACCGCGTTTTAGAGTTAACGATTGAGGAAGCAAGAGCATCACTTGATCGAACGCCAGATCTGCTTCCTGTGTTAAAAGAAGTGGGTGTTGTCGATAGTGGAGGTAAAGGACTTCTATGCGTATATGAAGGTTTCCTTGCTTCATTAAGAGGAGAAGAGCTTCCTCCTAAAGCGGCTTCTTTACCTACGCTAAAAGAACTCGTTAGTGCTGAGCATCATAAAAGTGCGCAAAGCCACATGAACACAGAAGATATCGAATTTGGCTACTGTACTGAATTTATGGTGAAATTTGAAGAAGACAAACAGTCCTTTGATGAGAATGCCTTCAGAGAAGACTTAAGTGAATTCGGAGATTCACTTCTTGTGGTATCTGACGATACACTGGCGAAAGTTCATATTCATGCAGAGCAGCCAGGAGATGTCTTATCCTATGCACAGCGCTACGGCAGCTTAATTAATATGAAAATAGAAAACATGAGAGAGCAGCATAGCTCAATCGTGAACGAAGAAAGAGAACATGTGCCTGCTGCACCAAAAGCACCTGCTGCTGAAAAACAGCGCTTTGGCGTCGTCAGTGTCGCAATGGGAGAAGGAATTGCTGACTTGTTCAAAAGCATCGGAGCTTCCGTCGTCATTGAAGGCGGACAGACGATGAATCCGAGCACAGAAGACATTGTCACAGCAATAGAAAGCGTACATGCCGAAACCGTCTTTATCTTACCTAATAATTCTAATATTGTCATGGCAGCTAAACAGGCGGCAACTGTCTCAAACCGTGAGGTCGTTGTCATTCCGACGAAGACCGTTCCTCAAGGAATGTCGGCACTTCTTTCTCTCAATGAAGCAGCTTCAAATGAAGACAACGAAAGAGCGATGCTAGAAGCGATTGACCATGTGAAAAGCGGGCAAATTACCTTTGCAGTGAGAGATACTCAAATTGATGGCATCGACATTGCCAAAGGTGACTATATGGGTCTGTTCAACGGGAAAATCACCTTAACAGCGAAAAATCAATTAGATGCAGGAAAAGAACTTCTCACCAAAATGGTGACAGAAGATGATGAGATTGTCACCATCATTAAAGGGGAAGATGCATCATCTGATGAACTGGATGCACTGCAAGCCTTTATTGAAGAAACATTTGAAGATGTAGAAGTTGAAGTCCACGATGGAAAACAGCCGCTTTATTCATATATTTTGGCGGTTGAATAACGAAAGAAGGGCAAATAAAGCCCTTCTTCTTCTTTTGCAATTTTTTACTAGCCATTCCACGGTGAAATGAGTTGCGGGAAACGAATGAATCCATTAGTCTAAAGAAAGAACCAAACCATACGCGAGTGGTGATGAGAGGGGAAGACCTATGAAATTTAGAAGTGTGTTTGATATTATTGGACCTGTCATGATTGGGCCATCAAGTTCGCACACAGCGGGTGCGGCTCGTATAGGGAGAGTAGCTCGCAGCTTATTTGGAAGAGAACCGAAACGAATTGTCGTTTCATTTTATGGTTCTTTTAAAGATACGTATAAAGGACACGGTACAGATGTCGCCATTATTGGCGGTGTTCTTGACTTTGATACATTTGATGAACGAATCAAAACAGCGATCGATATTGCAAAAAGCAAAGAGATCGACATTGAATTTAAAGAAGAAGAGGCGGTGCCGGCGCATCCGAATACAGCAAAAGTAGAGATTTCAGATGCGAACGGAAGCCTTGAACTAATCGGGATTTCCATCGGCGGAGGTAAAATTGAAATCACAGAATTAAATGGCTTTGAGCTCAGGCTTTCAGGGAATCACCCTGCCATTCTTGTGGTTCATAACGATCGCTACGGGACGATTGCGGCAGTTGCTAATGTCCTAGCGAAATTCGCCATCAACATCGGTCATATGGAAGTGGCGCGTAAAGATGTCGGGCAAGAGGCACTGATGACCATTGAAGTGGATCAAAATATTGACCCAGCTGTCCTATCAGAGCTTGAAACGCTGCCAAACATTATTCAAGTCACACAAATTGCAGAGTAACAACAAGGAGGTTATGAATGATGTTTAAAAACGTCAAAGAACTCGTGCAGCTAACAGAAGAACGGAATACCTCCATTTCAGAAATTATGATTGTGCAAGAAATGGAAGTGACAGGGAAGTCACGTGAAGAAATTTTCTCCCAGATGTACCGCAACCTAGAAGTGATGGAGCAGGCCGTTGAAAACGGGCTGAAGGGTGTGAAATCATTATCAGGTTTAACAGGCGGAGATGCAGTCAAACTTCAAGCCTATATCGCATCAGGCAAAACACTGTCTGGTCATACGATATTAGATGCTGTCAGTAAAGCAGTTGCAACAAATGAAGTCAATGCCGCAATGGGAACCATTTGTGCAACGCCTACAGCAGGCTCAGCAGGTGTTGTACCAGGTACGTTATTTGCAGTAAAAGAAACATTAAAGCCAACAAAGGAACAAATGGTCAGATTCCTATTTACTTCTGGCGCATTTGGTTTTGTTGTGGCGAATAACGCGAGCATTTCCGGTGCAGCAGGCGGCTGTCAGGCAGAGGTAGGTTCTGCATCAGGTATGGCGGCAGCAGCGATTGTCGAGATGGCAGGCGGTACACCGCAGCAATCTGCAGAAGCAATGGCGATTACACTGAAAAATATGCTTGGACTTGTTTGCGATCCAGTAGCGGGACTTGTCGAGGTACCTTGCGTGAAACGAAACGCAATGGGTGCATCTAACGCGATGATCGCAGCAGACATGGCTCTTGCTGGCATCACAAGCCGCATTCCTTGTGATGAAGTCATTGATGCGATGTACAAAATCGGTCAAACGATGCCAACAGCTCTTCGCGAAACTGCACAAGGCGGTCTCGCTGCGACACCGACAGCAAGAGAGCTTGAAAAGAAGATTTTCGGAGGTGTGACCTCATCTCGTGATACAGAAACTGCAAGATAATGTCTCTGTCCTGAAGGGGATTGGAGAGGAAACCGAAAAAACACTCAATGAACTTGGAATCTACACAGTAGCCGATTTACTCGGCTACTTTCCTTATCGATATGACGACTATGAGCTTCGTAACTTAGAAGAAGTCAAACATGACGAACGTGTCACAGTTGAAGGAAAAGTACATAGTGAGCCCGTTCTCACCTATTATGGAAAAAAACGAAGCAGGCTGACATTCAGGCTGCTTGTCGGGCGTTTTCTCATTACAGCGATTTGTTTCAATCGCCCATATTTAAAACGAAGCCTTGTGTTAGGTGATACAGTTTCCGTTACAGGAAAATGGGATAAAAACCGTCAATCTATCATGGTGCAGGAATTTAAAAAAGGGACGCACGAGCAAGATGGCAGTATAGAGCCCGTTTATTCTGTAAAAGAAAATGTGACCGTGAAAATGATGAGGCGCTTTGTAAAGCAGGCCTTGTCACTTTATGCAGACAAAGCTGAAGATCCATTGCCAAATCAGCTTGTCTCTGCCTATAAACTCATGTCCTATCAGGAAGCATTAAAAGCCATTCATCTTCCAGAAACAAGAGACTCGCTCAAGCAAGCAAGACGCCGTTTTGTGTACGAGGAATTTCTCATTTTTCAGCTGAAGATGCAGGCGATTAGAAAGAAAGAACGAGAGAGAACATCAGGCATCCAGCATCCGTTTTCCAAAGAGGCTGTTTTTGAGTTTGTTAACAGCCTGCCATTTCCGCTGACGAAGGCACAATCAAGAGTACTTGATGAAATCATGTCGGACATGGCGTCTCCATATCGAATGAACCGGCTGCTTCAAGGAGATGTAGGTTCAGGGAAAACAGCTGTTGCAGCCATTGCGCTTTATGCCGCTCATTTATCAGGTTTTCAAGGTGCATTAATGGTCCCAACAGAAATTTTGGCAGAGCAGCATGCCGATTCACTTTACCAGCTGTTTGAAAAATGGGGGCTGAATATCGCCCTTTTGACAAGCTCTGTGAAAGGAAAGAGACGCAGAGAATTGCTTGAACGTTTAAAAGAAGGCGAGATTGACATATTAGTCGGCACGCACGCGCTCATTCAAGACGAAGTCGAATTTCAGCAGCTCGGTCTTGTCATCACAGATGAACAGCACCGGTTTGGCGTAGAGCAGCGGAAAAAACTGCGAAGTAAAGGACAGGACCCAGATGTCTTGTTTATGACGGCCACACCTATTCCGCGAACACTTGCGATCACTGTCTTTGGAGAAATGGACGTATCCGTCATTGATGAATTGCCAGCTGGCAGAAAACAAATCGAAACGTATTGGGTGAAGCATGACATGCTTGAGAGAATTCTTGCTTTTGTGGATAAAGAGCTGAGAAAAGGAAGACAGGCATATATCATTTGTCCGCTCATTGAAGAATCAGACAAGCTTGATGTCCAAAATGCGCTTGATGTCCATAGCATGCTCACTGAGGCATACCGCGGCAAGTGGTCGATCGGCTTAATGCATGGGAAGCTGGCGAGTGATGAAAAAGATCAGGTCATGAGAGCCTTTACCGCAAATGAAGTACAAATTCTCGTTTCAACCACAGTTGTTGAAGTCGGGGTCAACGTGCCGAATGCAACCATCATGGTCATTTATGATGCAGACCGTTTCGGACTGTCTCAGCTTCATCAGTTAAGAGGCCGGGTCGGACGAGGAGAGCATCAATCATTTTGTATTTTAATGGCTGATCCGAAGTCAGAAACGGGGAAAGAGCGGATGCGGATCATGTCCGAAACAACCGATGGCTTTGAGCTGTCTGAAAAGGACTTAGAACTAAGAGGACCCGGCGATTTCTTCGGTAAAAAACAAAGCGGGATGCCAGAATTTAAGGTAGCAGATATGGTTCACGACTATAGAGCGCTGGAAACGGCTAGAAAAGATGCAGCAGATCTTGTCCAATCGGACGCCTTTTGGACTGATCCCGAATACAAAGAACTTCGGCAAACGCTGATAGACAGCGGTGTGCTGGGAGGAGATAAATTAAGCTGATCAAACGCTGGAGGAATTTTCTTGTCTTTTTGAAACAAGGATTGATTTATCATCTATGAGATTATATACTACTATTAGTACCTAGTCATAAATGTACGGATGGTGTCTGCATATGAAACTAAATAAAAAAGAACGTCAAAAGCTTCTCCAGCAAACGATCAGCTCGACTCCATTCATTACTGATGAAGAATTGGCAAGTAAATTCGGTGTCAGCATACAAACGGTTCGTCTTGATCGTTTAGAGCTGTCGATCCCTGAATTACGCGAAAGAATTAAGCATGTGGCCGAAAAGACATTAGAGGATGAAGTAAAGTCACTTCCACTGGATGAAGTGATTGGAGAAATGATTGATGTAGAGCTTGATGATCAAGCCATTTCCATTTTAGAAGTGAGAAAAGAGCATGTATTCAGCCGAAACCAAATTGCCAGGGGACATCATCTCTTCGCCCAGGCAAATTCGCTGGCAGTTGCCGTCATTGACGATGAACTGGCTTTGACAGCAAAAGCGAATATCAGGTTTACAAGGCAGGTGAAACAAGGCGAAAGAGTCGTCTCTAAAGCCAAAGTAGCCTCACATGATAAAGAAAAAGGAAGAACCGTAGTTGAAGTAAACAGCTATGTTGGTGAGGAAGTTGTCTTCTCAGGTGACTTCGTCATGTATCGCTCAAAACAAAAGTAAAAGGTGGCACGTAATATGAGAATTGCAGTCGATGCAATGGGGGGAGATCATGCCCCTAAAGCCATTATTGACGGTGTGCAAAAAAGCTTAACAGCATTTTCAGATATCGAGATTACACTTGTCGGCGATGAAAACAAAATTAAACCATACATAACAAACAACGACCGCATCACGATTTTAGATGCAAAAGAAGTCATTGAACCGACAGATGAACCAGTGCGTGCAGTCAGACGTAAAAAGGATTCATCTATGGTGAAAATGGCGCAGGAAGTATCCGAGGGACGAGCAGATGCCTGCATCTCAGCAGGAAATACTGGCGCCCTCATGACAGCGGGACTGTTTATCGTAGGCAGAATTGACGGTATTGACAGACCAGCCCTTGCCCCAACTTTGCCAACACTGGATGGCAGCGGCTTCTTATTACTAGATGTTGGTGCCAACGTTGATGCTAAACCAGAACATCTCGTGCAATATGCCATGATGGGATCCATCTACGCAGAGCGTGTTTTCCCAAAGAGCAATCCGCGTGTTGGACTGCTAAATGTAGGAACAGAAGATAAAAAAGGCAACGATTTAACGAAAAAAACCTTTGAATTATTAAAAGCTTCCGACTTGAATTTTGTAGGAAATGTAGAGTCCCGTGACTTATTAGAAGGTGTTGCTGACGTTGTTGTCACAGATGGTTTCACTGGAAATATTGCGCTTAAAACGATTGAGGGCACAGCCCTTTCTGTCTTTAAAATGCTGAAAGAAACCTTAACATCAAGCTTCACAGCAAAAATAGCAGCAGGCATGATGAAGCCGAAATTGATGCAGATGAAATCTAAAATGGATTACTCTGAATATGGCGGTGCTGCTTTATTTGGTTTAAAGGCACCTGTTATTAAAGCGCACGGCTCTTCTGATGAAAATGCCATTTTCCATGCAATTCGTCAGGCCCGTGATATCGTAGAAAAAGATGTTTCAGCTATCATTCATCAAGAAGTCCAAAAAGAAACGACGAAAGAGTCTTAATTGGAGGTAAAGCAGCATGACTAAAATTGCATTTTTATTCCCAGGCCAAGGCTCTCAAAAAATTGGCATGGGAAAAGATTTATTTGACCAAGAAGCAGTATCTAAAGCTGTTTTTGAAGAAGCAGACAATACCCTCGGGTTTGACTTATCTTCTATGATTTTTGAAGGGGATACAGAAGAACTGACGCTCACCTTTAACGCGCAGCCAGCTCTTTTAACGACAAGTATCGCCATCTTAAAGAAATTTGAAGAGAGCGGAATCAAAGCAGATTATGCAGCAGGACACAGTCTTGGTGAATACACTGCCCTTGTTGCAGCAGGCGCACTTTCGTTTAAAGATGCTGTTTATGCAGTCAGAAAGCGCGGAGAATTAATGAATGAAGCTGTTCCAGCAGGAGAAGGCGCCATGGCAGCAATTCTTGGCTTAGACAAAGCGGCACTTGAAGAAGTGACAAAAGAAGTGACAGAGAGCGGTCACCTTGTAGAGCTCGCTAACTTAAACTGTCCTGGTCAAATCGTGATCTCTGGTACAGCAAAAGGAGTAGAATTTGCTTCAGAGAAAGCGAAAGAAAAAGGCGCAAAACGTGCAATTGCCCTTGAAGTAAGCGGACCTTTCCATTCTGCATTAATGAAACCAGCCGCTGAAAAATTTACAGATGTTTTGTCAAAGCTGGACATTGCAGATGCGAAAACTCCGGTCATCTCAAACGTAACAGCAGACATCGTAACTTCTCGTGATGAAATTGAGACAAAGCTCATTGAACAACTGTATTCTCCAGTTCGTTTTGAAGAAAGTGTGGAACGCCTCATTGATTTAGGTGTGACAACATTTATTGAAATTGGTCCTGGCAAAGTGCTTTCAGGTCTTGTGAAAAAAGTGAATCGCCGTCTGACGACGATTTCCGTTTCAGATCAAGAAACAATTGAAGCAGCCATTCAAACACTCAAGGGGGATTCTTGATGCTTACAAATAAAACAGCCGTTGTAACAGGAGCATCACGCGGGATTGGTCGTTCCATCGCGATCGATCTAGCGAAAAGTGGTGCAAATGTTGTCGTGAACTATTCTGGAAACGAAGCAAAAGCAAATGAAGTCGTAGATGAAATCAAAGCACTCGGCCAGCAGGCATTTGCTGTGAAAGCTGATGTCTCAAATGCTGAAGAAGTACAATCCATGATGAAACAAGCAATTGATACCTTTGGTTCAATTGACATTCTTGTGAATAATGCAGGGATCACAAAGGACAACCTGCTCATGAGAATGAAAGAGAATGAATGGGATGATGTCATTAACATAAACTTAAAAGGTGTCTTTAACTGTACAAAAGCCGTGACACGTCAAATGATGAAGCAAAGAAGCGGAAGAATCATCAATTTGGCTTCAGTCGTTGGTGTGTGTGGTAACCCTGGACAAGCAAACTATGTTGCAGCAAAAGCTGGTGTCATCGGATTAACGAAAACAACAGCAAAAGAGCTGGCAACCCGTCATATTACTGTTAATGCAGTAGCACCAGGCTTTATTTCAACAGATATGACAGACAAGCTTGATGAAAATGTACAGACGGAAATGCTCAAGCAAATTCCGCTCGCACGCTTTGGTGCACCTGAAGATATTAGCAACGTCGTTGTCTTTTTAGCTTCAGAAGGAGCAGGTTATATTACAGGCCAAACCATCCAAGTAGATGGCGGAATGGTCATGTCCTAAGAAATATCAAAATTTCATTAGGTTTTCTCTAGTTTTTTAAAAACAATTCAACTATAATACTTTGAGGGGAGGTGAAAGGCAATGGCAGACGTATTAGAGCGTGTATCAAAAATTATTGTAGACCGCCTTGGCGTTGATGAGGCTGACGTGAAAATGGAAGCTTCATTTAAAGAAGATTTAGGCGCTGATTCCCTTGATGTAGTTGAGCTAGTTATGGAACTTGAAGATGAGTTCGATATGGAAATTTCTGACGAAGATGCTGAAAAAATTGCAACAGTCGGTGACGCTGTGAACTACATAAATAGCCAGCAATAAGCGTAACAAAGTCCCGTCTACTTTCGACGGGACTTTGAAAATTTATGTTAGTTTCAACACATTCAGCTGATCAATTGTCAGCCTTTTTCAGATGCTGGGAGCAATGTTTCCCTGCATGTAGAAAGAGAGACTCCATATAATCAGTATCCTTAAAGGCGATTACGCCTACCTGGAGGTTGCTATGCCAAAACAATATAAAGACAAACAGAAACAGAGCAAAAAACTAGAGCAATTTAGAGAATTCCAGCAGCGCATTTCTGTACACTTTAAAAATGAAAAGCTTCTATATCAAGCCTTTACCCATTCCTCTTATGTGAATGAACACCGGAAAAAGCCATACGAGGATAATGAAAGACTTGAATTTTTAGGAGATGCTGTTTTAGAATTGACCATTTCTCAATTCTTATTTGCAAAATATCCAGCGATGAGCGAGGGAGATTTAACGAAACTAAGAGCGGCGATCGTATGTGAACCGTCACTTGTATCACTGGCACACGAGCTGTCCTTCGGTGACCTTGTTCTTTTAGGAAAAGGCGAAGAAATGACAGGCGGCAGAAAACGCCCAGCACTCTTAGCGGACGTATTCGAGGCGTTTATCGGTGCACTTTATTTAGATCAAGGACTTGAGCCGGTTGAACGGTTCCTAGAAGCGTACGTTTATCCGAAAATTAACGATGGAGCATTCTCGCACGTCATGGACTTTAAAAGCCAGCTGCAAGAATTTGTACAGCGCGATGGAAAAGGTGTGCTTGAATACCGTATCCTGCATGAAAAAGGGCCTGCACACAACCGGGAATTTGAAGCAAATGTATCCCTTCGAGGTGAAGTGCTCGGAATTGGAAATGGACGCTCTAAAAAAGAAGCAGAACAGCACGCTGCACAGGAAGCACTTGCTAAATTGCAGAAACATCATATGAACCAATAAAATCCCCCTCGTTATTCAGGGGGATTTCACTCTGTTTTCCATCATCTTTTTTCACTTCATATGGTAAGATGATAGTACTTTAAATACATAAGGAGGATCACTCTCATGTTCCTCAAACGTTTAGACGTGATAGGATTCAAATCATTTGCACAGCGAGTGACCGTGGACTTTGTTAAAGGGGTCACAGCTGTTGTTGGACCAAACGGAAGCGGCAAAAGTAATATTACCGATGCCATCCGCTGGGTACTTGGAGAACAATCAGCGAAAAGCCTCCGCGGAGGAAAAATGGAAGATATCATTTTTGCAGGAAGTGACTCAAGAAAAAGAGTCAATCTAGCAGAGGTGACTTTAACGTTAGATAACGAAGATCACTTTTTACCGATCGATTTTCATGAAGTCAGTGTGACAAGAAGGGTTTATCGTTCAGGCGAAAGTGAATTTCTCATAAACAATCAATCTGTCCGCTTAAAGGATATTATTGATCTTTTCATGGATTCAGGTCTTGGAAAGGAAGCTTTTTCAATCATCAGCCAAGGAAAGGTAGAGGAAATTCTATCAAGCAAGGCAGAAGAGAGAAGAAGTATTTTTGAAGAAGCGGCTGGCGTTTTAAAATATAAAACAAGAAAGAAAAAAGCCGAAAATAAACTGTTTGAAACGCAGGACAACTTAAACCGAGTAGAAGATATTCTGCATGAACTAGAAGATCAAGTAGAACCATTAAGAATGCAAGCATCCATTGCAAAGGACTATTTGCAAAAAAAAGAAGAGCTTGAAAATGTCGAAATTGCCCTAACTGTCCATGACATCGAAGCACTTCATGAAAAATGGACAACACTTGGTGAAGCAGTCGAGCGCTTCAAACAAGATGAAATGAAGCAGTCTACAGATATCCAAGCAAAAGAAGCCAAAATTGAAGAGTCTAGAGACCGCATTCAAGCGCTTGACGAATCAATTAATGACCTGCAAGAAGTTCTTCTTTTCACAAGTGAAGAATTAGAAAAGCTTGAAGGTAAAAAAGAAGTGCTAAAAGAACGGAAAAAAAATGCGGCCGCAAACCAAGGACAGCTTGAAGAAACGCTCATTCGTTTAACTGAAAAGCAGTCGCTGTTAACCGAAAAGATTGAGCAGCAGAAAATCACTCGGGACAGCCTGCAAAAAGAAGTGCACCAGCTAAAAGATGAAGTGAAAACAAAGCAGCATCAACTGTCGCTTCATAGTGAAGATGTGGAAGGTCAAATTGAACAGCTGAAAAGCGATTATTTTGATCTGCTCAATGAACAGGCTTCCATCCGTAATGAACGTAAATTACTAGAAGAACAGCAGCGCCAAGCAGCGATGCAGCTAGAGCGGCTGACGCAAAATAACCAAAAACATATCGAAGAACGGGTGTCTGTTAAAGAAAAGAAAACAGAAGCTGAGCAGCAGCTTTCAGCACTGGAAGAAGACATTCTGGCTCAAGTCAAACGCTTTAGAGAAGCAGAACAAAAGCTTGAGCAAATAAAGCGTCAATACGAGAAAAAAGAAACGGCTCTTTACCAAGCCTATCAATACGTACAGCAGGCAAAATCCAAAAAAGAAATGCTTGAATCCATGCAGGAAGACTTCTCAGGTTTTTTCCAAGGAGTGAAAGAGGTCTTAAAGGCAAAAGAACGGTTAGGCGGTATTCATGGTGCCATTGCAGAGCTGATTCAAACGGATCAGCAGTATGAGACAGCGATTGAAATTGCGCTAGGTGCAGCGACGCAGCACGTCGTTACAGAAAATGAAGCAGCTGCGAGACAAGCGATTGGTTACTTAAAGCAGCACTCCTTTGGACGTGCAACCTTCCTGCCAATGAACGTGATCAAAGAAAGAACAATTCAGCTCAGAGATGTTCAAACAGCAGAGCAGCACGGTGCATTTATCGGCGTAGCGAGTCACCTCGTTTCTTTTGACGAAAAGTATCAAAAGGTGATTCAGAATTTGCTTGGAACTGTGCTGATCGTTAGAGACTTAAAAGGCGCCAATGAACTGGCGAAAATGCTTGGACATCGTTACCGCATCGTGACCCTTGATGGAGATGTCGTAAACCCCGGCGGTTCAATGACTGGTGGCGGCGTAAAGAAAAAGAACAACTCTCTTCTTTCAAGAAACCGGGAGATCGAAACGTTAACAAAGCAACTCGTTGAAATGGAAGAGAAAACAACGATCCTTGAAAAAGAAACAAAAGAAACAAAGCAATTGATCGGAGCTAACGAAGGCCAATTAAACGAACTGCGTCAGCGCGGCGAAACGCTTCGTGAAAAGCAGCAAGATCTCAAAGGGAAGCTATACGAACTGCAAGTTGCAGAAAAAAATATCAATGCTCATCTTGAGCTCTATGATCAAGAAAAAGAAGAATTGCAGCAGCGTTCTACTGAACTCGCGGATAAGGACAAAAAGCAGGTCGCTCTAGAAGCCTCTATAGGTGAGAAACTGACGGCTCTTGATCAAGAAATCAATACATTAACAAAGCGTAAGCAGACGCAAAGCTCAACGAAGGAAACCATTTCAGCTGAATTAACAGAGCTGAAAATCTCGCTTGCCAAAAAAGAGCAGTCCTTAGCGAATGAACAAGAAAAGCTTTCGAGCTTAATGGCTGAATTAGAAGAGGCTGAACAGACGCTGATGGAAACAAAAGAAGATCTGTCACTCTTAACAAGTGAAATGTCATCTAGTTCAAGCGGAGCCGAACAGCTGGAAGAAGCGGCGAAAGAGAAGCTGGAAAACAAAAACAAAACAACCGCCCTCATTTCAGAGCGTCGTAAGCAGCGTCTCGCTCTTTCTGAAACATTAGAATTCGCTGAACGTGAGCTTAAAGAACAAAAACGTTTGTATAAGCAGCTCACCACAAGCTTAAAAGATGAAGAGATTAAGCTTGGCCGTATGGAAGTCGAGCTCGATAACCTGATCGCTTATTTGAACGATGAATATGCTCTTTCATTTGAAGGAGCAAAAGAGATGTATCAGTTGACGTTATCGCCAGATGAAGCAAGAAAACGAGTGAAGCTGATCAAACTAGCGATTGAAGAGCTTGGAACAGTGAACTTAGGCAGCATTGACGAGTATGAACGTGTGAATGAACGCTATCTCTTCTTAACAGAACAGCGAAATGATCTGACAGAAGCAAAAAATACATTATTCCAAGTCATCGAAGAAATGGATCAAGAGATGACAAAGCGTTTCTCTGAGACATTCTCTCAAATCCGCGGGCATTTTGAATCTGTTTTCCAAGCATTATTTGGCGGTGGGAGAGCAGATCTTAAGCTGACAGATCCAAATGATTTACTCAACTCTGGCGTTGATATTGTCGCGCAGCCGCCAGGGAAAAAACTGCAAAACTTAAGCCTTCTTTCAGGCGGAGAGAGAGCCTTAACAGCGATCGCTTTACTATTCTCTATTTTAAAAGTGAGACCTGTTCCATTCTGCGTGTTAGATGAGGTAGAAGCGGCACTTGATGAAGCAAATGTTTTCCGTTTTGCGCAATATTTAAAGAAATACAGCCAGGAAACACAGTTCATTGTCATTACGCACCGCAAGGGAACAATGGAAGAAGCCGATGTGCTCTACGGCGTGACCATGCAGGAATCAGGTGTTTCTAAGCTTGTATCTGTCAAACTAGAAGAAACGAAAGAGCTTGTCCAGTAATTAAAGGAGGTTTTTGAACCAATGAGCTTTTTTAAGAAATTAAAAGAAAAATTTACGCAGCAAACCGATTCAGTATCAGAAAAGTTTAAAGATGGACTCGAAAAAACGAGAAACTCCTTCCAAGGAAAAGTAAATGAACTGATTTCCCGCTATCGCAAGGTCGACGAAGACTTTTTTGAAGAGCTGGAAGAGGTTCTGATTGGAGCTGATGTCGGTTTCACAACTGTGATGGAACTGATTGATGAGCTGAAAAAAGAAGTGAAATTAAGAAACATTCAAGACCCAAGCGAAGTACAAGCGGTCATTTCTGAAAAACTGGTTGATATCTACAATAGCGGAGAGGAACAAATCTCTGCGCTGAACATTGAAGACGGGCGTTTGAATATCATTTTATTTGTAGGCGTCAACGGTGTTGGGAAAACAACGACGATCGGCAAGCTTGCAAACAAGCTGAAAAATGAAGGGAAATCCGTCATTTTAGCAGCAGGTGATACGTTCCGTGCCGGTGCCATCGAGCAGCTTGAAGTGTGGGGAGAGCGTTCAGGTGTTCCTGTCGTCAAACAAACAGCAGGCTCTGATCCAGCAGCGGTGATCTATGATGCCGTTCAATCAGCAAAAGCGAAAAATGCGGATGTCCTCATCTGCGATACAGCAGGAAGACTTCAAAACAAAGTCAACTTGATGAAAGAGCTGGAGAAGGTCAAGAGAGTCATTGAGCGCGAGGTTCCTGATGCACCTCATGAAGTATTGCTCGCTCTTGATGCGACAACGGGTCAAAACGCCATGGCACAAGCCAAGGAATTTTCTAAAGCGACAAATGTGACAGGGATTGCTTTAACAAAGCTTGACGGTACTGCAAAAGGCGGGATCGTTCTTGCGATTCGAAATGAGCTGAACATTCCCGTGAAGCTTGTTGGTTTAGGTGAAAAGGTGGACGATCTGCAAGAGTTTGATGCAGAATCGTATGTGTATGGATTATTCTCAGACGTAATTGATCAACAAGACTAACAAAAAAATGCCGGCGAAACTGCTGGCATTTTTATTTATACGCCGCTTCATGAAGTGACAAGATAAAAACTTGACACTCAGAAGAGAACCGTGTAAACTTAGTTGATGTAAAGGGAATGAACTTAACAAAGGGGAGAGAGCCCATGACGCTTGAAAAAACAACGAGAATGAATTACTTGTTTGACTTCTATCAATCGTTGTTGACCGCAAAGCAAAAGAGCTACATGTCGCTTTACTACCTAGACGATTTTTCCCTCGGTGAAATTGCGGATGAATATGAAGTATCAAGGCAGGCTGTTTATGATAATATTAAACGGACTGAAGCGATGCTTGAACAATATGAAGAAAAGCTGCTCTTGTTTAAGAAATTTAAAGAGCGTAAAGAACTTCTCAAAAAAATGAGAGAGCTTGTAGCTGATTCTGCGCAAACAGAAGAAGCAGAAGCTTTAATTGAATCGCTTGAGAAATTAGATTAGGAGGCGGCACAGTATGGCATTTGAAGGATTAGCCGACCGACTGCAGCAGACGATTTCAAAAATCCGCGGCAAAGGAAAAGTGTCAGAGCAAGATGTAAAAGAAATGATGCGCGAGGTACGCCTTGCCCTTCTTGAAGCTGACGTCAATTTTAAAGTAGTCAAAGACTTTGTGAAAAAAGTAAGTGAGCGGGCAGTTGGACAAGAGGTCATGAAAAGCCTTACCCCTGGACAGCAGGTCATTAAAGTTGTAAAAGAAGAACTCACTGAATTAATGGGCGGAGAAGAGAGTAAGATCGCTGTAGCGAAAAAATCTCCGACCGTCATTATGATGGTTGGTCTTCAAGGGGCAGGTAAAACAACCACAACTGGGAAGCTTGCCAATTTACTTCGCAAAAAACATAATCGCAAGCCGATGATGGTGGCTGCTGATATTTACCGACCAGCAGCAATCCAGCAGCTTCAAACGCTCGGGAAACAGCTTGATATGCCGGTGTTTTCATTAGGTGATCAAGTCAGCCCTGTCGAAATTGCCAAACAGGCAATTGAAAAAGCGAAAGAAGAACACCATGATTATGTCATTTTAGATACAGCAGGACGTCTTCATATCGATGAAGAATTAATGGATGAACTTCAGAAAGTAAAAGAAGTAGCGAATCCAGAAGAAATTTTCCTAGTTGTTGACTCTATGACAGGTCAAGATGCGGTCAATGTCGCAAAAAGCTTTAATGAACAGCTTGGTTTAACAGGTGTCGTTCTCACAAAACTAGATGGTGATACAAGAGGCGGTGCAGCACTTTCTATTCGAGCTGTCACCAATACGCCGATTAAATTCGCTGCACTAGGAGAAAAGCTTGATGCGATTGAACCATTCCATCCAGAGCGGATGGCATCAAGAATTCTTGGCATGGGAGATGTGCTCACGCTGATTGAAAAAGCACAGGCAAACGTCGACCAAGATAAAGCGAAAGAGCTTGAGCAAAAAATGCGGACAATGAGCTTCACGCTCGATGATTTCCTCGAGCAGCTTGGCCAAGTTCGAAATATGGGTCCACTTGATGAACTGATCCAAATGATGCCGGGAGCCGGTAAAATGAAAGGGCTCAAAAACGTCCAAGTAGACGAAAAGCAGCTCAATCACATCGAAGCGATCATTAAATCAATGACGACTCAGGAAAAAGAACAGCCAGAGGTCATCAATGCAAGCCGAAGAAAACGGATTGCAAAAGGAAGCGGAACATCTGTACAGGAAGTCAATCGCCTTTTAAAGCAATTTGATGAAATGAAAAAGATGATGAAGCAAATGACCAACATGTCCAAAGGAAAGAAAAAGGGCTTTAAATTACCATTTATGTAATTGGTTATACATGATAAAACCGTTGTTAAGAAAAAACACTTTACCAACCCTTTTATCATTGTTAATATACTATCTTGTTGAAATATTTTCGGAGGTGCTAGTAAAATGGCAGTAAAAATTCGTTTAAAACGTATGGGAGCAAAAAAATCTCCTTTCTATCGTATTGTTGTAGCAGATTCTCGTTCACCACGTGACGGTCGTTTCATCGAAACAGTTGGAACTTACAACCCAGTGGTATCACCAGCTGAGGTGAAAATCAACGAAGAATTAGCGCTTAAATGGCTTCAAAATGGTGCGAAACCATCTGATACAGTTCGCAACCTTTTCTCAAGCCAAGGAATTCTTGAAAAATTTCATAATGCGAAAAACAGCAAATAATGAATGAGCTGTCCTTGGAAGAATTGATTGTGTCCATCGTCGAGCCACTTGTTGATTTCCCTGAAGATATTCACGTATCTTCATTAGAAAAAGATGAGCAGGTGATTTACACACTGTCTGTCAATGCTGAAGATACCGGAAAAGTGATCGGAAAGCAGGGACGTACAGCAAAAGCGATACGAACAGTCATTTTTGCAGCAAGTGCAGAGTCTTCTAAGAAAGTTCAACTTGAGATTGCTGACTAAAAAGGGAGAGGGCTTAGGACCTCCCCTTTTTTTACACGTTTAAATCTATTTTTCGTTATACTGTAGAGGACAAATGCCTTCGGATAGGGGGACAAAAAGGAAGATGCAGATCATTCAACATGTCACCGTGATGCAAGTATTAACTGAAAGCAGTAAGGACAAACTGTTAACGACTTTTTTGGAGAAAAAAGAAAGACTAGAACGTGAATGCAATCAACTATATTTTCAA
Organism: Bacillus sp. 3a; assembly: GCF_017161885.1. Taxonomy (NCBI): domain Bacteria; kingdom Bacillati; phylum Bacillota; class Bacilli; order Caryophanales; family Bacillaceae; genus Bacillus; species Bacillus sp. 3a. Next base: position 2,622,723 of record NZ_CP067376.1, on the reverse strand, counting down.
CTAAAAAAACATGAAAAAGAACCACATCAGCAAGAAGCCATCCCTCAATTTCAAAAAGCGATCGATAAAAGGCAAGAGAAGATCCGGCAAATTGATTTTCAAGTAGAGCAGCTGCATATTTTGCCGCTTGGAAGTGAAATGAAAGAAACAGAAGTGGATGCATTGGTTGAAGTAAAAATAGGTGATAAATGGGATGACAAGATGCAAGACAATGTCATCGTCGTGAAAGACGGCACCATTGTGGAAATACGTCAGGGGTGATTGAGAACATGGAGCTAGAATGGTTGAATGTTGGAAAGATCGTCAATACACACGGAGTGCGCGGAGAAGTACGCGTCGTGTCAAAGACGGATTTCCCAGAAGAGCGCTACAAAAAGGGAAGCGTCCTCTATATTTTTAAGCAAGGTCAAAGCGAGCCGCTGAAAGTGACTGTCGCATCACATCGCCAGCACAAACAGTTTGATTTGATCACATTTGAAGAAATCAGCTCATTAAATGAAGCAGAGCATTTGAAAGAATCAATCTTAAAGGTAGAAAAAGAACATCTTGGGTCATTAGACGAAGGAGAATTTTATTTCCACCAAATCATTGGCTGTGAAGTATACGATGAAGAGGACAAGCTGATCGGTCAAATCAAAGAAATCCTTACGCCAGGGGCAAATGATGTGTGGGTGGTTGGAAGAAAAGGCAAAAAAGATGCCCTCATTCCATATATACCATCTGTCGTCAAAAAGATCGATATCTCATCCAAAACCGTACACATTGAAGTGATGGAAGGACTTATTGACGAATGAAAATCGATTTCTTAACCCTTTTTCCTGAAATGTTCGAAGGTGTGCTTCACTCATCGATCTTAAAAAAAGCACAGGAGAAAGAAGCTGTCTCATTTCAAGTCGTCAATTTTAGAGAGTATTCGGATCATAAGCATAAAACAGTGGATGACTATCCGTATGGCGGCGGTGCTGGTATGGTACTGAAAGCGCAGCCCGTATTTGATGCGGTAGAAGATTTAACGAAAAAAGCAAGCACGAAACCACGAATCATTCTTGTTTGTCCTCAAGGGGAAAGATATACACAAAAGAAAGCAGAGGAACTTGCAAAAGAAGAGCATCTTATGTTCATTTGCGGCCACTATGAAGGCTACGATGAGCGCATCAGGGAGCATCTTGTCACAGATGAGATTTCAATCGGAGATTTCGTCCTCACAGGCGGAGAGCTGCCAGCGATGATGATTGCAGACAGTGTGGTCAGGCTTTTGCCTCATGTGCTTGGAAAAGAAGCGTCTCACATCGAAGATTCATTCAGTACAGGTCTGCTTGAGCACCCGCACTATACAAGGCCAGCGGATTATAAAGGACTAAAAGTGCCGGATGTGCTTCTCTCTGGAAATCATGCCAAAATTGAAGAGTGGCGGCGCAAAGAATCCTTGAAGCGAACCTATACAAGAAGGCCAGATTTGATCGATTCTTGCAAAACATTAACGGATGAAGAAAAAAGATGGCTTTGGCAGCTTCATAATGACTAGATTGTATTGCACACGGCATAGAGGTATGGTATGATACTACTTGTGACTTGGACGGCTTGCTGATCCAAGTTTGAAAACGATGTTCCGCTGCAATGAAGAAAGAGGACATGAGCATCTGTTGGAAGGAGTTGAAAACGATGCAACATTTGATTGAAGAAATCACAAAAGAACAATTACGCACTGATCTTCCTGCGTTCCGTCCTGGTGACACTTTACGTGTACACGTTAAAGTTGTCGAGGGTACTCGTGAGCGTATCCAGATCTTTGAAGGTGTTGTAATTAAGCGTCGTGGTGGTGGAATCAGCGAAACTTTCACAGTTCGTAAGATCTCTTACGGTGTAGGCGTTGAGCGTACATTCCCTGTACACACACCAAAAATCGCTAAGATCGAAGTTGTACGTCACGGTAAGGTACGTCGTGCGAAACTTTACTACCTACGTGAACTTCGCGGTAAAGCGGCTCGTATCAAAGAAATCAGACGATAATGATATCAAAGGAAAGAGCTTGTTACCTGTAACAGGCTCTTTTTTTGTACAATGTATAAAGATAATGGTAGAAGAAAGAAGGTGCACCTATGACGATTCAATGGTTTCCAGGCCATATGGCAAAAGCAAGACGTGAAGTCACAGAAAAATTAAAGCTCATCGACATCGTATTTGAATTAACCGATGCAAGAATTCCGATGTCCTCTAGAAACCCAATGATCGAAGAAATCCTTCAAAACAAACCCAAAATCATGCTCTTAAACAAAGCAGATAAAGCAGATCCTCGTATGACAAAGGAGTGGCAGGCGCATTTTGAGCAGCAAGGCGTTCGGTCACTTGCCATTAACTCTGTCGATGGACAAGGGTTAAATCAGATCATCACGACTTCAAAAGAAATTTTAAAAGAAAAATTCGACCGCATGAAAGCAAAAGGCGTCAAACCACGTGCAATTCGAGCACTGATTATCGGGATTCCCAACGTCGGCAAATCGACCTTAATCAATCGTTTAGCAAAAAAGAACATTGCCAAAACAGGAGATCGGCCTGGTATTACGACATCACAGCAATGGGTAAAGGTAGGGAAAGAACTAGAACTGCTCGATACCCCTGGAATCCTCTGGCCGAAGTTTGAAGATGAGCAAGTAGGACTCAGACTTGCGGTGACTGGAGCGATCAAAGATTCGATCATCAATTTACAGGATGTCGCTGTGTATGCCCTTCGTTTTCTAGAAGAGAACTACCCAGAGCGATTAAAAAAACGCTATGACCTAGCGGAGATACCTGAAGATACGGTTGAGCTGTTTGATGCAATTGGCACTAAGCGCGGCTGTCTAATGAGCGGGGGATTCATAAACTATGACAAAACCACCGAAATCATTATTCGGGACATTCGAACAGAAAAATTTGGTCCCCTCACTTTTGAGAAGCCTGAAAGCTAAAAGACACGCAGCTCATGCGGGTCTTTATTTTTTGTGAAAAACTGCCGATATAAAGAAGGAGGCTGCGAAAAAGCCTATGTACACGGTGAAACAAATAAAAGAACTTATAGAAAAGCATGCAGGCGACGAGTCCTACATTCGCGAGCTTGTGAAAGATGATACGAGAAAAAGTGTCCAAAAACTGATAGAAAAGTGGCACAAAGAGAGAGAAAAGCAGCAAGCACTTCACGTGGCATGGGATGACATGCTGCAATTTGAAAACAAAGCAAAGGCGCAAGGATACACATGTATTGCTGGAATAGATGAAGCAGGAAGAGGACCGCTTGCCGGCCCAGTTGTGGCAGCAGCCGTTATATTAAAGGAAAATACAGTCCTGCTCGGTTTAAACGACTCAAAGCAATTATCTGAGAAAAAAAGATTGGCTTATTATGATTTAATTCAAAAAGAAGCACTTGATATCGGAATCGGCATTGTTGATGCGGCTACGATTGATGAAATCAATATTTATGAAGCATCAAGACTGGCGATGGTAAGAGCTGTAGAGCAGTTAACTCATACACCTGATTATCTACTCATAGATGCCATGACACTCCCGCTTTCTACTCACCAAGAGAATATCATCAAAGGAGATGCAAAAAGTGCATCCATTGCAGCAGGTGCATGTATTGCAAAGGTGACAAGAGATCAGATGATGGAAGAGTACGGGCGTAAGTATCCTGAGTATCAATTTGAAAAACATAAAGGGTACGGAACGAAAGAGCACCTGGCTGCGATTCAAACACACGGTGCTACCCCCATCCACCGGTTATCGTTTGCGCCAGTGAAATCTGTTATATCATAAATTTTAATCTAAGGAGGCTGCCTGTGATGACAAGAGTTGAGGACATACATACAGCACTGAATAGCCGGCTGAATACGGCCGAATCGGTTCCATTAAACACCGAAGGGAAGGATAATGTTCATCGGCTGATTCTCGGTAAAGTACTAAAAATGCTTGGAGATGATACAGCCCTTGTTCAAATAGGTTCAACGAAAATAAAAGCACAGCTGGCGGCTCAGCTTAAAGCAGACGCATTTTATTGGTTCCAATTTGAACAAGAGGGTGGAGGCAGCCTCAATAAACTAAGACCCGTTCAGCAATTTGACCAAGATCCTAAGACATTAAAGGATGCAGCAGTCAAACTATTAGAAGGTCTCTCACTGAAAAATGGGCTTGAAAACATGCTGACAGCTACAGCTTTTTTAAAGGAAAAGTCCGTCATCAACGAAGGAGAGTTAAAAACGGCAGTGAAGTGGATCGAACAGCTTCAAGGAGCTGATGTGAAGAAAGGGCTCCAGGCCCTCCTCTTTGCTTTAAAGAAAGATTTACCGATCCAGCAAGGGGTGCTTCAATCTATTTTAGCCGTAAAATCACCCTCTGCCCTTCATCAGGATATAACAGCACTATTAAATCAATTAACACAGCTTCCGAAGCACACAGATGCCACACAGACCCTTATACAAGCCGTTCGGTCAGTTGTAGATGCAGAGACAGCCGTCCATGCAGAAAAGCTCTTATCGGTCCTTCTAGCAGCGAGAGAAGGCGAGGCGAAGCAAGGTGGCAATTCACCAGTAACGACTCAGCTCAATCCTTCTCAGCAAAAAGAAAATAGCCATGCCGCAATCGTTCAAGAGCGTCAGCCGTCCCAAGTTCCTCAGACAAACGTGCAGCAGTCAACAAGTCCAAAAGAAGAGCTGCAAATCCCGCCTCAGCAAATTGAGCGGATACTGGCAAGTTTGATGAAACAAGGTGCAGACGGGCAGCAAGAACCTAACTTAAAACAGCTCACAGCATTGCTGCACGGGCTCCAGCAGGCAGGATCTCAGCCTGACGCAAAAGCAGCTGTGCTTCAAAAAGAGTTTCCCTTCCTGTCAAAAAGAGAGGCAAAAGCTTTGGCCCAGGTAGTGCAGCAGACAGAACCAACATTAAGTAATAAAACCGATGTGCTCGATTTACTTATGACGATGAAAAAGGCAATAGGTGTACGTGATGAAATTGGTATGCTGAAACTGCTTGAAAAAGGCAGCCAGGATGTCAAAAGTCAGGAGCTACACCAATTAAAGCTCACCTTAAATGATGTGAGGCAGGCGGATTTACCAGAGCCCGTTAAAAAAGAAGTGGATCAATTGTTTCATAGATTGAATGGACAGTTATTTGTGCAGCAGGAGAACCAAACCGTCAGTCAAATGATGATTTCCTATCCGCTTTTCTCAAAACATAGTGTTCAAGATTTAACCTTTATTCTAAAAGGACATAAGAAAAAGGATGGCTCTATTGATATTTCTCAGTGCCGCCTCATGTTTTACTTAAACATGGAAAACCTTGAAGAAACCTTAATAGACTGTACGATTCAGCAAAAGGTCATGTCCATTACTGTCGAGACAGCCCATGAACTGCAAGGCACCATTAATCCAATGATTCCGGCTGTTCGAGAGAATTTAAATGCGCTAGGATACAGCTTAACGGGAATTACAGCAAAAAAGAGACAAGAGCCAGTAGATCCGTCTCAATTTCTAGATGAACACTTTCATAAAATCAGCGAGAAAGGGCTGGACTTACGAGTATGAAGGATTCAAAACCGCTTAGAAGAGCGGTCGCTCTGCATTACGATGAAGAAAAACAAAAGGCGCCAAAAGTCGTTGCAACAGGCAGCGGCTATGTGGCAGATCATATTATTGAAGAAGCAAAAAAGTCGGGAGTCCCAATCCAGGAAGACCGTAATTTAGTCGAACTCATGCGCCACTTAACATTAGATGAGGAGATCCCTGAAGCGTTATACGATACTGTAGCAGAAATTTTTTCGTTTATCTACAGGTTAGATCAAAAAATGAAAAAATAAGGTAAAATAAGTGATTTGGCTGAAAAATTTATATTTTTAATAAAATAAAAGTTTGAATGTTTAGAAGGATTTTACGATTTTACATAGAACCCTAGACATTCTCTTTTTTATTCTTTAAAATGAAAGCGCAGTCTATTTTATAATTTTTGTTTCTACATATGTTGGGAGGATGGGAAATGAATATCCATGAGTACCAAGGAAAAGAAATCCTAAGAAAATATGGGGTTTCAGTTCCAAATGGTAAAGTAGCATTTACACCTGATGAAGCAGTGAAAGCATCAGAAGAGCTAGGGAGCTCTGTATATGTCGTAAAAGCACAGATTCATGCAGGCGGCCGTGGTAAAGCAGGCGGGGTAAAAATTGCAAAAACGAAAGATGAAGTGAAAGGGTTTGCAGAGGAATTGCTCGGCAAGACACTTGTCACACATCAAACAGGGCCTGAAGGGCGCGAAATAAAACGCTTACTTATTGAAGAAGGCTGCGATATTCAAAAGGAATACTATGTTGGACTAGTTTTGGACAGAGCGACATCAAGAATTGTGTTGATGGCATCTGAAGAAGGCGGTACTGAAATTGAAGAAGTAGCAGAAAAAACGCCAGAAAAAATCGTCAAAGTGGTCATCGATCCAGCGATTGGTCTGCAAGGCTATCAGGCGAGAGAAGTGGCATTTAAAATTAATATTCCAACAAAATTAGTTGGCCAAGCTGTTAAGTTTATGACAAGCCTTTACAATGCGTTTATTGAAAAAGATTGTTCAATTGCTGAGATTAATCCACTTGTTGTAACAGGCGATGGAAAAGTCATGGCACTTGATGCAAAATTAAACTTTGATAGCAATGCCTTATATAGACAAAAAGATATATTAGAATACCGTGACCTTGATGAAGAGGATCCAAAAGAAATTGAAGCATCTAAATATGATTTAAGCTACATTTCTCTAGATGGAAATATTGGCTGTATGGTCAATGGAGCAGGTCTTGCGATGTCTACAATGGATATCATCAAGCATTACGGCGGGGACCCTGCAAACTTCCTAGATGTTGGCGGCGGTGCAACAGCTGAAAAAGTAACGGAAGCATTTAAAATCATCTTATCTGATCAAAATGTTAAAGGGATTTTCGTGAACATTTTTGGCGGCATCATGAAATGTGATGTGATTGCAGAAGGTGTTGTTGAAGCGACGAAACAAGTCGGCTTAACATTACCACTCGTTGTACGTCTTGAAGGAACAAACGTTGAATTAGGGAAGAAAATCCTGAGTGATTCAGGCTTAAATATCACTTCTGCTGAGTCTATGGCTGACGGGGCAGAAAAGATTGTATCTTTAGTCAAGTAGAGCAGAAAGGCAGGGAACCTAAATGAGTGTATTTATTAATAAAAATACGAGAGTAATTGTTCAGGGGATTACCGGTTCAACCGCATTGTTCCACACAAAACAAATGATTGAGTACGGAACAAATATTGTTGGTGGTGTCACACCTGGAAAAGGTGGAACTGAAGTAGAAGGAGTTCCTGTATTTAATACTGTATCTGAAGCAGTTCAGACTACTGGAGCGAACGCTTCTGTTATCTATGTACCAGCTCCATTTGCGGCAGATGCCATTTTAGAGGCTGTTGACGCAGAAGTTGATCTCGTCATTTGTATCACTGAACATATTCCAGTGCTTGACATGGTCAAAGTGAAGCGGTATATGGAAGGGAAAAAGACAAGACTAGTTGGACCAAACTGCCCAGGTGTCATCACACCTGAAGAATGTAAAATTGGTATCATGCCTGGCTACATTCATAAAAAAGGTCATGTGGGTGTTGTTTCTCGTTCTGGAACGCTTACATATGAAGCGGTACATCAGCTTTCAGAAGCTGGCGTTGGTCAATCGACAGCTGTAGGAATCGGGGGAGACCCGGTAAATGGGACAAACTTTATTGATGTGTTAAAAGCATTCAATGAAGACCCTGAAACACATGCTGTGATTATGATCGGTGAAATCGGCGGTACGGCTGAAGAAGAAGCAGCTGAATGGGTAAAAGCAAATATGACAAAACCAGTCGTTGGCTTTATTGGCGGTAAAACGGCGCCTCCAGGAAAACGTATGGGACATGCTGGTGCTATTATTTCTGGTGGTAAAGGCACAGCTGATGAAAAGGTAAAAACAATGCGTGAATGTGGAATTGAAGTGGCAGAAACACCATCTGTCATGGGAGAAACATTGATTAAAGTATTAAAAGAGAAGAATCTCTTCGAAGCTTGTAAAACGCATTAATGACACAAGAAGACTTGTTCTTTGACAAGTCTTCTTCTTTCTATCTTAAACAGGAGGAATGGTATGTACAACGTGTCCGAAAGAATGATTTTTCACCGCTTAAAAGGCCTCATCTCACCCTCATTATTAACAAAATGGTGGAAAGTCGATCCTGAGCTATATATAAATGAAGAAACACATCATTTTAAACAGGATCGAGCATTACAAACGATCGACTTTACCCGCTTAAAACAAGCTGAAGAAAATGAATTCCCCATGTTTCAACACATCGTTCAAGCCTATTTAAAGCAAAACGTTCACATGATTCCCATCACATCACCCTTATATCCCAGCACACTAAAAAATATTTATGATCCTCCCCCTGTGTTATTCCTAAAAGGAAACGTATCATATTTAAATGAAGAAAAAAGTTTAGGTGTAGTCGGCACAAGAGTTCCATCATCTTATGGAGATGCATGTGTGAAGAAAATTGTTGGTGAGCTTGTCAAGGAAGAGTGGATGATTGTCAGTGGTTTAGCTAAAGGAATCGATGGACTTGCACATAAAGAGTGCATCAGGAAAAAAGGAAAAACGATCGGCATTATAGCAGGCGGCTTTCAGCATGTATACCCAAAAGAACATGCACAAATGGCTCAATACATGGGCGAACATCATTTGCTTTTGTCAGAGCATCCGCCTTATGTCAAACCAGAAAAGTGGCATTTTCCAATGAGAAATCGTTTAATTAGTGCATTGACGAAAGGAACCATCGTGATTCAGTGCAAAGAAAAGAGCGGTTCTCTTATTACAGCCTATCAAGCGCTTGAGCAAGGCAAAGAAGTATTTGCGGTTGCCGGATCCATCTTTGATTCTAATTCCACAGGTCCGGCAAGACTCATTCAGCAGGGGGCAAAGCTTGTTCATTCCACAAAGGATATTTTAGAGGAATTCTCCTTCCACAGCGTTCAATATACTGAACCCTCATAAAATATCGTTTGACAAAAGACATCGGAATATTTAATAATAGTGAGGATTTAAGTTTACACTTTGTTTTTCGTGTTTATAATGATGTTCATCATAAAGAATTTTTAATGATTGCCTGTTAGATAGGTGCAATTAACATAAATATGAATTGTGAAATGTATAAAGAGAGAACACCTCTTAAGGGGGATTTTGAGTATGGCTGATTATTTAGTCATCGTTGAGTCGCCAGCAAAGGCGAAAACGATTGAACGTTATTTAGGAAAAAAGTATAAAGTAAAAGCTTCAATGGGACACGTAAGGGATTTACCGAAAAGTCAGCTCGGTGTTGACACTGAGCATGACTTCGAACCGAGGTATATTACGATTCGCGGAAAAGGCCCAGTTTTAAAAGAATTAAAAACAGCGGCGAAAAAAGCAAAAAAAGTCTATCTCGCAGCTGACCCCGATAGAGAGGGAGAAGCGATTGCTTGGCATTTAGCACACAGCCTTGACCTTGACCTCTCTTCTGACTGCCGCGTTGTTTTTAACGAGATTACAAAGGATGCGATTAAAGATTCCTTTAAGCATCCACGTATGATCAATATGGACCTAGTTGATGCGCAGCAGGCAAGACGGATCTTAGATCGTCTCGTTGGGTATAAAATCAGTCCGATTTTATGGAAGAAAGTGAAAAAGGGTTTAAGTGCCGGACGTGTTCAATCAGTTGCACTCCGCCTGATTATTGATCGCGAGAATGAAATTAATGAATTTAAACCAGAAGAATACTGGACAATTGATGGTACATTCCTTAAAGGAAAAGAAAGCTTCGAAGCGAGTTTCTTTGGCCTCAATGGCAAAAAACATCCATTGAAAACAAAAGAAGATGTAAAAGAAATCCTTTCGAAATTAAAGGGAAGCAAATTCACTGTAGAGAAAGTAACGAAAAAAGAGCGGAAACGTAATCCAGCTGTTCCGTTTACGACCTCTACTTTACAGCAGGAGGCTGCAAGAAAATTAAACTTCCGTGCGAAAAAGACAATGATGATTGCACAGCAATTATATGAAGGAATTGATCTTGGTAAAGAAGGTACAGTCGGTCTCATTACATATATGAGAACGGACTCAACGCGTATTTCCAATACAGCGATTGAAGAAGTATCTGCCTTCATTGATCAGACGTACGGCAAGAATTTCTTAAACACAACAAAACGAACAGCTAAAAAGAATGAAAATGCACAAGATGCTCACGAAGCCATCCGCCCGACTTCTACGTTAAGAAAACCGGCAGATGTCAAGCATGTGCTAAGCCGCGATCAGCTTCGTCTGTATAAATTGATTTGGGAACGATTCGTGGCAAGCCAAATGGCGCCGGCTGTTCTTGATACAATGAGTGTGGACCTTGATCATAACGGTCTTACTTTCCGTGCGAATGGCAGTAAAGTAAAATTCCCTGGGTTTATGAAGGTTTATGTGGAAGGAAAGGACGACCAGCTAGAGGAAAAGGACAAAATGCTTCCTGATCTGAAAGAAGGGGACACAGTTCTTTCAAAAGATATCGAACCTGAACAGCACTTCACACAGCCGCCTCCGCGTTACACTGAGGCAAGATTGGTCAAAACACTTGAAGAGCTCGGTATAGGCCGTCCATCTACGTATGCACCAACATTAGATACAATTCAAAAGCGCGGCTATGTCGCACTTGATAATAAACGATTTACTCCGACAGAGCTTGGAGAGATTGTACTCAACTTAATCATTGAATTCTTCCCTGAAATCATCAACGTTGAATTTACAGCGAAAATGGAAAAGGAACTTGATAGTGTTGAAGAAGGTACGATCGAATGGGTTCGTATTATCGACAGCTTCTATCAAGACTTTGCAAAACGGGTAGAAAAAGCTGAAGCAGAGATGCAAGAAGTTGAGATTGAGCCGGAATACGCAGGTGTTGATTGTGAAGAGTGCGGACATCCGATGGTGTACAAAATGGGTAGATACGGCAAGTTCATGGCGTGCTCTAACTTTCCTGACTGCCGCAACACAAAGCCAATTGTCAAAGATATCGGGGTCAAATGCCCGTCATGTCATGAAGGAAACATTGTTGAACGAAAATCGAAAAAACGCCGCATTTTTTACGGCTGTGATCGTTTTCCAGAGTGTGAATTCGTCTCTTGGGACAAACCAATTGAAAGAAAGTGTCCAAAATGCGAAAATATGCTTGTAGAGAAAAAGCTGAAAAAAGGCGTTCAAGTTCAATGTGTCAACTGTGATTATAAAGAGGAACAACAAAAATAGCGGTGAGCAGCCTTGTTCACCTGCTTTTTTATGTCATCAAACAGACCTTACGAAATAGGAGAGTTGTACAATGAGTCAATTTGTAAATGTGATCGGAGCCGGTTTAGCTGGAAGTGAAGCTGCATGGCAAATCGCTAAACGAGGGATTAAAGTCAATTTATATGAAATGAGACCTGTGAAACAAACGCCGGCTCACCACACAGATAAATTTGCGGAGCTTGTATGCAGCAACTCACTGCGTGCGAATGCTTTGACGAATGCAGTAGGTGTATTAAAGGAAGAAATGCGTCATTTAGATTCAGCTATTATCGCAGCAGCAGATGAAAGCTCAGTTCCTGCTGGCGGCGCGCTTGCAGTAGACCGTCATGAATTTGCAGCAAACGTGACTGACCGCGTGAAAAATCATCCGAATGTTACTGTCTTTCAAGAAGAGGTGCAGAGCATTCCAGAAGGTCCGACAATTATCGCGACTGGTCCGCTGACATCAGAAGCACTTTCAAAAGAATTAAAATCGTTAACAGGAGAAGAATATCTCTATTTCTACGATGCAGCAGCACCTATTCTAGAGAAAGACAGCATTGACATGGATAAGGTGTACTTGAAATCACGCTATGACAAAGGAGAAGCCGCTTATTTAAACTGTCCAATGACAGAAGAGGAATTCGATCGTTTTTATGAGGCGCTCATTTCTGCTGAAACTGTGCCATTAAAAGAATTTGAAAAAGAAATCTTCTTTGAAGGCTGTATGCCAATTGAAGTCATGGCGAAAAGAGGAAAGAAAACGATGCTGTTTGGTCCGATGAAGCCAGTAGGACTGGAAGATCCGAAAACAGGAAAAAGACCTTTCGCTGTTGTTCAATTAAGACAGGATGATGCAGCAGGTACTTTATATAACATCGTTGGCTTCCAGACACATCTGAAGTGGGGCGATCAAAAGGAAGTATTCCGTTTGATTCCAGGCCTTGAAGAAGCAGAGATTGTTCGTTACGGCGTGATGCACCGTAATACATTTATTAACTCGCCAAGTCTTTTAAGACCGACTTATCAGTTTAAAAATAGAGATGATCTATTCTTTGCCGGACAAATGACAGGCGTTGAAGGGTATGTCGAGTCCGCAGCGTCCGGACTTGTGGCTGGAATTAACGCCGCTCGTTTTGTCAAAGGAGAAGAGCTTGTGACACTTCCTGAGGAGACGGCGATTGGCAGTATGGCTCACTACATCACATCGACAAACAAGAAAAGCTTCCAGCCGATGAATGCGAACTTCGGTTTGCTGAAAGATCTAGGAGTTCGAATTAAAAACAAACAAGAACGTTATGCAGAGTACGCTAAGCGCGCAATCGAAACTATTCAAACTATTTCGAAATCTCTGTAGTAAAACATTGCACGGAAAGCAAGATATGTGATACCATTTAAAAGCCTTAAAGAGGTGTAAAAATGACGAATAAACAGCGTCTTGTCCACTTATTCATTGAATATCTGCAAATTGAAAAAAACTATTCAGCTTTAACGATCTCAGGATATACAGAAGCCATTGAAGAGTTTGTCAGATTTATGAACATTCAAGGAATAGACGGTTTTGAAGAGGTATCCTATCAAGATACGAGAATTTATTTAACAGAAGCTTATGAAAAAGGCCTGACAAGAAGAACGATTAGTAAGAAAGTCTCTGCGCTTCGCAGCTTTTATAAATTTTTATTAAGAGAACAGCTTGTGAAAGAAAATCCTTTTTTACTCGTTAGCTTACCAAAGCAGGATAAGCGGATTCCTTCATTTTTGTATGAAGAGGAACTAAAAGAGCTTTTTACAGTTTCTGATGTCAGCACACCGCTTGGGCAAAGAAATCAAGCCATTTTAGAACTTCTTTATGCAACAGGTATGAGGGTCAGTGAGTTATGTTCATTAAAAGAATCTGATCTTGATTTATCGATGGATACAGTGCTTGTTCATGGGAAAGGCAGCAAGCAACGGTATGTTCCTTTCGGGTCATATGCTCATGAAGCGCTCATTACTTATTTAGAGGATGGAAGGCAGAAGCTGAAATCTAAAGGGAAAGACCGTGCTGATACTCATGTGTTTTTGAATCAGCGCGGGACGCCTCTTACAGACCGAGGTGTACGATTCATTCTCACTGAATTAATGAAAAAGGCGTCAGGTACATTACATATCCATCCTCACATGTTAAGGCACACCTTTGCCACGCATCTCTTAAACGAGGGGGCGGATTTGAGAAGTGTTCAAGAACTTCTCGGTCATTCAAATTTATCATCTACACAGGTGTACACGCATGTATCAAAAGATTCTTTAAGAAACACGTACATGTCTCATCACCCAAGGGCTTTTAAACGATCCTAAAAGGAGGTTTTTTCATGTCATCATTTCATGCAACAACCATCTTTGCCGTTCAGCATAAAGGAAAAAGTGCAATGGCTGGCGACGGTCAAGTCACTTTCGGGCAGGCTGTCGTGATGAAACACACAGCAAAAAAAGTGCGCCGTCTTTTCGGAGGCAAGGTGCTTGCAGGTTTTGCAGGTTCAGTAGCCGATGCTTTTACACTCTTTGAAAAGTTTGAAACAAAGCTTGAAGAATATGGTGGTAATTTAAAGCGGGCAGCCGTAGAACTAGCGAAGGAATGGCGAAGTGACAAGATGCTAAGGCAGCTTGAGGCCATGCTCATCGTCATGAACAAAGAAAGCATCCTGCTTGTCTCTGGAACAGGAGAGGTCATCGAACCAGATGATGGGATTTTGGCCATTGGCTCAGGCGGCAACTATGCGCTTAGCGCCGGGAGAGCACTCAAAACCCATGCAGGTGATCATCTCTCAGCGAGAGAAATTGCAAAGGCCGCTCTTGAAACGGCCGGAGAAATCTGTGTCTACACGAACGATCAAATCACTTTAGAAGAGCTTGAATAGAAAGGACATGAGACGTATGGAGAAAAAGCCGTTCACCCCAAGAGAGATAGTTGAAAAGCTTGATCAATACATCATTGGTCAGCTTGATGCGAAAAAAGCAGTGGCGGTGGCTTTAAGAAACCGTTACAGAAGAAGTCTTTTGCATGATAAGCTAAAGGATGAAGTCGTTCCTAAAAACATTTTAATGATCGGTCCAACAGGTGTGGGGAAAACAGAAATTGCCCGCAGAATTGCTCGAATTTCTGGTGCGCCTTTTATTAAAGTGGAAGCGACGAAATTTACTGAAGTGGGTTATGTCGGCCGTGACGTAGAGTCCATGGTGAGAGATTTAGTTGAAACAGCGATTAGACTCGTCAAAGAAGAAAAGATGAAAGATGTTCAAGAGGAAGCAGAAAAACAAGCAAATAAACGTCTTGTTCATTTACTTGTTCCTGGCAAGAAAAAAAGCCAGTCTGTGAAAAATCCGTTTGAGATGCTGTTTGGCGGTTCTGATGAAGATGACCGTGATCGAGATCATTCAAATGAAGAAGTGGAACTCGAATCGACAAGAAAGCGAATCGCTCATCAGCTGGCGATGGGAGAACTTGAAGATCATTACGTTACGATTGAAGTAGAAGAACAGCAGCCTTCCATGTTTGATATGCTTCAAGGCTCGGGTATGGAGCAAATGGGTATGAACATGCAGGATGCGCTCGGCAATCTCATGCCTAAAAAGAAAAAACGCAGAAAGCTGACTGTCAGAGAAGCAAGAAAGGCGTTAACGGCTGAGGAAGCTTCAAAACTGATTGATATGGATGAAGTCAGTCAGGAAGCGGTCTACAAAGCAGAGCAGCAAGGAATTATTTTTATCGATGAAATCGACAAAATCGCCAAAAGCGGTGGTGCATCATCTGCAGATGTTTCTCGTGAAGGGGTTCAGCGTGATATTTTACCGATTGTAGAAGGTTCAACTGTGATGACGAAATATGGTGCCGTTAAAACTGATCATGTGCTGTTTGTTGCAGCAGGTGCATTTCATATGGCAAAGCCATCAGATTTGATTCCAGAGCTTCAGGGACGCTTCCCAATCCGTGTAGAATTAGATAAATTAAGTATAGAAGACTTTGTGAAAATCTTAACGGAACCAGATAATGCATTATTAAAGCAATATAAAGCTTTACTTGAAACAGAAGGTATATCTCTTGAATTTTCTGACGATGCTATTCATAAGATTGCCGAAGTGGCTTATCATGTCAATCAGGAGACAGATAACATCGGTGCAAGAAGGCTTCATACCATACTTGAGAAGCTGCTTGAAGAGCTTTCATTTGAGGCGCCTGATATTACGATGGAGACAGTGACCATTACACCTCAGTATGTCGAAGAGAAGCTAGGAAAGATTGCAAATAACAAAGATTTAAGTCAATTTATACTTTAACAAATGAATAAAGTAATCTAGGAGGATCATTATTATGGCGTTACTACAAAAAACAAGGATTATTAACTCAATGCTGCAAGATGCAGCGGGGAAACCAGTTAATTTCAAAGAAATGGCAGAAACACTGAGAGATGTCATTGATTCAAACATTTTCGTATTAAGCAGAAGGGGAAAGCTTCTTGGCTACTCCATTAATCAACAGATCGAAAATGCACGTATGAAAAAAATGCTTGAAGATCGTCAGTTCCCTGAAGAATATACAAAGAGTCTATTCAATGTCCCTGAAACGTCTTCAAACCTTGATATTAACAGTGAATATACAGCTTTCCCGATTGAAAACCGGGACTTATTCCAATCAGGTTTAACAACAATTGTTCCAATTATCGGCGGAGGAGATCGTTTAGGTACGTTAATCCTGTCCCGCTTACAAGATACATTCACAGATGATGATTTAATTCTTGCTGAATACGGGGCAACAGTTGTTGGAATGGAGATTCTTCGCGAGAAAGCAGAGGAAATCGAAGAAGAAGCAAGAAGTAAAGCGGTTGTTCAAATGGCGATTAGCTCTCTTTCCTACAGTGAGCTTGAAGCGATTGAGCACATTTTTGAAGAGCTGGATGGAAACGAAGGTCTTCTCGTTGCAAGTAAAATTGCAGACCGTGTAGGGATCACGCGCTCAGTGATCGTAAACGCCTTACGTAAGTTAGAAAGTGCAGGCGTGATTGAATCTCGTTCTCTTGGAATGAAGGGAACGTACATCAAAGTGTTAAACAACAAATTTTTAATTGAACTCGAAAATTTAAAATCTCATTAATCAAAAACCCTTTTTGGCCGAAATAAATGCTGAAAAGGGTTTTTTTATGTGAAAAAATGAGGATTTGTCCGAAAAATGTCACTCTTTTTTCCAAGAAACCCCTTACAAATCTGTAGTGCTTTGAATCTAGGTCTTTATACCTATTCGTAAAATAGATATATATTACGAGTTTTTTTTACATATACATCATAGACTTTAATCCTATTATTTCTTACAATGAACATATGGTTTTACAAATCTCGACATGATTAAATGGAATGAAATACATATGATTGGAGGTATATGGTTTTGGATATATTTTCTGGAACGATAAGCAACCTTGAGAATGCCTTGGGCAGAGCGAATGTTAAGCAAAAAGTCATAAGCAATAATATCGCAAATATAGACACACCGAACTACAAGTCGAAAAACGTCGCATTCCATGACATGCTAAATGATGCGTCAATCAAATTAGATGCCAAAAAAACATACCAAGGTCACATTGATTTTTCAAAAACAGGGTCCAATTATTCAGTTGTTTCGAGCAACCGTACTTCTTATCAAGAAAACGGAAATAATGTCGATATTGATCAAGAGATGAGTGAACTCGCTAAAAACCAAATTCAGTATAATGCGCTGGTGGAAAGAATGAGCGGGAAATTCAATTCTCTTAAAACAGTTTTGACAGGAGGTAAGTGATGTCGATTTTTTCAGGAGTGAACGCTTCGGCCTCAGCATTAACGGCACAGAGGCTCAGAATGGACGTTGTATCCTCAAACCTTGCAAATATGGATACAACAAGAGCTAAACAGGTTGATGGCAACTGGGAGCCTTATAGACGTAAGCTTGTCACATTACAGCCGTCAGGTGAATCGTTTTCATCTATATTGAACTCAAGTATGAATTCAAGCGGCAAATTAGGAAACGGCGTCAAAGTAACAAAGATTACTGAAGACGAAACTCCATTCAACCTTCAATATGATCCTACAAATCCCGATGCCAATGAAAATGGATATGTTCAAACACCAAATGTCGATCCATTAAAAGAAATGGTCGACCTCATCAGCAGCTCAAGATCATATGAAGCAAACGTGACTGCTCTAAATGCGAATAAAAGCATGCTGATGAAAGCTTTAGAAATAGGAAAGTAAGGTGAAAATAATTGGTTAATGCAATATCTCCTTTCCAGCTTCAAACTGCTCAGCAAGCAAGTGAATTGACGAATGCAACGCCCGTTCAGGCGGCTGCACCTAAAAGTCAAACGAATTTCTCTGATGTGCTGAAGAATTCCATTGAGGCATTAAATCAATCACAGCTGAAATCAGACCAGTATACAAATGCGCTTGCACAAGGAAAAGATGTCAATCTCGATGAAGTCATGATTGCCGCGCAAAAAGCGAGTGTTACACTCACAGCTGCAACAGAGTTTCGTAATAAAGCAGTCGAAGCGTACCAAGAGATTATGAGAATGCAGATGTAGGAGGTGCTGGTGGACAAAAAAAGACTGAATGGAATGACCGGGGGTTAAGATGAATCGTACTTTAATGCAATTAAGAACAAAAACAGTTGAGTTTTGGCGAAATCGATCAAAATTACAAAAAATACTCATGATTGGCGGCGTTGCTGCCCTAGCAATCATTATTACGGTTGTTAGCATCTTTGCTTCTTCTGAAAAAATGGTTCCGCTCTTTAGAGACTTGTCTGAGGCAGAAGCTGGACAAATCAAACAGGAACTAGATGGCAAAAACGTTAAATCGGAACTTGCAAACAATGGAACAACGATTCTCGTTCCAGAAAAGCAAGCAGATTCTTTAAAAGTAACACTTGCATCTGAAGGGCTCCCTAAGACAGGCAACATTGATTATTCCTTCTTTGCAAACAATTCAGGCTTCGGTTTAACAGATAATGAATTTGATGTTCTGAAAGTAGACGCAACTCAGACAGAACTATCCAATCTGATCAACACGATTGATGGGATTAAAGATTCAAAAGTGATGATTAACCTGCCAAAAGATTCCGTTTTTGTTGGAGAAGAGCAAAGTAATGCATCAGCATCCATTGTGCTGCAAGTTGAGCCAGGCTACACGCTCACACCGCAGCAAGTAAAAGGCCTTTATCATCTTATTTCAAAAAGTGTGCCGAATTTAAAAACAGAAAACATTGTCATTATGGACCAAGATTCCAACTACTACGACTTAAACACCAGCTCCGATTCCTATGCAAGTGGAATGGATGCACAGCAGCAGAAAAAAGAGGAAATTGAAAAGAATCTTCAAAGAAAAATTCAGCAGCTGCTCGGAACAATGATGGGTCAAGATAAAGTGGCTGTATCGGTCACAACAGACATTGATTTTACTGAAGAAAAAAGAAAAGAAGACCTTGTAGAACCTGTTGATAAAGAAAACATGCAGGGGATTGCTGTCAGCGCTGAAAAGATTGCTGAAACTTATTCAGGTAATGGCGCAGCAGCTGGAGGCACTGCTGGAACAGGTGACGATGATGTCACAAATTATCAAGGTGCCGATGGAGCGAATGGAAGCGGAGATTACGAAAAGAGCGAAGATCGTATCAATTATGAAGTCAACCGCATTCATAAAGATATCAAAGAAAGTCCTTATAAAATTAGAGATGTTGGCATTCAAGCATTGGTCGAACCACCAACTGCAAACGATGCAAACTCTTTAACAGCAGAAAGACAAGATGATATCAAAAAGATTCTTTCAACGATCATTAGCACATCGATTGATAAAGAATACACAAATGGTCAAGCGCTCACTCAAGCAGACTTAGATAACAAAATCGTTTTATCTGTATCAAAATTAGACGGTAAACAGCAAACTGCGGCAGATAACCCTTCAAACAATATTCCAATCTGGGTTTATATTGTAGGCGGTGTGCTCCTACTTGCAATTATCGCTCTTATCATTCTTCTTGTACGCAAGCGTAGAAAAGATGAGGAAGAAGAGTTTGAGTTTGATGAACGTACACCAATCGATGTTCCTGATATCGACACTGAACCAGAAACAGAAGAAATGGTGAGAAAAAATCAGCTTGAAAAAATGGCAAAAGAAAAACCAGAAGACTTTGCTAAATTGCTACGCAGCTGGCTGTCCGAGGATTAGGAGGAATACACATGTCGAGAAAAGATCCAAATCGACTAACAGGCAGACAAAAAGCAGCAATCCTAATGATTTCCTTAGGGCTAGACGTGTCAGCATCTGTATACAAACATCTGTCTGAAGACGAAATAGAAAAATTAACATTAGAAATTTCCAATGTACGAAGTGTAGATACTGCTAAAAAAGATGAAGTCATCGAAGAGTTTCACAGCATTGCCATCGCGCAGGACTACATATCGCAGGGCGGTCTTATGTACGCAAGACAAGTGCTTGAAAAAGCGCTTGGTGAGGATAAAGCGGACAGCATCTTAAACAGGCTGACATCCTCTCTTCAAGTGAAACCATTTGATTTTGCTCGAAAGGCTGAGCCAGAACAAATTTTAAACTTTATCCAGCATGAGCATCCACAAACGATTGCACTTATCCTTTCCTACCTGGATCCAGTGCAGGCTGGGCAAATTTTATCTGAGTTAGGCGAGGAAGTACAAACTGAGGTTGCGAGACGTATTGCCTTAATGGACCGCACATCTCCAGAGATCATCAATGAGGTGGAACGTATTCTTGAACAAAAGCTTTCTTCAACCTTTACGCAGGACTATACGCAAACGGGCGGAGTCGAAGCGGTTGTAGAAGTGCTAAATGGTGTAGACCGTGCTACTGAGAAGACCATTTTAGACACACTTGAAATTCAAGATCCAGAGCTTGCGGATGAAATTAAGAAACGTATGTTTGTCTTTGAAGATATTGTCACTCTTGACAGCAGAGCGATTCAGCGCGTCATCAGAGATGTTGAAAATGATGACTTATTGCTCGCACTCAAAGTGGCAAGCGAAGAGGTCAAAGAAATTGTCTTCCGCAACATGTCACAGCGGATGGTCGAAACATTCAAAGAAGAAATGGAGTTTATGGGGCCTGTCCGGCTTAGAGATGTCGAGGAAGCACAAACCCGTATTGTCAGCATCGTAAGACGACTTGAGGAAGCTGGAGAAATCGTCATAGCTCGAGGCGGAGGAGACGATATCATTGTCTAGGATTATCAAACATGAAACATCTGTTATTCCTGAACAAGGACGGCAAACGATTCCTTTACAGCAAGTAAACTTTAAAAGAGAACATCACGAAGAAGAGCTTGTCAATGAAACCGAAGCATCGCAGCTTGTACTCAGTGATGCAGAAGATCAAGCGAGCCGCATATTAGAACAAGCAAACAGTGAGCTGGAAAAAACAATGGCTGAAATCAATCAGCGCAGAACTGATTTTGAAGAAGAAAGAATGCAGCTCATTGAAGAAGCGAAACAAGCAGGTTATCAAGACGGCTTCCAAAAGGGCGAAGCAGATGCGAATTTGCAGTACCAAGCTATTCTTGATCAAGCAAATGACATCGTTCGTCTTGCAAGGCAGGACTACGAAGAAAAAATTGAAAGCTCTGTTGAGCAAATTGTGGAACTCGCTTTTGAACTCGCCAAACGCGTTTGGAATGCAGCTGAGGACACGAAAGATCCATTTTTGGCTCTTGTGAAGCAGGTCATTTCAGAAGTGAAAGAATATGATGATATTTCCATCTATGTTGACCCTGAACATTACGAGCATGTGATGGAATATAAAGACGAATTGATTAGAATCCTTCAAAAGGATACACACCTTGCCATTTACTCGGATGAAAAAGCGCCAAAAGGAACTTGTTACGTAGAAACAAGTTTTGGAAAAGTGGAAGCGAGTGTTGATACCCAAATGAATCAGTTGAAAGAAAAATTATTAGAAGTCATTGATTCAGGTGATCACAAATGAAAATGGATGTGCTAAAAGAAACGATTGAAACCGCTGATCCTTATAAACGATTTGGTAAAGTCAATCGAGTGGTTGGGCTGATGATTGAATCTAAGGGACCGGAGAGTTCGATCGGTGATGTATGTCTCATTCATAAAAAAGGGAGCAAGCACCATCCGATAAAAGCAGAGGTCGTAGGGTTTAGAGATGAAAACATTCTGCTCATGCCTTATGTAGAAGCATCCAATATTTCACCAGGAAGTCTTGTTGAAGCGACGGGTGAGTCGCTGAAGGTCAAAGTTGGGACTGGATTAATTGGTGAAGTCGTTGATGCCTTCGGTGATCCGCTTGATGGCAGTATGCTTCCAAAAGGACTTGCACCTGTTTCGACAGATCAGTCACCCCCAAATCCAATGGACAGGCCACCTATTCGAGAAAAGATGGGTGTCGGTGTTAGAGTCATTGACAGTCTGCTCACAGTTGGCACTGGTCAAAGGATCGGGATTTTTGCCGGAAGCGGTGTTGGAAAAAGTACCTTAATGGGGATGATTGCAAAGCAGACAGAAGCAGACCTGAATGTCATTGCTCTTGTTGGAGAGCGTGGCCGTGAAGTTCGTGAGTTTATTGAAAAGGATTTAGGTGCTGAAGGACTGAAGCGATCCATTGTTGTCGTTGCAACTTCTGACCAGCCTGCACTGACGAGACTGAAAGCTGCGTATACAGCAACAGCTATTGCGGAGTATTTCAGGGACAGAGGCAAAAATGTCATGTTCATGATGGATTCTGTTACAAGGGTCGCCATGGCGCAAAGGGAAATAGGACTCGCAACTGGCGAGCCGCCAACAACAAAAGGATATACACCTTCAGTGTTCGCTATACTGCCAAAATTGCTCGAACGAACTGGGACAAATCAGCTTGGTTCGATCACAGCGTTTTACACAGTGCTTGTTGATGGGGACGATATGAACGAGCCCATCGCTGATACAGTGAGGGGGATCCTGGATGGTCACATTGTACTTGATCGTGCTTTAGCCAACAAAGGACAATTTCCCGCTGTTAATATTTTGAAAAGTATCAGCCGTGTCATGAGCAATATCGCAAGTCATGATCACAAGGAAGCGGCTAACCGGTTCCGCCAGCTTTTATCCACTTATCAAAACGCTGAAGACCTCATTAATATTGGAGCATATAAAAAAGGCTCCTCCAAAGATATTGATGAGGCCATGCAGGCTTACCCTCACCTGATTTCTTTTTTGAAGCAGGATGTAGAAGAGGCTGTATCTATTGAAGACAGTGTGAGTTTATTGCTCAGTTTGATGAATAGAGAGGATTGACAAAAACAGTGAGATATCAATACAAATTTCAAAAGCTCTTAGAACTGAAAGAAAGTGAAAAAGACAAGTCACTCGCAGCATACCAACAATCCGTTTCGGCATTTGAGCAAGTTGCTGAAAAACTCTATGAAAATATGAGTAAAAAAGAGCTAATGGAAAAAAGCAAAGAAGAAAAGCTGAGAAGTGGAATGAGTGTTCAAGAAATGCGTCATTACCAGCAATTTGTGACCAACTTAGATAACACCATCCAGCATTATCAGCAGCTTGTGATCATGAAACGCCATCAAATGAATGAAAAACAATCTGATTTAACTGAAAAAAACATTGAGTTTAAAAAGTTTGAAAAAATGAAAGAAAAGCAATTTGAAAAGTTCTCCCTTGAACATAAGGCAATTGAAATGAAAGAAATGGATGATATCTCTATCAGCCAATTCATGTTTCAAGGACATTAGGAGTCGAGATGAATGCCTAAGAAGGAAAAAACGAAGGAATCAGGCGGCGGGAAATTTCAATGGATCTTGTTTATTGTCATCATCCCATTGATTGTGCTTGTGATTGTCACTGGCACGATCCTTTATATGGCAGGTTTTGATCTAAAAAAACCGCTCCAAAACATTCCGGTGATTAGCAGCTTAGTTGGTTCAGATGACACCTCAAAAACGTCATCTTCACCTAATGATCAAAGCGATGCAGAGTTGAAAGAACTGAAAAAGACCATTAAAGAGCAAAAAAATGAACTCGAAATTGCACAAAAAGATTTGAAAACAAGTGATGAAGAGATTAAAAGACTGAATCAAAAAATCAACTCACTTGAAAAAACATCTGAAAATGATGCAAAGAATACGTCAGCCAATGACAGTTCATCGAATAACAGCTCATCAAATAACACGTCAGATAATAACTCGGCAGGGACGTCCTCTGATGCAGCGGCATCCTCTAATCAGCAGACAAAAGGAAAGGTCGCCAGCATTTATGAAAGCATGGACCCAGGAAAATCCGCCAAAATTTTATCAGAATTAAGTGATAAAGAGGCGTTAAAAATTCTTGAAGAGTTGAGCAAAAATAAACTGACAGACATATTAGCAAAACTGACACCTCAGAAGGCAGCAACGTTTACAAAAGAGCTTGCCAAAAAAGAAGAAAGTGAAAATGGGGGTGGACAATAAGTGAAGCTATTGGATATTGGAGCCTTACAGCAATCTTCTCAAGGTCTTTCAGGGCTAAAAGGAGACGGCGCCGCATCTGCACGAGGTTTGTTTAAACAATTGCTTAGCGGAGCAGGCGCTCAAAGCGGTCCTGTTCATGCTGAGACAGCCGCTGCAGCCTCTCTTTCTATCAATGATGCGATGCAAATTGTTGAAAAATGGATGCAATCACCTGAAGAAGGAATGAGCGCAGACCTACTAAGTGCGCTTCAAACACTACAAGGTCAAACGCTTGAATCATCTGATCTCAAATCACTTGAAGAATTATTTCAAAAAATGGAATCTTCCATTTACGGTGATCAAGCGGAAAAGCCAGGTTCTGAACATAGTGAACAGCTCATACAAGTCCACTTCTTCATCTATCAATTGCTCAATCAACAGCCGCTCAGCTTTGATGCGAAACTTGTGCAGGATATTGAAGGAAAAGGTCAAGACTTTATCCACTTTCTTTCGAAAAACGGGGTAGATGAAAAACTCATTCAGCAAGTAAAAGAGCAGTTCTTCTCGCAGGGATCAACGCCAAAGCTGAATTCGATGACTCAAAGTGAGCTAAAGCACTTTAATCAGTTAATCGACCATATGATGGCGAATGCGAAAGGGTCTGACAAAGAGTGGAAAATTTCACTTGGAGAGTTGAAAGAACTAAACTCTCCAAAACAAGAATCTACACTCTCTTCTCCGGTAAAAGGGAATGCATCTCTTGAGTGGCTCATCAAAAAAGAAGTCGTTAAAGGACAAAGCGCTGCTGCACCAGCTTCTGAAAAAATAATGACCCATACACTTTTGCCAGGTCATAAGCAGTTTTTCCAACTGCAGTCAGCGGCTCCTGTTCAGCAGACACAAACGACTGATGAGAAGCCGGGAACAGTTGATCAGCAAATTCTAAACACGTGGAAGCAAATGAAATTCACGCCGTTTGGCAATTCAAGCGGACGCTTTACCGTTCGATTAAATCCAGAAAATCTTGGATTCATTACCATTCAGCTAACGAAGCAAAACGGTATGTATGCTAGTAAAATTACAGCCTCGACGCAAGCAGCGAAAGAGCTGTTAGAGCATCATCTGCCGCAGCTCAAGCAGGCGCTTCCGAATATGTCGGTTCAAGTGGACCGTTTCCATATACCGCTTCAATCAAATGAGCAGCCGTTATTTGGACAGTTTAGTGAAGAAAACAAGCAGCAGCAGCCAAAAGGACAGAATTTCCAGCAGACTGATGAACAGGAAGCAGAATTTCAAGATGTACTGGACGCTCTTGTTGGGTCAGATGAAGAAGAGGAGGAGATCTAATGGCAACAGTTGATGCTACGAATAGAACAGCCGCACAAGCAGACACTTCTTCAAAAGCAGAAAAGAAAACAGATACGCTTGGCAAAGATCAATTCTTGAAAATTTTGCTCACGCAGCTTCAAAACCAAGATCCGACAAATCCGCTTGATGACCGTGAGTTTGTCACGCAGCTTGCGACATTTTCATCTTTAGAACAGCAAACCAATATGAACGATTCGATCACCAAGCTGAATCAGCTCATGTCTACATTTGTTGCACACCAAGATCCGTTTACGACGTATGTAGGCTGGATTGGTAAAGAAGTATCGGGCAAATTGGATGATAAAGAGATATCGGGCACTGTGAAGTCTGTTAAAAACATAGACAATGAATACTTACTTGTTTTAGAAGATGGAACGAAAATCAGCCCTTGGGATGTTACAGCAGTTGGAGAAAAAACGAAGTAATTCGAGGAGGAAAATAAATGTTACGCTCACTTTACTCAGGAATTAGCGGAATGAAAAACTTCCAAACAAAATTAGATGTGGTAGCCAACAACGTAGCCAACGTCAATACACACGGATACAAAAAAAGCCGTATCACATTTAAAGATATGGTCAGCCAAACCATTTCAAGCTCAGGTGGACCGACGAACAACTCTGGTTCAATAAACTCAAAACAAGTTGGTTTAGGATCATCTTTATCTTCTATTGATAAAATCATGAAACCAGGCTCTTCTCAAAATACAGACGAACCATATGATTTCTATATTAATGGAGATGGATTTTTCCGTATTCAAAAGCAAGGTGAAATCCTATTTACAAGAACAGGGAACTTCAAACCTGATTCAAATGGGGATTTGGCAACACCTGATGGAAACTATCTACTTGGCATGGATGGGCAAAGAATCAACATTCCAAGCGACAATGTGTCAAGTGTCAGTGTTGGGCCGGATGGGACCGTTTCTGTTGTTGAGAACAACGTTTCTCGTACTGTTGGGCAAATATCACTTGTGTCATTCAGTAATGCAGGAGGATTAGATAAGATTGGGGATAACCTATACCGCCAAACGCTCAGTTCCGGTGCGCCAAGTAATGCCATCGCTCCTGGAAGTCAAGGAACAGGTGAACTTCAAACAGGGAAACTTGAAATGTCAAACGTTGATTTAACAGACGAGTTTACCGAAATGATTATCGCGCAGCGTGGATTCCAATCGAATGCAAAGACGATCACAACATCTGATGAAATTCTGCAAGAGCTTGTGAATCTGAAACGATAGGAGGTAGGGGGAGCGGATGCTCGCTTCTCTGCTTAATATGATTGAAGTGACAAGATTAAATGGCAAAGGATTTATGCTGAACGCTCTCCATATCGAGCAAATCGAAAGCTTTCCAGACACGACCATTACTTTGGCCAATGGAAAGAAATTCGTTGTGAAAGAAGATGAAGAGCAGCTTCAAGAGAAAATCATTTCATTCTACAGAAAAATCCAAGTCATTTCATTGAATCAAGGAATAGAGGAGTTTGAATGAAGAAGAAATTAGTCGTAGTAATGCTAATCATGATTATTGCCATCGTCGGAATTGGAGCAGGCATCTTTTTTCTGCTGAATGGGTCAGACGAAGCAAAAGCCGAAAAAGAGCCAACAGCAGATGAAGTTGTAAAAGCTTCTGTTGAAATTCCTGAGATTATCACCAATTTAAAATCTGAAGGAAATGCTGTCAAACTTGTCCTGAATATTGAAACGGACTCTGAAAAAGCAAAATCAGAGCTTGAAAAAAGAAGTTTCCAAGTAAAAGATGCTGTAATCGACATTTTATCAGATACGAATGCAGATGAACTTGATGGCAAAAAAGGCAGAGAACATTTTAAAACACAAGTCAAAAACAAAGTGAATAACTATTTGCAAGATGGCAAGGTGAAAGAAGTATATATAACCTCCTTTAATCTGCAATAGAGGCGATTAATTGACACGATGGAGGTGAAGAAATGTCAGGAGAAGTGCTTTCCCAGAATGAGATCGACGCACTATTATCCGCCATCTCAACAGGCGAAATGGATGCAGAAGAGCTGAAAAAAGAAGAAACGACGAAAAAAGTGAAGGTGTATGACTTTAAACGTGCACTGCGCTTTTCAAAAGACCAGATTCGAAGTTTAACAAGGATTCATGATAACTTCGCTAGACTGCTCACCACTCATTTTTCAGCGCAGCTAAGATCATATATTCAAATTACTGTCAGCTCGGTTGACCAAGTACCATACGAAGAGTTTATTCGTTCGATTCCTAATATGACATTATTAAACTTATTTTATGTCAGCCCGCTTGAAGGAAGAATCATGCTTGAAGTAAACCCAACAATCGGCTATGCGATGATGGACAGGCTGATGGGCGGGATTGGCATTAGTCATAATAAGACAGAATCACTTACAGAAATTGAAACAAAGATTATCTCAAACATGTTTGAGGGAGCTTTGGAAAATTACAGAGAAGCGTGGCAGTCCATAACCGACATCGAGCCTGAAATGGCAGATTTCGAGGTAAATCCCCAGTTTGTTCAAATGGTGTCACCAAACGAAACAGTTGTCGTCATTTCGCTTAATACACAAATTGGCGAGGTAAGCGGGGTTATTAACCTATGTATTCCTCACGTTGTATTAGAGCCTATTATTCCGAAGCTGTCTGTACACTACTGGATGCAGTCTGAACGAAATGAACCAAAACAGCAAGAAACAAAGGCCATTGAAAAACGGATTATGAAGGCAAAAATACCGGTAGTCGCAGAGCTGGGACAATCGGAAATGACAGTGGAAGAGTTTTTGAATTTGGAAATTGGTGATTGTATTGCCTTGGACAAACCAGTAAATGCGCCTCTTACTGTTATGGTCGGAAATAAACCGAAATTCTTGGGACAGGCCGGCCGCGTGAATCGGAAACAGGCGATTCAAATTCTAGATCACGACATAAGAGGTGAAGAAGATGGAGAATAACGGAAGTAAATTATCACAAGACGAAATCGATGCGCTCCTTAAAGGAGGCAGCAATGACGATATAGAGCCTGATACAATCCTTTCTGCAATGGAGCAAGATGCCATTGGAGAAATCGGAAATATTTCATTTGGCAGCTCTGCAACAGCACTTTCAACCCTATTAAATCAAAAAGTGGAGATTACAACTCCAACTGTTACAGTAATTCAAAAAAGTATGCTGAATGAGGAATTTCCTCATCCGTATGTCGCTATTGAAGTGAATTATACGGAAGGTTTCAGCGCAAGTAACCTGCTTGTCGTCCAGCAAACAGATGCAGCAGTTATTGCGGACTTAATGATGGGCGGAGACGGGACAAATGCTGACCCTTCTTTAAGTGAGATTCACTTAAGTGCAGTACAAGAAGCAATGAACCAAATGATGGGTTCTGCTGCGACATCCATGTCGACTGTCTTTAATAAAAAGATTGATATTTCTCCGCCGCGCGTCGAATTACTTGATGTGAAAGAAGGAGAAGGGACAGACCGCATTCCAGCTGAAGAAATGCTTGTCAAAGTATCCTTCAGATTAAAAATAGGTGAACTCATCGATTCAAATATTATGCAGCTTTATCCTATTACATTTGCGAAGGATTTAATTGCAGAATTAACAGATCCTGCGCAAGAAGAAGAGCCGGTTCAAGAAGAAATGAGTGCACCTGAACCTCAGCCGGTAGCTCCGCAAACGCAGTCTGCCCCAGCGCAGCAAGCAGCACCGCCGAAAAGACAGGCGAAGCCAAAGCCGGCAGCACCTGTAAATGTGGCGCCGGTTGAATTTGAATCGTTCAGTGAGCCTCAGCATACAACAAGCCAGCTTGGAAACCTTGATATGTTGATGGACATTCCGCTTTCCATTACGGTGGAACTTGGAAGAACTCAGCGCAGTGTGAAAGAAGTTCTTGAGCTTTCAGCTGGAAGTATCATTGAACTGGACAAACTTGCTGGTGAGCCAGTAGACATTCTAGTGAACAAACGAATCGTCGCCAAAGGGGAAGTCGTTGTCATTGATGAGAACTTTGGTGTTCGTGTGACTGATATTTTAAGTCAGTCAGAAAGACTTTCTAATTTAAAATAAACAAACATATAGGGAGAGAATAAGTAAATGGCTACTAAGGTATTAATCGTAGATGATGCAGCATTCATGAGAATGATGATCAAGGATATTCTTGTAAAAAACGGATTTGATGTAGTAGGAGAAGCAGAAAACGGCGCACAAGCAGTTGAAAAATACAAAGAAACATCTCCTGATCTTGTCACAATGGATATCACCATGCCAGAAATGGATGGAATCACTGCACTAAAAGAAATTAAACAAATCGATGCTTCTGCAAAAATCATCATGTGTTCTGCTATGGGACAGCAGTCAATGGTTATTGACGCGATCCAAGCAGGTGCAAAAGACTTTATCGTGAAGCCATTCCAGGCAGACCGCGTACTTGAAGCAATTAATAAAACGTTAGGCTAAAAAAGGGTGTAAGATTTGTTGAAAAAACGTTTGATATGTATAGCAATGATCAGTTTTATGCTTTTCTTGACGATGCAGCCTGCCTCACTGTTTGCCGAAACGAAAGATCCTGAGAATGGCACAGTGAATGACTGGCTCAAAGATGAGAAAGAAAGCAAAAAGGATACAGAGAAGAAAACCACTGACAATCAAACGAATCCGGCAGAAGAAGTTCCCTCTTCTTCTGTCTCCATTATGGATTTTGTCAAAATGATTGGTGCCTTACTTTTTGTCATCCTGCTTATTTATGGATTAGTGAGATTTGTTGGTAAGCAAAACCGCTTACTTAAACCATTTCGCTATGTTGAAAATATTGGCGGAACGACAGTCGGACAAAACCGTTCAGTCCAGCTGATCAAAGTGGGCAAAAGAGTATTAGTTGTCGGCGTAGCAGACTCAATCCAGCTGCTAAAAGAGATTGATGATGAACAAGAATGTGAAGCAATCGTGAAACAATATGAAGAAGCGATGGAAAGCAAAACCGATTTACCAAAAATGGTTCAAAAATTCACATCGCAGATAAAGAAACATGATCAGACGACCACTTCTTCTTTTTCAGCCAATTTAAAGGCGCAGCTAGCCGAATTGAAAAAGACCCAATCAGAAGTCAGAAAGAAAGGCCCGAAACAAAATGAATGAGTTTATCGATTTATTTAATTCCAGCGGTGCAGGAAATATCAGCACATCTGTCCGTCTTCTATTACTTTTAACTGTATTTTCGGTTGCACCGGGCATTCTCATTTTAATGACGTGTTTTACACGGATTGTGATTGTTCTTTCATTCGTCAGAACATCGCTTGCAACCAACTCAATGCCGCCAAACCAAGTGCTTGTTGGACTTGCTTTGTTTCTCACATTTTTTATTATGGCACCCACGTTCTCACAGATTAATAAAGAGGCGCTGACGCCGCTTTTAAATGATGACATCACGTTAAATCAGGCGTATGAAAAAGCCGAAGTGCCTATTAAAGAGTTTATGAGTAAACATACAAGACAGAAAGATTTGGCTTTATTTCTTAGCTACGCAAAAATGGATACACCTGAATCGATTAAAGATATTCCATTAACGGCGATGGTTCCCGCTTTTGCCATTTCAGAATTAAAGACGGCATTTCAAATTGGTTTTATGATCTTTATTCCATTTTTAATTATTGACATGGTGGTCGCAAGTGTTCTGATGTCAATGGGGATGATGATGCTTCCGCCGGTTATGATATCGCTCCCTTTCAAAATATTGTTATTTGTTCTAGTCGATGGATGGTATTTGATAGTGAAATCTTTGCTGCAAAGCTTTTAGAGTAGGTGCTTAAAACATGAGTTCAGAATTTGTCATTACGATGGCTGAAAGATCAGTGTATGTAGTATTGCTTGTGAGTGGGCCGCTTCTAGCGCTCGCACTCATTGTGGGACTGATTGTCAGTGTGTTTCAGGCGACAACCCAAATTCAAGAACAGACGCTTGCGTTTATTCCTAAGATTGTTGCTGTACTCATTGGACTTGTTGTGTTTGGTCCATGGATGCTTTCAACAATTGTGTCCTTTACGACAGAGCTGTTCTCGAATTTAGATCGATTTGCAGGTTAACCAGCGATGTCAATCATAGAATTATTCCCTGCTTTTCTTTTAGTTTTTATTCGGATCACCGCTTTTTTTGTGACAGTACCGCTTTTAGCGCATAGAACGATCCCGGCTGTACACAGAGTTGGATTCTCACTGTTTTTAGCTGTCATTAGTTTTAGCACCATAAAAGAACCGCCAGCACTCGACATAGACGGTCTTTATATGATGCTTGCGGTGAAAGAAGCAATGGTCGGACTTCTGCTTGGACTGATTGCATACATCATGGTGTCCGCTGTTCAAATTGCCGGCTCATTCATTGATTTTCAAATGGGTTTTGCGATTGCCAATATTATTGACCCGCAAACAGGGGCGCAGACACCGCTGATGGGACAGTTTTTTTATACGGTCACATTGCTGTTGATGCTGGCAACAAACGCACATCACTTGCTGCTTGATGGAATCTATTACAGCTTTCAATACATTGCAGTTGATCAATACGCGCTGAATTTCGGCAGTGAATCCTTTGCTTACTTTATCGCAAAGAGCTTCAACCAAATGTTTATCATCGCCTTTCAAATCTCGGCACCTGTCGTGGCAAGTCTGTTTTTAGTCGATTTGGCGCTGGGGATTGTGGCACGTACAGTTCCGCAAATGAACGTATTTGTGGTTGGACTTCCTATTAAAATGGGTGTGAGTTTTATTATGATCATCATCTGTATGGGCGTCATCTTCGGTGTTGTCCAAAATACATTTGAAACGATTGTACTCACCATGAGGAATTTCTTAGCATTGGTCGGTGGTTCGTCATGATGACAAGGCTTAGACTAGACTTGCAATTTTTCGCAGGTGAAAAAACAGAAAAAGCAACGCCGAAAAAAAGGCGGGATTCACGTAAAAAAGGACAGGTTGCCAAAAGTACCGACGTCAATACAGCCATCTCATTTCTATTAATCTTTTTATCATTCTTTTTTATTGGGCCTTTTATGAAAGAGCGGATTATCGCGCTCATAGAACGTTTTTATTCAACAACCATGCTAATGAAAGTTAGCACATCTAATATTCATCAATTATTCTTGGAATTGCTTCAAGAAACAGGGCTCCTCCTCATGCCAATCCTTGGTGTTGGCATGCTGGCGGGGATTATCAGTAACTATTTACAAGTCGGCTTTCTCTTTTCAACAGAAGTGATCAAACCGAAATTAGAAAAGCTTGACCCAATCAAAGGGTTTAAACGGATATACAGTATTCGAGCCCTCGTAGAGCTATTAAAATCCATTTTGAAAATTGGCTTTGTTGGCTTTGCGACATTTATCGCTCTTTGGATGCACTTTGACGAAATTCTGCGGCTTCCTTTATTAACAGCAGAGGAAACCCTTCATTTCGTCGCAAATATGACCTTGATTATGGGGCTGTATGCTGCTGGTGCTCTTCTGATCTTGGCAGGGCTTGATTATATGTATCAGAAATTTGATTATGAAAAAAACTTACGGATGTCCAAACAAGACATCAA
Source organism: Bacillus sp. 3a (assembly GCF_017161885.1). Lineage (NCBI taxonomy): Bacteria > Bacillati > Bacillota > Bacilli > Caryophanales > Bacillaceae > Bacillus > Bacillus sp. 3a. The sequence goes on along the minus strand of NZ_CP067376.1, from coordinate 2,589,987 downwards.
AGATGAGTATAAAAAATCAGAGGGTGACCCGCTCATAAAATCAAAGATTAAACAGCGTCAGCGGGAAATGGCCATGAGACGGATGATGCAGGAAGTCCCAAAAGCGGACGTCATCATTACAAACCCAACCCATTATGCCATTGCTTTGAAATATGACGAAGAAAAGATGGACGCGCCCTTTGTTGTCGCAAAGGGAACAGATATTTTGGCTTTGAAAATTAGAACGATTGCAAAAGAGCACGATATTATGACCGTAGAAAACCGGCCGCTCGCTCGTGCACTCTATGATCAGGTCGACATTGACCAAGCGGTGCCAGAGGAATACTTTAAGGCCATCGCAGAAATTTTAGCTTATGTTTATAAAACGAAACAAAAGATTTTATGAATTTTTGGTTTTAAAAGGAGAGAACAGGCATGTCAGCAAGAGATTTATCTGTTTTATTCAGTGTTATTTTAATTGTGGCGATGCTGGTCATACCGTTTCCGCCAATGCTATTAAGTATTTTAATCATTATTAATATTTCTCTTGCGCTTATCGTGCTTCTCACCACAATGAACATGCAAGAACCACTACAATTTTCAATATTTCCATCATTGCTTTTGCTCTTAACGCTCTTTCGCTTAGGGCTTAACATCTCTACAACACGATCTATTCTTTCAACTGGAGACGCTGGAAAGGTTGTAGAAACGTTTGGTTCATTTGTTGTTGGAGGAAATGTACTCGTTGGTCTTGTGGTCTTCCTTATTCTGATCATCATTCAATTTGTTGTCATTACCAAAGGGGCTGAGCGTGTTTCAGAGGTTGCGGCAAGATTTACCCTCGATGCGATGCCAGGGAAACAAATGAGTATTGATGCAGATTTAAATGCTGGGATGCTGACAGAAAGTGAAGCAAGAAATCGCCGTGAAAAAGTAGCGAGAGAAGCAGACTTTTATGGTGCGATGGATGGAGCAAGTAAGTTCGTCAAAGGGGATGCCATCGCAGGTATTATCATCGTCATTATTAATATTATTTTTGGGATTATCATCGGGATGCTTCAGCAAGGAATGTCGATTCAAGAATCAGCTTCCCACTTTACATTATTAACGGTAGGAGACGGGATTGTTTCACAAATCCCTGCACTTCTCATTTCAACAGCGACAGGGATTGTCGTCACAAGGGCTGCTTCTAATGGGAACCTTGGGTCAGATATCACTGAACAGCTGTTTGCATTTCCAGCTATGCTTTACGTCACGGCAGGTACGATCTTCCTTCTTGGGTTGTTTACACCAATCGGCGTACTTTTGACAGGACCGATCGCAGGTTTACTTGCCCTCGGCGCATACTTGATGTCAAAAAACAAACAGGATCAAGAAGAAATAGAAGAGGTACTAGAGGAGCAGGCAGAGGTAGAAGAGATGAAAAGTCCAGAAAGTGTCATTCACCTTCTCCAAATGGATGCCATTGAATTTGAGTTTGGCTATGGCCTGATTCCGCTAGCCGATGCAAATCAAGGCGGTGACCTGTTAGACCGGATTGTGATGATTCGAAGGCAGCTTGCCCTTGAACTTGGTCTTGTGATTCCAGTTGTCCGGATCCGGGACAACATTGCACTTAACCCAAATGAATATCGACTCAAAATAAAAGGGAACGAAGTGGCAAAAGGCGAGCTTCTGCTTGATCACTACTTAGCGATGTCGCCTACGCCTGATGATGATCCGATTGAAGGAATTGAAACAATCGAGCCATCCTTTGGTCTTCCGGCTAAATGGATCTCAGAAGCAGAAAAAGATCAGGCTGAGATGCTTGGCTATACGGTAGTGGACCCAGCGTCTGTAGTGTCTACTCACATCACAGAGAAGATTAGACAAAATACACATGAACTGCTCGGACGCCAAGAAACGAAGCAATTAATCGATCATTTGAAAGAAAGTTATCCTGTCTTAGTGGATGAGGTAACGCCAAATCCGCTGGCAGTCGGTGATATTCAAAAAGTACTGGCGAAGCTGCTGAAAGAAAAGGTCTCTATCCGAAACCTTGTCACCATTTTTGAGACGCTTGCAGACTACGGAAAATTAACGACTGATACAGATTTATTAACAGAGTATGTCAGACAGGCGCTGGCAAGACAGATTACCGCACAGTATGCAAGAGAAGATGAATCACTCAAAGTCGTGACATGCTCAGGCCGAGTAGAAAAGGTGATTGCAGACAGCGTTCAGCAGACAGAGCATGGCAACTACTTATCGTTAGATCCAGAATCCTCTGAAAGTGTGATTCAATCAGTGGCGAGAGAAATTGAACAGCTTTCGCTTCGTCAGGAAACGCCGGTTCTATTATGCTCACCTCCTATAAGAATGTACGTTAAGCAGTTGTTAGAAAGATATTTCCCAGATTTACCGGTACTATCTTATAACGAACTAGAAGCGAATGTGGAAGTACAGAGCATCGGAGTGGTGGATATCTAATGAAAATGAAAAAAATCACAGCAAATTCTATGCAGGAGGCAACGATTCAAATCAGGCAGCAGCTTGGGAAAGATGCCGTTATTTTAAATTCCAAAACCGTTGTCAAACGCAAACTGTTCGGTTTAAAGAAACAGCAAATGGTCGAAGTGATTGCAGTGCTGGATCAAGATTTCGAGGAAAGAGCTGGTAAAGGTTTAAACCCTGCGCCGCCTCTTCCAGTGTTACCAAAAAAGGAACAAGTTCAAAAGCAGCCCGAAGAGCCATCTTTTGCTCCCAAGTCGGCAAAACCAGCGCCTTCTCATGCCGCACAGCCTTTAGAATATGTGAGGAATGAACGGCATGCGGGTATTCTACCCGAACCTCTCATAGCAATCTATCAAAAGCTAAAGGATCAAGGTCTTGATGATGCCATTCGAGACGAATGCCTGAAGGGTCTTTTAACAAAGGGCGCAGTTAAAGAAGAGCACATAAATAAAGAACTTGAACAACTGCTGACTGATATGCTGCCAGCCCAAACCTCTGATGAGCCGATGATTTCTTCAAAATACATCGTACTGTTCGGTTCAACCGGAGCTGGTAAAACGACAACGATTGCGAAGCTTGCCGCTAAAACAGCCATTCAGCAGCAAAAGAAGATTGCTTTTATTACAACCGATACGTACCGGATTGCAGCAATCGAACAGCTGAAAACTTATGCTGAACTGCTGAATGCACCGCTTGAGGTTTGTTATTCGAGAGAGGATTTTGTGAAAGCCCAAGAGACCTTTAAAGAGTATGATCATATTTTCATTGATACAGCAGGTCGTAACTTTAAAGAAGAAGCGTATATCAAAGAGCTGACCGACATTATTCCATTCGATGAGAGCATTCAAAGTTTTCTTGTGATGAGTGCCACATCGAAGTATCAAGACATGAAAGCCATGGTCAAGCGTTTTGAACACGTTCCAATCGATCAATTCATTTTTACAAAAGTAGATGAAACGGACACGATGGGAACCATTTTTCAAATCATTGCAGACTCTCAAATCAAACTTGGTTTTTTAACAAATGGCCAAAATGTGCCTGAGGATATTCTTGAAGGATCTCCTCTTGAACTAACAAGGATGGTTTTACAATCATGAAGCCCGACCAAGCAGAAGGGTTAAGAAAACTAGTTCAGCAGAGTCAAATGATCACACCGGCTCCTCTTAACGTCAGCGGACAGGCAAAAACCATTGCCGTCATGAGCGGTAAAGGCGGGGTAGGTAAATCGAATTTGACCCTGAATATGGCACTGTCTATCGCAAGTACAGGCAAAAGAGTGTTAGTGATCGATCTTGATTTTGGGATGGGGAATATCGATATTTTACTAGGGAAAGCATCGACTAGTTCTATATTAGATGTTCTCGTCAGAAAAAAATCCTTCCAAGCAGCCATGACAAAAGGAACGGATAACCTATATTACATTTCTGGTGGAAGCGGGCTTGAACAGCTGTTTTCTTTAGATAAAGATCAATGGTCGTTCTTTTTGGAAGAGATGGAAAGAATCATGCAGGGCTTTGATTGTATTTTCTTTGATATGGGTGCTGGCTTGTCAAAAGATCAACTGCCTTTTGTTTTATCAGCAGGAGAAGTGGTCGTTGTGACTACACCAGAGCCAACATCCATCATGGATGCCTACAGCGCGATTAAACACTTAGCCATTCATCAGTTTGAACGGTCTGTGCAGATCATTGTGAACCGATGTAAAACCCCGTCAGAAGGGTCTGAAACCTACCGGAAATTAGCAGGAGTGGTCACATCTTTTCTTCACAGAAAACTTGTATTTGCTGGCGCTGTGCCTGATGATCCTGCGGTTCCTAAAGCAGTATCAGAACAAATTCCATTTTATATGAAGCAGCCTCATTCAAGGCTGAGTAAAACGATTAAGATGCTGGCAGAAACACTATATCATCAGCAGATAAGAGAGGCACGGAGAGAACAGCATACGTTTATAGATAAGTTGTCCTCTTTTTTTAAAAGGAGGAAGGTGGACTCATGATTAGAGTGCTAGTAGTAGATGACTCGGCCTTTATGAGAAAGCTCATTAGTGATTTTCTAAGTGCCGAGCAAGAAATAGAAGTCGTCGGAACGGCGCGAAATGGGGAAGATGCCTTAAAACGGATCAAGGAACTGAATCCAGATGTTGTCACATTAGATGTGGAAATGCCTGTTTTAAATGGAACAGAAGCATTAAAACAAATTCTGGCTGAACACGACCTTGCCGTGATTATGGTGTCAAGCCAGACAAAGCAAGGAAAAGATTTAACCATCCATTGCTTAGAACTCGGTGCTTTCGACTTTGTGACAAAGCCTTCGGGAAGTATTTCTCTCGATTTGCACAAAGTGAGGGGGCAAATTGTAGAGCGGGTACTTGCGGCAGGACTGTCAAGGAAACGCACTGAAGAGAAGGTGTCTCCTAAGCCAGTGATAAAGCCGCCAAGTCCAGTGGCTGCCCCTCGCCCGCAATCAGTAAAAGGCAGCTCACTCCGAAAGATTATTACGATCGGAACATCTACAGGAGGGCCAAGGGCGCTTCAACGAGTCGTAACGAAGCTGCCTAAGGACATAGAGGCACCTATATTAATTGTGCAGCATATGCCGGCAGGATTCACGGCATCACTTGCTACGAGGTTAGATCATTTATCACAAATTACAATTAAAGAAGCACAAGATGGAGACATCGCGAAAAATGGAGTAGCTTACATAGCTCCTGGTGGAATGAATATGTCACTTCATGACCAAGGGGGGTCACTCGTCATTAGGCTGTCCCCTGAAGACACGGAAAGCCGGCACAAACCATCTGTTAACTATTTATTTGAATCCATCAGCAGCATAAAGGGTTACGAGAAAATCGCTGTCATTATGACAGGTATGGGCAGTGACGGTACTGAAGGTGTCAAAAAAATGGTCGCAAGCGGTCATACGAAAGTCATTGCAGAAAAAGAAGAATCATGTGTTGTTTTCGGAATGCCTAAATCAGTCATTAAAGCAGGCCTTGCACATGAAACAAGGCATGTGGATGACATCGCACATGCAATTATAAGCTCCATGAAAAAAGAGAGGGCGTGAACACGTTGGATGTAAACCAATACTTAGATATCTTTTTAGATGAAAGCAGAGAACACTTACAAACTTGTAATGAAAAACTTCTTGATTTAGAAAAGAACCCAACCGACTTGCAGCTAGTGAATGATATATTCAGAGCGGCTCATACATTGAAAGGCATGAGTGCAACGATGGGCTTTGACGATATGGCTCACCTAACGCATCATTTAGAAAACATGTTTGATGCTATCCGTAATGAACAAATGATTGTCACACCTGAGTCAATGGATACGATGTTCGAAGCACTCGATCATCTTGAAGCAATGGTTCAATCGATTGCAGAAGGCGGAGACGGGAAACGTGATGTCACAGAGATTAGTAAAAAGCTAGATGTGACAGGAAGCCATGCTGAGGCAGCTTCTAGCGTTGAAACAGCGGATGTATCAGCTGCTAATGACTTAGATTATAACGAATTTGAACGAACGGTTCTTGATGAAGCGAGAGAGCAAGGCTTCAAATGTTATGAACTCAACGTGACATTAAGCGATGCGTGCTTACTAAAAGCCGTTCGTGTCTATATGATTTTTGAAAGACTAAATGAAGCAGGTGAGGTTGTTAAAACCGTTCCAAATGCAGAACTATTAGAATCAGAAGATTTTGAATCTGAATTCAGCATTTCTTATCTTTCTAAACAGCCGATGGACGAAGTGAAGAAAATCGTCACGGCGATCTCAGAGGTTGAGAAGGTTGAGATCTCTGAAGTCTCCGCATTTGAAGAAGCAGCTCCGGCTCAAAAACAAGAGGCGCAGCCTGAACAGAAAAAAGAAGAAGTATCTGTTCCTGCTGCGAAGACGCCAGCAAATGATGCGCCAAAAGCAAATGGCAATAACGGTGCAGCTGCAGGCGGAACAAAAACAATTCGTGTCAACATCGACCGTCTAGATTCTCTTATGAACCTATTTGAAGAACTTGTAATTGATAGAGGCCGTTTAGAACAGATTGCGAAAGAACTAGAAAATAACGAACTCACAGACACAGTCGAACGAATGACACGTATTTCAGGAGACCTGCAATCAATCATCCTGAACATGAGAATGGTCCCTGTGGAAACTGTGTTTAACAGATTCCCGCGTATGATTCGTCAATTGACGAAAGAGCTTAATAAGAAAATTGAACTTATTATTGAGGGTGCTGAGACAGAGCTTGATCGAACAGTGATCGACGAGATTGGAGATCCACTCTTACACTTACTTAGAAACAGCCTAGATCACGGGATTGAATCACCGGAAGAACGTGTGAAAAAAGGCAAGCCGGAAAAAGGTACGGTTCTATTAAAAGCGTATCATAGCGGAAACCATGTCTTCATTGAAGTAGAAGATGATGGAGGCGGTATTAACCGTAAAAAGGTGCTTGAAAAAGCATTAGAGCGCGGAGTAATTACAGAAAGAGAAGCAGAAACGCTTGAAGATCATCAAATTGATTCATTGATCTTTGCAGCAGGATTCTCTACAGCTGATACGATTTCTGACATCTCAGGCCGTGGTGTAGGTCTTGACGTTGTGAAAAACAAGCTGGAATCACTAGGCGGATCTGTGAGCATTAACTCAACAGAAGGACAGGGCTCACTATTCTCAATCCAGCTTCCGCTTACACTATCGATTATTTCCGTTCTTCTTGTAAAACTAGAAGAGGAAACTTTTGCGATTCCGATTTCTTCTATTATTGAAACGGCTGTCATTAAGAAAAGTGACATCCTTCAAACGCATGATCGTGAAGTGATTGATTTCCGCGGATTTATCGTACCGGTCGTGTACTTGAAGAAACAATTCCACGTACCAAATGCGAATGAATTAGAGGAAGAACTGCACATCATTGTTGTTCGTAAAGGAGACAAGCTGACAGCATTTGTAGTCGATTCATTTATTGGTCAGCAAGAAGTTGTATTAAAATCACTAGGAGATTATCTGCCAAACGTATTTGCGATATCCGGCGCAACGATCCTAGGTGACGGTCAAGTTGCACTCATCGTTGACTGTAATGCACTGATCAAGTAAAAAACAATAGAGGAGCGGTCTGAAATGAGTACAGATATCAAAACTGGCGAAAAGATGATTGTGTTTATCGTAAACAAAAAAGAATACGCCATTTCAGTATCAGAAGTAAAGTCCATTGAAAAATGGCAGCAGCCGACAAGAGTTCCTGGCGTTGCCCCTTATATATGCGGTGTAATTAATTTACGCGGTGTCGTGACGCCTGTCATTGACCTGAGAGTCAGACTTGGTTCCACTGACAACGAGATTACAGATGAAACAAGAATGATCATTGTACAAGTTGGCGACATTGAAGTCGGCTGGATTGTTGATGAAGCAAATGATGTGATTACCGTCCATCAGGAAGAAGTAGAATCTTCTCCTGAATCAGCTGAAAAAGAAGGACAGTCATGGGTGACAGGTATCATTAAGCATGATCAGCGTCTTTTCAATATCATTCATGCTGGTGCTGTCCTCGACAAGAGCGTTCAAGGTGCACCTGTTCATTAAGGGGGATGTGAAATGAGCATTTTCAAGGAAATTAAAGATGAACAGCTAGATATTTTAGGAGAGGTTGGGAATATCGGGGCAGGCCACGCAGCGTCTGCTCTTGCCAACCTATTGGATCGCAAAATAGATATGGCTGTTCCTTTTGTCAAGGTTCTCTCGTTTGAAGATTTAATGGATTTCTTTGGCGGTGCAGACCTTCCCGTTGCAAGTATTTTCCTGCGAATGGAAGGGGATTTATCCGGTTCAATCTTTTTCATTATGCCGTTTGAGCAAGCGGAGCAATTTGTAAGAGAGCTTGTCCAGGACCCGGCATTTGATATTGATACGATTCATGAACATGAGATGGGAACGTCAGCGCTTCATGAGCTGGGAAATATTTTAGCGGGCTCTTATTTATCAGCCCTTGCCGACTTAACAAAATTGCAGCTTTACCCAAGTGTTCCAGATGTCACGCTCGATATGTTCGGGGCTGTCATTAGTGAAGGGTTAATGCAATTCAGTCCTCTTGGTGATCAGGCGATTGTGATTGATACATCTATTTTTGATGATCAAAATAAGCAAGAGCTGAAAGGAAATATGTTTCTATTACCAGACTTTGAATCGTTTGAAAAACTATTCAAAGCATTAGGTAACCTATAATGAACGTGCAAATTCCGGCAGTTGTAAAGGTTGGTATTGCAGATGTTCAGCTTGTCAAAACACCGGACCGCATTCGGACATCTGGTCTTGGTTCTTGCGTAGGGCTTGTCTTGTTTGATCAAGAGAAAAAGCTGGCAGGCCTTGTCCATGTTATGCTTCCAGATTCCTCCCTTTCAAAAGGGGCGGTGGAGAACTTGGCTAAATATGCAGATACAGGTGTCAAGCATACAATTGATCTGCTCCTAAAAGCAGGCGCACGCAAACATGCGCTAAAGGCAAAACTTGCTGGCGGGGCGGAAATGTTTAAGTTTAAGTCAACCAATGATCTTATGAGAATTGGGCCTAGAAACGTTTCAGCTGTGAAAGAACATCTGTCTCTTCATCATATCCCGATTATTAGTGAGGATACAGGCGGAAACAATGGCCGTACGATTGAATTCGATCCGCTTACGGCAGAGCTTGAGATCCGTACAGTGAAGCAAGGCATTATGAAGATATAACTAAGGAAGTATAGGGGGATAAAGATGCAATCCTTAAATTACGAAGATCAGGCGCTATGGGCTAGATGGAAAGAGTGGAAAGACCCAGCTGCTGGAGATGATCTTATGCGCCGCTATATGCCGCTCGTCACATATCATGTTGGAAGAATTTCCATCGGTCTCCCGAAGTCAGTGCATAAAGAAGACTTGATCAGTCTAGGGATGCTCGGTTTATATGATGCCCTTGAAAAATTTGATCCTGGAAGAGATCTGAAGTTTGATACATATGCATCCTTCAGAATCCGCGGGGCCATCATCGACGGTCTTCGTAAAGAGGACTGGCTGCCTCGTACATCAAGAGAAAAAACAAAAAAAGTAGAAGCGGCTATCGAAAAGCTTGAACAGCGTTATTTGCGTAATGTGACGCCGACAGAGGTGGCTGAGGAACTCGGCATGAGTGAACAGGATGTCGTCACAACAATGAATGAAGGATTCTTTGCAAATCTGCTATCAATCGATGAGAAGCTGCATGATCAAGAAGACGGAGAAAACGTCCAAGTCATGATTCGCGACGAGAAGACAGTGACTCCTGAAGAGAAAATGCTGAAAGATGAATTAATTGAACAGCTTTCTGAAAAAATCACAGAGCTTTCTGAAAAAGAAAAGCTCGTGATCAGTCTTTTCTATAAAGAAGAACTGACATTAACGGAAATCGGTCAAGTGCTCAATTTATCTACCTCGCGCATTTCGCAAATTCATTCAAAGGCCTTGTTCAAGCTTAAGCATCTGCTTGATAAAGCCATTCAATCTTAAAGAGTTAGTGAGTGAAAAAATATGTTATGGCTGATTAGCTTCATGCTTCATGCTGCACTTATTTATTTTGTGATCATTTTATATACGAGAATGAATTCGCTGAAGGCAACAGAACAAAAGCAGCGAGAACTTCTAGAAGAAACGGAAAATACCCTGGCTGCATTTTTGATGGAGGTCAAAGAAGAGAATGACAAACTATCAAAAGTGGCAGCCGCTTCCCCTGATTTTTCTGCTGAAGAGCTGAAATCGGATCTTCAGACACCAAAGCAGCCACAACCACCAATTGAATCCCAGCAATCGGTCGAAAGTGAAGATCCAGTACCAGAGCACCTGTCGGCTCTCCTTAGCGAAGTTGAGGTACAGGAAGAGAAGGTAAATGAACCCGTTCCACAACTTGACACAGAGGCTTCTCTGCCTTCTAAAAGTGAAATAGAAGAAACATTCGAGGACCAAGTAAAGACCTTATATGATGAAGGGCGGTCACTAGAAGAAATAGCGAAAGAAATGAAAACTGGCAAGACAGAAATCGAGCTTTTATTAAAATTTAGCGGAAAGCTGTAAAGGATTCTTGATTGTCAGTCCATCATGTGTTATATTATTTCTTGGTGTTAAATACACACGCTTAATGATTCGTATGAAGGTGCTGCCGTGGCGCAGTTTTATGTGAACATGACTTAAGCGGAGGAAAAAAAACCATTATATTAGGAGGCAACAAAATGTCAGTTATTTCTATGAAACAATTGCTAGAAGCTGGTGTTCACTTCGGTCACCAAACTCGCCGTTGGAACCCAAAAATGAAGCGTTACATCTTTACAGAGCGTAACGGTATCTACATCATCGACCTTCAAAAAACGGTGAAAAAAGTAGAAGAAGCTTACAACTTCACGAAAAACCTTGCTGCTGACGGAGGAAAAATCCTTTTCGTTGGTACGAAAAAGCAAGCACAAGATTCAGTGAAAGAAGAAGCAATCCGTTCTGGTATGTTCTATGTGAACCAACGCTGGCTTGGTGGAACTTTAACAAACTTTGAAACAATCCAAAAACGTATTAAACGTTTAAAAGATATTGAAAAAATGCAAGAAAACGGTACATTCGAAGTTCTTCCTAAGAAAGAAGTCGTTCAACTGAAAAAAGAATTAGAGCGTCTTGAAAAATTCCTAGGCGGAATCAAAGACATGAAGAGTCTTCCGGATGCACTTTTCATTATCGACCCTCGTAAAGAGCGTATTGCAGTTGCAGAAGCTCGTAAATTGAATATCCCAATCATCGGTATCGTTGACACAAACTGTGATCCAGACGAAATTGATGTTGTGATCCCTGCAAACGATGATGCAATCCGCGCTGTAAAACTTCTAACTGCTAAAATGGCAGATGCGATTCTTGAGTCTAAACAAGGCGAAGAAGAAGCTGTTGTAGAAGAAACGACAGAAACTGAAACAACAACTGCGTAACCTATTCAAAAGGTGATAAGAGGGAAATGCCTTTTATCACCTTTTTTTCACCTAGTAATCCGTGTTTTAACATAGAAGGAGGAAATGTAAAATGGCAATTACTGCTCAATTAGTTAAAGAACTGCGTCAAAAAACTGGTGCAGGTATGATGGACTGTAAAAAAGCATTAACAGAAACTGATGGTGACATCGAGAAAGCAATCGACCTTCTAAGAGAAAAAGGAATCGCAAAAGCTGCGAAAAAAGCAGACCGTATTGCGGCAGAAGGATTAACTCTTATCAAAACTGACGGCAACACAGGCGTCATCCTTGAAGTGAACTCTGAGACTGATTTCGTTGCGAAAAACGAAGGATTCCAAGCACTTCTTAACGAACTTGCTGATCATTTGCTTGCTGCTAAACCTGCAACAATTGAAGAAGCTCATGCTTCTAAAATGGAAAATGGTTCAACAGTTGAAGAGCATATCACATCTGCAATTGCCAAAATCGGAGAGAAAATCACTCTACGCCGTTTCTCTGTCATCACGAAAGAAGATAATGCTGCATTCGGTTCTTACCTGCACATGGGCGGACGTATCGGTGTGTTAGCTGTTCTTAACGGAACAACTGACGAAGAGCTTGCAAGAGACATCGCAATGCACGTTGCAGCTGTAAACCCTAAATACATTTCTCGTGACCAAGTGTCAGAAGAAGAAGCAAACCGTGAGCGTGAAGTATTAACACAGCAAGCGCTTCAAGAAGGAAAGCCTGAAAACATCGTAGCTAAAATGGTTGAAGGCCGTCTAAACAAATTCTTCGAAGAAATTTGCTTACTTGACCAAGCGTTCGTTAAAAACCCAGATGAAAAAGTGAAACAAGTTGTAGCAGCGAAAAACGCAACTGTTCAAACTTATGTTCGCTATGAAGTGGGCGAAGGTATCGAAAAGCGTCAAGACAACTTTGCTGAAGAAGTTATGAGCCAAGTGAAAAAATAATGTTTGAAAAGCTCTCTGGGGCTTTTTTAGGGAGCACAAGCACTGTGTTCCCTATTTTTTAGAGGATATTGATTTACAAAAGGCAGTTTCTTACGCATAATAAGAGACGGTATAGTATACACTTGGAGGTTATCATGAGCAAACCGAAATATAATCGCATTGTACTGAAGCTAAGTGGCGAAGCACTAGCGGGTGATGCTGGAAATGGAATTAACCCAACTGTCATTCAATCCATTGCAAAGCAAGTAAAAGAAATTGCAGAGCTTGATGTTGAAGTTGCAGTCGTTGTAGGCGGAGGAAACCTTTGGCGCGGGAAGACAGGCAGTGATCTAGGAATGGACCGTGCAACAGCAGACTACATGGGGATGCTGGCAACAGTGATGAACTCACTGGCGTTACAGGACAGCCTAGAAACGCTTGGCATTCAGTCTAGAGTGCAAACCTCTATTGAAATGAGACAGGTTGCAGAACCATACATAAGAAGAAAAGCGATCCGTCATCTTGAGAAGAAACGTGTCGTCATTTTTGCTGCTGGAACAGGGAATCCTTATTTCTCTACAGATACTACAGCAGCACTTCGAGCAGCAGAAATTGAAGCAGATGTCATTTTAATGGCGAAAAATAATGTAGATGGTGTCTACAGTGCTGATCCTCGTACAGATGCGGATGCAGTAAAATATGATAAGCTTTCATATCTTGATGTACTTAAAGAAGGGCTTGCTGTAATGGATTCTACTGCGTCCTCATTATGTATGGACAATGACATTCCATTAATCGTCTTCTCCATTATGGAAGAAGGAAATATTAAACGTGCCGTAAACGGCGAATCAATCGGAACGATCGTGAGGGGGAAATAACGTGTCAAAAGAAGTATTGAACCAAACGAAGGAAAAAATGGAAAAAGCCGTACAAGCGTACGGACGTGAGCTTGCAACTGTTCGTGCAGGCCGTGCGAATGCTTCACTGCTTGATAAAGTGACAGTGGATTATTACGGTGCACAAACACCGCTTAACCAAATTGCGTCGATCACAGTGCCAGAAGCACGTATGCTGATTATCACACCTTACGATAAAACAGCAATCGGTGATATCGAAAAAGCGATCCAAAAGTCTGATCTTGGCATCACGCCAACAAGTGACGGAAATGTGATCCGCATTGCGATTCCTGCGCTGACAGAAGAAAGACGTAAAGAGCTTGTGAAAGTCGTAAAAAAATACTCAGAAGAAGCAAAAGTAGCTGTTCGTAACGTGCGTCGTGATGCAAACGATGATTTGAAAAAGCTTGAGAAAAATGGGGAGATCACTGAAGATGAATTAAGATCATCAACAGAGGATGTTCAAAAATTGACAGATGAATATGTCGCTAAAATTGATGACGTGACGAAAGATAAAGAAAAAGAAATCATGGAAGTTTAAGAAAAAACTATGTACAATAGATAATAGTGAAAAGACCCTCTTCATGTTTACAGGGGGTTTTTTTGTTAATACTGTTGATGACTATATTATTAGCGGGAACGCAACCTTTTTGGGTGATGGAGGAATCTCATGCTCAATATACTCAAAAATTGGAAGAATCAGCAAACAGCAGCTTCCAACTTAGAAAGCCTGACAAAAGAAGACATATTAAATGGAGAAATTCCTGAACATATCGCCATTATCATGGATGGGAACGGAAGATGGGCGAAAAAACGTGCTCTTCCACGGGTAGCAGGTCATCATGAAGGAATGAAAGTCGTCAAGCGCATGACAAAGCTTGCAAATGAGCTGAATGTCAAAGTGCTGACTTTGTATGCTTTCTCTACGGAAAATTGGAAACGTCCAAAACTAGAAGTAGACTTTTTAATGAAACTTCCTGAAGAATTTTTAAACATCTACCTGCCTGAACTCATCGAGGAAAATGTCCGTGTGCGTTTAACAGGTGATCCAGACGGCCTCCCGCAGCATACGAAAAAAGCGGTAGAGAACGCAGTAAAGAGTACGGCGAATAACGACGGGCTCGTTTTGAATTTTGCGCTCAACTATGGAGGGCGCACAGAAATCGTCTCCGCATGCAGACAAATTTCTGAAAAGGTCAAAGAAGGTAAGCTTCAAGCGGAAGACATCACAGAAGAGATGTTTTCAGCTTATTTAATGACAGAATCTCTTCAAGATCCGGATTTGCTCATTCGCACGAGTGGAGAAATTAGATTAAGCAACTTTATGCTTTGGCAAATTGCGTACAGCGAGTTTGTCTTTACGGATGTGCTTTGGCCTGACTTTTCTGATGAGCACCTTATAGGCGCTATTGGAGAGTACCAGCGCCGCGGCCGGAGGTTCGGTGGAATTTAGAGGGTGGTGCAGATGAAACAAAGAATTTTGACGGGTGTTTTGGCAGCTGCAGTCTTTTTACTTGCTGTTATATATGGACAGATGCCATTTACCCTGCTGATTTATTTAATGGGAAGTGTCGCTCTCTTTGAGCTTTTAAGAATGAAAAAGATCTCGATTTTCAGCTTTCCTGGTATTGTCAGCTTAATATTGCTTTGGCTTTTAATGGGCGGAGACAACAGCTTCTTCCCAAACGTAGACGCATCAAAAATGCAGATTGCTTTATTTGCAGTCTTAATACTTTTAACTTATACAGTTTTGAGCAAAAACTCTTTCACATTCGATGAGGTTGCTTTTGTTGTATTAGCCACATTATATATTGGCGTTAGTTTCTATTATTTTATCCAAATTAGAGGCTTATATGGCATGAGTGCGATCTTCTTCGCAGCAGTGATTATTTGGTCTACTGACTCAGGAGCCTACTTTATTGGGAAATCTATGGGGAAACGAAAGCTTTGGCCAGAAATCAGCCCAAACAAAACAGTAGAAGGATTTATCGGCGGAATCGTCACAGCGGTCGTGTTGTCACTTGTGTTTCAGGCGGTTACAGGATTTTTGCCATCATATCTGCTTGTGATGTTTATTACTCTTTTACTTAGTATCTTTGGACAGCTTGGCGACCTTGTGGAATCTGCTTTAAAACGTCATTATCACGTGAAGGATTCAGGGACAATTCTCCCTGGTCATGGCGGGATTTTGGATAGGTTTGACAGCTTTTTATTCGTTCTGCCGTTTTTATACTTACTGCTCGCAACGCTTGCCAGCTAACCTCATAGAAACTTATTGAACGAGAGAAGGAGTGGCAATTTGAAATATATTTCGCTATTAGGCGCAACAGGATCAATTGGAGAACAAACGTTAGATGTGATCAGTCAGCACCCGGACAAGTTTCAGCTGAAAGCCATGACATTTGGCAGAAATATAGCAAAGGCGATTCCGATCATTGAGCGCTTTCAGCCTGAATTCGTCGGCTGTGTAGACGAAGAAACCTATCACACACTAAAGAATCATTCATTTGCATACGACGTGAAGCTGGCTGCTAGTGATGAAGCCAACATCGAGGCAGCGACCTATGATGCAGTGGACGTTGTGGTCAATGCACTTGTAGGAAGTGTTGGACTTGTTCCAACATTAAAGGCCATTGAACAAAAAAAGACAATTGCACTCGCAAATAAGGAAACACTTGTGACAGCTGGTCATATAGTAAAAGAGTACGCCAAAACATATGATGTACCTTTACTTCCTGTCGATAGTGAGCATTCCGCTATTTTTCAATGCCTGCAAGGTGAACAAGCTAAAAACATTGAACGCTTAATCGTGACAGCTTCAGGTGGTAGTTTCCGAGATAAAAAACGAACTGAACTTGAAGGTGTTACGGTTGAAGAAGCGCTGAACCATCCGAACTGGTCGATGGGAGCGAAAATCACCATTGATTCAGCGACGATGATGAATAAAGGGCTCGAGGTGATCGAGGCGCATTGGTTGTTTGATATCCCTTATGAACAAATTGATGTGCTGCTACATAAAGAGAGCATTATCCATTCGATGGTGGAATTTCACGACAAAAGCGTCATGGCTCAGTTAGGGACACCTGACATGAGAGTACCTATTCAATATGCACTCACATATCCTGACAGGGCGCCGTTACAAGAAGCGAAATCATTGAACCTTTGGGAGATTGGACAATTGAATTTCCAAAAAGCGGATTTTGACAGGTATCGCTGCTTACATTTTGCTTATGAATCAGGTAAAATAGGAGGGACAATGCCTGCTGTACTCAATGCAGCAAATGAAATAGCAGTTGATGCATTTCTGAAAGGCAAAGTAACGTTCCTGCAAATTGAAGAATTGATTGAAAAGGCACTAATTAGACATCATGTGATTTCAGCGCCTAGTTTGCAAGATATCCATGAAGTGGACAAAGATACACGAGACTTTGTTCAATCAATCCTCACATAAGGTGGTATGTTCGTGAATACAGTGATTGCGTTTATTATTATTTTTGGAACGCTCGTTTTTTTCCACGAGCTTGGCCATTTAATTATGGCGCAGCGCGCGGGGATTTTATGCCGCGAGTTCGCAATTGGTTTTGGGCCGAAGATTTTCTCCTTTAAACGAAAAGAAACCGTTTATACCATTAGACTTCTCCCTATTGGCGGATTTGTTAAAATGGCTGGAGAAGACCCTGAAGTCATCGAAATTAAACCAGGTCATACAGTGGGGCTCTTATTCAATGAGCAAAATGAAGTAGAAAAGATCATTTTAAATGATAAAGAAAAATATCCTGATGCACTTGTCATCGAAGTTGAGCAGATTGATTTAGATCATGCCATGAGAATCTCAGGATATGAGGCTGGAAATGAAGATATTCTGACTGGCTACAATGTTAGTCAAACAAGTTTCTATATTGCAGATGGTGAAGAAATTCAAATCGCACCATACAATCGTCAATTCGGTTCAAAAACAGTATGGCAGCGAATTAAAGCCATCGCAGCTGGACCGATCATGAACTTTATCCTGGCGTATGTGATTTTGGTTGCTTTAGGCTTTATTCAAGGGGTAACCGTTGATGATCCTGTACTCGGTAAGCTCACGAAAGACGGCCGAGCAGCGGAGGCTGGACTCATGCAGGGAGATCACATCGTGTCCATTAACGGCGAGAAAATGAATTCTTGGACAGACGTCGTTCAAACAGTTCAAAAGAACCCTGAGAAAAAAATGAATGTCGTCATTGACCGAGACGGCAAAGAAAGCACTGTGCAGGTTGTGCCAGAAGCTGTGAAAGCTGACGGAAAAAGCATTGGCCGTTTCGGATCCTATCCACCAACGGAAAATGGATTTTTGAAAGTCATTTCCTCTTCAGGAACAACTGTCATATCAACAGCAGGTCTGATCTTAACGAACTTGCAAAAAATTGTCACAGGACAATTTTCACTAGACATGCTAGCAGGGCCTGTTGGAATTTATGACATGACAGGAGAAGTAGCCAAACAAGGTGTGTTAACATTAATGCAGTTTGCGGCGTTCCTCAGTATCAACCTAGGCATCGTGAATTTATTACCGATTCCTGCACTAGACGGAGGGCGTTTACTATTCTTATTTGTTGAAGCCATTCGCGGTAAGCCAATTAATCGTGAGAAGGAAGCACTTGTCGTCTTTATCGGTGTTGCTTTCCTCATGCTGTTAATGTTAGTGGTAACGTGGAATGACATTCAGCGGTTATTTTTATAAAAACCATTCTCTCTTGTTTCTCATTCCGGGAAACAAGAGTTTTTGTGAGAAGTCCTATTTCATAAATGAGGTGTAACGACATGAGACAATCCCTGACTTTCATTCCAACTCTTCGAGAGGTGCCAGCAGATGCTGAGGCAAAAAGTCATCAACTCTTAGTAAGATCTGGATTTATTAGACAAAACACAAGTGGAATCTATCATTATCTGCCGCTTGCGCATAAAGTCATTCAGCATATTCAATCCATCGTCCGCAAGGAAATGGAAAAGGCAGGCGCAGCTGAGCTGTTAATGCCAGTGCTGCAGCAGGCAGAAATGTGGCAAGAGTCAGGAAGATGGTATACATACGGTCCCGAATTGATGCGTATGAAGGATCGCCATGGCCGCGAATTTGCGCTTGGCCCAACCCACGAAGAAGTGATCACATCACTAGTACGCAGCGAAGTGAAATCGTATAAGAAGCTTCCTTTAACTCTATATCAAATTCAATCAAAATTCCGTGATGAACAGAGACCACGCTTTGGACTTCTGCGCGGACGTGAATTTATTATGAAGGATGCATACTCATTCCATTCTTCGCCAGAAAGCCTTGATGAAACATACAACAAAATGTTTACGGCTTACTCTAATGTGTTTTCAAAAGTGGGTCTCAATTTTAGACCAGTCATTGCAGATTCAGGGGCAATGGGCGGAAAAGATACGCATGAGTTCATGGCGCTCTCAGAAGTCGGAGAGGATACCATCGCTTATTCCGATACTTCTTCATATGCCGCGAATATCGAAATGGCAGAGGCTGTATATCACGGAGAAGAAGCAAATCCTGCGGACTTCAAAGAGCTTGAAAAAGTCCACACGCCGCAAGCGAAAACGATTCAAGATGTGGCTGGATTTTTAGAAGTGGATCCTTCTGCTTGCATTAAATCTGTTTTATTTAAAGCAGATGATGCGTATGTTCTGATCCTTACTAGAGGCGATCATGAAGTAAATGATGTGAAAGTGAAAAACTTAGTAGGAGCACAGCTTGTCGAGCTTGCTTCACGCGAAGAAGTGCTGGAAGTCATTGGAACTGAGCCTGGATTTGTTGGACCTGTTAAACTGGAAGCAGAAGTCGATATTTATGCGGACCTTGCGGTTAAAGGCATGACAAATGCAGTCGCTGGTGCAAACGAAGCGGATTATCACTATGTCAATGTCAATCCAGCACGAGATGTGTCGGTAAAAGAATTCACAGATCTTCGCTTGATTCAAGAAGGAGACGTTTCTCCAGATGGGGAAGGCACTATTCAGTTTGCAAAAGGGATTGAAGTTGGACAAGTCTTTAAACTGGGCACTCGTTATTCTGAATCAATGGATGCAACGTACCTCGATGAGAATGGTCGTGCGCAGCCTATGATTATGGGCTGCTATGGCATCGGCATCTCTAGAACGCTTTCAGCGATTGTTGAACAGCATCACGATGAGAAAGGAATCATTTGGCCGGAAACAGTGGCGCCATATGACCTTCATCTCCTTGCGTTAAATATGAAAAACGATGCGCAAAAAGAACTGGCTGAAACGTTGTACGAGCGATTAGAAGATGAAGGCTTCGATGTACTTTTCGATGACCGCCAGGAGCGTGCAGGAGTGAAATTTGCAGACAGTGATTTAATTGGACTGCCAATTCGCATTAGCTGCGGAAAACGTTCAGAAGAAGGTATTGTTGAAGTGAAGTTTAGAAAATCAGGTGAATCACATGAAGTTTCTGTTGATGATCTGATTTCGTTTATACGCCAAGCATAAAACGAACAAAAAAATGAAGGTACCTCCTGGAGAAAAGAGGTACCTTTCTGATTGACAAAAGGAGGGTCCTGTCTTGGATGAACAATTATCGATCACACGGCGGCAATTTCATATATTACTCAATCAGATTCAAATGACAGATGATGACCTCAGTCGTTACTTTGAAGAAGGGGAAATCGTCAAATTGACGGTGCATAAGGCGACGAAAACATGGCATTTCCTTTTTAAATTTCAGGCGCTTTTGCCTTACAAAGTATACGCCATGTTTCTCAGCAGGCTGACAAATGCATTTTCTCATATTGCACAAATCACTTGTACGATTGAAGTGAATGATCCGCACATATCTGAAGAACTCGTGCAATCGTACTGGTCACATTGTGTGGAAGAACTTCAAGGAATTTCCCCCCCAATCGTCAGTTTGCTTCAGCAGCAAAAACCATCGCTGTCTGGACATAAAATCATCATTAAAACGAAAAGCGAAACAGAGGCACTCGCTATTAAGAAAAAGTACAGCCCAATGCTCCAGGCTGCATTTAAACAAGTGGGCTTTCCAGAGCTGCAATTCGATACAGAAATTTTTGTATCAGATCAAGAGATTCAGAAGTTCAGAGAACAAAAGCTTGCTGAAGATCAAGAAAGAGCCATGCAAGCCCTCACTGAGATGGAGAAGAAAGAAAGTGAGGAGCAGGATGAAGCTCCGTCAGGCCCTCTGATGATTGGCTATCAAATCAAAGACAATGAAGAAATTCGTACGCTTGATAGTATCATGGACGAGGAAAGAAGAATTACCGTTCAAGGCTACGTATTCGATGCAGAAACGCGTGAGCTGAAAAGCGGGAGAACGCTTTGTATCTTTAAGATCACAGATTATACAAACAGTATTTTGATCAAAATGTTTGCAAGAGAAAAAGAAGATGCTCAGCTGATGAAATCATTGAAAAAAGGCATGTGGGTGAAAGCAAGAGGAAGCATTCAAAATGATACATTTGTCAGAGATCTTGTCATGATCGCCAATGATGTCAATGAAATGAAACCGCAGCTAAAAGAAGATACAGCACCTGAGGGTGAAAAGCGTGTGGAGCTTCATTTACATTCCCCTATGAGCCAAATGGATGCTGTCACTGGCATTGGCAGGCTTGTTGAACAAGCAAAAAAATGGGGACATGAAGCAATTGCTTTGACGGATCATGCCGTTGTACAATCCTTCCCTGATGCGTATGCAGCAAGTAAAAAGCATGGCATCAAAATGATGTACGGTGTGGAAATCAACTTAGTTGATGATGGTGTACCGATTGCATATAACCCAGAGCACCGCTTGTTAGAGGATGCGACGTATGTCGTATTTGACGTAGAGACAACTGGACTTTCAGCCGTTTATGACACGATCATTGAGCTGGCAGCAGTGAAAATAAAAGGTGGGGAAATCATTGACCGCTTTGAGGCATTTGCAAACCCCCATCACCCGTTATCAGCGACAACCATTGAATTAACAGGTATCACCGATGATATGGTGAGAGATGCACCAGATGTTGTCGACGTTGTGCGGGATTTCAAAGAATGGATTGGACAAGATATCCTTGTTGCACACAATGCGAGCTTTGATATGGGCTTTTTAAATGCAGCATATAAACGTCTGTTAAAAACAGATAAAGCGTCAAACCCTGTCATTGATACACTTGAACTTGGCCGATTCCTTTACCCAGAATTTAAAAATCACCGGCTGAACACCCTCTGTAAAAAGTTCGATATTGAACTAACGCAGCATCACCGGGCGATTTATGATGCAGAGGCGACAGGCTATCTCATGCTGAAGATGCTAAAAGATGCGGCTGAAAAAGAGATTGCCTATCACGATCAATTGAATGAAAACATGGGGCAGTCGAATGCCTACCAGCGCTCACGTCCTTACCATGCGACTTTGATTGCTCAAAATGAGACAGGCCTTAAAAATTTATTTAAACTTGTTTCACTTTCTCATATTCATTATTTTTACCGGGTCCCGCGCATACCTCGCTCACAGCTTGAGAAATATCGAGAAGGTTTAATAATCGGGTCTGCCTGTGATAAGGGTGAAGTGTTTGAAGGGATGATGCAAAAATCACCTGATGAGGTGGAAGACATTGCAGCATTTTACGACTATTTAGAGGTACATCCGCCAGAAGTGTATCAGCACCTGCTGCAGCTTGAGCTTGTTCGAGATGAACGTGCGTTAAAAGAAATCATCACAAACATTGTCAAACTTGGTGAAAAGCTGAATAAACCAGTTGTAGCGACTGGAAATGTACATTACCTGCATCCAGAGGACAAAATTTATCGTAAAATCTTAATTTCATCACAGGGTGGAGCGAATCCGCTGAACCGCCATGAACTGCCAAAAGTTCATTTTAGAACGACAGATGAAATGCTAGAAGCGTTCTCCTTCCTAGGAGACGAAAAAGCAAAAGAGATCGTCGTAACGAATACTCAAAAAGTATCTGAGATGGTCGAAAGCATTAAACCTATCAAAGATGATCTTTACACACCAAAAATCGAAGGTGCAGATGAAGAAATACGGGAAATGAGCTATCAAATGGCGCGTAGCATCTACGGAGATGAACTGCCGAAAATCGTAGAAGACCGCATTGAGAAAGAATTAAAAAGTATTATCGGTCATGGATTCGCCGTTATTTACTTAATCTCTCATAAGCTCGTAAAAAAATCACTTGATGATGGATATCTAGTTGGATCAAGGGGATCTGTCGGCTCATCTCTTGTTGCGACATTAACAGAGATTACTGAAGTGAATCCACTTGCACCTCATTATGTATGCCCAAGCTGTAAGCACTCTGAGTTCTTTAATGACGGATCTGTTGGTTCAGGCTTTGACCTTCCTGATAAAGACTGTCCAGAATGTGGTACGCCGTATAAAAAAGACGGACATGATATTCCGTTTGAAACGTTCTTAGGATTTAAAGGAGACAAAGTCCCTGATATTGATTTGAACTTCTCAGGTGAATATCAGCCGATCGCGCATAACTATACGAAAGAGTTGTTCGGGGAAGAGTACGTATACCGAGCAGGTACGATTGGTACCGTTGCAGAAAAAACAGCATACGGTTACGTGAAAGGCTATGCAGGAGATCATAACCTTCATATGAGAGGCGCTGAAATCGACCGGCTTGTACAAGGCTGTACAGGGGTAAAACGGACAACGGGCCAGCATCCAGGCGGGATTATCGTTGTGCCTGATTATATGGACATTTACGATTTCTCACCTATTCAATTCCCAGCAGATGCAACAGGTTCTGATTGGAAGACGACACATTTTGACTTCCATTCCATCCACGATAACTTGTTGAAATTGGATATTCTTGGGCACGATGATCCAACGGTCATTCGTATGCTTCAAGATTTAAGCGGTATCGATCCAAAAACGATTCCAACAGATGACCCTGAAGTGATGAAAATTTTCCAAGGGACAGAGCCTTTAGGTGTAACAGAAGAGCAAATTGGCTGTAAAACAGGTACACTCGGTATACCGGAATTTGGGACAAGATTTGTTCGCCAAATGCTAGAGGATACAAAACCAACGACCTTCTCAGAGCTTGTTCAGATTTCTGGACTATCACATGGTACGGATGTATGGCTCGGAAACGCGCAAGAGCTCATTCACAATAAAACGTGTGAACTAAGTGAAGTGATTGGGTGCCGTGATGATATTATGGTCTATCTCATCTATCAGGGCTTAGAGCCGTCACTCGCCTTTAAAATCATGGAATCTGTTCGTAAAGGAAAGGGACTTCCTCCTGAATGGGAAGAAGAAATGAAGAATAATAATGTACCAAACTGGTATATTGATTCTTGTAAAAAGATCAAATACATGTTCCCTAAAGCCCACGCGGCTGCTTATGTATTAATGGCTGTTCGTATTGCTTATTTCAAAGTGCATCATGCACTTCTGTACTATGCGGCTTACTTTACCGTTCGTGCGGATGACTTTGATATAGAAACGATGACAAAAGGGTCGAATGCGATTCGAGCCGTTATGGATGACATTAACTCAAAAGGTCTAGATGCATCACCGAAAGAAAAGAACCTATTAACTGTACTAGAGCTTGCCCTTGAAATGTGCGAAAGAGGCTACCATTTCAAAAAAGTGGACCTCTACCGCTCAAGTGCAACAGAGTTTATCATTGATGGAGACGGATTAATTCCGCCATTCAATTCAATCCCTGGACTCGGAACAAACGTTGCGTTAAATATTGTTCGCGCGCGGCAAGATGGGGAATTCCTTTCAAAAGAAGATTTACAAAAACGTGGAAAAGTGTCGAAAACCATCCTTGAATATTTAGATCGTCAAGGCTGTTTAGAAGCACTTCCTGATCAAAACCAGCTTTCTTTATTTTAATGTGATAAAAAAGAGCGCCCTAAAAGGGCGTTCTTTTTTATATATACAATAATTTTATTATGTTAACTAATAAAGATTTCTCATCAACTGGAATTATTTTCTTATTCATTCATATATCTTGATTTATCGTGATGTTTTAAGAGAAGAGATTGTATGTCATTCTTTCTACCCAAATAGAGCTCAAAAGAGAATTTCGCCGTCTGAAATGTTCTTAAGCGACATATGATCATTCTGGGTACAGTCAGAAGGAGAATCAAAAGAAAAATCTTCGATGAGCGTAAAGCTGATTGCTGTTTACCATGCTTATTTTTGAAACCTATTTGATTCTTTTCAAAACTGTACAGATCACGAAACGAAGTATCAAAAGGAGGCGGTTCGTCTATTGATCAATGTTTCACTAAAAAGAAGGGGTGAGCAATAAAGAAATGGCATCTTACAACTATGTAGAGGTTCTACAAAAATCCATGCTGTTTTATGAAGCGCAGCGGTCAGGCCGGCTTCCGGATAGTAATCGTCTGAACTGGCGGGGAGATTCTGGACTAGAGGACGGGAAGGATGTTGGGCATGACTTAACTGGCGGCTGGTATGATGCAGGAGATCATGTGAAATTTGGACTTCCGATGGCTTACTCAGCAGCTGTGCTTGCATGGACAGTATATGAATACCGAGAAGCTTATGAAGAGGCGGAGCTGCTTGATGAGATACTAGATCAAATCAAGTGGGCAACGGATTATTTCTTGAAAGCACATACAGGACCGAATGAATTTTGGGCGCAAGTAGGTGATGGAAACGCCGATCACGCTTGGTGGGGACCAGCAGAAGTGATGCCGATGAACCGGCCAGCTTTTAAAATTGATGAACATTGTCCTGGAACAGAAGTAGCTGCACAAACTGCGGCGGCTTTAGCAGCAGGTTCTATCATTTTTAAAGAAACAGATGCGTCTTATGCAGCAAAGCTTTTGACGCACGCCAAACAGCTATATGCATTTGCTGACAGGTATCGCGGCAAGTATACAGATTGTGTCACCAATGCGCAGCCATTTTACAACTCCTGGAGCGGCTATGTTGACGAACTTATTTGGGGCGGAATCTGGCTGTACTTGGCCACAAATGAAGAAACGTATTTAAACCAAGCATTAAAAGCGGTAGAGGAATGGCCGAAGGATTGGGATTATACGTTTACCATGTCATGGGACAATACTTTTTTTGCTTCACAAATTTTACTTGCAAGAATTACGAAAGAGAACAGATTTATAGAATCGACTGAGCGTAATCTTGATTACTGGACCACAGGTCTTGTTCAAAATGGAAAAGTAGAAAGAATCACCTATACGCCTGGCGGTTTGGCATGGCTGGATCAATGGGGTTCACTTCGTTATGCCGCCAATGCAGCATTTTTAGCCTTTGTATATGCTGATTGGGTATCTGATCAAGAAAAGAAGAATCGATACCAATCGTTTGCGATCAAGCAAACTCACTATATGCTAGGTGACAATCCGCTGAATAGAAGCTACGTCGTTGGTTTTGGCCAGAATCCGCCGAAGCATCCGCACCACCGTACTGCACACGGCTCATGGTCGAACCAGCTGACAAATCCTTCAGTTCATCGGCACACACTTTATGGAGCGCTTGTTGGGGGCCCTAATGCACAGGATCAATATGACGATGACATCTCGGATTATATATCAAACGAGGTGGCGACCGATTATAATGCCGCCTTTACTGGAAATATCGCCAAAATGGTGCAGCTGTTTGGTCAAGGACAATCAAAACTGCCAAATTTCCCGCCTAAAGAACAGGTGGAGGATGAGTTTTTTGTAGAGGCAGCTGTGATGCATAACGATACAACATCTACTCAAGTGAAAGCGGTGCTATACAACCGGTCCGGCTGGCCGGCAAGAAGCAGTCAAACACTGTCATTTAGATATTACGTCAATCTGAGTGAGGTCTTTGCAAAGGGATTCACGGAAAAGGATATTCAAGTGACAGCAGCCTACAATGAAGGCGCTTCCTTATCGCCTTTAAAGGTATATGACGCATCAAGACACGTCTATTTTGCAGAGATCGATTTTACGGGCGTAGCTATTTTCCCTGGAGGAGAATCTGAGCATAAGAAGGAAATACAATTTCGATTATCTGCTCCAAATGGATCGAATATATGGGATGCCTCAAATGATTATTCCTATCAAGGGTTAACATCCAATATGCAAAAAACAACGAAGATTCCTGTCTTTGACGATGGTGCTTTAGTATTTGGCACACTTCCAGATAAATAAAAAAACAACGATTTTATTGAAAGGGTGAAGGATTTGTCAAACAAAGAACGGTTTTTAACGCTTTATCATCAAATTAAAAGCGATGCGAATGGATATTTTTCACCAGAAGGAATTCCGTATCATTCAATTGAGACGCTCATTTGTGAAGCTCCTGATTATGGGCATATGACAACTTCAGAAGCGTATAGCTATTGGCTGTGGCTTGAGGTGCTGTATGGACATTACACAGGGGACTGGAGCAAATTAGAGGCAGCTTGGGACAATATGGAGAAGTACATCATTCCAGTCAATGAGGATGGACATGATGAGCAGCCGCATATGAATGCTTATAATCCGTCCAGTCCAGCCACATACGCAGCAGAGAAACCATTTCCGGATCAATACCCAAGCCAATTAACCGGTGCCCGTCCTGCTGGTCAAGATCCAATTGATAGTGAATTGAAATCAACCTATGGATCGAATGAAACGTATTTAATGCACTGGCTCCTTGACGTAGATAACTGGTATGGCTATGGAAACTTGCTCAACCCATCACATAAAGCGGCATATGTGAACACCTTCCAGCGTGGTCCACAGGAATCTGTATGGGAATCCATCCCTCATCCATCACAGGACGATAAATCTTTTGGCAAGCCGAATGAAGGCTTTATGAGCTTGTTCACAAAAGAAAATCAAGCTCCAGCTGCTCAGTGGCGCTATACGAATGCAACGGATGCTGATGCACGTGCGATACAAGCGATGTATTGGGCAAAAGAGCTCGGCTATAATAAGTCGGCTTATCTTGATAAAGCGAAAAAAATGGGGGATTTCCTCCGTTACGGCATGTACGATAAATATTTTCAAACGATTGGAAGCGGGAAGCAGGGGAATCCGTATCCTGGAAACGGAAAGGGCGGCTGTCATTATTTAATGGCATGGTATACCTCTTGGGGCGGAGGACTTGGGGATTATGCAAACTGGTCATGGCGGATCGGGGCGAGCCATTGTCATCAGGGATATCAAAACCCTGTTGCCGCTTATGCTTTATCCTCAGATAAAGGAGGCTTAAAGCCATCTTCAGCTACCGGGGCAAGTGATTGGGAAAAAACATTAAAGAGACAGCTTGAATTTTACGTATGGCTTCAATCGAAAGAAGGAGCCATAGCAGGAGGCGCAACCAATAGCTGGAATGGAGACTATAGCGCTTATCCAGCAGGAAGAAGTACTTTTTATGATATGGCATATGAAGATGCACCTGTTTACCTTGACCCGCCTTCAAATAACTGGTTTGGAATGCAGGCGTGGCCAATGGAGCGCGTAGCAGAGCTTTATTATATTTTTGTAAAAGATGGCGACAAAACATCTGAAAATGTCCAAATGGCCAAATCTGTCATAACAAAATGGGTCAGCTATGCCTTAGACTACATTTTTATCGGCAGCCGTCCTGTGTCAGATGAAGAGGGTTATTTCTTAGATGAACAAGGACAGAGAATTCTAGGAGGAACGAATGTTTCAGTTGCTACAACAAGTGCGCCTGGAGAGTTTTGGCTTCCTGGAAATATTGCTTGGAGCGGACAGCCTGATACTTGGAACGGGTTCCAGTCTGCAACAGGAAATCCAAATTTAACAGCTGTAACTAAAGATCCGACTCAGGATACGGGCGTATTAGGAAGTCTAGCCAAAGCTTTGATATTCTTTGCTGCAGCCACAAAGCAGGAAACAGGTGATTATACAGCGCTTGGTGCAAGAGCGAAAGATGCAGCTGCGCAGCTCCTAGAGGTTGCATGGAATTACAATGATGGCGTCGGCATAGTGACAGAGGAAGATAGAGAAGACTATGACCGTTTCTTTAGAAAAGAAGTGTATTTCCCAAATGGATGGAACGGGACATTTGGTCAAGGAAATCAAATTCCTGGAGCCAGCACCATTCCTTCTGACCCGCAGCGAGGAGGGAATGGGGTCTATACGAGTTTTGCTGATCTTCGTCCGAAGATTAAACAAGATCCAGCATGGTCTTCACTCGAAAGTAAATATCAGTCTTCATTTAATGAAGCTACAGGCAAATGGGAGAATGGCGCACCAGTTTTCACTTATCACCGCTTCTGGTCTCAAGTGGATATGGCCACTGCCTATGCTGAATACCATCGTCTGATCAACTAAGAGGTTAAAAGCAAGCTGCCGGCTTCTGGCCGGCAGTTTGAATAGGTAATATGAATCCAATGAAGATAAGGGTGATTTCACATGGTCAAAGAAAGAAGCTTTCTTCATCATTCCTTCAATAGAGGCGAAAATGGGCAGGAAAATCTGATGTGGAAAAAAGAGGCGGATGATCGAATCTCAGAGCATAGACAAAGAGATCTTGTGATCAACGTGACAAACGGCGAAAAAAAGCCAATAGCAGGAATAGAGGTTGAAATAAAGCAAATCAGACATGAATTCGCCTTTGGTTCAGCGATGAATGATCAAGTGTTATTTAATCAACAATATGCTGATTTTTTCGTGAAGCATTTTAATTGGGCTGTTTTTGAAAATGAAGCAAAATGGTATGCGAATGAGCCAGAAAGAGGGAAAATCACCTACGAAAAAGCAGATGCGATGCTGAATTTTGCAGATCGACATCAGCTTCCAGTGAGGGGGCACGCTTTATTTTGGGAGGTAGAGGATGCGAATCCAAGCTGGCTAAGGTCATTGCCGAATCACGAAGTATATGAAGCCATGAAAAACCGGCTTGAGCATGCGGGCAATCACTTTAAGGGAAGGTTCCGTCATTGGGATGTAAACAATGAAATGATGCATGGTTCATTTTTTAAAGATCGCTTTGGTAAAAATATTTGGAAGTGGATGTATGAAGAAACGAAAAAAATTGACCCTCAAGCCCTATTGTTTGTGAATGATTATAATGTGATCTCTTATGGTGAACACCATGCCTATAAAGCGCATATCAATGAACTGCGTCAGTTAAGCGCACCTATTGAGGCGATTGGGGTTCAAGGCCATTTTGAAGAACGGGTCGATCCAGTCATTGTCAAAGAGAGGCTCGATGTGCTGGCTGAGCTTGGTCTTCCAATATGGGTCACAGAGTACGATTCTGTTCACCCTGACCCTAATAGAAGAGCGGATAACCTGGAAGCTTTATATCGCGTCGCATTTAGTCATCCAGCCGTAAAAGGAGTGCTGATGTGGGGATTTTGGGCAGGTGCCCATTGGAGAGGTGAACATGCAGCCATCGTGAATTATGATTGGTCTTTAAATGAAGCAGGACGACGTTATGAAAAGCTTCTAAACGAGTGGACGACCCAAAGAGTTGAAAAAACAGATGCTAATGGCCATGTGAAATGTCCAGCATTTCACGGAACATATGAGATTCGAATCGGTAAAGAAAATAAAATGCTCAAACAGCAGACGATTGAACTTGATTCAAATGAACAAACACCGTTTCAACTAGACGTGATCCTGCCTCAAGAAGGATAGAGATAGATTGTGAGGAGAATGTAAATGAAAAAGTGGGCTCAAAGAGTGTCTTGCTTCATATTTGTGGCCGTTATATGGTCTGGCTGGTTTTCGCTTACGATGAAGGCTGCCGCTTATGTGCAGACGTCTGGTACACAATTTACGCTGAACAATCAACCATTTTACTTCGCCGGCACAAATAATTACTATTTCCATTACAAATCTAAAAAAATGGTAGATGCTGTGTTCGATGATATGAAAGCAATGAATTTAAAGGTCATACGGATTTGGGGCTTTCACGACGGGGCCCCTCAAGAAAACTCAGTCTTACAATCTAGTCCAGGCGTCTATGAAGAATCGGGTTTTCAAAAACTAGATTATGCGATTTATAAAGCAGGCCAGGAAGGAATAAAGCTTGTCATCCCACTAGTGAATAATTGGGATGACTTCGGCGGTATGAATCAATATGTGAAGTGGTTCGGGGCAGGATCGCATGATGCCTTTTATACAGATCCTCGTATTCAAAAAGCTTACAAAAATTATGTCCGCTATGTATTAGAAAGAACCAATACGTACACAGGTGTTCAATATAAAGACGATCCAGCTATTATGACTTGGGAATTAGCCAACGAGCCGCGGATGCAGTCAGATCCAACGGGAAATGTACTAGTCAAATGGGCAGATGAAATGAGTACATGGATCAAATCGCTGGATCGTCACCATCTTGTTGCAGTAGGAGATGAAGGATTCTTTCGCATACCAGGACATGAAGATTGGTTTTACGGAGGAGGAGAAGGCGTCGATTGGGACCGTTTAACATCTCTTCCTAATATCGATTATGGAACCTATCATCTGTACCCAGATCACTGGAGCAAGTCTGCTGCCTGGGGAGTGAAATGGATCGAAGACCATATCACCCGCGGGAAGTCAATCGGAAAGCCAGTTGTGCTAGAAGAGTTTGGCTGTCAAAATCAATCAGCTCGTCCTGACGTATATCAGAGCTGGCTGTCAGCGGTAGAGCGGCTCGGAGGCGCTGGCAGTCAATTTTGGATTTTAACAAGCATTCAGGACGATGACTCGCTCTATCCGGATTATGACGGTTTCCGCATTATAAAAGGAAGCAGGGAGGCAGCACTTATTAGTGAACATGCGAAAAGAATGAATGAAAAGAATCGATGACGAATGCCTGCTGAATAAGGAACTGTTTATATAGCTCACTCCAATTAGTAGTTCTTACTTTCCAAATAGAAAATTAAAATGCCTGTTTATCACTTTTTCTATATTTAAATTTCTTGAAATATGAAGCGGTTATGCGACAACCCTTAAAAAGGGTTTTCAGAAACGATCAAGAAGCAGAAGGTATTTGGAGATTCGTTAGGAAGGAGGTGGTTATATCTATTTTTTATTTTAATTCATAAAAAAGGTATTTCCAATAACTTGACTAAATGGAAATTTCATTCTATACTCTGTAGTACAGAGTTCTTTGTGGAAGAGGAGTTTATTTATGTCTAATGAAAAATTCAATAATTCAGAAATATTAGAGAATTTATCTCATATCAAGACGATTACAAACTATAAAACAGAGTATTGTAAACAAACCAGTATTTATTTTATCATTTGGGGCCTCATTTGGATAATGGGATATTCAATACCTTTACTTGTTGCTCATTCAATAACTGCAGGTGTCTTTTGGTTTATTTTAGGCATTGCGGGCTGGGTTATCACTTTAACTACATATTTTAAACAAAAGAAAATGATCCCAATGCCCTTGTTTTTAAGAACTCAATTACAATACACATGGCTTGGTCTTGGAATTATTTTAGGTATCTTTATTTTTTTAATATGTGTTGGTTTATTACCATATACATTAAATAATTTACCCTTTTATGTTGTTTTATTGGTTTCTATCATGTATTTACTCTTAGGTATTGTTCTAGCTAAAGAAATCTTTATTATGGGGTTCTGGCTAAGTGTTTTAGGTGTAACTACATTTTTATTATTTCCTAGTTTAATGAACATTATCTTCGCTTTTATTGGTGGAGGAAGTTTGTTATTAACTGGTGTGATTTTAAAAAGAAAAGGACAAGGAAATGAGTAATGTCAATAGTTTAAATGATTTAATCCATCCAAAAGTTCGGTTAGGGATTATGAGTTTATTAATGATTTATGAAAAATGTGATTTTAGCTTCTTAAAAGCCTCTTTATCTGTAACAGACGGTAATTTGGGCTCGCATTTAAAAAAATTAGAGGATGCAGGCTATGTGCTAATTACAAAGACATTTGTGGATAAAAAACCAAAAACAATCGTTAGTATAACAGATTTAGGAGAGCACGCCTACAAAGAATATTTGAGTGTTATTGAAGCCATTTTAAAAAATAAATGACATGGAAGGAAAGGGTGCCGGATGTTGAAAATAGAAAGCGTCAGTAAAAAATACGGGACTACCCAAGCGTTAAAGAGTATTACATTAACGATTCCAGAAGGAGTTTGTTATGGATTAATAGGTCCAAATGGTTCTGGTAAATCAACCTTGATGAAAATTATATCTCACATCATTAAATCTTATGAAGGCAGAGTTGAGCATGTTGGTGAGTCTAAGAGTGCGCTCGGCTACATCCCGCAAGACATCAGCTTAGAGGAAAAATTAACAGCTAAAGTAAATATGGAGTTTTTTGGACAAATTTATGGTTTGAAAGGGAAAACATTAGAAGAAAGAGTAGAAAAAACACTAAAAGATGTAGGATTGTGGGAAAGAGCAAATGATATAGTTGAAAGCTTTTCAGGAGGAATGAAACGTCGTTTGAATATTGGCTGCGCTCTAATGCATGCTCCTAAGTTAATTCTTTTAGATGAACCGACAGTGGGGGTAGATCCTCAATCAAGACGTTATATTTTCGACATCATTAACAAATTGAAGGAAGAGGGAAGAACTATTATCTATGTTAGTCATTATATGGAGGAAATAGAGAGTTTATGTGATTATGTGGCTTTCATTGATAAAGGGAATATTGTTGAAGAAGGCAAAATAGATGAGCTTTTGAATCGTTACGCAGAAACATCTGTCTTTTTTGAATCTATGATTCCTAATAAAACATTAACTAGTCTCGGGTATGATTTTGTTACTCATCAAGGTGGAGTGTTAGTTAAAACTACAAAACCATTAGATACTTTAGAAGATTTACAAACTGAGTAAAAAAGGAATCATTGGTTCCCCAACACTATCTTTGTACAGACTGAGACTTGAAGAGTGTCTTTCACTATCAGGAACAGATTTACGGATCAATTACAATAAAATGTCTTTATGAATGAAAAGCACTCTTCGTAAATCAAAATAACTTAAAAGAGTAACTAATGTAAAAGAGCATAAATCTAACGAACAGAATTAATTTGTGTGTACCGTAGATTTGCAAAATCATACGTAATTAGTCAACATTGCGTGACTAATTTCTAATTCGTCACATCCGAAAATGGTAAAATAAATAAAAAATGTGATTATTTAAGAGTTATATAGAAGGGAATCAAATGAATATAACGGGAAAGTGATGTTTATAGGCTATTATCCGGCATCGAATCTATAAAACAGGTGAAAGATCGATCATTGTTGTTCTGGACCATTTGCTACCAGTTGCTTCAATTATCTTTTAATAGAATTATTTATATCAGGTAGTTCTCAAGCACAAAAACATTAGCTGCTTCCTCAATCAGTGACAGGGATGAGCGTGTTTTCTCCACATTTGTCATTAGTTTCTCAATTGTCATTAGTTTTGTAAAGATCGTGAGAGCAGAATTGTGGCAAGGTTAAAGGCACTCTTACAGCCGCATCATTTTTTCTTGAAAGTGCGTTCCATTTTTTATCATTATCTTATTTCAAGTTTTGTTGTTAACCATTTTTAGGGTTTATTTATATGGTATTGAAATAACACAATACAGCTCGTGGTTTCTAGTAGTTGTCCTATTATCAATGCAAGTGACTTCATGGGGAGTTGCCATCGCCGCATTTGCTAAAACTGAGAATACAGGCTTAGTAATGACGAACATGATTGCTTTAGGGACAGCAGTTGCTTGTGGTTTATGGACTCCATTTGATCAATTACCTAGTTATCTCAAAATAATTGGTATGCTCTTCCCGCAATATTGGGCACATCAAGGCTTAGTGCAATCAGTATCAACACTACCAGGGGGAGAGAATTTGATCTTAGTAACAGCAGTCCTTATAGGCTATACACTGTTAGGGTTTATTCTTTCGTTGGTTGGCTATAAAAAATATATAAAGCGAGCAAGAGGCTAGTCTCTAAAAATTTCAGCTAAATGTTATGCACCGCAAAATCAATGCATGTATGCTGTCTGAAAAAAGGAGTGAGTCAATGTTAAGTGAAGAGTTAGAACTGTATGTTGAAAGTTGTTTTCGGCCATATAAAAAAGACAAAACATATGAAGAAAAGAAAAAAGAATTATTAGAGCTGCTTGGAAATGTTAAATTAAAACTCGAAAATGATGGATTAAAAGATATAGAATTGTCAGATATGCTTATTGAAAAGCTGAAATCAGGCGAAATAAGCATTGATAATCATACATTAGTAATTGATGAACATAACCGCGTAGAGCATGTGAAAAAAATATTTGTTAATGCTGATTTAGATTGGTTAACGTTTATAAATGTTAAATATAAGTTATGCGATTTTAAGGGGCTATCGATTGTACAAAAAGTAATGAGCCATTCAGATTTTAATGGGTGCTATCTGAGAAAAGTTAATATTAGCCATTCTGAAATTTCCTCATCTACCTTTGAAAAGAGTGATTTGACTCAATCTCATTTTGAACATTGTGAGATAACGAATTAATCCATATACTGGGTCATTTTTACCCAACATTAGCATTGATGAATCATCTTTAATAAATGTTTTATTTGAAAATTCATTATTTTAAAACATTCTTTTGAGGAATTCTACCAATCAATGTTAATTTTAAATCATGTACGATTAAAATTGAAACTTCTTATTGGAGTGACAATGGATAAAAATGACTTATCATATTTTAGCAGGAGAAGGGCAGATTTAAGCGGTGTGGCAATCGGATATTATGCGGGGGCCATTGAGAAAATCCACGCCTTTTTTTGTTTTATTCACTATCTCTTGCTGTCCCATTAACATGATATGGATGCAAGGTTTTCGTTAAGCAAAATAAATGTGGAAACTTTATTTTCAAATAAAAAATGCCCACCCACCTAGCTAAGTCTGCTTCGCTAGGTGGGCGAGCGATCTTTTCAATGATATGTCGAAAAAACTAAAGTTGATTAGAAAGTTGAAGAACTTGAGATGATTGTTGTGCAAGTGCAGCGCGCAGCCATTGGTTCGAATAAATGTTGACCTTCCCCATGTACCTTAGCAGCCAAAGCAGTTGGGATTGTAATTTTAGTCATCTTTAGACCTCCTTAGTTAAAATTTATCAACATAGATATGTAGTTGATATATTACATATGATGGTTCATGTCTTTATTTGTCAATATCCGAGTGTGAAAGTTTTATATTTTTCTGAAAAGTCCGTTGATACCACCGGAAAATGTGGTTTAATATGACTATGGAAAATAATACTATATTTAAAATTTAATGTATTTTAAGGTTTTATATGGTCTTTATGTTATTTTTGGATTAAAGGTTGGTGTTAATTTGGATCAAATATTTTGGGTATTTAGATATTATTAATTAAATGTATGAAAAAAGTTGAGGCAGCTATGAAGAACTCAAATAGAAGATTACTATTTCTATTATAAGTTTGATTAATTTAGATTTTCACTATTCACTCATAATCAAGAAAGAGAAAAGAGAGGGAGGGGATCTTTATGAGTATTCATTATGTCGGGATTAGAGAACCAATAAAAGTCATTTTAGAGAAGATGAAAGTTGAGTATGAAGACTATCCTGTTCAATAATTGATTTTGGCGGGGCTGTTATTATGAAAAAGAATACTTTAGTAAATAATACTGATTTTCAAACGGAAACGATTATTTTATCTAATAGAAGCTGGTATACTGAGGATGAACTAGTTCTGAAAGTGAATTGGTTGAAAATTCATCAGAATAGCATACTTTATAGGACTTCACCGCTTGATATTAATATAGAACTTTACAGAGGATGGGCAGGTGCTACTGGTAAATTAATAACTGCATTTTCTCCCGAGGGAGTTAATTGGATCAATACAAAAGATGTTGTAAAGGCATGTTTGATCCCTAAACAGGATGTTAGGAATCGCGCTGGAAAGGCATATGATTTAACAGGACCAGAGTTAGTAAGTATGAGTAGGCTGAAGGATATATTTGAAGAGGATTTAAACATGAAAATTGAATTGTATTGTAAAAGTAAAGAAGAGGTCATATCAATTTTGTCCCAGAACAATATGCCTTTAGACGTATTAGAATGGTTAGCCGAATTTCAAGAAGCTTCTTCTTCAAAACATTTACAGCCATTTACGAACACGCTGGAACAAATAATTGGTCACCCCCCAAATCAGGCACAATTATCTAAAATACAAATTAATTATTCTTAAAGGAGGAATAATATATGTTTGTCAAAGATCAAGAAATGACGAGGTATAAATTAGCACCACACATTACGCTAGGTAAACTAGAAGACAGTTTGATTGGTTTAAAAGCGCAAACTATCACCAAAATTGAAGGTGACGGAATTATTGAATTTATTCAAGAAATTTCTAATTATCTTACGGAAGATAATGGGGTTTCCATTAAAGAGCTGGAGGAGAATTTCGAAGTAGAGAGTGATCAATTAAAACATGTCCTCGAATTTTTAGTTGCGAACGGAATGTGTGTTAAGACGGATATGACCTTTGATTTAACTGCGCTTTTGTCTTATGAAAGAGCCGGTGGACAAGTATTGGTTGAAGATATACTAGATCGTTTAAAAACAGGGATTGTTGAAGTTATTACGCGAGATCATAACCCAGTTGCTGCTGAATTCATTCGTCATTTGCAAGCGGCAGGGCTACAAGTAGTGCTTAAAGGAGAATTAAATAAGCAGCCAGATATCAGGGTTGCTATTGGCAACTCTCATTTAGATCCGATTTTTGAAGAAATAAATGATCTGGCATTAGAAGACCATGTCCCTTGGTTAAGCATTGTGCCATATGATGGACAGACATCTTGGGTAGGTCCATTTTTCTTGCCACATCAATCAGCTTGTTTACATTGCTATAACCTTCGAAAATCAGCAAATTTTTCTGACGAAGTATTGCGATCAGACTTAATGAAAATAAAACCTATAAATCCTGAAAAGAAACCGGTTTATCATATGCCGATTAATTTAGTTCAAATCGGAATTGCAAGTAATTTAATTTTAGAATGGCTCACACTAAAAGATTACGCACCAAGTGCAACACCAGGTGGATTTACAACAATTAATTTAGATGATAAAGGTGTCTCATGTAATCATCATCGTGTTTATCGAGTTCCTAGATGCCCAAAGTGTTCCCCAGCTGCAGATACAGGTTTTCCTCAAGTTTGGTTTCATGGTGAGGTGAATAATTAATTATGGCTAATAAATGGACAACGTTAGAAGAGTCATGGGAAATACTCGACCAATTGGCAGATCCTTATGTTGGGATAGTCCGTAGAGAGTATAGAAAACTCAGAGACGTTGATGATATATGGGGTCATTCATATGGAGCGCATGGTACAGACAGCAATATTTTATTTGGAATACCATCTAATTCATATAATGGGGGAGGATCTGCTAATCCAGCTGCAGCCAGATTAGCAGCTATAGGTGAAACGGTGGAAAGATATAGTGCCGCTTATTTACCTTTAAACTCTGATGTTGTATGTTTTGGTACTCAAAAGGACTTAATCAATGAAGGCAAATCAGTAATTGGCTTTGATAAGTGGGAGATGTATGCTGTCACTCAATATGAAGACCCGAATTTTCCTCATGATAGATGGAATGAAGATACAAAATTATGGTGGAGAAAAGGTCATATTGCTGAAAATAATGAAGAAGTTTGGACGCCTGCTCAATTAATTCATATTGCAAACTATACTGAGTGGCCAGGAGACCCCAATATTGGTCATGCAACTAGTAATGGACTAGCTTGTGGTATTACATATCAAGAAGCGGCAATCTCAGGTTTATTTGAAACAATTGAAAGAGATGCATTTATGCTTACTTGGTACAATAAGTTAAGTTTACCGCAGATCGATATTAATACCTCACCTAGATTAAAACACTTCTATGAAAGATATATTAAACCTACTTCTCTTGATTTGCATTTAGTAGACATGAGCATTTTTTCTGGTGTTCCTACTATTTTGGCAGTGATAAGAAATCCTCATACAGATTTAGCTCCATTTGCTATTGGCGCGGCCTCTGCTCATTCAATTGAAAGAGCATGTGAGAAAGCTGCAATAGAGGGAATGTATACAAGAACTTGGGTAAAAACAGAACAACGATTAGGGAACGCCTTAGTGGATGTAGATTATCATCGAGATATTAACAGTTTTGAAGATCATATTAAACTCTATGCGGGAACAGATATTGTGAAAGAAGCTGATTTTTTAACAGCGAGTGAGAAATTAGTGGACGTTAAAGACTATACACCGTTTGATGATCGTTCTCCAGACATTTTATGGACTAACCTTGTCAGTCATTTATCAAAACAAGGATATCATGTGGCAACTTTTGATTTAACCAGCCCTGATATAAAAGATGCTGGTGCCTATGTCGTAAAATCAATTATTCCTGGATATAAACCGATTGACGTTCTTTATAGAGGTAGAATGTTGGGCGGAGAACGAATTTTAAAACATTCTTATCATTTAGGTTTAGTAGATAAACCTTTTAAGTTAGAAGAACTGAATCCAATTCCACATCCATTTCCTTAATATCGTAGAAAGGTGATTAAATATATGAATAGTATTGAAAGACATGCTACTAATTTGGCTGATGTTGTGTATGGAAACGAAGCATTACGGTTTGATGATCCTTCTGAAAATTGGTTTGAGGCAACAAAAATCTATAGGGGTTCAATGGCATGGGACGCACCTGGTGTTGCAGGGCTGCTGCGATCTCAAACTTTGCAAAAGATTGCTACACATGCAAGTAAAAGATTTGATGACCTACCTTTAATTTTACTACCTAAACCATTAAATAC
The DNA here is from genome assembly GCF_017161885.1 of Bacillus sp. 3a. NCBI lineage: Bacteria > Bacillati > Bacillota > Bacilli > Caryophanales > Bacillaceae > Bacillus > Bacillus sp. 3a. The sequence continues at coordinate 2,550,953 of NZ_CP067376.1, read as the reverse complement.
AAATATAACTTTAGACGATGTCATTAAGGAACGAAGAAGTGCAGATTATTTTAACGGGGGGAGTGTTTCATTAGAACAACTCTCAACAGTTTTACAGAAGAGTTATGGATTGGTAGAGCGTAAAGAGGGACCTAGACGCCCTATACCATCTGGCGGGGCACTTTATCCGCTAGATCTATTTATTGTAGCCAATAAAGTGGATTCTTTAGACAAAGGTATTTATCATTTCGATCCGTATAGAAAAGGATTGACTAAAATGGGTGATTACTCTGAAAAAGAATTTGAGAAAATAATGTTACAAGAAGAATCCGTTCAAGATTTTGCATTTGCTGTAGTCATTTCAGCTAATTTTTGGCGTTCTCGATTTAAGTATGGACATCGTTCTTATCGCTTCGTTTTTATGGAGGCAGGACATGTCATGCAAAATATGATTTTGCTATCTACTGCACAGAAGATTAATAGCCGACCATTCGGAGGGTTTATCGATGATGAGTTAATGGAACTGATCGGTGGATTTAATGGAGTAGATGATGCCCCAATTTATACATTGATTGCGGGTACTTAAATAGATGATTTCAATGGTAGCAGCTTTAGGGATCCTCATTCACTTTTTGGGTCCCTTAAGCTCTAAAATGGTGATCAAAATCAAGAGAGATAAACCAATATCCGATCGAAAGTTAATAACATATATCACTCCTCAGAGGAGCTATGATGGATTCACGATTATCGGAGCTTCTATATGCTGTGGAGCATTTTCTCAAGAGCTCTTAGTTGAAATTTCTAATAATAAAAATGTGTATGGTGTTTTATTCTTCTTTTTATTAGGTGTCCTATTACCGTCATTTCTATGGAAATTAAAAAACAAAGTTGTTGCATTTAGAGGCAGATATGTTGTCAATGTTGATTCAATCATTTTTCTTCCATTAACGGCTCTATCAGAAGAATTGATTTGGCGGTTCTTTCTTCCGTTATTTTTACTAACAAATTCTGTGGAGTCTGTAGCGGTATCGATCTGTATCAGTTCAATAGGATTTATCTTGCTGCATATACCAATAGGCGGTGTTAAGTCTATTGCTTATATGTCGCTTTTTACATTAATCACAGTTATTTCATACTTAACATTTGGTATTCTAGCAGCGATAGCATTTCATATTTCACATAATCTGTTCATTCATTTTTTTCAACCTCGCAAAATAAAGAACTTCAAAACGAAACCTCCCGTATTATCTGAAACTGATTGGTGAGACTTTTTATAAAGGTGGTAAACCCTGTGATAATACAAGAAAAGATAAAAGAGCTTAAAGGAAAAAGAGCTCTGGCGCAGTCATGGTTTTTGGATCCAGAAAAAAGAAAAATAAGTTCAAATTATGATAATAGAGAAACGCCATTTACTCGATGTCTATCAGCTGAAACTTTCATTTCTTATTATCAACTAACATTCAAAAAAAACCCTGCCTCTATTTTAGATATAGGATGTGGACAAGGGCAGATGCTTGAGTATTTATCTAAGCAATTACCTCTAGCTGATTTGACTGGAATTGATTCATCTGAAGAAGCCATACATTGTGCAAATCAATTGAATATAAAAGCTCATTTTATTTGTACAGATATCAAAAATTTTTCATCACATGCGAAAAGTTATGATGCGATTTTAATACATCTGTGTTTTGGGCTATTTGAAGATCCTTTAGCATTATTAGAACAGTTACTTCCTTATTTATCAAATGAATCGATTATTTATATAGTTGATTTAAATCGAGATAGTTTAGAAAGTGGATTGAGTTCAGTTCAGAACAAAGAAGAAGAACTGTATTTATATGATCAATATCACGCCTCATTGACATTATCTGAGTTCGAGCAGCTACTCACCTATATGACCAAAACTAGAAAAGATATGATGTATAAGATTGGTACTTCTATAATTGGAGGGTTTAGCCCATTTAGTATGGAATTTTTATCGTTAATAGGAAATGAAAATTTACAACAAACGTTAAGGCAGGTTCCAGATGAATATAGCAATTCAGCACAGAAGACACCTTTACTTTTACATGCATGGCTGATTAAACAGTCTGGATAAATTCATTCCATATAAACATGGTTCTTTCTCTATGTATAATATGAAGGTTTGGTTATCCGTTCAGTCTCCGCCTGCTCTTCGGGGAGTTCAATATGAATGATCTTTACATTGCTATTCCCTAAAAATTAGAACTCGGTTCTCTGAAGTGAGTGAGCAAAGGCAAAGTGCTTATTTCTTTAACGTTAAAGTACTTATCCATTAGGGGGGGGTGAAAAATTTGAAAGTGAAGGCTGTTTACTGATACACTCTTTGCTTCTATATAAATAACCATACTGTGTCATACAAAATGTTTTTTGGAAATAGAGATGGCTTAGTGTAGATGTTACTTTCTTTCATAGGGGAGCTCTGTTCTTCGCTCATTGCATTCAGGTGCATTATTACCAGTCCGCTCTATTCATAGTGGCTTTCCGTTTATATATAAAGGAAGAGAGAGGTATTAATGGTACTGAACATGCTGCAGTAATCGTTGAGCAAGTACCTATTATAAGGAGGAACTTCATTTGCATAAAAAAATTGGATATGGTATAGTTTTTATGGAAATGCTAACGATTACCGAGACAAGAGTGGGGAAACCCGCTCTTTTGTATTGAACAGGCAATTTTTGTCTCGACATTATTCATCCGTTTTCTGCTCCCCCTGCTCACATAAAGCAGGGTTTTTATGCAGAATGATTGATAAGAGCGTTTATCGAAAGCACAAGGAGGAAGAGAATGAGCAAAAAAGTAGTGGATGTCGTAAGCGAAATGGTGCAGCCAATTTTAGATGGCTTACAGCTTGAACTCGTTGATGTTGAATTTGTCAAAGAGGGTCAAAACTGGTTCCTTCGCGTGTTTATTGACTCTGATAAAGGTGTCGATATCGAAGAGTGTGCCAAAGTGAGCGAAGCCTTGAGCGAAAAGCTTGATGAGGCAGATCCGATTAGCCAAAACTACTTTCTTGAAGTGTCCTCTCCTGGAGCGGAGCGCCCATTAAAGAAAAAAGCTGATTTTGAAAAAGCACTTGGAAAAAATGTTTTCATGAAAACATATGAACCAATTGATGGTGAAAAAGCATTTGAAGGTGAGCTTACAAGCTTTGATGGTGAGATTGCAACAGTGACAGTGAAGATCAAGACAAGAAAGAAAGAGATCAATATTCCATACGAAAAAATAGCTAACGCAAGATTAGCAGTTTCGTTCAATTAACCTTTTCATTGATATAAGGGGGAACCATAAAAATGAGTAGTGAGTTGTTAGATGCCCTGACTGTTCTTGAGAAAGAGAAGGGTATTAGTAAAGAAATTATCATTGAAGCGATAGAAGCTGCACTCATTTCTGCATATAAGCGTAATTTTAATCAAGCACAAAATGTTCGTGTTGATTTAAACCGCGAAACGGGAACGATTCGTGTGTTCGCAAGAAAAGATGTTGTAGATGAAGTGTATGATTCTCGCCTTGAAATCTCTGTAGATGATGCAGCCAATATTAACCCGAATTACATGGTTGGTGACGTCGTTGAGATTGAAGTCACACCAAAAGACTTCGGACGCATTGCAGCTCAGACAGCGAAACAAGTTGTGACGCAGCGAGTGAGAGAAGCAGAGCGTGGTGTGATCTACACTGAGTTCATCGACCGCGAGGAAGACATTATGACGGGAATCGTTCAGCGGATTGACAGTAAATTTATTTACGTGTCACTTGGCAAAATCGAAGCCCTTCTTCCTGTCAATGAACAAATGCCAAATGAAGAATACAAACCACATGACCGCATTAAAGTGTTCATTACAAAAGTAGAAAAAACAACAAAAGGACCACAAATTTATGTGTCTAGAACACATCCAGGTCTTTTAAAGCGTTTATTTGAAATTGAAGTACCAGAAATTTATGATGGTACTGTAGAACTTAAATCGGTTGCTAGAGAAGCTGGGGACCGTTCTAAAATATCTGTTCGTACAGATGATCCTGATGTTGATCCAGTTGGCTCCTGTGTTGGACCAAAAGGTCAGCGTGTACAAGCAATTGTCAATGAGCTAAAAGGCGAAAAAATTGACATTGTCCATTGGTCTAATGACCCGGTTGAATTTGTTGCCAATGCGCTCAGTCCATCAAAAGTACTTGATGTCATTGTGAATGAAGAAGACAAGGCGACAACAGTCATTGTCCCTGATTATCAGCTGTCATTAGCGATTGGTAAAAGAGGTCAAAATGCCCGCCTTGCAGCGAAGCTGACTAGCTGGAAAATCGACATTAAAAGCGAAACAGATGCAAGGGAACTCGGTATTTTCCCAAGAACTGAAGACTCTGAATCTCTTTTCTTAGAGGCTGAACCAGTAGCTGAGGAATCTGACGAATAAGAGGTGATATTAAAGGTGAAAAGCCGAAAAAAAATCCCGCTTAGAAAATGCGTCGTGACGGGAGAAATGAAACCAAAGAAAGAACTGATCCGTGTTGTTCGTTCTAAAGAAGGAGAAGTGTCTGTTGACGCTACCGGAAAAATGAACGGACGCGGAGCTTACCTTTCTCTCGATAAAGAAACCATTCTTGCGGCAAAGAACAAACGCAGTTTACAGCAGCAATTTCAGACACAGATTGACGAACACATATTTGAAGAATTACTAGAACTAGCTGAAAAGGTGAAAAAACCTAATGAATGAATCTGAATGGTATCCTTTGCTTGGTCTAGCAAATCGAGCTCGTAAAGTCGTGTCAGGAGAAGATCTGGTGATCAAAGAAATTAGACATGCGCGTGCTAAGCTGGTTCTTCTTGCAGCAGATGCCTCATCTAACACAGAGAAAAAGGTATCTGACAAATGCAAATTTTATAATGTTCCGGTTAGAAAAGTTGAAGACCGTTCCGTTCTCGGACGTTCTATTGGGAAAGAAGCTCGCGTAGTTGTCGCTATCACTGACCAAGGCTTCGCTAAGAAGCTCATAAGCTTGCTCGATTAATTTATTTGGGGGTGAACGAATGGCTAAAGTGAGAGTATATGAATACGCAAAAGCCATAGATGTTTCAAGTAAAGATATTATAGCAGCGCTTAAGGATATGAACGTGGAAGTGAACAACCACATGGCGACGCTTGAAGACGACACTGTGAAAAAGCTAGACGCTATCTATAAAAAAGCCAAAGCAAAAGAGACAGCTAACGAGAAACCCGCAGAACAAAAAAAACAATCATCTAACAAAAACAATGATAGAAAGAAGAATGACGTGCAGAATAATCAATTTAATAAAAACAAAAAAAACAACAACCAAAATAAAAACAAAAATAAACGCGGTGGAAATAACAAACCGCAGCATCAGCAAGCTAGACCTGTGAAGCCTAAAAAAGAGCTTCCTGAAAAAATTGAATTTACAAATTCAATGACTGTCGGCCAGCTGGCTGATGAGCTTGGAAAAGAAACAGCTGAAATCATCAAAAAGCTGATGATGCTTGGTGTCATGGCAACGATCAACCAAGAACTTGATAAAGATACAGTTGAATTAATCGCTTCTGAATATGGTGTTCCAGTAGAGGAAGTCATTATTTTAGAAGAAACTGAACTTGAAAAGTATGAAGTTGAAGATAAAGAAGAAGATATGCAAGTACGCCCTCCAGTTGTAACGATCATGGGACACGTTGACCACGGGAAAACAACTCTTCTTGACAGCATTCGTAAGACAAAAGTCGTCGAAGGCGAAGCAGGTGGAATCACGCAGCATATCGGTGCATACCAAATTGAAGAAAACGGCAAAAAAATTACATTCCTTGATACACCTGGACACGCAGCATTTACAACGATGCGTGCACGTGGTGCCGAAGTAACGGATACGACCATTCTGGTTGTTGCAGCTGATGATGGTGTCATGCCGCAAACAATTGAAGCGATTAACCATGCGAAAGCGGCAGAAGTGCCAATCATTGTCGCTGTTAACAAAATTGACAAACCAACAGCGAACCCTGACCGCGTGATGCAGGAATTAACTGAGCATGGTCTTGTACCAGAAGCTTGGGGCGGCGAAACCATTTTCGTTCCACTATCTGCGAAAACAGGTGAAGGCATTGACGAATTGATCGAAATGATCCTTCTTGTCAGCGAAGTAGCAGAACTGAAAGCCAACCCTAATCGTGCGGCAAAAGGGACTGTCATCGAGGCTGAGCTTGATAAAGGAAGAGGTTCTGTTGCAACCCTTCTTGTTCAAACAGGTACACTTCATGTAGGTGACCCAATCGTTGTCGGAAATACATTTGGCCGTGTACGTGCAATGGTCAATGACATCGGCCGCCGCGTGAAAACAGCAGGACCATCTACACCTGTTGAAATCACTGGTTTAAACGATGTACCGAATGCAGGGGATCAGTTCCTCGTATTCAAAGATGAAAAAACAGCTCGTCAAGTCGGTGAGGCGCGTGCTTCTAAACAGCTGGACGAACAGCGTTCAGATAAAGCAAAATTATCTCTAGACGACCTATTTGAGCAAATCAAACAAGGTGACGTAAAAGATATCAACTTGATCGTGAAAGCAGACGTACAAGGCTCTGCTGAAGCATTAACAGCAGCTCTTCAAAAAATTGAAGTCGAAGGCGTAAAAGTGAAAATCATCCATACGGGTGTTGGAGCGATTACAGAATCAGACATCATTTTAGCAAGTGCTTCTAATGCCATCGTGATTGGCTTTAACGTACGTCCTGATGGAAATGCGAAGAGCACAGCTGAGACTGAGAACGTTGATATCCGCTTGCACCGCATTATCTATAAAGTCATCGATGAAATTGAAGCTGCGATGAAAGGAATGCTTGACCCTGAATATGAAGAAAAAGTCATCGGTCAAGTTGAAGTCCGTCAAACGTTCAAAGTATCTAAAATCGGTACAATTGCTGGCGGTTATGTAACTGAAGGAACGATTACAAGAGATAGCGGAATCCGCTTAATCCGTGACGGCGTCGTTATTTTTGAAGGCGAAGTTGACGTGTTAAAACGATTTAAAGATGATGTGAAAGAAGTTTCACAAGGCTATGAATGTGGTATTACCATTAAGAAATACAATGATATCCGTGAAGGTGATGTCATGGAATCATTCGTTATGCAAGAAATCGAAAGAAAATGATCGGTTATACCGAATGTGAGTGCATGATCTATGATGCATCCTCACTGAAGGAAAAACGTGCGGTTCTTCAGCGAATATTGACAAGAACGCGTCATAAATTCAATGTAACCATTGCTGAAATGGATTACCAGGATACATGGCAGCGTACATCAATCGGAATCGCCGTGATTTCCTCATCTCGGGTTCAAGTGGAAAAGGAGCTTCAGCGTGTATTAAGCTTTATCGATTCTTTTCCTGAAATTGAACGAACGATCACGAAAACTGAGTGGTTTTAATTAGAGGTGATAAGATCATGAGTATGAGAGCAACCCGTGTGGGTGAGCAAATGAAAAAAGAATTGGGCGACATCTTAGGCAGAAAGCTAAAAGATCCAAGAATCGGCTTTTTGACTGTAACTGATGTCGAAGTATCCGGTGATTTGCAAATTGCCAAAGTCTACATTTCTGTTCTTGGCGACGAGAAGAAAAGAGAGGAAACCTTAAAAGGTCTTGCAAAGGCTAAAGGGTACATCCGCTCTGAAATTGGCAATCGAATCAGACTTCGCAAAACACCAGAACTGCACTTTGAATTCGACGAATCTGTAGATTACGGAAATCGAATTGAAAGCCTGATTGCTGAATTAAACACAAAAGATCACGAATAAGACGTTGAAATAAGGATAGGCGATGATCGTCTGTCCTTTTTCATCGTTTATGAAAGGAGAGAACGCAGATGATAAATGGTGTTCTTTTATTACATAAAGAAAGAGGCATGACCTCACACGACTGTGTGTTTAAAGTAAGAAAAATTTTGCACACAAAAAAAGTCGGCCATACAGGCACCCTCGACCCAGAGGTTTCAGGTGTTCTCCCTATTTGTATCGGAAGAGCAACGAAGATTGTAGAATACTTAACAGATAAATCGAAAACGTATGATGCGGAGATCACGATTGGCTTTTCTACAACAACAGAAGACCAAACAGGTGAGATCGTAGAAGAAAAAAAGGTGGAAAAACCGATCTCAGAAAAAGAAATTGATGAGGCGCTGAAGCAGTTTGAAGGAACCATTGAACAAATTCCTCCCATGTTTTCTGCTGTGAAAATTGGCGGGAAAAAGCTCTATGAATATGCAAGAGAAGGCATTGAAATTGAGCGGCCGAGCCGAGAAATTACTATTCACCGTATCGAGCGGACTACACCTGTCACATATGAGGATGGTAGCGTGTCATTTAGGTTTACCGTTCTATGTTCAAAGGGAACATATGTGAGGACCTTAGCGGTTGATATCGGGAAGAAACTAGGGTTTCCAGCCCACATGTCACATCTCATTCGTACAGGGTCTGGTGATTTTACACTTGATGAATGTATCACGCTGGATGAGCTGCGAGATATAAGCGAGGAAGGAACTGTAGATGAGCACCTTGTCCCGATCGAGCGTGCGCTCAATCATTTGCCGAAATGGGAGATAAATGATACATTAGCAAGTAAAGTGGAAAACGGTGCAGTCCTGCCAATGCCTGATGAATTTGCTCATTTCGCAGAGTCGGATCGTGTCGCTGTATTTGCTCCTTCAGGCCGTTGTCTGGCGATTTATATGAAGCACCCGACCAAACAGAACCTGATGAAGCCGGCGAAGATCTTATCTCAGGACAAGCAATCTTAAAGAAAAGGTGACATCTCGTGAAGACTATACATATTTCACACCCACATACATTGAATCAAAAGGATCAAGTCCCGTCTGTCATGGCTTTAGGGTACTTTGACGGTGTTCACCTTGGGCATCAAAAAGTCATTGACAAAGCGAAAAGCATTGCGGAAAAAGAAGGATTGGCCTTAGCAGTCATGACCTTTCATCCGCATCCATCACATGTTTTGCAAAAGGCACGGGAACCAAAAGACTTAATTACACCGCTTGAGGATAAAATTGATTTTATCGAACAGCTGGGCGCTGACTATTTATACATCGTACAATTCAGCGAGAGTTTTGCAGCTCTATCTCCTCAAGAGTTTGTGGATCAATATTTGGATGAATTGAATGTGAAGCACGCAGTAGCGGGGTTTGATTTTACGTTTGGCCGTTTTGGTGCAGGCACAATGGAAACGTTCGACGAATACGGAAAAGGCCGTATCAATGCAACCATCGTACCTAAGCTGTCCAATCAAGACCGAAAAGTCAGCTCCACTCTCATCCGTTCCGCATTAAAAAATGGGGATGTTGAATATGTGAGCGAGCTTTTAGGAAAACCTTATCAGCTTCGCGGCATTGTCATCCATGGAGACAAACGCGGACGGACGATCGGGTTTCCGACAGCTAATGTCGGCTTATCTGCTGAATACATTATTCCGCCAACAGGGGTATATGCAGTAAGAGCAGAAGTAAAAGGTAAAGTATATGACGGTGTTTGTAATGTCGGCTATAAACCAACATTTTATGAAAAACGTCCTGATCAGCCTGCCATTGAAGTAAACCTCTTTGATTTTAACGAAGAAATATATGGCCAGCCGATTAAATTACAATGGTTCAAGCGCATTCGCAGTGAACGAAAATTTAACGGAATCCAGGAGCTGACGGCTCAAATCAGTCAAGATAAAGAAGAAGCGATTCAGTTTTTTCAAGATCAGCATAAGCAAACAAAAAAATCATAGAAAAACTGCTCTACCATTTGCAAATTCAGCATATTTTTAGTATGATTATTCCTGTAGCTTTAAAACCACTTACTTGGCAGGCCGACTTCACCGACGGCTGCGAGGTAGATGGGGCTAACATGATTTGGAGGTGAAACAGGATGGCAATTACTCAAGAGCGTAAAACGCAATTAATTAATGAGTTCAAAACACACGAATCTGATACTGGATCTCCAGAAGTTCAGATCGCTGTCCTAACAGAATCAATTAACAACTTGAACGAGCATTTACGTACTCATAAGAAAGATCACCACTCACGTCGCGGTCTTTTGAAAATGGTAGGTAGACGTCGTAATCTTCTTACGTATCTACGTAATAAAGACGTAACTCGTTACCGTGAGTTAATTAACAAACTAGGCTTACGTCGATAATCGTAAAAAGCGGGAGGATTCCCGCTTTTTTATCGTATAATCACTAATATTTTATGGTTAAAATGTTGAAAGAATGGCAAATACCCTTCTACATACAGCTTTCACATTGATATGTGAAAATCATTTTGTTCATAATAAGAACTAACTAAAATTTTACGATAAGAGAGGAGTTTATCTCAGAATGGGACAAGAGAAACATGTCTTCACCATAGACTGGGCTGGACGTCAACTGACAGTTGAAACTGGCCAGCTTGCAAAGCAAGCAAACGGAGCGGTCCTCGTACGCTACGGAGATACGGCTGTGCTTAGCTCAGCAACAGCTTCTAAAGAACCAAAACCACTTGATTTCTTCCCGCTCACTGTGAACTACGAAGAAAGACTATACGCAGTAGGTAAAATTCCTGGCGGCTTCATTAAAAGAGAAGGCCGTCCAAGTGAAAAGGCTATCCTTGCGAGCCGCTTAATTGACAGACCAATTCGTCCGCTGTTTGCAGATGGATTTAGAAACGAAGTACAAGTCATTAGTATCGTCATGAGTGTGGATCAAGATTGTTCATCTGAAATGGCTGCAATGTTTGGCTCATCTTTAGCTTTATGTGTGTCTGACATTCCATTTGAGGGACCAATCGCCGGCGTTACAGTAGGACGAGTGGATGGAAAGCTGATCATTAACCCAAATGTGGAGCAGCTTGAACAAAGTGACATCAATCTTGTGGTTGCCGGAACAAAAGATGCGATCAACATGGTAGAAGCTGGTGCTGATGAAGTACCGGAAGAGACAATGCTTGAAGCGATCATGTACGGTCACCAAGAGATTAAACGCTTAATCGAATTCCAAGAAGAAATTGTGAAGGCAGTCGGTAAAGAAAAAATCGATATTCCTTTATATGAAGTAGATCAAACGTTAGCAGACGAAGTAAAAGCACTTGCTGAAGCTGACCTGCTGAAAGCGATTCAAGTACATGAGAAGCATGCGCGTGAGGATGCAATCAGTGCTGTGAAAAAAGCTGTAGTTGAGAAGTTTGAAGCAGAAGAACGTGACGAAGCAACGATTAAACAAGCAAAAGATGTATTAAACAAGCTTGTCAAAAACGAAGTTCGCCGTCTGATCACTGAAGAGAAAGTACGTCCAGATGGACGCGGCGTAGATCAAATCCGTCCACTTTCTTCAGAAGTAGGACTTCTGCCAAGAACGCACGGTTCAGGCCTATTTACAAGAGGACAAACACAGGCCCTCAGTATTTGTACATTAGGTGCACTTGGCGATGTGCAAATTCTTGATGGTCTAGGTGTTGAAGAATCAAAACGCTTCATGCACCATTACAACTTCCCGCAATTCAGTGTTGGTGAGACAGGTCCAATGCGCGGTCCAGGCCGTCGTGAGATCGGACATGGTGCACTAGGTGAACGTGCACTAGAACCAGTCATTCCATCCGAAAAAGATTTCCCTTATACGGTTCGCCTCGTTTCAGAGGTATTAGAATCTAACGGATCTACTTCACAAGCAAGTATCTGCGCAAGCACACTTGCGATGATGGATGCGGGTGTTCCAATTAAAGCACCAGTTGCAGGGATTGCAATGGGACTTGTGAAATCTGGGGAATACTACACAGTGCTGACAGACATTCAAGGAATGGAAGATGCACTTGGAGATATGGACTTTAAAGTGGCAGGTACATCAAAAGGTGTCACAGCCCTTCAAATGGACATCAAAATCGATGGCTTGTCAAAAGACATCTTAGAAGAGGCTCTTCAACAAGCGAAAAAAGGAAGAATGGAAATCTTAGACAGCATGCTGTCAACGATTCCTGCTTCTAGAGGAGAATTGTCTCGTTATGCACCTAAAATCTTAACGATGACAATCAATCCGGATAAAATTCGCGATGTCATTGGACCAAGCGGTAAACAAATCAATAAAATTATTGAAGATACCGGTGTGAAAATCGATATTGAACAAGATGGTACAATCTTCATATCTTCTACAGAAGAAGATATGAACCAAAAAGCGAAGAAAATCATTGAAGATCTTGTGAGAGAAGTTGAAGTAGGACAGCTTTACTTAGGTAAAGTCAAACGCATTGAAAAATTCGGTGCCTTCCTTGAAATCTTCAGCGGAAAAGATGGACTTGTTCATATTTCTGAGCTTGCGCTTGAGCGTGTGGGCAAAGTAGAAGATGTCGTGAAACTTGGCGATGAATTACTTGTCAAAGTCACTGAAATCGATAAACAAGGCCGTGTGAACCTTTCTCGGAAAGCTGTTTTACGTGAAGAAAAGGAAAAAGAAGAAAAGCAGTCTTAATGAGATCAAATAAAATGTGTTAGAAGCCAGGTATCCGTGCCAGGCTTCTTTCTTTTCTTGCGCTAACAATAGTTCTAGCTTGTTTCTCCCCGTCATAATTTGTGGTAAAGGGGAGGGACAACCATTGAAAAAAACGTTACCATTCATTGTGTTTGTATTTTTACTGCTCGTGTCATATCAAACGATGAAGCAGCCGGCTGCTGTTACATATATTGAATCAATGAAAGAGCATGCCGAGGTTGCATCTGTTTCAAAAGATATTTTATTTCAGGAAATTGAATCGAAGTCTTCTGACTATGAAGTAAAGGCGCAAAATGCTAAGATTGATAAAGTGTGGAAAAAGATGCCTGGCTTAAATGGACAGACAGTTGATATCGATGCCTCTTATGAAAAAATGAAGAAACAGGGGTCATTCGATGAAAAGCTGCTTGTTTTTAATGAAACAAAACCATCTATTCATTTACATGAGCTTGGTGCAGAGCCCATTTATAAGGGACATCCGGATAAAAAAATGAATGCATTCCTCATCAACGTAGCTTGGGGTGACGAGCATTTAATCAACATGTTAAAGACGCTGGAAAAGCATCAAGTCAAGGCGACCTTTTTCTTAGAAGGCAAATGGGTGAAAAAAAGCACAGAGCTTGCTAAAAAAATCGTGGCAGATGGTCATGAAATTGGAAATCATTCATACAATCACCCAGATATGCGCACACTGACAAGAGAACGAGCATTAGAGCAGATAACGAAAACAAATCGCCAAATTGAAGAATCCCTTGGGAAGAAACCAAAATGGTTTGCGCCTCCAAGCGGCAGCTTTAAAGAAGAAACAGTCAAGCTTGCCAAACAAGAAGGCATGGAAACCATTATGTGGACAGTAGACACCATCGACTGGCAAAAACCATCCCCGGCTATTTTACAAAAGCGGGTGCTTGGGAAAATTCACAATGGGGCGATGATATTAATGCATCCAACAGATGCAACAGCGAAAAGTCTTGACGCACTTATCACTCAAATCAAGGAAAGAGGATATGAATTAGGGACGGTTTCTGACCTCCTAAGTGAAAAAAGACATCCGTGATGCGATCTGTTTGTTGAATAGGAGGAGCAAAACTTGGTCAAAACGTATACATGCCAAAACGGAGTAAGAATTGTACTCGAAAACAATCCCACTGTAAGGTCTGTCGCAATTGGCGTCTGGATTGGAACAGGCTCTAGACATGAGACACCTGAAATTAATGGGATCTCACACTTTTTAGAGCATATGTTTTTTAAAGGGACAAAGACAAGATCTGCACGTGATATCGCAGAATCCTTTGACCGCATTGGTGGTCAGGTGAATGCCTTTACATCAAAAGAATACACTTGCTACTATGCGAAGGTGCTTGATTCACATGCTGGCTACGCCCTCGATGTATTAAGCGACATGTTCTTTCACTCAGCTTTTGATGAAGAAGAGCTGAAAAAAGAAAAAAATGTGGTGTACGAAGAAATTAAAATGTATGAGGATACTCCTGATGACATCGTTCATGATTTATTAAGCAAAGCCATTTATGGTGATCATTCATTAGGATATCCGATTTTAGGAACAGAGGAAACACTCTCTACCTTTAACGGAGACTCACTTAGAAAATATATGGATGAATTCTATACGCCGGACCGCGTCGTGATCTCTGTTGCAGGGAACGTAGATGAGACCTTTATTCGTGAGGTTGAAAAGCTGTTCGGTTCTTATGAAGGAAAAGGGAAGAAGCAGCCTGTAGAAGCTCCAACATTTCATTATGACAAGCTCACACGCAAAAAGGAAACGGAACAAGCGCACCTATGCCTGGGCTTTAATGGCCTTCCAGCTGGAGATAAGGGCATCTATGACTTAATCGTCTTAAATAATGTTCTTGGCGGAAGCATGAGCAGCCGATTATTCCAAGATGTAAGAGAGGACAAAGGACTTGCTTATTCCGTCTTCAGCTATCACAGTTCATTTGCAGATAATGGAATGCTGACGATTTATGGCGGGACTGGAGCGAAGCAGCTAAACCTGCTCTCTGAGACCATCTTACAAACATTAGACGTCTTAAAGCGTGAAGGAATCACGCAGAAAGAACTAGAGAACTCTAAGGAGCAAATGAAAGGCAACCTTATGCTCAGCCTTGAAAGCACAAACAGCAAAATGAGCCGAAACGGTAAAAATGAACTGCTCCTTGGCAAACATCGGACACTCGATGAAATTATTGATGAAATCAACAGCGTCACATTAGATGGCGTGAATAACTTATCTAAACGTATCTTTACAGAAGATTATGCGCTCTCGCTTATTAGTCCGACAGGTGATCAGCCATCATAATGTAAACAACACGGCAGACTCAAAAAAGTCTGCCGTTTTATTGTAGGTAAAGAAGAAAGGGGTTCTGCTTTCATGGAACATGAAAAGCTGAAACAGCTCTCTCCACTTCTGACACAAGCTATTTCTTTCCAAGCCATGACATCTGGTTTTTCGGGAGATCGCACCTTTTTGGTTACAATATCATCTAGTGAAAAGCTGGTGCTTAAGTTATCAGACATTCAAACGTATTCGCGCTATAAAAGAAAAGCATCATTTCAGCGGAAGTTAAAAGATCGAGGGATTCTTTGTTCTGAAGTGATTGAGATTGGAATGAGTGCTGAACTAAACTGTACCTATCGTATTTTCTCCTTTATCGAAGGCGAGAATGCTAGAGACTCCATCCATCTACTTACAAATGAAGAGCAGTATGAAATCGGGAGGCGGGCAGCCAGAGAGCTAAGTTTGATGCATACATGCCGTGCACCTTCTCATGTTCGTCCGTGGGATGAGAAAGTCATGGCAAAACATGAACGGTATGTACATGCCTATCAATCAAGTGGCGTGACGTTTTCCAATGATCAGTTTGTATTAGATTTTATCAAGTCGAATGTTGATGCGGTAAAAGAGAGGCCTAACCAGTTCCAGCATGATGATTTTCATTTAGGGAATATTATCATACAAGGTAATCAATATGCCGGTGTGATTGATTTCGATCAATCCGACTGGGGCGACCCGGTTCATGACTTTTATAAATTGTCCTTATTTAGTCGAGAAAGCAGCATTCCGTTCTCAGCTGGACAACTGGATCAATACGTGAGTACGCAGTCCACAAACCATTTTTGGCTTCTTTTTTCCATCTATACAGCAATGAGCTGCTTTTCATCTATCATCTGGTCGCTTTCCTATGATCCGGGACATGTAAAAGACATGGTGAAACGAGTGGAGAGAATGCTAAAAGATCATAATTGCTTTCATCAACTTAAGCCTGTTTGGTATACCAACTCACATCATACATAACTTGAAAAGAGCAGGACGGTCTATTTCTTCCTTTTGCTGCATATATGATACGGAAGGGAAGTGATGCGATTTTGAGGCTGAGTGAACTGTCAGGAAAAGAGATCGTCGATATTAAAAGAGCGGAGCGGCTTGGCGTGCTTGGACAAACCGACCTTGAAATCAATGAACAGGACGGTCAAATTACAGCACTCATTATACCTTCCGTGAAGTGGTTTGGCTTTCGAAAACAAGGAAATGACATCCGCGTCCCGTGGAATCACATTCAAAAAATAGGATCAGATATGATCATTCTCGATGTGCCTGAAGAACTTCAGCCGCACGGAGAAAAAGAGCACCCATAATAATGGGTGCTCTTTTTCTTTTCTCTCTCTGATTCGTTCACAGGCTGAATCCTCTCCTCATATGCTGAAAGGGAGATTCAGAAAATATTACAGACTTTTTTAAATAAAGAAGGTGAACGGTCAGTATGTTGAGCGGTTTAACGGTTGCGGTGATCGGGGGAGATGCAAGGCAGCTTGAAATTATTCGCAAGTTGTCACAGCAGCATGCCAAAGTATTTTTGGTTGGGTTTGACCAACTGGATCATGGATTTATCGGTGCTGAAAAGCTGAAAATGTCTGAACTTCCATTCGAACAAGTAGACAGTATGATTCTTCCAGTATCTGGGACAACGGATGAAGGCGCTGTTGCTACCGTTTTTTCAAACGAGCAGGTCTTGCTGGAATCTAAATATTTAGAAAGAACCCCTGCCCATTGTATCTTGTACTCAGGTATTTCAAATACGTACTTAGACAATCTGGCAAAGCAGGTGAACCGGAAGCTTGTGAAGCTGTTTGAGCGAGATGATATTGCCATATATAACTCTATTCCAACAGTTGAAGGAATTATCATGATGGCCATTCAGCAAACGGACTATACGATTCACGGGTCTCATGTCGCTGTTCTCGGACTTGGAAGAACAGGACTCACCATTGCCCGCACATTTCGGGCACTAGGGGCAGACGTAAAAGTAGGGGCGGCAGACACAGCACATTTAGCGCGGGCATTTGAGATGGGGCTTAATCCATTTTCAATGGACCAGTTAAAAGAGGAAGTAACGGATGTTGATATTATCATCAATACCATTCCAAGTCTTGTATTAGATTCATCTGTCATCGTCAGCATGACACCAAAGACACTCATTTTGGATATCGCCTCACGCCCAGGCGGAACAGACTTTGACTTTGCACAAAAGCACGGAGTGAAGGCACTTCTTGCACCAGGACTCCCGGGGATTGTTGCACCAAAAACAGCAGGACAAATCATTGCAAAAGTGCTTTCCGGGCTTTTATGTGAACTTGCGGAGGAAAAAAGGGGGATGGAATCATGACAACATTAAAAGGGAAAAGAATCGGCTTTGGTTTAACAGGTTCCCACTGTACGTATGAAGCTGTTTTTCCGCAAATCGAAGCGCTTGTAAAAGAAGGGGCAGAGGTGCGTCCAGTGGTGTCGTACACGGTGCAGAGCACGAATACGAGATTTGGAGATGGAGCCGAGTGGATCGAGCGGATTGAGAAGCTGACTGGATTTCAAGCGATTGACTCAATCGTGAAAGCAGAGCCGCTCGGACCTAAGCTGCCGCTTGATTGTATGGTCATTGCTCCTTTAACTGGTAACTCGATGGCGAAATTTGCAAATGCTATGACAGACAGTCCTGTTTTAATGGCTGCTAAAGCAACCATACGGAATCATCGACCAGTCGTTTTAGGTATCTCAACAAATGATGCGTTAGGTTTAAATGGTACAAATCTGATGAGGCTGATGTCGACAAAGAATATTTTCTTTATTCCGTTTGGTCAGGATGATCCATTCAAAAAACCGACCTCTATGGTCGCGAACATGGATCTGCTATCTCAAACAGTAGAAGAGGCACTCCAGCATAGACAAATTCAGCCAATTTTAATTGGACCAAACGAATAATAGATTCACTAGAAAATCATGAAAGATTCAAAAAAGATGCTTCAAGCCTTGCTTTTCTATGGTAAAATAAAATGTAAAAAGTCATAGGATGGCCATCCGAAAGAAAAGAATCATGGATGGGTCGGAAGGAGTTTTACTGATGGGAAGAGGATTGCATGTAGCTGTAGTTGGAGCGACTGGAGCTGTCGGTCAACAAATGTTAAAAACACTAGCTGACAGAGATTTTGAAATGGATACACTTACTCTACTATCCTCAAAACGTTCTGCTGGAACAAAAGTGACATTCAGAGGTCAAGAGTACACTGTTCAGGAAGCAACACCTGAAAGCTTTGAAGGAGTGAACATCGCATTATTCAGTGCTGGAGGAAATGTTTCTAAAGCGCTGGCTCCTGAAGCAGTCAAACGAGGTGCGATTGTTGTTGACAACACAAGTGCTTTTCGTATGGACGAAAACATCCCTCTTGTCGTACCAGAGGTAAACGAAAAAGATTTGCATGATCATCAAGGGATCATTGCAAACCCTAACTGTTCAACGATTCAAATGGTAGCGGCATTAGAACCGCTTCGTCAGGCATATGGAATGAAAAAAGTCATTGTCTCTACGTATCAAGCAGTATCAGGTGCGGGACATGAAGCCATTGACGAACTATACAGCCAATCACAAGCCATTTTAAATAAAGAGGATGTAACACCAGAAGTCATGCCTTATCAAATTGCATTTAATGCGATCCCGCAAATTGATAAATTCCAAGACAACGGTTATACATTCGAAGAAATGAAAATGATCAACGAAACGAAAAAAATCATGCATATGCCTGAGCTGGAAGTAGCGGCAACATGCGTAAGGCTTCCAATTGAAACAGGCCATTCAGAATCTGTCTACGTCGAACTAGAATCAAATGATGCAACAGTGGAAGACCTCAAATCAATTCTAAAAGATGCACCAGGAATTACGCTGCAAGATGATCCGTCTCAGCAAATTTATCCAATGCCTGCAGATGCTGTTGGGAAAAACGACGTATTTGTCGGCCGCATTCGGAAAGATTTGGACCGTCCAAACGGGTTCCATATGTGGATTGTATCTGATAACCTGCTTAAAGGCGCTGCATGGAACTCAGTTCAAATTGCAGAAAGTTTAAAAGCATTAAAATTAGTTTAACATTCAATGGATGATGAGGACGAACAGAAGAGAGTTAGGCATCTTTCGCCTGCTCTCTTCTGTTACGTCAGAATGAACTTGGAGTGAAAACAGTGAAAATAATTGTCCAAAAATTTGGCGGTACATCTGTCAAAGATGATCAAGGTAGAAAAAGGGCACTTGCACATATCTTATCTGCAAAAGAGAAAGGCTATAAGTCGGTTGTTGTCGTTTCTGCAATGGGACGAAAAGGTGATCCCTATGCGACAGATACGCTGCTTGGTCTGCTTTACGGCAGCGCGCAGAACATGACAAATCGAGAAAAAGACTTGCTTGTTTCCTGCGGAGAGAATATCTCAGCTGTTGTGTTTTCAAGTATGCTGAATGAAAATGGGCTAAAGGCTGTAGCGATGACTGGAGCTCAGGCGGGCTTTGTGACAGATAAGGAGCATACAAGTGCGAAAATTATTGACATGAAGTGCGAACGTCTGGAGGCAGCACTCTCTGAACATGATGTTGTCGTTGTCGCTGGGTTCCAGGGAGCTGCGAAAAATGGAGACGTGACAACAATCGGACGAGGTGGCAGTGATACGTCCGCTGCTGCTTTAGGCGCTGCATTGCAGGCGGACTTTATTGATATTTTTACAGATGTAGAAGGCGTTATGACAGCAGATCCCCGCATTGTTGAAAATGCAAAACCGCTAAGAGTCGTGACATATACAGAAATTTGCAACCTTGCATATCAAGGGGCAAAAGTCATTCACCCGCGAGCTGTCGAAATTGCGATGCAGGCAAAAGTACCAATGAGGGTCCGTTCAACATACTCTGATGATGAGGGCACACTCGTTACATCACACTACTCCGATAAAATGAGCCATGATGTGTATGACCGCCTCATTACGGGTATTGCACATGTCAATGATGTGACACAAATCAAAGTCCCTGCAAAAGAAGGTCAGTACAGCGTACAAACAGAGGTCTTCAAAGCAATGGCAAACGCACAAATCAGTGTCGACTTCTTCAACATCACACCGAGTGAAATTGTGTATACAGTGACAGGTGCAATGACTGAAAAGGCAACGTCGATCCTAAAAGATCTTGGCTATACACCAATTGTGACAACAAATTGTGCGAAAGTATCAGCTGTTGGCGCAGGCATTATGGGTGTACCAGGTGTCACATCTAAAATTGTAACAGCTCTATCCGAGCAAAACATTCCGATTTTACAATCGGCTGACAGTCATACGACCATTTGGGTGTTAGTGAACGAAGAAAACATGAGAGCGGCTGTCAATGCCCTGCATGAAGTGTTTGAACTTTCAAGATAAATGTGATTGAATCATGATGAGGTGAAAAAAATGAATTTCGGAAATATCGCAACAGCTATGATTACACCTTTTGATAAAAAGGGCAACATCGATTTCCAAAAGCTATCAATTCTCATTGATTACTTGTTAAAAAACGGCAGTGACTCCTTAGTCGTTGCAGGGACAACAGGCGAATCGCCAACTTTATCGAATGAAGAAAAAGTCGCTCTTTTTCAGCAATCGGTCAAATTAGCAAATGGTCGTTGTAAAATCATTGCAGGAACAGGCAGTAATAATACAAATGCGTCTATCAAACTAACGAAAAAAGCAGAAGAAGCGGGCGTTGATGCAGTGATGCTTGTCGTACCTTATTACAACAAGCCATCACAGGAAGGCATGTATGCACACTTTAAAGCCATTGCCGAGTCTACATCTCTTCCTGTCATGCTTTACAATGTACCAGGAAGAACGGCAGCTTCATTAGCACCAGAAACAACGATTAAGCTTGCGCAAATACCTAACATTGTTGCCATTAAAGAAGCAAGCGGCGATCTTGATGCTATGACAAAAATCATTGCAGAGACGCCAGAAGATTTCGACGTATATTCAGGGGACGACAGCTTAACACTTCCGGCTGTATCTGTTGGTGCAAAAGGAGTTGTCTCTGTTGCGTCTCATATCGTAGGACTGGATATGCAGCAAATGCTGAAAAGCTATGCTTCAGGCCAAACAGCGAATGCAGCATTGATCCACCAAAAGCTGCTTCCAATCATGAAACAGCTTTTCTCAGCACCAAATCCAACGCCTGTCAAAACAGCCCTTCAGCTGAAAGGACTAGACGTCGGATCTGTTCGTCTTCCGCTTTTGCCTTTGTCAGAAGAAGAGAGACTGGATTTAAGCAGCGTTTTAAACAGCTGATCAAAACAAAAGATTTCGTAAGCGGTCATTCTCAGATGTCCCTGAGTATGACCGTTTTTTATACATAAACACTTTCTTAAAATGTGACTTCATCTTGTTTTCTAAAATTAGATTCAGTTATAATAGCATTAAGCGATGATGGACGGGCTTGAGACTAGGAGGATAAGAATTTTGAAAAAGAAAAATACAGAGAACGTAAGAATTATTGCACTCGGAGGCGTTGGAGAAATCGGAAAAAACCTATATGTCATTGAGATTGATTCGGACATATATGTAGTAGATGCAGGTTTAATGCATCCAGAAAATGAAATGCTGGGCATTGACGTCGTCATTCCTGATATCTCTTATTTAACAGAGCGTGCTGATCGGGTGAAAGCAATTTTTCTTACCCACGGACATGATGAAGCAATCGGAGGCGTATTCCATTGCTTGAGCAAATTGTCTGTACCAGTCTACGGAACGAAGCTGACCCTTGCGTTACTTCGAGAAAAATTAAAGCAGTATGGCTTCAATCAAAAAGCTGATTTGCGTGAGGTACATGCAAAATCAGTTATTACTTTTGAAACAACAAAAGTATCGTTCTTTAGAACGAATCACAGCATTCCTGATTCAGTTGGGATCAGCTTCAAAACCTCTCTTGGTTCAATCGTATGCACAGGTGATTTTAAATTTGATCAAACCCCAGCGCTTAACCAAGCCTGTGACATCGGAGAGATTGCGAAAATTGGAAACAACGGCGTTTTAGCACTACTTTCAGACAGTGCAAATGCTGAAAAACCAGGCTATACACCTTCTGAGGCGCTCGTCCAAGACGAAATCTCAAATGCGATGTACAATGCTGAAAATCGTGTGATTGTTGCTGTGTCTTCATCTAATATTAACCGCGTGCAGCAAATCATTAATGCAACAAATCAAAATGGCCGTAAGCTTGCCGTTGCAGGGAAAAATATGATGACAACCCTTCAGCTGGCGATCAAGCTTGGTTATGTTACAGCAGACGAAGAATTATTTGTACCCGTTCAAGAAGTGAAGAAAATGGCGAAAAACGACGTGGTTATCCTGACCGCTGGAAGCCACGGAGAGCCGCTTGCTGCTTTAACAAAAATGGCGAAGCAAAATCACAAACAGCTTCATATTGAAAAAGATGATACAGTTGTGATTGCATCTACACCTCTTCCTGGACAAGAACTCACATACTCTAAAACAGTGGATTTCCTTACAAGAAGCGGAGCACAAGTCATTTTTGCGCAAAAACGTGTACATGTATCTGGACATGGCTGCCAAGAAGAGTTAAAGCTAATGCTGAACTTACTAAAACCGAAGTATTTAATTCCGGTGAATGGCGAATATCGTATGCAAAAAGCACATTCTCGTATTGCTGAAGAAGTAGGCATGAAACGCAGTGACATTTTCTTGATTGATAAAGGAGATGTTGTTGAGTTTAGAGGACAGAATGTCAAAATCGGTGAAAAAGTTCACCAAGGAAACATTTTGATCGATGGTCTTGGCGTTGGTGATATCGGAAACATCGTGTTACGCGATAGACGTCTATTGTCTCAAGACGGCATCTTGATTGTTGTCATTACGCTCGATAAACAAAAGAAACAATTAATTTCTGGACCTGAAATCATCACAAGAGGATTTGTCTATGTAAGAGAATCCGAAGAGCTGATTGTGAAAGCAACAGAAATGGTCAAAGGGATTGTCAAAGAGCAAACGGAAAACTCAATTGTTGAATGGTCAACATTGAAACAATCCATGCGCGATGTGCTAAATCAATTCCTTTATGAAAAAACAAAACGTAAGCCGATGATCATTCCAATTATTATGGAAGTGTGATGAGAAAAGCCCAAGGAGCATAAGCTCTTTGGGCTTTTTTGATGTGGCATGAGGAATGCGGATGGAATATGCCCTATTTGTTCATAATAGGAGAAGAGTTTGAGGAAAGGATGGAGACAAATGGACGAAAAGAATGAACAGCAGCCTGAGCGAAAGCAAGAAGAAAAAGACAGCATTATGAGCAAAATACAGCAGCTTGGTGAAACAGCCGTTCCGCAGCTGCCGCAAGATACAAATATCCATTGCCTCACCATTATTGGACAAATTGAAGGCCATATGCAGCTTCCACCGCAAAATAAAACAACCAAATACGAACATGTCATTCCACAAATCGTAGCCGTTGAACAAAACCCTAAAATAGAAGGTCTTCTGATCATCTTAAATACAGTAGGGGGAGATGTTGAAGCGGGACTTGCGATTGCAGAAATGCTTGCTTCTTTATCAAAGCCAACTGTCTCGATTGTGCTTGGCGGCGGCCACTCGATAGGGGTCCCGATTGCTGTATCGTGTGACTATTCGTATATTGCAGAAACAGCTACGATGACCATTCATCCTGTGCGTTTAACAGGTCTTGTGATTGGTGTTCCGCAAACCTTTGAATACTTAGATAAAATGCAGGAAAGAGTCATTAACTTTGTCACAAGCCACTCCAACATTACAGAAGAGAAGTTTAAAGAGCTCATGTTCTCAAAAGGCAATTTGACGAGAGACATCGGAACAAATGTCGTTGGTCATGAGGCAGCAGAATACGGACTCATGAATGAAGTGGGCGGTGTAGGACAAGCGATTAAAAAGTTGAACGAACTTATCGGAGACAGGGCATCTCAAAACGAGGGGCTGATCCAATGATTTTATATACGCCTATGCCATATGAAGCCATTTACGCTGAGGAACAGGGAGAACGCAAACTCCAACAGGTAAACATTCAAGGTGTGCCAGTGATGGTTGAAATGAAAGAAGATGAAGCAGAAATCGTTCAAGTCATGAGCACCAATCCAATGGATTTTCTCAATCAAGAGCTTGCACCAGGCAAGCGATTGAAGTTACATTTAGGCACCAATCAAACCGACTCATATGAATGATTCTATGCTATAATAAAGGGAAAACTTACAACAAGATGCAGCCAAAACCAGGCTGCTTTCTTTCTGATCTTTCGGTAGGTTATATTTTCTTTCGTAGTAAGGTGATGAGTATGGCTAAAAAGAGAAAACGGAAAACGAGAAAAAAACAAAATAAACAGCTAAAACTGAAATATGAATTAAATGGGTTAGTCTGTATTGCCATAGCGATCATTGCCATTTTACAGCTGGGCGTTGTTGGACAAACCTTTGTACATCTATTCCGATTCTTTGCAGGTGAATGGTTCATTCTCTGCCTTATCGGATTATTTCTTTTTGGTGTGACGATTTTCTGGAAAAAACAAATCCCAGATATTTTAACAAGAAGAAAAGCAGGTCTCTACTGCATCATTGCGAGCATCTTGCTTTTGTCACATGTGAAGCTTTTTCAGCATCTTTCATCTGCTGGTGTCATTGGCTCTCAAAGTGTGATTAGAAATACATTTGAGCTTTTCTTGATGGATATGAAAGGTGAAACAGGATCGCCTGATTTAGGGGGCGGCATGATCGGAGCCGTCTTGTTCGCTGCTTCTTATTTCTTATTTGCGCAAGCAGGCTCGCAAATCATGGCGATTGTTCTGATGCTGATTGGAATTGTCCTGATGACAAACCGATCCCTTCAGGAAATGGTGAAAAAAGTGACGATTCCTGTATCACAATTTATGGTGAAGCAGTGGAAAGCGTTTGTTGAAGATATGAAAGGAATCAGGCAGGCGAAAAAGAGCGCGTCCTCTCAGAAAACAGGTGAAAAGAAAAAACGTTCACGCATTCAAGAAGAAGAAGAGGATGATCTGATCTTGATCGAAGAGGAAACGCCGTCTTCTGATAATAGCCAGCCGATTATTTCAAGCTTTGCAGATAGAGATGACATTCTCACACCGCCGGTTCAAAAAAAGCAGGCGGAAAAAGAGACAGCGCCTCTTCAGGACTCTGTGCAAAGTGCACCAGTTCAATCAGATACAGCCGATGAACCAAAAGAGGCGCCTCCGATGACATTTACAGAACTTGAAAACAAAGATTATGAATTGCCGTCACTTGATATTTTGGCAGAGCCTCAGCATTCAGGTCAGCAAACAGATAAGAAAAATATTTATGAAAATGCCAGAAAACTTGAAAAAACATTCCAAAGCTTTGGTGTGAAAGCAAAAGTCACACAGGTTCATTTAGGTCCAGCTGTGACCAAATATGAAGTATATCCAGATGTCGGCGTGAAGGTCAGTAAGATCGTCAATCTAAGTGATGATTTAGCCCTTGCACTTGCAGCAAAGGACATTCGTATTGAGGCGCCGATTCCTGGTAAATCAGCCATCGGCATCGAAGTTCCGAATGCAGAAATTGCTATGGTTTCATTAAAAGAGGTATTAGAATCGAAGCAAAATGACCGTCCAAATGCTAAGCTCCTCATTGGACTCGGCCGTAATATCTCGGGTGAAGCTGTGCTTGCTGAAATGAACAAAATGCCGCATTTGCTTGTAGCAGGTTCGACTGGAAGCGGAAAAAGTGTGTGTATCAATGGTATTATCACAAGCATTCTCATGAGAGCGAAGCCTCACGAAGTGAAAATGATGATGATTGATCCGAAAATGGTTGAATTAAATGTGTATAACGGCATTCCGCATCTTTTGGCTCCTGTCGTAACAGACCCTAAGAAAGCATCGCAGGCCCTTAAAAAAGTAGTCAGCGAAATGGAACGCCGCTATGAATTGTTTTCGCATACGGGGACAAGAAATATTGAAGGATACAATGATTACATTAAACGGATGAATCAAACAGAAGATGCTAAACAGCCAGAGCTTCCTTATATTGTTGTCATTGTAGACGAGCTTGCAGATTTAATGATGGTCGCTTCCTCTGATGTGGAAGATTCCATTACACGACTTTCTCAAATGGCTCGTGCTGCGGGAATTCATTTGATTATCGCCACACAAAGACCTTCTGTCGATGTCATTACAGGTGTCATTAAAGCCAACATCCCATCCCGCATTGCCTTTAGCGTATCCTCTCAAACAGATTCAAGGACGATCCTTGATATGGGAGGCGCAGAAAAGCTGCTGGGCAGAGGGGACATGCTGTTTTTACCTGTTGGTGCAAACAAGCCGGTTCGTGTGCAAGGCGCCTTTTTATCAGATGAAGAAGTGGAACATGTTGTGGATCACGTGATCACACAGCAAAAAGCACAATACCAAGAGGAAATGATTCCGAGCGAAGAAACGCAGGATCAGCTTGCGGCTGTGGAAGATGATCTATATGATGAAGCAGTAGAATTGATCATCGGTATGCAGACGGCTTCTGTTTCTATGCTGCAAAGAAGATTTCGCATCGGTTATACCCGGGCGGCACGTCTCATTGACGCAATGGAAGAGCGGGGCGTGGTAGGCCCATATGAAGGAAGTAAACCGAGAGAAGTTCTTCTCTCAAAAGAACAATATGACGAGCTCTCTTCATAAATTGAAGAGAGCTTTCCTGAAAAACAGTGAACAATAGTATGATTATGTTAACTGGATGTCAGACTATTTATTTATTTGCAAAAACATGATATAGTTATGTTCAACTTATCTCGGAATAGAGATTTCTCATCTTATCATTTGCATTGATTAGACGGAGGGAAAACATGTCGACCAAAACAGACAATCGCCATTTATATTTGAAAGTGATTGACCGTATTAAAGAAGATATTCAAACAGGTGTATATGCTGAAAAAGAAAAACTGCCTTCTGAGTTTGAGCTCTCAAAACTTTTAGGTGTGAGCAGAGCGACACTGCGTGAGGCCCTTCGTATATTAGAAGAAGAGAAGTATTTAATTAGAAGGCATGGGGTAGGGACTTTCGTCAATTCAAGACCGCTTTTTTCGACAGGCATAGAACAGCTGACAAGTGTTACGAAAATGATTGAGCAGGTCAATATGACGCCTGGCACCATCTTTTTATCCTCGCAAGAAGGGGAGCCAACAGAGAATGATGTCATTCGTTTTCAGTGTGATAAATCTGATGGGATTTTTTCAATGGAACGCGTTCGAACGGCAGATGGGCAGCCAGTTGTTTATTGTTTAGATAAAATTCCGGTCAAACATCTTCCCGCTTCTTTTACACATGAAGAAGAGTCTCTTTTTGAGCTGTTTGGAAGAGAACCGCACAGCGGGATTAAATATGCAGTTGCTGATATTGAACCAATTGGCTACCACGATCAGGTCTCACCGATTCTAGATTGTGACCCTGAAACGGCGTTATTATTACTGAAACAAATGCACTATGATCAGGATGATCAGCCGGTCTTATACTCCCTCAATTATTTTCGAGCGGATAAATTCAGCTTTCATGTCATACGCAAACGATTTTAATAAGCAGTCGCTTCCATAGGCGGCTGCTTTTTGTTCGCCCATACATAATACTCGTCAAACTTGCCACACTAATACGTAACAGTATATAGAATTGGGTGAATGATGTTGGGCGAGAAAACAGTCAGTAAAAAGAATATCATTGCATTATCATCAGTGCCTCTAATCATGACACTAGGGAACTCGATGTTAATACCAGTATTGCCAGAGATAGAAAAGAAACTCTCGATTACTTCCTTTCAAGTCTCTCTCATTATTACGGTATATTCGGTTGTAGCCATCTTATGTATTCCAATCGCCGGTTACTTATCAGACCGGATTGGGCGGAAAAAGGTACTGCTGCCGTGTCTTTTAATCGCTGGACTTGGAGGAGCTGTGGCAGCAGTCGCCTCAACGATCATGAAAGAACCTTATATGTGGATTCTATTTGGCAGGGTCCTTCAAGGGATTGGTTCAGCTGGAGCCGCACCTGTCGTTATGCCGTTTATTGGAGATTTGTTTCATGATGATGAAGAGGTCAGTGCCGGACTTGGCGCCATTGAAACCTCTAATACAGCAGGTAAGGTACTAAGCCCTATTATTGGGGCACTTCTTGCTTCATGGTTTTGGTTTGTGCCGTTTTGGTTCATTCCGTTCTTTTCGATCATCAGCTTTCTCATGGTACTGTTCATGGTAGAGTCGGCGAAAAAAGAGGAGGACCCGCCTACATTTAAAGAATTTTTAAAATCAACAAAGACCATTTTTAAGCATGAGGGACGCTGGCTTTATGCCATTTTTGCTATTGGCGGTTTTATTATGTTTCTTCTTTTTGGTGTGCTTTTTTACTTATCCGATAACCTCGAGGCAGCTTATCAAATAAAAGGCGTTAAAAAAGGACTCCTGCTGAGTATTCCGCTCCTTTTTCTATCAATCAGTTCCTACATTGCTGGAAAAACGATTGGAAAAGAAAAAGGAAAAATGAGAATCTTTTTAATCGTAGGGATGGCTTTGTTATCACTTTCTTATATTTTTTTATGGTGGAATCACAGCTTTTTCGTATTGTTTATCTGTTTAAGCATTGGCGGAGTGGGCATCGGTATTGTGCTGCCTGCACTTGATGCGCTGATTACAGAAGGAATTGAAAAAGAGCAGTGCGGTACCATTACGTCATTTTATAGCAGTATGCGTTTTATCGGTGTTGCTTTAGGACCTCCGATTTTTGCCTATCTAATGGATAAAGGGGACTCCATTGTTTTTATTCTCTCGACCATTTGCAGTCTCATTTCACTATTTTTGGTCCTCTTTTTCATCCAGCCAGATGAAGAGGATGAGAGTGAACGATTGAAAACGGTTTAAATATAGAAAAAAGATGGTATTTTGCCATCTTTTTTCTTTTTTATAAATTGACATGTAAAATTTTGATAGTTAAACTAATGTATAGTAATATCTTTTAAATTATCCCAAATTGGAGGTGTTCAAAAACATTCATTTTCTGTCTTTCTTTAGGCAGAAATTGAGCTCGCGTGCTGATGATGGAGATATGCTTCTTCAACACGAAAGGACAATTGAATAGGTCATCCTGCCATTTGAAGGAGACGCAGTCAGCACTTCAGACACGCTCAAATACAGCAAATTGATTGAAGAAGTAGAAGGAGCTTGAAGCAGCTATGTTGCAAATAATTAAAGCAAGATGGATTGTATTAGTGGTGTGGATGATAACAGCTGTGATTCTGTTTATTACTGCGCCCGATTTAGAGGAATTAACAAGAGAAAAAGGGCAATTAAAGGTTCCGGAGGGGACACCAACAGCTGAGGCACTTCACCTATTGGATAAGCTGTCAGATAAGAACGGGAAAAAAGATACAGGTGTGCTTGTATTCTCCGAACAACATCTGTTCCCTGCGAAAGAGCAGGAATTAAAAAAGGCTTTAGCTGCACTCATGTCAAATGCCCCAGAACTCCACATTGACGGAATTACTTCGTATTTTCATGTAGATCCGGACATTCAAAAACAACTTTTATCAAAGGATAAAAGTACACTTCTTGTTCCATTCAAATTCGACCACTACGAAACAAAAGCTGTGAAGATTAAAGAACAAATTGAGGAAGTTTTAAAGCCCTATCATGTCTCATATGAAATAACGGGTCAAAAGTTTGTGGATTCAGATGTCATTCAAAGCTCTCAACAAGGTCTGAAGAAAACTGAACTTATCACGATGATTTTTATTTTCTTTATTTTAATTATTGTTTTCAGATCGATATTGGCACCTGTTGTTCCGCTCATTACGATAGGCATTTCTTACGCTGTCAGCCGGTGTATTGTGGCTTTTCTCGTAGAATATACACAATTTCCTCTATCTAATTTTACTCAGATTTTTATGGTAGCCATTATGTTCGGTATCGGAACGGATTATTGCATCCTGCTGTTAAGCCGTTTTAAAGAGGAGATCGGGCAAGGCCGTGATGTCAAAGAGTCGATTATCGTCACATATCAATGTGCAGGGAAAACGGTATTTTTCAGCGGCTTAGCCGTGTTAGTCGGCTTCTCAAGTATTGGATTTGCTAAATTCCAATTGTATCAATCAGCCGTTAGTGTTGCCGTTGGAGTAGGCATTCTGCTGATTGCCCTTGTCACCATCGTTCCCTTTTTTATGTCTGTTTTCGGAAAATCTCTATTCTGGCCATCTAAAAGAGAAAACATTCGGCATCCGCAAAGTAAAATGTGGGAATGGGCTGGGCGTTTTTCATTTAAAAGGCCGCTGATCAGCTTAGGGTTAGTCGCTCTTATTACGGTGCCTCCTATTCTGATGTACGACGGCACCCTATCTTATAACAGTTTAAATGAAATTGGGAATAAGTATGAGTCGGTGTCAGCATTTAATACGATATCAGAGCAATTTGGCTTTGGTGAAGCGCTGCCGCTGAATGTGCTTGTCGAAAATGATCATAAGCTGGATAATCAGGAAAACATTGTCATGATTGAAAAACTGACTCGTAAATTAAATGACATTGACGAAGTCAAAACAGTCCGCAGTGTCACGCGGCCTGTTGGGGACGGGCTGAGCCAGCTTTATGTCACATCTCAAGCGAAAGAGCTTGGAGGAGAACTCGGCAAAGGCCATGAAGGAATCGGGAAAATTTCAGATGGCTTGACCGAAACAAATCTCGCTCTTCTCAAACAAAAACCAAAAATTGAAGAATCCGCTCAAGGCATTGACCAGCTGATTGATGGAACAAAAGCAATCAAAAGCGGTATCGGAGAAGTCAGGGAATCCTTAATCTCTTTAGAAGATGGAGTGAGACGCAGTAAGGAAGGCGTCGGCACCATTCGAAGTAAAATCAAAAAAGCGAAAAAAGAATTAGAGCAAGAATATCGCAGCAGCGAAACGATGCTTCAAGAGCTAGAGCGAGTGGTGAATACACTTGAACGCCATGCGAAATCGAATCAGCAGCTGATGACAACCATTAAGAAAGTAAGGGCATCCTATGAAAATCTTTCATTTGAAGCACTAGAAAATCGTCTTCCAGAAGTAAAAGACATGGATGAATATAAAGAAATCAAGAAGGTATTCAAAGAAACAAAAGGAATGCTTGATCAAGCAGGGGATCAAATGAGTGTATATGAAGAGGAAGCCGCTCACTTTAAGCAAAAGATCAAGCAGGCAGATCAAGTGATTCAAACCTTATCAAGCAAGCAAAAAGAAGTAAGACGCCAAGTGCAAGCGCTCATGGATGGGCTTGATCAAATTTATGACGGCCTTGACCAAACAAATGAGGGCCAAAAACAATTGATTAAAGAAATGCCTAAAATCGAAGATGGTGCAGATCAGCTGACAGACGGCCAAAAAGCCATCAAAAAAGGATTTAGCCAGCTTTCATCAAAACTTACATTGTTAACAGATGGATTAGGTGAAAGTATTGAAGGGCTTGAGCAGGTCAAAAGCGGCTTCACCGAGGCTGACGGCTACTTAAAGCAGCTTCAGCAAGCGCCAGATGAAGAAATAACGGGCTGGTTTATTCCAGAAGAAGTGCTGAAACGCCAAGAATTTAAGCAAATCTTTCATACGTATATGTCTCCAGATCGTAAATTAACGACTTTTGAAGTCATCTTAAATGTGAATCCATACAGCAATGAAGCGATGAAAGGTGTCGCGAAAATTGAGGAAACCCTTGATCAATATTTACCTGTAAGTGGACTCAAAAATGCCAAATACGGTGTATCTGGTATCTCAAGCTTAAATGTGGACTTAAAAGAAACGTCTGACGGTGACTTTATTCGAACTGTTATCTTCATGTTAATTGGTATTTTTATTATTTTAATTATTTTATTACGGTCAATCGTCATGCCGATATACTTAACACTTTCACTGATTTTAACGTACTTTACATCAATCGGGTTAACAGAATGGATCTTTAAAACATTTTTTGGCTACGATGGTGTCAGCTGGGCTGTCCCATTTTTCAGCTTTGTCATTCTTGTGACGCTCGGGATCGATTATTCCATCTTCCTCATGGATCGTTTTAATGAATGGAAGGGAGAGCATGTACAAGCATCGATGATATCAGCGATGAGAAATATGGGTTCTGTTATTATTTCTGCAGTGGCCATTTTAGCAGGTACGTTCGCTGCTATGCTGCCATCAGGAGTATTATCGCTTGTTGAAATTGCAACAGTCGTACTCATTGGACTTTTATTATATGCTTTTGTTGTATTGCCCCTCTTTATTCCGGTCATGGTTCGTATTTTTGGTAAATGGAATTGGTGGCCGTTTAGAATGAAATAACGACTGGCGTCTCTGCTATGAGCAGAGGCGTTTTTATTTCCTATCCTTTCCTCTGATTGATATAATGTCTATTAAATGGCTGTTTCACGTATATATCAGCTATGTTCTAATACATAATAAATAGGATGAACAAAGGAGGTTTCTCATGACGTACTTACAAGAGAAGACACTGGACACACCGGGTCTTCATACTCATATTGTCAAAACAGAAAAATTTAAAACCGTGACAATCCTTTTTAAAATGCTTGCACCGCTATCCAAAGATGACGTCACCATGCGTTCTCTTTTCCCGCATGTGCTGTTAAGAGGAACAGAAAAGATGCCGAAAACAGGCGCACTGCGTGCCTATTTTGATGAGCTCTATGGAGCAACCGTTTCCGCCGACATGGCGAAAAAAGGTGAGAATCACATCATTACCTTTCGCCTAGAAATGGCGAATGAAAAATATTTAAAGGATCAAACCCCTTTACTAGAAAAAGGGATTGCCTTACTATCTGACCTATTATTCCACCCGTATGTTGAAGAAGGAGTGTTTAGTCAATTATATGTAGACCAAGAAAAACGCACATTAAAACAGCGAATTCAGGCAGTTTATGATGACAAAATGCGTTATTCGAACTTAAGACTCGTGCAGGAAATGTGTAAAGGTGAACCATATGCGCTGCACGTCAATGGCGAAATGGAAGACATCGACGCAATCACACCTCACTCGCTCTTTGAAGCTTATGAGCATGCGCTTCAATCAAACCAGCTTGATCTTTATGTTGTCGGAGATGTTGACGAACAAGACATCAGCCGCATGGTCTCCCAATACTTTAAAACAAGTGAAAGAGAACCAGTCAAACAGCAGGCTGAATCAGCAAGACCTCAAAATGAACCAAAAGAAGTCATTGATGAAGAGGACGTGAAACAAGGCAAGCTGAATATTGGCTTTCGTACACATACAACGATTGCAGATAAAGATTATCCGGCGCTGCATTTGTTTAATGGCATATTCGGCGGTTTCTCGCATTCTAAGCTATTCATTAATGTTCGTGAAAAGGCAAGTCTAGCTTACTACGCTGTGTCTAGACTTGAAAGCTTTAAAGGCTTGATGATGGTCATGTCAGGGATTGAAGTCGGCAACTACCAGCAGGCAGTGGACATCATCAAAGAACAATTTGAAGCGATGCAAAAAGGTGATTTTTCAGATGAAGCGATTGATCAAACAAAAGCAGTCGTCAAAAACCAGCTGCTTGAAACGATCGATACATCATATGGGACAGCAGAATATTTGTATCAGCATGCCGTTGTGCCAACTGGGGAAACCCTTGATTCCTTTTTGGAAGCATTAGACCGAGTGACAAAAGAGGACATCATCAAAGTGGGTCAGAAAATCGAGTGGGATACGACCTATTTTCTTAAAGGAACGGAGGGTGCTTCATGACAGTGAAAACAATTCAATTCGATCAGCTGCAAGAAACGGTCTATCACGAAAAAATGGAAAGCGGACTTGACGTCTATGTGCTGCCAAAGCAAGGGTTTAACAAAACCTATGCGACCTTTACAACAAAATATGGCTCAGTTGATAATGAATTTGTGCCGCTTGGCAAAGAAGACATGATTCGAGTGCCTGACGGAATTGCCCATTTCTTAGAGCATAAGCTGTTTGAAAAAGAAGATGGAGACGTGTTTCATACATTTAGTAAACAAGGAGCATCCGCAAACGCTTTTACAACGTTTACGAGAACGGCTTATTTATTCTCTAGCACCTCAAATGTCGAACAAAATCTTGAGACACTTATTGATTTTGTTCAGGAGCCTTATTTTACTGAAAAAACAGTCGAAAAAGAAAAGGGTATTATTGGCCAAGAGATTAACATGTATGATGACAATCCAGACTGGCGTTTATTCTTTGGTCTGATTGAAAATTTATATCAAGAGCATCCTGTGAGAATAGATATTGCTGGAACAGTAGAGAGCATTGCCCCTATTACAAAAGATCATTTGTATGAATGTTATGAAACGTTCTATCACCCGAGCAATATGCTTCTATTCGTCGTCGGGCCTGTTGATCCGAAGCAAATTTTAGATCAAGTCAGAGCGAATCAGGCGAAAAAGCCATTTACAGATCAGCCGGAGATCAAACGAAAAGACATCAATGAGCCAGAAGGTGTGTACCGGAAAGAATACGAACTTCCAATGAACGTACAAGGCTCTAAATGTATGTTCGGTTTGAAAACAAAGAATCCGCATAAAAAAGGAAATCAGCTGCTAAAGCATGAGCTTGGGATGAACCTCATTTTAGAGACGCTGTTTGGCAAAAGCTCCTTACAATATGAACAGATGTATGAAAAAGGCTTAATTGATGAAACATTCAGCTACGATTATACAGAAGAGGGCGGCTTTGGCTTTACTTCAGTTGGCGGGGATACAAATGATCCTGATCAACTCGCAAAGGTATTAAAAGAAACCCTTCTTCAAGCAAAAAGCCTCATGACAGAAGAGAAAATTGAACTCGCGCGCAAGAAAAAAATCGGCAGCTTTTTAAAAGCCATGAATTCTCCAGAATATATTGCGAACCAATTTACTCGATATGCATTCTTAGACATGAGCTTATTTGATGTCGTCTCAATGCTGGAACAAATTCAATTAGCTGATATTCAGCAAATTTTAGACGAAGAAATTGATGAAGAACGGATGTCTGTTTTCAAAGTCGTCCCAAAAACAAAATAAATGTAAAAAGACAAACTCATATCGGCAGAGTTTGTCTTTTTTATGTTCATTGAAAAAGCCGTTTTATTTGGGAGGATATTCATTGACAATTGTTTTGGACATTAGTTAAACTCTTTAATAGTTAAACACTTAAACTAAAAAGGAGCAGCGTATGGAACAAAATAAAATTGCCCAGCTTATCCAGAGGTATGCAGATGTCTATCTCTGGATGGAGAAAAAAGTCTCGAGTATGATCACCGAAAAGCTTGATAAAGAGCTGACGCTTGATCAATATTACTCGCTTCGATACATCAATTTACATCCAGGATGTACATCTACGGACCTTGCTTATGTATGTAATGTAAACAAAAGTGCTGTAACATCCATGACTAATCGTCTTTTTACGAAAAACTATATTTTTCGTGAACATGATCAAGCTGACAGAAGAAATGTTCACCTGTACGTCACGCCAGAGGGCAAAGATGTGGTCAGCCGAATGGAAAAGCAGCTTCAAGATCTGGTTCGATCTTATTTTGAAAAGCTTGAAGAAAAAGAAATGGAATCATTTATTCAAACATATGAAAAGATCTATCAAGTGATCATCGAAGAGGAGGCACAAAGTACTAATGAGAGCAATCATAAAGGGTAGATGGCTGATCACGATCCTGTGGATCGTATTAGCGGCAGTGTTACTCATCACCGCTCCTAATATGGCGCAATTAACAAAAGAAAAGGGGCAAATTTCTGTACCAGACGGCTACCCGTCCTCATATGCCAATCAGTTATTAAAGAAAATGTCTGAAAACGGCGATACAGAAAAATCAATCGTCATTGTCTTTCAAGAAAAGAACATTGTGAAAGAAAGAGAAACATCTTTAAAAAAGGCAATGGATATTTTAGAAAAGGATCAAGATCTCCACATAGAGGACATCACTTCTTACTTTGAAGCCAATAAAGATATCAAAAAACAAATGCTCTCTAAAGATCAAACGACACTCCTTGTTCCAGTTACATATGACTCAAACAAAATCAAAGCGTCCGATTTTAAAGAAAGAGTCAATGAAAAGCTGAAAAGCTTAAACCTGAAATTTGAAATGACAGGGCAGCCGTTAATTGATGATGATGTTATCACAAGTTCGCAGGAAGGCCTGAAGAAAACAGAATTCATTACGATTGGGTTTATTCTCGTTGTCCTTATTCTTGTTTTTAGGTCAGCTGTGGCGCCTTTCGTTCCGTTAGTCGCAGTGGCACTGTCTTACTTGGTGAGTCAATCAATCGTGGCTTATTTAGTAAAATATGTAGACTTTCCGCTCTCGACCTTTACTCAGATCTTTATGGTCGCGATCATGTTTGGAATTGGAACAGATTACTGTATACTGCTTCTCAGCCGCTTTAAGGAAGAGATCGCACATGGTAAAGATAAAATTGAGGCGATTCTGATTACGTATAAAACAGCAGGAAAGACCGTCTTATTCAGCGGAATTGCAGTGCTGATCGGTTTTACATGTATTGGTCTGGCACAATTCCAGCTTTATAAATCAGCTGTTGCAGTAGCAGTTGGGGTTGCTGTGCTCATTGTGGCTCTTCTCACGATTGTGCCGTTCTTTATGGCAGTTTTAGGAAAGGTGTTATTTTGGCCGATTAAAGGCGATATTGCCCATCCGCAGTCAAAAATGTGGGAAACAGCAGGTCGTTTTTCATTTAAGAAACCGCTTTTCAGCTTATTAATTGTAGGAATCATTACGCTTCCGCCAATTCTCATGTATAAAGGAACTCTATCTTATAACAGCTTAGATGAAATTGGTAATAAATACGAATCGGTTAACGCATTCAATACCATTTCTGATAAGTTTGGACCGGGTGAAGCACTTCCGGCAACAGTGGTCGTGAAATCATCTGACCTTTTAGACAACAATGAAGGGCTGATTGCCGTCGAAAAACTCAGCCGTGCAATTGAACAAACAGATGGGGTCAGTAAAGTGAGAAGTGCCACCCGTCCTGTCGGTAAAGGGCTGAGTGATCTGTACGTGAAATCACAAGCCAAAGAACTGAACACAGGACTTGATAAAAGCAATGAAGGCTTGAAAAACATCCAAGATGCACTGACAACAATGAGTCAATCCATTGAGGATCAAACACCGCAAATCAAATCATCAGGAAAAGGCATTAACAAATTGATTTCTGGTACAGAATCTGTGCAAACAGGGATTCAAAATGTTGAAAAATCCTTAAGAAAATTGCAAAACGGCATCGACCAAAATAAAAAAGGTGTAGCAGCCATTAAAAATGAAATCAAAGGTGCAAAAAAGGAATTAATGGCTCAAGTCGCACAAGTGAATCAGCAAGTTTCACTATATAAAAGTATTTCCAAAGAATTAAAGGCAGCATTAGCGCAAGTGGATACGTCATCCTCTGCCGCAGCAGATGTAAAAGCGTTAATCAAACAAGCAAATACACAATTTAGTACCCTTGAAAAGCAAATCCCGCAAGTAAAAGAAAATCAATCGTATCAAGCGATTAAAGGTTCGTACAATGAACTTTCTGCGACCTTGCAAGAAGGGGCGAAACAGGCAGACAGCTATGCCAAACAAGCGAAAGAAGCTAGAAAGCAGCTTGAAGCAGCTGATGCCTTTATCGCAAAAGCTTCTGAGCAGCAAAAAGTCTTGACAAATCAAATCGATGAACTCATTGCTGGCTTAGATGCAGTTGAAAATGGACTGGATCAAACGTCTAAAGGTCAAGGACAATTAGCCGAAAATATGCCAAAGCTTGCAAATGGAGCGGGGGACATCATTAATGGCCAAAAGCAAATGAAAGAAAAGATTGGCGGCTTTGGGGATAACCTGACCAAGCTGACAGACGGCCTGAACAAAAGTGTAAATGGACTGGAGAAAATTTCGAGCGGCTTAATGGGTGCAGGTGACTACTTAGACGAACTGAAAAATGCACCAGATCAAGACATGGCCGGCTGGTTTATTCCAAAAGACGTCTTGAAAAATAAAGCATTCAAGCAAGTATTTGATTCATACATGTCAGATGATCGCAAGATGACAAAGATTGATGTCATTTTAGAGAAAAATCCATATGGAAATGACGCCTTGTCGACGATTAAACAAGTGGAAGCTTCTGTCGAGCGGGCACTTCCTGAAACAAACCTAAAAGATGCATCATTTGGCGTCTCAGGTGTATCAAGTATGAACGCTGATCTAAAACAACTGTCAGACCAAGATTTCAATAAGACAGTGCTTTACATGATGATTGGTATTTTCCTTATTTTGGTGATCTTGTTCCGTTCGCTTGTCATGCCGCTTTACTTGGTAGGTTCACTCATATTGACTTACTTTACAGCAATCGGTGTAACAGAATTTATTTTCACCCATTTCTTCGGATATCCTGGCATTAACTGGGCTGTACCATTCTTTGGATTTGTGATTTTAATGGCGCTCGGAGTCGATTATTCGATTTTCTTAATGGAGCGGTTCAATGAATACAAAACAAAAGACATCCAGTTTGCCATGACTGAATCAATGAAAAATATGGGGTCTGTCATTATGTCTGCTGCTGTTATTTTGGCAGGAACATTTGCCGCCATGCTTCCATCAGGTGTGCTGTCTCTCCTGCAGATTGCAACACTTGTCCTCACAGGACTTTTACTGTACGCACTCGTTGTGCTACCATTGTTCGTACCTGTAATGGTGAAATTGTTCGGATCAGCCAACTGGTTCCCATTTAAACGAAAAGAATAGGTATTCTATATAGAAAGAAGGAATCAATGTGATGAGTCGTTGGGCGCTGATAACAGGTGCCAGTGGCGGGATTGGGCAGGCAGCAGCGAAAAAGCTTGCCCAAGAAGGCTGCCATGTGATGCTCCATTATCATAAAAATGAACAGGCAGCTGTGCGCCTCGCCGCTCATTTGGATGAGGCATATTCCATTCAAACGCACGTCGTTCAAGCCGATTTATCTAAAACGGGCGGAGCAGATGAGCTTGTCAGCCGTCTGCCGCTCTGTCCAGATATTCTTGTTTTAAACAGCGGCAGAAGCCATGTCGGATTGGTGACAGACACAGAAAAAGACGTATTAGCCAGTATGGTGCAGCTTCATGTCACAAGTCCATATGAGCTTACCCAATCCCTTTTACCCGCCATGATTCGAAAGAAAGCAGGCCATATCATTGCGGTCAGCTCGATATGGGGAGAAACGGGAGCATCATGTGAAGTGCTGTACAGCATGGTCAAAGGTGCGCAAAATGCGTTTATCAAAGGATTAGCAAAAGAGCTTGCTCCAAGTGGAATTAGAGCAAATGCTGTCTCGCCAGGTGCTGTCAAAACAGACATGATGAATCGTTTTACGCAGGAAGACATCGCAATGCTGGAAGAAGAAATTCCGCTTGGCCGGCTTGCATCGCCTGAGGAGGTTGCAGATGTCATTTGGTTTCTCGCCTCAAAACAGTCAAGTTATATCACAGGTCAAATTTTATCTGTCAATGGCGGCTGGTACTGTTAAAAAACGTGTATAATTCGGCTCTCCATGACAAAAGCTATGGCTGTAATTCATCTTTTCGAATGGAGGAATCGACATGTCTGTACTTGAGAACTGGGACCATTGGAAAAACTTTTTAGGTGATCGCTTAAATCATGCGCAGGATAAAGGTTTAGAAGATGAGACCATCAATAACCTTGCGTATGAAATTGGCGGATATCTAGCTAACGAAGTTGAGGCAAAGAACGAGCAGGAAAGAGTACTTGCTGACCTTTGGAGCGTTGCATCAGAAGATGAGCAGCGTGCCATTGCAAATATGATGGTCAAGCTGGTTGAAAATAATAGCTCGCACTAAACAAAAAGAGAGGTCGTTTGTGCCTCTCTTTTTATTTTAACCGTTTCACAACATTGTGCTTTCTAAAAATGTGAAAATGCTTTATGATAAAGGAAGGTAAAAATTTGCCACAATGAAGGGGGTAATATCATTTGGCAAAGCTCGAATGGTATTTTGAATATGAGATACAGGTAAACCGTCCCGGACTTTTAGGAGACATTTCTTCTCTAATGGGGATGCTTTCAATTAATATTGTGACAATTAATGGTGTTGATGTATCAAGACGCGGAATGCTTTTACGCTGTGACCACACAGATCAAATTAAGCGGCTTGAATCAATTTTAAATACAATGGAAACGATAAAAGTAACGAAATTAAGACAGCCGAAGCTTCGTGACCGCTTAGCTGTTCGTCATGGAAGATACATACAGCGTGATGCGGATGACAAAAAGACGTTCCGTTTTGAAAGAGACGAGCTCGGTCTTCTTGTTGATTTTATGGCTGAACTCTTTAAAAAAGAAGGACATAAATTGATTGGGATTCGCGGAATGCCGCGTGTCGGAAAAACAGAATCAATTGTGGCTTCAAGTGTTTGTGCAAGCAAGAGATGGCTGTTTGTATCATCAACTCTTTTGAAACAGACGATTCGAAGTCAGCTGATCGCAGATGAATACAGCCCAGATAACGTCTTTATTATTGATGGGATTGTGTCGACAAGAAGAGGTTCTGAGAAGCACTTGCAGCTTTTAAGGGAAATTATGAGACTGCCGGCAACGAAGGTGGTCGAGCATCCAGACATCTTTATTCAAAATTCAGAATATACAATGGATGATTTCGACTATATCATTGAATTGCGTAATAGCGCAGACGAAGAGATTACATATGAACACGCTGAAGAACCACAAGTGTTTGATCATTCTGGTTTTTCCGGCTTCGATTTTTAATATGGTAATGGTAGGTGTTTGTTTTGACTGAATTGGGAAAACGGCTCGTTGAGGCCAGAGAGGAAAAAGGGATGTCGCTGGAGGATCTTCAGACGGTGACCAAGATCCAAAAGCGCTATTTGCTAGCAATCGAACAAGGAAACTATGATATTATTCCAGGTAAATTTTACGTCAGAGCGTTTATTAAACAATATGCCGAAGCCGTTGGACTGAATCCTGAACAATTGTTCGAAGAATTTCGTAAAGATGTTCCAAGCACGTATAACGATGAAGTATCTGATAAATTATCGAATATTAAGCCGCAAAGAGAGCTGCCAAAGCCTGCTTCGAAAGTGCTTGAACTATTGCCGACAATTTTAATTATTGGAGGCATCATTGTGGTCATCGCCATCATTTATGTGATCGTGCAGGCGGTCAATCATGATAGCGGACAGAAGAATAATCAGGCGGCTCCTCAGCAATCAGAATCTAAATATGAAGTATCTGAGGATTCATCTCTTGCAAAAGATCAAAAGAAAAAAGAAAAAGCTTCGTCAGATGATAAAGAAAAATCATCTAAAAAAGATGATTCATCAAAAGACGATGAAACTGTATCTTTAAAGGCGACGAATACAGAAGGCTCGACAACAACGTATGAAGTATCAGGTGCAGACGAAATGGAGTTAAAAATTTCTGCCTCGCAAGCTTCATGGCTGCGTGTAAGAGACGAATCTGGAAAAGTGCTGAAGATGGGTGAACTAAAAGATGGCGAATCGTTTAAAACAGACCTGTCTGATCTTTCTCAGGTCGATATCCGTCTAGGCAATGCGTCTGGAATTGATATCAAGGTAAATGAAGAGACACTTAAGTACGAATTAGACCCTAAGGACACCATGACACAAAACATTGTGATTGTGAATAAAGGAAAGGAAAAGTCATCTTAAGCAAGTAGATGACTTTTCTTTTGTTCCTACTATTATATACATAATAAAATTGCATTATTGGAGGATTGGATTTCATGTTTAACTTACCGAATAAAATAACCCTTTCTAGGATCGCCTTGATCCCTGTTTTTATGATTATTATGCTTGCACCGCTAGATTGGGGTGTTGCGCGCTTTGGCGACGTCAGCATCGAAGTGACGCACCTTGTTGGAGCGATCCTGTTTATTATTGCTTCAACAACTGACTGGATTGATGGATACTATGCACGTAAGCTTAATTTAGTGACGAACTTTGGTAAATTTTTAGATCCGCTTGCAGATAAATTGCTTGTTTCAGCTGCTTTAATTATACTTGTTCAATACAACCTCACACCGGCATGGATGGCGATTGTGATCATCAGCCGTGAATTTGCTGTAACAGGTCTAAGGCTTGTATTAGCCGGAGGCGGTGAAGTAGTGGCAGCGAATATGCTTGGAAAAGTGAAGACATGGGCGCAGATCATTGCGATTTCAGCACTTTTACTGCATAATCTGCCGTTTGAACTTGTGTCATTCCCGTTTGGTGATCTAGCGATGTGGGTAGCGGTGTTCTTCACTGTTGTCTCAGGCTGGGATTACTTTGCAAAAAACTGGGAAGCTTTAAAGAATTCTAACTAAAAAGGACGTGTACGCTTTGAAGTCAGAGAGAAAAGCAGAAATTATTGCAGTCGGTTCCGAACTATTGCTAGGGCAAATTACGAATACGAATGCACAATTCATCAGCAAACAACTAGCTGAAATTGGTGTGAATGTTTATTATCACACAGCAGTTGGTGACAATCCAGAGCGTTTAAAACAGGCCATTCAGGTGGCGCAGGAAAGATCTAATTTTATTATCTTCT
The DNA here is from genome assembly GCF_017161885.1 of Bacillus sp. 3a. Classification (NCBI taxonomy): domain Bacteria; kingdom Bacillati; phylum Bacillota; class Bacilli; order Caryophanales; family Bacillaceae; genus Bacillus; species Bacillus sp. 3a. Next base: position 2,508,506 of record NZ_CP067376.1, on the reverse strand, counting down.
CAGGTGGTCTTGGACCAACCAAAGATGACTTAACAAAAGAAACCATTGCGAGTACGCTTGGCAAAGAGCTTGTACTAAATGAAGAAGCATTTGAATCAATTCAAGACTACTTTCTAAAGACCGGACGCGTTATGTCACCGAACAACCGTAAGCAGGCACTCGTTCTAGAAGGGTCTGATGTGCTCGTGAACCGTTTCGGGATGGCCCCGGGTATGTTTGTTCAAGAAGACGATACGTTTTATATGCTTCTTCCTGGACCGCCAAGTGAACTGCACCCGATGTTTGAAAACGAGGCAAAGCCGCTGATTTCTGAGAAACTTGGCTTAAAGGAAAAGATCGTGTCTGTTGTTCTGCGCTTCTTCGGAATCGGTGAATCGCAGCTTGAAACAGACCTAGAAGATTTAATTGATGCTCAAACCAACCCGACGATTGCACCACTCGCATCTGACGGTGAAGTGACGCTAAGGCTGACTGCTAAGCATGAGGATGAAAAAGAAACAGAGCGTCTGTTAAAAGAAACAGAAGCGCAAATTTTAGCGCGGGTAGGAGAGTACTTCTACGGATATGGGGATACATCACTTGTCCGCGAAGCGTCCAAAGCCTTGCACGAGCACGGGAAAACAGTAGCAGCAGCAGAAAGCCTGACTGGCGGAATGTTCTCCGAATGGCTGACAGATCTCGAAGGAGCATCATCCATTTTGAACGGAAGTGTGGTTTGTTATACAAACCAAGTCAAGCAGCAGGTACTTGGCTGCCGGGAAGAAACATTGTCTTCTCATGGTGCTGTCAGCAAAGAGTGTGCTTTAGAGCTTGCTGAAGGGGTTAGAAAGCTGACCGGAAGTGATATTGGCATTAGCTTTACGGGTGTAGCAGGACCTGATACCCAAGAGGGTCAGCCTGTTGGAAAAGTGTTCATTGGACTATCGACGAAAGACCAGACGGACGTGTTTGAATGGATGTTTACAGGCAGCCGGTCAGGCATTCGAAAGCGCGCTGTGAAATATGGTCTGCATCACTTACTCAACTTATTAAAAGAGAGTTAATTTTGTTTTTTGTTAGGTTTACTCCTTTATAAAAGAGCGTTTTTTCTAATAGAAAACACTCTTTTCTTAAAAAATCTACCGAGAAAAAAATCGAATATGTGTTCGTTTTTTTCTTGGCAAATGACGTAAAACAAGGTATAGTATAGATAGTGGAATTGATAAAGGAGGAAACAATAGAATGAGTGATCGTCAAGCAGCCTTAGATATGGCTCTTAAACAAATAGAAAAACAGTTTGGTAAAGGCTCTATTATGAAACTAGGAGAGCAAACAGATACACGTATTTCAACAGTACCTAGTGGTTCGTTAGCACTTGATACTGCGCTTGGAATAGGCGGATATCCCCGAGGCCGTATTATCGAAGTATATGGTCCAGAGAGTTCTGGTAAAACGACAGTAGCCCTTCATGCCATTGCTGAAGTTCAGCAGCAGGGAGGACAAGCTGCATTTATTGATGCAGAGCATGCACTCGATCCAGTTTACGCTCAAAAACTAGGTGTCAACATTGATGAACTGTTACTTTCTCAGCCGGATACAGGAGAGCAAGCACTTGAAATTGCAGAAGCTCTTGTCCGCAGCGGGGCAGTTGATATTGTTGTTATTGACTCTGTAGCTGCTCTTGTACCAAAAGCAGAGATTGAAGGAGATATGGGTGATTCACATGTTGGTCTTCAAGCACGTTTGATGTCCCAAGCACTTCGTAAACTATCAGGTGCTATCAATAAATCAAAAACAATTGCCATCTTTATTAACCAAATTCGTGAAAAAGTTGGGGTCATGTTCGGTAACCCTGAAACAACGCCAGGTGGACGTGCGCTGAAGTTCTATTCGTCTGTTCGTTTAGAAGTGCGCCGTGCTGAACAGCTGAAACAAGGCAATGACATTATGGGGAATAAAACGAGAATTAAAGTGGTCAAAAACAAAGTAGCACCGCCATTCCGTATTGCCGAAGTAGACATTATGTACGGTGAAGGGATCTCAAAAGAGGGAGAAATCATCGACCTTGGAAGCGAGCTAGATATCGTACAAAAGAGCGGTGCTTGGTATTCTTACCAAGAGGAACGTCTTGGACAAGGCCGTGAAAATGCGAAACAGTTCCTAAAAGAAAATAAAGATATCATGCTGATGATCCAGGAGCAAATTCGCGAACATTACGGTTTGGATAATAACGGAACAGTGCAACAGGAATCTGAAGAGGCGCTAGAACAATTAGAATTAGAATAAAAATTAAATCAGTATGAAATGATAAAAAAGGCTGGGTGAAAAAACTCAGCCTTTTTTATTTTGCAAAAAACTTTCGACAACTTTTTCAGTATTTCATCCGTCTAAATTGTACAAAATGGCATTTATTTTGGGAGGAAAAACGAATGACAAGCCCGACCCGCAGAAGAAATGCAAAACACAGCCGGAAACAACCAAGTCAGAGGGGAAAACTTGTGCTTGTTTTTTTAGCAGCGATGATTTGCTTAACGATGTGGAATGTGCTTCATCGAAATAGTGAAGAGAAGAACCCGTTTCAAAAAACTGCAGTAGCTTTAGAAAACAGCCAGAATAAAGAAGTTAAAAGGAAAACCGCTAAAATATCAGAGAAACAAATCAAAACAGTGGACCGTAATCACAAAATCAGCAGTTATTTAAATGGGATCGGTTTCAGCGGAACAGCCATGATTGTTAGAAATGGAGAAATCGTAACAAATAAAGGTTTTGGTTATGCAGACCGTAAACAAAAAGTTCGAAATAATCCTTTGACATCTTTTTATGTCGGTTCGTCACAAAAAGCGCTGATTGCAACCGCTATTTTGCAGCTTGAGGAAAAGGGGAAACTTCAGACAAGTGATTCGGTAAGCACGTATTTACCTCATTTCCCTAACGGACAAGCGATTACTTTGAAAAATCTGCTGACACATACATCGGGAATAAACGGACATATTGAAGGAAACGCCGTAATTACTCCGGACGAATTAATAAAAGACATAGAACGTCAGGGAATTAATCGTCAGCCGGGTGTATGGGGCTACAAGGATTCAAACTATTCTGTTCTTGCTTATATTGTTGCTGAAGTGAGCGGTGAGTCCTATGAACAATATATAAAGAATCATATTTTTAAACCGGCGGGGATGACGCATGCAGGCTTTTACAAAACATATGAAAAAGAACCTTATCCTGCTGTCGGGTATAAGCTGAAAGGCAGCAAAGCGGTTACACCATATATGCCCGATCTATCTCAGCTTTACGGTGCTGGAGATATTTATATGAGTGCTATAGATATGTACAAATTTGACCAAGCCCTGATAGACGGCAAACTGTATTCGCAGAAGAGCTATAAAAAGATGTTTACGCCAGGAAGCAGCTCCACATACGGAATGGGATTTTATGTTGCTCCCGGTAGCTATTCAAGCCATGGTGTCGTGCCGGGCTTCAACATTTTGAACAGCTTTAGCAAATCTGGTCAAACCATCGTTGTTTTGTTCTCCAATATACAAAATAACACTAAACTGGGCCAAGTGAACAATAAAGTATATCAGCTGCTGAATCAAGAATAATTCTGATTTGCTTTTGCAAACGCTAAGATGGCTAGCTTGACAAGTATTTCCGACACAATTACAATGGGAATGTATCACTTGTTTTTCTTAACATGATTGATAACTAATTTAAACTTGACAAGGGCAGTGAGGATCTCATTCCCTGTGAAGGCCCTGTATGTTGAGACACAAAACAATGTACATGCCGACACTTTATTTGTAAAACCAAGTTCATAGCAAGAGGAGGTGAAAATATGTCGCCTACGATGTTTACGATCATCTCCATTTTGCTGAGCCTAATCTGTTTAGTTGTTGGCTACTTTGTTCGTAAAACCATTGCAGAAGCAAAAATATCCGGCGCAAGAAACATGGCCGAACAAATTGTTGAGGATGCAAAGCGTGATGCGGAAGCATTGAAGAAAGAAGCGCTCTTGGAAGCGAAAGATGAAATTCATTCGTTTCGTGTAGAGGCGGAGCAAGAAGTTCGTGAAAGACGAAATGAGCTTCAAAGACAAGAAAACCGTTTACTTCAAAAAGAGGAAAATCTTGATCGCAAAGACGAATCTTTAGATAAACGGGAGTCCCTGTTGGAGAAGAGAGATCATTCTCTGAATGAACGACAACAACATATTGAAGAGATGGAAAGCAAAGTGGATGATATGATTCGTTTGCAGAAAGCCGAGTTGGAACGTATTTCAAGTCTAACTCGAGATGAAGCGAAACAAATCATTCTGGATCAAGTTGAAAATGAGCTTTCCCACGACATTGCAGTCATGACGAAAGAATCTGAAAACCGAGCGAAAGAAGAGGCTGACAAAAAGGCGAAAAATATTCTTTCACTTGCGTTACAGCGTTGTGCAGCTGATCATGTGGCTGAAACAACGGTATCTGTAGTCAATCTTCCAAATGATGAGATGAAAGGTCGTATTATCGGACGTGAAGGACGAAATATCCGTACGTTAGAAACGTTAACAGGTATTGACTTGATCATAGATGATACACCTGAAGCTGTTATACTATCGGGCTTTGATCCGATTAGACGTGAAACAGCGAGGATAGCTCTGGACAAGCTAGTCCAGGATGGCCGCATTCATCCTGCACGAATTGAAGAAATGGTGGAAAAATCACGCCGTGAAGTCGATGATTATATCCGCGAGATGGGTGAGCAAACGACATTCGAAGTCGGAGTTCACGGTCTGCATCCGGATCTGATCAAAATTCTCGGCCGCTTAAAATTCCGTACAAGTTATGGACAAAATGTCCTGAAGCATTCAATTGAGGTTGCACATCTTGCAGGTCTCATGGCTTCAGAGCTTGGAGAAGATGCAAAGCTTGCAAAACGAGCAGGTCTTCTGCATGACATTGGAAAAGCCATTGATCACGAAGTAGAAGGAAGCCACGTAGAAATTGGCGTTGAGCTTGCGACGAAATATAAAGAGCATCCTGTTGTCATCAACAGTATTGCCTCTCACCACGGTGACCAAGAACCGACATCTATTATCGCTGTTCTTGTTGCGGCAGCTGATGCATTATCTGCAGCACGCCCTGGTGCAAGAAGTGAGACGCTTGAAAATTACATTCGGAGACTTGAGAAATTAGAAGATATCTCTGAATCTTATGAAGGTGTTGAAAAATCGTTTGCGATACAGGCTGGACGTGAAGTACGTATTATGGTGAAGCCAGATTCAATTAATGATCTTGAAGCTCACCGTCTAGCAAGGGATATTCGTAAGCGAATTGAGGACGAGCTCGATTACCCTGGTCACATTAAAGTGACAGTCATTCGAGAAACTCGCGCAGTAGAGTATGCAAAATAGAGCGGTGCGCTTAGCGCCGCTTTATTTTTTTGTGTAAATATGCAACACTGATAAGAAGATCAATTTAAAAGAGAAAGGGTTCAAAAGCGCATGAAAATATTATTTGTTGGAGATATTGTCGGTTCACCTGGCAGAGACACACTGAAAGAATATTTGCCAAAGCTAAAGAAAAAATATCAGCCGCACTTTACCATTGTCAACGGAGAAAATGCTGCTCACGGGAAAGGTCTAACTGAAAAAATCTATCATGAGCTGCTGCAAGCAGGAGCTGATGTGCTCACAATGGGCAACCATACATGGGATAAAAGAGACATTTTCGATTTCATCGATGATGTAGCTAATATGGTCCGCCCTGCTAACTTCCCAGAAGGCACACCTGGAAAAGGTCTCACGTTTATTAAAAAACAAGGAAAAGAATTGGCTGTCATCAACCTACAAGGACGTACGTTTTTACCGCCAATTGACTGCCCATTTCAAAAAGTAGATGAATTAATTGCGGAAGCATCCAAACGGACACCGTTTATTTTTATTGATTTTCATGGTGAAGCCACAAGCGAAAAACAGGCGATGGGCTGGTATACAGACGGCCGTGCATCATGTGTCGTTGGCACGCATACACATGTTCAAACAGCAGATAACCGCGTATTGCCAAAAGGAACTGCGTATATTTCAGATGTCGGGATGACAGGACCTTATGATGGCATTTTAGGTGTTGACCGAGAAACGATCATTAAACGATTCAAAACAAGTCTCCCAGTCCGGTTTGAAATTGCAGAAGGCCGCACGACGTTAAGTGCAGTAATCGTAGAAATTGACGAACAGTCGAAAAAAGCTGTCAAAATTGATCGAATTTTGATAAATGATGACCATATTTTCTTTGAATAAATGTTCACATATTTATTTCAGAAAAATATTAATCAGAAAGAAGGAATATGCGCCCTCTATCGTGATTATAGTAAAAATGGTAGGTAGCCTGCTATTTTTGAAAAACATTTTGGGGATGGATTTTCAAAAAAATAGCATCATCTAACAAAGATTGTTCTAATGAACACTCACTTATCCATTGTAAATTTAAGGGGGAGCAGAAATGGAAATTTTAAAAGTTTCAGCAAAGTCAAATCCGAATTCAGTAGCAGGAGCATTAGCCGGCGTTTTACGTGAACGCGGTGCAGCGGAAATACAAGCAATCGGCGCTGGAGCACTGAATCAGGCGGTTAAGGCTGTCGCCATTGCAAGGGGATTTGTCGCGCCAAGCGGAGTGGATTTGATATGCATTCCAGCCTTTACTGACATTCTGATCGATGGAGAAGAAAGAACAGCCATCAAATTGATTGTTGAACCACGATAATTCTAATTTTATTATTTTCAACCTGCTTACATCATGTAAGCAGGTTGTTTTTGTTTACCGCTATACATTTCTTATATAACATATTCAGTTCGTGAAATAGATAAATATGACATATTAGAGCTTGCATTTTTTCACCATGATGATAAATTAAGATTAAGTTGAATTTACTTCATCAAAAATAAATATTTAAGTAGGTGAAATAATGTTTGAAGCTTTTTTGAAAAGAGGAAAGCTTGTTTTTATTTTATTTTTTATCGTTCTCATTGCTGGCGGCTATTTATTCGCGCAGCTTCCTAAACGAGAACTGCCAGAATTCGAGGCGAATCTCGTCACGATTTCTACCGTTTTTCCTGGTGCGGATGCAAAACAGGTGGAAAGAGATGTCACCAATAAACTGGAATCAGCCCTATCAGATATCAATGGTGTAGAGAAAACGAGCTCAATTTCTGCCATTGGTTTCTCAAATATTGTGCTTGAAATTGAGGACCAAGCCGACTTTCAAAAGGTGGCAAATCAAATTAAGAATGAAACCACAAGTGCTGCGTCGTCTTTTCCTGACGGGGTGAAGGAGCCGGAAGTAAAGGATGAATTTGGCAGCGTGCCGGTTGGCTCTTATATGATTGTGTCAAATGAATCATCGGACTTAGCAAAGAGTCAGCAATCGCTGCGTGCATTGAAGGAAAAAGTAGAGGACATCAAAGGGGTAGACAGTGTCATTATCAAAGGCTTCAATGACAAACAAGCGCTATTAAACTTAAATTCAAACAAGCTGGAGGGTGAAGGGCTCAATGTAACTGATGTCACAAATGCCATCAATCAGGAATTTGACACATCTCCACTTGGCGATATTCGGGCAGGCAAAGAGAAGGTGAAGCTGTCCATCGATACATATGACCGCTTAGATCAAGTTAAAAAAATTGAGCTTTTCTCAAAAACAAAAAGAGAGCCGGTCACAATTAGTCAGCTTGGCAGTTTAAAAGAAGTAGAAAAACAGAAAAGTGATATTGTGTCGTATAACGGAAAGCCCGCTTATTCATTTACTGTGAATATTAAACAAGGGCTTGATATTCCTAAAATGTATGACAAAGTCAGTGATGTCATTGAGAAAGAAAAGCAGCTGCCAAATGGGGTGGAGTGGGTAGACTACTATTCACAAAAAAGTGAAGTGGATACCATTTTCAATGATTTAATAAAAGAAGCCATTGTTGCGGTCATTGCTGTCATAATTGTTACCACACTTGGACTCACGATTGGCGGGGCGTTTATCGTTTCACTCGCCATTCCGCTATCCATTACAATTGGAACGATTCCGCTGCCATTTTTACAAGTGGACCTCAATCAAATTTCGATCATCGGCTTTATCATTGCTTTAGGGATACTTGTCGATGATGCCATTGTCGTCAATGATAATATTTTAAGACAAATGAAAAAATACGAAAGTCCGCTTAAAGGAACAATTGCAGGGGTGAAAGAAGTCGCAGGGTCCATTTTGACATCAACACTAGCTGTTGTGTTTGCCTTCCTGCCGCTTGTATTCCTATCAGGTGCAAACGGTTCATTTATTCGGGCATTACCGTCTGTTCTAGTGACGACTGTGCTTGCGTCCATGGTGATTTCTCTGACACTTGTACCGGTCTATCAATATACTGTGAACCGGAAAAGAAAGAACAAAAACAGTCAAAAAGAGCCGGGATTCCTAGGGAAACCATTAAAAAGGCTGGCTGATTTCTATGCAGACCGTGTGCTGACAAACATTGTGAAGCGGCCGCTCGTTATTGGACTAAGTGGTTTGCTCGTTGCAACACTTGCTTTTTTACTTATTTTCGTCACACCATTTGAATTTTTCCCTGCGGCGAATAAGAAAGAAGTGGTCGTCACTGTCACGCTTCCAAGTGAAACAACATTAGACAAAACAAATGAAACATTAAAGAAAATAGAACAAGAGGTCAAACAGCAAAAAGGCATTGAAGAAACGGCGATTTTTGCAGGCGGCGGTGTGCCGAACCTGTTTAATGAAAGTATTTCAAATGCAAGTGACCACACGGGTCAGGTTGTCGTGAGAGTAGACAATGATCAGATGACAAGTAAGGCATTAATAGATCGTATGACCGAGCCTTTGCGAGAGACATTCAAAGAGGCTGAAATCTTTATGAAAACCATTGTACAAGGACCGCCAACTGGAGCGCCAGTGACAGTAACGGTTGCGGGTGACTCTTTTTCAAAGCTCATTGATGTCAAAGAAACGCTGACAAATGAAATGAAAGACAAAGGAGCAAGCTTGATTACGGATGATGTCAATCAGCCGGTGAAAACGATCTCCTTTGAATTAAACCGTGAGCGAATGGCAGAGGATGGGCTCAGTGCTCAATTTGTCAGCAGACAGCTCGGTCTTGTGACTGAAGGCATGCCATTAGGCAGCTTTAAACAAGGAACAAATGATATCGACTTAGTAGTCAAACAGGATGTAGGTATACATCAAAATGGATTAAAGCTAAATGAAATAAAAGTGCCTGTGAATTCAAATGAAGGCGGTATGCCTTCACTCGAGTCTCTTAGCCGATATGTAAAAGAAAAAGAAACAGAGCAGTACGAAAGCATTCCACATGAAAATGGAGTTCCGACCATTACGCTGAAGGCGTATCCCGGCGCATCAGATTCGTTTAAAGACGATATGAAAGAAGTCGTCAATCAAGTGGGGAAAAGCGCTGCAGCGAAGGATTTGACCATCTTACAGGGTGGAGAAAATGAAAATCAGACCCAGTTCTTTATTGAAATTAGTCTCTTATTTGCAGTAGTCTTGCTGCTCATTTACGTGACCATCGCATTCCAGTTCAATTCATTGATGCTTCCGCTGTTAGTTCTAGGAACGGTTTACTTAGCCGTATCAGGAGCCATTATCGGACTGTTTGTCACACAAACACCATTCAGCTTTATGGCAACAATGGGAATTGTCTCATTGGCTGGTATTGTCGTCCGAAATGCGGTCGTCCTATTCGAATTTATTGAACAGCGGCGCAAGCAAGGGTTTGATCAACAGACAGCTGTCATTGAAGCAGGAAGAGCAAGGATTAGACCGATTCTCTTAACAGCATTTACGGCACTTGTTGCACTAATGCCTGTTGCATTAAGTCATGATCCACTCTTTAAGCCGCTGGCCATCTGCATTGTATCTGGTGTCTTTTTCTCAACAATACTGACCTTATTCATTGTGCCAGCACTATATGTTGCCGTTTCAAAGAAACGCTGACGATGAAAGCAAATCTCCGATCGAAAGGAGATTTGCTTTTTTTTAGAAAAATATCCAAAAAAATACGTGGGGTGTTCATTTGTCTTTTTCTAGTAGACAGTGGTATTTACGACTAAAATAAGTCGTGTTAAAATCTGATTGGGAGAAGTTTTTTAACAAAGGGGTTGTACGTCATGTGTGGAACGATGAAAGCAATTGTTAAAAAAGAAAGCGCTTACGGAGCGGTGATGATGGAGATGCCGATTCCAGAAATCAAAGATCATGAAGTTTTGATCCAAGTGAAAGCCACTTCGATATGCGGAACAGACGTGCATATTTATAATTGGGATGACTGGGCTAAGGGAAGAGTCAAAGCGCCTTACATTTTTGGACATGAATTTACAGGGGAAGTTGTTAAAGTGGGGAAGCAGGTCTCACGAGCAAAGGTAGGGGACTTTGTATCGGCTGAGACGCATGTTGTATGTAATCAATGTTATATGTGCTTAACAGGGCAGCAGCATTTGTGCAGTGAAACGAAAATTTTAGGGGTAGACATTGATGGCTGTTTTGCTGAATATGTCAAAGTACCTGAACAAAATGTGTGGCATAATCCAGCTCAAATGCCGGTTGAGCTTGCCTCTATACAAGAGCCGCTAGGAAATGCAGTCCATACAGTACTGCACACACCTGTTTCAGGTAAATCAGTGGCGATTTTTGGCTGCGGACCAATCGGTTTAATGGCAATCGCTGTTGCAAAAGCCTCCGGGGCTGTTCAAGTGTTCGCTGTTGATAAAAATGAATACAGGCTCGATCTTGCCCGAAAAATGGGTGCAGATCATATCGTGGATATTGGAAAAGGTGATCCAGTCGCGATAATTAAGCAGCTCACGCGGATGGAAGGGGCAGACGTAATGTGTGAGATGTCAGGTCATCCAGCTGCCATTAATCAAGCACTCGAAGCTTGTGCAAATGGAGGAAAAGTCAATATACTAAGCTTGCCAGAACGGCCAGTGACAATTGATATTACGAATCAAATTGTTTTTAGGGGATTAACCGTGCAAGGGATCACGGGGAGAAAAATGTTTGAGACGTGGCGTCAAGTATCTGAGCTATTAAGAACGAATACCATTGATGTAAAGCCAGTTATCACTCATACACTGCCATTTGAAGAGTTCGAAAAGGGATTTGAACTTATGCAAAGCGGTACGTGCGGGAAAGTCGTACTGATGATGCCATCATATCAAAGGGGGAAGAAATGATGAAAGAATTCACGTATTTACAAGATGAATTGGACACAATGAAGCAGCAAGGCACCCACCAAACTTTGAAAGAGATCGACTCAAAACAATCATCCACTGTGACATTAAATGAACAATCTGTCATACAACTCTCCTCAAATAACTACTTAGGCCTCACCTCACACCCAAGGCTGATGAAAGCAGCAAAAGAGGCAATCGATGAATTCGGTGCGGGTACAGGATCTGTACGTACCATCGCCGGCACAATGACGATGCATGAACGTCTTGAAAAAAAGCTTGCTGCATTTAAAAAGACAGAAGCAGCACTTGTGTTCCAATCAGGCTTTACGACCAATCAAGGGGTCTTATCCAGTATCTTGACAAAAGATGATATTGTCATTTCGGATGAACTGAATCATGCCTCAATTATTGATGGCATCCGATTAACAAAAGCAGATAAAAAGGTATACGGTCATTCCAATATGGAAGAGCTGGAGAAGATTTTGAAAAAATCAATGAATTACCGCGTCCGCCTCATCGTTACAGACGGTGTATTCTCGATGGATGGAGATATCGCGCCACTTCCTGAGATCGTCAGGCTCGCAGAGGCATATGATGCATTTGTGATGGTAGACGATGCGCATGCCTCGGGCGTGCTTGGTGAGAATGGCCGCGGGACGGTCAACCATTTTAAACTGGACGGCAGAGTGCACATTCAGGTCGGGACACTTAGTAAGGCTGTCGGAGTGCTCGGCGGCTATGTGGCTGGTTCAGCGGTTTTAATTGATTATTTAAAGCATAAAGCAAGACCGTTTTTATTCAGCACCTCTCATCCGCCAGCTGTAACTAGAGCGTGTGAAGAAGCGATTGAAGTGCTGTTAGATGAACCGGAACGAATCGATACACTTTGGGAGAACGCCGCTTATTTTAAAGAAAAGGTCATCAGCCTAGGATTTCAAGTCGCCCCAACAGAGACACCGATTATCCCAATCATGATTGGAGACGAAGCACTTACTTTTCGATTCTCAAAGGCTTTAATAGAACGAGGCGTGTTTGCCCAAGGCATCGCCTTCCCAACTGTAGCAAAAGGCAAGGCAAGAATTAGAGCCATCATCACAGCCGAGCACACAAAAGAAGAACTAGACCGGGCACTGACAATCATTGAAGAAGAAGCAAAAAAACTAAACATACTTGATTGAGAGAGCGCAGGCTCTCTTTTTTCTTTTTGTGAAAAATGGTTATGACTAATAGGCAATTTTCATAGAAGAACCGTATATGATTTATTTTCAATTCATCACAAAATAGTCTATACTGTAGGGTGGAACTTGGTTTGAAAGGAGTACAAATTCATGAATGAAGAGCAGAGAAAAGCGAGCGGACAAGTAAGTTCATCGGACAAAAAATCCGAGAAGGACTACAGCAAATATTTTGAAGCTGTGTACATTCCGCCTTCCTTAAAAGATGCAAAAAAACGGGGTAAAGAAGAAGTTGAATACAATCAATTTCAAATTAACGAGCAGTTTCAAGGGTTAGGAAACGGCCGCAAGTTTTATATTCGCACATATGGCTGTCAAATGAATGAGCATGACACAGAAGTGATGGCTGGTATTTTTATGGCGCTTGGCTATGAACCAACAAACTCAACGGAAGATGCAAATGTTATCTTATTAAACACTTGTGCTATTCGTGAGAATGCAGAAAATAAAGTGTTTGGAGAGCTTGGACATTTAAAAGCATTAAAACGTGAAAAGCCAGATTTAATTTTAGGTGTCTGCGGATGTATGTCACAAGAAGAATCTGTCGTGAACCGTATTTTGAAGAAACACCCATTTGTTGACTTGATTTTTGGCACGCACAACATTCACCGCCTGCCAGAGCTGTTATCTGAATGCTACCTTTCAAAAGAAATGGTCATTGAGGTTTGGTCAAAAGAAGGCGACGTGATTGAGAACCTTCCAAGAGCCCGTCAAGGTAAAATCAAGGGCTGGGTGAACATTATGTACGGCTGTGATAAATTCTGTACATACTGTATCGTGCCTTACACGCGCGGCAAGGAAAGAAGCCGCCGCCCAGATGAAATTATTCAAGAGGTCAGACGTTTAGCGGCAGAAGGATATAAGGAAATTACCCTTCTTGGTCAAAACGTGAATGCATATGGAAAAGATTTTGAAGATATGGAATATGGTCTTGGCCACCTGATGGATGAGCTGCGAAAAATTGATATTCCGCGTATCCGTTTTACAACAAGTCACCCGCGTGATTTTGATGATCACTTAATTGAAGTGCTTGCCAAGGGCGGAAACCTTCTCGATCATATTCACCTGCCAGTTCAATCCGGAAGTTCTTCTGTGCTGAAACTTATGGCGAGAAAATATGACCGTGAGCGTTACCTTGATCTTGTGCGCAAAATCAAAGAAGCTATGCCGAATGCTTCATTAACAACGGACATTATTGTTGGGTTCCCAAATGAAACAGATGAGCAGTTTGAAGAAACACTTTCGCTTTATCGCGAGGTTGAGTTTGATGCTGCTTATACATTCATTTATTCTCCAAGAGAAGGAACGCCGGCAGCGAAAATGAAAGACAACGTGCCAATGCGTGTGAAAAAAGAACGTCTGCAGCGCCTAAATGCACTTGTGAATGAAATTTCTGCGAAAAAAATGAAGGAATATGAAGGGCAGATTGTCGAAGTATTAGTAGAGGGTGAAAGTAAAAACAACCCTGAGATCCTAGCCGGATATACAAGTAAAAGCAAGCTTGTGAATTTTAAAGCACCAAAAGAAGCGATTGGCAACATCGTCAAAGTGAAAATCACACAAGCCAAAACTTGGTCTCTTGACGGAGAAATGGTTGGAGAAGCTATCGAGGTGAATTAAAATGACACTTTATTCAAAGAAAGAGATTGTCGAGCGCGCAAGAGAGCTCGCTAAAATGATTTCTGAAACGGAAGAAGTTGATTTCTTCAAAAAAGCAGAAGCGCAAATCAATGAAAATACAAAAATTTCAACGATCATTAATCAAATTAAGGCGCTTCAAAAACAAGCTGTGAACTTAAAGCATTACGGCAAACATGAAGCCTTAAAGCAAGTCGAAGAAAAAATCGATGCCCTGCAAGAAGAACTGGATGACATCCCAGTCATTCAAGAATTCAAAGAATCACAAATGGAAGTCAATTCCCTGCTTCAGCTTGTAGCGCACACAATTTCGAATCAAGTAACAGATGAAATCATTCTTTCAACCGGCGGCGACCTCTTATTAGGAGAAACCGGTTCAAAAGTAAAAAACTCATCACCAAGTTGCTCCATTAAATGAGAAAACCCCGCAGATGCGGGGTTTTTATTATATAGAATATATGTTATTTGTATTTTGCTACTGCATCAACAACAAAATGTTGATGCAGTAGCCCTTATATTTCGTAAAAAATAAATATTATATTGAAGTGTTATCAACTAAAAATGAATTGATTCTACAGATTAAAAGATTTGAACTGAAGCTCAATGCTTAATCCAAAAATGTTTATTATAATATTAAATTGTTTCATAATATCTCCTCCTTATATAAAGAAGGGCTACTATCTTTATTACATCAAATGACACCATTTCAGTCAACCCCAATCTCTCACTCTCCAACTTTTCCAATTTTCAAGGCAAGTTTATGGGCGACCATGCATACACTGAAACAGAAATGAATTTAATTAAACATGAAGTTCAAAATCGTGACACACTAGACGAATGCCCAGCATAAGATAAAACGATCAAGAACAAGGAGGCATGCCGGAATGTCTGAATACAGAGAAATTATTACAAAAGCGGTGGTTGCAAAAGGGAGGAAATTCACCCAAAGCACACACACCATTTCTCCATCGCAAAAACCAACCAGCATCCTAGGTGGTTGGATCATTAATCATAAGTATGATGCTGAAAAGGTCGGTAAAACCGTTGAGATCGAAGGAACATTTGATATTAACGTATGGTACTCTTACGCCGACAATACGAAAACAGAAGTCGTCACAGAGCGTGTGAAGTATGTAGACATCATTAAACTGAGATATAAAGATAAAAATTTCCTTGATGATGAGCACGAAGTAATTGCGAAAGTATTGCAGCAGCCCAATTGCTTAGAAGTGACCATTTCTCCAAATGGCAATAAAATTATCGTTCAGGCAGAGCGTGAATTCATTGCTGAGGTAGTCGGTGAAACAAAAATTGTCGTAGAGGTCGATTCAAGCTGGAAAGAAAAAGATGATCACGAGTGGGAAGAAGAAGTGGATGAGGAGTTAGAGGATATTCATCCAGAATTCCTAGCAGGTGAGACAGAAGAGTAAGGAATGACTAGGGCGCATATCCCCCTAGTTTTTTTGTGCTTGATCTAGGAGAAAAAAGGTGATTTTTTATGCTATAATTAGAGATGGTATGAATTCGAAAGTAATATAGTGAGGGATTAGAAATATGGCAAGTTATACGCCCATGATACAGCAATATTTAAAGATCAAGGCAGATTATCAAGATGCCTTTTTATTTTTTCGCCTAGGCGATTTTTATGAGATGTTTTTTGATGATGCAAAGGAAGCCGCGCAAGAACTAGAAATTACGTTAACAAGCAGAGACGGCGGCACAATTCCAATGTGCGGCGTTCCTTATCATTCTGCTTCTGCATACATAGAACAGTTGATTTCAAAAGGATACAAGGTCGCCATTTGTGAGCAGGTGGAAGACCCTAAAACGGCAAAAGGTGTAGTCAAAAGGGAAGTCGTTCAACTGATTACACCAGGAACCGTCATGGATGGTAAAGGTTTAAGTGAAAACGAGAACAACTTTATTGCGTCTGTTACCAGCTTTCAAAATGGGTACGGTCTTGCGCTGTCTGATTTATCAACGGGTGAAAACATGGCGGCTTTCATCGATCGATTAGATGAAGTCGTATCAGAAATTTATTCTGTCGGTGCAAAAGAAATTGTGGTGTCAAAGCAGCTGGATGAGGAAACAATCAAAACCCTTAAAGAACGCTGCCAAGCGACCATTTCATACGAAGATAGTGATGCATTATTAGATGAAGCTGAACGGCTCGTTTCCCATCTAGACGAAAAGTTAAAAACGTCATTTTTAACACTATATGCCTATTTAAGAAGAACGCAAAAAAGAAGTTTGGATCATCTTCAGAAAGTTCAAGTGTTTGAACTTGAACAAACGATGAAAATCGACCTTTACTCAAAACGAAACCTTGAATTAACAGAAACGATTCGTTCAAAAAGCAAAAAAGGCTCTTTATTATGGCTGTTAGATGAAACAAAAACAGCGATGGGCGGCAGACTGCTCAAGCAATGGATCGACCGGCCGCTCATTCGCCTTTCGCAAATTAATGAGCGTCAGGAAATGGTGCAAATCCTGATGGATCATTTCTTTGAGCGAGAGGATCTGCGCGAACGATTAAAGCAAGTATATGATCTTGAGCGTTTAGCGGGCCGCGTGGCATTTGGCAACGTGAATGCCCGTGATCTCATCCAGCTCAAAGAATCCTTAAAACAAGTACCGGATATTAAACAACTCGTTCATTCATTACCAGAGGAAATGGCGAAATCAAGAGCGAATGAGATTGATCCTTGTGGTGACCTCCTTGATTTATTAGAAGATGCACTTCATGAAAATCCGCCGATGACAATAAAAGAAGGCAATTTGATTAAAGATGGCTACAATGCAAAATTAGATGAATACCGTGATGCCAGCCGAAACGGAAAGGACTGGATTGCACGGCTTGAACAGCAGGAAAGAGAATATACCGGCATTCGCTCCTTAAAAGTCGGGTTTAATAAAGTGTTTGGTTATTATATCGAAGTGACACGCGCAAATACACATCTGCTGGAGGAAGGGCGTTACGAAAGAAAACAAACGCTTGCCAATGCAGAGCGGTATATCACACCTGAATTAAAAGAAAAAGAAGCACTGATTCTTGAAGCAGAATCAAATATTAACGAATTGGAATATGAACTATTTACAGCTCTCAGGGAGCAAGTGAAAGGCTATATTCCTAGATTACAGCTGCTCGCAAAACAAATGAGCGAGCTTGATGCGCTTCAATGCTTTGCGACTGTCAGTGAAAAGCGCCGTTATATCCGGCCGGAATTCTCAGAGGATGACGTGGATGTCAAAGATGGCCGTCACCCTGTCGTTGAAAAAGTGCTGGATCACCAGGAATATGTACCGAATGACTGCCATATGGGAAAAGGAAGACAAACCTTACTCATCACTGGACCAAATATGTCAGGGAAAAGTACGTATATGAGACAAATGGCGCTCATCTCGATTCTTGCGCAGATTGGCTGCTTCGTTCCTGCGTCAAAGGCGACACTTCCAATCTTCGATCAAATCTTTACACGTATTGGTGCAGCAGATGATTTGATTTCTGGTCAAAGTACTTTTATGGTAGAGATGCTCGAAGCAAAAAATGCGATGGTGCATGCTACGAAAAACAGCTTGATTTTATTTGATGAAATTGGACGCGGGACAAGCACCTATGATGGAATGGCTCTTGCGCAGGCGATCATTGAATTTGTTCATGATCATATTGGGGCCAAAACCCTATTTTCTACACATTACCATGAGCTCACGGTCCTTGAATCCCAATTAAGCGAGCTGAAAAATGTTCATGTGCGAGCTGAAGAGCATGAAGGCACGGTCGTTTTCTTACATCAAATCAAAGAAGGTGCAGCTGATAAAAGCTATGGTATTCATGTAGCGCAGCTTGCTGAATTGCCTGATGCCATCATTAATAGAGCCCAGACTATTTTAACGGAGCTTGAGAGCGGATCACATGACGTGACTCCAACCGTATCTGCAGCACCAAAAGCAGAAAAGACTGTAGAAAAACAGCAGCTTTCTTTCTTTGAAGTAGAAGAAAAACCGCAGCCGAAAGCTGTGCTAAAACAGAAGGATCAAGCGGTCATCGACGAATTAAAGTCTTACAACCTAATGGATATGACGCCGCTTGAAGCAATGACAAAGCTGTATGAATTGCAAAAGAAATTATAATGTAAGGTGAGGTGAGCAGAAATGGCAAAGATTATTCAGTTATCCGATGACCTATCCAATAAAATTGCTGCAGGTGAAGTGGTCGAGCGCCCGGCTTCTGTTGTAAAGGAGCTTGTGGAAAATGCGATCGATGCAAAAAGTACAGTCATTGAAATCGATGTAGAAGAAGCAGGTCTTTCTTCTATCAGGATTATTGATAATGGTGTTGGAATCGATGCTGAAGATTGTAAGCTCGCCTTCCAGCGCCATGCAACGAGTAAAATCAAAGATGAAAATGATCTGTTCCGTGTCAGAACCCTCGGATTCAGGGGAGAGGCGCTGCCAAGTATTGCATCCGTCTCTCATCTAGAAATGAAAACAAGTACTGGTGAAGGAGCTGGGACACACTTAGCTTTGCAAGGCGGGAAGATTATTTCAGAGAAAAAAACCTCTGGCCGCCGCGGCACCGAGATTGTGGTCACCAACTTATTTTACAATACACCAGCCCGTCTAAAATATATGAAAACCGTTCATACGGAACTTGGCAATATATCGGATGTTGTCAATCGAATTGCGCTAGCTCATCCCGAAGTATCGATCCGTTTGCGTCATCAAGGGAAAGTCCTGCTACAGACGAATGGAAACGGAGATGTGCGTCATGTACTTGCGGCCATTTACGGGACAGCTGTGGCTAAAAAAATGCTGCCGATTCACGTACAATCACTTGATTTTGAAGTGAAAGGATATATTTCCTTACCAGAAGTGACGAGGGCATCACGGAATTATATGTCTTCTGTTGTAAACGGCCGATATGTCAAACATTTTCCGCTCGTGAAAGCGATCCATGAAGGGTATCACACGCTGCTTCCGATTGGCCGTCATCCAATTACATTCATTGAGATGAAGATGGATCCCATTCTAGTGGACGTGAACGTTCATCCATCGAAGCTAGAAGTGAGGCTAAGTAAAGAACAGGAACTTCATGATTTGATTAAACAAGGAATTAAGGAAGTATTTCAAAAGCAGCAGCTCATTCCAAGTGCTTCAGTACCAAAAAAAGCACCAATGCCAGCTGTGAAAAATGAGCAGCAATCCTTAACCTTTGATGCGAAACAAAGGAACGCAAGCCCAGCGGAAACACCGCTAACCTATCAGCCGGAGCCGCACGAGTCGGTCGTATACGAGACAAGTCATACCGATGCATACGGAATGCCTAAACAAGGGAAGGCAGAAGCATCATCACCAGTATTTTATGAAGAAGCCTCATCTGAGCGTGTTCATTTAGAGGAATCCGCCGCTTCACTTGAATATGAAGAGACGGTACTGCATGAAGATGTGACAGAAACGATTCCTGAAAACGAACGCGTCCCTGTGATGTATCCAATTGGGCAAATGCATGGCACATATATTTTGGCTCAAAATGAACGAGGGCTTTATATCATCGACCAGCATGCGGCTCAAGAGCGAATCAAGTATGAGTATTATCGTGAGAAGGTGGGAGAGATCGAACAGGAAGTGCAAGAAATGCTCGTCCCCTTAACATTTCACTACTCTAAAAACGATATGCTGATCATTGAAGAGCATAAGGATATTCTCGCGAAAGTGGGGGTTTTCTTAGAGCCCTTTGGTTCAGGTAGCTACATCGTTCGGTCGCATCCGCAGTGGTTTCCAAAAGGTGAAGAGGCTGAATTGATCGAAGAGATTATAGAGCAAGTGCTTGATGAAAAACGTGTTGATATCAAGAAACTGAGAGAAGAAGCGGCGATTATGATGAGCTGTAAAGGCTCAATCAAAGCAAATCGTCATTTGCGTCATGATGAAATCAAAGCCTTATTAGATGAACTTCGGCAAACGAAGGACCCATTCACCTGTCCGCACGGCCGGCCGATCATCATTCATCACTCGACATATGAGATGGAGAAAATGTTTAAACGGGTGATGTGATATAAAAAAAGCGCTCTAATCAGAGCGCTTTTTTATTTAGCATCCGCAAGGATCTGGCGGTGTGACCACAACTGGTCGTGTATTAATATCAATCGTATCTTCTGCATAAAATGTGGAACCGATGCTGATGGCTCGATTTTCTGCACGGAACGTGTATGTACCTGCAGCAGGGAGTACTTTATGTGAAAGCTTTAATGTATATTTGGAAATTCCAAGTAAATCCAGTCTGAGCGGAATACGAACGGTTTGTCCGTTGTTCAAAATGTAGCTGTCTTTTAATGCTTTACCGTTCATAATGTCTTTAGTCGTTGCTTGGAAACCCTTTGGCAGAGTGAACTCAACCGCACCAAGACTTAGAACAGAATTTGGGCTGTACGTCAGCTCAATGTCAGAAAAAGACCATTCCTGCTTACTTGCTCCTGTAATTTTTGCGTAAAGTGCAGCTGGTTTTGCATTGGTTGTTGCTTTGCCGGCTTCCTCAGCAGATGCAGAAAGCGGTACAGACAGTGCCATAACCAATGTGAGCATCCCCATCATAAGAATCGTCCACGTTTTTTTCATTTTTTCCTTCCCCCTTGTTGAATATAGGTAAATAATAGATGATTACACCCATTATTTACCTATAATGTTACCATATTACCATATGGTATTAAATGGGAAATTATACCCTTATTTTGTCATTCTTTAGTAATAGCGGGGAAATAGCGCATTTGGTTGATTCATTCCGTAATAATGGCCTGGCATTTGCTGGTTTGTTGGCATCATCATATGCATATCTTGATAACCATATGGATGGTGTGGCATCATCCCATATCCACCATAATGGCCTAGATGATGGTGATCTTTCATTGGAACATGCTTTGAAAAGGTATCATGCTGATTTGGGAACGGTGAATAAACTGAATGATGATGTGGATGGTGCGCGTTATACATATCTTTTTTGCCGCTATGATAATGGTTTGGCATATTCATATGATCATGCATGTTTGGCGCGACCATATGCTCATGATTGGCTGTATACACATTTTCAAATGTGTGATAGGGATTTTCTTGGTGATAATGATTCATTTGGCTGTTCATATCGTTCATGTATATCTCATCCTTTATGTCAGGTTGCCATATCCTATGAGACAGTTCTGCTTCATGAGCCTATCCATATAAAAGAAAAAAACCGGCTTTTCAGCCGGGAAAAGGAAAAGCAGGTAAAGCGTCAAGCGTTAAATTGTGTAGCTGTGTCTTCTTCTGCGACGCTTTTTACATCTGCTGCAGACACTTTTAGGAAAATAACAGGGATCGTAGCTTCGAGAGGTATCCCAAAAATCGCTCTCAAACCATTTATCTTTTTTATGACAAAACTTTTTTTCTTTACATGGATCCTCATGGCAATGATCGTCATGCTTTTTATGGCAGTGTGAGTGGGAATGTTTGCACTTGCATTTGCACATTGTCATCCCTCCTAAATGTGACTCAATGCTAGTATATGCAAGAAAGAAGCATGAGGACTGGATGCTCATGCTTCTTTTATAAAAAAAGGCTTTTTCTGAAAAAACTCAAATAAAAAGAATTGACTAGTGCTAAATTAACATGATAAAATATAAATTTTTATCCTCTGAAGAAATGTGTTATAATGATATTGTGAATACTTTCGGAGGTGGCGGATTTGTTTCAAATAGGTGATAAAATTGTTTATCCAATGCATGGAGCCGGTGTGATTGAAGGAATGGAAGAAAAAGAGATTTTAGGTAAGACGCAGGAATATTTCCTGATTCAAATGCCGAATATGCAGATGATGGTCCCAAAAGGCAGAATCAATCAACTAGGTATACGTCCGGTAGCAGACCAAGCAACGCTGAAAGTTGTGATGAACAATTTTGCAGAAGAAACAAACGACGACACGCTTACTTGGAAGCAAAGATATGATGAAAATCTGAAAAAGCTAAAAACAGGTGCGATCGAAGATGGTGCAGACGTTGTCAAAGATCTAATGAGACGAAATCAGAAGAAAGCGTTAAATTCAAGTGAAAAGAAGATGCTTGAAGATGCAAGAGGCATGTTAGTGAGTGAGATTTCACTTGCACAGGGACTGACGCAAGATGAAGTGATGACAGCTTTAGAGAATGAATTAAGAATGTAATGATGATATACAGAGACTAGCTGTAAACTGAAGGGGACTACTTCTTTTGTTTACAGCTTTTTTGTTTGAAAAAAAGAGTAATATTGCCATTTTTGTAGGTGGTTTTAACTAAAATTGAAATGAGGTCATACGATTTAGTTTTTACGTTCACAACAAAAATTTAAAGACCTCTGAAATACCTAGATCATATGAAAAACAGGTAACTTCTCCTGATTCATTTAAATGAGCCGGACAACCTTTGAATTTTCTAAGCCATTGATAGTAAAATATTGCGGTAAGATGACACCTAAGAGAAAAAAGGAGCGGTGAAATGAAAAGGCTACTAATATGTGGATTCATCTTTCTTATTCTGTGTACTCTTTTAATGGTGAAATGCAGCCATTCTGTTCAAGAAAAAAAAGAGCAAAAGCAGCATCATCAAGAGGTAGAAAAGTATCAAAAAGAGCGAAAACAAGGCGATCAATATGAAAGCTTTAAACAGCTCATGCGATATGAAAGAGACGGTTATGAGATAGAATTTCACGAAAAGGGCGGAAGTGATTTACTTGTATTTTCTCCTCATGGAGGTGAAATTGAACCAGGAACAAGTGAAATTGTAGAAGCCTTTCAAGAAAGCTACTCTACGTATTTGTTTGAAGGTACAAAGCAAGACAATAACCGGGACCTGCATATCACGAGTACCAATTTTGATGAACCCATTTTGGTTCAAATGATTAAAACGTATCCTTTTTCAATTTCCATCCACGGCTATAAAAGTGATAAAAGACACACGCTCGTTGGCGGCACAAATGAAAAAATGCAAAGAGCCGTTGTACGAGAACTAAAAGATCGGGGATTTTCCGCAGAAATGGTACAAAAAGGCGAACGGCTTTCTGGTACAGATCCCAAAAATATAAATAATCGAAATGCGAGTGGTGAAAGCGTTCAGCTCGAAATTAGTACAGCGCAAAGAGAAGCTTTTTTTGATAATTTTGAGACGAGAAAAGGAAAGAAAAAAGCATTTAGACGCTATATTAATGCATTAAAAGAAGTACTAAGAGAATTCGATCCGTCTTCGTAAAAAAGTTTGATGGGCAAAAGTGCTCTATTTAAACTTGGTAAAAAAGATAGGAATATGCGATTTGAACATAAAATATGTAATAACTTACAATTTGCCTTGAAAACATAAATTATGTAAAATAATAGTTATCAGTTTGATATGATAGAATGGGGCTGAAGTGGATGGCACACAAAATACCATCTTCCGAAGTAGGTGTAAAGATCAATCAATGGTACACGCATATTTGCAAATTTGAAGTTGAACAGGCAAACGGCATGAAGCGCCTTGTTGAAGAAGAAATTCATGATATGGAAGAGGATCAAGATTTACTCCTATACTATTCTCTAATGGATTTTCGCCATCAAATGATGCTTCAGCACTTAGCGCCAGTCCATGCAGGGAGTGAAACGCTTCAAGCAGTGTCCTTTCCTAAAGAAATTGACGATGCAGAAGATGAAATGACAGGCTTACTCGGCTATTATTTTCATTTTTTTCATGGAATGTATGCGTTTATCCAGCGCCGGTATATCGAGGCCATTTCATATTACAAGCATGCGGAACATCAACTGATTTTAGTGACAGATGAGATCGAAAAAGCAGAATTTTACTATAAAATCGCAGAAGTATACTATCATATGAAACAAACCTATTTCTCCATGCACTACGCTAAAAAGGCAAGAGACATCTACAAGAAACATCAGCTTTATGGAAAAAGAAGCATTCAATGTGATTTTGTCATGGCAGGTAATTGGATTGATGTTAATCAGTATCAAAAAGCGCTTCCTTATTTAGAAAAAGCGTTAAAGGTCTGTGAAGCGATGGAACAAAAAGAATGCACATCTTATTTTAAAGCAATGGCTCTTAATAACTTAGGCACTTGTCATTATAGTATGGGAACGTATCATACAGCGACTGTCTTTTTTGAACAAGCCATTTCACTTTATCAGAAAGATCAAGCATCCACGATGATCAAATCGTTGTTTTCACTTGCCCTTACTTGTTTTAAACTCGGAGATATCAAGCGGGCGGGCGAGGCCATATCTACAGGAATGAAAGAGGCTTGTGTATTGGAAGATGAAATTTATCAGTTGAAATTCCAATTTTTGCAGGCGCTCTATATAGAGAAAGACGGCTGTGAGCAATTGAGGTCGGCCCTTTTTGGTCTGAGAAATAAAAAAATGTTTGCTGATTTAGAGGAATTAGCACTTGATGCGGCTAATTATTATAAGGAACGCGACATGTACAAGGAATCCTCCACTTTTTTTGAGATTGTGATCGAAGCGCGTACGCACATTCAAAAAGGAGATGAGATGTATGAGAACGAAGCATAACATGTCAGCTGCTCAAGTAGATGAAAGACTTCACACTTAAAAATGAGACAAACAACACCCTTTACGCAAAACGTAAAGGGCTTTTTTCTTTATTCTTTGATTGCTTTTTCTGCGTCAATTGCACCTGCTCCATAAACCATCGGGTCATCCCCAGACCACTTGCTTGTATTTTCTTTTAACAGGGTTTTGACTTCATCCGGTGTTAAATCTGGTGAATGCTCTAGTAGTAGAGCGCAAATACCAGCACAAATCGGTGTTGCCATCGATGTGCCAGATAACGTTGTATAATCACGATCGACTCTGCTTGATTTATCAAGTTTATCCAGAAAGGATCTTGGTGATCTGAGAGAAACGATGTTTACTCCAGGTGCGAGGATATCAGGCTTTGCCTCCCCATAAACCGTTGGTCCTCTGCTTGAAAACGGTGCCACGACATCGTCACTTGATTCTGGTGTATTTCTGTCATCGTAGGCTCCGACCGTAATGACTTTTTGACTGACAGCAGGGCTTGCAATCGTCTGGCTGTTAGGACCAGAGTTTCCGGCAGCGACGCATACAACAATCCCTTGATCCCAAGCCGCATTGACAGCACGCACCATTGGATCGTCCTGTTCGTCATCATAACGCTGCGCAGCTCCGCCCAGCGACATACTGATAATATGAATTGGATCATCCGGGTTGTCTTCGTTGAATTGTATGCACCATTCAACACCTTCTATAATAGTAGAAAGTGATCCAGCCCCTTGTTTATTTAACACTTTCACGCCAATCAGATTTGCTTTTGGGGCAGGTCCTTTGTATAAGCCGTCTGAGGCGGCTCCATCTCCAGCGACATCTCCCGCGCAGTGAGTACCGTGGCCATTATCATCATAAGGCTTTGTTTTTTGTTTGACTAAATCCACAAAATCTCGAATTCTTCCATCTAAATCTTCATGTGGATAAATTCCCGTGTCAATGACAGCGACCGTAATGCCTTCTCCTGTTAAAGTTGTCCCGTTTCGGATGACTTCTTCAGCATGGCTTGCTTGTGTGGCTACATCCAGCAGCGCATGAACTTTCCGGTCTAAATAAATTTTACGAATATGCTCACCATTTGCTAATAGCTCCTCTAAAGCAGCAGGCGTTAAATCAGCAGCACAGCAGTCGATATGTGAAAAATGCCGTCTTATATTTGTTTTTCTGCTTTTTTTCATGAGCTGCTTTGTGCTTTGAATCCCTGCCTCGGCTGCACCTTCCTTAAATTCAATGATCACACGAAGCTTCTTTTTCTTCTTCAGCCTGCCTTCGAAAAAACGATGAAGAAAGCATGGCGTCCATTTAAAAGGTTTATAAAGGTGAAGAACGGTCTCTCTTAAAGGCTGATCTAGTTTACTAGCATGTGTTCTGACCATCTGCACCATAGAAAATCCAAACATGTGATGCCCTCCATTCCAGCTATCCATTCTCGTACACTCTTACGTTATGAGAATGAGAACTGCTTGGTTCGGATTCTTGTCCCTCCTTTTCTTTATATTGGCGGCTTGCTTATGTCTTTCAAAAAAAGAAAAGCGCTTACATTTTGTAAAATAATAGAAAAAGGTGGAATTCACGTAGAATCTGCCGATGATAGGTGGGAGAGTTCTTCTGAGAGAACCAGTGAAACAAAGGATTTTGCAGAAAAAGGAGGGCTGTGGACAGGGTCAATGCTCATATAAATGTGATGCGTGACAGATGGAAAACATCAAATCCTTATCAAAAAAAGCCGAATTAAAGAAAACAGACTGGATAGGACTAGGTCATATTAAACATAACGTCATTTTTTTGTCATACTATTCTAACTCTGTTTTCAAAGAGGAGAGGCGTTTCTGTGTATATAAATGCAATTATCTTATTTTTGAGGAATCTCATGATCTAGAGTGTTATGATCAAACGTGAAGAGAAAATGTGGAAAAAATGATAAGAAATGATGATTCAATATTAATCATAGAAACGGCTTAGAAATCTGTTAAAGGAGAACGGGAATGAAGAAGTTTTTTGCTTTGCTTCTCCTGCTTGCGATCGGATGGGGCGTTTATTATACTATGCAAGCACAGGAACATGATGAGCCAGTGTCATCAGGTGGGGAAGACGAAAGCGGTTCAAATGATATTTATCGAAATTTTAAAGAACTTGAAGAAAACGAATCAACAAGCAGCTATAACATTACAGCCAACCCAGTGCCTGGCAGCCGCCTTCTTGTGATGTCACCTCATGGCGGGAGGATCGAAGGCGGCGTGAGCGAGATCGTCCATTTTTTTGACAACGATTTTTCGACCTATTTATTTGAAGGTCTAAGAGAGAATGCATCAGAACTTCATATTACAAGTACAAACTTTGATGAGCCAATCGGCGTCGCGCAGGCAAAAGCACATGATTACATCTTAGCAGTGCATGGATACAAAGGCGAGGAAGGAATTGACCATACTCTCGTCGGCGGAACAGATTACGATCGTGCAGAGAAAATTGTGAGCTCATTAGAGCGGAACGGGTTTTCTGCTGAACTAGCTGTCGCACACGCAACCCTGAGCGGGACAAGCAATCATAATATTAATAATCTTACAAAAACAGGGCAAAGTGTGCAGCTTGAGATTAGTAGAAGTCAGCGTGAAGCTTTATTTGACAGTTTCGATTTTCGGAGACGGTCAAGTACAAAAAACGAGACATTCTATCGTTATGTCAGGGCGATTCGGACAGTGCTGGATGAAGAATATACGTAAGGGCTGTGCACATGTTAAGACAAGCAGGGGAATTCTTGTTACACTATGAACAGTGATAACAAAAGGAGAGACGGATATGGCGCGTCATCATTTTCATCTTCAGGCAAGCTGGCCCGGTCTGCGTAACGATGTGGGTACAATCGCATGTGAACAATTAAAAACAAAGATTTCGATTCCAAAGGAAATGGACGGTCCAGGTATTGGAACCAATCCAGATGAGATGCTCTTAGGTGCAGCGGCTACGTGTTATATCATTACACTTGCAGCCATGATGGAGCGGAGTCAATTAGACAAAGAGGATCTATCGATGAGCTCTGAAGCCGTCGTAGATGTGACAAATGGTGTGTTTACTTATGAGGAAATCATTCATCGGCCTGTCATCACCCTCAAAGAGTCCGCTTCCGCACATGATATTGAGCTGGCCCGAAAGCTTGCGCATAAAGCCGAAAGCTCATGTATGATTTCAAGAGCTGTTCAGGGGAATGTGAACATTTCCTTAGAAGAAACCATTCAAGTCGGCCGTTAAAACAAAAAAGTCATTTTCTCTAGAAATATGGAGAAAATGACTTTTTTTATGACGTCCATTCGGTTTGATCGAGTTGTGCTTTGGTTTCGTTCTTTTGCTTCTTGGATTGATTTAAGACAATCACGCCGCAGATGACAAGTGCAAGGCCGATGTAGCCTTTCGTGCTGATCGTTTCGTTAAACAGCACAAGTCCTACAAGAGCAGTGAGAGCTGTTCCAACGCCAGACCAGGTTGCATAGGCAGACGAGAGCTCGATGGTTTTAAGTGCCAAGCTCAGGAAAGTAAAGGCGCATCCAAATCCGATCAGTACCCCGATACTCGGCAGCAGCTGCGAAAAGCCTTGAGAAAGCTTCAGCATTGTACTGCCAAAAACCTCCGTCAAAATGGCTCCTGTTAAGTAGAGTATTCCTTTCATCATCTCCCACATCCTTTATGACATATTTAATAGTACGACCCCTGAGACAAGCATCGCCATGCCAATGACGGCTTTTTGGTTCAAGGTTTCTTTGAAAAAGAGCACGCCAAAAATAGCCGTGAGGACCGTACCAACCCCAGACCATGTTGCATAAGACATGCTAAGCGGAATAATGTTCAGTGTCAATGACAGCATATAAAAAGCAAGTGTATAGCCAGCCACAACAACCGCGCTAGGCTTCCAGCGCGTAAAACCATGAGATAATTTTAACATCGCGGCGCCAATGGCTTCTGAAAAAATGGCCACAGCCAAAAAAAGATATCCGAGGATCATGATCATCCCTCCTCTAATAGGTGTAAAATCCGATGAAGTAAAAGGTTTTTTTCCTCTCTTTTCAGCGGTTCTAGCTGAAACATTTCTGAAAACCATATCCCATCACATGCAAGGCGGATCAGCTGACTCAGTGCAGGATCGCTTATTTCCTCAGCTGCTTTTTCTTTGAACTCCGCATAAAAAGCACGCCAAGGGTGCAGCAGCGCATTATCAAATGACATGGTAGCCAGCATACTTGTACATAGCTGGGTCGTATGCTGCATGTCTAAATCATGTAATGTGGCCAATAGATATGCGCGTACATAAGGCGCTTTTTCGTGTTTGTATGTTTCTTGATACGTCTCGAGCTGCTGACGAAAACAAAGAATCGCATGCTCATTCATTTGTTGGATGAGCTCTTCCTTGCTTGAAAAATGATAAAGCAGACCGGCTTTGGTCATATTTGCATGCTCTGCCACCTGCTGAAGGGTGAGCTGGCTTAACCTTTCTTTTAAAATCGTACTGGCAGCTGCATCAAAAATTTGCTCTTTTTTGGTTTTAGACATAAAAAAAAACACCTACTTTACTGAACAGTCGGTAAAGTAAATGTTAACCCATGAAAAAAGAGTGTGTCAATCGATTCATTTTATGAACGGATGTTTTCACTTAAACGTCATATTTAATACCAAGGGTATGGTCCATATGGCGGGTATGGCGGATAAGGGTATCCATAGCCATATCCTGGCGCAAGCAGAGATCCAGCAAGCAGGCCTCCAGCAAAACCACCTAAAAATGGAGGTCCAAAGAATCCAGGTCTTCCAAAGCCAAAGCCTGGGCGGCCAAAGCCAAACCCAGGTCTCCCAAATCCAAACCCAGGTCGGCCAAACCCAAATCCAAAAGGTCTTCTCATGTCTTCTTGAATAAACGGAGGTGCGTCAAAATAATTCATAATAAAAGGCTCCTTTCTCATAAAATCACTGTAACTGACATCAGTGTATTCCAGCAGCCTACAGATGTTTGGGTGAACGCCTAATATAAGGAGGAATGTTAGAAATGGGCCTGTATCCATCTGATTGGGCAAAGTGTCCGCCGCATGCTCATGCATATAAAGCACGTACAGATATAACGGAGGGGCATTATCATTTAATAGAAGGTATTTCTCAGCCTGTAAATGGTAGCAGTACCGACCGGCATACTCATTTTTATCGCGGGATCACCTCCTTTGAAAGAGGTCATTTTCACAGGTACTACGGGGTCACAGGGCCGGCAATTCCAAGAGTGGATGGAACACATTATCACGAGATCGAGGAAGTCACCTATTCAGCCTATCTCGATTCTGTTCCCAT
Organism: Bacillus sp. 3a; assembly: GCF_017161885.1. Classification (NCBI taxonomy): domain Bacteria; kingdom Bacillati; phylum Bacillota; class Bacilli; order Caryophanales; family Bacillaceae; genus Bacillus; species Bacillus sp. 3a. Next base: position 2,478,528 of record NZ_CP067376.1, on the reverse strand, counting down.
TCCATATGGAGGTGTCGTCTATAGTCCAGATGAGAAGCGGCCAACACATAAGCATCGTTTAAAAGGAAAAACATATGAAGTGGTTGGAAATGAACCGCTTGGCTGGTAATGGGCAGGAGATAGGAGAGTAAGAAAAGTTATGCTATACTGTAGGCAGTTTTGTAAAAGTGAGTGATGTTATGAATAAAGCGAAGCAGCCAGTAATCGTGTTAGTAGGGCCGACGGCTGTCGGCAAAACCAAATTGAGCATTGATATAGCCAAAGCATTTAATGGAGAGATTATCAGCGGGGATTCTATGCAGATTTATAAAGGGATGGATATCGGAACAGCTAAAATCACTCCCGAAGAAATGAATGGCATCCCGCATCATTTAATTGATATTAAACAGCCGGACGAATCTTTTTCTACAGCTGAATTTCAGCAGCTGGTTCGTGCGAAAATCAAAGAGATTGCCGCTAGAGGGAAAACGCCAATGATTGTCGGCGGAACAGGCCTCTATATCCAATCTGTTTTATATGATTACACATTTACGGATGAGAAAAGTGATCCTGCTTTTAGAGAAGAAATGACGCTCTTTGAACAGCAGCACGGCGCGCTTTTGCTGCACGAAAAGCTAAAGGCAGTAGATCCTGATGCGGCAAACGCTATTCATCCAAATAACGTCCGCCGCGTGATCCGGGCGCTGGAAGTGATTCATACAACAGGTCAGAAAATGTCGGAGATGCAAAACGGGCATCAAGAAGTTCCTCTTTATGATACAGCCTTCATTGGGCTGAAAATGGATCGAGAGGTTTTGTACGAGCGCATTCATCAAAGAATTGATATGATGATAGATGAAGGCTTAATTGAAGAAGTGAGAGCACTTTATCAATCTGGTTTGAAGGATTGTCAGTCTGTTCAAGCCATTGGTTATAAAGAGCTGTATGCCTATTTTCAAGGTGACTGCTCACTTGATGAAGCCATCCAGCAATTAAAGCAAAATTCCCGTAGATATGCGAAGCGTCAGTTCACGTGGTTCCGTAATAAAATGGCGGTCACTTGGTTTGATATGACACCGCCTTGCCACTTTTCAGACAAAAAAGAGGAAATTTTCGCATATATAGCAGGAAAGCTTGGACTTAAAGCGAAACTGTAGTTATCAGAATCAAGGAGGACGAAACATGAAACCGATTAATATTCAGGAGCAGTTTTTGAATCAGATCCGCAAAGACAATACATTTGTCACAGTATTCTTGCTGAATGGCTTTCAGCTTCGCGGTCAAGTGAAAGGGTTTGACAATTTCACGGTGCTGCTTGAAACAGAAGGGAAGCAGCAGCTTATTTATAAACACGCCATTTCTACATTTGCACCTCAAAAGAATGTAAATCTAGAATTAGAATAGGATATGTTGTATTTAAAATAGCCCCATGCCTCTGCGAATAAACCGGCCGGAACCCGCTACGTTTTTTGTCAGTGCAGAGGGGCTATTTTGCATGCAATGAAACTTTTCTGCCAATTTTCCGTATCATTCCTTATTGGATATTAGAAGGGTGAGGGGATTCATATGGAAAATGCAGAGCTTGAATTAAGAAGGATTAGAGTGATCCTCCTTTTGATTGGAATTGTTGTCTTGTTTGGATCGTGCGCTATCTCAAACATTGAAACGAGACAAGAAAATTGGAATAACCATTCTCATGAAAATGCAGATGGCGTTTTACCATCATCTGCTGCACTAAAAAATAATCATTTTGCTGTTGTGAAAGATGATCAAGTACATGTGTACCGATTTGATGAAAAAGAAGGAGAGCTGACTCTCGTTACAACGAAATACATAGATGAATGGGACGACGAAGAATATGATGATGACCTTGATGAAGAAGAGTAAGCACGTAAATTTACAAATGAATGTGAAGCCGCTACACTATAATCATGCATCAGACATCTAGACAGAAAAGGATGAGTTCATGACACATAAAATTAAAATTAATCATTGGGAACAAACTTGTGAAGACGATTCCTGTTTCGAATATGGAACAAGCGTTTCTGTAAATGGGAAAGAATTAGTGAGAGAAGCTTCAATCGTCTCTGCGCTTGAAGCGGTGCTAAAAGAATTAGGTGTTGAAGTGGAAATTACAGAAGTGTCAGAAGATTTACAGTGCGATGCCTACAAAAAATAAAACAAAAAGTCTAGTCTACTAAGCGATTTTTTTTCGTGTTATGATAGATTTCGGTTTCAGTTGAATAGGGAGTAGAGCAGTCTATTTTTAGATCCTGTTCTGCTCTATTTATTTGAACGTACGAGTTCGGCTATGAAGGTTCGGCCGGGTTGGTTGATTTTTTTCGTTTCGAACATCTATATGTTGTGTTTTGAAAAAACATAGTATACTATATATAGTGAATAACGAAATGATCAACAATACTAAAAACTAGGTCGTGATGGAATTGATTCAAATCGTATTTGATTCAAAAACAGGAAATGTTCAACGCTTTTTGGACAAGACCCCTTTTACAGACAAACGAAAATTGACTGGAGAAGAGTTTTTGGATACGCCGTTTATTCTCGTCACCTTTACGACAGGATTTGGACAAGTCCCTAGTACCACTCAGTCCTTTTTAGAGAAAAATGCTCACCTTTTACTAGGTGTTGCGGTGAGTGGCAACAAAGTGTGGGGAGATAATTTTGCAAAAAGCGCCGATACGATTTCTAAACAATATCAAGTTCCTATTTTGCACACCTTTGAACTAAGCGGAACAAAAAGGGATGTTGAATTGTTTACACAGGAGGTAGAAAGAATTGTCACAAAATCAGGTTCCAAAGTGGATACAATTAAATAACGAAATTATGATTCAAAAAGAAGGAAAGTTTCAGTTCGATAAGGACAAAGAAGCTGTACATAGTTATTTCGTAGATTACATTAATCAAAACACGGTCTTTTTTCACAATCTAGAAGAGAAGATTGATTACTTAATAGAAAACGACTACTATGAGGAAGAATTTTTAAGACAATACAGCATGGCAGATATTAAAGAAGTCTTTGAAGCTGCATATGCCAAAAAATTTAGATTCCCATCATTTATGAGTGCGTTTAAGTTTTACAATGACTATGCACTGAAAACAAATGATAAAAAGAAAATCCTTGAACGCTATGAAGACCGCATTTCAGTTGTAGCACTTTTCTTTGCGGGTGGAGATAAAGAAAAAGCACTTGAGTTTGTAGAACTGATGATCAATCAAGAGTACCAGCCAAGTACACCAACTTTCTTGAACGCCGGACGTAAAAGACGCGGTGAGCTTGTGAGCTGCTTCTTGCTTGAAGTAAATGACTCACTAAACGATATTTCAAGAGCGATTGATATTTCCATGCAGCTGTCAAAATTAGGCGGCGGCGTCAGTTTGAACCTGTCAAAACTTCGTGCAAAAGGCGAAGCAATCAAAGATGTCGAAAACGCGACAAAAGGTGTCGTCGGCGTGATGAAGCTTCTTGATAATGCATTCAGATATGCAGATCAAATGGGGCAAAGACAAGGATCAGGCAGCGCCTACTTGAATATTTTCCACAGAGATATCAATGATTTCTTAGATACGAAAAAAATCTCTGCCGATGAAGATGTTCGCGTGAAAACACTATCCATCGGAGTCGTCATCCCGGATAAATTTATCGAGCTTGCTAGAGAAGATAAAACAGCCTACACCTTCTATCCGCATACAGTCTATAAAGAATATGGACAGCATCTTGATGAGATGGACATGGAAGAAATGTATGACGAGCTTGTAGAAAACCCGAAAGTCAAAAAAGAAAAAGTCAATCCGAGAAAGCTTCTTGAAAAATTGGCTGTTCTACGCTCAGAATCAGGCTATCCATATATCATGTTCCAAGATAATGTAAACAGAGAGCATGCCTTGAACCATATTTCACGAGTGAAATTCTCAAACCTTTGCTCAGAAGTGCTTCAGGCTTCAGAGGTTTCTTCTTACACGGACTATGATCAAGAAGATGAAATCGGCCTTGATATTTCTTGTAACCTTGGTTCATTAAATATCATGAATGTCATGAAAAACAAATCGATCGAAAAAACAGTCAAACTTGCAACAGACTCACTAACGCTTGTGTCTGAAACAACAGACATTCGCAATGCACCAGCTGTTCGAAAAGCGAACAAAGCGATGAAGTCAATCGGACTCGGTGCGATGAACCTTCACGGGTATTTAGCTCAAAACCAAATTGCCTATGAAAGTGAAGAAGCAAGAGATTTTGCAAATACGTTCTTTATGATGGTGAACTATTATTCAATTAAACGCTCAAGTGAGATTGCAAAAGAAAAAGGAGAAACATTCCATCGTTATGAAGGCTCTGGCTACGCAACTGGTGAGTACTTCAATAAATACGTGGAGAATGATTTCACACCAAAAACAGAAAAAGCAGCAGCACTATTTGAAGGCATGCACATTCCAACAAAAGAAGACTGGGCAGCACTCAAAGAATTTGTAGCGGAACATGGCATGTATCACAGCTATCGTTTATGTATTGCACCAACAGGTTCCATTTCTTATGTTCAATCGGCAACAGCCTCTGTGATGCCAATTATGGAACGTATCGAAGAAAGAACATACGGCAACAGTAAAACTTATTACCCAATGCCAGGTCTTTCAGCACAAAACTGGTTCTTCTATAAAGAAGCATACGATATGGACATGTTTAAAGTGGTCGATATGATTGCAACGATTCAGCAGCACGTCGATCAAGGAATCAGCTTTACACTATTCTTAAAAGATACGATGACAACGCGTGATTTAAACCGCATCGATCTTTATGCACACCATAAAGGCATTAAGACACTTTATTATGCAAGAACGAAGGATACAGGGCAGGAAGGCTGTCTTTCTTGTGTTGTTTGATTAAAGGAGAGTTTAACGTGACAAAAATTTATGATGCAGCCAACTGGTCAAAACACGAAGACGATTTTACACAAATGTTTTACAACCAAAATGTAAAGCAGTTCTGGCTTCCAGAAGAGATTTCCTTAAACGGCGATCTCTTAACATGGAAATATTTAGGTGAAAAAGAGCGAGATACGTATATGAAGGTACTTGCTGGACTGACTTTACTTGATACAGAACAAGGAAATACAGGGATGCCGATTGTTGCTGAACATGTGGACGGCCATCAGCGTAAAGCTGTACTCAACTTTATGGCAATGATGGAAAATGCGGTGCATGCGAAATCATACTCAAATATCTTCATGACACTCGCACCAACTGAAACGATCAGTGAAGTGTTTGAATGGGTCAAGAAGAATAAATTCCTGCAAAAGAAAGCAGATATGATTGTCAGTTTATACCGTTCGATTCAAAAAGACGATCCTATTTCTCTCTTTAAAGCAATGGTTGCTTCTGTTTATTTAGAAAGCTTCCTATTTTATAGTGGTTTTTACTACCCGCTTTATTTCTATGGACAAGGAAAGCTCATGCAAAGCGGTGAAATCATCAACTTAATTTTGCGTGATGAAGCGATTCACGGTGTGTACGTTGGATTATTAGCACAAGAAATTTACAACAAACAAACACCTGACGTGCAAAAAGAGCTATATGATTTCTCTATTGACCTTTTAAACGAGCTTTATGAAAATGAACTTCATTACACTGAAGATATTTATGACCAAGTCAATTTATCGCATGATGTGAAAAAGTTTATTCGTTACAATGCCAATAAAGCGTTAATGAACCTTGGATTTGCCCCTTACTTTGAAGAAGAAGAGATCAACCCTATTGTATTGAATGGACTCAATACAAAAACAAAGTCGCATGACTTCTTCTCAATGAAAGGGAACGGCTACAAAAAAGCAACAGTTGAGCCGTTAAAAGATGACGATTTCTTCTTTGGAGATGAATCATAAGGAAAGCGTAAAAGTCAAAACGCATCACTCGTTTTGGCTTTTTGCCATTTCTAACAATGTGATAGTTACATACTGGAGGTTACCGAACATGGGAAAAATGGACGAAATCATTTTAGTAGCACCACGCGTACGCGTGTTTCAAAACGAAACACTTGCGTTTAATGGTGTGAACAGTGAAGAGAAAACAATCAGCACCATTATGAAAGAAATCGAAGAGCACTTCGAGCAAATGCGAAGAGGCGATGCAGAAGAAAATCCTGACTTCAAGCAGCCAATTCCTTATGTCGTGATTAAGCGTGAGGACGAAGTGTATGTATACGAAAGACTTCAAGGCGGAGGAGAGACTCGCTTACATCATAAGTTATCTCTTGGCTTTGGGGGGCATATGAATTTCATCGAAGGAAAAAACTTTGCTGAGATTCTAAAAGAAAATACAGATCGTGAGCTGGACGAAGAACTTTCTATTCAAGAAGAAGACAAACTTGAAATGAAAACCCTTGGTTTAATCAATGACGATGACAACAGTGTCGGCCGTGTGCACATCGGACTGTTATCAGCGCTTGAGCTATCTCCGGGTGCTCATGTGGAAGTAAAAGAAACAGATCAAATCTCAGGAAAATGGATGAAAGCAGCCGATTTGAAAAAGCCTGAATACTTCGATCGTCTTGAAACATGGTCTCAATTTGTCGTTAACATCTTAGCGTAAATGAATACACAACAAACCGGCTCAGCAGAAGACTTGAGCCGGTTTGTTTCGTTACAACAGCTTCAGCTTATTGGAAAACGAATGCGTCGTGACCGGCCTGCTTCAATCTTGCGACGAGATCATCTGCATTTTGCTTTGTACGGAAAGCCCCGGCCTGCACTCGGAACATACCGCCGTCTAATACAACAAACGCGTCAAAGCCTTTGGATTTAAGTGTTGCTGCTAATTCATCTGCATTGGCTTTCACTTTGAAAGCTCCTGCCTGCACTTTATAAAGATTACTTGCTTTTTTTTTCAATTGAAAGGCTTCTTCTAGACCAGTCGCATGAGCGCGAGCGATGCCTTGAAGGAAGGTTGCGTTGCGGAGCTTATTAGCATCAGCTGCTGTATCGATGAAACCATTCTCTGTTAAAATAGCGGGCATAGAAGTTTCTCGAAGAACGTGGAAGTTCGCAGTTTTCTTGCCGCGGTTAGCAAAATCAACCGAGCGGACAATTTCATCATGAAGGGCATTGCGATACGTGGTGGTCGGTGCTGAAACGCCAGGATACACATAGCTTTCAAACCCTGTCCCCCCGCCAGCATTAATATGAATAGACACGAAATAGTCTGCCCCCCAGCTGTTTGCCGCATTCGTACGCTGGGACAAAGTGACGGATTGGTCAGTTGAACGACTTAAGCGGACGGAAACCCCATCATATTCACTAATCAAAATGTCTCTCAACAAAAGCGCGATTTGAAGTGTTATATTTTTCTCCAAAAGTCCATTAGCACTAGCTCCAGAATCTGTTCCTCCGTGGCCAGGATCAATAAAAATTTTCACCATCTATTCATCACCTCGTCTTTATTTTATGAGAAAATAGAAGAATTGCCTGTACAAAATGCGGAAATCATTGAGACTCTTTTCTGCATCATTTGTGATTAAAAAGCTACATTTTTCTAAGAAAAAGCAAATTGTTGGTTTGTCCGCCCAAACGGGATGAATACAATGGAAATAGCACATCATTTCCTGGGAAACCGCAGAAATCCCTACAATATTCGGTATCTCGGGTCATTTTGACAGCAAACTTGGGCTTAAGCGGGCGATTGTCACGATTACAGCTCCACCCGAATAGAATAAAGAGAGAAGAGCGAGAGGTGAATACGTTGGAGCGAGCTGTCACATATAAAAACAACGGCCAAATCAATATTATACTTAACGGACAAAAGCAAGTATTGGTTGATGCAGACTCAGAGGCAGAATACCTAGAAGCCTTGCAGAAAAATGAGGCAAAACACAGCATCTTACGGGAAATAGAGCGTGAAATGAACAGCCTTGTCGGTATGGATGAAATGAAACGAAACATAAAAGAGATTTATGCTTGGATTTTTGTTAATCAAAAACGGCAGGAACAAGGGTTAAAGGTAGGAAAACAAGCGCTTCATATGATGTTCAAAGGAAATCCTGGCACAGGAAAAACCACAGTTGCAAGACTTGTCGGGAAGCTTTTCTTTGAAATGAATGTGCTCTCAAAGGGTCACTTAATTGAAGCAGAACGCGGTGATCTAGTTGGTGAGTACATTGGTCATACAGCGCAAAAAACAAGGGATTTAATTAAAAAATCACTAGGTGGTATTTTGTTCATTGACGAAGCCTATTCTCTTGCACGCGGAGGAGAAAAGGATTTTGGAAAAGAGGCGATTGATACCCTTGTAAAACATATGGAGGACAAACAGCACGAATTCATTCTCATTCTTGCTGGCTACTCCAAGGAAATGGATCATTTTCTTTCTTTAAACCCCGGCCTGCAATCAAGATTTCCAATCAACATCAGCTTTCCTGATTATACAGTTGATCAGCTCATGGATATTGCAAAACGAATGATGGCAGACAGAGAATATGTATTTACACAAGAAGCCGAATGGAAGCTGCGGGATTATTTAATGCACATTAAAAGTACCACAAGCCCGGCAAAATTCAGCAACGGCCGGTTTGTGCGAAACACCATTGAAAAAGCCATACGAACCCAGGCGATGAGACTGCTTCTTGTGGATCATTATGATAAAAAAGATCTGCTGACCATTAAAAGTCACGATCTTCAAATGAAAGAGGATACGCCTTCTTGAAATGGCGTATCCTTTTTATAAAGAGTCACTAAAATAAACCATCCGAATAGTGGTATACGTGTGATGTGTTTGGTATGATGGTACTACTGAAAACTTAAGTACAGAAAGGAAACAACTAACGTTGAATGAACATGAAATGACTGAAAAAGCGATCCTTGTCGGCTGCCAATTGCCGCATGTAACGGATGAACGCTTTCAATACTCAATGGAAGAATTAGCTTCCTTAACTAAAACGGCTGGCGGTGAAGCTGTCAGCGTGATGACGCAGAAGAGAAATAGACAAGACAGTGCAACATATATCGGTAAAGGGAAAGTAGAAGAACTTGAGGTGCTTTGCGAGGAACTCGAATGTGATGTCATTATTTTTAACGACGAGCTTTCTCCAAGCCAGCTAAAAGCTTTGGCGACTGCTTTAGATGTAAAAATTATTGATCGTACACAATTGATTTTAGATATCTTTGCAAAAAGAGCCCGTACAAGAGAGGGGAAGCTGCAAATAGAGCTTGCCCAGCTTCAGTATGCCTTGCCGAGACTAAGTGGACAAGGGATCAGCCTTTCAAGACAAGGGGGCGGAATTGGCGCAAGAGGTCCAGGTGAAACAAAACTTGAAACAGACAGACGCCATATTCGAAACCGCATTCATGAAATTAACGGGCAGTTATCTGCAGTCAAAGAACACCGAACAAGATACCGGGAGCGCCGAAAGAAAAATGGTGTGTTCCAAATTGCCATTGTCGGGTATACGAATGCCGGAAAATCAACTTTGTTTAACCAATTAACAGAAGCAGATAGTCATGAAGAGGACCTGCTGTTTGCGACACTTGATCCAATGACACGTAAGATGACATTAGAATCTGGCTACAGTGTGCTCATTTCGGATACGGTTGGCTTTATCCAAGACCTTCCGACCACACTGATTGCCGCATTTCGTTCCACCCTTGAAGAAGTGAAGGAAGCCGATTATTTGCTTCATGTCATCGACTCTTCTAATGAGGATTATGAAGGGCACGAACGAACGGTTCATGAGCTTTTAGAAGAATTAGAAGCGGATCGTATTCCGATGCTGACTGTTTATAACAAGGAAGATCAAATTAGACCAGATTTCATCCCATCTTCAAAGCATCGCCACATCTTAATCAGTGCTAAGCGCAAAGAAGATGTAAAAAGGTTAAAAGCGGATATTATGGCCGAGCTGAAAAAAGCCTTTTTAAAGCCATATCATGTAAAGATTCCAGCGCATGAAGGCAAGCTCATTTCCGCATTAAAATCAGAAACGCTTGTGGAATCACTAGAATTTCAAAAAGAAGCAGAGATATATGACATCACCGGATATAGTGGTGAGGATCAGAGCATTTTAGGTCAAATCAAGAAGTATATGTTGGAAAGGAATTAAATCAAGATGTTTCACACATTAAAACACGGCAGTATTTTAGAAAAAGCAGCAGCAGAAACAGAACAAGAGATTTTACACGTGCATCAGCAAATTGATCAAACGAGCGAACAAAATGAGTGGCGGGTGCTTGAAAGCTATCGAAAGCACAAAGTCAGTGACTCTCACTTTAATCCGACGACTGGATATGGCTACGATGATATGGGGAGAGACACATTAGAAAAGATTTATGCGGATGTCTTCGGCGGAGAAAGCGGGCTTGTGCGTCCGCAAATTATTTCCGGTACACACGCAATTTCCATTGCCTTATTTGGTGTGCTGAGACCTGGCGATGAATTGATCTATATGACGGGAAAACCATACGATACGCTAGAAGAAATTGTCGGGATTCGCGGGAAAGAAGGGACAGGCTCATTAAAAGACTTCCAGATTGACTACAAAGCCATTGATTTACGACAAGATGGATCCGTCGATTATGAGAAAGTAAAAGAGTCGATTTCCTCTAAAACAAAAGTGATCGGTATCCAGCGTTCAAAAGGCTATGCGTCAAGACCATCCTTTACTATAGAAGAAATTGAGCAAATGATTTCATTTGTGAAAGAGATTAATGAAGAAATCATTGTGTTCGTAGATAACTGTTATGGTGAATTTACTGAATTACAAGAGCCGTGTCATGTCGGAGCTGACCTCATGGCCGGTTCACTCATTAAAAACCCAGGCGGAGGCCTTGCCAAAACAGGCGGCTACATCGTAGGAAAAGAAAAATGGGTAGAAGCTTGCTCTTATCGAATGACATCTCCAGGCATCGGCAGTGAAGCGGGTGCATCGCTGTATGCGCTCCAAGAAATGTATCAAGGCTTTTTCTTGGCGCCGCATGTTGTAGCTCAAAGTTTAAAGGGCGCAGTGTTTACGGCTCGTTTTCTTGAGAAGCTCGGATTCCAAACAAACCCGGCGTGGAATGCGAAAAGAACGGATTTGATTCAATCAGTCGAATTTGGGGATCCTAAAAAAATGATTGCGTTCTGTCAGGCAATCCAGTATGCATCTCCTATTAATAGTCACGTCACACCACATGCAAGCTATATGCCAGGCTACGAGGACGATGTCATTATGGCAGCGGGCACGTTTGTACAAGGAGCCAGTATTGAATTATCAGCCGATGGTCCGATCAGACCGCCTTATACTGCCTACGTTCAAGGCGGACTCACGTATGCCCATGTGAAAAATGCAATTTGCAGTGCTGTCGATGCCTTATTGGAACAGGGTTTTATTGAAGTGCCTGCTCAATAAAAAAATCCATGTTAATATTCCTAACATCTTGTTGACACATAATATAACATGACATATAATAAATTTAAGCAAAGAGGAGGAGACAGTTGAGATGAGTGATAACATTCGCCGCTCAATGCCTTTATTCCCAATTGGGATTGTCATGCAGCTAACAGAATTATCTGCAAGACAAATTCGCTATTATGAGGAAAATGGTTTAGTATTTCCAGCAAGAAGTGATGGAAATCGCCGATTATTTTCTTTTCATGATGTTGATAAATTACTAGAAATTAAAAACCTCATCGAACAAGGTGTAAACATGGCAGGAATCAAAAAACTTTTTGCCAAAGCTGAGGCAGAAAATCCATCGTCTGATACAAAGACGGAGGAAAAAGCTACAGCTAAGCACAACTTGACAGATGATGAACTCAGGAAGCTACTGAAGAAAGAACTCATTCAGGCTGGACGTTTCCAACAAGGAACGACCTTTAGGCAGGGGGATATGTCAAGGTTCTTCCGTTAACCAATTAGCAAAAGCATTGCTATACACATTTTACCTTTTGTAGGGGAGGAGTTTTACGAAATGGCAAAGTACACAAGAGAAGATATCGTAAAATTAGTAAATGAGGAAAACGTAAAGTACATCCGTCTGCAATTTACAGACATTCTCGGAACGATTAAAAATGTTGAGATTCCTGTGAGCCAGTTAGAAAAAGCTCTCGATAACAAATGTATGTTTGACGGTTCATCTATTGAAGGATTCGTACGTATCGAAGAATCAGATATGTACCTATACCCAGATCTAAACACATTTGTTATTTTCCCTTGGACAGCAGAAAAAGGTAAAGTTGCACGCTTTATTTGTGACATTTATAAGCCAGACGGGACACCATTTGATGGAGACCCGCGTAACAACTTAAAGCGTATCTTAAAGGAAATGGAAGAACTAGGATTTAGTGATTTCAACCTTGGACCTGAGCCAGAATTCTTCTTATTTAAATTAGATGAAAAAGGCGAGCCAACGCTTGAACTAAACGATAAAGGCGGATACTTTGACCTTGCGCCAACAGATCTAGGCGAAAACTGCCGCCGTGATATCGTGCTAGAGCTTGAAGAAATGGGCTTTGAAATTGAAGCATCTCACCACGAAGTAGCACCAGGGCAGCACGAAATTGATTTCAAATATGCAGGCGCGATCCGTTCTTGTGACGACATTCAAACATTCAAACTCGTTGTCAAAACCATTGCGAGAAAGCATGGTCTTCATGCGACATTCATGCCAAAACCATTGTTCGGTGTAAACGGATCTGGTATGCACTGTAACCTATCATTATTCAAAAATGGTAAAAACGCATTCTTTGATGAAAAAGCAGATTTACAATTAAGCGAGACTGCTAGACACTTTATCGCAGGTATCGTCAAGCACGCAACAAGCTTTACAGCGGTCACAAACCCAACTGTAAACTCTTACAAGCGTCTTGTACCTGGCTATGAAGCACCTTGCTATGTGGCATGGAGTGCACAAAACCGCAGCCCGTTGATCCGTATCCCGGCATCACGCGGCATCAGCACACGCGTAGAAGTGCGCAGCGTAGACCCATCTGCAAACCCATACCTTGCACTAAGCGTATTACTTGCAGCAGGTCTAGACGGAATCAAAAACAAACTAGACGCACCAGCACCAATCGATAGAAACATCTATGTCATGGACAAAGAAGAGCGCCTTGAAAACGGCATCTCTGACCTTCCTGCAACACTTGCAGAAGCACTCGAGCTGCTAAAATCAAACGAAGTCATGATCAACGCACTAGGCGATCACCTATTCGAGCACTTCATCGAATCAAAAGAAATTGAATGGGATATGTTTAGAACTCAAGTACACCCATGGGAACGCGATCAGTATATGTCTCAGTATTAATAATAAAAACCCCTTGGAGCCATTGGCTTCAGGGGGTTTTTATTTTGGTCAAAAAATGAACGGAACAATATTTTTGGTTCTTGACCAAAATATGACCAAAAAAATTTGAAGTTATGAATTTAACTCCACAATTGATGATACCTAGGATCGTGAATAAACAGACAATAGATAAAATCATTTTTCGCAAATAGTATCATACGTTCACTTTCTGCCGATAAAAAAGAGGGAGGGGATAAAATGTGGAACAAAAATCACTTTAGCATTCACAACACTGCGGAAAAACCTTTTTTTACAATAACTCAAGAAAACGGAAACGTGGATATTCTTTATAAACAAGGTGATGACAAGAAAATCGGTGTAAACACTGACGGCATGTATTTATTAATGCGAGCATGGCTTAAAACTAATCATATGCTAGATAAAGAAAAAAGAGATAAATTAATAGAACTCTTGAAATAGGCATCCTAAGGGTGCTTTTTATTTTGGCGTTTTATTGGCGTAATATTGGCGCAGCATGACAGAAAAAAGCTTAATATTGTATTATGCGATAGGTTGATTGAGAAGCTTTTATAAGAGAGTGTATTTCGTTCGACAAATTCCGCGAAATATTGAAATTCTTAAAATTTAACCGATAATAAAAATTGCTTGTTAATTTGTTTATCGGGGTGAAAGTATGAAAGTTTTTCTTAGTTGGTCTGGTAATTTGAGCAAAGATGTAGCAACAGAATTTAGTGTATGGATTCCACAAGTATTACAATTTGTTAAACCTTTTCTTTCTTCAGAGGATATAGAAAAAGGATCACGGTGGGGGCATGAGATTGCGAAGAATCTTGAAGAGTCTGCCCACGGTGTATTTTTTGTAACTAAAGAAAATATAGGTGCACCATGGATTAATTTTGAAGCTGGAGCATTATCGAAATCCTTAGAAAATTCACACGTTTGGACTCTTTTGATTGACATGAAAAATTCAGACCTTGATAAAGGACCACTTCGTCAGTTTCAAACAACTCTTTTTAATAAAAAAGAGGTAAAAGATTTAGTCAAAGATATTAATAGTGCTAATGAAGAAAATGCTCTCCCTGATAATGTTGTGGACATGAGTTTTGAAAAATGGTGGCCTGATCTTGAAAAGTCCATAAATCAGTTAATTAGTAAGTATCAAGGAGATGCTAATCAAAGCATTAAACCAAAAGAGCCACAGGACACTTCTACTTCTAATGAAATACTTGAAGAAATACTAGGTAGTGTTAGAAACCAAGAAAGATTACTTAAGGATCCAGAACAATTGCTACCCGCTGAATATTTGCAATATGTTTTAAAAAAATATAAACCAGCAAATTCAATATCAATTCATGCAATAAAGGATTTACGTAATTCTGAAGAAGAACTTCGATATCTTCTTAGTGAAATTAATTCAAAGAAAGCAGAGGATGAATTTTTAATTAGCTTATCTAGCGAAATTACGAAAATTTCCAAAGCGTTAAGTAGGGTAACAAATTATTTAGAAAGAGAAGTAGTTGCGAGAAGGCCGCTTTATAAAAAAGGACTCCATGATTTAGTAGAATAATATACAGTTAATAAAAACACAATAAATGAGTATTGAAAAGAAGACTAACCTAAACTTAGGTTTATAAAAAAAGCGCCATGAGGAGGTGCTTTTTTATTTTCTGTAAATCATTCCTGTCTGTCTTCAATATCAAATAGCGGCTAACAAGCAGGGGCAGCTTAAATTAAATAAAAAAGGAGAAGTGAATTCATGGAATGTGGCTATGTAATGTCCTTAAAACAACGCTATTGTATGAAGGACTAGGGCTATGCTGATAAGGAAAACAAAAGATGTGAGATACAAGAGTGAGAACAAAGCGCATTACAGATACTATCAATATTGGATATGGTTAATTGGTGGATTGTGTGGATATGTTAAACTTTTAAAAAAAGGGGTGATTAAATATTTTATACGGTGTATGGATTGATCTTGATAAAATGGAGCCACGCAAATATCACTGTTCCCACTGTGATGCCACAGTTGCTCCAGATGTAGGTTATTCTTGTGTGTTAGATAGTGGCATTGATGGGGTTCAGCTTGGAAAGATTTATATATGTCCTAATTGCAACAGACCTACTTACTTTGAATTGAAAAATGGTTGGATTCAAATCCCTTCACCACGATATGGAAATCATATGGAGCATCTTCCAAAAGAAATTGAACAAGTCTACATAGAGATAAGAGATTGTATGTCTCATAAATTGTATACGGCGGGAGTACTATTAGCTAGAAAGCTATTAATGAATATAGCTGTTGATTCAGGTGCAAAAGAAGGGGAAGGTTTTGTGGTCTATGTGGATTATCTTCAGAATGAAGGTATTATTCCTAAAAAAGGTAAGGGTTGGGTTGATGCCATTAGAAAAGCAGGTAATATTGCGACGCAAAATTCCATCTAGATCAAAAATTAGCAGAAGAAATTGTAACATTTTTAAATTTTTTATTAAGGATTACATATGAATGCCTGTTAAGATGGCAAAAACCTGATTTTGGCATATTTTGGCACGATCTGGCAAAGATTTTGTCTGAGAGCAGTTATGATGGTATTAGGTAATAAATTGAGAGCGGCTTCCGTTTAGGAAGTCGTTTATTTTTGCCAACGGTGTTATTTGTTATCTTTTGCCGATATAAAGGTAGGAGGTGATTGTTTGAATTTTGAACAAAATATTTAATAAGATGGGGCATACCTGGATGGATGTTAATATTTTGGATAGTAACTTTTGGTCTCAACTTTACTATAATGAAATCCTTTCAAAATTTAATTTTTTGATCTGGGAAAATTAGTAGTGTGTATTTATTTCTTTAGGAGTGTTCGGCGTAGCATTAGGTTATATAATTCACCAATTATATTTTGCGTTAAACTGGATTACAAATAAAACACATGTATTTGAAAATGCTCTCAAAGAGGTAGATGATTTTCCCAAACCAGAAAATTGGGGGATAATAGCAATAAGGATTATTTTTATTTTGAATACTTATGGCATAGGAACCTATTAGAACTGAATGAAGAAAAACGCACCTATATTGTTGGAAGATATAGATATCTATTATCAACTGTCCATGGGCTAGGAACTATTTTTGTAAGTCACTTATTGTCTTTATTCTTTACAATATTGTCTGCTATTTATATATTTGGAATATCTTCGATTCCGCTTCGGATTGATTTTTTAGTAGCTTTGCAGATATGATCATACTTATTGTATTGTTGAATTTCAATTATTATTCTGCGAATCTAAACTACATTCAAGGGAAGTTTTGAATACAATGTTAAATAAAGAATTCAAAGATTCTCAATGTGAAGAGAGGGTATCAATAATGATTTATGACATGACTGATTATAATAACACAATTATCTCTATCAACATTTTTAGATGTTTCTGAGAATAATATTTTAGATTTTATTTCAAGAAATAGAAATGCAGATGTTATAGATTTTCTGAAAGAGTTTACGATTCAAGATGATCAATTATTAAAAAGATATTGAATTGGTGAGCTTACATAGTACTGCCAGTATTGATAATTGCCAAATCAATTAAGGGAAAAAGGAATTATTAATTTACAAAAGTTGTTACACAAGAAACACCATTAAAGAAATATTTAGAAAATAAGAATATCCAAATTAATACTAAAGAAAAATACATTTTATTTAAGGGAGACAAAATTGATATAAGTATAAGAAATGACAGTTATTCTTTTAATGAAGAAGAAAAGTTTAAAAACGGAGTAATACATAAATTGTATAATGACTTTCAGATTAATGGATTTTAACTTATGATGATGTCCTTACATATGATGGGTATACAAGAGACAGACCTGAGATACTTTTTTAACTTAGCAAAACTCTTTAAAGATGAAAAATTGAAAAGATTGAAATAATAACGAATATCGACATTATATTATTAAATTTAAGCTACCCTTGATTACTACCGATATTGGACTTTTCAGGTTGAAGGATGAGGATAGTGATTATGGAATTACTAAAGAAAATTATAATTACTTATCTATATTGAAAGAAATTAAATTAAAGAAGTGGGTATCCAAAGTCAATTGCAAATTTAGAATATGGATTATCGGAACTTTACTCGTATGTAAAGCCTGATGTTAAAATTGACAAATAATAATATATTGGAAATTATGACAGAGAAGGACTTCATGTTTAACTATGATATTTGACACTAATAATTAAATATCTTTTATAAAACACTTGGTTTCTCAAGTGTTTTTTTATTAAACTTTAATTTAGGAGAGTCGATGATGCGGCCTAAACCATTGAGAGAATGTATAGTGCGAGTGTGTAGGGAGTTAACAAGGGATGGTTATTGTCCTGTTCATGTTGATGCTAAGCAGCAAGAAGCGAAATATTACAACAAACATGTTCGAGATAAACAAGCAACAAGTTTTTATAAATCACGAGAATGGAAACAGACAAGACAACTTGTTCTAATGCGAGACAATTACCTTTGTCAAAGCTGTTTAAAACAAGATCGTGTCGTTCCTGCTGTCATGGTTCATCACATAGTGGAGCTAAAACAGGATTGGAACAAACGATTAGATTTAAATAACCTCGAAAGCTTGTGTAATAGCTGTCACAACAAGGTTCATGGCAATCGAGGGTCATAGTACCCCCCGGCATTAAATCCCTATAAAACGGCTTCGTGAAGATCGGTGAGCCGTCGTCTGCAAACAAACACCGCTTTTCAAAGTTTCCAAAAACACGAAAAGCCCCCTCGGCGAAAATGCCGAGAGGGCTTGGTGCGACTGGTTTTATTGTTAATTCCATCGTATCTGCTTGGTGAAAAAAACAAGCAAAAAATGCAACTTTTTTGATGTGAAATGAGGTGAGGACATGCCGAGGCCTGCAAAATCCGCGACGCTTCAATTGATACAGGGCAACCCAAATAAAAAGAATACGGAAGAGCTGGCCGCCCGGGCTGAGCATGAGAAGAAAATGAAAATGCGATCTGATAATATAAAACCGCCAACGTGGTTGGATAAAGTCGACAAGAAAGAATTTAAACGGATTGCTGAGTTATTAAAAGAAGTGGACATCATTACGGAGGCGGATATCAGCATGTTGGCCGCCTATTGTAATGCCTATTCTCAATATATTTCTATTACTAAGGTGATAGAGGAAGATGGAATCATGATAAATAAAGAAATCATAGGCAGAGATAATTTGGGACAACCGATATATGATGCTGGAGAAGAACACCCATTATTGAAAAGACAAAAGAACTTCTTTGATCAAATGAAGTCAGCTGCAAATGATTTTGGTCTTACTCCATCAGCCCGTGCAAAACTAGCAATCACTAAAACACAGGAGATCAGAGAAAAGACGGAAGCGGAAAAGGAATTTAATGTATGACAATTAAACAATTTATGATTGGTTATTCCCGTGATGTTATATCAGGGGAAATTTTGGCGTGTCAAAAACACCAATGGGCCTGTGAACGCTTTTTAAAAGATATTGCAAGAGAAGGAAGAGCAGATTTCCCTTATTTCTTTGATGACGAGAAGGCAAGACGATTCCTATTCTGGATGACACAATTTAAACATACAAAGGGTCAGAAAATATTGTACCTGAACCGATTCAGATTTTTATTTTTGGTAATATTTACGGTTGGGTACATAAAGATACGGGATACAGGAGATTCAAAAAAGCTTACTGGCAAGTTGGCCGTAAAAATGCTAAGACACAAAGCCTTGCTTGTGTGGGGGCGTTTGAGGCATTCGCTAATGACGAATACATGTCTGAGGTCTATATAGGTGCAACAAAAGCAGAGCAAGCCAAGATTAAGGTAGTGCTTATTAGGCAAGGAGAGTATGAACATGAAGATCAGGGATTCTTTTTTTAAAGAGACATTAAAGCAATTTAAAAGCATTGCTCCTAATTCTAATAGAAAGCTAGACGGCACGATCATTCCTCTCGATGAAGAATTTGAGATACCAGAAAGTGAGAGCGTTGTATGTTTCCGAGAGATACAAGACTTTCTCCAAAAGAGAGAGTGAACTGTCATTGTGCGGTTGGTCTGTGGTTGATCCTGTTATTCTAGGATTGTCAGCTGAGGAAAAGAAGAGATTAGAAGAGGAGAGAATTATTTAACATGAAATTAATGTATGTAATGTTAAAAATTATTATATATTCATTCTGTTTTGTGATATCTTTACTTTATATTAAAAGTAAAGAGGTTATTAAAATGGATAATACATTAAATTTGAGAGACTATGAGGAGTGATACAAAAACCTGATCTTAAACGCCTTGAGAGAGAAAAGACATTATTAGAACTTAGGGCAAAAAAGAAAAAGCTATTTGCATTATATTTGGATTATTTTATATGTTATTTGGTTTAGGTATTTTCCTTCAAATTAGAACGAATATAGTGAGTATGATGATCTTAATGACTTCTTTGTTGGGTATATTCATAATTGTAATGCCATATATCACTCCAAACCAACGACTAACCACAATGATATCTGATATTGAAAGGAAATTGACTTGCTGCAAAGTGAGGATTCTTTAAAAAAATAGAAGTGAGACTCTATTCAAACAACATGATTTACAATTAAAAGATATTATGACCTTAATCTATGCAAAATTCTTTTGTGTTTTGGGTTGGGATCAGTTGCATTACCTAGGTTTTTGTATTTATAGGGATAACACTGTATCTGATATCAGGAAATATGTTGGGTGATCCACAAAACAAAATAATAGTGGAAGCTGCAACTGGTGCACTGGCAGGAATTTCTCAAATTTTATTGGAGCTATTTACTTGAAAATGCATACTAATTCTATAAACTCTTTAACTGAGTTTCATAATAACATTGTTAACACACATCATTTTTTATTTTAGCAACTTTCTAATATCTCAAATAACTGATGAACATAAAAGGCAAGAGACATTGGCAAAACCTAGCTCTAAATATAAGCAATGATAAAACCACTGAGAGTAAAGTAATAATATTTTACTGCGATGGGATTAGTATAGGAATTTAGAATATTTTTTAGAAGAGATAAGCACTTACAAACATGGAATGAAATAGTATAATATCCTCATTACTTTTATGAAATGAGGGAAGTTATGGATTGGTTGGAGTTTTGGTCGTCAATAATTAAATCTTTATCCTGGCCTATTATCGTTTTAATAGCAGTTTATTGTTTGAGAAAGCCTGTTACTCAATTAATTGAGAAGATAGCTGAGTGGAAGCTCGCTTCACTTAAATATAAAGATTTTGAAGCGGTATTTAGTCAAGGCCTTCAAAAAGTCGAGTCAGAGTTAGAAGAATCTGAAATTAGCAATTATGATGCTGAGGATTTTCCAACAAATAAGGAGTCCCCTTCTAAAAATTCAAGTGATGATCTTGGCGCTTCTATTACTGTGGGTGATAATAATTCAAATCCTAAAATCAATAAGATAGCTAAGGAAGCTCCTTATTTAGCAGTAGTTATGTCCTGGCTTTTAGTTGAAGATGAATTGAATTCTGTTTTAAATAAATTAGAAGTTGACCACCTAATGCGCCAGCCCCCTATTGCTAAAATGGGTTATCTTGTGGAAAACAATTATTTGGAAAGAAGCTATTTTGAT
The DNA here is from genome assembly GCF_017161885.1 of Bacillus sp. 3a. NCBI lineage: Bacteria > Bacillati > Bacillota > Bacilli > Caryophanales > Bacillaceae > Bacillus > Bacillus sp. 3a. The sequence continues at coordinate 2,457,636 of NZ_CP067376.1, read as the reverse complement.
GCTTTTAGAGATTTGGCACGCTTAAGAAATGTAGCGGTTCATAATTATCAAGAAGCAAAAAATATATCTTATATAGAATCAAAAAAATATAACGATTTAACAAAGAAAATAATTAAGGGTCTCCAAAGCATAAATTTTGATTAAAGATCTTCTTCTAAAGAAGGTCTTTTTTCTTTTGAAAGGAGGTGAATGAATTGCCACGCGAATTGATAAATGCAAAGATCACACACGTTTCTTATGTAGACAAGGCTGCTAATTAAAAGCAGTTCTTTTTTATGAAATCAGAAAAAAAGCCAGACTTTCAAAAAGAGATCAAGGTCATTGCGAAGGCTGATGATGCACAGTGTCTTGTGTATGGAATTGTATATGAACCAAACGTAGCGGATGCACATGGAGATTACATGACGCCGGCGGAGATCGAAAAAGCCGCTTATGGGTTCCAGAAGGATGCACTTGAGATCGACAAGCAGCATGATTTCCAAGGCGGTGTCGGGGAAGTAGTTGAATCGTACATTGCTCTCTCTGATTTTGAAAAATGGGCGGTGAAGTTATCGAGAAAGGTCGTGGGTCCTTGTGACAAAAGCACCTGATGAAATCTGGGAACAGATTCAAAAGGGAGAGATCACCGACTACTCAATGGCCGGAACAGCGGATATAGGTAAGCAACAGCGTGAGCTCTAGCGGCGGTTTACTACTACCTGGATAAAGAAGAAAAAAACAACGGTGTTGATGGCAGCTGTGAAAAGATAGTCAGGAAATGCCTATCATGTAACTTCTAAAACTTGGACTAGATGGCATTAATCCTTAATGAAAGGAGATAGTAAATATGCCTTGGAATACGATTATTGGAGCTGGTCTATTTTGTTGTGATATCTGTAGTCATTATCACAGCAGTCGTTTTCTTTATTAAAAGAAAGAACACCAAAACATCTAATAGTGATGACTTTAAAAAGATCCGTTCATATTAATTCGGCTCTTTTTTTATATTAGCTAGTCAAAATTGCTCCCGAATAAGGCTTTACTATATCAAAACACCCTAAATTTTGCGGTTTCTTTTCGGTGTCGAAAGATTCTTAAAATGATAATATATGTCATTATAGGGAATAGCAAGGAAGGGGTAGGGTCTTATGGAGAAAGTACTTTCTTCTCATGTCGGGTTGAAAATCAATGAATGGTATTACCATATTCAAAGATTTAACGTGCCGGACGCCGAAGCATATAAAGAAGAAATAAAATCTTTGCTCGATGATATGGAGGAAAACCAGGATTTATTATTATATTTCTCTCTCATGGAATTCCGACATAAATTAATGTTGGATTATTTGAATCCATTGGAAAATGGAAAAGAGCGTGCCAACTTTAGAGAATTAGCAATGAAGATCAAAAGGGATCAAGAGAAATTAACAGGCTTACTTGATTATTATTTTAATTTTTTCTACGGTATGTATGAGTTTGAAAACTATGAATACCTCAACGCCATTACCTTCTATAAACGAGCAGAAAAAAAGTTATCTCTTGTAAGCGATGATATTGAACGTGCCGAGTTCAATTACAAGATGGCTGAAATCTATTACCACATGAAACAAAACCACATGTCCATGCACCATATAGCCCAAGCAATAGAATGTTATCGAGAAAAAGAAACTTATACTGTTAGACAGATACAATGTTCCTTTGTCATTGGATTAAATTATATTGATATGGGTTGCCCCGAAAAAGCAAAGCCTCATTTTGAACATGCACTAGAAAAAGCAACGGAAAGCGACACCAAAAGATTAGTAGGATCAGCGCTGTATAATTTGGCTTTAAGTTATTTCCACAATGATGAAATTGTTGCTTCAATAAAATATTTAAATGATTCAATCAATGCTTTTAAAGAGCGAGGATATGAGCATTTTAACAGAATACTCGATCCTTTAAGTGTGCTTGTACGGTCGTATTTTCATGAAAAGGAAAACGATTTAGGGTTATATGCTCTTAACCAGGGCATAGAATTGGCTGAAAAATTAAATGATGACGTGATGCTTAAAGTGTTCACATTTTATAAGGCGCTTTATGTCAAAGATGATTATGATAATGTCTTGAGTGATACCGAGTATTTAACCGAAAGAGGTATGTATGCAATTCTTGAAGAATTATCGAAAGATGCAGCTAGAAGGTATAAAACAGTAGGAGATAGAGACAAGGCGTCGAACTTCTATGAGAAGGTTCTTTACTTCCAACAATTAATTAAAAGGAGCGATTGCCTTTATGAAATTTAAGTCAGTAGTAGCAACCCTCATCATTATTGGCACTTTGAGCACGCTGGGTTATTTCGCTTTTTCACAAAACCACGAAGAAGCTATCAGAGGACACACATCAAGTATCGGTTATGATAAATTCCATTAGAAAAAAGCCCTTTTCGGGGCTTCTTTTTTATTTGAACATTTATTTTCATCGTTTTAAAATCCTTAATCTACAATCCTTTTTCTTTTCCCCGTTGCTCTATCGAATGATTCAAGGAAATACAAAAATGTTTTCCCTAAAGTTGTAATTGGTTAAAAAACGATAAAGTGGATTAAAGTGTCAGACTCCTTATGGTATTCTAGTAAAAGAATACGCCATAAAAGGAGTCTTTTTTATATGAAAATATTAGATGCTCCATCTTTACTATCAGCTGTCGAACAAAGATCAAAAGTCTATCAGGAGCTTCGAGACGAAATGCAGCATGTGAAAATAGCATTAAAAAGTGTGTCGGGATTAGGTGATGAATTTACTGGAAAAGGTGCAGACAATATCAAAGCCTTTTATGAGGATCTTGCGCTTTACACAGACACTTATCTTGATTTTATTGATATGCAAAAAGCTTTTTTAGATGGGGTAAAAGGAAAGCTTGATGATGAATCGTTAGGCGGGAGTACATTTATTGATGAGCATTTCTTAGACGCTCAACTGAAACAAGGCATTCAGAATAATAAAGATATGGTCAAGGAACAAAAAGAAGCCCTATCCACTATTTTTGATGACATCAGTGATCTCATAGAACTGAATGTATTTTCAAGTAAAGAGGTCAATGAACATTTAGACGATGCGAATAAAAAAAGGAAAGAGGCAATTGATGCTGTACATAAATTAGATCATGCCCTAAAAACAGAATACGCAAAATCAGAAGCGATTGAGAAACATCTTGCAACCTTTTATGCAAAAATGATGGCTGCTACAGGAAAAGGGAAAAATGCGCAGCCCATGTATTACGATTCAAAAGCATTTCATGAGACAGATGTGTACAAGAATCATGATAAAATCGATGCACAGGTGAAAGCATATTTAAAGGTGAAAAAAGAAGAAAAAGAGAAACGAAGAATCAAAGAATTGAAGGAAAAGCTCAACGATCCTTCGTGTATATCAGAGGAAAAATACTTTGAGATTGTAGACGAAATTGGATATGAGAATCTTTCTTACGATCAAAAAATGTATTACAGCCAGCTTCTCCAGATCAAAGCGCAGGAAGAAGCATCAGAGGGGTTTATTGATGTTGTAAAAGGAGCAGCAGTTGGTCTATATGATGTGGCCAAAGATACAGTAGTTGGCATCTATGATCTTGTGACAGATCCTGGAGGTGCCGTTGAATCGGTCGTAACGGCAGTTTCACATCCAATTGAAACATCGAAAGCGATTGGAAAGTCAATTTCAGACTCATTCCAAAAAGAAGTCATCGATGGTGATGCATATTCTCGATCTCACTGGTTCGCCTATGCAACTGGTTCTCTAGCAGAAATCGTCTTTGGTTCTAAAGGGGCAGGTGCCATTACAAAAACGGGGACAACAGCAGCCAAAACGACGGTGAAGAAAGGCCTTGAGCAAGGAGCAAAATCATTAGACAGAGTTTCTATTCCGAATCTATTGCCATACTCACCAAAGTTTCAAATGGCTGGCGGCCCGAAGCTGCCGTATAACGTGTTTGACGGAGAAAATCTCAAAAATAAACTCCTCTCTATGGCAAAACGCCTAGATAACAATTCAGGATACGGTATCTCTAAAACAGGCAGACGATTACCGGCACCAAAATCACCACCGACTGTTGTCAGTTACGGAGATCATTATGTGAGATGGAAACGTAAAAAAGTATTAAAACCAAATGTTGTTTATTCAACAAAGCAAGGCTACACCTACACAACCGACCACTACGGACGTATTGTCAAAGTCGAAGCAAGTGATTTAAAATACGGAGAGGTTAAAAGAAACCAATATGCCCAATCCAATTCAGGAAAGCCGGATCGATTATTAGATGATGATGGAGGTCATTTAATTGCGTCTATTTTTAAAGGATCAGGCGATATTGATAACCTACTTCCAATGAATTCACAGATTAATCGAAGCGGCGGGAAATGGTACACCATGGAGCAACGGTGGTTGAAAGCCTTGAATTCAAATCCACCTAAACAAGTAGCAGTGAGCATTGAACCTATCTATAAGGGAGATTCATTACGACCTGTTAGTTTCTCTGTGGAGTATAAAATTGGAGAACGTTATTCTCAAGTATTTATTAAGAATCAACCTGGAGGTTAAAACCCAATGGAAGAATTAGAAATAAATTATAAAAAAATAGCAGAATCAATTAATGAATTAATACCATGTGATTGGGATAAAGTTTGGATGTATGCAGAAATACTTGATGATTCGGCTGAGATAGTGTTTTATTTTAAAGAACAAAATGGAAATGAATATGTTAATGGACATCAAATTCCTCATAAATATAGTGTAAGTAAGTCAACATACATCCACTTATTATACGAACTTAGTGAAATTTTTGAAGCATTGAAAAAGGCATATATACAAAATGATTTAGGTGCTTGGACAACAGCTACCCTACAATTAGATTATAAAGAGAAATTCTCTATTGAGTATGGATATGATGATGTTTATTCATTAGGCATAGACAATGTGCAAAGAATCGCAGTTTGGGAATATGAAACGTTCGGATTTTTACCCGACGATGAAGAAGATAAAGAAGCCGTATTAAATTATTTAAAAAATAAAGAAGATAACTAACGCACAATACCCTCCAATTTAAGGAGGGTATTTCTCATATATGTTTCATAAAACCTCATTTCCATTATCTAAACCGATAAACCGTCACCTCACAATCACCCAGCACCTCTTCAATCATCTCTTCCACAATCGTCCAATCGCCGCCAGCCAATCCGCAGCCGATCCCGTATGGAATGGCGATGGACGTTTGTTTTTTCTCTTCAGGTGATTGTGTCACTGTATCCTTTAGATGTTGAAAGCAGCTGCGTAAGGCATCGTAGTCTGTTTGCTTTCTTGTTCTTCCGTATCCAGCTTGGGCAAATAAGTTGGCAATTGTTTTTCCGTCTTTTGTTGTGATGAGTTGAACGGAGCTTAACAAGTCATCTCCTTGTTCTGTACATAACTGTTTATAATCTTTGAACACATTCGGATATTTGCTTTTGATCTGTTTTGCTAATCCAGCTCCCATGACTCCTTTACAGTTCACTTGGTGACAAATGATGTCTTCGCTTGCCTCTAATATATTGCCGTCTACCGTTTTGATCATATGCAGTAACCCCTTTTTGATAAAATGCAAACTTATGTTCTATTATAACAGTTTTGTTCCTGTGATTTAATAGCCTTTGATGAGTTTTTAGTTAGTACACGATGTTCAGGTGACAGCAAAGTGACAAACATGTCATATGATTCCATGGTTTGTTCGTTCGATCGATGGAGGCAGACATCTCATTTCAATTATCCTTATCGTAAATCAAGTAAAAAGGGATGAAATGAGATGCGGGGACTTAATGAAGATTTATTTAGGCGGGTGAATGAGCTCAGTATCGATTATGGTTACTTGAATCCAATATTTATTGGACTAGCTGAATATACAGTGCTGCTGGCAGCGCTCGTGTGTCTGTTCGTATGGTTTCAAAATCGCAGCAGGTACAATAGGGCGATGGTCGTTTCTGCCGGACTGACCTTCGTACTCGCCGAGTTACTTGGGAAAATCGCTGGGGTGTTTTATTTTAATCAGCAGCCCTTTGCAGAAATGAGCCACGTCAATCTTTTGATTCAAAAGGAAGTGAATAACTCGTTTCCGAGTGATCATACCATCTTTATTTTTTCGATTTGTGTGATCTTTTGGCTGTTTCATAAACGCCATTTTTATTGGCTGATCATTGCGTGTACTGTTGGTTTTTCAAGGATTTGGGTAGGTGTTCATTATCCATTTGATGTCTTAGCAGGAGCTGCTATAGCGTGTTTAACAGCCGTCGCCGTTGTATATTTGCCGATATGCCAAAAGAGCGTTGATGCCCTTTTGTCATGTTATGAATGGCTTGAACAAAAATTGGTAGGGAAGAGAACAAAATAATATTGTTGCAGCAAAATACCCCGATCTGCTAACGCTGAGATCGGGGTACTGTTTATTTTCGCCAAAACGTTGAACAATCCGCTTTGTCTTCGATATTAAATTCGATGATTTTTTTTAGGAGAGGATAATCAACTGACAAGCTTTCTTTCATGCGAAACAGATTTTTCCCATGATCGTACCCAGCTTGTACAATGTCAGCTGAAAATTGATCAATTCCTTTTGCTTCTGGTGCGACAGAAATGTGATGTTTTGCCACGCTAAACCCAATAATAAATGTGCCGTGATTTGTGAACATGGGCTGATTCCAAGCAATTCTTGGCTCTAATTGAGGGAATGTGTCTTCTACCCATTGTAAGATGTCTTGAGTGCGCTGCTTCAGCTCTGGGTTACCGATTTTGCTGATATATTCTTCAAACACATGCATGATATTTTATCCTCCCAATCCATCTACCTCATAAGCCTCAGACGGGATTCGAACCCGCACTCCTTTCGTAAGCATAGGCTAGGGGCAACACGCTTCCCTACGGAATTTCACCGACAGGAATTTCACCTGTCTCAGCTCATGTGCTTTTCGGTGCTTCTGAAACCCTTGCCTTGCGACCCGCCAGCTACAATTTGTTTTACGCCGCTCTTCCCTTCTAGAGCTACTGAGGCGTGTAAGTGATTGATCATATTATATATAGAAATTGGATAAATGAAAAGCTGCTATGAACCATCATAAGATTAGAAAGGCTTCGGCATTGCGCTTTTTTCATTTCATCTCAAGATGTTTATTTTTAAAAAAGGCGGAATTTTTTCGCAAATATCATTGACTAGGAGAAAGAAACGCACTTTCAATGGAAACGGTTATTGAAGATTCAAGTGATTCATATTAAAATGATGTCAAATGGACTAATTAGCAATTGCTAATAGAAGTTCCATATTTAGTGAAATATGTGTTGCAGCTGAAGGTGATTGGGGGTGTAGAATGAGCAAAGTTCCTGTTGCGGAATTGGCATCACTATTAAATGACTGGAACATGGAAATCAAAAAAGATCATGCAGATGAGGCAGAACGGTTATTTGCCAAAGCGAAACAAGCGGTAGAGGAAATTGATGATGCGGATATCCTCATATACTATTCTCTTCTTGAGAAGAGACATCACATTCTGATGTACAATTTAAGAGGGCAAAAGGGCAATGTTTCAACGAAAAGCATAGAGGGTCATTATGGAAAAAAAGAAGATGACCTGTCTAACCGTCTTGCCTATTATTTTGATTTTTATGAGGGTGTGTATGAGCAGCATCAAGGTAATTATGAGGTTGCATTGCAGATGTATCAAAGTGCTGAAAAGCTCTTAGATAAAATTCCAAGTGAGATAGAACGTGCTGATTTCGATTTTAAAGTGGCATGGCTTTATTACCGTCTCAGTCATATCATGCTCTCATTAAGCTATATCCGCAGAGCGCTGCACGTCTATAAGCGGCACAAGCAGTATGAAAGAAGAACGGCCCTTTCATACTCTCTTATAGCAGCGAATCTAACGGAGATCGGCCGGTATGAAGAGGCGCTTGAGAATTATCGTCTGGCAGAAGAAGTTTTGACAAGCGAGCAGGATGATTTTATGCTGGCTCAGCTTCATCACAATGTGGCCATTTTATATTCATTTTGGAATAAACCGAAGGAATCGATACGTCATCTTGAAAAAGCACTGTCCCATCAAGAGTATTATGATTCAGATTTCTTTTTCCATTCTACGTATCTGATCAGCCGGGAACTCTGTGTGATTGGTGAAAAGCAGCGTGCAAGCCAATATATAGAGGCTGCATATGCCAGAATAAAAGATGCTTCTCATGAAGTGTTTCAGCTAAAAATAGGCATCGTACATGATCTTTACTTAACGCATGCGCCACAAAGATTTCAGCAAATTGATGAGAAATTAAGAAAGTTAGAAGAAAAGAATGAATATCATGAAGTAAAAGAGCTATCACAATTTGCAGCAAAATATTGTGAAAAGCAAGCACTTTATGAGCAGTCTGTTTTTTACTTGAACAAAAGTTTAGAAGCGGATTTACATATGAAAAGAATGGGGTTGATTTAAGATGAAAACAGGATTAAAAGTATTATTCGTTGTCGGTTTAGCGGTCGCTGCGACTGTTCTATCGCAAAACGTTGCGGGTTCATTCGAAGTTGCAGAAAAAATCATTGGTGGTTAATATCTTTTTCTCTCGCCCTTGTTGATGATCGTCAGCAAGGGTTTTTTGTGTTTTAATAGGCTCTTCTTATTAAACGCTGCAAGAACGTTTAATAAGAAGAATTCGCAACAAAGGGGGTGTGCAAATTTATTACCTGCTCCATTATTCTAAATAAACATAGGGCAGAGCAACAAGTTAAAAAGGTCACTTTTCTTTGCTTAATTTAATTTTTTGCAGGACTTTTCATTCAAATTTTATCAAATTGGTCTAATGTACATAGAAGGAAAGAAAAAGCAGGAGCACCGCCCATCCGTCATGCATATGATGAGATAAGGTCTGATTCGAAGGCAGGTGATTGTATGTATCCACGGGTTTATGGTGGTTTTCATGGAGGCGGTTTTAGCGGAGGTGGGGCACATATTGGGCCGGTTGGTTCCCATATCGGCTTTGGCGGGTATTATTTGAGCCCTGGTGTATTCTCTGGCTTAGGCGGTTTTCCCGGGTACGGAGGATTCGGGACATTTTCTGGATATCCATATGGTTCAACGTTCATCATGGGACGCCCTCCTGGTTTTTATGTCAGGAGTTATTAGTGTAAGATCACAATAATTGAAATAGCCATCTAAAGAGAGGCTATTTCAATTGGTGAAAGTGCTTCAATCCAGCAGTTATCACAATGATGCCTAGAATGATGATCGGCAGCCATATGATGATAAACGGATCGTAACGATCTGTGTATGCAGCAATAGCTGCACCTAGGCAGTAGAAGACAATAGAGCCTATTCGCATCAAGCTTACATGTTGGATAGGAGCCTTTCTTTTTTCCCGGTATGATATACGCTGGGCTGCATCTTCAAATAGGTTAGCAAGTGTACTTGTGAGAACGGTTGTGGAAATGCCAGCAACATTCAATTTACGAGCGGCTGCTGTCTGCATGCCCATGGCCATACTTAAAAGGATGATCAGCATAAAGTAAGCACCTTGTGTATAAGGGAAAATGGTCATGAGAGCAAATAGAAGCAAAATCATCACTTCTATGATAAAAATGCGTGTCACGGCTTTTGGCCAAAACGCTTTCTCATGCTTCCCGCCTACCACAACTGCAAGTAAAACCCCTAAAACGAACCCACTTAGAGCAATGATGGAATGAAGGGCTGTTAACTTCAAGGAACTTCCTGCTGCAATGCCAAGCAGCACAATATTACCTGTCATATTGGCTGTAAACACATGCCCAAGGCTTAAATAGCCAATCACATCCACAATTCCTGCGGAAAGACATAAGAAAATCAAAGCTGTATTTCGAAATGAATGTGCGGTCAAAATAGTCATCCCTTTCTTTCTCTCTAATGAATAAGTGTAACGCTTCATGACCGCAAATGTCCATCTGATGAGATGGTCACATGTGTGCAAGCTGATGTAAGACTTGTCTAAAAGCATCATCATTCACAAGGTGCCTCATGCGGCGGAACGGATCGCCCTTTTCCTTTAAACGCTCTATCACAGCCGGCATCGTAAAAAGAGAAGGATGAAGCTCATCATGATAGAGTTCGTCCCATTCAAGGGGTGTCGCAACAAGTCCAAGCTCATTTCCTCTTGGAGAATACGGAGCGATGATTGTTTTCCCAGCATCGTGCTGAATGTAGTCTAAATACAAGCGATTGCCGCGTTTTTTCTTAAGACGTTCCAGAGTAAAAAGATCCGGTGCTTGCTCACATAAAAATTGGCATATGAACGTGGTGAATTGTCTTGTTTCTTCGTATGTGAAGGCGTTTTTCTTTAAAGGAATATAGACTTGAAGCCCTTTACCTCCGCTTGTTTTAATAAAGGCTGTGAGAAAAAGCCCGTCTAAAAGCGCTTTGATTCGTTTAGCAGCTTCTATGGCTAGATGAAACTCATTTACAGATGGCGGGTCTAGATCAAAGACGATTTCTGTCGGTCGATCCGTATCTCTTGTCTCAAAAGGGATATGAAATTCCATCGCCAGCTGGTTGCCAAGCCAAAGAAGCGTACGAGGATCATTACAGACCGTATAAGAAATATCATCAACTTCATCTGTTAAAACAAAATCCGGCGCATAATCAGGTGTCGACTTTTGATAAAAGAATTCGTCTCCAGTGCCATGCGGATACCGAATTAAAGTAAGACGCCTTTCACGTAAAAAGGGCAAAAGGTAGGGAGCCGCTTGTCTTAAATAAAGTAAGTAATCTGCCTTGTTTAGTTGAAGAGCCGGGACAATCGGTTTTTCAGGGTGGGTGACGTCTATAGCAGCAGGGAGCGGATACAGCTGTTTGAGCATTTGCTGAAATGTACATGCTGCTGGATCAGCATCTAGTAAAAAGGAAGAAAAACGCGGCTCTCTTAACGCCGATCCATCAAAGGATATACAAGCAATGCTGGCAACGATAGAAGGAGGGATTTCGTATAATGATCCTCCTGTTAACTGGCCTTTTGTCTGAAATAGTGTACGCAGCGTTTGTTCTTCTTCTTTAGAAAAACCATGCTTGAATTGGACAACCTCGATGAGAGCCGAATCTTGATAAATGGAACCTTGAAAATAGCCATTTTCTTTGTCAAAACGGGTGACAATGACAGAGACATACCGCCAGTTTTTCATTTTCAGCCATTCTTTTGAACGAGTATTGTCATGCCATTTACTCATCTTTTTTTTCGCTACTAGTCCTTCTGCTAAATACGTTGTCATCACGTTTTTCATGTATTCAGAGTCTGGGTCTGTATGAATGACCTGCAAAAGGGAAGGGTGCTCAAGTTGAACTGATGAGGGGAGCTTTGCTTCTTGGAATAATTGCTGCAGCTGATTTTTTCTTTCCATCAACGGTGAATCAACGAGAGGTTTCCCTTTGCAGCTTAATAGATCGAATGCAATGAAATGACATGGAAATCGTTCAGCCTGTCTTTGGATGGCTTCTTTGTTTTTCAGCCTGCCTCTTTGCTGAACTTTCGCAAACTCGCTTTGCTGTTCACTCAGTAAAAAGACCAATTCTCCGTCAAGTGTCAGCGGTAAAAAAGGAGCAAATTGTTCTCTTAATTGTTCGCATTGATCCATCACTTCAGGAAATTGCTTATTTAGCCGTTTTCCGGTCCTGCTTTCTAAACGAATCCCGTCTTCTTCCCATACAAGAATAGCCCGAAAGCCATCATATTTTAATTCATACACCCAGTCTGCACCGGCAGGTATATCATGTGCAGGTGTTAATCGCATAGGTTTCATTGTGCATGTCACTTCCTTATATCATGTGTTCTTAGAGTGGGATGAAATTTTCATTCACATACATAAGTCTGATGAAAACATTACATAGTAAGGAGAAAAGAACGGAGGAATCGCGATGCATACAGTATGGAAAGGCGGCATTAGTTTCGGATTGGTCAATATTCCAGTCAAGCTGTTTACCGCTACAGAGAACAAAGACATTAAATTAAGACAGCTGCATAAAGAGTGTCACACGCCCATTAACTACAAGAAAGTATGTGCCAATTGCGGTGAAGAAGTAGCGCCAGAACAAATTGTGAAGGCGTATGAATATGCGAAAAATAAATTTATTGAATTGGACGATGAAGAACTGGAAAAGCTGCGAAAAGAAAATGAAGAAAAAGCCGTTGAAATCATTGATTTTGTAAAGATTGAGGAGATTGATCCAATCTATTACGAAAGAAGTTACTTCTTATCACCGGATACCGGCGGAGCGAAGGCTTATTCATTATTAAGAAAAGCTTTAGAGGAATCGGGGAAAATTGGTGTCGCAAAAATTATGATCCGCTCAAAGGAGCAATTAGCAATCGTAAGGTGCTATGAACATATTTTGCTGATGGAAACCATTCATTTCCCTGACGAAATTAGACAAGTATCAGATGTGCCGAATATCCCCCAAGAGGAGAACATTGTCAAGAAAGAGTTAGATACAGCACTCCTTTTAATCGAGCAGCTGACCACGACATTCGATCCAGCAGCATATCAAGATGAATACAGAGAACAGCTGATGAATTTAATTGGCGATAAAATATCTGGAGAACATACCGTTCAGCCAGAAACGACAGGCAAAAAAGATCCTGCAGCCAATGTGACAGATTTAATGGCCGCACTACAGGCTTCGATCGACCGATCAAAACCAGCCAAAGCGAAAAAAGCAGCGCCTAAGAAAAGAAAAACACCAGCGAAAAAAGAAAAGAATGCATAAAACAAGACCGCTGACAAGCGGTCTTATTGCGGCTTTAACACGTCCTGAATCGTCCCGTCTTTTCGGTGAATGACAACGGAAGTTCCTTTATTAGCTGAAATCTCCTTTGCCCGGTCAATTGCTTCTTGTTTTGTTTCTTTGACCTCACTTGCTCGTTTCGCTTTCTCTGTTTGAATCGCCCAGCCTTCCTCGTGTTTCACTACATGCTGCGCATGATCCATGAGCTCTGGTCTTGCGGAGCTGCTGCTCTCTGAAGGTTTGACAGAACCATGAGATGAAAAATTCTCTACCTCTTTCTCCGTTGCGTTCTTTTTCCACTCTTTCGCTTGACTGATTGCAATGGGAATGGCTCTATTTTCCTCATAGCCTTCCTGAATCATTTTATTGGCAATCTCAAGCGCTTTTTTTCGAATGACGTTGTCTAATGATTGAAATGAAGCTGGATAATCGTTCATCGTCCAAGGCATATGAACCGCTCCTTTCTTTTATTTGAACACCTTCCCCCATCTGTAATGGATCAAACATACAAGTTCTCTCAAACTAATGTTGGAGATAAAATACATCGTTTTGCTGAAGCAGAATCTCATCAATTCCCGCAGAATAGAAGGTAGAAAAGGAGTGATTTTGATGATGATAAAAGGACTGTATGAAGCACATTTACCTGTGAGTGACTTGAAGACATCTATTGCGTTTTATGAAAAATTGGGATTGACGCTTGCTCATGAGAATGAAAGAGTAGCCTTTTTATGGATTGAGAAAGGAAAGAGCTGGCTTGGCATATGGAAGGCAGATATGTCCACTATTCCATATCACGTAGCAACTCGACATGTAGCCTTCCAAATTAAAACATCCAGCATCGAACAGATCAAAGCCTGGCTGATAGAAAAAGGGATCAGCATTCACCCAATGTTTGGTTTTCCAGAAGAAAAGCAGCCTTTAGTTCTCGATAATCCGCCGCAATTTCATGCAGCGATCTATTTTCTTGACCCAGATGAGAATCTGCTTGAATGCATGGCCCCGCTTGAACTTGATACAGAAGAAAACTACGATATCATGGCATATGAGGACTGGGATCGAAAGAAAAATCCGTTTATTGATTGACAAAATCACTCATTGTAACTATATTGATTACAACGGTGGTGAAAGATTGTGAAACAAATTAGCAGCAGGTATCCGATTGCTGTTCATATTGTGTCATTTATTGCAGGTGTTCAAAAAGAGTGTACAGGTGATTTTATTGCAGAGAGCGTGAATTCAAATCCAGCCATTGTTCGAAAAATGATGGCAATGCTCAAACGGGCGGGTCTCATTGAAATTCGCCGCGGAGTAGGCGGTGCTTATTTAAAAAGACCGGCTGAGGACATCACGCTGTTAGATGTGTACCGTGCTGTAGATGTAAGCGAGGATGAAGAATTATTTAACTTTCATCAGCCCGTCATCGCATGCCCGATTGGTCAAGCGATGGATACGAGACTGCGTCATGAACTAAAAGAAGCACAAGCTGCACTTGAGAATCACCTAAAGCAAGTGACAATTCAGCAATTATTAACAGAGGCGGAATAAAAAAGCTCGTACTTTAGAGCTTTTTTTACACCTTTGTTGTAACCATTTCGGTTATAACGAATGCACATCACCGTTGAACGAAAAATGAGGAGGTCAACAAATGAAATTATTAGTAACAGGCGCAACGGGACAACTTGGATCGCTCGTCGTCAAGCATTTGCTCACAAAAGTACCGGCTGAACAAATTTCAGTCAGTGTTCGAAATCCGCAAAAAGCAGCACATTTGAAGGATGCAGGGGTGGATGTACGCCATGGAGATTTTACTCAGCCAGACACCCTGACATCAGCATTTAAGGGCATTGATCGTCTGTTGATCATTTCAACAGCGGATGGTGACCGCGTCGAGCAGCATAAAGCAGCAATTGAAGCGGCGAAAGCAGCAAATGTGAGGTTTATTGCTTATACAAGTGTTGTCAATGCAAGAGAGAGTCAGCTTGTCCTTGCAAATGACCATGCCAAAACAGAAGAAGCCATTTTGGCCTCTGGCATTCCTCATGTATTTTTAAGAAACAACTGGTATGTTGAAAACGAAAAAGATACGATTCTGGCGTCAGTCAGCGGCGCACCATTTTTAAGCCCTATTGGCGAAGGAAAGGTTGGCTGGGCAACAAGAAATGACTACGCAGAAGCGGCAGCAAATGCGTTAACACTTCCCGTACATGATCAGGAGATATATGAACTGTCAGGACCTCTTCGGACGCATAGTGAACTTGCACAAATTGTTAGTAAGGTGAGTGGAAAAGAAATCAAAGTAGAAAAAATAGATGTAGACACATTTGGAGACTTTTTAGCTTCAAATGGTGTACCAAAAGAAGCAGTGCCATTTGTCAAAGCCATTCAAAGCGGCATACGCGATGGTGCTTTAGCTGTCGAAAGCCAAGATTTCGAAACATTACTAGGCCGGCCGTTAACACCTATTGAAGAGAGAATTCGTGAATTGATTTCAGAATAAACAACAATAACGCCCTATGAAAAGGGCGTTTTTTCCATCCAAAAAGCTCACGCCAGTTTTAAAAAATCATCTTGCCACTAGGTGAATGGACATAGTAAGATGACGACATACAAGATGAACTGCTCATCTACTGCTGATGTAAAGGAAGCTGCTAATGGAAATGAAGACAACTGCTCAAACGAAATCAATTGCACTGCCGCTTGTGATTTCAATTATTGCCATTTCGTTTTCTGCAATCATTGTGAAATGGTCAAATGCACCTGCTGCTATTTTAAGTATGTATCGAATGATTTTTGCGGCGGCTCTCATGCTGCCGTTTATCTTGCCAAGAAAAGAAGAATTTCTCTCGATAAAGCGCAGAGACTGGTTTTTCTTATGTATGTCAGGCTTCTTTTTAGGACTCCATTTTGTGTTATGGTTTGGCTCACTGAAGCTGACGACAGTGGCAAGCTCTACCATTATTATCGCCCTTCAGCCAATGGTCTCCTTATTAGGCGGATTCCTCATTTTCCGTGAACGAACGACGATGTCTGCTCTATTGACGATGTGTGCAGCGATTGTTGGTGCCCTCATGATAGGCTGGGGAGATATTGGTCATAGCAAGGAAGCCATCTTAGGAGATCTTTTATCCTTTTTGAGTGTGATCGCTGTTGTTTGTTATTTGTTAATAGGCCAACAGGCTGTAAGAAAAATATCTCATTGGATTTATAGTTTTTGTGTATTTGGTTTTGCCGGTCTTTTTTTAATTTTATTCAACCTGCTTCAGCAAACTCCATTTATAGGCTATCCGGGTAAAGAGTGGGGAATCTTTTTATTGCTCGCCATTATTCCCACGATGTCTCATGTCATTAATAATTGGCTATTAACTTATGTTAATGCGACTACCATTTCAATGAGTATTCTAGGTGAACCTGTTGGGGCAACGATCCTTGCTGTATGGCTGCTTGGAGAGAAAGTCACGCTGCTTCAAATGCTTGGCGGTCTGCTTGTTCTTTTAGGCGTCTTTTTCTTTTTGATGCAGCAGCGTCAAGGTATCGTGATGAAAACAAAAAAATCCGGTTAACTTCCGGATTTTTTACTCTTTTAAATCGTTTTTTTCAATTACTTTGTTTAATCTTGCCTCGATTTTTTTCAATTCCATTCGTTTTCTTCTGATCATGCGAAACGCGATGACAATGATTGTCACAATAAAGGCAATGAATATAAGAGAGAACACTTGAAATAGAAGATCTCCCATGTTGAATGCCACATTCTCTCCATTAGACATACGTAAAACCTCCTTTTCTACCTATATATTACCATAATCAATAAAAGATTGAGATTTATCCATAATTTATCTATAATAGGTAAAATATCACTCATTAAAGGAGAACCAATATGAGAACTTTAGTCCTTTTACGAGGTCTCCCAGGCGTAGGTAAATCAACATGGATCAAAGAACAAGGCTTAGAGCCTTACACTTTATCAGCGGATCAAATCCGGCTGTTAACTCAGCCGCCGCAGCTATCAGTCAATGGGAAACTAGACATTTCAAGCAAGCATGACCACAAAGTTTGGTCTTTATTATTCGATCTACTCACAGCCCGTATGGAGCGCGGAGACTTTACTGTGATTGATGCGACACATATTTCAAGTAAATCGATTTCTCAATATAAGTCTTTAGCGACATCTTATCGTTACAGGGTGTATGTCGTCGATTTCACGCAGGTCCCCCTTGAAACAGCTCTTTTGCAAAATCGCTCACGTGAATCTCACAAAGTGGTGCGGGAATCTGTTTTGTATCAAATGAACGAGCGGTTAAAAACAGAAAAGGTCCCATCATGGGTGACTGTTTTGCAGCCGGAGGATTATCCGCAAGTGATGACTTATCAGCCTCGATCCTTTGATCAATATGAGGCCATTCATGTTTTCGGAGATATTCACGGTTGTTACACCGCACTTACCACCTATTTGCAAGGAGACATCAAAGAAAACGAACTTTATATCTTTGCAGGTGACTTGCTTGATAGAGGAATAGAAAACAAAGAAGTATTAGAATGGATGCTCGCCCATAGGGAATGCCGGAATGTCATCGTCATTGAAGGCAATCATGATCAGCATTTATACCGGTTTGCACATGGTGAAAAAGTCAGAAGCAATATGTTTAATCGTCATACTGTGCCTGAAATTGAAGCAGCAAACTTTGATTTGAAGGAAGTACGAAAGTTTGTCAGAACCTTTCATCAGCTTACTTATTTTACGTACCATGATCAGACATTTCTTGTTACACATGGCGGGCTTGCTCATTTGCCAGAAGAACTTCTGCATGTCTCAACACAGCAGCTCATTCACGGCGTAGGAGAATATTCAGATGATATTGATCACTTATTTGTACAAAATACGGCTGGGCTGGATATCATCCAAATTCACGGGCATCGCAATTTATACAGACTGCCTATTCACGCAGCGGAAAGGTCTTATAACCTAGAAGGTCAGGTTGAATTTGGGGGGCAGCTGCGGGTGTTGAAAATCACACCTGACGGGATTGAGACTCATGAAATCGACAATCCAGTCTACAGAGCGTCTGAGAAAAAACAATCGGCTGCTGTTCAGCCAGATATTTCACTGGATGATTTTTTAGCTCATTTAGATCAGCATGAATACGTACAGGAATTAAAGCTTCCGCACCATATTTCATCTTTTAATTTTACGAAAAAGGCTTTTAGTGAACGGCAGTGGGATGATGTGAATGTGAAAGCAAGAGGTTTGTTTGTCAATATGGTTTCTAAGCAGATTGTGTCTAGAAGCTACAATAAATTTTTTAACATTGATGAGCGTCCGGAGACAAGAATGCAGCATTTAGTGAACCATCTTCAATTCCCTGTCACCGTATATGATAAAGCAAATGGATACTTAGGAACTGTTGGGTATAATGAAATGGAAGATGAATTGGTGTTTACATCCAAATCCTATACATCACATGTGAAACAAAATCAGCATGCTTCATGGGTCGAAGAGCTATTTAATAAGACCTTCAGTGACGTGCAGGCTGATTACATTAAATCATATGTCCGTGACCACCATGTATCTCTTGTGTTTGAAGTCATTTTGCCAAAAAAAGATCCGCATATTATCACATATGAACAAGATCAACTCATTTTACTTGATATTGTGAAGCGGCAGTTAAGCTATGAAAAAGCACCATTCGCTGAAGTGAAAAGATTAAGTGAACAGCTTGGAATATCCTGCAAGCAGGAAGTGGCTGTTTTCCATGATTGGACGTCTTTTTATAAATGGTATCAGGCTGTCTCTCATGATAATACAATTAAAGAAGAGGGGTATGTCATTGAGGATGATCAAGGCTTTATGACAAAACTCAAGCTCCCTTATTATCAATTCTGGAAGCAGATGCGCGGGATGAAGCAGCGCGTTGCAGAGAAGCGTACCTCGCAAAAATATATGCAGGCTTTGCAGACAGCGGAGCAAGCAAGATTTTATACATGGCTTCTTGAGCAAGAAGCAGATCATGTGAGGAATAGCTCAATTATTGAACTGCGATCACAATTTGAACAAAGCGGTACTGTCCAATTGAATAATGATGAAATAAATGCATAGTCTAACAAAGAGTCTTTTCTAAGGAAAAGGCTTTTTTTGATGCAATTGAAAGGTGGATACTTGCATGTCTGACCATATTGAAGTCATTCTTCGGACGATGTTTGCTTTTGCGATTTTATTTGGAGGAGCACGTCTTTTAGGGAAACAAACCATTGCGCAAATGAATATTTTTGATTTTATAGCAGCCATCAGCTTAGGTTCAATTGCAGCGAACCTGGCGTTTAATACAACGCTCCCGCTTCAGCACACAACGATTTCCTTTGTGTCACTTGTCATGATTATTTATGTGATTTCCCTGCTTGCATTAAGAAGCCGGAAGATAAGAGGGTTGATGGCGGGTAAACCAACACTTGTCATACAAAATGGAAAAATTCTTGAAGGAAATATGAAAGGGATGAGATATACCCTTGATTATTTAAATCAGCAGCTGAGAGAAAAAGACATCTTTGATATTAGCGAAGTTGAATTTGCAATGATTGAAACAGATGGGCATATGTCAGTGAAAAAATACCCTTCGTTTGAAAAAGTCACGCGGAAGGACCTTCATTTATTCATGGAGGCAGAGCGTTACATGCCGATTGAAGTCATCATGGACGGGAAACTCATCCAAAAAAACATACAAGAAAATCAATTAACAGAGCAATGGATAGAAGAAGAGCTGAAAAAAAGGCAGCTGTCCTTAAAGGACATTGTTTATGCTGTCCGTTCAAGTAATGGCAGCTTATATATTGATACATATGACGACCATATTCATTCTCCAATCGATCAGGAATGAATGTGTAGTGCTGATGACACCTGCATGACACACATTTGACAATCTTTATAAGTCCTTTGGATGTCATGCGACTAGGTATCATTTCTCAATTATTATTATTTTCAGAAAATGTAGTGACGGAGTAAAATAAGTATGTTTAAGTATAAATAGATGAAATTAGAATATTAATATAATATACCACAAGCGGAATGAACGTTCATTCCTACGTTTTAAAAGGAGGGGATGAAATGCCAGCAGTGACTGATAAACAAGAACAGATCATGAAGGCTTCGCTGGAACTATTTATTGAACGAGGCTTTGATGGCACCACAATGCCGATGATTTCAAAAAGAGCAAACGTCGGAGCGGGCACCATTTACCGTTATTTCGACAGCAAGGAGGCACTCGTCAATATTTTGTACCAGCGCAGCCTCTCGGCATTTATCGAAAAAATGAACACAAACAGTCCAGATCCAAAGTTAAGTATTCGGGCGTACTTTAAGCATGTATTTTATTGCTTAGTTTTATTTACAAAGGAGAATCCAAGCGGGCTGTATTTTTTAGAGATAGATAAACGGTCCCATTACTTAGACGAGACGAGCAAAGAGAAAATGCAGCATTTGTTACATGAGCTATTCCTTATCTTTGAAGAAGGAAAAAAGGATGGGATTCACCCAAACCTCTCAGGCAGAACCATTTTATCTATTGTATTTGGTGCTTTTGTGCAGCTGCATAAACAAATTCTTGCAGAAGAAATAGAGCCAACGATTGAATTTTTGGAGGAAATTGAGCAATGTTTATGGCGTGCCATCAGCGTTGCATCTTAAAAGAAATAAAGGGAGTGGGCATATGAAGCAAACATCAATCATTCCAAAACCAAAAACATACGGACCTTTTAAAAATATTCCCCATATAAAAAAGGGGGAGCTTGCTCAAACCTTTTGGCGGCTGGCAGATGAATTAGGGCCGATCTTTCAGTTTGAATTTTCAAATGCAACAAGTATTTTTGTTTCCAGCCATGAACTTGTCAAAGAAGTATGTGACGAAAGCCGTTTTGATAAATTTATTGGAACTAGTCTGAGTAAAGTAAGAGCATTTGCAGGGGACGGACTATTTACAAGCTGGACAGAAGAACCGAACTGGAGAAAGGCTCATCAAATTTTGATGCCTGCATTCAGCCAGCAGGCCATGAAGGGCTATCATGAGATGATGCTCGATATTGCCACACAGCTTGTGCAAAAATGGCAAAGAACAGGCCGCGATGAAGAAATTGAAGTAGCTGAGGATATGACAAAGCTGACTTTAGATACGATCGGCCTTTGCGGTTTTGATTTTCGCTTTAACAGCTTTTATAAAGAAAATCAGCATCCGTTTATCGACAGCATGCTGAAAGGCTTAAATGAAGCAATGGAGCAGTCTAGTCGATTGCCAATTGCAGATAAACTCATGATCAAAAGAAGAAAAGAATTTGACCAGCATGTCGATTTTATGAAGCAATTAGTAGATGACATTATTCAGGAACGAAGAAAACAAGATAAAGCGGGCGATGATTTACTGTCTCTTATGCTGCATGCAGAGGACCCTGAAACAGGTGAACGTTTATCCGATGAAAATATCCGTTATCAAATCATCACCTTCTTAATTGCAGGCCACGAAACAACAAGCGGGCTGCTATCATTTGCGATTTATTTCTTACTGAAGAATCCAGAGAAATTAAAGAAAGCCGTCCAAGAAGCAGATGAGGTACTGCAGGGCGGGCTTCCGGCATTTAAACAGGTGCAAAAGCTAAGCTACACTCGTATGGTGTTAAATGAAGCTCTCCGCCTCTGGCCAACAGCGCCTACGTTCTCTCTTTATGCGAAAGAGGACACAGTAATCGGGGGAAAATATCCGATTCAAAAAAATCAAAGTGTCTCTGTTCTGCTCCCTAAATTACACCGTGATCCAGCGGTATGGGGCGAGGATGCTGAAGAATTTAAACCAGAGCGGTTTACACATCCTGAGAAAATCCCGCAGCATGCCTACAAGCCTTTTGGGAATGGACAGCGTGCATGTATCGGTATGCAGTTCGCCCTGCATGAAGCTACGATGGTTCTCGCGATGGTTCTGCACAATTTAGAGTTAATTGATCACACATCTTATGAGCTTGATTTAAAAGAATCTCTCACAATTAAACCTAACGATTTTAAAATCAAAGTGCGGCCAAGGAACCAGCAATTCTTTATGGCACCACCGAAAGAAGAATCTAAGAAAAGCACCAAATCTCATGAGTCAAAAGTGGCGAGTCACGGTACACCGCTGCTAGTTTTATACGGATCAAATCTTGGTACGGCGAAGCAAATAGCGAACGAATTGGCTGAAGATGGGAAAGCAAAAGGGTTTGATGTGACCACTGCGCCGCTTGATGACTTTACACGCCAATTGCCAAATACAGGTGCTGTCTTCATCGTGACCGCTTCATACAACGGACATCCGCCTGACAATGCGAAGCAATTTGTGGATTGGCTGGCGCAGGATGAAGAGCAGGATTTATCAAACGTGACATTTGCTGTCTTTGGATGCGGAGATCGAAATTGGGCGAGTACGTACCAGCGGATCCCCCGTCTAATTGATGAAGCTCTAGAAAGAAAAGGAGCCAAACGTGTAGCTGATTTAGGAGAAGGTGATGCAGGCGGTGATATGGATGAGGATAAAGAAATCTTCCAGAAAACAGTCTTCGAACAGCTTGCAAAAGAATTTAAGCTCACCTTCCAAGAAAAGGGGAAGGAAAAACCAAACCTATCAGTTTCTTATACGAATGAGCTAGTGGAGCGTCCTGTAGCTAAAATATATGATGCCTTTTCAGCTGTTGTATTGAAAAATGAAGAATTACAATCAGAAACAAGCACGCGGCAGACAAGACATATTGAACTGAAATTGCCTGCTGGCAAAGCATACAAAGAAGGGGATCATATCGGGATTGTGCCGAAAAATAGTGATGCACTCGTTGAGCGTGTGACCCGCCGCTTTAAACTAGATCCAGAGCAGCGCATTAAGCTCTCATCTGATAAAGAGGCAAGTCATTTACCATTAGATCAGCCGATTCCAATCAAAGAATTACTTGCCTCGCATGTTGAGCTTCAAGATCCTGCGACACGTACACAGCTAAGAGAGCTTGCAGCACATACGGTATGTCCGCCTCACCGCGTAGAACTTGAACAAATGGCTGGTGAAGCATATCAAGAAGCCATCTTAAAGAAACGAGTAACCATGCTGGATTTATTAGATCAATATGAAGCGTGTGAGCTGCCATTTGTACACTTTTTGGCGCTTTTACCAGGTTTGAAGCCGCGTTATTATTCGATCTCTAGCTCGCCAAAGGTAGATGAAGAAAAAGTCAGTATCACAGTGGCAGTTGTCAAAGGTAAAGCATGGAGCGGCAGCGGAGAATATGCCGGAGTCGCATCAACCTATTTATGTGGTCTGAAAGAAGGGGAAGAAGTAGCCTGCTTCCTGCATGAAGCACAAGACGGATTCCAGCTGCCCCCTTCATCAGACATACCGATGATTATGATTGGACCAGGTACAGGAATCGCTCCATTTAGAGGATTTGTTCAGGCAAGAGAAGTGTGGCAGAAGGAAGGGAAGCAGCTAGGCGAAGCCCACCTATATTTTGGCTGCCGTCACCCTCAGGAAGATGATCTGTATTTTGATGAAATGAAGCTTGCAGCGCAAAACGGCATTGTCCATATCCATCGTGCTTATTCTCGTTACGATGAGCAAAAAGTATATGTCCAGCATTTGTTGAAAGAAGACGGCGGCATGCTGATCGAATTGCTTGATCAAGGTGCTTATCTGTACGTGTGCGGAGACGGAAAAGTCATGGCTCCAGATGTAGAGGCTACACTGATCGATCTTTATCAAAACGAGAAACAATGCTCGAGAGAAACAGCTGAAAATTGGCTGACAGCCCTCGCAAATGACAATAGATATGTAAAAGATGTGTGGAGCTGAAAAAGAGGAAAGACCGCCTATTAGGCGGTTTTTTCTGTTCTCATAGAAAGAGATCGATAGAATGAAGGTTGGGAAGATACAAAACACCTAATTTGGAAATGAAATATTTTGTAAAAAATAAGAATATTCTCTCATTTACTCCAATATGAAACAATCGTATGATTTTTGATATAGGACATAAAGGAGGAATATGATGAAAAAGGTGAAAATGTTACTCCCTTCTCTTCTCGTTTTTGGTGCTTTAAGTGTGCCTAGTTTTGCCCATGCCGCATCGGATTCAGTACTAACGTCTGATTATGACATGGTGACTTCTGATGGTAAAGTGATTTCTTCAAGTGATTTCCACAATGATACGAAAGCCCCCTCATCCTTTGACAAAGTGGATGATCTTTCTTCTACTGTTGGCGAAAAAGTAAAACCACTATCAAAATATTTAAAAGATTTTCAAACGAAAGTCGTCATTGGAGACGATGGTAGAACCAAAGTAGCTAATACAAGAGTGGCACCATACAATTCGATTGCTTATATTACATTTGGCGGCTCAAGCTGTACGGGAACACTCATTGCTCCTAACAAAATTTTGACAAACGGACACTGCGTGTACAATACAGCATCGAGAAGCTATAGTGAGAAAGGGACTGTATATCCTGGTATGAATGATAGTACTGCGGTGAACGGTTCTGCAAAAATGACGGAATTCTATGTGCCAAACGGGTATATTAATACTGGTGCAAGCCAATATGATTTTGCCGTGATTAAAACCGATACGAACATTGGCAATACGGTCGGCTACCGATCTATCCGCCAGGTGACAAACTTGACTGGGACAACCATTAAAATCTCAGGATATCCTGGTGATAAAATGAGATCGACTGGCAAGGTGTCACAGTGGGAGATGTCGGGTCCTGTGACGAGAGAAGATACGAATCTAGCGTACTATACGATTGATACATTCAGCGGAAATTCAGGTTCTGCCATGCTGGATCAGAACCAGCAAATCGTTGGAGTTCATAACGCTGGGTATTCAAACGGAACGATAAATGGCGGTCCAAAAGCGACAGCTGCCTTTGTTGAGTTTATAAACTATGCGAAAGCGCAATAAAAAATAGAGCATTCAGCTTGTTTCCTTAACAGGGGACAGGCTTCTTTTATCGTTAAATACAGAAAAGTTTCTTTTTTTGTTCATCACTATTTCATATTTAAAAGCTATGCTGAATGAAATAAATGAAAAAGAAAGAAGAGATATTAGTGATAAATAAAAAAATAGATATGATCTTGTTGTTGATTTTACTTATTGCAGCATTTCTCTACACCTATCAAATTTGGCAGAATGACAGTGCCAATCAATATTATTTAGCTGCAGTCAAAAGTATGTCCAAAAGCTTCCATCACTTTTTTTATGCCTCATTTGATGCAACTGGCTTCGTATCAATTGATAAACCCCCCGTCGTTTTATGGATTCAAACCATCAGTGCACTTATTTTTGGTTTTCATACATGGAGTGTGATATTGCCGCAGGCACTTGCTGGAGTGGGGTCTGTTCTTCTTCTTTATCTCATGATAAAACCGGCTTTCGGTCAAGGTGCTGCAAGGGTGTCAGCGGCCGTTATGGCTCTCACGCCAATTGCCGCAGCTGTGAGCAGAACGAACAATATAGACAGTATGCTTGTCTTTACATTACTTGCGGGTACGCATTTCTTAATGCTTGCTGTAAAAAGCGGAAAGATGCGCTGGCTTCTTATTGCCTTCGCTTTGGTAGCGGTAGGATTTAATATGAAGATGCTGCAAGCGTTTATGGTCGTTCCAGCATTTATTTTCTACTATTTTATTGCTGCTCGCGTACCGTTAAAAAAGAAAATTTTCTCTCTCCTATGCTCTTTGGTCGTATTAGTCTGCTTATCTCTATCGTGGGCAGTTTCTGTAGATATGACATCTGAAAGTGAGCGCCCTTATGTGGGAAGCAGCCAAACAAATTCAGTGTTAGAACTTGCCTTTGGTTATAACGGCACGGAACGGCTGCTTGGACAGACGACAGGGAAATCCTTTGGTGACATGAACCAGCAAGCAGGTATGGTGATGCCAGACAATTCGGGATTAGGCGATTCGTCAGAGGATCAGTCAAATAGAAATCAGCCGCCTCCATCCCAAAATCAAGTGACGCCACCTCAGCATGGTCCAGGTGGAGGTTCCCCGCCTGGAAGGGCTGTAGGTCAACAAAGCATGAATATGTATGGCACTGGGAATCCCGGCGTATTTCGTTTATTTCAATCTGCATTGTCAGGTCAAATCAGCTGGATGCTGCCGTTTGCTTTGTTTGGGCTTTTAGGGATGATCATCAGCTGGTGGAAGGAGAGAAAAACGCAATTAAATGAATGGAAACAAACGATGTTTTGGGCAGCATGGCTGATTCCTGCTGCCGGATTCTTTAGTATTGCGGGTTTCTTTCACCATTACTATCTCATTATGCTTGCCGCGCCCATTGCAGCACTATGCGGCATAGGAGCTAAGAAGATGGGAGAGTTATTTACGGTAAACAAAGGAGTATCTGCGTATTTGCTTCCAGCAGCAATCGCTGTTACAGCTATCTTCCAAGGGTATATTTTGAGTAACTATACGAGTCAAATCAGTAGTATTTGGATGTATGCCATTGCTATTGCAGGGATGATTATCGCCATCCTATTGCTTATGTACAGAGAAAAACATTTGATTATGAAACGGCTACTCATCACTGCTTTGACAACGCTATTACTGATTCCAGGTTTCTGGTCCGCCACCCCAATAATATATGGAGGAAATGCTGTACTTCCAGAGGCAGGTGTCCAGCTCTCTAGTTCATCAGGAGGGAACATGTTTACATCTAGTGTCGATCAAGGGTTACTCACTTATTTAAAGGCTCATCAAACAGGAGAAACGTATTTATTTGCGACACTTACGACTGTTACCGCAGCGCCATATATCATTGATGAAGATGAGAATGTCATGGCCTTAGGCGGTTTTAATGGGACAGATCCTATTCTGACTGTCAACAAATTAAAAACACTTATTCAACAAGGGAAAGTGAAATACTTTTTATTACCAGACAATCAGTCATCAGCTAACAGCGAATTGGTTAGCTGGATCAAATCACATGGTACAGTGATCTCATCAGAAGAATATAAGGATCAATCCTCATCAGTTGAAGAGGGGAAGCCGTCCGAAATGAAAAGCATGTCTTCACAAAATGAAACATTATATAGAGTAGATGAAATATCCTAAATAGAACAAGGCGAATTGAAGAGATCATTCGCTTTTTCTGATGGATTAGTTGCTAGGCAGATTTCAGCTCATGTTTTCTCATGTCATCACTCAGCCGCTCATACATTAAAAATGACTCATTTCCTTCAAGTCAACTTTATTTCATAAGAAATTTGTGGAGGGCACGAGCTTTTGAAGATGAGAAAAGGCTGGATCGCTGCTGTCGCCTTATGTTTTGTGATATGGATGGGCACGTTGTTAGGTGGATTTGGAGAGAAGCAGGCAGCAAAAGGGGCTGATCGATATGATCATGTCGTTCAATTTCCAAAGGAAAGGTACCCTGAAACAGGCAGTCATATTCAAGAAGCCATTCGAAAAGGGCATTCAGATGTGTGTACCATTGACCGAAATGGAGCAGATGCCCGCAGGCAAGAATCATTAAAAGGAATTCCGACAAAACCTGGCTTTGACCGGGATGAATGGCCAATGGCAGTTTGTCTTGAGGGAGGAAAAGGCGCAAGCGTACAATATGTCAGTCCATCTGATAATAGGGGAGCAGGCTCATGGGTCGGGCATCAAATCAGCGGGTTTCCTGATGGGAAAAGAATATTATTCATTGTGAAATAAATCGGAAAGAGTCTCCCTAGAGCGGGGGGCTCTTTTGTTTATCATCAGAGCCTATTCGAGCTAGCAGGGTCAAAAGATTCAGTGGTACAATCAATCTATAAGGTACAAAGACTGACAAGAAGAAAATGTGAAGGGACATTTGCTTATGGATAAGAACCGTGCATTATACGATTTTTTTATGCAGCATGCAGAGAAGCTGACTGAAACATGGTATGAATCAATTGAGGACGATGATCCAGAATCCATATATCGTTCAACAGATTCCAGCATCATAGCAGAGCTAAAACGGCAGAATCAAGATTATTACCAGCATTTTATACGAGCTATTATTGAAGATAAGACGTATTTACATACTGAATTTAAAAAATGGTCTGAGGACTTAGCCAGCGACCCAAAGCATTTAAATACACCATTAGATTATGTCGTGAGAGAATACATGTCCAATCAAAGAGTGGTTCTGCATTACTTAAAAGAATTTATCAAACAGCGTCAAGATGAAATTGATATTGACCGCATCTTTTATTGGTATGATTTAATTTCCGAAGCGTTTAATATTTCAATCCATGTGTTTATCCAGCAATATGTGAAAAATACAACCGAAAAACTCGTGGCTCAGAGAGATATGATTTATGAATTGAGCTCACCGGTAATTGTCTTAAAAAGCCAGATTGCGTTATTGCCATTAGTAGGTGACATTGACACAGCGAGAGCAAAGATTATTTTAGAAAATACGCTAAAACAGTGCTCACAAAAAAGTGTTCAGCATTTATGTATTGATTTATCGGGTGTTGTCATGATTGATACAATGGTGGCTCATCAAATCTTTGATCTTGTCACGTCACTTCGGTTAATTGGAGTAGAGACGACCATTTCAGGGATTAGACCAGAAATTGCCCAAACAGCAGTGCAGCTCGGGCTTCCTTTTAATGAATTTCGCACGGCATCATCACTTGCTCACGCGCTGGACCGTATGACTGAATTTTCTTCAATATAAAAACCAGGCCGATGAAAGGCCTGGTTTTTATATTTAGATGACAGCGTCAATTTGTGTGACTTTCCAATTTTTTTGTACTTTTTCGTACGTAACAGTTCGTTTTACTTTGCGTCCATCAAGTGTTGGGACGGTAAATTCATATGTGCGGACCGTTTGTTTTTTAGAAACAAGTTTAGGTGTGGCTTTTTCCCAATTGAGCATGTTGTCTCCATCACCGACTGGAACAGCCATTTTGCCTTTATGAACAATGAACTGATAATCTTTTAAACCATGTTTGATGGCATCTTGAGTGAAAACTTGAGATAGGTAGCTGTTTAATTTTTTCTTTGTATCAAATGTTTTAGAAAGATAGTTGTACGTCATATCTTTATAGGTAAATGATTTTAATTTGACATTAGAATGGTCTTTAATTTTGTAGCCTGACATTGCACTCCAAAAATGTTCTCTTGCATCAAGGGCAATATGTAACGCTTCTTTATTTGTCAAAGCGGCTGATTTCTTGGAAGCGGCCAATGTTGTTGTTTGTAATGAGATCATAAGCATAATAGCAGTTAATAAAACAAATAATTTTTTCAAGGCGATTGCCTCCTTTTCTCAATGAAAACTTCTTATGTTACAAATGTTACAATAATTACAGAGATATTACAAGTATTAAATCTAAATGTTTTTTATTTCTTTTGTTTCTAATTATATAACGTTTGAGGGAGACAAAAAGTTTTCATTTTTTTATTTTTCTTCTTAATCATTATTTAACCGTTCTAAAGAAGAACGAAACGTCTTTTGGAAAAATTTCTATTTAGACATTTAACACTCTTTTTTATTTATGACATATACTGTCGTGATGAATGTCTAAGGAAAGTGGTGTTTATTATGTATCATCCGTATGAAGGTGTGTGGAATGGGTACTCATATGATAGGCAGATGCAAGGATTTCCATCTATTGGTATTCCTTCGGGTGGAGGGTTTCCTGGGTTTCCAATCGGAGGAGGAGGTACTTTACCAGGGCAAGGTTCAGGCGGACACTCAGCACCGCCAGCACCGCCGCAGCATATCATTTCGCAGTATCAGCAAGCACTCTCTCATCCTCAAAGTATGCAGTCGTTTATATCTGGGCAAGGTGTAGGCGGAGGCCATCAAACTGTACAATTTGCAGCAGGATGTAATAGAAGATGGACAATTGTGCTTTTGAGAAACGGCCAAGTATTTTTAATGTTCGTTCTTTCCTCACAGCCTTTTGGCCGAACAACTGGCTTTATATGGCCGAACTTTACATTTGGTTCCTTCCCAAGCTCAAGTATTCTTGCCTATTCTTGTGCATAAGAAAAAGCCGGTTCTCATCAGCAGCTGATGAATACCGGCTTTTTTTAATGAATATTTCGAAATACGCCAATCACTTTACCTAGTATACTCACATTCTGTAAAATAATCGGTTCCATTGATGGATTTTCTGGCTGTAATCTAAAGTGTGTATCTTCTTTATAAAAACGTTTCACTGTCGCTTCATCTTCCTCTGTCATGGCGACCACAATATCTCCATTGTTAGCAGTGCTTTGCTGACGCACAATGACATAGTCCTTGTCCAAAATACCTGCATCAATCATACTTTCTCCCATAATTTCAAGCATAAACACTTGTTCGTCTGGTGCAGCAAATGTCTCTGGAAGAGGGAAGTATTCTTCTACATTCTCAACAGCTGTGATAGGAAGGCCTGCCGTTACTTTTCCGATGACTGGAACGTTCATTACAGCACTCTTCGGAATATTCATTTCCTCTTCATCTAGTACTTCGATCGCTCTAGGTTTTGTCGGGTCTCTTCTAATTAAGCCCTTTGTTTCTAGTCTAGCTAAATGTCCATGGACCGTTGAACTGGATGCTAGACCGACAGCTTCTCCAATTTCACGGACGGATGGGGGATAACCCTTGCTTTTTACTTCATCTTTGATGAATTTCAGGATATCGAGTTGTCTTTTTGATAGCTTCGTCATCTTTTGCACCTCAAAACGTCAATTTTAAAGAAATTATAGCATGTTTTTCCTAACAGTACAAACATAGGTTCGAAAAAACGTTTGACAGAAACATTTGTTCGTATTTATAATGAGAGACAGAAAGAGCGAACACATATTCTATTAGGAGAGATGACATTATGAGGTTAAAAGAATCTATTATTTTTATTGGGGTATTCTCATTCATCGTTGGCATATTTCTCTCACTTATTGCAGTCACAAGCCATAATGATTCAAATCAGTATGTTAAAATAGAGGTTCAATCAGGTGATACTCTTTGGGGGTTAGCTGATCAAGTAAATGACAGCAAATCAATCGACAAAAATGCATTTATTGACTGGGTAACAGAACACAATGATCTTGCTTCAACTGAAATCCAGCCTGGCGACATTCTTGTCATACCCGTCAAAAAAGAGCATCCAGTCGTATATCAACTTGCAACAGTACAGTAGAAAGGTCGATTTTAGACATGAACGCAATCATTTATGCGAGAGTAAGCACTGTGAAAGAAGAGCAGGAAACCTCGCTGAAAAGACAAGAAGAAGAACTGCTGGCTTTAGCTGCCATGCACAAGATGAATGTGGTCAAAGTCATCACAGAAAAAGCAAGTGGATACGATCTAGATCGTGATGGTGTGTTTGAAATGCTTGCTGCACTGAAGGAAGAGTCAATCGATGCCGTTCTTATCCAAGATGAAACACGTCTTGGAAGAGGACAAGCAAAAATTGCGCTTCTTCATTGTCTATTTAAAGAGAACGTAAAGGTATACAGCGTGTTTCATAGAGGAGAGCTTGAGCTTTCAGAAGCAGATGAAATGGTCATCGAGATTGTAGGAGTCGTCGAAGAGTACCAACGGAAAATTCATAACCTGAAAATCAAGCGGGGGATGAAAAGGGCTGTTGAGCGCGGATATCAGCCTGAACTGAATTTAAGGCAGCAGGACCATGCACCTGGCCGTGAGCGTATTGAAGTACCGATTTCAGAAATTGTTCGATTAAGAAAAAACAACATGACGTTCGCCGAAATTGCCGCAACTCTTCAGGCATTAGGTTTTGACATTTCAAAAGCAACGGTGCATAGAAGGTATCAGGAATATGAAAAAAGCTTTACCACCTAAAGCGTGATTTGTTGTCAAAATGATTGATATTTAGTAGTATGTAGAGAAAATGCTTTAAAGGAGTTTGTCATGATTTCTAAAGAACAGCTTGCAAGAATAAATGAGCTTTCAAAAAAGTCGAAAGAGGCCGGTTTATCAGACGCTGAAAAAACAGAACAAAAGCAGTTGAGAGAAGAGTATTTGAAAGCTTTTCGTTCTTCTATGAAAAATACACTTAAAACTGTTAAAATCGTTGACCCTGAAGGAAACGATGTTACACCAGAAAAATTAAAAAGAGAAAAAGATCAGAACCTTCATTAAGGCTGTGAGATTTCTTGAATTTTGAAAAGATGGGAAGAATATTCTCGTCTTTTTTCATATTTGCATAACTTTTTAGGTGATCGATAAACTAAATGTGACAAAATCCTTCTTTTTCAGCGTGAAATAGTTGTGAAAAAAGGACAGTAGATTTATGATAATGGTGTACACAAGATACGGAAGGGGATTTATATGGAAACGATTGAATTGAAATCTATTGCAACAATACGTACTCTCTCCATAGACGCAATTGAAAAAGCGAATTCCGGTCACCCAGGAATGCCGATGGGGGCTGCACCAATGGCGTACGCTTTATGGACGAATCACTTAAACGTAAGTCCGCAAAATCCAAATTGGTTTAACAGAGACCGCTTTGTTTTATCTGCGGGCCATGGTTCTATGCTTCTATACAGCATGCTTCATTTAAGCGGATACAATCTGAGCATTGACGATTTAAAGCAATTCCGCCAATGGGGAAGCAAAACACCTGGACATCCTGAATTTGGACACACAGAAGGCGTAGACGCGACAACGGGTCCACTAGGCCAGGGAATTGCTATGGCAGTAGGAATGGCACTTGCAGAAAGACATCTTGCGGAAACGTATAACAAAGACAACTTTCATGTTGTAGACCACTATACATACAGCATTTGCGGAGATGGAGACTTAATGGAGGGAATTTCCTCTGAAGCAGCTTCACTTGCTGGTCATTTAGGCTTAGGCCGCTTAATCGTTCTTTACGATTCAAATGACATTTCTTTAGATGGCGACTTAGATCGTTCCTTCTCTGAAAATGTGAAGAATCGTTTTGAAGCGATGAACTGGGAAGTTCTGTACGTGAAAGACGGCAACAACATCGAAGAAGTAACAGCTGCTATTGAAAAGGCGAAGCAAAGCACAGACAGACCTACATTAATCGAAGTGAAAACAACGATCGGTTTCGGATCGCCAAACCGTGCGGGAACGTCTGGTGTGCATGGTGCACCGCTTGGCAGCGAGGAAGCAAAGCTGACGAAGGAAGCTTACTCTTGGACGTTTGAAGAAGATTTCCATGTACCTTCTGAAGTGTACGATCATTTTAAAGAAGCTGTCAAAGACGCTGGACAGAAAAAAGAAGCAGCGTGGAATGAACTGTTTGCGCAATACGAAAAAGAATATCCAGAGCTGGCAGCACAGCTGAAGCTTGCGATTGAAGGAAAGCTTCCTGAAAATTGGGATCAAGAGGTTCCTGTTTATGAAGCAGGTTCAAGCCTTGCCTCCCGCGCATCTTCAGGCGAAGTGTTAAATGGCATTGCGAAGCAAGTACCTTTCTTTATTGGTGGGTCTGCTGACCTTGCTGGATCAAATAAAACAACGATTAAAAACACGGATGATTTCGGTAAAAATAATTATGCCGGCAAAAACATTTGGTTCGGTGTCAGAGAG
The DNA here is from genome assembly GCF_017161885.1 of Bacillus sp. 3a. Lineage (NCBI taxonomy): Bacteria > Bacillati > Bacillota > Bacilli > Caryophanales > Bacillaceae > Bacillus > Bacillus sp. 3a. Next base: position 2,424,349 of record NZ_CP067376.1, on the reverse strand, counting down.
TTTGCAATGGGTGCAGCGCTCAATGGTATGGCACTTCACGGCGGTCTTCGTGTATTCGGCGGAACGTTCTTTGTTTTCTCAGATTACTTAAGACCAGCAATTCGTCTTGCTGCCTTAATGGGACTTCCAGTCACTTACGTCTTTACTCATGATAGTATCGCTGTTGGTGAAGATGGTCCGACGCATGAACCGGTTGAACAGCTTGCTTCACTGCGTGCGATGCCTAACCTTTCCGTTATCCGCCCAGCAGATGGAAATGAAACAGCTGCAGCGTGGAAACTAGCTGTATCTTCAACTGATAAACCGACAGCACTAGTTCTTACTCGTCAAAACCTTCCAACGATTGACCAGGCACCAGAGAAGGCATATGAGGGAGTAGAAAAAGGTGGATACGTTGTGGTTGAAGCAGCTGATGCACAGCCAGAAGCACTTCTTCTCGCTTCAGGATCTGAGGTTGGTTTAGCCATTGAAGCACAAAAAGCACTTGAAAAAGAAGGTATCCGCGCATCTGTTGTCAGCCTTCCTGCATGGGATCGCTTCGATCAGCAGTCAGACGAATACAAAGAATCTGTTCTTCCTAAAGCAGTACGTGCACGTATTGCGATTGAAATGGGTGCTTCACTTGGCTGGGAGCGTTACACTGGCCTTGATGGTGACGTGATTGCAATTGATAAATTTGGCGCTTCTGCACCAGGAGAAACCATTATCGAGAAATACGGATTTACTGTCAGCAATGTAGTCAGCCGTGTGAAAGCGAAGCTGAATAAATAAACGAACTCCAAGCATCATGCTTTTTTGCTATCTGTTTGCAGAGCATTTTCATCCGCTCTGCAAACTTTTTTCTTTTTTCTTGTTTTTTTGACAAAACTAGTTTCTTCTTGCTTCATATATAGACAATTCTTTCTTTCACATTTTTGTATAATACAAGCAATAAATGAGATTGACGAAATGTGAAAGGAAGGGATAGACATGGAACGCCATTATTATATTTATTGGATTGAGGATGAATTTGCGCATCACTATTTTGGCAGAGAATCGATTTTGTTTCATTTGTTTGAATCATTACACTGGACGAACCGCACTGACGATGAGTTGGTTATGCTTGTGAAGCAAGTGGATTATGTGACGAAACGAATCCCTGCTTTTCATATGCACCAGCGTCTAATGAATAACTTAACGAACATTCACTATACACAAATAGGCTCGATTTACAGCGCTTCCTTACCAGATGGAAAAGGAACTGCAGCATTTATTATTAAAGACCGGTATATTCAAATGTCTGCCACTGGCAGTTATGAGGCAGAAGCGGTGTTTTTTGAAGTGCTGAGAAAAATCAGCCCTTGTTTTCTTGCGATGGACTTTAGTTCAAAGAAACACGGATGGCTCAATCCAGTAAAAGTGAGGAATTTTGTTTAAAAAAATAAAATTGAACGTGAAATGTTGTATAATAGCCTTTTGTTTAGTACACTTTATACGAGACAACATGAAGGAGGAAGAATTATGGATTTATGGGTTGTCATCCTTGTAGGCGTTGTTGCACTGCTTGCAGGAGTTGCACTCGGATTCTTTATTGCTCGTAAGTATATGATGAGCTATTTGAAAAAGAATCCACCGATTAATGAACAAATGCTTCGAATGATGATGATGCAAATGGGCATGAAACCGTCCCAGAAGAAAATCAATCAAATGATGAAAGCCATGAACAACCAAGCGAAATAATACGTACGATATTATGATCATAGATGGAACATGGTTTTAAAGAATGGACAAGCGTTGTCCTTTCTTTATTCAATTCACCTTCATCAGACGCTTAAAACCACTGTACTTGCATGAATGAAGCAGGGAAGGTGGTTTTTATTATGGCGTCAAGAGCATGTGAAAAACAAAAAACCCCTATGTCAGAGGTTTTTGTTTCGTTTATGGTCACACATATCAACTGTTCTAAAAATGGTGCGGCATGTTTGATATCATGAAGTATGATTAGTTGGCTGAGTTTGAGTGTAAGTGTCGTTGATATTGTAAGAGGAGATGATCTAGCTGCTGGCTATGTTCGATGGTCACTGTTGATGTCATCCCATTATGCAAGACAACTTTCATCAGCTCTTCTCTTTTTTCTTCGATTTGAGTTAATAATGATGTTTTTACCAAAGTCATGTTCCTTTCATGCAAATCTTGATAAAAAGAATCGATTCTATTATATCCATTTTAAGGTTTATTTTCAAATTTAAAGGATTCATTATCTTGATGTCAAATTAAATTATATAAGGTTTTAAGAGAATAGACCATCTTTATTGAGGTGATGTAAAAAAAATGAAATGATTTTGTCATCTCTTATTGTATATTGTAAGAAGGGGGGGTGTTCTTTTGACAGATTTGAATTACTTTTTAGCATTTGGAGCAGGATTTCTTTCTTTTATTTCACCGTGCTGTCTGCCGCTTTATCCAGCTTTTTTATCGTATATTACGGGCGTTAGTATAGATGAAGTGAAATCCGAGAAGGTGATGCTGAGAAGAAGAAGTCTGCTTCATACTTTATTCTTTTTAGTTGGGTTCTCTATTATATTTATTGCGATTGGCTTTGGGACATCGTTTGTCGGGAAGTTTTTCAATGATTATCATCAAGCGATTCGTCAAATTGGAGCCATCCTCATTATTTTCTTTGGTTTTATGACTCTTGGTGTATTCAAGCCCTCTTTCCTTATGGGCGAAAAGAGAATCCAGTTCAAAAACCGTCCTGCTGGTTTTTTTGGATCCATTCTCATCGGAATGGGCTTTGCCGCTGGATGGACACCTTGTACAGGACCTATTTTATCCGCTGTCATCACACTGGCGAGTAACAATCCTGAGTCGGCTGTCATGTATATGATTGCGTATATATTGGGCTTTGCCGTCCCGTTTTTTATTCTCTCCTTTTTCATTACGAAAATGGCGTGGATCAGAAAACGTCAGCAGCTCATCATGCGAATTGGCGGAATCATTATGATTGTGGTAGGGATTTTGCTGTTCTTTGATCTTCTCACATGGATTATCATCATGTTCTCATCATTGTTTGGCGGCTTTACAGGCTTTTGAAATCGTTTTCTACAGTCGCGGCGAATGGTTTTTTTTCGTCAATTGGAGTATATTATACATAGGCTGACCTTAAAGAATAAAGGAATGATTTGATATGATGATCTTGATCTCTTCTATAATTGCGGTATGTATGGCGGTGGCCGTCATGTTTATTCGCATTAAGTCATCTGCAAAACCTGCAACTGCGAAAAAAATTATTTTACCTCCTATATTCATGAGCACTGGCGCATTGATGTTTTTTGTTCCTATGTTTCGGGTAACTGGAGCTGAATTTCTAGAAGCGATCACAGTGGGGATGTTTTTCTCTATATTTTTAATTAAAACATCGAAGTTTGAAATTAGAGGCAATGACATTTACTTAAAGCGGTCAAAAGCATTTGTGTTTATTCTCATTGGACTTCTTGTCCTTCGTATCGGAATGAAGACCATCCTAAGTTCTTCTATTGATTATGGCTCATTAAGCGGGATGTTTTGGATTCTTGCCTTTGGCATGATCGTACCTTGGCGGGTTGCTATGTATTTGTCGTTTAGAAAGCTGTCTAAACAATTAGATCCGCAGCAAATTCAAATGAATTAAACCTCCTTTTAATAAAGGAGGTTATTTTAATAACGATTCATATGGCGAGTGATCAATGTTTTTTTCTTGAAGGCGCTTCAATAAAAATTTATGATCCCGCTTTGGTGTAGCCATAATGTAGCCGCGAATGATTAAGTCTACATTAATACTGGCAGCCTGTTCTTTTAATGCCAGCTCACCAATTTTACCCGCAATTTTTTCTTTGGCAACATCTCTAAACAGCTCTGGAACAGGTAATACGAGTTCATTTAACAGCTGTTTGTCCTCATCCCGCCATAGGTGAAGGCTCTTTTGAATATATTCATCCTGCCAATCAAGCTCTGATTTCCCATCTTCCTTTGGCAATCGTTTTAAAAATTTACGAAACATAAAAAAGCCACCGATTGCGAGTAATCCGATCATCACTGTACCCCAAAATAAAATGAACCACAAAAACCAGCCGCTTAACATGTTCTCACTCCTTATACCCCTTATCTCTCTATTTTATATTACATGAAGAGAGGATAGAAGAAAATAACAAAAATGTATATCTATTTTCTCTATAAACGCCCTTTTTCATTGATAGCCGCCCATTTACTAGAATGACCCAAACCAATTAGTAGAAAAAGAATACTTTATCATATAGCGACTCTACTATTTGGCCATGGTGGTTCGCAAAAGGTATTGACTTGAAACGAACGGGAAGAGAGCCCACCTATATAAAGGTGGGCTCTTAATGTTTGAAGTGCGGGATTTGAAAGGAAAATGCACCGTTTGGATGGTCGGAACATTTTTTAATTTTTATCGATATGATTCGGTTTTCATAATCTGTTTCAATGTCTTTGTCGTTTAAATAAAAAGGGAGCATCACGCTTTTTTCAATTGGCTGTTCGCCTTCACCATTTGGATGTTGTACTGTGTAAGTCAACGTCAGCTCATGTCCAGCGAAGGTCAGCTTTACATCAGTGATCGATAAGGTGGAGACATCAATTTCGATAATATAATCACGGCTTGTTTCATAAAGATCAATTGGGAGGTGTTCATCATACCAGGCAAATGGATCATCCATTAAAACATTAAGCCAATCATCTATTTCAATAAAATCAGAGGAATTCGATTGCTTTTCATTCTCCATAAACACTCCTCCATCACATCTCATAATAAATCATATGATGAAAATGGAAATGTGTGAAAGACCTAAAACATCCCGTGTGGTCACGGGATGAGAGGGGGATCATTACATATCATGATGAGAATTGTGCTTTTGTCTTGTATGGTTGCGGTTTTTCACTTTTTTACTGCCTGATAACGGCTCAGGCTGACCGCCTTGATGTTCCTTAGGAGAGTTTTGACGGATGTCTTTCCCTGTGTTTTTATTCGTCATGATGTTTGGCTCCTTCTTATTGATTCTTTTTACGTTTTTTATTGTTTTGCCTTTGTTCTTCTGTTAAAACGAGCTGATCATCTTCCGTATAGCCTGCGCCATTACCCTGGCTTTTGGCTGCGTTCATGCCATTAATGACATGATTAGCTTTGCGTTTTGTCATGTTCTATCACCTCATTTGTAGTATGAGCCCGCCCCGCTTCGTTTATGAAGAGTAATCATTTCCTAATGATAAGTTAAACTTATTGAATTTAATAAAAGCATTGTTATTTACTTATGTATGAATTTGTTTTAAGATGAAATTGTGAGAAAATTGTGGTGAAATACGACGATTTTTCTGAGAATTGAAATTGATCTTGATCATCAAAAGGGGGATTTTGGACATGTCGAAACAGCAGCAAGTCGCTAAACAAGACGCTTTTCAATCTAGAAAAACGTTTTCGACAAATGGGAAAACGTATCACTATTATTCGTTAGAAGCACTAGAGAAACAAGGAATCGGAAATGTTTCTAAGCTGCCTTATTCCATTAAGGTACTTTTAGAATCAGTGCTTCGCCAAGTAGACGGTAGAGTGATCAAGAAGGAACACGTTGAAAACTTGGCAAAATGGGGAACTGCCGAGGTAAAAGAAATTGATGTTCCGTTTAAACCTTCTCGTGTTATTTTACAAGACTTCACGGGTGTACCAGCAGTCGTTGACCTTGCTTCTTTAAGAAAAGCAATGGCAGATGTAGGCGGGGACCCGGATAAAATCAACCCTGAAATTCCAGTTGACCTTGTGATTGACCACTCAGTACAAGTTGATAAAGCTGGAACTGAAGATGCATTAAACATTAACATGGATTTAGAGTTCGAACGTAACGCAGAGCGTTATAACTTCCTTAGCTGGGCAAAGAAAGCGTTTAATAACTATCAAGCTGTCCCGCCTGCAACAGGAATTGTTCACCAAGTGAACTTAGAGTATCTTGCAAGTGTTGTTCATGCGATTGAAGAAGATGGCGAGATCATCACTTACCCAGATACATTAGTTGGAACTGACTCTCATACAACGATGATTAACGGTATCGGTGTACTTGGATGGGGCGTTGGCGGTATCGAAGCGGAAGCTGGTATGCTTGGTCAGCCTTCATACTTCCCAGTACCAGAAGTGATTGGTGCTAAATTAGTTGGAGAGCTTCCAAACGGAACAACTGCAACTGACCTTGCATTAAAAGTCACACAAGTCCTTCGTGAAAAAGGCGTAGTGAACAAGTTCGTTGAGTTCTTCGGACCTGGTGTTGCACAATTGCCGTTAGCAGATCGTGCAACAATTGCGAACATGGCGCCAGAATACGGTGCTACTTGCGGATTCTTCCCAGTAGATGAAGAAGCGCTTGCTTACCTGCGCCTTACTGGACGTGATGAAGAGCAAATTAATATCGTTGAAGAATATTCTCGTGCAAATGGCTTATTCTATACGCCAGATGCAGAAGAACCAATTTTTACTGATGTTGTGGAAATTGATCTTTCTAAAATTGAGTCAAACTTATCTGGTCCTAAACGTCCACAAGATTTGATTCCACTTTCTCAAATGAAAGAGACGTTCCATAAACACATCGAAAGCCCAGCTGGTAACCAAGGGTTTGGCTTAGATAAATCAGAGCTTGATAAACAAATCGAATTTGATCTTGCAAACGGTGAAAAAGCTGTGATGAAGACAGGTGCGATTGCGATTGCAGCGATTACGAGCTGTACGAATACATCGAACCCGTACGTGTTAATCGGAGCAGGTCTTGTTGCGAAGAAAGCAAGTGAGCTTGGTATGAAAGTGCCGAACTATGTGAAAACGTCACTAGCGCCGGGTTCTAAAGTTGTAACAGGGTACCTTGTGAATTCGGGACTTCTTCCATATTTAAAAGACCTTGGATTTAACATTGTTGGATATGGCTGTACAACATGTATCGGAAACTCCGGACCGCTTGAGAAAGAAATTGAAGATGCAGTCTCTGAAAATGATCTGCTGATCACTTCTGTTTTATCAGGTAACCGTAACTTTGAAGGTCGTATTCACCCGCTTGTGAAAGGGAACTACCTTGCATCTCCACCATTAGTTGTGGCTTATGCACTTGCTGGTACGGTGAATATTGATTTAACAAAAGATCCTATCGGTGTCGATAAAAATGGCGAGAACGTTTATTTCAATGACATTTGGCCATCAATGGATGAAATCAACAGCGTCGTTAAGAGCACTGTCACACCTGAGCTATTCCGTTCAGAGTATGAAACTGTTTTTGACAACAATGACCGCTGGAATGAAATTAAAACGACGGATGATGCATTGTATAAATGGGATGAAGATTCCACATACATTGCAAACCCGCCATTCTTTGAAAACCTATCAGTTGAACCTGGTAAAGTTGAACCGCTTAAAGGCTTGCGCGTCGTTGCGAAGTTCGGTGACTCTGTCACAACTGACCATATTTCTCCTGCTGGAGCGATTGGTAAGGACACACCGGCGGGCAAATACTTGCAAGAAAGAGGCGTATCGCCTAGAGACTTTAACTCATATGGATCTCGCCGTGGTAACCACCATGTCATGATGAGAGGTACTTTTGCAAACATCCGTATTAAGAACCAAATTGCACCAGGAACAGAAGGCGGTTATACAACTTACTGGCCAACTGGTGAAGTGACATCGATTTATGATGCATGCATGCGTTATAAAGAGGATGGAACAGGTCTTGCGATCTTAGCAGGTAAAGACTACGGAATGGGTTCTTCACGTGACTGGGCTGCTAAAGGAACAAACCTTCTTGGAATTAAATTTGTTCTAGCTGAAAGCTTTGAGCGTATCCACAGAAGTAACCTTGTCTTCATGGGCGTACTTCCTCTGCAGTTTAAAGATGGAGAAAGTGCAGAAACTCATGGTCTAACAGGAACAGAAACATTTGAAGTTCATGTTGACGAAACAGTTCGTCCACGTGATCTCGTGACTGTGAAAGCAATTGACACAGATGGAAACGAGAAAACGTTTGAAGTGGTGGTTCGCTTTGACAGTGAAGTCGAAATTGACTACTATCGTCATGGCGGTATCCTTCAAATGGTACTTCGCGAAAAATTGGCAAGCAACTAATACAGCAAAGAAGAGAAGGCGATCCAACAGCTTTCTCTTCTTTTTTAAAATAGTGGAGGATCAATCATGTGGAAAAAAGGAATGGCAAGCGCTGTTTTACTTGTGTTGATTGGTTTACTTGCGTGGAATTTATTTGGGCCAAAAGAGCCCGCAATCGGTCTTGAAAAAGGGGATCAAGCCCCTGATTTTGAACTGAAAACCCTTGACGGCAAAACCGCCTCGTTATCTGATTACCGAGGGAAAAAGGTGCTCGTCAATTTCTGGGCGACATGGTGTAAGCCGTGCAGGACGGAAATGCCGGATCTAGACGCGATTAGGAGCGAAAATGACCAAGTTGAAGTACTAGCGGTGAATTTAACGACCACTGAAAAGAGTGTGGATCATGTGGCAGCATTCACAAAAGAATTAAAGGTGAGCTTTCCTGTTTTATTGGACCAAAAAGGCATTCAAGCAAGATATCAGGTGCTTTCATACCCAACGACATACATATTAGATGAAAAAGGACGCATCATGTCTGTGAAGCATCAAATGCTGACAAAAAAAGAAATTGAAAAAGAGCTGGATCTATAATGATTCAGCTCTTTTGCTTATTTTCTAAATGTTTTGGCGAAAATGTAATCATACATATATGGAGGTGAGTGGAATGAGAAGAAGAAAACGACGCACATTTGAAGAGCTTGTGCTTGAAAATAAAAAAGAATTATTAAGCAATGAGGAATTTTTAAACCAGCTTGAAGAAAAGTTGGAAGAGCGATTTAGACAGAAATAAGTTATGAATTATCCGTTTTCGTTCATCCTAAAGAAGAGGGAGGGATGAATAATGGGTAGAGAGCATGATAAACAAGCGCAGTTTACACCAGACCATTTAGGGACAAAACCTGTAGCATACAAACGGAATAAAGGTAAAAAGATGCATAATAAATCAAATGAACAGCCTGATGTGATACAGACGAAGGGCGAATAAGGAGGGGAATCATCATGAATAACGAGTCCTATCAATCCAATCCAGATGATCGTTCTGATAATGTTGAAAAGCTGCAAGATATGATCGAGAACACACTTGACAATATCGATGAATCTGAAGCAGCGATGTCCGTTTCAACAGAGACAGAAAAGCAAATGATCAAACAAAAAAACGAAAACCGCAAAATGAGTATTGACGCGATGCGTTCTGAGATCAAGGACGAAGAAGCGGCAAGAAAGAATGGCTATACCGAATAAACCAGGGATTCCTGGTTTATTTTATTGCCTCTTTTTAGAAGAACCATTTGGAATGTGGTAAAATGGCAGAGACAGACCTTAGGTTTTGATAGGAGAGCGATGAAAACGTGTATGTATCCAAAAAAGAAATAGAAGTCCGTTATGCAGAAACAGATCAAATGGGCATCGTGTATCATGCCAATTATTTAATTTGGATGGAAGTCGGCAGAACAGCATTGATTAAAGAATTAGGGTTTTCCTATGCGCAGCTAGAAGCAGATGGTGCTCTTGCACCTGTGATAGACTTGCAGGTTCAATATAAAAAACCTTTGCTGTATGGTGAAACAGCAACCGTTCATACATGGATTGAAGAATATAATGGTGTCAAAACGGTGTATGGCTATGAAATTCAAAAACCTGATGGACAAACAGCGATTACAGGGACAACCACACATATATGTGTGGATAAAGACACCTTTAGACCTATTCAATTTAGAAAAGCCTTTCCTGCCTGGCATAAAGTATATGAACAGTCGAAGAAGCAGGTTTAATTTATGGCTTTTGGTATTAAACGAAGCGATTTAAACGCTTGGAAATCAGCTGTCCAGCAAGGAAAAGTTGCTTTTTTAACACACTACTGGCTCGATGACCGTTTTCCAAATGCCAATACTGTCACAAAAGCAGCCTGTCAGGATATGAAGCGGTTAGTTGAGTGGGGAGAAAGACATGGACTAAAAAAAGAATGGATTCATGACCGCGCAGGGTTTCCTCATTTTGACTTGATCGGTGAGCGGCAAAAAAGAATTCTGCAAAAGGAACGATCTTTAGGGAACATTCAGGAGTATGGGCTGTATATTGAAGTGTAAAACAAAAAAGATACCCGAGGGATGAGGTATCTTTTTTGTTTATTCATAATGAAATTCTGGTTCTTTCACGGACTCGTTATAATCAATATGCAGATCATGGTTGTCAAAGTACCAAATATCACTTTCCTCAATAAAGAAAGTAATACCTTCTATTTCAGCGGTTGCGCCGGCATTTTGAGGTTCATCTTTTGCGACGCCGAGAGAAAAGCCTTTTTGTACATTACTGCACCCGCCATATCTCACAAAAAAGCGAACTTGATCACCTTTTTCTAAATCTAATTCATCCTTGTACCAATTGAGTGCATCTTCTTTTATCGTTAATTTCAATGTGATCGCCCCTTTTTGAAGTCATGCTGTTTTTAAAATGCAGGATGCAAAAACAGCTTTTCTTTACTTTTACCACATATTTAAATGGATGAAACGGCTAGAGCCATTTGATTTTCGGTTCAGTTTTGTTGAGAATTCGTTTGAGGTTGGCGATGTGTCTGTAGATCACAAAGCCAGCAAGAACGGCAACAACAATGATTAAGAATAGGTCTTTGGTGAATATGCTGTAAATGAATGTATAGATCCCGGTCAGCATAGATGATAGTGAAACATATTTACTAATGTATAAAAATAAGAAAAAAGCAGCGATCATCGTGATAAATAGGAATGGGGCATAAAATAGCAGCACACCGCCTGATGTAGCGACTGCTTTTCCCCCTTTAAATTTTGCAAAGACAGGAAAGCTGTGACCGATAACAGCAGCAACTCCTGCTAATAAGGGATGGATGTCCAGCTGCATGAAAAACGGTAAAGCTGAAGCAAGCGTCCCTTTTAGGATATCAGCAGTAATCACAATAGACCCTGCTTTTACGCCAAGTGTACGAAATGCATTCGTCGCACCTAGGTTTCCGCTGCCATGTTCACGAATATCGATACCCTTTGCAGCTTTCCCGACAATGAGACCGGATGGAATACTGCCGAGAAGATAAGCCAAAATAAACATCAAAGCAATTAACATCTGCATAACTCCTTTATATTCTCCCTCTTGTCTTACATTTTAACATGATCTTGTGAAAAACATGGGGAACTTTTTTTGAAAAAATCGAAAGCAGATGGATTCGGCTTTGTTTTTAAGCAGAAATTCGCTAAAATGGAGGAAAAGGAGTGTCTTGATGAACAATCCTACGAAAGAAGAAATCGGCCGTATATTAAAAAGCAGTAAACGAATTGCTGTTGTTGGATTATCAGATCAGCCGCACCGGACGTCTTATATGGTGTCTAAGGCGATGCAGGATGCCGGGTATGAGATGATCCCAGTGAATCCAACGATCGATGAAGCACTCGGTGTGAAAGCAGTCGCTTCTTTAAAAGATATAAAAGAGCCTGTTGATATCGTCAATGTCTTTAGACGTTCAGAGTTTTTACCAGAGGTGGCAGAAGAGTTTCTCGAAATAGACGCACCTGTTTTTTGGGCGCAGCAAGGCATATATCACGAAGAAGCGAAAAGGCTGATTGAGGAAAATGGCAAGGTCGCCATCATGGATTTATGTATCAAGGTGGCTCATGCGATGACAAAAACTCATTAAATCGTCAAAAATCCTTGGTTTTTCAAGGATTTTTGCTTTTTTGTTGCAGAAATATATTTGCGATTCTGAAAGAAAGCGATAAAATAAGGCGACAGGGACATATCGGCGGCCTTGCATATCGAGAAAAAGAGCGATAAGATCAATATGGAACATTTGTTCTGTTTTGCTAAAACCATCATATGATTGCATTTGGCTTATGAAACAGTCTTGTTTATAATGGACTTCTAGTTCTGATTGCAGAATGTAGAATGATTCTCATAGCTGTGCAAAAGAGCATGTATTGGTGAATGACACATGCATGATGATGATGCAGCTTATTAAAGTGGACAGTAATGAGCAGCATGATCATCATTAAAATCTAGAGAGATCATTTGATGATTAGCCGGTTATGTTTGTTAGTGAAAGGGGATTAAGCATTTGGTTAAAAAGCAGCAAGTAGATTATAACGATGATTCTATTCAGGTGCTAGAGGGGCTTGAAGCGGTCCGTAAACGTCCAGGGATGTATATTGGATCTACGGATTCGCGCGGTCTTCATCACCTTGTCTATGAGATTGTAGACAACTCTGTCGATGAAGTGCTCGCTGGCCATGGAGATCATATCATTGTCAAAATACATAAAGATAACAGCATTTCCGTCCAAGATAAAGGGCGTGGAATGCCTACTGGTATGCATAAGCTTGGAAAACCGACACCCGAGATCATTTTAACGGTCCTGCACGCAGGCGGAAAATTTGGTCAAGGCGGATATAAAACAAGTGGTGGACTTCACGGAGTTGGGGCATCTGTTGTGAACGCGCTGTCAGAATGGCTCACTGTCACAATTGAACGTGACGGATTTATTTATCATCAGCGCTTTGAAAACGGCGGTAAACCTGTCACATCACTCGAAAAAATCGGAAAATCGAAAAAAACGGGGACACTGATTCATTTTAAGCCGGACCCTACCATGTTCAGTGTTACGACCTATAATTTCGATACATTATCAGAGCGTTTAAGAGAATCTGCCTTTTTATTAAAAGGGTTAAAAATAGAGCTGATCGATGAACGGCATGATGTACAAGAAACGTTTTATTATGAGACAGGCATTGAAGCCTTTGTTGCTTATTTAAATGAAGAAAAAGATGTTCTGAGTGAAGTCGTCTCATTTGAAGGAGAGCATCAGTCCATTGAAGTAGATTTTGCTTTTCAATTTAATGATGGCTATTCGGAAAATATCCTTTCCTTCGTTAATAACGTCAGAACAAAAGATGGCGGAACACATGAGTCTGGTGCCAAAACGGCCATGACGAGAGCCTTTAACGAATATGCTCGCAAAGTCGCTCTTTTAAAAGAAAAAGACAAAAATTTAGAAGGTACTGATATTCGCGAAGGACTGTCTGCTATTATTTCTGTCAGAATTCCTGAAGAACTGCTTCAATTTGAAGGGCAGACAAAAGGAAAGCTTGGGACAAGTGAGGCACGTTCAGCTGTTGATGCTGTCATTTCTGAAAAACTTGCGTATTTCCTTGAAGAAAACCGGGAAACAGCCACTCTTCTCGTGAAAAAAGCGATTAAAGCGCAGCAGGCAAGAGAGGCTGCTAGAAAAGCCCGTGAAGAAGCAAGGAGCGGCAAGAAACGGAAAAAGTCTGAAGCCACGCTGAGCGGAAAATTAACACCTGCCCAATCTAGAAACCCAGCAAGAAACGAACTATACCTAGTAGAGGGTGACTCAGCGGGCGGGTCAGCAAAACAGGGGCGCGACCGTAAATTCCAGGCGGTGCTACCGCTGCGCGGAAAGGTCATCAATACAGAAAAAGCAAAGCTTGCTGATATTTTCAAAAACGAAGAAATCAACACCATTATTCATGCAATTGGTGGAGGCGTCGGTGTCGATTTTAATGTAGAAGACATCAATTATGACAAAATCGTGATCATGACAGATGCGGATACGGATGGAGCGCATATTCAAGTGCTTCTCTTAACATTCTTCTACCGCTATATGAAGCCGCTGATTGAGCATGGCAAAGTGTTTATTGCACTCCCGCCTTTATATAAAGTCAGCAAAGGCTCAGGGAAAAAAGAAATCATTGAGTACGCATGGTCTGATGAAGAAATGGATGACGTATTGAAGAAAGTTGGAAAAGGGTACACGATTCAGCGCTACAAAGGGTTAGGTGAAATGAATGCCGACCAGCTATGGGAAACGACAATGAATCCAGAATCGAGAACACTTGTCAGGGTCAAAATTGATGATGCTGCACGTGTGGAACGCCGCGTCACAACTCTAATGGGTGACAAAGTAGAACCACGCCGTAAATGGATTGAAAAGAATGTCGCCTTTGGACTTGATGAGGAAAGCAACATTCTTGAAAATGAAAACTTGTCGCTAGCTGAGGAGGTTTAAACATGGCACAACAAGAACGATTTCATGATTTACCATTAGAAGAAGTAATCGGCGACCGCTTTGGCCGCTATAGTAAATATATTATCCAAGACCGTGCGCTTCCAGATGCACGTGATGGACTAAAACCTGTACAACGAAGAATTTTATATGCGATGTATGCAGAAGGAAATACGCAGGATAAAAACTTCCGTAAAGCCGCTAAAACAGTCGGTAACGTGATTGGTAACTATCACCCGCACGGAGACTCATCTGTTTATGAAGCGATGGTAAGAATGAGTCAGGAGTGGAAAGTACGAAATGTACTGATTGAGATGCATGGGAATAACGGGAGTATCGATGGTGATCCGCCTGCTGCCATGCGATATACGGAAGCAAGGCTGTCTGCTATTGCTTCAGAGCTTTTAAAGGACTTAGACAAGGAAACGGTCGAATTTGTCGCAAACTTTGATGATACAAGCAAAGAGCCCGTTGTATTACCAGCGATGTTCCCAAACCTCCTCGTGAATGGATCAACAGGGATTTCAGCTGGGTATGCCACAGATATCCCGCCGCATCACTTGGGAGAAGTCATTGATGGCGTTATTAAACGAATCGAACAGCCGCATTGTACGGTTGAGGATTTAATGACGGTCATCAAAGGGCCAGATTTCCCAACAGGCGGTATCATTCAAGGTGTAGACGGTATTAAGAAGGCGTATGAAACAGGAAAAGGAAAGATTATGATTCGAGGCAAAGCGGAGATTGAAACCATCCGCGGCGGACGCCAGCAAATCGTGATCACAGAAATTCCTTACGAAGTGAATAAAGCCAATCTTGTCAAAAAGATGGACGAGTTCCGAATTGAAAGAAAAGTAGAAGGCATTTCAGAGGTCCGAGATGAAACAGACCGTACTGGGCTTCGAATCGTAGTAGAGCTGAAAAAAGAAGCAGATGCAAATGGTGTGCTGAATTTCTTATATAAAAACTCAGATCTGCAAATCCCATATAACTTTAATATGGTAGCGATACATAATCGAAGACCGACATTAATGACGCTCACCACTGTACTAGATGCATATATTGCCCATCAAAAAGAAGTGGTGACGAACCGCTCAGCGTACGAGCTTCGAAAAGCGAAGGAACGCCACCATATTGTCGACGGCTTAATTAAGGCACTTTCCATCTTAGATGAAGTTATTGCCACCATCCGCTCCTCTAATGATAAGCGTGATGCAAAGAACAACTTGATGGCGAAATATGACTTTACAGAAGCACAATCAGAAGCGATTGTTTCACTCCAGTTATATCGTTTAACGAATACAGATATTACGCAATTAAGAGACGAAGCAAGAGAGCTAGATGTGCGCATAGCAGAGCTTGAAGACATTTTAGCGAACGAGAAAAAGCTGCTGAAGGTCATTACAAACAGCCTGAAAAAGCTCAAAAAGACATATGCTGATGAGAGAAGATCCGTTATTGAGGAAAAAATCGAAGAAATTAAGATTAACCTTGAAGTGATGATCGCATCAGAGGATGTATACGTCACAGTCACGAAGGATGGTTACATCAAACGGACAAGCCAGCGCTCCTATGCTGCCTCTAACGGTAAGGACTTTGGCATGAAGGATACTGACCGTTTGATTCATCAGTTTGAAATGAATACAACGGATGTTCTTCTGCTGTTTACGAATAAAGGAAGCTACATTTATTGTCCTGTTCACCAGCTGCCAGATATACGCTGGAAAGACATGGGGCAGCATATTACGAATATCATTTCGATTGATCGCGAGGAATCAATTCAAAAAGCCATTCCAATAAAAGAATTTGATGAAACATCATATCTGTTATTCTTTACGAAAGGCGGAATGGTGAAGAAAACAGAGCTTCTTCAATATAAAGCGCAGCGTTATTCGAAACCGCTTGTTGCCTTAAACCTAAAAGGTGACGATGAACTCGTTGATGTTCATGTCACAACAGGACAGCAGGAATTGTTTATTGCAACGAAAAATGGTTACGGTTTGTGGTTTGATGAAGAAGAAGTAAGTGTTGTTGGACCGAGAGCGGCCGGTGTCAAAGGAATCAACTTGAAGGAAGGGGACGAGGTAGTCTCTGGTCAGATCATTGATCCGAAAAACGATGTCCTTGTGCTCACGACACAAAGAGGGGCTGTAAAGCGAATGAACCTCTCTGAATTTGATAAAACATCAAGAGCGAAACGCGGAGTTCTTATGCTGAGAGAATTAAAGAAAAACCCGCACCGTATTGTGGCTGTGATCGCTGCAGCGCTGCACGATACACTTGAGATAGATACAGAAAAGGGTACAACGATTCCACTTGATATTTCTACTTTAAGAGCAAATGACCGCTATAGCAATGGATCATTTATTATAGATGAGGAAGAGCAGGGAGAAGTGACTCATGTCCTTCTGACACCTGAACCTGCACCAGATGACAATAAATAAGCAAACGAAAACCCCCCCTGCGACTGGCAGGGGGGTTCTTTTATATACGGGTCATTTAGCTCTCGTGGTTGCCAAACATGCTTGTAATGGCGTGCACTACTTCAATTCCTTGGTAGACGAAAAGAGAAAGTGAAGTGACAGAGAAAAGACCTAGAATGAAAATTCTTAAGAAAAATAACATCGTGTAAAACCTCCCAATTTTTGTTTTGATTTAGATGGTTGGGTTAAACACGAGCTTGTCGGAAATAAGAAGATTGATAGAACACTGCAAGTAAATGCTTCTTTTTCCGGTCAAATCGATCAGTATGAGTGATGCGTGCAAATCCAGCTGTCATACTGCCAATAATCAGCAGTGCTGTAAATGCGGCAAATACTGCGTTCACATGTTTTTGTTTCTTTTCATCGCCCATTGTCTGGACGATTTTCATTTCATGTGATTCTTGATCGGCAACCACCTTAGCATGATGGTATACCTGAACGGAATGAGGCATTGAGAACAAATGAAAACTTGCAAGTGCTATGCATAAAACACCTAATTTTAATAGCATATTTTTTTTCATTTTTCTCACCCCTTCCTGGTTATTTTCATGATCTTACCACGTTTTCAGTTATTTGAAAAGTCTTATTTTTTTACTTTCCCTCATTAAAAAAGCGATAAACATCACGACATCTATAGGACTGTTTCACTTCATGAAAGGTTTCAATTTTATTTTTTAAATTTAAAAAAAGTGCCATGATCAAGGATCAGACACTTTTAGTCGCTTGTAATGAATGTGGTTTTGCTACAGCTTTAGTAAAGATTCCTGCAATACATATGGCAATTAGAACAAAGATAAAGGCATGAAGCAGTCCAACTTGATTGGCAAGCAGTCCTAAAATAGGAGGACCGGAAAGGGAGGCTGTGTAACCAGATAAGGTCACAATACTAACGCGTTTGACAGCGTACCGGCTATCATCGCCTGCTGCAGAAATAGTTAGCGGAAAGCCTAAAGATGCGCCAAGTCCCCATAAAAAGATTGATATCATACATACAACAAGTGAAATCTTCAAAATGACTAAGAATAGGCCGGCAGCTGCTGATAAAATCGCAACTCTTAGCAATAATACTCTGCCAAAGCGATCGATCAAACGTCCGCTGATCAGTCTGCCGCTAATCATGCCGCACAAAAACAAAGCATAGATGACCGTACTCATGGAATGTGAAACTTGGTAGCCATCCACCATTGCAAGTGGAATCCAATCATTGGCCGAGCCTTCGACAAACGCAAGACATAAGGCGATCATCGCAAGAGATATCGTTCGTTTGTTCAGCCATGCCGTTTGAGTAGACTCAACTGTATCGGTCTGCTTCTCATGCTGATCCTTTCCTGTCCCATGCGGGATAAACCGTGTACAAATCAATATACTGAGGAAGAATAGAAGGGCGATAGCGAGAAGGTGTATCAATACAGAGATGCCTAGATGGATAAAAAGAATACCAGCACCTGCTCCAATTAAAGTCCCAATGCTAAAGGAAGCGTGCAATATAGGCAGAATGGTTTTCTTGATGCTGTACTCAATCTCTGTTCCTTCTAAGTTCATCGCCACATTGCACATGCCAGAGCCTGCTCCAAAAAGAAAAAGACCAGAGGTGACGACAAAGATAGAAGAGAGCGTTGAACCAATGGCAAGAGTAGTAAATCCAAGGAACATCAAAAAAGCACTGATCACAATCGCCAATCGGCCGCCTTTTTTGCGGACGAATACATTTGAAAGAACAAGCCCAACAATTGAACCAACGGATAAACCGAGTAAAATAAGTCCCATTGTTCCTGTGTTTGCTTGTAATAAATCTCTCACTTCCGGTGTCCGTGAAAACCATGTAGAAATGGAGATCCCAGACATCGTAAAGATCACAATAATTGCTTTATACCACTTTAATTCCATCTAATCCCTCACAATTAAAGATATATGTTATTGAACAAATCTACTCGATTATAAATGAGACTTGCTGATTCGTAAATAACTTGCTGGAGGAACAAGGTCAATTCTAGTCAAAAGAAATCATTCCTTCCCAATTGTTATGATGAGAAGGTAAAATAAACATAAAGGGGGCGGTAGGATGTAATCATATCGCATTGGTATAAATAGAAGGGAGGAGGAGATCAACATGAAAAGTGAAAAGGAAAAAATGATCCAAGGAGAACATTATGTATCTAGTGACCAAACACTGATCGCAGATCGTGAAAGAGCGAGACAATTGACATACGCATATCAGCAAACCAATCAGCAAGAAAAAAGAACATCCATTTTAAAGGAATTATTAGGCGCTTGCGGAAATGATGTCGTTTTTGAAGGAAGACTGCAGTGCGATTACGGATACAATATCGAGATTGGTGAGCATTTTTTTGCAAATTTTGATGCAGTGTTATTAGACGTGTGCAAAATTACCATTGGACATCACTGTTTATTAGGTCCGAATGTACATATTTATACGGCTGGACACCCGCTTGACCCGATAGAACGTGCAAAGGGCATTGAATTCGGCAAACCAGTCACCATTGGAAACCATGTATGGATTGGCGGCGGTGCTATTATTAATCCAGGTGTCACAATTGGCGACAATGCTGTCATTGCATCTGGTGCCGTTGTGACAAAAAATGTTCCAGCAAATGTGGTGGTTGGTGGAAATCCTGCGAAAATCATTAAATATCTTGATGAATCAAAATCTCGCGAATAACGTTGGATTTTGATTTTTTCTATTTTGTCTCAATAAGATAAGTATACTTAATTTTGAGACAAGGGAATTTCAATGGTTGTTTAACTTCCTAGAATATATATTATGTAAACTAGGAAATGAGAATACATATTTGAGTGTCGATATTTAATTTCACAACCTCTACCACTTTCTCAATAAATTAAATCAGTCGTAAAGGTTGTGCCTTTCCATATTGGCTGCTACAGTAAATTAAATACTTTGGGATATTTCGTTTAAAAATACTTTCCTCTTTTCATCTGTTGTTAAGTTAACTCTCGAAAAATGAATCCATTTGGTGTCTTCGTTTTTAATTTCCAAGTCAGCAAGAGTTCTGTTAATAAAAACGCTTTGAATCGCATTCCCACCTTCAGATTCTATATAATCCTTATCTGTTGTAGATGTTGAGATCACGGTTGTTTTTTTAATATTTGTCAATAAACCTTTTAAAGCCCCAGTGTTTTTATCTTCCAAGAATGCGAAACCTCTTAACATGACTTTATCAATAAATCCTTTTAAAATTGCAGGTAAATCCCACCACCAGACAGGAAATATAAATATTAATTCAGTTGACTGACTTAATTTCTTTTGATAATCCTTAACTAATTGATCAGGCGTTTCTCCTTTATGAAAATACTTCAATTCCTCAGCTGAAAAAACGGGATTAAACCCATCTTTATATAAATCGATCACTTGAAATGGTTCTCTCTTTGTTTCTAGATTTTCTGTAATGGAAGTCAAAATGGCATGATTATAGCTTCCATCCCAAGGATGTGCATAGACAATTGTTTTCATGATTCATTCACCCTTTTTTGTTATTTTCATCATATTTTGATGTACATTCATTTTATTGTATGCTATAACGTACTACAAGTACGGTAATTAAAGTGCGATACTAACCTAAAGGAGAGTGTGAAATGACCAAAGAATCCTTTACAGCTCATGTTGATCTAAAAGAAACTGGATTTGGGTACACTTTATCATTAATTGGTGGGAAATATAAGATGACGGTACTGTATGCTTTATATGCAAACAATGCGCCTATTCGCTATAATCAGTTGAAACGAATGCTTGGGGCAATCTCTTTTAAAACATTAACCAATACACTAAAAGAGCTTGAAGCAGATCAGTTAATTAATCGTAAAGAATATCCTCAAGTGCCTCCAAAAGTAGAATATAGTTTATCGGAAAAGGGATTATCATTGATCCCTGTATTAGATGCGATTTGCTATTGGGGTGAAGAACAAATGAAAAAATAGTTAGACGTTGAGTGAAATTGTACTTTTAGGCAAAAGGGTGTACATTCAGTCAAAAAAAGAGCATCTCTCTTGAGATACTCTAAGAACATTGATAAATCTCATGGAATATTAAGTTGTCTTTCTCTTATTTTTTGTTTGAGTTATGCTGCAAATAAACAACATGAGTTTGTAAAAATTCTTCTAACCCATGTTTACCATCTGCTCCGCCAATTCCAGATTTCTTACGACCTGCGTGGAATCCTTGAAAAAAATAGAGATTCCAAATGGAAACTCTATTTTTTATATCAACCAACCTTACACAATGAAATAAAAAGCTTTTAAAGGTCCATGCACACCTACGACCAAATTCATTTCGATATCTGCAGAATTACTTGGTCCAGAAATAAAGTGAATACAAGAAGCAACAGCTTCTCCCTTTTCCACACGTTGGTTTAGGTCAGAAACAGCCTGTGTAATACGTGCCACAATCGTTTCACGCGGGATAATCGTGACATAGACAGTCGGCAAAAAGTGAAGTGCCCGCCCTTGTCCCTCATGAGTTTTTACAACAATTGTTCCTGACTCGGCAAGTGCATAGTCACTGAATGTAATACCAATATTGGCTTTTTCGGCGAGTGAATGATTCGCTTCACGTCCTCTTTTTGAATCCCATACATGTACCTCTATATTTTCTTCCGGCCATTCTTTTTCAAGTAAATCTGTTAAGCCATATTCTTTGAAACGTGAATCTTGGGCTGTCATTACAGGCCCCCCGCCATGTTCAGCAACAATTTTCTTTAAAGCTTCAGCTAAGTGATCTTTTGTTGTTTCAAAAACAGTGGTATGAATTTTGCTGCAGTGCTCTGTGAACGTAGCGATTAACTCCTTTTCTGTATAACCTTTCATTACATTCCAATTTACGTTATTCTTCCACTCTGGTCGGACAACACCACTTATTCGTCTTTCCCGTCCCAGTTGTTTAGCCACATGATTTAAAAAAACTTCCTGATTTTGAGCTGTTCCTCTCATTACTTTTCACCACCTTTTTTATGATTGTCAAACCAGTCTCGAAAACGTTCTTTACTTGGAGCTGGGAATTCTCGAATTTCAGTCCAATTTTTTAATGGGCCAATTCCTTTGGAGACTCGATCTCCTGATACAATGGGCTTCATAGCTGTAGGTGCCATTTTTGTACCTAGTTTGTATAGAGCAGCAGATGATGCTCCCATTCCAAACATTTTCATCGCTAGTTTCTCACCGAGAGGAGCACGTCCTTCTTTTTCAACAATTACTTGACGATGTTTTAAAAGTAGTTCGTGTAGCGGAATTTTAACTGGACAAGCATCAGTACATGCTGCACAAAGAGTTGATGCATATGGCAGTTCTTTATAATCGTCATATCCACCTAATAGTGGACTTAATACTGCACCAATTGGCCCCGGATAGATAGAGCCATAAGAATGTCCTCCGACATGACGATATACTGGACATACATTAATACATGCCGCACAACGGATGCATTGTAATACTTGTTGGAACTCAGACCCTAAGATTTCAGAACGGCCGTTATCAACGACAACAAGGTGAAATTCTTCTGGACCATCTGCCTCTTCTTCATATTTAGGCCCTACTGTTGTAATGTAACTTGTTAGCTTTTGCCCTACTGCACTTCTGCAAAGCAATCCAACGAGTACATCCAGCTCCTCCATTGTTGGTACAAGACGTTCCATTCCCATTACAGCGATTTGCGTTTTTGGAATAGCAGTTACAAGATCCGCATTTCCTTCATTGGTTACTAAACAAATTGATCCTGTATTTGCAACGGCAAAGTTGCAACCGGTGACACCGATTTCTGCTTCAAGAAATTTTTCGCGCAGGATTTTACGAACAAATTTTGTCATCTCGTAAGGATCCTCCGACTTTCCATAACCTAGTTTTTCTTGAAATACATCACGAATTTGTTCTTTTTTCATATGAAGAGCTGGCGCTACGATGTGGGAAGGTGGTTCATGATCATCAATTTGCAAAATGTATTCGCCAAGGTCACTTTCTACCACTTCACAACCTATGTCTTCTAAAGTTTTATTCATTTCGATTTCTTCGGTTACCATTGATTTGGATTTCACGACTTTCTTGGCTTGTTTTTTTTCTGCAACTTCCTTCATGTATTGAGCGGCGTCTTCTTTTGTTTTCGCAAAAAAGACATGTCCCCCGCGTTTTGTAACATTTTCACTTAATTGCATTAAGTAATAATCTAAATTCTCCAGCGTGTGTTGACGGATTTGCTCCCCTAAATCGCGCCATTCTTCCCAGTTCCCAAGCTCTTCACTAGCTGCCAAACGACGTGTATACAGGCGTTCTTGAGCTGTAGACACAGCTTCACGCATCGTAGAATCTTGGATTCCTTTATCAATACGT
The DNA here is from genome assembly GCF_017161885.1 of Bacillus sp. 3a. Classification (NCBI taxonomy): domain Bacteria; kingdom Bacillati; phylum Bacillota; class Bacilli; order Caryophanales; family Bacillaceae; genus Bacillus; species Bacillus sp. 3a. Next base: position 2,401,368 of record NZ_CP067376.1, on the reverse strand, counting down.
TCATTAAATTTTTTATCACTAATTTTCATGCTCATGTCGTGTTCCCCCCTTGAATTAACGGCTATTTAATACCTCTGCAATATGCAGTACCTGCGCTGATTTTCCTAAACGTTCTATTCGTCCTCCGATATTCATTAAACATCCACAATCTGCACTAATTAAATAGTCCGCACCTGTCTGTTCAACACTTTCTACTTTTTCGTCTACCATTTGTTCAGATATTGGCATCATTTTCACAGAAAAAGTTCCACCAAATCCACAGCAATTTTGGGCGTTGGGAAGATGCTCAACTTCTAATTCTTTTACATTAGAAAGCAGCGTAAAAGGTGCTTCCTTCACACCTAGCAAACGTGTCATATGACAAGATGTATGATAGGTCGCTTTCCCTTTTAAACGTGCCCCTACATCTGTAACCTTTAAAACCTCTACGATAAATTGAGTTAGTTCATACGTTTTCTCAGCAAGACGCCTTGCTCGCTCCTCCCATTGAACATCTCCTTTGAATATATGTGGATATTCGTGGAACATCGCTGCACAAGAACCAGAGGGAGTTACTATATACTCTGCATCTTCAAAGGTTTGGATCATATTTTTCGCTGCTTGCTTGGCTTCGGCAACATAGCCACTATTATAGGCGGGCTGGCCACAACATACTTGTGATGTAGGAAAGGATACTTCACAACCAAGGTGTTCAAGTATCTCAACTGTTGCCTTACCGACATTCGGCTGGAAAGTATCAATTAAACATGTAATAAATAAGCTCACTTTCAATTTTAAAACCTCCTCTTAACGAATATTTAGATTTACCTGGTCGGCTGATGACTGAAAAGTAAAAGCAGGCCCCTTCTCTCATAAGTATTTTATTGTGTATTCTCCATGTGAGATGAATATGATTCCCTTCAATTAGCACGCGTAGAGTGGAAAAAACATTGAGTTGTAACCTATTCATCTAAAAAGGAATCCTTGTAATATAAACAGGGGAATTGATCTATTAGACCCTTCCCCTGACTGTATCTCTTTGTAAATTTACTAGTTAGTCTTTCATGATTTTTTAGGCTAAAACAGGGTTTCTTTTTGTTAATACATCTTGCTCATATTGTTTCACTTCTTCCAGCCATGTTTCTTTTAAAGGCACGCCCATTTTTTCACAATAGTAATCCCAGATTGCACCGAAAGGATACGTTTTGAATTCCTCTATTAATGCTAATCTTTCTGTAAAGTTTCCATCTTCCTGTAACTCTTTTAAATGTTCATTTGGTACTAACATTTTAATAAATAATGAAAATAGTCAGGAACCATTAGAAAAGATTTTGCATTTTCTAAAATCTCCGGATGATTTTGTTTGATTGAATAAAGTTGATAAATCGTATTAAATTTTTGAAATTGAATTCCTGTCTCTAGATACAGACGTTCCTTCATGAATGTTTTAAAAACCTCATCCATCATCCCGTCTGTTCTCGAATCGCGATAGGCAACAAAATCTGTTAAAGGTTTGTTCCATTCATCTAGTAAAACAAAGTCTACAGCCCATGTATCAACACCGATACTTTCTGGAGATAATCCCATTTCACTACATTGATGAATTCCCTTTTTTATTTCTTCAAATAATCGATCAAGCTCCCAGCAAAACTGGCCATTTTTTTGGACCATTTTATTCTCGAAACGGTGGATTTCTTTTAGATTTAAACGTTCATCTTCAAGATGACCCGCTATTAATCTTCCACTAGAAGCACCAATATCAACTGCTAAACAACATTTCTTCATTTTAATCACCCTTTGCATGAAAGCGTTCGCTTATGTCTTTATATTAAGTCAGCTAAAAGGAGAAAATAATGTCTAAAATGATTTATTTATTGTCCTTATTTGCAATTGTTTAAAATAAAAAAGAACATTTAGCAGCATCTTATCTTTTTGCTAAGTGTTCTCTGAATTGCTTTGGGGTCTGATGATATTTGTTTTTAAAAATCCGATAGAAATAACTTACATTATCATATCCAACTTGATCTATAACAGAGGCAATTGGCATATCTGTACTTTCCAGTAACTCTTTCGCTTTATTTAAACGTTTTTCTTGAAGTAATTCTTTAAATGTAAAGCTGGTAGCTTTTTTAATCTCTTTACTTAAAGCATAAGCGGGCTGGCTTAATTTTGTGGCTAATTCATTCAGTGATGCACTCTGGAAATGTTCATCAATATACTTTAATGATTCAACAATTAAATAATGTTGTACAGGATTGTCCTCTGTATGTTCGGCCTTATCAGCGTGTTTAATTAACTCCACCATTAAAAGACCCATATACAATTTAATGGTGGATTCAGACATAAAAGCAGGAGACATAATTTCAATCATCATTTTTTTTTAATTCTTGAATGCTTTCTACTTCTGAAACTTTAAAGTAAAGGAATTGTCCATTTTGAGTACTGTTATATAAACTGTTAATTAAGAAATTACTAATTCTATTTTCAGTCGTTAAAAACGAAAAGATAAAATCAAAAAAATGAGGTAAAATGATAAAATTAATAATAATGTCTTCTTCTGCACAAGCTTGAGTTTCATGCTCAATATGCTGGTTTAAAAATAACAGCTCCCCTTGTTGCAAATTTATTCTTTGATTCCCTACTTTTTGGTTATACTCTCCATTGTAAACATAATTAATCTCAATGTAGTCGTGTTTATGTTTAGGAAAATCCACAAAGCGTGTATGTTTTCGAACCGTAATCATACTCTCTTGATTGAGAAATTTTTGACTTTCTATAATAAAATTAGACTGATTGGTATAAATGTCTTTATTTATCTCTCTTCTGTTTTGTAGAATCAGTTCCTCTTCATCTGTTATCTTTAATAATTGATTCAGAAGATCATGTTGCATAGGTTTCTCCTTTGTTTATAATCTTACTTTATTGTTTATTAGACTTCTTCAACCAAAGCCCACATACCTTCTTTCTTTTATAGAGTCTAACTCCATGCTTTTAAAAAAAAGACTATCTAAAGTAGTCTCTTTATTATTTCCCAAGCTCATAGGTTTGTACAAAAGTGCTTTCTGCAAGAATGGCTTTCACTCCTGTTTGTTCAATTATCTAAAAATGAATGATCCCTAATTCTATTGATGTTTTAATTGCTTCAGCTCTTGATGTCACATTTAGTTTTTGATAAATGTTTGTTAAATGTGCTTTTACAGTTCTCTCGGAAATTCCCATATCAAATGCAATTTCCTTACTCCGAAACCCTCTAGCTACTGCTTGCAAAACGAGCATTTCTTTTTCGGTAAGCAAGTGGTTGGCTGTTTTCAATTTTTCTTGAGGTTCTTTGTGTACGGTTGATTCAAATACCTTTGAGGCCACATTTGATTGAAGTAAAATGTCTCCTCTGATGGCCGCTTCAATTGTATTAAATAAGTTTTCTCTGCTGGCATCCTTTAAGAGGTAGCCTTTTGCACCAAGCTGTAACCCTTGAATCATTAAGTTCTCTTCATTATAAGTAGTCAAAATGAGTACGGGAACTTTTATTTGAAGAGTCTGCATTTCTCTAAGCATATCAAGCCCGCTCATCATTGGCATGTTGAGGTCAAGTAATACAAGGTCTGGGGATTTTTCTTTTATGACATCTATCCCCTTTCCTCCATCTTCTGCTTCTCCAACAACTTCAAATCTTTCGTCTGTTTCAAGAATTAATTTTAATCCTTCTCTCACAACATAATGATCATCAACAATCACAATTCGATAAGACACTGTATTTACTCCTTTTTCAAAGGTATGTTCACTATTACTTGTGTACCTTCATCTTTTTTACTTTTCAAATGGATCTCTCCACCAAGCAGCCGAACACGTTCTGACATACCAATGATGCCGTAATGTCCAAAAGTGGATTCTCGTTTTTTCTCATCAAATCCCACTCCATTGTCTGCTATTTTCAAATGGATGTGATCACCTTGTTGTACCATCACTAACTCGACATGGCTTGCTTTGGCATGTTTTGAAACATTCGTTAAGCATTCTTTTATCATGTAAACAGTATGTTCAATAAAAAAAGGTGACATATTCTGAGGTACAGATATCTTTGTACGAATTGGGATATTCGTTGCTGTCGTAAATCGATTTACTTCATTTTTCACTGTTTCAGTTAAATCGTATTGATCATGACGATCCTTCCGAAGATCATCAATCACCATTCGTGCCTCACCTAATGTTTTTCGAGCTTGGCTCATTGAGCCCTTGATAATGCTTTGAGCACGCTGGGTATTTTGATTCTCTAAATGTGCTTGAACAGCTTCCAATTGCATAATAATGCCTGCAAGCCCTTGTGCAAGGGTATCATGTAAATCTCTCGCCATTCTTTGACGCTCATTAGCAAGGGTTAACTCCTCCACCTGCTGATGTGCGAGTTCGAGTTCCTTTAGAAACGTTTGAGTTCGAATTCTAGCCTTTACTTGTCTAAAAAATAAGATAGAGTATGCAACGACCACAATAAGGATGAGAAATAAAATCGGAATGTAGACAGTCAGATCATCTGTATCATTAACCAAAATAAGAGCTAGAAAAAAAAGTACATAAAAACAAAGTCCTGTCAAAATAATCTTTAATGTATGATAGTATACACCGATGCTTTGAGCAATTAATAACGGTAAAAGACCAATTAAAATAACAGGAGAGGCAGCTTGCATAGCTAAAACACAAAATAAAATAACGATTCCTTGGATGAAGAAATAAATCCAAGGCTTCTTCTTGAACCAATAAAATGACCACCAGTGCAAAATGAGATGGATCGCGATAAGGCCAGAAAAAAACAAACTTGAAAGCGATAAAGATGCTGTTAAAAACTGAAAAATCATCGCTGCAGCATAAACAAGAACGCCCCATAATAACGTGGGAATTCGGGAATAGATCATTTCATTAAATGGGTCTATCCGTTTCTTAACCATAATCTCTCACCTTCCAAACCCCATCATAACACGAAAAATACCGCCCGCCTTTTAAAGAGGCAATGGCGGTATTAGGATTTTAACATTTAAAAAGAATACATTATATAATCTTCTTTTCCTTTTGGGCAATTGACTCTCCTTCAATATCAATATGCGGAAGCAATTGAGCCAGCCATTTTGGTAAGTACCAATTTGCCCGCCCTAATAGCATCATACAAGCAGGGATAAAGGTCATTCTAATGACAAATGCATCGAATAAAACCCCAAATGCCAATGTTAATCCCATTGTTTTAATAATCAAGTCTTGAGCAAAAATAAAGCTTGCGAAAACGAAAATCATAATTAAGCCTGCTGCAGTTACAACCCTGCCACTATGCTGTAATCCAGAAATAACAGATTTCTTTGCATCATGAGATAGAAGAAATTCTTCCCTCATTCTACTAACTAAAAATACTTCATAATCCATTGCAAGACCAAATAATATTCCTGTCACTAGTACAGGCATAAAGTTTAACAACGGTCCTGCTGCAGGTATTCCAAACAATGGGGCAAGGTGTCCATCCTGTAAAACAAAGACAGCAAAACCTAATGTAGCAGTTAATGTCATTAAAAACCCTAGTACAGCCTTTAATGGAACAAGGAATGATCTAAATACAAGAATCATTAACACAAAAGCAAATCCAATAATGACTCCTGCAAATTTTGGCAATGCTTCACTGAGTCTATCTGAAATATCTATATTCACGGCAGTAGAACCAGTCACAAGAAACTTTGTGTCAGTCACACTCGATTCATTTCGAATGTCTTTCACTAATTGCTTCGTTTCTTTATCCTCCGGACCACTTCTAGGTAAGATTGTTAACATTGCGTACTCACCCGATGGATCAGGGATCGCCGGCGTGATTTGTTTGATACCATCCATTTTTTCTAACAATTTTGATGATTCCTCGATGGACTTGGACTTCATCGTTTTATCTGCTTGAGAGGCATCTATGATGATGGCAAGTGGTCCATTAAACCCCTTGCCAAATCCTTCTGCTAAAAGATCGTATCCTTTACGTTCAGTTGTTTCTTTACCTTTCATACCGTTGTCTGGAAGACCAAGCTCCATATGAAGTGCTGGCCAGCTTATCAATCCTGTCAATAAAATGACACCTATCATTATTTTACCCGGATGCTTTTGAATAAATCTTGCCCAGCCCATTGTTTTTTTCTCTTTTTTTGGCTGTAATTTAGAAAATAACTTATATTTCCTAGAAGGACTCACCTTATCTCCAAGAAGCCCTAGTATAGCTGGAACAATCGTGAGAGAAACAAGCATAACAGATAGTACCATAAAGGCTCCCACAAGGCCCATGATACCTAGAAATGGTATGTCAACTAATACAAGTCCACATAATGCAACAATAACAGTGACGCCCGCAAATAATACAGCACTTCCTGCGGTACCCACAGCTCTAGCCGCAGCCTCATTTAAATTGTAGCCCTCTGCTAACAGCTGTCGATATCTTGAAATGATAAACAGTGCATAATCAATTCCTACTGCAAGACCAATCATCACCGCTAATGTGAGACTAAATGCAGACATTTCTACAAAGTTTGAGGTGATTAAAATGACCATCACACCTATTACTAGCCCAATCACAGCCGTCAATATTGGTAATCCTGCGATCAAAAGTGAAGCAAATGTAAAGGCTAAAATCAAGAAGGCGAAGACAATCCCTATGATTTCAGAAATCCCACCTACTTCAATTTCAGAGAATGTGACGGAGCCGCCTAATTCCGTTTGGATGCCTGCATCTTTTGAAATCTTTATGCTATTTAATACTTTCTCTTTTGAGGATTCCTTTACCTTATCCGATTTCACTCGATACGTAATATCCGCATATCCTATTTTCTTATCTTTACTTATCGTAAAGGTCTGATATAAATCGGTCACCTGCTTAACTGCTTTATCCTTTTTAATTTCTTTTATCGTCTCATTAATTTTATGTTTCACTTTCTTTGCTTCTAAAGTTTCATCTTTAGGTGCTTTAAATATTAGACGAATCGTTCCCTCATCATCACCTGCTGGGAACTTCTTTTCCAAGAGATCCATCGCTTTTTCAGATTTTGTTCCTGGAATCGACATATCTCCATTAAATGAAACGCCTGTCCCTATTGTTGCTGCAACAACAGCTACTAAAATAAGTAACCAACCGATTAACATTCGTTTAGGCTTAGTAAAAGCAAAGTTTCCTAAGTTATATAAAAATTTAGCCATTCACTTTCTCCTTTTTCATCGAATTCATGATATTCACCTCTTTATTCTACGTAATGAAATAATTGATTGAAATTGTACTTTTGGGCAAAAGGGATTGTACATTTAGGCATGAAAAAGAGCATCTCTTTTGAGATACCCTTCTATTTATAGAGAGCGTTCATTTTATCTATATCATCATTTGGCCAATTCCGGATCAGTTGTATTAGTCATATCTGGTTATTTTGATTTAATTCCTGCACCACAAAGAGGTATGACGATTGTTTCTTTTGCTTCCTTTTTATATTTCATGTAGCCAGCAAAATTGACTGCAGATGTCACTTCCACATAAAATCCTTTCTCACTTAGTTTAGAGCGTGCATTCAATATCTCATCCTCTTCAATATCTATAAATGTACCATTGGTATCTTGTACAGCTTCTAGAATTTGTTTGGAGCGCGCCGGGGCAGCAATGGCTATACCTTCTGCCAAAGTTCCTGTATTCGTAACAGGCGATGCTGATTCCTCCGCGTTTTGATAAGCTTTCACGAGAGGAGCACAGTTTTTCGCTTGTATGGCAATGATTTTCGGTATTTTTTGAATTAAACCATTTTCAAATAACTCTTTAAAACCGTAATATGCACCTAGGAGGAGAGTACCATTTCCAACCGGAATGATTAATGCATCAGGTGCTCCTTTTATTTGTTCATATATTTCATAGGCGTATGTTTTTGTTCCTTCAAAAAAATAAGGATTATACACATGGCTTGCATAAAAAACGTTTTCGGCGTCTACTGCTTTTTGCGCCGCGGCTGCAATATCCTCTCGTGTACCGAGAATTTCTTTAATCGTTGCTCCATGGGCTTTTATTTGAGCGATCTTTTTAGGTGAAGTTTCATCGCTTAGATAGATGTCACATGCAATCTCGCAACGAGCTGCATAAGCGGCAATCGCCGTTCCTGCATTCCCGCTGCTATCCGCAATGACTTTTGATACCCCTAATTCCTTTGCCTTTGTCATTAAAACAGCAGCTCCTCGATCTTTAAAGGATAGCGTAGGCATCATATAATCAACTTTTACATAAGTGTTTGGCTCATGAGGATCTAAAACGATTAACGGAGTTTGACCTTCACCCATTGTCACAGATTCCCAAGTCTTAGAACCTTTTGAAAATGGCATGGTTTCAACATAACGCCATAATGAGTTTGGGTAGTGATTCCAAGCCTCCATATCTATTTTAGGGGTATCTTTCACCAGGTTTAATACGCCGTTACAATCACATTTCCATAGAGTTGGTGTCATCTCATACTTTTTCCCACAATCGTTACAAATCAATTGATTCATCAATCATCAGCCCCTTCGAATAATTTTTTATACAAAATATACTTTTTTATATATCATAGGCAAAAAAATATTCTAAATATAAGAAATAGCATCAATTTCAATCTTGAAACCAAAATGTAATTCATTCGTTGGGACAACAGTACGTGCTGGTTGATGTTCACCAAAAAATTGAGTATAAACCGCATCTACTTTGTCCCATAAATGAATATCCGAAATGTATAATGTCATACGCAAAATCTTTTCTTTTTTACTTCCGGCTGCTTCTACAATCATCTCCACATTCTTAAGCGCTTGTAATGTCTCTTCTTCGATGGTGCCGAATTCCTTTTCTCTCGTTTCAGGATTGATGGCAAATTGTCCTGAAACATAGACCGTGTTTTGATGAATGGTTGCGAATGCATAATGTCCGTTGGATTTTAGATTTCCTACCTCAAGGATGCTTTTCATTTCGTTTCCCCTTCATTCGATTTATGTTTGATTTCATCCAAATAGCTATAGACGGTGACTTTAGAAATACCTAACATAGATGCGACCTTCTCAACCGAACCTTTCATTAAAAAGATTCCCTTTTCATCCATGAACCTTATTAATTCAATTTTTTCATGGCGTTTCATAACTGGGTGGACACTGTTTTGAATGATCTGTTGAATCAATTGATCTACGATTCCTTCCACATTTTCAAGATCATCATTTGATGTTGTTTCATTCTCTTGAACTTCAACTTTTGTAGAAAGAAAAGTATCCATAAATTGCTGCATTTGATTCAATGCTTCAACATCAAAATTGATACAGAATGCCCCGATCACCTTTTTCTTCGAATCACGAATTAATGAAGTCGAAGAACGAATGGTACGGTTGTCTTCTGTTTTAAATGTATACCCAGCAAGATAATCTTCTTTAAAATCTTCTGATTGTAAAACAGTCTTTACCAAATGATCAAATGATTGACCGATTTTTCTTCCCGTCACATGATGATTGACTGTAAACATGACAGATGCTTGTGGGTTCGTTAAATCATGAATAACGACTTCACAATTTGGTCCAAACATTTTTGCCGTAGATTTTGCTAAAGGAATATAGCTCTCTAATAAATTCTTTATATTTTCCATGCCTAAGCACCTCATTTGTTTATTCCACTAGATTATATAATTTTTTATATACAAAAACAATATATAGATTTTTTTATATATGTTGAAAAAGTTAAGAAAATATAAAAAAAGCAGCCATTGACTGCTTTTTGCTTGTGCTCCTTTCTAATTGATTTCTTGCTGGATTCCATACAAAATGACTTCAATTCCCCACCTGAACCGTTCCATTGATACGGTATCACCTGCAAACATTTCTTCTTTTAGGCTATGGATGAAAGGAAACCGCGTTTTGTCTGCATCATGAAATGCTTTCTTTGTATCTGAAATCTGCGAAGAGCCATGTTTCTTCCAAGAGACCTTTTCGTATGCTACGGAAGATACGTATAACAGTAACAGGTCTACTCCCCATGCAGCAGATGTAGATTTGATCCCGCCTTCATGCAATGCAGCGAGAATAAGTTCGGTCAACTGTAAAAAGTTCGTTCCTTGCGGGATGGTGGAAAGAGAAATTTCAGCAAGACCAGGTTTTTCGAATAACAGTAGGAAATAAGTATGCAATATGTCAAATAACTGTTCTTTCCATGTGCCATTCACTGAATCTGGATAAACCATTTGGCCGAGACCATAATCCAATACGTAAGCACTTAGTTCTTGAAAATTGTTCACGTAGACATACAAGGATGCAGGTCCCGTATCGAGTGCTTTAGCCACCTTACGCATACTCATGCCCTCTAATCCTTGCTCCTTTAGAAGCTCATAGGCAGTTTTCACAATGAGTTCACGGCTTAAGGGCTCTTTAGCCGGCCGAGACCGACGACTTATAATACGACGATTTGAATTGTTCATAATCTCTTTATAACATGTCAAAGTCAAATAGTAAATTGAGCATCAATCACCGTTTTCTTGAAAAGAATTCATCATTTCAGCAAGCTTGATTGCAGCATCTTTTGAAAAACACAGCTTTAAACTTTTTTCAGATTCACGAGCTTTCTCCGATGAATATTCGTACATCCTGTCTTCGTATTCTTCAATAGCCTTTTCAATATGATGAGGATTTCGAACTATCGCAAGTGCAAGCTCCATTGCATCAAACATCGCCATGTTTACACCCTCCCCTGCGAATGGCGACATGACATGAGCGGCATCACCGATAAGCGTTGCTCCTTTATGGCGGTTCCATTTAAAACCGACAGGAAGCGTATAAATCCGTCTTGGAATGATGGCATCTTCGGCATAACGAATATAATTTTTCAGCTGATCGTCCCAATCACTAAATAACGCTAATAATTGTTCTTTTGCTTCTTTCGCTTGATGAAACGGAATACCACAAGTCTCAATCCAGTTACGCTCTACCATAAGGCTTGCATACACTTTGATTCGTCCATCTCCGTTTAACTGACCAATCAGTCCTTTGTGGTCAGCTAAAGCAAACATCTTACCACGTTTATTAAATGCAGCTAAATCAGGGTGGTTCATCTCTACGTTGAGGATATTCAGTTCCAGCATCGTGAGTCCGGCGTATTCAATATCAATATCTGTTAACAGAGGACGCACACGAGAAAAAGCACCATCTGCCCCAATTACAAGATCAACTGTCTCAACAACTCCGTTTTCAAAATGAAGCTCCGTCATGCCGCTTTCTAATGAAATGCAACTTTCTAGTTTATATCCATATTTGATGTTTTCAGCATTCATTTGATCTAACAGCAGTTCGCACAAAACACCACGATCAATTTCTGGGCGGGTTCCTTTTTGATCTGATTCCGTTTCTTCATCTAAATAAATTCTTCCTGATTTATCAAGTAAACGGAAATCTTCTCCTTCATAGCGGGCGTTCCTTTGAAATTCCTCATAAACTCCTGCTTCTTTTAAAGCTTTTTGACCTGTTTCTTCATGAATATCCAGTGAGCCTCCTCTTTCAAGACTCTTGTCATGCATTTCTCGTTCATAGATGGTTGTTTTTATACCGTAATTTTGCAGTATTAAGGCGAGTGTTAGCCCCCCAGGCCCTCCTCCAATAATAGCGATCTGCTTTTGTTTCTTAGATAATGCCGTCATCGTATGCATCTCCTCTTCTTTATGGAAATCGTTTAAAGCCACATCACATTTATATTATAACGAACACTGTTCGTAAAGAACAGTGTTCGTTTAAAAAGTTTATTTCACAATTGTGTGTTTTACAATCGCCTGCCACCATATGATACACTTCAACTAGGAATGTGAAAGGATGTCGAATCATCACAATGATTCTTGAATCAGTCGTTTCCATTGTTCTAATTCTGAGTGTAAGAGGTGTTTCTATGAATAAATTATTGGCAATGTTGATATTAGGATTGAGTTTTAGTGGTGCCGCTCTCATTCTTTCTGTCCCTTTGTTATTCAAGTCCAAACCAGAACAATTTGAGCTGGTGTTTGCTGCTGGATCAGCGGGCGCTTTCGCAGTATTCGCTGTCTCATGCCTAGTTCTTCGAAAACAATTCAATCGCAAAAAAACCTAAACACAATCCGCCATTAGAATAATGGAGATTTGTTTAGGTTTTGTGTTTTATTCTGATATCAACTTAAAGAATGTGGTACAAGCTGACCCCGATACTGAGAGCGAATAACACAATTGCAGGGAGTGCTTTTTTAAAGGGGTCTTTGGCTAATACGATCAGAGTAAAGGCAGCTGCAAGCATCGTGCCTCCTAACAGTAAGCCTGATAATATTGCTATTGTTGGCATCCATATGCCGATCAGCATTCCAGCAGCGCCTATGAGCTCAAAGGCTCCGGTTAAAACATTAAAAAAAGCAGGTAAACCAAATCGTTTGAACTCTTCTGCCATTTTCCCTGATATAATTTTCGATCCTGTTACAAAAAAGAAAGCGGCCAATATCATTTGCAGAATAAGTATGAAAATCGTGATCACATCTTTCTAAGTTATTTGACTGAAACACTCAGTCCAAATGGACAAATTTTCAGCTGATGCAATTTATATGTCATAGCATATATTGGGCATAAATAGATCATTACAGATTAGACATTTCAAGATTCATAGTCTGAATGAAATAATTTGTTCAAAAGTAATTTTAATTGTTGAATCTCTTCATCGCTTAATTGCTTTGTTACCGTTTGATGTGCATCCATGACGACAGGAAGAATGGCCTTTTTGACCTCGTGCCCTTTTTCTGTTAAAAGCAGGTGATGTGAGCGCCGGTCTTGTTCGTTATAGATTTTTTTGACAAGCCCTTTTCGTTCCATTGATTGGATCATTCTGACGACAGTGGTTTGATTTTTATCAATTCCTTCTGCCAATTCTTTTTGAGTAGTCCCCTTTTCACTGCTCAGAATACTGATAATACTCCATTGTTCAGGAGTGACCCCATAAGGCTTTAACCTGTTTGTAAAATAATTTGTCATTTTGAGATCGGTACGATGAACGAGATAGCCTATTAAATCTTGTAACTCCATGTAAAACACCCTCTATGAAATTTATATGCTATAGCATTTATATTAGTGAAGCCTTTGAAAATTGTCAAATCAACTATCTGCTTGTTTAAAATCAATCCCTGACAAAATATATGGCACTGCTGATTTGATAAATTCCTCTGATGATATGTGCGAACTATTTTTTCTCCACTCAACAGAAGCTCCGTGAATTCCCCAGCTTAAAAAAACAGCTGTGACCTTCAGAATTTGCTTTTCGACATTTGTATATTGATTGATTAACAATTGATAAAAAATGATTTCAAGCTGTTCCCTCACAATAGGAGCAAGTTCAGTTTCATATTCTACTTGGCAGCGGTTATGCAGAGATTGTTGAAAATTCGTTAATGCTTTAAAAATATTGATGATCGTATCTTCATCTAGTTTACGATGATTGAAATGAATACTTTCTAAATTAATCGATAATACTTCTGACAGCGTTTTATCCAGCAAATCGTATTTATCCTCAAAATGATAATAAAACGTCGCTCGGTTGATCATGGCTTCTGCCGTGACATCTTTGATCGTAATATCCTTAAATTCCTTTTTCGATGAAAGTTTCATAAAAGACTCCATGATTAACTTACGCGTTCTCAGAACCCGAGGGTCTGTCTTTGGCTGCGTCATCTTATCTCTCCTCCTTTTTCAACACATCTATTAATCTGTTGGATAAACAACAAATTGAAGAAATTATTGGTGTTGGTCTTACTCATTGTGTCTTAAGATCTAATTGTAATGCAAATGATTGATTCAAACAAACATAGGGAATAGCGTTTCCTGCATAATTTGAGGAGGTAAATGAAATTGAAAAACAATGAGATGTTTTGTGATATAGAAACAGGTGTATGTGGTGTAGGTGAAGAAGAGGATATCCAGGTGATTGATTTTCAACAATCTAAAAAATCTATTACGCTCTATTATGTAACAGACCCAATTTGTTCGCATTGCTGGGCAATTGAACCTGTCCTGCGTCGATTGAAAGAGCAATATGGACATTATTTTCATTTCCAGACTGTGTTGGGTGGACTGTTAGAGAAATGGCATGGTGGTCCAATTGATCCTGCAAACGGAATTTATAAGCCTGCTGATGTTGCTGGTCACTGGAGAGAGGTTGGAGAACATTCCCGCATGCCAATTGATGGTTCCTTAATGATTGACAATCCTGTTCAATCCTCCTACCCGCCCTCTCGCGTGTTCAAAGTGATTCAAAAACATCATGATGATGCAATAGCCTATACTTTTTTACGCCGTGCAAGAGAAGCGCTATTTGCCTTCAATCAAAATATATCGGATATCACGGTGTTAATTGATATCGTCAACGACCTTGGACTTAACGGAGATGTGATAGTCCATGAAGCGGAGCTGCCTAGCGGCCAGGAATTATTAGATCAAGATTTTACTCTTGTTCGAGACCTTGGTGCTAGAGGTTTCCCAACGATCATCTTCGTCAACGAAGAAAATAAAGGAGTCAAAATCACGGGTGGCCGCTCATTTGAAGTCTATGTTGAAGGATTAAAGCAAGCTTTAAACACTGAAGAACTTGAACCGAAAAAGCGCCCAGCTGTTTCTATTCTGCTCGAAAAAGAAAAACTTCTATTTTCTAAAGAAATTGAAGTAATGTACGATGTTGACCAATCAGATGTACGGTCTTTTATGAAGAAAGAACTTCCCCAGCAGCAGTATCAAATGAAAGAAGTGCTGGGAGAACTGTATTTTACAACTTCGACATAAGGAGAATGACGATGGCACATTTATTACAGATGGATTTTAAGATGAAGGGCCCTTTCGGTGATGAAATGGCAAAAGAGTTTTCTGATTTAGCGAAAAGTATAAAAGAGGAAGACGGATTCATATGGAAAATATGGACGGAGAATCCCGAGAAGAATGAGGCTGGCGGAATCTACTTATTCGAAACAAAAGAAGCAGCTGAAAACTATCTTGAAATGCATTCTAAAAGAATAACCAGCTTTGGAATAACAGACATCAACGCTAAAATCTTTGATATTAATGCTGAGCTTTCTCAAATCACAAAAGGTCCATTAAAAACTCATCAAGGTTGACACACGAAAAAAGAGCGGCTGGATGGCTGCTCTTTTTTTCGTGTGATTTCATCGATTTATCCACTTTACATTTTCTTTTTTCTCTTCATTGACGACGAGCTGGAAGACATCAGGTCTTGAATAATGTCCTACGACATCGAAGTCAAATTGACTAGAAGAAATATCACGCAAATCAAGATCTGCCAGCAGTATCTCTTCTTGACCATAGACAGGTTCTTTTATATATTCGCCTAACGGACCGACGATTGCACTTCCCCCTCGGCACATTTCATCAGGAGAAGATGATAATTCATCATAGCAGGCTAAATCTTTAGGATACATCTCTTTATTCACATATTGATTACAAGATAGAACGAAGCAGCGGCCTTCTGCGGCAATATGGCGAATCGTTGATTGCCATAGCTCCCTGGAATCTGCTGTAGGGGCTATATAGATTTGTACGCCTTTTGCATACATCGCTGCTCTAGCTAATGGCATATAGTTTTCCCAGCAAATTAAAGCGCCTATTTTACCATACGGTGTATCGAAAACCGGCAGTGTGCTGCCATCCCCCTCTCCCCATATGAGTCGTTCAGAGCCTGTCGGCTTTAGTTTACGGTGCTTTCCAAGTAAGGCTCCATCTGGTCCGAAAAACAATACGGAACAATATAAAGTCCCGCGGCTTGATTCATCATCTCTTTCAATGACACCAATGACGAGGTAGACACCAGCTTTGCGGGCTGCTTCTCCTAATCTGTCTGTCGTTTGACTAGGAACTGGAACTGAATTTTCTAAGTAACGAAGCCAGTCCTTTCTTCCTTCTGGAGAACGGCTTCCTACAGTGGCGCCAAATGCTAGTCCTCTTGGATAAGCAGGTATAAATGCTTCAGGGAATACAACAATATTGGCTCCTTTTTCTCCAGCCTCAAGTGTTAACGAAATGGCTTTTTCAGTACATGCTTCTCTATCCATAATGACAGAAGCAGCTTGCACAACAGCAACTCTACATGTTGACATCTTACCCCCTCCTTATTCTCAGTGTAAAAATAAACGTTTATCATGTACAATATATCATCATCATAATGAGTATGCCTTATTGGAATAATGGGAGGATAAAATGAACATACGGGACTTTGAAATTTTTAAAACAATTGCGGAATGTGGAAGTTTTTCAAGAGCAAGTGAAAAGCTTTTTATCGCACAGCCTTCCCTTACTAAAACCATTCAAAAATTAGAGAAAAAACTGGGTGTCATCCTTTTCGATCGGTCAAATCGAATTTTTAGGTTAACGGATGAAGGACAGCTTGTATATGAAAAAGCGATTGCGGTGCTTCAGCAAATGAATGAGTTGCAAATGGAGCTGGGTGATACCGAGACGCATATTCGCGGCCATTTAAAGATCGGTCTGCCACAAATAATTGGTACCTTTTTCTTTTCCAAAGTGGCAAAGGCTTTTACTAAAAAGCATCCAAATGTGACACTCGAAATGATTGAAGAGGGCGGCTTGCATGTAGAAAAACTCGTTGAGAAAGGCGAAGTAGATGTTGCCTTTGTTGTCATACCTGCGCAAAGTCATGAATTAGAAGAACAACTCATTTTTGAAGCGCCGTTTGTGGCTTGTTTACCAAAAAATCACGCTTTAAAAGATGAACAACAGCTCTCACTCGAACAGCTTAAAGAGGATAACTGGATATTGTTTGATTCTTCATTTGCGTTGAGTCAAGTGATTGTAGATAGCTGCCGTAAGGAACATTTTGTTCCCAACATCGCTTACAGCACAACACAATGGGATTTGCTTTTGACATTAGTTCGTGATGAACTTGGAGTGGCGATCCTTCCAAGTCCTTTAACGGATATGTACAGAGAGGACATTTGTGTAAAACCAATTAGCAGTCAATATATTCCCTGGAAAATCGGCATTGTCGTGAAGAAAGATCGATATAAAACACGTGCTTTGAAGGCTTTTTTAAAAATCGTTGCGGATATCTATTCTGGGGAACAGAAATAGAAACAAATAAAAAAATCATCCTTCTTAGTTTCTCCATGATAGCACCTGTCAGCCATGCAATAGACATGAGACCATCAGGTCATCACTTTCTGCTCGTTTTCCACGCCATCGTATGACAGACTTTCCACATGTACAGGCTTTTGCAGAATGTAATGATCAAAAAATGAATGTGAAATACACATTTTGATATAAGCGCTTTTCAAAACGATGACCACCCTCTTTATGTTTCTAGCTTTATGATATAATAACTTGTCAGTGCCAACCGCTTAGTGAAACCGAAATGAACTTGCTGGAAGGTATTCATCATTGGAAAAGATTCTGAAGAAATGATAGGTGATCACAATGAGAAGGCTTGAGTCTGGAATGTCAGTAGACAACGAAATATTTTCTGATATTGTCAGGTATGAACATGAAACGATAAGCGGAACGACCATCAATAACTCGAATGTTCATTCACCTATATTTTGGAACTGTCAGCTGCGTCATCTTGTATTTAATACGTGTGATCTGACGAATGCGAGATTCTTTGCAGGTAGTACGATTGAGCATTGTACGTTTATTCGTTCCGATTTGCGCTCTGTTGGGATTGCTAAAGGCGAGGCTGTTTTTACGAATTGCGAATTTTCCTCCTGTGATATGAGAGGAATGACATTGGAAAATGCTGCGTTTATCAACTGTACATTTTATCAATGCAGGTTTAATGACCGCATTTTACAAGCAGCGAATATTGTTCATTGTACCTTTACCGGTAAGCTAGTGGATATAACGTTTGAGGGAAATGGTAAACAAAAGCTGATCGCCAACTTTGAAAACTGCATTCTTGACGGTGTTCGCTTTACAGGCTGTGACCTGTCGCAATGTATTCCGCCAGCTTCCAAAAACCATCTATATGTTGAAAAGGTCTCCGCGCGTGTCAAACAGGCATTGCTGAAGATAAATCATGACCCTCATCTTTCTGACGAGGATCGGAAAGTACTGGTACGCAGCCTGCGCAGGCTTGAGCATATGGAACAATATATTTTTAACACGGCGCATATGGAGAACATACATGGGGCTGATTTTGTGGAGCGATTTTTCAGTTATCTGGAATGTAACAAAGAGAACGCTTGATGCGTCCCTCTTCCTGCTAAGTCTAGGTCGTACATCAACTTCTAGTATATTTGAGTGGAATCAGTTCCCCGATTTTCACTTTGACTAGTTCGCCATCTATTTCTATGATGACAAAACATTCTGGTCCGAAATCTGAAATGAGCTCTCTGCAGATGCCGCAAGGGCTTACGACCCTCAATCTTCTATCCTCTTCATCTGAATATGGATGTCGAACGGCAACTATTGTATCAAAATCTTTATATCCATTCGATAAAGCACTGCCAATTGCAATGGCTTCTGCACAAACCGTTACCCGTCCGATATACGCTTCTATATGGACAGCCGAGATCATTTCTCCTGTTTTCATGCGGATAGCGGCTCCTACATGGTGTTTATCCTCTTCATAAAGGCTCGTAATCTTCTTTTTTGCTTCGTCTATTAACTCTACATCTTTTGGAGTAAGATCAAATGTGTGCATTGTGTCCCCTTCGCCCTTCTATGCTCGTTTTGAATATACTGATCTATTATACCAAACTTCAGATAATGGGCGGTTCCGCTAGATGAAGAATGGATACAAAAAAGCTGATTTTTGTGACCATCAGCTTTTTCGTTATGCTCTTTTATAGCGGGCATACATATATCGAATGATTTTTGTGATGACAGAGGTACACATGCATAAAAAGGTCATGACCACGACCCAATACATATTTGACATGTCAAACCCAGTATAGGCAAATATGAAAATAGTGGAGACTGCAAATGTGATGATAAGAACGATGTAAACTCGCTTAAAGATGCAGTAGCCAACAATCCCCCATACCAAAGATAACAAAGGCAGTGTAAATAAGATTAGCGCCATGGGATGAAGAAAGAAAACACTCATCATGTCACTCTCCTTTATGAACCGGTGAACAACCGAATATGTATCATATTAATAGGAAATCCGCACATTGTAAACAAAAATTGGAATTTAAGGAATATTTAATCTGAGGTGAATTGACATTCCGAATGTTATGTCATGTTGAATGGAAAAAGACTGCTTTCAGTAAGCAGCCCATTTCGCTAAGCTTTCAAATATTCAAGCCGGAGCATTTTGATATGTGAAAAGAGAATCTAACTATTTATCACCTGAATGATTTTTTCCTGAGCGT
Organism: Bacillus sp. 3a; assembly: GCF_017161885.1. Taxonomy (NCBI): domain Bacteria; kingdom Bacillati; phylum Bacillota; class Bacilli; order Caryophanales; family Bacillaceae; genus Bacillus; species Bacillus sp. 3a. Next base: position 2,382,025 of record NZ_CP067376.1, on the reverse strand, counting down.
CTTGTGCCTCAGGGATTGGCATGACGACAAATACATGCAGCATTTCTGGATAAACAAAGGTTTTCATGTCAATTCCTTGTTCTGCTAGCTTTTCATCAAGCTTTAGTGCATCTGGATATAAAATATCATGTGTTCCAATAAAATGAGTGATCTTCGCAAGACCGTTAAAGTCACCGTGAATCGGACTGATTAATGGGTCAGTTACCTTTTTATCTGCTGCCCACATTTTTGTAATGACATCTATTCCTTCTGGCGCTAGAATGGGATCTTTATCGGCATATTCAAATATAAGAGGATTGCTTAAACTCATATCAACACATGCAGATAATAAAATGATATCCTTCGGCTGCGGCAGACCTTCCATCTTTAAGAGGTGCGCAAGGCCAAGAGAGATATTTCCGCCCGCTGAATCACCCATGATCGTTAATTGATCGGTACTCTCAACCGTTTTTAGTATTTCTTTATATAGATTTAGAATTTTTGGATAGGTATCTTGGTAGCTGTAATGAGGTAATTTAGGGTAAATAGGAGCGATGACTTTGGCGTTAAGGGACCTAGCCATTTTATCCATGTACCACCAATGGAAATCGAGAGGCTGGTTTACCCAGGCACCACCATGTATATATAAAATCACCTTTTGTTTTTGCGACATTTGGTCATTCAATGTGAAAACCTGCATTCCTTCGAAAGTCTGCTCCTTTATCTCACTCTTTAATTTCACATCGTCTCCGATTGCATAAGGCTTTATATTTTCTATTTGAGACAGAAGATTTTTGGTTTTTTCGACACTAGCAAAACTCTCTTTATTACTTTGGGACGTGAATAATGTTTCAAATTGAATACTTTCTTCAGAACGTTCTCCATTAAAAATGTCGATACTCATTTTGTTTTCTCTCCTTTACTTTAAGCAGATATGTTTATTCGTCATCCTGATTCATCATACGAAATGATTTGAGATACACTTGTACTTCTTTCTCAGGAGTCTTTAATAAGTTAGATAAAAGGTCTTGTATGAGACGGAGACTGTTAATTTTCTTTTCAATTTCTTCATGTTTTTGATGTACAATTCTTTTTAAAGTATCAAGTTCTATGTCTTGACTCAGCATTTCCAATATTTCTTTTATTTCCTTTAGTGAATAACCCAATGATTTGGCATCTTTGATCAATTGAATTTTCACAATATAATCTTCTGTGTATCGTCTATAACCGTTCGAACGGCGTCTCGGGACAGGTAAAATGTTGTGTTCTTCATAGTAACGAATTGCGGCAGGGCTTATTCCTGTTTGTTTGGCAAGTTCTCCTCTAGTCATCAACTCCATCGTTACTCCTTTTTCGTGATTTTGTCTTTCTATATTTACATTATAAAGGTTGAACTATACTTCAAGGTCAAGATACGTTTCCGTAAAAAATAAAACACCATCGCATGCAGCCGGTTAAGGCGCCCTGAGATGGTGTTTTACATCATTCAATTTGCTTTTATAGGTCTTCTCCATTTGATGCGATTACATTTTTGTACCAGAAGAATGAGTCTTTGCGGTAACGATTCAGTGTACCATTTCCTAGGTCGTCTTGATCCACATAGATCAAACCATAGCGTTTAGTCATTTGAGATGTTCCGCAGCTGATTAAGTCAATGCAGCCCCAAGGTGTGTACCCCATTAAGTCAACACCTTCTTTTACGGCTTCTTTCATCTGTTCAATATGTTTTTTCAAATAATCAATTCGATAATCATCGTGTATTTTTCCGTCTTGTGTCAATGTATCCCTTGCACCAAGTCCATTTTCACAAACAAATAAAGGCTTTTGGTATCTGTCATACAGTTTAATTAATGAAATGCGCAGACCCATTGGATCGATCGGCCAATCCCATTGTGATAATTCCAAGTGTTCATTTTTAATCGGACTGTCAAACGTACCCGCTAGCTCAGCTGCATCTTCACGTGCTTCTGCTACATGGGACATATAATAGCTGATCGCAACAAAATCAACCGTGCCTTCTTTTAAAATTTGTTCATCCTGCTCTTTAATATCCAGCTTGATTTGATTATCAGCAAAGTATTTCACCATGTATGTTGGATATTCGCCTCTAGCTTGAACATCAGGATAGAACATATTCAATTGATTCGATTTGACTGCCTGCAGCTGATCCTCTGGTTTTGTTGTTTTTGCATAGGCTTCAATCTGGTTAATCATACAGCCAATTTGGACATCTGGAATGATTTCCTTCGCAGCCTTCACTGTTAAGGCACTTGCCACGAATTGATGATGAGATGCTTGGTAAGCAGCTTGTAATTTATGGTCTACTAGATCCTCTAAAATTCCAGCACCTGTATAAAGGCTATTGAGGTTCATATTCATTTCATTAAACGTAATCCAATATTTCACTTTGTTTTTATATCTTTCTAAAATCGCACGTGCGTATTTTTCGAACAATGGGACAAGCTCTCTACTCATCCATCCATTATATTTTTCTGTTAAAGTAATCGGCATTTCATAATGAGACATCGTTACTAGCGGTTCAATTCCATATTTCGCACATTCATCAAATACTTTATCGTAAAAAGCCAATCCTTCTTCATTCGGCTTGTCCTCTAAGCCTGTTGGAAAGATTCTTGCCCATGAGATAGACAAACGAAATACTTTAAATCCCATTTCTGCAAACAGTGCAATATCTTCTTCATAACGATGATAAAAATCAATTCCGCGTCTTTTTGGGAAATCAAATGCATCAGGACTTTCCTTGTACTTGTTTAGTTCAGCTGAACTCACATCGAATGTAAAGTTGTTCACTTTTCCTTGTGCATAAGGATCTTTATATGCAGCGAAGTCTGAAGTTGACAGCCCTTTTCCGCCTTCTAAATATGCACCCTCTATTTGATTGGCAGCGGTTGCGCCACCCCATAGAAAATTATCTGAAAATCCTTTTTTTAATTCTTTCATTTCAATCATCCCTTCTATTTTGATTAATGAATGAGCATTAAGAGTTTATTTTCTCCTGCGTTGACATAAGAGTCACCTGTATAAATAACATCCAGGTACTTCGAGGAATTAGTGACGATCATAGGTGTCACGACATCTAATCCTTTTGATTGAATTCCTTCTATATCAAATGATAATAAATGATCCCCGATGTTGATTTCATCTCCTTCTTCCACCAATACCTCAAAGAATTGACCATTTAGGCTGACGGTATCAATCCCTACATGTATTAATAATTCAACCCCATCATCTGAAACCAAACCTATTGCATGTTTAGTAGGTGTAACGGTCACTACTTTTCCGGCAAACGGCGCTTGTACCACCCCCTTATCAGGTATAATCGCTACTCCCTTGCCCATCATTTCGCTTGAAAAGACGGCATCATTTACGTCAGATAAAGGAACGACTTTACCAGTTATAGGTGCTTGTATTTCATAAGGATTTACTTGTCTGGCAGCTTGTTGATTGACTGCATTTTCTGGATATTTAGATGGCTTTCCCTGTTTTTCCGGCTGCCCTTCATCCTTTGTGGCAGGTTCATTGAAGCCAAGAAACATAGTGGCAAGCAGTGAGACCAAAAAGCTCAGCGCTATTCCAATTAAAGCCAGCTGGAAATTATTTGTGCCTTTCATAATATAGGTTGGCAGAGATGTAATACCTGGAATTGAAAATGCTGTCGTTTTGACTGAGAATAAACCATAAAAACATCCGCCAACTGCGCCGCCTATTAATGAAGCATAGAAAGGCTTTTTCAGTCTCAGTGTTACGCCATAAATGGCTGGTTCTGTAATTCCAAAGAAACTCGGCAGCAATGTTGATAACGCCAAAGACCTTGTTTCTACTCGTTTTGTGCGAATGATGACCCCTAAAACGGCACCTGCTTGTGCCATATTGGCAATAAAGTTCATCGGAAGCAGCATGATATCGTAGCCAACTTTTTCAAAGCTGGCAAACGTGCTTGGGAAGAATGCGTAATGCATCCCAGTTAGCACAATTAAAGGCATGAGGCCTCCCATTAATAAACCTGCAATCGGTCCAGCAAAATGGAATAAAGAAGTGAAAAAGATCTCTAAATACTGACCGAAAACGTTTCCAATAGGCGCTATGAAAGCTAGTGTAAGAGGCGCCGTGATCATTAAACTCAGTACCGGTGTAAACACAATACTTAAGGATTTTGGAATCACTTTCGTTATCCACTTATCAATAAAGCTAAGGAGCAGCACTCCTAAAATAATTGGTAAGACAGAAGAAGTATAATTATTTAATGGGATACTCAATCCTAAAAAACTAAGTGGATCTGCCCCTTTTGCTGCACCTTCCACCATCGTTGGATACAATAAAATCCCAGCGAGTGCCATCGCGAGAGATTCTCGTGTTTTAAATTTCTTCGCTGCAGAATACGCAATGAGGAAAGGTAAAAAGTAAAAGACAGCATTTGAAAAGATTTGAAGTACAGCATAGGTAGAGCTTTTTTCCGTCATCCAGCCTAAACTAACGAACAAAGCCATGATCCCTTTTATCAATCCACTACCAACAATCGCAGGCAAAATCGGTGTGAAAATCCCGCTAATGACATCGAATACGACTTCGATTGGATTCATTTTTGACGTATTTTTAGCAGGAGTAGAATCATTGCTGCTCTCTCCAATCAGATGGTCGATTTCCTCATAGACTTCTGCAACCTTTGCTCCAATAATGACTTGGAATTGTCCGCTTTGGAATTGCGCTCCCAGCACACCGTCTACTGTTTTCAGTTCATCTACTTTCACCTGTTTTTCATCGTTGATATTAAATCTCAGCCTCGTAATACAATGCCAGCTTTGAGATATATTGCCGGTTCCACCGATTAATTTAATAATTTCTTGCGCCAATTCTTTGTTTCCCATGTCTTCACCCCTTCATTTTCACAAAAAAAACCTAAACAAAATCCACCATTAGAAAGACTTCTAAATGGAGATTTGTTTAGGTTAATGCTTTTTCATAACACGCCTAAAAGAAATCATTTATTCTTTTGATGTTTCTTTGTAATTCTTTCAATATGAATGACTAGAAAAACAAGTTCGTCTTCAGTGACATTCCAATTGAATTCCCGCTTTAACATTTCTTTAATAATTAAACCGCATGCATAGCTCTTCATATACCGATCCTGAATTAATTCTTTTAATGAATCATCCATTTGCTGAGGCGGTTGATTTGTTTCTTGTCTGACAATAAAATATCTCAAATGAGTGATAAACCTCGAATAATCTATTGATGATTTATCTAACACCATCTCGAAAATGTTTTGAATAATCTTAACGATTTCCTTCGTGAGATGGGTCATTTTGATCGTATCTCCCATAGACTGACCATCTATTTGAGCGTTTACAAAATGAAGGGCAATAAGTGAAGCCTCTGTATCATGAAAAGTAATTCCCATCATTTTTTGAATAATTTTAAGTGCTTTTTCCCCAATTTGATATTCTTGATAATATAGATGTGGAATTTCCCATACAATAGGGTTTTCATATTCCATTTTTCTTGATGCCTTTGAATTGAAAAGGTAAGATGATCAGATAGCGAAAACAGCATGCTAGAACCTAATTTTTTATTCAACATCTCTTCGCCCATATGAATGATTTTTTCAGTTAATAAAAGAATATCAGTTGGGATAGCGGCAAGTTGAGATTCTAATGGAGACGTCTGATCAGAATAAAATGTCTTACTGACAGCGCTCTCATCAAGTGTATCACCCTTTTTCTTCTTAAAGCCTATTCCTGTACCAAAAACAACTACTTCATTTTGAGTGTCTGTTAGAGCTAATACGATATTATTGTTTAAAACTTTAACGACGGTGAACATCTTCATCCCACCTTACCTAAAACTGCTAAAAAAGCATAAAAAAAACACCAAAATCTCAGCAAACAACGTACAAATGTACAACATGTTTACCTGACTTGGTGGTGCCTGATGATATCAGTAACACTCCTGCATCGGTTACGACTTTATTGTAAACACAGGATAAACCAAAGTCAACTATTTTTTCGGTAAAATAGATTTAAATACCTATATTATATTATGTCGTTTATAAATTATTTTAAAAGGTAAACATTTTTAAGGTTGCTGTAAGGTTCAGATTAATACGGATTAAGGTTGAGGTAGTACAATGTGTTTGTAGTCAATAAATCATAGAGGTGAAACGTTTTGAGAGAAAATAAAGTCTTGTCATCATTATGTTACTTCAGTATCTTTTTCGCACCATTTTTGTTCCCAATTATCGTCTATTTCTTAGGTCAGGACGAAGTGAAATATCATGCGAAAAAATCATTATGGACGCATGTCATACCTTATTTGATTTTTGGTATTGGCATCCTTGGTTCAGGTTTACTTGGTATGAAAGATATCAGCCATGCGGGGCCTTTCTTAATTGCGACATATGCAGTGACATTCCTTGTTGCCATCTACTTCTTCATTTGGAACATTGTGAAAGGCATCAAAGTATTTTCAGAATAAATAATAGGTAAAAAAACGGTTCTGTTGTTGATCAGAACCGTTTTTTTTTGTCTATTTTTATGCTGGTAGTTGGATATCAATTGTTGTTCCTTTTCCTACACTGCTGCGGATCGTGATGTCCCCGCCGTGCTTGACGATAATATCCTTTGCAATGGCCATCCCAAGACCAGAGCCAGCATGTGAAACTCCTGTATTCGTCCCCCTGTAATAGCGGTCAAACACTTTTTCCAGCTCTGCCTCTTCTATTCCTCTGCCGTTGTCTTTAATCGTGATATGGGTTTTTTCTTTTTGTTCAAGCTGTACAATGATCGTCACATCAGGATCATTGTGAACGAGGGCATTTAAAATCAGATTGGTAACCGCTCTTCGAATGAGGATTTTATCAATATTCAGCATGAGCTTGTCTTCATTCGTTTGAAGCTCAATCGTCTGATCCGCATATCTTGAATCGTTCAAAATATCAATTAACGTTTCCCGCAGCAGTGACACGATGTTGACCAGCTCTTTATTGAGCATGACGCCGTTATTTTTCAGCCTTGTCGTTAAATTCAGATCCTCCATGACATCTTTGATATACAATGATTTATTCTCAATGATGCCCGCGTAATGTCTGATGTCTTGTTTTGAAAGAGGATACTTTGGGTCTTTCATGATTTCTGCATAGCCTTGAATAGAAGCGAGCGGCGTTTTAATATCATGAGAAATATGGCTGATCCATTCTTCACGCATTTGCTCTAGTTTGTCTTTTTCTTTTTTGCTTGAAGCGAGCTGCTCTGATAAGTGATTGACATTATAGAAGACATCTTTATAAATTCCTTTAGCAGGCAGATTTGTCGTGTAATCTCCGTTTGCCAGCCGCTGGATGCTATGAATGGCACGGCCGAGCGGTTTTGTGAGCTGCCGGCTGAATAAGTAACCAATGAGTAATGCTATGATGGCATCAATTGATAATAAAATCATCGTCCCGATATTGAATCTAGTGACTAAATCCTTCGTGTCAAACGAGAATAGGTATTTTCCAATGGAAGGATCTTTAAATCCGATAAAGTAACTGTATTCTTTGCCCTTTACTTTTTTTCCGCCAGCATAAATGGTCGATAATAATTGCTTATCTTTATATTTATGTAAGTTCACGATGTCTATCGGTGTATATTTGTGCTTTAATCCTTTAGGTGCCTGCGCATGATACACGTCCTGTCCATTTTCGTCTAAAATTTGAATCCATGCATTCTGTTGTTTTAAGGCTTTCTGCCCTTTTTTGTTTACGGTTATCCCTTGATCAGAGAAAGAGACGTATTGTTCAAATGATCTTGTAAAGGTTTCGGGCGTATTTTCCTCGTTATGCTGGCTGTTTGCCTGAAGTACGAGCCAAATCATAAATACGAATAAGTTGATAAAGACCGTGATTATGGTCACGATAATGACAGAGACCATATATCTGCCTGTTAATCGCCATTTCATCCTTACGCATCCTTTACAACAAATTTATAGCCAAGCCCTTTGACTGTGACGAGAAACTCTGGTGTTGACGGGGAATTTTCTATTTTTTCCCGAAGTCTTCGGATATGAACCATCACCGTATTGTCAGAACCGAAGAAGTCTTCCCCCCAAACAGTTTGATAAAGCGTTTCTTTACTGATGATGCGGTTCGGATGCTGCAAGAAGTAGGTCATCAGCAGAAGCTCTTTCGGCGTGAGCTCAATGACCGCGCCGTTTTTCGTCAGTTCTGCTTGCTGCTCGTTTAATTCAAACGGCCCTTTTTTGATCACGGGATCGGCTTGAGATGACTGCAAGTATGAGAGCCGTCTCAGCTGCGCTTTCACCCGGTAGGCGACTTCCTTTGGGCTGAACGGTTTTGTAATGTAGTCATCCCCGCCGATGGCAAGTCCTACAATTTTGTCTGTTTCCTCTCCCTTTGCTGATAAAAAGATAATCGGAACATGGGAGGTCTCTCTGATTTGTCTGCAAATATCATAGCCTTCACCGTCTGGCAGCATAATATCAAGTATGACAAGATCGGGCTGTTCTTGATGAAATTTCGTGAGCCCCTCACGGGCAGTTGAAGCTGTTATGACACGATCAATGCCTTCTCTTGTTAATACTGTGTTGATTAATTCCAAAATTTCTTTTTCGTCATCGATCATTAATACTTTGCTTTGATGCTTTGGCATACATTGATCACTCTCCTGAAGTCATTGCCATTATTATACCCAATGTAAGAACATAGTGAAAAAATCAACTTCTTATTTGCATAAAAAAAGCCAATTTTCTTTTGAAATGAGAAAATTGGCTTTTGGTGATTCAATTGATTTTTTAGCGTTTGACTACAAATGTTGTCACACTTTGAGCCGGGAGATGAGCCCAAAATTGATTACCTGATATATTTAAGTCTGTACCCGGCTGAAGGTTGCTGTTGCTGCTCGTAATCCATCTTGATGCTTGCGAAGCAGTTCCATTTTGCATCACAAAGTGCTGATTGACTCCTGTATTGTTTTTGTTAATCGCGACAATGACGACCTGATTGTTTCCTTTGTAGGCAGATACGAAAACATTTGGTTCAGGACTTTTCGTTGCATCAATTCTGACGTATCCTGGGCGTACAAACTTGGAGAAATGCGCCATGTTGTAACCGCGTTTACTGATCAGGCCATCTTCCTTCATAGGGCCGTAGGATCTGCGGATGTACCACCAAACATATGCCTGAAAGTCCCCTTCTACCATCGAATGGTGAATATGCTCTGAAACCCCTAATGCCTCAGGCCAGCGGTCCGCTGAATTGTTATCGCTATTCGGGTAGTAGACCTCTGTCATCCAAAGCTCCTTTCCCCCTCCTTTTTGTTTGAACAGAGGATACGGAAGCTGGCTGATTTGGGTTCCGTACAAATGGGCTCCGAGAATGTCCATATTTCTTAGCGCCTGCGGATCATTTAAGATAGGATCTGATATATTTTTAAGGTATTGAAAGGATTCTGGTGCAATCACGCGGGCATTAATGGAGCCGGCATTTTCTCTCATGAAACGCAGGATTTCCTGAGGAGTCCACCATGTCCATTCATGTGCATAATCGGGCTCGTTTTGTACTGAGATAGCATAGAGATTGACGCCATTATTTTTCATATACGTCACAAAATCGTTCAGATGCTGAGCATATGCAGCGTATTGATTGTATCTCAGACGCTTTGCAGTTGTACCATTACGGTTGAAAGTCTCGACCATATGGCTTGGAGGATTCCAAGGTGAAGCGATCACTAAAGCTCCATGCTCTATTGCTCTTTTGGCTGTGGCGACCTCTCTGTGCCAATTATTTCTGTTCTCATCTACAAAAATTCTTAGAATGGAAAACCCTAATTGATTCTGCCCATTGCCAAAAGCGGTTTCCCTTTGAGGTGCGGTCAAATCACCAATCCAAGCCGGGTGGTTCATTCCGCCAAAGCCGCGAATCACTTGTCTTTCTGCATTGATATTAATATTGGCATCTGCTGCTGAAACTTCAGTGACGCCAGGTCCGATGAACATGACAGACAGCATGGTGAAGCAGATCAATAAAGTACAGATTGGTTTTTTGATCATTGACATCAAATTTTTCCACTCTCCTATCATTTTGTCATCCTTTGTTATTGAGTAAACCGCCAGGAATCAAACTGAAATAGGTTTGAACCTGTTCCAGTAAAGACAAAAAATACGTTGTGCACGCCAGCTGCTCCGTTTACTGTCGTTTCTACTTCTCGCCAATTGTTTGTTCCGCCTGTGGAAGGGACATTTAGTGTCCCAACGAGTCTGCCGTCAGGGCTTCCGAGGCGTACTTCTATTTTTCCGCCTGCATTTGATGCTACATTGGCTTTAAATGTTCTTGCGCCGTTTGATCCGAAATCGACGTTACTGGCAGCCACCCAATCTCCGTTTTGAATGTTTGTGACATGCTGGTTATTGACCGGTCCGCCTGGAGCTGAAGATGCCTCTGTCAAAATGCGTCCATTCCATGCGAATGTTTCAGCTTCTACCCGCTGATAAGGATTCAGGTTGGAAAGCTGTTTGACCCCTTCAAAATTGGCTGCTACCTCTCGAAGGGAGCCGTCAGCATTATGCACGAGCTTATTTATATGTGGAGATCTGTAGCCTTTTCCTGCCCCGTATAAAGCAGAGCTGACTGTTTGGGTATGATACACGACATACCACTCGTTTTTAAAATTGAACACAGCATGATGGTTGTTACCGCCTCCACCGAAAAATGCACCCGGATTTTTCAGGAAATGCCCTCTATACGTAAAGGGACCAAAGGGACCCATCGGACTTGAGCTCGTCATATAACCGATCTCACCAGGTGGTTTATCTGCTGGGTGGGAGCCGCCAAAGTTGATGCAATAGGAATAGTAATAGGTTCCGTTATACTTATGCATCCCTGAGTCTTCAAACATAAAAGGAGCATCAATGGTCGAAGCGCTGCCCACAACACTTGTCATATCAGGCCCTAGTTTTAAGACTCTTGCTGTTTTCGGATTGGCCCATTGTCCCTGCGTTGGATTAGAACCGCCTGGTACGCCTCCACCGGCATATAAATAACCAGTGCCGTCATCATCTACAAAAACGGCTGGATCAAACAGCCATACAACCCCGGACATTCCTGGTGTATTTGGTGTGACGAGCGCTTTTCCGATAGGATCTGTCCATGGACCGATTGGGGAGTCTGCTGTCAGAACCCCAATCCCTCCGCCGCTGTTCGCGAAATAAAGGAAAAATTTATCTTTCCCATTGATTTTTTTCACCGCCGCTGATGGAGCCCAGGAAGCACCTGCCCATTTAGCGATCCCTTTGCCGCCATTTGCTCCATTAGCCCCGGCTACTGGAATCGCGCCATGATCTGTCCAGTTCACCATATCTGCTGAAGAGATGACGAAGACCCTATTCAAATTGGCAAAAGAATTATCCTTAATCGTTCCGTTGCTGTGATATTCATAGTCATCACTCGACATATAAATGTACACTCTTCCGTTATAGGTGAGCGCAAACGGATCAGCGCCCAAGTGGTGGTCTATGAGCGGGTTTGCATTTCCTACACGTTTTGCAATTGTTGTGCTTGCCGCACTCGCATCATATACCGGTAAAAAGCTCAGTACCAAAGCAAAAATCAATAAACCAACGCCGCACTTCATCCTCGTCCTCATCGTTTCATTTCCTCCTGTTTTCATCTTCCTTATATTGGGGTTTAGGCCCAATTTCAAAATATGTTGATAGATACTGATGAAGAATGAATAGAAAGAATGATTTCTACTGCAAATCCTTGCTGGAATCACAATGAAAACCCTTACTTTTTGACTAGAAGACAACAAAAAATGCAGTCTCCCATGCTGGGACTGCATTTTTTCTCCTTATGATTCATTGCATATAGCTTACATATAACGAGCGGTGACCATTTTCTTTCTTGTGTAAAACTCCACTCCGTCTGTTCCATTGGCATGCAAGTCTCCGTAGAAAGAATCCTTCCAGCCGGAAAAAGGGAAGAATGCCATTGGTGCGGGTACACCGATGTTTACACCGAGCATTCCCGCTTCGATGTTTTCGCGAAATTCTCTTATGCTTGATGCGCTGTCCGTATACAGGCAGGCACCATTCGCAAATTTTGATTGATTGGACAGGTCGATTGCTTCTGCTAATGAAGAAACACGGACAATTGATAAGACTGGGGCGAAAATCTCGTCCTGCCAAATTTTCATTTGATTTGTGACATGATCAAAGATTGTCGGTCCGACGAAATACCCTTCTCCATTTGTTTCGTGGTCTTGCCGGCCATCACGAATGAGGCTTGCTCCTTCTTCAATCCCTGACTGGATGTATTGAAGCGTTCGTTCTTTATGTTCCTTTCGAATGACTGGACCAAGAAAGACGTCTTCATTGATCCCGTTTCCAATGACGAGCTCGTTTGATTCATCCACTAATTTTTGAATCAACTCATCAGCCACTTCTTCTTCCACTGCGACAACGGCTGCGGCCATGCAGCGCTCTCCCGCTGATCCAAAGGCAGCCCCAATGATTTGTTTCGTTGCTGCGTCTAAATCCGCATCTTTGAGGACAATGGAGTGATTCTTTGCGCCTGCAAGTGCTTGGACACGTTTGCCATGCTCCGTTCCTTTTTTATAGACATATTCAGCGACTGGCTGAGAGCCGACAAATGATATGGCTTTGACCTTTTGATGTTCAAGCAGGCCGTTGACGACATCATGAGCTCCATTGACAATGTTGAGAACACCTTTTGGAAGACCCGCTTCTTCAAACAGTTCTGCTAACCGTGCTGCAAGAATAGGTGTTCGTTCTGAAGGTTTTAAAACAAACGTATTTCCGCAGGCAATTGCAAGCGGGAACATCCAGCATGGAACCATCATTGGAAAGTTAAATGGCGTAATGCCGCCGATGACGCCAATTGGATAGCGGTACATGCCTGATTCAAGTCCAGTCGCAATATCTGGCAGCTGTTTTCCCATCATTAACGTCGGTGCGCCCGCAGCAAATTCCACACATTCAATCCCGCGCTGTACTTCTCCTTTTGCCTCTGTTACACTTTTTCCGTTTTCGATCGTTACGAGTTCAGCCAGCTCATCCCAGTTCTCAACGAGTAACTGCTGGTATTTAAATAAAATGCGTGCACGGCGGGGAACAGCAGTTTTAGACCAAGTGGTAAACGCTTTCTGTGCTGCTTGTACCGCACGTTCAACATCCGTTTTTGTTGAAAGCGGCACTTCCGCGATGATTTTGCCAGTAGCTGGGTTATACACTGCCTCTGTTTGACTTGTTTCTGCCTCAATCCATTGTCCGCCAATATAATTTTTCAACATTTGTACATCTGTTTTGGTCATGTTCCCTCTCTCCTCTTTGTTAAAGAATGTCATGCTTAAAGGGTGTGTATGTATCGTCATTGTCTCATCTAACGGGCATTCATCTGTATACACTCTTTGTCAAATCAAACGGCAGTTTTGGTTTACGTTGTGATAAACTGGTTTGTTTGTGACATGTGACACTAGAATGCCAAAAACTCATGATGTGTTTTTGGTTAACTGTTGATTAACTTTAGAAAAATCATAATATTAAAATTGCCCTCAGTCAATCCTCTTTTTGCTTCATAACAAAAACCTGATGCGCGGTGCATCAGGTAGAGACTGGTTCATTCTGTTATTTGGTTGATGCGGCATATTGATTTGGTTCTATATAATTTGGCAGCATTTCTCCATGTGCTTCAATGAGTTCATCACATAATTTAATGGTGTCGTCAATTGATAATTCAGCGCTTGTGTGTGGATCCAGTAGAGCTGCTTGATAAATGTGTTCTTTTTTACCGCTGATTGCTGCTTCAATGGTCATCAGCTGTGAGCTGATATTCGTTCGATTGAGACCTGCCAATTGTTCAGGTATTTCTCCGACATAGCATGGCATGATGCCGCTTCGATCTGCCACACACGGTACTTCTACACAAGCTTTTTCAGGCAGGTTGTCAATGAGCCCGCCAGTGTTCAGAACATTTCCGCCAAATTTAAAGGGAACGTTCGTTTCAATCGCTTCAATGATCCGGGAACCATATTCTTTTGAGCGGGTATGTGTGATCTGTGTGTTTCCCACAAGGTCATGCTTCATTGTATTCCAATTGTTGATTTGTTCCTCGCAGCGTCTCGGGTATTCATCGAGCGGAATGTTAAACTGACCGATTAGTTCAGGGTACCGTGATTTGATGAAATATGGATGGTATTCGGCATTGTGCTCTGAGGATTCTGTGACATAGTAGCCGAATTTATCCATCAGTTCAAAACGAACCATATCATGATGCCGCGATTGCTGCTTTTCTTTTGCTCGTCTTTTGATTTCTGGATACAAGTCTTTTCCGTCTCGTTTTACCTCTAATAACCATGCCATATGGTTAATGCCGGCGATTTTTTCTTCAATGCCTTCATGTTCCATTTCAAGAGATTCAAATAGGTCCTTTGTACACACCTGCACACTATGACAGAGACCAACCGTTTGAATCTGTGTATAGCGAAGCATCGTACCAGTCAGTGTGGCCATTGGATTCGTGTAATTTAACAATAAAGCATTTGGACACACCTCTTCCATATCCTTTGCAAAGTCTAGCATGACAGGAATCGTCCGAAGGGAACGGAAGATGCCGCCGATCCCTACCGTATCCGCGATCGTTTGTCTTAATCCGTATTTTTTAGGTATTTCAAAATCAATGACAGTACTTGGCCGATAGCCTCCAACTTGGATGGCATTGATGACATATTTTGCATCCTTTAAGGCTTCTTTGCGGTTGTGATAGGACTGGATGGTCACGTTTGCATCGTAATTTGCTTTTAAATGCGACAGCATTGTTTCTGATTCTTTCAACCGGTTGTGGTCGATATCATATAATGCAAATTCAAACCCTGCAAGGGCGGGAACAAACAGACAATCTCCTAATATATTTTTAGCAAACACGGTACTCCCTGCACCGATAAATGTAATTTTAGACATAGACGACTCTCCTTTTTACATCCATATTGGGCTAGCCTTTGACAGAGCCTTGTGAAAGCCCTGCGATAAAATATTTTTGCAAAAGTAAAAACATTGTGACCATTGGCAGCATCGCAATGAGTGCAGCTGCCCCAACGAGCTGAAGCTGATGCTGATTTTGACCAAAAAAATGGGATAAGGCGACTGTGAGTGTATGCATCTCTTTATCTTGCAAAAAGAAGATAGCAAATTGATAGTCGTTCCAAATATACACGCAGGCAATGATTAATACGGAAGCGGTAATGGGCTTCAAAAGCGGAAAAACGACTGTGAAAAAAACTCTGAGTGTCCCTGCTCCATCAATACGAGCAGCTTCTTCAAGCTCCTTTGGAATTGTCGACCGGATAAAGCCTGCGTATAAGAAAATTGTCAGCGGCAAAAAAGCAGCCACATTATTTAAAATAGCAATTTGATAGGTATTCATCATCCCGATTTGAACGACCATTTTATAGAGCGGGACAAGGGCTGTAAGCGGTGGAATGACCATAATGGCAATAAATAAAACATAGACTGCTTTATTCAGCTTTGTGTTCCTTCTTGCAAGCGGATAGGCTGCAAGAGATCCAAAGATAATGAGCAATACAGCGGAACTGAACGTAATGATCACTGTATTCAAAAAGGACTGGCCAAGCTGAGCCTCTGTCCATGCTGTGCGGAAGTTTTCAAGATGCAGTGCTTTCGGAAACAGCCATTTTGAACTGAAATCTCCTATCCCCTTTAATGATGTTGTCACCAAAATATAAAATGGAATGAGGTGCAGCAATGTGATCAATAGTGCGAGGACAGAGTACCATCTTTTCTTGCGTTTATAGGCGTTATCCATCACACCTCGGTCTCCTTTCGTTTGAAATAAATCAGCGCTGCGACACTAATGACAAGGATGATGACCGCCATGAACACCCCTTGCGTCGCTGCATAGCCTGCATCCTGACGTTTGAAATACAGATCATACATAAAGGTCGACATGGATTGCGAGGAATCTCCAGGTCCGCCGCCCGTGAGTGCTACAATGACATCAAAGAGCTTGAGCCCGCCAATGACATTCAGCACAACATTAATGGTGATCGACGGCATAAGCAGCGGCAATGTAATCCGCCTGAATTGCTGGAAGCTCGATGCGCCGTCTAATTGAGCCGCTTCATAATAATCCTTAGGAATACTTTGAAGTCCTGCTAAATAAATGATCATCGCAATCCCCACAAATTGATATGTGTTGACAAGCACAATGATCCATGTGTTTAATTCCGGATTGCCGAGCGCATTTATTTGATCGAATCCAAAAAGCGTCACCACATCATTTAAGGCACCGCCTTGGTAAGCAAACACAAAATACCAAATATAGCCCATCGCAATCGGGCTGATCATGACAGGTAAATAGATGACCGTTCTTGTGATGGCTTTCATCTTTAAGCTTTGATTTAATAAAAGAGCATATCCAAGTCCGATGATATTTTGCAAGATGGTGCTCCCAATTCCATAGAGAAGCGTGTTTTTGACAACAAGCCATGTCGCTTGATCCTGAAGCAGTCTTTGATATTGCTCAAGACCAATCCATTGATAAGTTTGTGAGAAACCGTTCCAATTCGTAAAAGAAAGCTGAATGCCGTTCAAAAAAGGATAAATGATAAAGGTACTGACGACGAGAACAGCTGGCATGTACATCCACCAAAGTGAGGAATTCTGTTGTTTTTGCATCTTTTCTTTTGGTAAAGAGGTGAATGCGGCTGGCTGCTTTGCTTTTGTGATGTCATTCATTGGCTTCACTCCTGTTTCAGCATCCATCGGCTATTGTTTTTTCAAACGCTTATATTCCTCTTCCATTTTCTTTGATAACTGTTCTGGTGTGATGGAGCCTGCTAATAATTCTTGACCGGTTGTTGCCATGACCGCCCACATTCCGCTTGGTAAGTATTTTCGATCGAAATACGGTTCAATCTTCACCTGTTTGTATTGATCGTAAAATGTAGAGTAATAGTTTTTCGCTTTCACTTGTTTTAGAGCTGTTTCAGAGGATGTGCCCTCTGCGATTTTTTTTGCGTTTTCAGGTTTTGCTAAAAAATCGATGAATTGTTTTGCTTCTTTTAGATGCTTAGAGTCTTTCCAAGCAGCAACAGTAAAACGTTCTCCGCCAATCCAGCTTTGTTCATCTCCTTTATGAATGGCTGGAACAGGCATCGTGCCTACTTTGATCGATGAATTCAGCTCTGTTGCTTCAGGTCCTAAGGATCCTCCGACAAAGGTGAAGGCGATTTTGTTTTGTGCCATGAGTTCAGGCGCTTGAGAGAGTTTCGCTGTCAGGACATCCTTGTTTAAAAGGTCTTGATCCTTCAGATCTTTCATGAATTGTGCAAGCGGGGTATAGAGAGACCAATCAAATGATCCGTTTTCAAGTTCTTTTCCGTATTGATGCTTTTGATCGGTGATTAATAAAGGCGTCGCCAGCTCATCAAAGACTTGGGCAATATTTGAGTTATCTCCTCCTGGTATCCAGAGCGGCACAACATCTCCTTTGCTCTTTTCTTTCACTGTCAGCAAAGCAGATTTTAATTCATCAAGTGTTCTAGGCACTTCTATGCCATATTCCTTTAATAGATTGGCATTAAAGCTAAGCCCGTCTTTTGCTTGATTCAGCGGATAAGCGTACACTTTCCCATCTTGGTCTTTTAAAATCTGGTCGAGTGAAGGATCAAGCTGTTTGACCCAATCCATCTCTTTTAAATCAGCCACATACTCGCTATAGCGCAGTTTGGCCCAGCCATGTGTATCAAACAGGTCTGGCATATCGTTTGCTCCCATTTTGACGCGGATCATATCTTCATAGCTGTTGCCTGGGAAATTAGCATCGATTCGAATCTGTTGATGCTCCTTCTCAAACTCGCGAATGACTTCTTCAAACGCTTTTCTTTCCCCGCTGTTGCTCATCGTTGAAAATAGCGTCAAGGTGACCTTTCCATTTGCTTCAGATGAGCTGTTATTACCGCAAGCAGACAAAATCATGGTCAAGAACATGGCAGCAGTCAGCAGCATGATTTTTTTATTCATGGTTTCCTCCTTTTAATCACTGAAAATTCAGACGATAATCGGTAGAATTCATGCAGTTGCGGAAACAAAGGAAGTCCATTATACTGGAATTCTATTCTTTTCTAAGAGATAAGAGAGCATACCGGCAGGCTGCCTTGTTCTTAGCATGATCTGGCCATCATGCTAAGCAGCTTGCTTTCTGCTTTTTTGTCTCTTTTTTGTGTGCTGAAATCTATGGTTCACCCCCTTTCATGGATGAGACATGTACTGCCTCGCTCGATGAGTGTTGTTGGCACGACGACTTTTAGAGGAAGTTTTCTTCCGTTTATTCTCTCAAGCAAAAGCTTCAGACCGACTTCCCCCATTTCTTCTGTATATACTTTGACGGTCGTAAGCGGCGGACTTGAAAATGACGCGGCTTCAATGTCATTAAACCCAACAATGGATACATCTGAAGGTACGTGTAGACCGGCTTCATGCAGAGCGCGCATTGCGCCGATTGCCATCGAGTCACTTCCAATGAAAAAGGCTTGCGGCAGTTTTCCCTTTTTGATCGCTTGCTGCATAAGCGTATAGCCTTCTTGCATGGAGTATTCACCAATGTGGATGTCTTCCATATGAAGAGCGCCCGCCTCCTGCATTCTTTTCATAAACGTCGTTTGTCTTTCGTCCTCAATCACAGCATTACCTTCAAAATAATGCTCCCGCTCTTTCCCGCCAATATAGCCTAGATGTGTATAGCCGAGAGATTGCAGATGACGAATGGCGCGATCTGCCGCTCTGACAAAATCCACATGTACACAATCATACAAATCTTCATCCGCATAATGATTGATAAAAACAATGTGTTCCATTCGATTTGTCATTTTTTCAACCGTATCCGGGCTGATTCGTCCAATGACGATCAAGCCGTCAATATCCTTTAGCATCGCCCCTTTATCCATGCTTCTTAGGCGAAAGGTATGGAGAGTGGACAGGCCTTGTTTGGCATATTCTTTTTCAATTCCTTTTCGGATCGATGAAAAAAAGGGATCATTTAATTCTTCGTCAATGGATTGAGCGACAACGACACCGATGACTGGGGATTCAGATGGGCTTATTTCTTCTGCTTGATCTGCTTTTCTTGCTCTCACTGGGGTATAGTTTAACTTCTTAGCAATGTCGAGGATGTTTTGTCTCGTTGCGTGTGAAACGGCAAGCGTTTGATCGCCATTTAACACACGGGATACAGTGGAAACGGACACTTTTGCATCATGAGCAATATCTTTGAGTGTGGTCATAGGCAAACTCCTCATCGTTATTTGACTAAATATTTACTAAAGATATTTGAAGGATAACACATAAATAAAGCGCTTTCAATTATGAATTTTTGATTTTTATTTTGTTTTTGGGTAAGTTCTGGTGAATGAATTGTGTTTTAGTAAAATTTGCGTAAAAAAGAGGATGGTTTTCATCCTCTCTTTTACTAACGTGATTCGATTGAGGCTGTTTCTTTTGCAAATATTTGCTTCATTCTTTCCCAAGCAGTGTCGAGTTCTTTATGAAGTCCAAATAAACCTGAGGTGCCGATGATGTAAATTTCATTTCCAGCCTCAGCAAGCAGCCGGAACGTGCTCTCATTACAAGAGCCGTCTACTTCAATTGAAAACGAGTATCCTCCGTGCTTTTTGATATCTCTCACCTGTTTAATTTTTTGAAGCATTTCTTTAATAAAAGGCTGTCCGGCAAAGCCTGGATCGATTGTCATGATCGTCACTCTGTCTATTAAATGAATAAAGGAATCTAATGCTGCAACTGGTGTGGCGGGATTTAGAACAAAGCCAACATCACATTTTCTTTGGTGAATATGCCGGATGATTCGAAAGGCATCTTTTTGCACGACTTCTGGGTGTAAACAAATCATCGTTGCGCCTGCATCAATACATGCATCGATTAAAAATTCCTGCGGATGTTCGGCCATTAGATGAACATCAATCGGTAAATTTGTCAGTTTCCGAAGCTGTTCAATGAAAAAGGGTGATAACGTCATATTCTTCACATAATGCCCATCCATCACGTCGACATGGTACCGGTCTGCTCTCGTGTTGAGAAGATGAATTTGTTCACGGAAGTGCGTTAGATCCATGCACATCAATGAAGGTGAAAAAACGGCTGTCATTCTCAGGCGCCTCCTTTTTACAGCTGAAATAAAAACTTGATCAATCCAATCAAGATTCCGATGATACCAAAGTCTGTATCTCCAAACGTTGTCCCTTCAAAGCCAAGGGCTCCTAACACAGGTAATAAACAGGCAGGTAAAAAGGAAAGAAGCAATCCATTTACAAAGGCCCCAGCGACAGCACCTCTAACCCCTCCTGTTGCATTGCCATACACGCCTGCTGTAGCACCGCAAAAAAAGTGCGGGACAAGTCCAGGGACAATGACAGTCAAACCAAACAAAGGTAAAAGAAAAATGGATACGATGCCTCCTGCAAAGCTGCATAAAAAACCGATAATGACCGCATTTGGCGCAAATGGAAAAACGGTTGGCGCATCAAGTGCCGGCTTTGCCCCCTTCACGAATCGATCGGCAATCCCTTTAAACGCAGGCACGATCTCGCCAATGGCCATCCGTACCCCTGCTAAAATAATGTACACACCAGCAGCAAACGTAATCGCCTGAATGAGAATGAAGACAGCGAAGTTCGTGCCACCGCTAATTTGTTCTATATAAGGAATTCCTGCAAACGGTGCAATTGCAAAGAACAGTAAAGCCATCGTAATCGAAATGGCAACAGATGTATCTCTTAGAAAACCGAGTGATTTAGGCACTTGAATGGTTTCCGTTGATTTTTCTGGAGATCCAACCCATTTGCCGATCATTCCCGCAGTAAAATAACCGAAAGTACTGAAGTGCCCAAGCGCGAGATCATTGCTTCCAGTGACTTTCCTCGTAAACGGTTGAAGGATTGCGGGTGCAATGACCATAGCTGCCCCTAATATCATTGAGCCAATGGAGATGAGCAGCCACCCGTGCATGCCGGCTGTCGAGAGAACGACGGCGAGCATCGCCGCCATATACAACGTGTGGTGACCAGTCAAAAAGACATATTTAAAGGGTGTAAATCTTGCAAGTAACAAATTGACCAGCATACCAAAAATCATGATAAGTGCTGTCTGTGTACCGAATTCCTTTTGAGCAATGGCGGCCATAGCATCTGTATTTGGGACAACCCCTTGAATGTGAAAGGCTGCTTCAAACATCTTTCGAAAAACCCCAAGTGAATCAGAGACGACTGTAGCGCCCGCCCCTAATATTAAGAAACCCATGGTTGTTTTCAAGGTGCCTGACACAGTGTCTGCAGCTGATTTTTTCTGCAAAAGTAAACCGGCTAGTGCAAACAAACCGATGAGAATGGCAGGTGTGCCCAATATATCGTTCATGATCAGTTCTATCATGATGTGAATCCCCCTTTTTCATGACTTAAATGTGTTGACGAAGGACGTCTTTAATGGCTTCCTGGTCTAACAAATTGTTTAAGCCAGCCACATTTCTTGTGCCGTCATTCAGCTGGTCAATAATATCAGCTGCTCCGATATAAAGGTCTGCTTGTTCATTTTTACTTGTACTGAGATCGGTATGATCCACTTCAGCTTTAAGACCTAATTCTTCTAACGCTTTTTTGACATTCATTTCTACAATAAAGCTGCTTCCTAACCCGTTTCCACACACAACAAGAATTTTTTTCATTTTCTTACTCCCCCTTTATAGTTGTGAAAATTGATCAATTAGTTTTTGAACCGATGCTAAATCTTCTGCTTCAATCAATTGTTTCGTGCGTTTCTCTTCACTTAACAGCATGGTTAGCTGTTTGAGTGCTTTCAAGTGGCTCATGCTGTCAATAGCAGCTAACACAATGACGAGCCGCACCTGCTTTTTTCCATCCTTTGAAAACGAAATGGGCTGTTTGAATGACATGAGTGTCATGCTCAATTTGTTCACGCCATCCTCGGGCCTTGCATGTGGAATGGCCACTTGTGGTGCAATGACAATATAAGGACCATTTTGATGAACAGACTGTATCATGGCTTCTACATAACTTGGTTTAATAGCATTTTGATCAAGTAAAGGCTGCGCCGCTTTTGTAATCGCCTCTTGCCATGTGTCTGCTGTTTGGTGGAGCTTGATGGTTTGTTCTGTTAATAAATCATTTAACACTGGGTTCCACCCTTTCTGATAAGATACATATGTGGGATGTAGCAGCTCCCGAATGTCATGAAGCAGTGCTTGTTTATTTTGTACAATGGTATGCTGCTGAATGATGTTGAATAAAGCGTTTACATGCTTCTCGTCAATCTTCGTTTCTGAGCCTTTTCCGTATTGAAGTAATGTTTTTTTCTCATAGGCAGTTAAAATAGGATGAACGAGATGAACTGGTTTTCCTTTAAACGAAATAGGTGTTGTGGACACAACGAATTCTGCATCAACTGCTGCTAATTCTTCATATGCACGCTTTGATAACAGTCCGCGTACTTCAATGTAGCCGATTAATTCGAGAAGCTGAGTTTTCAGCATGTTACTTGTGCCGATTCCTTCTCCGCAGACAATGTATACAGAACGCCTGACAATGGATGAAATTCCTTCTCTTCTCATCCAGCTGCCAAAATGCATGGCGAGATATGCAATTTCATGGTCACTCAACTTTGAACAGGCCGCCTTTTCTAAATGACATGCAACTTTTTGAGTGATTTCAAACACTTCTGGCTGTGCTTTTTTTATAGAATCCGTCAGTTCGTTGATCATACCAATGTGATAGATGAGCCTGTAATAGGCTGGAATTAAATGCATTGTTAAGTTTTGCTCCAATGCTTTAGGTTCTTGAAAGGAAATACAAGCATATCGCTGAAAGTCAAAGATCATTTGTCTGGCGATGGTGCGAATGAGATGTTCTTCTGGTTTTTTAATTGATGGAAGTTTTTGTTTTTTGGCACTGAGCCATAAGGTGCTAAGAAAATAGATCTCATCATCATGAACAATGAGACTGGCCTCTTTTTGAATCTGCGCCATGAAACGAATAGCAGCCAAGCATTCCTCTGTTTCCTGCAATGTTCGTTTTTCTTCGTTTGAAATGTGTACGGCATGCCCCAGCTTCATCCGCTTGAAGTAAAAAAAGAGATCCAAAGAGAGCTGATCCAGCATCTCATCTGCAAATTCAAGCTTAAGTTCTTGTTCTGACTGCTGGAGGAGATGGTGTACCCGTTTGGATGAAATAGGTCCCTTTAACCAAAACGACGGAAACGTTTTTTCGTTTTTTATCATGGTGCGAATGAAATGTATATAAGGTTTGAGTGCCAATCGAATGGCCCTTTCGTCACCTGAAATGACATAACCGCTTGCTGCCTGATAGCGGAGTGTGATCTCCTGGTTTGAAAGCGCTTCTTTTAGCTGTTTCATATCCTCGAGTAATGTATTTCGGCTCACCTTTGTCATCTTCATAAAATCATCAATTCTTAGGCAATGCTCGCTGCATGCAATGGATAAAAGCAAGATAGCCCTTCGTTCCTTTACACATGGTTCATAATCGTGACCAACAAGCATGGTGTCAGCTTTTTGAATAATGACTTCTTTTTCATGAGGGTTTAAATAATAGCCAAGTTGGCCTTTTCGCTGCACACCACTAAGCTGATGAGTTTCCAGCCAGCTGTTCATTCGCTTGATTTCAGCGTAAACGGTTCGAGTCGAAACGTTCATTCGATTCTGCAAATCTTCTATTGATAGATAAGATGTCGTATGAAGCAGCATCGATAGTAACATCGTGCCCCTTTTGGTTAAGTACAGTTGGAATTCCTCCTTTCTTTCCCTTTGCTTATAAGTCTAATCAACTCACATGCATCAAAGAAGTCCAAATGTCTTCAGCACGTGCTGTGCAGCGATTGTGTTCTCTTTTCATAAGAAAAACACACCATTTGAGTGTGCTTTCAGGCTTGTACAATTTGAGAACCAATAAACGCAAAAAACCTAGAATGGTATAGAGCCAGTCAAGGTTTTTTCATTTCTTAACATCTTTTATTTTTCTTATATGTGACGCTCAAAATTATTTTTTGTTTAAACTAAATCCGAAATCCAAATCGTTTTCAAATGAAATACAAATACACCAATCGCCTTCTAAGGATATAAAGTAGTGGTGCTGTGGGATATCTAAAAAATAGACTAGTAACTCTTTTAAATGTTTTAATTCAAACTGGTACCCAAACTCTGTAAGGTTATCCCCTATGTAAATTACTTGTAAGTTATTATCTAAATATTTTTCTTTTAATTCGGTTATAAATAGAAGAGCATCAGGAAGTAACGATTCATGATTTGAGCTCTTACTATAATGTTTATTGGTTTGTAACCAATCTATTTTTGAACCAGCAAAATCAAATTTTTGTTCTATTAAGTCTAAATAAATTTTTGGATTTTTATGTACTTTGACATATTTAAGAAGGTCTTTTAATTCCAAATCTTTTATTAGATCTTCATCATAAGAATTCAATAAAATTACCCCCTTTTATGTTTTTTAATGTCTTTCTTGTCAAAATCCATAGGAATCGCTGTTTTGTCATTTTGTTGCAATCATTACAGTGTACAATGCCATTGAAGCTTGCTGATCCGTCTCTGACAAAGCATATTTATCTTTCTTCAACAGCTGAGATCTAAAGAAGATGGAAATAAGATTGGTGGTTCATTGAGATTTTGTTCGAAACTTGGAGCAAGAATTTTTTGATACGACTCACGTTCATGTATCTAGTAAGAGGTCTAACCAGCATTGATTATGGACAATATAAGAGTAGTCTCTCTTGTAAACTTTCCAAGATTTCTACAGGCATTTCCCGGACCTTGATATCATCGCCTAGGAAAAATAGCCAATTTATCATTTCCGTTATTTCTTCTGAATGATTAACATCGATAAAAGTCTTTAAAATGGCTGTAGTTTGGTAAGGATTCGTATAAGAAATTGACATTTTGAAAGGATGGTATTTTTTGAACTGTGCAATTGCCTTTGGACCAAGTTCAAGGACAAGGTTGATTACTTCCTCCTGCTTACTTAGTTTTTCTAAAATCTTTTTCCTGCTTAATCGATTATTTGTAGAGCATGGTTCAACATCTGTGAGGTTGTCGACAGGCAAAATCCGTTTCTTCTCTTCCTTTAAATCAAAGCCTTCAATCAGCCAAAGGCTTTTTTCACGATAAAGGTTCAAGAGGTAAATAGGATAGGACTTTATCACTTTCTCCTCTCTCATGGTTATCAGTAAATATCGATCCAAAATAAGCAGTTGGATTAATTTTTCTAACATGGGATGAGGGAGATCTGTCAAATCAAGCAGATCAGGATTATTCGGATTAGTCCCTTCAAATAGCAAGAGGCGATTTAACAGAACAAGGTCATCTTGCTGGGTTTCTGAGATGAGTCCTAGTAATTTTTCAGCTAAAGACTGGCGACTCTTTAAATAAGGGAGTTGTTGGTTTCTCGTGGCCATAAAGGCAATAAAAAGAGCTTTAATCTCATTATCGGTAAAACGAACAGTTGGCAGGACTGAATTGTTCATCACAAAATACCCCCCGTCCCTTCCGACTTCAGCGACAAGCGGCATCCCCATAGCTTCAATTTCTCTGATGTCTCTAATTGCAGTCGAACGAGAGATATGAAATTCTCTCATGATTTCAGAAATTGTAAAGTTGGCGCGGTTGTTTATATACCGCATGATGGTATTAATCCGTTCAACTTTTTTCATCTGATCCCCCTAAACAGTATCATTTTTTGACATGATTTAAGCCTATTATATATTTATCAAGTGAAAAGAAAAAACATTTGATCAATTTTTCAAAAGGAAGTGTTGAATATGGCAGATTATATACTAGAACAAAAAGACAGCTTTCACGTGTTAGGTATAGGAACTGAACTTAAGAGTCATTACACAGACTATGCGGGCATCATGAAGGAAAAAGCAGACTTTTGGCAAGCAGTCACACAAGAAGGTAAGCTTGACACCTTAAAAGCCATTGCCTCAAATGACTATATTTTTATCGTAAACGAAGCGGTAAATAACAAGCTGATGCATTATGTCGGGGTCATGACAGAGGAATCGTTACCAGAAGCGGACAGAGTAATTCAATTTCCTAAAGGGGAATATCTAATCGTTAAAGGGGAAGCTAAAACCGCTGATGAATTGCATCAAACGCTTACTGGTATTGCATTTGGTCAAGTCTTGCCTGAAGCAAAGAATTTCGCCTATGTTGGTGGACCAAATGCAGTGGGAGAGATGGGGCAGCGAAACGACTTATTACTTGGTGAGATGTGGATTCCTGTTGTACGAAAATAAGAAGGATATGGAGGGATAGAAATGGCCTATATCGTTGATTTTAAAAATGTGTCTACGATTGGTTTAGAGTCTTCACCTGTAGCAGAAGCACTTGCTGGCTTACGTGCTAATGAGGCTCGTTACTTTATGAACAAATATAAGCATGAATTTACAGTATTACCTGCCAGCGAAAGTCAGGATACCCTTGATTATGTGAACCGAGTGTTAAAAGAAGAACGTGAACTAGAGTTTGCAGCCAAACCTTTAGAAACGGCAAGTTTTCAAGTGGAAAATATCAAATGGACTTACGTCTTTTATGAGGATGGTCTTGCAATTAACGTCCTGTATACAGTGGATGACCCGAAAAAACGTGCTGTTGGTTTTAAGCTTTCTGAAGGTATGGAAGTACCAAAGGAATTAGAAGGGAAATTTAAATTTGCTAGGCAGAAGTCTAAACTTGCTGGAACGATTCGTGGGTCATTTTTTAAAATTAAAGGGGAATATTGAACCCGAATTTGTGAATCTGATTGAACAAATAAATTAAAATTATTTCCCCCTTCTAAACAGAGCAGCATTCTCTATGCATTATTAGAGGATGTTTTTCTGTTTATTGTATCCACTTCATTTTCTTATGAAGAAGTTCGCCGTTAAAATGGCTTGGCGATTAGTCTTTTATATAAATGTCCTGCTATTTCACTGTTTGACATTTATACTTCTTTAAAGGAATTTCTGATCTATATCAAAGAAAAAGATGTAAAGTATCCCCCTCATTCAAAAAAACTCACTATAAAAGCTGTGAGCGCCTAGTTTTGCTGGTCTTTATCATACGATGGGTCCCCATCCCTCTTTTGGTCGGTTTTTTCTCAATTTGATGTTCAATAACACAAAAAACCTTGAGGGCATTAAGCAGATCAAGGTTTTTTTGCGTAATCTCATTAAAAATGAACTAATTTGAATTCATTTTTGAAAGAAAGTCTTGAAGAACTACTTTTACTGGGGAATTCGTAGTAGTAGCCATTACATGATTTACACGTATTAAAATTTGAGGATGCTTCAATACCTTCAATTGGGAAGCTTCTCAATGTATCAATACAAATCTCAAATAATTCTTTATCATTAGTATTCAACAAATCTATTAAAATAATTAACTCATATTCATTGCACTCATTATCCAGACAATAAGCAATTTTACGCTGCCACTCTATTGGTTTATTAAGCACCTGATTTGATAGTTCTTCCCAGTCATTTAGGCTAAAATCAGAGAGTATCTCACTAGCAATCAAACACCCGTCATCATACCATGAATCTACTGTTGTATCAGCAGATAAAAGAATATCTAATTCTCTAAACATATTGAATCCCCTAATTATGTAATTACTCTGAGAACACATTCTCGAGTACCTACAGCCTCAAAAATTGATCAAAAACGAGTAAAACTGAAGAAACTAGCGATGTTAATTTGTTAGTAAATAAGTACCTACTATTTTATTTCCACCAGTTGGATGTAATTTCTTTCAAATGAAATTCTATAAAATCAATCACTTTGGTATAGTCATCCGAGCTGAATTCCTCAATAGGATTGTCCCAATCTGTATTTTTAACTATTAGAACAAGGTAGTTACCATCAGAAGATAAATCAGGATACCACCCTAAATCCAATGTTATTGATGATTTCTCATGATAAAGTTGTAATAAACTTTCAGTGAACATAAACCATCTATCATCTTCTGCTTCTAACTTTTTAGGGTCAATTTCCCTGAAATTATTATAACGTACAATCCAACATTCAGTTATTCTTAAAGGATGAATGTTGAATACAGGGACTTCGAGTTTTATATTTCTTCTCATTATTCTCCAACTTATTCATAAATTTGATAGTAATTTAAGTCCTAATTTATTATTCAGCCTATAAATTATCAATTAGAATTGTCTTTAATCATTCTACTAATTTCAATACTTAGTTGCTCAACTATTTTCAGAGGTTGCTTCTGTCAATTGGCCAATCTATATTTTTCAAAAACCTTCCTTAACACCTCGCTAATAGTTTTCTTATCCTGAGGATACTCTGTAATGTACGTGTTACAGGCTTGCTCAAGATAATAGTAGAATGTTTGATAATCAACAATAACCTCATCATCATGAAGTGCAAATAGTACTCCATGAAAGGGCTCCTCGTCGGGTTCCAGATCATTTGGAAATGTGCAATCCACATCGTTAATTCCATAACCTACTCCCGTAGATAAATGCTGAACAATATTTACAAAGCTATCATCAGTAATGGCATTGAAGAAAGCCACCACAGGAAAGTGTTCATCTCTTAACATTTGAGTTTCTAAAATTTTTTTTAACATACTATCTGAATCCTCCTACCTATAATTCAGTATAAAACGAGGTCACTGCCCCATCCTTATCTGTATAACCTCTCCATTTTATACCTTGTCCATCATAACCTTCCCATTCTCTCCCTAAAACACCTTTTGAAGAAGCATTATTTACAGCTTCTTTTCCTCGTTTAATAAAATCTTCATCAGAAATTAACTTAGGATCATAAACAGTTTTATCAAATGGCTTTGCTTTCCATCCAATTTTTTGACCTGTTTTAGCATCTAAAGAAGGAACTTGGTAAGTTATTTTTTCCACTCCTGGCAAAGCATCATGCTTCTTAACATTTAATATATTTACATCATTTTTCATAAATTCATCTTTGTTATGCGCCCCACCAATTCCTCTTCTCCTTGGAACATTGGGATCAACTTTTCTTATATGATCTTCTAAGCTAGATGAGAACTTAACGTTTTCCCTACCCGTAATTCCCATCTTCCCCCGAAAGCCTTTCGCCCCAAACGGCAAAAGCATCCCCAAAGCCGCGTTCATACTTGCTTCCTGCTGTTCTTTTGAGATCTTGTTTCCAAACATGTCTCGGCCTGTGATTGCTTCGCTGAATCCGTTGGTTGCAGTGAGGCCATATAGTCCTTTTTGAGATGTTTTTAAGGCGTCAAAGGATTTTTGTGATGTCTTGTAAATGTCGACTGCTCTGACTGCAGCTGATGTGGCTTGGGTGGTTTTATAAACAGCTTTCCCGCCTTTGAAAATGCGTCCTGCCCAGCCGACGATAGGGATGTAGCCGGCTGCAGCCATTCCTCCTGCAGCGACTCGCTGGCCTGCGGTGAGTTCCTCCCCTGTGATTGGATCAACGCCTGTTGCGGCACGTTTTGCATCGTTCACGCCGGTCAGTTCATTCACGATGGTTCCGCCATAATCTAGGGCTTTTTCATACCAAGGGCGGTTGGCGAGCGCTTCTTGTTCCTTCGCAATCTTTCGGGCTTCTTCTTGTTCTTTTTTGATTTTCAGATATTCAGAAGTTTGCTTCTCAATATCGCTCTTTGCCTTGTAGATTTCGCTATTTTGATCAAGCTGCAATGCTTTTCGATTGCTTTATTGTCTCTTTCGAAACAGAACACTGTTAGCTGAATAAACACCACCTTACGCTATTCGCTTAAATAGATTTTGAAATGATGACTACACTCCGAGAGGATGCCAATTACAGTCAATCATCAATTGAAATGAAAAACTGTCCTCGATACGGCTGCCGCAGACCAGCTGCTATTCAGGCTCAGAATGTCCCTCTCGTATAGCCACATTCCTCAACACTTTTGTTCCGTATCCAGATACGCCATTGATAAGGGAGAGGCGCGTCTCCAAGGGGACACCAACCAAGGTACTTAGAGTGCTCAATACGTTCGTTTTGCTTGTCTCTATCATACGATGAACCACTCAGGAAAAAGATTCCCATTTTAACGGTTTTTCTCGGTATGAAAGCCAATAAACACAAAAACCTTGAAAGGCATATAGCCAGTCAAGGTATGATAACAATAATATTATTTTTAGAAGTATCAACTACTTCACCTACTGATTTATCTGAGAGAATATCATAATTGTTTTATATTTCTTTCTAATATAATAAAGCTATTTTATAACTCACTCCAACTTGTTTATAAAATTTGCTTTTGGCTTCTCTTCTTCACGTTATTACCATAGCATTGTCATCTTTTATACTTGTTACATTATTAAATCACCTGTAAATACTATAGAATCATTAAATGTAATACTTAGACTACTCATGTTTGCTTATATACATCTAAAGTTAAAATCACCTTGAAATTTTGGTCATCTTTGTAAGTATAGATTAATTCTCCATCATCTATATTGCCTGTTATACTCACCAGCTCACTTTGAAAAAGTTCTAATAGATCATATTCATCATACTTGATAAACATTCGTATTCATCCTTTTTATTAATTATTTCGGTATAACTGTGATAACATCGCCAGCTTCATTTATAATTACTTTGACATCCATTGTTTCATGAACAAACGTTCCGCTTCTATTACCAGGTATCTTTTTCGTATTCATTATAGCGTCTTCAATAACTGAAGGTGGAATATTTCTTGGATCAACATATTTTTTGATGAAATCACTAAATTCTTTTGTTTGTGGTTTAAATCCTAATTCTTCAGCTTTTTTAATTGCTCTACTTGTTAAAGTAGCTTGTACTTCAGGAATATCAGGTGCCATTCTTTCCAAAGCATGCTGAGAATACTTTCTTCCATTTATTTCTCCTCCACCTTTTGACATATTCCAACCAATTTCACCCGTACCCTTAATCCCCATTTTACCATGAAACCCTTTCGCTCCAAACGGCAAAAGCATACCAAGCGCCGCGTTCATGCTCGCTTCCTGCTGTTCTTTCGAGATCTTATTTCCAAACATGTCTCGGCCTGTGATCGCTTCGCTGAATCCGTTGGTGGCGGTGAGTCCATATAAACCTTTTTGAGATGTTTTTAGGGCGTCAAAGGATTTTTGTGATGTCTTGTAGATATCGACTGCCCTAACTGCGGCTGATGTGGCTTGGGTCGTTTTATAGACAGCCTTTCCTCCTTTGAAAATGCGGCCTGCCCAGCCGACGATTGGGATGTAGCCTGCGGCTGCCATGCCGCCTGCCGCGACTCGCTGTCCCGCGGTGAGTTCCTCGCCTGTGATTGGATCAACGCCTGTTGCGGCACGTTTTGCATCGTTCACGCCGGTCAGTTCATTCACGATGGCTCCGCCATAATCGAGGGCTTTTTCATACCAAGGGCGGTTGGCGAGCGCTTCTTGTTCCTTCGCAATCTTTCGGGCTTCTTCTTGTTCTTTTTTGATTTTCAGATATTCAGAAGTTTGCTTCTCAATATCGCTCTTTGCCTTGTAGATTTCGCTATTTTGATACGCTTTCTTGTCAAAATTCATAGGCGAAATCGCTTTTCCGTCATTTGTCGCATTCATCATTTCAGCGTACAATGCCATTGTAGCTTGCTGCTCTGTCTCTGACAAAGCATATTCATCTTTTAAATTTTGATCAAGCTCTCTTAGTTCTTTGACCGTCTTTTTTCGTTCATCTTCCGCATCTTCTATTTTTTCATCAAAGGTTTGGCTATCAAATACCTCTAGGGAAATGAGGTCATCAATGTCTTGAAAAATCGTTTTGAGTGCCTTTTTTGATCCTACAATGCTTTTGGCATTCTTGATGCCCATATTACTGCGTTGTCTAAAAGTGTTCTTCTACAAAGGTATCGCCGCCAAAGCTCGTATCATCCAGTGTCCCAGAAACACCTTCATGAAGGCTTTTTGTTTATCAATGAAGCTGATAAACATGTCTACATT
Source organism: Bacillus sp. 3a (assembly GCF_017161885.1). Classification (NCBI taxonomy): domain Bacteria; kingdom Bacillati; phylum Bacillota; class Bacilli; order Caryophanales; family Bacillaceae; genus Bacillus; species Bacillus sp. 3a. The sequence goes on along the minus strand of NZ_CP067376.1, from coordinate 2,349,979 downwards.
TTCCAGCAAGCTCTTTATAGAAACTTTTAATATTATCTGCACCTTTCCCAGTGAAATCATCACCGAGATTGGCTACACCTTGTAATGCCTTTTTAAATCTACCATTTGTTCGCAGAGTTCCTGATAGTGTTTTGCCCTTGTGTCCATGGCACTGGTTAGTGCTTTTGCATCAAGTATCTTGCCCAGAAGAATTCACTCCTTCCTATTCATTGACAAGGTCAATTTTACCAATACAAAGTTTGCCATTAAATAGGAATTAAGACACAAAAACAATACTTATTATGTAAATGACATTGTTGCAATTGAAAAGCTCACTATAGAATGCGTTAGCTCCACTTTTGTCATAACAATTATAATGTCGTTTTTAGAACAATCTTTTAAATAGAACATTTTTTTGAGCTACTCCATTATAAAAAATGTTATAGAGCACTTCCATGGTAAGGAAGATGTCACTAGTCGAGGCAATCCATACATGAATTAGGAATGCACTTAGAAAAAGCACACCCGCATCAGTGTACTTTTTACGATTTAGACTTCAGCAATTGCAGCTCTTGCTCCATGATATCTGCTGCTTCAGTTATAAATTGAATAATTAAATCTAATTCTTCTGGTTTGTATTCATTTGTGAGTTCCTTCGTTGATGTTGATAAGGATCGAAAGAGTTCTTTTACCTGTGATTTCCCCGCTGTTAGAGGAACAATGATGACTCTTCGTTTGTCTTTTGGATCCTTTTCTCTTTTGGCGTAGCCCGCTTTTTCAAGCCGGTCAATAAGAGCTGTGACCGCACCGGAGCTAAGACCTGTTTTTTCACTTAATTCTCCTGCTGTGAGAGGACCGAGTTCGTTTAATAAATCGGCGGATTTGAGATCTGTTGGAAAAAGGCCGAGCGATTGAGCGGCCGCTTGGTGGAACAAAACGGTTCGTGTGGCGAGGCGCCTCATTGTATGTATGATCTGGGCTGCTCTGTCTTCAGCCTCGTTCTTTATTGACAACTTGTTCTCCTCCCTTTAAAATCAATTTATCTTGATCATCAAGATAAATGTTCTCTTACTTTATGGTTAAGTTGATCATAGCAAAAATAATGAGAGAACGTAAGCAGGAGGTAAATGAAATGAATCATGTGGATAAAGGCAAGGCATCCACTCGCTTTGTTGTCATCGGTTTGCTGTTAGGGATTTTTATGGCAGCGATGGACAATACCATTGTTGCAACAGCAATGGGAAGCATCGTAGCAGATTTAGGCAGTTTTGATAAATTTGCTTGGGTGACGGCTTCTTATATGGTGGCAGTGATGGCGGGAATGCCTATTTACGGAAAGCTTTCTGATATGTATGGTCGAAAGCGTTTTTTTCTGTTTGGACTTATTTTCTTTTTAATTGGATCAGCGCTGTGCGGTATCGCACAAACGATGGATCAGCTCATTATTTACCGAGCCATTCAAGGGCTTGGGGGCGGTGCACTTCTTCCGATCGCATTTACGATTATCTTTGACATCTTCCCGCCTGAAAAGCGCGGGAAAATGTCTGGTATGTTTGGAGCAGTCTTTGGTTTATCAAGTGTACTCGGACCGCTTTTAGGTGCTATTATTACGGATTCGATCGGCTGGCATTGGGTTTTCTATATTAATGTGCCAATTGGTATTGTCAGTGTCTTCTTGATCGCCAGATACTATCAGGAATCGCTTGAACATCGTAAGCAGAAAATCGACTGGTCAGGTGCTATTACACTTGTCGTTGCGGTTGTCAGCTTAATGTTCGCGCTTGAGCTTGGCGGTAAATCTTATGCTTGGGATTCGGTGCAAATCCTCACACTTTTTGCTGTGTTTCTTGTGTTCGGTACGATCTTCTTTATTGTTGAGCGTAAGGCTGAGGAGCCGATTATCTCATTTTGGATGTTTAAAAATCGATTATTTGCAACATCTCAAATTTTGGCGTTTTTATATGGCGGGACATTTATTATTCTTGCTGTCTTTATTCCTATTTTCGTGCAGGCTGTGTACGGTGAATCTGCGACAAGTGCAGGGTTCATTTTAACACCGATGATGATTGGATCAGTCATTGGCAGTATGATTGGCGGAACGATGCAGACGAAAGTGCCTTTCAGGCGTCTTATGACTATTTCTGTCATTTCATTTTTCGCTGGGATGCTGCTGCTTGCCAATATGTCACCAGATACAGCAAGACTGTGGCTCACACTCTTTATGATGATATCAGGCTTTGGCGTCGGGTTCAGCTTCTCCCTTCTGCCGTCAGCTTCAATGAATGATCTTGAGCCGCGCTACCGAGGCAGTGCAAACTCGACCAATTCATTTATGAGATCACTTGGAATGACGCTCGGTGTAACAATTTTCGGAACGATTCAAACCAATGTGCTGACAAATCGTTTAGCTGATGCCTTTAGCGGAATGAAAGGAGCCCCTTCTCAAATAAGCGATCCACAGGCTATTTTCCAAGAAGGTGCCCGCTCACAAATTCCGACTGATATTTTAAATAAAGTCATCGATGCGATGTCACAAAGTATTACGTACGTATTTTTGCTTGCATTATTCCCGATTGCACTTGCGGCGATTACGGTCGTTTTTATGGGAAATGCACGGGTACGCACATCTAATGAAATGAAAGAAAACGAATAATGTGAAAAAGCAGAGCAATAGCGGCTCTGCTTTTTTTCTTATTGATATAACGGATGGGCTTTGCCCTCACTGCCAACGATTCGTATTTTCGATTGGACCATGTCTTTCGCTGCTTGTTTTGCTTTTTGTAAATACATACGCGGATCTAAGCTTTCAGGTTCGTTTGAGAAATGATCACGTATTGCTTCGGAATACGCATTTTTCAGTTCAGTTGAGACATTCACCTTTGCCATACCAAGTGCAACGCATCGCTTGACATCCTCATCTGGTACAGCGGAACCACCGTGCAGAACAAGTGGTACATCGACCAGCGCTGCAATTTGTTCAATGCGGGCAAAGTCAATATCCGGCACCCCTTTATAAATGCCATGGGCAGTACCAATCGCAGGCGCTAAAGTAGGCACCCTAGTTTCTTCTACAAATTGGCGGCATTCTGATGGAACGGCTTTTTCAGCATCCTTTTCATCGACGACGATATCATCTTCTACACCGCCTACCTTGCCTAGCTCTGCTTCGACATTTACACCGACTTTTAAGGCAAGATCCACGACTTCTTTTGTGCGGCGTACATTTTCTTCGTATGAGTGCATAGATGCATCGATCATAACGGATGTATATCCAGCCCTGATACAGGTGAGAATTACATCAAAGTCTGTACAGTGATCCAGGTGAAGACCGATTGGGATTTGATATTGATCAGCCGCCGCCTTCACTGTATCTGCAATCGCTTTTGCTCCAAGAGATTGAACCGTTCCAACCGTTGTTTGCAAAATCACAGGTGACTTTAATTCTGCGGCAGTTTCGAGCACCCAATAGATACTGTCAAAGGAGTGCACATTGAATGCCACAATTCCGTATTTTTCGTTTTTCGCAGCCTCAAGCATTGGTGTTGTTGAAAGTAAAGGCATGATCAAACATCCTCTCTAGTTAAAATATCCGTTTCTAATACAGCAAGCATGTCTTCATTTGTTCTTGTTTCCAGCAGTTTTTGACGTTTCGTTTCATCCATTAAGCCTCGTGAAAGGGCTGAAAGAGCTTTTAAATGAGTCGTCCCTGCTTCACTTTTAGGGATCAGTAAGGATAAGAAGAAAAAGCAAGGCTTCCCATCAAAAGCGTCCCATTCAATACCTGTTTCCGTGCGGACGATCACAAGTGCTGGTTTCGTGATGGCTTCTGTTTGAGTATGCGGAATGGCAAATCCATCTTGAAATCCGGTTGTACTCAGTGCTTCCCTTTCCGCTAACCCTTTTTTGACATCCTCTGGTGAGGTGCAAATACCTGCTTTGTAGGCAATGTCAGCAATGGCTGCGAACACGCCAGCCTGTGAAGAAGCTGTTTCGTGAAGATTCATATAGATATGTTCCATCATTTCTCATCCTCCCTTTTAAACTGCGGGGTTGTCTATTTTTTTACGGTAAAGTCCGTAGAGAATCGCACCTACGAGTGAGCCGATTAGTATGGAAAGCACCCATTGGAATGCACCTGTGACGACCGGAAGAACAAGGAATCCACCATGCGGAGCTGGAACCTGTACCCCAAACAAATATGTCAATATAGCAGAGATGGCCGAGCCAAACATGATAATTGGCAGGACAACGACCGGGTTTTTGGCCGCAAATGGGATGGCTCCTTCTGTAATATGTGTCGCTCCTAGAATATAGTTGATTGCCCCTGCATTTCGTTCTTGTGGCGTGAAATGTTTTCGGAAAATCGTTGTAGCAATCGCAATGATAAGCGGCGGTGTGATACATGCTGCTGACACACCTGCCATGAAGTAAAGGTTACCTTCTGCAAGTAAAGCCGTTCCTGTGACATAGGCTGCTTTGTTAAAAGGTCCGCCCATATCAAATCCACACATTGCTCCAACAATTAAGCCTAAAAGCAGCGGATTTGTGGATTGTACAGATGAGAGAAAGTCCATTAAGGAATTATTTAGCCCTGTGATTGGAACTAACAACGGGGTCATGACAGCCCCAATTAAGAAAATTCCGATGACAGGATAGATGAAAATTGATTTTAATCCGTCAAGTGATGTAGGTAATTTTTGAAGCAGGAATTGAAGAAGTACGATGATATACCCTGCTGCAAAACCTGCGATAATACCACCTAAGAATCCAGCGCCTCCATCGTTTGCAAGGAGACCACCTATAAATCCAACGACCATCCCTGGGCGTCTTGCGATCGAATCAGCGATAAATGCTGCTAAAATTGGCACCATTAAACTAAAGCCAAGTCCGCCAATGCTTTTCAAATAGGCAGCAAACGGATGATACGTTTCGTGCTTAGGATCAGCAGAGTAGATACCAAATAAGAAAGAAAGGGCAATTAAGACACCGCCTCCAACGACAAATGGCAGCATGTGTGATACACCGTTCATTAAGTGCTTATAGATGGTGTGTATCCATTTATTTGCCGACTTATGTTGAGAGGATGAAGGAGCAGATGGTTTCTCCGTTCCAGAAGTTCTTCCTTTCACTTGATGAACGGGGGCATCTCCATTGATAATGCCTTGGATCAGTTCATTTGGCGTGCGGATACCCTTCGCTACAGGCACTTCAATTAGTGGTTTGCCGTGAAAACGATCTGTATTTACATCTTTGTCAGCTGCGACAATGACCCCATCGGCCTCCAGAATGTCTTGATCAGTTAAAGCGTTTTCAATTCCTACTTGACCATGCGTTTCGACTTTGATGTCGACCCCTAGTTGCTCGGCAGCGATTTTTAATGCTTCAGCTGCCATGAATGTGTGTGCAATGCCTGTTGGACAGCCGGTTGCAGCGACAATTTTTTTACGGCTCATGTGTTATTCCCCCTTATTTCTCCTGAATGTGTACTTGCTCAATCAATGAATCAATGTCATGTAAATCACTTAAGCCTTTAGAAAATGCAGTAGATGCGCCAGTTGCAATGCCGTAACGTAAGCACTCTTCAGATGAATGACCTTCAAGCTGTTTACTAAGAAAGGCTGCGAGCATCGCATCTCCAGAGCAAGCTGTATTTACTACAGTGCCTGTCGGTGCGTTTCCTTTTAAGACGGCGTCTTTCGTAATGAACAAAGCCCCTTCTCCCCCGCGGGAAATAAGCACTTGCTCTGCACCCATCTCAATGAGTTTCTCTCCTGATTGAATGAGTTCTTTTTCTGACAAAGGATGTGTTTTACCGAAAAAAGCAGCAATTTCTTCTTCATTCGGTTTTAGTAAATACGGTTTGTATTGAAGCGTCTCAAGAACCGCTGCGGAGCTTGTGTCTAAAATGAACTTGACCTTCTGTTGATGACAAATAGCTGCTACTTCTGAAAAAATGCTGGCAGGAACGCCCTTTGGCAGACTGCCTGACATGATGAGGATGCCTCCCTGCGGGATAGCCGCAATTTTCTCACGGAAGGCGTGAAGCGCTTTTTTTTCAATTGCAGGGCCCTGATTCACAAGCTTGTATTCTTCTGTCGTATTGATAAAAACATTAATGCGTGTGATGCCTTCAACCGAGATAAAATCGGTCTGAATGGAGAGATCCTTTAAAGATTGTTCAATATAAGAGCCTGAAAACCCAGCGATAAATCCTAATGCAGTGCTGGTGAAGCCATATTTCTTTAGCATAATTGACACGTTCACGCCTTTTCCATTCGGCTGATAATCTTCATCTTCTGTGCGATTGACTGCATTTGCCCGCATTTCTTTTAATGCAATATATAGGTCAATAGCAGGATTTAAGGTGCAGGTATAAATCAATTGGTTTCACCTTCTTTCTTTTCTCTAAAGAAAGTATCTCATACGATTCAGTGAAAATGTTTTCAGAATGTGTAAAGGTTTTCATGAGAAAAAGCCTTCCAGATCAAACTCTCGAAGGCTTTCTTATTGGTTATTTCATTCGGATCACATAGGCGTCAAGTAAAATGCGGGCAATGACATGAAGAGACAGACGGGATCTGACTTCATAATCTGGGAAGAAAGATTGTTCCCCTTTATATCCGACTAGTGTCATATCTGATATTTTGCTTAATGTAGAATCTATTCTTGTCGTAACCGTAATGGTTGTGACTTGCTTCATACTGAGGTTTTGACACGCTTCAACAAGCTCAGCTGTTTCGCCATTTAATGAAACAAAGATGGCAAGCTCACTTTTTTCAATGTCTCGCGATTTCAGCCGAATGATATTCGGATCGTCGTGTACTTCACATGTTTTCCCGATGAGCTGTAATTTGATGGTCATCTCTTTGGCGATCATCTCTGAGAAGCCTCTGCCGAAAATATAAATTTTGTCTGCATTATGTATTTTTTGAACGGCATCTTCAATTTGTCCAATACTTTGCAGCTGTATCGTTTTTAAAACCTCTTCTTCATTTTTCCGAATCGCTAGTTTGATGTCTTCATCAATATTTTTGAGCTGGTCGCTTGCATCTGTCATTTTCTTTTCTTGTTTCAATCGATATTTAAAGGATGTATAGCCGTTATAGCCAATTTTTTTCATCAGTCTGACAATCGTGGCCGTTGATACATTGGCTCTTTCGCTTAAAGTGACAATGGATAAGGTGGAGATATCCTCTAAATGCTGGTGAATATAATTGAGTAAATATCGTTCTGTTTCACTTAACGTTTGATATACATCACTTGGGATGTTAAATAATGATTCATTCAAATCGATTCCCCCTTATTCATTTCATACTATAATTAAATGCCCAATAAAAACAAGATGATTCTTTTGTCATGTATTTAGATGAAAGGAGAAAATGAGTGAAATTTTATTTTTGACATAAACTAAGGAAAAGTTGTGTCTATGTGAAAGGAGCTGATCCGTATGCTTCATCTTTTGTTTTATCTGATCCTTCTCTATGTCGTTTATGTCTTTTTGACCGCATTTGTTTTGTTTTATTTGCCGATCCAAAAAACATGCAAAGAACATTGTATCTATAAAGCCTCTTCGATCTCAGGAGATGATCAGGGCACAAATCAAGTGATGCTTCTTGACGATGGATTTGAGTCTGGTCAGGCCAGAATCCAAATGATTCGTGAGGCAAAGAGGATGATCCGCCTAAGTTATTATTCCATTCAAAAGGGAAAAACAGCCGAATGGGTACTAGGTGCTTTAATTGAAGCTGCTGATCGAGGGGTGAAAGTTCAGCTGCTTTTAGACGGCATCTGCCACAGTTTGCGTGGACCGCTAAAAGATTTACGGTATGCCGTGGCAAATCACCCGAACATGGCCATTCGTTTTTATGAGCCCTTTCGGTTATTTAAGCCATGGACGTGGCATAACCGCCTTCATGATAAGCTGCTGATGGCAGATGGCCGAGTGGCTGTGATGGGCGGAAGAAATATCGGTGATAAATACTTTGCAGATCAGCCCCCGAAAGATTTTGCATTTGACCGCGATGTGCTGCTTTATAACGACAAAAAAGGAAAAGTATTAGATGAAATGGAGCAATACTTCGTTTATTTATGGAATCATCACTTTACGAAAAGAACAAAAGCTGTGTTCTCCAAACAAAAAGCAAAGAAAGGCTTAAAACTAAGAAAGAAACTGCTTAGATCCTATCAGGAGGCAGTGCATGCGAAAGAACCTTTTGTGATGTCGTCCTTTAATTGGGCAGCAGATGGCACCTCAGTAAAGCAGATTGCATTTTTTACAAATCCTGTGGAGCGCTTCAATAAGCGTCCTCTTGTGCTAAAAAAACTAAACGATCTAGCTCACCGGGCAAAGCGTTCTGTGCTCATACAGACGCCTTATGTCATCCCGACACGACCCATGAAAGACGGCCTCACTCCCTTAGCCAGCGGGATTCAAACGACAGTTGTCACGAATTCTCTTACAGCGACGCCAAATCCGTTAGCTTTTGCAGGTTACTTAAGCACGAAAAAGGAACTGATGAAAACAGGCGTTCATTTGTACGAATATGAAGGCCCGTATTCCATTCATGCGAAATCAATGGTCATTGATGATTATTTAAGTATTATTGGCACATATAATTTAGATGCGAGGTCTAGTTTTTTAAATACAGAGTCAATTTTGGTCATTGATAGTGCCCCTTTTGCGCTATCACTTACTCAGGCAATAGAACGTAAAATTGCCTATAGTATACTTGTCGCGAAGGACAAGGAAGCCTATAAAACGGGGTCCTATGGTCAGAAAAAAAAGCCTTTGATGAAAAGGCTCCTTTTAAATGGTTTATCCGCGATAACTGTTCTATGGCGGCGGTTGATCTAAAGGGCAGCTTACTCTTGTGGCAGCCCTTTTTCTTCTGATTGATCCTCTTCTGCTGACTCCAATTTGGTCAATTTAAACACCAGGATCCCCGCAACAATCACAATGACACCTAATAGTTTTGCGGGAGAAAATTCCACTTTTTCTAACCCAAGCCAGCCAAGCGAATCGAACAAAAGCGCGGAGCCGAGCTGTGAAATCAGGACAATCGAGATTCCATAAGTCGGACCGAGACGTTTGATGCTTTGAACGAGGCAGATGACCACACCTACTCCAATGGCTCCGCTAATCCAGTACCACGCTTCCATATGTCTTAATTGAAACATGCCGGTTCCTTCTAGCAAAAGACCCATCAAAAGTGAAGCAATAAAGCCCATACCTAGAACGAGAGTGGTCGTTGACCAAGAGCCTGTCTGCTCATTGACCTTACTGTTAAAAATGGTTTGTAAGCTGACGAGTGCGCCAGCCGTGATGGCTAATCCTATTCCTATGATCATGTCTGAATCCCTTCATTTCTTCTATTCATAAATGTTTCGCTCCGCTATTTCTAAGAGTCCTTCCCGGTCAAGAATCGTAATCTTCCCTCTTCGCCTCTCTATCAGCCCTTTTTCACAAAATTGCTGAATCACCCGGTTAATATGACGGTAGCTTGTACCAATTAAGCTCGCCGCATCAGTAAGACGAAGTGCGCTCGCGCTGTTATCCCCTGTTAACACAGACAATAAGTAGCTTGCGAGTCTGACCTCTACAGGGTATAAAAGGTGGAAGCTCAAATCGTTTGATTTCGTATAAAATTTGTTTGTGATGCCCTTTAGTAAAAAGGTTAACACGCGGGGGGCATCTTTCGCATGGCGCATGAGCGCTTGATGAGAAATCCTTAGCATATGTACTTCTGTGACAGCCTCCACTGTATTGACCATATCAGTCTGCTGAACGTATTCAATATCTCCAATCGCTTCAAGAGGATGTTTAAAACAAAGAATGAAGGTCTTTCCTTCTTTTGTGGTGGTGAAAATCTTTAATTTTCCTTTTACTAACAAGTACAAGTGCTCCCTCTGATCGCCCTTTGAACAAATCAGCTCACCTTGCTCATAGCGCCATAAGCTGACGTGTGATATGAGTTTCTGATGAAAGACGTTTTCTAATTCATGTGCTTTGAGATAAGAGGAAAATAGAGATTGATCATGAAGCTCCTCCATCTAACGCCCTCCTTTATAGCTTTAAAATGATTACGCCTGCGATCATCAATAGAATTCCTGCATAATGCTGCCATTTCATTTTCTTCTTCTGTACACCAAACCATCCTTTTGCATCGATTGCAAAGGTGAAAGCAAGCTGTGCAATGAGTAAAGCAGCGATGGTCAGTGTGACACCGATCATTTGAATCGCAGTCACTTCATTGAAAATAATAATGGCTGCAAATGCACCGCCTACTAAATAAAGCGGCTGCACCTTTTGATATTCCCTGAAGTGTCCGTCACGTACGATCAGTAAAATGATCAGTGCGATCATAAAACCGGTCAGCTGCGTGATGGTTGCCGCCTGCCATGTCCCGATATCCTGGCTGATTCTTGCGTTTGCTACGCCTTGCAGTGTAATACAAGCGCCTCCTAATAAAGCGAAAATAACACCTTTCATTCGTTCAAATGCTCCTTCTTTTTCAGTCTAGTTCCATTAAAAGATAGATGCCCTCATGTTGAAAAGGACATATGTCCCACTTTGCGTATTATATCAGAAACTTTTTCTTTTACAGTTGCATCGTTTTAGATTTTTCACAGTGGGTACAGTTTTATATCACCTGAAAACAGAATATTGAATTGAATCACATATAAAAAGGAGACATGTCAGAATGAGAAATCAAGAGAAACATTTTATTAACGGAGAATGGATCGCATCAACAGGAAACGAAACGACGGAGGTCATCAATCCTGCTACAGAGGAAGTCATTGGCACCATTAGTTTAGGTACAAAAGAAGATTTAGATAAGGCAGTCAAAGCCGCTCGTGCCGCCTTCCCTTCTTTCTCAAAAACATCTCGAAATGAACGCGTAAAGATGCTGGAAAACATTGTGCGCGGCTACGAAAAGCGTAAGGATGAACTAATTGAAGTCATGACACAAGAGCTCGGTGCACCGCTGAAAGTATCAGAAGAAGTTCATTACAAAATGGGACATGAACATTTTTCTAAAGCAGCGGAAGCACTTAAATCGTATACATTTACTGAGGACCGCGGCGGACACACCATTATAAAAGAAGCGATTGGTGTCAGCGGATTGATTACACCTTGGAATTTCCCAACGAATCAAACATCACTTAAAATCGCGGGTGCCATTGCAGCAGGATCGCCAGTTGTCTTAAAGCCTGCGGAAATTACACCTTTTGCCGCAATGATTCTTGCAGACATCATTGATGAAGCTGGCGTACCGAAAGGCGTCTTCAACCTAGTAAACGGAACTGGTGATGTCATTGGTGACGGCATTAGCTCCCACCCTGATATTGACTTTGTTTCATTTACGGGATCAGGTGCTGTCGGCGCTAAAATAATGGAAAATGCTGCAGACAATATTAAGAAAGTGGCTCTTGAGCTCGGCGGGAAATCCCCTCTTATCGTCTTAGATGATGCAGATGTGGATGAGGCAGCCGAAACAGCCGTTCATCATATTGCGATGAATACAGGTCAAGTATGTTCCGCAGCTACACGTGTGCTGATTCCTGAATCAATGAAAGACGCATTTGAAAAAGCGCTGCTGAATGCCCTGCCGAAGTTTACAGTTGGTGATCCGCGAGAAGATCACGCCACTGGCCCGCTTGTCTCCAAAAAGCAATGGGATACCGTGCAGTCTTATATTGAAAAAGGAATTGAAGAAGGTGCTCACCTGCTTGCTGGGGGAACTGGTAAGCCGGACGGACTAGACAAAGGATATTTCGCCAAGCATACTATTTTCACAAATGTGAAAAATGATATGACCATTGCGCAAGAGGAAATATTCGGACCCGTCATGAGTGTGATCACATATCAAGACTTGGATCATGCCCTTGAGATTGCCAATGATACAGTGTACGGTCTTGCTGGCTATGTGGTTGGAAAAGATGAAAAAACATTAAAATATGTAGCTGAACATATTCGTGCCGGTCAAATTACCATTAACAATGCCGAAACAGATTACTTTGCCCCGTTTGGCGGCTTTAAGCAATCTGGTATCGGAAGAGAATGGGGAGACTTCGGTATCGAGGAATATTTAGAAGTGAAAGCCGTGATGGGACTTCCAACAGCATAATTTGAAAAAAGGAGAAAAACTCTAAGGTTTTTCTCCTTTTTCATGATAGAAAGAATCTGCCCCCTGCTCCCCTACTTATCCATCATGATTTTATATTTTTCGACCTTTGCTTTAGGAGGAAACGATTCTTGTAACTCATCAAACCAAACCTCAATCGTTTGACCCTGTGACAGCTCTTTAGAATCTACTTTTGTTAAATCCATAACGATGAGATCATTTTTATACTTTTCAATAAGAAGATGTGTATTCAATGAATCATCGTTTTTTAGAGGCGTTTTATTGTTTATAAGAAGTAAATTCGTCTCCCCTTTTCTTAGCAGGATGCCTTTTTTTGAAAAAGGTGCTGTCGTTTTATTTTTATTGTATGAATCTTTTATATTGCCCTGTGGAGAATGACACGCTACTAATAAAATGAGAAAAATCAAGATGACAAGCCGAAAACATTTTATATTTTTAAACTTTAGCAGTATCAATTTCATACACCTCTTTTCTATTCCTTTCGATCGCTTATTATTCAAAACGGTCCATTTTTCTAAAGATGCTTTATACAATTTAACGATTCACCTTCAAGTTCTGTCACCTTGCAAAGGTATTATAACTCTTAATCATGACGATCAATATTATATATTTTACTTAATGGCAAACTTTCGGTAAAGTTCAAATTGAACCTATATATATAATTCCTATCGAATTAATCTATGTTTATATTCCTTGTGAGGTGGATATCGTTGCAACTTCATGTATTGAACAGTCCGTTTAGTCAGGAGCAGGCAGAACTGCTTAATCAGCTGCTTCCGACTTTAACAGATCAGCAAAAAATTTGGCTTACCGGTTATTTATCAGCACAGGCAGCTTTAGCCGGATCAGAAAATACTGCCCTAGCCCCTTCTCCTTCTGCCGCAGCACCAGCGCAGCCTGTCAGCAAAGATGTGACCGTCCTTTATGGCTCACAAACAGGCAATTCTGAAGGGTTAGCAAAAAAGACAGCTCAGCATCTTGAAGAGAAAGGTTTTCAAGTGACGCTCTCTTCTATGTCAGATTTTAAACCAAATAGTCTGAAAAAAATAAACAATTTACTGATTATCGTCAGCACACATGGCGAGGGAGATCCGCCTGATAATGCCCTTTCTTTCCATGAATATGTTCACGGCAGACGTGCACCAAAGCTTGATCATTTAAGCTTTTCTGTCCTATCACTTGGTGACAGCTCTTACGAATTCTTCTGTCAAACAGGTAAAGAATTTGATGAGCGCTTAAAAGAGCTTGGCGGAACGCGTCTTTTCGATCGAGTGGACTGTGATCTTGATTATGATGAGCCGTTTTCTGAATGGCTTCAAGGGGTGGCATCATCACTTAGCGAAGGCGGAGCTGCAGCAGCCCCGCAGGAATCAGCGGAAGCGAACACTCAAACGGCAGCATCTGAATACTCAAGAACAAATCCTTTTTATGCTGAAGTACTTGAAAATATCAACTTAAATGGCCGCGGCTCTAATAAAGAAACCCGTCATTTGGAGCTTTCTCTTGAAGGATCAGGACTTGTTTATGAGCCGGGTGACAGCCTTGGTATTTATCCAACAAATGATCCTGCGCTTGTTGATGAACTGATCGCAACATGCGGATGGAATGCAGAGGAAGCCGTAACCGTTCATAAAAACGGCGACACGCTTCCTTTAAAAGAAGCACTTACCTCTCATTTTGAGATTACCGTATTGACAAAACCTCTTCTTCAAAAGATGGTGTCCTTTACAAAAAGCGAAGCCTTGCAGGCCCTTTTAGAAGAAGGAAACGAAGAAAAATTAAAAGCATATATAGCAGGAAGAGATTTAGTAGATGCTGCTCGTGATTTCGGTCCTTTTGAAGGAACAGCGGCAGACTTCACTGCCATTTTAAGAAAAATTCCGGCACGCCTTTATTCCATTGCAAGCAGCCTGAAAGCAAATGAAGAAGAAGTTCATTTGACGATCGGTGCTGTGAGATATGATGCTCACGGAAGAGAACGTCAAGGTGTCTGCTCAATCTTATGTGCGGAGCGCTTAGAGCCAGGTGATAAGCTGCCTGTTTATATCCAGCACAATCAAAACTTTAAGCTTCCTGAAAACCCTGAAGCACCGATCATTATGGTAGGACCAGGCACAGGCATCGCCCCTTTCCGTTCCTTTATGCAAGAGCGCGAGGAAGTCGGTGCAGACGGAAAGTCATGGTTGTTCTTCGGTGATCAGCACTTTGTGACGGATTTCTTATATCAAACCGAATGGCAAAAGTGGTTAAAAGATGGTGTGTTAACGAAAATGGATGTGGCTTTTTCAAGAGATTCAGAGGAAAAAGTATATGTCCAGCACCAAATGAAGAAACAAAGTAAAGAATTATTCGAATGGCTGGAGCAAGGTGCCTATGTATATGTCTGCGGAGATGAAAAACATATGGCGCATGATGTTCATAATACCCTTCTATCAATCATCCAAGAAGAAGGTGCGATGAGCAAAGAGAAAGCAGAAAGCTATCTAGCCAACTTGCAGCAGCAAAAACGCTATCAGCGTGACGTATATTGATTGAATGCTTGAAAGAAAGGAGCTTTTACTTACATGGTGAAGACAGCATTAACAGCGCCGGAAGGACCTCCGAGCGACGTAGAGGAAATCAAAGAAAAAAGTGATTATTTACGGGGTACATTAAAAGAAGTGATGCTTGATCCGATTTCAGCGGGTATTCCTGATGATGATAACCGTCTGATGAAGCATCACGGCAGTTATTTACAGGATGATCGTGACCTGAGAAATGAACGGCAAAAACAAAAGCTTGAGCCTGCCTATCAATTTATGCTACGCGTCCGCCTGCCTGGCGGAATCGCTACATCCAAACAGTGGCTTGTAATGGATGAGCTTGCTCATAAATATGGAAACGGTACGTTAAAGCTGACAACTCGTGAAACCTTTCAGCTTCACGGTATTCTAAAATGGAACATGAAAAAGACCATTCAAGACATTCATTCCACTATGCTTGATACGATCGCTGCTTGCGGCGATGTGAACCGTAATGTCATGTGTACGTCAAATCCTTATCAATCAGAAGTGCACCATGATGTATACGAGCTCGCCAAAAAATTAAGTGATGACCTGCTTCCACAAACAAGAGCGTACCATGAAATTTGGCTTGATGAGGAAAAGGTAGCAGCAACGCCTGATACAGAGGTTGAGCCGATGTATGGTCCACTTTATTTGCCAAGAAAATTCAAGATTGGTGTGGCGGTCCCTCCTGCTAACGATATTGATGTTTTTTCGCAGGATTTAGGCTTCATTGCGATTATTGAAAATGATCAATTAGTCGGTTTTAATGTCGCGATTGGCGGTGGAATGGGCATGACTCATGGTGATACAGCGACCTATCCTCAGCTTGCAAAAGTAATTGGCTTTTGTACACCGGAACAAGTTGTAGAGATTGCCAAACAAGTGATCACCATCCAGCGGGACTACGGAAACCGTTCGGTGAGAAAAAATGCCCGCTTTAAATATACAGTGGACCGCCTCGGTCTTGAGAATGTAAAAGAAGAGCTTGAGCGCCGCCTTGGATTTACCCTATTAGACGCAAGAGATTATCACTTCGATCATAACGGTGACCGCTATGGCTGGGTAAAAGGCATTAATGGCAGATGGCATTATACAATGTTTGTAGAAGGCGGACGTATCACGGATTACGATGATTATCCGCTGATGACAGGCATTCGTGAAATTGCAAAGATTCATACAGGTGACTTCCGCTTAACAGCGAATCAAAATTTGATCATTGGAAACGTCACATCTCATAAAAAGAAACAAATCGAGCAGCTCATTGAGGAGTTTGGTTTGTCAGATGGACAACAGCACTCTGCACTGCGCCGCAGTTCAATGGCCTGTGTTGCTCTTCCGACATGCGGCTTAGCGATGGCAGAGGCAGAACGCTACCTCCCGCGCTTAATTGACAAAATTGAAGAGATTGTCGAAGAAAATGGCTTAAGTGATAAAGAAATCACGATTCGTATGACTGGATGTCCAAATGGATGCGCCCGTCATGCGCTTGGTGAAATTGGCTTTATCGGGAAATCACCTGGTAAATACAACATGTATCTTGGCGCTGCGTTTGATGGCAGCAGATTAAGTAAACTGTACCGAGAAAATGTAGGAGAAGAAGACATTTTAAACGAGCTTGGCTCTCTTCTCCCTCGCTATGCAAAAGAACGCGCGGAACATGAACATTTCGGTGATTTTGTGATTCGGGCAGGTATTGTAAAAGAAACAACAGATGGCACGAATTTTCATGTGCAATAAAAAAGACAGGACGCTCTCCTGTCTTTTTTTTATGGACTTTGTTTCCTTTTCAAGTATTCGCAAATGCTGTTATACACATCAGGATTATCTAGAGACGAAAGATCTGGTGAAGGCTGCTGTTCATAAGCTCCTTTTAATAAACGCCGGACGATTTTTCCGTTTCTTGTTTTCGGTAATGCTGAAATGAGATGAATTTCCTTTGGTGTGAGCGCTTTTCCCGCATATGAACCAACATGTATTTTGAGCTCTTGAATGAGTGCTGCTTCTTCGAAAGACTGTGAACTGGCCACTATGAAACAAACTAGTGCTTCTCCCTTCACCTCATCCTTTACTCCAATCACAGCAGCCTCATGTACGGCTGGATGCCCGACAAGAATGGATTCAATTTCAGCTGGACCAATGCGTTTACCTGCTGTATTAATGACATCATCCGATCTGCCCGTGATATGGAATGCGCCATCCTCTGATTGCATCACCCAATCACCGTGCGTCCACACCCCATCAAATCGCCTAAAATAGGTGTCTTCATATCGCTCCGGATCTTTCCAAAACCCACATGTCATGCCGACCCACGGCTTTTTCACAACAAGCTCCCCTACCTCATTCAGAACGCTCTCTCCTGCCTCATTATACACATCTGCCGCCATTCCTAAGATTGCCGCATTAAAAAGGATCGGTTTGATTGGACGAAGCAGCGTACTTCCTACAATACCGCCAGAAACCTCTGTTCCCCCTGAGTAATTTAAGATTGGAATGTGCTTTTGACCAATGGTGTCAAAAAGCCATTGCCATGGTGCTTCATTCCACGGTTCACCTGTAGATATGATGGCTTTCACATGCGGCAGCTCAATGTCTGAAAGGTTTTGCTGCATCGCAGAACGAACAAAAGTAGGTGAAAGTCCAAAATGGGTGACTTTTTGCTCGTGGATGAATGACCAAAGGTGCTGTTCATCTGGATAATCGGGGGCGCCGTCATATAAAACAATTGCAGCTCCATTGATCAAGCCGCCAAAGACGAGAAAGGGCCCCATCATCCATCCCATGTCTGTGAGCCAAAACAAACGGTCTCCTTTTGCAACGTCCATACAAAGACCGGCATCAAAAGCCGCTTTTACAGGAAAGCCTGCGTGTGTATGGACAGCCCCTTTTGGTGTACCGGTTGTTCCAGACGTGTATAAGATCATAAGAGGCTCTTCATTTGAAAGATAAGTCGTTTTACTCAGTGGTTCCTCTTTTAACAAATCGTTTAGCTGAATATCCTCTTTATATCCAGTATGAGAGGAAGCATGTACAATGACTGTTTGGACAGTCTTGGTTTTGTCGATCGCTTCTGCCGCACATTCACGCATGTTGATCGTCTTTCCCCGGCGCGCCACGCTAGAGCCTGTGACGACAATGGTTGCACCTGATGCACGAATACGTACGGCAAGAGGCTCGCTTCCATAGCCGGAAAAGACTGGGCTAAAGATGACACCAATCTTTGCAAAGGCAAGCATGACGGCAGCTGTTTCCGGAAGCATCGGCATATAAATGACTGCCACATCCCCTTTTTGAATCCCCTTCTTCAAAAAACCAGCAGCGAGACGATTAACCTTTTCTTGAAGTTCGAGGAACGTCCATCTCCTCTCTTCTCCCGCTTCATTTCTCCACATCACAGCTGGTTGATGCTGGGTTTCTTCATTCTCTGCCCATTTGTCAACAGCCGTGTCGACCACGTTGAGCCGGCCGCCTTTATACCAATTGGGCCACATGAATGAATCTTGGCCTAATGCGGCTTCATACGGCTCCTTCCACACGATGCCGACCCCCTTTTCGGCTTCTCTCCAAAACCAATCGGTCCGCTCGATACTAGCTTGATAGAACGCATCATAAGTAGAAAAACCAAGTGAATGCATCCATTTGTAAAGGCGTGTTTGTTTCATCATCTGCTCTTCGGGTATCCACGCTGGTTGTAGGTTCATCATGAAGCAGCCCCCCTTTAGACTGGATAAACCGGGTGTTTTCGTCTTGTAAATGTCATCTCTTTAGAGGTATAGGCTTGTAATCTATGACAAAGCTCATCTCGCAAATGGGCAAATGGGATGACCCCATCGACAATCATTTCAGAGGCAAGCTCATATATATTCATATCTTCCTGGTATTCCTTGCGTTTCTCTTGAATAAATGCCGCTCTTTCCTCAGCAGGCAGTTCGGCAATTTTATTCGCATAAACAGCATTTACAGCGGCTTCTGGCCCCATGACAGCAATTTGTGCTGATGGAAGTGCGAGACAGCAATCCGGTTCAAAGGCCGGTCCTGCCATAGCATATAAACCTGCACCATATGCTTTACGAACAATGACGGATATTTTTGGAACGGTTGCCTCTGACATGGCGGAGATCATTTTCGCCCCGTGCCTGATAATGCCTGCTTGTTCTACTTTGGTTCCGATCATAAACCCCGGTATATCGGCAAGGAAAAGGAGTGGAATATGAAAGGCGTCACATAGCTGAATAAACTTAGCCGCTTTGTCGGCTGAGTCATGGAATAAAACGCCGCCTTTTACCCTCGGCTGGTTGGCAATAAGACCGACAGGCTGACCATTCATGCGGCCAAAGCCTGTGATCAATTCTGCGGCAAACAGTTTTTTGATTTCAAAAAATGATCCTTCATCAATGAGTAAATCAATGAGCTGATACATATCAAAAGGGGTATTCTGCCCTTTAGGGATGAGGTCTTGGATGGTGATCTCTGATGGTTTAGGTGCGATTGCGGCTGCCCGTTTTGGTTTTTCTGTATAGTTGGCAGGCATGTAAGTTAAATAAGTGCGGGCGATTTGAATGGCTTCTTCCTCGGTTTTTGCTAAAATATCGCCGCATCCAGAAATGCTGCAATGCATTTTTGCTCCGCCCATTTCTTCAAGTGATACTTTCTCTCCAATCACCATTTCGGCCATTCGCGGTGAGCCTAAGTACATTGAGGCATTCCCTTCGACCATGACGACGATGTCACAAAAAGCAGGAATGTAAGCACCTCCGGCTGCCGAAGGACCAAATAGTAAACAAATTTGCGGAATACGTCCAGACAGCTTCACCTGGTTATAAAAAATGCGGCCTGCACCCCTTCTGCCTGGAAACATGGCGATTTGATCGGTGATTCTAGCACCCGCAGAGTCAACTAAATACAGCATTGGGCAGTTGAGCTTTTCGGCTGTTTCCTGGATTCTAATGATTTTTTCTACCGTTTTGACGCCCCATGATCCTGCTTTGACGGTAGAATCATTTGCCATGACGCAAACAGTTTGCCCATTCATCCGCCCTGTCCCTGTGATAACACCATCTGCTGGTAAATGTTCATTTTGACACTCGGCAAACATGGCATCCTCAATGAAAGAATCCTCATCTAATAACAACTGGAGGCGGTCACGGACAAACAATTTTCCTTTTTCTTTGTTTTTTTGATGGTATCGGTCTGCCCCGCCTTTCAGAATCTGCCGTTTTTTTAGTTCATATTCTTCGATCATACCCATTCCCCTTTCTTGCTACCTGCCTCTGTATTGAGGCGTTCGTTTTTCTTGGAAGGCTTGAAGTCCTTCTGTTCGATCTTCTGTCTCAATGAGCCGTAGATAGGCTTCGTATTCCTTTGTCAAACCTGTATGCAAATCGTGATCAAGGCTTGATTGAATCGCTTGTTTCGCTTCTTTTAAGGCAAGCGGGCCATTTTTGATGATTTGTTTTGCAAGAGAGATGGCATCGTTCATGAGGGAATCTGCTAAAGAGATATGCTCAATCAGCCCGATTTGAATGGCTTCTTCTGCTTGTAATGATGCGCCTGTGAAAATAAGTTCTTTTGCTTTACCGAGTCCAATGAGGCGCGGAAGCCGCTGCGTCCCTCCGGCTCCTGGTATGATAGCTAGTCCTGTTTCTGGCAGGCCGAGTCTTGCTCCGGCTCGTGCAATGCGGAGATCACAAGCGAGCGCGAGCTCAAGTCCTCCGCCTAGTGCGTGTCCGTTCATCACTGCAATGACAGGTACAGGAATAGATTCAATCTCGATAAAGGTTTGCTGAATCGAAAGAACAGCTCCTTTCGCTTCTGCTTCTGTCATCAATCGTCGTTCTTTTAAATCTGCTCCAGCACAAAAGACTTTTGAACCGGCTCCTGTAATGAGAAGACAGCGGATGCTTTCATCGTGTTTGATTTCTTGAATGATTTGATTGATCTCTTCCAGCATTGGAGCAGATAGGGAATTCGCTTGTTCTGGCCTGTTTAAGGTCATGATGCCGATCTGTTCATCTTGTATCGAAAAATGGACCAATGATGTCATGTTATTCATCCTTTATGAAATAGTCTAAGAGTGATAAGCGCGTAAACAGTGACTAGGCAGGGTTCGATCTACTTTTGCTTCAATCCATTCTGCCGCTTTAATTAATGCAGGAAGGTGAATATTTGTCTCAATTCCTAGTTTTTGAAGCATATGCACCACATCTTCTGTCGCCACATTTCCGCTGGAGCCAGGTGCATAGGGACATCCGCCAAGCCCGCCGCTGGAGGAGTCAAATATGGTGATCCCTGCTTTTAATGCCGTATAAATATTCGCAAGAGCCATCCCCTTCGTATCATGAAAATGAAGAGCGATTTTATCAGCAGGAAAACGTTCGAGTAAAATGTCTAAGCGCCTTTCTACTTGAAGCGGATGGGCTTCACCGATGGTGTCACCGAGAGATATTTCATCAATGCCATAAGAAAGCAAAATATCCGTTAACCGGAGGACTTGATCCATTGGCACTTGTTTTTCATATGGGCAGCCAAACACGGTGGAAATATACGCGCGCGTGTTTTTTCCTGCTGCTTTTAAATCAGCTGTCATTTGTTTGATAACAGGAAGTGTTTCGTGGATGGATTGATTCATATTTTTCTTGTTATGTGTTTCACTCGAAGAGATGAACATAGCGCCTGTGTCAAGATTGGCTTCAAAAAAATGAGCTAAGCCTTTTTCATTGGGAATGAGTGCTGCATAGGTGATGTCGTCTTTTTTGTTAAAGGATTGGGTGAGTTCTTTGGCATCTTTTAAGGCTGGAACCCATTTAGGATGAACAAATGATGTGACTTCAATATAAGGGAGCTGGGCTGCTGCGAGCAGATCAATCCACGTTCGCTTCTCGCCTGTGTCCAGCCAGACTGATTCATTTTGCAGTCCGTCCCGCGGGCCGACCTCCCTGATAAGCACACTCTTTGGTAATGCCATCTGGCTCCCTCCTATTCTGTTAGTTCTAAAAGAACCTCTCCTTCATCGACAAACTCTCCCTCTCCCTTATACACTTTACTGATGATCCCGCCCTCTTCAGCAACGATCGGAATCTCCATTTTCATTGATTCTAAAATGGCAACCTCCTGTCCTTTTTGCACTTCATCGCCTTGTTTCACAAGAAGCTTCCACAAGTTTCCGGCCATTTGAATTGTGACAGTGTTCATGAACGGTTTTCCTCCCTTTTTTTCATGAGAAAATCGGTGGTGATGCTGCCTTGTAAGAATGCAGAAGATCCGGCCATTTCCCTTAAAAGCGGTAAGTTGGTTTTGATCCCTTCTATTTCATATGCTTGTAATGCCCCTTTTAATCGTTCTATTGCAAGTTTTCGTATCTCACCGTAAACGATCATTTTCGCAATCATTGGATCGTAAAAAGGGGTAATGATGCTTCCATTTGTCACGCTTGACTCATGACGGATATACGGAGCTTCAGGTGTGGAAAGCCGAGTGATCGTTCCTGGTGATGGATAAAAGGTGACGGGATCTTCCGCATAAATTCTAACCTCGATGGCATGGCCGATTTGATGAATATCCTCCTGATTAAAGGAAAGCGGCTCACATGCAGCGATTTTCAGCTGTTCCTCGACAAGGTCAATGCCTGTAATTTCTTCTGTGACAGGGTGCTCTACTTGTAATCTTGTGTTCATTTCTAGGAAATAAAAGTGTTGATGCTGATCAACTAAACATTCAATCGTTCCTGCATTTTCATACCCAATCGCTTTGGCTGCTTTGACGGCCATCTCCCCCATCTGATGTCTTACTGATTCATCAAGACAGGCGGCTGGTGCTTCTTCAATGATTTTTTGATGTCTTCGCTGGAGTGAGCAGTCGCGCTCAAATAAGTGAACCCCATGACCGAAGGAATCAAAAAGGACCTGAATTTCAATGTGCCGAGCGTTTTCAATAACCTTTTCCATATACAGCGTCCCATCGTTGAAAAAGCTTTGCGCTCTTTTTTGATTCCCTTCAAAAGCCCTGTACAGCTCCTCGTCATTTTGCACGAGCTGCATGCCAATTCCTCCGCCCCCGCTTGATGCCTTGAGCATGATCGGATAACCGAGTGACTGCGCTTGACTGACCCCTTCTTCTGCATCATGCAGCGGAGCTGAAACGCCTGGTACAATGGGGATACCTGCTTGAGCCATCGTTTTTCTTGCTTCAATTTTATTC
Organism: Bacillus sp. 3a; assembly: GCF_017161885.1. NCBI lineage: Bacteria > Bacillati > Bacillota > Bacilli > Caryophanales > Bacillaceae > Bacillus > Bacillus sp. 3a. The sequence continues at coordinate 2,327,115 of NZ_CP067376.1, read as the reverse complement.
CCCATTCGCTGAATGACTTGTGCGGATGGGCCAATAAAGGCGATTCCTTCGCTGCGGCAGCGTTCTGCAAAGGCTGCATTTTCTGATAAGAGGCCATATCCTGGGTGGATGGCCTCTGTATTTGTCTGTTTGGCTACACGAATGATGGCTTCCATGTTTAAATAGCTTTCAGATACTTTCGCGCCTCCAATCGGATAGGCGCTGTCTGCTTCTTGCACATGAAGTGCATGCTGATCTGCTTCTGAATAAACGGCGACGGTGTGGATTCCGAGCCTTTTACACGTTCGAATAATTCGCCGGGCAATTTCGCCTCGATTGGCAATCAGTACTTTTTGAAACATCACTGCCTTCACTCCTTTATTAGATCAAGCGCCTGCTTTTTCAGACGAAATTTTTGAATCTTCCCTGATGCGGTCATTGGATACTCGTCAGTGATGAAAAAATATTTAGGAATTTTGTAGCGTGCCATTTGCGACTGACAATAGCTGGTGAGTGTCTCAATTGTCACCGTCCTACCTTGTTTAAGCCGAATGAATGCGGCGGCTTCTTCTCCATACGTCTCGTCAGGTATACCAACGACCTGTGCATCAAGAATATCCGGATGAGTGTAAAGAACATCCTCAATCTCTTTTGGGTAAACATTCTCCCCGCCTCTAATGATCATATCTTTCAGCCGTCCTGTGATTTTCACATAGCCGTCCTCATCCATCTCTGCTAAATCACCCGTATGAAGCCAGCCGTCCTGATCAATCACTTCATTTGTGGCTTCTTCATTTTTATAGTAGCCTTTCATCACATGATAGCCTCTTGTACACAGCTCTCCTTGTTCTCCTCTTGGTACTTCCTCCGGCGTGCCTGGAACGGTGATTTTCACTTCAATGTGAGGAAGCGCCCGGCCGACCGTTTGAACCCGCCTTTCAAATGAATCATCCGTTCTTGTTTGGGTAATGACAGGAGAGCTTTCGGTCTGGCCGTAGGCAATCGTGAGCTCCTTTAGTCCCATTTGTTCAATGACGGCTTTCATCACATGGGATGGGCAAAGAGATCCTGCCATAATGCCCGTTCGTAATGTGGACAGATCGTATTGGTGAAAATTCGGATGTTCGAGCTCTGCAATGAACATTGTCGGGACGCCGTGAAGGACGGTGCACTTCTCTTTTTCTACGGTTTGAAGAACTCGCTCTGGGTGGAAGGTTTCAATTGGAATGATCGTTCCTCCTTTTGTGAGACATGCAAGCACGCCAAGAACGGATCCAAAGCAATGAAAGAAAGGAACAGGAATACACATTCGGTCCTTTTGGGTGAGCTTCATACAATCTGCGATTTGGCTGGCATTGCAGACAATGTTTGTATGGCTGAGCATGACTCCTTTTGGATAGCCGGTTGTGCCTGAAGTATATTGCATATTAATGACATCATCAGGCGCAAGCTCATCCATTCGTTTCTCCCACTCATGATCCTCTGTTCTTTTAGCAGCTGCTTGAATACTGTCCCAGCTGCGCATGCCCTTTGGCGTGTGCTCACCTATATAGACGACACTTTTTAAATAAGGAAAAGATGAGGATGTGATCTCTCCTTGATGAGCGTTTTGAAGCTCCGGTATGAGTTCATCAAGCATTTTGACATAGGATGTCTCTTTAAACCCGTCTACGATAAACAGCATGCTGCTATCAGAGTGCTTGAGTAAATAAGCGAGTTCTTGTGATTGAAAGTTTGTATTCACGGTGACAAGAACGGCTCCAATCGACGCGCAGGCGAATTGCAGCATAAGCCATTCAGGTACATTGGGCGCCATGATGGCGATATGATCCCCTTTTTGAACCCCTAATGCCATAAGACCTTTCCCAGTTTCCTTGACTTCTCGATAAAACGCTTCATATGAATAACGTAAAGAACGTTCTGGATACACAATGGCTTCATGTGCTGGGTGCTGCTCCCTTTTCTCTTTTAATAGGGAGCCGATCGTTTGTGGATGAATCGACATCATGGCTTTCCTCCTCCATTGATGGTAAGCGTTTTCATTATCGAATTACGCTAACAGTTGTCTTGCGATGACTAGACGCTGAATTTCAGAGGTCCCTTCTCCAATTTCCATCAGCTTGGCATCTCTCACAAGCCGTTCTACACCACTTTCTTTCATGTAGCCTGTTCCTCCGTGAATTTGGACAGCATCAAGACTTGCTTTTGTCGCCATTTCAGAAGCGAAAAGCTTGGCATAGGCAGCTTCTTTTGTAAACGGCTTGCCGTGATCTTTCAGCCAAGCGGCTTTCCACACCATTTGTCTAGCGAGTTCTATTTGCATCGCCATATCTGCCAGCTTAAACTGAATCGCTTGGAAGGAAGAAAGGGTCTGCCCAAATTGCTTTCTTTCTTTTGCATGCGAGAGCGAAGCATCTAGTGCAGCTTGTGCGATGCCAACTGATAACGCAGCAATTGAAATGCGTCCCCCGTCTAATGTATATAAAAATTGCTTAAAGCCTTTCGCTGGGTCTCCTAAAATATTCTGGGCTGGTACACGTACACCGTCTAAAATGATTTCTGCTGTATCTGAACCGCGCACGCCCATTTTGTCATATGGATTTGTAATGGTCAGCCCTTTTTGCCCTTTCTCCACAATAAAGGCGGAGATGATTGGGCGGCCGTTTTCATCTTGATCCGAGACAGCAGTGACGATAATGGTTCTGGCAAAATTGGCGTTTGTGATCCAGCACTTCTCCCCGCTAATGACATACTCTTGTCCATCTCTGACTGCTTTTGTTTTCGTCCCTTTTGCATCTGATCCTGCGTTTGGTTCTGTTAATCCGAAGGAACCAAGTGCTGTCCCAGAAGCCAGCGGGACAAGGTGGTCCATCTTTTGCTCCTCTGTACCGAAGTAATAAAGCGGGCTTGCGCCTAAGGAGACGGCTGCGGCATAGCTAAGACCTGTACTGGCACACTGTTTTCCGATTTCTTCTACAGCGAGTGCATATGATATCGTATCTCCTCCTGAGCCGCCGTATTTCTCTGGAAAGGGGATGCCCATAAAGCCGAGCTCCCCCATTTTTTGAAACGTTTTGGCTGGGAATACGGCCTGTTTATCAATAGTTTGAGCGATTGGTGCAATTTCTGCTTTGGCGAAATCTTTGACCATCTGGCGGATCATTTGTTGTTCTTTCGTTAATTCAAAATCCATCTTGCTTCCCCCTTTAGCTCTTTTCTATCATATTTATTAATCAAGCAGCTGCTTCATGCCAAGCTTGATTGAATTCAGAAAATTAAAACAAGAATAATAGAAAAAAAGCATGAACGAAGAAAATCTCACTCATGCTTTTTCTGTTATTTCACTATTTTTGTAGAAGGCTTGCTTTCGTGATGAAGACGATTCAGAGCCGTAATCTTGTAAGTATCCATTTTCTTTTGATTGACTGGGAGGTCTTTAATCGTTGTTATGGCGCCTTTTTCTTTTCTAACCGTTTGCAGCAATTCATATGTTCCTTTATTTGTTAATCGATAGACCGCATAATAGGATACGGTAGAATGCGAATCATTTTTGATTTGTAAAGCCGCACCATCCGCTGTCTTTTTCACAGATTGAATGATTGGTTTTTTAGGTGCTTTCTGATGAAGCCAAGGCATTTCTGGAATGAGGGCTGGTTTGCGGTATGACTCTTCTATCAATCGATCCTTTACATTCAAAGGGTTGCGATTGATATCCTTCAGGCTGAAATGCATGCTTCCCTGCACAAGCTGTGACTGCCTGTTCAGCTCAATCTGCCTAAAATATTCTTCCGGGTCAGACCAAGCAGGGTCACTGTTTTGATTAATTTTATATGCCGCCTGCCCAATGTACAGGTGAACCGGCTCCCCTTTCACCTCATTTGACCACCATTTCGTCAGCACATCATAAGCGGCAGCTTGAAAGCCGATGCTCCAGTAAATTTGCGGAGTAACATAATCAATATCGTGCTGCTGAATCCACTCTCTTGTATCAGCATATAAATCATCGTAGTTGGTCATTCCTGCAGTGGTGTTTGAACCAGTCGGGTCATCTTTTATGTTGCGCCATACCCCGAATGGACTAATACCAAATTTCACATACGGTTTTTCTTTCTTAATGGTGTCATTGATTTGCTTTACCAGCTGATTCACATTATCTCTTCGCCAATCTTCTATATGTGTAAATGCTTTTTTTCCATATGTTTCATACGTTTCTTGATCTGGAAATGGTACACCGGCTATTTTATATGGATAAAAATAATCATCCATATGCACTGCATCAATATCGTAGTTTTTCACAACTTCTTCGATACCGCCGATAATGAAGTCCTGAGTTTCAGGAATACCAGGATTGTAATAAAGCTGATTACCATACGCAATCGTCCAATCAGGATGTTGTCTTGCAGGGTGATCGGCAGACAAACGGCTGAGATCAGTATGATTCATTGTGATTCGGTAAGGGTTAAACCAAGCGTGAAATTCAAGGCCGCGTTTATGAGCTTCTTCGATCATAAACTCAAGCGGATCGTACCCCGGATCTTTCCCTTGTGTTCCAGTCAAATATTCTGACCACGGCCCGTATGCTGAAGGATAAAAGGCATCTGCTGTTGGTTTAATTTGCATAATGACGGCATTCATATTCATCGCTTTGATTTCGTCTAACAAACGAATAAACTCTTGCTTCTGCTCTGCTACGGGCAGCCCCTTCTTTGAGGGCCAATCTAAGTTATAAACCGATGCAATCCATACCGCGCGCATCTCTCTTGTGCTCTCAAGCTTCCCTTTTGGCACTGCACGAGCTGCTAGACTGCTAGAAGGAATCAATAAAAATACAAACATCAACATCAGTGTTAAAACTGTCATACTGATCTTTTTCAGCATGTTTTGCATCACCTCATCTTAAGTTTATTCCGCTTTTTGTGATGGAATGCCAGCAGATGGTGTAAGCAGAATGTTTTTCATTTCATTGAGATGAGCTTCAGGGACTTTGCAGGCTTCAATTAAATACCGCTCTGCACTCCCGTATGTCTCCAGCATTTCGTGCAGCACATCTTCAAGATAATCTTGCTGCACACCGACAAGCGGCTGAATTTGTTCTTTTGACACCCGGTATAAACTCATCAATCGGACAAATCGTTCCTGCCTTCTGACGAGCATTTGCACGCCTTCATTGGAACGCATGTATTCACTTAAAACGACAGCCAGCGGTACACCTGCCACCAACTGAATCAGGGCAGATAAAAAACCTGTACGGTCCTTGCCACTCGTGCAGTGAAGCATCAGCGGGTAATGGCTTTGATCTGAAAGCAGTGTGAACAGCTGCCGAATCTCTTCTTTACGCTCTGTCAGCATGCTTTGATATAACTCTTTCATGATCGGTGTAAATGAGAGAGACTTCCCTTCTGTTACCAGCATACGAAACATGGTCCATTTACTTGGCATCTTACTGTCAGGCTGCATCGGAATATGGACGATTTTGTCGTGTTCCTTGATCTTTGGCGGATGTGATTTACGTTCTGGGGCTGTACGGAGGTCACAAACGGTTTGAATTCCGAGTGCTGAGAATATCTCGATGTCTTGTTTCGACAAACGGGATAAGTCTGCGGATCGATAAATCATTCCCTGTTTGATCACCATCCCATCTGTTGTTTGAAGTCCCCCTACTTCTCTAAAATTCGCAAGCTTTGAAAATGGGTTGTTTGATTGATTCATAGAAGTGAAAGTTCCTTTCTGGTTTCGTTCTTTTTTCTATCATACGCTTTTATATCAAAGGAGAAAAGAGAATCAATTGACCTAATCCATGTAAGAGAATTTATTGGTATAATGGAAAAAGGACATTCGGATTGATTGGAGATATGAAGTATGATAAAAACAAAACGGATTCAGCAAATCAAAGAGTATGTGTTTGACCGGGAATCTGCCTCACTTGATGAGCTTGTGGCGCATTTTGGTGTCTCAAAAAACACGATACGCCGAGATGTACAGGCATTGGTCGAGTCCGGCGTGCTCAAAAAAGTGTATGGCGGAGTGGCTGTGAACCACTCAACGTTAGTGGTGTATCAGGAGCGAAAGATTCGTCAGCTCAGTAAAAAGCAATTGATCGGTCAGACAGCTGCCGCTTTTGTGGAAAACGGGGATATGATTTTTATTGATTCTGGTACGACAACGTTTGAGATGCTCCCCTATTTGACGGAGAAACAGGTGACCATTGTGACCAATAATGTCGATTTCATTACACAGGCGATGCCTTATGAAAATCTCACCATCTTTTCCACTGGCGGGATGCTTGAAAGGAAAACGAATTCTTTCGTTGGTTATCAAAGTGTTGAGCGCTTAAAAGCTTACAATGTCAATAAAGCCTTTATCGCATCAACTGGTTTATCCATTGATCACGGCGTCACGAATTCGTCTCCGCTTGAAACCGATATTAAAAAGACGCTTGTTCAAAAAAGTGCCAAAACCTTTTTATTAGTGGATGATAGCAAATTCGATCATTACGCCTTGACCACGTTTTGTGATTTGCACGAGATTGATATCGTCGTGACCAATCAGGAGCCACATGAAGATTATCTTCAATATGGAAAAGAGCATGATGTACGGTTTGTCACACCTTCATCAAATGAATAAATGGACAAAAAAACGGCTCAGGAATTTGAGCCGTTTTTTGATTCATTGATTTCAAGCTGCACGATCATACGGAATAAAAATCGATACACGGCCGAGATGACGTCAATGAAAGCCGTATCTTCGTGGATATTCTCAAGCTCAAGAAGCTGCAAATTCACATCAAATAAGCCATCTTGTCCATTAAATTGAAGCTGAGCACCATTTAATGGCGATAGCATGTCCTTTAGAATATTCGTGTCTTTTTTAGGACGTTTTAAACCGAATAGGACGGTATACGTCTGAAACACTTCATCCCATTCAATGGCCAAGCCATCCACTTTCACGACATCAAACCACTTGGATTCGATATAAATGAATTCTTTTTGATGTTTTTTCACATATGTAAGCGGTGTGTTTAGAAATGAGGCGTTTTCTGTTTGAATCATGTTCTCTGATTCCTTGTCTACACGCTCTATATATACATCGCCAAAACGGGCTTCTTCTTTTATTTTCGCTCCTTCTAATGTCCAATTGCGGCGCGCCGCTTCATCATATTCAAAGTCGGTCAGCGCCTGTCCTTCTTTCAGTAAGTCTTGTAAGCGATTTTGCAGTGACATGGCTATGTCTCCTTTCTTCTCCTTCATGTGTGTTTATTATTTTAGCATAACTCATGAAAAGAAAGATATGTCCCAGCATATGATGGTATGATAGTGTCAAAAGAAACATCTCGGAGGGGTACGTTTTGCTCACAATGACACTGGCAGAAAAAATCGTAGATGAGGTTAAAAAGGTGCTGACTGAGGAAATCATCATCGCACAAACAAACGGCACCATCATTGCAGCCACAGATCCAGCGCGCGTTGGACAATTTCATGAAGGAGCGTATCTGACATCTTTTGAAGGACAGAAACGAATTCTCACAAAGGATGACCAGCAGCACATGAAAGGCGTCAAAGCTGGCATCAATCTGCCTATTTATTTTAAGCAAGAGGTCATCGGGGTCATTGGAATGACAGGAGATCCTGTACATGTGTCTCCTTTTGGCGAAATATTAAGAAAAATGACCGAGCTGCTTATTCATGAACATGAATTTTTTCAAGAAACTGAAACGGATGAACGTCAGCTCGAAGCGTTTGTATTCGACTGGCTTCATCTGCCAGAGACAGCGATTGATCTCACTGAAAAAGCGTCGCGGCTTCAGCTTGATATCAACAAGGAGCGCGCAGTTGTTCTGATCGATTGTCAGGATGAATCGTTTATGAAGCAGAATCAATACAAAGAATTGAAGGAAACGCTGCATCTCAACAGCCAGGAGATCATCGTCCGCTGGGGGCATGGCCGCTTTTTACTCATGCTGCAAACAACAGCAGATGATCGTAAAGCCCTGCAGCAGCGCCTGTTTCACATCCATGCCTCCCTTACGGCGCGGAGCTCGCCCGGGGTTTTGATTGGAGCGGGAAAACCAGCAGCTGCTCATTTGATGAAGCAATCGTTTCAACAAGCCTTTCGAGCATTAAAAATGGCCCATGCTGATACCCCGATTGTATTTGATGAAGATTTAACGCTCGAACTTTTTATGGAGGAAGTCAGTCAGGAAACAAAAGAAGTGTTTCTCGATCGAACGATCGCCCCTCTTTTCCCCTATCCTGAATTAGTGAAAACATTGCGGGTACTCATGACCTCAGATTGCTCATTGAAATATACCGCAGAAGCGATGCATGTCCATATCAATACACTGCATTACAGGCTAAAACGAATCCAAGAGTTAACGACACTTGATCCAAAGCGCATGCAAGATGCCATGCTCTTTTATTTAGCCTTCATGCTATTAGATGATGATCCAAAAAAACGAAGTGAACAGCCCGATATTTTGTAGAATCGTCCATAGGCATAAGGCGATTCTTTTTTTATACTGAAAGAAACGATACGTCTCATCAATAGGAGTTGAATGCGTATGTTACATTCTGAATTTTTAAATCAATTAAAAAAGATTGTTGGCGCGTCTTACATGCAGGACAGTAAAGCCGATCGGCTTGCCTACTCTTATGATGCAACACCAAATTTTCAGCATATGCCAGATGTCATCGTAAGCCCGCATACGGCTGAGGAAATCCAGCAAATTGTCCGGCTCTGCGCCTCGTATAACATACCGATCGTGCCAAGAGGATCAGGAACGAACCTTTGTGCAGGCACATGTCCCACTCAAGGCGGACTTGTGCTGCTGTTTACAAGAATGAACCAATTAATAGAAATAGATGAAGAAAACCTGACAGCAACGGTGCAGCCTGGTTTGATCACACAGGAATTTATTCGCCAAGTAGAGGCGAAAGGCCTCTTCTATCCACCTGATCCAAGCTCTATGAAAATCTCTACATTAGGCGGAAATATTAATGAAAATTCAGGTGGTCTCCGGGGGTTAAAGTATGGAGTGACGAGGGATTATGTACTTGGACTTGAAGTCGTTCTGCCAAACGGTGACATCATCAAAACAGGCGGCAAGCTTGCAAAGGACGTGGCCGGGTATGATATGACCCGTTTGTTCGTAGGTTCAGAAGGAACGCTCGGGATTGTCACTGAAGCCACGCTAAAGCTTTTGCCACTTCCAGAAACAAAACAAACGATGCTTTGCTTATATGAAAGTTTAGAGGAAGCCGCCGCTTCAGTGTCGGCGATTATTGCAGAGCGTATCATCCCCGCCACATTAGAATTTATGGATCAGCCGACTCTGGAAGTCGTTGAAGACTTTGCAAAAATCGGTTTGCCGACTGACGTTCAAGCGGTGCTGTTAATCGAACAAGACGGCCATCCCGAGGCGGTTGCCCGTGATATGCAGAGCATCGCAAAAATTTGCCAGCAGCACGGTGCAAAAGAAGTAAATATCGCTCATTCTGAAGAAGAGGCAAATGCACTTTTAACAGCGAGACGATCCGCTTTATCTGCCCTCGCCCGCTTAAGCCCGACGACCATTTTAGAAGATGCTACAGTCCCTAGGTCTGAAATTGCCAGCATGGTGCGGGCGATCGAAGACATTGCGAAGCAGTACAAAGTGAAAATCTGTACATTTGGTCATGCAGGTGATGGCAATTTGCATCCTACTTGTGCAACAGATGCAAGAAATGAAGAAGAAATGAAACGGGTGGAAGAAGCCTTTCAGGCCATTTTTGAAAAAGCAGTCTCACTTGGCGGCACCATTACGGGTGAACATGGCGTGGGTCTTATGAAAGCCCCTTACTTAGAACTGAAGGTTAAAAAAGAAGGCATTGCGGCAATGAAAGCGATCAAACATGCGCTAGACCCGGAAAATATCATGAACCCTGATAAAGTGTTCGGAAAAGCCGCAAGAAAGCGGGTGGTGGTCTCATGAGTTCTAAACAAACAGAGATTCAGCAAGCATTTCAGCAGCAAATGGACGAAAAAGAGCTGCTCAATTGCATGCGCTGCGGATTCTGCCTTCCTTCCTGTCCGACTTATATTGAATCTGGTCAACAAGAAACACACTCTCCCCGCGGCCGAATTGCTTTAATGAAGGCGGTGAGAGACGGCGTCATTGAGCCAGATGAAGATGTCGAGCATTCACTGAATCTTTGTCTTGGCTGCCGTGCATGTGAACCGGTCTGCCCTTCCGGCGTTAAATATGGACGGTTACTTGAAGATGCAAGAGACATCATTCAGCAGCACAAAAAACAATCCATTCCTGTCAAACTTGTAAGACGTGTCGTGTTTAAAGGTCTCTTTCCTTCACAAAGCCGAATGCGGAAAGCAGCAGGACTTCTTCGTTTTTATCAAACATCTGGTCTGCAAACGGCTGCCCGCAAAACTGGCATGCTGAAGGTGCTTCCACCGCATTTACGTCTGATGGAACAGGCGCTTCCAAAGGTGCCGCGTCAACGAAAAAGCCGTTTGACGGAATACAAAGCCGCCGGCCCAGCGAGAAAACGGGTCGCCTTTTTTACTGGCTGTTTAATGGACACCGTTTTTTCCAGCACAAACGAAGCGACCATCCAGCTTTTGCAGCTGGCAGGCTGTGACGTCATCGTCCCTCCTATTCAGACGTGCTGCGGAGCGCTCCATGGCCATAGCGGTGAAAAAGAACAAGCGAAACAGTTAGCAAAGCGGAATATTGAAGCGTTTGAAGAGATAGATGCGGATGCCATAGTCATGAATGCGGGCGGTTGTGGCGCTTTTTTAAGTGATTACGATCATTTGCTTTGCGATGATCCGGATTTTGAAAAGCGAAGTGAAGCCTTCTCAAAGAAAATCACGGATATATCAGACATTTTAGTGGAGCTGGAATTTCACCGCCGCATGCCGCTTGCTTTGCCAGAGCAGGTCATCACCTATCAGGATTCTTGTCATTTGCGGAACGGAATGGGTGTACAGCATGCACCAAGGGTGCTGATGAAGGCCATTCAAGGTGTATCATTTAAAGAAATGAAGGATTCGGGCCGGTGCTGCGGCTCAGCTGGCATTTACAACATCTTGCAGCCAAAGATGTCGATGCAAATTTTAGATCATAAAATGACAGAAGCCACTCAAACAAAGGCCGCTGCCATCGTTACGTCTAATCCAGGCTGTCAGCTGCAAATGGCAGCAGGCATCAAACGCTCAGGACACTCACCGAGCATGCGTGCCGTCCATCTAGCTGATTTATTATTAGAAGCCGTTCTATATGAAAAAAAAGCGTCCAGCCCATCAAGCTGAACGCTTTTTTCATGCATATCTTTAGACAATCGGTTAGATAATAGAGGCAAATCGCCGAAGGAGCTGGTCCAAATGCTGAAGAAAAACAAACAACAAAAGGACCCGAATTCAGTATTTGAAGCATTGTCACGTTCTGCTGATTTTACAAATGAGCTGTCTCGAAATGGAGATTTTCTGTATAGGATTTCCTTTTTTCGTTCATTGATTAATGGACATCTTCTACATGAACAAATTCTCCCCTCCCTCAAACAACTGCACCTGTCACCCACTCTTGAAGAGCTGAAAGAACGAATTCCCATTGAGCAGGCTGTCATCACGAGCGATCTTCAAAAAGTGCAAGAAGCCCTTCACCGGGGCAGCATTGCGATTAGACTTGAGACAGACTGGGGCAAAACGCTTCTCTTGCCGATTGAAGAAAAGAAAGGCAGACAAATAGGTCCGCCTGAAATTGAATTTGGGATTATCAGTGCACAGGAAGCATTTGTGGAGGTTTTAGATACCAATTTAAATTTGGTCAGACGGCGGCTGCCGACGCCTAACCTGAAAGTTGAGGAAAAGACGGTTGGTACGCTCTCTCAAACAAAAGTTGCCGTGTTATATATTGAAGAAATCGCCAACCCGGAAAACATCGAAACGGTTCTTCAGCGAATTGAGGACGTTGATTATGATCAGATTTTAGATGCGAATTACCTCGCTCAAATGCTTTATGATGTATCCAATACGATCTTTCCGTTGTTTTTGAATACAGAAAGACCCGACCGCGTGTCTTCAGGCTTATCAGAAGGGAAAATTGCCATATTAGTTGATGGTTCGCCTCATGTCTTGCTTGCCCCAACTATTTTACTTGAGTATTTTTCCACGATGGAAGACTACAATATGTCATGGATTGCGGCTTCTTGCTTTAGGCTGTTACGCATATTTGCTGTGATATTTTCCATTTTTGCGACACCTTTATATGTCGCCGTTTTAACCTTTCATTATGAACTGATCCCAAAGGATTTATTAGAAACCATTGTCTCCTCGCGCTATCTTGTGCCATTTCCTCCGATCATTGAGGCACTATTTTTAGAGATTTCGATTGAATTACTAAGAGAAGCAGGTTCAAGGCTCCCAGCTAAAGTCGGTCAGACGCTCGGGATTGTTGGAGGGATTGTCATTGGACAGGCTGCTGTAGCAGCAGGCTTAACGAGCAATATTTTACTCATTATTGTTGCCCTGTCTGCTCTCGCCTCATTTGTCACGCCTATATACAAAATGGGCAGTACCATTCGGCTGCTGAGATTTCCTTTTTTAGTTGCAGCACAGGTTTGGGGCGCATTAGGTATTGCTGTGATGGGATCTTTTCTGCTCACCCATTTAATGAAATTAACTTCAATTGGCCGGCCGTATTTAGAGCCTATTTTTCCAATGCGCCTTGCTGATTTAAAGGGCAGTTTGATTCGTCCTCAGCTCCGTTTTTTGAACAAAAGGCCGGAAAATTTACGTCCTCAAAATGAAACCATCCATCGCTCTAAGCCGAAGCAAGGCCGCAAGGGGAAAAATGATTTTTATGAATAAGGAAGTGAAGGCATGAGCTCTTCTTCTGTCAAAGAGAAATTTCAAGTATCCCCTTATTTTGTGTTTTTTCTCATCAATGCCAATCAAGTCGGTGTCAGCATTTTAAACTTTCAAACAAACCTTGTTCGTTCTATCAATAATGATGGATGGATCGCTATTTTGATTTCTGGCATGAGCGTCAATGTGATGATCTTTCTCATATACTTAATGTTTAAAAAGGCACCTTCGGATGAATTTGGTGAAATCGCGCAATATGTATTTGGCAAATGGATTGGGCAATTATTCAACATTCTTTATATCTTATATTTTGCTTCTTTGTCGCTGACCGTTCTTATCCATTACATGGATGTGATCCATGTATGGCTGTTTAAAGAAATTCCTGGTCTTTTGTTTGCGTCTGTACTGCTTCTGCTTGTGTATTACATTCATACTGGCGGCTTTAGAACCATTGCTGGATGGGCATTTTTTAGTGTTGTATTGACGTATTGGATGACGTTTATCTGTTTTTATGCCATGAAATATAGTCACATTCGTTTCATGTTCCCAATGTTTGATCATACATTTTCGCAAATGCTCGTGGGAGTCAAAGATGCATCCTTATCCATGTTTGGTTTTGGCACGCTGCTTGTCTATTATCCCTTTATTAAACAAGCTCAGACATCTCAAAAATTTGCTCACATGGGGGTATTATTTACGACATGCTTAAATTTGCTCACTTTTCTCGTCTCTATAGCGTATTACTCAAGTGCTCAGCTCAAATTAACAAAATGGCCGACGCTAACGTTAACGAGCATTGTGAAGCTTCCGTTTATCCAGCGCTTTGAATTTATTGAAGTGTCTCTTTGGCTGCTTCTGATCATTCCTAATATCACGATTCCATTATGGGCAGCGAGCCGAATGGCAAAAAAAATGCTTCATACGAGCCAGCGCGTCACGTACATCGGGCTCAGCATCCTCATTCTGATCATGTTTTCGTTTTTTGCCAGTGCAACTTCTTTTGAAACCTTTAATCAATGGGTGGAATTTAGCGGATTCATTCTGATCTATGGATTGATTATCTGTATGGTCATTGGACTGATGCTGAAAAAAAGGAGGGGGAAAAAACGAGCATGAAACGTTATATACTTACGGGCCTCATGTTGTGTAGTCTTTTGTTAACCAGCTGTGCAGAGCCCCGCCTTTTAGATGAATTAAATATCTCTCAGGCGGCAGGATTTGATTTATTGGAAGATGGAGAAATGAAGGGCTTCTTTGTCTTCCCTGTCTTTAAAAGTCAAGAGCAAGGAAGTTATCAAATATTAAGCGGAAAGTCAAACACCATTAGTAATATTCAATTTCTCGTGTCAGAAGAATCACCTTTTCCAGTAGTCATGGGCCAGGTGCTCGTTATTTTAGTCAGTGAAAAGTTAGCAAAAGAAGTCGGCATGATCGATTTAATGAATTATATTTATCGTGATCCTATCATTGGTTCACGCCAAGTGTTTGCGATTGTAGGCGGAGAAGTTGAAGAGTTATTATACACAAAAATGAATCAAACGAACTTAAATATAGGTGTATATCTCTCTGACATGTTGGCCCAAAATATGCGAAATGGCAATGAACCTGTCACCAATCAGCATATTTTTATGAATCAGATGCTGGCAAAAGGGGTCGATGCATACCTCCCTTACATCAAAAAAACAAGCAGTGCTATAAAGGTCTCGGGTGTCGCTCTTTTTGATCAAGAAAAAATGGTGGGGCATATTCCGGCGGAAGAAACGTTTACGTTTAAAGCCATGATTGAAAACCATAAAAACGGCATTTATGAATTTCGTTTTCATGATAAGTGGAAGACTCATGTTGTGATTGAAAATATCAAATCACGGGTGTCTTATCATATAAAACCAACTGAAAACCTCACTAAAAAACCCCATATCACGATTGATATCAAGCTGAAAGGCGAATTAAAAGAATTCATGAAGTCCAAAAAAATTGATAAACCATCTATATTGGACCATGTTGAAAAAGAAGTAGAAAAACGTGTCGCTCAGCAAGGACAAGACCTTGTTCAATCCTTTAAAAAGCAAAACATAGATCCGCTTGGGCTGGGCCTGAGGTATAGATCAAAAGACAAAGCAGTAACACCAGAAAAGTGGAAAAGCATTTATCCTGATGCAGATGTACAAGTTAAATGCCACATGAAGATTGTTCAAACCGGAGTCAGCCAATAAAAAGGCTTATTCAAATATGTCTTGCTTGTTCTCCAAGATGTTGGACACTTTCATTTTCACTCGTGGAACCGGATCTTTTTGATGAACATCATGTGAAATCTTTTCTACTTCATTTTTATCAGTTCTAAGAATTTTAGGTGAAAATTTTTCCACAAGAGGCGGTCTATTCCCTTTTGCACAGTTTGCCATTGTATCTAGTGCAATGAAGCAGAAAGGTCTTCCTTTGTTTAGCCAAGATTTCATTCTCTCCCAGGTTGGGCAGCTGACGGCTGCCAGCCTTTCCCACTGATCGTGAAAATGGGTGCAATTTGACTCCATCCAATCCAAAATTTTGTGAGAACGGAAACGATGCAGGCAAATAAAAGCCTCTAACGGCAATTCTTTTTCACTGATCGATTTCAATTTTTCTAATATATGGTGTAATCCCTCATCTCCTGGCAAACTGCTGGCTGCTGCCCACGAAAGTGGGTAAAGGAATTCTTCGTCCTCGTAATCCAAAAGTTCCCTGACCCATTCAGCGGCAAATGTATCTAGAACATCAGCCGTGATCTCTAACATTCACTTCGGCATGCTCCGTTTCATGAAACCTACTTTGAATAGAATCCAAGATTTTTTGCTGGTCGTGCTGTTTCAAAGCATCGATCACATCATCCTCAAGAAACCATCTAGTGATTGAAAAGTCTAATAAAGACACCAAATTATGCCTAACGGCTTGTAATGTTGGAGCTTTCTCGCTTTTGGTGATGACGACATCCTCCTCTACTTGAAAAGCCTGTCCGTCCTCTCCATAAAAATCATCGCGGGAGTAAAAATTGTTTAGGAGAATGGAGAACAGCTAGGTTATACCATTCAATAGGCCGTAATGAATAGCTGAGTAGTCTTTCGTGCCATTGATGGCATAATTCATAAGGCTGTTTCGGTTCATCAGTCGCTTCTAAAATGTTCATTTCGTTTTTTTTGACCGGCTTCACATAAAGTAGTTGTCCCCATTATTTTCACTTACTTTTACTGCTAATGAATGGTCATTCTGCTTCTTTCAAATAGAGATTATTCTATCTATCACCCACGGCCATTAATCCATGTTGAATAAATTGAAAAGATATTCTAATCTTCATCCTTTACATCGGGATCTTCCGGAATCGGTTCATTTAAGATCTCTTGGACGAGCTCTTTATATTGTTCGAGCTGCTTTAAATGCGTTTGAAACTGCCCTTGATAAATGAGATAAGATTCCCCGTCAAATACGTAACGAATCTTTTTTTGCTGGATTAATTTTTCAATATACGCTTCTGATACTTCCAAGTATTCAGCTGTTTCTGCGATTGTTAAATACATGTTTGTGCACCACCCGTTCGTTTCATCTAGCAAATTATATCACGAGCTGGTGAAAAAACAGATATCGCTTGTTCATGTTTTTTTCATCTTTTCTTCACTGATTCGTCAACTCACTTTTGTACAGTATTCATACACCCACTCAAACACTAGGAGGTGATGATCCTTCGGATGACAAAGAAAAATATTCGGATCTATGCCGCATTTTTAACTGTAGGCGCTAGCAATACGATGATTGACTTTCTGTTCTTCTTTTTTTTAACTGCTTGCTTTGTTCCCCCTTTTCTTGCCCAGTGCCTGTCCTATACTGCAGGAATGCTGAACAGTTATGTTTGGAATCGAAAATGGACGTTCCAAGTGAAAAAGAAAGCTGACAAGTGGGAATGGATCAAGTGGGCCACAGTCAACGGCGCAGCGTGCCTCCTCACCTATGTTGTCTTATATGTCATACAGCAAGCAGGTTTCTCATTATTCATTAGTAAAGCGATTGGTACCCTTCTTGGCATGATGATCACTTTTACTGGAAGCCGCCTATGGGTTTTTCCATCAGAAAATAAACCATCAGAAATGGAGCGATGATTCAATGAACATTAAAAAAGCCGTCATACCAGCAGCCGGATTAGGCACACGTTTTTTACCCGCAACGAAAGCACAGCCAAAGGAAATGCTGCCTATTATCGACAAACCCGCCATTCAATACATAGTTGAGGAGGCTGTTCAATCAGGCATTGAAGATATACTAATTATCACAGGAAGAAATAAAAAATCGATTGAAGATCACTTTGACCGTTCGATTGAGCTAGAACACACGTTGCTTGAAAAAGGGAAAGAAGAACAGCTGGCTGAAATCAAACATATTGCGGATATGGCCAATATTCATTATATTCGTCAAAAGGAGCCCTTAGGTCTTGGACATGCGGTATTATGTGCACGTCATTTTATTGGCAATGATCCTTTTGCGGTCCTTTTAGGTGATGATGTCATGGTGTCAGAAAGACCTGCACTCTCTCAGCTCATGGAAGTCTTTGAAGACAAACAAAGAGAGGTCATTGGCGTCCAGCAAGTGGATCGTCTAGATGTCAGTAAGTATGGTATGATAAGACCAGCTAGAATAGACGGTCAAGTGTTTGAAGTCACAGACTTAGTGGAAAAGCCAGCAATTCATGAAGCTCCTTCCGATTTAGCCGTCATGGGCAGGTACCTGTTAACACCATCGATTTTTCCTATTTTACAAGGAATCGAGAGAGGTACCGGGAACGAAATCCAGCTGACAGATGCACTGAAAATCATTGCACATGAATCACCCATTTATGCAACACAATTAGATGGGATGAGATTTGATGTTGGTGATAAGCTCGGCTCGTTTAAGGCAGCGGCAGAACTTGGATTAATGCGTCATGATATGCGGCCAGCCATGCTAGCATATATGCAAAGCATACTCATGAGAGAAGAAAAACAAGCATAGGCTCTTATAAGGATGCTTGAAGAAAATTCGTATTTAAAGGCAGAGTGAAATGAATGGGAACCTTGTTTAATGAAATTTTAACCTGGCTGACAAGCCTAGGTTACGCGGGTGTTGCACTTGGACTGATGATTGAAATCATTCCGAGTGAAATTGTACTTGCCTATGGCGGATATATGGTATCAACAGGCACAATTGGTTTTGTAGGAGCTGTGATTGCCGGCGTCATCGGTGGTACGCTCGCCCAGTGTTTTATTTACTGGATCGGTCTGTACGGCGGACGACCTTTTTTAACAAAGTATGGAAAGTATTTATTCATCCATGAACATCATATCGCGACTGCAGAGCGCTGGTTTGATCGGTATGGAACCGGTGTAGTCTTTACCGCCCGCTTTATCCCTGTTGTCCGTCATGCCATCTCGATTCCAGCGGGTATTGCCAAGATGCCTTTTTTGAAATTTGTTTTCTTGACAGGATTAGCTGCCATCCCTTGGTCTATCTTATTTATCTATCTTGGCATGCAGCTTGGGACGAAATGGGATCATATTCAAAGTGTTGCTCATGCTTATACAACCCCCATTATGGTCATTGCCATCGTCCTGATTGTTCTCTACTTTGTACTCAAAAAAATTCGGACGAATCGAAAACGGACAATCTAACAAAAAAGCCTTTCACTGATCTGGGGGACTGACCCCATAAGATGAGACAAATAAAAAACACCTTCAAGTTTGAAAACGGATCGTTGTAATCCGAAATAAAACATGGAGGTGTTTTTTCTATGGGGACAAGAGTGAGTTATCCGGTTGAAGTCAAGCAGAAGGCTGTAGAAATGAGATTGGCAGGCGTATCTATGAAAGAGATCATGCAGGAATTGAATATCAAGAATAAGACGCAGGTTCAGACATGGGTGAGGTGGCATAAGGCTGGGGATACACACCGGTTCCGAAAACAATATACCTATGGAAAGGGTCCCGAGTACTCTTCCGAATTAGAGAGACTGCAGGCAGAAAATCGCTATCTGAGTCAACAGAATGAAGTTTTAAAAAAGTACAACGAATTGGAAAGGAAGTTGATAAAGAAACGTCAATCAAACTAGTAGAAGAATTGTGCAAAATGATGACAGTACAGGACATTTGTGTCCATTTAGGCATCTCTCGCGCTTCGTACTATAGATGGAAAAAAGATCTGACTCAGAATCATTCTAAAAAACAACTAGAGGAACAAATCGGCACGTTGTGCCGAGAGCACAAGTATCGATATGGATATCGAAAAATCACAGCCATACTAAAAATGAGGTTGCATATTAACCATAAAACTGTTCAACGTATCATGCAGAAAAACCAGTGGCAGTGCCGGGTTAAAATGAAAAAGCGTAAGAAGAATGGGCAGCCCTATGCCGTGGCCGGTAATATACTGGATCGGAACTTTCAGTCTGATCGCCCTCTTGAAAAACTAGTAACGGACATCACGTATTTGCCTTATGGACAGAAACAATTGTACCTTTCCAGTATATTGGATTTATATAATGGAGAAGTGATTGCTTTTACGATTGGTGATAAGCAGGACACGGACTTTATTTTAAACACAATTGATCAGCTCCCAGCACTGCCTGAGAACTGCGTGTTACATAGCGACCAAGGTTCTGTGTATACATCTTACGAGTATCAGAAAGCTGTTCATATAAAAGGCATTACCATGAGCATGTCCCGTAAAGGGACGCCCGCTGATAATGCCTCCATCGAATCGTTTCATTCCTCGCTAAAGTCTGAAACGTTCTATCTTCACAGCATTGATCGAACTACGACCACCATCGTAGAACGCACTGTCAAAGAATACATTTATTATTATAACAACATTCGTATTCAAACGAAACTAAACAACCAATCACCGATCAACTATCGGCAATTGGCTGTATAAAGGTGTTTTGATCCCTGTCTCAAAAACGGGGGTCAGTCCCCTGGTGAAAGGCTTTTTTTATATGTGTGCTGATTGTTTTTTCATATATTGGGATAATTCTATAATCATTGCTCCCATTCTCTCAAGTGACGGGGCAAGAATTCGGTCTATTCCTTCTTCTTTTAAAGCTTCAGCCGTAACTTTTCCGACAGCTACTGCAAGCACATCCTGCTCGAATAATGCTTGCAATTCTTCTTTTCTGCCCCACTCTGCGGCTAGTTTGAAAAAAGCGTGGACCTGGACAGCGGTTGTAAAACAGACGGCATGAACTTGTCCATCTTTCATTTCTTGCAGCAGCGTTTCAGCTGCCTCTGGTTCAGGAGGTGTGTGCTGATATGGTAAAAGCGGCAAAACATCTGCCCCCTTGTCATGTAAAAACTGAATGAGAGCTGGTGCATTTTCACCATGAAGCTGCACCATCACGCGTTTTCCTTGAAACTCCTTGTCTTCAAGCTTTGAAATCAAGTCACGAACCGTTCCGTCTTCATCAGAGACCTCTGGCTGAATTCCGCGTTTTTTCAGCGCAGCAAAGGTTTTGTACCCTCTTGAAGCAATATGTGCGTTTGATAGAATGTTCATAAATTCTTTACCAAGCTGCAGCTCTTCTGCACTCTCAATCAATGTATCTGTACCGATGCCTGTTGTCAAGATCACCCAGTCGGCCCCTTGTCTCACAAAGGTTTCTATGCCTGGCTTTAAATCCTCTTTGGCTAAAAATACGGTTCCTTGAAGAGAGCGAATAACGGCTTGTCCTCCTTGTTTTTCGACAAGTGTACGCATTTCTTCTGTTTTTCTTGTTCCACAAATGGCAATCGTTTTTCCAGATAAGCCTTTACTCATGTTATCCCTCTTTTTCTATCACATTTGATATGTATTAAATATAGATTTATTTGGAAGACGATGCAAGTGTCTACTAAAAAAGAGCTTGACGTTTCTATCGAATTCGAGTATCTTTTGTAAGTGCAAATTGTAGGAGGTCATTATGGAAAAACAGAATGTTCAAGCAATTCGATTATCAATTGCAGACCCAACACCACTTGGTTTGTTTGGTTTAGCAATGGTGACGCTCGTTGCGTCCTCACAAAAACTAGGAATCACAGATGGCACTTCTCTTATTTTACCTTGGGCTATCTTCCTTGGAGGAATCGCGCAGCTGATCGCGTCCATACAAGATTCAAAGCATCATAATATTTTTGGAGCCACTGCTTTTGGCGCATTCGGTCTTTTCTGGATGGGCGTTGGAACAACTTGGCTCATTCAAGCCGGCGTCTTTGGGAAAACGCTTGCGGGAGCAGCAGATCCAAAACAGCTAGGCTTTGCGTTTATTGGTTATTTGATTTTCAGCTTGTTTATGACGATTGGTGCAATGGAAACACATAAAGTGTTATTTTTGATTTTCGTCTTTATTGATTTCTTATTCATTGGTCTTTCCCTTAGCACTTTTGGTGTGATGTATGATGTGACTCATACCATGGCTGGTATTGCAGAATTGATCATTTCTCTGCTTTCATTTTATGGTTCTGCAGCTGTTGTTCTTAATACACATTTTGGCCGTATTGTTCTGCCAATTGGACAACCATTTCGCATTTTTACAAAAGATTAAATAAAAAAGAACTGCTCTGTGCAGTTCTTTTTTATGTTTATTTTTCTTGTGCCTCTTGAAAAATCTCTCCGATGATTTCATACGAGCGCATTCTTTCTTGATGGTCAAACATATCCGAATTAATCATCACTTCATCTGCTTGAGTAGCTTCTATAAAGGCTTCTAATTCTGTTTTCACCTTTTCTTTATCCCCAATGATAGTCGAGCTTAATTGTTCATCCACCATCGCCTTTTCATATGGACTCCAAAGACCGTCCATGCTGTCGACAGGCGCCTTCAGTTTTCCTGGTGTGTTGCGAATGAGACTTAAAAACCGCTGATAATGAGAGGTTGCCAAATATTCAGCCCGTTCTGTTTGATCTGCAGCAAAAACCGTCACACCGACCATGGCATAAGGCTCTTTTAATACATCAGAAGGTCTAAATGACTGTCTGTACAACTCTAATGCGGGAATTGTATTTTTAGGTGAGAAGTGTGCTGCAAAGGCAAATGGCAATCCAAGTTCTCCTGCAAGTCTAGCGCTAAAACCGCTTGAACCAAGGAGCCAAATTGGAATGTCCAGGCCTTCTCCTGGAACAGCTCTTACATGTTTTTTAACCTGACCGGTCGGTTTGAAATATTGACGAAGTTCTTCAAGCTGCTCAGGGAAATCTTCTCCGTTATGAAGATTACGTCTAAGCGCTCTTGCTGTTAACTGATCTGTCCCTGGTGCTCTGCCAAGACCTAAATCAATTCTCCCCGGATACAATGTCTCAAGTGTGCCAAATTGTTCGGCAATGACAAGTGAAGAGTGGTTTGGCAGCATAATCCCGCCAGATCCTACTCGAATTTTTTCGGTTCCTCCCGCAATATATCCAATTAAAACAGACGTTGCAGAGCTCGCTACCCCTTCCATGTTATGGTGTTCTGCCAGCCAGTATCTATGATAACCCCACTTCTCCGCCTTCTTTGCTAAATCCATACTACGATCAAAAGATTCTTTAATGGTACCTCCTTCTGTCACTGAGGATAAATTTAAAACGGAATAGGCTTTGCCTTGTAAAACTGATTGACTCATATATGATGTCCCCATTTCTGTCAAAAATCATACTATTTTATACTTTCAACACCATAACACAAATCAATGAAAGATTTAAATGATTTGATTCGATGATTTTCGAAATGATGATTTTCTAGGTTTTACTTCCAATTTGAAAATTTGCACATAGAATGAAATATCAATTCTAGGAGATGGGCAATTTGTACAATCAATTCGAACACAAATGTCCCTTTTGCGGTAAATACCATGAACAGCCTCATTACAAAAGATCACGTCATGACCGTCCTCGAAAAAGAGACTGTCCATTCATTAAACAAGAATATTCAAAACAAAATATATCTCAAGGGAATCAACCTTGCCACAATGCAAAAGGAATAAAACAATCAAAACAAAATCAAAGAGCTGGACCAAGAGGCCCGGCAGGCCCAGCAGGTCCCCCTGGACCAACCGGACCTACTGGACCTGCTGGCGGGTTAACCGGCGCCCTTCCTTTTAATCCCTCACAATCACAAGATTACGATGCAGGGCAAGTGGTCACGTTTGATGGCAGTACTTACATTGCCAATGTTGACGCTCCATCAGGAATACCTGGACTCTCCCCCGACTATACCCTTTTAGCTGCTTCTGGAGAAACCGGTCCTACGGGTCCTACTGGGATCGGATTAAGTGGTATTGAAGCCTATGATCCTGTTATGGCACCAACATATTCAGTCGGTCAAGTGGTCACTTATGGTGGTGGTACGTATATTGTGGATTCTGCACCACCTTCAGGTACGCCAGATACGTCGCCAGATTACACACTTTTAGCAGCACCAGGTGAAACTGGACCTACCGGTGCTACAGGTAGTACTGGGTCAACTGGACCTACTGGTGCAACGGGGATCACTGGATCAACTGGAGATACCGGCGCCACGGGGATTACCGGGTCAACTGGACCTACTGGCGCAACGGGGATCACTGGAGATACCGGACCTACTGGTGCCACGGGGATTACTGGAGCTACCGGGTCTACTGGTGCCACGGGGATTACCGGGTCAACTGGACCTACTGGTGCTACTGGGATTACTGGATCAACAGGGTCTACCGGTGCTACAGGTATCACTGGAGATACCGGACCTACTGGCGCAACGGGGATCACTGGAGATACCGGACCTACCGGTGCAACGGGGATCACCGGATCAACCGGGCCTACTGGTGCCACTGGTAGTACTGGGTCAACTGGTTCTACCGGTGCCACGGGAATCACTGGGACTACAGGCAGCACTGGACCAACTGGGCCTACTGGTGCCACGGGTAGTACTGGAGCTACCGGGTCTACTGGTGCCACGGGGATCACCGGATCAACTGGAGATACCGGCGCCACGGGGATTACCGGGTCAACTGGACCTACTGGTGCTACTGGGATTACTGGAGCAACAGGGTCTACCGGTGCTACAGGTATCACTGGAGATACCGGACCTACTGGCGCAACGGGGATCACTGGAGATACCGGACCTACCGGTGCCACGGGGGTTACCGGATCTACTGGTGCCACTGGCAGCACTGGACCAACTGGGCCTACTGGTGCCACGGGTAGTACTGGATCAACTGGAGATACCGGTGCCACGGGGATTACCGGATCAACTGGAGATACCGGTGCTACAGGTATCACTGGACCTACTGGTCCTACTGGTGCCACGGGGATTACTGGATCAACCGGGCCTACTGGTGCCACTGGTAGAACTGGACCAACTGGTGATACCGGCGCCACGGGGATCACCGGATTAACCGGACCTACTGGGGCTACAGGTATCACTGGAGCTACTGGAGATACGGGGGCTACAGGCAGCACTGGACCTACTGGTCCTACCGGCGCCACGGGGATCACCGGATTAACCGGACCTACTGGTGCTACTGGGATTACTGGATCAACCGGGCCTACTGGCGCAACAGGGATCACTGGAACAACTGGACCTACCGGGGCTACTGGGATCACTGGAACAACTGGACCTACCGGGGCTACTGGGATCACTGGGTCAACAGGTCCTACCGGGGCTACTGGGATTACTGGATCAACTGGACCTACTGGTGCCACGGGGATTACTGGAGCTACCGGGCCTACAGGTATCACTGGAGCAACTGGAGATACGGGTGCCACGGGTAGTACTGGATCAACTGGTCCTACTGGTGCCACGGGGATCACTGGACCTACTGGACCAACTGGCGCAACGGGGATCACTGGAGCTACTGGGCCTACCGGCACCACAGGGATTACCGGATCAACTGGAGATACGGGTACTACAGGCAGCACTGGACCTACTGGTCCTACCGGTGCGACTGGGATTACTGGAGCTACCGGGCCTACTGGCGCAACGGGGATCACTGGACCAACTGGACCTACTGGCGCCACGGGGATCACTGGAGCTACCGGACCTACCGGTGCCACGGGTAGTACTGGATCAACCGGATCTACTGGTGCCACGGGGATCACTGGACCAACTGGGCCTACTGGTGCCACGGGGATTACCGGAGCTACTGGAGATACCGGGGCTACTGGGATTACTGGGGCTACCGGTGCCACGGGGATTACCGGATCAACTGGACCTACTGGTGCCACGGGGATTACCGGACCAACTGGTCCTACTGGGGTGACAGGTATCACCGGATCAACTGGGCCTACTGGCGCAACAGGGATTACCGGATCAACTGGACCTACTGGTGCCACGGGGATTACCGGATCAACTGGACCTACTGGTGCCACGGGGATTACTGGAGCTACCGGGCCTACAGGTATCACTGGAGCAACTGGAGATACGGGTGCCACGGGTAGCACTGGACCAACTGGTCCTACTGGTGCCACGGGGATTACCGGATCAACCGGGTCTACTGGTGCCACGGGGATTACCGGATCAACCGGGTCTACTGGTGCCACGGGGATTACTGGGGCTACCGGTCCTACCGGCGCAACGGGGATCACTGGAGCTACCGGACCTACTGGTGCCACGGGGATTACTGGAGCTACCGGGCCTACCGGCGCAACGGGTAGCACTGGGTCAACTGGACCTACTGGCGCAACAGGGATCACTGGAGCTACCGGACCTACTGGTGCCACGGGTAGCACTGGGTCAACTGGACCTACTGGGGTGACAGGTATCACCGGATCAACAGGGCCTACTGGCGCAACAGGGATTACCGGATCAACTGGACCTACTGGTGCCACGGGGATTACTGGAGCTACCGGGCCTACAGGTATCACTGGAGCAACTGGAGATACGGGTGCCACGGGTAGCACTGGACCAACTGGTCCTACTGGTGCCACGGGGATCACTGGACCTACTGGACCAACTGGCGCAACGGGGATCACTGGAGCTACTGGGCCTACCGGCACCACAGGGATTACCGGATCAACTGGAGATACGGGTACTACAGGCAGCACTGGACCTACTGGTCCTACCGGTGCGACTGGGATTACTGGAGCTACCGGGCCTACTGGCGCAACGGGGATCACTGGAACAACTGGACCTACTGGCGCCACGGGAATCACTGGAGCTACCGGACCTACCGGTGCCACGGGTAGTACTGGATCAACCGGATCTACTGGTGCCACGGGTAGCACTGGACCAACTGGTCCTACTGGTGCCACGGGGATTACCGGAGCTACTGGAGATACCGGGGCTACTGGGATTACTGGGGCTACCGGACCTACCGGTGCCACGGGGATTACCGGATCAACTGGACCTACTGGTGCCACGGGGATTACCGGACCAACTGGTCCTACTGGGGTGACAGGTATCACCGGATCAACTGGGCCTACTGGCGCAACAGGGATTACCGGATCAACTGGACCTACTGGTGCCACGGGGATTACCGGATCAACTGGACCTACTGGTGCCACGGGGATTACTGGAGCTACCGGGCCTACAGGGATTACCGGATCAACTGGAGATACGGGTACTACAGGCAGCACTGGACCTACTGGTCCTACCGGTGCGACTGGGATTACTGGAGCTACCGGGCCTACTGGCGCAACGGGGATCACTGGAACAACTGGACCTACTGGCGCCACGGGGATCACTGGAGCTACCGGACCTACTGGTGCCACGGGGATTACTGGAGCTACCGGACCTACTGGTGCCACGGGGATTACCGGATCAACTGGACCTACTGGTGCCACGGGGATTACTGGAGCTACCGGGCCTACAGGTATCACTGGAGCAACTTCAAGATACGGGTGCCACGGTAACACTGGACCAACTGGTCCTACTGGTGCCACGGGATTACTGGAGCTACCGATTACGGCAACGGGTAGCACTGGGTCAACTGGACCTACTGGCGCAACAGGGATCACTGGAGCTACCGGACCTACTGGTACACGGATTACTGGAGCTACCGGACCTACTGTTCCACGGGATTACTGGAGCTACCGGCTGCCACGGGGATTACTGGGGCTACCGGTCCTACCGGCGCAACGGGGATCACTGGAGCTACCGGACCTACTGGTGCCACGGGGATTACTGGAGCTACCGGACCTACTGGTGCCACGGGGATTACTGGGGCTACCGGTCCTACCGGCGCAACGGGGATCACTGGAGCTACCGGACCTACTGGTGCCACGGGTAGTACTGGAGCTACCGGGCCTACCGGCGCAACGGGGATTACCGGTGCTACCGGACCTACTGGTGCCACGGGGATTACCGGATCAACCGGGTCTACTGGTGCCACGGGGATTACCGGATCAACCGGGTCTACTGGTGCCACGGGGATTACTGGGGCTACCGGACCTACTGGTGCCACGGGGATTACTGGAGCTACCGGGCCTACCGGCGCAACGGGTAGCACTGGGTCAACTGGACCTACTGGCGCAACAGGGATCACTGGAGCTACCGGACCTACTGGTGCCACGGGTAGCACTGGACCAACTGGTCCTACTGGTGCCACGGGGATTACTGGAGCTACCGGGCCTACCGGCGCAACGGGTAGCACTGGGGCTACCGGACCTACTGGTGCCACGGGGATTACTGGAGCTACCGGACCTACTGGTGCCACGGGGATTACTGGGGCTACCGGTCCTACCGGTGCCACGGGGATTACTGGGGCTACCGGGCCTACCGGCGCAACGGGGATTACCGGTGCTACCGGACCTACTGGTGCCACGGGGATTACCGGATCAACCGGGTCTACTGGTGCCACGGGGATTACCGGATCAACCGGGTCTACTGGTGCCACGGGGATTACTGGGGCTACCGGTCCTACCGGCGCAACGGGGATCACTGGAGCTACCGGACCTACTGGTGCCACGGGGATTACTGGAGCTACCGGGCCTACCGGCGCAACGGGTAGCACTGGGTCAACTGGACCTACTGGCGCAACAGGGATCACTGGAGCTACCGGACCTACTGGTGCCACGGGTAGCACTGGGTCAACTGGACCTACTGGGGTGACAGGTATCACCGGATCAACAGGGCCTACTGGCGCAACAGGGATTACCGGATCAACTGGACCTACTGGTGCCACGGGGATTACTGGAGCTACCGGGCCTACAGGTATCACTGGAGCAACTGGAGATACGGGTGCCACGGGTAGCACTGGACCAACTGGTCCTACTGGTGCCACGGGGATCACTGGACCTACTGGACCAACTGGCGCAACGGGGATCACTGGACCTACTGGGCCTACCGGCACCACAGGGATTACCGGATCAACTGGAGATACGGGTACCAGAGCAGCACTGGACCTACTGGTCCTACCGGTGCGACTGGGATTACTGGAGCTACCGGGCCTACTGGCGCAACGGGGATCACTGGAACAACTGGACCTACTGGCGCCACGGGGATCACTGGAGCTACCGGACCTACCGGTGCCACGGGTAGTACTGGATCAACCGGATCTACTGGTGCCACGGGTAGCACTGGACCAACTGGTCCTACTGGTGCCACGGGGATTACCGGAGCTACTGGAGATACCGGGGCTACTGGGATTACTGGGGCTACCGGACCTACCGGTGCCACGGGGATTACCGGATCAACTGGACCTACTGGTGCCACGGGGATTACCGGACCAACTGGTCCTACTGGGGTGACAGGTATCACCGGATCAACTGGGCCTACTGGCGCAACAGGGATTACCGGATCAACTGGACCTACTGGTGCCACGGGGATTACCGGATCAACTGGACCTACTGGTGCCACGGGGATTACTGGAGCTACCGGGCCTACAGGTATCACTGGAGCAACTGGAGATACGGGTGCCACGGGTAGCACTGGACCAACTGGTCCTACTGGTGCCACGGGGATTACTGGAGCTACCGGGCCTACCGGCGCAACGGGTAGCACTGGGTCAACTGGACCTACTGGCGCAACAGGGATCACTGGAGCTACCGGACCTACTGGTGCCACGGGGATTACTGGAGCTACCGGACCTACTGGTGCCACGGGGATTACTGGGGCTACCGGACCTACTGGTGCCACGGGGATTACTGGAGCTACCGGGCCTACAGGGATCACTGGAGCAACTGGAGATACGGGTGCCACGGGTAGCACTGGACCAACTGGTCCTACTGGTGCCACGGGGATTACTGGAGCTACCGGGCCTACCGGCGCAACGGGTAGCACTGGGTCAACTGGACCTACTGGCGCAACAGGGATCACTGGAGCTACCGGACCTACTGGTGCCACGGGGATTACTGGAGCTACCGGACCTACTGGTGCCACGGGGATTACTGGGGCTACCGGACCTACTGGTGCCACGGGGATTACTGGAGCTACCGGACCTACTGGTGCCACGGGGATTACTGGGGCTACCGGACCTACTGGTGCCACGGGTAGCACTGG
Source organism: Bacillus sp. 3a (assembly GCF_017161885.1). Lineage (NCBI taxonomy): Bacteria > Bacillati > Bacillota > Bacilli > Caryophanales > Bacillaceae > Bacillus > Bacillus sp. 3a. The sequence continues at coordinate 2,297,864 of NZ_CP067376.1, read as the reverse complement.
ACCAACTGGTCCTACTGGTGCCACGGGGATTACTGGAGCTACCGGGCCTACCGGCGCAACGGGTAGCACTGGGTCAACTGGACCTACTGGCGCAACAGGGATCACTGGAGCTACCGGACCTACTGGTGCCACGGGGATTACTGGAGCTACCGGACCTACTGGTGCCACGGGGATTACTGGGGCTACCGGACCTACTGGTGCCACGGGGATTACTGGAGCTACCGGACCTACTGGTGCCACGGGGATTACTGGGGCTACCGGGCCTACTGGTGCCACGGGTAGCACTGGGGCAACTGGTCCTACTGGTGCCACGGGTAGTACTGGATCAACTGGTCCTACCGGTGCCACGGGGACCACTGGAGCTACCGGACCTACTGGAGCCACGGGTAGTACTGGATCAACTGGTCCTACCGGTGCCACGGGGATTACTGGATCCACCGGATCTACTGGTGCCACGGGTAGCACTGGGGCAACTGGTCCTACTGGTGCCACGGGGATTACCGGATCAACCGGACCTACTGGCGCTACAGGCATCACGGGTGCGACGGGTATCACTGGGGCTACTGGTCGTACTGGCGCTACAGGTATCACCGGATCAACCGGACCTACTGGCGCGACCGGTGTTACTGGTGTCACTGGGGCTACTGGAACAGGTGGTTTTACGGATACAGCACTTTATGCTGCTAATAGTTCTGGACCTACCATTATCACTGTAGCTGGTGGAACCAATATTCCTCTGCCAAACTTTCAAAACATTACTGGTTTTACAGCAAACGGAACGAGCACTGTTTTTACCGTTTTGCAAACTGGCAAATATTATATTACGTATCAAGTTAATACCACCACAGCTCTTTTAATTAATACACGTTTGCTTTTAAATGGAGATACTGTGTCTGGTTCTGTTCAATCACCGGTTATCTCTACTTCGTTTCTCAATAATACTTTAATCGTCAATATAACAGCTGGAAGCACCATTTCGCTGCAGTTTTTTGGGGCAGTTGTCACAGCTATTTTAGTTGGCGGGGGCGGTGCTGCAGGTGCTGCAGGTGCTAGCTTGACCATCATACGGCTTAGCTAAACAAAAAAAGAAAGGCTTTCTCAGCCTTTCTTTTTTATATCTTCTATTACAGTTATACAACGTTCAATATCATGGGATTGCAAAAGGTGAAATATAGATTGGATGATTGAAAACTCTAAATTCCACCATTCTAATAACTGCAGTTTTTCGATTATTTCGGATGAAAATCGATATTTCATGAGCTGCTGGGGATTTCCTGCTGCAATTGCATATGGCGGCACATCTTTTGTGATCACACTATTTGCCCCGATCACGGCCCCGTTTCCTATACATACTCCTGACATAATCGTCGCACCATATCCAATCCATACGTCATGTCCAATATGAACATCCCCCTTCGATTTGGGATGTCCTTTAATATGGGCAGCTTCTTTAAAAATTTGATTAAACGGGTACGTTGTGACCCAATCAGTACGGTGTTCCCCGCCTAGAAAAATTTTCACCTCGTTTGCGATAGAACAAAACTTCCCAATATGTAATGTCGTTCCTTCCCCCCACGTCAACACTTGGAAATCTGGTCCGGCATAAGAAAAGTCACCGATATTGTACGAGCTTAGTTCACTTCTTTGATTCAAAAACATAAAAGATCCGGCCTCCTTAAAAGTGAGAGATCTTCGTATGTATATGCTGCTTTACGCTTTCACATTATGATTGAACAAGCGCTACAATTTGTTTTTTCTTCCATACGAGCTGATAGTAGCTGTATTGGAGGAGTAAGTTCACAAAGAACGCAGCAGGGTAGCCAATCCATATTCCCTTAATGCCAAGGGATGTATAGTGTGATAGCACATAAGCGACTGGTACTTCTACAAGCCAAATGGAACAAATACTAAAGATCGTTGGCCAAAGAACTGTCCCGCTTGCTCTCATTGTGGCTGCAACAATTTGGGCCGTTCCAAAAATGAGATAGCTCCATAGTGTAATGACGACCAAACTATAGGCAATGTCTATCGTCTTAGGATCTGTTAAAAAGATAGATAAAATCTGCGGTGCAAAAATATAAACGAAAATAATGATACATCCGCCTATGGCAAAGTTAAGTCCTAACCCAATTTTAATGACATCTTTCAGTCGATTCATATTCCCTGCACCAATGAATTGTGCTGCAAAGATTGAGACCGCAATGCCAAGACTCACTGCCGGCATCTGCACATAACTCACGACTTGATTGACAACACCATAGGCAGCTGTCGCCTGTGATCCATAATCGTTGACGAAAGAAATAACGGCAATTTCTGATAAAGAAATAAGGATCATATTAATGCTTGATGGGATACTGAGCTTTAATAACGTTTTTAATAGATCCCCTTTCATTAATAAATGCTTTCTCACCGATGCATCAATGCGAAGCGGATGCTTTGTCTTATATAAGTAGATATGTAGAATGATAAACGTCACAATTGTTGAAATCACAGAAGCATACGCAGCGCCGTATAAGCCGAACGCTGGCAGTCCCAGCCAGCCAAATAATAAAATGGGCAGCATCAAAATATTCGTTGCCGTACTAACCATTAAGAAATAAAAAGGTGTTTTCGAATCCCCTGTTCCCCTCAAGAAGGTCGTATAAACAAAATAAAGAAATAAGATCGGCATTGAGATGAATAGAATTCTAGCATATGCCGCACTTTCCTCCACGATATTAGCGGGTGTTCCCATGAGGTTTAAGATATCAGTTGCGAAAAAACCTCCAATGATCGCTAAAGATACCCCAATCAAAAAAGTGAATGAAAGCGTTGTGCCAATAATTTCTTTTAATTTCTGTTCATTTTTTGCTCCATACGCTTGTCCAATAAGGATCGAGCTCCCCGATCCAATGCCAATGGAAAAAGAAACGAGTAAAAAGAAAAGCGGAAAGAATGCAGAAATGGCAGCTACTGCATCCTCTCCAATCCATCTTCCGACAAGAACAATTGACACTAATTGTCCGATCGATTGCAAAATATTACTTAGCAAAAGCGGGATGAGAAAAATGGACATGGTTTTTACTAAAGATTGATTATTATCTAACGTCATGATGGTTCTCCTTCTCTCTCTAAATCTAAAGATTCTCAGCAAGTATGCTGACAATACGGTCTTCTATCTCTTTCCCTTTTTCGTCATCAACAAGGTGATTTAATAAGATGGAAAAAGCGAGCGTTTTTCCGCCCTGCGTGTCAATATATCCAGAAAGTGTGCTGACCGTTGTTAACGACCCTGTTTTTGCACGTACTTTTTCTAGTGTAGCTGGTTCCTTCAATCTGTTCCTTAACGTTCCCCCCACCATTCGTTCACTTGCTCCTGCTAAAGGGAGCGCATGTTCATAGGTTTTAAACCATTTTTCCTTTTGAATGTTTGTCAAAAATAAAGTGAACTGGTTAGCGGAGACAAGGTTAATAGGTGATATCCCCGATCCGTCACGCAGCACTGCAAGCGAAGGATCGATGCCAAACGCAGGAAGCCGTTCATTCATGACATCCAGCCCAGCTTCAAAGCTCCCTTTGTTCTTCACTTTTTTGCCTAGTTCCTTTAGCAAAATTTCTGCATGGGTATTGTTGCTTAATTTCATCATAGGAACAAGTAGCTCTGATAATGGCATCGATGTATGGGAAGCAATTTTTTTGGCTTTTTTAGGAACTTGTTTTGATTTCAGCGGTCCCTTTACTTGAATCCCTTCCGCCTTTAACGCTCGTTTCATTAAGTCTAAAGCATAGGCGGACGGATCCCATAAAGCTACCCATTGTTTAGATGAGCTTGCTTTAACCGGAATGGTTCCAGCCAACGTTATCTTGTTGGTTCCGTGAGAGCGCTTAAAAGAAATTTTCTTTTTTCCGCCTTCTGGAACGGTTTTCACTTGATTGATGACTTGAGCGACATCCGTCTTCGGGATCATATCATAGGCGGCTTTCTGTCCTGCTTTTTTCCCTGGTTTTACTTCGAGAATCACGGTCCCTGCATCATAATCTAGATTCGGTGAAGCAGTGAGAGCAGAAATTTGTGCACCGTAATATTGATCCTCATCACTCCAAGGAAGGTCAATCGAGTATCTCGTGTCATCAAACCAAGTATCATCTGCCGCAAGCTGTCCGCGAATGGTATGTATTCCGGCCTTTTTGACCTGTTTGGCGAGTGCTGCAAAATCCTCCTCTAATAAAGTCGGATCGCCGGTGCCACGAAGATAAAGGCTGCCATGTAGCGTTTTCTTTTGAATAGAACCATCCATCCAGATGTCTGTAGGGAATGTGTGTGTTTCTCCAAGTATATCAAGTGCGATGGCTGATGTGAGCAGTTTCATATTAGAAGCAGGAGTAAGACGAATATCGGCTTGATGTTCATAAAGAAGAGAGGTGTCAGAAGTATCGCGGACGCTGATGCCAGAGATCGCGCCCTCTAAATCAGGTGCTGTTCGTATGAATTCGTCTAAAGCTGTCATCCATTGAAGTGAATCGTCACGAGCTTTGAGTTGTTCATCTTTCGCTGAAAAAGGGAGAAATAAAATCGACAGGATACATATTTGTAAAAACATGAGCTGTGAAAAACGCTTCACGCAATCCCTCCTTTTTGTTGCAGCCAATTTTAGAAGAATATGTTCATTATACACAAAAGAACGTTTGTTCTCAAAGGTTTTTTAAACAGAAAAGTCAGCTTTCTTTGACGAAAACTGACAAGCCCTTTACCTCTTTTCTGGATTCCAGCCATCGGCTCCGCCAAGAACAGCCTGAACTGTGATTTGACTTGCTTCATTTTGGGTTAAAATGGTTGACCATTTTACGCGGTTTGCTGGGCTGCTTCCTGCTCCTGTCGATCCAAATTCTTTGTACCTTGCCGTTCTTTCGTTGTCATGGTTATCCCAGTTATGCCATCCCTCGGCTTTTATATGGTCATCCATTTTTGTATGGAGGAATGTCACAGCCGAATAAGGTCTCCACGGACGTCCTAAATAAACCGATTGCGCAGCTGCCGTTCCCTTTTTCAACGTAGAATCTATGAATACATAGCCGTACCTTTGTGCTTCTGTTGTGGATGCTGCAGTAATATACCCATTTCCAAGACTTTTTATTTCAGCTCTTTTAAACACAGCTGTGGCTGATCCAAAAATAAAATCGACCGTGCCTTCAATATAGCAGTTTTCGTAATATTGCCGCCCTGTGCCTGTTGCATAAAGTGTATCTTGATAGCCTAACACACGTATTTGTTTGAACACAGCCCGGTCGCCAGACACATACAGCGCAACTGCCTGACCCGCATGTCTGCCAGCTGTATTTTGAAAAGTGATATTTTCTGCATAAAAATCGTTTGCACGAATCATTGTGCTTGAACTGTTTGTTGTACTGCCGGTGCTTGCATTAGTATCATCATACGTAAGAATCGTCTTGTGCTGGTTTTCGCCAATAAAGGATACGTGTGGTTTATTTTGCGGAAGCAATATTTTTTCTTTATATACGCCATTTTTAATATAGATCGTTGCCGGTTGTTGATTGTTTGCTGGAATCGCATCAATGGCAGACTGAACGGTGCGGTATGTCCCGCTTCCCTTTTGATCAACAACAAGGACACGGTTATGCCCGGCTTCTGCTGCTTGAAGTGAAGCTGGGTCAAAAAGAAAGAAAGACAAGACCATGACCATCCATATGTTTCTAAATTTCATCACATATCTCCCCCTCATTTTGTGAACGTTTTCATCAAACATTCTTTTTGATCCTATTCCGTACACGCACAAAAAAACACCCACGTTTTTATGTTGTGGATGTTTTTTTAGACTTTTCATATTGCATCGCATAAATCCCTTCATTTTCAATCCATTCACAAAATAGAACGTCTCGATAAGAGGAAATATGCTGCTTTTTTAATTGCTCATTCAGCCAGGATTCATCAAAGCCGGCTTCTTGAAGATCTTTTTTTAAAATTTCGCCGTCAATAATAAACGTTCTAGGCAATTTCACTTCTTTTCCCTTCACGTTCACATCTTCGGCTGTGGCTGGGGCGTATTTCATTTTCGGAAGAACGCTGACAGAGCCGTCCGTTTCCAAAATAGCATATTCAATTTCATTCAGGGCAAAATGGCCTTTTGCGCGAACCAGTGTCTGCAGCTGATTGATATCAAGCATATTTTTCTTCAACCGGTTGTAGTGAATCTTCCCCTTATCAATCACAAGAGTAGGTCTTCCTTCTAAAAAAGCGCGAATGGATTTAAAGCGCTGTGAAAGCCATTCAACTGTATAAATGAGAACGCCCCATACTGCAACAGCAAATAAAATGTGCTGAATCCTGACTTCCGGATCAAAAATAGCGTTTCCGACCATTTCGCCTAAAATTAGTGCAGAAATGAAATCAAACGGTGTGATTTGTGCAAATTGTGTTTTCCCTAATAATTTTGTAATAAAAAATAAAGCGAAGAATCCGATTAAGAGTTCAATCAAAATATTAACGAACGGCACAAAAATTCCTTCCTTTCTTGCTGCATTTATATACAGCATTTACATGAAAGGAAGGATCTAAACCATTTATGAAGGCAATAAAATAAAGACATCGTCCCCTTCAACGAATGTTTCATATGTTTTAACGCATCCCTGGTCTGGTGCTTGTACGTTTCCTGATGAAAGATCAATTTTCCAATCATGCATTGGACAGAAAACGTGATTGCCGCTGACCATGCCTTCAGCCAGAACGCCGCCTTTATGTGGACAGCGATTTTCAATGGCTTTGAACTGCTTATTAGAGGTTTGAAAAACAGCTAATTCAAGTGTACCGGCTTCAACTGTTTTCCCTAGCTGGAGCGGAAAATCTGATAGGGTGCCAATGTGAACTTTAACAACTGAAACTGTCATATGATCTCATCCCTTCAATTGATTTATACGGAAGCCGTCGCTTTTTGAAATAATTGTCTCGTGTCTTTTTGGCTCTCGCGAAGCTCCTGCCAAGGCTCTTCATATGTTGAAAGCGCAATGTCCATTCTTTCGATTAAGGCTGCTCGTTTTTCATCATCTAGGAGTACTGATTGAATATGCTCTAAGCCAAGTCGCTCAACCCAAGCAGAGGTTCTTTCTAAATAATTTGCCGTTTCTCTGTAATATTGAAGGTATGCTGCGGCCATTTGCTCTACTTCTTCTGCTGTACTGACCTTCATTAATAAATCTCCAGCCCGCAGGTGTGTGCCGCCATTTCCGCCGGCGTACAATTCAAACCCTCCATCTATCCCCACGATACCGAGGTCTTTAATTCCGGACTCTGCACAGTTTCTCGGACAAGCAGAGACGGCCATTTTTACTTTATGCGGTGTCGCAAGACCTTCAAATTTCTTTTCAAGTGCAATTCCAAGAGCCATGGAGTCCTGCGTGCCGAACCTGCAAAATTGTTCTCCAACACATGTTTTAACTGTTCTTAAAGATTTCCCATAAGCATAACCCGATGGCATATCTAGATCCGCCCACACTTTTGGTAAATCTTCTTTTTTGACACCTAGAAGGTCAATACGCTGACCGCCAGTCATTTTCACAAGCGGTATTTCATATTTGTCGACGACATCGGCTATTTTCCTCAAGTCATTTGCATTGGTGACGCCGCCGTACATTCGCGGAACAACTGAATAGGTACCATCGTTTTGAATATTGGCATGCATCCGTTCATTTACAAAGCGTGAGCTCTTTTCATCTTTGTATTCAAGTGGATAAAGCATGCCTAAATAATAATTCAGTGCAGGTCGGCATTTTGAACAGCCCTCTTCTGTATTCCAGTCAAGTACATTCATTACTTCTTTGACATGCTGCAAGCCTTTTTCTTTGATTTCATGAATGACTTCATCTCGTGAAAGAGTGGTGCAGGCGCAGATGGTTTCTTTTTGGGCTGTCCGGCTTGCATCCTCACCTAGCGTATGCCAAAGAATCTCTTCGACAACAGGCTGACAGCCTCCGCAAGATCGTGAGGCACTTGTACATTGCTTGACTTCCTGAAACGTTGTTAAGCCTTCTTTCTGAATGGCTTCTACAATCTGCCCTTTTGACACGCCATTACAGCCGCAAACGATATGGTCGTTTGCCATGCTGTCAATCGTGCTTTCTTGCGCCGAATCATTGGAGGTTAAGACAGATACCTTCTCCATATCCGACATATCTATTCCTTCTTTAATGTACGAGAATAAACGAGGTCCGTCGCTTGTTTCTCCAAACATGACGGCGCCTACTAATCGGTTTTGCTGGAAGACGAGTTTTTGATAGATGCCTTTTTGTTCGTCAAAAATTTTGATCGCCTTTTTCTCATCGTTTTCAATAAAATCACCAGCTGAAAATACATCAACTCCAGATACTTTCAGCTGTGTTGACAGAACAGAGCCTTCATATGGAGCAGGGTTCAAGCCGCATACATGCTTGGCAAGTACAGCCGCTTGATCGTATAAAGGAGCAACTAATCCGTACGTTTGTCCCCTGTGTTCCACACATTCGCCGACGGCATAAATGCCCGGTACACTTGTTTCCATGAAATCATTGACAATAATACCTCGGTTCACTTCAAGCCCGCTTATTTCTGCAAGCATTTTACTTGGTTTAATTCCCGCAGCCATGACGACTAGGTCTGTCTCAAGTGTAGTGCCGTCTGAAAATGATAATCCTTCTACTCTTGTATCTCCTAAAATCTCATTTGTCTGTTTTCCAAGCAGGAATTTCATCCCCTGTTCTTCTAATGCTTTTTGAAGAAGCTGGCCTGCAATAGGGTCTAGCTGGCGTTCCATTAAATGAGAGCTGAGATGAATGACATTCACTTCCATGCCTAAGTTTAATAGGCCGCGTGCTGCTTCAAGCCCAAGGAGTCCGCCTCCGATGACTGCTGCTTTTTTGTACATGGTAGAGGCATTGACCATTTCCTCAGTGTCTTGCAATGTACGAAAAGCCGTTACGCCTTTTTTATCACTCCCTGGAATTGGCAGGATGAATGGAAGGGACCCTGTTGCTAAAATCAATCGGTCATAATTCACGGTCCGTCCTTGATCACTGGTGACTGTTTGGTTCTCTGTATCAATCTTCACAATGGTCTCGTTTGTAAACAGCTGAATATTATGCTCTTGATACCAGTTCCAATCGTTTAACGTAATATCCTCGACCTTCGTATCTCCTTGAAGAACTTTCGATAAAAGAATTCGGTTATAGTTAGGATGCGGTTCACTCCCAAATACCGTCATGTCGAAGCGTTCGCCGTCTGTTTTTAAAATGTTTTCAAGGCTTCGAATGCCCGCCATACCATTCCCCACTAATACGAGTTTTTCTTTCATGAATAAACACCCCTCATGTGATCATTTTTTAGAAAATACCATAATCTAAACATAGATGGAAAATACATGTTAAAATTTCTCACATAGTTTTTCATTCACATAGGCTGACAGCTGTACAGGACAATATTTAAAGCCTGGCATTTTACTGTGCGGATCTAGTTGATCATCAATTAATAGATTAATTGATTGATGTTTGCTCCAATGAAATGGGACAAACACGGTATCTTTTCGAATGGTGTCTGAGATGCGGCATCTGATGATGACACTTCCTCTTTTTGACTTGATGGTCACGAGCTCCCCGTGCTGAAGTCCATACGTTTTCGCTGTATCAGGATGAAGCTCTGCATATGCTTCAAACTGTCTGGCAACAAGAGAGGTGCTCCTTCTTGTTTGAACGCCTGTTTGGTAATGAGCCATCACCCTGCCGGTCGTTAAATAAAGAGGGTATTCTTGACTGACGGGTTCCTTTGCAGCCTTTTTTTCGTGTGTGACGACGGCAAACTTCGCTAAACTGTCAGAATGTGAGAATGCATGTTCAAATAATCTTTCAGTTCCCGAATCTTCTAAATGAGTACAAGGCCACCTTATGCCTTGTTCCTTCCTCAGCCTTTCATAGGTTATGCCTGAATAATCAGCCTTTGCACCTTTCGTTACGGCTCTTAATTCCTCAAAGATCTCTTCTGCGGATGAAAAGGAAAAATGGCTTCCTTTGCCTAATACAGCTGCTATTTCACAAATGATTTGCCAATCGTGCTTTCTTTGGTGTTTAAGTGGATATGTTGCTTCTCTAAGCGTAACGCGGCCCTCTACGTTTGTCACGGTACCTTCATCCTCTAAATATGACGAAGTCGGTAAAATTACATCTGCCAGCGCAGCTGTCTCAGACATAAATAAATCAACGGCAACAAAAAAGGACAAGTTCTTGATGGCTTGCTGAATCAAGTGCGCGTTTGGCCCTGATTGGACAGGATTTGAGCACATTAAAAAGAGCGCTTTGATTTCACCTGCCTGCATTTTTTCAAACATTTCAAAAGCAGACACGCCCTTTCCTGGAAGTTCTTTTTCATCAATGTTCCATCGTTCAGCCATTTCTTTTCTGTGAGCAGGGTTTGAGATATCTCGATATCCTGGAAGCTGATCTGCTTTTTGCCCATGCTCTCTTGCTCCCTGGCCATTTCCCTGGCCGGTTATTGCGCCATAGCCGCATCCAAAGCGGCCGATCTTCCCAGTAACAAGCAGAATATTCAGGAAATTACGCACAGAGGCTGTACCGTCTATTTGCTGCTCAATGCCTCTTGCTGTAAAAATCATGCCTGTCTTTTCTTGCGCGAATTTCCTTGCTATTTTCTGCATCACATCAATCGTCACGCCAGTTTGCTCAGCAATGTCTGGCAGGGAGATGCGTGAGATGTGCTCCTTTAGTTTTTGGAAACCTGATGTTCGTTGATGAATAAATGATTCATCGATTAAATGCTCATGCAGCATGATGTGCAATATGCCGTTTGCCAGTGCGGCATCAGACCCTGGTTTGAGGCTGACATGTAAATCGGCTAATTGGGCTGTCGGAGTTTTGCGCGGATCAATGACGATGAGAAAAGCGCCATTGTTTTTTGCCTCTTCAATGTAGGGCAGGAAGGTTGGCTGACATTCCGCTATATTCGTTCCAACCAATATCAACACCCGTGCATGCTTGATGTCGCTTAAAGGAAAGGTCAGGCCACGGTCAAGTCCGAATGTTTGATTTGCGGCAGTTGCTGCCGAAGACATACATAGTCTGCCGTTATAATCGATGTATTTCGTTTTCAGCGCCACTCTTGCAAATTTCCCGAGTAAGTACGCTTCCTCATTTGTAATTGATGCGCTTCCGTACACACTGATCACATCATGGCCATGCGACAGCTGAAGGGATTCTATGTTTGTTTTGATTTCTTCGAGAGCCTCCTGCCATGTCGCTTTTACAAATTGTCCGTTTCTTTTGATCAGCGGGTGATTCAGGCGATCTTTATGAAGCGCGTGCTGGTGGGCATGCTGTCCTTTCATACAAAGTCTTCCGTGCGTAGTTGGATTGTGTACACCAATCGTTTGGTAGCGTGTTCGCCCTTCCACATGCTGCTCGATTAATTGCATTTTGCACTGCATACTGCAAAAAGGACATTGGGCTGGGAACACTCGCTTTTGTTCTTCCTGCTTTGATTTTTGCTGGGCATATTGTAAAAAAGATTGACTCATACCTTCACATCCTTATGTCTTACATTTCCTTGTCTGCTTTGGTCAAATTGCGCACAGAGCTCTTCTCTTATTTCCTCATCAAGTAACTTTTCTCGAATAGAAATGTTCCCTTGCCGTGACAGCCAATCGCCAATGGATTCTTGAAAGTAAGCATTTTTTCTATACTCTTCAAGCAGCGCTTTTAAGAAAGGAATAAGCTCACTTGAATGAGCCAAGGTGTAAAAAAGCTGGCCTCCTATATAAATGTTCCATTCACCCAGCTGCTTTTTCAGACAGATGTCATCAATTGGAGCAAGTTTACACGTGCAAGAAGCACCGGTGATATGAATGGAGGTGACAGCTGGTAAAAGTGTATCTTCCACTTGTCTTTCCAGCTCCATCACAAGTGACGTGACAGCTGGATCGTTACAGTCGCATGAAAGGATATGAGATAGTCTTCTTTTCTCATTAGGCATAATTGGCCAATGATTTTTGACGATTTGTGCCGCCTGTTTTGACACACCGATGAGCCGTATTCGTTTATGCTTTGTCAGCTCTGCCTGCTCAATCAGCCTGTTCTCTAACAAAGACGTAATGATTTTCAAAAAATCCAGATCAAGCCGGCCTCCATATAATTGAGGAATCAACATGTCTTCCTGTTCAGCAGCGCCGATTTTTTCCACCGATCCTTGAAATTGCTCGAGATAGTATTGAATGGCCGGCCGGCAGATGCCGCAGCCGTGATTCGTTTTCCGTTGAAAATGTCTTTTTATTTCTTCAGCATTCACCGGCTGCTGTTTTTTAATAAACGAAAAAATGGTCTGCTCCTCTACTTCTGTACATGGACAAAAAAAGGCCTGCGATTCCGTTTGATCATGTGATGGTAACTGGCAGCAAGCACGGACGAGCTCTTGACAGCCGCCGCACCCAGTTGCTGCCCCAGTATGTTTTTTCACCTCGTCTAAGTTTGTCAGCTGATGAACCGAAATGCTTTTTAAAATCATCCCTTTTGTAACGGTTTGACATTGGCAGACGAGGTCTTCCATTTTTAATGAATCTAGTGGGGATGACTGCTTTTCATGAAGGGCTTTCATGACCACACTTTTATCACGTCCCACTTTTACATCTTGCAAAAGCTGATCGGCATTCCCCAGCTCTCCGACGAATAAAATACCTGCCAGCGCCTGACGTTCAAAGACGAATTTTTTATACACCTCTTGCTCTTCATCTAAATAAGTCACAGCTGACATAAACGGAGAATGATGTTCAATACAGCCAGCAGAATAAATCGGCAAATCAGGTACTTTTAATTTTGTTGAGTAAATGGGCTTTGGTGTATGTGTGATTTTTTCTCCTAAAAGATGCTTAGCGAGCACGCTTGCTTGTTCATAAATGGGCTGAACAAGGCCATGCACCATCCCTTGGTGCTCTGCACATTCTCCAATCGCATAAATATTCGGGATATTTGTCTCCATCACGTCATTGACAACAATGGCTTTTCTCGTGTGTATGCCATGATTCTCTGCAAGCTGTATATTCGGACGGATACCTGTTGTAAAAACAACAAGATCAGCATCCACGATATCGCCATTTTTCAATAGAACGCCTTCTACCCTCTCACCGCCTAAGCATGCAATGGTATGGGCATTTGTTTTCACCTGAATGCCTTTTCGTATGAATTTTTGCTGTAATAATCCGGCTGCTGTTTCATCTAATTGGCGCTGCATCAGCCGCTCCGTATAATGAATGATGGTGGTTTCAAGCCCCGCCATCTGCAGACCAGCTGCTACCTCCACACCAAGCACGCCGCCTCCGATCACTGCTGCTTGTTGATAATGCATTGCATCCGCACAAATGGCCTCATAATCATCAATTGTCCGAAAAGCGTATATCCCTTTTTTGGACACACCCTGAATAGGAAGAAAATTCGGCGATGAACCCGTTGCAATGACGAGCTTGTCATAGGGAATTGCCCGGCGCGCATCTGTCATGACACACTTTCGATTTGTATCGATATGTACAACTGATTCTCCTTTGTACAATGTGATGTCATGCGCGGTGTACCATTCTTTTTCCTTTAGTTGAATTTCAGCGAATGATTCGCTTTTTTGTAAAATCGACGAAAGTTTTATTCGATTGTAGGCAGAGTGCTTCTCTTTTCCAATGACTGTTATGGCATAAAGTTCTGGCTGCTTTTGAATGATCTCTTCGATACATTTCATACTCGCCATGCCGTTTCCGATAAACACAAGTTTGCGTTTTACCATCTGAAATCAACCTTTCTAAGCCTCTTGCTCCAATACATTGTATGGATTGATTATGGCATACACTTGTAAAAAAGTGTTTATTCATGTCAATTTTTCTCACATAATACTTTCATTACATAAGTGAACTCGCTATCTTTAAGTCAGAAAATTCAAAATAGAGGAGGCGTTTTATGAAACTCTCAGAATTAAAATCAAGTGGTCATCCTAAGACATTGTTTGGTTCCTTTTTATATTTTGATGTGAGCTTTATGATTTGGGTTTTGTTAGGGGCGCTGGGTGCTTTTATTGCACAAGATTTTGCTTTATCAACCGTAGAGAAAGGCATGATTGTGGCCATTCCAATTCTATCTGGTTCTTTTTTTCGGATTGTGCTTGGTTTATTCACCGATCGAATAGGACCTAAAAAGACTGCAGTGATAGGAATGCTTTTAACGACCATTCCGCTTATTTGGGGGTTTATCGCTGGTACAACCCTTTCAGAGCTTGTACTGATTGGGATTTTGCTTGGAGTAGCAGGAGCAAGTTTTGCTGTTGCTTTGCCAATGGCAAGCCGCTGGTATCCTCCTCACTTACAAGGAGTAGCCATGGGGATTGCAGGCGCCGGGAATAGTGGAACACTAATCTCCACCTTATTTGGTCCAAGACTTGCGGAGATTTACGGGTGGCATGCCGTAATGGGGCTCGCTTTGATTCCGTTAAGTCTTGTCTTTTTGTTTTTTATTTTCACTGCAAAAGATGCACCAAATCAGCCCGCTCCTCAGCCGATTCGGTCGTACTTTTCAGTATTTCAAGTGAAATCGACTTGGTTTTTCTGTTTGCTTTATGCGATCACATTCGGAGGGTTTGTCGGGCTTTCCAGTTTCCTCAGTATTTTCTTTGTGGATCAATATGGGGTTTCGAAGATTCATGCTGGTGATTTTGTGACACTTTGCGTGGCGGCAGGCAGCTTCTTTCGGCCTGTGGGCGGTCTCATTGCCGATAAAATAGGCGGAATGAAAGTACTGCTTGGATTATTCGGAATCATCGGCATCTGCTTAGGAGGCGTGAGCAGTCTTCCAGCTTTACCTGTGGTCATTGCGCTTTTATTTGTAGGGATGATGTGCCTTGGGATGGGAAATGGCGCTGTTTTTCAGCTGGTGCCTCAAGTATTTCATAAAGAAATTGGGATTGTGACCGGAATTGTTGGGGCTGCTGGAGGCATTGGCGGATTCTTTCTACCTAATATTCTTGGCAGTTTAAAAGAATTGACTGGCTCATATACGTTTGGCTTTTTGACCATTTCCCTTTTTGTTCTGATTGTCTTCCTCTGTTTAGTCGTATCGCAGCTTAAACGTAAAAAAGTGTTAATCAACCATACCTAAAAAGCCATGACCACACGTTGGTCATGGCTTTTCTTTATATTGTAACACCCTTTGTTTGACCTATTTTGGCAGAACCGAACTCCCCATTAAATAACGGTCTACCTCGTGCGCCACTTGTCTGCCTTCATTAATTGCCCAGACAATCAAGCTTTGCCCGCGTCTTGCATCTCCCGCTGCAAATACGCCTTCTACATTTGTTGTATATTCCCCATATTTTGCGTCAATGCGATTGTTTTTGCTGTCCACGCCAAAGTGTTTCACAAGCGGCTGTTCAGTTCCCTCAAAACCAATTGCAATAAAGACGAGCTGAGCAGGCCATACCTTTTCTGTCCCTGGAATTTCATGAAATTCAAACTTCCCTTGTTCGTTTTTCACCTTTTCCATTTGAATGGTATGAAGCTCTTTTAATTTCCCATTTTTATCTGCCACAATTTTTGTGGTTTGAATTGAATATTGACGCGGATCTTCTCCGAATTTTGCTTGTGCTTCTTCATAAGCATAATCCAGCGAGAAGACATAAGGCTGTTCTGGCCACATGTTATCCCCTACACGTGTATCCGGAAGCTTTGGATGCTTCCCAAATTGAACAACACTTTTTGCTTTTTGGCGAAGTGCAGTTGCCACGCAGTCCGCACCTGTATCTCCTCCGCCAATCACAATCACGTCTTTTCCTTTTGCATCAATGAAGTTTTTGTCTTTAAATCCTGAATCAAGCATGCTTTTCGTTGCAAGGGTTAAATAATCCATCGCAAGGTGAATCCCTTTTGCTTCCCGGCCTTCAATCAATAGGTCACGCTGCTTTTGTGCACCTGTACAAAGGATAACTGCATCAAACTGCTCTTTCAGTTCATCAGCAGTAATATCCACGCCGATTTCTGTGTTCGTCACAAAGTCAATGCCTTCTTGTCTTAGAAGTTTGACTCTTCGCTCGACCACTTCTTTGTCGAGCTTCATATTCGGAATCCCGTATGTCAGCAGTCCGCCAAGACGGTCAGAACGCTCGAACACTGTGACAGCGTGCCCTGCTTGGTTTAATTGATCAGCACTTGCAAGTCCTGCTGGTCCTGAGCCGACAATGGCAATTTTCTTCCCTGTACGGCTTGAAGGGATTCTTGGTGTGATCCATCCATTTTCAAAACCTTTATCAATGATCGTGCGTTCGATATTTTTAATCGAAACAGCCGGATCATTGATAGCGACTGTACATGACCCTTCACAAGGTGCAGGACATACTCTCCCAGTAAACTCTGGGAAATTATTTGTTTTTTGCAGTCTTTCGAGTGCTTCCTTCCATCTCCCGCGATAGACAAGATCATTCCATTCTGGAATTAAGTTGTAGATCGGGCAGCCAGACACGCCGCCCCTGATCTCCATCCCAATTTGACAAAACGGTGTTCCGCAATCCATACATCTAGCGCCCTGCTTTTTCAATACGTCATCTGTATAAGGAGCTGAATATTCTTTCCAGTCATTTTGACGAGTGAGAGGGTCACGTTCATTTGGCTTTTCTCTTTTATAATCCATAAAACCTGTTGCTTTGCCCATTGTCCTCTCCCCTTTCTTAATGAGCGAGGGCTGCTTTTTGCCCGTTTGCCGTTTCTTGATTTTTCGGTTTTGTGTTTGCTTCAAAGGCAAACATCACTGCTTCTTCATGACTGAGGCCCGCTTGTTTTTGTTCTTCAATACTTTGAAGCATCATTTTGTAATTTCTTGGAATGACTTTGATGAATTGATCCTTTTCTTGCTCCCAGTTTTCAAGAAGTGCTGCTGCTTTTGAGCTGTTTGTATAATCAAGGTGTTCCTTGATCATCTGCTTCACTTCTTGTTCTTCTTCATGATCTGTGAGCTTTTCAAACATGATCATTTCCATATTGCACATTCTTTTGAACTGTTTCGCATCCGATGTATGGATGTAAGCCACACCGCCAGACATACCTGCACCAAAGTTTTTCCCAACGTCTCCTAAAATAACGACACGTCCGCCAGTCATGTATTCACAGCCGTGATCTCCAATTCCTTCAACAACCACATGTACACCTGAATTACGAACAGCAAATCGTTCACCAGCACGGCCGTTAATATAAGCTTTTCCGCTAGTTGCACCGTAAAATGCAACGTTTCCTACAATGACGTTTTCATGTCCATTTTGTACAAAATGATCAGACGTTTTCACAGCAATTTTGCCTCCTGAGAGTCCTTTGCCGATATAGTCATTTGAATCACCTGTTAAATAGAGAGACATGCCCTTTGGCACAAATGCGCCAAAGCTTTGTCCAGCTGAACCAGTGAATCTGAGTGTGATCGTATCCTCTGGCAAGCCCTCTTCCCCGCAGCGCTTAGACACTTCACTGCCAGTAATGGTTCCGGCCACACGGTTGATATTGCGAATGTTCAATGATAGATCAACCGGTGTTTGATGATTCAGCGCTTCTTGCACATAAGGAAGAATTTCATTCATATCCAGCGATTCGTCAATTTTATGATTTTGCGGTGTTCTGAATGTCCGCGCTCCTTCTGGCTGATAAAGCAGTGTTTCAAGGTTTAGCTGGCCTGCTTTCCAGTGAGCTTTTGCTCGTTCACTGACCGCCAGGACGTCCGTACGTCCGATTAATTCATCCATTGATGTAAAGCCAAGTTCCGCTAAGATTTCTCTTACTTCCTCTGCAATAAACATCATGAAGTTCACAATGTGATCAGGGTTACCCATGAACTTTTTGCGAAGCTCTGGATTTTGTGTGGCAACACCGACTGGGCAAGTATCTAAATGACATGCTCTCATCATCACGCAGCCCAGCACGACAAGTGGAGCTGTCGCAAAGCCGTATTCTTCTGCTCCTAAAATCGCAGCCATCACAACGTCGCGGCCAGTCATTAACTTTCCGTCTGTTTCAAGAACGACTCTCTCGCGTAGACCATTTAACACAAGGGTTTGATGCGCCTCTGCCAATCCAAGCTCCCAAGGAAGCCCTGTGTGTTTAATACTTGTTTTCGGTGAAGCTCCTGTACCGCCATCATAACCACTGATGACAATGACGTCCGCAGTTCCTTTTGCTACACCTGCTGCAATCGTGCCAACGCCGGCTTTAGATACAAGCTTGACACTGATGCGTGCATCACGGTTCGCGTTTTTCAAATCATGAATCAGCTGTGCCAAATCCTCAATGGAATAAATATCATGATGCGGCGGTGGTGAAATCAATCCGACACCTGGCGTAGAACCACGTACATCGGCCACCCAAGGATACACTTTATTTCCTGGCAGCTGTCCGCCTTCTCCAGGTTTTGCTCCTTGCGCCATTTTAATTTGCAGTTCATCTGCATTGACCAAGTAATGACTTTTTACACCAAATCGGCCAGAAGCGATTTGTTTAATCGCACTTCTGCGGTCATCACCGTGTTCATCTACTGTAAAGCGGGCAGGATCTTCTCCGCCTTCTCCGCTGTTACTTTTACCGCCAATTCGGTTCATTGCAATCGCAAGTGCCTCATGCGCTTCTTTACTTAAAGACCCAAATGACATGGCACCTGTCTTAAAGCGGCGCACGATGGATTCAGCAGATTCAACCTCTTCCAGACGAACCGGCTTTTGTTTTGGCTGAAATGCAAACAAGTTTCTGAGGAAGCCGATTCTTTCTTCATCCGCTGCTTTTGTATATTGTTTAAATAGATCGTAATCTTCATTACGGCATGCCCACTGGAGCGTATGGATCGTTTTTGGGTTAAAGGCATGATGCTCTCCATTTTTTCTCCACTGGAATTCACTGCCTGATTCAAGTGTCTGGTCAGTTGCTGCTTGATACCCTGCTTCATGGCGGAGTTTTGCCTCATGAGCAATGGTGTCAAGATCAATCCCGCCAAGCTGTGAAGCTGTTCCTGTGAAATACGCTTGAATGACGTCTTCACTAATCCCGACTGCTTCAAAGATTTGCGCGCCTCTATAGCTCTGCACAGTGGAAATTCCCACTTTGGACATGACTTTGACGACACCTTCTGTCACGCTTTTACCAAACTTTGTAACAGCTTCATCAAAGCTGATCGAAATCGCTTCGTCTGCAATCAGCTGTTTGTACGTTTCATAGACAAGGTAAGGGTGAATCGCATCTGCGCCGTAGCCAATTAGTGCGGCAAAATGATGGACCTCTCTCACCTCTCCAGATTCAACGATCAGACTGACCTTTGTCCGTAGACCTTGACGCACAAGATGCTGATGAAGTGCACTTAGCGCAAGAAGTGGTGGAATCGGTACTTTTTGTGCTGTCATTTCACGATCTGAAAGGATTAATAAAGAGACACCTTCTCTGATCGCTTTTTCCGCCTCTTCAAACATCGCATCCAGTCCGCGCTTTAAATCATCGGTGAAAAGTGTATGGATTGTTTTGCTTTTAAAGGCATTATGAACAATCGTTTTCAAGCCGTTAAATTGTCCGCTCGTTAAGACCGGTGTATAAAGTTTAATTCTTCGGCATGAATATTCATTCGGATGTAAAATATCGCCTTCGGCACCTAACCAAGTCATGGTTGATGTCACGAGCTGCTCACGAATGGCATCAATCGGCGGGTTCGTGACTTGTGCAAACAGCTGCTTAAAATAATGAAAAAGAGACTGCGCACGATCTGATAACACAGCAAGCGGTGTGTCACTTCCCATTGAACCGATTGGGTCCTTGCCTTCCTCTAGTAAAGGAATTAAATACTTTTGAATGTCTTCATACGTATAATGGAACGCACGCTGACGCGTCAATAAATCATCCATTATACTAGAATTTTCTGAATTTTCTTCCGAGCGATTGACGTGGACCATTTCTTCATCGAGCCATTTTTGATAAGGCAGTTCATTCGCAATGGTCGATTTCACTTCTTCGTCAGAAATAATTCGTCCTTCTTCTAGATCAATGAGCAGCATTTTACCAGGCTCAAGCCGATCTTTATACTTCACATCTTCTTCATTTGTGTCAATTACGCCAACCTCAGAAGAGAAAATGATATGATCATCATTCGTGACATAATATCTTGCCGGTCTCAATCCGTTTCGGTCTAAGATGGCCCCGATTTGTTTCCCGTCCGTAAAGGAAATGGCTGTTGGTCCATCCCACGGCTCCATGAGAGAACTATGGTATTCATAAAATGCCCGTTTCTCTTTCGACATGTGCGTGTTTTCCGTCCAAGGCTCAGGAATCAGCATCATTGCTGTATGAGCAGGTGTACGGCCTGCAAGCACAAAGAATTCAAAGGCATTGTCTAAAATGGATGAATCACTTCCGTCTGCATTCAGCACTGGCAAAATCTTGTCTAAATCGTCTCCGAAGGCTTCAGATACGAATTGTTGTTCTCTTGCTCTCATCCAATTGATGTTTCCTCTTAATGTGTTGATTTCTCCGTTGTGAATTAAGTAACGGTTTGGATGGGCTCTTTCCCATGTAGGAAATGTATTTGTACTAAATCTTGAATGAACAAGTGAAAATGCAGAAACAAATGTTTCATCCTGTAGATCAAGATAAAAAGCATCGACTTGATCTGATGTTAAAAGCCCCTTGTATACGATGGTTTGACTCGACAGGCTGACAAAGTAAAATTGCTTTTCCTCTCTTGTTCCCCAGTTCTCAGCCTGCTTACGGATGACATATAATTTTCGTTCAAATGACAAACGATCTGTGATGTTGTCGTTTGCTCCGATAAAGACCTGTCTCACAACCGGACAGCTCTTCGCTGCGACAGTACCAATTTTTCCGGCATCGACAGGAACCGTTCTCCAGCCAATTAATGTTTGGCCTTCTTGTTTAATGAACCCGTTGATTTTCTGTTCGATGGCTTGACGCGTTTTTTCGTCATCATCTTTTGAAAAGAAGACCATTCCTACCCCGTAACGGCCTTTTTCAGGAAGTGCAAATTCTTTGCAGTTCTTTCTAAAGAAAGCGTCTGGCAGCTGTACCATTAAACCGGCACCATCACCTGTATACGGATCACTGCCTTGCCCGCCGCGATGATCAAGCTGGCACAGCATTTGTAATCCCTTTTTGACGATGCTATGTGTCGCCTCCCCTTTTAAATGGGCGTACAGTCCGATTCCACATGCATCATGTTCAAATTCAGGACGGTAGAGACCTTGTGGTTGTGGTAGTTGATTATAAGTCATCGTTTCTCTCCCCCGTTTAAAAGATCCGTTTTTTCACAGTAATAAAATCTCACAAACTCTGTAACTTATTTTAAGTTTTCAAATTGATATAAACAATATATAATTTAGATCAAAACAATCTCTTTTTGAGATAGATGGGTGTGAAGTGCAAAATGGAGCTTCGTCAGTTACGTTATTTTGTAGAAGTCGCCGACCGTGAACACGTGTCAGAAGCGGCTGAAAACTTACATGTTGCCCAATCTGCCATCAGCCGGCAGATTGCGAATTTAGAAGAAGAGCTTGGAGTGGCCTTATTCGAACGAGAAGGACGAAATATCAAATTAACGAAGATCGGCAGACAATTTTTAGATCATGTCAGAACTGCACTCAAAGCCATTGATTATGCGAAAGAGCAAATTGATGAATACTTAGATCCGCACAAAGGAACGGTGAATATTGGCTTTCCTACAAGTCTAGCAAGCCAAGTACTCCCTTCTGTCATCTCCGCCTTTAAGCAGGAATATCCAGAGGTCGATTTTTTACTTCGTCAAGGATCCTATAAATTTCTCATTGAATCGGTCAAAAATCGAGATATCGATCTCGCCTTTTTAGGACCCGTACCGACAAACGATTCTCAAATAGAAGGAAATATTTTGTTTTCCGAAAGCATATATGCCCTTTTACCGGTTAGCCACCCCTTTAGCGGACAAAGGAGTATTCATTTAAGTGATTTAAGAAGGGATCATTTCGTGTTATTTCCTGAAGGGTATGTGCTGAGACAAATTGCGGTTGATGCTTGCAAGCAGGCAGGCTATGAGCCTACCATTTCATCTGAAGGAGAAGATTTGGATGCGATTAAAGGTCTCGTATCGGCAGGTATGGGTGTTACCTTATTACCCGAAAGCGCCTTTTATGAAACAACACCGCGATTTACAGTGAAAATTCCGATCGATTTTCCTCAAGTGAGACGAACGGTTGGCATTATTGCATCTAAAACGCGCGAAATGTCTCCTTCTGCCCATGATTTTTATGTGTTTGTGAAGGATTTCTTTTCTAAAATTGAACAATATAAATAATTCATTAAAAGAAGACATTTCATTTGTAGAAATAATCCCTCTTTGTATATGATGGGTTACAGAACAAAAGACTATATGGAAGAAAGGTATTCGTATGAAATCAATTTTATCGTTTTTAAAGCCGTATCGGCTGTCCGTAGTGTCCATTGTCATTCTCACCTTTTTAAGCAGTATGCTCCAGCTGTATTTACCGACGTTAACAGCAGATATCGTTGATGTCGGTATCGTCCAGGGAGATATTGCTTACATATGGAAGGTTGGCGGCTGGATGGTGGCTTGTTCTTTACTCGCCATTTTGCTCACCATTTGGAAGTCTTACTTGTCATCAAAGACAGCACTTGGCTTCGGCCGTGATATGAGAAGACAGCTGTTTGTGCATGTCGAACAATTTTCATTAGAAGAATTTCAAAAGATCGGCACATCTTCCTTTATTACTAGATCAACAAATGATGTGAAACAAGTCCAAGATGTGACGATTATGATTTTACAAATGATGACGCGGGCCCCGCTCATGCTTGTGGGCGGAATTATTTTGGCTGTTTCCAGAGATGCTGTCCTGTCTCTTATCTTTTTGGCAGCCCTCCCCCTTCTTGGTGGATTCATTTATTTGGTGTCAAGAAAAGCCATCCCTCTATTTGGCCAGCTTCAGAAAAAAACAGACCGGCTGAATTTAATTATGCGGGAATCTCTTTCAGGCATCCGCGTTATTCGTGCATTTAACCGTGTGGATGATGAAAAGGAGCGATTCCAAGAAGCCAACACGTCCTATAAGGACACTGGTCTTAAAGTCAACCGATTAATGGCTTACTTGTTTCCATTTATGCTGATCATCATGAACTTCACGAATATCGGCATTGTCTGGCTTGGTGCAAACCGAATTGATGCCGGAGAAATGGAAGTTGGGAATCTCATTGCCTTCATTCAATATGCGATGATGATTTTAATGGCACTGATTATGCTGTCGATGAGCTTTATTATGGTCCCAAGAGCACAAGCATCAGCTAAACGCATGAATGAAGTGTTAAACATGGAACCAAAGATTAAAGATAAAGAAGAATCTATGACTGAGCTTCACGAGCCCGCTCAATCCATTCGCTTTGAGGATGTGTCATTTTATTACTCAAATGCTGAGAAACCAGCCGTTCAAGGTATCACGTTTGAAGCCAAAACTGGTGAAACGACAGCCATCATCGGAAGTACGGGTTCTGGGAAAACAACACTTCTCCAGCTGATGACGCGCTTTTATGAAGTGACAGAAGGCCGGATTACACTAGATGGTGTAGATATTAGAGAGCTGCCACAAGAGAAACTGAGAAACCAAATGGGCTATGTCTCTCAAAAAGCTGTTTTATTCAGTGGAACCATTGCCGACAATGTGCGCTTTGGCAAGCAGGATGCAAGCGATGAAGACATCTGGCAGGCGCTGCGAACTGCGCAGGCCGAAGAATTTGTTTTGCAAAAAGATGGCGGAATTGATGCAGAAATTGATCAGGGTGGTTCCAATCTATCGGGCGGCCAAAAGCAGCGGCTTTCCATTGCAAGGGCGCTAGTGCGAAAACCATCATTCTATCTGTTTGACGATAGCTTTTCAGCACTTGATTACAAAACAGATGCAAAGCTGCGAACATCATTAGAAGCAGAAAAAGCTCATGCAGCCCTCATCATTGTGGCTCAACGAATCAGTACAGTGAAGCATAGTGATAAAATCATTGTACTTGATGAAGGGAAAATCGCAGGTATCGGATCACATGAACAATTATTAAAGGACAATCTTGTATACCAAGAGATTGTCGCATCTCAGGAAGGTCAGGAGGTGAGCGAGGATGAGTAAGAAAATGTCTTCCGGCATGGGCCATAAAGGCGGCCACCCTAAAGGGCCAGCCGCAAAACCGAAGGAATTTAAGAAAACACTGCTACGTTTGACAGGCTACTTAAAACCAAGGAAATTTCAGCTGATCATCGTCTTTATTGCAGCGATTGGTTCAACTGTCTTTAACGTCATTAGTCCAAAGCTGCTTGGGGATGCCACCTCTTCCCTATTTGACAGCTTTACGAATGGAACAGGCGTTCAATTTGATGTCATTTCACGAATTCTTTTGCTGCTTGTCGTGCTGTACGTCGTTGCTTCCCTCTTTTCATTCGTTCAGCAATATGTCATGGCTGGTGTCTCTCAACAAACCATTGCTGAATTACGGCAGGAAGCAAATGACAAGCTCACACGTCTCCCCCTTCGTTATTTTGATAAAACAACCCACGGGGACACGCTAAGCCGTGTGATGAATGATATCGATAATATTAATACATCGCTTCAGCAGGCGCTCACCCAAGTGATTACATCTGTGATTACAGTCATTGGGATTGTCGTGATGATGCTCTTCATCAGTCCGCTGCTTACGCTTCTTGTTTGTTTGACGCTGCCACTCAGCCTGTTTGCGATTCGCGGCATTACGTCATTTTCTCAAAAGCATTTTAAAGCGCAGCAAAAAGAGCTTGGCACGATCAATGGACATATTAATGAGATGTTCACAGGACATCAGACAGTTCGTGCGTATGGCTACGAAAAGAAAGCGATCGATACATTTGATCAATTAAATGAAAAGCTGTATGAATCCTCAAGAAAAGCGCAGTTCATTTCAGGTTTAATGATGCCAATGATGACCTTTATCGGGAACCTTGGCTATGTGGCAGTCAGTGTAGCCGGCGGGATTCTTGTCATTAACGGGAATATTCGTGTCGGGGATGTGCAGGCGTTTATCCAATACACACAGCAAATGTCTCAGCCGCTTGTGCAAGCATCAAGTGTCGCAAACTTAGTTCAATCAGCGATCGCTTCTGCTGAAAGGGTGTTTGAAATCCTCGATGAGGAAGAAGAAAGTACCGAAGAAGATGCTGCAATTGATCTTGCCTCACTCTCAGGTGATGTGAGCTTTGAACAAGTTCAATTCGGATATGAAAAAGATCATCCGATTATTAAAGATTTGAATTTAGATGTGCAAGAAGGACAGACTGTTGCCATTGTTGGACCAACAGGTGCGGGAAAAACAACCATCATCAACCTTTTAATGCGTTTTTACGAATTAGATCAAGGCTCCATACGCATTGGCGGTGTCAAAACAACTGACCTCAGCCGTCAGCAAGTACGAGAATTATTTGCGATGGTTCTTCAGGATACATGGCTCTTTGAAGGAACGATTTACGACAACATTGCCTATGGCAGGCAGCACGTTTCCAAAGAGGATGTCATCAAAGCCGCCAAACATGCCTATGCAGATGATTTCATCCGCACGCTTCCAGATGGATATGACACACTGTTAACAGAAGATGCAGGCAACCTGTCTCAAGGTCAGCGCCAGCTGTTAACCATCGCCCGTGCCATTTTATCTGATCCAAAGATCTTGATATTAGATGAAGCAACAAGCAGTGTAGATACACGGACAGAGATGCATATTCAAAAAGCAATGAATGAATTGATGAAAGGCAGAACGAGCTTCGTGATTGCACACAGACTTTCAACAATCAAGGATGCAGACCTTATTTTAGTCATGAAGGATGGAAGCATCATTGAAAAAGGATCGCACAGCGAACTTTTAAAACAAAAAGGCTTCTATGCAGACTTATATATGAGTCAATTTGCCGAAAATCAAGTGGGATAACATCAAAAAAAGAGGATAGACACGCATGTCACATGCTGTCTATCCTCTTTTCAATTGTCATCTACTCGCTTCTTCACTTTTACACTGAGCTTCGTTATATACTCTGCTTCATCTTTAGACATGAGCGAATGAAGTAAATACTCCTCAAATACATCTCCATCCAGCATCATGCCCTCTTTCTCGATTTCATCTAACAAATGCGAATAAGCAGATTCGATCTCATCAAATGTTCCTTGATCATACATCACCGCATAGAGCCCGCCAGGTTTTTTGACTGCCGCCGGGCCATCCATTCGGCAGAACAGCTGATCTGACTGATGATAGTGCCGCTTACGGAACTGCTCCTTTTTTAAGACAGAACCATTTGCCGCAGCCCCTTTTATGCCAACTCCCTTTAAAAATTCCCCTACAATACGTGATATTTCTTCTACAGGTGTATTGAAGTCGATCGGGTTTGATGCACTTAGTACCACGGGTTCTTCTGGCAGCTCTTGAAACAGGACCTCCCCTATTTTGACATTTGCTAATTCATGTGTCGTCTCCATCACCCGCATAAGAAAAGCCTGGATGTCTTGAAGTTTTTCAATCTCTTGTTTGACCTTTTTTATTTGGTCGGCCGCTAGGCTTTGCAGTCTCTCGCGGGAAGGTTCTGTGAAATATTGTTTTAACTCTTTGATCGGAAATTGAACAGCCCGCAAGGATTGAATCGCAATAAAATGGTCAAATTGCTCAAGTGTATAGTAGCGGTATCCATTTTCGTGAACACCAGCCGGCTTAAATAAATCGATTTTATCATAATACAGAAGCGTATCTTTTTTGACATCAAATAGCTTGGCAAATTCTCCAGTGAAAAACGTTTTTTGCACATCATTGATCATGAGGAAGGCTCCTTTCTTGACTATGGAGTAACTCCATCCTTTATTATAACATCCAGAAACATCACTACGCATGGAAAGGATAAAAAAATGAACAAAATAACTCAACATGAAGTAACATTAGCACAAGCAAATAAAGAGGACTTCCCTTCAATGAAAAAAGAGCTTCAGAAAGCTTTTACAGCTGGCGTGATCGATGCATTTGGCGATGCGCATGGTGGACCAATTCCTCCAGATGAAGTGATTGATGAATCCTTTCATTCGAATGAACACATTGTTTATCATATTATGCTAAATGGTGAAAAGGCAGGCGGCGTTGTTATCAAAATCAACCAAGAGACACATCACAACTCGGTTGATTTGCTATACATTTCATCATCCTTTCACAGCCGGGGCATTGGTCAGGCAGCATGGAAAGCCATCGAGGCGCAATATCCAGAAACGATTGTATGGGAGGTTGTGACTCCATACTTTGAAAAACGCAACATTCATTTTTATGTCAATAAGTGCGGCTTTCAAATAGTTGAATTTTATCACTTACACCATCCAGATCCAAACGCACCTTATGAAGCACCTCAAGGCAACGAACCTTTAGCACCTGAGGAATTTGAATTTTTTAAATTTGAGAAGATCATGAAGAAAAATTGTGCAAACGTAGGATAACGTGTATTTCTTTTAAATAAAGTTAAAAACACTACCTCATAAAAAAGGTAGTGTTTCTTGAATCTTTCTAGCTTCTAATCTGACCGTCACCACACAGAAGCAGCTTAGTTGTCGTGAGTGCAGGAAGTCCCATCGGCCCTCTGGCGTGCAGCTTTTGCGTGGAGATGCCGATTTCAGCTCCATAGCCAAGTGCACCGCCGTCTGTAAAGCGAGTCGATGCGTTATGATAAACAGCCGCCGCATCGACTTCGTTTAGAAACGTGAGTGCATTTTTTTCATCTTCTGTCACGATCGCTTCTGAATGTTTTGTGCCGTACTGATCGATATGGCTGATTGCTTCCTCAACTGAATCGACTACCTTTACTGCAAGATCCAGACTTAAATACTCATCTGTCCAATCCACTTCTCCAGCAGGAACCGCGTTTGAAAAGTAAGACTCTGCTGCCTGGTCGCCATGTACAGTAACACGATGCTCCTGCAAAGCTTCATTTAATGAGGCTGCATTCTCTTTCAGCCATTCGCGATGAATGATCAGCGTCTCAAGTGCATTACATACAGCCGGACGATTCGTTTTTGCATTGATCACAATTTCAATGGCTTTTTTCACATTTGCGGTTTGATCAATAAAGACATGACAGTTTCCTGTCCCTGTTTCAAGCACTGGGATAGTGGATTCTTCCACCACTGTTTTGATTAAGGAAGCTCCGCCACGCGGAATTAAAACATCGATCCATTCTTTTAGTTGAAACATCGCCTGAACCGATGAACGATCTGTTTGTTCAATTAATTGCACCGCATCACGAGGAATCTTTGTTTGATCCAATGCTTCATGGATCACACTGACAATGGCTTTGTTGGAAGAAATAGCGGAGGAACCGCCTTTTAAAATCACTGAGTTGCCTGCCTTTAAGGCAAGGCCTGCTGCATCGACAGTGACGTTCGGTCTCGCTTCATAGATCATCCCGATCACGCCGAGCGGTACTCTTCGGCTTTTTACGTGTAAGCTGTTATCAAGAGTCCATTCATCCAATATTTCTCCAACAGGATCTGTTAATCTCGTCACGAGCCGCAAACTTTCAGCAAACTCATGAATTCTTTCTTCATTTAACAGTAATCGATCCAAGAGTGCCTCTGTGAAGCCCTTTTCTTTTCCAGCATCTAGGTCCTTTTGATTCTCCTGTAAAATAAAGCGGCTGTTTTGCTCTAATGCTTCTGCCATTTTAAGAAGCGCGTCATTCTTTTCCTCTGTTTGAAGTAAACTTAGTTTTTTTGAAACATGCTTTGCTTTTTTCGCTTTTTCTTTGACCGATGTGACAACTTCAGCTGTCAGTGTCATGGAATTCCTCCCTTTTGGTTAACAAACTGGAATCGATAAATCTAAATGACAAACAAATGCTTCAAGATCGACGACATGCACGATCTCATCTTGTAACAAATCACTCTTACGTGCGAGTTCATCTGACGCATAATTCACAATGCCAAGACCTATTTCTCTTCCATCTTGATCTAAAATACGGACCACATCGCCTTTTTTAAACGAACCTTTTACGTTGACAATCCCATCAGAATCAAGGCTTCCCTCTCGGTGCATGAGGAATTCCTGTGTTTTCTCTTGAACCACGATCTCACCCTTTGGTCCAGAATGAAAGGCAATCCACTGCTTCTTATAATTGAGCGGCGCTACATTTTCGTCAGCGGTAAAATAAGTACCGTCCTCTGTCCCATTGATGGCTTTGTCTAAAATGTCAGGCGTATCTGCTTTTCCTAAAAAGCCGTTGATCCCTGCGGCCATTGATATTTTAAACGCATCGAGCTTTGATTTCATTCCGCCTGTACCTACGCTGCTGCCTGCGTCTCCAGCAGCTGCTTCGATGTCTTCTGTGATGTCTGTCACTTCAAGAATTCTCTTCGCATTTGGATTTGTATGAGGATTATCTTCATACAAGCCATCAATATCAGATAAAATGGCAAGGAAATCCGCATCAATGAGTCCAGCTACTTTTGCAGACAATGTATCGTTGTCTCCAAACTTCAACCGATTGATCGTCACTGTATCATTTTCATTAATAATTGGGATGATGCCTCGATCTAATAACACGTTCATTGTGTTACGCACATTTTGATAGCGCGTTTCATCAGAAAAATCACTTCTTGTAATTAAGAGCTGTGAGGCAATATAACCGTGTGATAAAAATAAAGTAGAATATGATTCCATTAAAAGCCCTTGCCCAATTGAGGCAGATGCCTGCTTTTCCGGCAGTGTTTTGGGTCTATCGATAAATCCTAGTTTTCGGTAACCAGCTGCAACCGCACCAGATGAAACCAAAATGACTTCGTGTCCTTCATCTTTGAGTTTCACAATTTGATTGACGAGGTTTTCTAGTTTTTTCAAACTAATCTCACCTTGAAAGCTAGTAAGAGAGCTGCTTCCGATTTTCACAACAATTCGTTTTCTCTCTTTATCTGCGTACACCTAATCACTCCTGTACCTGAGCTCTATTTATATAGATACTTTTTGTTTTTGCTGATTGCTTATCTCTTTTGATCGATTGGCAGCATGTTTGACAGCCTGCTTGATCGCTTCTCCCCCGCCAAAATCATCTAATGCATTCAGTCCTGCAGCAGTTGTTCCATTTGGTGACGTAATTTTCTCTCTTAGGACAGAAGGATTTTCCTCTGTTTCTTGCAGCATTTTTGCCGCACCGAGGAGTGTCTGCGCGCCAATTTGGCGAGACAATTCCTTTGATAAACCTGCCTCTTCTCCTGCTTCTTCGATTCTTTCCATTAAGAAATAAAAGTAGGCGGGCCCGCTTCCAGCAATTCCAGTAAAAATATCCATTTGCTCTTCCTGAATGGTATAGACTTCGCCCATTTCAGATAAAAGAGCCTGGCTTATGCTCATATGGTCGTTTTTCACGTAACGTCCAGCAGATAAAGCAGTCGCTGATGCCCCGATCGTACTTGATGTATTTGGCATGACCCTCATAACAGGCTGGCCTTCATGCAGCATGTCTTCAATATACGATAGCTTGACACCTGCAAGGACAGACATGATGAGCTGATCTGGCTGAATACGAGGTTTTAATGATTCAAGGGCTGCTTCAGCATCCTTTGGCTTCATGGCCAGGATCAACATATCCATTTCTTCAAAAGGAAATGAATCCATTGCGGCTGTTTGGATTCCGTATCGTTTCGTTAGTTCATTCAATCGAAGTTGATTTTGTCTGTTTGTTGCGTAAATTTGGTCTAGCGGCATCTGTCCTGATCGCACAATCCCTGCAATCATTCCTTCCGCCATAGAGCCTGCTCCAATGAAAGCAACTTTCTTTTGATCAATGATATTGATCCTCTCCCTTGTTCGCTTTTTGTTCGTGTTTTTCACACGTAAGTTATCGTAACATGATGAGAAATCGTGTCAAGAAAGAGCCAGCGCTTTTCAAAAGTCCCGAATGCACGGCGGACAGCTTGCTGCAAGTATGTTAGCCGTGTTTTTCAAATACAGTAATTTAGATCAAAAGAACTATGATCATTTGAATCATAGGACCCTTTCGTTCGACTGGATTCACCAATTTATTTTTGGTTTCGGTGACTTCAATTCTATTTTTCAGAAAGCGCTCTCATTTTAATGACTTTCTATTTTCCTATATAGTGAATGTGCTTGAATCTTTCGATTAGACTATTGACATATTTTAGAAAACATGTCCGTTGAAATGATATTTTACTGGTGATACCGTGAAAGAGAAATCATGTGAAAAAGGAGCGTTCATAATGAAAGTGAAAGAAAACTATGTCAATGTGATTCCAATGAAAGAAATCCGTTCTACCGATGACCTTCTTTTCCCATTCCCTATTTACAATGAGCTGCGTGCAGAGAGTGATATTAGATATGATGAGACAAGAAAGTGCTGGGATCTCTTTCGATATTCGGATATCCAGTCTGTTCTAAAACAGCCTAAAGTGTTCTCTTCACAGCGAGGAAGAAGCACGTCTAAAACAAGTATTTTAACGATGGATCCTCCAAAACATACAAAGATGAGAGCGCTTGTGAATAAAGCGTTCACCCCAAAAGCGATCAAGCAATTAGAAGATAAGATCAAAGACTTGACACATGATCTATTAAATCAAGTTAAGGATCAACGTACGTTTGATATTGTGCAAGATTTAGCAGCTCCCCTGCCAGTGATGATCATCGCTGAGCTTCTCGGTGCAGAGGTGCAGGACAGAGAGCTGATTAAAAAACATTCTGATGCTCTTGTGGCTGGTGCTAAGGATGAATCAAAAGAAGCCATTCAGGCTGTTGTAGATATGCAGAAACGTGCTGAAGAGGAGCTGTCCGTTTATTTTGCTCATTTGATCAAAAAACGAAAAGAAACGCCTGCCGATGACCTGATCTCGCTTCTCATTCAAGCGGAAATCGATGGAGAGCGTTTAACCGAGAATGAACTGCTTGGCTTTTGTATTCTATTACTCGTTGCAGGCAATGAGACAACGACCAATTTAATAACCAATGCCGTACGACTGCTGACAGAGCAGCCGCATATCGCTGAATCAGTTCGGCAGGACCCCTCTCTTATTCCTCAATTGACTGAGGAAACGTTACGGTATTATCCCCCTGTTCAAGCCATTGGCCGAATCGCTGCAGAAGATGTTGAAATTGCAGGCGCGCACATTAAAAAAGGAGACTATCTCATCAGCTGGGTTGCTTCAGCAAATCGGGATGAACAGAAGTTTGAAGATCCAGATACGTTTCGGCTTGACCGGAAATCAAATCCACATATGAGCTTTGGGTTTGGCATTCACTTTTGTCTCGGTGCACCGCTTGCCCGGCTTGAAAGCAACATTGCGCTTGACGTTTTACTCCATACGTTTCAAGACATCACCTGTATTGCAGATCAGCTAAAACCTATTCAAAGCACGTTTGTTTTTGGGGTAAAAGAATTTCCTGTACAAGTCACCCGTTTTTAAAAGTCCCTTTTCAGGGGCTTTTTTTCATTTTCTTCAATTCATCATCTCTTTCTTACCTTCCTCCTCCGAACATGCTAAAATAAAATCCATACAAAGTGATAACGGATTGCAGAAAGGAAGCCGAAAACTCATGACCGATTATACAGCGATGAAAGACGGGATATTCAAATCAGTTTGTTCGTTAGACTGCCCGGATCAGTGCGGTCTTTTAATACATAAAGAAAATGGAAAGATCGTGAAAGTGCAGGGAGATCCGGACCACCCTGTCACACAAGGAAACATATGCAACAAAGTGCGTAATGTCACAGCCCGTTTATATGATGAAAAAAGACTGACCACTCCTTTAAAACGTGTTGGCCAAAAAGGCGAAGGTCAGTTTGCACCGATTACGTGGGAAGAAGCCATTGAAACCATTCGGCAAAAATGGACAAAGCTGATCGAAGAAAAAGGACCAGAAAGCATTCTGCCTTACAGCTTCTATGGAAACATGGGCAATCTCAACGCAGAAGGAATGGACCGCCGCTTTTTTTATCGTCTTGGTTCAAGTCAGTTAGACCGGACAATCTGTCAGTCAGCAGGAACGACTGGCTATAAATATACAATGGGTGCCAGCATTGGGACAGATCCTGAAGAAACCATTCATACGAAACTATTTATCTTTTGGGGCATCAATGCCGTGTCGACAAATATGCACCAAATCACCTTGGCACAAAAAGCACGAAAGCAAGGAGCGAAGATTGTCGTAATTGATGTTCACAAGAACCAAACCGGCCGGATGGCAGATTGGTTCATTCCGCTTCGGCCTGGTACTGACAGTGCACTTGCCCTTGGCATCATGCACGTCCTTTTTAAAGAGGAACGTACAGATGATGCATTTTTAGAGGCTTACACGGTCGGCCATAAGGAGCTGCGTGAGCATGTAAAGCAATATGATCCAGACACAGTTGAGCGCATCACAGGTGTGCCTAAGGATGACATCATTACACTTGCGAGAATGTACGCTGAGACATCGCCCTCTCTTATTCGGATTGGGAATGGTTTGCAGCACCATGATAATGGCGGGATGAGTATTAGAACCATTTCCTGCCTCCCTGCCCTGACTGGTCAATGGCTGCACAAGGGCGGCGGAGCGATGAAATCAAACTCTTCTTTTCTCAGCTATAATGAGACAGCTCTTCAGCGGCCGGATTTATTAAAAGAACGAACGCCTAGATCATTTAATATGAATCAGCTGGGCAGCGTGCTGACAAACGCAGAGCCTTCCGTTGATTCTCTCTTTATCTACTCGTGCAACCCAGCGGTTGTGACACCAGAAGCGAATAAAGTCAGAGAAGGTTTGATGAGAGAGGATTTATTTACAGTGGTTCATGATTTATTCCTGACAGAAACAGCGGCGTATGCAGACATTGTCCTGCCAGCGACATCAGCCTTTGAAAACGAGGATTTTTATACATCGTACTGGCATCATTATATTCAAATTCAGGAGCCTGTGATAGAACGCTACGGAGAAAGCAAATCAAATACTGAAGTATTCCGCCTGCTTGCCCATGCGATGGGCTTTGAAGATGAAGCCTTCCGCGAGACAGATGCTGAACTGATGGAACAAGCTCTTCATCATCCAGAAAATCCGCATTATGAGGACATTTCATACGAAGCATTAAAAGAAAAGAAATGGATCAAAGCGAAACGTGGACCTTTCCAGGAATTAAAGCTTCAAACCCCAAGCGGGAAAATTGAGCTTTATTCTGAACAAATGAAAAAAGACGGGTATCCAGCACTTCCAACCTATGTGCCCCTTTATCAGGAAAGCGATTATCCGCTTACCTTTATACCGGGACCGAACCATAATTTTCTGAATTCCACCTTCTCACTTCATGAAAAGCATCAAAAGCTAGAGAAATTTCCGAAGCTTCACATGAATGAACAGGATGCAAAGGAAAGAAAAATTGAAGATGGTGACATGGTACGTGTGTTGAACGACCGAGGAGAGTGTGAGCTTGTCGTGTCAGTCGGTCAAAATGTATTATCTGGTGTTGTGGTCAGTCAAGGTTTATGGGCAGATCAAAAAGGCAAAAAGCATTTAGTGAATGGATTAACACCTGATCGATTGGCAGATATGGGCGGCGGCGCGACGTTCTTTTCTGGCAGAGTGGAAGTTGAAAAATTATCAAAGAAAAAGTAAAAGCCAGCAAAAACTGCTGGCTTTTTTATAAGCTTTTATCGTCCAATAAACAGCTGGTTGGTCATCACATTCGCACTTCCGCTGCTCTGGTAGCCTTCTACAGTAAATGCTGTTTCATACATTTTACCCATTGGCATGCCTAAGCTTTCCCATTTATTAAAATGCGCACTGACGGAGACCGTTCCGCTTGTACGCTTTGTTTGTCGTACACTCCAATATTGCTTGAAGGTCGCGATCCCGATAATGGAAGGCTGATTAACGCGGGTCGTTTCATAAATGTCATATGTGCCTCCATCTGCATAGAATGATCCTTTATACGCTCCTGTTGGACGATATGTGCCCCATGAATCAACAATGTAGTATTCTGCTAATGGAGATTGTGTCCAGCCATAGACACATAAATAGGAATTCCCGCCTGGGTTAAAGTTTGCGTTGTAATTGATGGAGATGTTGCCAAGCTGATGATGAGTTTTAGTGGAATCAAACTTCTTTCCTTTCCGAAATAAAGCATTTCCGATACTGTTCCAGCCTGCAGTAAATGCCCCGCCGTTATTGAGTGTCATTGAGGTGTTTCCATAATCCTTCCATAATTCATAATCGTATCCGCTATGTGTACCCATTTCATTATTATAAATCGTTTTCGCATCAGCTGGCACAGCCGTCAGTGTCAGCACAAATCCAATACACACCACAAACAAAAGCCTCAATCTTTTCAAATTCATTTTCAATCCCTCTCCTTTTTTCATCCGTATTGTTCTGTCATCCCTAAGGTGAAAAACCCATCACCTCCTTTCATGCAGCCTTCTCAGTTAGATGGAACGATACTGCTTTAACCCGGCATGGATATCTTTTGTTTGTGTATAAATCCTTTGATACAAATGAAATAGATCAGCATATACTTCCGCATGCTGCTGCTCTGGCTCATAAACAGCGGCTTGATGGATCAATTGATTAGCACATACTTCAAGTGACGGATACCATCCGCAGCCAACCGCAGCAAGCATGGCTGCACCTAAAGCAGGCCCTTGTTCATTGTCTAACTGGATGACTTCAGCCTGAAAAATGTCTGCTTGCATTTGAAGCCAAGTCCGGCTTCTCGCACCGCCGCCAATGGACACAATAGAATCTATGTTTTTTCCTGCCTGCCGGAATAATGCGATAGATTCATTTAGCGAAAAGGTAATTCCCTCTAACACAGCTCTGACAACATGTGCCCTTTCATGCCTGCTGTCTAATCCAATCAAGCTGCCGCGAATGGTCGAATCCGCATGAGGTGTTCTTTCCCCGACTAAATAGGGAGTAAAAAGCAATCCTTTCGCTCCTGGCGCTACATGAGCCGCACCTTCTAAAAGTGATTGAAACGATTCCTCAGGAGCCAGTAAGTGTTTTGCCCAGTTAAGGCTATATCCTGCTGAGAGGGTGACACCCATTGTGTAAAAAGCGTCTTTTTTTGCATGATGAAACAAATGTAAATTCCCTTGAAGCTCCCTTTCATGATCCTCTTCGTAGGAGAGAATCACCCCAGATGTGCCGATGCTGCATAACGTGCGGTCAGAGGACAAGATGCCAGCACCAATTGCTCCGCAAGCATTATCTGCCCCGCCGGCAAAAACCTTCGCGCCGTCTTTCATCCCAACATCACGTGCAATGTGCGGCAAAAGTGTACCAACCTCCGCCTCTGATGTGACAAGCGGCGGGCAAATATGAGGAGAAATATCAAATGCCTGACAAATCTCCTCACTCCACGTCTGTTCACCGATATTTAACAGCAAAGTGCCAGCCGCATCAGAATAATCCATATGGACAGCGCCAGTTAAACGAAATCTGACATAATCTTTTGGGAGTAAAAACATGTCGATTTGCTGATCAATATGTGGTTCATGTTCCTTTACCCATAATAATTTTGGCAGTGTGAATCCTTCTAACGCCTGGTTTTTTGTGATCTTTTGCAGCCGGTCTCCCAGCTTTTTTGTCATGTGTGCACATTGTGCTGTCGTTCGTGTATCATTCCATAAAATTGCAGGGCGGAGCACTTCGCGAGATTCATTTAATAGAACTAATCCATGCATCTGGCCAGAAAAGCTGATGCCTTCAACTTGTCTTGAATGAACAGGCTGCTTTGCCATCAGTTCTTTCATCACAGCCATTGTCTGGTTTACCCAATCCTCGGGGTGCTGCTCACAATATCCAGGCTTCTCTTGAATGAGGCGGTACGGCTTAGAGGCTTCACAGCACACCTTCCCGCTCTCATCCACTAATATCGCCTTGACCCCGCTCGTTCCAAGATCAATTCCCATCACATATTTCATGTTTTCACTCCTTCAAAACAGGTCAGCCCCTTCAATTAATCTTCTAACAAGTATTGATTTAAACGGGCTTTCAGCTGTTCCTCTCTTCCCGATTCGTTTCTGATCAAAGGATGTTTCAGCGCATATTCTTCTAATGTATGAAAGTTTGCCTTCCCTTCTGAAATGTCACGGCCAATTCCTTCAGAAAAGCTGCGATACCGGTGCTTTATCACATCCTCAAACACACGGTCTTCTATGAGTCTATGAGCGACCCGCAGTCCTTTTGCAAATGCATCCATCCCAGCAATATGAGCATATAAAATATCTTCAAGTTCAAAGGAAGCTCTTCTCACTTTTGCATCAAAATTAAGACCGCCTGCCCCTAGACCGCCATTTTGCAAAATTTCATACATGGCAAGAGTTGTGGCATACAGATCGGTTGGAAATTCATCTGTGTCCCATCCAAGAAGCGAATTGCCCTGGTTTGCATCAACAGAACCGAGCAGCCCATGAATTCTTGCGACACGTAATTCATGCTCAAACGTATGACCGGCCAGTGTCGCATGATTGGCCTCAATATTTAATTTAAAATGGGAATCTAATCCGTATTGTTTTAAAAAGGCGATGGATGTCGCTGCATCTGTGTCGTATTGATGAGTGGTTGGCTCCTTTGGCTTTGGTTCGATTAAAAATTGGCCAGTGTACCCAATTTCTTTTGCATAATCAACAGCCATATGCAAGAAAGCCGCCATATGATCAAGCTCTCTTTTCATATCTGTATTGAGCAGCGTATCGTACCCTTCTCGTCCACCCCAGAAAACATAATTTTCTGCACCAAGTTCTTTGGCGGTTTCGATGCCTTTTTTAACCTGTGCGGCCGCGTAGGCAAAGACATCTGCATGACAAGATGTCGCAGCGCCGTGAACAAATCTAGGGTGCTTAAACATATTAGCTGTGTTCCACAGCAGCTTTACTCCGCTTTGCTTCATGTATTCTTTCATTCTTTCTAAAATGATGTCTAATTGTTGATTCGTCTCTTGAAGCGTCTCTCCCTCTGGCGCAATGTCACGGTCATGGAATGAAAAATACGGAACATCCAATAGGTCAAAAAGCTGAAAAGCGACTTCCAATCTAGCTTTTGCTAAATCCATTCCGCTATAGGAGTCCCATGCTCTTTGCATCGTGCCAGTTCCAAACATGTCTGTTCCATCAGCCGTCAATGTATGCCAATAAGCGACTGAAAAACGCAGGTGGTCTTTCATTGTTTTTCCGCCAATCACTTCGCTTGGATTATAGTATTGAAAAGCGAGTGGATTTTTTGATTGTTTTCCTTCATATTGAATTTTGCCGATTCCTTCTAGACTGTATAATGTTTTCATATTTGATTTGGCCATTCTTCATTCCTCCTGAGTACACTTTGTAAGTTGATACAACAAACTAATGATCAATCTATGAAAAAATCACTTTGAATTTTCCATATTTTTTAGTTTTTTAAAAATATTTTCGTTATAATAAAGTTAAAATCATCTTTCTTATCGAATACATGCGAAAAAAAGCAGCTCTTCTCAACTTAATCTAAAGACGAAACAAATGGAGTGGATAACGTGGATATCGCTGATCAGAACTTTGTCAAAAAAATAAATCAAAAACTTTTATTAAAAGAAATTCTCCAGCATGCGCCCATTTCGAGAGCAAAATTATCTGAACGCACTGGATTAAATAAATCGACTGTTTCCTCTCAAGTAAGTACGTTAATGAAAGAACATCTTGTCTATGAGATCGGTCAAGGTGAGTCTAGCGGCGGGAGAAGACCGGTTTTACTGATGTTTAATAAGCGTGCTGGCTGTTCCATCGGAATCGATGTCGGCGTTGATTACGTCAATGGCATATTAACTGACCTTGAAGGGTCTATTCTTTACGAAGAGCAGATCAAGCTCCCACCCAGCTCTCCTGAGGTGACGATACGTAAATTAATTGAATTAATACAGCAGCTCATCACACAAATGCCCTCTTCTCCATACGGGCTCATTGGCATCGGCCTATGCATACATGGTTTAGTGGATGCAGGTGAACAAATCGTGTTTACGCCTCATTCGAAATGGAAAAATGTTGATCTGAAAACCACGCTGCAAGAGACATTCCAAGTACCGATCTTCATTGAAAATGAAGCAAATGCCGGTGCATATGGTGAAAAAATCTTTGGTGCCGCTAAACATTATGACCATTTGATCTATGCAAGCATCGGCACTGGCATCGGGATCGGAATCATCATCAATCATCATTTATACAGAGGAGCGTATGGCTTTTCTGGTGAAATGGGACATATGACAATCGATTTTAACGGACCGACATGTAGCTGCGGGAACCGTGGGTGCTGGGAATTGTATGCTTCTGAGAAGGCCTTGTTTCAGTCTCTTCAAACAGATGATCAGCACATCTCCCATCAAGATCTGGAACAGCTGGCCAAGTTAAATGATATGAAAACGCTCAATGCCCTGCGCAACTTTGGCTTTTACCTTGGTGTCGGTCTCACAAACGTCCTGCATACCTTTAACCCGCAAGCCATTATTTTAAGAAACAAAGTGATCGAATCACATCAGGCGGTTCTACATGTGATTAAGGAGGAGGTATCCTCGCGAATGGATACGCAATTCAGCTCACATGTAGAGCTGCTCCCTTCATCATTAGGACACAATGCACCAGTATTGGGGATGACATCTCTTGTCATAGAAGCTTTTCTGCAAGATGCCACCCTCACAACCTAATCTATATATTTTTCAAAAAGAGGCAGCTCGTAGCGAGTTGTCTTTTTTTATTCGTCTGTTTCCTCATAGCGAAAATAGTGAAAATCAGCAGGAAGACGCTCGCCGCTCGTATCTTGGCACTGCATACCGACAAATGCCCCTGTAAAAAATCCCCCACCTCTAATGAAATCATCTGATAAATGAATGGATTCAAACGGTACATCAATTTCCTTCCACTCTTTCTGATCAAATGAATAAGAATATTTATATGTCTCTTTCCGAACGGTCACTTTTAAATAGACATAAGTGACCTCGTCAGGAATGATGATTTTATGTGTCAATGGCTGAGAAAAGGCAAGGTTTTGACAGACGGATAGTTCAAGCGTGCGGCCAAGTTCCTCATCATATGTCACCTGGAGTGCTGTCCAGTTTTCCGTATTATAATAATTCACAAGACCTGCGGCTTGCTGAAAGTTTTCTGGGAAGAACGAAACAGCTGTCTCTGCTTCAAAATAAAAGCTTTGCCAGCGTCTTGCAACAAATGCTTGGGTAAACTTAGACGTTAAAGATTCGCGGCCGAATAATCTTAAATGCTGAGGTTCCTCCGTTAACGAACCAATCTGATCGGTAAACGGAATTCTTAATGTTTGGAAGTGTCTATTTAGTGTTGATTCTTTAAATTCATCGACTGTATGATAGGTTGGTGCAAAAACCTTTTCTTCGATCTTTGGCGCTTCAACCTCTAGCGTCCCCTCTTTTCCGCCTACAACATAAGGCCATCCATCCTTCCATTCAAGCTTTTGTATCGCTGTTTCTCTTCCTAAAGGGCACCACCCTCTCTGTTGAAAAATCGATTCCTTGCTTGATTGAATCGGGCGGCCAGTGAGATGAGCGAGATACCATTCATTTGTATGCGTTTGAACGATTGAAGCATGCCCGCATTTTTGAAGCGGATGTTCAGGCAAATGGAAGGCACTTAAAATCGGGTTATCAGGATGAACCTCATATGGCCCTTCAATATGCGAGGACCGGGCGATCGTTGCTGCATGCTCATACCGGGTACCTCCTTCTGCCGTTAATAAATAGTAGTAGTCACCGATACGGTACAGATGCGGCGCTTCTGTCAATTTAATCGGTGTGCCTTTAAAAATGACCTTCCTTTGTCCGATGAGCTTCTTTTCAGCCACACTATATTCCTGCAAGGCAATACCTGCAAAGGAATGATGCTTTTCCCTATGATCCCACAGCATATTTAAGACGTATTTCTTCCCGCTGTGATCATGGAATAAAGATGGATCAAAGCCGGAGCTGTTGAGCAGGATCGGTTCACTCCAATCGCCGTCCACCTCGCTTGCCGTGACCAAATAATTATGACCGTCTTTAAATGGGCCATCCACTACTTTGATATCTGAATAAATAAGCCAAAACTGCCCATCAGCATAGCTTAAGCACGGCGCCCATACCCCGCCAGAGTCAGGATTCCCCTTCATATCCAGCTGCGACGTTTTTTGCAATGGACGCGCAGCAAGACGCCAATGGACGAGATCCTTTGAATGATAAATTTGCACCCCTGGAAACCATTCAAATGTAGAGACAGCCATATAATAATCTTCTCCTACACGGCAAATACTTGGATCAGGATTAAACCCTTTGAGCACTGGATTGGTAATCTTCATTGAACTTCCTCCTCTTTCAGAGACCTACATTTTAAAATCGTCCATATGATCGATATACACTTTGTCTCTATTCTCAAGCTCCCGTACGACTTTTTTATGTTTTTCTTCGTCAAGGTTATAAAAATTAATATCCACCATCGCTAAAATCAGTAAGCATACAGGAATCACCGTTGTCGTGATTAAAATGCCAAGTAAAGCTTCTGGTGATTGCATTTGGTTCGCAACATAGCCAAAGCGATCGAGTACAAGCCCTGGCACAATCCCGCCTAATGCCATCCCAAATTTAAAGAAGAATCCGATGATGGCATAGATGAGCCCGCCCATCCTTTTCCCTGTTTTATATTCGCCATATTCAACGGTTTCAGGAATGAGCGCCCACATGTAAGCACCGGCTGTAATACTTCCTGCAGCTGCAACGAGCCTAAAAATCAGTATTAAAGTGATTTGACTCGGCGGTATCACAAGTAATGCAAGAAGACCTACGATATTCAGCAATAATGAATAATTCAGCAGCTTTTTCTTTCCTAACAGCTTGTGCAGTTTTGGAATAAACGGCAGCACCATTAAAGCTGGCAGACTGCCAATGAGTCCGTACCATTTCACTAAATCTTCTCTGCCGAGGTTATACGTGACATAATAGATCCCAACAGAGTTACTGATCGAGTTCACGCCAAAAATAATAATAAAGAAAATGCTTAATACAACAAGCGGACGATTGACACGTAACTGGACAAAGATATCACTGAACTTAATTTTTTCCTCCGGCTTTTGAAGCGTGACACGTTCATTCGTGCTTTTAAAACAGAAAATAAGTAATGCACCGCCAAGAACGCCGAGAAAAGCCATCGTCATCTGCCAGCCGAGAGCTGTATTTCCTGTTGTATCACTCAAAAAAGTCGCAAGAAAAGGAACAAAAAAAGCAACAACTAGACCTCCGAGATTAGCAAAAAGCATACGAACAGACGTAATACTGACAACCTCTTGGTTATTTCTTGTCATTGCAGATGTTAAAGCACCATAAGGAACATTGATGAATGTGTATGTAAGCGATAAACCAACATACGTGATGTAGGCATAAACGAGTTTACCCATTTCAGAAAGATCAGGTGTTGTAAAGCAAAGGATAGCAAGTACCACAAAAGGAAACGCACCGAATAACAAGTAAGGTCTAAACCTGCCAAAACGGCTGTTCGTTCGATCCACCAATGCACCAAT
This sequence comes from Bacillus sp. 3a, assembly GCF_017161885.1. Classification (NCBI taxonomy): domain Bacteria; kingdom Bacillati; phylum Bacillota; class Bacilli; order Caryophanales; family Bacillaceae; genus Bacillus; species Bacillus sp. 3a. The sequence goes on along the minus strand of NZ_CP067376.1, from coordinate 2,255,262 downwards.
AAACGGATCTGCAAGCGCATCAATGGCGCGGACAACTAAAAACATTGTTCCTGCTGCCGCCGCTGATAAACCATACACATCTGTATAAAAAAATAATAGATACGTAGAGACAGTTGCATAAATTAAGTTACATGCGAAATCTCCTGAAGCATATCCTACTTTTTCAGACATACGAATCTTTTTTAAATTCTCACTTACCATGAGCTTTCTCCCTTCTTCTCTTAGCCTCTTCTAATGAACAGATGATGGAGGGCAGCAGCAGTCAATACAAAGAATATAAAGCGCTTTCAATTTGTTGTAAAAATGAAGCTGAACATCTGATCCTTTCAGCTTAGCCCACATACACAGCAAATGATTTGAATGACGGAATCATCCCCTTTAATGACCGGATCATCACTTGGAATTCATCTTAGTTTATCGACTAAACAAACTAAGATGAATTCATTTTATAAAATCTGATCTGACTTTTCAATATTTTTTGAAAAAATAATCCAAATAATTGATTTCTTGTCATTTTTCTGCTGAAATGACGTGAAAAACTGAAGTAAAGCATTTAATGGTTGCAATTCCGATCACCTCATGCTATATTAATCAAGCGATGAGCTGAATTGTGTAAGTCGGGTAACATGTCTCCTTGAGACACACACGAATGTGGCGTGTGGTTATTCCGCCTCAATACGCAAAAGACATCTTCTCAGGAAGATGTCTTTTTTATTACCCTATTTTTGTTCCATTTTCAACAGGCTCATCTGTGGCTAGTAAAACCACGTCTTCTTTTGACGGCATGCCCCCTAAGACAAGCACTTCTGATTTGAATCCTGCAATTCTTCTTGGCGGAAAATTGACGACTGCTACGATTTGTCTGCCAATAAGACTCTCAGCCGTATAACGTTTTGTCAGCTGAGCACTGGATTGCTTTAGACCAACCTCTTCACCAAAATCAATCTTGAGTTTTAATGCAGGTACTCTTGCCTCTGCAAAGAATTCTGCTTCGATAATCGTCCCAACACGAATATCTAACGCCAAAAACTGTTCAATATCTGCCATCTGATTCTCTCCTCTTCATTCAAGGGTAGGTTCATTTACTAGAGTTATCTATTGTTTTTTTCATTGTAGCACATTCATTTCGTAAAAAAAGTGAGTCAAAAAGCCGATTCATCGCAAAAACTACCCTTTAGTTTACATAATGTTTTTATCGTCATGTATTAAATATTTGCATCCTGAAAATGAATTCAGTAAAATGGCAAATAATCCTACTGCTTCCTCCCAAATATATTGGGGAGGGGTTAACACTTGTTTACATTATCAGATATGTGGACATTTTGCTGGTCGTTTTTTGTCATTCTTCCTATCGTTGCCATCTTGCATCAGCTTGGCCATATTATGGTCGCATGGATGTTTGGCGCAAAGGTTTCTTTTGCTCTTGGCAGAGGCAAAAAAGTATTGAAAATAGGTGTTGTTGAAATTAGACGAATCTATTTTCTAGATGCATTTTGCCATTATGAAGAAATGAGGAAAAATAACCGATTCTCGCATATTCTTGTCTACCTAGGCGGATCATTATGCAACCTGCTCAGTGTTCTCATACTGAATACAATGATCGCCAATGATATCCTGCCAGAACATCAATTTTTCTATCAATTTGCTTACTTCTCAGTCTACTATGTATTTTTTGCACTGCTGCCAGTCCAGTATGCAGATCATCATCCGAGTGATGGGCAAGCGATTGTGAACATCATTCGGCACGGTGAACCATGTGACATCATTGACTAACACGATGGCTTCCCGCTGTCAATTTGATAATGAATCGTTAAAAAGGGAATACCGAATAGCTTCATTTGATGAACCGCTGTGAGACTTTTATCTGTCTCCGGCTTCATATGAAAGCTTTCTTCCATTGGCAGTTTCATGGTGATAAAAGGTGTATGCAAATACAATCCTTCGTCACCGGTACTGCCTTTTGGACATGCACTTTTTAAGAGAAAGTCTTCCTTTTCATTAAAAGGTTTTAAAATCGCGGTCATCTGAGAATATGGAAGCGGCAGCGCAATATTCATATAGCCCGCAGCTGCATCGTGATGATGAGCATAAAGTGCAAAAAAGACCTGCTCCCCTTTTTCGTTATAACGGATCCACGCCCTGACATTCTTTCGCCCTTCTTTAGGATGTTGAAATGTAGTCAGACGCCCCTTCATTTCATACGGGATACGAGATGTCCCCAAATAGAGCTGGCCTATTTTCTTAAAAACTGGCTGAAGTAAAAAAACAAACGGCCTCACCCACCAATGAAAACAGACTGCTGCTTTTAACGTAAATGCCATCGGATTCTCATAAAACCTTCGAATCACAGGTGACACCCTATCAGCTGAAAATGTCGTTCCATTTAAATCATCAAGTGAATCGACTAAACCGAGGTTCTCTCGATCACCCATTCTTTCCTTTTGAAAAGAGATCAAATGAAAACGGCCATGCACTTTTGATATCGGAAAGTCCTTCTGCTTCAATTGATCCTTTGGCCCTTCGATCAGCCATCCAATCAAACCTGGTAAAATAACAAAAAAGGCATTAATACTGCCATGAAACCAAATCATCTGATCAATGCTGATGTAGGTCACGCGCATGAGCATGCCAGCGGAATAAAGAAGAGATAGCACGATCGTTCCCATTAAGACGCAGCTAGAAAACACAATCAGCACTTTTGCCACAGTCGATCGAAACCTTGTTATCATACAAAGAATACCGTACAAGTAGAGTGCAATGACATATAGCGTAACGCTGAACGTATCAAATAGACGGGAGAAGCTAATCCCAACAGCAATCATCACAGGCGACAGCAAAATCACCCAGCCTGCCGCTTTGTATAAAGCTGTCTCTTTTTCTCGCTGTCTCCCTAATAATCCATAGAAAAGCGGGATAAAAAAAGCCGAGTAATGAAAATGAATAGCGGTCAAAAGCACGATGATTGGTGAAAAGGTCATCACCTGTATATCTGCCGTGTACAGCCAAAACCAAAGCCCTCCTAAAGCGAGATACATCCATGCACCATCGATGATCCATTCATGAAGCGGAAAGATTCCCCTTTTCAGCAAACGAGTAAAGCCATATAACGCCAAAAGAATCGTATACAAAAACCAGCCCGATGCAAACAAAGCAGAATGATAGATGAATGCAGCCGTTGCACAAAGAGCAGCTAATGGAAAGGCTTTCATTAAAAAGCCGAGCATTATCCCCGGCTTACTTTCCCTCTCTTCCTTCACAAAAAAGGCTAAAATTGCAGGAAGGAAAAACAGAATGGCTATCAGTACAAATAACTCTGCTGCCGGACCTGTCATCAAGCGGGTGGCGATAAAACAGCACATGAAGACGGGGCTTGATATCAAATGCCATTTATTCATCATGAGACATGACCCTTTCAGTAAACCGGCCTTTATATGTAAAAAGGGTCCCAAACAATCGGTTTTTCACATGCACATCAATGGTATATACACCCGCGTGCTCCTCGTAGCCTTCTGTGACATCTGACACACCGTAAAGCCATGAAGGCAGCGGCCACTCACGTCCTAACATCAACAGCTTCTGCCGGCCGGATTGAATGCGAAGGAACCCATGCTTTGTTACTGTAAAATGAAGCTCTGACATAAGAAGTCTAGGCTTTCCAAAATAGTCTAGTACTTTATGACTCTTCTGATCAATGATCATATCTGCATCAAAGTGCCGTTCCTTCTTTGGGAAATAAAACGTACGAAACCAGTGCATGCCTTCCTCTCCCTTATTTGTCATAAAGGGTTTATTCTCAATCCTGAAAGGAATGTTTTTTCCTCTCTCAGGGAAAAAACAGCGAAACAGTGGACCAATTTTGAAGAAAAATCGAATGAGCCTCGTTCCGCCGCCTATTTCCTCCATAGTGCCTTCAGCGGTAAACGCCCGGTTGTATCTCTCTTTTAATTTTGGATGAAGCTTATCGTAATCCTTTACTTGATGACGATGAACGACCACGTCTACCTCCCCTTTTTCGTTTGATCGAAAATACATCTAAACAATCTTTTAAATTAATCATTCCTGCAATAGATAGAATCAAAAATGCACTCATCACAAGCGGCTCATGAAGTGTCGTTTGGGGGGATAGAATCCCGATACAAAGCATCAGCAGCAGAAACACACTTTGGAGAATGAACAAATATTTCTTTGATAGCTTAGGTATCAGCCATGATACGCCTATAAGGGCATAAAACAACCGAAATCCGGTGCTATGATCAAAAGCAGAATGTGAAAAAGGGATAACCGCTTGGCACAGCCAGACGATGGCAAACAGCAAACAAATTCCATAATGGGCAAGTGTTCTCTCCAGTAACAACCGAGGGTGCGTACCCTTTTCAAGCCACGTCTTTAGTGCGCCAAAACTAAAGGCCGTCATAAACCCCATCATCGGGCGAAAAAGAAATCGATCTGCCCACGCCCATCCTTTTCCTTCTTTCGGTTCATAATCAAATTGCGTTTGAAACACAATATGATCGTTCGTTTTCACATATTTCCAATAGCCGCCGCCTTCTTTGATAAAAGACAATGGGTGTGACGATTTGAATTTAAGCGAGGATGCCCGTTCATTCCGTTCATCCATCATTCTAGTTCGATATGCTCCTGTCCCTGTGACACTTACCCCAAAACCAAGATGCTTTTCATACAAAAAAGTTTGGGGCTGTTCATCTTGGGGTCCATTTAATGAAATGGTTGAAAAGCGCAAATCCCACTGTTCATGAAGCTTTGGATTTTGCGTATATTCCCATACTTTCTCTAAAGGTGCATGAATGGTTGTTTCCACATAAACAGGCTTTCTTTTCATCTGCCTCTACTCCTCTATGTGAATTATTTCACATAATAAGCATACCATGTTTCACAAAACTGTCAAATCTTTATTCGATTTTCTCGCTAAAAAATTGTGCCAGACGGACACTCCTTTATGATATCGATTTGCTATAAAAAAAGACCTGTCAAATAGACAGATCTTCTTTTTGCAATACACCTGTGATATAGAGCCGAACCGCATAGCTCACACTTTCTTCAAGCTGTTCTTTTCGTTGAAATCCCTTTTTATTAGAAATATCACCGAAGCCGTGCAGTAAGCTTCTCAGTCCTCTGACGACATGCGTCATTTCTTCTTCTTTTACACCAAAGCGTGACATAATGGATTGAACAAACTGAACAAGGCGCTCTGCTGCAAGTCGTACTTCTTTTTCGTTCATATGTGAAAAGGCAGCTTCATAAAGACCGGGATGTGTTCGGACAAATTGCACATATTGTCTGGCAAAGGCCAAAACAGCTTCTTCTTTTTCTAGCCCCTCTGTGACTTGCATCCCTTCCTCACAAAGCATGGAGAGCCCCTTTTCTGCGAGTGCTGCCTGAATCTCATGAAGGCCGGATACGTGATTGTAAAGAGAAGGCGGCCTAATATTCAGCCTTTTAGACAATGTAGCAATGGTCAAAGCGGAGAAGCCCTCTTCATCAACAAATGCAGCCGCTGTATCCATAATTTTTTCTTGTGTAATTCCCATTCTTGGAGACACGGTTTACTGCCCTCCTTTTTTTAGCTGGTGCTGTCTTTTTTTAACGGCAGCTTGAAGCTTTTCATGAGGCTCTATGATAAGGTCACCATGTCCTGCAGCAAGACAGGATATGCGCAGCGCTAGTAATTTTTCAGCGCTTTTTAATGCGGTTTCTGCATCCCATGTGGCAAATGCCGGGAACGGGAAGCTCCACCGAAACTCACCCGTAACCGATAAGCCGCCTTTTGTCACAAGTGCATCCCCTGCAATGACAACTCCTGACCTTTCATCGTATAAAGAAATGCTGCCGGGTGTATGCCCTGGTGTTGCAATCACTTTGAGCGGCCCAATCTCATCTCCTTCTTCGACAAGCACATCTGGTTTTGTATGAATATTTTTCATAAAACTGCCTTTAATTTTTTGCTGAGGTTCATCAGGAAGCAAGGAAAAGTCACCTTCAAAAAGGCGTGCATCACGTTTTGATAAATAGACAACTGCCTCTGGAAAAGCCTTCTTCACCTCATCTAATGCGCCGATATGATCCATATGGCTATGAGTGAGAATAATCTTATGAATTGGTTTGTTCTTTTTACGGGCAAATTCGATGATCGAGTTTGCCGCCATTTTTAAAGCAGCATCAATTAAGATGAGTCCTTCCTCTTCCTCAAAGACATAGCAATTTACCGGAAATAATCGCGGCATCAATGTAAGCTGGTGCAGACGGTCAAAAGTTGTTAATCTCATGATTGTCCTCCTAAAACTAATATCGTTAGTTTTATATTAACTAATGGTATTAGTTTTAGCAATCATTTTTTCATCAACCGCAATATAAATATCAATTTGCGCTTCTTTTGGATCAATAGATCTTTCATCATACCATTCAAAATCACCTGTATAAGTGCGGTATTGACGCTGATCCCACGTCCAAATCTTGTGCCATGTTTCAAGCACGACCTCTTCAATCGGTCCTTTTCTCGTTTGAAATCTTGCATAGGTGGACGCAGGAATCTCTTTTACATGTTCGATCTGCTGATCCGCGAATTGCCCAGCTGTAAATAAATAAGAACCATGTTCATCTTTTTCATAATCTGAATAAAGCCCTATGACTGGAGCTTGTCCCCCATGTAGCTGCTGCGCAAAAAAATCCTGCCAAAGCGGTGCAATCTTCCGCTCTTTTGTTTTCTCTATTTCATTTGTTGTTCGAACAGACAACCCTTTGATCCATTGTTTCTCTAATGTGACGATATCGTACATACATTCTCATCTCCTTTTCTCCCATCATATAAAAAGAAACCTGACAACAGTGTGTCAAGTTTCTAATCGCTTCATAAATTGTTTTAATTGGAGATCAAATGCTTCCTTGATGTGCTGAGGTGAAACAATGTCGACGTCCGGTCCTAAATGGAATAGGAAACTGTGCAGCCAATCATCTTGCGGCACAGTCAATGCTGCCAGATAGGTCCCGTCTGAACATATGATCAATTCGTTCTCATCCACCCATTCCTTCACTTTGCCAACTGATGCTTCCGTTAACCTGAGCGTGAGGGTTGTGACTGAAGGTTCTTCATGCCAAGAGTCATTCCAAGGCTTCTCTTCATTTTTGATTCTTTTCGGCCTGAAATATGCTGGAATGGTGATGAGGCCTGTCATTCTGGTCAGCTTGAATAGACGAAAATCATGTTTCACACAACAAAACGCATACAAGTACCAATGCCTTCCTTTTAAGACAAGCGTATAAGGCTCCACTTTACGTGGAAGTGTTTCACCTTTTGCGTTGCGATAAGTGAATTGAATGAATTGATGCGCGGAAGCAGCTGTATGGATCAGCTGAAGCTTCTTTTCTGCCTGGCTGTCTTTTCCCCATGAGCTTAAATCAATAAAGACATGGTTCTGTTTCTCGCTTTCATCGCTTTGTGGCGGAATGAGAGATTTGATTTTTTTCAGTACATGCTCACTTTCTTTAAAGGAGTATGCACTCGTCATGCTTTCAAGGGCAGTTAAAATAAGCTCAATGTCATCATCGGTAAATAATTTTTTCTCTAAACGATAGTCGTCAACAAGCGAAATGCCACCGCCTGCTCCTTGTGTTGTCACAATAGGAATCCCGGCTTGATTGATGGTCTCAATATCGCGATAAATCGTCCTTACGCTCACTTCGTGAAGTTCAGCAAGGTCTTTCGCTTGTATTTGCTTTTTGCTAATGAGCAGCATCACAATAGACAAAATACGATCGATTTTCATGCTTTTCCTCTTTTTCATAAATGTAGGTTTTGATTTGATAAAAAATGAAAGAATGGTAAAGATAAGGAACAGCCAGCATTCGTTTACATCCCTGCACATGCAGGAGGAGGTTGCATCATGACACATCACGTGTGGCAGTTATTCATAATTGGGGGCATTATGCTGATCTGCATCATCTTTCGAATGAATCGAATGAGACGCTATCAGCTTGTGCGCCCGATCAGTCTTTTGATGAGAATGTATGTATTTGGACTCACTGCCCTTATTCTCTTATTAGAAGGCTGGCAAAATCACAGCATTTTCATCTATGCCGCTATTGGTATGCTCTTTGGAAGCAGTCTGGCCGTTCATGCCTATGAGACGATCCGCATGAAAGAAGAAAATGGCCGTCTTTACGTGAAAACGAGTAAATGGATTGAAAGCTTCATTTTATGTTTATTTTTATCTCGACTTAGTTTTAAGCTGGGTGAGCTGACGAACCATTCGCTCACAAAGATTGGTGTCGTTGAACTGTATCAGCATATTGTGAGTGATGATGCCATGACCATGCTCAGCTTTTTTCTGTTAGCTGCTTACTATGTCGTTTTTTCTTATCAAATGATGAAAGCAGGTAAACGATCAACCCGTATGCATCATGCGTAAAAACCTTCCTACTCATATAGGAAGGTTTTTATTAGTCATGCTGTGCATGATGAATCATTTGTTCAAGTACTTCCATCACATGCTGATCTTCAGGACTGTAAAAGATCGATGTCCCTGCTCGTCTAGATTTCACGAGACGAAGGTTTTTTAAAAAGCGCAGCTGATGAGAAACTGTTGATTGCATGAGATTCAGCGTTTCTGCGATATCATTTACCGAGTATTCACCTTGAGACAAGAGGTGCAGAATACGAATACGTGTCGGATCAGATAAGGCTTTAAACGTTTGGGAGACAAGAAATAAACTTTCTTCATCCAGCTCCATCCGTTCCTGTTCTTGATTTGTATTCAGTTCTTCCTTCATTTCGCTTCACCTTTCTTGTTAGTCAAATCACGACTTATTCTATGTATCATCATATACTAAAACGTCCGGCGTGCAAAGCGGGCACACTTTAAACAAAAGATTTATTCAAATAGCATTGACACTTGGTAGCATTCTTTTTAAAATGAGCATTATTTATTCATTTTTAGAGGAGCTGATAGGCAAATTGACTGAAGAGCCAAGACTAAAACGCAGCCTGACTGTCTTTCCACTTGTTGTGATCGGGCTTGCTTATATGGATCCACTTGTCGTATTTGATTCATACGGCATTGTTGCTCAGCTGACGAAAGGACACGTCGCTGCAGCTTATATATTTACGTTGCTGGCATTACTATTGACAGCGCTTAGCTATGGGAATATGGTGAAAGCTTTTCCAAAAGCAGGATCTGCTTATACATATGCGCAAAAAAGTATTCATCCTCATGTCGGCTTCCTTGTGGGCTGGACACTTTTACTGGATTATTTATTTCTGCCTATGGTGAATTTTGCGATCGGAAGTGCTTATTTAACCGCAGCCTTTCCTGATGTACCTCATTACATTTGGATCATCATACTTGCTATCGCCATAACGACTGTCAATGTCATCGGTATACGGCTTACAGCCAACATTACGGCGCTGTTTGTGACATTTCAGGTCATTGTCGCTGTCACCTTTGTTGGATTTGTTATTTATGGGCTCACGCAAAACGCTGGCAGTGGAGAGTTATTGTCAGCCCGGCCTTTTTATTCAGCGAGCTTAGATCCAGCGCTTATTTTTTCAGGAGCGACCATTTTATGTTTCTCCTTTCTGGGATTTGATGCCATTTCCACTATGTCTGAGGAAACCATTAAACCAAAAAAGACGATTCCGCTTGCCATTTTCTTAACAGTTGCGATTGGAGGCGTACTGTTTACTTTGACGTCTTATTTTTTGCAGCAGGTGTTTCCAAATTTTCAGCAGTTCAAACATCCTGATGCAGCCTCACTTGAAATTGCAGAATTTGTGGGCGGCGCATTTCTTCACTCGTTCTTTTTAGCCGGCACAATGGTCGCTGTCATTTCTTCCTCCTTATCGTCACATGCGAGTGCAGCAAGGCTTTTATATGCAATGGGAAGAGATCAATCGTTACCAAAGCGTTTCTTTGGGTATATTCATCCGAGATTAAAAACCCCTGTTTTTAATATTTTGTTAATCGGAGCTTTCTCCTTAACCGCAGTCGTTGGCGAACTTGAAGTTATTTATTCCTTTATCAGCTTCGGCGCGTTAATTGGATTTACCTTTGTGAATTTGTCTGTTTTTGCGTACTTTTTCGTCAAACAAAAACAAAGAGGTATTCTGAATACATTGAGATATGCCGTGATCCCTCTATGCGGGACGGCGTTTTGCATTTGGCTGTTAACGAGCATCAGTACAAATGCATTAATCATTGGCATGATTTGGCTGATTATCGGTTTTGTTTATTTCTGCTTCAGGCTGAAAACAAGACCTGAATTTACGTTTGGATATGATTGATTATAAGGTTTTCACTTGGTATCCTGCACAGGATATGGCATAATGAAAAGGCTGTACTTCCCTTTTAAAAGCGGGGCAAAACAGGGGTGAACTGACCTTGAAAAAGAAAAAAACAGGATGTTTTGCCATTTCAGGCTGTTTCACGATTTTTCTCTTTGTTTTCGTATTAGCAGCCATTGCCATCTCCTTTAATCAAAAGGAGTTAAAAAAGCTGCCGATTGATACGGAATCAATTGTTTTGTCGAGATTGGATGATTACAAACCGCTTGTAGAAACAGAGTTAAGAGATCAAGATTTAGATCAGTATACCGGGTTAATCCTCGGTATGATGTATCAAGAATCAAAAGGCAGGGGCGGAGATCCAATGCAGGCCTCTGAATCTCTTGGTTTGAAACGAAATGAAATCAATGACCCTGAGAAAAGCATTAAACAAGGAGTCCATCATTTTTCGACTATGTACAAGCATGGGAAGAAAAAAGGCGTTGATTTGGAAACCATTATTCAAAGCTATAACATGGGAATCGGCTATATTGATTTTGTTGCAAAAAACGGGGGAAAACATTCCGAGAAACTGGCAAAGCAATACTCCAAAAAGCAAGTGAAACGAAACCCCGAGGTCTATACGTGCGGCGGCAATAAAGATAACTTCCGCTATCCGTATTGCTACGGTGACTTCACTTACGCTGAAAAAGTAAAAGAAAAAACGAAAACAGTTGAAGAAAAGATGAAATTGGCTTCTTCATCCACACCATCATCGTAAAAAAAGCACTTCCGTATAGGAAGTGCTTTTCATTTTATCGCTGTTCTTTCCCAATTTCCGGCAGGATCGTTTTTGCTAAATGCTGGTCCATTTCCTCATATTCATCATAATGAATCGTTTCATACAGCTCTTTTCTCGTTTGCATATCCCCAAGTATCCCCTGCTGCGTTCCCTTTTCCATGATTTCTGTAAATAAACGCTCATACGCTTTTGCAGCAACTCTAAGTGATGACACAGGGTAAATGACCATTTGAAAGCCAAATACAGAAAATTCGTCTGCATGATAATAAGGCGTCTTGCCAAACTCCGTCATGTTTGCAAGGAGCGGACCTTTAATATGGTTTGAGGCATGCGTGAAGTCCTCTGCTGTGATGAGTGCCTCAGGAAAAATAGCATCAGCTCCTGCTTCTACGTAAAGATTGGCCCGGCGGATGACATCCTCCATTCCATTTACGGACTTTGCATCGGTTCTTGCAATCACCAAAAGCGTTGGTGCCGCTTGTTTGATGGCTTTGATTTTTGCGACCATTTCTTCTACTGGAACGAGTGATTTCCCGTTTAAATGCCCGCATTTTTTCGGCAATTGCTGATCTTCAATTTGAACAGCTGCCACTTTGCTCTCAACCATTTCTTTTGCCGCTCTTGCTGCATTTAAAACACCGCCATAACCTGTATCCATATCGACCAAAAGCGGCAGCTGGGAAGCTCGAATAATCTCCTTCGCTTTTTCAGCCATTTCTGTTGAATGGATCATGCCGAGATCAGGCAGTCCTTTGCTGGCACAAAAAGCGGCACCTGATAAATAGAGCCCTTGAAAGCCCATTTTTTTCGCATAGAGCGCAGACATTCCATCGTGAACGCCTGGAATTTGAAATAAAGCTGATTTGTTCATTTGTTCTTTAAAGGCTGCGGCTAAATCAGCCTGACTTCTTTCTTCATTCACGATCCACACGCTAGCTCCCCCTTATATGACGAATAAGTCCATAAATGCTGGCACTGTTGTTGTTTTTAATTGATTTGGATTTTGGCAGAGTGACACAATTTGATCCACTTGCTTTTGTGGAAATCTTGTCTTTAAATGATAGAGCCATTTCTTTTCAAGCAGCGGAATGCCTTCCTGTCTTCTTCTGCGATGACCGAGCGGGTATTCAATTTCAATTCGGTCTGTCATCGTCCCGTTTTTAAAGAAAATTTGTACACAGTTTGCAATCGATCTCTTTTTCGGATCTAAATAATCCTCTGTGTAACGTTTATCCTCTTTCACAATCATTCGATCACGAAGACGATCAATGGCTGGATTTTGCGCCGTTTCTTCTTCATAATGGTCAGCTGTTAGTTCACCATAGATCAGTCCAATAGCTGTAATATACTGCAAGCAATGATCACGGTCTGCCGGATTATAAAGCGGTCCTTTCTTATCAATAATCCGAATCGCTGACTCATGTGTCGTAATCTCTACCCGGTCAATTTCATCTAAACGATCTTTTACAGCGTCATGCAGCATCACAGCCGCCTCTGCAGCAGTCTGCGCATGGAACTCAGCAGGATAAGCAATTTTGAAGAGAACATTTTCTATGACGTATGATCCAAGGGGCTGGGCGAGCGTAAGTGGTTTTCCTTTCATCAGAACATCTTCAAAGCCCCACTTCTCTGCACTGAGGGGCGTTTGATAACCCATTTCCCCTTTACGTGTCATCATTGCCAGCCTCACTCCGCGGCTTGTTGCATCCCCCGCTGCCCATGATTTCCTCGATCCTGTGTTTGGGGCGTGGCGATACGTCCTAAGCGGGGAATTATCAACAAACGCTTGTGATAAAACATGCTGGACCTCTTCCTTTGTTCCGCCAAGCATTGCACACACAACTGCACTTGTTGCCACTTTGACAAATAACACATGGTCCAATCCATTTCGATTTAGACAATTTTCTAAAGCAAGGACACCTTGAATTTCATGCGCCTTGACGATTGCATGCAGTACGTCATTCATCGTTAGCGGCTCTTCTCCGTTTGCAAGGCGTGTTCTGCTGATATAATCACTTACAGCTAATATTCCGCCTAAGTTATCTGACGGATGCCCCCACTCCTGTGCAAGCCACGTGTCATTATAATCTAACCAGCGGATCATACAGCCGATATCAAAAGCCGCTTGAACGGGATCTAGCACAAACGAAGTGCCAGGAACTCTTGCTCCGTTAGGCACAACAGTTCCAGGTACGATAGGTCCAAGGTGCTTCGTACATTCTGGAAAATTAAGAGCCAGCATTCCGCACCCGAGCGTGTCTATGAGCACATACCGCGCGGTTTCAATGGCCTCTTTGCTCGTAATTTCTCCGTCTACTGCATAGGCAGCGATTTCTACTAATAGCTGATCTGTTTGATTGGCGACTGCTGTTTTGTTCATGTTCATTCCCCCGTTTTTCCATCATCATTTGAAACCTTTAATCCTCTTGGCCCTAGATACCGGACTCTCGGTCTAAAAATGCGATTATGCAAATGCTGTTCAATGACATGTGCGGCTAATCCGCTAGCTCTTGCAGCAAAGAAAATGGGTGTATAAAGTGAAATAGGGATTCCGAGCACGTAATAAATCGGTGCAGCATAATAATCAAGATTTGGATAAAGGTTTTTCTGCTCTTTCATATATGCCTCTCCTGCTACACACATGTCATATAGCGTTGTATCTCCCTTCGATTCGGTAAGCGTTTTCAATGAACGTTTTAAAAGAGCGGCTCGCGGGTCCATTTTTCTCATGTATACTCTGTGGCCAAAGCCCATCATTTTTTCTTTTGCGGCTAATTTTCGTTCAATGAGTGCAAGAAATCCTTCTGTTGTTTTTCCTTCAAGAAGCATGTGCATGACAGCTTCATTTGCTCCTCCGTGGAGGTCACCTTTTAATGAAGAGATCGCTCCAGTAAAAGCACCATACATGTCAGAATGCGTGGATGCAATCACTCTAGCCGCAAACGTTGAATTCGGCAGCTCATGTTCGCTATATAATGTGAGTGTTTGGTCAAAAGCAGTAATTTCGTCTTGTGTCGGGGTGCGTCCAGTTAGCATGGATAAAAAGTTTTCAGTGTAGGATTTGGTCTGATCTGGAGAAATAGCGGCGTCTTTTGTGAGAATATAATAGCTTCCAGCAACAATGGCCGGCAGCTGTCCTAGTAATCGAACTGCACGCCTTTTTTGGCACGCTTCAGATCGATCATGTAATGCGTCATCATACCCTGCAAGAGCAGATAAACACGTTCTCATCGCATCCATAGGGTGAGTGGATTTTGGCAGCTTGGTTAAAATGGTTTGGATGGTTGGATGTAAGCTCGTTTGTGAGGATATATCTTGCTGAAATTGGTGATATTCCATCTTATCTGGTAATCTTCCATAAATAAGCAGATAGGCTGTTTCTAAATATGTCTTGTTTTGTGCCAGCTCAATGAGGTCGTACCCGCGAATCACAATTTCCTCTTGCTCCACATCTAAGTATGATATGGACGTTTCGCTTGCCACAATGTCTTCAAGCCCCGGTTTATACTGCAATTGTTCAGTCATCATATAACCCCCGTTTCGTCCAATTGTTGATCTCCAAACGAGCAAACGGCCAGAAATGATGTGAATCTATAGATGGGAAGATACCGTGCTAGTCGGATATCCAATTTCCATTCTATCCAAAGCACTTCATCTTGTAAATAAAAGAACGTATGTCCAATTGGACATACGTTAGCTGTAATATGGAGAAATCATGATATAGACAATGACGCCAGTGAGACTAACATAGAGCCAAAGCGGCATCGTCCAGCGGGCAATTTTACGGTGACGCTCGACCTGCATCTGTGCGCCTCTAAATAGTGTAATCAGTGCAAGCGGTACAATAATAGCTGAGAGCACAATATGTGTAATCAAAATAAAGAAGTAAATCGGACGGATGATCCCTTCTCCTCCGAAGTGTGTATCAGCTGCCATTGAATGATATGTCACATAGGAAATTAAAAAGACAAGTGTTGTTGAAAATGCAGCAAAAATAAATCGTCTATGTGCTTTAATGTTCTTTTGTTTAATCATAATGAGTGCTGAAAGTAAGAAGATAAACGTAAAGCTGTTCATCACGGCATTCAGTAACGGCAGAAATGTAATATCCAGATGACTAAATTTATCTGTTTTTGGCATTAAAAATAATAAAGCGATTAATCCGTTTATGGCAATTGTTAAAATGACAACAATGCCGGTGAAATTTTTCGGTTTTTGATTCTGTTCGTTCATGTTTGAAAACCTCTCTTTATTAGTTCCGACTAAGAGTATGTTATTTAACTTTCTCTATAAAGTCAATGAATTCGCTGTCTTCGTCGAATTTTAGACAAACTTGCCGATAATCGGCATTCTAACGGCTTGAAAGATTCATCCACTTCCTTTAAAATTGGAATTTATGTGATTTTTATCATTTCTTATATGAAAGGAGTAATGGACTTGTCAATCTTACAGGAAACACCCAAAGATGTGAAGGCGTTAGAGCAAGAATTACAGCAATTGCAGTTCCAAATGTATCGAATGCAAGAAAATATGAAAGATATTTCGAAAAAGGCAAAGATCATTGGCATTGATCAGGCGAAAGAAGATGAATGGATGATTGTCTCTGCCATTGAAAATGCTGATACATGTAAAATCATGCTGACCGATTGTGAAAAAGCTTTTCGCGGACAATCTGATTTTTCCTTAATTGCTGAATATCCTGAAGAAGGAAAGATTCATATTGCCGATATTAAAGGACCTCCCGATAATGGATACGGTTCAATCTGTATGAAGCATTTAAAAGAAATCGCAAGAGAGCAGAACATCCCAGTCATCACAGGTGACCTCGTCAAAAGAGATTGGAATCACGTGGACCGATTGATTCACTTTTATGAAAAGCACCAATTTGATGTCCAAATCAATTGGAAAGAACAAAGCGGAGAAATTTATTGGGTGGACAGCTAACGACAAAAAAACAGCGTGTATGATGGAATATACGCTGTTTTTTGTCGAAAATGCAAATTTTTCTGAAAAATGTGTGTTTTTTTGACCAAAAAAAGGGTACAATAAAAGCATCAGGCCGCCACCTGATGCTTTCTTTCCAAAAAACAATAAGTTACTAGTTAAGTACTTTCACTTTGACTGATTTTACGCCCCAATTTTTTGCTTGGGATTTGCTTGGTACATGTACATCAATTTTGTTACCTTTAATTGCGCCGCCAGTATCTGCTGCGATGGCTTCACCGTAGCCTTCAACATAAACCTTACTTCCTAATGGAATGACATTAGGATCTACTGCAATCACTTTCGCATTTGGGTTTTTGTTTAAGTTTACCCCTGTTGCAGTGATACCTGAGATGCCACCATCATTTGCTGTATAAGCCGTAGCCGTTACAGTCATTTCTTTTTGTACACTTTGACTAGCAGAAGATGATTCTGCTTTAGCTGTTTCCTGTTTAGGAGCAGCTTTTTTCGGTGCTTCCTGTTTAGGAGCAGCTTTTTGTGTTGTTTGCTCTTTTTGGACAGGCTCCTGTTTTTGTACAGGCTCTGAGCTTACCGGAGCTGAGCTTTGACCAGCAACACTTAGTGTTGAACCAATCATAATTATATCTGAGTTTAAGTTATTCCAAGACTTAATATCGCTAATTGACACATTGAATTTTTGAGCGATTTTCCAGAGGCTGTCCCCCTTCTGGACTTTATACTGCTCCTGAGTTTTCTCTTTTGAAGAGATTGTCAATTTATCACCTACATAAATCATGTCTGTAGATAAATTGTTCCAACCCTTTAGGTCCTTTAGAGACACATCATTTTTTTGAGAGATTCCCCAAAGTGTATCACCTTTCTTCACAGTGATTTCCTTTGCAGAAGCTTGCTGTGCTCCAAATGCTGTTGTAGAGATTGCTGCAACAGCAACCAAGGACATAATAGTCTTCTTCATAAAGTAAATCCTCCCTTGTTAGCTTTTTATGGCGGCTAACGAGTGCTATCGTAACATATGTAAATGTCAATTCAATAACAAAACGATATGTTTTAGATTACAGTTCCTTTACATGAAACATCTCTCTCCATTGGTAAATCAGACCACAAAACAGCTCGATTACCCGCCATATCAAGGTTTTGAAAGGATCAGAAACCTCCTGTTGAAAACGTGTCCAAACGCAGCGAAAAAAATTTATTTTTCTTCTTCAACCTTTTTATTTTTCTCTTTTTCTATAAATAAATGGATTTCTTCTAAAAAAACATCCCCGTATTTCTCTCTTTTTTGAGCGCCTATTCCCTTAATATTGAGAAGTTCTTCTTCTGTTTTAGGCTGAACGGCTGACATTTCCTTCAAGGTTTGATCAGAAAATACAACAAATGGCGGAACGCCCTGCTCTCTTGCCAGCTTCATTCTCACCGCTCTCAGCTGCTCAAATAATGCATCGTTTTCTTGAATCGCCTCTCTTTTAACTGCCTGCTTTTTATACACAGCCTCTTGCCCGACTAACACTTTCTTTCCTTTATGTGTCACTTTTAATGTTGGATAAGCTCCTTCAGACATGTGCAAATACTCTTCTGTAATTAAAAATTCGATGAAATCACTAATTTGCTGGGCGGATTGCTGCTTCATTAAAGCGTATGTAGGAAGACGGTCGAAACCGAGGTCAAGCACTTTTTTATTTTTAGAGCCTGCCAGTACTTGAGCAATCATCATTTTTCCAAAGCGCTCGTTCATTCTAACCGTACACGATAAAACCATTTGCGCTTCTCGAGTGACCTCTTCACGCTCTCTTTCATCAAGACAATTACTGCATTTTTGGCAAGGGGCACTTGCTGATTGATCAAAGTAGTCCATCACAAATTGCTGCAGACATTGCTCAGTGTGACAGTAATCGACCATTTGTCTAAGTTTAAGCAGCTCATGCTGAAAGCGCACTTCATCTTCTGTTGACTGTTCAATGAGGAATCGCTGCATTCGTACGCCCTGCGGCGAAAATAGTAAAATGCATTCACTTTGGAGCCCGTCTCTGCCGGCTCGTCCAGCTTCTTGATAGTAGCTTTCAATATCCCTTGGAATTTGATGATGAATCACAAAACGGACATTTGACTTATTAATTCCCATGCCAAATGCAGATGTAGCGACCATGACCTGGATGTCATCGTTTAAAAACAGGTTTTGCTGCTCTTCTCTCACATCGTCATCTAACCCGCCATGATAAATGCCCACTTTGATCTTTTGTTTCTTTAGCCGATTGTAAATATTTTCGGCTTCTTTTCTTGTAGCAGTATAGATAATGCCGGACTCAAGCTTATTTTTCTTCATATAATGTGTGATAAAGCGGTCACTATTTTCTCCTTTGACCACCTGAAAAGATAAATTTTCTCTAGCAAAACCAGTAAAAATGGTTTCTTCTTCGTTCATGCCAAGCTGTTCACATATATCTCGGTGAACCTTTTTCGTGGCTGTAGCCGTTAATGCGACAATCACTGGCCTTTTTGTCAGCCGATTTAAGCATTCTTGAATAAAGCGGTAGCTCGGCCTAAAATCATGCCCCCACTCAGATATACAGTGTGCTTCATCAATTGCAATTAAAGGGATCGTTAACCGATCAAGCAGCTGAAAAAAACGTTCATTTTGTAAACGTTCAGGTGTGATATAAAGCAGCTGATATTCCCCATCTTCACATTTTTTCAGCCTTTTATTCATTTCAGCTGCGGAAAGTGTGCTGTTTAAAAAGGACGATCGTATGCCCATCTCATTTAGCGCATCGACTTGATCTTTCATTAAAGAAATTAGCGGGGATACAACGATCGTTGTTCCTTCCATCATCAAGGCAGGAATCTGGTAGCAAACCGATTTCCCCCCGCCTGTCGGCATAATACAGACGGTATCCTTCTGTTTGTTTACAATCGATTCAATGGCTTGTTTCTGTCCCTCTCTAAAGGCGTCAAAGCCAAAGTATTGTTTCAGGAGTGCTTCTGCTTGTTCTAACATCCAATTCCCTCTCCGTCTTTTGTTTTGTCTATTTTAACATACATTCATGCCTCTTCCTGCTGACTGTGCAATTTCGTTTTTTCACAAAATAAAAAGCCATTTTCCAAAATGGAAAATGGCTTGAATCATCCTAGGAAAAGCTGCGGATGCCGTAATCTAAGTAAGAAAGTTTTAAACCACCACTCCTCAAAGTGGGTGTTTGCAGAAACGTTCCTGTCTTCCTCGCTAAGGAGGCATGACATTCCGGCTTCAATATAAAACTCCCTATTACAGCTTAAAGGTTAAAACTTAATTAACATTACGCGCATCGCAGCCTTTAAACTATATTACACGAAAGTTTATTAAATTTCAAGAGATCTTTTTTTCTATGAAATACTCATGTATACAAGTTATTTGTTCATGTGTACATAAGAAAAAATTATTCTGAAAAAATTTAACCTTCGCTTATGATCCTATTTTTCCTCATCTACATCAACATCTTGCTCTTCCTCTAATCTTTCATACGTATCTGAATGCATCTGATCCATTGTTTCTCTATTTGTTAAATCGCGCATTTGATCGGAGAATGAACGGTCAAATTCGTTTGGATCTTGAGTGGTTTCTTCATTTTTCTTTGCATCTATTGAATGACGTGTATATGGAACTGCTTTTAAACGCTCGTATGGGATCTCTTTTCCCGTTTTCTCACATATCCCATATGTTCCGTCTTCCATTCGTTTCAGTGCTGCATCGATTTCACCTTCAAGCTGATCATCGACCTGATCCAGCGTTTGTTCTGTCATACGGTCTAAATAGATGCTCCCATGATCAGCGATATGATTACCAACACCATTTGAAATCTCACTCGATTCAACGAGCATCGATTCTTCTTTCTTTTTTGATCCCTTCACATCTTCTTTTAATTGAATCAATCTTTCGTATAAATCAGCTTGTTGTTCTTTCGTTAAGCCCACGGTCAATCACTCCTTTCTCATTACCTTCCCGCTGAAAGGGAAAAGAAAACATCAAAAAAGCCGCCGCCTCTTTGGCAGCAGCTTTCTTTTCTTACAGATGGCGAAGTGCTTCTTCGATTGGTTTATCGCCTTTAATCAAGTCAAAGGACTTATTTTTCACATTGGATTCTGTTAAGCTCTCCACAAGAACAATGGCTACGTCCTCTCTTGAAATTTCGATGTTTTGATCATCTGGAATATGTTCGGCAGCTTCAATCTTTCCTGTCTTCTCCTCATGCAGCAGGGCACCTGGGCGGACAATCGTATAGGAAAGACCAGACTGTTTTAAGTGCTCATCGGCTTTTCTTTTTGCTTCATAATAAGTTTCCATACTTCCTTGCCCTTTTCCTTGATTCGGATCATCTGCATTATAAGCACTAAGCATAACAAAATGCTGGATGTTTTCTTTTTTCGCTGTATCAACGAGGCGTTTTGCCCCTTCTTGATCGACCGCAATGGTCTTATCTGCACCTGTTTTTGAGCCTGAACCAGCTGCAAAGATGACAGCGTCTGCTTGTTTCACAGCATCTGTCACATCTTTTTCAAGATCACCGATGACAGGTGCTGCACCAAGTTCTTTTAGTGCATCAGCTTGTTTTTCATCTCGAATGAGAGCAAGCGGTTCATGTCCTTTTTCTTTTAAATAACGAACGACAAGTCTGCCTGTATGTCCATTTGCTCCTGCAACTAATACTTTCATTGTTCATTCTCCTTTCTGTATCTGTTTCATCTTTATCCTTTTTTGCTATCATTCAAACTCTTAAGCAGAAAAAAGCCCTTCCCATCAGATGGGAAGGGCTTAGCAATGTGCGATCTATAAAAATAAGAACGAAGAATGAGAAAAGTGCATATGATCTATGTAATCGCAAGATTGATCAGCAAAGATGTTTTGTCAAAATGGCTTGCACATCACTCAAATCCGTCTCTTTGGAAAAGTCGAGTTCAAATACTTTTGAGCTTGTGACAAGCAGCATACCTGTGTCCTGATCAAACACGCCAGCTTCTTGTATGGCAAAACTTTCAATTGATCGATACGGCAAGGAGACCCTGACTTTCTTCTTAGAAAATACGCGGTTATCGCCAAAGATCAGTCGTTTATTGGTAAAGCAAATTTGGTCGTGACGCAGTCTGTAAACAGCCTCAATTCTTTCCCCTTCAATCAATAAGGATTCGAATTTCTTATCATTTTGTTTACTGACAGAAAAAATACCCACGTAAACCCCCTCTTCCTGCATCAAATTCCTTTATGACAAAACGGCCACACGGCTCTGTGGGTACGTTTTATTCTCACTTATAGAATACGCTATAAATGGTTGTTATTCCATTACGAATAGATTAAATTTCATTTAACTTTTTCTTTTTGATCCGATGCTCTTTCCTCTACTTATTTAGACAGTTAAACCAGGAAAAAAGTTTCAGTTCTTTTCGAGAAAAATGCTGAATCATTCCAATAAAAAAACAGTGATTATGCCAAATCACTGTTTTTAAATGACTATTCGTCTTTTGGTGTATCAATCGTTCCCTCGGCATACACATCGGAAATCTGTTCAAGCGTAATCGCCATATCAGCGTCCTCGTGTTCATGCCATGCATTTTGATTTTTCTGCTCGTCATTTTGCTGCTTTTTCAATCATCATCACCCTTTACTGTTTTTCTTAGTATGAGTGATGACCCACAAAATCATTCAGCTGAAATATCTTCGAAATACTCCTTGTAATACCCGCCTACTTTACCCGTATTGTCTACGACAAACAGGAATTCTTCTGTTTCATTTTTCACTTCATATGTGCTTCCAACCGTTAATGCCCGGTCGACCATATATTTTTTCGCATTTGTATGTACACATTTTACTTGTTTTAACGTTTGAGCCGTTTGCCAGTTTTGATGGATCATGATTTAAAAACTCCTTTTTTCATCTATACATTTATTGTAGCCAAATTTTCGCGAAATGCAATGAGTGTTATGGATTGCTTTCAAACAGGTCGTGTAATATGATAATTGTATACGTTTACATCTTTGTGCGTATACAATTTAAGTTGCATGTCCGCTTTTCCCACCTAGAACTCGCAGAAAACAATCCATATCTTTAAGGAGGTTTGTTTATTTATGAGCTCTACAACACTTCAAATTAGTTCAAAACTCGAATCTTTTCTCCAAGGGACGAAAAAACTCTACATTAATGGTCAGTTTGTCACAAGTCACGATAACAAAACCTTTGCTACTCCTAACCCAGCCACAGGCGAAACCCTTATTGATGTTTATGAAGCAGGTGCAAAAGATATTGATGAGGCCGTAAAAGCTGCAAAAAAAGCCTTTCATGGTCCTTGGCGCTCAATGTCTGCCGCTGAACGCGCCCGCCTCATGTTCAAGCTTGCTGATTTAATGGAAGAAAATCAGGAAGAGCTTGCACAGCTAGAAACTTTAGATAACGGAAAACCAATTAATGAAACAACAAATGCAGATATCCCCCTCGCTATTGAGCACATGCGCTATTATGCGGGCTGGACGACAAAAATGAATGGACAAACCATTCCTGTCAGTCAAGGATATTTTAATTATACCCGCCATGAGCCGGTTGGGGTTGTAGGACAAATCATCCCATGGAACTTCCCGCTGCTCATGGCTATGTGGAAAATGGGCGCCGCACTTGCAACAGGGTGCACCATCGTTTTAAAGCCAGCCGAACAAACTCCACTCTCTGCTCTTTACTTAGCAGAATTAGTGGACAAAGCCGGCTTCCCAGAAGGCGTGATTAACATCGTTCCTGGATTTGGCGAAACAGCCGGAGAAGCCTTAACTGATCATCCTGACGTGAACAAGCTGGCCTTCACAGGGTCAACAAGTGTTGGGAAATTAATTATGGAGAAAGCGGCTAAAACCATTAAGAGGGTCACATTAGAGCTTGGCGGAAAATCACCGAATATTATTTTACCTGATGCCGATTTAAAGAAAGCCATTCCAGGTGCTTTAAATGGCGTCATGTTTAACCAAGGCCAAGTATGCTGCGCAGGGTCCAGAGTCTTTGTTCACCGGAGCCAATATGATGAAGTGGTCGATCAAATGGCCAAATATGCAGGATCCCTCAAACAAGGCGCTGGTCTTCATCAAGATACGCAAATTGGACCTCTTGTAAGTAAAGAACAGCACGAACGCGTGTTAGGCTATATTGAAAAAGGTAAATCCGAAGGGGCAACAGCCGTTGTCGGGGGCGATTGCCCTTATGAGGCTGGCTATTTCGTCTCCCCTACTATTTTTAAAGATGTAGAAGATGAAATGACCATTGCCAAAGAAGAAATCTTTGGACCTGTCTTATCTGCCATTCCTTACGATTCCATTGATGAAGTGGTCGAACGAGCCAACCAGTCTGAATATGGATTAGCAGCAGGACTTTGGACAGAAAACTTAAAGCATGCCCATGATATCGCTGCACGTCTTGAAGCAGGAACGATTTGGGTCAACTGCTATAATGTCTTTGATGCCGCCTCCCCGTTTGGAGGATATAAGCAATCAGGTCTTGGCAGAGAAATGGGATCATATGCCCTTAACAACTATACAGAAGTCAAAAGTGTATGGATTAACCTCCAAGACTAATGACGTCAAGAAAGCCGGTGACCCTGTCATCGGCTCAGATCGTTGACAAAGTGCTAAAATGATTTTTATTTTAGCACTTTGTCTTCTTTTCAGCGTGATAGAAAACCTTTGCAGTCTAGGAAGGACGGCTACTTTTGCGGAGCGAATTGACATTCGTGAGCACCAGCGCGCAGACCTGACACCGAATGCGAGGGTTTGTCTACACGCTGAGCCGGTGACCCTGTCATCGGCTTTTTTTGTGTTTGCATGTGACAGGCCGGCTCCTGAATATAGTATGAAAGGAAAGGAGCATGGCCGCATATGCAAGATTTTAAATTGAAAGTAAACGAATTTATTGAAGAATTGCACATGCAAATGCAGCGAAGACAACGAGAAGATGGTGCCTTTGTTTTCTGCTTTGAAGGTCCTATGATGACAAATGCTTTTTTGATTATGCTGTTAAAGGCTGTCGGCGATTCGGATCAGGCTTTGGTTCATCAATTAGCAGAAGCGATACGCGAAAAACAAAATGAGGATGGGTCTTTTTCTTTGTATCATGATCAAACGGGACATGTAACAGCCACTGTGCAGGGCTATTGCGGAATGCTTGTTTCAGGCAGGTTTCAACAAGATGAGCCTCATATGGAAAAAGCAGCGCAATATATTCGATCAAAAGGCGGATTAAAGAACGTTCACTTTATGACAAAGTGGATGCTCGCCGTCAACGGCATGCACCCTTGGCCGTATTTCTATGCACCACTTTCCTTTTTACTCATCCCTACATACTTTCCGCTGCACTTCTATCATCTTAGTGCATATGCAAGAATTCACTTTGTGCCAATGATGATTGCACTCAACAAACGATATACCTCTCATGAGAAATTCCCAAGCCTAGCACACCTTGATGCAAACATGACTAAAAATCCATTTGACTGGTTTATGGCAAAAGAAGAACGTTCCACTCATCACTTTCTGACTTACATGCGATCGTATACAGCACTTGACAGCCGGCTGGACTTTTTCGGATATGAAGCAGCAAAGCGATATATGTTTGACCGCCTCGAAAAAGATGGCACACTGTACAGCTATTTAAGTGCAAGTATTTTTATGGTCTATGCACTGATGAGTCTTGGATACTCGCCGGGACATCATCTCATTTTAAAAGCAGTCAAAGGCATGAAAAAGCTAGTCACTGTCTGTCAGGGCAGAATGTATGCAGAAAATTCCACATCCACAGTTTGGGATACAGCGCTTGTCAGTTATGCTTCTCAAAAAGCTGGCAAAAAACAAGAAGACCCAGTCATCACAAAGTCTTTCTCATACTTATTGAACCGGCAGCAAATGAAGAAAGCAGATTGGGCGATTCATAACCGGCATGCTGCTCCGGGAGGCTTTGGTTTTTCAGATATCAATACGAATAACCCTGATTGTGATGATACGCAAATTGTATTAAAAGCCATTCCGAAAACATACGCACCAGTTCAGTGGAAGCGAGGATTTCATTGGCTTCTTTCCATGCAAAACCGTGACGGCGGATTCTCTGCCTTTGAAAAAAATCAAGATCACTTCCTGCTTCGACATCTGCCGCTTGAATCTGCGGAGGATGCAGCAATTGATCCATCGACTCCCGATATTACAGGCCGCGTGCTTCATCTCATTGGTCTTGAAGAGAAAAACATGTCACCGCCTATTCAGAGGCAAAAAGATCAATGTGTCAAATGGCTCCTAGATCATCAAGAGAAAAATGGTTCATGGTTTGGCAGGTGGGGTGTTTGCTATATTTATGGAACGTGGGCAGCATTAACAGGTCTAAAAGCGGCCGGCATCCCCTCCACCCATCCTGCTGTCCAAAAAGCATGCCGATTTTTAAAGCAGATTCAACGAGAAGATGGCAGCTTCGGAGAATCGTGTAAAAGTGCAGAGGTAAAAACGTATGTCCCCCTTCCGTTTGGCACAGTGGTTCAGACGGCTTGGGCAGCAGAGGCACTTTTACAATATGAGAAGCCAGATGACAAAACGATTTTAAAAGCCATCTCATTTTTGATCCATCATCAGCATACGAGTGAAGCCTTGCACTATCCAGTAGGCATTGGCCTGCCAAAGCAATTTTACATCACTTATCATAGCTACCCATTTGTCTTTCCGATGATGGCTTGTTCCACATTTTTAGAAGAAATGAGGCGTAAGAATGAATAAGGAAGAGTACCGTTTGCAGCTTAAAGAGTGGCTTAGCTCCATTCAACCCGCGATTCAAGATGACAACATCCGTCAGAAAGTAGACCATTTATGGTTTTCAATGGATGATGAACATTCCAGTGAACAAGAGTGGTACGAACTGGCAGAACGTATTGCTGAGGACCTGAACCCACAAGAAGACATGCGAGAGGTAGCAGCTGGAAGTCACAAGTTACCTCCTCTCCCTTACCGGTATGATGCACTAGAACCGTTTATATCAAAAGAAATTATGTATTTGCATCACCAGAAGCATCACCAATCATATGTAGATGGTTTGAACCAAGCTGAGCTTGCATTAAAAAATGCAAGAAGAACCAATGATTTTAAAATGATCAAACATTGGGAACGGGAGCTTGCCTTCAATGGTGCGGGGCACTATTTACATTGTATTTTTTGGTTTTCCATGAGTCCTTCAGGAAAACGAAAGCCCACTGGACAAATGCTTCGTCTCATTGAACAATCGTTTGACAGCTATGATGCATTTAAATCTCAATTTTCAGCAGCGGCCAAACAAGTAGAGGGTGTTGGCTGGGCCATTCTCGTATGGGCGCCCAGATCTCAGCGATTAGAGATTTTACAAGCAGAACGCCATCAATTTTTGTCACAATGGGATGTGATCCCCCTTCTAGCCCTTGATGTATGGGAGCACGCCTACTACCTTCAATATTTGAATGAAAAAGCGAAATACGTCGATCGTTGGTGGAATGTAGTCGACTGGCGTGAGCCAGAAGCTAGGCTTAAGCAAGCACAGCAAGTGAGATGGACCCCTTTTTAAAACGATGCTCCATATAGGCTAATGCTTATATGGGGTATTTTTAGTTTACATAATTTTATTATTAACACCTTTATAAAGAATGGGTTGTTTTTTCAGAAAATTCGTTTAAAATAGAAAGGATATGTGAGGAAAGTGAGATGAAGCAATGAATGAACATTCTTTTAACCATTAGTCAATTTGCAGGAAGAACCTTTGCAATCTGGGTCATTATCTTTGCATGTCTTGGATTTGCTTTTCCTGACGTCTTTTCTCAGATTGGACCGTATATCCCTTTTTTACTAGGTGTCATTATGTTTGGGATGGGGCTTACGTTATCTGGTGAAGATTTTAAGGAGCTTTTTCGTAAACCTCTCTATGTGTTAATTGGGGTTTTGGCGCAGTACACACTCATGCCGCTGATCGCCTTTCTATTAGCTTACGGATTACGGCTGCCGTCTGAAATTGCAGTAGGCGTTATTCTTGTCGGCTGCTGCCCAGGCGGTACAGCATCCAATGTCATGACCTTCTTGGCAAAAGGCAATATGGCATTATCCGTAGCGGTCACAACGATATCGACCCTTCTTGCTCCCTTTTTAACGCCTCTCTTTATCTATATTTTTGCAAGATCATGGTTACCTGTATCACCTGAGGCATTATTTTTGTCGATTGTCCAAGTTGTGCTAATTCCTATTATCTTAGGGGTTATCGTTAAGGTATTTTTCAAAAAACAAGTAAACTATGCAGTTCAAGCATTGCCGCTTGTATCTGTTGCTGGAATTGTGTTGATCATTGCAGCGGTTGTCAGTGCAAATAAAGAGCAAATTCTTCAAACTGGATTGCTGATATTTGCCGTTGTTATATTACATAATGCACTTGGTCTCTTATTTGGTTACCTGATCGCAAAGTGGTGCAGAATGGATATCCCTTCTCGTAGAGCGATCTCGATCGAAGTAGGCATGCAAAACTCCGGGCTCGGTGCAGCGCTAGCAACAGCACACTTCTCACCGCTCGCAGCCGTACCAAGTGCGATTTTTAGTGTGTGGCATAATTTATCTGGTTCCTGGCTTGCGACGTATTGGTCAAAACGAGGACAACATGACAGTGAAAAGAAAAAAAGCTAGCACCTTAACAGGTGCTAGCTTTTTATAATTGAAGATTATCCTTCAAGTAATAGCTGCTCAGGATCTTCAAGCAGATTTTTAATCGTAACGAGGAATCCAACTGCTTCTTTACCATCGACAATGCGGTGGTCATAAGAAAGAGCTAAATACATCATCGGACGGTTCTCAAAACGTTCTTCATCAATCGCTACCGGACGAAGCTGAATTTTATGCATCCCTAAAATTCCAACTTGCGGGCTGTTTAAAATCGGAGTTGAAAGCAGAGAACCAAATGTTCCGCCGTTTGTGATCGTGAATGATCCACCTTGTAACTCATTAAGAGACAATTTGTTATCTCTTGCTTTTTTCGCAAGATGACCAATTTCTTTTTCAATCCCCGCAAATGACAATCTGTCTGCATCACGGACAACCGGTACAACAAGTCCTTCGTTTGCAGCAACAGCGATGCCGATGTCATAGAATTTTTTCAAGACAAGCTCATCACCTTGAATTTCTGCGTTAAGCAGCGGATATTTCTTCAGTGCTGCTACAACTGCTTTTGTAAAGAAGGACATGAAGCCAAGCTTGACATCATTTTGTTCTAGGAAGGCATCTTTACGACGCTTTCTTAAATCCATTACCGCTGTCATATCGACTTCATTAAATGTCGTCAGCATCGCAGCCGTTTGTTGAACTTCAACTAAACGTTTTGCAATTGTTTGTCTGCGGCGTGACATTCTTTCACGTTCAATAGGCTTTCCTGGTTGTTCAGTTTGCACCGCAGCATTTGCTTTTGGCGCGGCTTTCGGTGCACTTGCAGGTGCTTCATTCTTTTGATAAGAAGCGACATCCTGCTTTCGTACCCTGCCCAGCGGATCTACGGTTGGAATCTCAGATAAGTCTAATCCCTTCTCTCTCGCTAATTTTCTAGCTGCAGGAGAAGCGATGGTTCTGCCATTACCAGCTTTCGGCTCTTCTTTCACTGCTTCTTCTTTTTGAGCAGCTGCCGGTTCTTCTTTCGAAGCTGGTGCAGAAGCTTGCTCAGGTGCTGGAGCTGCGGACTCGCTTCCGCCAGCTTCACCTGCTGCAATCGTTCCGATGACCTCTCCAACTTGTACAGTGTCACCAGAATCTTTCAGCACTTCTTTTAATACACCAGATTCTTCAGCAGTCAGTTCGACATTGACTTTATCTGTTTCAAGTTCTAGCAGGTACTCCCCCTGCTCCACATAATCGCCCGGCTGCTTTAGCCATTGAGCAATCGTTCCTTCCGAGATTGATTCCGCTAATTCAGGTACTTTAATTTCCGCCATTTTTCATTTCCCCCTTAGTTTTTGCGAGTCAAGCTATCAGATACAATTCGTTCTTGTTCTTTTTTATGCACAGTGGGATCACCCTCAGCCGTACTTGAACGTCTTCTTCGGCCGATGTAACGTACTTTTACTTTTTCAGGCGCAATTTCACGTAAATATGGCTCAATGTATCCCCAAGCTCCCATATTTTGTGGTTCTTCTTGCACCCATACGATTTCTTCTAAGTTTGTCAGCTTTGTTAAAATTCCTTTAATATCTTTGGCTGGGAACGGATATAGCTGTTCCACTCTTGCAACGTGAAGCCAATCTTTCGGCTCTTCCATTTGAGTAAAACGATCACTAATATCAATGGATACCTTCCCGCTAGATAGCACGAGACGCGATACTTTTTCGTGATCATGTACAAGACCTGGCTGTTCAAGAACTGGACGGAACTGTCCATCTGTTAATTCTTGGACTTCAGACAATGTGTTCGGGTTACGAAGCAGACTCTTCGGTGTCATAATCACAAGCGGACGAATCTCTTCACGAAGCAGCATTTTCGCCTGTCTTCTAAGAATATGGAAATATTGCGCTGCACTTGTCAGGTTCGCAACTGTCCAGTTATTCTCAGCAGCTGATTGCAGGAAGCGCTCTGTTCTTCCACTTGAATGCTCAGGACCTTGTCCTTCATATCCATGCGGCAGCAGCATGACTAAACCTGATTTTTGTCCCCATTTTGCACGACCAGCTGAGATAAATTGATCGAAATACACTTGAGCCGCATTTGCGAAGTCTCCGAATTGAGCTTCCCAAATCACTAACGTTTCAGGAGAATAGACATTATAACCATATTCAAACCCGATGACTGAGCCTTCTGACAGTGGACTGTTATGAACTGTAAACGATGCATTCGCATCACTTAGTTCATGAAGAGCAATAAATTCATCTCCCGTTTGACTGTCGTGAAGAACAAGGTTTCTTTGAGCAAAAGTTCCACGCTCTGAATCCTGTCCGGTCATTCGAATTGGCGTACCGTCTTTTAATATAGATGCAAATGCGAGTGCTTCCCCAAGTGACCATTCTACTTTACGGTCATCTGTAAACACTTTTGCACGTTTTTCAAGGATCCGCTTCAGCTTACCAAATACTTGGAAATCATTCGGCCAGCTGATCAATTCTTCATTCAGCTTTCGCAATACATCAAATTCTACTGATGTATCCACTGCTGGGAAGCCGTTTGATACAGGCTCTGGCAGTTCGATTTCTTGAATCGTATGCTCTTTCTTTGAAGGCACCTTTTTATAAGCTTCTTCTATTTTTGCTGTCACAGCCTGCTCGATTTCTTCACGCTGCTCTTTTGTCAAAAGACCTTCTGAGACAAGTTTATCTGCAAAGATATTCTTGACCGTTTTGTGCTTTCTGACCGCATCGTACAGCATTGGCTGAGTTGTAGAAGGCTCATCCATTTCGTTATGACCGTATCTGCGGTAACCGATCAAGTCAATAAGGAAATCCTTCTTGAAGCGTTTGCGGTATTCTACTGCTAACTGAACAGCCGCTAAACACGCTTCTGGATCATCTGCATTGACGTGAACAATAGGGATCTCAAATCCTTTTGCAAGGTCACTCGCATATTTCGTCGAGCGAGATTCATTGCTTTCTGTTGTAAACCCGATCATATTGTTGGCAATAATATGGATGGTTCCGCCCACTTGATAGCCTACAAGTTGGCTTAAATTTAATGTTTCTGCCACAATTCCTTCTCCAGGGAATGCTGCATCCCCATGAATTAAGATGGCTAACGCTTTTTCAACGTCTTGAACTGGATAGCCTTTTTGAGTACGTGATTCCTGAGCAGCACGCGTGCTTCCTTCAATGATTGGATCAATGAACTCCAAGTGGCTTGGGTTATTAGCAAGCGTGACTCTCGCACTCTTTGTATCTTCGTCTTTAATTTGACGGTCAGCTCCAAGATGGTACTTAACATCCCCTGTCCATCCGTAGCTGATGCCAATAGAGCCTTCTGATGGAACGAGCTCTTTATTTGGCGCATGCTGGAATTCCGAGAAAATGATCTCATATGGCTTTCCTAACACATGTGCTAATACATTTAAACGGCCTCTGTGTGCCATTCCAATGTTAATATTTGAAGTCCCTTGTGTAACAGACTCTGAAATAATTTCATCAAGTACTGGGACAAGTGCGTCTAAACCTTCTATAGAGAAGCGCTTTTGCCCAACAAATGTTTTATGAAGAAACTGCTCGAACTGCTCAACTTCTGTTAATCTCTTGAATACAGAAACTAGTTTATCTGCTGGTTTTTTCTTAAATAGTTCACCAGATTCAATTGATTTTGAGAGCCAGTTTCGCTCTTCGAAGTCATGCACGTGATCAAACTCAAATGAAATGGTACGTTTATACGTATTTCTCAAATGGTTAATGGCTTCTATGCCGTTTGAAATGTGTTTTGGTGCATCCGGACTAATAATAGAAATCGGAATATTCTTGACATCTTCTTCTGTTAAACCGTACTCCTTTAAAGGAAACAGCTCTTGTAATTCCTTTTCTTTGCGAAGAGGATTGACGGAAGCATTTAAATGGCCATACGTTCTGATGTCTTCTGCCAGTTTAACGACTGATGCTATCTTTTGGATTTGTTCAGAAGTAACTACGCTATTTTCTTTTTTCCCAATTTCCTCCTTCATTTCACTCGGTGGTGCACCAAGTTCATCAAATATGCCTCTTAGATCTTCATCAACACTAGTAGGATCCTGGACATACTGATCGTAGAGCTCGAGCACATAGCCGAGGTTCGGACCATGAAATTCTTCCCAACTCAACGGTTGTTTCACATCATTTTGAAACATTTTGAACACTACCCCCAACTTTGATCATCAAGTGATTGAACACTATCTCGATATAACTTCCAGAACACAATGACCAAATTTATGTAATAAAACGCTTCCAATAATATTCTACCACTGTTTTGGATTACTTTCTACATTCTTTGTTCAATTAAAGATAAAAAATTCACAGAAAAACAAAAAATTTAAATCATTCCGAAAAATAATTTAAAGAAAGGGGCAAAAGCTTATGCCCCAATGCTTTTATGCAGCAGTTTCTTCAGTAATGGATATAAAACATCTGGCAATGTATCGACATCTGGTACAAAAATGCTGAACTTGCCATACATATCTTGAATGGTTTTCATCTGTGCTTCTTCTATCGGCGAATTGGATAAAAACACATTGATCACCTCAATGCCCTTTTTCCTCGCTTCAAGAACTGCTTCATGCGTATCGACAATCCCATTTTGTTCGTAGCTGAACGCAGCTGGCTCTCCGTCTGAAAAGACAATCAGAAACTTTTGTTCTTCTCTTCTCTTTAAAATCATCTTTGTCATTTGGCGAATCGCATAGCCATCCCGGTTATCCTCTTCTGGCTCAAGAGACATAATAGAAGGCCCTGCATCAAATAGAGAATCTTTGAACGACACGACTGTGTTGAAGTAGTTTGGCTGACTTGTTTCTGTTGCGTCGTTTGTATCTTCCCAAAACCCAACAATTTGATGTGGGACTTGCACGGATTTTAACGCTTCATGAAAGAGAACAATGCCTTTTTTCGTCTCATCCATCTTGTCAAACATGCTCGCTGAACAGTCTACTAATAAGGTGAAAACAGCATCAATCTGAGAAGACGGTGTCTGTTTTTTATAGAAAAGACGCGGGTTAGACTCTGTAAAGTAGCGAATCAGCTTTTTACTGAGACGTCCTGCATGAAGGTCTGTTTTAGGCCATG
This sequence comes from Bacillus sp. 3a, assembly GCF_017161885.1. Lineage (NCBI taxonomy): Bacteria > Bacillati > Bacillota > Bacilli > Caryophanales > Bacillaceae > Bacillus > Bacillus sp. 3a. The sequence continues at coordinate 2,222,486 of NZ_CP067376.1, read as the reverse complement.
ATTTTTTATGTTCAAGTGTTTTTTGGATCATTTGTTTTAAGCGTTTCTGATAAGGCTCAATTTCCTTCGCATGCTGCTTGTATGCATCGATTTGTTCTGGCTTAGGAGGATCTGGTGAAATCATGACTGGAAACGCATATTTGTTTTCTTTTCCATTCTCATAACCATCTGACCCGCTTTCTTCACCTTCAGCCTCTTCCAGCGCTTCAAGCTTTGAATAATCTTTTCGGTGTGTTTGCTTTGCAGAGCCCTGGACAGTGCCGAGTGCCTGATCTCCGTCATCGCCTTCTCTTGCTGCATCCTTACCAAGATCACTTTTACCGCCGTGCTCTAAATCAAATTGAAGGAAGCTTTTGGATGGCGCTTCGGTTTCTCGATGCCACACTTCCATATACTCTTGGTGAATGTCTTCATCGCCTTCTTTTTCTCGGTCGACTTTAATGTCCTCACTTAATGTAGGTTTTCTTTTTAAATCATGGAACAGCGGTTCTTTTGCCGCTTGTTCATAGTCCAATTCAGGGAAGAAAAAGTACGTATTCAGCATATCCTTTTCAAGAAGCTCATCGAAGCCTTCCATTAATTCTTTTACAATAACTGCGATGTCTGCTGTTGAACCCGCATCATACACACGTTCAAGACTTGACTCAATAAACGGAATCATCGGGTTGATCTGCTCATGAAGAGGCGGAATCTCTTCGAGCGGAGAATCAGCTGTCAGCTTCACATAAATCGCACAAAAGAGTGCATCTGTTAAAATACTTCGTTCTTGGTTAATCGTTAATTGTGTCTTAAAGTGACGCCGGTACAGCTCTCTTCTTCGTTTAAATACCTTTTTTGTTCCTGGGCGGTCATGTTTAATCCGCTCTTCGATCCGGATATCTTCAAACAGCATAAACAATTGTTTACATACATCAGGAATGGATAATGTATGAGCAAAGCGAATGATCTCCTGAAATACCGTAAGATCACTATAAACCGTGCCTACTGCACGAAGGAACACATCACTTTTCAGCCCTGCTAGCATATCTTCTTGTTTACGATCATCCCAAAAATGACTGATGAAAATTTTCTTTTCAAACGGTTCATAGTAGGACTGTACACCGTATTCAAGCTCGACATCATCACTTTTTGCTAACGTTTTGGCTAAATCCGTTAATTCCATAAATAAAAATGAATCGATTCTGCTGTCATTAAATTTGATGAATTTCAAAAGTCAGAACCTCACTCGAATAATGTTTGAGCGATATTTCTTACCGCTGCTTTTTCCCGGTCATCTTCCAGCTTTTCAACAATGCCTCGTTCAACGGCACGAAGCGGCGGGATGTACTGCGCAAGATCACAAGTATCTAGGAGTGCGCGGATGGATGCTGCTTCTTCACTCACCTGTCCGTTATGAGCTTGTGTAATGAGGTCTGATGAGAGCTGAACGAATTGATCAATTAACCGCTCATCCTTTAAAACAGATTGAGATTGCAGTACATCTTTCAGGATACCGCCGCCAATATATGGAACGTCAATGACAACAAAACGGTTTTTTAACGCTTCATTTAGAGGTACTGTGCCGACATATCCTTCATTGATTGCCGCAATGACGCCAAAGCCTTCTTCTGCTCGAACAACCTCACCTGTAAATGGGTTTGTCATCATTTTTCTGTAGTCGAGTACACCATTTAAAATAGGAAGTGTTTCTGGCTTCGCCATGTTGATTTCATCAATATATAAAAGATGGCCTTTTTTCATTGCTTTTGTCACAGGCCCTTCAATGAATTCAATCGAAGCCACCTGACCATCATTGTGAATGGTTTTATAGCCAATTAAGCTTTCAGCATCAAGATCAACCGAGCAGTTCACACTGTGCATCGGCTGCTGAAAGAAAGCGGATAATGTTTCTGCTAGTTTGGTTTTACCTGAGCCGGTCGGCCCCTTTAAAAGAACGTTTTTTCCTAGTGCTAATGCAATCATGGCATCTTGAATGATAGAAGTATCCTGTGATTCATAGCCGCCTGTTCCAATAAGTGGACGAAATTCTTCTTCCAGCCCTTTTGCTTTTGCTTCAATCATTGCTTGAATTTCTTCTGGGAGTGATTGTTCGTTAAACATGTATGATTAATTCCTCTCTTCGATCATTTTCCTCACCAAGTATACTAAAAAAACCTTTATGCACTCAATACATAAAGGTTAGACTTCTGTTATTTTACCATTTCTTTAGTGATCGATCCGCAAGCAATGCGTTTCCCTGAGTTTCCAGAAGGGTTACTTAAATAATCATCTGCTTCTGCATGAATGATAAAGCTTCGCCCATTTTGATCGATTAATTGATTCGGGCCTCCCTTTAACGTCACATCCGGTACGTTCACAACCACATCAATTTGTCCATCTGCTCCTACCTCTAAATTAGGCATATCTCCAGCATGGTGCCCCTTTGGATTGTCAAAACCATGCTCTCTATGGGTTGGATTAAAGTGAGCTCCTGCCGTTTCAAAATATGGCGTTTCACATATTCCTGTTTCATGAATATGAAAACCGTGAGGACCTGGCGGCAGCCCTTTCGCTTTCACATGCAGATCCAGCCCATTTTCTGAGGACTCTCTTATTTCAATGCTTCCTATTTTTTGCCCGCTTTCGTTTATGAGTGACGTCGTAACTGGTGATTGTTTAGGTGCTGAAACTTCGCTTGTTTCTTCTGTCGTTTCTTTTTTCGGCGGTGCATGACATGCTGATGCGGTAAAGATCAAACATATCACGATCATCCACACTGACTTTTTCATTTATGACTGCCCCCTTTTGTTATCAGTATGGACAATCACAGCAGCGGGCAAACAAAAAAAGCCGAAAATCGGCTTTTTTTAGAAGAAACGTTTTGCACCTAAGTAGGCTTTTTTCCAATATGGGTTGCTTAAGTTCGAGATCCCTACTCCATTGTCACTTGCATGAAGGAAATCTCCTCCGCCAAGGTATAGTCCCATATGAGAAGGGCCTGCTTTGTACGTTGTAAAATAAACAAAATCTCCAACTTGTGGTGTGCTTACAGGAGTCATCATATTCCAGTAGCCAGCTGTGCTTAATCTGGATACAGATGAAACTTTGTTAATGAGATAGTAAACAAAGCCGCTGCAGTCAAATCCTGCTGGAGTATTACCACCCCATCTGTAAGGAACGCCTGTCAGCTTTTTCCCCTCTTGGATCATTGTCGTGATCTTTGCATTCATTGGTACATCATTTTTGTTATTGTCGACTGGCTTTGTTGAACCGTTAGACGTAGAGCCATTCGATCCAGTTGAGCCGGAAGCTGCACCATTAATTTTTAATACTTGTCCAATTCTAAGCACATCACTTTTTAAGTTGTTGGCTGTGCGGATTGATTGAACCTGTACTTTGAATTGATTCGCAATTTTCCATAACGAATCACCTGATTTTACAGTATAAGAGGTTGTTTTCCCGCTAGAAGACTGGTTACTGTTTGAATTGCTTGGTGTAGTAGGTTTTGACTGACTTGGTTTTGATGCAGCCGTCCCTTTTACTTTCAATACTTGATTCGGATAAATCATATCAGATTTTAGTCCGTTCAATGTTTTGATTTCACCAATCGACATATTTAGCGAATTCGCAATTTTCCAAAGTGAATCCCCTAATTTAACCTTGTATGTACTTGAAGATGATGAACTATTTGAGTTCGTTGTCTTATTGCTTGAGCTGGAATTTGAAGATGAGTTTGAATTTGATGACTGGCTTCCGCTCGTCTTCGTGCTGCCAGATACCTTTAGCTTTTGACCAGGACGAATCAGGTCGCTGTTTAAGCTGTTTAGGCTTTTTAAGCTTGCAACTGACATTTTATGATTTTTTGCAATCAGCCATAAAGAATCGCCAAGCTTTACAGTATAGCTGGAAGTCGTTGAAGCACTTGATTTCTTTGCTTTTGACCCTGTTGATGAACTGGATTTCTTGCTTTTTTCACCAGGAATTTTTAAGCTTTGCCCTGCAAAAATCATTGTCGTTTTTAATTGATTAAGAGATTGAAGCTCCGAAATAGTTGTATTGTACTGTTCGGCAATCTTCCAAAGTGAGTCACCGCTTTTCACCTTGATCGTCTGTGCTTCTGCCGGTGCAGCAAACACAGCTGAGCCAGCGATCGCTGAAACTGTGAGGCCGGTTACTACTTTTTTCTTCATAAAGAAATCTCCGCCTTTCGTAATTTGGTCCATCAAGACTTATGTACTAGTTTCGAGTTTAGCATTTAATGGTTCTGCTTCTCTTGCACTATTTTATCTTTATTTCTATTATATTACTCGACATGAAGACGTTGGGCAATAACAAATAGGCTAAAGCAGCCAACTCAAAATGCTAAAAAACAAAGCCATATCGTTTCTATCGGCTGTTTGTTGTATTTATAAACATTTTTTAAGGAATTTTTAAGTTGACGTTTAGAAATTTGTCAAAACAAGCACACTGCTAGTTTCATAGTTCTATTCTACATGACAAATTTTTCTGTATCAAATGACTTTTTACTTAATTGGTCGATTTTTCTCCGCAAATAAAAAAGCATCCTTCCGAATGAAGAATGCAGCGTTCGTTTTTATTTTCTTATTTCCGGATCTTTTACGGTAAGCGGGTAAAGCACGCCTTCTTTCGCAAACGACATTTTTCCCGTTTCTTCTGATACGACAAGAACAAGTGCATCTGTCATACCAGAGAGTCCGATCGCTGCCCTGTGCCTTGTGCCAAGCGAAGGACTCACTTTTTTCGATGTAAGCGGCAGCACATTTGCAGCAGAAACAAGTGTATTTTCTTTGACTAAAAGAGCACCGTCATGCAGTGGATTTCCCGGGTAGAAAATGCTTTCTATTAAGGAAGCGCTAATTTTCGCATGAAGGTTTGTCCCTTTTTGAATAAAATCCTCAACCTCATCGCGTCTTTGGATCACAATGAGTGCTCCATGCTTTTGTTTTGATAAATTCTCAATGGCTAAAGAAAATTGAGCAAATCCTGGTGTGAATTCTTCCATATACGCTTGTAGATAAAACGACGAGGCCTCTGCATGCATTTCATTAAACTGATCATGCAATGCTTCGAGATCACAAAGTAAACACTGCTCTGTTTCATCAAGAGAATCAATGATGTCACTTGCATCCTTCATAATGTTCATCAAATGTGTTCTCATCCCGGCTTTAAATATCACTTCTTCGTTCGTCCGATGGATCATCTGATCTTTTCCCTCCTTCTTTCGCTTGTTGTTATAAAATAGCAAATTGTGCACATTCTATTTGTATGGAGGTGAGCTTAATATGACCATTCAGAAAATCATCCAATATGCTTGCAGCATTTTAGGTGTTGTCAGTCTTTCTTTTATTTATGCCCAAATGTTTAAAAAAACGAAGCCATCTAAGAAAAATAATCCGACGGAGAATTGATTTTTTTACATAGCATGATATAATTCCTCTCGTTATTTCTGTTCAGAGAGGAACTTATGATGAGAGAAACGAATAGCATTCGAGCAAAGCTGACACTATTTTTAACCATTTTGATTCCGATTTTAATCACCCAAGCAGGTCTTTCGCTTATTACCTTCTTAGACACGGTGATGTCTGGAAAAGTGAGTGCAGAAGACCTTGCGGGTGTTGCGATCGGTTCTAGTATTTGGACACCTGTTTATACGGGACTTGCCGGGATTTTGATGGCCGTTACTCCGATTGTGGCTCAGCTGATGGGCGCTGGGCATAAAGAAGATGTTCCCCGGGCTGTCTTTCAGGCGATTTATTTATCCTTTCTTTTAAGTATCGCTGTGATTGTCATTGGTACGATCAGCGTTCCTTACATACTAGGAGGACTTGGACTCGAGCACTCTGTAGAGGATATTGCCCGGCATTTTCTCAGCTTTCTTGCTTTTGGCATCATTCCGCTGTTTGGTTATTCGGTGCTAAGGTCATTTATTGATGCATTAGGGAAAACACGTGTGACAATGTTCATCACGCTCACAGCACTTCCTATTAACTTTGTTTTAAATTACGTATTGATTTTTGGGAATTTTGGCTTTCCAAAGCTTGGGGGCGCGGGTGCCGGTCTTGCATCTGCAATGACGTACTGGGCGATTTTCATCATGAGTATTTTTATTGTCATTAAAGCAGAACCATTTGCCTCATTTCGTTTGTTTCAAAAACTGCCCCGAATGAATATCTCCCGTATAGGGCAAATACTGAAAATTGGCCTTCCTATCGGGTTTGCGATCTTTTTTGAAACGAGTATCTTTGCAGCAGTGACGCTATTAATGGGGCACTTTGATACCATTACTATCGCCAGTCACCAAGCAGCGATGAACTTTGCTTCTATTCTTTATATTTTACCGCTTAGTATCTCAATGGCATTAACGATCGTTGTTGGGTTTGAAGCGGGGGCTAAGAGGTATAAAGACGCGCAAAGCTACAGCTATATCGGCATTGGAACGGCGGTATTATTCTCATTATGTACGGCGGCTCTCATCTTGCTATTCAGACCAGAGATCGCTGGTTTATATACAGCTGAATCAGCTGTTTTACAAATGACACAGCACTTTTTGATTTACGCGATCTTTTTCCAGCTGTCAGATGCGATTGCTGCACCCATTCAAGGGGCTCTGCGCGGCTATAAAGATGTGAATTATACGCTGATTGCTGCTTTTGTCTCTTACTGGGTCATTGGTCTTCCTGCCGGTTATCTCATTGGCACATATACCTCCTTTGGGGCGTTTGGTTATTGGATCGGACTGATTGCCGGGCTTGCCGCAGGCGCCATCGTCCTCTTTATCCGTCTCAGATTGATTCAAAAACGTCAACTCAGGCATGTATCGAATCACTAAATACAACACAAAAAAGCAGCTGACATAGATCAGCTGCTTTTTTGTTTAGTCATTCCATTGATACGTCCAGAAAATTTCTTCATCAAACCATTTTTGGACAACTGGTTCTTTGTTTTTCAGCTTTTGTTCAAGCTCTCTCAGCATGCCCTCTGTTTGCGTTCTATGCGCTCTCAGTGCATTTAATTTGATATCTGCAACATCTGTAATATCAATCACAATATCCGCATGTCCAAGTACTTCTTCTCTATTTTTCGTAATGGCCATGCAGTATGTGACAGGACGGTCTTCTTTTTTCTTGCGGTAAAGAGCACGAATCACAGCTTCACCTGTCGCATCATGATCAGGATGTACACCGTGTCCTGGATAAAACGTCACAATGAGTGTCGGTTTGACTTCATCAATGATGGTTTCCATCACATCTGCTAAATACTCGTCGTCTTCAAATTCCAATGTTTTATCACGCAGGCCAAGCATACGTAAGTCTGTGATATCCATTTCTTTGCAGGCATTGATTAATTCCTGTTTTCTTAATTCAGGAAGTGTTTCACGGTTCGCATATGTTGGGCTTCCCATATTTCTGCCCATTTCTCCAAGTGTCCCGCATGCATATGTGACGGGAATTCCGCGTTTTCTGCTTTGTGCAATGAGACCAGCAACCCCAAAAGATTCATCATCGGGGTGAGGCAGCATCACTAGTACATGTTCGTTCATGACTTGTCACCCTTTCTTCTACACCTGAAATGGTGTTTCACTAATTTGTAATGAGATCGCTAGTTTGCCGTCTGGCAAGTGTCCAGCTAATAGCAGGCGGCCTTGGTCATCAAACACATAATCGGTTAATCCTTCTGCGTAAATCCAGCCATCTTCTGTTTTCATTCCAACACGGTATGGACCTTGTCCTTTTATTTTCGCCTGTGAATAGACGACTTTCGCGTTGCGGATATACGCAACAACCGTCATATTTTGTTCATTTACATGAGCTGAATAAGAACCAGTTGTCGTTTCAAGATGAACGAAGACTGGACGATTTAAAAACGATTCAAGATGTGCAGTGACATCTTCCGTTTGAATTGGTTTCATGAGTGGTTCCTTCCTTCATTTTGAATTAATTCTCGCAGCTTTTTCGTATGTAAGCTGATCAGCTGCAGCTGATGATCATGCTTAAGCTCACTTTCTAAAATTCTCTCCACAGCAAGCACATACTTTTGGTGTAATGATTTCCTTGCCCGCGGATGTGTTCGTGCATCAAGTAAATCATCACATATAGCCTCGTGTAAAGAAGACATATCATCAACATCAAGCTGACGATTTTTCCATAAAGATTGATAGGCGGCTGCAAGCTCATGAGCTGACGACATATGATCACCTCTACAGTTTTGGTAACAACTTATTATGACATGATCCGCCTGCAAAAAAAAGCAAACTGCTCGTTTGGCTTAATGAGAATTCGCTGTTTTTTTCATGCGTAATTGAGAGGTGGTAAACAGTAAAATCGCCACCCAAATACAAAGGAATGTCACAATTTTAGCTGCGGATAAGTGTTCGTGATAGACAAACAGCCCTAAAAACAGCGTAATTGTCGGTGCAATGTATTGCAAAATGCCCACTTGATAAAGTGGAATTCTTTTTGCGCCTTCTGAGAATAAAAGAAGCGGCACGGCTGTAAAAACGCCTGCAAAAAATAAGAGACCGAGCGACCCGAAGCTGTTAGGATTCATAGTCACAACAGGTTCTTTTAAGAAAAATAATAAGTATACAAGTGCAGCCGGTGCGAGAAGCAGCGTTTCAATCGTCAAACCAATCGCGCTCGTGAAGCTCATCCTTTTTTTAATCAAACCATAAAAGCCGAAGCTAAGGGCTAATAAGAAAGCAACGACAGGAAATGACCCGTATTGAACTGTTGATAGGATCACCCCAAATGCGGCAATGAGGATGGCAATGGTTTGCAATTTATTTAGTCGTTCTTTTAAGAAAATAATGCCTAATAGAACGGATACAAGCGGATTAATATAGTACCCTAAACTTGCTTCTAGCATAAGACCATGATTGACTGCCCAAATGTAAACATACCAGTTGACCGAAATTAAAATAGCAGATAAAAGTAATGAAAAAAATGCTTTACCATCCAGTATGAGACCCTTCACTGTCTGCATTGCTGGGCGGACTTGTTTTAAATACAAAAGAATACCGCACATAAACACAAATGACCATAAAATTCTGTGCGCTAAAATTTCGCCTGACGAAATATGCTCCATCAGCTTCCAATATAACGGGAATAAACCCCAGAGTGTAAAAGATGCTGCCGTGTAGAGAACACCTTTTGATTGCTGTTCGTTCAATGTAACCATCCCTTTCTAAATAACGTATATTATAGCACGCACGCAGGCGAATGGGCATATACTAATTCAGGGCATTTAGAAAGGATGATTCACATGTTCGACTGGAACCGATTATTCCCTTTTCAAAAGCAGTTCTCAAAAGAAGCCTTAAAGAATTCAGATCCTAAAGACGTTGAGCAGTATGTCAATCAAGTCATGGAAAGTGTATTCGGCTCCAATTATCCTGCTCAGTTCCCATTTCAGGACCCCCTTTCTCAAAATCAAAAAACGAGAGAAACTGATGTCGAAAAAGAAAAAGAGCCAGAAGTCGAAGTGTTCGAGACGACTGATCATGTGTTTGTCAAATTTGAACTTGCTCGTCCGAACACAGAAAAAGTCAAAATCAAACATACAGCCAATCTGCTGTTTATTGATCATTTTCCTGAAGAAGGGACGCAGAAGAAAGTCGTTCTCCCTGCTGCTGTGAAACGAAAAGGAACGAAGGCGTCGTATCAAGACGGTATATTGGAAATTATGTTTTTAAAGCATGATGATCCAGGAATTTCTGAAATTGATATTCCATTATAAAAAGCCTGCTTTAAGAACGGAAGCAGGCTTACTCTTTTTTCTTAATAGTATGGTGGATATCCGCCGCCATATGGTGGTGGAGCAGGCGGTGGTGGCGGCGGGTAATATGGACGGGGATAATTAAAAATCGCACTTCCTAGAAATCCGCCAAGCAGTCCGCCGACTAAAGGAGCGCCAAAACCAAAAAACAAAGGGACTCTGGATTCATATGGCGGAATGCCAGGGGCGCCGCCTCGAAAATACGGAGTATGAGGGTACATGCATTTCTCCTCCTTTGTCATGTGCCTAACATCAGCATATTCATCAGGAGTTAAAATGTTTGGGCAAACCTGAAACTAGGCTTGCTCCTTTTTCCCGTGTGAGTCTGTATACTCCCCTGCCCACCGAGATACCTCATGAAACACATCATGTAACGCATTCCCTTTTTCAGTTAAACTGTAAATGACTTTGACAGGCGTCTCAGGCAGGACAGTCCGCTCTATAATCCCTTCTTGCTCGAGCTCTTTTAAACGCTCTGCGAGCATTTTTTGACTGATCGTCGGGATCGTGTCTGTAAGGTCTTTAAAACGCTTTGGTCCATCAAGCAATACATGTATAATGAGACCGTTCCACCTTTTGCCTAGGAGTAAAAAAGCTTGCTGAATGTGTGGACATAATTGGAATTCCATAAATTTCAGCCTTTCTTTTCATGATTGTTTGACAAACTAACGGTGTACAATTTAAAATAACTCTAGTTACAATAAGTAAGTTTCTCACTTTTTAGTTATTGTACCATATTATTTGCAAAAACGGGAGGAAATATCCATATGGCGACCGATCAAAAAACAATTGACATCTTAAAACAAAGAGCTTCAGTAAAAGAGTATGATACTTCTCATGAAATGACAAAAGAAGAGTTAACAGAGCTTCTTGAAATCACAACAAAAGCACCATCTGCTTGGAACCTTCAGCATTGGCATTTCACTGTTTTCCATAGTGCTGAAGCAAAAGCAAAATTACTTCCAATCGCTTACAACCAAAAGCAAGTATCACAGGCATCAGCTGTTATTGCAGTTCTAGGTGACCTTGAAGCTAACCAAAATGGCGAAAAAATCTACAGTGAGCTGGCAGAACAAGGCTTCATTACTGAAGACATTAAAGAAACATTGATGACTCAAATCAATGGCGCATACCAAAGCAAGCAATATGCACGCGAAGCAGCGTATTCAAATGCTTCATTAGCTGCTATGCAATTAATGATTGCGGCCAAAGCAATGGGCTATGATACATGTGCAATGGGTGGTTTCAGTAAAGACGCGTACATCAAAGAATTCAATGTAAGCGGCCGCTACGAGCCGGTTATGCTGATTTCAGTTGGTAAAGCAGCGAAAGAAGCTCATAAAAGCAACCGTTTCGACATCGAAGAAGTTTCTGATTTCCTTTAAAAATTGGCAAAGCCTCAGCCTTTATGCTGGGGCTTTTTTATTGGCTTTAAATATTATTTCTACATACTTTCTTTCACCTTCCTCCTCTTTACAACTTCACTCTTTCTCCTTTTTCAAAAATGAAAGCGTTATATTAGTATGATATTCACCAAAATGATTGTTTTTTCTGAAAATAGTCTTGTGATCTAATCTGACAACTGCTATTATTATGAAATTACAAAATATTCAGGAGGAAATTATGAACAAAAAATTGATGCTGGCACTACTAATCGCGATTCCATTCATCGGACAGCTCGCATTGCTGCCTTTTGCGAATCGCATTCATCCATTTGTCATCGGCCTGCCCTTTTTCCACTTCTGGCTCTTGCTATGGATTGTACTCACACCAATTTGCACATTTATCATTTATAAGATGCAACATTCAAATGGAGGAACTGACTAATGCAAGGAAATTTAACAGCTTTATTGATTACTGCAAGTATTATTTTCATCGTCGTGGTCATCGGATTTGCCGCTGGTCGTGACAAATCATCAAGACAGTCAGTAGAAGAATGGTCTGTCGGCGGAAGAAAATTTGGCGGACTGCTCGTCTGGTTCCTCGTTGGCGCAGACTTATATACAGCTTATACCTTTTTAGGGCTTACAAGTACAGCCTATACAGCTGGAAGCGTCGCTTTTTTCGCTATTCCTTATTCAGTCCTAGCTTATTTTATTGCTTATTTCTTTTTACCGAAACTATGGACGGTTGCGAAAAATCACAACCTTACAACACTTGCCGATTATGCACGTGAGCGGTTTGACAGCAAGCTGTTATCCAGTTTGATTGCGATTGTTGGAGTACTTATGCTGATTCCTTATATTTGTCTTCAGCTGAGCGGAATTCAAGATACGTTAACTGTCGCTGGAACGAATTATATTAATGTGAATGCAGTAGTTATTATTTCGTTTATTTTAGTCGCACTTTATACATTTTTTAGTGGTATTAAAGGTCCTACATATACAGCCATTATTAAGGATATTCTTGTTTGGGTGATCATGCTGTTTATGGTCGTTTCACTGCCAATTATTCATTTTAACGGCTGGACACCGATGATGAACACGTTAGCCAAAGAAGCGCCTCAGCTTCTAACGATCCCTGAAGGCGGTCCTAAGGGCATTTTATGGTTCATTACTGCTTCAGGCGTTTCTGCTCTTGCTTTGTTTATGTGGGCACACGCAGCAACTGGGGTTTTTACAGCCAAAAGCGCAGATGCCATCCGTAAAAACAGCATGTTTTTGCCTCTTTATAATATTGTATTGATTTTGGTCATCTTCCTTGGATTTATTGCTTTTTTAGTCTTACCAGAAGATACAAATCCAAGATTTGCTCTTCTTCATTTAATTCAAACATCATATGGCGGCGTGATGCAGGGGCTCGCATATTCAACGATTGCACTGGCTTCCCTCATTCCATGCTCCATCATGGCCATTGGCGCATCGAATTTATTTGCCAATAATTTATACCGTGACTTAATTCATCCGAATGTGTCACCTAAAAGATTGACCATCATTACACGTTCGATGGTGTTTATCGTCATCGGGCTCGCTCTTTTATTCGGGATGCTGTTCCCAACTGCACTTGTCACACTTCAGCTCATTGGTGTTTCAGGAATGGTTCAAATCTTCCCAGCTATTGCCATCAGTTTGTTCTGGAAAAAACAATCGAGAGAAGCAACGATTTCCGGTTTAGTCGTTGGAATCATCGTTACCTTTACAGCGAATATCTCACAAGTTACGTTTGGTCTTTATGAAGGTTTTCTTGGTTTACTAGCAAACGTCGTTGTCATCTTGATTTTGAATCCATTCTTCCAAAACAAGGTCACATCCAATTCTGTCATGAATGATCTATTTGAAAAGGATCATGAAAAAACAGAAGCAATCACAAACGAAGTGTAAGGATAAGAAAAAGCAGTCCCGATGAGGACTGCTTTGATCTTGTAGACAAAGTCTACAAGATTTTTTGTATAACACAATTCCAATGTACATGATCGAGTATTATTTTTTTACAGCATGAATAAAATGAATTGTCTCAAAGGCTGATAGGTAATCTTCTCTATTATTAAAATACAGTTCATTAATTTTTTCAGGTGATAAATGTTCATAAATGAGTAAATCTGATTTCTCTAACACCTTTTCGATTTCAAAGTACGAAAAACATGATTTCATCGGTTCTCCGCCTATTGAAGCCATTTTCACCATATTTTCAACTCTATTAGAGGTTCCTTTTTCTTCGAATAGTTTTTCATCTGCATAATCAAAAACGATTGAACTTCCTGATGGAACCTTGGTGAATAAATAATCTATTAAGCTTGACACTTCCTCTTTCGTTAAATAGTAAGAAACCCCTAGAAGACTAAAGAACGTCTTTTTGTTATCAAATCCTTGAACTATTAGGTTTTGATAGGACAAATTTTTGGTGAAGTCCATAGAAACAAAATGAAGATTACTTGGGATTTTTAATTTAGCCTCGTCCAATCTTTGCTTTTTAAATTCCTGTGTAGTAGGATGATCAATTTCGAATATTTCTAAGCTGTTTTCCAATTCTGGATGTCGGAAACTAAAAGTATCTAATCCAGCACCAAGTATGACATATTGTTTTAATCCTAACGCTACCTCGTGAAGCAATACTTTTTCGCAATACGCTGCACGTGATAAGGTTATTGGAGAAAGCTGGACTTGTGTAATCCATTTTAATATTTCTTCTGTATTTCCTTCGAATTTTGATTGATCGATATATTTGTTGAAGAAATGTATGCCTTGAACCATGTTTTCTTTGATGTCATTGAATTCTTTTTCAGAAATTAATTCTCTAGCTATATCATCATTAAAAATTTTAGGCGTATCAAATTGACTATGATAGGATCTGGCAAAAGCCGATATTAACGAAGTGAGACTGGACTCATCTTTCTTCATACAAATACACTCCTTTATTTTAGAACAAAAAAATAGGATTCTCCTGGCCAGGAGAATCCTATTATATATTCTAAAAACAATAAAGTAAATTATAGCATAATTACATTATTTTGTCAAGTTCAAAAAAGTCTTTTTTCATACAAATATTAACACCTAACAGCGTTACATGGATCAAAAAGAAAGTATGCTTACTTTCACTGCCATGCATTTTAAAAGGAAACAAACTAGACATGGAAAGACCCGTGTTCAACATAAAACTCTATATGTTTTTATCAAAAAACCCCACTTCACTCAAAATAAAGGTGGGGTTTTTCTACAATCTGAAAGCAGTCCCCTGATGAGGACTGCTTTTTTTATTTCATTTCTTTTTTCAAGACTTCAATGGCTTTTTTCATTTGTGTATCGTTGTTCTTTAGCTTATCTTGGATCTTTGTCATCAGAACGGTCGTTGTATCTCCTGTCAGGATACCGTCTGCCTTGAGATCGTTGTCTGTTTGGAAGCTTTTGACGATAGACTGGAATGCTTGATCGTACTCACCGTTTGCTTTTGCTTTGTAGCCAAGCGCTTGGAACATTTTTTGAGCTGCTTTGACTTCATCTCCATTGTCATTTAGCTCATATGATTTTTTCGGGCTTAAGTACGGCAGCTTTGCATAACTTGGGAGAGCTGCTTTCACCTGTGGTTCGATACCTTTTTTGTGAATCCAAGAACCGTCTGGTGTCAGCCATTTTGCAATGGTTAACTTGACACTAGAACCATCATTATAGTTTTGCGCATTTTGAACAGTTCCTTTGCCAAACGTCTTTTCACCCACAATTTGAATGCCTGAAGATTGGTGCAGAGCCGCCGCCATGATTTCAGCAGCGCTGGCTGAACCGCCATTTACAAGGACAACTGCCGGCTGATGGACTTTGCGTTCTTTTTCAGCCTTGTACACTTGTTTCTTCCCTTTTTCTTCAACCTGCATGATGACTTTCCCTTTATCAATAAAGTCATTGCTCATTTCAATGGCTTCTGTCATGATGCCGCCTGGATTATCTCTCAGGTCAATGACAAAACCTTTTGCCCCTTTTTTCTCAAGGTCATCAATTGCTTTATCCAGCTCTTTCGATGTGGTTTCAGCAAAGGACGTAATTTGGATTTCTCCTATTTTGTCTTTTGTGAGTTTTGCATACACCGTTTCAAGCGGAATGGTGTCTCTTGTGATGGTCACATCTACATTGCCGACTCCTTGACGGTTAAGATGCAGCTTAACATCCGTTCCTTTTTTCCCTCTAATGAGAGAGACTGCTTTATTGACCGACATTCCTTTGGTGCTTTTTCCATTCACTTTTAAAATATGATCATGCGGTTTCAAACCAGCTTTTTCAGCAGGAGAGCCTTTAATCGGCGCAACAATTAAAATTTGTCCATCCTTCTCTTCAACTTGTGCACCAATTCCTTCAAATGAAGAAGAAATGGTATTATTAAATCCTTCGGCTTCCTCCTGATCCATATATGTAGAGTATGGATCATCAAGTGATGCAATCATTCCTTGGATCGCACCATCTACTAGTTTTTGATCATCCGTTTTTTCGTAATACTCATCCTTTACCTTCGTATACGCAGCCATGAGTTTACTAAACTTCTCGTCTCCTGAGACGCTGACAGCACCTTGTTTTGTGATCACAAATGTAATCGCTGAGGACAGTGCAGCAGTCACGAGAATGGCTACCACGAACTTCATTTGTTTTTTCAAAAAAACACCACCTTTATCTCCTTTCATTATTATCAAGGACGAGGCTTCATCCGTCAACCAAAGGATCAACTTCTATTTGAAAAGATAAGCCATTTGCCCCTCTATTGCATAATCTTTAGAGAGGAACAGGATAAGGAAAGAAGGGATTATATGAGTGATTATGTAGAAATGCTTGCTTATTTTGGCGTATCAGGTGCCCATCCTGGCGGAATTGAGTTAACAAAAACGATGATTGAGCATATAAAACTGCCGCCTCATGCACGAATACTGGACGCTGGATGCGGTACAGGACAGACCGCCGCCTATTTAGGAAATATTGGTTATCAGGTGGAGGCCATTGATACGCATCCATTGATGATTGAAAAGGCGAACCTGCGATTCAAACGGGAGGAACTGCCTATCCGTGCTTTAGAGGCATCCATTGAGCAGCTGCCCTTTCCAGATCAAGCGTTCTCTCTACTCATCAGTGAATCTGTTTTAAGCTTTACCAAGCTGCCTGATGCACTAGCTGAAATCAAACGTGTGCTTGCTCCTGGCAGTCAACTGATTGCAAATGAAGCTGTGTTAAAAGCCCCTCTTACGCCTGAAGAGCTGGCAGCTGTTCGAAATTTTTACGGCTTTCACTCGCTCTTGTCGCTTGAAGAATGGAAGGAGCAGTTAACAGCAGCAGGCTTCCGTGACATTCAGATTCTTTCATTCGATGAACATATGGTGCAGGAGGAACCGACAGAGATGGAATTATCTGAACACATACCGCCTTCTCTTTACGAGACACTGCAAACACACTACGATCTCATTCAAGCACACCGAAAGCAGCTAAGCCACATTCTATTTGAATGTACCGTATAAAATGAGCGAATCTCCTATATGTTTTGTCCAAACTCTATGAAGTCTCTCGCATAGGATAAGAGTGAAAAGAGTTTTGTCATAAGGAGGAAAAACATGGAGCGCTACTACAAGCTTTGTCAGCAGCACATGGGGAAAGTCGCTAGAATTACTGACCGTAATGGCAGAGTACACGTCGGACGCATTGAGCGTGTGACAAACCGCAAAGTTTATATTCGTCCAGTCGGCGGGTCTCGCGGAGGCTTTGGCTTTGGCTATTGGGGCGGATATTATGGCTGGGGTGCAGCGTATGGCATCGGCCTCGGTTTCATTACCGGCTTCGCATTAGCAGGATTGTTCTTTTTTTAAAAGAAGAATAAGAGAAGGCCTCCCGAATAGCTGGGAGGCCTTTAACTTGTTTAGATTTTCTTTACTTTGTTCATGTATTCTTCAAATGTTAAATCATGATCATGCATCGCTTTTGCGGCTTCTTTTCCCACATAGCGCAGATGCCACGGCTCATATTCGTATTTCGTAATGTCTTCTTTTCCTTTTGGATAGCGGATGATAAAGCCATATTTATAGGCGTTTTTAGCCACCCATTTGCCATCTGGTGTTTCACCAAACTTTTCAGAGATCTCAAAACCGGCACTTTTTGAGGAAATGTCCATGGCTAAACCTGTTTGATGTTCACTTTCGCCTGGTAAAGCGACTGCTTCTTGTGCTTTTTCTTTGCCTTTTAATTTGACCTCACTATCAAAAATGACTTTTTGACGGTCATAGGAGCGATAGCCAGATACTGCAGCAAGCTCGAAGTTTTCCTTTTTTGCACCTTTGAATAACTTCTCAAGCGCTTCCGCTGCTTCTTTGCGGATATATCGCTTTTCAATATCTTCCGAAAAAGAGAATTCTACTTTTGGTACAACGAGATCAGAAGGTTTATAGGTTCCTGGTAATGCATATTCTTTGTTGACAAGTGCTAGCACATTTTCAGGATTTTGAATGGTTTTCAGACCGCTCACAACCTTGATGTCATTGAAATATTCACTCTTTAACGTCAGCTCTTGATTCGATGAATCTGCCTTATCGTTTGAGTTGTGCTGGGGAGATGAACTTGCTGCGTTTTTTTGTTCGTTTGTTTTGTTTGATTCAGATGTACCGCTTTTTTGATCCAGCAACTGGCAGCCTGATAGCGCGGCTGTCAAACCAAGAATCGATGCGATTGAGAGTATTTTGTAGCTTTTCTTCATGACATACCTTCCTTTTGCTCTTCTAAAAAAATAAAGATGCGCTACATTGTAGCACACCCTTTATACTATTATAAAACGGAGTCTAGCGCAATTAAGATCATTTCATCAAACGTTGTTTGACGCTCTTCAGCCGTTGTTTCTTCTCCTGTTAGAACGTGGTCACTCACAGTCAAAATGGATAACGCTTTTCGATCAAATTTTGCTGCAAGAGAATAAAGAGCGGTTGTCTCCATTTCGATCGCTAGGATACCATATTGAGCCATGAGCTCAAGTGGTTTTTCATTGTAAAATTGGTCTGCTGTAAATACATTTCCAACACGTACAGCGACATTTTTTGCTTCTGCTGTGTCGTAGGCTTTCTTGAGCAGGCCAAAATCAGCACATGGCGCATAATCAATCGGTCCAAATGCCACACGATTCATTTGTGAATCTGTTGATGATGTCTGGGCTAAAATGACGTCACGTACATTAACATCTCTTTTGATGGCTCCGCAAGATCCAACGCGAATTAAGTTTTGAACATCATAGCTTTGAATGAGTTCATTCACATAAATTGAAATAGACGGTACGCCCATTCCAGTGCCCTGTACAGAAACACGTTTCCCTTTATAGGTTCCAGTATAGCCATACATTCCGCGCACTTCGTTATAGCACTCAACATCTTCTAAATATGTATCTGCAATATATTTCGCACGAAGCGGATCGCCTGGCAGCAATACCGTTTCTGCAATTTGTCCTTTTTCTGCTCCAATATGTACACTCATTTTTTAGCCTCCACTTACGTTTACTATGTATTTTATCCTATTTATTATAAACGATCGAGCTTAAAAAAGAAAATACCAGCTGGATCTCAAGCTGGCATCATTCATTATCTATTTAACCTATCGTCATTAGTCGTTCACTGCGTTTCCACCCTGCCGGAGAGAGCTGATAATAGCACTTCCCCTTTTTCTTATCATCAATCACAACAATATCACCTGTTGTGATAAACCGCGCATTGTAATCATTAGGGACTGTATCATGTACATTAAATGTCGAGAATGCTTTTTCCAGTACATCAAGGTGTGTTCTGCCGCCAATCTTTGTCCGGTACACAGGCTGATGCCCGCTTGCAGCGCCATATTCAGGTGTCTGATAAATGGTTAAGTGAAATGCTGAAGGTTTCTTTTGAAAAAATCTCAACGTCAATTGCATTCAAATCCCTCCCCTTTTATATAAAATTGGCTGGGATCTGTCCATTTCCTTCTTCTATTTTTGTCGAATGACAGGCAATCTTTCGTCAATCTTTTTACAAATGAGAAATAGAGCGAGTCCTATCGCAAAGCCTCCTGCAACATCTGTCAAATAATGCACCCCGATATACATCCGGCTGATGCCAATGGCCAGAACGCAAAGCCCTGTGATCAAATAGACGATTTTTTGTCTTTCTTTCAGCCATGGGATCATTTCAACTAATAGATAAGCAATAAAAGGGTAGATGGTGGCTGCATTCATCGAATGTCCGCTCGGAAAGCTGTAATACGTTTCAACTACAAGGTGATCAAAGGCCGGACGCTCTCTAGCAAACAGCCCCTTTAATTCATGATTGATTGTTTTTTCTGTGAGATATAGTAGAAAAAGCATCATGATAGAGTAGTAGCGCTTATACATAAACAAGACCACACTAAAAATGAGCATGATTGGAACGAGCAGCGCGCTGATGCCAAAGTCCGTCAAAGCGAGCATGACATCATTTAAAAAAGGGAGTCTGATGCTTTCAAACCATAAGATAATCTGGTTGTCCAAATCTTGAAAAACCCCAGATGCCATGAGCGCAGCAATGGCGCCAAATAAAATGAAAAGAAATAGGATGTACACGCGAAGGATTCCCCTCCCTCTCTCTTCAGAATCTCTTCAAAGTATAGTGCCTACCACGCCTCTTCTTCAACTATCATTGCTTTTTTCAGCATATATTCAAATGTAATGTCAGCCAGCTCAAATGTTTCAAGCTCAGCAGGTATGTACCCTCTTTTGATCAGCTCCACGTAGAAGAACTCCGCAATTTCCTCTGTATCAATCACCAAATCTGCTTCTTTCATTGCATTCCGCCTCCTTTTTTATGATGTATGAACGCCGGCTGTTTTTTATTACAGTTTGTCATAATGGCTCATTCCATACATATAAATGCAGTAAACAAAAAGAAAAGGGGCTTGAAAGAATGAAATGGTTAAGCATATTAGATGGAGAAACTTTTGATCAGGTGATGGGCCGTATCTTGAGGGGATGGTTTTATGTGATTGCATTTTTCTGTGTGCCTTATTTTTTATTCGTGTTAGGACAAGTCTTTCTTTAACCAAAATGTTCGTGTAAACTTTCCAAAATAAAATCCATCATATCCTTATATTCTGGATCTTTGAAAAATTCATAGAGAATTTTATAATCGTTATAAATATCAAGAAGCTCATCCACTATAGATACAGCCAGAAATTCAAGTGAAGATTCGCTTTCTTGTTTCTCTTCTAGCTGCAATAGAGCCGTTTGGACCATATCTTCTTCTAACTCTTTTGAGGTTTCTCCGACGTAATGCACAAAAAGAAGCTGATGAACAAACTGGTCCATCTCATATTTTCTTAGGACAAGCGTTAAATCTTCCTCTTCTGTTTCCAGCCACTCTCCGTCTTTCAGCCTCGTGAGTTCGTAAATGACATCTTCCCAGCCATCTTCAAGGTAGCGCCAAATTTCAGTCCGATGACCAATGATTTTAAATAGCTCTTTTCCGTAATCTTTTACATATACAACATCGCCAATGAGGAACTCATATTCAATGTCCAGCTTTTCTGTATCGACAATCACTCCGCTATACTCATCGTAAAGCTGAAGTGATGTTTCAAAATAAAGCACCTCATTATGATTGACCTCATATAAATAGTGCTGGTCAATTTGATGGACTTTTGTAATCGTTCCGACTGTGCCGTACATGACAACGACGACAATATCCCCTACTTGATATTTTGGTGCTTTCGCCTTCATTCTGTCTCCCCCTTGCCCGACTTTTGGTCTTAACGTATCGTATGCCGGCGCAAGGAATTCTGCATGGGCAACCACACCATGCAAAACGCCATTTTATTTCTCATGAAAAAACCGCTTCTCCATTCGGATAAGCGGTTGTGTGTTATTTTTTTTTGACTTCTACTTCGTATTGCTCAAACGCTTCGTCAAATGTTGTCATTGAGCTTAAATAATCACCATTTAATTCTAAATAAGCGCACAGCTCATGATAATCTGTGGAAGCTTTAGGAAAGCTGTGATCCTCATACGCAGCATTTGCGAAATGGCTGATTTCATCTTTCGGTTTTGGATGTCTGAACTTCATTAAATAATGGTAAAACGACTTCACCTGTTTTTCCCTCCGCGACACACTATTTTGTTGTTATATTATACAGCAATTTGATGACTTGTATAGGCGGAGGTACAACTTATGATGAAAAGTCAAAGTAATTTCGCTTTAATAACCGCTCCATGCTCATTAATTCCTCGTAGGAGATTTTTTCTGGAAGTTTTGTCTGATCCACTAAAATTAATTGATCTTCAATCTCTTTGACCGTCTCATCCTTTTGATAGATCATCCCGCAGTGCGTGCAGGAAATGGACGGCGTTTCGATGATTTCAATTGATTGTGTGCCCGTGATCAGTTCCCAATAGACTGTTGTCTGCTCCGCATTTGCTTTGTTTTCCTCACACCAATCACATGTCAGCAAGGCTATTTCTCCTCCTTTACGGTTTGTTCTTTTTTGAGCTGCGCTTGATATTTCTTCTCTTTTAATTCATCTCGTTTCTCACGTTTGTTTTTAAGTGTGTCGTGCTCAGGATTTGTCTCATATGCTTCTCTACGTTTCATTCGGCTTAAATTCTCAGGCGTAAACGATCTCGCTTCATCCTCAAATAGTGCGGTAATACCAATTGCCGGTTCTTGTTTCTCTTCATAAATTTCATTAAAATACGCATCTGCCTGGCCTGCGACGTAATGCTCTGGTTCTGGATAAGAGGTGATGACACCTTCAAAGTTACGAAGGACGACTTTGTCAGGGCTTTGCGATAATAAATAATTTGGCTGTAAGGCAATTTTCCCTCCGCCTCCTGGCGCATCTACAACAAAGCTTGGTACTGCATAACCACTCGTATGTCCTCTTAAACCCTCAATGATTTCAAGCCCTTTTGATACCGGCGTTCTAAAGTGGCCAATGCCCTCAGATAAATCACATTGATAAATATAATATGGTCTGACCCGAATCTTCACAAGATCGTGCATCAGCTTCTTCATAATCGGCACACTGTCGTTAATACCTGCAAGGATGACGGCCTGATTCCCTACAGGAACGCCGGCATTCACGAGACGTTCGCACGCTTCTTTTGCTTCTTTTGTGATTTCAATACTTGTATTGAAATGGGTGTTCAGCCAAACTGGGTGATATTTTTTCAAAATCTCGCACAGCTCATCTGTAATACGCTGCGGAAAGACAACCGGCGCGCGGGTTCCAATCCGAATGATCTCAACGTGCGGAATATCTCGTAAGTTTTTCAAAATGTATTCAAGCACTTGATCATTGATTAAAAGCCCATCTCCGCCAGAAATTAACACATCCCGCACCTCAGGTGTTTCTCTAATATATCCAATTGCAGCATCTAACTGCTTTTTCGGCACACCCATACCAATCTGGCCGGAAAAACGTCTTCTCGTACAATAACGGCAGTACATGGAGCACTGATTTGTCACAAGAAACAGCACACGATCTGGATATCGGTGCGTGAGCCCTGGGACAGGTGAGTCCTCATCTTCATGCAGCGGGTCTTCCAGATCATATTTTGTTTTATGAAGCTCTTCTGCAATTGGCACAGATTGCATACGTATTGGACATCTTGGATCGTCTGGATTCATCAGTGAGGCATAGTAGGGTGTAATGTTGAGTGGAATGGTTTTGGTGGAAATCTTTACCCCTTCTCGTTCCTCTTCTGTTAAGTTTACGATTTTTTCTAAATCCTCAAGCGTTTTCACGGTATGCGTCAGCTGCCAAATCCAGTCGTTCCACTTTTCCTCAGGTACATCCTTCCAAAGCTCAATGTCCTTCCAGTGACGTGCCGGTTCATACAATTTCTGATTCATATCCATTCCCCCTATCAGCATTCACTTTATACTATGCAAGTTATGTGCCAACATGGGAAAATGCCCCTATTCTTTACAAAAGGAGCTTTTACCCGTCATATTCAATTGGATGTTGTGCCTATATTTCGGCATCTGCATATTTCTTTAATTTATATTGCAGCGTTTGTCGAGGGATTTTTAAAGCAGCGGCGGTTTTTTTAATATTCCCATTATGCTGATGTAAAGCTTCTTGAATCAATGTTTGTTCAAATGAAGACACTTGATTTTTTAAGGAGGATTCAGATGTTTCTTTTTCCAGCTTTTGCTCACGTAAATGAGCCGGAAGGTATAAAGGGATGATCTCTTCCGCTTCCTTTGGCATCATCAACACAGCATGTTCTATTGTATGTTTTAATTCTCTGACATTCCCAGGCCAGTGGTGCGCCATAAACAATCGTTCCGTTTCTTCAGAAAGGCGTGTAACGTTTTTTGAAAACTGCTGATGATAGGTTTGAATGAAGTGGCGGGATAGCAGCGTGATATCTTGCTTTCTCTCACGAAGCGGCGGGATATGAAAAGATGATACATGCAGTCTATAAAATAAATCTTCTCTTAAAATTTGCTTTTTCACTGCTTCGAATGGGTCCATATTGAGCGCAGTAATGAGCCGAACATCCACTTGAATGGACTTTGCATCACCGATGCGGCGGACAACGCCATCTTCTAACACACGTAATAATTTCGTCTGCAGCGTGAGCGGCATCGCTTGCAGTTCATCAAGAAAAAGTGTGCCCCCATCAGCTAATTCGAAAAGTCCCTTGCGATCAAGCGCGCCCGTATAGCTCCCTTTGACAGATCCGAACAATAAACTTTCAAGTAATGATTCTGGGAGTGCTGCGCAGTTTTGCGGAATGAACACTAGATTTTTTCGATCAGATTCATGGACAATGGCTTGAACGAGCACTTCTTTTCCTGTCCCTGTTTCCCCGTAGACAACAACTGATGATGGATAAGCAGCTGCTTTTTTTGCCCTTTCAAGCATTTCTTTTAAAAGCGGATCATTTGTTAAAAATGAAGCAAAATCATGCATTTGTACGGCCTCAGCCGCATCTTGTGTCCGCTTTTTTTGACCTAAACGATTGGAAAGGGCTGACAGCTTTGAAACATCTTTTGCGACTTCGACCGCGCCTATTAACTCGTTATCTTCGATAATAGGCAATGTCGTGTTCACTGTTTCAATCCTTTCTCCATTTTTATTCAAATAGGTTTGCAGCGAATGATAAATGGGCTTTCCTGTTCGCAACACATGCATGAGCGTACTTGTTTTTTCAGTTAAAGAGGGATACACATCAAGGATGTACTTGCCAATCACCTCTTCTTTTTGTAAACAGTCAAACTTAGCGGCATTATGATTGTAAAAAATCGTCATCCCTCGATCATCTACAACGTGAATGGCTTCATCAATAGCTTCTAAAATCAATTCAAACCAATCTGCTCTTTCGACAACCTTCCCCATTCTTTCCCCCTCACTTTCAGTGCCAAAAAACCGGCATCAATTGCCAAGTTTTCAGCGGCTTGATCGTTCTTAAAGGTTCCTGTCCTTTTCATGTTTCGCTTTTTCCTTTCTACTTCCTGCAATCATTGCGAAAAAAGCACCCCTCTTATGAGGAGTGCTTTCGTCCGGATGTTTGATAAAGAGACATATCGAATTCTTGCAGCGATTCCCTATACAGCGGCACAATCGGCTTTCCTTCCTGAAAAAACGCAAATTGGGATGGGTACAGCTTAATCGGCTGATGATAAAAAGCAAATCGCTTCACGACCTCAGGATCAATTCGGCAAAAGGTATGATGCACAAGTAAATAAACATCTTGTTTCCATTTAAACAGGCGCCTGTTTGGCGGACTGAAAACTGGAGAAGCTTGAATGATGCTGCCATCCTCAAATGCCTGGAGCTGATCATTTGAAATCGTATAGATCTCCTTTGGGTGAAACTGAAAATATTGCACGTCACGTTTTGAAGCAAACCGTCTTTTTTTCTGATCTTCAATATAAAAGAACGTTTTCCCATAATCTGCGGTGACAACTGTATAATTGGGTACTGCCAGCTTCTCTTTCATTTCATATTTCATCTCACATAACAGTGGAACACGGATCGCACGCCTGTTCTTTTCATTGATCCAGCGTTTTTCAATTCCATGAAGTTTCCCGTCTGCGATTTGATAATAATCTCCTTCTTTTTCAATGACCGTTCCGTCAATTAAATCATACGGCATACTCGAAAACAGATGATGAAAGGAATGAGGCGTTTTATACGTTGTATCCAGTACATCTTTTAATGGAAAAAACGCAGCGAAGTGATTCAGCCTCATCCAAAATACAGAATCTGCATGATGCCAGTGCTTTGGCTCATCGTCCCAATATTGTCCGTATTTTTCATAAATCAGTGGAAGCAAGCAGCTTCTGTGCATGACCGAACAATGGTCCACTTGAAAGGACGCATGCTCTAAGATTTGATCTGCTTCTCGAATAAAACTCATCGTTTCCACTAAATGCTGATCAACATGCACGACCCGCTGCGAGGAATACACAATATCTATGTGAGGCTTCGACCGAAAAACATCCACCATTTTAAGCAAACGATCTTTATGGTACACGGTATCATCGGTTAAATAACAAATGAGCTCACCTGTTATACGGGTTAATGCTTCATTAATAAGCGTCGCATATCGTGCGGTTAACAGCCGTTTTGCCGGATGAACTGTGTGCGAATACAGCTGAATGCGTTCATCACTTAAATAGGGCTGGATCTTTTGAATGGTGCCCTCTTCTGAGCCATCATCCATAATCAAAAGCTCCCAATGCGGATACGTTTGATCTACCATACTCTTTAGCACACGATCAATGAAATCTGGTTTATTGTAGCTTGTTAAAATCACCGATACTTTCATGATCATTATCCTTTTTGATTAGATTAAAAAGCCCCCCAGCTGACAATGTTCACATAAGGAACACTCACTCTTAGCTGATTTGTCGCGTTTTTAAAGACTGCAACCGTATCAAACAATTGCACGACAACCACGTTTTGAAGTACATCTCCATTGACTAAATGAACACGCGGCACTGGAATGCCAAGCTCAAGCCATGGACGAAGTAATTCTTTGATGTCTGACACATTCTCTTCCCCACTTTCTTCTAAAAGACGAAGAAGAAGTAAAATCAAGATGACTTCAAGCACTCCTTCCGACTCTAGTAATTCTTCGTTCCAACCATCTAATAATTGTTCAAATTCCATTCATAATCCCTCTCTCTTCACATTTAATCTTTACTAGAGTATGAGCGCCACTTCATTTAGCCTCAGCATTTGAAAACATTTTTAAAAATGTGTGAAGTGATTAAATGAAAAAAAGATCAGGAATCAGCGTTCTGCTTATGCCAAAAAAAATGAACGGCATATACATAGGGGTGAGTTTGAATTGATGAAGAAAGGATGGGGAAAAAATGAGCGAAAAGCGTGCTGAATTAAAAAAGGAACTATTGAAAGTGTTTTTCAAACCAATTACTCATGCATTAACAGCTAATCTCGAAGAAGGAGGAGTTCAAATGGAAGAAAAATTGAACGATTTATTAAGTGAAGTGGCAGCTGAGGCATCACCTTCAGATTCTGCTACAACACTCGATGTATCTCAGCCAGCAAGATGGATCTTTGCAAGACTTGCACCAGGAACAGTCATTAGCATTGTCACTGACTCAGGAGATTTAATTGGGCCAGTTCAATTTGTATCATTCGATGCTTCAACAGGCGTTGTATTTGTTACACAAGAAAGCTCTGTCACACCTACAGGCTCAGCAACGACTCTATTAGATGTAGATAAAGTTGAAAGTGTTACATTCACATCTTAATGTGAGAGGATCATCATGAAGCTTCTTTATATCAGTTCTGGCTACGGCGGAATCTATCACATGTTTGATCAATGGGTAGAAGAAAGCTTCATTGATTCCCCCTTTTCATGTGTAAAGATTGATAGAGAATCTCTACCCACTAACATGCACAAAATCCGGACATTTTCTCCGGATTTTGTTTTGATGATGATCGGTGATCATGTTCCGAAAGATGTACTTCATCAATTCAAACAAGAAAAAATCCCGATTGTTCTTTGGATGACAGAAGATCCCTTTTATACAGATGTGTCAGCTGCTTGCGCACATGAAGTTCAGCTTATATTAACGATTGATGAAGGGGTTTTGCCATTTTATAAACAATTAGGCGCTCTAAATACGCACTACTTTCCCATTCCGGCAAATACACGTGTCTTTCAGAAAAATGAATCGCCAGAAGAGATGTGCACGTATGACATTGCTCTCATTGGCTACCCTTATCCCAACCGCATCAAAGCCATCGATACACTCTTGCAGCAAAACAAATGGCGTATTCTCGTTGCAGGTAAGGAATGGCACCGTCACTTAAATAAATCACGGAGACATTATCGTGATTTCACACTGATAACGAATTGGCTGAGTCCTCAGCAAATGGCGGACATCTATCAGCAGACAGCAATTGTTCTGAATCCGCATAGGCCGGCTCAATTTGCGTATAACAAAAACAAAGCCATGATTCAAAATATGAGCCTCAATAACAGAGCATTTGACATTGCTGCAACTGGAAGTTTTCAATTGACGGATCTACATCCACCGCCTGCTTTTTCAAGCTTTGCTTTTTACAAAGATGAGGATGATTTGATAAAACAGGTGGAATACTATGGATCAAATGCAGGTGAAAGAAAGGCGGCCGCACTGAACAACTATGAGCAAGCCGTTCGCTGGAATACATTTGATACGATGCCACAAAGGCTTTATGACATTGTAAAAAGCGCCCTATAACTGGGCGCTTTCAAATTGTTGACAAAGGGCTAAAATGTTCTTGATTTTAGCCCTTTGTCTTCTTTTCAGCGTGATAGAAAGCCTTTGCAGTGTAGGAAGGGCGAGTACCGGAGCGGAGCGAATTTGACATTCGTGAGCACCGGAGCGCAGACCTGACACCGAATGCGAGGGTTTGTCTACACGCTGAAAGCGCCCTATAACTGGGCGCTTTTTCTCGTTGAATGCCAGCTTATGCATGATCTTCCGCATCTCGGCGAGCTAATAAGATTTTCTCTACCTCTTTCCGGTCTGCCTCCTGTTTCACCACAAGCGACTGCGTGTGATCCATCATATATGCTCCGACAGATCCTTCTAAAAAGGAATGAATGCATTCTTTGGCATAATGAGCATGAAAAGCATATACCGCACCATTTAGCCGGCCATACGTATATGGCTGCTCATGCTTTGGCATGAAAAAGTAATGATTGTCCTTATATAAAGTAGCTTCATTGTTTTCATGCAGTGTCCAAGTTTCATTTGGGTTTTCTAACGCCTCTGTAAAAGATGCGGTGCAGTCATATCCCCCCTCCACTAAAAGCTGCAAGCACTTCTCGATATCTGCCGGCTGTCTTAGAGGAGATGCTGGATGCAGATACAGCACAATATCAAAGGTTTTTCCCTCCCGCTCTAAATAAGCAAGCGCATGCTTCACAGCTAACAGTGACGGCGTTTGATCTGTCACATGTGTGCTTGGCAGTTCAATCACATTTGCTCCGTAGTGAGATGAAATGATTTGCGTATTGACATCCTCTGAGGAGACGATGACTTCATCTAATTCAATCATTTGCAGTAACGGCTGAATGGTCCAATAGATAAGCGGCCTCTCTGCCAATATGCGTATGTGTTCATCATGCTGGCTGTCGTGACTTCTAAATGCAGGTATCATGGCTAAAATACGATTTCCCCTATACATGTCTTCTCTTCTCCCCTCGCGCACAGCTCCCTACAATTTTCTTCTCTGCCCGAGCTGACCGCAGTACTGAAGTATTCAGGTCTCTCGTTTTTCTAGTTGATCTCTTATCTCTCCATATTCTATTAAGACAACAAGCAGATGGTTATAATTTGTTCACCTAATTTATACATGAAGTGGTTCTTTTCCTCAAACGAATGCCGCTCTTTCACATATGATGCAAAGTAGAGAAATGAGAGTTGGGGGATTAGATATGTCCAAACAGATAGAAACGACTTTGAAGACCTTTTTTCGTGACAAAACGATATTGGTTACAGGCGGTACGGGGTCAATCGGCCGGCAAATCGTGAATAAATTAACAAGTTGCTCTCCAAAGAAGATAATCGTCTTCAGTAAAGATGACAGCAAACAATACATGATGAAAAATGAGTACGCAGATCATCCAGGGGTCGTATTCGCTTTAGGAGACGTCCGGGATGCAAGCCGCGTGAGACAGCTTGTCAAGGGTGTGGATATCATTTTCCATGCAGCGGCCTTAAAACAAGTACCCACTTGTGAAGATAATCCGTTCGAAGCTGTTCAAACGAATATCATCGGCGGGCAGCACGTCATTGAAGCCGCTCTCGAACATGAAGTGAGTCATGTCGTCAACATTTCAACTGACAAAGCGGTTTCTCCAACGAATGCCATGGGTGCAACAAAATTGATTTCAGAAAAACTATTTTTCCAAGCAAACGAAAGTATTCCGAATCAAAAAACGAGGTTTTGCTCTGTACGCTTTGGCAATGTGCTTGGATCTAGAGGTTCCGTTATTCCGATCATGCTCCAGCAGCTATTAAATGAAAAACCTTTGACCGTGACTGATCCTCATATGACACGTTTTTTTATGTCCATTGAAGAGGCTGTTTCCCTCACACTTCAAGCAGCAATCATGATGAAAGGCGGCGAAACCTTCATACTCAAGATGGAGTCCTTACAGCTTGCCGATCTCCTAAAAGCGTTTCATGAATATGCCGATCAAATCAATGCTAAATCTCCGGATATTCTTGTAGTCGGAAAAAGACCTGGCGAAAAGCTTCACGAGGAGCTCACATTTCCGCACGAAGCAGATGCACTGTTTGAACATGAACAATTTTATGCCATTTTACCGAGACCACATTTGCACCCTGCCTTTCAAAAAGTCGACTTAACGAATTACACCTCAAAAGAAGCACCGCTCATTACAAAAGAAAAGCTGTTCCACATCATCGAACAATTACATCGTACACATCATAAAAAATAAAAAATCGTCACACGGAAGCAGCTGCTTTCCATGTGACGATTTTTAAATGGATCAATCAAATAGATGTTTCAAATCCCCGTAGCCTTCTTTTTCAAGATCATCCTTTGGGATAAACTTTAAAGCGGCTGAGTTAATACAATACCGAAGACCGTTTGGCCCTGGTCCATCAGGAAAAACATGACCTAGATGAGAATCAGCAGTTTTACTGCGAACCTCTGTCCGCACCATTCCATGACTCGTATCAACCTTCTCTGCTACTTCTTCCTCTTCAAGCGGTTTTGTAAAACTTGGCCATCCGCAGTGGGCATCAAACTTATCTAAAGAAGAAAAAAGCGGCTTTCCTGAAATGATATCCACATAGATACCTTCTTCTTTATGATCCCAAAATTCATTTTGAAATGGCGGCTCTGTGCCATTATTTTGCGTGACTTCGTACTGCATGCGATTTAATTCTTTTATACGCTTTTCTTTTTCATTTGCCATTATTTATCACTCCAATGGGACTCAATAAAACCGGCTCTGCCCGAACCGACATGATATCGTTCGTAGTGCATTTTGTTTTTCTTATAATAATGCTGATGATATTCCTCTGCTGGATAAAAAGGACCTGCGTCTAAAATTTCTGTAACGATTGGCTTTTTGAAAATCCCGCTTTGGCTCAGCTGCTCTTTCGATGCTTCAGCTAGCTTTCGCTGCTCGTCATGATGAACATAAATACCTGTACGGTAAGATTCCCCTCTATCGCCAAATTGCCCGCCATCGTCTGTTGGGTCTATTTGCTGCCAATACAGCTCTAGCAGCTTCTCATATGGGAACACGTCAGGGTCAAACGTAATTTGAACCGCTTCTCTATGACCCGTTGTATTTGTACATACTTCCTCATAGGTCGGATTCACTGTATGTCCGCCAGTATACCCTGATTCAACTTTGATAATGCCCGGCTGTTCATCAAAAGGTTTAACCATACACCAGAAGCAGCCTCCTGCAAATGTGGCTAATTCTTGTTTTTCAGACATATTAGTGCCCCCTTCATTTTAAAAATGGTATCATCATATTATAACATGATAAAAAATAATGAAAATGATACGACTTGTATACCAAAATAAAAGAAAGCATTCTGTCGTATCTTTAAAATATAATGGGGGTTTAATGATTGGAACAAAGAAAACAAATGATGTACGAAATGGACACTTTACTGAGAACCGTATTTAAGCAGATCCGTTATGAAATTAACAGCCTGCTCGAAAACGAATTATCTCGGAATGAATTTCTTATTTTAAACCTGCTCCGTGAGCAAGGTGCAAAAAAAGTAACGGAATTCGCTTCCATTCTTGGAGTGTCAGCAAGTCATATTACCGCTGTGACTGACACACTCGTAGAAAAAGGCTGGATCACCCGTATCCGTTCAAAAGAGGACCGCCGCATCATCAAAATCCACTTAACCGATAAGGGTAAGGAAATTACTGAGCATTTTGAGAAAAAGAAAACAGAATACTTTATGGAGCGATTTGAATCATTTGATGACGAAGAACTAAAAACGATGATCAAATTATTTAAAAAGCTGGATAAAAGTCAAAAGGATTAAGCATAGATTTTAGCGCTTAGGACATGCTACGGATAAAAAGAGGTGGAATGAACCATGACAAGCCCTTACCTTTGTCCAAACTGTAAAACAAACAGAACGCGCTTTAATCTCATTGAGCAGCTTTCAGAACCTGTCAAGCTAGATCCAGCAACAGGAGCAGTTGTCGAAAGATACGAAGGAGAACAGCTGTCTCCTTTTCACTTGAGCTATCAAGGTCCTCAAATGAAAGTCCAGTGCGGCGTTTGTGGTTTAATTGAGGATGAAAAAACGTTCATTAAACTAGCTGAATATCATCAATATTCTTCTCATTCTTAACATGCCGGCCTGACGGAATACGTCAGGCTTTTTTCTATGCTTCTTTTGCCTATACAGATCTTCTTTTTCATGCATACGCTACAAAAAACACCATTGCATGAGAAAGAAGGGATTGATGACATGCAGCAGCTCTTTTATCATGACTTTCCATATCGGCCATTCGCTGACACCTACGAGCATCTTCAAAGCAGCCCTTCATCAAAAGCCTTTATTCGATTATTTCACGCTGCACCAGATCTCAGTGAGCTTGCTGTTTATGTGAACCGGAAGCAGGTAATGAAACCAATGCCTTACAGCCATTTGACCGCTTATATGGAGTGGGATGAGGGAATGTATGAAATAGAAGTGTTCAAACTGGCTACAAATGAGAGAATTCTTCATTCCCGCATTCGATTTAAGAGCGGCGAGGTCTACACATTATGTATCACAGGTGCCCGTGCAGGCTTTGCACTGCTGACTGAGCAGCAGATTCCTTTGATCAAACAAGAAGACCTGTCAGCCCTTACATTTGTACAGCTGTCTCCGGACCTTCCTTCTATAGATATATATGAACGAGACCAAGGGATCATATCGAAGGAGCTTGATTATGTAAACAGCACCCACATTCATCATTTCTCTCCAAATAAATATCATTTTGAATTGAAAGCTGCCGGCACTCAAAGTGTACTGCTTGATATCCCAAAAGTTCATCTACAAACAAAGCGTGCATACCTGATCCTGCTTCATGGTTTTGCGAACGGAGAACCTGAACTTATGGCAAAGGTGGTCTTGTCTCGGCAACTATAAAAAAGAGCCTTTCCTAAAATGGAAAAGGCTCCTTACGAGACATCTTCAGCTTTTTCTTGCTTTTGAAAATCAAAAGCAAGAATCATTGTGCCAAGAAATAATGCACAGTAGGCAATATTTAAGTAAAACTGATCGATATTTTCTGCTTTTAAAGCATTGGCAGCTGTTATGCCGAAGTATGCAGCAAATAAAAACGACAGTAAACTAAAATATTGATAGACTCGCTTCATGATAACACTCCTGACTCACACGTTCTATTGCTTTGGATGATAATATGAAAATTCAATTTCATCGTTCTGTAGATCAATTTTGTTTGCTTTCACATACATATCATTCGTCAGCGGCATTTCTGAAAGACGCACTTCAACCGTTTTTTGATCCGGTTTTACATGAACGAACTCTGGCAGCTCATAGAACTGACCCATGTAGCTTAAAACAAAACTAATCGGAATACTCAATTGTCCAATTGAAAAGTCATCCACTTTCAAAAGCACATCACCATTATCTTCAACAGTGGGCGTAAATGAGACGTTTGCATCAATCGTTGAAGAGAAAGCTTTAATTGCGCCTGTTACTTTCACATCTTGATCGATTGCTACATGAAAGTCTGGCATATCATTTGATCCTTGATTTTTCAAATAATCATTCACAAAGCTGGTGAGTGATTCCTTTGAGCTGGATATATTAAAAGCATATTCGCTTTTCACTTCTTTGGTTGAAGCGGATTGACCGCCTGGCAGCAGCATCAAAATACCGCAGCCAATCACAATCAATAGATTGATTGCAAGTAAAATAAAAAATAAGCTTTTCCATTTTTTCATCTGTTTCACC
The DNA here is from genome assembly GCF_017161885.1 of Bacillus sp. 3a. Lineage (NCBI taxonomy): Bacteria > Bacillati > Bacillota > Bacilli > Caryophanales > Bacillaceae > Bacillus > Bacillus sp. 3a. The sequence goes on along the minus strand of NZ_CP067376.1, from coordinate 2,188,813 downwards.
CTATTCCTTCGGCAGTCCTTCTTTTTTCACTTCGGAGAATAAACGATTTGCCATAAGAGAGTACCCCTTTTGGTTTGGGTGGAAATCATCTTCTGCCAGTAATTTTTCATCAGAACCTTCTTCAAATAAATCTGCTACATTGACCATATCCGCATTGCCGTCTTTTCTGAGTTCCTTTTTGGCAGCGGCATTCCAGTCTTGAACGACTTCATCAATATCTCGCAGCTCAGACAAACTGAATTTAAAAGGATTGTACATGCTGACATACATGATTTTCGCATGAGCATTCTGTTCTCTCAGTTGAGCAAGAATGGTTTTAAAGCGCTCTTCAAAAGGACCCTGCTCTTTTTGAAAAGGAGCAAACGTCAAATTAAGCACATTTTGACGGACAACATGCATGAGATCATTCCCGCCGATCGTAAAGAAAATATAGTCAGCGTCTTTCAGTCCGTCCTGCACCTTTTTTTCTTTTAATCTTTTTAATAAATCTACTGTTCTACTGCCTTTAATGGCATAGTTTTTTAATGTGACAGACTGCACGCCGTCCACTGCTTCTATCTTGTCACGGGTCATGCCTGCATAGCCTTTTTTATCTTGATCTCCGATTCCTTCTGTTAAGGAATCTCCAACCGCTGCGATGGTAATATGTTCTTTTACTTTTGGTGTGTCTTCTAGTTTATCCTTTATGCCAGCCTCTTGCGCGGAACATGCAGAAAGAACAAAAGCTAGAGACATCACAATCAAAATCAAACGAGCCTTCAAACGATGATGTCCCTCCTTTTTCTGATTAAAAAAGTGTATCATGTTTTCGCCCATTTGAACATCCTTATGCTAGCTTCGGTTCAGCGTTTTGATGTCCTTGATGATGTCATCATAAGGTGTGTTTTGCACCCCATCATAGTTTTTCATCACTTTCCCATCTTGATTGACAAGGAAAAACAGGGACTGATGAATCACTTGGTCTTCATCTTCAGGTTTTTTTACAATGGTTTTAAAACTTTTCATTGCGAATTTTTCAATTTCTGCCTGTGAATACCCAGTGAGAAAATCCCAATTTTTAAAGGACAATGGATAGGCTTTTGCAAATTCCTTTAGCTTTTTCGGTGAATCGACCTCTGGGTCCACGCTAAAGGAAATGATATGCGCATCCAATTTTTCTTCTTTTAACCGTTTTTGCAGCTCTGTCATATGAGCAGTCATCGGCGGACAAATCGTTTCACAGCTTGTGAAAATAAAATCAGCGACCCATACTTTCCCCTTTAAATCATCCAATGACACCTTTTGGCCATCTTGGTTTTCAAACTCAAACGGCTCTATTTGATAATTTAAAGCATCCTTGATTTGTCCATTTGAACATGAGACTAAAAGAAGCACGCTTACCACCATAAGCGCACCAAGTAAGGCTCCCCTTTTTCTATACATGATATGTCCATCCCCTTTTTCTATCAATCGGTATAAAAAGTAAAGCCTATTGCGCCCTTTCCAGTATGACACGAAATAATCGGTGTTGTGTAGGCGATGTCAATCAGTGCTTCAGGTGTGTGATCAAGCAGCGCTTTTTTTAGCTTTTCAGCGAGTTCTAATGCATCTGCATGTGCGATCCCAATGGCTTGAACTGTTTTTCCCTTCACCGCCTGTACATACTGTTTTGTCAGATGGCGGACAAGCGCAGAGTAGCTTCTCACATTCGCTTCTGGCGTATATACCCCGTCTGTTAAGCTGGCAATAGGTTTGATGTGAAGAAGTGAGCCGATGAGCGCCTTTCCTCTTCCAATTCTGCCGCCTTTGACGAGATTTTCTAATGTATCGATCGTGACATATAGCTTTGTTTGATGACGGATTTTATCTAGTTCTGTGATAATATCTTCACGGCTTGCACCCTTTTTGGCTAGTTCTGCTGCTTTGATGACTTGAAATCCTAATCCATAGGAAATAAAATTCGAATCAATCACCGTGATATTTCCATCTACCATTTTCGAAGCGCTTTCAGCAGTTTGAACAGTACCGCTCATTCCACCAGTTAAATGGATACTGATCACTTCGCTTCCATCTGCCGTCAGCTTTTCATATAATTCGACGAATTGACCGATCGCAGGTTGAGACGTTTTCGGCAGTTCCTCAGCGGCCTCCATTTTTTCAATAAATTCATCTGGCTGTATATTCACTCGGTCAATATAATCAACTCCAGAAATGGAGATATTGAGCGGAATCACGTGAATGGAAAGATCATTGATTTTTTCTTGCGGAAGGTCCACAGTTGAATCTGTTACAATTTTAATTTGTTTCACTATCGTCTCATCCTTGCTGTCTTAGTCTTTACTTATGATATTACCTTATTTCCTGCACACTTGAAAACAACTGACCTAACGTTTTTGAAATTGTCACATTTTCTTCTTGTCATGAAAAAAATCCTTGCCAAACTGAGCAGCGGCCATTTCAAAATGGCTGCTTCCCCCTTTTGACAAAGATTTCTGCTTACGCATTGTGTTTCAATGTAGGCTCCTGATAGATCTGTTCATATGTGCTCCACTTGACGTTACGTTTCACATCCTCTCTGAAAGAGTACACAGCTCTCTTTCCTTTAGATACATAGACTTTTTTCAAGAAAGCTTCAAGTCTAAAGGTGAGCATGAAACGATACGTCTCATCTCCCTTTAGAACAGGGACTTCTGTTACCTTGATCTGAGCTCCATCCATCCGTCTAAAACATATTGTTTTGAGCAGCACAAACGATCAATCCTCTTTTCCAATTATCTGTTAAGCCTAAATAAATAGGTGGAATAAATCTTGATCTTTATTCACTTCAACATAGTGGAATCCTTTTTTATCCATCCGCTCAATCAGCGCTGCATAGTCATCTCTTTCTTTCAATTCGATGCCGACTAGCGCAGGACCTTTGCTTCGGTTATTCTTTTTCGTATATTCAAAGCGTGAGATATCATCATTTGGCCCTAACACTTCATCTAAAAATTCACGAAGCGCTCCTGCTCTTTGCGGAAAATTGACAATAAAGTAATGTTGAAGCCCTTCATAGATCATCGAGCGTTCTTTGATTTCCTGCATTCTGCCGATGTCATTATTTCCTCCACTGACAATACAGACAACATTTTTCCCTTTGATCTCCTCGCGATGAGCATCTAATGCTGCGATCGGCAATGCGCCAGCCGGTTCTGCTACAATCGCACATTGATTATACAGCTCTAAAATCGTTGTACATACTTTCCCTTCTGGTACAAGACTGATTTTATCGACAACAGACTGAAGCGATGTAAACGTCTTTTCGCCAATTCGCTGAACCGCTGCTCCGTCTACAAACTTATCAATCGAATCAAGTGTCACAACCTCGCCCTTCTCATGCGAGGCATGCAGTGAAGCTGCGCCAAGCGGTTCGACTGCAATGATTTCGGTTTCTGGTGAGATATTTTTGATATATGTACCAACACCAGATAACAGACCTCCACCTCCGACACTTGCAAATAAAAAGTGAGGCTCCACTTCGATATCATTTAAGATTTCGACAGCAGTCGTTCCTTGTCCTGCCATCACATCCAGATCATCAAACGGATGGATAAATTCGCGCTTCTCTTCATCTCCGCATTTTACGGCTTCATGATACGAATCATCAAACGTATCTCCGGTTAAGATAATTTCAACATATTCTTTTCCGAACAGCTCCACTTGTGATACTTTTTGCCTTGGCGTCGTAGCAGGCATAAAGATTTTCCCGTGGATGCCTAAATATTTACAAGAATAGGCAACACCCTGCGCGTGATTTCCAGCACTTGCACAGACAATGCCATTTTCTAGTTTATCTTTTGGAAGCTGGCTCATTTTATTAAAAGCGCCTCTTAATTTAAAGGAACGAACTACTTGAAGATCCTCTCTTTTTAAGTAGACATTGCATTCATATCGTTCAGAAAGTCGCTCATTTTTTTGAAGTGGTGTATGAATGACTACATCCTTCAAATTTTGATGGGCTTTTAAGATGTCTTTCACTTGAATTAGCGTATTTTCTTTGAGCAACGGTTTCATGTACAAGATCCTTTCTCTTTAACCTTATTTAATTTGTCATTATAACATGAATATTCAAAAAATAAACCAATAGATCACCGATCCATCATAAATTTTATAAACTTTTTCGTTTTCCTGTACATTTGTTTTAATTGGGTGTTACAATTGAACCAATTAGAACCACAAAGAAAGGAATCACCCAATGGCCACTCAATCATTCGCATCTATCTATGGAGATCATCAAGATATCAAGCATGCAATTCATCTGGCAAAACAATTTTCGAAAAACGAACAGCCGGTCTTGATAACAGGAGACATCGGCACAGGCAAAACGCTATTCGCCCAAGAAATGGCGAACGTATCTGTTCCACACGCATCACTGACACACATGTATTGCCCCATCTTGAATGAAGAAACCTTACAGAAAGCCTTCACAGAAAAAAACAATCAAATTCTTTATTTAGATGAAATCGGTGCATTAAGTATTTCTATGCAGCACCAGGTCATTCACTTTCTAGAAACGTCACCTGCAACAAAAGTAATCGCTTCTTCGTCTTTATCAATAGAGGCACTCAGGGTTTCTTCTACCTTTTTACCCGAGCTGTTTTATCGTCTGAATGTTCTTCATTTGGCCCTTCCAGCTTTAGCCGAACGAAAAACAGATATTCCTGTGTTAACAAATGCTTTCTTTCAAAAGCTGAACATGGCGCCTGATATTGATCCAAGTGTTTGGGAAGCCTTGCAGCAGTATCCATTTGAAGGAAATGTCCAAGAACTCAAAAATATTGTTCATTACGCTGCGTCCATACTCGAGGGCCACACGGTATTTTTACATCATTTACCGCCCTTTGTGTTAGCACCCCTTCCCTCAGCCGTGAAAGGTAAAAAGGAAGAACACCAGCTCACACTAATGGAAAAACAAGAGTTTGTTTTCTTGCTGGAAGCCATTAAATCTCTCAATGAAAAAGGAGAAGCAGCCAGCAGGCGTATCTTGTCTGAATTAAGCAAACAAGGAGACATCCCGCTGACCCCTCAGCAGGTGCGAAACCGCTTAGATGATCTTGAGAAAAAAGCATACGTGACGAAAGGAAAAGGCAGGGCCGGAACGAAGATTACACTTGAAGGTCTTTCATTCCTGAAGTCGCTTGATGGTTATATACCGGTTCAATAAAAGGAGGACATCCATTGTTTACTGTAAAAGAAGAAATTGCAAACGCCATTACACATGGCATTGGTGTTATTTTAGCCATCCCAGCTATTGTGTTTCTCGTCTTATTCGCTGTTCAATACGGCACCGTCACAGACATTATCAGCTTTTCGATATTTGGTGTATCCATGCTGCTGCTCTATTTAAGCTCAACCCTGCTTCATAGCATTCGGCACAAAAAAACAAAAGATATTTTTGAAATTCTCGACCACTCGGCTATTTATGTATTGATTGCTGGTACATATACACCCTTTTTACTTGGACCACTAAAAGGTGCACTGGGTTATACACTCCTTGCGATTGTATGGGCGCTTGCTGCTGGTGGGATTGTCTTTAAAATCTTTTTCGTCAAACGCTTTATTATCGTATCTACCCTTGTCTATTTATTAATGGGCTGGATGATCATCATTGCCATCAAACCGCTTTATATCCAATTAACAGGTGCAGGATTTGGCCTCTTACTGTTAGGCGGCATTTTATATTCAGTCGGAACCATCTTTTATATTTGGCGGAAAATCCCCTATCATCATGCGATTTGGCACAGCTTTGTTCTCGGCGGCAGCGCCTCGATGTTCTTCTGTATTTTATTCTATTGTGTGAACGTTCCTGCTGCATGAAAAAAACCAGCATCCACTATTCGGATGCTGGTTTTTTTTATGCACGCTTTTGTGCGTAATCACTGATCATGACAGGAGCTTTAATATGAATATCCACATTAACAGGACGCAGTCTTTTCACGATCTTCCCAGTTAAAAGACGATCCGTTCCGCTAGTTTCAATCGGTACAAGCGGACAATCGTATTCTTCAGCAAGCGCTTCTGCAATGTGACGATATGCTTCTGAAAGCAAGATACTCTGCCCAGACATGACTCTTTCCTTTGCTTCTTCTAATAAGACCTCATCCGTTTGATTCTGATGAATAACCGCCATTTTTTTGAGCCATTGTTTTAAAATCGGATATCGAAAGAGCTTCCGCTTTGCCATAAAAGCAAATGGCTTCTCAAGGTGGCCAATCAATAATGTCGTCGTAACTGGATTCAGCTCTTTTGTGACATAAATAACCGGGCCATCTGGCAGCTTCTTTTGCTGATGAATGGTCATGACTGATCCTGATTGATCAATACACCCCCGGGCAAACCTTTTTGCATGCTCATGAATGAGATGCATTCGTTTCGTATAGGAAATGCGTGGATCTGTTAATTCATGATCGTACAAATGCCTCATACTTTTTAAAAAGGATACAACAACATAAATCGTTAAAAACCAATAACGAAACAACCGTACTCCTCCTACTCACTTATCCTTTTTTGTCATAGACGACAAATTCATAATTGTAGGGGTTCTTTTCGTCACAATGGCCTTTTTCGCGTGATACAATCGTCCATTCATCTTCATTGTAATACGGGAAATACCGGTCTCCTTCAAACGCATGGTGAATATGCGTGATATAGAGACGATCCGCATATGGCATCATTTCTTCATACAGCTTAGACCCGCCAATGATAAATAGCTCTGTCTCGCTTTCCGCAATTGCCAAAATGTCAGCAATTGAATGAACAACCTCGCATCCTTCTGCTTTAAAAGAAGAACTTGTGGTCAGCACAATGTTTCGGCGGTTAGGCAGCGCTCGTCCAATCGATTCAAAGGTTTTTCTGCCCATGACAATCGTATGACCGCCTGTGATTTTTTTAAAATACGCTAAATCTACTGGTAAATGCCAAGGCATTTGATTATCTTGACCAATGACTCTATCTTTACCTGTCGCCACAATCATGGAAATCATACACTGACTTCTCCTTTAATATGCGGATGCGGATCATAGTTCTCAAGCACAAAATCATCAAAGGTAAAATCAAAAATGCTTTTTACATCTCTCGTAATACGAAGCGTAGGAAGCGTGCGTTCCTCGCGCTCTAGCTGCATTTTCACCTGTGGAAGATGATTTTGGTAAATATGAGCATCTCCGAGTGTATGAATAAACTCTCCTGGCTCAAGATTTGTGACTTTGGCAATCATCATCGTTAGTAGAGCATATGAAGCGATATTAAATGGCACGCCTAAAAAGATATCTGCCGATCTTTGATATAGCTGGCAGGAAAGCTTCCCGTTTGATACGTAAAATTGAAACAGACAATGACAAGGAGGCAGCGCCATTTGATCAATTTCCCCCGGGTTCCAAGCACTGACGATCAGTCGTCTTGAATTCGGGTTGTGCTCAATATCATGAATCAGCTTTGCGATCTGATCCACTGTCTCGCCGTCTCCGCTCGCCCATGATCTCCACTGTGCACCGTACACACGGCCCAGCTCTCCATTTTCATCTGCCCATTCGTTCCAAATCCGGACACCATTTTCTTGAAGATATTTGACATTTGTATCACCTTTTAAAAACCAAAGCAACTCATGAATGATTGATTTCAGGTGTAATTTCTTTGTGGTTAAAAGAGGAAACCCTTCCTGTAAATCAAATCTCATCTGATAACCGAACGTGCTGATTGTACCTGTACCCGTTCTGTCACCTTTTTCATCCCCGTGCTGTAATACATGACGGCATAACTCTTTGTATTGTTTCATTTTTTTCATCCTTTATTTATGTTCTTGTTGTAGTTTACCTTATTTCAGCATTTCTTGAAACCAAAAAAACACGCCTGCATGATGAGCAGACATGTTTTTCTTTTTATGCTTGATTCACTCGTTCCTGCTCTTCATCCTTAATATCTTGGTGTGAGTGAGCAATGCGGCTTGCAGCTGCTGCGGCAAGTGCAGCGACTAGGTCATCAAGGAAAGTATGCACTTCACCTGGACGGCCTTCATCTAATTCACGAATAATACCAAATTTCTCTTTATCTAAATAACCGAAGTTGGTCAAACCGATTGATCCATATACATTGACAATGGAAAGCGGAATAATCTCATCAATTCCATATAGCGGCTCATCTGTTTCAACTAAGTGCTGTAAAGGTTCTGGCAAAAGCTTTTTTTCTGCAAGCTGATCAAGGGCAAGTCCTGTTAAAACTGCATGGACAATTTCTCTTTTATTCAGCACTTTTTCAACATTTTCAATACAGACACTAAGTGGAAGGTTTGGATGATATTTTTCTTGGAGCTTCAGCACAATGTGTGCGATATCTTCAATTTTCACTCCGCGATCGTTTAACATTTGTTTTGTAATCTGCACCATTTCGTTCATTGTATATTTTTTCAATTGGCATGACATCTCCTTCTAGTGGCTCATCCAGCTCGGCGGGGTGTTTTTATCCCAGTAAATATTACCGAGTTCATGATGCGTCTGGAATCCATCTTCTGCTGTATGGTAATGAAAGTTAAACCAATATCCGCTGTGAGGCGGCTGATCTCTTCTGACATGAAAACGGAGCAAATCTTCTCCGGTCTTGCGGTTGTAAATGTGGAAGATTTTTTCGCCATTTCCGCTTGAAGGCTGATCAGTTATCACAACATCTTGAAATTTTTCGTCATCTTTGAAATTTGATAAATAGTCGGTTAACACTTGTTCAATCTTCGGCTGAATTTCTTCTCTGTACTCGTCCTCAATGACAGGTGTGATTTTACGGCCAAATTTGAGAAAGGATTGATTTTCTGCACTTGACAGCACCTCTTGCTTATATTGCTCAAAGGGGTCTATCTGCTCTTTGCTTTCCTCTTGCGTTCGTTCCCAGCTGCGCAATTCATCTGATGTATCATAAACAGCTGTATAAGGCGTTTTATCAGATGAAGAAAGTTCAGAGGGCTTGTCTGTCATCAAAGCCGACGGAGGAGAGACTAAACCAAAAGTTGCAATCGTAAAGAGCACAACAAGCGTTTTTCTCATCCACATCTTCATGATATCTAATTCCTTCCATAAGTTATCATACTGCTATTCTAGCATATAATGAATTTTCAGTCATTCAATTTGGTCACCGATTTGAGACTTTCTTTTTTATAATAAAACGTTTACAATGGCAGTAAAGGCGACTAAAATTTGGGAGGAATGGGTATGCTTGAAGGTTTTTTTATTACGGCTTCCTTGCTGACATTATTTTATTTTGTCTATATGGAGATTACAGATTAAAAGCCCTGAATAAGGGCTTTTTTAGATGCTTGACAAGGAATTAAAAAGAATTGTCTGCACAGCTGAACCTTTAGCGAGGGCTTTTTTCTTTCTCAATATATCCATAATGAAATTGGGCTGTTTTTCGTTTTAAAACGTGAAATTGATAGGAGTCTGCTAGAAATCGGGTGCTTTTCCAATGATCTTTTAAAACCACTCTTTTTCTCGCCACTCTCAGCGCTTCTTGGACGGCTGTTTCGTGGTCAAAGTAATGCTCTGCCGCATGACGGAGCGGAGCGATACTTGCAGATTCTTGAATCGCCTCCTCAAACATCGGGTCAAAATAGACGACATCAATTGATTCATCAGAGAGCTTTTTTAGCTGCTCGATACTGTCTCCACTTACAACAGATATCCGTTTCATCGCTTCATCTGCCTCTCTTACCCCTGTCTCCCATGTGTTTAATCCTTCTCGGACTAACAATGCTGTCATGGGATTCTTTTCGATACCAATGACCCTTCCATTCGGACCTACTCGCAAGCTGGCTGTAATGGCATCTGATCCTAGGCCAAGCGTACAATCTAAAAAGGAATCGCCTGGCCGAAGCTGCGTGGCTTCGATTAAAGGATCCTTTTCTCCGCGCATGAGCCGCTTCACCCTGAACATTGCTGAGCTTGGATGGAAGAAGAACTTTTCACCATTTGGCTGATACCATTCGAATCTTTCCTTCCCCACAACAAGGACGTCTCCTCGTTTCATCGCAAGCTGCTTGACGGATTGTTTGCGCCTTTCAACATACTCACCATGTAAATCCTCTGCAAGGGCTTTTGCTATTTCAATTGTTTGTTCATTTGCTCTAAAGCTTGTTGTGATAAGCATGCGGTTCCTCCATCATGATCAAGAAAAAATGCCCTGATTTGTTTACAGGACATTTCAACATGTGTATTAGCAATGTTTTTCGAATGCAGATAAGACGTTGTTCATGATGTCTTCCATTTCATGACCTTCAATTTCGTCACGGGGAATAAAATGAACGAGTTCATTTCCTTTTAAAAGTGCCATAGATGGAGACGATGGCTCTTCTCCTGTGAAGTATTCTCTCATTTTTGCCGTTGCTTCCCTGTCCTGACCAGCAAAAACTGTGACAATTCGATCTGGTGTTTTTTCTGCCTTCATCACAGCTTGTGTAGCAGCTGGGCGTGCTAAGCCGGCAGCGCACCCGCATACAGAATTGACAACGACAAATGTCGTTCCTTCTGCTTCTTGCATCGTTTGTTCTACTTCTTCTTCCGTTGTTAGTTCTTGAAATCCTGCACTTGTCAGCTCTTGACGCATCGGTTCAACGAGCTGGCGCATATATTCTTCATATGCCATTGACATAAAAAAGCCCCCTCTATAATCCTTATGTTGTGAATAAAGGATACTATAGAGAGAGCCAATTTTCAAATGTTCGATATCAGATTAAATTTTCATGATGCCGCCTGTATTGGCTGATGTCACAAGTTTTGAATATCTAGCAAGATAACCCGTTTTTACTTTTGGCTCAAAGCCTTTCCAGTTTGCTTTTCTTCTTTCCCATTCTTCCTCTGGAACATCTACGCTTAAAATGCGCTGTTCGATATCGACAACGACATGGTCACCATTTTCAACAAAGGCAAGCGGGCCGCCCTCAGCTGCCTCTGGAGAGACGTGTCCAATAGACAATCCGCGAGAAGCGCCGGAAAAACGTCCGTCTGTAATTAAAGCAACCTTTGGTCCAAGTCCCATGCCGACAATTTGTGAAGTAGGTGCAAGCATTTCAGGCATGCCAGGTCCGCCTTTAGGTCCTTCGTAGCGAATGATGACAACATGTCCTGCTTCTACTTTTCTATTAATGATACCTTCAAGGGCTTCTTCTTGGGATTCAAATACGATGGCAGGTCCCTCGTGGCGTGTGATCCCGTCTTGTACCCCGCCCGTTTTAATGATGGCTCCATCTGGCGCAAGGTTTCCAAATAAAACGGCTAAGCCGCCTTTTTCAGTAAATGGCTTGTCAATTGGATAAATGACGTTATAATCTTTTACCTCATGCCCCGCAATGTTCTCGCCAAGCGTTTTCGCAGTGACAGTCATTGTATCTAAATGAAGAGCTCCTTCTTTTTTAGACAATTCATTTAGTGCTGCTGTAACGCCGCCTGCTTCATGTAAATCCTCAATATAAACGTCTGAAGCTGGAGCAAGTTTTGATAAATGAGGCACACGTTCTGCTACTTCATTGATACGTTCAAGTGAATATTCAACACCTGCTTCATTCGCAATCGCCAATGTGTGAAGAACAGTATTGGTTGAACCACCAAGTGCCATATCTAATGCAAATGCATTATCAATTGCTTTTTCAGTGACAATATCCCGTGGTTTAATATCTTTTTTGATAAGCTCCATGAGTTGTTTTGCAGACTTCTTCGCAAATTCTCTTCGTTCTGGTGATGTCGCCAAAATCGTTCCATTTCCAGGAAGAGCGATCCCGAGTGCTTCCGCTAAACAGTTCATTGAGTTAGCTGTAAACATTCCTGAACAAGATCCGCAGGTTGGACAGCCAAACTGCTCTAATTCATTTAATTCCTCTTCATTGATTTTACCTGACTGGTATGCACCAACGCCTTCAAATACAGAAGAAAGAGAAATTTTTCTGCCATCACTTGTTCTACCCGCTTCCATCGGTCCCCCGCTCACAAAGACAGTCGGGATATTCACGCGCATCGCTGCCATCATCATTCCTGGTGTGATTTTATCGCAGTTAGGAATACAAACCATTCCATCAAACCAATGAGCAGATACAACGGTTTCCACAGAGTCCGCAATGATTTCACGGCTTGGCAATGAATATCTCATCCCGATATGACCCATGGCAATTCCATCATCGACGCCAATCGTATTGAATTCAAATGGAACCCCGCCAGCTTCACGAATGGCTTCCTTCACAATCTTCCCGAATTCCTGAAGATGGACATGCCCTGGGACAATATCAATATAGGAATTACATACGGCAATAAATGGCTTGCCGAAATCCTCATCCTTTACCCCCGCCGCTCTTAGTAAGCTTCGGTGAGGTGCTCTGTCGATTCCTTGTTTAATCATATTACTGCGTAGTTCTGCCATCTGTTTAAAAAGCCTCCTATACTACAAGTCTTGTTGACTGCATGATTTTGAGTTGATTTTATTTTACAAATTTTCTGTTTATTTAGCCACCTCTGAATGACTGATGACTAACATGGCTGCTGAAGCAAGCGCTCAGCAAGGTTCGTGTCATAAAATCTGACCTCCAATATTCTATATTGGTACTACTATATAGAGTTTTTTCGCATATTTCAACAATATTCAAAATAATTTTTCTAAAAAAATTTTTCTGTCTATCCTTTTTAGAAAAACAAGCTGCTTTTCATTGGCAGCTTGTTCATTTTTCTCATCATTCTGATGCATTCTTTCTACTTTCTGTCATTTGCTTCCATACTGAGCCTTTTGCTTCTTCTCCATGCTCAATGCGCTCAATCGCCATTTTCACTTGAAGACTGACTTCAAACTCAGGGTCTTGCTCTGCTTCTTTTAATGCTTCAAGTGCCGTTTCATCCCCTTCTTCATAAAGAAACATAGCTGCACGCCAGCGGACGAGCTTACTCGGGTCCTTTAATGCTGCGATCATGGCTTCGATAGCACTTGGGTCACCAAGGTCAGAAATACAGTCGCCAGCCGTTCTGCGGACCGTCACTGTTTTGTCTTTGAGCCCCTTATATAAAATAGGCAGAATGGCAGGATCTTCAATCATGCCAGCATTCACAACCGCTTGTCTGCGAATAGACGTTTTTGGATCCTCCATTGCTTTCATTAAAACAGGTATGTCCTTTAGCTCTGGCTGCATTTGCTCTAAATGGGCAAAACGTTTTTTCCAATCTTCCTCTTGCAGCATCTCTTCTGTTACATCATATGCCTTTCGGTTCACCTGTCTATCTACAGCTTCCTGACCTTCTATAACCGCCTCTGTTAATCGGGCTAAACGCTCGTCATCATAGGCTGCTTGCAGCTCCTCTGTGACTTCCTGACCGATATCAGCAAATTCTCCAAAACGAACGCCGTGTTCTTTCCACACACGTTCAAACACGACATTGTCTGAGCTGCTTCTAAGCTTTAAAATGGCTGCTTGAAAACGTTCAGGCATGCCAAACCGTTCTTCTCTTTCACCGTCTGACAGTTTGACCTGCATTGGAATCCCATTAAACATTTGGACAAACACTTTCACTTCCCCAAATGTGTCATCACCTGACTGAGATCCTTCCTGAAGACCTTCTGTTTCTTGTCCAAAGGCTTCTCTGACCTGTTGTAAAATACCCTGCCAGTCAAACTTTGCATTTCGCTCAACTGCTAAGAAATCTGCAACATGATAAACCCCTTTTACACCTTCAATGCTTAAAATACGCTTGATCATTTCTGGTGCTTCGTCTTTTTGATCCTTTTTGTAGTTGTTGCTTTTACCGCCGGCAAGTGCTTCTGTCAAAATCACCTTCATGGTATTCGGACTTGGCGTTGGTTCTATTGCTGTTATTTTCATTGATATATCCTCCTTACACACATAAAGACCCTACTCATCTGTAAGGCCGCATTCTTCTTTCCACTTCTTGATAAATAAACTCATCAATTCATGCCGCTCATCAGCAAGCTGCTTTCCTGCATGAGTGTTCATCAAGTCTTTTAATTTGAGCAGTTTTTCTTCCATATGCTTTAGCACAGATCCTTGCTGAGTGTCCTTTGTATAATGGGGCTCACCTGTTGCGCCAGCATACGTAAACACTCTAGCGATACCGCTTGCTCCTATCGCATCCAGCCTATCCGCATCTTGAACAATGGCCCCTTCTAACGTCATTGGCCTAAACTGCTTATGCCGATGACGAAAAGACATCGTTGTAATAATGTCCATGATATAGCGGATATCCCGCGTGTCCAATTCCCACAAAAGGAGCTGATGCTCAAGCTGCTTTTCAGTGACCTTCCATTCACTTGACAGCTTTTCATCAATGACATCATGTACAATCGCTGCCATCTCGATGATAAAAAGAGAGCCGCCTTCCTGATTTGCAATACGAACGGCAAGCTGGCGCACACGAGCAACATGAGCCGCATCGTGTCCAGTCGGTTCATTCTTCAGCCTGTCTGAAACAAAGGAGGCTGCTGCCTCCAATTGTTTTCGCTGCATGACTGTCACCATCTTATTTGTTAAGCAGAGCGATGATTGAGCTTTCTAATTCTTTTGGTGGTGTTTTCGGAGAGAACCGTTCAGTGACTTCTCCGTTTTGGTCCACGATAAATTTGGTGAAATTCCATTTCACTGTTTTTGTCCCAAGCACACCTTTCGCTTCACTTGTTAAATGTTTGAACAGCGGGTGCGCCTCTTCGCCATTGACATCTACTTTCGCAAACATAGGAAAAGTCACTCCATAATTCAAAGAACAGAACTCTTGAATGGCTTCTTCTCCTTCTGGCTCTTGGTTCATAAATTGGTTACATGGAAATCCTAAAATTTCAAGGCCCTTTTCATGATATTGATCATATAGCTCTTGTAATTGTTTAAATTGAGGAGTCAGTCCACATTTGCTTGCTGTGTTTACAATAATGAGCACTTTTCCTTTGTAATCTGCCATCGATTTTTCCTGACCGTTAATGGTCTTGACCTGAATATCATAAATTGACATCTCATAGCCTCCTAGGATTCACTTTTTCCTATCGTAACATGCTTCTTTTAGAAAATCGCTTTTTATGCTCCCGTTTAAAAGAGTCCTGTCACACTGCCGTCTTCTAATAAATCCATTTCGAGAGCCGCAGGTTTTTTAGGTAAGCCAGGCATTGTCAAAATGCTTCCGGTTAAGGCTACAATAAACCCTGCTCCTACAGATGGCTTTAACTCTCGAATCGTAATGGTAAAGCCTTTAGGTCTGCCGATTAAAGCTGGATCATCTGAAAGAGAATATTGTGTTTTTGCCATACAAACCGGCAAATGAGCCCAGCCGTTTTCCTCAATGGCAGCCAGCTGCTTTCTTGCTTTAGTTGTGAGCGTGACCCCATCTGCCCCGTAAACCACTTTGGCCACTTTAGATAACTTTTCTTCGATGGAATCGTTCTCTTCATACAAATAGGTAAAGTTGTTCTTTTTCTTTTCAATGAGTGCTGCTAGTTCCTCGGCAAGAGCTGTCCCGCCTTCGCCTCCTTCTTCCCATACATTCACGGCTTTGACTGGATGGCCATGTTTGCCGCACCAATCTTCTATCGCTTGAATCTCTTCTTTTGTATCCGTTATAAACCGGTTTACCGCCACAATATATGGAAGACCAAAAGCTTGCACGGTTTCAATATGCTTTTCTAAATTATGTATACCTTCTAATACGGCGTGTGCATTCTCTTCTTTGAGTTCGGTTTTCTTCATTCCGCCATGCATCTTTAATGCTCTCACTGTTGCGACAATGACAACTGCACTAGGTTTGAAATCACCAGCTCTTGTTTTAATGTGCAGGAACTTTTCTGCTCCAAGGTCTGCACCAAATCCAGCTTCTGTTACGACATAATCAGCTAATTTTGCTGCCATTTTGGTTGCAATTAAACTATTGCATCCATGTGCAATATTAGCAAAAGGACCGCCATGGACAAGGGCTGGGGTTCCTTCAATCGTTTGAACAAGGTTCGGTTTGAGTGCGTCTTTTAAAAGTAGCGTCAGAACACCTTCATATCCAAGTGCTCCCACTGTGACTGGCTCGCCTTCTTGATTATAGGCAACAACAATAGAAGAAAGACGTTTTTTTAAGTCGTTTAAGTCTTCTGCTAAACAGAGGACCGCCATCATTTCGGAAGCCACTGTAATATCAAATCCGTCTTCTCTAGGATACCCATTTAACTGACCGCCAAGTCCGACAACGACCTGTCTTAATGCACGATCGTTTAAATCAAGCACCCGCTTCCACACAATGCGCCGCGTGTCGATGCCGAGTTCATTTCCGTGATGGATATGGTTATCAATAAATGCAGATAAGGCGTTATGTGCAGATGTAATGGCATGAAAATCTCCTGTAAAATGAAGATTGATTTCTTCCATTGGCAGCACCTGTGAATATCCTCCGCCCGCTGCTCCGCCTTTAATCCCCATTGTAGGACCTAATGATGGCTCACGCATCGCAATGATCGCTTTTTTGCCAATTTTTTCGAAGGCTTGACCAAGGCCGACAGTTACGGTGGATTTCCCCTCACCTGCTGGCGTAGGGTTAATCGAAGTGACAAGAATCACGTGTCCTTCTTTTTGTTTCTTTAAACGGTCAAAAATAGTCAAAGAAATTTTCGCTTTTGTGAAACCATAGCATTCTAATTCTTCGTCATGTATTTGCAGCTTTGCTGCGATGTCTTGAATCGGTCTCAGCTTAGCCTTTTGGGCAATGTCAATATCTGATAAATGCTTTGTGATCATAACAAAACGGCCTCCTTTTTTTACAGAAACAGCATTTTTTTTGCTCTATTTTTCATTGTAACATAATTGAAACATTGAAATATCGCCAGAAAGTTCCTATAATGAAGTGAAATTAGCTTTGGTTCAGGGGGTGGCGAGTTGCCTATTAACATACCAGTTCATCTGCCGGCAAAACAAATACTAGAGAGCGAAAATATTTTCGTCATGGATGAGACAAGGGCATTCAAGCAAGATATCCGTCCTTTGAATATCGTGATCTTAAATTTAATGCCAAAAAAAATACAAACTGAAACGCAGCTGCTGAGAATGCTCGGAAATTCTCCTTTACAAGTGTACTTTACGTTTTTGATTCCAAGTACACATACACCGAAGAATACGTCGAGAGAGCATCTAGATGAATTTTATACGACCTTTGAATCGATTCGCCATAAAAAATTTGATGGAATGATCATCACTGGCGCACCAATCGAGCACTTACCTTTTGAAGAAGTCTCTTATTGGAAAGAGCTGCAGGACATTTTGGACTGGAGTAAAACCAATGTGACGTCTACTCTTCATATTTGCTGGGGTGCACAGGCAGGTTTATATCACCATTACGGGATTGAAAAAATCAAGCTTCCCGAGAAAAAATTTGGCGTATTTGAGCATATTGTGAAAGAGAAAAAAGAAAGATTAGTCAGAGGTTTTGATGAAGTATACTATGTCCCACATTCTAGGCATACAGATATTAATACAGAACAATTAAAAAACACGCCGAATTTGAAAGTCTTGAGTATGTCTGAAGAAGCGGGTGTTTGTTTAATTGTTTCAGATGATGATAAACAAGTATTTTTAACTGGACATCCTGAATATGATACAGATACATTGATGCAGGAATATGAAAGAGATTTGTTGAAACATGATACAGTCCAAAAACCTGTCCACTATTTTATAGAAGATGGTGACACATTAATCCCAGTAAATCGCTGGAAAGCCCATGCAACCTTATTGTTTATGAATTGGCTTAATTATTATGTTTATCAAGAAACACCATACGTTTGGGAATAAAATAGACTGTGGTCTGATGATAAATCGTCAAAATGTGTTAAAATACAAATGGCTCTGTCTTCCATTATCAATTGAATCTGTTTGTTTTTTAAAATTAGTTTAATTCTTTCGTAACGAATGATATGCTCTAACTGTTTATATGTTATCTTTATGTATATGTAGACCTATGAGATTAATAGTTTTCGTACGAAGTTTTGTTGTTGTTGATTACATTTGAGGTGAATATTCTTGAATACCAATAAAAAAATATTAATCTTGACCGCAAATTATGGAAATGGACATATGCAGGTAGCAAAAACACTGTATGATGAATGCAAATCCCAAGGATTTGAACATGTTGTAGTTTCTAATTTGTATCAAGAATCGAATCCCATTGTGTCAGAAGTGACTCAATATTTATACTTGAAGAGCTTTTCCATTGGGAAACAATTTTATCGCTTGTTTTATTACGGTGTAGATAAAATTTACAATAAACGCAAATTTAACATTTATTTAAAAATGGGAAATAAGCGTCTCGATGAATTAATTCAGTTACACAATCCGGACATCATCATTATTACATTCCCAATGATTGTGGTACCAGAATACCGAAACAAAACAGGTAAAGTGATTCCGACTTTTAATGTCATGACAGATTTTTGTCTCCATAAGATTTGGGTACATGAAAACATCGACCGATACTATGTTGCAACCGATTATGTGAAACAAAAATTAGTGGAAATCGGCACACATCCAAGCGATGTCAAGGTGACAGGTATTCCTATTAGACCACAGTTTGAAGCAGACGTGCCAAAATCGATGATCTATAAGAAATATGGATTATCATCAGATAAAAAAGTTCTTCTCATCATGGCCGGTGCTCACGGTGTACTAAAAAATGTGAAGGAATTATGTGAGGCGCTGCTTCTCGACAGTGAAGTACAAATTGTTGTTGTATGCGGAAAGAACGCCGCGCTGAAACAATCGCTTAGCGTACTTGAACAAGCACACCCAGATCAATTGAAGGCGCTTGGATATGTGGAACAAATTGATGAATTGTTCAGAGTAACAGATTGTATGATTACAAAACCAGGCGGCATTACTTTAACAGAAGCAACTGCAATCGGTGTCCCGGTCATTCTTTACAAGCCTGTCCCTGGTCAAGAAAAGGAAAATGCTCTTTTCTTTGAGGATTATGGCGCTGCCATTGTTATTAACAGACATGAAGACATTTTAGAATCTGTGACCAACTTGCTTCAGGATGAAGAAAAATTAGAAACAATGAAACAAAACATGAAAAAACTGCACTTAAAACAATCTTCTCAAACCATTCTGGAAGATATCGTCGAGCAGTCAGATCTCATCATGAATAACAAAACTTATGCTCGCGCATTATCATAAAAAGGTGTCCGTCATTGACGGACACCTTTTCTTCATCCTTGACTTCCATTTGTTGTGTATACTTCTTCAAACGGCTGAACGACAACAAAGCCGCTTCCGGTAAACTTCATTTGAATGGACTCTCCGCTTCCCCTGCCAATAAAAGTTTTAAAGGAAACATCTGTCACAAATTCAGTTTTTAAATCCCCTGACCACGCAACAGTCGCATTCGGATCTGTAAAAACTGAGTCACCCGGCTGAACAATGAGTGTCAGCGGCTCATAATGACTTGTGATTGCTACTAAGCCCGGCCCTTCTAATTTGACATTAAATAATCCACCTGCAAGCATGCCAGACACTTTTTTCATCAATTTGATATCCCAGCGGACAGATGGTTCAAACGCGAGCAGATCGTTTCCATTCACAAAAATGGATTCTCCTTGAGCCAAACGAAGAATCGAGATTTTTTTACCTTGATCTGCCACATATAATTTCCCATCACCTGTCGCCTTCATTAGTGAGGTGCCTTCTCCTGAGAGCATTTTTTTGAACATCTTTGAAACGCCGTGCTCAAAAACACCCTCACGTTCAAATTTGATTTTCCCTCGATAGGAAACCATGGAACCCGTTTTTGCCCAAATCGTGTCAGTCAAATTAATTTCTAAAAGTCTTGGTGTTTCAAGTTCGAAGACCCCTTCTCCTTTATCTTCTTGCTGCGTATTCTGAACAAATTCTTCAAGTGTATAACGATTCATGATTGCACCTCTTTCTGTATTTTTTTTATATACGGACAAGCTGCATGTTAGGTTTCGAAAAGAACGTTTTATATTTCATTGTTATTCACCAAAAAAACAAAAAAATCAAACATTCTGCTCAAAATTTGGCTCCCCTGCTTGACGCTTTACTTTTGATGGTGTATAGTGGAACCATCATTTAACAACTGCAAAGTCGTTAGGTGATGAAAATTTTTTTTAGTATGCCAAAAGGTGTGCTACAGTACTAGGAGGAAAAAGCAATATGCAAAACGGTAAAGTAAAATGGTTCAATAATGAAAAAGGTTTCGGCTTCATTGAAGTTGAAGGCGGAGACGATGTATTCGTTCACTTCACAGCTATCGAAGGAGACGGCTACAAGTCTTTAGAAGAAGGACAAGAAGTTTCTTTTGAAATCGTTGAAGGTAATCGTGGACCTCAAGCTGCAAACGTAACAAAACTTTAAACAACTAAATCAATGATGAAACGACAAAATAAAGAGAGGCTTATGCCTCTCTTATTTGATTTTCAGCTGAATTTCAATGGCTAAAATATTTTGCTTCAGTCGTTGTTCAATTTCAGAAATATCTTTTTCGAGAAAAGGTCTTCCCTTCTTTGCTACATCTACTAGCTGCTCTAGATCGCTGTATACCTCTTGAAATGTTCGATGTAATACCGTTTCGAAATCCTTATTATCCATGCCGGCCTTCCCCTTTTCCTCTATTATCCGTCACTTAGTCAAAAAGTAACTCAACCAAAACTTTCTATAGTTATATCGGCTCATTTTTCAGAATATGTTCTTTTTTTACACATTCTATCCGTTTTTTTTCATGAGCGGATGTTTGAGCAGGGAAAACCGGGGCGGCAGCGGCTTACTTTTTAAGCAGCGTCTGTCCGTATTCTTTTATTTTCTCTCCTACTGTGCATTGCTGAATACAAAAGGAGTGGGCGTATTTTTTGCCATATTCTTTTCGGAAGTGCTTCTTAATCAAACAATCTGAACAATACGTGTCTTGGAGATCCGTCAATTCTTGTACTGCTGTTTTTTTATCCACATTATTCAGCTCCGTCTGCTTCTAATTTCAATTTACTTTCGATTGGGACGTCTGCAAGCATCTGCCTTGCAAGCTGATCCGCTTCTGCATTTTGTTTACGATCGATGACTTCATAGGTTGGCGTAAGCCTCAGCTCTTTTAAAGCCGATTCAATCCGGTCGAGCCATTTGTTATGTATATCATCATAACAAGGCCATTCTCCTTTTAATTGATTCATGACAACAAGTGAATCGCCTCTAATCGTGACAGAATTTCTGCTTGCTCCAAGGTCTTTTAATGCTTTGACTGCCTCAAATAAAGCCGCATACTCTGCTTCATTATTGGTGATTCCTTTGAAGGGCTGATTTTTTCTCAAACGATAAGCATCTTCTCCGAGCTTATAGTAGACGACAACCCCAAGACCAGAGTCGCCTGTTTCTTTGTGAAAACTTGCATCAAAATAGACCTGAAGCTGATCAGGTTCAAGCTTTAGTTCTTCATTTAGCTTTTCAAGTTCTTTAATAGACCACATCGCCCCTTTTTCATCTTCAAATGATAGGAGGGACTGTGGTTCTTTTTTATCGATATGTTTGGCTAAAATCAAGGCCTCTTTTAGCTCCATCCAATCTTCTTGGAAAAAAGCAATGGACCCAATCGATTTCACTTTCATTGTATAGTGTGCTCTTAATTTCATTGATCACATCGCCTTCCCGTGCTTTTAAGGTAAACATACGTTATGCTATAATCAAAAAGTTACATTTTACAATGAGAAAGGAAGTTCATGTCACTTGTTTAATTTAGGTATTTGGATCTTATTTGCGATCATTAATTTTATCATTGTTCTTCTATTTTATAAAGGATTTGGCAAGATGGGCCTTTTCGTCTGGATTGGCTTTGCGACGGTTGCTGCAAATTTACAAGTGGTCAAAACCGTTGAATTGTTTGGCTTAACGGCAACACTTGGAAACATTTTATACGGCAGTGTATTCTTTGCAACGGACGTATTGAATGAAAAATATGGACAAAATGAAGCGAGAAAAGCTGTCTGGATTGGTTTTGCCACCCTTTTAACGCTAACCGTTGTCATGCAAGAGGCTTTACTTTTCCATCCCGCTCCATCTGACATTTCTCAAACATCGCTGGAAACCATATTTGGCTTTATGCCAAGGGTCGCACTTGGCAGTCTTGCTGCTTATATCATCAGTCAAATGTTAGATGTTTATGTATATTCGTTTATTCGCCGGATATTTCCTTCCGATGGTGCGCTCTGGATGCGAAACGCTGGAAGTACGATGATCAGCCAGCTGCTTGATACACTGATCTTCACAACCATTGCCTTTCTTGGCACCTATCCATTTCATGTATGGATTGAAATCTTCATCACGACTTATGTGATTAAATTTATCGTCGCCGCGATTGCGACACCATACGCGTATGCAGCGAAAAAAATGGTTCCGCTTGATGAAAGGGTGAAATAAATTGCCAGCTGAAATATACATTGATGGTGCTAGCGCAGGTAATCCAGGTCCTTCTGGCATCGGCATTTTCATTAAATATGATGGAAAGGCAGAATCTTTCTCGATTCCTCTCGGATCCATGAGTAATCACGAAGCAGAATTTACCGCCCTCATTGAAGGGATGAAAATCTGCGTAAAAAAAGGACTGCGTTCCGTTTCGTTCCGAACAGATTCACAGGTAGTTGACCGCGTAGCCAATGCAGGATTTGCAAAAAATCCAGCCTTTCAGCATTTTATCAAAGAGATGATCGAGCTTCAAAGCCAGTTTGATTTATTTTTCATTAAGTGGATTCCAAGCAAGGAAAATCAAGTAGCTGATCAGCTCGCTAGAAAAGCGATTCACCTTTCTAAAGGATGAATCGCTTTTTTTCGGTTATGCTAATGTATGAGGTGATACTGATTGGATAAAGAAAATAAAGGTCGTGTCACAAATGGGACAACCCCTCAAGGTGATGCGCAAACAAAAGATAAGCAGCCACTATCTCAGCTCGAAAATAGAGCGAAGAAAAGCAATACAAAAAGATGACCTTAGAGATCAGCTTAGCTGATCTCTAACAAAGGGCTAAGATGATTTTTATTTTAGCCCTTTGTCTTCTTTTCAGCGTGATAGAAAACCTTTGCAGCCCTAGGAAGGACGAGTACCGGAGCGGAGCGAATTTGACATTCGTGAGCACCGGAGCGCAGACCTGCGGGCGAATGCGAGGGTTTGTCTATACGCTGAGAGATCGGCTTAGCTGATCTCTATTTTACTTAATCGATTCACCATTGGTTCAATCCCTTTGATTTGATGGTATCGCAGCATGGCAGCAGCCCGTTCTTGATTGATGTTCACCTTCGTCTCATCAATTGGACAGCTCAGCGGGACATCACATTTGATCTCTGCCAATAGACGGGAGAGCTTCAAATCTTCTAATCCTGCTTGCATTTTCTTTTGCTGGGCAGCCGTTAGTTCATGAACATTTTCTAATAATCCATCAATGGTTTGATATGTTTGAATAAATTTTAATGCTGTTTTTTCTCCGATTCCTTTCACGCCTGGATAATTGTCACTTGAATCCCCCATAAGTGCTTTCATATCAATCAGCGCCTTTGGAGAGATACCCATTTCCTCTTCAAATAAGGCTTTTGTATAATGTTTATAGTTCCCGATCCCTTTTTGCATTAGAGCAACCGTCACTTGTTCATTCAATATCTGCAGCAAATCTCTGTCCCCAGTTAGGACAGTCACACGTGCTTCATTCTGATAGAGTGCCGCCAGCGTGCCGATACAATCATCTGCCTCAAAGCCCTTTATACCAACGTTTACAATTCCTAGTTCTTCTGTTGCTTCTTTTGCTAAATCGAATTGTGGAATGAGCTCGACAGGTGCCTCTCCTCGATTTGCTTTATAATCTTGAAACAATTCATTTCGGTATGTTTGGCTTCCCATATCCCAGCAGCAAACAATATGAGTTGGCTCAAATGTCTGAACAGCGGTTAATAAATGCTTCAAATAGCCATTCACTCCATTAGTCGGGACACCGTGATCATTTATCATAAAATTGCGATGGACAGCCGTTGCATAGAACGATCTGAACAGAAGTGCCATGCCATCAACAAGCAGTACGTGTTTATTCATTCTTATAAACTCCCTTTTTCAAAACAATACTCCTATTCTATCACAGAACATAGAATTCGACATAAAAAAGGCGCCTTCTTCTTTTGGGAAAGAAGTGGCACCTTTGGATTACTTTTGACCGTATTGCATTTTTTTCGATTCTGCTTCTGCGTAGGACGGCATCTCTTTTTGTTTAGGGTGACGCTCATCCTGCTTTTTTGCATGCTGCTTTTTTTCCATCATCATTCCCCTTTCTCGGTTCACTTGTTAAGATGACCAAAAATGAGAAAGTTACTCTTTACTTCTGTTTTCGTTCGACATACTCCTTAACCATATCAATCGTGACATGCTTACGCAGCGGAACAATTCCGCCTCGTGCAAGCTCATTCATCTTCGACGTAATTTCATTGATCTCGTCAGTTGTAAATGGTTCGTTTTGCTCACACTTCAAAACAGCAGTCTCTATTGCCTGCTCTCTTTTCTGCTCAAGCGCAAGAAAAGACTTGATATGAGCATTCTGTTTTTGTGAATGTGCGGAAATTTCTTCGTGTACGCTCGTCATTTTATCAACTGCTTTCTTTTTTATATAGTCTATCATGAATCAAATGGTTTTCAACTGGTTCTTCCATTCATTTGTTTGCTTGTATACTTGTTCTATCATCGCCTGCTCTTTCGCATCTGTCGTTAAGCTCATGATAAATGTTTGTTTTTGTTCACTCAGCTGCTTAAGCGCTTCTGTTTCATATCTTTCAGTAAAGGTCTTCACCATCATATCGTATCTGCTCTGTAATTCTTCTTTTTCTTTATCTGCCCATTTCGTCGTTAATTGGAAAAGGACATCTCGAATCGCTTCAATAAACGCTGCCTTCCCGTTCTGTTCAAAGAAAGCTTTCGCTGATTTTTGCTTCTTTAAGAGCGGCTCAAACGGCGTCAGGTCCGCTTCCACTTCAATTTGTTTCAGCTCGGCATTTTTCTCATCTGGCGGCGACAGCCGGAGAGAAAAGTAAGGATCTTCTGCACACGCAGCCTGTAACCCTTTCTCCCACTCCTCTTTGAAATATTGAGTGATAAACGATTCCATTCGAATATCAAGCGCTTTTATCTCCTGTACAAATTCAAATTCATAATCCTTCAGCGCCTGTTCAAGCGCTTTTTTCAACTCCTGTCTGAAGTCCCCTTGAGATATTCCAGGATAAAAGGCTGTCTTTAACAGATCATTTGCATAAAGTGACAAGCGCTGAACAATGTGGTAAAGCTGTTCGTGCAAGTCCTTTTTCACACTTTCTTTCACTAGCTTAGATCGTTTAATATGGCTCATTTGATCAACGATCGCTTCATAGGATGTGTTTATCTTTTTCTTTTCCGCTTGCTTTTCATCTTCCGACTGATGCAGCGTCGCATGCAGCTTGTCAACTGTTCTACATAATGTACTCGCTTCAAAATACAGAAGCTCAATCGCATCTTTTGTTAATTCTTCCTCAATAAAATAGTCGAGCTGTGTTCTAAGCTGTGCATACTGGTTATAAGGCGACTGTCCCTTTCCTTCGATCTCTTCCTTGCTGGATACGTGATGAAGGTTTGGATGCCGGATGCCTTCTTTTGTGAGCTCATTTTTCACATAGTCAAAGACGGTTTCAAGCTCTGTTTGATCCTTTGCGAGGTCAGCTGCATTGATAATAAAAAACATTTTATCCATGCTAAATGAATCTTTTACAAGCCCGAGTTTACGTAAAAATGACCGGTCTGCTTTTGAGAAAGAATGCTGGTAGTAAGTTAAATAAAGAAGGGCATCAGCATCCTTCATATATTGAAAGGCAATCTCTGTGTGACGTTTATTCATACTGCTGGCGCCTGGTGTATCAACAATCGTCAGTCCTTTATCTGTTAAAGGTGTACTTAAATAGACCGTCACTTCCTTCACCACACAAGAAACAGCCTCTTCTGCCACATATGGCTTTAATTCTTGAAGGGTGACATTGAGCGGCGTTTGTTTTTGAATCGAATCACGGAACTTTTCATGAGCGTTTAAAAAATGGTCAACAATGATGCGGTGATCCTGTTCAAGCTCTCTTTTTTTCAGCGTTCGCTCGAGTTTCGCTTGAAACGTATCTCCCTTTTCTTCTGTTATAGAATAACCGAGAATTTGATCGAGCTCTTCTAATATTTCCTGCTCGGTTTTAAACACCACTTTCACACTTTCATGCGGATGGTCTTCTGTCGGCCGGGTCAGCTTATTGATCGTGGCCGTCGTTGGTGTAGGAGATGATGGCAGCACCTTTCTCCCAACAAGGGCATTGGCAAACGAAGATTTCCCCGAGCTAAAAGCACCGAATAAGGCGAGTGTAAATTCCTTCGCTTGCAGCCGCTTTGTTCGTTTTTCAAAGGACTTTCTTTGAGATTGAAGCGCGTTTAATGGCATTAAAATTTGAGAAAGCTGCTCAAACTGGTCAATCGACTGCGCTGTCGGGATATGCTGTGATTGTCGCATTTGATCAAGCTTTATCTGCTGCTGATTTTCATTTTCGCTTTCTTCCGTATGAGTTGATGTTTGATTCTGATTTAGCTCGTCATGCTGCATCCGGTGTTTTTTCACATAAAACCAATCTTCTTCGATCTGCTCATTTGTTCCGTTTTGCCATATATCCCATACATGCTCAATATCTTTTCTGATTTGATCATTTTTTTCCATGCATTGCTCCAGCGCTTGGAGCTCCTGTGCTGCCTGGAACCATTTATCTTGCTGCTTTCCCTTTTCATTCAGGAGCTGGGTTTTCAGCATCTCGGTCATTTGTTCAATCAATGGTATTGCTTTTTGTTTCGTCTGTCTTTTCAGTGCTTCACCAGCATCTTTTGCATATTGCAAAACGTATTCATTTGAAAATGTCGCACCGTGATGGATCACGTTTTCAAGCAGTGATTCTTCTACAGGCGTTTCAAACGCCATCACTTGATTTAATAATTCTTCACCAAGCTGATGCTTCTTGACTTCTTTTTTGAGCAGTTCAGCAATATGCCAGTCTACTTCTGCTTTCATTCTTGCTTTGACATCTGCTAAGAACTCGTTCGCCCGCTTTTCTTTTTCCTGCTCGGTTTTATTTTTCGCGAACAGCAGACCTACCTTAAAGCCAGGTGCTTTTGATTCAATATAATCACTTGCGAGCTCCCTCATTTTAAATGGGGTTAGATTTGCATTTTTTAAAATGTTCTCGACTTCAGAAGACACTTCATCTTCTAACTGTTTTGCTCCATTTTCAATGAAGCTGCTTTTCGCTTCAAGTTCCTTCACTTCTTTTCTTTTTTCTTGAAGCTGTAAATCAAGATCCTCTTCCTTCAGCTCTTCTTTTAATGAGTCAATATGTTCTTTTAAAACGTGCTCTATTTTCTGCTCGGTATAGGCGCGAAGCGATGCTTTCGGCAATGTTTGTAATTCTTGCAGTTTCTCAATTAAACGAATCATTTCGTTTCTTGGATGCGCCTCATCGGTTACAGATGTAAAGTATAGGTGTTCTTCTTCAATGCCTTCTTTTTGAAGCATATCAACTACTTGATTTTTGTAGTCTTCAAACGCTGTCTCATGCTCATCATGTCGATCGACTTGATTTACGATGAAATAAAGATTTGGCACTTTCTCTTTAATGGAGCGAATGAAACGAATGTTTTCCTCCGAATGAACATGGTTGTAATGAACGACATAAAAAAGAGCATCTGCTTGATGAAGAATAGACGCAGCAGATAAAAAGTGAGCATGATCCGTTGAATCAATTCCGGGTGTATCAATCACTGCCACCTTTTCTTCCAGTCCTCTATAGTCCCCGCTAATTTCCACCATTTCAATCTGTTCTCCATCCTTACAAAAACGCTGAACTGCTTCTTTATCATAAGAACCGCTCATTTTTGCAAAACGGCCATCTGAGGTGTGAAGCTTTACTTCACTCTCCCCTTTCCTCACGACGACCAAGTTTGCACTTGTTGGAATTGGACTCGTTGGCAGGATGTGATCATGAAGCAGATGATTCACAAGTGATGACTTTCCAGCTGAATAGTGACCGGTAAATGCGATATACACTTCTTCTTCTGCTTCCTTTTTGATAATCGATGCAAGTTTGGCTGCGCGTTCATGATCATCCCTTTTGAGAAGGCTTTGATATAAAGCACCTGTAGTTTGAACGAGCGAATCTCGAATAGACAAGTCTTCCATGACGATAAACCCCTTTGTTTTTAGAAAAGTCAGTTATGTATGTGATACCATTTTACACAAAATGAAGAGATTTTTCTTCTGATCTGAGGAAATAAAAAAAATCTGCTGCCCGATCAGTCGCAATTGACTGCGATCAGGAAGCAGATTTTTTAGAAACACCTTTTAATACGAAGCCAATTAATAGGCTGTATACACAGACCGTACCGAGTAAGAAAACCATTGTCATGTGATCACCGTCCATCCTTCGTGATTGAGAATGCTTATCATTAATGAAAGTGTATCACAATTGATAATGATTTTCAATATTAATTTAACAAATACTGATTGAGCGCTTTCTCTTCTGTTTGAATTCTCACAGCCATCATCCATGCATTTAAACATGTGAACAAAATGGCGGTAAAATAAGCATTAAACAAAAGCGGGATCAGCATAAGCTCAATCGCCACCACTACATAGTTAGGATGCTTTAACCAGCGATAAGGTCCTTTTTTCACCATCATCGCATTTGGTACAACTAAAATCTTTGTATTCCAATACGTCCCAAGAGAACATAATGCCCAGTATCGAATCACCTGTGTGGCCAGCAGAAAAACGAGCAGCACAAGAAAATAGCGCGACGGCGTCTTGTTTAACCCCCATACCTCAACCATGAGTGAGAGAAAAAAGCCCGCATGCATTGCGACCATATAACGATAATGACTAGCACCAAATTCTATGGCACCGATCGCTTTTACTTTCTTTTCATTTCTTTTAGCCACAAGCATTTCAATAAGCCGCTGACAAACGAAGAAACCAATGACGAGCCAAATGATCATGATAAGACCTCCTCCCATTTCATGAGCAGCAGCTCTGAGGAAAAGCCCGGACCAAGCGCTCCGCAAAGACCCATATCTCCCGCTTCAGCAGATTGATGTTCAAGATAATGTTTGATCACATACAAAACTGTGGCAGAGGACATATTTCCGTGTTGTTTAAGTACTTCTTTTGATGAAAAAAGTTGATCCTCTTGTAAGGATAGACTTTCAATATAGGCGTCAATCACTTTTTTTCCTCCAGGATGAGCAAGAAAAACTGATAGATCTTCTGCCGAATACCCTTGCTGCTCTAAAAATTGATCGACCTGCTCTTTTAACCAGCCGGAAATAATGGAAGGAATGTCACGGGAGAAAATAACCCGAAAGCCGTCACTTGTAAATTCCCAGCCCATCACATCCTCAGACTCTTTCATTGTGACGGATTGTGTACCAATCACTTTAGGGACTGTTTTGAGATGGGTATATTCTGATACACCTTTTTCTCCAGTTAAGAGTACCGCGGCTGTCCCGTCTCCGAACAAAGATGTCCCGATTAAATTGCTTTTTGATTGATCTTGCGGCTGGAAAGTTAAACTGCACAGTTCACAGGCGACAACCAGCACCTTTGCTTCTGGAAATGCCCTTATGTATTCGTAAGCCCGAGACAACCCTGCCGCTCCGCCTCCGCACCCTAATCCCCAGATCGGCACTCGTTTCGTATAAGGCGAAAAAGGAAGAACGTTCATCAGTTTTGCATCAAGACTTGGTGTCGAAAGTCCGGTGCTTGAAATAAAAAACAATGCATCGATCTCTTCATACGGAATCGGCTTTTTCAGAAACGTCCTCTCATGAAGACAGTGTATGACCGCTTCTTTTGCATGAGCCAATGCTTTTTCCAAATAGAGATTGTTTTTCTCTTCAAAAGAGTGGTGCGTCTGATACCATTCAATTGGCTGCACAAACTGTCTGCTCTCGATTTCTCCGTTTTGAAAAGCTCTCAGCAGCCGGTCGATATCTTTAAACGATCGTTTAAATTGGGATCTAGCAAAATCAGCCGCCTTTTTCTGATCCACATGATGTTTTGGCAGACTCGTTCCAACAGAAAGAATGTACGCCATCGGCTTCACCTCTTTTTCCGATTAATATCCCCTATCGAAAAAAGGATATACATGCCAAAACGTCACAATTCAGTCAAAATATTTTCCTCCGGCTAACTTTTTGTCTTGACGACAATTGATAAATATTGGATAATATAGGTGAAAACATGATGTAGTTTTCCTCCTTCACAGGTTCGTTCTAAGCCAAGCGAACCTGCTTTTTTTATGCAAAAAAACACTTCTAAAAGAGAAGTGTTCAGAACGTAGACCCCCCCTTTACTTTAAATAAAAGTGGGGTTTTCACTTTAATTATAAAGGGTTTACGCTGGACATAGTGTTTTCCATGTATGATTTTGACTTTGTGTACAGTTATCTAGAAAAGAACAAGTTTTACAAACCTCTGAACCGGACACATATTGTTTAAATCCTTCTCTAGTCGTTGTACGGTAAGCGAGAATTTGCCGATATGGGCACAATATGCGTCCATACACGCATTCATTCTTTTTAAAATAATCTGCTGCTATTCTCGGACGAATGTAAGGCTTGACAGGTTTTATCTTTTGATCCATAAAAACTTAGCTCTGATTCAGTTGTACTGACTTTGATTTCTTTTGTTTCTTCTTTATTTTGTAGTGGTAAGAACTTTTCTCTATGATTTTGAGATTAATCGCCTCTGTCTCCACTTTCCACATGAGCACCCTTTTTTCAATGAAATCGTCATTATACAACACTTTCATAAGGAATCTCCCTTTCGCTTTGAATTAATGGTCAAATCTGCTGCTATCTTAGCGTATAAATATTAACGTTTCGATCATTATTCGGAATGATTTTATTTAAACATGAATGGATCACCTTTTTTTGCTGATCAACACAAAGTAACAACCATATAAAAAGGATTTTTTCCACTATATACTTAATCAATATGAGTACCAAGAAAAACAGTGAAAAAAGAAAGGATCAACAACATGGTTCGGCTCTAAATTTAATTGACTGGAGTGATTGTAATGAAAAAGGTTTCCCAAAAAAAGACACCCTACAACACGATACTTCTCTCAAAGGTAATTGGTTTAGTGCTTCTTACACTGTTTCTCTTTTTTATCTGGGATATGTCTAAACCCCATTTGCAGGCGACAAATGGGCAAGCAAAAAATGTTGCCAGCAGTGACTTCCGTGACACAAGCATCAGTCTGAAAGCAAAAGATCAGTCTACAAGAACATTGGATACACATTTTAAGACCAATCCAAACCAACAGGCAACGAATAAAACGGTCTTTTTAACATTTGATGATGGTCCTTCTGCTACATCAAATCAGCTGTTAAATGTATTAAAAGCACATCACGTGAAGGCGACGTTCTTCATGCTTGGACCGCAAATCCAAGCACACCAATCAGCTGTGAAAAGACTTTATCAAGAAGGACATCAATTAGGTCTTCATGGCATGACGCATGATATAAACCTCTTTTATCAGAACAGCGAGTCTCCCGCAAATGAAATGAGAGAAGCTCAGCGTATTCTTGCCTCTGTTACTGGCGTCTACAGCCGTCTTGTAAGAACCCCCTTTGGCAGTGTTCCAAATTTAACATATCATCAAAAAGTACGTTTAAACCAAAATGGCTTTATTTACTGGGACTGGACGATTGATAGCCTTGACTGGAGATATAAAAACTCACAATATGTTCCAGAGGTATTGAATCAATTGCAAATGTTTGAGAAAAATAAACCATGGGAACCAAAGGTTATTTTAATGCATGATCAACCCTCTACCACAAACTATTTAGATAGCCTGATTATACAGCTAAAAGCAAGGGGCTATACATTTGCAGTCATTAACGAAACAATGCCGCCGGTACAACATTAATAGTGCTAATCACAAAAAGCCCGTATCCAAAAGATGCGGGCTTTCAGCTTGTAGACAAACCCTCACACGCTCCTTCCTAGGATCCTAGGACTTCAAAGGTTTTTTATCAAGCTAAAAAGAAGACAAAGAGTTAAAATAAAAGGTTATTTTAGCTCTTTGTCCATCATCTGAACCCCTCTCCAAGAGAGGGGTTTACATAACAGATTGCTTAGGTTCTTCTACCAGGTCATGCCCGGCTTCTTTTTTAAAAGGAATCATGTGATAAATAATATGAAGCAAAATAGCGGTAAAGCTTCCGGCCACAATGCCGTTACTTGTTAATAATTTAATCGATTCTGGCAGATGCTCAAACATTTGCGGTACGACAGTAACTCCTAAGCCGATTCCCACGGAGCAAGCGACGATCAGCAAGTTCTCCTGCTTTGCAAAGTCCACGCGCGAGAGCATTTTAATACCGTATGCAATGACCATGCCAAACATGGCAACCATTGCACCGCCAAGAACTGATTTTGGAATAATCGTCGTAAAGGCAGCGATTTTAGGAAAAAGACCAAATAACATGAGCAATGCCCCTGTGACGACAATGACTTGGTTTTTCTTGACGCCTGTTAACTGGATCAATCCAACGTTTTGCGAGTAGGCTGTGTACGGAAAAGCATTAAAGATTCCACCTAATAACACAGCAATCCCCTCTGCCCGATAGCCTTTAGCCAAATCCTTCTCTTTTAATGACCGGTTTGTTAAATCACCTAATGCGAAATAAACGCCTGTTGATTCAACTAATGACACAATCGCAACTAACGTCATGGTCATGATTGGTGCAAATTCAAAGGTCGGCATCCCAAAATAAAATGGCTCAATCATACGGAAAACCTGAGCGTTTGCCACCTCAGCTGTTTCCACTTTCCCCATAAACGCAGCAACTGCTGTCCCAAGAAGAATACCGATTAAAATGGCGATCGCCTTCATAAATCCTTTCGTGAATCGATAGAGCAGTACAATGATAAACAGTACAAGGAAAGCGAGTCCTAGATTTTCAAAAGAACCATAGTCTGCACTTCCTTCTCCTCCTGCCATATTGTTCATTGCTACAGGAATGAGGGTGATACCAATAATGGTGACGACAGAACCAGTGACAACAGGCGGGAAAAATTTCACAAGCTTTCCAAAGAAAAAGGAAAGAAGAATGATAATACAACCTGAAGCGATAATACTTCCATAGATAGACGAAATTCCATACTTAGAGCCAATCGCAATCATAGGCGAAACCGCAGTAAATGTACAGCCTAATACAACAGGCAGACCGATCCCAAAGAAGCGGTTTTTCCATACTTGAAGCAATGTGGCAGCCCCGCACATGAAAATATCCGCCGAGATTAAGTAAGTCAGCTGTGCAGGCGTGAGCCCGAGCGCATCTCCAACAATGAGCGGCACAAGAACAGCACCGGCATACATCGCCAGCACATGCTGAATACCCAGTGAGAGCGTTTTGACTTTTTTAGCGGCACTCATGATTGTACCTCCCGTACAAACGTGACTTTCCCTTCCTCAAGTGATTCAATACGTGCGAGGGACTCAACGCGGTAGCCCATTTGCACAAGCGCATTTCTTCCAGGCTGGAATGATTTTTCAATGACAATGCCAAATCCGGCTACTTTTGCCTTCGCCTGCTTTGCAATTGCAGCAAGTCCTTTCGCAGCTTCACCATTCGCTAAAAAGTCGTCGATGATTAACACACAATCATTTTCACTAAGATGCGTATTTGAGACAGCAATCTTGCTTTCTACTTTTTTTGTAAAAGAGTACACACTGGCTGTTAATAGATTATCCGTTAATGTGAGTGATTGACGTTTTCTTGCAAACACAACAGGTACTTGAAGAGCAAGCCCAGCCATCACAGCAGGTGCGATGCCAGAAGATTCAATGGTGATGATTTTTGTAATGCCATCATGCTTAAATAATCTAGCAAACTCTTGCCCGATCTCATGCATTAACACAGGATCGATTTGATGATTTAAAAAAGCATCCACCTTTAACACTTGATTTGACAGAACGATTCCTTCGTTCTCAATTTTTTGACGTAACAATTCCATCATTCTTCCCCCTAGCATATTGGCAAACATTCAATTTTTGACATAAAAAAAGCATTGCTGTCCATGAGGAGCAAGCAATGCGAAAACGATCAACGGATCTTCAGCTCAAACAAGAGCTGTTTCATTTTGCTCACTCATAGTCGGACCGTATCGGTGTCCGGTAGAAACTTGCGTGCCATCATCACGCGATTATATGAGTGTTATAGTGTTCAAATTATAACAAGATTTCAGACGCTTGGAAAGCACTTTTCTAGAAAAATACCGAACTTAAATAATAGATCAGAACAAAATGTTCGTTTTTAGAATATTCAAGCATCAAAAAAGCACCCCTCTCATGAAAGGGTGCCCTTCTTTTATGATAAATACAGTTTCGTATATTTATCCGTTAAGTAGTCGATTAAATATTGAACATTTAATTCTTCGCCTGTTGCATCTTGAATGATTTCAGATGGCTTTTTCCGTTTACCATGCTGGTGAACATGTTCCGTCAGCCATTCTTTTATCGGTGCAAAAGACCCAGTTTGAATGAGCTCATCAAAATTTGGTAAATCTTTGATCATTTGCTGCTTTAATTGCGCTGCATACATATAACCAAGGGCATATGAAGGGAAATAGCCAAAGCTTCCATCAGACCAGTGAACATCCTGCAAGATACCGAGTGCATCATTAGGAGGCGTAATACCAAGATACGCTTGATATTTTTCATTCCAAAGTGCAGGCAGATCTTCAACTGCTACTTCTTCATTGAAAATCGCTTTCTCAATTTCATAGCGGATGATAATGTGAAGCGGATATGTCAGTTCATCGGCTTCAATTCGAATGTAAGTCGGCTTCGATTCATTCACTGCATGCACAAAGTTTTCTAAAGAAACATCTTTAAATTGCTCAGGTGAAGCTTCTTGCAGCTTTTGATAATACGTTTTCCAGAAATCTTCGTGTCTGCCGATAAAGTTCTCAAAGAAAAGAGACTGTGATTCATGGATACCCATCGAAGTCCCATCACATAAAAGTGTTCCGCTCAGTGCTTCATCAATGTTTTGCTCATAAATCGCATGACCACATTCATGAATCGTGCCAAAGATCGCCATTCGAAAATCATGCTCATCATAACGAGTCGTCACACGTACGTCACCTCTGCTTAACGTTACAGCAAATGGATGGACTGTTGTATCAAGGCGGCCTGCGTCAAAATCATATCCTAATTCTTTTAAGAAAAAGAGACTCAATTCCTTTTGTTTATCGATTGGGAAGCTTTTCGATAAAAATGAAGTATCCGGCTTATTAGGTGAGGCTTCGATTTTTTTCACAAGAGGAACAATAGCGTCACGAAGTGCACCAAATTTTTGATCAAGCTGTTCAACCGTCATATCTGGCTCATAGTTATTGAGCAGCACATCATAAGGCGTTTTTTTCACGCCCCAATATTGGATAAAACGCTTGTTAAAGTCAATAAGCTGTTTTAAGTATGGTGCAAAGAGTGAAAAGTCTGATTTCTCCCTTGCTTCTACCCATACATGCTCCGCTTTTGATTGCAAAATCGAGTATTCTTTAAATTCTTCTTTCGGAATTTTACTGTTTTCATCATACTCTTTTTGTGATAATTCGAGCGCCTTCTGTGTATCTTTTGACAGCTCATCTCGATGTTTGTTTAATGCGAGAAGAAGATCTCTCATTTCATCAGAAGTCTTCATATTAAAAATATCACTTGATAATTGACCGATCGTTTCAGCTCTAAAATCCGCACTTTTTTTAGGTGCTTGTGTTCTAGAGTCCCAATAAAGTAAATGGAGCGCCTCTGTATAATGAGCGATTTTCCCTAGTAATTGATAAAACGCTTTCTCAGTTGTTTCAAGACTCATGCGTTTGTTCCCCCAATCAATAAAATATGTATGTACGTTTCAAGGCTACTTCAATGAATGTTCTTTTGTCAATGAAAAAGGAGGATACACCGTGGTATCCTCCTCATTTGCAAGTTTTCACCTATTTAAGATGTGATGATGGGCTTCACTGGCAGGACGGATTCAATTTTACTTTGAAGCTTAGTATCTTCCTTACGATCAAAGTAAATATGAATGCTTCCTGCGTCTTGGCTTGTCCGGATCAGTCTTCCGATCCCTTGGCGTAAGCGAAGCAGCATATACGGAAGGTCAACTTCAGCATGTGCATCTTTTGCTTCATTCCGTTTCGCTTCAAATACTGGATCATACGGCGGATAAGGAAGTCCCCAGATGATCACATTCGTTAATGATTCACCTGGAATATCAAGCCCTTCCCACAAATGAACTGAGCATAACACGGATGTCTCATCAGCTTGGAACTTTTGAACTATCGTGCTGATTTCCTCGTCTCCCTCAAAATATACGTCAAACGGAAGTGATTCATTTGCTGCTTCAAGTTGTTTTCTAAAGAAATGAAGTTCATCAAATGAAGGGAAGAGAATCAGAGATCGTCCTCCATTTTCTTTCAGCTGAGTCATCACTTGCTGTGCTTTTGCCTCTTGCTCAGCGAGCTGCTGAATTCCATGGAAATAAATCTTCATTTGTTCATCGTAATCATACGGCGAAGCGACACTCATTGATAAGTAATCTTTAATCCCAAGACTTTCAGCTAAATAATCAAAGGATTGATTCTCAGACAATGTAGCGGAAGAGAAAATATATGGTCTTTTTTGCGAGAATACTTTTTCGCCAAGTACCTCTGCGACCGTCTTCGGCATCACAACAAATGTTGTATCTAATTCCTGTTTTTCCAGCCAGCTAATGGCATTTTTTTGATAAAGCGATAAAGAATACGCCATTTGTTCAATGTATTCTTCCACAACAGATAATTCGTATTGATCGATCGTATACATCTCAGATTCAAACACGAGCGCTTCTCCGATTTTTTCAAGCAAGTCACACAATTCACTTGCAGAACGCTTCACCTCATCGACACGCCCAATTTCAAGCCGGTGCGAGCCTTTGACTTCTTTTGCATGCGTTTTTAAGAGATAAAAGAACTCATCGTTTGTTGCAAGTGCATCTTCAACAAGCTCTGCAAATTCTTCGCGTATGTCGTTTTGCAAAAGACGTTCCAAAAATGTTTCGAGCGTTGATTGCTTCACTCGGTACGTTAACGCTTTTTGTGCGGCAAACTCGAGAAGATGTCCCTCATCAAATACGACGGAGCTATGCTCAGGAAGCAGCGGAAGCTGACCCTCACGTTTCCGGGATTCCTTCGTCCACACATGCTCCATGTAAAAATCATGTGAACAGATGATGAGATCTGTCGCTTTCCGGTAATGATCTCTTGATAAATTCAGACCGCAGCGATGACGCATATCGCACGTCAGGCAGTCCTGAAACGAGTCATAGCCAATTCGTGACCATTCATCATTTGATAACTCTGGATACTCTTTTCGATCGCCATACGGATAAAAGGTTTGCATGCCATGTGATTCATGAACAAATGAAGGCAGTGATTCATAAATATCGAGCCACTTTTCATCATCTTCACGCTGCATCGTTTTCTCCAGCTTTTTTAAGCATAAATATTGATCATGCGATTTACTTAACCTCGCATCTATTTGAATATCAAGGTGATTGGCAATTTTATAGATATCACCTTCTTGTTTAACGAGCTGTTCAATTAACGTTTCGTCTGCACATGCAATAATCGCAGGCTTCCCTGTATACCTTGCATATGTGACGGCAAATAATAGATAGACGATGGTTTTGCCTGTGCCTACCCCAGCTTCGGCAAACATCACACTTTTTTCTTTAAAGGCTCTTTCTAGTTGAAAAGCCATAAATATTTGTTCATCTCGAAGATCAAAGCCCTTTTCTGGCAAAATGTCATAAAACACATCACCAATCCAGTTGCCCAGTTCTTCGTAAAAATTGTGTTCTTTTGATAATGAAAAAGGCAAACGAGATGCTGTCACCTGCTTCAACCCCCAACTTTTGAATCATTCAGACATTCAATAGTACCATTTACGCTGGGGAAAAACAATCTTTTTTTATGAGCGCAGGCGATGCTGATAGCTTTCCTTCATTAAAAATGCATGCTCAGAACGTTCTATGTATGCCTGAGCCAGCGCTAAATCTTCGATGGCTGCCGTAAGCTGAGCAGATTGTCCACCTTCATGCCCTTCAATTTCTTGAGCAGTCGAAGCGAGTGCTTTTTGGATTAACTGAATTTGATCATAATGAATCATGAAGACACCTCTTTTTTTAAAATCAAGTTCAGTTTATTCCGTCTCGCCGAGAGTTATACCTTTTCAGCATAAAAAAGCCGCACCTTCTTTCGGTGCGGCCATTTCTTACGATTCGGTTGGTTGCTTTCTAGGCGGGCGTTTTCCCCAATATTGATAATAGTCTGTTTTAATAAATCCGTTAAACAGTTTTCTCTTTTTCGTCGCTTTTCTTCCGAAGCACTCTTCGAATTTTTCGTGTGACGTTAAGATGTAAATGGACCATGTATCTAGGTTCTTAAACGCTTCACCCATTCCTTGATACATTTTTTCAACTGCTGGTTTATCACTCAGTCGTTCACCGTAAGGAGGATTTCCGACAATCACACCGTACTCTTCTCTTGTTTGAAAGTCTTTTACTTGCATTTGTTTAAACTCAATCAGTTCACTCAGTCCTGCTTCTTCTGCATTCATTTTTGCGATATCTACCATACGATGGTCGATGTCACTTGCAATAATGCGGAGCGGCTGATCATAGTTTGCTTTTTCTTCTACTTCCACACGTGCTTTGTTCCATACGTCTTCACCGATCCATTCCCATGATTCAGACGCAAAATCCCGGTTAAATCCCGGGGCAATGTTTTGTCCTATCATCGCTGCTTCAATGGCGATTGTTCCTGATCCGCAGAAAGGATCAACAAACGGACGGTCAGGTGTCCAGTTCGTTAATAAGACGAGCGCAGCAGCAAGCGTTTCTTTAATAGGTGCTCCGCCTTGATCCATGCGGTATCCGCGTTTATGAAGACCTACACCAGATGTATCAAGCGTAAGAACCGCTTTATCTTTTAAAAGAGCGATCTCGATTTTATATTCAGGTCCCGTCTCTTCAAGCCATTCAGACTGAATGTTGTAGGAGGATTTAAGCTTTTGCGCAATGGCTTTTTTGACGATGCGCTGGCAGTCCGGCACACTGGCAAGCTGAGATTTAACAGATTTCCCGATGACAGGAAACGTACTGTTTTTTGGTAAAAAAGCGGCCCAGTCAATCGCTTTCGTCCGTTCAAAAAGCTCATCAAATGTTTTAGCCGAAAATTCAGCAACTTGTACCTTGATCCGGTCTGCTGTACGCAGCCAAAGGTTTGCACGGCAAATCGCAAGAGCATCCCCCTTGAAAATCACTTTTCCGTTGTCGACTGTGCACTCATAGCCAAGGTCTCTTACTTCTTTTGCAACAATTGCTTCAATTCCCATTGGAGCTGTTGCGATGAGTGTATAGGTTTTCATTGATTTATCACCTGTTTTCTCGTCCTTTTATGTATTCAAGATAAAAGCTCTCCATATGTTGAAATAGGAGAGCTTTGTTTCATCATGTTTATTATAACGGATATAACGTTCTGTAAGCCATGTTTTGTTCCATCGTACTGCAAACGGCAAATGCCTCGTACTCAGGTGGTAATCATCTATCTACAGAATTCTCTGTCCTTCTCTCCGTTTGGTTCCTTTGAGAAAGTTCCCCTACCAAGTTTGGGTTTCTCGCTCGAGGGGTTTACCGCGTTCCACTCTCACCATTTCTAGTGAGACTTCGTCACTGTGGCACTTTCAAGGATACTTTGCCATATCCTAAAAAGGACGTAGGCATTTTTCCTGCCGTCAGCCTTTCCCAGGCTGCCCTGGCTTATTTTTTCGCCAGGCACGAACACTACGGGCATCTCAGCACCGTGCGAGCATGGACTTTCCTCTGCAATGCTTTAAATAGCATTACAGCGATTACCCGAACGTTAATCAATAAGCGTTATTATAAACGACAATGACATCTGACACAAGCTTTTTCAGCAACACTCAATCATAAAGTTTGCTGCCGAATACGTGTTTCTCAAGGTTCGATAGTCTTTTTAAAATATCAAAGTTTGTTGTATTAGACTGTGCAGGCTGTCTTTTCCCTTGTTCAACAGCTTCTTCAAGCTGTTTTGACAAGTGAAGGTTTTCTTGTTGAAGTTTTTCGATTTCTTGGTTGAATGTCTCATAGTCTTTAATGACCATATCTAAAAATTTATCGACTTCTTCTTGTTTGTACCCTCTGACACCTGTTTTAAATTCTTTTTCTAAAATTTCTTTCGCAGAAAGCTTTACTTTATCAGCAAGCATCTTTTTCACCTCATATCGTGAATTCATAGTATATTTTTTCAGAAATACGTGACGTTGTCAAATTTTCTCTTGCTTTTAATCAAAAAACGGATCTTCCGCCTCAACCTGTGCTCTTAGATCATCCATCGTGATGTACATAATCGGGTAATCGGTATAGGCTTCCGCCTCCCTGATCATATACTTCGGCGATCCCTCATGCTCGGGATCATATAAGACGAGAAGACCATCTGTTTTTTCAATAAAAAAGCGGTTCTTTTGTTTAAATTGTGCCGGACTTTCGTACGGTCTATGCGTGACACTTTCTACAAAATCGGCCTGTGCAAGAATTCCTTCATACAACTCTTTGTTTTGTTCATTCCAGCGCTCTTCCTGTTCATAAAATGGCGTTATGACTGCAAGTTTTAACGCTGGATATTCCTCCTGAAGCTCAAACACCACTTCGGCTGTCCAAATTTCTGCCCCAAGCTGGCCTGAGATGAGAACCCATTCCAGACCTTCTTCGATAAGGGCTGTCAGCCTTTTTTGAAGCTCCGCTTTTATGTATTGAAGTGCAGGCTCGTCTTGTTTGAATATCCCAAGCTCAAACGGCTTGTACCCTGTGACAGCAATAATTTTCATTTTTTCACCTGCTTTTAAAAAATGGGACTTATAAAAGTCCCATTCACTTTATCTGTTACAGCAAGGTCCACCGCAGTTAAAGTGTTGATGTGTTGTCGGGTCCACCTGAGAAAACGTATGCGGGAAGTAGTGAACATGTTTGAAATTATGGTGGTGAACATTTGTCACATGCTGCGGGTGGATATGCGGCACAATTGTTGTTGACTCGCTGTGTGTACAGCAATGATTCGTCGGATGAACAATTGGCTGTGTAACATTCGGATGGCAATGATGGTGATGATGGTACATGTAGCATTCCCCTCTCCTTTATTTTCTTACATTAACAATGTATGAATTAAGAGGTGTACATGTACTAATGCATTAACCTATTTTAAAAGTTGGCAAGAAAAATATCTTTATAGTTTGAAAACACAAAAGCGACCAAAATGACCACAAGAAAAAACAAGTAGAAAAGACCCTTATACATGCTATACGCTCCTCATTCAATATCTAACGTTATTTTACAGGATTCGCGGACTTTCTACAATAAAAGTGCTAAACAATTTTTATTTTCGGCCGAGAGCCGAACGTTGTCATTTTTTGCGCTTTCCCGGGTAATAATATTTCATTGCCCAACTTTTCTCAATAGCCGTTTTTTTCGCTTCTCAAGCTCTTTTGTGTCTCGCTCGCTTAACGATGAGAAAGATAATAAAGATTCCGTGATGGAAAGAGCTGACCTTGCATCTTTTTGGCGATGCTCTTTACACTTCGCAAGCTCTATACCCGCTTTTAATGCTAAATGGACATCACTTGATTCAAATAATGTTTCCCAAATTCGAACTGCTTCATCCCACTCGTTTAGACGTTTATATTGTAAGGAGAGATCAAAAGCCGCCTGATTGGCATGTTCAAAATCAGCACCTGTTAATTCCCGCAAATGCTTTGTAGCTTCCTGTACATCACGATGCGCGAGATGCCACCTAGCCAGTGCGTATTTCTCATCGTGCTCCTTTACCGCATCCATAGATAGAATTTTTTTGGATAGATGAATGTAGAGGCTAATTAACGAAAGGACGTCTAATTCATTATGAGTCAAAATCCCTTCAATGAGCTTCGGATTTTGTTCCTTTAAAAAATGAAAATAGATCATCGGTGCCAAAAAACCCGGTGTGTCTCCTTCCCGGTGAACGTGCAGCTCTTCTTTTTCAACCACAGATAGCGCCATTCGTTCATATTTATGCTTCCACAACCGTCTTGACCCATGCAGAAGATCAAAGTGGCCAAACTCTGGAAGCGCAGGGATTTGATCTCGCAGCAAAGTATGTCTCGTTTTCACTTGCGGCCAATCGAATGATTTTCCATTATATGTAACGAGCGATTCTACGTTCACTTCATCGAGAAAGCTTTTATAAAGAGCCGCTTCATTTCCCGGATTTGTGAGCAGGTGCTGTTTCACCACTACTTTGTCAGCAAAGACCCGCGCATGTCCTAGCAAGAAGATCATATTTCCCGTTCCACCAGATAATCCAGTTGTTTCTGTATCAAAGAAAAACAGTTCATGCGGCTTGTAACCTTTAGCCGATAGAGAATGCTGGATGCTGCTTTTGTTCCATGCCTCGATGATCTTTGGCAGTTCCGCAAACGAGTAGAGTCCATGCTTATCATCTAATGAATAGGTGACTTCTCGAATGAGACAAAAAGAATCCTCAAAGTGATAAGGAGCTGCACCCAATTGCTCCCATTCCTTTAAAAATGGAATGTTTTCGGCCGTCACAGGCAGAGGTTGCCCTTCCACTGGTTTTGGCCGTTTTTCGTTTGCCTGGTTGTGCGATAGGTGCTTCTTCATTCGATTTAATTTCCCTTTTAAAGACATGAGTATGTATCTTCCTCCTTCCCCTTAAAATACAGACATCAATTCTACAATGCTGCTTTTTCCGCTCACCTCTTTCATTTCCATGCCAATGCAGGATGGACAGCCGTTCTCACAGCGGCACCGCTCTATCAGCTGAATGGCTGCACCTGCTATTTCATCGAAACGAGCTTGGACTTCTTTGCTTAAGCCGATTCCGCCAGGGTAGTGGTCATATAAAAAGACTGTCGGTTTACCGGTATGTGCCGCTTTAATTTGTGAAACAACATGAATATCTGAGCGGTCACACATCACAAAAGCAGGTACAATGTGCTGAAGAACATTTGCGATGCCAAGCAGCAGCTGTTCAAGTGTTTTCTCTTCAAATCTCCGCTCTGCCTCGTGTAATTCAAACCAAGCCGCACTCGTATGAATTTCTTCTTCCGGTAAGTGAATCGGTCCAGACCCGATATTTTCACCAGTACTCAGACGGATTTTTTTAAATATCGTAGGCATTGCGTTGACAGTCACAT
The DNA here is from genome assembly GCF_017161885.1 of Bacillus sp. 3a. NCBI lineage: Bacteria > Bacillati > Bacillota > Bacilli > Caryophanales > Bacillaceae > Bacillus > Bacillus sp. 3a. The sequence goes on along the minus strand of NZ_CP067376.1, from coordinate 2,145,427 downwards.
CACCGTAGTGAACAGATACTGCTTCTTTCTCTGTTGTCTGATCGATTTCCAGTACCTTGAGCTGAACAGCTAAATTCGCATCTGTATAGTATTCTACATCTACTTGTTTCACATAAGCCTTCAAATGCTCGTAATCTAGCTTTTCTACTTGATACTGAACCCCTTCATGTAAATAAATCGCCTCATCATGAAGCAGTGTCATTGCACTGAATCGATCCATCTCTCCAATAATCCGAACATTCGCTACGTCGGATTGATCCACAATTACCACATTTTCTTGGCTTGCAGACCGCAGGCTAATGCCATGCGCTGGGAACGATTGATCTGACCAATAATACCGGTTCCCGGTAAAATGAAGAACCCCTTCCTCATGCAAGTATTGCAAAATGTCTTCTACTTCCATGCCGCCAAACTGTTCATCCGTCCGAAATGGCAGCTCGTAGGAAGCACATTTTAGGTGATCCACTAAAATAATGAGATTTTCAGGATTGATTCTGGCTGCTTCAGGCGGTCTATTAAAGAAATATTCAGGGTGTCTGACAATATATTGATCAAGGGGTGAGGAACTTGCCACCATGATAATGAGCGCCTCCTCATGACGCCTTCCAGCACGTCCTGCCTGCTGCCATGTACTTGCTACACTGCCAGGATACCCCGTCATAATGCATACCTTTAGCTGACCTATATCTACCCCTAATTCTAGTGCGTTCGTGCTCACGACACCTAGAATGTCTCCTTCTCTTAACCCCTTTTCAATCACGCGCCGCTCTTTTGGCAAATAGCCTCCGCGATACCCGCGAATCGATTTTGGACCGATTTCTTTTTTCACAAGCTCTTGAATATGACTTAAAATCACTTCTACTCGTACTCTGCTTCTAGCAAAAACGATCGTTTGAATTTTTTCTTTTAAAAATGTTTTAGCCAATTGGTTGACGACAGTGGCAGCGCTTTGTCTAATATTTAATGGTTTATTCACCACCGGCGGGTTATAAAACACAAAATTCTTTTTACCGCTAGGCGCTCCGTTTCGTTCAATAAGATGCACTTTGCTCCCTGTGAGCTGCTGCGCCAGCTCTTTTGGATTTGCAATCGTTGCGGAAGTACAAATGAAAATTGGATCACTTCCATAAAATGCACAAATTCGTTTTAACCTGCGAATCACATTAGCCACATGACTGCCAAAAACGCCTCGATATGTATGAAGCTCATCAATGACAATATACTTCAAATTCTCAAATAAACTGACCCATTTCGTATGATGAGGCAAAATAGCTGAATGCAGCATATCTGGGTTTGTGATGACAATATGTCCTGCTTGTCTGACTCGCTGCCGAATAGCCGGGGAGGTGTCCCCGTCATATGTTTCACTATGAATCGGAACATCCATCTCGTGGATGATCTCGTTAAGTTCACTCTTTTGATCCTGTGCGAGCGCTTTTGTTGGGAATAAATAAAGAGAGCGGTTTGTCTGGTCTTCTGCAATCGACTGAAGAACAGGCAGATTATAGCAAAGCGTTTTACCTGAAGCTGTTGGTGTAACCGTTACTACATGCTCACCATCCATTACTCGTTCAAAGGCTTCTTTTTGATGAATATACAGCTCTTTCACGCCTCGTTTTTCAAGCGCCTTTTTTAGCCTGTCGTCCACTCTTTCAGGAACGGGTGAGGTCTGTGCAGGCTTTGCTTCAATTTCATGCCAATGTTCTACCTGTTCGTCTTTCTTTAATTCTTCTATCAGTTCGTTCATTGTTTTCTTTTTCATATTGCGTCCACCTCTCATTCTAGTGTACCGAATATTTGTTTGCATGACTAGGCGGCAATTTTTTGATGCGGACTTATGAGCAAATACTTTGAACTGTTGTAACAGTATCTATTACACTTCTAAAGTGAAATGATTTTATCAAGGAAGAAGATGATCAGATTGAAAAACGAATTTAAGCCTTTATTTGAACCATTTACGTTTCCAGGAGGCGCCTCTATTGATGGACGGTTAGTGGTTGCTCCAATGACACACTTCGGTTCTCATGACGACGGCACCATTTCAAAAGACGAAATTGACTTCATTACAGCTAGATCAAGTGAAATGGGCATGGTGATTACAGCATGTGCGAATGTGACTCCAGATGGGAAGGCATTTGAAGGACAGCCTTCTATCGCAAGAGATGAAGATATCCCTGGCCTGAAAAAACTGGCTTCAGCTATCCAGGCAAAAGGAACAAAAGCCATCATTCAAATTCATCACGGCGGCTCTCAGGCTCTCCCTCATTTAGTTCCAAACGGTGATGTGGTTGCGCCAAGTGATGTGTTTAAAGATGGAAAACAAATTGCACGCGCTTTAAAAGAAGAGGAAATTACGCATATTATCGACTCCTTTAAAGAAGCGGCAAGACGAGCGGTTCAAGCAGGGTTTGACGGCGTGGAAATTCACGGGGCAAACGGTTATTTATTACAGCAATTTTACTCACCCCATAGCAATCAGCGTACAGATCAATGGGGAGGAAACGAAGAAAAACGTCTAGCTTTCCCTATTGCTGTTGTAGATGCAGTTAAAGAGGCCATCAAAGAGCATGCGGCTAAACCGTTTATCTTTGGATACCGGTTATCTCCTGAAGAACCAGAAACACCTGGTTTAACAATGACAGAGACGTTTACATTAGTGGATGTTCTCAAAACAAAAAGCCTCGATTATTTGCATATCTCTTTAATGGAGATTAGCTCTAAAGCAAGACGAGGCGCAGATTCTAATAAGACACGTATGGAACTGCTAAAAGAACGCTGCGGCGATGCTCTTCCGCTTATTGGAGTAGGGAGCGTCATTACAGCTGAAGATGCACTCCATGCTTACAATCAAGGAATTCCTCTCATCGCTGTCGCACGAGAGCTGATCGTCGACCCAGATTGGGCAAAGAAAATTAAAGAAGGCAGAGAACAAGAGATTGAAACCGTCATTAAACGCAGCCAAAAAGACAAGTACCTTATTCCAGAAGGATTGTGGTCTGTCATGGAAGCGAGTCAAGGCTGGGTTCCAATGGAGGATTAATGTTCTCACCTCAATAAAAAACTACCCTATCAATGGGTAGTTTTTTTCATGAACTATTTCATTTTCACTGTAAAGAGCTTGGACGTCTGCTTTTCTACAGAGCCTTTTGGTTCTTTATCAAGTCGTTCGATAAGGTCACCGTTCATAATCACAATCGGTGTCACTGTACTTGACGCTTTCTCTTCAATCAGTTCTAAATCACACGTAATAAGAGGATCCCCGATTTTCACCTTGTCCCCTTCTTTCATGTGCGCTTCAAATCCTTCACCATTTAACCCAACTGTTTCAAGTCCGATATGAATCAGAAGCTCAAGCCCCGAGAGTGTTCGAATGCCAATTGCATGTTTTGTATGGAAGAGCTGAATGATTTCACCCTCTACTGGAGACACAATCGTCCCACTTTTTGGTTTTACTGCTACGCCGTCTCCCATCATCTTTTGAGAAAAGACGGGATCTGGTACATCAGTCATATCCATTAACTCTCCATCAACTGGAGAATAAATGACTTCTTCCTTTACATCATCTTGGTTTTTTCCGAAACCGAATAATTTTTTCAGCAATGTCAATTTGCTCCCTTCAAGCTTTGCTTCCTAAATCTATTTCGTGTATGAAACTTTACGCCCATACACCTTGCTTTCATTCAACACTATTTAATCATAATTTTTTCCTCTCATCAATTGATAACCGCCTGAGCCCCCTCTGCATAGGCTGTAGATGAGAGGTGATTCAGATGAAACATGAAGGCGAAAAAAAACATGAAATGCTGGCAAATGAAGATATGCTATATGAAGCGATTGAACAATTTTTTGCATCCTCCCCGTTTCACGAGATTTTAAATAGTGCAGAGGCACTCATGACCACATCGCATTCACTTGCATCCATTACGACCGATGTGACAGAGGATGAACAGAATGTGTATATCGAGATTCAATTTCCAGACCATTTTGTCGAAGGAGACATTGCGCTAGAAGTAAAAGCCCAATATTTACACTTATCAGTACAGGAAAAAATCAAAACGAATACGACTACCTCGTATTCAAGTTTTACTAAAACGATTTTAATGCCGGCAAAAATAGATGAGACAAAAATGAAGAGTGTGTGGAAAGATCAATCGCTTCATGTGTCTGCGCCAAAGCAAACAACCCAATAGTTCAATCTATTGGGTTTAGCTATGCTTTAAAAATGCTTGTAAATCCTTTCGCCAATGAGCCTACTTGATTCATTGTACTCATCATTTGGCCAGCTGTATCAAACATTTTGTTAAAATCGTATTGCCCATTCGTCTTTTTGAATTGTGACAGCACACTTTTAAATTGAGATGGCTGCTGTTTTTGCGGCCTTGGCAATGGATAAGGGTTCATAGGCGGCTGCATGGGCATCATGCCTGGAGGCGGCTGCATTTGGGGTGGATTCATCGCTTCAGGCGGCTGCATAAGCGGCACGTTTTCTTGGTATCCATAAGGCGGCTGATAAACAGTAGATGGTGCCTGATTCATTCCCCCTCCACCTTGATACGGCGGCATGAAATAGTCTGGAGGCTGCGGAGGCTGCTGCTGTATCTCTGGATACGGAAAAGGCCTTTGCGTGAATTGATTGAATTCATAAGGCTGCTGGTTTGAATAAGGGAACATCTATCTCGCTCCTCTCGCTCTCAACACATATTGATGTCACTCATATATTATGACCAAGAGCAGAAGATGTGCCTAAAGAAGCCATAAGAAAAACGCAGCATCATGTCTTTAGCTGCGCTTTTTGATTTCTTCTATTAAAAGGTTCAGAGTGTAAACCACTGACTCAACTAAATTTTTTACACGGGGTGCGTGCTGTTTACCAAAATAAGATTGCAGGACAACCTCTTTACCATTTTCTTTGACGGCTTCAAGCTGTTCTTGGTGTAAATATCTAGGTTTGGCCTGCTCAATAAACGAGATCGCAGCGGTGAGCCACTCCTCCATTTTCTGATCAAATGTAACAACGGCCGGCTGAATATCCGTATAAAAATCATACGATGGGTACTCCTCTTCAGCCTTTCCCTTTTGGTACTGCTCATACGCTTCTTCGATCCATATTCTCAAGTTTTGTGTATGTTCAAGTAATGTTTGATTATCCAAAGTGTTCACCTCTATGAACCATCCTATCAAACGTTTACCTATTGCTCAAATAGAAAAGCTATCCGGCGTGATATGCCGGTCTTGCTGCCAGTTTATACTCGGCTGTATGAAGCTTCACTTCACAGTCCTTTACTTCTGATTCAAGCCGGTCAATCATTTGTTCTTGCTCTTCTATCGCTGCACGTTTCGTCTGCTTCACAGCAAGAGACAGCTCTTCCTCCACCGCATCAATTTTCCGCTCGATTTCCTCTAACAACTGCAAAATGGATTCTTTTGATACAAATTCGCTCATCATCAGATTCCTCCTTTATTGTCTCTCGTTACATTCTCTTTTCTTTCTCCCCCCTCCTTCACACATGACAAAACTAGAAGCAAATCGCCAATCTAAGTGTAGATGAGCGCTATTTCTTCCTTTTCGACAGATGCTTGTCCTTCTTTGTATGATTGCGTCCGATTGTGTAAATTCTAAGGACAAAAGGAGGTAGATTTCATGAAAAAGCAGCCAGCACCAAAAGAGCAAAAGCCAAAAGGGAAAGAAAACAGTCCAGATCAGCTTGATAAAAAGCTCGGCGGTCCTAATCGTCCATCTACGTAAAAAAAAGCAGGCACCCCCTGCTTTTTATTTATGCAAAAAATAGTGCTCTAATGAGAAAAGAAAACGAAGCTGTCTTTTTTTATGGAAATACCAGTCGGTCAGATCAATCTGCTTTGGCAGCGGCTCTGCCTCAAATAAAGATGGACTCAATTTCTTTTGAAACCAATCTTCCCTTTGATCGTCTAATGAATGTGTCATCACCGGATAAACCGTCCGAAGAAAAGGCGTTGACCTTCTAGCGATCCCTAAAAACGGCTCAAAATCAAACCGAGACCCCGTATGCGGAACGGTATGCAAAAAATGATAAAAATCCGAAAACAAATCGGCTCGAAATAATAGTTTCGCTAGTTTTTTACCTAATGTAATGCGCTCCTTTACATTGGAAAACTTCCGTATGGTTAAGCCGTACAAATGGCCGTCCACCGTTGGAAAAACAACGGTTTGGAAATGTCCCCACTCGCTGAAAAGATATTGAATCGAGTGAAAAACATTCTTTTTCAGAAGAGGATTTTGTATAATAGGAGATTGTATAGTATATTGTTCATTTATGATGAGTGCATAAAGCAGACGCTCTGTGTCACGCTTTAGCCAGAAACGTTCCCACTCAGTACTCATAAAACGAGACACGGAGAAATAAGGCAGCAGATGAAACAAAGGTTTACTGCATCGCTTAGACCATTCGTACAAAAGAAGCTGAGGGTAAGCATCCGAAAAGATCAGCCAATTCGCTCTTTCATATGCTGTGAAAAAAAGGTGCCCCTGCTGATCCGTTAAACCTGGATGGAAGAGCTCGCCCTTTAAATCTGTCATGGACCACCCAGCATTTCTCGAGACAAAGGAAGCGAGCAGCGACCATTTCATCTCTGGATGCCGGTCATAAAAGCGCTTGTAAGCATTTGTCCTCGTCAGGTTGTCTTTATTTTTTGCTTTCGTTTCACGCAAAATTTGCTGAGTGATGATGTGCTCTTCTTGGGACAACATGGTGATCTCTCCAATACAAAATGCATTAAAAGGAGGCTGAAACTTGATGATTCGGTATCCAAACGGAAAATCGTATCAGCCCATTCAACAAATTGGGACAAAAAAAAGAATCAGCGGCGAATCCTCTTATAGTAACCGCGGGATGACGCTTGAGGCTGATTTAAATGAAACGAACCAATACTATTTGGTCAACGGGATCGCAGTCATTCATAAAAAGCCTACCCCAGTTCAAATTGTGAATGTGGATTATCCAAAAAGAAGTGCTGCTGTCATTAAAGAAGCCTATTTTAAACAATCATCCACAACAGACTATAACGGGGTGTACAAAGGCCGCTATATCGATTTTGAAGCAAAGGAAACCAAAAGCACTACCTCGTTTCCGCTCAAAAATTTCCACGACCATCAAATTGAGCATATGAAACAGGTTGAAAAGCAAGGCGGCATTTGTTTCGTTATTATATCCGCTTTTGGCTCCGTTTATTATTTGCCGGCTTCAGATCTCTTTTTCTTCTGGGAGCGGCAGAAGAAAAACGGACGTAAATCCATTAGCAAAGACGAATTAATGGAAGCTGGCCACATAATGACACTTGGATATTCGCCAAGAATTGATTATATTAAAGTAGTGGAGACACTTCATTTTTCGGATGAAAGCAATCAGCAATTACGTTCGAAAAAGGTTTAACACGAAAGGTTGAGATGTGATGTCTGATCAATTTACAAGTCGTGAACAGCGACGTAAAGCAAGTCAAGTTAACAATAAGAAGCAAAAGAACAAAAAAGGCAAAAAGAAAGCAGGTCTATTTAAAAAAATATTTTTATCTTTACTCGTGATCGGTCTACTTTGTTTAGTTGCCGGAATCACAACTTTTGCCGTTTTTGCATCAAGCGCTCCTTCTATTGATGATAGTAAGCTTAAAACACCATACTCTTCAAAGCTTTATGATAAAGACAAGAAAGTGTTTGCAGAAGTTGGTGCAGAAAAAAGAACGTATGTCTCGATAAAAGATATACCCGATGTGGTAAAAGACGCATTTATTGCGACTGAAGATGCACGTTTTTATAAGCACCATGGGATTGATCCAATCCGTATCGGCGGTGCCCTTGTCGCAAACGTTGAAGACGGCTTTGGGGCTGAAGGCGGAAGTACCATTACACAGCAGGTTGTGAAAAACTCCCTCCTAACCAATCAAAAGACGTTAAAACGGAAAGTACAGGAAGTATGGCTCTCGATTCAGCTTGAGCAAAAATACTCTAAAGATGAAATTTTAGAAATGTATTTAAACCGAATTTTCTTCTCTCCTTATGCTTATGGTGTTGGGAAAGCAGCTGAACAATTTTTCGGAGTCACAGATTTAAATAAACTAACCGTTGCACAAGCTGCTACACTTGCAGGTATGCCGCAGAGTCCTTCTGCCTATAACCCAGTGAAACACCCCGAGGCAGCGGAAAAACGCCGTAATATCGTTTTAAGCCTTATGAAAAAACAAGGCTACATTTCAGAAAAAGAATATGACGTTGCAAAAGCAACCCCTGTCAGCAAGACAGTTGTTTCAGCTAGTAAATATAAGAGCCAAAACTCTAGTAAGTACTCTGCCTACATTGAAGAAGTGATGGAAGAAGTACAGAAAAAAGCCAAAGTGGATGCATCAACTGATGGATTAAAAATCTATACATCCCTTGATCGAAATGCACAGGATCACCTAAATGATATCATCAATGGAGATTCAGTTGGATTTACGAAAGGGATGCAGGCGGGTGTCACCCTGCTTGATACGAAAAATGGTGAAATTCGCGCCATTGGCGGTGGACGTGATGTACCAGCCGGCGGCTTTAACTATGCGACGGATGCAAAACGCCAGCCAGGGTCCACAATCAAACCGATCTTAGATTACGGTCCAGTCATTGAAAACAAAAAATGGTCAACATATCAGCAAATTGATGATGCACCGTATACGTACTCAGATGGTACACCGATTAACAACTTTGACAGAAGACATTTAGGTAAAATGTCGATGAGAAGTGCTTTGGCACAATCGCGTAACATCCCTGCACTTAAAGCATTCCAAGAAGCTGGTTCAGCCAATGCCGCTCAATTTGCTAATAATTTAGGCATGGACTTACCTTCTGATATTCCAGAATCTTATTCCATCGGTGGATTTGGAGATGGTGTGTCTTCATTAAAAATGGCAGGTGCATTTAGTGCATTCGGTAATAACGGATACTATAATGAACCGCACGCTGTCACATCTGTTGAATTTAATGACGGGACAAAGCTTGACCTTACGCCGGACTCAAAAGCAGCAATGAGTGATTACACAGCATTTATGATCACAGATATGCTGAAAACTGCTGTCCAATCTGGTACTGGTACACTTGCACAAGTACCGAACGTTCAAGTAGCTGGTAAAACAGGTACAACGAACTTCACACAAGACGATATTAATAAACACAATATCCCTTCTGGCGGTGCGAAAGATTCGTGGTTTGTCGGTTATACGCCGCAATATACAGCAGCCGTTTGGACTGGAATCGGTAATTCAAAAGATGCAGACGGAAAAATATGGCTGAATGATTACGAGCAGCGTGTGGCCAAAATCGTCTTCCAGCGATTGATTTCTCAAATTGATGATGGAAGCGGCTCATTTGAAAAACCAGACAGTGTCGTTGAAGCTACGGTTGAAAAAGGATCCGATCCTGCAAAATTAGCCGGACCGAATACACCAAGTGACAAGAAGACAACAGAATACTTTGTAAAAGGAACGGTTCCAACAAAAGTATCTGACACATATGAGAAGAAAGAAGCCGACAAGCCTTCTGATTTAAAAGCAGTGTATGATGAAGAGAAAAAATCCATCACACTGACTTGGGGCTATTCTGACGACGCTGATGCTACATTTAATGTCAAGCAAGCAGTTGATAATGGCGGCTATAAAGATATTCAAAACAGCTCTGCTAAAGAAGCGGTCATCTCTGATGTGAAGCCTGGCTCCACTTATAAATTCCAAGTGACAGCCACTGTAGATGATGTCACGAGTAAAGCGGCTTCTACCTTCCTCACCATTAAGGATGACGCAGATGAGGAAGAAAAAGCGGATGATGAGAATAAAGAAGAAGAACCGCAGCAGCCTGACGACGAGCAGACAGACCAAACTGACGATAACAAAAATCAGCCCCCTGGCACTGATGAGCAAAAGCCTGATGACAAAAAAGATCAAGATAAGGATAAGGATCAGGACCAAGGCGGAAATACAGAAAACGGAAATAATGGTTCTTCAGAAAATGGCTCAGACAGTACAAATGGGAACAGCAACTCGCAAACTGATAATAAAGATAAAAAGAAAGATGATGAGAAAGCCAACTCGCAAAGTTCCAATTCGCAATCAAATGCTACTTCTCGAAAAGAAGATGAATAATGAAAAAGCACTTGCCATAGGAGGCAAGTGCTTTTTTTAACGCTGCTGTCTGATTTTTTTTAGTGCTTCATATTTTCCATACTGCTTTTTTAATTCCGTGTATAGCTCGTCCAATTGAATAAAGCAGTGATATTGAGTTGGTTTTAGCAAAATGAACTCTAAACGTTCCGTCCAATTAATCGGAGCAACAGGAAATGTCTCTTGCTTGATATGTTCCCATTCAAACGTTTGGACACTCTCCCCTTTGATCCAGTAAAACATCGCAATCATACTGACGATTCCTTGCAGCATATCATCTTCTTCACAGCGGGATTTTCTTGTTTGGAAACGAGGAAGCATTTTTTCTTTTAATTCGTCCCACAGCTCAAACATCACAGGAACAAATTCTTCAGTTTCCTGCCACGGAAACTCGTCTGTTAAAACTTCTGAAGATAGATCATATGCGAGCGGATTGGCTCTCAGTATATCTACTCGATCACCTTTAATCTCTACCTTTTTTTCTTTTAGCTTTTCGACATATGAGGTGAAAACAGCTGCCCCGCTCATGCCAGCTTCACCAATCCTTTTTTCAGCCTCTTCTGCCCTTCTCTGCACATATCAAGAAGTGGACACGATTCGCACTGCGGCCGCTGCGCCTTACAATGATATCTCCCAAAAAAGATCAGACGGTGATGCGTCACAGACCAATCTTCTTTTGGCACCTTTTTCATCAAGGTTTGCTCTACTTCAAGCACAGAATCCTTCCAGCGGCAGATGCCTAGACGCTTGCTGACTCGTTCTACATGTGTATCTACTGCTATTGCCGGTACCCCAAAAGCGACTGAAACGACGACATTTGCTGTTTTCCGGCCAACCCCAGGAAGCTTAACAAGCTCGTCCCGGTCCTTTGGTACTTCACCGCCATATTCTTCAATCAGCATTTTGCTCAACTTTTGAATGTTTTTAGCCTTATTTCGATAAAGACCAATCGAGCGAATATCTTGCTGGAGTTCTTCAAGCGGTACACTTAAATAGTCTTCTGGTGTTTTATATTTTTGAAATAACGTTTTGGTGACCTTGTTTACAAGCACGTCCGTACATTGAGCAGAGAGCGCAACAGCAATCACAAGCTCAAATGGGTTGGCATGAACAAGCTCACACTCAGCCTCTGGAAACATATCTCCTATAATATCTAAACACTCATTGATTTGTTTTTTTGATAACATGCCTTCTCCTTTATTGGTTATTGTTCCAGCCAATTATAAAAAGGAACTTGTCGTTTATAAGTGGACGTCTCTTCGTTTGAAGGTGGCGTTTTCTGCTGAGAACGGAAGTGCTGGCTATGTTCTTTTGCTTCTTTCGCTGTTTTCAGCCCTTTCTTTTTCCACTCAAATAAAATTCGATCAATATAACGGAAATTTAATTTCCCTGATAAAACGGCTTCTCTTAGTGCTAGCCGTATCATCTCAGCATCATGATGGTCTTGATCCATCCAGATCGAAAGTGTTTCTCCTTCAAGGGGTGACAGCGGTCTGCCGAATTCATCTTCAAATAAAGCATATAAAGATTTTTCAGCCTGCACCTGTTGTTTTTGAACTTCTTTCGCCTGTTTTGTTTCTAAAAAGTCATACAGAACGCCCCATAAAGGTTCTACCGAGTAACGGTCATGCTGAATACCAGACCTGTCTTCAAATGGCTGAATCGAGATAAATCCTTTTTGAATCAGATGCTGAACCATATACGCGCACTCTTCCGCTGAAATGGTCATGCCTTGAGAAAGCTCTTCAAATGTTTGAAAGAAAACGCCTTGTTCTTCATTCATTTTAATCTTGAGCATCACCATCATCTGTGATTCATTCAGTCCTAACTGCTCATAATGAGCAATCAGCAAATTAGGCAAACTTGTCGACCCCATTTGCTGCATATTAATAAATTGCTGCCTATTCATCGGATACACCTCTTCACTTTAAGTATATCACGTTTTATTTCACGTGCCTCTCTAAAAAGACGTTTGAAAAAGCCTCCATTTGTTGGAGGCTTTCACGTCTTAAGGGTATAAACGGTTTAATAATCTTGGGAAAGGAATGGTTTCACGCACATGCGGCGCTCCGCTAATCCAAGCAACTGTACGTTCAAGTCCAAGACCAAAACCTGAATGCGGTACAGAACCGTATTGTCTTAATTCTGTATACCATTTGTAAGTTTCCTGATCAAGCCCATGTTCTTTCAATCTTGCTTCAAGAAGCTCTAAATCATGAACACGCTCAGAACCGCCAATAATCTCTCCGTAGCCTTCTGGTGCAATCAAGTCTGCACAAAGGACAACATCTTCACGATCCGGTGCTGGCTGCATATAAAACGGTTTTAATGATGTTGGGTAATGAGTGATAAACACTGGTTTATCATAGCTTTCGGCGATCGCAGTTTCGTGAGGCGCTCCGAAGTCATCTCCCCATTCGATATCATCAAAGCCTTTTTCCTGCAAGAATTTAATCGCTTCATCGTAAGTGATGCGCGGGAATGGTGCTTTGATATTTTCTAATTTTGCTGTATCACGGCCTAATGTTTGCAGCTCCACTTTACAGTTTTCAAGTACACTTTGCACAACATGAGTCACATAATTTTCTTGATACTCAAGGTTTTCATTGAATTCGACAAAAGCCATCTCCGGCTCGATCATCCAAAACTCAATTAAATGACGTTTTGTTTTAGATTTTTCAGCTCTAAATGTTGGGCCAAATGAGAATACTTTTCCGAGTGCCATTGCTGCAGCTTCCATGTAAAGCTGGCCACTTTGAGAAAGGTATGCATCTTCATCAAAATATTTCGTAGCAAACAGTTCCGTTGTGCCTTCAGGTGCACTTCCAGTTAAAATTGGCGGATCTACTTTCACGAAACCTTCTTGATGGAAGTATTCATATGTAGCACGAATAATTTCGTTACGGATTTTCATAATGGCATGCTGTTTTTTAGAACGAAGCCATAAATGACGGTGATCCATTAAGAATTCTGTTCCATGCTCTTTTGGTGTAATTGGATAATCTGTCGCTTCATGAATCACTTCAATGGATTTCACTTGCAATTCAAAACCTAGCGGTGAACGCTCATCTTTTGTCACTTGACCTGTCACATAGACAGATGTTTCTTGAGTGACTGATTTCGCAAGCTTAAAGACTTCCTCTTCCACTTCTGCTTTTACTACGACTCCTTGAATAAAGCCTGTCCCGTCACGCAGCTGCAAAAATGCAATTTTTCCGCTTGAACGTTTATTGGCAATCCATGCGCCGATGGTTACTTCTTGATCGACGTGTTTGAACACTTGATTAATCGTTGTTTTCAACATAATTCCCTCCAAAGCCAGAAAGAAACTCACCTTTAGACAGGTGTGAATCTTTTTTCATACATTTTATTATAACCGTTCTAAATCAGCATGGTCAACGCAAGACAGGAGAAACTACGGTGTTAAATTTTTTTCCACGTGTCCTGTCGAGAAGTCGACATAGCTGAAGCTATATTGATTGTTTTCATTTAAGTATGTCACTTCCCAAAGAAGTACGTCACCTTCTCTCGCTAATTTGACTTCTTTTAGCTTAGAGACCGTGTTCTCCTTTTGAACGGCTTGTACTGCTTGATTCGAGGTAATGCCTTCTTTTGCTTTTTTTGCGATCACTTTTTCTTTTTTGCTGGCAGGAACCCAAACGTAGGTCGTTTCATTCTGTTTGTTTTTCCCTTCAACAATAAATTGTTTTTCTTTCCCGACAAAGGTTTCCACTTGCTCCACTTGTACGATGTTTGCTTGTTCTTTTGCTCGTTCGATCGCTGCTTCATGCCCTTGTTCTCTTTGTCCCATGGCAATTTGATAAATCCACGTAAAGCTGATGATGCCAATAAGCAGAACGAGAGCCACTACAGATGAAATAATCCAGACTATTTTTTTCATGTCAAGCTTCCCCTATGTGCGATATATCGTAAATACCGCTTGATTTTGGTCTTCTTGATCTAATGCTAATCCAAACATGAGATCTTCTCTTTTAAGCGTTCTGTTCAATAAATCAACGATTTTGTATAGGTCTTCTGAATGCTTAATTTGAACAGTTGAAAGTACCTCTATTTTACTTTCCACTTCTAATTCCTCCTCGGTACGTAAATATTGTTAGTCATACTTTTCTGCACGGGAACCGATACTATTTTTACAACGGAACACAAAAAGCCGTTACGATAAATTAACTCCAAACCCACACCAGCTAAAGGCCGCTTATGACAGCGGCTTTTCGTTGTTAAGGTTTTCTATATACGCCTCAAGTGACTCTTTTGACATCTCGTGAACCGGCGCATGAGGGAGTGATTCTAAAAATAGTTTTCCGTATGAAGCTGTTTTCACTCGGCGGTCTAAAATCAGCAATGTGCCTATGTCTTTTTCAGAGCGCAGCAAGCGTCCAGCTCCTTGCTTAAAGGTTAACACAGCTTCTGGTAAAGCGACCGCTTTAAACGGATTCTTCCCTTGTTTTTTAGCTGCATCACATTTGGCTTCAATGAGAGGAGAATCAGGCGGCCTGAACGGAAGACGTGCCATGATGACTGTTGTCAGCTCTGAGCCCGGAAAATCAACACCTTCCCAAAAACTACCCGTACCAAGTAAAATGGCTTGTTTTGCTAATTTGAACATTTTCGTTAATTTTACGGGGCTTCCGCCTGTCAAACCTTGAGCAAAAAGAGCTGATTGCATCCCTTCTGTTTTTAGCTCTTCATAGACTGCTTTTAACATCTCATGTGAATTAAACAAAACCAATATTTTTGCATGCTGCTGCTTTTCCATGACCTTAATATATTGCGCAGCCTGCTTTACATAATCTCGTTCATCACGGTTCGTAATCGGCGGCATGTCTGCTGGAACAATGACCTTAAGCTGTTTTTCAAGTTCAAAAGGTGAATCAATTTGCACAAGATGAGGATAAAAATCTTGCAGGCCAAACCGTTCCAAGCAATAATCAAAGCGGTGATTGATGGTGAGTGTCCCTGATGTGAGGACAACACTCTTTTTGTTCATAAAGAAACGATCAGCCAAAAGCTCCCCAGTATCTAACGGCTGTGCATGCATAAAGACTGCGTTTTTGGCACCTTTTGCATCAATTTCAATCCAAACCGTTTCATCGTTTTTCGGTTCAAAGATAAACCGGTACAGTGTACTGCAAAAAGTATGCATAAACGACATAACTTGGTCGTATTCCTCTGCTTCAAAGGCAAAGTGTTCTGTCAGCTGATCACTTTTTTGAAGAAGCTCATTTTTTTGCTGTTCATACAGTTTCTCACAAGCAATTAACAAGGAACAAAGCTTACTTGCCGTTTCTTTAATCCGTTTCCACTGAGCATGCTTTGAATGATGACGTACTCTATGAATGAGACGATTGATGTCGGCTTTTGGTTTTGTCCTTTTCACAAATGAATGGACGGTGCTAAAGAAAGCGTCACTTTCCATTTGAAGCTGATTGAGATACTCATCCATTTCAATAAAGGTGTCTGTCTGTAACCCTGCATGATGAAATCTCTTTTTCAGTTTCTTTAACAGTCCGCCTTGCAAGGAGCCAAGCTGCGTTAATTTCGCGTGAAGCTGGATATAAGACGCACTATCCCCTAGTGTTTCATTGGCTGTTTTCTCAAATTGATGGGCTTCGTCTATCACATATACGTCAGCATGCTGAAAGATAGACGATGCCTCCGTTTGTGATAAAAGCAGACGATGATTCGTTAAAATTAAATCAGCTGTTCTTGCCCTTTTTTTGGCGCGCTCATAAAAGCAATAGTCTTTAAAACGGCGCTTTTTCGATGTAAACGGCATATGCACACAGGAAATGCGGTCTTTTATATTGGCAGCTCCTGACGGTAAATTCAGTTCAGATAAATCACCTGTTTCTGTTACAAGGAGCCACATTAAAATTTGCGCCTTCGTTAAGACGACATCATAGTTATCATCTTCCTCATGAAGCACGTGCTCAAACTTATCTAAACAAATATAATGCGCCCGACCTTTAAATACACAGGCAGCAGGCTCAAACGGGAGCAATTGATTCAACATCGGCACATCGCGCTGAAGCATTTGCTGCTGCAAAAGGATGGAATATGTACTAATAATGACAGGTTTTCCTGATTTCCTCGCTTCTAGAGCTGCTGGGATGAGGTAAGCGAGCGTTTTCCCAATACCCGGCGCCGCTTCAATTAATGCATAAGCTCTTTCATGAAACACGTCTCTCACTTTATTCATCATTGTAAGCTGGCCTTCTCTTACCTCATAGCCTTCTACCGTTTGCGGAAGCTTCTTTTTGATCTCCTCAAACAGCTGTTTATCATCTTCGCCTACTGAATGTGTCGCCCTACTGATAGGATTGGTGACATCTTTTACAGAAAAAGAGCCGACTTCCACTAAAGAATCTTCCCGGCTAGCATGGTTTGTTTCAAGCTGCTTAATTAAAAGTCCTATATCACTTAGGAGATAAGAGGATAATCTGCGCAGCTGCTTCAGCACATTTTTCGGTGTATGTTTTAATTGATGTAATAAAGTTAAAAATAACATGGCAGTAACTTCCGCATCACTATCCGCCCTATGCGGGTGGTCATGTGGAAGCATGAGCTCTTCACTTAATTCAGTGAGCTTATAACCTTCAAGCTCAGGATAAAGAATTCTAGAGATCTCAACTGTATCAATTGCTAGCACATCCAGCTCATTTTTCCCGCATGCTTTTAGTTCATCATTTAAAAAATTCAAGTCAAAATGAACATTGTGCGCAACAAAATAAGCACCCTGTATGAGATCATACACCTCTTGGGCAATGTCCTCAAAAAACACCGCATCGTCAACCATGTGCTGCTGAATGCCTGTCAGCTGTTCAATAAATCCTGGGATTGCTTTTCCCGGGTTCACATATTTTGAATACCGTTCGACAATTTGTCCATTTTCAATGACCACCGCAGCTATTTGAATGATTTTATCACCCTTTTTAGGTGAATTCCCGGTGGTTTCAATATCAACGACAACAAACCTTTGATCGGTCATAAAATGGACACCTCAATTCCTCGTTTCACCCTGAAGTGAAACACGCTCTGGACAAAATAGATGAAACAGAACAGCCTCTCTTCTGAAACTGTTCTGTTTCCACGGAGCCTGCGTTATAAAATCGTTCTCGCAGGCTCTTGCCCAATCATTTGTTCAATTTGATTTTGTTTATTTAACACGACCACTTTTGGTGTATGTGTCTCAGCTTCTTCTTCTGACAGCATCCCATAAGCGATAATAATGACTTCATCCCCAGGCTGAACGAGTCTCGCCGCCGCCCCATTTAGACAAATGACACCGCTCTTTCTTTCGCCGGGAATAATATATGTTTCAAGTCTTGCGCCATTATGATTATTGACAATTTGTACTTTCTCATTTGCCATCATACCTGCCGCATCAAGTAAATCTTCGTCAATCGTAATACTGCCTACATAATGTAAGTTTGCTTCTGTTACCGTTGCTTTATGAAGCTTAGATGTCATAAAGGTTCTATACATGTTTTTCACCGCTTTCAGGAACATGGAAAATCACATTATCAATCAGTCTTGCCCGTGAGAATTTCACCGCAACCGCCATAATGACTTGACCTGCTAACTGCTGAAGCGGCTCAAGTTCTGGATATGAGTAGATCTCAATATAATCAATTTCACCGCACGTCTGAACAAGTTCCTCTTCAATCAGCTGATATACACGACTGACATCACGTTCACCTTTTTCAACAGCTGACCGGCCTTTTTTTAATGCGCGGTATAAAGCGGGTGCTTCTTGTCTTTCTTTTTCTGACAAGTACACATTCCTTGAGCTTTTCGCTAAACCGTCTTCTTCTCTGACTGTCGGTACAGATACAAGGTGAAGATCAAAGAAGAAATCCTTGATCATCGCATCGATCACAGCGACTTGCTGTGCATCCTTTAGTCCAAAGTAGACATTTGTTGGTGACACAAGATGAAACAGCTTTGTGAGCACAGTGACAACACCGTCAAAATGTCCTGGACGTTTTTTTCCGCATAAGACATCTGTCCGCTTTTGAACCGTCATCGTAATAGATGGTTCATTTTGGTACATTTCCTTCACATCAGGTGTAAATAAAATATCCACCCCTGCTGCTTCTGCCAGACGCTGGTCTCTTTCCATATCCCTTGGATAGGATTCAAAGTCTTCATTTGGTCCAAATTGCAACGGATTGACAAAAATACTCATCACGACAATGTCATTTTGACCTCTTGCCTCTTTCGCAAGCGTCAGATGTCCTTCATGAAGAAAACCCATCGTTGGAACAAAGCCGATGGAATGCTGGTTTTCTTGATGCTGCTTGATTAACTCTTTTAGCTCGTGAATATGGGTGACAACGTTCATTTTTTGATTCCCCCATATAAGCCATCAAGGACTTCTTCTTTGATATGAAACGTGTGCATGTCCTCTGGAAATGTGCGTGCTTTTACTTCTTTTGTATATTGAATGAGCGCTTCTTCTAAAACAGTATCAATTTGCGCGTATTGTTTCACAAACTTAGGTGTTCTAGACACCCCGTATCCTACCACATCATGGTAAACGAGAACTTGTCCGTCTGCCTCAGCTCCTGCACCAATTCCGATCACAGGAATCTTCAGCATGTCGGTAATTCGTTTTGTCAGTTCGCCAGGTACACATTCCAGCACAAGAGCGATTGCACCGGCTTCCTCACATTTCAAGCTGTCTTCAATCAATTTTTGAGCACTTTCGTGGTCTTTTCCTTGCACTTTATACCCGCCAAGTACACCAACTGATTGAGGTGTGAGGCCTAAATGACTGACGACAGGAATTCCGCCTCTTGTTAGAGCTTGAATGGATTCAAATACTCCATCTCCGCCTTCTAGCTTTAAGGCATCGGCACCACTTTCTTGCATGATGCGTGCAGCATTTTTCATTGTTTCTTCTAACGAATAATGGTAAGACATAAATGGCATATCAGTCACAACAAATGTGTCTTTTGCGCCTCTTTTCACTGCTTTTGTGTGATGGATCATATCATCCAGCGTGACTTGAACTGTGGAATCTAGTCCAAGTACAACCATCCCAAGTGAATCACCAACTAAGATCATGTCGACTTCCGCTTTTTCCGCTTGCTTTGCAGCTGGATAGTCGTATGCGGTCAGCATCACAATAGGTTCGTTTTGTTCTTTCATTTTGAAAAAATCTAGCTTTGTCTTCATTTGTTCCTCCTCATTCTGGAGAGGAGATGGCTTGCCTCACATCACATGCTTTGATTTCTCATGTGCGGCGAATCATCCCTCTGTCCAAGTCCCTTAGGATCAAGGCAGAAATTTATCGAATTTTTCTTCATAACAGGTACAGTTCTTTGCAGATACTGCCCACACGAAGTATATCAAAAATGTGCCGGGTGTTCCACTCAAGTTGACTTGATCTCAATGTCTGCGGAGTAGATTTTTTGGATACCGTCCTCCGTTTCAAGCAATAAAACACCTTCTTCATTGATGCCAAGCGCCTTCCCCGTATATTGCCCATTGACGGTGCGGGCCACAATATGTCGACCGATCGTCATCGCAAACGATTCCCATAAATGTTTAATCGGCGCAAATCCTTGCTTCATATAATCATCATATCTTTTTTCAAAAGTGGACATGATCTGTTGTATAAGTGCAGCACGATCCACTTTTTCATTCAGTTCCATCCGCAGACTTGTGGCGACATCCTTTAGGTCATCCGGGAAGTCATCAGCTGTTTGGTTCACATTTATGCCCGGTCCAATAATGACCGCATGAACCTGGTCAGCTTCTGCTTTTAATTCAGTCAGAATGCCAACGACCTTTTTTCCATTCAACAAAATATCGTTTGGCCATTTAATAGATGGACTGAGTCCTGTTTGCTGCGCAATCGCTTCTGCGATGGCTACAGATGCCAAAAGCGTCATTTGCGGCGCTTTATGCAGCGGAATTTCAGGCCGGAGAATGAGACTCATCCAAATGCCTGTCCCGTTTGGTGAATGCCACGTTCTTTGAAGACGCCCTTTTCCGTTTGTCTGATGATCGCTGACAACGATCGTGCCGTGGGGCGCACCTTCATTGACAAGATCATGGGCAATCAGCTGGGTTGAAGCGACTTCTTTCTGAAAGAAAATATGCCTGCCAAAGCTCTCTGTTTCCAGACCAAACAGAATTTCGTCCTCACTAATTTTGTCCGGTTTACGAAGCAGACGGTATCCTTTTCTTCTGACTGCTTCTACCTCATACCCCTCTTTTCGCAAGTCCTCCATATGCTTCCACACAGCAGTTCGGGAGCAGCCAAGTTCATCACAAATCTGCTGACTTGAGACAAAATCCTCACTGGATGCTGTAAATAGTTCAATTAATCGTTTTCTAATTGCTGATCGCATGCTGTAAGCCACTCCTCTATGGCTTCTTTTCGGTTTTCTAAACGGTTTTGCAAAACGGCTTTTTTCACAAAATTGAGCTCCTCTGCAATCCATTTCCCAGATGTCTTTTGCCGAAATGCCATTAAATCTTTTCCTGAAACAGCGAGGTCTTGGAGCTTTTTAATCGGCAGTGCATCATAAGAACGCTTCGCTGCCTCCAGCTCATCAAAGAAAATGCGGCGCTCATGTTTTAGCTGTGTGATCTTCAAACTAGATAAGAGCACGTGTTCACCAGCTTCAAACATGTTTTCCGCATCCCAGTCACAATCAACGTATTTACTAATGGCTACTGCTTCTTTCAAAAGCTTAGTTGACAGCTTCCATTCTTTTAAGAAGGCCGCAGCCTCCGCTTCATCTAGGCCGAGTAAATGAATGCAAGCCCCCCATACCTCTTCTAGTCCATCCAGTAAGTAATATGGAAAGGCTTGAAAGGATTCATGAAGACGCTCCTCTTTAAGACCTGGCAATTCTTCATATAAATTGGTTGAAATGAGTACTTGAATGGCCTTCTCACAATGACGGCCTTTTAAAAGCTTCTCCATTTCAATCTTTTTGCGCTCAACTGATATGTTGGCAAGCAGATGCTTATCCTTTTTCATAGCTTCAGCCGTTTCATCAGCGAGTTCAAAGCCAAGCTGGCTTAAAAAACGGACAGCTCTCATCATGCGAAGCGCATCTTCTTGAAAGCGGCACGCAGGATCTCCAACAGTTTGAATTCGTTTCCGCTTAATATCCTGTTTACCACCTACATGATCAATAATTTCCCCATTTATATCCATGGCCATCGCATTAATCGTTAAATCTCTTCTTAAAAGATCTTCCTTAAGCGACGTGATAAACGCCACTTCTTTCGGTCTGCGAAAATCTTCATATTCTGATTCCGTTCGAAACGTCGTGACCTCATAGCTGACACCATCATGCAACACAATGACAGTGCCATGCTCCTTACCGACATCTACTGTTTTTTCAAATAAAGACTCAACCTTATCAGGTGTTGCATCTGTCGCAATATCGATATCACCGATTTCCCGTCCTAATAGAACATCTCTCACCGCTCCGCCGACAAAGTAAGCCTGATGCCCATGTTCGTGCAGTGTATGTAATATAGGGATCGCATGTGTGAATGGTTCATTCATCTTCATCATCACCTTCGATCAATTCTAGGTAAAGCTTCTCATATTCACTCACAATCTTATCAGAGGAGAAATGAGCCTGAACACTAGACTGAGCTGCCGCTGACACTTTTTCATGAAGCGCTTCGTCTTTCAGCAGAGACACTGCGTGCTTTGTTGCTCCGTTTATATCGCCGAGCGGGACAAGAAACCCTGTTTCTCCATGTGTAATGACCTCTGGAATACCGCCGACATCCGTACCGATACAAGGAACACCGCACGCCATTGCTTCAAGAAGCACAAGCCCAAAACTCTCCTTCTCTGAAAGAAGCAGCTTCAAATCACTTATTGAATATAGCTCCTCAACCTTCTCTTGCTTGCCTAAAAATAACACACGGTCTGTCAGTCCTAATTTTTTCACAAGTTCACATACAACCGATTTCTCAGGACCATCACCAATGAGCAGCAGCTTTGCCTGCACCTGTTCAACAATCTTTTGAAACACATGAATCACGTCATGCACCCGTTTCACCTTTCGAAAGTTTGATACATGAATGATGACCTTTTCGTTCGGTAAAAGACCATAATGTGTCTTTAGCAAATCGTGATCTTCACGCAAATACACCCGTTCATCTACAAAATTATGAATCGTATCAATCTTTTTATCTGGTTTAATGAGATCGTATGTCTGCGCAGCTAATGAATGCGATACCGCTGTTACGCGATCTGATGATTCGATGGCGAACCGAATCACTTCTTTTAATGATGGGTCATAGCCTAAAACCGTAATATCCGTTCCATGAAGCGTCGTAACGACTTTCACAGAGTGTCCAGTCATTTGTTTGGCTAGAAACGCACAGACAGCGTGCGGGACTGCATAATGCGCATGAATAATATCAAGCTTTTCTCGTTTTGCGACTTCTGCCAATTTACTTGCCAGCGCAAGGTCATAAGGCGGATATTGAAAAACTGCATATTGATTCACATCCACCTCATGAAAATAAATATTCGGATATACTTTATTAAGCCTAAACGGAATGCTAGAGGTAATGAAATGAACATCGTGCCCTTTTTCAGCTAAACGTTTTCCAAGCTCCGTGGCTATAATGCCTGAGCCGCCGACACTTGGATAACAAGTAATTCCGACCTTCAGTTTTTTCATAATTACCCCCCAAGTAAGTCATCGTCCAACAAAAGTGGTTTCTTTGTGATAAACCCTTCTGCATAAGCTTTGTTGACTTCTCTTCCATACATAGACTCTCTCATTTTGACAAAATCAATATAACCGTTCACAAGAGGTGTCTCTACTGAGTTTGCCGATTTAACAAATTGGCTTTTATACGCATGCAGGCTATCAATTTTTTGGTGCATTTCCTCAGAAATATCGATCACAAAATCTGGACGATGGTGCCCATTAATCATGTAATAATACATTTGGCTTATTTTATGCGCTGGCTGCTTGTATGAATCTTCAAATTTATGTATACCTGCAGAAAAAGCGGCCTCTTCTACAAGTGAGCCCGCATGACCATGATCTGGATGCCGATCTTGGTGGTACGGAGCGAAAATCAGTTTCGGTTTGTAAGTTCGAATCACGCCCGCAATTTCCTTCATCGCTTCGTCGTTTAGATAAAGCCCTCTATCTGGCAGTGTAAGCTGGATTCTCGCTCTGACACCTAAAATAGCGGCGGCGGCTTTTGCTTCTTCTTTGCGGCTCTCGACTGTTCCATTTGAAGATAATTCAGCCTGGGTCAAGTCGCAAATCCCGACGCGCGCCCCTTTTTTTACGTATTTTGCAATCGTTCCGCCCATTCCGATCTCTACATCATCGCTATGGGCACCGAATGCAAGGATATCAAGTCGTTTCATTTGTTCCTCCGTTTTTTGCTACATCTCGAAAATCAAACGTACCTTTATTTAAATTCCTGACTAAAATTTCAGCAGTTCCCATATTGGTGGCTAATGGAATGGTATACACATCGCAAAGCCGGATGAGTGCAGATACATCCGGTTCATGCGGCTGCGCAGTTAGCGGGTCTCTAAAAAAGAGCACAAGATCCATTGCATTATCAGCAATTAAAGCACCGATCTGCTGATCTCCCCCAAGTGGTCCTGATTGGAAACGATGAATGGGAAGCCCCGTCGCTTCTTTCACTCTCAAACCTGTTGTCCCTGTTGCGTAAAGTGTATGATCTGCCAAAATATCACGGTACGCAGTGGTAAACTGAATCATGTCACTTTTTTTCTTATCATGAGCGATTAAAGCAATGTTCATCAGGAATCCACTCCTTATTAGTCGATGATATTTTCTAAACCATAAACGAGCTGATCAATGTGCATGACCTGCTCTACTGAAAGCTTCACGCCTGACATAAAGGATGCACGGTTATAAGAATCATGACGAATGGTGAGCGTCTGTCCGTCCATTCCAAACAGCACTTCTTGATGTGCAATCATGCCAGGAAGTCTCACGCTGTGCAGACGGATACCATCATAATCTGCTCCTCGTGCACCTTCGATTAATTCTTTCTCTTCTGGATGTCCCTGTTTTTTGCTTTCTCTTACTTCTGCAATCATTTCAGCCGTTTTTAAGCCCGTACCGCTTGGGGCATCTAGTTTTTTATCATGGTGAAGCTCAATGATTTCAACGTCAGGAAAATAATTCGCTGCCATTTTGGCAAATTTCATCATTAAGACCGCACCGACAGCAAAGTTTGGTGCAATAATACAGCCTATGCCCTTTTCTTCTGTTAATTGCTGAAGCTCTTTTAGGTCATCTTCTGAAAATCCAGTTGTTCCGACGACTGGACGCACGCCATGTTCAAGTGCTTTTTTTGTATGTACTTTCCCGATTTCTGGTGTTGTTAAATCAATTAATACATCTGGTGTTGTTTCTGAAAGACACACATCAATATCCGTATAAATTGGCGCATGAGATGTCGTATGAATCACATCAGATAATTTTTTTCCTTCATGCGCGTGATCAAGTGCTGCCACCAGCTCAAAATGGCCTGTTTCTTCCGCCAGCTTCACAGCCTCTATCCCCATTCTTCCTCTTGCTCCAGCGATTACTACTTTGATGGTTTCGTTCGTCATCGTCTCTACTTCCCTTCTTTTTTCGTCCAGCGGTCTTTATCTCTTGTGTTGAATTTATGCATCACACGATCATGTGCTTCTTCTAGTGAAATATCAAGTGAATTAGCAAGGCATGTTAACACAAACAAAACATCGCCAATTTCTTCTTCCATGCTTTTTTCTGTTTCCGTTGTTTTTTTCGGCTTTTCTCCATAGTAATGGTTAACCTCTCTTGCCAGCTCCCCTAATTCTTCTGTCAGGCGGGCCATCATGGCAAGCGGGCTGAAATAGCCTTCTTTAAATTGTCCTATGTAATCATCTACTTCTTGCTGCACGTGACGCAGCGTTTTTTCTTTCGTCATGAAGCTCATCCTCCTATCCATCTCTTACATGTTAGCGAAATCATAAATATTTGACAAATGTTTAAGACTCAGTTTGCTTGTTTCTCTCCCATACCATATAATATTATCGCTGTCTAAGCAAAAAAAGGAGTGGTCTCTTGCTAAAAGAAATTCGTCTTAAAAATATCGTATTTATTTTAATAGGATCTGCGATTTTTTCTTTCGGTCTTGTTCATTTTAATATGCAGAACAATTTGGCGGAAGGCGGATTTACAGGTATTACACTGCTTTTATATTTTCTATTTCACATTGACCCATCTATTTCAAACCTTGTCTTAAACATTCCGATCTTTTTTATAGGCTGGAAAATGCTCGGCAGAACGATGTTTACTTATACAATTGTAGGAACAGTGAGTCTTTCTGTCTTTCTTGCCATCTTCCAGCGCTTTCAAATACATATGCCTCTCCAGCACGATTTAGCCTTAGCCGCCCTCTTTGCAGGTGTATTTATCGGAACAGGCCTCGGAATCATCTTTAAATTCGGCGGTACAACAGGCGGTGTGGACATCATTGCAAGACTGATCAACAAGCATTATCAGGTGGCAATGGGACGAACAATGTTCATCTTCGACGCATGCGTCATTACCATCTCTTTGACCTACTTAAATTATAAAGAAGCGATGTATACACTTGTCGCAGTGTTTGTTGCTGCGAAGGTCATTGACTTCATGCAAGAAGGCGCTTACGCTGCCAAAGGCGCCATGATTATCTCTGAAAAAGATGACATCATTCAAAAGAAAATCACAGATGAAATGGAGCGCGGTGTCACCATCTTAAAAGGGGTCGGTTCCTATACGAAACAGGAGCGCAACGTTCTTTATTGCGTCGTTCCGAAAAACGAGCTTGTCCACCTTAAAAGCGTCGTGACCTCAGTCGATCCTCATGCGTTTGTATCTGTCAGTGACGTGCATGATGTACTCGGTGAAGGCTTTACATTAGATGAACACAAAAAGCCGCTCAATCCACATTAAAAAAGAAGCACCAGTTTTGGGCTTCTTTTTTTATGATTTAGGATAATCAGCCTGACGTTTTTGCTTCTTTTCTTTTTCTGCACGATATTTCCGAAATCCAACATACGTTAACGTTAATAAAATGATACTCCCGGTTGTTAAGATGACCCATAAAAGCGATGGATCCGCTTCATCTTCATCGACGTGAGCAAACACACTCGATAAATCCTCTTCCAGCTTCGTGAGACGTTCAAGCTTTGTCCCACTTGATGCTTTTAAAAATTCACCTTGCTCAATCACTTCCATGTGCTGCTTAATTGTCTGCAGCTTTTCAGGCGAAATATCAATGGTTAAACTTGGATAGATCATATCGTATAAAGAAACCAGCTCATTCCAAGTTTCATAAAATGTCGTCGATTCTGGCTCTTTTACTTCTTTTTTCAAAGTAGGAAAAGAGCCCATAATAGGCTTCTCCAGCGAACCCCAAAGAGGCTCAGAATCCGACTGGATCGCATCAAGCAGCATTCTAAATTGAGAGGCATAACGAAGCTTTTCGCGCTCATTCAATTCTTCCTGCGGCAGCCCTTTTATCATATCTTGATAGCCAAGTGTAATTTGCCGAATCTGCGTATTCGTCAAAGTTCCACGCCAATTCTCAGCTTTAAATGTCTTTTCAACATACAATGCGACTTGTAACGCCTCATCATATTTAGCTTGTCTCGTTAATTGAAAGATGGAATCTGATAGTTCCGTTAATTCTTGCAGCGTGTTAGCAGCTGTTTCCTCACCTTTGACAACTGCTGGCTGTAATACGAGAAAAAATAATAGAATCATCGCGATTGGCTTTCGTTTCATGCAAGTCCCTCCTAGCCCTTCTCCTTACAGCGTATGAAGAAAAGGACAAGGTTAGACCAACATTGTTAAGGGAGTTCAAGCTTGACCGATTTTTTCGATAGAACGAGATAATACGAAACAAGAAGAACCGCAATACTTAGCCAAAACGTCACGTAGCCGATCTCGTTTGAGTAAGCAGACAGCATAGAATAACGGGGCATCATACCAAATACATAATCAATTACATCATTATGTAAGATCCAAATGCCTGCTACCACGAGATGACGCATTTGAAAACGATAATATGGCGCAAACAATACAGCCTGAACCGCCATCGCAAAGTGAGACCCAATCAGCATGTATCCTTCCCACGGAAAATCATCAACAGATAAAAGCACAAAGATATTCATTCCTACCGCCCATAACCCATATTTAATCAAGGTCACAAGAGCAAGTGCTTCAAAATAAGGAGCATTTCGTTTCATCAAAAACGCAAGTAATACAAATAAAAAGAAAAAGCTGGCCGTTGGACTGTCTGGTACAAAAGCTAAAAAGACAGCCGGTGTCTCTACGAGCTGCGGAATATACCAATAGTAGCCGTACACAGTGCCAAGGAAATTGATCATAAGCACCAGCACAAGCATGTAGTGCGTCGCTAGCAAATATTGAATCCATCTCATATGTCTCTTCACTCACGATCTGTTAAAATCAGAAAAAAGCTGACAGCGCCAGCTTTTTCTCTTTTGAGTATATCCTTGTACTTGCATTTAAACAACTGAATTATTTTGATTTGACCTCAGATAAATATTTAGAGAGCTTCTCAAGTTCTTCATCACTGCCTTTAAAGACACCCTTCGGCATGTTGCCTTTTCCTTCTACAGCGATTTTAGCGATCTCCTCAGGCGAAAGACCGTTGTCAACGAGTGACGGTCCAGCTGCTCCGCCCTGCATGTTATCCCCGTGGCAGGAGATACATGTCTGCTCTTGATAAATTTTATATTCTTCAGCTGAAGTATCAATCTCTGCTTCTTTCTTAATCTCACCTTGTTTTGCCGCTGCTTCCCAATCATGAGTTGCAACAGACTCCCACGTTAAATATGTTGCTGCGCCGACTGCAAGAATCATCATCCCGACTGCAATTGGTCTTCTATACGGTCTGCGTTCTGGACCTGAATCAAGAAATGGTGCGAGCAAAAGTGCACCAAACGCAATTCCAGGCATAATCATCGCGCCGACGACAGTGAAGTTTCCTGCAGCAAATTCATATTTTAATAACTGGTACAAAAATAGGAAATACCAGTCTGGCAGCGGAATATAGCCAGTATCTGTTGGATCAGCCATCCGCTCAAGCGGAGGCGCATGAACAACAGTTAGGACAAGAAATCCAATTAAAAAAACGGCACCTACAAGCCATTCCTTTAAAAGAAAGTTCGGCCAAAAGGCTTCTGTTTTTCCCGGATATTCGGAATAGTCTTTAGGTATGTTAGGTTTTCTTTCTGCCGGTATTCTGGAATCTCCGACAAACTTCATCCCTTTTCCCCTATGCAAAGTCATCCCCTCCTCATTGAACATTCATCAAACGCAGCATTTTATAGCGGTCCAGAAATTCCTTGCTTACGAATCATAATAAAGTGGGCAGCCATCAGCCCAAATAATGCCGCTGGCAAGAAAAAGACATGGATAGCGAAAAATCTCGTCAGCGTTTGTGCCCCTACAATGTCAGGATGACCTGCAAGCAGCGTTTTGATCTCTTTACCAATGAAAGGTGTTGCTTCTGCTATTTGAAGACCAACCTTCGTCGCAAACAGCGCCTTCATATCCCATGGTAAAAGATAACCTGTAAAACCAAGTCCAAGCATCACAAAGAAAATGAGCACACCAACAATCCAGTTCAGCTCTCTAGGCTTTTTATACGCCCCTTGGAAAAAGACCCTTAGCGTATGTAAAAACATCATCACAATGACTAAACTCGCACCCCAGTGGTGCATCCCTCTGACAATCTGGCCAAATGCCACTTCATTTTGCAAATAATAGACAGATTCCCAGGCATTTTTAATATCCGGCACGTAATACATCGTTAAAAACATGCCCGACAGGACTTGAATGACTGTCACAAAAAACGTTAAACCGCCAAAACAATACACAAAAGCGGAGAAATGATGTGCTGGGTTGACGTGCTCTGGCACCTCGTGATCCGCAATATCTCTCCATATTGGTGTAATGTCCAGCCGCTCATCTACCCAATCGTAAATCTTGTTAAGCATCGTTACCCTTCCCCTTTCGGCACAGCTTTTCCAAGATAGAGGTATCCGTCCTTCACTTGCTGCTTATAATGGTCAAGCGGTGCAAGCGGTGGAGTTCCGGGTACGTTTGTACCATCCTTGTCGTACAGCCCATAATGGCACGGGCAGAAAAATTTGTTTGGATTTTTCGGATCACTGTTCCAGTTCACTGTACATCCTAAATGTTTACAGATTGGCGATAAAGCGACAATTTCATCCCCTTCTTTGTACACCCATGCTGACCTAGATTCCTTTGACTCGTACCATGCATCTACTTGATCAATTTTAAAGTCAAAGCGCTTCGGTTCCTTTGTCAGTTCATCTACACTGACAACTTGAACCATATCCTGATCCTCTGTTCCTTTTAGCACAGGGTCAAGCGCAAAGCGAACCATAGGCATGAGCATTCCAGCGGCCATAAATCCCCCCACGCCGGTCAACGTGTAATTCAAAAATTGACGCCTGGACACTCCATGTCTCTTCTCGCTCATTTTTTTCTCCCCCCCTCAGGTCGTCAGCTACTTTATAACTGAATTAGAAAAAATTTCATAAAACTAGGACACCCTCATAATATATCAATCTATTCACAAGGTCAACATCCTAAAAAGCTATGTACAATGCAAATGTAAGGGTTTTTATGAAGGGTTCCATTTTTGTAACAAAAAGTTCAAAATTTGTTCTACGCTGTCTTGAATGACTTTTTGCTTTAATTCAACCTTCAAATGCTCCAGCGGAACCGGCTTGAGCAAAAATAGCGATTCACTGATCTCAGTATGCTCTTTCCACTGGTGATCAGATGTGATCAATACGACATGCTGAAAATGATCCTTGAGCGACTGCTTCATTATGAGTATATCTTCTTGTTTCCGGTCACTCACTTCCAAATATGTATGTGACGGAAAAAGAAAAACCCGCCCTTTTAACTGTCTTTCAAGTTCATCTGCTACAAGAATAGTAAACTCTCCTAAAGACACGGTTTGTTTCATTTGATCCGCATCAATCCCAACTAATGGAATGATAGCGGTATCAATGTAAGCTTTGGATTGCAAAAAGCGATCCGCGTCCTCTGCTTGAAACCTCATCAATTTCCCCTCTTTCATGACATAAGCCCTGCCTGTGTAGGGCAAGGCTTATTCGTTCAGTTTATGACAACAGGCTTAATTCTTTTGCCAGCTTATTAAATGTTTCTTGATCATGACGGTCAAGTGCTTCATCTATCTCTTTCATGAGCCGTTCTTTTTGGAAAGTTGCGATTGAATGCTCAAGCACTTTCTCAGCAAGATCCTTATCTTTTTCGTTCTCATAAAGATCCTTTGGAATATGAGGATTTGTTTCAAGAACAGCTGCATATTCCGGCGAACGATAAGCAGAACGGAAATTCAATTGAATAAACAAATCCTGCTGTTTATTCAAACGAATATCATGAAATGATTTTTCAGCATCTGTCGTCATGATGTTTTCTTTATAAAATCTAAAGGGAACTTCATCCACACAGTGTGTTGACATGATGATTCCCCTTGGGCAAAATTCTGCTTGCTCTACAAAATGAACCTTTTCCATCAAAGAGTCGTGACTCATTAAATAATTTAATATCCAAACACACTCTCTTCGCTTTAGCTGATAATGGTTTAAGAACCACCGGATAAATTCCTTTTTTTCATTGACAGAAACAGGGGTCTGCATGTTATTCCCTCCTCTATCGTAAATTAAATTGCTATACATGAATTATTCAACAAACCAGTTCTTCATTCCTGCAAACTATAAGGAAATTTCGTCTTCAATTCTTAAAATCGTTTCTTCAATTTCTTCATTCGTGCCATCTTTCTCTAGAACTTTGCGTAATAACGGCAATGCTTCTTTTTGTCTGCCCTCTTCTAAAAGGAACGAAGCGTATTCATATAAAAAGTCACGCTCCTCATCAAAATCAGGCAGGGCAAGCTTGAAATACTCGGCAGCTTCTTTGTATTCTTCTCGCCCGACAGAAGCAGATGCAGCATACCAATTCCATTTTGGATCATCTTCCCCAAAGCTTTTAACCTCTTTAATAACATCCAGAATTTCATCAAACAGATCTTCATTTAAATAAATCGCCAGCAATGTTTGAACTGCTTCAATATAACCCGGATCGAGAGCAAGTGCTTCTTGAAGCAGTTTTTTCGCATCTTCTGAATCCCCATTTTTCAAATCAATCTTGGCACCATATAAATATAATTCTTTGTTATACTCATCAACTTTAATACCCTCTTTTACTACCTCTAAAGCCTCGTGATATAGTCCTTCTTCCTCATAACTTTTCGCTAAAGGCATATAAAGTGACGAATAGGACGGATCAATATCTTTCAGTTCTGTAAGCTGCTGAATGGCTGTTTTCGTTCTGCCAGCCCTCATTGCTGTAAATCCGTAGCCAAAAAGAGTATTCGGGTCTGCTTGATCTTTTACTGCCTTTTCGTACCATTCAAGTGCATCCTCAAATTCTCCAGCTGTGCTGAGCGATTCAGCGAGCCGCTGATACACATTGACACCGCCAACCTCATGCTGTTGATCTGCCACTTTGTAGAAATAGTCGGCCGCTTTTTTTGAAAGGCCTTGAGAAAAATACAACTCACCTAATGCAAAATCGATGATGGCTTCATTCGGAAGTAGTTCTTTCGCTTTTAAAAGCTTTTGTTCACTGACTTCAAATAGTCCTTGCATTTGATACAAATCTGCCATTAACAATAAACTCTCTGGGTACGCATCATCATGTTCAGGAATCGTTTCTAATACTGCAATCGCCTTCTCTTCCTCATCAGAGTCAATCAACAGCTCTGCATAAAAACACGTTAAACCTGTTTCCTCTGGATATAAATCATGTAAATCACTGATGAGATTCCGTGCTTTATCGATATCTCCCCAATCATAATATAATTGAGCCGCTTGCGCCTTTTCTTCATCATGCAAATGCTTCTCTGCTTGAGCAAGTGTTTGGAGTCCTTTTTCAGTCTCACCCGCCTCAACTAATTTTATGGCTTCTTGTAATGAACTATTCAAATCAAACCGTTCCTTTCTGTTTCCAAAAACCTAAACTATTGTTACTTCATATCATAATCGACAGGTACACATCCAGCAAATATGTTGCTCTTTTAAAATGAACCCATTTTTGTGTTTTAAAGACTGTTTTTCATTTCATCCTATACGAAACTGATGATTTGTAAACTGCAGACACTATTTTTATCGGACAAAATGTTTTTTTTCAAGGTTTCACCTTGAGACAAGCTATGCTATATTTCTGACAAATATGCAAAAGGAAAGAAAAAGCCTGAGGACCTCCTCAGACTGTTTTCGTTAAATATTCAATGTGTTCAAAGAAATTCGGGTATGAGACACGAACAGCATCTGTATCTTCAATCTCAATTGCTTGCTTTGTCACACATGCGGCAATTCCCAGCATCATACCGATACGGTGATCTCCGTAGCTTGAGACGACTGCGCCGCCTTGAAGCGTAGTTTTACCATGAATCTTCATACCATCATCTGTTGCTTCAATATCAGCACCGAGTTTTTTAAGTTCTGATACGACTGTATCAATTCGATTGGTTTCTTTAACTTTTAACTCAGCAGCATCTTTAATGATCGTTGTTCCTTCTGCTTGGGTCGCAAGAAGCGCAATAATCGGAATTTCATCGATGAGTCTTGAAATCATGTCACCAGAAATTTCAATCCCTTTTAATGATGAAGTAGAAATCGTTAAATCACCATACGGTTCTCCGCCTTTGGCTTCTACTTCATTGATCTCAAGGTTTGCACCCATAAGTTTCAGCACATCAATAATACCTGTTCTTGTTTTGTTTAGCCCGACATTTTTTAAGACAATCCGGCTGTTAGGAACGATTGATCCAGCTACAAGGAAAAATGCAGCTGAAGAGATGTCTCCAGGAACAAATATATCGGTTGCTGTTAATGTCTGGCCGCCTTCAATGGAAACACTTTGTTCATCTTCATCTAGTTTTACACCAAACATAGAGAGCATTCTTTCTGTATGATCTCTTGATTTATGTGGTTCAGTTAATGTTGTTGTACCCTCTGCTTGCAGCCCAGCTAAAAGGACAGCCGACTTAATTTGTGCACTTGCCACCGGAGACTCATAAGTTATGCCTTTTAAATGACCGCCACGAATAGACAGTGGTGTATACTCGCCATTTGCTCTGCCGTCTATTTTGGCTCCTAGTTGTTTAAGCGGACCCGTCACACGTTTCATTGGTCTTTTGGCAATACTCTCATCACCAATTAGTGTACTGTGAAACTCACAACCAGCTAATATTCCCATCATTAATCGAATGGTTGTACCAGAATTGCCAACATCAAGAATGTCAGACGGCTCCTTGAGCTCTTTCAGTCCTTTACCATGAATGACAACATCTGTCCCTTTTTGTTCAATTTCAACGCCCATCTTTCTAAAGCAATCAATCGTACTTAAACAGTCAGCTCCAGGAAGAAAGTTTTTCACTACTGTGGTCCCTTCAGCAATTGCACCAAACATCACTGATCTATGTGAAATAGATTTATCACCTGGGATATGAATTTCTCCATTCATAGGAGCATTTTTATGAATTTTCATGTTTGTCACCTCAGTCAGCATAAAATGTATCGTAATTCGCTCTATTTTTTATACAGATTTCTGCACGCTTGCGGTCGTCGTCTGTTTGAAAACTAATGCGTAAAATCCCATTAATGTCTTCCCGCGTCTCAATAATACGGATATTTGTAATACTAATATTTTCACTTGCTAGATGCCCTGTAATCTCCGATATGACCCCAGGGTGATCCGGAACATCGACATACAGATCATAAAAAGCAGGAATGGCTCCTTTTTTCCTTAGAGGCAGTCCATCACGATATTCCTTTGCATCTTGAAAATAAGAGAACAATCCTTCAGCATCTTCTTGCTCTACGAAGGTTTCAATGCGGTTAATCTCTTTTTTCCACTCATGAAAACGGTCTAAAATCTTGTGTTTATTGTGCAGCAGGATATCCCGCCACATTGCAGGATTGCTTGAAGCAATTCGTGTGATATCACGAAAGCCTCCAGCAGCAAACCGTTTAACAAGTGGGAATTGTTCTTCAAAATGATGTGCTTGATGCACAAGGCTGGCTGCAACAATATGAGGAAAATGGCTAATTACACTTGTCACAGCATCATGTTCTTCTGGTGTCATCTCGATGAAATGAGCATTTGTCCCCTTTAGCAAATCCATCAACCGATCAACAGCTTGGCGGTTTGTTTCCTTTGCAGGCGTTAAAATGTAGAACGCATTTTCAAATAAAAAGTCTTTTGCTGCAATAACACCTGACTTATGAGAGCCTGCCATTGGATGTCCACCAATAAATTGGTACTGCTCAGGTAGCGCTTTTTCAGCAAAATGGACGACCTTTTGCTTTGTGCTGCCGACATCAGTAATTGTGAGCTCTCTTTCAATTCCAGAGTCTGCAATATCACTAAGCATTTTTACTGTTTGCTGGACAGGTGTTGCCAAAATAATGGTCGAAGATACTTCTAAACCAGCCAGAAACGAATCAGCTGTTGCATCAATAATTCCCAGCTTTGTTGCAGCAACCATTTGCTCTTTGGAAACATCAAATCCTACAATTTTTTTATGAGGATACTCTTTTTTAATCGAGAGTGCAATGGATCCCCCAATTAAACCGAGTCCAGCGATTAATATTGTTTCGTTTGCATCATTCATATTCATCACCTGATTTTTCGCGAAAATTAAACAACTTATTTCAACAGCTTATATGTATTGAGGTTGGTACAATGAAAGCCATATCCTGCCTTAGGATATGACTTTATGGTTAGGCTACGCACGAATGCCTTGCAGTAAATCGGCAAGTGTACTTAGAATGTCTTCATTTTGCTCTTTTGTTCCGACGGTAATACGTAAAGAAGTCGGAAAACCAAGTGCTTTCCCGGAACGAACAATGTAACCTTTTTTCAATAATGCATTGAACAATTCATCTGCATCTCTTTTAAAATCAATCAGCACAAAGTTTGTTTGAGATGGATAGATATATAGTCCAAAACGGTCTGCAAAATCTTGATATTGCTTGAGACCCGCTTCGTTTTTCTGTCTGCATGATTGTATGAAATCTTGATCTTTGATCGCTGCACGAGCAGCTGCCTGAGCGATACGGCTAGTATTAAACGGTTCTCTCGCTGGTTCAATGGCAGTAATCAGCTCTTCTGATGCAATTCCGTAGCCTACTCGAAGCGCTGCAAGTCCATATGCTTTAGAAAACGTTCGAAGTACAATGACATTTTGATAATTGTGTAATAAAGATAAACTGTTTGGAAAATCTTCTGCACGAACGTATTCAAAATACGCTTCATCTAGAACAACAAGCACGTGAGCTGGCACTTCGTCTAAAAACGCCACAATCTCAGATTCTGACAAATGATTTCCTGTCGGGTTATTTGGATTACATACCCAGACAACCTTCGTGTTTTCATCGATCGCATCCAGCATGCCCTTCAGATCGTGAGCTCCGCCTTCTAAAAGAGGCACTTCTCGAATTTCAGCATGTTCAATCACTGCATTGTGACGGTATTGCGGAAAAGATGGGGATGGGATGACGGTATTTGTATGTTGGTCAAGGAAAGCTCTCGCAATAATTTGCACAAGTTCATCTGAGCCGTTCCCGAAAATTAATTGTTTTTCACTTACTTGAAGAAACTCAGCAAGCTCCGTTCTTAAACTTGCGCTGTACCCATCAGGATAAATCGCTAAATGTTCGAGCTCAGCTTGTATTGCCTCTCTTGCATGTACAGAACATCCAAAAGGGTTTTCATTTGAAGCCAATTTCACAATTTTGTCTAATTGATATTCTTTTTTGACCTCTTCAATTGGTTTCCCAGGTTGATACGGTTTTAGCTGTTTTAATTGATCTTTGATTTGCAAAATGTTTCACCTCATTTGAATGAATAGAGGGGACTAAATGTTTTTGCATATGTTTCAAATTCTCTTAAAGCCTCTTGACGTGTATCACTTGCCAGCAATTGTTCTTGAAGCTCTTCAATTTTTTTCACAAGTGCACTTCCGACAACAACACCGTCACTCAGTTTATTCATTGAGTCTACCTGCTCTCTTGTTGAGATGCCAAAACCAACCGCAACCGGTATGTGACTCAGCTGTTTCACTTGTTGAATAAAATCTGTAATTGACGCGTCAAAAGATTGTCTGACACCTGTTACACCAAGAGATGAAACACAATACACAAAACCTTCTGCCTGCTCTACAATGTTTACTAATCGTTCCTTGCTTGTTGGTGCAACGAGTGAAATATATGAAATGTCATGTGTTTGACAGTTCTTTTGCAGCTCGCTGCTCTCTTCAAACGGCAAGTCGGGTGTTAAGAGTCCCGAAATATGATTTTTGCGCAGTAAAGCGAAAAAGTATTCTGTGTCTAATTGTAACACAGGATTATAATACGTAAATAGAATTACAGGAATTTTTACACCGTTTTTTTTCATCTTCCCTGCTAATTCTATCGCTTTTACGATATTCATGCCATGATTTAGAGCTCTTTTGGAGGCTCTTTGAATGACAGGACCGTCTGCTAATGGATCGGAATAAGGAACACCGAGTTCAATCGCATGTGCACCGGCAGCTTGAAGGGAGATAGCTAAATCAATCGTAATGTCTTCTGACGGATCTCCAGCTGTGATAAATGGGATAAATAATTTTTCGTCTTGCTCTAATTGAAATCTAATCATTTTGTTTTCCCCTCACTTTCGAGCACGTTCATTAATGTATGCACATCCTTATCGCCTCTTCCTGACAGGCAGACAAGGACGATTTCGTCTTCATCCATCGTCTTGCTTACCTCAAACGCTTTGGCTAGCGCATGTGCAGATTCAATTGCTGGCAGAATTCCTTCTTTTTCAGTCAGCAGCTTTAGTGCAGCTAGTGCTTCTTGATCTGTCGCACTCACATATTCAACCCGTCCGCTCGCATGTAAATAGGCGTGTTCTGGTCCAATTCCCGGATAATCTAAACCAGCGGAAATAGAATATGGCTCAATAATTTGGCCAAATTCATCTTGAATTAAATATGTCAAAGACCCGTGGATCACACCTTTGGTTCCTTTCGTGATGGTTGCAGCATGGAGCGGCGTATCGATTCCTTTTCCAGCTGCCTCTACACCAATGATATCTACTTCTTCATCTAAAAATGCCCGGTACATTCCAATGGCATTACTTCCGCCGCCAACACAGGCAATGACTTTATGAGGAAGCCTTCCTTCTTTTTCAAGCAGCTGCTCTTTTGCTTCATCACCAATCATGCGCTGGAACTCGCTGACGATTTGAGGATACGGATGAGGGCCTACAACGGAGCCAATCATATAAAAATGATCACTGCAGTGCTGAACCCAATAGCGGATGGCTTCGTTGGTTGCATCTTTTAGTGTGCCATTTCCGCTTGTGACAGGTATGACTTCAGCGCCAAGCAGTTTCATTCGGAAGACATTGAGTGATTGTCTTTCCACATCTTCTTTTCCCATAAATACCGTGCAGGATAACCCGAACTTTGCGGCCACCGTTGCAGCAGCTACTCCGTGCTGGCCCGCGCCTGTTTCTGCGATGATGTTTGATTTCCCCATTTTTTTCGCAAGCAGGGCCTGACCAAGCGCATTGTTAATTTTATGAGCACCCGTGTGGTTTAAATCTTCTCTTTTTAAATAGATTTTTGCGCCGCCGAGGTATGCTGATAATTGGTCAGCATATGTAAGCGCAGTTGGTCTGCCCGAATAGTTTCGAAGTAGTGAAACATATTCTGCTTGAAAAGCAGGGTCTTCTTTTAATTCACGAAATGCCTGCTCGATTTCTGCAAGTGGCTGCATGAGCGTTTCCGGGACAAATTTCCCTCCGAATTCTCCGTATCTGCCAATCTCATTTGGATATGCGTACATCATTTAACATCCTTTCTTCGAGCGCTTCGATCTTAGCGCTGCTTTTCTTTCCGTTTTCTTCTATTCCGCTTGAAAGATCGATCGCTTCTGGACCATAGGCAAGGAGCTCTGCTATCGTTTCTGGTGTGATGCCGCCTGCAATTATGCAAGTTTTCTCCAGCCGTTTTGCATGCTGAACGTATGCAGGCACCGCCTCCCAAGCAAAAGCTGTTCCAGAGCCGCCTCTCATCCCTTTTACTTTCGCATCAATAAGGAAGCCATCGACAACAGGCGTAAATGCCGTCATTTTTTCAAGCGTGTTTGTGATATTGGATTCGTGGTGGAACACTTTCCAAACGACAGCCCCTGTTTGTTGTTTGATTTCTTTAGCGTCATCCTGCGTTTCATCTCCATGAAGCTGTACGATATCTAAAGGTATATGTTTTGTGATCTCACACACTTTTTCGATCTTTTCATTTACAAATACACCGGCAATTTTTTTCTCACACTTTGTTTGGATGAGCCATTGTTTCACTTGATCTGGCTGGACTTGTCTTTTACTTGGAGCAAAAATAAATCCAATGGCATCTGCGTGAGATTGCGCAATACATTCCACATCATCTTGTGATACTGCCCCGCAATATTTTACATAAGTCTTCATCCTGTTCATTCTCCAAACAATGTCTGAACGGCTTTTTCTTGTGATTGTTCTCTCATTAATGATTCTCCTACAAGAACTGCACCCGCTCCATGTTTCTTCACAAAGGCCAGATCATCAAATGTTTGAATACCGCTCTCACTCACTAGTAAAACATCTTTTGGAACAAGGGGTGCGATCTCTTTTGTTTGTTCGACTGTTGTTGTAAATGTATTTAAATTCCGGTTGTTCACTCCAATGATTTCAGGAGTGAACAACTTTAAAATATTTTCCAGTGTATCTGCTGCATGTACTTCGACAAGGACATCAAGGCCTTTCTCTTTCGCTTCAGCATAGAGCTCTTGCAGCTTTTGCGGCTCAAGTACTTCTCCAATTAATAAAATGGCATCTGCCCCTATACGTCTTGACTCTTCTACCTGTATGGAGTCAATGATGAAATCTTTTCTTAAAATTGGACGATCTACGTGTTTTTTAATGAGGGATAAGTATTCGTTTTTCCCTTGAAAGAACGGTTCATCCGTTAAAACA
Source organism: Bacillus sp. 3a (assembly GCF_017161885.1). Classification (NCBI taxonomy): domain Bacteria; kingdom Bacillati; phylum Bacillota; class Bacilli; order Caryophanales; family Bacillaceae; genus Bacillus; species Bacillus sp. 3a. The sequence continues at coordinate 2,106,083 of NZ_CP067376.1, read as the reverse complement.
GATAAGCAATCAGCGTTTGATTTTTCGTAAGCTTTTGCTGTTTGTAAAGGATCAAAATTCGGTTGAATGATTCCTTTGGAAGGAGACGCTTTTTTCACCTCCGCAATGAGACCAATTGAGCGATGAGGATTCATGAGTGCTTCTTTAAATGATCGTCTTTCAAAGTGTCCATCTACTGGTAACTGCAATGTTTGAATATGTTCTTTTTTGCGGGCAATGATTTGATTAAGCATAGATTTCTTCCTCTCTCGTTTTTTGTTTTAAAAGAGCCAATTGTTCTTTGGCTGCGCCGTTTTTAATCGTTTCAATCGCTTTTAATGTTCCGGCCATAAGGCTTTCTGACTTCCCTGCGACATATAAAGCGGCTCCAGCATTCAGGGCTGTAATATGAAGCGGCGCCCCTTCTGTTTGATGATTCAATATATTCTGAATCAATTTAGCACTCTCTTCCGGTGATTGGACCTGAATTTCTGATAAATATCCTTTTTGCAGCCCAAAGTCTTCTGGATTGAGTGTATATTCTGTCATGACATCTTTTTTGAGTTCAATCACATATGAATTTGCTGTAATCGTTAATTCATCCAGTCCATCTTCTCCGCAAACAAACAGCACATGATCTGGCTCTAATGGTGCAAGGGCTTCTGCCATTAATTTTGCCTTTTCCTTTGAGTAGACACCGATGATTTGCTTTTTGGCTTGCATTGGGTGGCAAAGCGGGCCTAAGAGATTAAATACCGTCCGGAAGCCGAGCTGCTTGCGGACTGCGGCTACTTGTTTCATAGATGAATGATACAATGGTGCAAATAAAAAGCCCATGTTTTTCTCTTGTATTTGTCTTCTTGTTTCTTCTGGTGTGGATTGAATATGAATCCCAAGACACTCTAGTACATCGGCACTCCCGCTTTTAGAAGAAACTGATCGATTTCCGTGTTTGGCGATTTTGGCTCCAGCAGCGGAAGCGACAATGGCAGCGGCAGTTGATATATTAAAGGTGGAGAGTCCATCGCCTCCTGTGCCGCAAGTATCTACAACATCAAGCGCTCGTTCCATTGGTGCTGCATTTTGCCGCATGGCTTTCACAAAACCCGTCATTTCTTCAGCGGTTTCTCCTCTATGCGCTAAAATCGAGAGACTCGCAGCGACTTCAGCATCTGTTAAAAAGCCGCTCATCATATCTTGCATGAGTTTATTTGCTTCATTTTCTGATAGAAAGCCTCCATTAACAAGAGCTAATAGTCGGTGATTCATCCTGCACACTCTCCTTTTCTGAGAAAATATGTTCCGCAAGCTGAATGGCTTTCAGAAGTGCTCCTGCCTTGTTACAAGTCTCTTCCCATTCATTTTCTGGGACAGAATCAGCCACAATGCCGGCGCCTGCTTGTATAGAAGCGGTATGATTTTTGACACTCATCGTACGAATCGTAATACAAGAGTCGATATTGCCGTCGAATCCAATATAAGCAATACAGCCGCCATACGTTTCCCTTGGCTCAGGCTCCATTTCATTTAATAATTGCATCGCTCTTATTTTCGGGGCACCTGTTAATGTGCCTGCTGGGAATGCGGACATGAGCGCATCAACTGGATGTGTATCCCGCTTTAGCTTTCCTGTCACAATGGAGATGATGTGCATGACATGAGAGAAGCTCACTACTTTTGTAAAAGTTGGTACGGACACACTGCCGTATTCTGCCACACGGCCTACATCATTTCTAGCAAGATCCACTAACATGTAATGCTCGGCTTTTTCCTTTTCATCTTCAAGCAGCTCTCTTGCTAGTTCAGCATCCTCTTCTCTTGTTGTTCCTCGTTTTCTTGTGCCAGCAATAGGATGAATTTCTAAATGCCCATTTTTGGCATGGATTAATCGTTCTGGCGAGCTACCGACTAAATCACGATCTTTTAATTTCATAAAATACATATAAGGAGATGGATTCACAATCCGAAGCACGCGGTATAACTCAAATGAACTCACTGATACAGGGATATCAAATCGCTGCGAGAGTACGCCTTGAAAAATGTCACCCGCTCGAATGTATTCTTTGATTTTTTCTACGTCTTTTAAAAATTGCGCTTTTTCATAGGTTGACGTCACATGTTCAAAGGATGGCGGCTCATTCATATTCCCTGATAAAATCAGTTCTTTCATATCAACCTTTGAATGGAGCTTGTGAATCATCTGTTCAAGCTGTTTTTGATTTTCTTTGTAAGCTCGAATTTTTTCGTCTTCTGTTTCATGTCCGGCGAGCTGAGTGTATTGGATAAAATGAACATGATTTGTTTCATGATCAAAGGCAATCATCGTTTGGCAGACAAATAATGTGCAATTTTCTGCCAGCGATGCGCTGCGGTGAGGCCTGACAGAAGGTTCAATGTTTGGGATCAGATCGTAGCTTAAGTACCCAACAGCCCCGCCTGTAAATGGGATATCAATATCTGGCGTTTTGATTTGATATTGCTCTTTCATCCAATCCAGCAGTTCTTTCAGCTCTTGCTTTTGCATGACTTCCTGCCCAGCAGCGTCACGTGCAACGTATTTGTTTTGGTCATCATGTAAGGTTAAAAACGGGTGCAATCCAATGAAGGAATATCTCGACCAGCTGGAAGACTCATCTTTGCTTTCTAGCAAATACACAATATCTTGTTTGAGTTTTTCAACAATTTGAATCGGTGAGAGCGTATCGACTGTAATGGTTTCAACAATTGGGATCGTTTTGTAGGACTCACTGTCCTTTAAAAATTGGGTCAGGTTTGATTGGGAATTCATAAGCACACTCCTTAAATGGGATTAAGGAGAATGAGGGGACATATAGAGGGTTTGTATGAGTATACGAAATAAGCCTAAAAGAGGATTGCTCTTTTAGGCAGTATGATTAAATAGAAGTATCGTATCTCTGCTCAACTCTACTCATCTCAACTACCCTAGTCTCATTCTCATCTTCTCTAAGCTTGCAATGCCGTTTACACCTGTGTGTAAACTTCGGCTGTTCATATCGTATTATAATTCCTTGTTTTTTGTCAACTGTAAATCAGGGCGAAGCGTCACAGCTTCTTCCAAGTATACATGCTGTATGTCTTCCTGCTTTGTATCTGTCTGGACAGTCATTAAGACACGAATACATTGCTTTAAACCGCCATCAATGTCCAGTTCCTGCATGCAAGTAACTGGTACATATGTCCATCCTTCAAACTGACGAAGTGCTTTTGCCGGAAAAACGGAGTGAATATCTTGTGTAGCTGAAATCAAGATCTGCACGACACGTTCTGGATCTACTTGGTTTCTTGAAATGATCGCTTCTAACAGCTGTTTCGTTTTGTTTAACACTTCTGTTTCTGTATCTTCTATCACAGTTGTAGCCCCACGTATCCCGCGAAACATCATAGACATCCCTCCTCTCGTTTCCATTCTTCGAGCCAGTAGTGCAGCTCATCTTTTGTGAAAGACTGCAAGGTGACGTCTCCAACCTGTTTTAATAAAACAAATTGAACACTTCCACCCCTTGCCTTTTTATCTCCAATCATCCGGTCAACAAAAGTTTTTGTGGAAATATCTTGTGTGACTTTGACCGGGAAACCGAGATCTTTCATCCATTCTTTTAGTTCCAAACGATTAAGGCTGAGCCCCAACTGCTTTTCGCTCACATACAGCGCAAACTGCATGCCGATTGCAATGGCATCTCCGTGCGTGATGGCGCCATATCCATACTCTGCTTCAATGGCATGCCCGAGTGTATGGCCTAAATTCAAAAATGCACGCACTCCTTGTTCTTTTTCATCTTCTTGAACGATTGACGCTTTGACTTGAATGCCTTGATACAGCATATGTGCCAGCTCGCTTTTTGATAAATCCGTCAAAGAACGAATGGACATGAGTTCTGATAAAAATGCTTCACTTGAAATCAGTGCATGTTTGATGACTTCTGCAAAGCCTGATCTTTGTTCAATTTGAGATAGTGTCTCAAGCATACTAGTATCATAGATCACAGCTTTCGGCTGATGAAACGCACCGATTAAATTTTTACCGAGCGGATGGTTGATCCCTGTTTTCCCGCCAACTGCACTATCATGTGCCAGCAGCGTCGTCGGCACTTGGATAAAGTCAATGCCTCTCATATAAGTGGCAGCAGCAAAGCCAGCCAAATCTCCAATTACGCCGCCTCCCAGCGCAATGATGCAGGAGGAACGATCAAGCTGAAATTGAATGGCTTTCGTATGAATATGCTCAAATTCGGCAAAGGATTTCGACTGCTCTCCGCTCGGCACAACCACTTTGTTCACAGGCCACTTCTGCTGAAGTAAGCGAACCATCTCATCACCATAAATGGCATCAACAGCTGCATCTGTGACGATTAAGAGCTTCGTATAGGAATGCCCAGTGGAAGTTATCAAGTCGACGATATTGCGTTTAATCCCATCACCGATAAATACAGGATAAGTGGCTGAAGACGTCTTAACTTCCAGTGTTTTCATTAAAATTCCCTCTGAAGCTGGCGCATTTTCTCAACATTTTCTTTAATGCGGTCGATTTGGTCAAGGCCAAACTGCTCTACTACTGCATTGGCAATTTCCCATGCAACGACTGCTTCTGCAACAACACTTGCAGCAGGAACAGCACAGCTGTCAGATCGTTCAATACTTGCAGAGAAAGGTTCTTTTGTTTCAATGTCAACGCTTTGAAGCGGCTTATAAAGCGTTGGGATTGGTTTCATAACCCCTCTTACGACAATTGGCATACCCGTTGACATTCCGCCTTCAAGACCACCTAGGCGATTTGTTTTTCTCGTATAGCCCTTTTCTTCATCCCAGATAATTTCATCATGGACCTCACTGCCATTTTTAGAGGCTGCCTCGAAGCCAATACCGAATTCAACCCCTTTAAAAGCGTTGATACTAAGTACAGCGCCAGCAAGCTTGCTGTCCAATTTACGGTCGTAATGAACATAGCTGCCAACCCCAACCGGCATCCCTTCAACGATGACTTCAACAATTCCGCCAATTGAATCGCCGTTTTTCTTCGCTTCATCAATTGCATCCATCATTTTCTGACCCGCTTCACTGTCATAGCAGCGAACAGGTGATTCTTCTGTTACCTTCTGCAAATCTTCAATAGACTCATATGCTGTATGAGCTGCTTTCACTCCGCCAATTTCAAGAACGTGGCCAGCTACTTTAATCCCTAGATGCGCCAAGATTTGTTTGGCAACTGCGCCTGCTGCTACGCGAACAGTTGTCTCGCGGGCTGATGAGCGCTCTAATACGTTTCTCATATCACGGTGTCCATATTTGATCGCCCCATTTAAATCCGCATGTCCTGGTCTTGGACGGGAGATTTGACGCTTCATTTCACTTTCTTCTTCTTCCGTGATCGGCTCTGCCCCCATCACCTTTGTCCAATGCTTCCAGTCGTTGTTTTCAACAACAAGTGCGATTGGGGAACCTAATGTTCTTCCGTGGCGAACACCACTTAACACTTTCGCCTGGTCTTTTTCAATCTGCATTCTTCTTCCGCGGCCATGACCTTTTTGTCTTCTAGCCAATTCATAATTGATGTCATCCTGCTCTATGTAAAGTCCCGCTGGAACTCCTTCAATAATTGTGGTCAGTTGTGGACCATGTGATTCACCTGCTGTTAAGTACCTCATGACTCAATCTCCCTTCATCGCATTAACGCTTTTAAGTAAAAATATAATAACACACTTGCTACTAAAAAGTCAGCTACATACCCTTCTTTTGATAAAAGAAAGTATCAGCAGATGTCAGTCCAAACTTTTCTGGGTGAAAAATTTGCTCTGTAGAACCAACAAATAATACGCCATTTTGTTTTAAACTGCTGCTCATTTTTAAGTAAATTTCTTCTTTTGCCTCTTCAGTAAAGTAAATCAGTACATTTCGGCAGACGATGAGGTCAAGCTGTTTTTCATATGGATCTGCTAAAAGGTTGTGCTTCTTAAATTGAATATGCTTTCGAACCTCATCCTTCACAGTGTAAAATGAAGAATCTTCTTTTGTGAAATATTTTTGTTTGATATGATCTGGCACCTCTTGCAGAGAGCGTTCATGATATCTGCCTTTTTGAGCTGACTGCAGAACTTTATCATCAATATCAGTTGCAATAATTTGGAAGTCTTTCACAAGAGGATGACTTGACAGCAGCATGGAGAGTGTATATGGCTCCTCTCCTGTCGAACATGCTGCACTCCAAATCTTTAGGGTGCCGCCATTTTTCGAAAGCAGCGGCAGGATTTTTTGATCAAGTACTTCCCAGCGCTGATAGTTTCGGTAAAATTCTGACACATTTATCGTCATGCGGTCCATCGTCTCATCTAATAATGCTCTGTCCTTTTCAAGCGCGGCCGCGAATGCTTCAAAATCTTTATATCCTTTTTTATCATAAAGTGAGGTTAATCTTCGTTTCATTTGTGCTTCTTTATATAAATTTAAATCAACCCCGGTTAGTTTTTTCCATTTTCCAACAAATACTTGATATGAATCCATCAATGTCCTCTCCTGTCTCATCTATCTTTGTCCTAGTATAGCTGTTTTTATCGAAAATTTGTATCTTCTCATGAGAAATTTCGTGTAGAAAGTTCAATATAAAAAAAGCCAAAGTGCTCATTAGATGAACACCTTGGCTTGAACCTTAATAAATCCAGCTTGAGATGGTTTGATCCCAGCTTGTGAGTTCTTCTTGTTTGAAGAATAAGTTAATTTCTCTTTCAGCACTTTCTGGTGAGTCTGACCCATGGATAATGTTTTTCCCAACAGTCAACCCATAGTCTCCTCTTATTGTGCCTGGAAGCGCTTCCTTTGGATTTGTTTTGCCGATAATCTGTCTTGTTACGTCTACTACCTGTTCACCTTGCCATACCATTGCAAATACAGGTCCTGACGTAATAAAGTCAACCAATTCCCCGAAAAACGGTTTTTCTTTATGCTCTCCGTAATGGGTTTCTGCTACTTCCTTTGGAATACTCATTAGTTTTGCACCAACAAGCTGAAGCCCCTTTTTTTCGAATCTTGACACAATGTCACCGATTAATTGTCTTTCCACACCATCAGGTTTGACCATAAGAAATGTTTTGTCCATATACGTTTTCCACCCCGTCGTTATGTATGTATAGGCTTACATTGTTACAAAGTGATCGTATCATTTTTTTTTATAATAATCAATTTTTGACAAAAAATTTCACAAAAAAACCAATCAACATCACGTTGATTAGAATTTTCGTTTCCCAATATATTTTGCAATGGAGGCGAGTGACGTTCTCGCACGTCCTCGAGGAAGTTTGTCGAGCTGTTCAAAAGCTTTTTTCAAATACATTTCACTCACTCGAATCGAGCGGTCGATCGCATCTGTTTGTTTGAGGCTTTCAATGACAGGCTCCAGCTGCTTCTCCGTCGTTTCACTATTGATCAGCTTCAATTGACCTTCTAGTGTCGGATTTTTCAGTGCATATAAGACTGGGAGTGTGACATTCCCTTGTAAAAGGTCTCCTCCGACAGGCTTACCCAGCTCTTCTTCAGTTGATGTGAAATCAAGGACATCATCAATGATTTGATAGGACATGCCGACATAGTATCCAAACCAATAGAGGGCTTTATGTGTTTTTTCATCTGTACCTGCTGCAATGGCGCCTAATTGACAGCTGCCTGCAATGAGCAAGGCTGTTTTTCGTTTGATTCTTCTTAAATATGTACGCAGGTTTTGATCCATATTATATTTATCTTTCACTTGCTCTATCTCACCAAGACAAAGCTCGACGACCATTTTTGACAAAATTTCATGTGCCATTGGGTGATTGATTTTTGTCATGTATTCAAGTGATCTCGCAAACATATAATCCCCTGTGTACATGGCAATTCTGTTATCCCATTTTGCCTTTATCGTTGGTTTGCCTCTTCTCAGTTCTGCATCATCAATAACATCATCGTGAACAAGTGATGCCATATGAATCAGCTCGAGGGCAACGGCAACATATTTAATTTTATTAATGTCATAGTCACCAAACATGCCTGAAAGGAGAACAAAAACGGGGCGGATTCGTTTTCCGCCCGCTTGCAGCAAATGAAGACCTGCTTCACTTAATAATGCATAATCAGAGCGAACTGTTTGTTCAAGCTCTTTTTCAATTATATCGATATCATGATTTAAAAAAGAGATCATTGCTTTTAATTTCATTATCTTCACCCAAATATCGTTTATTCAAAGCTTCTTTCCGATATGTGTTGCTGCTACACCGCCTGTAAATGGATGATACGAGACATCAGACAACCCGGCCTCTTCGAACAGAGCCGCCAGCTCTTTCATGCCAGGGAACGTTTTGGCTGATTCTTGAAGCCATGAATACTCCTGATAGCTTTTGGCAAACAATTTACCAAAGAGCGGCATAATGTATTTGAAATAGATGTAGTAGCCCTGTTTAAAGCCGATCATCTCAGGCTGTGAAGTCTCCAGACAGACAACCATTCCGCCAGGCTTCACTACTCTTGTCATTTCCTTGAGCACCGTTAAATAATCAGGAACGTTTCTAAGTCCAAAACCGATGGTGACATAATCAAATGAGTTGTCCTCAAAAGGGAGCTCCATCGCATTGCCATGAAGCAATTCAATTTGTTTGTAGCCCCCAGTCTTCACCTTCGTTTCTCCAACACTCAGCATGTTTTTACTGAAATCAAGGCCTTTGACCTCGCCTTTTTCTCCAACAGCATCTGCAAGCGCAATTGTCCAATCGGCTGTCCCGCAGCATACATCTAATGCTTTAGACCCTTTTTGCACATTCATAAGTTTCATTGTTTTATCGCGCCATTTTTTATGCTGTTTAAAGCTGATGACAGAGTTCATTTGATCATAGTTTTTATAAATTTTTTCAAATACACCGTGTACTCGCTGTTCTTTTGATTGCTGCATGACTTACCCTTCTTCCACTTTCTGATGGTACGCAGGCTCATTTTTCATATGATCCAAGCGATTTAATAGCTCTTTTTGAACGACCGGAGATGAAACAAGATGCTCCTTGATCGTTCGTTTGGCCTTTTCATAGCCTTCATTCTCAAAATTGTCAAAGCACGAATAGGCGTCCGTATAACGATCGTTCAAAAAAAGTTTTAAATGTTTGTCATTTTCTGCTTGTTTCATGAAGCGTTTATAAACAAGAAAACGACTTGCAATCTCATTCCAATGCGTTAATTGAAAATGCTCAGAAATCCTTTGGAAAAGCGCAGATTCAACTGTAGCTACACTTTTGTAAAAGTGCGCTGCATCTTGAATGGACCGGTCATACAGTCTAATTTTATGTTCATTGATCTCTTTGATCGCCGTAGCGAGCGTGCGGATCATATAAATGTCTTTCATGTCAGAGAGAAGAGAATAATAGAGACCGCTGAAATAGTCTCCTGCCAGGATGGTCAGCTGACGATTTTTGAATTCGTCTTGCTTGATGGCTGCAGCAGTTGTGACTTCGTCATGGGTATCAAGGGCAATTTGCACAAGCATCGCCGTTAAAATATAATTTTCTTTTTTCTCTGCATCAATTTGAGCTTCTTCAAACATTGCATGAAAAAGAAGGAGCTTATCTTCATCGATGAGTGGTGCGCGTAAATGCTTCGCCAAATAAGGATGAGAAAGCTTTTTATTTAATTTTATATTTAGATTAGATAAAATTCCGTAGATGTCTTGCAAAGATATCACCCTTGTCCCAAAAATTACAGTTTCATATGTAGACCTGCACATTGTATAGAGATTTATTATACCATATCAGCTCTCACTTTTATGCTATCAAGTGCTACAAGTTCTTTATTTCTTTGCTTCGCTTTGAATTTCGCCGAAGCTTGTTTGAATGACAGCATCGCCTCTTACTTTGATCGCTGACGTATGCTCAGTAAATTGTGCAATGATCACTTCACCTTTATCGAGTTTCTCGGAATGGTGAAATCTTGTATCAGAGCCTCTTGTTAGGCCGATGACATTTACACCATTATCAATGGCTTTAATCACCACAAAATCAGATGCTTTATTTTCACTCATTTTGTTCACCTTCCATCTATTGAATTAGTCGTTTTTAATAAAGGAAAGCACTTCGGCTCTTGCGGCTGCATCATTTGCAAATGTGCCGCGGACGGCTGATGTCACTGTTTTAGCGCCTGGCTTTTTCACTCCGCGCATCGTCATACACATATGCTCTGCTTCAACGACAATCATCACGCCATGCGGATTAAGTGTTTCCACCATACTATCTGCAATGGTTGATGTAATGCGTTCCTGAAGCTGCGGGCGTTTAGCCACGGCTTCTACAGCTCTTGCCAGCTTACTAAGTCCCGTTACTTTTCCTCCGCGCGGAATATAAGCAACATGGGCTTTCCCGTAGAAAGGCACAAGGTGGTGTTCACACATTGAATGGAAAGCAATATCTTTTACAAGGACGAGTTCTTCGTGGTCTTCGCCAAAAATGGTTTTAAAATGTTCTTTTGGATCTTCATTTAATCCCGAGAACACTTCTTCATACATTTTTGCGACTCGTTTTGGGGTATCAAGAAGTCCTTCACGATCCGGATCTTCTCCGATTGCTTTTAATATATCGCGTACCGCGTGTTCAATTAATTCTTTATTTATTTCACTCATGTATTATATCCTCCAAAGGCGATTACATTTCATTCAGATTCTAGCACACTTCAGATCCTAAAAGCAAAGGAGAGCGTTCTAAACGAACCTTTTGATTCAAAAGGAAAAGCCCCTTATGAAAGGGGCTTTTCTAGACCAGTGTGAAACTGTATATGTATAACTCCTTCAACAGGATCATTACACATAACGATTATTTACCTGCCACCGCGTCTTTAAGTGCTTTACCTGGTTTGAAAGCAGGTACTTTGCTTGCAGGGATTTCGATCTCTGCACCAGTTTGTGGGTTACGTCCTTTACGAGCTGAACGCTCACGTACTTCAAAGTTACCAAAACCAATAAGTTGGATTTTGTCACCATTTTTAAGTGCATCTAAAATTGTATCAAAAACAGAATCAACTGCTTTTGTCGCGTCTTTTTTAGATAACTCGCTTGCTTCAGCAACCGCGTTAATAAGTTCTGTCTTGTTCATGCCTTTCACCTCCTCCCAAAAATATGCATTCAGTAGATTGTTATCATTTCTTCACAATTCATCTTCTTTCTATACCCTTTTTCAGAAAAAAAAGAGCGTCTAGAAAGCGTTATACATGGCTTTTCATTAGAAAACATCTCTTTGAAGGAATGTTTGTCCAACAAAGTGAAGATTTTCTGTAAGTAGATTAACACATATGAAATACCATATCAAGCATTTTAAAGGGAAGAATCCTTATTCGTCAAGGATTAAGGGCACTTTTGCGAACGAATATTCCTAATTTCAGCCTGAATCTGACTAATCTTTATACAATTGTCTTTTTATGACTCATTCTACACGCAAAAAAAAGACCCCATCAATGAGAGGTCTCACTTACTATAAAATAATCGCGATCAAACCGCCTGATCCTTCGTTAATGATTCTTTCAAGCGTTTCCTTCAGCTTATATCTTGCGTTTTCCGGCATGAGAGACAGCTTTGCTTGAATGCCTTCTCTGACAAGGGAGCTGAGGGAACGGCCAAATATATCTGAATTCCAGATCGAAAGCGGATCATCTTCAAAGTCTTGCATTAAGTAGCGGACGAGCTCTTCACTTTGTTTTTCTGTTCCGATAATCGGTGCAAATTCGCTCTCTACATCTACTTTGATCATATGAATAGATGGAGCGACCGCTTTTAATCTCACGCCGAATCTTGACCCCTGCCTAATGATTTCCGGCTCATCTAAACTCATATCTGATAACGCTGGCGCTGCAATCCCGTAACCAGTCTGCTTCACCATTTTTAATGCGTCTGATACTTGATCATATTCTGTCTTAGCATGAGCAAAGTCTTGCATGAGCTCTAGAAGATGGTCTTTTCCTCTAATTTCTACACCAACCACTTCTTTTAAAATATGATCATATAGATCATCTGGCGCATACAGGTCAATCTCCGCAATCCCCTGACCCATTTCAATTCCTGCTAAACCCGCTCTTTCGATAAAATCAAATTCACTGAATTGACCAACAACACGGTCGACATCTCTTAATCTTTTAATATCCTTTACAGTTTCCTTTACTGAATCCTGATAGCTCTCTCTCAGCCAGTGATCTTCTTTTAGCACCATCACCCAGCTTGGCAGGTTCACATTCACCTCTAGAACTGGGAATTCATATAATGCTTCACGAAGAACGCTGAGTACGTCTTGCTCTCTCATACTTTCTACGCTCATGGCGAGTACTGGAATATCATACTTTTGGCTAAGTTCCTGCCGGAGCGCTTCTGTTTCAGGATGATATGGCCTCACAGAGTTAATGACCATAATAAACGGCTTTCCAACCTCTTTGAGTTCATCAATTACACGTTCTTCAGATTCAATATAATCATGTCTTGGAATTTCTCCAATGGAACCATCTGTTGTAATCACTACACCTATTGTTGAATGCTCTTGAATGACCTTGCGTGTACCAATTTCCGCTGCTTCATGAAACGGGATTGGCTCTTCATACCACGGCGTATTGATCATTCTTGGGCCATTTTCATCTTCATACCCGCGCGCACCAGGGACAGTGTATCCCACACAATCGACAAGCCTGATGTTGACATCAAGGCCGTCACTCACGTGAATTGATGCTGCTTGATTCGGTACAAATTTTGGCTCTGTGGTCATAATGGTTTTTCCTGCTGCGCTTTGCGGCAATTCATCCTGTGCTCTTGCACGATCTGCCTCATTATTGATATTCGGGAGCACCACGAGCTCCATAAACTTTTTAATAAACGTAGATTTCCCTGTACGAACAGCGCCAACGACTCCTAAATATATATCGCCTCCTGTTCGTTCAGCGATATCCTTGAAAATATCGACTTTTTCCAAGTGATCCCCTCCCGGACTTGCTATCCTCGTTTTCAAATTAAATACTCTATTCTTCAATCAAACTGTGCTTGAAAGGTGTCTGGACAATATATGTGTATGACGTTGTCCTATTTGAATATGACACCTTTTTGTTTTGAGAGTAAGTTAGCCATAAAAAAACCTTTCTCCTCATTTATATGCAGAGGAAAAAGGTTCATTCTTGTTTATGACGTCTTTTTTTCTAAAAAGGCAGGCTCACCTTTTTTGTTGATGGTATATGGGACAGAAAACGCGGGTACAAACGGGGTTTCCTGCCAATATACATCTTGAATGTTTTCACCTGGTTTCAGCTTTTGCTTCGTATTCTTCAAAATGTGAGCAAAATCACTGCGGTAGTCCACATAGATGTCACCGTTTGATGAAATCAGTAATGGGAGGGAATTCCCTGTCACAGGACTTATCACCGCAGGGGGCGATTTTAATCCTAGTTTTTTTTCATTTAACGTATATAAATTGGCTGATACGACTTTGCCGTATGGCGGATATGTATGTTCATCTTGATATATCTTGATTCTAAGCCGTAATTCATTGATGGTCTGCGTCATTTTGACATCAAGCAGTTTCACAGTGGGTTTCTTTTCGACGTCTGTGAGGACATAAATATATTCGCCCCCGCCTTCATAAGATGTAGACGGTACATCGTGTAAATATCTTGGTGACAAGCGCTTAAAGTCGATGACATATTTCTGATAAACCGGCGTGTCTGCTTCTTTCGTTTCTATAGGCAAAAGACCATTTGTTGCTTTTTGAAATTCCTCAATCGCTGTCTGTACACTTTGCAGCTGCTCTTCGTATGGCACCCGGTTCTCAGCTTTGCGATTTTCTGGATACAGACATCCTGTTAATAAAATAAGTGCTAACAGTGTGACACTGACTTTTGCTTTGATCATCACATTCTTCCTTTTTCTTTATTCATTGACCGGTCCGCTAAAGACAACTAAAAACACAATGATACCTGATATCAGCATCAAGCTGTATGCAACGGTCGAGGCCGTTATTTTAAGAAATTTGCTTTTCAGCTTAAACCTGCTGAGATAAATGGTTACTACGGCTAAAAACATGAGCCCCATTGAACCAAGCGCAAACCACATCTTGATTAAAGCAAAACTCATCGTGCCTGTCCCCCTTCAAAACGAACGAATTGTAAGCGTTTATATTTCATTTTAAACCAAAAATAAGGTAAATATCAATCATTTTTCCAATCATTCAGAAAAAAGCGCATAAAAAAACTGAAGCAAAGAGGGGGACTCTGCTTCAGTCATTGGATCGACTATTTTCCTCATTCTGTAGAGGCAAAGCTCTATTCAAACTTCATTGCTATGTTATGCAAGTCTTCCCCTTCTTGCATCCTCTACATGCCTAAGTTCAGTCTTTCCTTTTATTTTGTTTGGTTTTCAAACATGTTCACAAGGTCTTCCATCTCATGTGTTTTCACACGTGCCATCAATGATTCTACAGCATCGTCCACCTTTTTCCCTTCAAACAGGACGCCGTAAAGAGCCTCTGTGATCGGCATGCTGACCTTGTATTCTTTGGAGAGCTGATAAGCGCCTTTTGTTGTGCGGACGCCTTCGACAACCATGCCCATTTTTTCAAGCACTTCTTCGAGCTTATATCCTTTACCGAGTAAATTCCCGCAGCGCCAGTTACGCGAATGAACACTTGTACATGTCACGATCAAATCGCCAACGCCTGTTAATCCAGCAAATGTAAGGGGATTCCCTCCCATTTTTGTGCCAAGACGTGCGATTTCAGCAAGTCCTCTTGTGATAAGCGCCGCTTTTGCATTGTCACCATATCCAAGTCCGTCTGTGATACCAGCCGCAAGAGCAATGATATTTTTCAATGCGCCGCCAATTTCCACCCCAATCACATCAGGGTTGGTGTACACTCTAAAATGATTGTTCATGAACAAATCTTGAACAAATTGAGCTGCTTCAATGTTTTCTGACGAGACAGTGACAGTTGTCGGATGACGCAGACCTACTTCTTCTGCATGACTCGGTCCTGATAGGACAACGACAGCCTCTCTTTTCTCAGATGGGACTTCTTGTTCAATCATTTGAGAAATTCTAAGAAGTGTATCTGGTTCAATTCCCTTACTGACATGGACAAATGGCACCTTCGATGAGATCAGCTCATTTGCCTGCTTCAATACCTCACGAATGGCCTTTGTTGGCACAGCGACAATAACCGCCTCTGTCCCCTCTAAAGCCTGCTTCATATCGGTTGTCGCCTGAATAGACGCTGGCAGTTCGACATTTGGCAAGTAATCATGATTTTCATGTTTCTCATTGATTTGATCAATGAGCTCTTGTCTATGTCCCCACATGTGTACATCATGATGATTATCAGCTAATACAAGCGCAAGAGCTGTTCCCCAGCTGCCTGCTCCAAGTACTGAAATTTTCTTCATCCTGCTCACCCTTTTTATTTTCTCGCTCTCGCAAATATTTTAATCGGTGTTCCTTCAAAACCAAATGCATCTCGAATGCGGTTTTCTAGGAAACGCTCATAAGAAAAGTGCATAAGCTCTGGATCGTTGACAAACACAACGAAGGAAGGAGGCTTAATGGCCACCTGTGTTGCATAGTAAATCTTTAGGCGCTGTCCGTTATGGGTCGGCGTTGGATTCATCGCCACCGCATCCATGATGATATCATTTAAAATATTGGTTTGAACGCGCATTGCATGGTTTTCGCTTGCTGTGATAATGGACGGCATTAATGTATGAATTCTCTTTTTCGTAAGAGCAGACATAAACAAGACAGGTGCATAATCAAGGAATTGAAAATGCTCGCGGATGTTTTGCTCAAATTCCTTCATCGTACGCTCATCTTTTTCAACAGCATCCCATTTGTTCACAATGATGACAACAGCTTTACCAGCTTCGTGTGCATATCCAGCAATTCGTTTATCCTGCTCAATAATGCCTTCCTCGCCGTCAAGTACAACAGCGACAACGTCAGAGCGGTCAATGGCTTTTAATGCACGAAGTACACTGTATTTCTCTGTTGTTTCATATACTTTCCCTTTTTTCCTCATACCTGCTGTATCAACAATGACAAAGTCACGCTGATTGTACGTAAACATCGTATCGACAGCATCTCTTGTTGTACCAGCGATGTTGCTGACAATAACGCGGTCTTCTCCGAGCATCGCATTCACTAAAGAAGATTTCCCTACATTCGGACGGCCAATTAAGCAGAACTGGACAACTTCTTCATCATATTGCGTATCCGGTAAATTCTTAAAATGTTCTGCCACTGCATCAAGCAGATCACCAAGACCTAATCCGTGTGTTCCAGAAATCGGATACGGCTCGCCAAATCCGAGTGCATAAAAGTCATACACGTCGCTTCTCATTTCAGGGTTGTCCAGTTTATTGACAGCAAGTACAACTGGCTTTTTCGTGCGATATAAAATTTTTGCGACTTCTTCATCCGCAGATGTCACACCATCTCGGCCATTCACCATAAAGATAATGACATCCGCTTCGTCCATTGCGATTTCTGCCTGATGGCGAATTTGCGCCAAGAATGGCTCATCTCCAATATCAATTCCACCAGTATCTATTAAATTAAAGTCATAATTTAACCATTCAGCAGAGCTATAGATTCGATCTCTTGTTACACCAGGTGTGTCTTCTACAATCGATATTCTTTCGCCTGCGATTCGATTAAAAATTGTAGATTTTCCAACGTTGGGCCTTCCAACAATGGCTACGACAGGTTTACCCATAGTACCCTTCCTTTCAATCCAGCCGCGATTCAATATGTTCATCATCATGTTTCAACCGGGATTTATAATTTTCATTCAGTTTTATGAAATAAACCCTTCAAACATGAAGGGTTCAACTTATATATTATATCAATTTTTAATCAGACCACAATGAATAACTTAAAAATGTTTGACAATCAAGTAAAGATCTTCTCCAATGCCGTGTGCAATTCCATCTAAAATGGCCTCTAAATTCATGGCATACATGTCGAGCTCTTCTTTATTTTCACAGAAAAAAACCGCTGTTCCGCCAATGACCCGCTCTTTATTAGTTGTTGCCACAGCCAATATAAATTGTTCAATGGTGTTCGCCATGCCCTATTACCTCACTTTCTTTTTAATGAAATCTGTCGGCATTCTTATGGCATTTTCTAAAATAGGCACCTCTTCTAATACACGGACAGCCAAATCTTCACGCTGCCATTGCGGTAAAATGAACACACCAAGTGTACCGGTATTCAGATCACGTTTTGCGAGTGGACAGAGCGATGGTTCACCAGAATCGCGGTACACACCAAGCACGTTCGATAAATCAAATAAAATGGCTTGCCGCTGTCCAAGGTTAGCAATCGTTGTAGCAGAGTTGAAATTTTTCGGTGTCAAAATAAAACCCATCCCATGCTCTAAAATGAGCTTTTGCTTTTCAGGCAGCCCGATATTCATAATGTATATATCATTCACATAAAGCCCTGCCCCATCAAAGCGAAGTTCCCCTTTTTGAATGCTGACGATATCCTTTAATTGACTGCCTGACATTAATAGCTTTGCCATGAAAAAACAAAGAATACCGACCACTGTTCCAACAACAAGCGAGAAGAAAATACAGGCTGTCGTTGTAATAAGTGCAGTGAGAATCGCAATATAATTTCGACTTTCAAAGGCAATGGCAATGCCTTCTATATATGTACTGCCTCGTGAGACAAGCTCATACGAATCCATTTGGGTTAACGTATTTCTTTCCATATTTCGGACATCTCGAAATTGCGTGGCTGCCAAAGTGAGAAAGGTAATCGCTGTAAATTCCTCCTGAATTAGTGCAGGCATAATGATCGCACCTAATCCTGACGCAATAAAACCAAGTGCAATGTGAATCACTTGTCCATGAATATACGTAGGGTATTGCCGGTAATCCGTTCTTAACATGTAAAGTCTGGCCGCCATCCCAAAGATGACACCAATAATCACAGGAAACGTATAGTCTGTCATGTTGATTTTGCAGCCCCTTTTACTGATTTTCTTGATGAACGGGCGTTCAAGAGCTTTTCAAACTGATCGACACCTAATAGGAAGACGGCTCCTTGTACAACGAAGGAAAGAAAAGAGAGATCCCCTATGACAATTGATGATGTGAGGCGGTGAATCGTCAGCGCATAAAGGGCTTCGCCAAGACATACTGACATCATCCATAAGGTGATTCTTTCCGTTAACGGCTGTCCATATGTCATACACATTAAGATCAGCAGGGCAAATACGACCCAATCCACCTTTATTATCGTGAACCAAACAGGGTCATATAATGCAAATATCATAAAAAAGGCATACGCGCTCACCATCGAGCCCAATTGCATGATTTTCATCATTCGGTAACTAGGCCTGAATATGACGAAAGCAGCACATGCATATAAAAAAGTCATCAAGAAACCCGCATTGATGCTTATATCTAAAACGGATATCATGACATGACTGAATATAATATGGACAAGTACACAGATGCCCAGCACGGTGCGCCACAAACTTTTTTCCATGATAAATGTCACCATAATCCAAACGAACCATATAGACCAATAATAGTACAAAGCCTCCAACGCCTCATCACCTCAATTACATTATGGGAAAATCCCCAATTTTTAAACATGCGGATCGTTACCGGCTTTGTATGAAATAAACAAGAGGTGACACCCTAATAACCTGAGGAGGGATACATGATGGGAAAAGATAGACAGGAAAAGCGTTTAAAGGCGTCAAGAAGAGTGGAATCTGACCGCGATCAATCCATTCATCATAAGGGTGCAACAGCATTAGAAGGTCCAGAAAGCGCTCGAAAAAGAAATCAATAAAAAAAGGCATGTGATCATCACATGCCTTAGATTTGTTGACAAAGGGCTAAAATGATGTTTATTTTAGCCCTTTGTCTTCTTTTCAGCGTGATAGAAAACCTTTGCAGCCCTAGGAAGGACGAGTACCGGAGCGGAGCGAATTGTACATTCGTGAGCACCGGCACCGAATGCGAGGGTTTGTCTACGCGCTGAGGCATGTGATATCACATGCCTCTCTTACTATAGTACGTTGTGTCAACGCCTCTTTCTTTGAGCCAATGACTTGTTTCCCCCGAGATCACAACTTGAGCCTGTCTCAGTTCTTCAATCGTCTTCACGCCAAGCACTGTCATCATCATCTTGATATCTTCTTGAAGTTCCATGATATCTGCGATGAGGCCGCTTTCTCCTCCACTGGTCAATGATTTTAAGAAAAATCCAGCTAGACCAGCAGCAGATGCGCCAAGAGCCATTGATTTGGTTACATCAAGAGCATCTTGAATACCTCCGGAGGCTAAAATCGTTTGATTCGGAAAGGCTGTATGTACTTCAGCAAGACTCGCTGCAGTTGGAATTCCCCATTGATCAAAATAACGAAGTGCTTTTTGGCGGCGGAGATTTTCAATCTTAGAAAAGTTCGTTCCACCAAATCCGCCTACATCAACGGCTGCAACCCCAGCATGGAATAACTTTCTTGCCGTCTCCTTGCTCATGCCAAATCCGACTTCTTTTACAACAACAGGCACACCAACAGATTCAACGATAGCTGCAATCCGCTCAAGCGCCCCTCTGAAATCGCGATCGCCTTCAGGCATGACAATCTCTTGGATGACATTCAGATGAATTTGGAGCATATTTGCCTCGAGCATGTTGACTGCTTCTTGAGCTTGCTTCATTGTCGCTTCACTGCCTAAATTCGCAAATACAATTCCATTCGGATTGACTTTACGAACGACTTCATATGTTCGTCTTTCTTCTTTATCTTTCAGTGCAGCCATTTGTGATCCAACTGCTACTGGGATATTGGTCTCCTTCGCTGCGATCGATAAAGAGCGGTTGATCTCATAGGTGGATTCTCCGCCTCCGCCAGTCATTGCATTGATAAAAATTGGCGAACCGAAAGTCAGTCCGCCAATTGTCGTATGTGTATCAATTTGTGATGTCGCAAGATCTGGTAAACTGGCGTGAACGAAGGAAACATCATCTAAACCTGTTGCTGCATGCTGGCCAGTGGACAGCGCATGCTCGATATGCTGCTTCTTTCTTTCTGCTCGCGTCAATTTTGATCACCAAATTATTTTAGTTTATTGAGTTTATCGCCGATCAGGTCACCAAGCTGGAATCCGCTTGTGTTTTCTTCTTTCGCCTGATATTGACGATAATCCTCTTCGATTTGTTTTTCAGGATTTTCTTCTAAATCACGGATGCTTAGTGAAATGCGCTCTTCGTCTTCATTCACATCAAGCACTTTCACTTTCACAGTCTGCCCTTCTTCAAGGACTTCTTGCGGCGTGCCGATATGTTTATGAGAGATTTGGGAAATATGCACAAGCCCTTCTACACCTGGCAGAATTTCAACAAATGCACCAAAGCTCACAAGACGTTGAACGGTTCCTTCAAGCACATCACCTTGTTTTACCTTTTCACCAATTTGGCTCCAAGGTCCTGGTAATGTTTCTTTAATAGATAGTGAGATACGTTCGTTATCACGATCAACAGCAAGTACTTTGACCTTGACTTCTTGTCCTTCTTCTACTACGTCAGATGGCTTTTCAACATGCGCATGGGATAGTTGAGAAATGTGAACTAATCCATCAATGCCGCCAATGTCAACAAATGCACCAAAATCAGTAAGCCTCTGCACTTTACCATCAATCACACTGCCTACTTCAAGCTTTTGCAGGAAGTCTTGCTTTTTGTCTAATTGCTCTTGCTCAACGACTGCACGGTGCGAGAGAATCACGCGATTTTTTTCGCGGTCAAGTTCTACCACGACAAGTGAGAGTGTTTTCCCTTTGTAATCTGTGAAGTCTTCTACATAGTGTGCTTCTACAAGAGATGCAGGAATAAATCCGCGCACACCAATGTCAACGACAAGACCACCTTTTACAACGTCTTTTACTTCAGCTTCAAATACCTCTTTTGTGTCAAACTTTTTCTCTAGGTCTTCCCAAGCGCGGTCTGCATCAACAGCACGTTTAGATAAAATCAAAGCATCGTCTTCGACCTTTGTTACTTTAAGCTCTAACTCGTCGCCATCTTTCACGACATCTGATGCTTTTTCAACGTGAAGACTTGATAATTCACTGATTGGGATGATACCAGGTTGTTTCACATTGACGATATCTACATTGACATGCTTGTCCTCAACTTTAGAAACAATCCCTTTCACTACATCTCCAACCTCTGGTACCTGAACATCGATTTGATTCATTTCCTCTGTCATTTCGATAACCTCCTTGGTCCAAACCTACACAGCTTAGTTAAAACGACTGGGCGAATATGTGTCTTAAGCATGATGATTGCCAGCCGAATATGTATTATAGAAACATTCAAATCAATATAATTGCTTGAATGATCAATAAAAATAGTATTAGTATAAACTTCTAATAAAAGACCTTGTTTGTCAAGAGATAAACCTCTAACTTATAAAAGTTTTCTAAAATTTCTTACTGTTTCTCCACGCGGTCTGCTGCATCTAAAATTTTCCCTGCCACCTCTTGAATAGAAAGGGAAGTGGTGTCAATCTCAATGGCGTCATCTGCTTTCTTCAAAGGTGAAACTTCGCGCTCAGAATCAAGCTTATCGCGTCTTGCAATCTCTTCGATCAGCTGATCGTAATTGACATCGTAGCCTTTTTTCTGATTCTCTTCAAAGCGGCGTTTTGCTCTTTCTTCTACTGATGCAAGCAAGAAAATTTTCACTTCAGCATCTGGAAGTACGTGAGTGCCTATGTCTCTTCCGTCCATAACGACGCCGCCTCGTTTGCCAAGCTCTTGCTGCCTGCGGACCATTTCTTCCCGAACAGCTCTGTGCTTTGCAACAACCGATACTTGGTTGCTTACGCGGTCTGTGCGAATATCCTCTGTGACATCCGTATTGTTTAGATGGACTTTTTGACCCTCGTCTGTTGTTACTAGTTCAATGACCGTTTTTTTCAGTAATGAATCAAGTGCCTGTTCGTCTTCAAGGTCTACACCTTGATTGAGTGCCGCAAGTGTAATCGCGCGGTACATAGCACCTGTATCAATATAAATATATGATTTTTTGGCTGCGACAATTTTTGCCACAGTGCTTTTGCCTGCTGCTGCAGGACCGTCAATTGCAATAGATAATTTCTTTTTCATAATACCTCTCCTTGATTGAATCTCCCTTATGAATTGTAACACGATCACCGCTCAAACGGGGGAATTTTCTATCAATCCTTCTGCTTAAACGTTTCAATCCATTCTTCAATGCTCATGTTGTTCACACCCTCATACTGCACGACTTTTGACAAAAAAAGTTCTCCTTTCGTCAAATGAAGTGTGATCTGAACGGTGAGCAATAAAACAAGCTGAATGAGCACCACTTTCAATAACCATCTTTCCATTGTCTTCATACAAAAAGCCTCCACGCTAGATTCTTTCCTCTCTAGTATGGAAGCTTTTTACACCCTTTATTCTTATGCTTTTTTCACACGTGTTAAAAGCTGCTGCTGGAAGCAGTATTTCATGATGTGCTGCTGGTGGTCATTTGTGATCTCTGAAAACTCCATGATCGCTCTTTTTTTGCCAGACTGTTCATCTTCATATACTCGATTCATCTCTGCAACCGCTTTTATTTTCACGGGCTCTTTTAGGGGTAGTTCAAACTCTGTGACCACTTCTCCATATTCTTTCAATGACACGCCCTCAGGAACAGAGATTGCTACGCCGCCAGCACTCATATTTACAATAAACGTCTCAAAGGCCTCTTCGTCCGTTTGCATGATAGTAGCTTTGACCATCGTATCCACTCTCAGATATTCTCTACGCTGAAGGCGAATCATTTCTTCTTTTGGCGGAATGGAAATGACAATCATCGGAATATCTTCTTTTCTTTTTCCGATGACTTCGCTTGTACATTTGTATGGAATTTGGTTTTCGTCAAAAAAGAAGACGGTGATTTCTGTTTGCTGGTTTAAGTAGATGGTGCGTCCCGTTTCTTTATCAGCTGGATAATTAATGCAAATATCATCGTTATTATTTTCCAAAACCTTCGATTTTGCTGTTTTCACTTCTTTGTTCTCATTGACATATTCAATTGTGATTGCATCCCCTATTTGTAACATTCCTCATCACTCTTTTCATCTGTGAAATCGTATCCTCTCCTATATTAAACCATGTCTAAAACAAAAGGAAAAGACTTATTAGCCTTTTCCTCGTTTCCTTTTTTATAGGTCTTTATATATAGGTTCTGCGTTTTTTAGTTTATCTACTCGCTCTTCTTTTCCAGTATCTGCATTAATGAACATGCGATACGTATCGTTTTTTATCGTTCCGAGGAACTCATAGCACAGAACTTCCTCTGACATATCATTTTGCACAATCGCTAAATGAGTATCTTCGATCTTTACATGCTGATTTAATGTTTTCTTCGCTTCTTTTTGCGAGATTTTAGGTGCTTTAATGTCTCGTGTTTTATGATTCGTTAAGTAATCCTTCGCTGAAAACCCAACAACCTCACCATCGTCCAATGCGACTTTCATGCGTATACTATCTGGATAAAGCAGAACATTTTTCTGAAGAGGAACATAGGTAAATACACCGATATTATCAAATTGTGCACTTTCATCTAAATGGAACGATTCTGTGTCAAACCCTTGCTTCTTTAGGAAGCTGAGTGCTTTTTCTGATGCCTCATTCAAACTGATTTTCTGTTTTTTCACGTCACGATTCTGAAGTAGGTAGACTGGGTGTCCTCCTTTTTCAGTTAAATCTAGATAAAAGTTTGCATGGCTGTCTGGATCAGACATCGATAAGCTGTACACGTCGCGATTGGTTTTGCTGCCGCTTTTTCTCACTTTAAAATGTTGATTATGGTCTGGTGTGAATTGCTGTGCAATGCGGATCGCTTCTTTTTTTGAAATCTTATCGCCTTTTAAATGATTGTAGCCTTGTGTTTCTTTTTCTGTGGACACATTTGTAGGCCCAAGATCGACATCTGCAAATGCATCTGCATTTCTCTCGACTGTTTTCAGCCCGTCAATGATGGTGTTGTCGTTCTTTCGATCGCCGTCAGCGAGCGCCATTTCAACATCCATCCATTTTAAGTTTTTATTAAGTACGAGGTGCTGCACTTGTCTAAGTTCGTTTTGGATATCTGACGCTTGATTATATAGAGCTGTAATGGTTTTGTGCGTATCTTTATTCAATGGTTCATCTGATAAAGATTTGACTGATGATTTGTAGCTAAAATCTCCGACATTCGCCAGGAATTCTTCCGTTTTATTAAAAGGCATCAATGTAAGCGGGAGCTGGCTGACATTGTTATGCGCTTCTGATGACATTCTCCATACATCAGCAAGTGCTGGTGAGATGGATGTTTGGCTGTTCATCGCAAGTGTTGCGCCCAGTTTGTCATGCAGCTGATCCACCTGATACGTTAAATCATGGAATGCTCTTTGGTAGTTGTTCTCAGCATGAAGCAGTACGGCGTCTTTTTCTTGATGTTCTTTATAGCCCCAGTAACCTGTTGAGATGACAGCAATTCCTAAAATAGCAATCAATATTCCTCTGATCATTTATTTACACCTCTTTTTATTCGCAGAATATATGTTTCCCGATTCGTTTAATTTGTGGTCTTCCCCAAATCCATGGACTTGTTGCTGTATCAGGATTAAAGTAATAGATGGCGCTCTCAGATGGATCCCAGCCATTGATTGCATCAAATACAGCTTTTTTTGCCGTTTCATCTGGCGTCATATAAAATTGCCCATCTGCTACAGCAGTAAACGCAAGCGGTTCAAAAATGACTCCTGCGATCGTATTTGGAAAGGTCGGATTGTTCAAACGGTTTAAGATAACGGCCGCGATGGCCACCTGTCCTTCATACGGCTCACCTCTTGCTTCACTGTACACAGCTTGCGACAAGAGCTGAATGTCATTACTAGAAAAACCACCAGGCATGTTGGCTGCTGTTTGTTTTGGTGTTTGATTTCCCTGCTGGCTGCCTGACTGATTGCCAGACTTCCCAGATGATCCACTTTGACTTTTTTGATTTTCGTTTGTACCTTGGGCTGTCTTTTTTTGCGAGCTTCTTTGCGCAGGAGCCTTTGTTTGCTGATCAAGAGGCTTCCCGCCATAATGGGTAAACTGGTTCCCTTCCTGCAGCTGCTTTTGAACAAACTCTTTGTAGTATTTCGTCTTTTGAACTAATAAGCTTTTTGTTTTCTCACCTACAAGTCCATCGACCTTCTTCATGCCAAATTGGCTTTGAAAGTTGCGAACGGCCCAGTACGTTCCCCAGCCATAGACGCCATCGATTTTGCCATTGTAAAAACCATTGTATTGGAGCCGCGCTTGCAGCTCGACTACATCTTCTCCTGTTGCCCCGCGCTGGATGACTTGGGCGGTGAAGGCTTCACTTTTACTGGCTGTCAAAAGTGAAGACACAAGAAGAACGATTGAGAAGATAAGAACAATTTGTTTCATGAAACGAGCTTTATCCATATTTGATCCTCCTGTACTTTTGATGTTTGAATATATGTTTCTTCCGATCCCTATTTTTATACATTCAACACAGGAGAGAATTGGATGGAAAAGACAAAAAAACGCCCTATAAACAAATAGGACGTTTTCCAAAATTAAATTTGCACCATTTTTACCGCACGGGCTTTTTTTGCTTTCCTTAAACCAAACCACCATAAAAAAATCATGAACGGCACCATGATATATCCCCAGTTTTTCATCCCTAATAGAATGAAATCATACAGGCCGTGAAACAGCACAGGGAGCGTTAAAGAAAGGATCAGCCATTTGCGCTGCTCTTTTTTATCAGAGAAGCGGGCTTTTCCGATATAAAAACCCATCACAACACCAAATAATGCGTGACTTGATACAGGTAATAAAGCACGGGTAAACGCATATTCGACCCCGTGACCGACTAAGTAAAGGATATTTTCAAGTGTTGCAAAACCAAGTGAGACACTCGTTCCATACACAATTCCGTCATAGTGTTCGTCAAACTGGGCATGTGCATAAACGCTGACCATTAAAATAAACCATTTTAATGATTCCTCTAAAAAGCCCGACGTCACAAATGAAATCAAGATAGGATTTGTTGCGATATTTTCCTCTTGAAGGACATATTGAATAAACATGGTTGGAAACACAAGTATGACACCTAGCATAAAAGATCTGATGACCATGTGAACCGGCTCATTGTCGTACTGATCTTTCAAATAAAAATAACTTAAAAGTGCGATGCCGGGAGCTAAACCTGCTGAGATGATTGCGATCATAACCAGACCTCTTTCCCTACATTATCCTTCATTATCGTACCATGATTTACCCTTTTTTTATATGACTCGGGCCTATTTTTCTAAAAATACCTTTCTATATAATCCCAATTTATATAAAAAAGAACCGAACCCCTTTGAAGGATTCAGTTCATTTTTTATCCGTTGATTCTTTTGTTGATTTCTTCTGCAATGAGTCCGCCATGAAATCTTCCATTTTCAATGAAAATTTCATTGGCATTATTTCCAGCAGCAATGACTCCCGCAATGAAAATACCTTCAACATTCGTTTCCATCGTCTGTTCATCAAATGCTGGACGGCCTGATTCTGGATCAATCGTGACACCCATTTTTTCTAAGAAAGAATGATCTGGATGATAGCCAGTCATAGCAAATACATAGTCACTTTTCACTCGATCCGTTTGATTTTGCTGGTTTGTAAAGATCACATCTTCTTCTGTGATTTCTTTCACCTGCGCACCAAACTCCATTCGAATTGTTCCATTACGGACAAGCGCTTCAAACTCTGGTAAAATCCAAGGCTTGATGCTGGATGAATATTCAGTTCCTCTATACAGCACAGTGACTCTGCTTCCGCATTTCACAAGTTCTAGCGCAGCATCCACACTGGAGTTCTTTCCGCCGATCACCGTCACATCTTTATCAAAATATGGATGTCCTTCTTTAAAATAGTGATATACGTGGGGAAGGTCTTCTCCTTTGACGTTCATATAGTTTGGATGATCATAGTAGCCAGTCGCAATGACGACGTAATCACATGAATAGTTGTCTTTTGATGTATTCACCGTAAAACGGCCATCTTGTTTCGTCACGGCGTTTACTTTTTCAAAAGCATGTACACGCAGTTTTTTTCGTCTGACGACCTCTCGGTAATAAGAAAGTGCCTGAATACGAACGGGCTTACGGTTCTCAGTAATAAAAGCGACATCACCGATTTCAAGCTTTTCACTTGTACTAAAAAAGGTTTGATGTGTTGGGTAATGATAAATACTATTCACGACATTCCCCTTTTCAATCACAAGTGCATCAATCCCAATTTGCTTAAACGCGATGGCAGCTGATAACCCGCATGGGCCGCCTCCTATTATGATCGCTTTTTCTTGTTTCATTTGTTCCACTCCTGTCATTTCACTGCAATAACAATTGCTGGGCTGTTTGATTCTTTGTTCCATTCCATAAAAAAATCTCCTATTTAAGGATAGGAGATTTTAAGGCGCGATGCAAATCAGCCGCTTAAATCCAGCCTCTGAATCGAGAAGCTTCAGCCATTTTACGTACACCGACCATATATGCAGCAAGACGCATATCGATTCGGCGGTTTTGCGCCATTTCATAAATATTATTAAATGATTTCACCATCATATCTTCTAAACGAGTTTCAACTTCTTCTTCAGTCCAGTAGAACCCTTGGTTATTCTGAACCCATTCAAAGTAAGAAACAGTTACACCACCCGCACTCGCAAGTACGTCTGGAACAAGCAGTACACCACGATCTGAAAGAATTTTAGTTCCTTCCAGTGTCGTTGGGCCATTTGCTGCTTCTACGACAATTTTGGCTTTAATGTTTGCCGCATTATCTTCTGTGATTTGGTTTTCAATGGCTGCAGGTACTAAGATATCACAATCCAGCTCAAGCAGCTCTTGGTTTGTAATTGTATCGTTAAATAGTTTAGTGACGGTTCCAAAGCTGTCACGTCGGTCAAGCAAGTAGTCAATGTCTAGACCATCTTCATCGTATAATCCGCCGTATGCATCTGAAATCCCTACGATTTTTGCTCCAGCATCATACATGAATTTAGCTAAGTAGCTTCCTGCATTTCCGAATCCCTGTACGACAACACGAGCTCCGTTAATGTCAATTCCTTTTTTCTTCGCCGCTTCTTTGATGCAGATCGTCACACCTTTTGCTGTTGCAGTATCACGTCCGTGTGATCCTCCAAGAACAATTGGTTTTCCTGTAATAAATCCTGGCGAGTTAAATTCATCAATTCTAGAATATTCATCCATCATCCATGCCATAATTTGAGAGTTCGTAAACACGTCTGGTGCTGGAACATCTTTTGTTGGTCCAACGATTTGACTGATGGCGCGAACATAGCCGCGGCTTAGTTTTTCAAGCTCTCTGAATGACATTTCTCTTGGATCACAGATAATACCGCCTTTTCCTCCGCCATAAGGAAGATCCACAATTCCACATTTTAAACTCATCCAAATTGAAAGCGCTTTTACTTCTTTTTCCGTAACGTTCGGGTGGAAACGGATTCCGCCTTTTGTTGGACCGACAGCATCATTGTGCTGTGCACGGTAACCAGTGAAAATTTTCACCGATCCATCGTCCATACGTACTGGAATTTTGACCGTTAATAGACGAATTGGCTCCTTCAGCAATTCATACACTTCCTGCGGATACCCTAATTTGTCTAGCGCTTTATGTATGACGGTTTGAGTTGACTTTAAAACATCTAGCTTATCTTCTGCGTTATGAGCGGCGTTTTGATCGGCTGCCATTAAAATAAACCCCCTAGAAATCTTTCATGATCTACTGCTCCCTTTCAAGCAATAGTATACACCTTCGTACTGGTAAAGCAAAGGTAAAAAGCGTTTTTTATCAAAATAAAATATCAGCGTTTATAAATATAAAAAAGGATATAAAAAAATACTGTTGTTTCATCACAACAGTATTAAATATAATAGAAAAAAGTGATTAAAAATACATTTGAATCGTTTTCACAGCATCGTCTTGCATGATCACTTTTCCATATTCTTTTAGCCGGTGAATGGTGAGTGTCGTAGGTGAACCAAACTCTGCTAAAATCGAAATGACTGTATCAGCAGATAATTCTCCAACATCATCCAGGCTGAGATAATATTGACCTTCATAATGGTAAACTGTACCCCCTAAAAGTCCAATACGACTTAAACTATGGGACAGTTGAATCACATCTTCAAACGAGGCAAATTGATAGAGCACATGCTTACTCTCGTCGAGCTTGACTTGCATCTCAATGTAATCTTCATCAAACTCATCATCAGCATCTTCCTGCTGACTCTTTGTGACAATGACGACCATCCCCTGCGCCTGAAGAGAAAATACTTCAACAGCAATCGGTCCATTCGCTTCAAAACCGAGCTCCTGATTCGCTTCGTTCATCATGTCTTTAAACAGCTGATGGACTTTGAACGAATCTTTCCAAAGGTCTTCTTTCGTAAGACCTCGGTCTGTCAGGTCATCTAGTGTGAGAAAAATTTTGATTTTATTATAATTCAGACGCTCCAGTCGCATAACGTTCCCTCCTGCCTCTTCTAAACACACATCATACTGTAGTATATGAGATGATGAGTCATAGGTTCTTAATTTTGTATTCAGTTTACACTGTGTCAAGACGGAAGACAAGCATGAAGCTATGCTTACGGTGACTTTTATGGAAAATATTGAGGGTGCCGCAAGTTAACGCGTTTTTAGAGGCATTAAATAGATCAGATGGGTTTCTGGTTCTGCTCCGAGACGCATGGGAATTTTTGTTGTTCCGTAGCCATTACTAATGAGAAAGAACGCACCTTTGACCTGACCTGTTCTTCCTTTTTCATACGGTCCAAATTTCCCAATTCGGATCTGTCCCCCATGCGTATGACCGCTCAGGACAAGATCGATTCCCTCTTCTTCACTCATCAAATGATGTACATCTGGATTGTGTGATAAGAGAATATTGACATCTTCTTTCACAAACTCTGGCCGTATCGCTTCATAATCTGCTTTTTCAAGCCGAATATCATCAATTCCTCCGATTTTAATTCGCTGGCCATTGAAATTCCATACAGCCGTTTCATTTTGCAAAGTCGTGACATCGTATGCATGAAGAATCTCTTTAAACCTTTGCTGATGCAGCTCATGATCATTATTCCCCCAAACAAAATAAACCGGCGCAATTCTTGATAAACGTTTCACATTTTCTTCAATCCTTGCGTAGGGCACACCTTTTTCTGCTAAATCTCCGCCAATCATAATCACATCTGGCTCTTCCTGTCTGATTTCTGCTAATAAAGTGTCACTGATGAGACGTCTGTGTGTATCAGAAATAAAGAAAATGACAGCAGGCCGGTCTGATTGAAGTGCTTCTATTGTAAAGTAATGCTTTTTGATGTTGTTTTGTTTTGCCGTTTTCACCATTTTTGCCGTTACACACACACCTGTTGTAACAGCCGCAATGGCGGCAGTAAATCCGATGGCATATTTCATCACAAATGGCTCCCTTACATATCTTTCTTTCATAAGACGCTTGAATGAAAAAAGACGTTTCAACTGTTAAACGTCTTTTTTTCTCATTTATTTACTTTCATAATAGAGATTAATGTCAAATTGCTTCTGCATATAGTGAAAAACCGCCTCGCGCTCTTTCCACTGATTTGATTGCGGCCATAAGTCTGTGCTCTTTTGTATAATTTCACATCGAAGCCGATGATATTCATCCTCAGCCTTTTCTTCTTTTTTCTTATAGTAATAAGAGGCGTAAAAAGCAAAGACCTCGGCCATGATCCAAAACAGAAATACTTCATGACCAAGCAGTGTGGCAATCATGGCTTCCGGCTGAAGCGAGCTGCCTCCCGCATTTGCCGTGATCACAAAATAAAACAAAAGAATAGCCAGCGATAGAAGGGCTGTCCATTGCCATCTTTTGCACTGCTTGGCAAAACCCTCATATTTATGCTTTCTTTTGATCAATGTTTCCATCATCTTCTGTGTCGGCTGATCCATATATCGGCTGATTGTGTGCAATGTCATCACATACACCCTGTCCCTTTTTTCTACATATGTATGTGCATGCTTCTTCGTTCATGTCAGGTGATTAGTTTTCTAGTGGAATATTCAGCACTTGACCACTGTACACGCTGTTACCTTTTAAATGATTATAGGCTCTAATTTTCTCTTCACCCGAACGGTTTTTGTAATATTTCATTGAAATTCGATACAGGTTTTCCTCTGGACCAACAGTGTGCTGCACGACACGGACTGGCTTTTCTTCCTGCTTCTTTTTCTCTTCGGCTTCTTTTCTTTTTTTCTCTTCCTGTTGCTTTTGCAAGGCTAGCTGCTGCTGTTCACGCTTTTTGGCAGCTTCAGCTCTCTCGCGTTCTTTTTCTTTCGCTGCTTGTTCACGCTCTTCTTTCTCTTTAGCAGCTTTTTCTTTTTTCTTCTGTTCAGCTTTTTCTTTCAATCGCTGTTTTTCTTCCTCTTTCTTTTGCTTCTCATCATCAGACGCATCCGCTTTATTAGCGCTTGAGTCATTTTTCGTTTCGACAAGTGCTGACGGGACTGGGTCTGTGTCAGCACTTGATGTAGAATCAATATTATATACATCTTGATTATTATTATGGTTGATTTCCTTTGATGTGTAGTAGATCAAAAGGAAGAACACTGTGACAACGATAATAGGAAAGATAATAGCCAGTGTTGTAAACAATGGATTGCGTACCTTTTTCGTGCGCTGTTTTTTATATTCATGAAAATCTTCTCGTGTAGGAAAGTGAGAGTCATCTGAAGGCTGAACTTCTTCTTCAAAAATTTCCTCTACATCATCATGGATGTTTGTCAGCTGCTCCTTCTTTCTCTTCATTCTCGACATTTCTTCCATGTTCATCCCTCCCCCTATATTTCAAACGAATTTGACAAGCAAAGACTAAGTCAATGACAAAATGGGTCATGACAGGAACAAATAAATTCCCCGTCCACTCGTATAAAAGTCCTAAAAAAATACTAATAGAAACCACAAGGATAAACAAGAGTATTTTTGATAAGTAGCGAAAGTGAAGGAGCGCAAACACAATACTGGCAATTTCCAGTCCAAATTGCTGCTGGACGATCCCTCGGAATAGAATTTCCTCTGAAAAGGCGATGAGCAGGGTTAACCAAACAATATGCGGGATGCTGCGGTTTTTGAACATTTTTTCATTTAATCCGCCATCATCATACATATGAGCAGGAAACACCTTCATGACAATCGCATCCACAATGATCACAACCGCAGCGCCGCCAATTCCATAAGTCAGTATCCGCGCATCTTGGATCTCCCAAAGAGATGTGAAATCTGTCCAATGATCAAACATAAATATACCTAGTAAATAGGAAATGACCAGCATCAGCAGCTGCGTGAAATACAGCTGTTCTACCACTTGTCGATCGGTTAATTTTTCGATGATCCGGCGATGTTGTTCAATCAATGCTGCGCCTCTTTTGTCAGATGAAACATACGATCCAGCACGGTCTTCCAGTGTTTCATTTCATTCAGCTCCAATGGTTGATCTTTTTTTTCATAATCAGACAGGTCAAGTCCGCAAGAAGAGCAGCAGCTGCCAGAGGATGCGCTCTCTGTTTGATCAAGCTGTTCGTAAAAGTATGATAACAGAGATTGTCTAAAGCAGCCATGATCTGTGATCCGCTCCTTAAATTGCCACACTTTTCTCAGTTTTTCTGTTTGTCTGTCCTGCAATTTCTCTTTCAGTTTCATCAGGAGCACACGCGGCTCGTCAGACTGATACATCCTGTAATAATGGATCAGCATTCTTGCACGTGTCTCCTGAAGCCCTGATTCCATTAATTGTTCACGTAATTTCTTTTCATCATTTGTCTGCATTTGTGTCAGCCTGGCTAAGAAGAAATCAATTTCTGGCTCATCAAAGCCCTCTGCTTGTATTAAATGCTGTTGAATGTCCGCATCCTCTTCTGTATATAAAAGAATGCTGACACTCTTTTTCCCGTCCCGTCCTGCTCTTCCAATTTCCTGCATAAATGCTTCAATTGACTGCGGCGGGCTCATATGAATAACAAATCGTATATCCGCTTTATCAATTCCCATTCCAAAAGCACTTGTACAACAAATAAGATCAAGCTGTCCGCTGATAAATTGCTGCTGAATAAGCATACGGTCTCCTGCATCCATTCCGCCATGGTAATACTCTACACGCTGATGGGTTTTTTGTTTCATAATGAGCGCCATATCTTCTGTCATTTGCCGGGTTGGGCAATAAATCAGACCGGGACCTTGCAGATATTCAACAAGCTCAATGGCCCGTTTTTCTTTTGCTTCTTTCGTTTCGTGCGCTTCTTTGACTAATGCGATGTTTGGCCGGTTGACAGAATGAATATGAAAGTCTGGATGCTTCAATCTTAACGTTTGTACGGTATCTTTTAGCGTTTGTTTTGTTGCAGTTGCCGTCAGTGCTAAGGCGACAGGATGACCTAACGCTTCTCTCCATTCTCCCAGCTTGGAATATTCCGGACGGAAATCATGCCCCCATTCGGATATACAATGGGCTTCATCGACGACGAACAGACCAATATGCATCGATTTGAGCTGTTCTAGCAGTACCTCTGACATTAATGCCTCAGGGGCGACGAATAAAAATTTATATGATGGCAAATGCCGAATGATATGTCGTCTCTCCTGAAAAGACAATGTGCTGTTCAGTGCCGCCACTCGTTTTTCTCCGCGCATTTTCATTCGTTCGACTTGATCCTCCATAAGCGATAACAGTGGCGAAATAATGAGAACTAATCCATCTGTCATATAGCCGGGAATTTGATAGCAGATGGATTTCCCGCCGCCAGTAGGCAGCATGGCCACCGTATCCTTTTGATTCAGTACACTTTGAATAATGTCCTCTTGACCCGTTTTAAATGAGTCGTAACCAAAATATCGCATGAGCGTCTGATGAAGCTTATCCATTTGCTTTCACCATCCTTGTCAGAGCCAATCGTATTTGAAAATAAGTAAATGGATGTTCGAGTTTTTCTTTAATCAGCTTCATCTTATTTGTCTGAAGCTCTCTGGCTACTGCATGAATGGTCTGCTGCTGTTCTTCGCTCACATACGGCTCTATTGAGAAGCTCGGTTCATGTATGGAAAGCTCGACAATATGGTCTTCGATCGTTGCCTTTTTTAAAGAGCGAATGTGAGCAATTTGATCAATATCAAAGCCTTTTTGCACAAGCTCGAGCGTTTTGTGCGTAGAGGTTGTCAGCACGCGTTTGAATTCAAGGTCACCTACGAGCTTTTGCATGAGCTGCGCCTCACCTTTTTGGGCAGCATGAATAAAATAATGGAGGACATTCCAAAAAAGCAGGTACACATACCACACATCTTCTTTTAGCCACTCTGCCATTTGCTGATACGTACGCCCAATTCTTTCATTTGAGGTCAATGAATAAACAAATATCAGCGCCTCTTGATCACTTATACGGCTAAGGAGCTTTTCGAGTTCATGATGGAGCTCTTCCGAAAGCTTATTCTTCTCGTGATGCTGTTTTAAGAAGGATTTCGTCCAGCTTTGTACAGATACATCTCTTTGTATTGGGACATATTGATGCGATCCAGCCAGATGGTGAGACAGCACTTGTACAAGTAACGAGAGCCTCATCCATAACACCTTTGCTTTATCATGATATTTGGCACCATGAAAATAAGCTGGCATCGGTTTTTCTGAGAAATACTGGTTTAGCATTTGCTGTCCTGCATCTGTAACAATGAATGTCTCCCCTGTTTTTTTGATGTAGTGCTTTTCGTCAAGCTTTATAGTAGAGCGATTCAGCTGATCCCTCGTAAACCCCGGGTAACAGCCGAAATACTTTGAAAGCTGAAACAAACTGGCATCCTGTATGGTTTGTGATGATTTTTTTCCTTTAAAAAGATGGTAGACAGCACTTATGGAGCGTTCGCCGTTCAATTTATATACGCTGTCCATTAACATGACATCCAAGTAATGAAGAGTCATTCGCCAAAGCACCTGTCTTCCTGACAAAATTCGAATATTTTCTCCCTTTATTTTAACAGATTTCATAGAAGAAGAAATGTTTAAACTCAATTTGTGGGGGAAAGTTATGAACAAACCCTTATGTGATAAGCATTCTCAATCACTTTACAGTTGAAATGTGAAATTAAAATCATTACAATAAGGTTTGAGGAAATTGTTTTTTATCGGTGAAACTAAAAAGGTTAGACCATTTGTTCCATCGAACAATCTGGGAGGTATTTTTTTAACATGGCAAAATATACAATTGTAGACAAAGACACATGTATTGCTTGCGGCGCATGCGGTGCAGCTGCTCCAGACATTTATGATTATGATGATGAAGGCATTGCATTTGTTACGCTTGATGACAACCAAGGGACTGTAGAAGTTCCAGAAGTACTTGAAGAAGATATGCTTGATGCATTTGAAGGATGTCCAACAGATTCTATCAAAGTTGCGGACGAATCTTTCGATGGTGACCCGCTTAAGCATGAATAGTATAAAAGCCCCTTATACAGGGGCTTTCAGCATGTAAACAAACCCTCGCATTCGGTGTCAGGTCTGCGCTCCAGTGCTCACGAATATTCAATTCGCTCCGCTCCGGTACTCGTCCTTCCTAGACTGCAAAGGTTTTCTATCACGCTGAAAAGAAGACAAAGAGCTAAAATAAAGATCATTTTAGCTCTTTGTCAACAATCTAAAAGCCCCTTATACAGGGGCTTTTTTTATATTAACTATTTTGAAGTCGGCGTTTATTTTCAAACCATGGACGCATTTTCACAAAAATGAGGCTAAACACGATGGTAATGATGATTCCTTTAATAAAGTTAAATGGTAAGATCCCTGCTGTAATGGTCGTCTTGAGCGCATGATCAGATAGTTCTGGCGCGTTTAAGAACCATGTGTAAGCTGGCAGGAATAAGAAGTAATTTAAAATACTCATCATCACAGTCATAAGCAATGTACCCGCGATCATAGACCATGCCATCCCTTTTGCTGATTTGATTTTTTTAAACATAAAGGCGACTGGCAAGATAAATAGTGTGCCTGCAATGAAGTTCGCGACTTGCCCAACTGGAACGCCGGACATACTGCCTTGAATGAGGTAATGCAGTACATTTTTTAAAGCCTCAACAGCAATCCCTGCACCCGGTCCATAAATTAAAATTGCAATAATCGCCGGGATATCACTGAAATCAATTTTCAAATAAGCTGGAAGACCCGGGAAAGGAAAATCCAATAAAATTAACACAAACGAAATACTACTGAGCATACTGGTAACAACTAAACGCTTTACTTTACTTTGATTCAATATTCTCTCTCCTTTTCGATCAAATCTTTCGAAAAGAGGATTGTTCCATTTTAGCCACAAAAAAACCGCCCTTGAAAACAGGAGCGGGGAAATTGGGCTAGACAAATAAACGTGTGAACATCAATGTTTTCAACGTTTATGAACCTCCATCTTCTCCCATCCAGACTATACTGTCGGCTTCGGAATCACACCGAATCCTGCCAAAAAGGCTCGCGGGCTTAGAGACTATGCTCATCACCGCCGGTAGGGAATTGCACCCTGCCCCGAAGATTGATCATTATTCAATTCGACATCATTATATATGATATATGAGCATTTGTACAGATAAAAATCCTGAGCAAATTCATCAGTTTTAAGAAATCGTAAAAAACACAAAAATTCTAATGACAAATGCGCAAAAATTGGTTATCTTTTGTTTAAAGGTGTTCATTCTTTATAAAGACACAAAGAAATGTTCGTGTTTTCTTTTTCACTTTACTGCTTTAATTTGATTGACACAGTGAAAAGGAATATGGTAAATTATCAGATATTTATGACGTTTATTTTAGGAGGAAATCTTACGATGTTTCGAGTATTAGTCTCAGATAAGATGAGCAATGATGGTCTTCTACCACTTTTAGAATCAGATTTTGTTGAAATTGTCCAAAAAAATGTAGCAGAAGCAGAAGATGAATTACACACGTTTGATGCCTTACTTGTCAGAAGTGCCACAAAAGTAACGAAAGAGCTTTATGAAAAAATGACTTCCTTAAAAATTGTCGGCCGGGCCGGTGTGGGAGTAGACAATATTGACATTGATGAAGCGACCAAGCATGGAGTCATCGTGATCAATGCACCAAACGGTAATACGATCTCGACAGCTGAGCATACGTTCGCTATGATTTCATCACTTATGCGTCATATTCCGCAGGCCAATATTTCTGTCAAATCAAAAGAATGGAACAGAGGTGCATATGTTGGTGCTGAGCTTTACGGAAAATCTCTTGGGATTGTCGGTTTAGGCAGAATCGGAAGTGAAATCGCCCAGCGTGCAAGAGCATTTGGCATGACAGTCAACGTGTTTGACCCATTTCTCACAAAAGAACGTGCAGAAAAAATTGGCGTCAATGCGAAATCACTTGATGAAGTACTCGAAGTATCAGATATTATTACGGTACATACGCCATTAACAAAAGAGACAAGAGGACTTCTCAATAAAGAAACGATTGCAAAAACGAAAAAAGGTGTTCGCCTTGTAAACTGTGCGCGCGGCGGCATTATTGACGAAGCTGACCTTCTCGAGGCACTTGAAAGCGGCCATGTCGCAGGAGCTGCACTCGATGTATTCGAGGTAGAACCTCCAACTAATAATCCGCTTGTGGATCATCCACACGTCATTGCAACTCCGCATCTTGGTGCCTCTACAAAAGAAGCACAATTAAATGTAGCGGCGCAAGTATCTGAAGAAGTCCTTCAATTTGCAAAAGGCCTTCCTGTCATGTCATCTATTAATCTACCAGCGATGACAAAAGACGAGTTCAAAAAGATTCAGCCTTATCATCAATTTGCAGGAAAACTTGGACGTCTTGTCTCTCAATCCATGAGAGAACCTGTAAAAGAAGTAGGCATTTCTTACGAAGGCTCTATTTCAAAACTCGAAACATCCTTTATCACAAAGAGTCTCCTGTCAGGGTTTTTAAAAGAGCGTGTTGATTCGACTGTGAATGAAGTAAATGCTGGAATGGTCGCAAAAGAACGAGGCATTAGCTTTAGTGAAAAAATTTCTTCCAGCGAATCTGGTTACGAAAACAGTATTTCTATTGAAGTCAAAGGTGATCTTTCAACCTTTACTCTTAAAGCGACTTACATTCCGCATTTAGGGGAACGCGTCGTTTCTATTAATGGCTTTAATATTGATTTTTACCCAGATGGACACCTTGTCTATATCCAGCATACAGATGCACCTGGTGTGATTGGAAAGGTTGGACAGATTTTAGGCGACCATGATGTCAACATCGCAACAATGCAGGTGGGACGTAAAGAAAAAGGCGGCGAAGCCATTATGATGCTTTCTTTCGACAAGCATCTAGAGGACGAAATTGTGAAAAAATTAACTGAAGTGCAGGATATTCTTTCTGTCCGCCTGATTGACCTATAAAAAACAGTGATAAACCTCATGCTTTGCATGAGGTTTATTTTGTTGAAACCATTAAACGATCTCCTGTTCGAATGAGGTGAGTGGTCAGCTCATTGATCTTTTTCAATTGTTCCACAGTCATTTCATGCGCCCTTGCTATCGACCAAAGGGTATCCCCTTGTTTAATGACATATGTATTTTTTTCATGTCCATTTACATGAAGAGCCGGCTCTTGGAAGCGTTCCACAGCAATCATTTTGAGCGGATCTATTGCATCCTCTTTGCTGACTGACCAATTGCCACGATGTACTTCAAAATGCAAATGAGTGCCTCTGGAGGCCCCTGTGTTGCCAATTATGCCAATCGGCTGTCCCGCTTGTACATGGTCACCCTTTTTCACAAAACGCTCGTGTAAATGAGCATAGACAGTTTCGTATCCATTCGGATGCTGAATAAATACAACTTCTCCATATGTAGCCGATACATACGAACGCGTGACCACACCTTCACTTGCAGCAAAAATGGATTCTCCTTCTGGCGCAGCTATATCTAATCCCTTATGCGAACCGCCCCTTGTCCCAAACAAGTCAGTGACTTCTCCTTTCACTGGTTCCACCCATTCGGTTGTCTTCTGTGCATGGGCAAATGGCGCTAAGATCAAGAGCAAAAAACAGCTGGCACCTATGAAGCAATACCTTTTCATCAGTGACTCCCCTTCTTTGAGGTTCTTTTCATGACAGCTTAGTATACAGCAAGAAGATCATTTTCTATACATCAAAAAAGAACGCAATGAAATGCTTGCGTCCTTTAACGTTCTTTGATGACAACTGGATTCGGCAGAGCCGGTACCTCTATTGGTTCATTTAATTCATATGGTCCTATTTGATCTGTTCCTGCATATTGAATGGTGACATCTGTAAAACCAAAATCTTTTGCTGTGAGCAGCAGACCTTCAATGAGTAGAGTATGATCAATTGAGTCCGATAATTGTGCTGATGCTCCAAACGTGATGGTTACATGCTTACCTTTTGATGTCACTTCTTTAATGGGTTCTTCTTTAATTAATGGTTCAAGTCCAGAATCACTCGTGCGTTTCATGGCCTCTACCGCATCTTCATAAGTAGAATAATGTGTTTTTGAGGGCACCAAAAAAGTCCCGCTCTTATTTTCTAACACGTAATAAGCTTTCTTCGTTTGTTTATCAATTGATATCGTGCCAAAGCTGCTAGTCCCTAATTGAAGATGAGAACCTTTGACTGACCTGACCTCCACTTGTTTATACCTGCTCCATTTGAGCGTTTCTTTTACCATATCTTTAAATCGATTGGCTTCCTTTATCGTATCAAGGGACAAATCATTTTTTAACTGAAAAACAAGTGTATTCCCATTTTCACGAAGGTCCACCATCTCAAGATAAGATTGAAGAGGCTTTGTCATTTCAGGCAGCTGCACCTGTTCATATGTGTTCATCAATTCCTGCAAATGGCCATGTTCATTCTCTTTTTCAATACTTATGGGAACCACTTGAGATGTCGATTCATCTATGTATGCAACCGTCATATACTTTTGCTTGTCTTCATGAGAAACAACGTGTGTGGTACCATTTGCCTGTTTGACGGGCTCTAATGTGGCATTTGCCTGTCCTTTGTCAGCACTTGATTCCATTTTCATCTGTTGATGCTGTTCTTGAGCAGCCGGCTGAAATAAATGAGGAGAAATTAAAAACGCCATAAATAAAACCACAACGGTTGCCACCGCTGGACCGATCCATTTGACACTTTTCTTTTTCTTCCCGCTTGCCATCAGCACCTGCTGGTATATCTGCTTAGATGAACGGTTGTCCTCCACCTTTGGAAGCTGACTTAGTAACACCTTGATTCGTTCTTCGCTCCAATCGGACCTGTTCGTTTTCATTCACTAGCTCCTCCTTCAAAAGCTCCATATGTTTTCGGAGCACTTTCAGGCCTCGGTGCTGCGTTGTTTTGACTTTGCTTTCCGAGAACTTTAGCGCCTTTGCCGTCTCCATGATTGAGTAGCCCTGGATAAACCTTAAAATGATGACAGCTCTTTGATCAATCGTGCAGTGATCAAGCGCGGCATAAATTTCTTTAGTATTTTCATCCTGTACAGCCAGTTCGTCTGGGAGCAAGTCTGGGTCTTTTACATCCTGCTTATCCCAATCAAACGTGCCGAGTACCCGTTGTCTAATGGTTTGCTGCTTGCGAAACCAGTCAATCGCCACATGCCTTGCAATTGAAAACAGCCATGTTTTCTCGCTGCTTCTTCCTTCAAAAGTTTTATATGAGTGAAGTACCCGAATGTAAACCTCCTGTACGAGATCCTCTGCCTGATTTTTATCTTTAACCATGTAAAATAAAAACTGGTACAAATCTTGATGGTACGAATCATATATTTTTTGAAAGGTTTCATGCATAGGAAACCCCTCCGTTCACTTATTTTTGTCGAGTGACTCTTATAAAACGTTACATTACAACTTTATGACAAATATATTACAAGTTCGACAGTTTGGGAAGGGCTTTTTGTTTAACTTCTCCTTAAAAATTTGAAAATAGAAAAAACACTTCATTTTCTTTACGAAAAGAAGTGTTTCTCATGTAACAAGATTCTTCGTCAAGATTAGACGAGTTCCTGCTTTTTTCTCGGAATATAGAATGTGAAGTGTGTACCTGCACCCGCTTTGCTATGAGCATGTATAGAGCCTTGATGTGCCTCGACGATGTTCTTCACAATCGCAAGGCCAAGTCCAGTACCAGAACGTCCTCTTGTCCTTGCTTTATCGGCTTTATAGAAGCGTTCGAAAATAAAGGGCAGATCCTCTTCCGGAATTCCGCTCCCCGAATCTTTTACATCCATTTTCAGTCCGTTCTCCACCGATTGAACCGAGAAGTGAACCTCGCCGCCCTCTGGTGTATGACGAATGGCATTATCAATGAGATTCGTAAACACTTGCTCGATCTTATCTGGATCGAATAAAAAATTCGGTTCATCCACTTGAATATCATACGTAAGGTCGATTTGTTTTTCTTTCGCAATCCCGAGAAACTTGCGGTAGATCTTCTCAGTCAGCTCTTCCGTATCTGTTGATTCAAGATTCAGTGTAATATGACCTGCTTCCATTCTCGCTAGATCTAGAAGGTCATTCACAAGACGTCCCATTCGAAGTGATTCATCATAGATAATTTGCGCAATCTCTTTCTTTTCTTCTTCTGATCCTGCAATATCATCTACAATCGCTTCACTGTACCCTTGCAGCATGGCAATTGGTGTACGAAGTTCATGACTGACATTGGCAATGAAGTCTTTTCTCAGTTTATCAAGTCTTCGTTCCTCCGTCATATCACGAAGGACTGCAACTGCTCCCCTGACATCCTGCTGATTATACAGCGGAGACATAAGAAGAACCCAGGTGCGCCCTTGTAGCGTAACTTCGATCATTTGCTCTTTTTCTGTGCTGACAGCTGTATGAAATAGCTCGCGCGCTTCTGGCGGCAGTTCATCTCCATCTTTGATCTTCATATTTTGCTCGTAATACCATGCCTGCAAAAATCGTTCTGCTGGAGGATTTGTCATCAAGATCGTTCCATCAATATTGATGGTGATGACGCCATCAGCCATACTGCTTAAAATATTAGATAAATGTTCTTTTTCTTGATTTAAGGCTGTGATATGGAATTTAAGCTGCTTCCCCATTTGATTAAAGGCGATCGCCAGTTCTCCAATTTCATCTTGCGTTAAAATAGGAATCTTTGTATCAAATTTCCCTTTCGCCAAATCTTGTGCACCCTCTCTCATCTTTCTGAGAGGATAGGTGACACGTGTTGACAAGAAGAAAGCGAATATAGTGGTCAGTACAATGGCAATTCCGGCTGCTAAGAAGATGTAGCGTGTCGTATGTTTCGTTGTTTGTTCTACAGCGAGGAGTGACTGAGAAAGAAAGACCATGCCTTTTTTTCCGTTCGCCTCATATGGAACACCGACTACAATCCGTTCATCTTTTTGATTGCCTGCATCAGGTTCTGCACGTTTACTGATTTTTTTACGATCTTTCAGTGCTTGATTTAAATCGCTGTCTGCTTCAATTTGTTTCTTTGTAATCGCAGGAAGCTTCCCGTCTTTTTCAGACGAATACCACTCTAGCCCGTCCTCTTGGATGATCGCAATACTCGTCAATTTGTCAGCGAGCTCTGATGTAATCGACCTTGCAAGCGATTGATCCTCATGGCTTTCTAAAATGACCGCTACTTTGTTTGCCATTTGTGTTAAATCAGATTTTGCTTCTTCTACATGATAATTCTCAATGAACTCTAAAAGAAGCACAGTTAAAATAGATAAAACGATCAAGACGAGGAAAAGAATGGTTAACCATAGCTTTCCTACAACACTTTTCCACAGTTTCATTCAGCGCCGACCTCAAATTTGTACCCGACACCCCATACAGTTACGATTTTTTTCGCTGCTTCTGGTGACACTTTATTCAGTTTTTCACGAAGTCGTTTGACATGAGTATCAACTGTTCGTAAGTCTCCAAAGAATTCATATTGCCATACTTCTTTTAGCAGCTTTTCTCTGTCATAGACCTTATCTGGTGTTTTTGCAAGGAAATATAAAAGCTCATATTCCTTCGGCGTGAGGCTGACTTCTTTGCCATCAGCCGTCACTCTATGTGCATCATGGTCAATAGAAAGATGAGAAAACACAAGAACATCCTTTGTTGTTGTCCCAGTATTCAAATAAGACGTTTGAGACGATCTTCTGAGCAATGCCTTTACACGTAAAACCACTTCACGCGGGCTGAAAGGTTTGACGATGTAGTCATCCGTTC
This sequence comes from Bacillus sp. 3a, assembly GCF_017161885.1. NCBI lineage: Bacteria > Bacillati > Bacillota > Bacilli > Caryophanales > Bacillaceae > Bacillus > Bacillus sp. 3a. Next base: position 2,062,734 of record NZ_CP067376.1, on the reverse strand, counting down.
CTGCCTCAAATCCTTGAACGCGGTTTGCTTCTTCTCCTTTTGCCGTCAGCATAATGATTGGAGTCGCTTTTTTGTCTCGAATTTGATTACACACTTCGATTCCATCTGTACCAGGCATCATTAAATCGAGCAAAATGAGGTCGTAATCGGTTTGAAGCCCTTTTTGAATCGCCTCATCTCCATTTTCCGCTTCATCGATTTCATAATTTTCACGTTCTAAATACATTTTTAAAAGGCGGCGAATTCTTGCCTCATCATCTACGACTAATATTTTCGTTTGAGTTGTGTGTTCCATTAGACAGTCCTCCTGCTTTCTCCGTTGTTACATTCATTTTAACAAAAAGCCGAATTGAATCATAAAAGTTGGCTTTTCCTTGTATTATGCGTAAGAATGAAGCCCCGCAATGACAAGGTTGACAAAGATGAGATTAAACATAATAATGGCGAAGCCGATCACAGCAAGCCATGCGGACTTTTCACCATGCCAGCCTCGCGACAAGCGAAGATGAAGATAGGCAGCATAAAAGAGAAACGTAATCAATGCCCATACTTCCTTCGGGTCCCAGCCCCAAAACCTAGTCCATGCAATTTGCGCCCAGATCATGGCAAAGATCAGCCCGCCTAACGCAAATACAGGGAAACCAATCGAAACAGCCCTATACCCAATTTCATCAACTAAGTCTAGGTTCACCTGTTTCACTAGCGGTTGAAGCAGTGCGCTCAGCCGTTTGCGAATGATCAATCGAACGAGTCCGTATATGATCAGCCCTACGCCAAATGACCATAACACCGTATTGACCTTTCTACCTGAAAAAACAGGCGGCAGCTCAACAAACGGTTCCAAACGATCTTCCGTCATAAGCTCCCCTTTATGAGGTCCGACAAGAGCTGGCAGCTCATAGACCATCTCACTTTTTTCTTTATTTTTATCGATCCAATTAAATGTCGCTTCATATCCTGTCATTCTAAAGATAGACGTGACAGCGATAAATGCAAGTGTGACCACAATCATAAACATGACAAGCTCTAAACCAAACGTCTTCTTCCCTGGCTTTGTTTGATCCACATGCTTTAATAGAAAGATGACACCTGCCACAAAGCTGATGGCTAAAATGGCTTGGCCAAGTGCTGCTGTTGTCACGTGAATATAAAGCCAATTACTTTGAAGTGAAGGAATCAGCGGTGAAATATCTGATGGGAACATACTTGCATAGGCAATAATCAATAAAGCGATTGGAAGGGTGAATAAACCAAGTACAGATACTTGATACACAAAATATAAAATGATGAATGCAAGCACCAGCATCATGCCAAAAGCCGTTGTGAACTCAAACAAATTACTGACTGGTGCATGGCCAGATGCGATCCATCTTGAAATAAAATAGCCCAACTGGCTCAAAAAACCGATGATGGTAAGCGTAATACCAATGAGTGCCGCCTTATTCCTGCGCGTTCCTTCTTCTTTCTTTTTTCCCTTAATGGCACCACCAAAAAAAGGAACTGCCGCTAAATAAAATAGAAAAGCTGCAAATAACAGATTTTCACTGACTGCCGCCATCTAATCCTTCCCCCTTGCTTTTGCTGATACTTGTTGTATCAGGCAGTTCTTTTTGATCAACTGGCTGTTTGATGCCACTGCCGCTTAGTAACACACCAAGATCGGACTTTAAGCCGAACCAGTTTTTGTTTGTATGTCCTGCCACCAATACTTTTCCATCCTTTGCCGACAGCCATATTCTTCTATGCTGCCAATACATCCCCTGCACGACACCAATCATGAAGATGATTCCGCCTACTATGAGCACGCCAAGTGTTAAATCCTTTCTAACTGTTAACCCTGTGACGTTTTTCGTTTCAACCCGATCAAACTTCATTTTATATAAATTATTATCAGAACCCTCTACTGTCTCTTGAATGGCGACAAAGCTTTTTTCACCTTTAGGTTTTTCAGGAGAAATCATTTCAAACACGAAAGCAGGATTATTCGGATTCCTTGTTTTCGTACTCGGCGTTCCATCATCGTCAAAATAAAAATCAGGCAGATAGCTCATCACCTTGACTTTGTAACCGCTACCAAGATCATATTCTGACTTAGGCTCCAGCAGATTAATCTTCACTGTACCGAAAGATTTTTCTGTATCTTTACGAATCAGCTGAAAGACCATTTGATCGAGTTCATTTTGTTTAAAATCCACTTGATATAAGGAGAAATTGTCAAACTTGAGCGGTTCATTCACTTTGATATCGTGTTCTGTTACCTGCTTCAGCTTGGGCTTTTCACCAAATACAACTTCTCCTTCACGTTTGTATAAAATGGCATCCGTTTTATAGCTTTTCACCACTTGACCGTCGCCAGCTTTTTCAATGGCATTCTCAAACACTTCTTTTTCATTTCCAGTTTCATAGCGATCAATTGAAAACGCATTATTTTTCAAGAAGTATTGACCATCCGTACCTGGAATTGGTGCAGTTTCCCCTTCTCTGACCCAAAGCGTTTCATCCACGTACATGCCCGGGACAAACCGGAGCATCGCTCCAATGAGAAAGATGATTAGTCCAATGTGATTGACGTAAGGTCCCCAGCGTGAAAAACGTCCTTTTTCGGCTAAAATATGCCCATTTTCTTCTCGCACGCGGTAACGCTTTTGTTTCATTGCTCTTATGATGCCTTCATATGTATGCTGATCTAATGTTTTGTCTGTCTCGCTAAACAGACGCTGTCTTCTCATAAAGCCTTCTTTTTTGATAACCCCTTGGTTTTTGAGTGCTCGATAAAGAGGAATAACGCGGTCGAGACTGCAAATGACAAGGGAGATTCCGATTGATGCGACAAGAGCTAAAAACCACCAAGAATTATAAAGATCATGGAATCCAAGTGTGTAATACAGTTTGCCAAACGATCCATATTGCTCTTCATAATACGTGGAAGCAGATGCACCTGGCGGAATAAATCGCTCCTGCGGAAAAATCGTTCCAAGCGAAGAAGCGAGCAGTGTAATGACAATCAGCCACACACCCACTTTAACAGAAGAAAAAAAGTTCCATACTTTATCAACAATCGTTTTGTTGTATGTTTGCGAGCGTCTTGCACTGCCGTCATATCTCATATCAAGCAGCTTTGAAGAGTTTTTCTCTTTAGCCGCAATGGGATTCCCGCATGATTCACATAGAACAGTACCGATTGGATTAATATGTCCACACTCGCACTTTACCTCTTTCATTCTATGACCCCTTTGGTTTAATCAAATTCATATATTCATAGACATTACGTTCTGTCATCGTTCCCTTTATGACTTTGATTACCTTGCCTTCAGGACTGATTAAAAATGTGGTTGGCAGCGGCGTAATATCATATGCCTCTGTCACTTGACGATCTTTGTCCATGGCAACAGGAAAATTCACGCCATAGGATTCCATAAAATTTTTCACGGCAATCTTGGATTCCGCAACATTGACTGCAACAATTTCCACACCGCGATCCTTGAACACTTCATATTGATTCGCCATATAAGGAAATTCTTGTTTACACGGACCACACCATGTACCCCAAAAATTAAGAAAGACACCTTTGCCTTTTAAGTCCTTTAACTCAATCCGATCCCCATCGACAGATTGAAGGACAAAGTTTGGCGCAATAGATCCTTCTTTGACTCGATCCTGTTTGGCAAATACTGAGTTATACATTGTATAACATAGTGCAGCAAGCATCACGAGGAGAATGCCCGTCCGTATGAAAAACCGTCTTTTTTTCATCTGAAGTACCCCTTCCCCATAGACATTCAGGTAAATTATAGCATTCTCCTTCTTTTGATGCTTCTTCATTTTTTGAAGTTTATGTGAAAATTAAAAAGCGCTTTTCCCATGATCGGCAATTGCTCTCAGGCGCTTTACTTCATGCGGAGACAATTCTCTGCGGTCTCCTGGTCTCATACCTTCAATATGAAGGAACGAATATTGCTCTCTTTTTAGCTTTAACACATCATGTCCAATCGCTTCAAACATGCGGCGCACCTGTCTGTTTCTGCCTTCGTGAATGGTTAATTGAACAATACAAGTTTGTTTTCGTTTATCAATAGAAAGCATTTTCGCACGAGCAGGTGCTGTTTTTTTATGATCTAACATGATCCCTTTTTCTAGCTTTCTAAGCAGTTCCTTTGATGGAATGCCTTTTAGCTTCGCTGCATACGTTTTATCAATTTCGTATTTCGGGTGCATGAGCTTATGGGCAAATTCCCCATCATTTGTAATCAAAATCAAACCGCTCGTATCATAATCTAACCGCCCGATTGGATAAAGGCGCTGCGGGACATCATCAAAGAAATCTGTGACGACCTTGCGTCCTTTATCATCCTCGGCAGCCGAAATGACGCCGCGCGGTTTATAAAGCATAAAGTAAACCGGTTCTTCTCTTTCAAGCTTTAATCCATTGACTTCAATTTTATCTGAAGAGCCCACCTTCACTCCGAGCTCTGTCACTGTTTGACCATTAACGGTAACTCGTCCTTCTTTAATTAATTCTTCAGCCTTTCGTCTTGAAGCGACGCCGGCATGTGCAATTACTTTCTGTAAACGTTCCATTTGTCTTTCACCTCATGTACTATCTTACTTGCTTGACTTAAAACAAACAAGCATTCGTGGAAAAATAAGCGTTTCGTCTGTCTAATTTCAGCTAAAAAGCGATTTTCCATCCATGAAATACAAAAAAGCGCCTGATTAGGCGCCGCTAAATAACAAACTGACGATAATCACAGAGGCAATGACACCAATGAGATCTGCTAGCAAACCTACTTTCAGCGCATCTCCCATTTTTTTAATCCCGACTGCTCCAAAATAGACCGTTAAAATGTAAAGGGTGGTGTCTGTTGACCCTTGCATGACAGCTGCAAGCTGGCCAATAAAAGAATCTGGGCCGTACGTCGCTATTAAGTCAGATGTCATTCCGAGTGCAGCTGTTCCTGATATCGGGCGAATAAACGCAAGCGGCACGACTTCTGGCGGGAAACCAATCGCTGTAAAGACTGGTTTTAATAGTCCCATAACAAAATCAAGCGCACCTGATGCACGAAATATCGTAATGGCTACAAGCATACCGACTAAATAGGGAATGATTGAAAAGGCAATTTGAATGCCCTCTTTTCCTCCCTCCACAAATGTTTCATAGGTTGGTACCTTTTTAATGGTTCCAGCAATCAAAATTCCTGCGATGATCAGTGGAATCAAAGCAAGTGACAGCCAGTTAATAAATGCCACAAGATCACCCCCGCCTGCTTCTGCGATAGTGGAAATAACGATCGATGATAATTGCACCGATTCCTGAAATGAGTGTTGCTAAAATGGTTGGCCCTACAATGTCTGTTGGCTGATCTGCCCCATAGGTCATTCTTATTGCAATGACGGTTGTTGGGACAAGTGTGATAGAGGATGTGTTGACCGCTAGAAATGTAATCATAGACCGGCTTGCCTCATTTTTTCCGCCGTTTAATGCTTTCATCTGCTCCATCGCCTTAATTCCAAGCGGTGTAGCGGCATTCCCGAGACCAAAGAAATTCGCCATGAGATTGGATAAAATATATCCCATCGCAGGATGATTAGGCGGAATATCCGGGAATAGCTTTGAAATAAAGGGCCGGCACAATTTACTAAAGAAATTTAACAGCCCTGCCTCTTCGGCAATCTTCATGAGCCCGAGCCAAAAAACGAGGACACTAATCAAACCAATTGAAATGGTAACCGCTTCTTTTGAGCCTTTAAATACAGCCTCGTTCACTTCCTGCATCGTTCCATTAAACATCGCATAGACAAGACCGATGACAGTGAGAAATACCCAAATTAGATTGACCATGAAGATCCGCCTATAGATGTCTGAAAGACAGACTTAAACATTTCTTGAAAGCTTTTTTGAGGCATGCGGTTTCGTTTATTTTCATAAAAAATCGGTAATTGCTCGATCACCTGTCCATCTAATAAAATCGTCATTTTTCCAACAACATCTGGGATGGCTTCGGCGTTTTTTTTCCATTTCTTTTTAGGGGTGAGCATTTCCGTTTCAATTTTGACAAGTTTTTTCTCATCTTCATTTAAAAAATAGTCCACATCACGCTTGATAAACGCTTTTTTTTCGTAAAAGGTCCCTTTTAACGAAGCAAGCCTTCCTTTTTCAGCAAGCACATACGTTTTATAGTGATCAAATGCATATTCAAACATAGAAATATGATCCTTCCAGTCGTCAGGTGCATTAATGGTCACAGCGATCAGCTGAGCATCACCCTTTGCAGCGGTGGAGACAAGTGTTCGTTTTGCAAGCTTTGTATATCCTGTTTTTCCTCCAGTGGAATATTCGTATAAACCGGTGAGCAGCTTGTTTTTATTTTTCCAATAGCCTTCCATTGTCTTCGCTTTATAGAAAGTTGTACCGGCAATTTTTTGATATTGTTTATGTTTCATCGCGTATTTTGTTAGGATCGCCATGTCATAGGCTGATGAATAATGATTTTTATGATCATCGAGTCCGTGCGGATTTTGAAAATTCGTATTCTCCATTCCTAGTTCAGCTGCCTTTTGGTTCATCATAAAGATAAATCCTTCTAAGCTGCCGCCAACATGCTCTGCAATGGCAACAGCTGCATCATTTCCAGAACGCAGCATGAGCCCGTATGTCAAATCTTCTAAGCTCACCTTCTGCCCTTCCTTTAAATAAATGGATGAACCCTCCGCCTGAATCGCACGTTTTGATACTTTGACAGTATCTTTCATTTTTCCTGATTCAATGGCTAATACAGCCGTCATGATTTTTGTAATACTGGCGATTCTTCTTTTTTCGTGCTCGTCCTTTCCAAATAGGACTCTGCCTGACTGTCCATCTATTAAAATGGCGCTTCTTGCACTCACTGATAATGAAATGTCTGCTTTGGCATGTGAGGAAAAAGGCAGTAAGAGTGTAAATAGAAGAAGGACTGCTGTTCCAATTTTTAAATAGGGCATGTTCATTCACGTCCTTGTCCGTTTTGTACAAGTGTATGCTCAGCTGAAAAAGTTATGATGCCTCGTCCATAAAAAAAAGCGCCTCTACGTATAGAGGCGCTTCTTCAAATTGCTTATACCATTTTCACTTGCTGATGAGAAGTCGTATATTCCAGCTCTTCTCTCATCGCTAAAAAGTCTTTTTCTAATGAAGAAAATAATCGTTTCATATCAGCGGATACTTCATGGTGAAAAACAATGCTGCTTTTTCCTGTATAGGCCGAACGGCTGTCTTCATACCATGTATCCTTTTTAGGCGTGAAAAATTCTTCAATACATTGATGATAAATACGGTGGAGCATCTGCTGTGCGGCTTGCTGCGGGAATGTCTGCTGCTGGCCCATTTTCCTGCAAACTGCTGCTGCATCCTCGCTGTACACTGCAAGCTTCCGTAATGTACTCAATATGTCACAATAATAGGCTTCCGCTTCGGGGTTTAATCGTTTCAAGCTTGATAAGGTGGTTTCGTTCAGAAAACCATTCATTTCAATTGCAACCTTTGATAAAAAGACGCCTGCTTGATCAACTTGAGCCTTTACATTCATATGTGCCATTTGTTTCGTGTTTACCTTCCCCTCATGGCTTTGTCACCATTTTATCTGTCATCAAAAGATTTTAGACCTAAAATCTTTTTTATATTTTATCATACATTTTTCATTCTTTTGAACTATTTTATGTCTTCAAATGTTTGATTGAAGTTTTCAAAAAATAGATCGGCCTCTTCTTGTACTCCATCTGCTTCTACATTCTCTGGAAGCGGCGGTAATTCATCTAAAGCTTTTAAGCCAAATTGCTCTAAAAAGGTAGGGGTTGTCCCATACAGAATCGCTCGTCCCGGACCATCGGCACGTCCTACTTCACAGAGCAGTGCTTTGGCTACTAAGCTATGAAGTACCCGCTCTGATTTGACTCCTCTGATCTCCTCTACCTCACTGCGTGTAATCGGCTGTTTATAAGAAACAATGGCAAGCACCTCCAGCGCTGCCTGTGACAAACCCTTGGATGGTGTCTCGACTAATTTTTTTAAATACATGCTGTATTCTTTTTTCGTCAGCAGCATATATGAATCTGCATATTCAATGAGCTCAATCCCTCGTTCTTGTTTTTGATATTCTTCCTTTACGGAAGACATAATGTCGAGTAATACCGACTCATCTACTTCAAGAACAGACATGAGCTGTTTTCTTGTTAAGCCTTCGTCACCTGCTGCATACAGCAGCGCTTCTAAGATGGCTTTCCAATTCACGATATCAAGCGTCATGAATCGTTTCACTCCCTATGATATAAATGTCTTCAAAGTTCCCTTCCTGCTCTAGCATGATTTGATGACTTTTCATCAATTCGAGAACAGCAAGAAACGTCACGACAAGGTGTTCCTTTTGATCATGTTGAAATAGAGTCATGAAATTGGTCCGCTTTTTTGTTTTTCTTAAATGGTTCATAATCTCATTCATTTTGTCTTCAATCGGGATTTCTTGTCTTGTAATCTTTGATGGTGCTGGTTTCGTTATTTTCTTTCGATTTAATACCTTTTGGAACGCACCTAACATATCATACACCGTTACGTGTAAATTTGTGTCCTTCGCTTCTGATTCTTTTGCAAATTCGCTTAAATCACTCGGTGGTTTTGTAAAGGCATTTTGCCTTTCTTCTTCGCGTTCCTTTAGTTCTTGTGCTGCATTTTTATACTTGCGGTATTCAATCAATTTGCCAATCAGCTCTTCTCGAGGGTCTTCTTCCTCTTCGAGCAGGTCTTCATCAAACAGCTCTTCCTCTTGTTTCGGAAGAAGCATTCTGCTTTTAATACTCAGGAGGGTTGCAGCCATGACCAAATATTCACTCGCAACATCGAGCTCAAGCTCCCTCATCGTGTGGACATATAATAAATACTGCTCCGTAATTTTAGCGACGGGAATATCATAAATATCAATTTCCAACCGGTTAATTAAATGTAAAAGCAAGTCCAAAGGACCCTCGAACGAATCTATTTTCACCTGATATTCCAGCATCTTTTTCTCACCATTTCTACTGTCTTCTAAGTACCGTTTCACCGGCTAACCTTTAGTATAAGACAGGATAAAGCTCTCGTCCAATATAATTTCGGCCATGATGCCTTAGGCAAATCGAGAAAAACAGTGGATCCGCCCATACCAATAAGGGCATTTATACATAGAATACCATTGTAATCAGAACTGATGAAAAAGGAGGCCGTATCATTATGGGAGATGGCTATAACTTCGGCGGAGGATTCGCGCTAATTGTCGTGCTTTTCATCTTGCTGATCATCGTTGGCGCGGCTTGGGTTTATTAAAGAAACAGAGCGTCCTTTTCACTAAAGGGACGCTCTTTCTTCTTTTCTTTTCGATATGTTAGACTGAGAGTGGAAAAGGAGATGACCGCTGTGTATCCTGAAGCGTACGTGGCTTTTTTACACGAATTTCATACGACAAGAGATTATTTTGAGTGTCATGAAATTTTAGAGGAATATTGGAAAGAAGATCCCCCTGAGCAGCGCAAAGAATATTGGGTCGGGCTCATCCAGCTCGCTGTTGCCTTGTATCATCAAAGGCGGGGAAATGGAAAAGGAGCAAAACGGCTCATTTCTAACAGTCTTCATTTGTTAGAAGCAAACCGTTCAGTATTATCGAATCTCGGTCTGGATGATGAGGCATTTCTGATGCTTCTGAGAACGCTGAAAAAGAAAATGGATGAAGATATGCCCTATGAAAGTGTGATGCTGCCAATCAAAGATGAAGCACTTCTTTCTTTATGCCAAGAAATGGCCCAAAAAGAAGGACTGCTCTTTGGACAGGAAAGCAACTTATCCCATACATTTTTAATCGAAAAACATAGACTCCGTGACCGGACAGAAGTTTTGCTGGAACGAAAAAAGCAGATTGAACGTAAAAAAAGCAGAGGACTGTAGCCTCTGCTTTTACATGTGTGATATTTAATTTGATTCGCTGTGACACTTATGAAAGAAGCCTTGCGTTAATTCATTTGGAATGAGTGTTTTGGTTTTAAATATTTCTTCCACGGCTAAAACCATTTCCTTGCCGATTCCTTGATCACGATGGGATGGATTCACACTAATATGCTCAATTTGTACTTGGTCGTCTGTTTTCAACACACCAATAGCACCTACAATATCCTCGCCATCTTTCCATAGGAACAGCTGCCGATCTTCATCCATTTCATATGACTTCATCGTCTGCTGAAGCTGTTTGACGTCTTTCTCACCCGGCATAAAGGACAGAAGTCCCATGGCAATTTTTTCAAAAGACCTCTTGTAACGAATTAACATATATACCCCTCAATATTCAAATTATCCTAATTTCCAGCAAATGTCTTATGATTCATTTGCTCATCACACATTATAAACATTTTTATACCGTTTTTAAACTCTTTTTCACTAAATTAAGAGAACGTTCGATTGAGATTCGCCATTTCAATAGCAGCTGCAGCCGATTCGCTGCCTTTATTTCCTGCTTTTGTACCAGCTCTTTCAATGGCTTGTTCAATAGATTCTGTTGTGAGTACACCAAAGATAATCGGTACCCCTGTTGACATAGCACTCTGAGCAATTCCTTTAGCAGCTTCATTACAAACGTAATCATAGTGAGTCGTTGCGCCTCTGATCACGGTTCCAAGTGTGATGACTGCATCATATTTTTTGGTTTCTGCTAATTTTTTTGCCATGTACGGGATTTCAAAAGCGCCTGGTACCCACACAACATCGATATCATCACCATTTGCTCCGTGTCTGAGTAATGTATCTTCTGCTCCATCTAACAGTTTACTTGTAATAAAATCATTGAATCTCGCTACAACGATTGCAAATTTTAGTCCTTCTGCTACTACATGACCTTGTATTGTATTCATATGTTGATCATCCTTTTTTGTGATTTTTATTTTGTTTCAATAGCGGCTGTTCGATTGTTGTTTAAATATGTCTGTAATGCTTCGATTGTCAGCATCTTTAAATCATGCTGTTTTTGGATCTCCTTTAGTTCAGGGACGCGCGCCATTGATCCATCTGCATTCATAATTTCACATATGACACCCGCTGGCTCTGAGCCTGCCAGTTTAGCAAGATCAACCGCCGCCTCTGTATGACCTGGTCTTTCTAGTACGCCGCCCTCTTTTGCAATAAGCGGAAAAACATGTCCTGGACGGGCAAACTCTTCTGGTTTTGCGTCTTTATTTAACATGGCCAGCATAGTCGTGGAGCGCTCAAAAGCACTAATACCAGTCGTCGTTGTCACATGGTCGATGCTTACTGTAAACGCTGTATGGTGTGCATCCGTATTATGTTCAACCATTGGATGCAGATTCAGGTGTTTGGCGATCGACGCATGGACTGGCGTACAAATGAGGCCTCTTCCATGTAATGCCATGAAGTTAATCACCTCAGGTGTGGCATGCTCAGCGAGTGCCACAAAGTCTCCTTCATTTTCTCTGTCTTCATCATCCACTACGATAATGATTTCTCCTTGTTTAAGGGCATTTACTGCCTCATCAACGGAATGATACATACAATCGCCTCCTAGAATCCGTGCTCTTTTAGAAATGATGGGGTCAATCGAGATGGCTGTTTTTCGCTCTGCTCTTTTGTTAAAAAGCGATAAATGTATTTACCGATCATGTCACACTCTATATTCACGATATCCCCCATAGATTTAGTCGGGAAAATAGTTCCTTCAAGCGTGTGAGGAATAATAGAGACTGTGACATGTGAATCTCGCAAATCGAAAATGGTCAAGCTGACACCATCTATTGCGATCGAACCCTTTTGGGTGAGCATATCTGTGAGGGTCTTGTTCATCTTTAAATCATAGTAAATGGCATTACTCTTCTTTTCTATCCGGGTAATGACAGCCGTTCCATCAACATGGCCTGAGACAAAGTGGCCGCCAAATCGTCCATTTGAGGACATGGCTCTCTCTAAATTCACTGGACTGCCTTTTGTCAGCTGATCCAGCGATGTCGCTTTGACCGTCTCTGGCATCACATCTGCCGCGAACTGTTCTTTTGTGAAGCTAGTGACTGTGAGACATACTCCATTAATGGCGATACTGTCTCCGAGTTGAACATCTTCCAGCACACGGCTGCATGTAATGACAATTTCCATGGCATCTGCTGACTTTTTACTTAATGACTGAACGGTGCCAATTTCTTCAATTATCCCCGTAAACATGTGATCCTCCCTTTCGTTTCATTTGTATTTCTCACTTTTTAAAAAAGCGATGTTAGGGACATGTGATCGATTGAGCACCTTCGTCGCTTTTTATGGTCCATACAAGGTAGATGAGGGATCACCTAATAAACACTGCATGCAGTCTATTAACGACAAAATCATACAGAAAGCCCCGGAAAAAATTCCGGGGCTGTGGTTTTTTTGCATCAGAAATAAGACTATGATCAACAAATATTTTTCGTTCATAGCTTTCTTTATCCTTCTCCCATCCAGACTTTCACTGTCGGCTTCAGCTTTTCACTGAATCAACCGTTAATAAATTAACGGGTCACGGGCTGTAAAGCATTTGCTTTATTACCGTCGGTCGGGATTTTCACCCTGCCCCGAAGGATACAATCGATATTTAGCTGTCCTTAGGGGCTATTATAGCGATCCTTGTTGTCAAATGCAACAATCAAGATTTCTTCACAAAAAAAGTCTCCTTATAGGAAAGGAGACATGTTAATTTACGACTTTTACTACTTTTATCAGTCCATCTATTCTTTTTTCATTACTAAAGTAGGCTTTAATACGATCGCCTTTTTTCAGATCGGCCACATCATCTTCAAATTTCTTACCATTAAAAATGATTTTTGTGCCATTCTTCGCTTGACCGTAATATTCATCTCCATCAATTTTCGTAATGGTATATTCATAGATGGTGTAATCTTTATCATTATTTGTTAAGCTTTCGCCAATGGCTGTTGGCACATCTTCAATTTTCATGCCATTCATGTATAAATAACCTGCGCCTAAACAAAGCAGTAAAACAAATAAGATCGCCATTTTTAATTTAATTTTCCCCATATTTAGAACCTCCATCATCTGCACTTCGCCTATTTGTATGTTTTATTCCTTCTTTTATTGAAATAAAACCAAAAAAGCTGATTTTCATTAATGGTTACTTATATAACGATTCAGATGGCCTTTTGGTTCCACCTCTTAATCATTACATATGATACGAATATGTGTTCTTTATTAAGGGGGTCTTTTTCCTGTTTATTAGTTCGTCACACACCATACTGCAAGCTTTTCATTATATTCTTTTTTCGAGTGCAAATAAGTCTTCCTCTAACAATTGTGACCGCTGAACAGCGATGCTGCGGCTGTCGCGAACCCCTTGATTATAGTAGTAGCTTCCAAGGTTTTTTGTGATAAATTCTAGTATATTAATGGCTGCTAATTCACCAATCTCTTCTTCTCGTTCTTCGGCAAAATAACGCTGAATGGCCATCGTCATTTGATTTTTCTCTTCTTTTGTGAGTGGTTTCAAAGTATCCCCTTCTTTCTTTCCGATTTCTTCATTTGCATCTGATGTGCTGGCGCCCCGAAAATCGAATGTTTGTTCTCCTATCATATCATAAAAATACATTCTGCGCATGACTGCCCTATAAGAAAAAGCGTATTTTGATGTAATGGATCAAATACGCTTTCACTATGCTGTATGATTTTTTCACGGAAGCTGTCATGGCGTGTTGTCCATTTTATTTTAAAATGGATAGGATCGTCGCTACAGAATGATCTACAAATGAACGCTCTGGACGTGACTTCATGAGGACGGTAAGCCCGATGAAAGAAACGACCAGTGTCTGTGCTAAGGCTTTAGCATTCAAGCTGCTTTCAAGCTCACCCGAGCGAATACCTTGCACAATCTTTTCTTCAAATATGACCGAAAGATACATCTGATGCTCTCTTGTCAGAATTTCAAATTTCTCTTCGTGTGGAGCAAGCTCCACTATCGTATTAATGCAAAAACAGCCTTTACTCGGGCCATCTCTATATTCCTCTTCCACTACATCTGTAAATAATGTATGAAATGCTTCCTTTACAGATTGATTGTTTTGAAGTTTTGTTCGAATATGGGCTGCATGCTGCTTTGTATATTTACGTAATGCAGCCTCAAATAACTCCTCTTTATCTCCAAAGGCTGAGTATAAGCTTGGCCGCTGTATTCCCATTTTTGCAGTCAAATCGCTTAACGTTGTAGCTCTATACCCCTTTTTCCAAAAAAGCACCATTGCATCATCCAACGCTTTTTCCTCATCAAACTCACGCTGTCGAACCATCCTCAATTCCTCTTTTCAACAATAAAATCATTTCACCAAAACAATTATTCATTTATTTGTAAGGATATCATTTTTTATTACCAATCAGTACATTATAATTTTATTTTATTTATGTAAAATTGTCAAACTGTCTTTCTGCTTTCAAGATCAACTTAGAATGACTGGATTAAACTCTTGACTTCAAAACATTTTGTTGGTTATCCTTAACAGGAATCATTTTATACTTATCGGTATATTATACTTTTTAGTATAAAAAGGAGAGGATGCAATGAATGGTTAAAGATAAAATGACTACAAGAGATCATCCTAATATGAATTTTCGATTAAAACCTGAATCAAAGATGAGTCACTATATGGCACTACTTTTTGCAGCAGCGTGCGGGATGGCTGTGGCAAACATATACTTCGCACAACCGTTACTAGATTCACTGGCAGACGAGTTCGGTATCACGTATTCATCCATTGGTATTGTCATTACGATTACTCAGCTTTGTTATGCGGCGGGGCTGCTACTGATCGTACCGCTTGGTGATCTGTTGAATCGACGCCGGCTCATCATTGGTCAGATGCTTTTATCTGTGCTTGCCCTCATTCTAGTCGGCATCGCTCCTATCGTCACCGTCCTATTTCTAGGATTAGCAGTGGTCGGACTGCTCGCTGTAGTCACTCAGGTACTCGTTGCGTTTGCAGCAAGTTGGGCTGCTCCAGAAGAACGCGGCCGTATAGTCGGCTTGGTGCAAAGTGGAATCGTAACCGGCATTCTTCTCGCTCGAACCTTTGCTGGTGTATTAACCGATTTTGCTGGCTGGAGGTCTGTTTATCTTGTTTCTGCCGTCATCATGCTTATCCTAACTGGCGTATTGTTCCGAGTGCTCCCGCGTGATGACAGCAAAAGAGAGTCATTATCCTATGTTCATCTGCTTCGTTCAATGTTTATATTGTTCATACAAGAACGAATCCTGCGCATCCGTGGGATTTTGGCTCTTCTGATTTTTATCGTCTTTGGTACGTTATGGACTTCACTCGTACTGCCTCTCAGTACTCCGCCATACTCTCTTTCACATACTGCAATTGGCGCATTTGGTCTTGCTGGAGCAGCCGGAGCGTTAGGGGCTGCTCGGGCTGGCAGCCTTGCTGATCGAGGTTTTGGACAGTTCACAACTGGTATAGCCCTTGTCCTATTATTCATTTCATGGTTTTTCATCAGTTTCACTGAACATTCACTTATTGCATTAGTCATTGGCATTATCATTCTTGACCTATCTGTGCAGGCAGTTCATGTGACCAACCAGAGTATGATTTTTACAGTACGGGCTGAGGCGAGAAGCCGGCTTACTGCGGCTTACATGATTTTTTACTCCATCGGCAGTGCGACCGGTTCAATTGTTTCAACCAGTATATACGCGACCTATGGCTGGGGCGGAGTATGTCTCTTTGGTGCCTCTATCAGCGCTTTAGCCATTTTGTATTGGTTCATCACCTACCGCCTAACGAAACAAATCACAGTCGTCTCACAAACAAAATAAAAAAACACCGCGATTAAGCGGTGTCTTTTATTGTTGACAAAGGGCTAAAATGAACTTGATTTTAGCCCTTTGTCTTCTTTTCAGCGTGTTTGAAAACCTTTGAAGTCTAGGAAGGGCGAGCACTGGAACGGAGCGAATTTAACATTCGTGAGTACCGGAGCGCAGACCTGACACCGAATGCAAGGGTTTGTCTACACGCTGAAACACCGCGATTAAGCGGTGTTTTAGATTAAGCATCTACAACTTCAACTTTTTCCATGCCTTGCCCTTGCTCCATATCAAGTACAGCCTCGATACCAGATGTTACCTTGCCAAAAACCGTGTGAACACCGTTTAAGTGCGGCTGCGGGTCATGTACGATAAAGAATTGGCTGCCGCCTGTGTCTTTACCAGCATGTGCCATTGATAATGAACCTCTTTCGTGCTGATGTGGATTTCCTTCTGTTTCACATTTAATTGTGTAACCAGGACCACCCGTTCCATTACCGTTTGGGTCGCCGCCTTGGCTGACGAAGCCTGGGATCACGCGGTGGAATTTTAATCCATCGTAGAAGCCTTCATTCGCTAATTTTTCAAAGTTTGCTACTGTACCTGGAGCAGCCTCTGGGTAAAGTTCAAACTCAATTTTCTTTCCATTCGTTAATTGTATGTATCCTTTTTTCGCCATTTTTCACATTCTCCTTTCAAGTTAAACAACGCTCATTATAGCACATTTTCGGTGATGTTAAACATCCCCTGCTCTTCGATTGTCATTTACCTCTTAGCTGATGATTGATAAAATAGGGTTGCTTGATTCTTTTTTCCTAATAAAATGATATTTGACTAAATGACATGTCTTCATTTATCGGAACAGAAACACATCTTAAAAAGAAAATTGAAACGTCAAGCCGATTTGTTACGTCTATATGATGGAGTGCACTACTTTACGTGTACTCAAAAGCTAAAGTTTCTCTTGAAAGAGGAACGCTTTCGACTTGAAGGAGGTCAACATGTTTAAAAAAATGATGCTTGGTATGATGGCAGCGCTCCTTTTCCTTATTGGTGCGCCAAAAGTCAGCTTAGCGGATGCAGCTGTCGGCGATGTCATCGTCACACTCGGGCAAGACTTAACACCGGCTGATCGCCAGAAGGTGCTTGACGAGTTGAATCCACCTGAAAATGCGACAAAAATTGAAGTAACCAATAAAGAAGAGCACGAATATTTAGGAAAGTATATCCCTCGTTCTTCTATCGGGACGAGAGCATTATCATCTTCATCGATCACTATTGAAAAATCAGGTACTGGTCTCACTGTGGATACACACAACATCAAGACCATTACAGATGAGATGTATTTAAATGCTTTAATGACAGCAGGTGTCAAGGATGCCAAGGTTGTCGTGACTGCTCCATTTGAAGTATCTGGTACAGCCGCTCTGACGGGCTTACTAAAAGCGTATGAGGTGTCAAGCGACAAAGCCATTCCAGAAGATGTGAAGCAGGTGGCAAACGAAGAGCTTGTGACAACTTCTAAATTGGGTGACTCTATCGGGAAAGATAACGCTTCTGCCCTTATTGCAAAAATCAAAGATGACATTGCAAAAAACGGTGTCCCTAAAACCACAAAAGAAGTAGAAGAAAAAGTGGATCAGGCTGCTTCTGATTTGAACTTAAATCTGACGCAGGATCAAAAAGATCAGCTTGTCTCGCTATTTGATAAAATGAAAAACATCAATATCGATTGGAATCAAGTAGGATCTCAAATTGATAAAGCAAAAGACAAGATTACTAAATTCATAGAATCGGATGAAGGGAAAAACCTTCTTCAAAAGATTTGGGATTTCTTTGTCTCCATTTGGAATGCGATCGTTTCTGTATTCACTGGAGGAAAATAATTCATGAAAAAAAGCTGCCTGAACTCCAGGCGGCTTTTTTTAAGTAGATGATTTCACTTTTGATTGATACGGTAAATCAAGTTTCACAATGTCCTCATATGTTTCACGCTCAACCACAAGCTGCGCTTCCCCGTCTTCTACAAACACAACAGCTGGGCGCGGGATACGGTTATAGTTGTTTGACATACTATAGCCGTAAGCTCCGGTACAAAAGACAGCTAATAAATCCCCTTGTGATAATTCTGGCAGATCGATATCCCAAATGAGCATATCTCCGCTTTCACAGCATTTCCCGGCAATTGAAACCGTTTGATCATGCGTTTGGCTCATTTTGTTGGCACTTGCGGCTTCATATTTCGCTTGATATAAAGCTGGACGAATGTTATCACTCATTCCGCCATCTATCGCTACATAATCACGGATGCCAGGTACATGTTTTGATGATCCGATCGTATAAAGAGTCGTCCCTGCATCTCCAACAAGAGAACGGCCTGGTTCTATCCAAATCTCTGGCATATCGAACTGGTAGCGGGCCACGTTCTCTTTCACAGCTTGGATAATTTTTTCGACATATTCTGTCGCAGGAAGTGGTTCATCCTCTTCTGTATAACGAATCCCAAAGCCGCCGCCTAAGTTTAATACCGTAGAAATAAAACCAAATGATTCTCTCCATTCATCCAGCTTCAAAAAGATTTTATCGGCTGCAAGGACAAAACCAGCCGTATCAAAAATTTGTGAACCGATATGACAATGAACACCTAAAAGCTCGATCACTTCTGACCCAAGCACTTGTTTCACCGCTTCATCTGCTTGTCCATTGTGAAGATCAAAGCCAAATTTTGAATCCTCTTGACCTGTCGTAATGTAATCATGCGTATGCGCTTCGACACCAGGCGTGATGCGGAGCAATACTTTCACTTTTTTTGACAGCTCTTGACCAAGCTGTTCAATGAGCTTCATTTCATAGAAATTATCCACAACAATACAGCCGATCCCATGCTCTAAAGCCATTTTTAATTCTTCTCTGCTTTTATTATTGCCATGGAAATGAATTTTTTCTACTGGGAATCCAGCGCAAATGGCTGTGTGAAGCTCACCGCCTGATACGACATCAAGAGATAATCCTTCTTCTTTGGCAAGCTGAAACATGGCGATGGAGGAAAATGCTTTACTCGCATATGCTACCTGTGCCGTTAATTCTTCTTCTATAAATGCTTTTTGAAAGCTTTTTGCGCGCTCCCGTATTAAAGCCACATCATATACATAAAGTGGTGTCCCATACGTTTCAGCTAAAGAAACAGCATCAACACCACCAATTTCTAAATGACCGAGTTCATTTTGTCTGCAAGTGCCGTGTAAATACAATGTCATTCCCTCTTTCTCCACTTCGGCTGAAAAAAGGCAGCTGCGTGAGCTGCCTTTTGCCGTGTCTCAAAGTTAAAAATACAATATCACAATCTTCAGCCACTTTCAATGAGCGTTAAGAATTTGGCGGAATTTTTGATCTGTTTTGAGGGTGAACGATGCTCGGCCTTACTTTTGAGCCAGGAACAGACGTCCGAATCAGCACTTGCCACAAAGCCTTTCCATTGAAAGGAATGAACGGCCACATATAAGGCGTCTGTAATGAACGAATGGATGTTAAATAAATGATTAACAACGTAAAACCAATGATGAGTCCATTCAGCTTAAAGATCGCCACTAGTGCTAGGATGATGAGTCTTACAATTTTATTGGCGACACTCAGCTCATAGCTTGGCGTTGTAAAGGTACCGATCGCTGCCAGCGAGACGTATAAGATGACCTCTGGTGTAAATAAACCGACATCAATAGCGATTTGTCCAATTAAAACAGCTGCTATCAACCCCATGGCGGTCGACAATGCGGTTGGCGTATGAATGGCTGCCATCCTTAAAAACTCCACCCCGAAATCAGCAAGAAATACTTGGAGAATGACAGGGATATGAGAAGGTTTGTTAAACCCAATATAGCTTAAATTGTCAGGCAGGAGATTTGGTTCGAGAATAAAAAGAAACCAAATCGGCAAAAGAAAGGTAGAACATAAAATGCCTAAAAAGCGTACCCATCTTAGGAACGTACCAACGGCAGGCGCCTGGCGGTATTCTTCTGCATGCTGAACGTGGTGAAAAATAGTGGTTGGTGTAATGATGACACTAGGGGATGTATCCGTAATGATGATGACATGCCCTTCTAATATGTGGTTAGCAGCGACATCCGGACGCTCGGTGTAACGCACTAGCGGAAAGGGATTATATCCTTGCTTAATTATAAATTCTTCAATCGTTTTATCAGACATCGTCAGCCCATCGACTTTGATTCCTGATACTTCTTTTTCTATAATATCTACTAAGTCAGGGTCTGCAATATCTTCAATATAGCAAACACAAACATCCGCTTTTGAACGTTCGCCTACTTTGAGCATTTTGTATCTCAGCTTTTCATCCCGCACTCTTCTTCGAATAAGTGCTGTATTCACAATAATGTTCTCAACAAATCCGTCCCTTGCTCCCCTGACCACCTTTTCTGTATCCGGCTCCTCAGGCATTCTGCCAGGATAGCTTCTAACATCAATGATAAAGGCGTAGTTTTCACCTTCTACAACGACTGCTACAAGCCCAGACAGTACTTGATCCACTGCTTCATCCAACGTTTCTACCTTGGAGACCTGCTGATTGACGAGGCGGTTCTCGACTACATGTGCAAGATCATCGGATTCAGGTTCGTTGTCATTGATTTCGATTAGCTCTTTTAATAAGTAGATAATATACTGTGTATCACACAATCCGTTTACATAGTAAAGCTGGATTTCCTGATCGTGTATATAAATTTTCCGAACACCAAGGTCAAAGCTGAGACCCATTCCGACATTTTCCTTGAAGTAATCTTCATTTTTCTTCGGGTCTCGGTACACGTTTACCTTGTCTTTCTTCATGGAAACCACTCCTTTCTAATATTAATTCCACTGCTTTCATCGTGATTGGAGATCCCTTGCTCAGATCATCTTTCCGTCCCATCTTGCCAATATCTCCAATACCGACAACTAATGGAAGATTGAGGGAGTCAAGACAATACACTGTATCACCGCTCATTTTATGGGGCTCCATTTCGGGAAGACCGTGTTTGTCGACACCGTATTCTGTCAGTTCACCTTCCCTGTCAATGGAGACATGGACCTTTGTCCATTCGGCTTGGTGCGTTTTGGATGCAACTGCAATCGCTCCAATGACTTCGATTTCAGGGTGGCGCGCCACATGTTTCATCGCCGTCTCCCCTGTTCCTTCACCTGTCAAACCAGAATCATCAAACATCACAAAGACTGGATCATACGGCGTTTTTAAAATCATCTGAACAAGTTCAGGTCCTGTCCGTTTGCTTGGATTTCCTTTTGAGCTGGAAATACATCGTCCGCCGACGTTTTTAGCGGCAAGCTCAATGGTTTTGGCAGCATATATATCTCCGTCTGTCACTAAAATGACTTTCCGTCTTTGCCCCATATTCGGTTATCCTTTCGGTTTAAAGATAAGTGCGACAATAAATGAGAATAAAATCGCAGCTGATATTCCAGCAGAGGTTAATTCAAAAATACCGATACCGATGCCAATGAATCCGTGCACGTCTGCCTGATGCATGGCCCCATGAAGCAAGCTATGACCAAAGCTGACGATTGGTACGGTTGCGCCCGCACCTGCAAATTCAATAAATTTATCATAAATACCGAATCCGTCTAAAATAGTACCTGCCACAACAAAAGTAGTCATGACATGTGCAGGCGTGAGTTTGAGTACATCTAGCAAAAGCTGGCCAATGACGCAAATAAGTCCGCCTGCCACAAAAGCGATAAGATAATCCATTAGCTCTCTCCTCCTGCACGTTCAAATACGACACCGTGCGCAATGGTTGGAATGGTCTCTTTTTGCTGAACCATCATTGGGCTGAGTAACGCCCCGGTTGCCACAACGAGTACTCTTTGCATATTCCCTGCTTTCATTTCTTGAAAAATATGACTAAATGTCACAACCGCTGAACAAGCACAGCCGCTGCCTCCAGCGAATACGTTTTGGTCGGGTGTATAGATGATTAAACCGCAATCATCGTGCTTTCGCCCAAGCTGAATGCCTTCTTCTTTCAAGAGATCCTTTAAGATCGGTGAACCAATGCCTGATAAATCTCCAGTTAGAATCAAATCGTAATCATCTACTGTTCTGCCTAAGTCTTCTAAATGCTGCTTGATGGTGTCTGCCGCTGCTGGTGCCATGGCCGATCCCATATCAAATGGATCTGTAATGCCAAGATCCATGACCCTGCCTACCGTTGCGCTCGTAATTTGAATTTGAGAGGGTTCTTGGCTGATAATAACGGCTCCGCCACCAGTTACTGTACTTGTTGCTGTATCTGGCTTTTGTCCCCCGTATTCTGTCGGATTACGAAATTGGCGTTCTGCCGTCGCATTGTGACTGCTTGTTGCTGCGATGGCTCTATTTGCAAAGCCGCCATCAATGAGTGCTGACGCAATGGCGACCGATTCCATTGAAGTCGAGCATGCCCCAAACAAGCAGAGAAACGGGATCTTCAGCTCTCTTGCCACATAGTTTGCTGTGACGTTCTGGTTGAGTAAATCTCCAGCCAGCAAAAGATCAATATCGCTTTTTTGCAAATTTGCTTTTGATAAAGCGGTTGATATCGCATCATCCATGAGCTTCCTTTCAGCCATTTCCCAGTTCTTTTGATCACAGTGCATTTCATCGTACGTTTTATCAATTAAATGACCAATCGGGCCTTCTTTTTCTTTTGGTCCTGCAGCAGTTCCTTCTGCATTGACATAAAGCTTGTGTTCAAATACCCAAGATTGTTTACCTGTTAGTTTCACCTTTCATTCCTCCTACGAAAACATCTTTTCCAAGACGTATCGAATGATCCCTACGACATATGCCGAAACGACACCAAATACAATAACGTTCCCAGCGAGTTTAAACATATTTGTGGCAACACCTAAAACAAGCCCTTCACTTTTATGCTCAAGGGCAGCACTTGTCATACTGTTAGCAAAGCCTGTCACCGGGACAGCTGATCCGGCTCCAGCAAACTGGCCGATTCTATCGTAAATACCGATACCCGTTAATAGAGAAGAAATTAAAATGAGGGTCGCCACTGTCGGGTTCCCTGCTGTCTTTTCGTTAAAATCAAAAAAATGGATATAGAAATGTTGCAGCCCCTCACCTATCAGACAGATTAAACCGCCAACTAAAAACGCCTTAATGCAGTTGAGGACATAAGGAGGTTTGGGCTGATATGTTTTCACCTTAGATGGATAGTTCTCTTTTAAACTCGACACGTGTTGTTCCCTCCAATTGATTAAATATAAATAAGCCAATGAAATAGTGATCCAAATACCTTTCCTAAGACGATGGCCATGAGCAGCAAAACAATTTTCCCGTCCATTCCAATTCTTTTCGTTAATATAGGAAGTACATTTAATACTTCAGTGAGTGCAGCTGCAAGCATGCCGACGAAGATGCCTGATAAAAGACCGACCGGCATCGCCAGCCATTTGGTTAAATGAAGATGTATTTGACTTAAGGTGGCCCAGCCGCCAACTACCGCCCCGCTAATAACAGCCGCCTCGTATCCTTGTATGAAGCGCTGCGTTTTGGTTAATTGCATTAAGCGGGGAATGATGCCAAGCACTGTAAGAAAAGCCACAAATCCTGCTCCGACCGTTAAACCGCCGCCAAGTCCAACGAGTACGACAAAAAGCCACTTACCGATCATGGATATCCTTCAATGTTTCTTTATTTTCATTGAGTGCGACATAATGATCGAGATCGAGCTGATATTTAAACATTTCCACTTCGAGCGGACTTGGTTCTTCATTTAAACGCTTTTTAAATACATGATTGAAAAACAAAATCATGCCAAAACCGAGTCCAAAGCTATATGGAATTTGTAATAAATACGGATGCTCAACCGTTTTCCCTGTGATCATTTCATATAGGCGGATATGAACGAGCCGCATACTGACATCCTCGTGGAAATTCATAATGGCAAGCGCCGCTCCAACAAATAATAGGAGCCATACAAACACAAATAAAACGGGAGAAAGCTGGCGTTTGCCTGTATCAATTTCAACAATGGCCTCAGAGCCGCCAACGGTTTGAATGTCGATATCTGGCCACGTTTTTTTGATCGTTTTGACGACATGCATGATATCAAGAACGGCGATGTGACGATCCTTTTTGCTGACATGATACACCGGCATTTTACTAAGCTTTTGCACAGCAAACTCATCACCAGTGATTTGGGCGATATCCTCTAAATAAATGAGCTGATCAATACCGGTCTTGATTCGATGGCGCAGCCGAATAAAGATTTGTCCGTCCATCCAAGTCACTTCCTATACGATGGGTTAAAAATAGTATGTGGTGAAAAATGGTTCTCATACTGATAGAACTTGATTTACCGGTAATTACCACACAAAAAAAGCCAGCCGAATTGGCTAGCTGTCTTTTTGATCCATTTGCATTTGGATTTGTTTTAAAATTTTCTTTTCAAGCCGTGAGACTTGTACTTGTGAAATGCCAAGTCTCTCTGCAACCTCAGATTGTGTCTGGTCTTTATAATACCTTAAATACACAATGAGTTTTTCCCGTTCTTCTAATTCCTTGATCGCTTCTTTCAGTGCGATTTTGTCAAACCATCTTTCCTCAGAATGATCGGCAATTTGATCAAGCAATGTAATCGGATCCCCATCATTTTCATACACCGTTTCATGAATGGATGAAGGGGAGCGCACCGCTTCTTGTGCGAGGACGACATCCTCTGGTGTGATATCAAGATATTCGGCAATTTCCTGAACAGTCGGCATTCTTCCATGAGACTTAGACAATTCATCCCTTGCCCGCCGAATTTTATTTCCGAGTTCCTTTAATGACCGGCTGACTTTGACCGTTCCATCATCCCGAATGAATCGCTGAATTTCTCCAATGATCATGGGGACGGCGTACGTTGAAAATTTTACATCATATGACAAATCAAATTTATCAACAGATTTCAGCAGTCCAATACAGCCAATCTGAAATAGATCATCTGGTTCATATCCCCTATTTAAAAAGCGCTGAACAACGGACCAAACAAGACGCATGTTTTTTTCTACGAGGAGGTCTCTTGCTTGCTGATCACCGTCTTGGCTTTTTTTGATGAGCTCTTTGACTTCATCATTTGACAGCTGGGCTTTTTTAGCTTGCTTTTTTACCTCCACATCCATATGAGCAGCTCCTTTAATTACAAAGCGCTTTGCTTTTTGATAGATGCTTTGTTAAACGGATGGTCGTGCCCATTTCTGGAGATGAGTCCACCATGACATCATCCATAAAATTCTCCATGATGGTAAAGCCCATTCCAGAGCGCTCTAAGTCTGGTTTTGTGGTGAAAAGCGGCTGTCTTGCTTCCTCAAGATCTGTAATACCCATCCCTTCGTCACGGATGGTGAGGTAAACGACATGATCATCTAATGTGACATGGATGTGCACCTTGCCATCTGGATTCCCATCATAGCCATGGATGATGGAGTTTGTCACTGCCTCAGATACGACGGTCTTGATTTCTGTTAATTCATCTAAAGTCGGATCAAGCTGAGCGATAAACGCCGCGACTGTCACCCTCGCAAACGATTCATTTTGGCTTAATGCCGAAAAAGTCAGGTTCATTTCATTTCTCATGATGCCACCCCCAATGTTTGCAAAGCCGTTTGCTCAGAAGGCTCCATCCGAATAATTTTAAACAAGCCAGACATATCAAATAACCGGTTCACTGCTGGCGAGATGGCACAGACGACCATTTCCCCGCCAAGCTGCTTAATTTCTTTATATCTTCCTAAAATCACTCCGAGTCCAGAGCTGTCCATAAACGATAAATCAGCCAGATTCAGCACAATGTGGCGAATGTCCTCTGTTTCCAAATAATTCGTCACCTTTTGTCTCAATGTTTCTGCGGAGTGATGATCGAGCTCTCCTGTTAACCGAATGCAAAGTACGCTCTCTTTTACTTGAAAATCAATACCAAGGCTCATTTTTTATTCCTCCTTGCTCTAATTTCGGATAATGAATGTTTCTCTTTTGTATGAAGTAAATCCTTCACCATGACAAAACTAGTGACCATTCGTCACATTTAGATGTTCTTTTCTTTTTCCTCATAGCAAAAAGACTGCCAATTACAGCAGCCTTTCGCCTTTTATTTCCATTTTACAAAATCAGCCATCGCCCGTTTGAAGAAAGTCCAAACGCTTGCCTTTTCCATTCCTTCTTTTGCTTCTACAGGACTTTCATGCAGCACTTTTCCATCTTTTTTCAAGACGATCGTACCAAGTTCCGTTCCTTTTGAAAATGGAGCCTTGACATCATGAGACAATTTGATTTCTTTTTTGATCTGATCCACATTTTCGCCTTTTTTCGTTAAAAGGGAGATCGGTTCA
This sequence comes from Bacillus sp. 3a, assembly GCF_017161885.1. Classification (NCBI taxonomy): domain Bacteria; kingdom Bacillati; phylum Bacillota; class Bacilli; order Caryophanales; family Bacillaceae; genus Bacillus; species Bacillus sp. 3a. The sequence goes on along the minus strand of NZ_CP067376.1, from coordinate 2,036,524 downwards.
GAAGTAACGAGCTGAATGTTTTTCTTTTTCCCTTTGCTCACTTTGACCTCCGCCACATCTTGCCCTCTTTTGTAAAGCGGATGAGTCGTATATTGACTAAATGCGTAATCTAACATTTTGACTACCTGAGCGTTTCTGTCTTTCGGAGTGCTTGCGCCGAAGACAACCGCAATGACGCGCATGTTACCTTTTTTAGCAGATGCAGTTAAACAGTATTTCGCTTCACCTGTAAAACCTGTTTTCACCCCATCGACACCTGGATAAAATTTAATCAGACGGTTTGTGTTGACAAGCCAGAATTTTTTATCTGTGTTTTGCCGGAGATAGTCTTCGTAGACACCTGTGAATTTGGTGATTTGTTCGTATTTCAACAGCTCTTTTGCCATTATTGCCATATCGTGAGCTGTGCTGTAATGGTCTTTTTCAGGAAGTCCTGTTGGGTTTTGAAAGACTGTTGAGGTGAGGCCAAGCTCTTTCGCTCTTTTGTTCATCTGCTCTACGAACTGTTCTTCAGATCCTGCAATATGCTCTGCCATGGCAACTGAAGCATCATTTCCTGAAGCAATCGCAATGCCTTTCAGCATTTCTTTCACGGTCATTTCTTCTCCTGGTTCAAGGAAGATTTGTGACCCTCCCATGGACGCTGCATAGTCGCTCGTTCTGACCTTGTCTGTCATTTTCAGTTTACCCTGATCAATGGCTTCCATGATGAGAAGCATCGTCATGATTTTGGTCATACTTGCGGGTGCAAGCTTTTCATCGCTGTTTTTGTTGTAAAGCACCTTTCCCGTGTCTCGTTCTATTAAGATCGCTGATTTGGCTTCGTGTGCCAATTCTGATGTTTGTTTTTCTCCTGGTTTTTCAATCTTTTCTTTTGCTATCGCTGATGGTGAAACCATTGAGATAAGGATCATTAAAATAAACAATGCACATATATGACGTTTCAAGTGGCAGACCTCCATTATCGTAATCCTTTCTATTTTTTCCTCATACAGGCTGTTTTATTCAGAGATCGTATGATTACAAATAAAAAAGCCTTCTGCTTGGGTAGCAGAAGGCTTCTGGACACATGCTATGAAAGTTGTTTGACAATATCTTTTACTAAATCAAGAAAACTTGCTTTCACTTTTTCCGTTACTTCGATCACTTCATCATGAGACAGCGGCTGATCCAAAATACCAGATGCCGCATTGGAAATGCATGAAATACCAAGCACTTTCATTCCTGCATGACGCGCAACAATAACTTCTGGAACAGTCGACATGCCAACAGCATCTGCTCCAAGTGTTCTTAAGAAACGAACTTCAGCAGGTGTTTCATATGAAGGGCCTGTCATCCCTGCATAAACCCCTTGCTGTACAGATATGCCTAAACGCTGGGCTGTTTCTTCTGCAAGTGCCAGCAATTCTTTATCGTACGGTGCAGACATATCAGGGAAACGAACGCCTTGACTGTCATTTGGGCCAATTAATGGATTGGTCCCCATCATATTGATATGATCTGTGATTAGCATGAGATCTCCTGGACGGAATGACGTATTCACTCCGCCGGCTGCATTTGTGACAATGCATGTGTCAATGCCAATTTCTTTCATCACACGGACAGGAAACGTCACTTGCTTCATATCATATCCTTCATAGAAATGAAAACGTCCTTGCATCGCGCAAACGACAGTGCCTTTCAGCGTTCCGATCACGAGCTGCCCTGCATGTCCCTCTACTGTTGAAACAGGGAATCCAGGAATATCTTCATATTTTATTTTGATTGGATTTTCAATCTCATCTGCTAAAATGCCAAGCCCTGATCCTAAAATCAATCCAACTGTTGGTACATATGTCGATGCTTGTTTAATGTATGCCGCCGCTTCTGAAAACTGTGCTCCCACGAGATTTCCCCCTATTTGAGTTTAGATAAAAAGCTTGTTCCGTATTTTGGCATCGCTATCTTGAAATTATCTGCAACGGTTGCCCCAAGATCAGCAAACGTTTTTGCTGTTGGCAGTTCATTTGCTTCCTGATGCTTTTTGCTGTAAGCAATGAGCGGAACATATTCTCTTGTATGATCTGTTCCGTGATGAACAGGGTCATTTCCATGATCTGCTGTGATCACAAGAAGATCATCCTCTTTCAACAGGTCAAACACTTCAGGAAGACGTGCGTCAAATTCCTCTAGTGCTTTTCCATAACCCTCTGGATCTCTTCTATGTCCGTAAAGAGCGTCAAAATCAACAAGGTTTAAAAAGCTGAGTCCTGTAAAGTCTGTTTTAAGTGTATCGACCAGCTTGTCCATTCCATCCATGTTTGATTTTGTTCTAAGAGATGATGTGATCCCCTCGCCGTCATAAATATCAGAGATTTTTCCGATCGCAATGACATCGAGTCCATCATCTTTCAGTTCATTCATGACTGTACGGTCAAATGGTTTTAACGCATAGTCATGACGGTTTGGCGTTCTAACAAATGCGCCAGGCTCTCCGACAAACGGACGAGCGATAATCCGTCCAACCATATATTTTTCATCTAATGTAAGTTCACGGGCAATTTCACAAATACGGTAAAGCTCATCTAATGGCACAACTTCTTCGTGCGCAGCAATTTGCAGCACAGAATCCGCAGATGTATAAACGATAAAATCACCTGTTTTCATGTGCTCTTCGCCAAGCTCATCTAAAATTTCCGTACCAGACGCAGGTTTATTTCCAATAATACCTCGGCCTGTTTTTTCTTTTAGTTCATTTAATAGTTCATCTGGGAATCCGTCTGGAAAGACTTTGAACGGTGTGTCTATGTAAAGACCCATGATTTCCCAGTGTCCTGTCATTGTGTCTTTACCATTTGATGCTTCTTGCATTTTTCCATAATACGCAAGCGGTTTTTCATCCGCTGGAATTCCTTTGATTTCTTTAATATGACTCAGCCCAAGCTTCGCCATATTCGGCATATGAAGCCCGTTCATTTTTTCAGCAATATGTCCAAGTGTATCTGCACCTACATCATTAAAATCAGCAGCATCTGGTGCTTCCCCAATTCCTACTGAATCCATGACGACGAGGAAAATACGTTTATACTGATAATCAGGCATTAAAAAGCGCCTCCTTCAATATTCTTGTCTTTTGACCTTACAAACAGTGAGAGGTCAGACATCTCAAGTATAAACCGTTTACAAGCCAGTTGACAACCATAAACGGTGTAAACATGAAAAAGCATGACACCCGTTCACTGTGTCATGCTTTACTTATGCCCTTGGATGGAATTTGTGATACACATCTTTCAGTCTTGTTTTCGTCACATGTGTGTAAATTTGTGTTGTTGAGATATCGGCATGTCCGAGCATCTCTTGTACGGCTCTTAAGTCCGCACCGTTTTCAAGCAGGTGTGTAGCAAATGAATGTCTGAGCGTATGAGGCGTCAGTTCCTTTTGAATCCCTGCTTCGATGGCTCGTTTTTTTAAGTTCTTCCAGAAGCCCTGGCGCGACATTTTTTTCCCGTGATGATTGAGAAATAGGGCATCGGACGGCTGTTTTTTTAACAGCTTGCTTCTTCCCTTTTCAAGATATTCTTCAATCGCGCTTGCAGCAGCTTCACCGATTGGCACAATACGCTCTTTTCTTCCTTTTCCAAAACAGCGGACAAAGCCCATTGTGAGGTGTACATCGGCAAGGGTCAGATCCAGCATTTCACTGACGCGAATGCCTGTTGCATATAAGAGCTCAAGCATCGCTTTGTCTCGGTAGTCAAAGGGAGTGTGCTGATTTGGTGTATCAAGCAGCTTTTCGACCTCCCCTAATGATAAAACTTTCGGTAAAGTCCGCTCTGTTTTTTGCGTTTCAATATTCCAGGACGGGTCATCCGTTGTCACTTTTTCCCGAAGCAGAAATTGATGAAAGGAACGGATCGATGATAGATGCCGTACAGATGTTTTGCTCGATTTCCCTTCCTCTTTTAGCTGCTTTAAATAATGAATGATATGCAGGCGCGTGACATCATTGATATCCGTCAGCTGTTCATGTGTCATTAAAAAAGACAAGTAGTTCTGTAAATCTCTTTTATAAGAAACAATGGTATTTTCAGAGAGTCCTCTCTCTACGGTCATAAAATGAATAAAGTCGGATAATTGATCGTTCAATGATTTCTACTCCCCGTTTTGATAAAAATAAATCAATCGATCTTGCCAGTTGTCTTGATTCGGCTGATCCATTTCCATCACTTTAATTGCTGCACCCTCTGGTTTATCATAACGATGGTAGCTTTCATATTCTGAATTTATCCATATCATAGCATAATAGAACAGGACGGTAAAACCAGTGAACAAGATAAATACCTTGATCACTTCACCTGTTGTTTTGAGCCATTTTCCCATGATTCTCAAGTCCTTTCTCACCTTCTCATTACTTCAGCATATGCCAGGTGGGACAAGGAATATACAACGAAAATGCAAAAAACCTCTTCATCTTAAATGAAAAGGTTCCAATTCGGATTATTTGCCGGATTCATCATCATGACACCGGTGGCAAATGCCGTGAAATGTCAATCTATGATCCTTAATTTTAAATTTCCAGTCACGTTCAATAATCTCTTCGACATCTTCTAATAAATCTTCTTCTATCTCATCGACTGTTCCGCATTCCATGCAGACAAGATGATGATGGAAGTGAGCGGCTCCTTCTTTGCGAAGATCATATCGCGAAACGCCGTCTCCAAAGTTAATTTTATCAACAACTTTCAGTTCAGTGAGCAATTCTAACGTCCGATAAACAGTAGCAAGACCAATTTCAGGAGACTTCTCTTTTACGAGGAGGTATACATCTTCTGCACTTAAATGGTCTTCTTCATTCTCAAGCAGTACTCTTACTGTGGCTTCACGCTGTGGCGTGAGCTTGTAGCTGGAAGAATGAAGCTGTTTCTTAATTCGATCAATCCTATTTTCCATTGACTTTCCCTCCTACGCCACATTACTTGATCATTATATCAAATGATGTGCTGAGAGCCAACTATAATCATTTTAAATTGATAAATAAATTGATTATTAATTAATAACAATTATAAAAGAACACCTGCCAGCTTTTTCATCAGCATGAATGATATGTACGATTCAAAAAAAGACGAAAGTGCAGCAAGCGCTAAAATCATCAGCAGAACAGATGCATACCGGCCAAACCACTGGACGGGTGCTTGACTGATGGTTTTTTTCATGAAGAGCTGTCCAATGAGACGGATGGAAAACGCAATCGCACAAGTGCCAATTACTAAATAGGCTGGAATGAGCAAAATGTTTTGCGGAAGCACCGATACGAACGAGAGAAAAAATCCACTCAGCCCCATTTGATTCACGAGAAAACCAACAGTAAACCCAACAACAATTCCTTTTAAAAAGATCATAAGAAAGATAAGCGGCAGACCAACGATGGAGATTCCCAGAATCCACATAAGGCCTAAATATTTCATATGATGCAGGAAGCTTTGTAAAAACATTTCTTTTGATTCTGCTGCTTTCTCATTTGTCAGCTGACCAAAAAATTGATTTAAATAATAGAATAAATCCTCTTTCTGGCTGAATGTCATGCTATTGACAATGATGGCCCCGAAGATCACACCCATTAAAAAGAGTACAGAGACAAATAAATAAATCGAGAGATGATCTTTTACGTGCTGAAGAAGATGCTCCTTCCAAGACTTTTTCCGCATGTGTCTTCCTCCCAAATAGTAAGGTTACTAGATTCTATGAGAGAGATTACGAAACATGACAGTTTTATCGAAAGAAAAAAGAGAAAGCAGCCTGCTCACTGCTTTCTCTTTTTCATTTATCGAGCGGCTTTTTGTACATTCACAAGCCCGGCACCATAATAAAAAGGTTCTCCAAGCTTTGTCGCCGTTTTTGACAATCTCTCGCGTACTTCATCGTTTGTCAGATTCGGATGTTTTGATAGAATGACAGCCGCAGCGCCCGCTACATGCGGTGATGCCATTGACGTTCCGCTCATGTAGCCGTATTCGTTATGAGGAATGGTGCTCAGCGTTGAAACGCCTGGTGCTGAGACTTCGATTTCCTCGCCAACAGATGAATCAAAGGCTCTTTGCTTTTTTTGGTCAACAGAGGCAACCGCCATCACTGAGCTGTATTTAGCCGGATAGTCAATCGTATTGAGAGAGCCATAGCTTCCTTCATTCCCTGCAGAAGCCACAATGAGAATCCCTTTATCATACGCTCGATCTACCGCTTCTTTCAGCGCCTCAGATTCACTTGCTCCCCCCATACTAATATTGATGACATCCATGTCATTCTCAATGGCCCATTCAATCCCTTTTATGATCCAGCTATAGTAGCCATCACCATTTTCATCTGCCACCTTGACAGCATAGATAGAAGCTTTTGGCGCAACACCAACGACACCTACCTTATTATCTAATGCGGCAATTGTGCCTGCCACATGCGTTCCATGTTCATGGGGATCAACAAGCGGATCAGACTCTGCCGGTACAAAGCTCACCCCGCCGGTGACATGTAAATCCTCATGTTTACCGTCGATGCCGCTGTCAAGAACGGCTACTTTGACATTCTGTCCAGCGTATCCTTGTTTATGTACCTTTTGTGCTTTGATGCTTTTGATGCCGTATGGAACAGTTTGACCGCTAGTTTTTGCTTTTTGGTCTTCCTCGATGAAGGTCACTTCTTTTGCTTCATTCAGTTTCTTTTTCGAAGTCTCATTCAATGACACTTTCATCATATCTATTTGCTCTATGGATTCTTTCACATGCCCGCCAGCTTCTTCTACAAGCTGTTTTTGTGTTTTATCTTGAACGGAAGAAGAAAAGCCGATCATGTACTCTTTTTTTGCTTGCTCCTTTGCAGAAATATCTGACGTGCCAAACATGACCGATGCCACAAGCACACTTGCCATACAAAGCCCTGCTCCAAATGACTTGACGTTCACGATACTCACTCTCCCTTTCGTTTCTTTTTGTCATTTAACTACATTTTTAGACAAAAAGAAACGACCGTTTGTCCTATTTTTTAAAATTTTCCATTTATTTGATCTAGTTGTCACAAAAAAGCAAAATAAAAATGCTTATGATCCTCTTGATAGTGATCATAAGCATTTCGTCCTTTATGTTTTTTCATCATATGCTGCAAGGCTTCTCGTTTTGTTTTTGTCTTCCTTTCGTGTGTGCTAAAATGCGGCATGTTTCCTCTCGACAGTTCTGGATTTCGGCTGTGCTGCCTTTGGATATGCTCTCGTGTTTTCTTTGCTCTGCTTTTTCCCATTTGGCAAAACCCCTTTCGTTGACGTTATGATACACGATGTTCCATAAAAAAGATAGACGTATACACGTCTATCTTTCTGTTTTCACCATATCAAGATGCGGAATCCCATCTTCATCATAAACATCTGAGACGGCCTTGAAACCAAATGATTCGTAAAATGACTTCAGGTAGGCTTGCGCCTGTATTTTGATACTTGTTTCACCTAATTCACTAAGCTTTTCTAAAGCCTTGATGAGCAGCAGCTTTCCATAGCCTTTTTTCCGGCCGGCCTGCGTCACAAGAACGCGGCCGATGGACGCCTCTTTGTACATGATCCCGTTTTGGAAAATTCGGCAATACGCCACAATGACGCCGTTCTCTTTTGCGATGAGATGAAGCGCTTCTTGGTCCCTGTGATCAATTTCAGGGTAAGGGCATGTTTGTTCAACAACAAACACGTTGACTCTTTCCATGAGAATCAAGTAAAGATCCTCTTTTGACAATTGTTCAAATGTGTGACATGTCCATTTAATGTGACTCATGATTGATATCCACCTTACCGTACACTCCGCCTCCACCAGCGATGAGTCCGACTTCGCCCTTCCTTGCTTTGATGATGTAGCCCGCTGTCTTTTCTGGCAGAACGGCTTTTAGTTCTTGTTCTGTTGCTTGATGTAAAATATTCATCTCTGTGTGAAACACGGCTTTTAGCTTCTCCAGTGTTTTAGGTCCAACTCCCGGAATAAACTGAAGCGGAAGCTGATGAACATAAGGAGGTCTCGTTCTTTTTTCACTTTCTTGGTCAGCAAGCTCTTCTAAACGTTCACTTACTCCTTTTGTCATCCGTGTATGTCCGCATACATGGCACTCTTTTTGATCTGGTGCGTGAGGTCTAACCCCGCATTTCTCGCAGGTCGTATGATAATACTTCCCAAGCCGCGGAGCAAGTCCATAATTTCCTGTGACAGCTCGGCCATCTTTTTCTTCAAGGGCTAGCTTGAATTCGGCAAAAGAGGCATGATCCATTTTGATTTTTGTATATTCTCGCGCGATTTTCCCTAAAGAATGAGCATCTGAATTCGTTAAAAAGGGATATCGGTTCAGCTCACTCAACTGGGACGCCATTGACGTATCACAGCTAAGACCAAGCTCAACAGCATCAATAAGGTCAGGATCAAATACTTCCGTTAAAGAAGTGTTGACCCCTTTGCCGTATAGACTTTTATGCGGCGTAAAAATATGAGCAGGAATAAACAAACCTCCCAGCTCCTTAACCTTGCGCTGAAGTGTTTTCCCATCAACATAGAGACGCTGTGAACTCAAATGCACATTTTTCATATGAAGCGAAAGCCATGCGGAAAACTCAGACATTTTGTGTAGTGTGGGCATAAATGCCAGCACATGAATTGGACCCTTTGAATGGTCATCATTGATTTCTAATTCACTGCCCAAAAGCAGCACTGTCTGTCCAAATGATAAACCGCCGTCATTTAGTTCAGTGTACCTGCCTTCCTCTACACCTTCTATTAATTCTTCTAGGACTTCTGGAGATTGTGCATCAATCACACCAATCATCCCCATCCCTTTACTTTCTGCTGCTTCAATAAGAATTTGATCAATTGTCAGTGACCTTGCACCTGTAATTTTGACAGCTCTGCCTGTTCTTGTTCTGCCAATATGGATATGGATGTCTGCAAAAAATTCCTTCATTTTGTTGACTCAAGTACCTCTTGCAGTTGTAAGTACTGAATGGCATAGGCTGTTTTTGCATCATAAATATGCTGCTCTTCAATGAGGTGCAAGGCTTCTTCTAATGAAACTTCCATGACTTCGACAAATTCATCTTCATCCAGCTCTCTTTTTTCTTCAAGCGGAACTAGCTGATCTGCTAGATAGATGTGAACAATTTCATCTGCAAAACCAGGTGATGTATAAAAGGCCGTCAGCTTTTGAAGCTGCTGAGTTGTATATCCTGTTTCTTCTTCTAATTCTCTTAATGCTGTATGTGCGGGCTCTTCCCCTTTTTCTAGTTTTCCGGCCGGAATTTCAACGATGGCTCTCTCTAGGGCTTTACGGTATTGTTTGACCAAGATGATTTTATTTTCGTCTGTACGTGCAATGACGGCTACTGCACCAGGATGTTTAATGATTTCGCGTTTGCCTTGTTTTCCATTAGGCAATTCTACATCTTCAAGAACCAAATCAATGATTTTTCCGCTGTATAATTCTTTCGACGATAATGTTTTTTCTTCAAAGTCCTTCAATTTTGTCAGCTCCTCGTTCTACTTTCACTTTTTACTTCATTTATTTTAACATAGATGATTTAAGAGAAGCGAAAAGCGAAACGCTTGCTTCAATGCGCCATTTGAAATCACCTAGCTTGAATTCCTGATTTTTTTCACTTAATGTGAAAGGATAGGAGTGTGATGGAATTGAAAAAAAGACGAATTGGCACCTCAGATCTCTTAGTGAGCGAGGCGGCACTAGGGTGCATGTCTCTTGGGACGGAAAAAGAAAAAGCGCTCTCTTTATTAGATGAGGCCATTGATCTCGGAATTAACTATTTGGATACAGCCGATTTATATGATTTTGGGACAAATGAGGAAATTGTCGGGGAAGCCATTAAAAACAGACGGCAGGATTTGATTTTGGCGACAAAAGGCGGCAACCGCTTTGAAAAAGGCAAACCGGGCTGGGACTGGGACCCTTCAAAAGCGTACATAAAGGAAGCAGTAAAACAAAGCCTCAAGCGGCTTCAAACAGATTATATTGATTTATATCAATTGCACGGAGGCACGATTGATGACCCCATTGATGAAACGATTGAGGCTTTTGAAGAGTTAGTAGAGGAAGGCGTAATTCGCTATTATGGCATTTCATCTATCCGTCCAAATGTCATTAAAGAATATGCCAAAAAGTCCAATATCGTAAGCGTGATGATGCAATATAGTTTACTCGACCGCCGCCCAGAAGAATGGTTCTCTCTACTTGAAGAACAAAGCATTAGTGTCGTCGCAAGAGGTCCTTTAGCGAAAGGATTATTAACTGAAAAGCCACTTTCTCAAGCAAGTGCAGCGATTCAAAAAAACGGCTATCTTCAATATTCATTTGAAGAGCTTCAGCAGATCATTCCTTCTTTAAAGAAAGTCGCTTATGACCTATCACTCACTGAATTGTCCATTCAGTATATACTGAAACATTCTGCGGTCAGTTCCGTTGTATTTGGTGCAAGCTCAGTGGATCAGTTAAAAGAAAATATAGCAGCAGCAAATGCACGTTCTTTAGGTGATCAAGAAATCAAAGCATTGACATACTATACAAAATCATTTGTGTATGAGGCGCACCGGTTCAAATAAGAAAAAAGATCATCTCTGAGATTGTAGAAAAACTTACGTTTTTCTACATTTTTTTATTTTAGCGTATGTATGATGCTCAACAGGCTGTGGAGAAGCCTCTATTGCACAGCTCCGTTTATGCACCTTTTTTCTGGAGCTGATTGTAGCTTATTTGATCAGTTCATCTGATAAAGTGGATTTTTCTCTCATAAAAAGAGAAGAGGGCATAAGTGTTTTTCTTTTAAGCACTTATGTTTCTGCTGTGGATCTATCTCAATGATGATGAACTGAAAAAAGAGAGCTTCATTGCTCCCTTTTTTAGCTTTTATACTTTCGCCAGTCTAAATGGCTTTCATCTAGCAGCTCTGAAAAGCTTTTGTTTTTTTCTTTTTCTTTCTGCTGCCGAAGGAGGTCTTGTCGTTTTTGTTCTTCTCTTTTTTCTGTTTCGACGGCAAGGTTCTGCTTCATTTGAAGAAGCTGCTGTTTGACATCATCGTTTATGCCATCCTTTAATTTCGCTTGATCTTGTTTGGTCTTTTTCATTGTGCCTCTCTCCTTTTGACTTAGTGTATCATCCGTTTTATTTTCTGAGCAAGAGGCACGCCAATCTCCCAAGATGTGGTATGATCGTCATAGAAAAAACTCCGGAAAGGAAGAATCGGCTAGATGAAGAAATGGATCGCTATATTTGCCTTCATATTATGTCCACTCGCTGCAGTCGGCATTTTTTTCACCAATAAAATGATGTATATTCGAAAATTAACGGTTGAAGAGCTCATCAAACGAGAATCAGATGGAGGCCATTATCATCATGAGGAATTTCAACAGCTTAAAAAAGAGAAAGTGTGTATTCCTTCAGCATTTGGTTATGATCTCCATGGCTATTTTGTGCCGTATCCACATACAACACGCACAATCGTCCTTTGCCACGGTGTTACAGTCAGTTTGATTAACTCCGTTAAGTATATGAAATTATTCCAAAAGCTCGGATGGAATGTGATGCTTTATGATCATAGAAGACATGGGATGAGCGGCGGAAAAACCACGAGTTATGGATATTATGAAAAAGAAGATCTAGCAAAGATCGTAAAGTGGCTCAGACAAAAACTCGGAGAAAGTGCCATCATTGGGATACACGGGGAATCAATGGGTGCAGTCACGACCTTGTTATATGCTGCAAAGCCGGAAGCAAACGCCAATTTTTACATAGCAGACTGCCCTTTTGCTTCTTTTGAGGACCAGCTTCTTTATCGATTAAAAACAGATTTTCGCCTTTCAGGAGAGTGGATTCTTCCACTAAGTGATCAAGTGTTAAAATGGCGGGACGGATACCGCATCCGGCAAGTTTCCCCTCTTGATGTGATTGATCAGGTGAAAGAACCTGTACTTTTTATTCATAGCCGCCATGACGACTATATCCCCTGTGAGCAAAGTCAGCAGTTATATGCACGAAAAAAGGGCGACAAACAGTTATTTATTGCGCCACACGGTGCGCATGCAATGTCTTTTAGCGAAAATAAGGAAGCTTATGAGCAAGAAATTCAAGCATTTCTTCAAAGATTTGAATTGAATGAAAATAAAAGAGGAGAATGAACAGCAGTTCGTCCCCTCTTTTTGAGCTAACTTATACGATAGTCACCACTGTTGTATGGTGTCTGCCCGCAAGCTCCATATGGCTCTCTTCCGATTGCTGCTGACTCATGACCGATAATCCTGCAGTTGCTGCCAATAAAAGAACTATCAAACTCGTTTTCATATAAATGACCCCCATTTTGGATTTTTGATATGGCTTGAATTTTCCTTTCGTAAAACCGGGTAGATACTTCAAACAGTCCAAGCTCATTGTAATAATGAGCCGCATCAAGTGCCAATTCCTCAATATCTGGGTATAAGCGCTTGTCCTCGAGCAGGTCTAATGTATCGTCTATGATTGTTATGTCTGCATCAACGTATAATGCTTTTAAGAACTGAAATTTGCAGATGTAAATTTCATCTTCTAATTCACAGGCCTTCATAATACCTTGTTGATAGAGGGTTAACGACTCTTCTATTTGTTTTTGTTTAAACAGGATTTGTGTCAGCATAAATAGTGGGTCTAGAGAGCGATTAAGATGGGTTAAATTCTCCTTTTCAAACACTTCAATAGAGTCTTTCAGATAACGGCTTGCTTCCGCAAGATCGTTCATTTGATAATAACAGTTACCTAAGTTGAAAAGGGCCGAACCTATGACTCGAGGGTTTCCAATTGAGCGTGCTCGCTTTAGAGCATTTTTAAAGTAGGGCAATGCATGTTCATAGCATTTCAAATCATCATAGTTTGCACCAATGACAAATTCACAGTGGATGATTCTCAGCGTGTACGTTCTGTAAGCAGAATACGTATCTAACGCTTGCAAGGCATAGTGCATCGAAAAGTGGGTTTGTTTCATGTGGTAGTAAATTTCTGCTAATTTAAAGTAAAATTCTGCTCTTTCTATATCATCTGATATGAGATTGAGCTTTTTTTCTGCTGAGCGGTAATAAGCAATGGCACTTAAATAGTTTCTCTGTTCAAATTCAAACATTCCTGTGAAAAAATGAACATAGTATTCAAGCATATCCGTTAATTTCGTTTGTGAATGTTCAATCGTTTCTAGCAAATTCTTAATCTCTTCATCATTCGAGGCTTTCTTTGCCGGTTCAAAATATTCAAGCATCACCTTGTGACGAAAATCCATCAGCTGGTAAAACAATAACAAGTTTTGATCCTGCTCCATCTCCAGGATTTCCTGCTCGATCTCCGCCTTCAGCTTCTCTGCTTTCATCACATGAAATCCGCAAATCTGCCTATACCATTCGTTTATTTTGATTCCAACCTGAGGCGATGACAGCTTGAGCTTCAATTCACTTTAGCACCTCCCTTCTCATATACGATACATGTTGTATTCTATCACATTTCCTCGAATGGAAGAAATATGAAATGTCATTTTTCGCAAAGTTTTCGGTATCCCGCAATTAACGCTACAAATGCCTATTTTTCGGCATTTACAGCCATTATTTTTTTATTTCCAGCTTGCTCATTTTGTCGAATTGTTTGTTGAAAAACGGCTTTTTCCGTTCCCAAAAGATCATTTTCCGGATTAGACAGCCATGCGGTTTGATGAGATGATGAACGCACGAAAAAAACCCTTCCGAAAAAGGGCTTTTATAATACATCTGTTACTTGGTCCATATTCTCTTTGATCCAATTGACTGCTAATTCGAGCGTTGGAAATTCTTCTGTTTCAAATGTGACTTCATCCTGAAGAAGCCAAACGTCCTTTTTCACCGAATCCATTCCACCTATTGACCAGTGCAAAAGGCTATAGGGATGATTGTTATTTAAAAACGACACCCATGTTTTATTTTGTGCCGTATTTTGTATCACTTTTAGCTTTTGATCCACTACATTTCCACCTTACTTTACAAGTATACCCATTCTCGGGCTGAGTATTTGTTGAGGACTTTTCAACATGAGTGTGTTGGCTTTTTCGTTAAAATCAATCGTCATTTCCTCGTCAAAAAAGACCTTTTGTGCTGTGTGTATGTACAGCTTAAAGAGCTGATTATGCTTGAGTTCTTCCCATTCGCCTGTTCTTTCACCTGTGAGCCAAATCATTGGGACACCGCTTACCGCACAGCCGCACCCATCTGAATCATATCGAAGGAGCAGTTCTTTTGTTTCATGCCCTGCTTGTTGTTTTGTAAGGAACGCTGCTGCTGGTTCTGTTATATGAATATACATGCCGAACATCCTTTTTTCGTTGATTGTTACATTGTAACATATCAGTCATCAATTAAACATGTTCACGCCCTGTTAGCTCTTATGTCTGATCATTTGTCTTTAACTGGTCTGACCAATTGTACGCTTCTTGTTCAATTTCTTTAATGAGCTCATCTTTTCCTTTGATATAACTTGCCATATCTTCAGGATAGGCTTTTGCCAATTGACGCTTTTTATCTGCATAGGCTTTGGCACGATCAGGTGCAGCTTTTAAATAATCTCGGAACACCAAATGCCTTTTTACATCATCATGTCCGGCTTCATAGGCGTGAACGTGATGTGTTCGGTTCAAGCCGCCTTTTCTAAAAAAACGTCTTCCCTTGAGTCCATTTTCTCCGAGCGGTTCATATCCAAGCTGGCGAAACAGGTGGTTACACTCATCTAAGGTGCTGATATGCTTCACCTCTAGCAAGATATCAATAATTGGCTTAGCCGCCATTCCTATGACTGACGTACTGCCAATATGGTGGCCATATACCCAGTTGTCGCCGACTATCTTTTTCAGCTTGTCATGCTCATCTTGAAATTGTTTTGGCCAGCTCGATTGGTATTCAATCACTTCCACCTTTCGAAGCATCAAACGTTCCATCTTTGTTAACATCAGATTGTTTTCCACCTGCAAACGGGCCTTCTGTTTAAACCCTAGTTTTTCATAAAGCTTGATTGCTGGTGTATTTGCCTCTGCTGTTGTGAGCTCGATTGTTTTTTGATACTGGATAATGGATTGCAGGAGCGCTGTCCCGATTCCTTGATTGACATGTTGTGGGTGCACAGCTAACCGGCTGAGGATGATCCGATCATCATGCAGTTCATATGAAGCGATTCCTAACAAATGCCCCTCTTTTTCAAAGCCTATGAAAATCTCATCTGTTTCTATTATGTCTTGAACCGTTTCTTTTAAGGGCGGTAAATCTTGATAGCCAATTTGTTCTGCCTCCCGCTGATATGCAGCCAATTGGATATGTAACAGCTCTTTCGCTTGTTCTTCATTTTTTTGATCCAGTCTGATGATCATGCTTTCGCCTCCAGCTTTTTCACAAATAGCACCCGGTCTTCATGAATGCCGTCGTAATCTGAAAAAACTGAAATACCATCCACTGTTTTATCTCCCTTTTCTATCTGAAAACCGAGCTTTGTATGGTAAGCAATCGAGACTTTATTGACAGGAGCTGTAATAGCCTTAATCGTTGTTCTTCCTTCCTTTTCAGCCGCTTCATAAAACGCTTGATAGAGAATTTTGCCAATCTTCAATTTCCGGTGGTCTGGATGTACCCCAACAAAGTGAATATACGCTTCATCTGAATGCGATTGCGATAAAAAACCGACTAAAAAGCCGATCAGTTCACCTTTTTCAACAACGACAAAACTTGTTTGCTGAAAATGTTCGAAAAATAGCTTTGGCAATTTCGCTCGTAAATCTCTGCCTCCCCACCAGCTTTGAATGACGGATGTGACCGCATAAAAATCTGACGGCTTCACTTGACGTATCATGATGGCCTCGCCCCTTTTCATTTTTAGCTGTACCGCTCTTTTTTCACAAAAAATCAACTGTTTCAATAGTCTACCTGTCTGATCAATTGTTTGTAAAGGTGATGTATCAGCCTTTTTTCCTTTCAGCTTTGTTGGTTCTTCGTTCTTTCGCTGTCATCTCCTTTTAAATCTTCACACTTATTTCAAAAAGTTCACTTTTTGTGCGAAAGTTTTATTCTTTTGTTATGTTAAGATGGTTCATATAGGAAATGGAACAAACGTTTATTGGAGATGATGATATTGGTTTGGATTGTTACTTCACTTGTTGTGTTTAGTCTTTTAAAGCTGCTTGTCACTTCGCTGCCTTCGGGTGTTGTTGAACGCCTTTTTAGTCGTTATGCGGTGCATGCAAAAGTAACAAGTGATCAAACAACGATGACGTTTCAAGGACGTCCACTCGATGATCAGCAAACATCCGAAATTATTCAACATTTTAATGATGCGATCTTTATTGAACGCTATTATATTTATCCTGGTGACGAAGAGCGTTTTCTTCATCCGCAGGAAGGGCCGGCGCCGCTTACCATGCAAACAAAGCTTGGCAAGCATGATGTAACCCTTTATCTGTATCATTACGATGACCACGTGGATGTGGTGCGGCAGTTTACCCATAAGCCTAAGAAAAAACTAACGGCCTATCGTTTGCGTTCTGAGCCGCTTCAAACATCCAATAACTTAGCACATGCTTAAAATGGCTCATTTTACCCAGATGAGACGAAGTGGAGACACTTCGTCTTTTTTGTATGGATTTACACTCTTCTCTTTGAATGATTTACCAGTATCAATTTCACCTTCTGGCGGTTAAAATGTATACAGAACATATGTTCTAAGAGGTGAAAATCATGAATGAACGAGCCATTCTGCTTGTGGATATGCAGTCGTTTTATGCGTCAGTCGAAAAAGTGGAGGCTCCCCATTTGAAGGATGTGCCGCTCATCGTCTCAGGAGATCCCGAGCGGCGAAGCGGGGTCGTACTTGCGGCCTGCCCGCTCGCTAAAAAACGGGGCGTACAAAATGCATCAAGATTATGGGAAGCACAGGAGAAATGCCCTGAAGCCGTCGTCGTACGTCCACGTATGCAGCGCTACCTTGATGTCTCTGTCATGATGACAGAACTGCTTGAACAATACACGGATCTTGTCGAACCCTATTCAATTGATGAACAGTTTCTCGATATTACGGGAAGTGTGACACTTCTCGGTTCACCCCGCGAGATCGCTCAAAATATACAAACGACCATTATGAACCAGACAGGCATTTACGCACGTGTTGGCATTGGTCCTAATAAAGTGCTCGCTAAAATGGCCTGTGACCATTTTGCTAAAAAAAACAAATCTGGCATCTATGAACTTCGTGCAGACCGGGTTGCGGCTGATTTATGGCCGCTTCCGATTGGAAAATTATTTGGCGTCGGCAAACGGATGGAGCACCACTTAAAACGAATGGGCATCAGTACCATCGGGACGCTTGCTGCTTATCCGTTAGACCGGCTAAAAAAACGCTGGGGAATCAACGGGGAGCTTCTGCAGCGAACAGCTTTAGGACACGATCCCTCCCCGGTCACTCTTCACACACATGATCAGCAAAAAGCGGTTGGGCATCATATGACCCTTCCCCATGATTATGCGTCCTTTGAGGACATCAAAGTCGCCCTTCTTGAATTGAGTGAAGAAGTGGCAAGACGTGCGCGCTTTAAGCATTATGTTGGGCAAACGGTGTCTGTTGGCGTAAGAGGCGCTGATTTTTCTCATCCGACTGGATTTCATAGACAAATCAAGCTCCATTCCCCCACACAATACGGGACAGATATTGCAGACGCAGCTATTCAGCTATGTCAGCAGCACTGGGACGGCCAGCCCATTCGCAGTGTAGGTATTACTCTCTCGCAGCTGCAGCCTGACAGCCACTATCAGCTGAGTTTATTTGATCACCATTTCAAAAAAGACAGACTCAGCAAAGTATTTGATGCCATCCATATGAAGTATGGACCTGCTGCACTCTTGCACGCCTCGTCACTAACAAGCGCAGGGCAGGCGTATCACCGCGCCGAAAAAATTGGTGGACATTACAAATAACGGAGGCGAACAGCCATGAATCCCAATAAATTAACACCTGGATACAACATCATGTGGGAATCAAGCCGAATGATGCTCCCAGAGCACCGTGAACAGCTGCTTGCTCAAAAACGGAAGAAAAAAGAATACACGCCTCCTTCGCTGAGTCCTGACCAGTTAGAGGAAATGAATTTTTTGATCACACAGTCGATTACAGAGGATCAAGCGATTTGCGTGACATATGCTGCAGCAGGTATGAAACAGCAGTTTTGGGGCTGGGTGAAAACCATTCATTATGAAACGCAGCGCATAAAAATCGTCAATGATGAAGATGTTCTCCACCTGTCCTTGCAGCAAATTGTCGCGATTGATCTTGATTAAATTGTCTTTAAGTGATCGTACGAATCAGCATACTAAAAGACATAGAAGCACCGGGAGAAAAAAACAAGACTTCGAATTTGCGGGGCCATTAAAGGCTCCTCTGCCATATGACGGATGTCTCCTCCATCAAATTGTGTATTTAATTTGCACAATTTTTCATGTATGATTGGAACATCTTAACACTCAGGGGAGAAACATCATGAAAAATAACTTACGTACTTTACATCCACTTAGTTGGACGATCATCATCGGCACCATATTCGGCCGAATGGCGACGTCCATGAGCATTCCTTTTTTGGCCGTTTATTTGACACAAGTCAAAGGGGCTTCAGCTTCTTCAGCTGGGTTAATCATTGCCGTCAGCTCCCTTATTGGGATCGTGGCGAGTTTTTACGGCGGCTATGTTTCTGACCGAATCGGCAGGAAAAAGGTCATGCTTCTATCCATCTTCGGCTGGACACTTGTTTTTGTTGGCTTTGCGTTTGCAGATGCCATTTGGGTCTTCTTTCTCATGAACGCTTTAAATGGACTGTGCCGGGCACTGTTTGAACCGACGTCTAAGGCACTCTTATCCGATGTCACCCCATCAAGTATTCGGTTGTTTGTTTTTAATTTACGGTATACGGCCATTAATATCGGGGTGATCTTCGGCCCGCTGCTTGGCTTATATCTAGGATCATCGAAAACAACATTTCCATTTCTTGTCGCTGCCTTCATTTATTTGTTATATGGATTAACACTGGCCTGGCAATTTCAGAAGCATCCAGTTGCTGCTCCAGAAAGTACGAAACAAATCAGCGTCAAAAAAGCCCTTTCCATTATCCAAAAAGATACGGTCTTTAGCATCATCCTCATCGGCGTTACCTTATGTTCGTTCGGGTATTCGCATTTAAGCTCAACGCTGCCTCAATACTTATCAGCGTCACCTATGATTGAGGATGGTCCTAAACTGTTTGGATATCTTTTATCTTTAAATGCAGTGGTTGTCATTGTCGTACAATATCCGCTCATCATGATTGCGAAGCGCTACTCCACCATTTTGTCGCTGACCACCGGGAATATTCTTCTTGCCGGCAGTTTGTTTGCCATTGCTTTTTCACAAAGTCTCGGCATGCTTGCTTTCATCATTGTCGTGTTTACGATTGGGGAGGTTCTGCTGTTTGCGATGATGGATCTTTTTGTAGACAATATTGCAAAACCTGAAGTGAAGGGATCGTACTTTGGGGCGATGGGATTTTCTCAGCTCGGCAGTGTCATCGGACCATTTGTCGGCGGACTGTGCATTGACTATTTTGGCGCAGCTCATCCCCTCTCCATTTTTACGGTCTTGTCGATCATCACCATCGCAGGCGTTCCGTTCTTGCTCATTGGATATTACCGTCTAAAAAAGCGATCGGCAGCAGCCATAGCTGTTAAAGTAAGTGGAGATCATTAAAAAAACCGCTCTCTCGTTTGAGCGGTTTTTTCTTTATACCCGGCGGATGGCGATCTCTTCCACCTTGTGCTGATCCCCTTTTTTCAAAATGAGATCAGCCCGATATTTTGTCGGTAAAATATTTTGATATAAATTAGGGCGGTTCACGGTATTCCAAATGGTGCTTGCCATTTGATCTGCCTCTTCATCCGTCAAATCTTTATATTGATGAAAGAAGGATTCAGGGTCTTGGAAGGCTGTTTCTCTTAGCAAACGAAATCGTTCTTTATACCATGATTGAATTTGCGTTTCAGCGGCGTCTACATAAATCGAAAAATCAAAGAAATCTGATACAAACACACGCGGTTCATCCTTCAAATCATCCAGCGCTGGTGATTGGAGCACATTGATTCCTTCAATAATGACAATATCCGCATCCTCTACTGTTTCATACACCCCTTCAAGCCGGTCATAGGTCAGATGCGAATATACCGGGGCATGCACAGTTTGTTTACCTGATTTTAATTCATTCAAAAAAGACAGCAGGGCTTTGACATCATAGCTTTCCGGGAAGCCTTTCTTTTCCATCAGCCCTCGATCCTTTAATTCTTTTTGAGGATATAAAAAGCCATCTGTTGTCACAAGACTCACCTTCAGCCCATCTCCAAGCCTCGATAAAAGCGTTTCAATGATACGAGCCGTTGTGCTTTTTCCGACAGCTACACTTCCAGCAATTCCAATTAAAAAGGGAATTTTGGCATGATGCGGGTAGTTTAAAAAGGCATTCACATGCTGGTTTTTTTGTTTTTCTGCAAAGACATGTAATGTCAGAAAACGAATAAGCGGTATGTAAATATCTCGAACTTCTTCAAGCGATA
The DNA here is from genome assembly GCF_017161885.1 of Bacillus sp. 3a. Classification (NCBI taxonomy): domain Bacteria; kingdom Bacillati; phylum Bacillota; class Bacilli; order Caryophanales; family Bacillaceae; genus Bacillus; species Bacillus sp. 3a. The sequence goes on along the minus strand of NZ_CP067376.1, from coordinate 2,015,888 downwards.
AATAGTCATTTAACCCTTGCAGCGCTCTTGCTTCCTCTTCTGAAACAGATACCGGCATATATTCTCCAAGAGCTGCCCAGGCCTCTCTCGTATGGCGCGTGTATAGCGTATTAAAATCTAGTCGCGTGTCACTCAAAGTCTTTCCCACCAATCTTCACTAAACTCGTAACCCAAAAAGACGATAATCCGATTGTAGCTTAAAATGAAGGCGCTGTCTTTATTTTTCAGCGAAAGTTTGCTTGTTTTGCAAAAAAAAAAGCATTAAAAAAAGGAAAATGAGGGTAAATAAGAGTATTCAGTACGATAGATAGAAGGGAGCACACTAAATGAAATATGTGATGATTGGCGGAGATGCAGCTGGAATGAGCTGCGCTATGCAAATATATAGAGAGGATCCAAATGCATACATTGTTGCTTTTGAAAAAGGAGAGATTTTCTCATATGGACAGTGCGGACTCCCCTACTTGATCGGCGGTCTCATTGATGATCACAGAAAGCTGATCGCACGCAGTGCTGAAACCTTTCGTGAGAAATATGGAATTGACGCCAGATGCTTACACGAAGTGACCTCCATTGACCCAGAGCAAAAAACAGTGTCGGGTCATCATACGAAAACAAAAGAACCCTTTACAGAAAGCTACGACCGCCTCTTAATTGCGACAGGAGCAAGCCCTGTCACACTGGATTTAGACAGACAGCCATTAGAAGGCGTACACGTATTAAAAACCATCCCGCATGCGCTGTCCATTTTAGACCATTTAAAAAAGGACATCACACATGTCACGATCATTGGCGGTGGATATATCGGCCTTGAAATGGCTGAAAATTTAAAAGCGCTCGGAAAAAACGTACATATCATTCAGCGGGGAGCAGCACTCGGCCCGGGCTTTGACTCCGATATGGCAAAATACCTTAAAGAAGAGGCTGACGCCAAGGGCATTAACGTATCGCTTGGAGAAACGGTACAGCAATTAGAAGGCAAGTCACATGTCACAGCTGTTATCACAGACAAACAAACCATACAAACAGATATGGTCATCATGGCCATCGGTGTCACTCCGCAAACCTCCTTTTTACATCATACCGGAATCAAGCGTCTTCAAAATGGCGCTATTGCAGTAAATCAATACATGCAAACCAATATAAAAGACATTTATGCTGCCGGTGATTGCGCAGCAACCTATCACCGCATCAAAAAATCACTGGATTATATTCCGCTCGGCACAACTGCGAATAAACAAGGGAGAATCGCAGGATTTCATATGACAGGGACAAACCGGGCGTTTCAAGGCGTGACTGGAACAGCCGTCATGAAATTTATGGACGTGACAGCGGGACGAACAGGCTTATCAGAAAAAGAAGCAAAAGAGGCGGACATTCCTTTCTCCGTCATCACCATTGATAGTACAGATCACGCGAAGTATTACCCAGAAGCGGAGAAAATGAAAGTGAAACTGATTTACAGAAGCGATGACCATACCTTGCTTGGTGCCCAAATCATCGGCAGAAACGGTGTAGATAAACGGATCGATATCGTGGCGACTGCCCTTTACCAAGAGCTGACCATAACAGATCTTGAAGATTTAGATATTAGCTATGCACCGCCGTTTAACAGTGTATGGGACCCGCTTCAGCAAGCGGCAAGACGGATATAGAAAGTGTCACAATGAAGCCATACCTCAAAAAAAGAAACCAGTTCAACACCGGTTTCTTTTTTGTTATTTTTTCATCATCGCTTTTCGTGCTGCTTTTTCAAATAAAAATGGGAATAACTGATACAATTTGCTGCCAGCGTTCATCCAGCCAGGCAGATTAATCTCTCTCTTTTTCGTCATCATGGCAGATACGACCTTCCCTGCCACCTTGTCCGCACTCAGCATCATAAAATCAACGTTCTTCACATATTCACCGCTGCGGTCAGCGATGGTAAAGAAGTCTGTGGCAATTGGTCCTGGGTTGACCGTCGTCACGTGAATGCCTGAGTCTGCCAGCTCCATTCTGAGGCTGTTTGAAAATCCAAGAACGGCATGCTTTGATGCGGAATAAATAGCTGATTTGGGAGTCGCAATCTTTCCTGCCTGGGATGCGATATTGATAATATGTCCCTGCCCTCTTTGCTTCATCTCAGGGATGACTTTTTTCGTGCAGGCAATTAAGCCAAACACATTCACCTCAAACATCGACACCATTTCCTCTATGGAGGCATCTTCGACGAGATCGAATACGCCAAAGCCGGCATTGTTGACCAAAATATCGACCGGCCCCACTTCTTCATACGCGCGATCAATGTCCTCAAGCTGGCTGACATCAAGCTGAGCGATGTGACACACCCCGCCAGCACTCATAATTTTTTCTTTCACACTAGTAAGCTTTTCCACTCGTCTTGCTGAAATAATGACTTCTGCGCCTTCTTCTGCTGCCAAGTACGCCATTTTTTTACCAATGCCCCCAGATGCGCCAGTAATCCAAATCCTTTTTCCTGTCAATCGCCCCATGTGTCTCACTCCTTAGTTTGCTCTGTAATAGACGATTCCGTCTTTTTGCATTTCTTCAATTCGCCCAGCCTCTAAGAGCACATCCAGCTGCCCGACTGTCTCAGACATCGTTAAAAACAAGGCCTCTTCATACATCACAGGAAATAGCTTGCGGCAAAGATGAAAGGCCGTCATTTCTTTTTGTTTAAGCAGTTGATACATCGTATTTGCTCGTTTCTCTTGTTTTTTAAATCTTTCTTCAATCAATTCATGATGGGACGTGATGAGCTGACCGTGTCCTGGATAAATCGTCTTGATTGGCAGACGCAATAACCGATTGAGTGATGCTTTATATTGAAGCAGTGATTTTTGACGTTCCTCGCCCTCATACGGTGCTTCCATTAACGGATTTGAAGAAATGGTCGTCAAAAGCAGGTCGCCGCCAATAAAATTCCCCGTTCTTTCATCTAAAAAAGAGAGATGAGATTGTGCGTGTCCGGGTGTTTCCATCACAAAGAAGTGTTCATGCCCGCTTAAACGATCACCTTCTTTTATGATCTCATCTACATGTGAAGTACAAGAATATGTATAAGATTGCTTCACCATTTTTTCACACTCATTTTGCCGAAGCGGGACACCTAACTGCTGAAAAAAAGGAATCATAAAGTCCACTTGGCGCTGCTTAAACACTGGATCCTGACTAATATACGGTTCATTTAGCTGGTGTCCGATCACACGGACATGAGGTTTCATCAGATTTAACAGACCGACATGATCTGCATGATGATGGGTCAGCACCACCTGATCAATATCGTCTATCGATAAACGATGTTCCTTTAATTGCGTGACAAAAGCATGCTCTGCCTCTTCTGTCATCGGCCCGCAATCTACTAAGGTTACGGCCTCTCCTTTTAATACATATGCATACACATCCCCAACAGCAAACGGCGTCGGGATGGATAATTGAATGATGTCTTCTTTCACTTTTATACGTCATCTCCTGCTTTTTGACTCATGATTGTGGGTACTTAAGCCTTCTTACTTCATTGTATCTTGCAAAAGGCAGACTGTCATGCGGTTTAGACGGGCAATTTTTTTAACTGCCCCTATTGACATAAACTTGTCCATCGTTGCATAATGAACAACAAATATATGATGTGCGATGACAAGGATTAGTAAGCAAAATAATGATGCAAGAGAGTGAGGTCCGCCGGCTGAAAGACTTCACCATCCTCTTATTTGCTGAACCTGCCCTTTGAGCTGTTAGGCAAACCTAAACGTTTCCCGCGTTAAGGGACTAGAGCTGAGTATGCATGTTTGCATGCTAATTGAGGGTGGTACCGCGAAAAACCTTTCGTCCTTTTCAGGCGAGAGGTTTTTTTATTTTCTACAAGGAGGAGCAGCTTATGAGTAAAATTGGATTTATCGGTGCAGGCTCAATGGCAGAGTCTATGATCAAAGGTTTATTAAAAAGCGGCATGATGTCGAATGAAGATATCATTGTGACAAACAAAACGAATGAAAAACGATTAGAGGAATTACAGGCGCGTTATGGGGTCAAAACGGATTTCGCTCGGTCCTTTATTTATGAAGAAGCGGATATTCTCGTTTTTGCCTTAAAACCGAAGGATGCAGAAAGCGGAATTTCTGAAGTCCGTCCTCATTTACATGGACAGCTGATCATTTCTATTTTAGCGGGTATTTCTATTGAAACGATTCAACACTATGCTGGCGGAAAGAGTGCAGTCGTTCGTGCGATGCCAAATACATCAGCGGCGATTCAGCAGTCAGCAACTGGTATTGCCGTAAGTCATGAAGTGACAGAGGAGCAAAAGAAAAAGGCCGTCGAGCTGTTTGAAACGATCGGGCATGTCACAGTATTAGATGAATCGCAGCTAAATGCTGTGACAGCCATCGCAGGCAGCGGCCCTGCCTTCATTTATCATTTGATTGAAGGAATGGAGCGAGGTGCTTCAGAACTTGGAATGGACCAAGCAACTGCGAAATTACTCATTTGCCAAATGATTGCGGGCGCCGCTAATATGCTTCAAGACAGCGGAAAAGAGCCGGCCGAACTGCGCAAAGAAATCACAAGTGAAGGCGGAACAACAGAAGCCGGCCTGAATACACTGGCTGCCTATCAATTTGAAGAGGCAGTTGTCGATTGTGTCAAAACAGCCACTAAACGCGCAACAGAATTAAACGAAATGTTTTCAGCAAGCACGTATAAATGAATGTGAAAAGCACCTGTTTTGATCCAGGTGCTTTTTCACTGCCTCATTGACATGATGGCTTTGATTTGATCCAGATGATGTTGTTCATGTAAAGCGATGGTTTCAGCTAATACTTGGACGGTCATCACTCCTTCTTCCGGATGCAGACCTGATTGTTCCCATATATCTTTTTCTAATAGCCGAAGCGTGTTGTTTCTTCTCTCTTTCATCCGTTTGATCAATGCTTTGATCTCTTCTGCGTTATACCATTCATACGCTCTTTCTTTCACATACATTTCAGGATCATATGATTGAAAGGGCGTGTGATGATTTGATATCGCCTGCTCTATCCGCTCTGACCAGACTTCTTCTGTGTCATACAAATGCCCGGTGAGCTGCTTGATTGACCATTTCTCCTCCCCCAAAGATTGATCCAGTGTATAATCATCACAAGCCTCCACTAGCTTCTCTAGTTCACGCATACTTTCCTGAAGCGATGTGATGATGTCTGATTTTGTTAATTTCCCAGTTTCCATTTAATTTTCTCCCCCCCTTCAAATAAATGTAATTCTTCTTTAATAGCAGCTTCTATTTATTAAATAGAAGCCCTATCATCAAGATAGAGCTCTTCATTACATCTACTTATTTTTTCTCTAATAAAGCATGAATCGTTGATTCTAGCAATTCTGGCAAAATGCCAAAAGAGAACGGGACGTGCAGCCGTTCTGTCCATTTGTGCGGGTCCTTTCCTAGTGGACCTACGTTGATGACTGGAACGTAAAGGGCTTCCTTTTCTCCTTGCGGTAAAGAATAGCCTTTTTGGTAAAGCGGCATATTGGTTGTATAATGACCTACTTCCTGCTTTTCGAGCTGTAAGTAACTTAAATCAGACAATCCCGGGAAATATTTCACTTCCTCTACTTCAAGTCCATATACCTCTTTTGCCTCTTTTTGAACCTTCTTGAATGTCGTCTGAATATGCGGATCTTCTGTTGAGGACACAGAAGGGTAAAATGGCGGACTATAAAATAGCACAATCAGCGGCCCTTCTTCCTTACATAGCGTCGTCAGCTCCGAGACAATTTTCGTTGAAAAATCACGATCTCCAAGTTCACCTCGGTTGGCGAATGCATAATTGACAATGCGCTCGACTTCCTGTTCACCAGAGCGTTCTGCGGCTTTTTGATACAGCTCGTGATACGTAAGAACCGTCACCTGAGTGTCAATTGGAGTAAAGTGTTTAAAGCGCTGAAAGTCAGCTGTTTTTTGCTGAAGATTGGCCTCGATTTGGTCTGCTGCTTGTTTCGCAGTTTCATAGAGAAGTCCGTGCAGTTCTTCACTTGAACGTTTCATCATGAGCACATTAAATAAAGATACGGCTGTGTGAGGTGTTTGAACGGAATAGGCTTCTTTCAAGTCCTTTTGCATTAAGTTCGTTGGAGGCGGTGTTACTTCACCATCTACTTCCTCACAATAATCACTATTGAGCTCTAACAGCCTGTTTAGTTCAGATACCATAAAATTCGCATTTAAGCCTGAGAAAGGCTCTCCTACATGTGTTTCAATCCCTTTACAGAAAAATCCGGCTAATACCTTTCCTATACTGCCTGTATACATATAATGATGTTCATCCCCTGGATACTTTTCAAACATCGGCTCACTGTTTAAACACGCGCTATAGTCAAGATCATGTTTTTCTTTAAGCTCTTTTAATTTCGGCACAGCCTCAAGCATTCCTTGTGAATTGACTTCCTCATCAGGAACTGTGACGAGCAGGATATTTCCATCAAATGTTTCTGTCATCGCTCTTTCCAGCATAGAAAGCTGTACGGTGAGACCTGCTTTCATATCCATGGCCCCTCTTCCAAACAACCAGTCGCCTGAAGCAAGGTCCTCTCTTGCCCTCTTTGGAAGAAGCTCACTTTTTTGCGAAAAGGAAGCCATTAACTCTTCAGGCTTGCATGCCATGTTTTGAAATTCGCCGTAATCTTCTGTATCGACTACATCAAAGTGACTAAGAAGCAGCACGGTACGCCGCAGCGTACTACGCTTCACAAGTGCCGTTAAATAATACCGGCCATCTTTCATCGGATGCAAAGCCAAATGATGAGGGTTCTGCTCAAAATAAGGCCGCTCCCTTAGCAAATAATATAAATATTCCGCTAACGCGACTTCTCCTGTTGTACCTGATATGCTTTCATACTGCATAAGAGCTGTCAGGAGCTCCCTTAGTTCACTCTCTGTTTGCCATTTCATCCGTTCTCCCCCTTTGATGTCTCTATCTCTCCATTATACAAAAACGTGTATAAAAGCTATATTCTTTGAGCACCTTTTATGACGAAAGTTTGAATGGCTGTTATAATCGGCTATACAATTCCATGAGGAGGCGAAGGTATTTGGAAACAAAACTCTTTTCACCTTGGACATTAAAAGGTGTTACACTGAAAAACCGCATCGTGATGTCCCCGATGTGTATGTATTCATCCTATGACCGTGATGGGAAATTACAGCCTTTCCACTTCACACATTATATTTCCCGTGCACAAGGTCAGGCTGGTCTCATCATGGTGGAAGCAAGTGCTGTATCTCCTGAGGGAAGAATTAGTGATCAAGACCTCGGTATTTGGAGCGATGAGCACATCGAAGGATTCGCTTCATTAAACGAACAAATCAAAGCATACGGAACGAAGACAGCCATCCAGCTAGCCCATGCAGGACGTAAGGCTGAACTTGATGGAGACATTCTTGCACCATCAAGCATCCCATTTGATGAAACATCTAAAACCCCTGTCGAGATGTCTGTTGATCAAATCAAAGATACCGTTCAGGCGTTTCAGGATGCAGCTGTACGGGCAAAAAAAGCGGGTTTTGACATCATTGAAATTCATGGTGCACATGGCTATTTGATCAATGAATTTCTTTCACCGCTGGCGAACCACCGAACAGACGATTATGGCGGTTCACCAGAGAACCGTTATCGTTTCTTAAGAGAAGTCGTAGACGCAGTCAACGCCGTATGGGACGGACCTTTATTTGTCCGTGTGTCGGCTTCTGATTACACGACAAAAGGACTTGATATTGCAGATTATATTGGGATTGCCACTTGGCTCAAAGAGCAAGGTGTCGACTTAATTGATGTCAGCTCAGGTGCTGTCGTACAGGCGAAAATCAACACATTCCCCGGCTACCAAGTAACATTTGCAGAGAAAATAAAAGAAGGAGCCGGCATTCAAACAGCAGCTGTCGGTCTGATTGTATCTGGTGTACAGGCAGAGGAGATTTTACAAAATCAGCGTGCGGATTTGATCTTTATTGGCAGAGAATTTTTACGGGATCCATACTTCCCGAAAACAGCTGCTCAAGAGCTCCGTACATCCATCGAAAGCCCGCGTCAATATGATCGCGCTTGGTAAAAGCTCTTAGGAAAAAAGGTGTCTATTTTTCGAAATAGGCATCTTTTTTGTTTTTAAGAGAAACATATCTGCCTTTTGTGCCGTCTTTTAGCTAAAGAACCACTTAGAGGAGATGGAAGAATGAATTCGGCAATGATTGAAAAAATGTATCATATAGATGGACACCACTTTTATACAAAACATCGTCAAGGCAAAAGGCAAGCCACGATTATCTTTGAAGCAGGCTACGGCATTTCTAGTGATACGTGGTCGAATATGGCACGTGATATTGACCCAGAACTTGGGGTTTTCTTATACGACCGTTTAGGAAATGGAAAGAGCAGTGAGAGCGGTGAAGGAAGAACCTTGCATGACCTCGCTGATGATTTAGATGCACTGCTGAAAGAAGCCAATATTCAGCCGCCATTTCTTATTGTCGCTCACTCATTTGGCTCTCTTGTCAGCCGGTTATGGGCAAGCCGCAGAGGAGATGATGTCATTGGTATGGTGCTGTTAGACCCGGCAAGTGAGGAGCAAGAGCAGGTGATCCTGCCGCTTTTATCAAAGGAAGAACGCACTTCATATATGGCGCAGTTTACAGCAGAATGTACGCATGAGGACTTTCAGCAAATGCTAAGCACAATCAAAGAGGAGCAAACCCATTATGGAATGATGCCGCTTCTTGTCATTTCATCAGGTAAGAGCCGATTGTTTCACCCAGCTCATGAAGCTTGGCTCAGACTTCATAAACGCATGCTGTCTTTGTCATCCCAAAGCGGATGGATTCAGGCGCAAAACAGCTCGCACTATATTCATCATGATGAACCGCATATTGTACAGCTTGCTATCTATGATGTATGGTGCGCAGCCAAACAACCTGTCTCCTATTATCAAACTGCTAATTAAAATAAAAAACTCCTTGACCCGTTATGAGTCAAGGAGTTTCTTTTATTTATGCCGTTGGAGCAGATTGACTTTTTTCTGAAAGCAGCTTTTCAATACTGACAAGCTGAACACATAATGTAAAGATGTCAATCGCTTGCTCTAGTTCTTCAAGAGCCGGGAATGTTGGTGCAATGCGAATGTTACGATCAAGCGGATCTTTTCCATATGGGTATGTTGCACCTGCACCTGTCATTGTGACACCTGCTTCTTTTGCTTTTTGCACAACAGCTTTTGCACAATGATCAAGTGTATTTAAACTAATGAAATATCCGCCATTTGGCTTGTGCCATTCAGCGATATCTTTTCCGCCAAGTTTTTCGTCAAGAATGGAAAGAACGAGGTCAAATTTTGGCTTAATGATCGCTGCATGCTTTTTCATATGTTCCTTCAAACCTTCTGGATTTTGGAAGAAACGAAGATGTCTTAGTTGATTAATTTTGTCTGGTCCGATCGTTTGAATCGATAATTGCTTTTGAGTGAAGCTTACATTGTCAGGGCTAGACGCCATCAGTGCAACACCTGAGCCTGGGAATGTAATTTTAGACGTAGACGCAAACATAAACACACGGTTCGGGTATCCTGCCTCTTCAATTGCTTGAAAAATATCTTTTAACGTATCAGGTGTATCCGTTAGATGGTGGACTGCATATGCATCATCCCAAAAAATGCGGAAGTCGTCTGCTTTTGTTTTCATTGAAGCTAGGCGGTCAACGACTTCATCTGAATACGTAATACCGTCTGGATTGCTATATTTAGGTACACACCAAATGCCTTTAATCGCTTCATCTTCTGCGACCAATTTTTCTACCTGATCCATATCAGGTCCATCAGCCTTCATATCGACCGTGATCATCTCTATGTTAAATAGCTCACAAATGGCAAAATGACGATCATACCCTGGGCTTGGTGCAAGGAATTTTACCTTTGGCAGCTCTCCCCAAGGTGTTTTGCTGTCACATACGCCGTGAGTCATCGCACGTGCAATGGTATCATGCATCATATTCAGGCTTGAGTTACCGCCGATGATGATTTGTTCTGGCTTTAAATTGAGTACTTCTGCAAAAAATTTCTTCGTTTCAGGAAGGCCTGTCAAGCCGCCATAGTTTCGCACATCTGTGCCATCTTCAGCTGTCATTGCATCCTTTGATGTCACAACATCGAGCATGCCCATAGACAAATCGAGCTGTTTTGGTGAAGGCTTCCCTCTAGACATGTCTAAGTGCAAGTTTTTACTTTTGTAAGTTTCATACTCATTTTGTAGTGCCACATATAAGTCATTCAATTCTGCTTCACTTAATGCTGTAAAACCGCTCATCTTTGATTGTGCCTCCCGTATTCTTCATAGTTTGATTCGTCATTTGTTTTTCTTCACCATTTTACCACTACCTGAAAAAGAGCGTCATCATAAATATCAAAAAAATCACACAACTTTTTTTGACGATTCATCCAATTTTTACAGGGTGCGTTCAATGGGGAAAGAAGAGAAATCATGTGCAGCTTCTGTCAGCGGGAATATATCGCGGGCTTCTTTCAACAGTTGTTTCAGTGCCTCTTCTCCTTGGTAACGTGCACTTATATGGGTCAAAATGAGCCTTTTTGCGCCTGCTTCCTCTGCTGTTTTCGCTGCTTGTTCTGTTGTACTGTGATAATAATTGTAGGCTAAATCTGCATCTTCTTTACCGAATGTTGCTTCATGGACTAACACATCCGCATTTTTGGCAAGCCTTGTTATATTCTCGCACAAACGGGTATCTCCTGAAAATGCAACGATTCTCCCTTTTTTAGGGGGTTCCAAATAATCGGTTCCATCAATGGTTCTTCCATCTTCGAGTGTCACGGTTTCCCCATTTTTCAACTTCTGATACAAAGGTCCAGGTTTTACACCGATTTCTTTTAGGTCTTCGGCTTTTAATGAACCAGGCATATCTTTTTCCACAACCCGATAGCCGTAAGCTGGAATCCCGTGAGAGACTCTTCTTGCTTCTACTTGAAAGGTATCGTCTTCAAACACGACCCCTTCATCTATTTCTATGATATGCAGCGGATATGTCAAATGCGTTTGCGAGGCTGAAAGTGCTGCGTTCACAAAGGCCTTAATGCCCTTTGGTCCATAGATCGTCAATTCATCCTCCCCGCCTTGAAAGGATCTGCTGCCAAGGAGTCCCGGAAGGCCATATACATGATCACCGTGCATATGTGTGATAAATATTTTCTCGATCTTTCTCGGTTTAATCGTTGTATGTAAGATTTGGTGCTGCGTTGCTTCTCCGCAATCAAAAAGCCACACTGCATTTCTTTCTTCTAAAAGCTTTAGCGCTGTGCAAGTGACGTTTCTTGTTTTTGCAGGAATGCCTGCACCTGTTCCTAAAAAGAGCAGTTCCATTACTTTTCCTCCTAAAGCCGGTATACAATATCTTCATTCATATAGAATACATGAAGACAAGGTAAATGTGAATTCAGCGGAATTTTTGAAAAAAGTGAAACGAGAGCAGAAAAAGTCGAATCAAATGTTTGCTTTACGAACAATGAAGCTTTAAAATAAAGAAAATGTACATACATTCTCGGTTTTTACAACAATGCTACGAATAAAGTGAGGTACTTCTCGTGAATACAGAAACTAACAACCCTAAAGCAGTCATTGTCATTTTTGGCGCAACAGGAGACCTTGCCAAACGCAAGCTCTACCCTTCTATACATAGACTTTATCATAGCGGAAAGCTAGGTGATCAATTCGCTGTTGTCGGAGTTGGACGCCGTCCATGGTCTCATGAGGACCTCAGAGCTGTGGTAAAGGAATCTGTTTCTTCTGATGATGCAGAAGCGAAAACAGAAGAATTCATTTCACATTTCTATTATCACGATTTTGACGTATCAAGCCCTGCTTCCTATCAATCGCTTAACACGCTTCTAACAGGTCTTGAAGATACGTACAGTATTCCAAATAACCGCATGTTCTATTTAGCTATGGCACCGGAATTCTTCGGAACGATTGCGAAGTTCCTAAAGAGTGAGGGCGTATCAGAAACAACCGGCTGGTCACGACTTGTCATTGAAAAGCCATTTGGGCATGATCTGCCAAGTGCCAAAACATTAAATGAAGAAATTCGTGATGCATTCACAGAAGATCAAATTTATCGTATTGACCACTACCTTGGTAAACAAATGGTTCAAAACATTGAGGTCATCCGCTTTGCGAATGCTATCTTTGAACCGCTTTGGACAAACCGCTATATCTCAAACATTCAAATTACATCCAGTGAATCCTTAGGGGTTGAAGACCGGGCTCGATATTACGAAAATTCTGGTGCACTAAGAGATATGGTCCAAAACCATATGCTTCAAATGGTTGCCCTTTTAGCAATGGAGCCGCCAATTAAACTCAATACAGAGGAAATCCGCAGCGAAAAACGGAAAGTATTGCGCGCTCTTCGTCCTTTTTCTAAAGATGAGGTCGATCAATTCTTTGTCCGCGGACAGTATGATACTGGTACGATTGATGGCAGCGAGGTTCCTTCTTATCTGAAAGAGCAAAATGTTGACCCGAACTCAAACACAGAAACATTTGTGGCAGGGAAACTGCTGATTGATAACTTTAGATGGGCCGGGGTGCCATTTTACATTCGGACAGGAAAACGGTTAGAAAAGAAATCTACTCAAATCGTAGTTCAATTTAAAGACATTCCAATGAACCTATACTATGGAAACGGAAATGCCATGCATCCAAACTTACTCGTCATTCATATTCAGCCAGATGAAGGCATCACCCTTCACCTGAATGCTCGCAAGCTCGATGGCGGCACGTATGCGAAACCGATTAAGCTTGACTACCAAACAAACTATAACGACATCATGAATACACCAGAAGCATATGAAAAGCTGATTCATGACTGCTTGCTAGGCGATGCAACAAACTTTGCTCACTGGGACGAGGTGGCACTTTCTTGGAACTTCGTTGATCCGATTTCTGAGAAATGGGCAGAAAGCAAAACATTAAAACCAAACTATCCTGCTGGTTCTATGGGACCGAAAGAAGCTGATGAGCTTCTAGAAAAAGATGGATACCATTGGTGGAATATATAAAATCAAATGAAAAAAGAGCAGTCTCCCTTTGGGGTTCTGCTCTTTTTTTAACGTCCTGTTTTCGTGATTTCAACCGTTGAAAAGTCAAATTTATCATAGCGATGATGGCTAAATGAGTATTCAAACGGCTGCCCTGCGTTTAAATAAGCAACCTGCTCGACTTCAAGCACAGGATCTGTTGGGTCACACCCTAAATACTGCTGATCCAGCTGATCTGATTTAGCCGCCCTAATTTTCTTGTGCGCACCTGCTATTTTTAAATGAAGCTGATTTGAAATGTAGCCATAGATAGAACCCAGTAGAACTTCTTCATCTATGCCCTTAATGAGATTGACAGGCATAAACGTTTTTTCTAATACGTAAGGCTCTTCATCCACAAGACGGAGCCGGATGATATCATAAACAGGTGTGGTTGAGTCAATAGATAGATGGGCTGCCACCTCTTCGCTTGGAAAATGGACATCAAAATGAATGATTTGAGTCGTGACGTTTTTATCCGCCATGACCTTTGTGAACCCTTTATTTTCATGGCCTGATACATTGATTGCTCCTTGATTGAGCGCTGCCTTTACAATAAATGTACCGTGGCCTCTTTTTCTAAAGAGCAGACCTTCTGCAACGAGAAGATCAAGCGCACGTTTCATTGTCATTCTGCTGCATTGAAATTCGGCGGCAAGCGAGTTTTCATCTGGAATGGGTTGATCTTCTGGATAATAGGCTGTTCCTATTCGTTTTCTGATTTCTTCTGAAATGAGTTCGTACTTCTTCATCTCACACCACCAACTGACTTGTTTTTTCATAGCGCTTTATTCTAGAAGGAAATATGGCGTTTTTTAGCCTTCCTCTCATTTTACACTAAGGGATGTGAGCTTAAAAGGTGCCAGCCATTTTTGTTTCATCCACTTACCGTCACATAAGAAAAATACTTGCTCTTTTCAAGGAAAGAGCAAGTATTTTGATTAAAAACCGTTATTCTTTGAAACGGATTGAAACCAGTATCCGCTTTTCTTAATCGTTCGTTTCCCGTCTTTTTGAAGATCAACTGAGACAAATCCATAACGATTTTTATATGCATTCGACCAGGACCAGTTGTCCATAAAGGTCCATAGATGATAGCCTTTCACATTGCTTCCTTCTTGAATGGCTTGATGCACCCATTTGAGATGCTCAGAAATAAAGTCAATGCGGTAATCGTCATGAATCATTCCTTCTTCATCCTTAAACCGCTCTTCTCCTTCGACGCCCATTCCATTTTCAGAAATAAAGCATTCAATATTATCATAGTCTGTTTGAACTTTTTTCAATATGTCGTAAATGCCCTTTTCATAGATTTCCCAGCCTCGGTACACATTCATTTTTCTTCCCGGCATCTCAAAAGAATCAAAATAATGGTTCGGCATAAATGGTGCTTGAGGATGCGGCATATGCTCTTTCGCTTTCACTCTTCTTGGCTGATAATAGTTGATGCCAAGAAGATCAATCGTATTCTCTCGAATGAGCTCAAGGTCCCCTTCTTCCATACTTGGCATAAAGCCTTCTTTCTTTAAGACTTCTACTAGCTTTTCCGGGAAATGCCCCTTCACCGCAGGATCTAAGAAGGAACGGTTAAAGAAAGCATCGGCCATCTCTGCTGCTTCTACATCGCGCGGATGCTGGCTTCGCGGGTACGAAGGAGTCAGGTTTAGGATGATGCCAATCTTACCGCCTTGCTGCAGCTTTTTATAAGCCGCAATCGCCTTCGCATTTGATAAAAGTTCATGAAAACCGACCTGTACAGCCTTTTGGAAATCAACTTCGTTTGGATAATGAAAGCTATACATATATCCGCCTTCTACAGGAACAATCGGTTCGTTATGGGTAAACCATTTTTTCACCCGGTCGCCAAATAATTGGAAGCATAATGTTGCATAGCTCACATAGTCGTCAACCACCTGTCTGTTCACCCAGCCGCCTTTCTCCTGCAGTGCCATTGGCATATCGAAATGGTATAGGTTCACAAATGGCTCGATATCATGTGCAATCAGTTCATTGATCACATCATTATAAAAAGACACCGCTTCTTCATTCACAGCACCTGTTCCTTCTGGTAAAAGGCGTGACCATGAAATCGACAGCCGAAATGAATTGTGGCCAATTTCTTTCATGAGACGGATATCCTCTTTATATTTTCGATAAAATTGAGATGTCACGTCTGGTCCTACGCCATCAAAAAAACGAGTTGGCTCTTGTTCAAACCAATGATCCCAAATGTTCGGTCCCTTTCCATCGCCAGGGACGCTGCCTTCTGTTTGCGTCGCAGAAGCAGAAGATCCCCACCAGAAACCTTCTGGAAATGTATATGATTGCTTATTAGTTTCCATCGACATGTATTGAGTCTCCTTCACCTTTGATGTTTGCTGCCTTCGTTTTTTCTGTTGTCGTTATTTTTTCATTTTTCACATTCATACGGTCAATAAATTTCAGGAACGGGAACCAAATGACAAACACAATCATCAGGTTAAACAACTGAAGCAGTCCGCCCGCTAGTGAATTTGTTGCCATCATTCCGCTAATAAAGATCGGCACTGTCCATGGGATATTCACGCCTGTCGGCGGCGGTACAATCCCTGATGCCATCGCAAAATAAGTAATACATGTAATGACCATTGGCGCCAAAATCCACGGAATGAGAATAAGCGGATTCATGACAATCGGTAAACCGAAGATAATCGGTTCATTGACGTTAAATAATCCTGGTCCTAAGCCAAGCTTGGCTACTTGTTTTAATTGCTTACTTTTCAGGAAAATTAAAATCGTAAACACAACAGCAAGCGTCATACCGGTTCCACCCATTCCAACCGTATAGATTTCAATAAACTGCTTGCTGATGATATTAGGAACCTCACCTGTTTTTGTGTAGCTCTCTAGGTTTTGAATGGACAATGTATTCCAAATCGGATCCATGACAGAGTTGATAATAATTTGGCCATGAAGCCCAAAGAACCAAAGAATTTGTATAAAGAAAACAGCGATCAACGTCGGAATAATACCGCTTCCAAGACCGACAAGCGGCGCCTGAATGGCATGATAAATCAAATCATGCATATTTGTTTTGAAGCCTTGTGTAATGATGATATTAATGAGCAAAAAGGTTGTAAGTGTCAAAGTAGCCGGGATCAGTGCAGCAAAAGACTTGGAAACAGCTGGCGGAACCCCTTGCGGCATATTGATCACAAATTTCTTTTGGACAAAATAACGATAAATTTCAGCAGACAAAAAGCCTGTGATCATTCCTAGGAACATCCCCTTTGCACCTAAACGATCAACTGGGATAACGCCTGCAATCGTTGCACCGCCTTCTTGTTCTAGTAAAAACGGAGTTAGAAGCAAGAAAGAGGCTAAAGCAATCACGCCGCCAAAGACAGCTTCTACATCATAGCTTTTTGATAAATAGTAGCCAATCCCAAATACAACAAACACACTCATAATGCTGATGGTCGCACTTGGTGCGATATTCAGTGCAGACTGGACGCCCTCCAGTACGGTTTTACTCATGATTCTATCTAAAAATGGCAAATTCATCAGCACAACCATAATGGAACCAAAGATGGTGAGCGGGAACGCAAGCATAAAGGCATCACGTAATACGCCTAAATATCGGTTGTTGTTCAATCTCCCAGCAATCGGAACCAAAATGGCACTTATTTTATCAAACATTGGTTTCCCCCCTTGTTTACACCCTTTATTGTTTAAGCGATTGGAATATCGGCAGAAGCTCTCCCACAAGCTCCTTGATGGTAATGGTCGACATTAAATGATCTTCAGCGTGCATGAGCAATAAGGAAAAGGATGTTGTTTCTCCTCCTGCCTCTTTCTGCACGAGTTGAAAATGGATGTCATGTGCAAGCCGTAAATCCTCTTCCGCTTCTTTCATATGACTAAAAGCTTCTTCTTCTAGACCTTCTCGATATTGTTTCAGAGCCTGAAGCAATTTGCTGCGTGCATTCCCGCTGTGTAAGATCAATTGAAAGCTCACTTGTTCCTCCGTGAGCCCTTCCAGTGTTTTCTTTTCCATCCTTTAAGATTCCCCCATCAATGTAAGTGCCTGTTCATATGCTTTTTGTCCATCGGCAAGCCCGTATGCCTGCATATCAATGACCTCTACCTCAATCCCGTATTTTGTTGCTTCTTTTTGGAGGTCTCCTTTTAAAAAGCTCATTTGCGGTCCGATTAACACAACATCTGCATTCGCCATTTCTTTTTTTGCTTGATCTTGACCAACTGCCCAAATTTCTGCTTCGTCCCCAATTGAATCGGCATGTGCTTTCATCTTTGTCACTAGTAAACTCGTAGACATTCCCGAACTGCATGCTAATAAAATACGTTTCATTTCTCTCACCCCATTGTTGTAATAAAAGCGCTTCCAATTAATATTATATATTTTTATTTTTAAATGTCTAGACATTTAATTTCATTTGTATGTATTTAATATAAAAAAAGAGCGTATTTTACGCTCGTTCAGATTGTTGACAAAGGGCTAAAATGCTTGATTTTAGCCCTTTGTCTTCTTTTCAGCCTGATAGAAAACCTTTGAAGTCTAGGAAGGGCGAGCACAGGAGCGGAGCGAATTTGACATTCGTGAGCACCGGAGCGCAGACCTGACACCGAATGCGAGGGTTTGTCTACACGCTGATTTGTCTTCATTGTCTTATCCTTTTCCTGCCTGGAACCCCGGATACTTTGTCATGCCGCCGTCTACATATAACGTCAAGCCGGTAACATAGCTCGCCTCTTTTGATGCCAGCCAGACAGCACATGCTGCCACTTCTTCCGGCTTTCCAATATAGCCGATTGGAATCAGCTCAATCACGCCTTTTTTCAATGCTGGATCATCGAATTTCTCCGCATTAATCGGGGTATCAATGGCGCCTGGTGCAATGCTGTTTACACGGATTTTTTTAGGGGCATATTCAAGCGCCAATGTTTCTGTCAAAAGCTTTGCGCCTCCTTTACTGGCTGCATAATGCACGAAATGAGGCCAAGGAATTTGCTGATGAACCGACGACATATTAATGATCGAGCCTTCTATCCCATGATCTGTCATATACTTCAGTGCATCACGGCACCCTAGAAACATGCCTGTTAAATTGGTAGACATTACTTTGTTCCAATTATCCAGCGTCATTTCTGTAGAGGGTACTTCATTTTCAATGCCTGCGTTATTGATCATCACATCAAGACTGCCGAATGTATCAACGGCTTTATCAATCATCGCCTGCATATCCTCTTCCTTTGATACGTCTCCCTTGATTTTCACAGCCTGTCCGCCATGTTTTTGAATTTCTGCAATGGTATCATCCGGATTTTCTTTATCAGAGAAGTAATTAATCACCACATTGGCTTTTTCTTGTCCAAATCGGCGGGCCATCGCTTGGCCAATCCCTGTACCTGCACCTGTAATCAGAACTGTTTTTCCTTCTAAATCTGGATACATTCGTGTAACCTCCTATTTTGTAAAGCCTAGCAGCACACCGCCTGCAATAATCATCAAGCAGCCTGCAATGACAAAGCTTGTTCTAGATGCTTTCTCTTTTAATAAATAAATGCCGCCTAGTGTTGAGATGACAATCCCTGTTTGTGACATCGAAAAGCTTACGGCTACGCCGATTAATGGAATGGCCAAAAGCAGACCAAGATTTCCTGTTGACCAAACAAGACCGGCAATGATATTTCTAAACGTATATTTACTAAATGGGTCCTGTTTTAAACTAATCGCTAAGGATGAAAGCAGCATACCGACGGATTGCGGGACAAGTGCAGACCAGCCATCAATATCAAACCATCTTAAAATGACGACATATCCGACGTAACCAACGGTTGAGATG
Organism: Bacillus sp. 3a; assembly: GCF_017161885.1. Taxonomy (NCBI): domain Bacteria; kingdom Bacillati; phylum Bacillota; class Bacilli; order Caryophanales; family Bacillaceae; genus Bacillus; species Bacillus sp. 3a. The sequence goes on along the minus strand of NZ_CP067376.1, from coordinate 1,996,920 downwards.
AGCAGAATAATGATCCCTTTTTTAAAATTGCCTCTGCCATTCCCGCCGCCATTCTTTTTTTGGCCGAGCGATGTCATCACAACACCTGCAATGATCAGTAAAATGGCGCAAGAACCAATGAGTATGACCGTCATCGTCTGCCATTCTTTGAAGACCATGACGCCAAATAGCGTTGTGCTCACAAGCTGCATGCCCGTTGATAAGGGAACCGCTTTAGACACACCGAGAAAAGCAACACTTGAAAGCTGATTCATTTGTCCAATACTCCAGAAGATGCCTGAAATGACGGAAACCGCAAAAATAAGCGGTGTCAGCTCTGGCATTTTGATGAAAAAGGCTGCAATCGAAAATAAAAACGCGCCGAGCGTAATGCCAAGGGTTTGCTGATACGCATTCCCGCCTAGTTTGACACTGATGAGAACAATACTTCCCCAAAATATCGCTGGGAGAAGTGCATATAAGATGCCCACTTCTATCCCTACTTTCTTGTCTTTTTTACATAGCATCCCTCTTTTTCACATTTTTAGCCGAAAAGATGCAAACAAAAAAACCTTACCAAAGGTAAGGTTTTTCAGTCGTTCTCTATTTATTTCATCCATTCAGTATGGAATACGCCTTCTTTATCTGTACGCTCATACGTATGTGCACCGAAATAGTCACGCTGTGCTTGAATTAAATTCGCTGGAAGGACAGCTGTGCGATAGCTATCAAAGTAAGCAAGTGCACTTGAGAATGAAGGAACAGGAACTCCTTGTTCCACTGCAAGTGAAATGACTTTACGAAGTGATGATTGATAGTTTTGAGCAATATCCTTAAAGTATGGATCAAGCAATAGGTTTTTCAGTTCAGGATTACGGTCATACGCTTCTTTAATTTGTTGTAAGAAGGCTGCACGAATGATACATCCACCGCGGAAGATCATCGCAATTTCACCGTATTTCAAATCCCAGTTATATTCATCAGACGCTGCTTTCATTTGCGCAAAGCCTTGTGCGTAAGAGCAGATTTTACTCATGAATAGGGCTTTTCTAACTGCTTCGATCAGCTCTTGTTTATTCTCAGCTGATTGTGCTGGCTCTGGACCTTCGATCAATTGACTTGCTTCCACACGTTCATCTTTCATTGCTGAAATGTAGCGCGCAAAAACAGACTCAGTAATGATTGGAAGCGGGACACCTAGATCAAGTGAGCTTTTGCTTGTCCATTTTCCAGTTCCTTTTTGACCAGCTTTATCTAAGATCACATCCACAAGCGGCTGGTTTGTTTCCTCATCCACTTTTGTGAAAATGTCAGCTGTAATTTCGATTAAATAGCTGTCAAGCTCGCCTTTATTCCACTCTGAGAATACTTCATGAAGCTCCCCTGCTGATAATCCAGCAACATGCTTCAAGATAAAGTATGATTCAGAGATCAATTGCATATCTCCGTACTCGATACCGTTATGAACCATTTTGACATAATGTCCTGCTCCATCTGGGCCGATATACGTTGTACAAGGCTCGCCATCTACTTTCGCAGAGATCGCTTCTAAAATTGGTTTCACTAGCTCATGCGCTTCTTTTTGACCGCCTGGCATGATGGAAGGACCTTTTAGCGCGCCTTCTTCACCGCCGGAAACACCTGTACCAATGAAGTGAATACCACTTTCTGCAAGCTCTTGGTTACGTCTTTGTGTATCCTTGTAATATGTATTTCCACCATCAATTAAAATGTCACCTTTCTCTAGGTGAGGAAGTAATGATTGAATGGTTGCATCTGTTGCTGCACCAGCTTTTACCATTAAAAGAATTTTACGCGGTGTTTCAAGCGACTGAACAAATTCTTCGATGCTGTATGTGCCAACAACGTTTTTTCCTTCTGCTTCTTGAAGAAACTCTTCTGTTTTGCTGCTAGATCTGTTATAAACGGATACGGAGAAACCGCGGCTTTCAATATTGAGGGCAAGGTTTTTCCCCATAACGGCTAGTCCAACCACACCGATTTGTTGTTTTGACATAATTCTGACGTCCCTTCTAACACACTATATTGATTACTGCTGAAATGATGTACCCTTTGAAATTACCACAACATCACCTCTTTTATCAAGTTTTCAGGCTAGTCATTTCCTCTTTCGTCCTGAAAAAAATCTTTATTAAAACTTGTCCCGCTTGTTTTGCTCTCTTTTTCCTTAATAGTGATCCCTCTTTGCACCAATGACTTTCCATATTTTTCTTTCAGTCCATCTAAAATGGTTTGGAGAGGCTCTTCTTTTGCATCTTCTGTATATGAAAATAAATCAAGCTGTTTAACAGCTGCTTTTCGTTCGACAAGGTCTGTCCCCGTCACACCTAAGAGCCTTACTGGCTGGTCATTCCAATGTTTAAGGAATAACTGCTTTGCCGCTTCAAATATGTCTTCTTTTCGATCCGTTGGATTTGTGAGCATGACACTTCGCGTGATATTTTTCCAGCTTGCATACCGAATCATGATGAGCAGCCGGTTCGCCATCACTTCTTTTCTCCTTAACCTTGCACTCACAGATTGTGACAGCTTATCAATTAACGTGACAAGTTCATCTGAATCATCCGAATCATGAGGAAGAGTAGATGAATTGCCGACGGATTTAAATTCGTATATTCTTTCTGGGTCTACGATGCCGTCATGTTCACCATTCGCCTTTTGCTTTAATCTCGGTCCATTAATGCCAAGCAATTCTTTTAGCGTATACTCATTCGCTTTCGCTAAGTCTTCAATGGTATGAATTCCGATTTTTTTTAATTTCTCTGCCGTTTTTTGTCCAACCCCGTGCATATCACCAGCAGGGAGCGGCCAGAGCATGTTCGGAACATCTCGTTTACGCAATATGGTGATGCCCATTGGCTTTTTCCAATTAGACGCCATTTTCGCTAAAAATTTATTCGGTGCAATGCCGATACTTGAAGGAAGCATCAGCTCCTCTACAAGCCTTGTTTGAATATCATGAGCCGTTTTTACCGCATGCTCGGCATATGGCGTATGTGTTAAATCAATATAGCCCTCATCAATCGATACAGGTTCGACTAAATCACTGTATTCTCTTAGTATTGTAAACATCTCTTGTGAGGAGCTGCGGTACCGGTCAAAGTTCGGTGTGCGGACAATGAGTCCCGGACATAGCCGCTTCGCCTCCCACAAGGGCATCGGGGGCTTCACACCTAGTGCTCTTGCCTCGTAGCTACACGTCACAACAATCCCTTTACGCTCTTTTGCATTTCCGCTGATGGCTAAAGGTTTCCCTCGCAAAGAAGGATCATACGCCATTTCTACATTGGCATAAAAAGCATTCATGTCTATATGAAAAATAATATTTGACATTGGCATAACCCCATTTTCTTGTCTACCTGTATTTTGATCAGCTGTTTCCTTATATATCAAACATGATGGATTCCTTTTATGCTCAATTATACATTGATTTATTTCATCTTTCCTCAAAAAGACCTTCTCCAAAAAAGAGAAGGTCAGACTGTTGACAAAGGGCTAAAATGTTCTTGATTTTAGCCCTTTGTCTTCTTTTCAGCGTGATCAAAAACCTTTGCAGTCTAGCCGAATGCGAGGGTTTGTCTGCGCGCTGGGTTCCACGTTCATTTACACTTTTTCTTCAAGTATACCATGTTGATATTGAATGTCCTCATATGTGAACACTTCATTTTTTTGATGATGTAAATGTTTCACAACCGGATTGGGCTGCTGATGAAAATTCATACTCAAACTTTGATTGGAGTAGTGTCCAGCCGGATCAATATAATACTTGTAATCAATGACTCTTTCTACATCAATTTCAGCGTAAGCAATTCCTTCCGTTTCAGCAGGAACCATATCACTGATCGGTTCTCCGTCCGGCCCGTAAATGCACGTATGCCCGCTTTTAAATGTTTCAAAGTAATCTCTTTGCTCCTGCGTTAAACAAATCATCTCTTTCATTTCTTCCGTATATATAGATGATGTCATCAGCACAAATGTCTGTGTCGCGATGGCATAATATCTGCTTGAAATTTCATCGTCAAAATAACCTGGCCAAGAGGCTACATGTACTTGCTCATTTTGAGCATTCATCGCCATAAGATCAAGCGGGACTTGATGCTCCCAGCACATCAATCCGCCAAGGTTTCCAATGTCAGTTTGAAAAACCGGCATCATACTTCCATTTCCATCCCCCCAAATGAGTCTTTCTGCTACAGAAGCTCTCATTTTCCGGTGTTTTCCTATTAAATCCCCATTTGGATTAAACCAAAGCTGAGCTAAATAGAGAGAGCCGCCATCTTTTTCACTGCATGATATACAAACGTACGTTTCATTTCTTTTTGCAGCCTCACTGATTTTTTGAATGGCTAAGCTAGGGATTTCAACGGCATTTTTATATAATTCATGATAGAACTTTCTCGTATATTCTGGATGACCAATAAAAGCAAACCAAGGATAACCAGGTAAAAATGCTTCTGGGAATGCCACAAGCTTTGCACCATTTGAAGCTGCCTCGTCGATCAGTTCACATGATTTCTCAACGCTTGCTTCCAAATTTAAGTAGACAGGTGCTGCTTGCACGGCAGCTGCTCGAAACTTTGGGTAAATACTTGTCATATTCAAAACCTCCATTTCTTTTATCCACCTCATTATAGGATAGGAAATATGAAGTTTGGATGACATTTACTATTTTATACAAAATAAGGAATTTTATTTAATAGAGAAAACACGTGGTTGTGTTAGACATTTAACCATGTGTATAGTACACTGTGAGTAATGAAATGGATGTGATAATCATGATTATTGATACATTCAATGAAGTCTTTTTCCTTGTTGAATTCTTTACGATTATTCTTCCAGCGCTGACGGCCATCGGCATTGCGTTTTTGCTAAAAGACTGCCGTATGAACGAACATCTTGGTGGACATCGTTTGGAAGAGTTGGACGCATCTTGCTTGAATCGAACAGACTTTCTGTTTATCATATATGATCGCATTACAACTTGGATTAGTAAAGTCATTCGAATGAAACGATCATCTAATGATGATGAAGACCATTCGCTTCCTCTCACTAATTAAATTTTTTTAATCATGAGGAGGAAACGAATTGAAACGTTTATTGACTGTTTTTACGACTTTTTGTTTGATGATGATTGCGTCACCTGCATTTGCAGCGAGTGCGCAAACGAATACGAGCTCTGATGGGTTTTTCCATCATTATTTTGTTCAGCCTTTTTCTGAGCTGATCATTTGGCTTGCGAACTTTTTCCATGATGATTATGGTTTATCCATTATGTTTGTCACCTTGATTGTCCGCCTGCTGATTTTCCCGCTTTTTGCGAACCAATTTAAGAAGCAACGAGTCATGCAGGAAAAAATGGCACTGGTGAAACCTCAGATTGACCAAATACAAAGCAAACTGAAGAAAACAAAAGATCCTGAAAAACAAAAAGAACTGCAAATGGAAATGATGAAAGTATATAAAGAGAACAATGTAAACCCGCTGGCAATGGGCTGTCTGCCTATGCTGATTCAAATTCCAATTGTTCTTGGCTTTTACTCAGCGATCCGCTCAACACCTGAGATCGCAACTCATACGTTCTTATGGTTTAACTTGGGACAAACCGATTTATTGGTGGCAGTCTTTGCAGGGGCTATGTATTTCTTGCAATTTTATGTCACACAAAAATATGCGAAGCAATCGGGCACTCAGACAGAGGCTGCGCTGAAGCAAGCGAAAGTAATGGGCATGATTTTCCCAATCATGATGCTGTTTCTTTCAATCAATGCACCCGCTGCTCTTCCTTTATACTGGATGACAAGCGGACTATTACTCACGATTCAAACGATTATTTTAAATGTCATGTACCAAAAATCAAAATCGAAAGCTGCGGCTAACGAACAAGCCAAACCAGCTGCTGAATAAAAATAAGCCCCTTATCTTTAGATAAGGGGCTTTTCATTATGCCAATTCTTCTTTCAACCGGTCTGGCAATTGATCAAGGTCCTCAATTTTCCCAAGGAACTTATTTGGGTCCACTTGTAAAATCATTTTGTTTTCTCTCTCCACAACGCCGAAGAAATATTCAGAGGCCTTCGTGTTCATATGAAATGGCTTGATCTCGCTTTGCTCGATATCGATGATATCTTTTGCATCTGAGACAAGACAGCCAATCATTTGATCGTTTACTTCAAATAGCAGCACCTTGGACTGCTCGTTCACATCAAGAGGCTTTCCGTGAAGCATCACGCCTGTGTCACTAACAGGAATGACCTCTCCTCTTAATGACATCAGCCCTTTAATTTCTTTTGGAAGGTTCGATACTTCTTGTAAGTAAGGGACCTTCTCAATCGAACGAATATGCTCTACACTGATGCCAAACTCCTCTTGCCCCACCTGAAAAATAATAATCTTTTGCGTGCTCACAGAGTCTCCTGCCTTTACGATGGATTTGTCGTTTCTTCGATAATGGCGAGAACCATTTCAGCTGTTTTGACTAATTCTTCAATCGGCATTTTCTCATTTTTCGTATGAATATCTTCATATCCAACAGCTAGGTTGACAGTTGGGACGCCGTTGCCTGCAATGACGTTTGCATCACTGCCTCCGCCGCTCGTCTGCAGTTCTGAAGGACGGCCAATTTTTGCTGCCGCTTTTTTCGCCACTTCTACGACTTGATCGCCGTGTGAGAATTTGAAGCCTGGATACATGATGTCAATTTGTACATCGGCACTTCCGCCCATTTCTTTAGCGGTTTTTTCAAAGGCTTCTTTCATCTTCGCTACTTGAGCTTCCATTTTTGCTGGTTCTAAAGAGCGTGCTTCCGCCAAAATATCGACTTGATCGCACACAATATTCGTTTGTGTTCCGCCTTCAAAACGGCCGATATTCGCCGTTGTTTCTTCATCAATCCGGCCAAGCGGCATGCTGGCAATTGCTTTTGATGCAATGGTAATCGCAGACACACCTTTTTCTGGCGCGACACCTGCGTGAGCGGTTTTTCCGTAAATCGTTGCGCGTACTTTTGCCTGTGTTGGTGCAGCTACAATAATCGTACCAACCTTGCCATCTGAATCAAGGGCATAGCCGTATTTCGCTGTCATCAAATTCGGATCTAACGCTTTTGCTCCAACAAGTCCTGATTCCTCGCCTGCTGTGATCACAAATTCAATTGTTCCATGCGGTAAATTTTTCTCTTTCAGCACGCGGATCGCCTCAAACATAGCAGCAAGTCCTGTTTTATCGTCGGCACCAAGAATTGTTGTTCCATCTGTTTTCACATAGCCGTCCTCAATGACTGGTTTTACACCATTCCCTGGTACAACTGTATCCATATGAGAAGTGAAATAAATTGTATCTGCCTCTTGATTCCCTTCTAAAGTACAGACAAGATTGCCTGCACCGTGGCCTGTTGCCGCTTTTGAATCGTCTTCAATCACTTTTAGACCAAGCTGCGAGAATTTTTCTTTTAATACTTCAACAATTTTCTCTTCGTGTTTTGTTTCTGAATCAATCTGAACTAATTCTAAAAATTCGTCTAGTAAGCGTTTTTCATTGATCATGATGATGCTCCTCCTCTTATAGCGGCATGTTGCCATGCTTTTTTAACGGTCTATCTACTTCCTTACTGCGAAGCACATCAAATGAGCGGATCAATCGCTCTCTCGTTTCAGCTGGCATAAAAATATCGTCTATCAGACCTGCCTGAGCCGCTTTCCATACACTTGGTTTGTTTTCAGACTTGCGCGAAGCAGGATGAACGATTTCGTCTGCGAACGTTTTCCCCATGACATCAATTTCGGCTTCTGGCCATGCATAAACAAAGTCAGCGCCTAAGCCCTTGCTATTCATCGCGACATATGCACCGCCAAACGCCTTTCTTAAAATCACAGTGATTTTTGGAACAGTTGCTTCAGCGTACGCATATAAAAGCTTTGCCCCATGGCGGATAATTCCCGCATGCTCGGCTTTTTCTCCTGGTAAAAAACCAGGAACGTCCACAAGGGTTAAGATCGGAATATGAAACGCATCGCAAAATCGAATAAATCTGGCCGCTTTATCGGCAGCGTCAAGATCAAGGCTGCCTGCCAGCACCTTTGGCTGATTGGCAACAACACCAATGGAGGCTCCTTGTAATCTGGCAAAACCTGTGACAATATTTTTTGAGAAACAAGGCTGCGTTTCAAAGAATGAGTCTGGATCGGTTATCGCTGTCACCACTTGTTTGACATCATAAGTGCGTGATGGATCCTTTGGCAAGATGCTGCCTGGATCGGCGGTATCATGCTTTCGCGTCCCAGCGCGTGTGACAGCCTGCTGTTTCGTTTGTATGTACGTTAAAAGAGTTCGAACCGCTTCTAACACGTCCTTCTCATCTTTCCCAGTATAGTGCACATTCCCGCTCGTCTGATGCTGAACACTTGCACCGCCAAGACGGTCAGGACAGACCGTTTCTCCTGTTGCCTTTTCTATTACTTTCGGACCAGTTAAAAACATATGAGCTGTTTGCTCTGTCATGAAGACAAAATCAGTCAATGCAGGAGAATAAACTGCACCTCCAGCACATGAACCTAAAATAACAGATATTTGCGGGATTCGACCAGAGTACAGCACATTCCGTTTAAAAATCTGTCCGTATCCTTCTAATGATACCACACCCTCTTGAATTCTCGCACCACCTGAGTCTTTTAGACCGATGACCGGCATTTGATTTTTAGCTGCCAGATCCATTAAAGAGGCAATTTTTTTCGCATGCATTTCGCCTAATGAGCCCCCATATACGGTTGCATCTTGTGCATAAACACAGACAGGCTTACCGTGAATGAGTCCCGTTCCAATGACGACGCCGTCACCAACATGCTCTGACAGACCGCCTGTTGCAAATGACTGAATTTCCATCAAGCTGCCCTCGTCAAGAAGTTCATGCAGCCGCTCTCGAACCGTCAGCTTTCCTTTGCTTCTGTGAGCCGCTGCTCGTTTTTCGCCGCCGCCTATTAACGCTTTATTCCGCCATTCAGACAAGTCATTGAACGATTCATTCATCGCAATATTTCTCTCCTTTCAAGGACCCGCACAATTCAAATAACACACCTGACGTTTCTTTAGGTGAAATAAAGGCAATCTGCTTTCCGCTGGCGCCCATCTGTGCTGTTTTTTGGAGAAGCTGCACGCCAAGGTGATCGAGACGGCTAAGATCCGTTTGAATGTCATTTGACTTTAACGCAATATGATGAAGGCCCTCTCCTCTTTTTGTTAAAAAGGTATGTAGTTTACTGCGGACTGAGATGGGCTCAATTAATTCAATGTGCAGATCATCAAGTGAAGCGAAAGACGCTTTAATCTCCTGCTCAGGAATCTCTTGTATGTCTGAAAAATGCCAGTTAAATAGCTGATGAAGCGTTTGAGATGTTTCTTTAATAGAAAAGACGGCAATGGCAATATGATCGATTTGGTTCATCCGTTCACTTCCTTTGCTGATCACTTGTCGCATATGAAAAAACCAGATAAAATAAAGACAAGTGCGCTTGTCGCAAAAATCTTCGGTTATAGGGGTGCGATATGTCTCAAAAATTCATGAAATTTATGGTATTGCTTATGATTAGCCTGCTGTTAGTTTCTTCACTTTTAGCAGGAGCAGCAGCCTTTTTATAAGGTTTGAATAAAGGCAGACAAGCAGGTGATTCGCGATATCAACGAATGGCCTGTTTGTCTTTGGCAAGCTTTTCAAAGGAATCGCTTGATGTTGTAATCCATACCTTGGTGCCAATTGGAAGCTGATCAAACAAAAGCTCTACATCTTGATTATGAAGCCTTACACAGCCTGCTGTGATAAATTTCCCAATCGATGTTTCGTCACTCGTTCCGTGAATTCCGTAGGTTCTGCCATCTGTTCCTCGTGCATCAAATCCAATCCATCTTCGCCCAAGAGGGTTATTCTTTGCACCCCCTTCAATATTCTTTCTTCTATAATAGGGATCTTTCGCTTTGATCATAATCGTAAATTCACCTTCTGGCGTTAAATCGGTTGTTTTTCCTGTTGAAGCAGGATATACTTTTTGGATTTTTCCTTGATCAATAAAGGCAAGTTCATTCGTTTGTTTATTAATAATGACAAACGGGTCACCTGGAAGCGGGTTTTGTCCAAGCGGCCAGATAGGTGAAAGGGACATGGTCAGTACGGTATAAAATAAAAGACGCATAGGCTCCTCCTTTTTCATTAGATTGACCAATGAAGGAGGAACTCATGCGTCTCTATTCTTTCATCCCTTTAAAATAGCTTTTCAGTACTAAATATTGTTCCATTTCACCGAGGAAATGAAAAAGTGCCGCTCTTGCCTCAAATTCTTCTCTTGTTTGCGGGAGCGGAAGTGCATCGAACTCTTCTTTCATATCAATGAGACGTCTTAAAAACTTATGCGCTGTGTTCCCTGGGTGAATATGTTCGCGTAAGTCTCTAATGTATTCTGCAATGATTTGTCCATGCTCCGTTGTGACGGAAATCGACGTAATTTTGGGCAGCACACGCTCAATGATTTCAAATTGCTTTTGTCTCATGTTGAAATAATGGTAATACAGGTTTTCATGTCTTAATACATGGTTTTCAACATCACGATATGCAAGAGCTTTCGCTTCTTTGATCAATTGATGTGTCTCTGGTATTTCTTTTCCTGTCCAGTCTTGTTTCCCTGTCATTAAATATTGCTCGATTTCCTCAAAGATTTTAGCAAAGTTGGCTTCAATCTGTTCGCTGTAGCGTTTAAGTTTTTTATCAACACTTGGCATATAGAGGTTCATAATCAGCGCTACCCCAACACCAATGGTAATCAGCAGCAGTTCATTCCAGATGAGGTGCAGGGTAATCCCGCCAGACATGTATAAATGGAGAATGATGACTGAACTTGTGACAATCCCTTCTTTAATTCGAAGCAAAACCGTTGTCGGAATAAAGACAAGCAGCATCAAACCGATCACGAAAGGATGATACCCAATCAGATCGAAAAATAAATAAGAAAATAAAATAGCAAGACTGCATGCTGCAAAGCGGGCTCCCGATGCTAAGAGGGATCTTTTCTTTGTCACCTGAATACACAGGATCGTAATAATCCCGGCAGCTGAATAATTTTGCAAGCCAAGCAATTGTGCAATATAAATAGCGATCGCTGTTCCTAATGCTGTTTTCAGCGTTCGGTAGCCGATTTTAAACATGATGTGATTCACTCTTTTCTGTCTTGTTTCCATTCACTTTTGTGAAATGATGAACTTTTTTTACTTTCCCCATTATAATCAAAAAAAGAAGGAGATGTTAAGTCTCCTTCTCTTATTTCTTTATAATATTTTTTGTAAAAAGTCTTTTGCGCGCTGTGAAGACGGTGATTCAAAAAATTGTACAGGGTTTGCATCCTCTACAATTTTCCCATCATCCATAAAGATCACGCGGTCAGCCACTTCTTTTGCAAAGCCCATTTCATGTGTGACGATGACGAGTGTCATTCCAGATTGAGCCAGCTCTTTCATGACCTCTAATACTTCTTTGACCATTTCTGGATCTAGAGCAGACGTTGGTTCGTCAAACAGCATAATGTCTGGTGTCATCGCAAGCGCACGCGCAATCGCTACACGCTGCTTTTGACCGCCTGACAGACGGTTAGGGAAATCATCTTTTTTCTCTAAAAGCCCTACCTTTTTGAGCAGCTCTTCAGCTTGTTTGATGCTGTCTTCCTTCGATTGATTCTTCACATTCATTGGCGCATACGTGATATTTTCCAGCACCGTTTTATGCGGGAAGAGATGGAAATGCTGAAACACCATTCCGATGTTCTCACGCACTTTTAGTGCATTCGTTTTTGGATTGGTGATTTCGGTGTCCTTAATCGTAATGACACCAGAAGTCGGCTTTTCAAGTAAATTCATGCAGCGGAGGAACGTCGATTTTCCTGAACCAGATGGTCCAATAACCGCAACAACTTCCCCTTCTTTAATGGTGGTGTCGATCCCCTTTAAAACTTCGTTTTTACCAAAAGATTTTGTGAGTTTCTCTATTTTAATCATTTGATTTTAACTTCCTTTCCACCGATTTGCCGACAAAGGTGAGAACAAGCACGATGACATAATAGATAAGACCCGCAAAAATAAGCGGTTCAAGATAATTATACGTGACGGCCCCTGCTTGATAGGCTCGTCTCATGACATCACCCAGTCCGATGACTGTTACAATCGCTGATTCTTTTGTCAGTGTAATCGTCTCATTCACAAGTGCAGGTGAAATATTTTTAAACGCCTGCGGAAGCAATAAGTCCTTCATCATTTTAGCATAAGGGATGCCTAAAGCAACGGCTGCTTCTTTTTGACCTTTATCAATGGCATTAATACCCGCACGAATAATTTCAGATACGTATGCCGCCGAGTTGAGTGAAAATGCCGCTACAGCAGCCCAGTATTGGTCGATTTGAAACCCAAGAAGCTGAGGCAGACCAAAATAAATAATGAGCAATTGAAGCACAAGCGGTGTGCCTCGGAAAATTGACGTATAAAAATCTGCAAGCCAAATGAGCGGTTTAAACACACTAATTTTACAAAGCGTTAATAAAATTCCTAAAATAAATCCAAGTAAAAGGGATACCACTACTATAGAAAGCGTGACCTTAAGTCCTTCTAGAATAAAGGGCATCTGAGGTATTACATCTTTAAAATCAAACATGACATTCTCCTTTTTTCTGCCTTCATACAAAACAGGAAAAAAGTTCAACATGAGTTGAACTTTTCAGCGCTTTTCTACTTGATTTTCTGGAATGACGCTGATCCTTTTCCTGACTTACTTTTCATCAGCAAACCATTTTTTAATTAATTTATCAAGTTCGCCATTATCTTTCATTTCTTTTAATGATTTATTAAATTTCGCTGTTAAGTCGCTATTTTTCTTGAATGCAATGGCTGAACCTTCGTTTGAGCTGTTCAATCCAAATGCTTGGAAGTCTTTTTCCTTTTTTAAGTAACCAGCAGCTACTTTATCTTCAATAATTGCTGCATCAAAACGGCCTGCTTTAATCTCTTGAATGATATCAGAAATTTTATTGCGGTCTTCAACTGTTAGGTTATATTTCTTTTGCAGTCCATTCGCTTCATCCTGTTGAATAGAACCTAATTGAACGCCGACTGTTTTGTCTTTTAAATCTTTCTCTGCCTTAATACCGCTAGATTTCTTTGATACAACCAAGTTTTTAGCATTGTAATAAACATCAGAGAAATCAACTTGCTTTTTACGTTTTTCTGTAGGTGTCATTCCTGCAAGGACAATATCAGCTTTGTTTGTTTTGAGGGCTGATACAAGGCTAGCAAAGTCCATATCTTGAATTTCTAGCTTGTAGCCGTTCTTTTTCGCTAATGCTGTTGCAAGATCTACATCAAAACCGACAATTTTATCTCCGTCTTTTGATTCAAATGGCGGATAATCTGCTGATGTCGCCATAACGAGTGTCTTGTCATCTCCTGATGCGTTTGAATTATTAGAAGAAGTTCCGCATGCTGCGAGTGCAGCTGCAAGACCAGCTGTCATAAGTAATAATAACCACTTTTTCATATGATGATGCCTCCCAGTATTTAAAATCATGTATTGATTTGAATATTTATTCACTATAATGTATTTTAAACACTTTCTTTTTAAGATGCAATAGTATTTTGCTAAAATTATTTTGATTCTTTTGTCTTATAAAACAAAAAGCAGACCGATCTAAAGACCGGACTGCTTTATATTTATTCAACCAAAAGTCATATGTTAGATTTCTTCGCAATGCTCATCAAAAGCGGCTTGTAGTTTTGACACGACTTCCATTGGCTCGTGCCCTTCAATTTCATGACGCTCGACCATTTTAATGATTTTTCCATCTTTTAATAAGGCAAAAGATGGTGAAGATGGCGGGAAGCCTTCAAAGTATTCACGGGCTCTTGCTGTTGCCTCTTTGTCCTGCCCAGCAAACACTGTCAGCAATTGATCTGGACGCTTATCGTAATGAACAGAATAGCCGGCAGCTGGTCTTGCAATACCGCCTGCACAGCCGCATACTGAATTCACCATGACAAGTGCCGTTCCTTTTTTAGTCAGTGCTTCGTCTACTTCTTCAGCTGACGTGAGCTCAGTGTAGCCTGCCTGCTTAATTTCTTCTCTCGCTTGTTTCACAATATCATTCATAAATAAATTAAAATCAATATTCATGTCCGTCCACTCCTTTTGCGTACCAAAACCATTTTAACTCCATCATATCAAGGAAAACGCCAGCGGGCAAATGTGTTGTCTTTTCCTCCGCCTCTTTTTCCAAACATCGTTTATGAGCTGTCAAATTGGGGAAAAGTGATGATAAAGAGATGAAAGGGAGAACTGCGTGATGGCACAATTCAAAAAAGCGATGCTCATTTATAATGGAAATGCTGGACAAAAAAACATGGAAAAAACACTCTGTCAAACAGTGCCTCTTCTTTCTCTACATATTGATGAACTCATTTTGAAACCAACAAAGCAGCCAAATGATGCTTATGATTTCTGCCGCCAAATTGATGAGACGGTGGAATTGCTCATCATATTAGGCGGAGATGGTACCGTGCATGAATGCATGAACGGCATTGGCGGTTTAGAAAAAAGGCCCACTGTAGCGATATTACCAGGCGGGACATGCAATGATTTTTCTAGAACACTAGGTATTCCTCAACAAATGCAGAAAGCCGCTCAAATGATTGTAGACGGCAAAGAGAAAAAGGTCGACTTAATCAAAGCAGAAGATCGATACGTGTTAAACTTTTGGGGAATTGGACTGATCGCAGACACGTCCAACAATATTAACGACAAGGAAAAAGCCGTACTCGGCAAAATCAGCTACTTCACAAGTGCGCTGCGCACCTTGCAGCAAACAGATCCTTTTCACGTACGTATTGAGACAGAAGAGGAAAGCTGGGAAGAGGAAGCCGTCATCGTTCTTGTCATGAATGGACATTTTATCGGTACAAATAAAATTGATTTGCCTCATGCAGCCATTGATGATGGAAAAGCAGAAATCTTAATTTGCAGAAATACGAGTTTCTCTGCTTTAAAAGAAATCTTCTCAATGAACCGGGAAGAGCTTGAGGATTTCACCGGCGATCTGTCTCTCATTCAATCGTCCAGTATTCATATCCACACAAAAGAGGAAATGGATGCTGATACAGATGGTGAAGTTTATATGACGGCCCCCTCTTCTTTAGAAGTGTTAAAACAACATTTGACCTTTATTGTTCCAGCAGAATAAAAAAATGCCCGACATCATTTTGATTCGGGCGTTTTTTTGATATAGCGTCTGTATAAATATTCAAGTGCATATCCGAGAAATGTCCCGGCGAGAAGTGATATTCCTAAAAAGCTATTGGCTACTCCCTTAAACCCGCCGACAATCAGCAGACAGTACACGATTTGAATGATTGAAACGATCGATATGATAAGCAGTAATCGTTCAGGATGATTGCGTGCTTTAGAAATGTACCGCAGAAAAGCGAAGGCAATCGCTGTGATAAACATGAGACCAATCGTTAGAAAAGCAAAAAAATCTAGTCCAGACATATCATCGCTCCTTTCTCCTAGATGTGGAAATCCCCCTCTCATACCGGGAGGGGGAAAATATTGTTTTAATAAACAGATGTCTGCTCGTCGATGCCTTCAAGGATTTGTTTAATTCGCTGAAGGAATCTGCCGCATACAAGACCATCTAGTACTCTGTGATCTAATGAAAGACAAAGATTGACCATGTCCCTTGCCGCAATCATTCCGTTTACTATCATTGGACGCTTCACGATCGATTCTACTTGTAAAATCGCCGCTTGCGGATAATTAATGATTCCCATAGATTGTACTGAACCAAATGATCCCGTGTTGTTGACAGTGAATGTACCGCCTTCCATATCACTTTGCTTGAGCGTTCCTTGTCTCACCTTAGACGCCAGCTCATGAATTTCTTTGGCGATGCCCTTAATGGTCTTTTCATCCGCATCCTTAATGACTGGAACAAAAAGCGCGTCATCTGTAGCGACAGCAATCGAAACATTGATTGCTTTCTTTTGCACAATTTTATCTCCGGCCCACATGCTGTTCATTTCAGGGAATTCCTTTAAGGCCTGAGCCACTGCTTTGACAAAGAACGCAAAGAACGTCAAGTTAAAGCCTTCTTTTGCTTTAAACTGATCCTTCAGCTGATTTCTTCTTGTCACTAGATTTGTCACATCGACTTCCATCATCGTCCAAGCATGCGGAATTTCATGTTTGCTTCTCAGCATATTGGCCGCAATTGCCTGACGGATCGGCGTGACTGGCAGCTCAACATCACCAGGCATAGAAGGGACGGCAGGGGCCGCTTTTGCTTGAGAAGACTGCGCAGGCTCCGGTTGAACGGCACGTTCATTGACAGGTGCTGTCTTCTCTTTAACGCCGCCGTTTTCAATGAGCTGCAGCAAATCTTTTCTAGTGATTCGGCCGCCTGCTCCCGTACCTTGAACAGCCGCTAAATCAATGCTATGCTCATCTGCTAAACGAAGAACGGCTGGAGAATAACGTTTCTTTTGACTTTGATTCTCATTTGTTTGATCTGCTTCAGGCGCTTCGCTTTGCTCAGGTGCTGCTTCTTCTTTCACACTCTGCTGCTCGCTTCCTTCTATCTCAATTTCACAGAACACTTCTCCTACTTGCAGCGTTTCGCCTTCCTCAGCCGATAGCTTTGTAATCGTTCCTGTAAAAGATGACGGGACTTCTGCGTTCACTTTATCCGTCATGACTTCCGCAATCGGATCGTATTTATTCACATGATCGCCAGGTGAAACGAGCCATTTGCTAATGGTTCCTTCTGTTACACTTTCACCTAGCTGAGGCATTTTCATTTGTTCAATTGCCACTTTGAAACCCTCCTCTTTCTTAAAACGCCGCCAGCTCTCTCATTTCAGCTTCTACCTTATCCGGGTTGACCATGAAGAATTTCTCCATTGTCGGCGCATAAGGCATTGCCGGAATATCTGGTCCAGCAAGACGTTTGATTGGTGCGTCTAAATCAAATAAGCAATGCTCCGAAATGATCGCCGCAACCTCACTCATAATGCTGCCTTCTTTTGTATCTTCTGTTAACAGAAGCACTTTACCTGTTTTAGAAGCCGCTTCTATAATCGCTTCCTGATCAAGCGGGTACACTGTTCTCAAATCGAGAATATGAGCGGAAATGCCGTCTTTTGCAAGGCGGTCTGCTGCTTGTAGCGCAAAATGGACACAAAGGCCATATGTAATGACCGTGATATCATCGCCTTCACGCTTCACATCTGCTTTTCCAATCGGAAGAGTGTAATCCTCTTCAGGCACTTCTCCTTTAATCAGACGGTATGCACGTTTATGTTCAAAGAACAATACAGGATCTGGATCACGCACTGCAGCCTTTAAAAGACCTTTGACATCATAAGGTGTAGAAGGCATCACAATCTTCAAACCAGGCTGGTTAGCAAAAATGGCTTCGACCGATTGTGAATGATAAAGTGCCCCGTGTACTCCGCCCCCGTAAGGTGCGCGGATGACCATTGGACAGCTCCAATCATTATTTGATCGGTATCTAATTTTTGCAGCCTCTGAAATGATTTGGTTGATTGCAGGCATAATAAAATCCGCAAATTGCATTTCTGCAATTGGGCGCATTCCATACATCGCTGCCCCAATACCTACACCCGCAATGGCTGATTCTGCAAGAGGTGTATCCATGACGCGCGCTTCTCCGAATTGCTCGTAAAGACCCGCTGTCGCTTTAAATACGCCGCCTTTTTTCCCGACATCCTCTCCGAGCACAAACACTTTCGGATCTCGCTCCATTTCTTCTTTCATCGCCAGTGTAATAGCGTCTATATATGACATAACAGGCATTTTTCTTCCCCCTTACTCCGCATACACGTAACGAAGTGCGCTTTCTGCATCAGCATAAGCCGCGTTTTCCGCTTCATCAGTAGCTTCGTTTACGATTTGCATGATTTCTTTTGTCATCTCTTCTTTCATTTCAGAAGTCATGACGTTTCCTTCGATTAAATACGTTTCATATTGGATGAGCGGATCTTTCTTTCTTGCTTCGAGCACTTCTTCTTTTTCTCGATAGCTTGAATCATCGTCATCACTTGAATGCGCAGTTAAACGGTAAGAGATTGTTTCAATCAATGTCGGGCCTTCGCCTCTAGCCGCACGGTCTCTCGCCTCTTTGACAGCAGCATATACTTCAAGCGGATCATTTCCATCTACAGTGACACCAGGCATCCCATATCCAACCGCACGATCTGAAATGCGTTCGCAGGCTACTTGTTTATCATATGGCACGGAAATCGCATACTTATTGTTTTCACACATGAAAATAACAGGCAGTTTATGCACAGCAGCGAAGTTAGCGCCTTCGTGAAAATCACCTTGGTTTGATGAGCCTTCACCGAACGTGACAAAGCTGACAAAGTTTTTCTGCTCTAATCGTCCAGCAAGGGCAATTCCCACCGCGTGAGGAACCTGCGTTGTTACAGGTGAAGATCCGGTCACAATTCGATTTGCTCTTTGCCCAAAATGCCCTGGCATTTGTCTTCCGCCTGAGTTTGGATCGTCTTGTTTTGCGAAACCAGACATCATTAAATCTTTTGCTGTCATCCCAAAAGCAAGGACAACCCCCATATCACGATAGTAAGGTAAGACGTAATCTTCTTCTCTATTAAGAGCAAATGCAGCGCCTACTTGCTGCGCTTCCTGTCCTTGACAAGAAATGACGAATGGAATTTTCCCGGAACGGTTTAAAAGCCACATCCGTTCATCGATTTTTCTCGCTAGAAGCATTGTTCTATATATATCAATTGCTTGTTCATCTGATAATCCTAATTCCTGATGACGCATGTTACTCATCATGTTTCCCTCCTTGATTAAAAATGGATCGCCTTCCCGTCAACAGCAAGGGCTGCCTCGCCAATCGCCTCTGATAAGGTCGGATGCGGGTGTATCGTCTGCCCCACTTCCCACGGGGTTGCATCAAGTACTTTGGCTAATCCAGCTTCAGATATCATATCTGTTACATGAGGACCAATCATATGAATTCCTAAAATATCATCTGTCTTTTGATCGGCAATGATTTTGACGAATCCATCAGACTCCCCGTACACAAGCGCTTTTCCAATCGCCATAAATGGAAATTTCCCTATTTTGACTTCAAAGCCCTGCTCTTTTGCGGCCTGTTCAGTGAGTCCAACACTTGCAGTTTCTGGGTGAGAGTAAACACATTTAGATACGAGCGTTTCATCGAGCGGCTTTGGATCTTTTCCAGCCATATGTTCTACAGCAATCATACCTTCGTGTGAAGCGACGTGTGCCAGCTGAAGCCCGCCAATGACATCTCCTATTGCGTAAATATGCGATTCTTTCGTTTGATAATGTTCATTCACGACAATGCCTTGTTTTTCGGTTTGGATGTCCGTGTTTTCAAGACCTATGCCTTCGATATTAGGTACTCTGCCGACTGAAAGAAGGAGTTTTTCCGCTTCAAACGTCTGAATGTCTCCATCCTTTTCCGCTTGAATTGTCACGAGATTTTCCTGCTTTTCTACGCTATCTGGCAGTACCTTCGCATTAGTCACAAAAGTGATGCCTTTTTTAGATAATAGCTTTTCCATTTCTTTAGAAATGTCATGATCCTCTGTTGGCAAAATGCGGTCTGCAAACTCAAGCACAGTGACGTTCACACCAAAATCATTGAGCATGGAAGCCCACTCGATTCCGATCACTCCGCCCCCCACAATTAGCATTGACTGCGGAAGCTCTGGCAGTTCAAGTGCATCATCTGAAGTGAGGATGTGTGTTCCATCTGCTTCAAGCCCTGGAAGCACATGCGGTCTTGATCCTGTCGCGATAATGACCTGCTTTGGAATGAGCATTTCATTTTCCTCTCCATTTGCCATTTCTACGGAGATCGTTCCTGGCATTGGCGAAAAGATAGATGGGCCAAGAATACGGCCGATCCCTTCATATACATCAATTTTTCCTTGTTTCATTAAATGTTTGACGCCGCCTGCTAGTTTTTCAACGATCTCTGTTTTTCTTTTCTGCACATTGGCAAATTGCAAGGCAACGCCTCCTGCCTCAACACCAAAATCAGCTGCGCGTTTGACGGTTTGATAAACTTCTGCACTTCTGAGCAGCGCTTTAGACGGGATGCAGCCTTTATGAAGACATGTTCCGCCGAGCTTTTCTTTTTCTACAACTGCTGTTTTCAATCCAAGCTGTGAGGCACGGATGGCCGCTACATAGCCGCCTGTGCCTCCACCAAGAATGACGAGGTCATATTCAGTTGCCATGACTTGTCACTCCTTTCTTTTCCTGTTGATCATTTGGGTATTCTTTGGGTGATTCTTCTTCTTTTAAAATACGAAGCGCACCTTCTGCTAACGATTGCAGCTCATTTTCACCCGGAAACACAACAACATCTGAAATCCAGTCAATATAGCCGCGAATACTTGACGTAATTTGTTTGCTGTATGCAAGTCCGCCTGTTAATACAATGACGTCAACTGCTCCTTTTAAGACAGCGCTAGCCGCACCAATTTCCTTGGCAATCTGATAGCACATCGCTTCATAAATGAGCGCCGCCCGCTCATCACCCGCTTCAATCATGCGTTCCACTTTCACAGCGTCTGTCGTGCCAAGATAGCCCGCAAGCCCGCCTTCACCAATAATGCGTTTGAGCATTTCTTCTTGGGTATACTCCCCCGAAAAACAAAGATTCACAAGATCACCTGTCGGCAAGGTTCCCGCACGCTCTGGGCTGAAAGGACCTTCGCCATGCAGACCGTTATTGACATCGATGACTTTTCCTTTTTCATGAACACCAATGGTGATACCACCGCCCATATGAGTAATAATCATGTTCAAATCTTCGTAACTTTTTCCAAAAGAAGCCGCTGTTTTTCTTGCGACTGCTTTTTGATTTAATGCATGAAAAATGCTTTTTCTTTCGATCGTTGGCAGCCCTGAAATACGAGCAATTGGTTTTAGTTCATCCACTACAACTGGATCGACAATAAAAGCCGGGATATTCAGGCCAAGTGCAATTTCTCTCGCGATGATTCCACCGAGATTGGATGCGTGCTGGCCGGCATATCCTTCTTTTAGGTCTTCCACCATTTGCTCATTGACTTCATATGTGCCTCCTTCAATCGGACGAAGGAGACCGCCGCGCGCACAGACTGCATCAAACTTTGAGATATTCATCCCCTGTTCATGCAGTGTTTTCAAAATGGTTTCTTTGCGGAAAGAAAATTGATCAATGATATGAGGAAACTGCTTTAATTCCTCATCTGTATGTCTAAGTGTCGTTTCAAAAATAGACCGTTCATTATGAAACACACCGATTTTTGTTGAAGTAGAGCCAGGATTAATCGTGAGAATACGCCATTCTTTTGTCAGCAAAAACAAAACCTCCGTTTCAACTCATTCTTCAAATTAGCGACGGCTTAAAATATGTTGACCATTTTGCAAGAATTGACTTCTTGATTTGCGCATTCTTTCAATTCGCTCTTCAGCCAATCGGTCTGCCGCTTTATAAGTTGGAATGGCATCACGGTTTGAAATTTCAATTACACGTTCAATATTTTGATAAATGCCTTCGACTTTTTTCATCGCACGATCTGCATTATAGCCATAAAGCTCATCAGCAACGTTAATCACACCGCCTGCATTGATCACATAGTCAGGAGCATATACAATACCCATCTCATGGATAAGGTCTCCGTGATGCGTTTCTCTTAGCTGGTTATTTGCAGCACCTGCAATTACCTTTGCTTTTAACTTAGGAATGGTCACATCGTTAATGGTTGCACCAAGTGCGCACGGTGCATAAATATCACATGCTTGATCATAAATATCGTCAGGGTCGACTGCTTTTGCGCCAAAGTCTTCAACAGCACGTTTGACAGAGTCTTTGTTAATATCTGTGACAATGAGCTGCGCGCCTTCTTCATGCAGATGTTTACACAAGTTGTAAGCGACATTTCCTACGCCTTGGACGGCAATTGTTTTTCCTTCTAATGAATCGGTCCCAAATGCAGCTTTGGCAGCGGCTTTCATCCCTTTGTATACACCGTAAGCAGTGACCGGAGACGGATTTCCAGAAGAACCAAATGCAGGAGAGATCCCTGTAACAAAATCGGTTTCTTCATGAATGAGATCCATGTCTTCTACCGTTGTACCGACATCTTCTGCTGTAATATAGCGGCCATTCAGCCCTTGAATATAACGTCCAAATGCACGGAACATTTCTTCATTTTTGTCTTTTCTCGGATCACCGATGATGACCGTTTTTCCGCCGCCAAGATTAAGTCCTGCTGCCGCGTTTTTATAAGTCATTCCTCTCGCTAGACGCAGTGCATCCTCAATGGCTGCTTCTTCGTTTTCATACGTCCACATTCTCGTTCCGCCTAGTGCCGGCCCAAGTGTTGTATCATGAATCGCAATAATGGCTTTTAAACCAGACTGCTCATCCTGACAAAATACAAGCTGTTCATAATCGTATCGTTCCATATATTTAAAAAGTTCCATCGTGTTATTCCTCCTATTACTTCCGCTTAATTTGATGTACAGATGGCAAGCGCAATTGAATAAAGCTTACTTTCGGCTGAATCAGACCGGCTTGTTAAAGCAATCGGCGCCTTCGCTCCTGCCACCACAGCTCCCACCTTCGCATGTGCAAAGTAGATGAGAGATTTATAAAGAATGTTTCCTGCCTCAATTGTTGGCACAAGCAAAATATCTGCATGGCCGGCTACATCACTTGTAATATTTTTATGAGAAGCTGCCGTTTGAGAAATGGCATTATCTAAAGCAAGAGGCCCATCAATCAGGCATCCAGAAATTTGCCCCCGCCGATTCATTTGCGCAAGACTTGCCGCAGTCAAAGTTGAATCCATTGCCGGATTCACGACCTCCACCGCAGAGAGCACTGCAACCTTTGGCATGTCGTTTCCGACAGCTTGTGCTACTTGAACAGAGTTGATCGTAATCTCTTTCAGCATATTTAAATCGGGCGCGATGTTCATCGCAGAATCCGTGACATAAATAAAGCGGTCAAAGCCCGGTACTTCAAATGCCGCAACATGTGATAGGACACTTGTCGTCCTGAGCCCATATTCTTTATTCAGTACCGCTTTTAAAAGAACGGCTGTCGGGACATGCCCCTTCATCAAAATATCTGCATGCTTCTCGCTCACTGCCTGAACGGCAATTTTGGCAGATTCTTCGGGAGAATCTGAATGAATAATATCTATCCAGTCCTCATTGATTTCATGCTGCTTCACTAGCTCCTTCAGGTTGCGTTTGTTCCCAACCAGGAGAAAGCGAGCGACCTTTCGCTTAATTGCCATCTTGATGGCATGAAGCACTTCTTCGTCTTCTGCATGAGCCACAGCCGCCGTTTTGTTCTGCAGCTGGGCGGCTTTCATAATCAGATCGTCAAGCTTCATATATGCCCACCTTTCCTTGTGCTCGGTTCATGTTTTATATGCAAGTTCCGTGCCAGTTTGAAATGCAGTGAATATGAGGCAATTCGCATGACATTCGTGCAATCTTTTGCAGATTACATGCATTTTATTGCATGCTATCTTTTGCAAGTTGATATTTGTCCATTTTATAGTAAAGGTTCCGAATACTGATCCCTAACGTTTTCGCTGTTTTCGTGCGATTGAATTGATGCTTTTCAAGGGTTTGTTTAATCAGCTGCGCTTCAAATGCCTCAACAGCATCCGAAAGCGTCTCTCCCTCAAATTGACTGACAGTCAGTTCCTGCTGCTCTTTTTCTTCCTGATCTTCTGACTCCATGAAAGAAATATGCCCTTCATCAATCCATTCTTCTTGCGGGTTCAAAAAGATCATGGCTCGTCCAAGTACATTTTCAAGCTCTCTTACGTTTCCTGGCCACTTATATGATCGCAGTCTATTAAGTGCCTGTTCCGTTAACCCGCTCACGTTCCGTCCATAGTCTAAATTGATCTTTTGGATGAGACGTTTGCTTAACGAGTCAATATCCTCAAGGCGCTGCCTTAGCGGCGGGATGGAGATCGGGTATCTGTTCATTCGATAATATAAATCTTCTCTGAACTTTCCTTCCGCCATCGCTTTTTCAATATTGACATTTGTCGCCGTGATCACACGAACATCGACTGGTATAGCCTTTGTTCCGCCTACCCTTACTATTTCTTTCTCCTGCATCACACGAAGCAGCTTCGCCTGTGTACTTGGCGTCATTTCGCCAATTTCATCTAAAAAAATGCTGCCTTGATTCGCCTCTTCAAACAGCCCTTTTTTCCCGCCTCGCCTTGCACCAGAAAATGCTCCTTCTTCATAGCCAAAAAGCTCTGACTCTAAAAGGGTCTCAGATAAGGCTGCACAGTTGACCCGTACAAAGCGATTATATTTCCGGTCACTTTCATTATGAATGGCGTGCGCAAACAGCTCTTTTCCAGTACCTGATTCTCCCCGGAGTAAAATGGTGGCTGGCGTTTTCGCGCCTAGCTTCGCCTGCTCTAGCGCCACAAGCATTTGCTCACTCTCTCCAATGATGTCTTCAAATGTGTACTTTGCTTCAAGTGTACGGATGAGCTGCCTTGCTTTATTTAATTCATTTGTGAGTGATTGAATTTCTGATACGTCATGAATGACCCCGACACTGCCTTTTAAAATGCCATCAACAATGACTGGCGCTACGTTGACAATCACATCTTTTTTATTCGGTCCGACTTTCATTCTGACGCCTCGAACGGGTCTTCTTGTTTCAAGTACCTTCAAATGCATGCTTTCTCCTTCAGAAATATCTGCACCTGCTGGTTTCCCCACAACTTCTTTATCTGTTAATCCAGTCATTTTCGTATAAGCCCGGTTGATTAAGATCCCTTTTCCCTGCTCATCAACAACTGATATGGCTTCATCCGACGATTGAATGATCGCCTCCAGCATCGTTCGCACTTCTTTAAGATTGGTTACTTCCTCCGCAAGCTCAACGGCATCTGTAATATCTTTAAAGATGGATAAAGCACCTAGCATTCTCCCCGCGTCATCAATAATCGGCAAACGCGTTGTAACAATTTGTATTTGCTGATTCAAAAATTGTTTTTGATTAAATTCTGGCTCTCTCGATCTTAAAATGTCGGGAAGCTTTGTATTTGGGATCACTTCTCGTATATGACGGCCAATCGCATCTTTTTGCGAACATCCAACCATTTTGGCCGCTGATCGATTAAACAGGACGACTTCTTCATTCATGTTTATAAAAATCATCCCGTCGTTCGTTGCATTAAAAATGCGGTCATGCTTATAGGTTTGTTCCTTTAATATTTGGATCAGCTGCTGTTTTTCTGACATTAATTCTGATATCACGTAAGCCATTGAACTTGGAACAATGACTGCGTGCTCTGGCTTTTTTTCAATTAGTTCTTTCAGCACTGCTGAACTGCCTGTTGTTTCAATGATGATATCAATGTCATCTTTTATGTATTCTTTCCAATCCGTTGTCGTATCAATTCCATTCTTTTTCGCTTCTACCATCCCCGGTGCCTCAAGATCAAGGTCGGCGATCGCAATGATTTGAATCATATTTGTTTTCAGCAATGTTTCAAGCAATGCTGATCCACCCTGTCCTGCACCGACAATCAAGACTCTCTGCATCCCGTTACCCCTTTATATGAAAAAATTTGCACACCATATTTTTCCGTTGCAAAAAATTGCACAACTCTTATATTACCACGTTTTCCTTTCTTGACAAAATATTTTTTGAATTAGACAATGGAAGTAAATGACGTTTAAGGGGACATTTGATGGGGAGAATACTTGCACTAGTGATTATTTTAATACCTGGCGCGCTTGCAGCACTTGGGATTAAGCTGCTGCGTGACACTGTTTTCGGCATCATCATTGCACCATTTCCATATTTATGGCTGCAAGGAATTGCAGGGTTGTTATTTTTAGGGGGAGGTCTTTATGTAGTGGCTGGCTTTATTTTATATAGAGACCGTAAACGAAATAAAGTGACTGCTCGCTTTAAGCAGAGATAAAACGTGAAAAAAGACCCGCTGATTTAGAGCAGGTCTTTATTTCATTTCTTCTCTTATTTTCACGGCTCGGTCAGGAAAATCAGTAAAAATGCCATCGACACCTAAGGAAAACATGTTTTTCATTTGCTTTTCACTATTTACTGTAAACGGCCTGATCACTTGCTGAGATGCATGGAGAGCTGCCACAACCTCTTTGGTCACGCCGGCACCCTTGATATTTGGATGGTAGCCCCTTGCTGGTACTGTTTTTATATACATCTCCGGCTGATGAATCACATCCATTGTGAGAACCGCAAGTTCAACATGTGGCATCAGTTTGTGAAAAAGAGCTAAACTGCCGTGATGAAACGATGAAACAAGTACACGGTCTTCTATTTGAAAATGCTCGATTTGTTTTTTTACTTTCTCTTCGATCCCCGGATATCGATAAATGGAGTTTTTTAATTCAATATTGATAATCAATGATGATTGCTGCGTCACTAGCTCTAATACTTCCTCCAAAAGAGGAATGGATACAGCACCGGTTTCTTCGTAGAAAGAATGACTCGCATCTCCCGCTTTTAATTCTTCATATGTATGTTCTTTCACTAAACCTTTCATGTTCGTTGTTCTGTTCAATTTCTCATCGTGAATGACAGCAAGTCTGCCGTCTTTTGTCAGCTGAACATCCAGCTCAATTCCGTCAGCTCCCGAATGGAGTGCATGCTCGAAGGCAATCATGGTGTTTTCAGGATAAATGCCTTTAAAGCCTCTGTGTGCAAAAATTTTCGTCATAGGTCACCTCTAAATATGATGCTTCCTTACATTATGACGTGTCTTTTTTCGTTTTTCCAGTTTTGAGCGCATAAAAAAAACCTCTTCTGATTCATACGAAGAGGTTGACAGATAAATTCGATCACGTAATCGCTCTGATGGCTTGCTCTGTCGTCTCTGCGTCAAGAGCAAAAAGGGAAGAAACAACTGCGACTGCTGTAACAACGGTTACACCTAACAACAACTTTTTCATAAGATAACCTCCACTTTCTTTTGAAGTATTTGTGCATCGAATTTCTTTTCAAGAAAACGAATGGCATTTTGATAATCATTTCGTTCCTTGAAGTATTTCGATATTTGTTCAGACAAATCCTCAAGCTCCACATATAATCTATTTTTTTCTATGTAGTCTAATTTTTCTGAGAATACGTCTGCTGCCCCACTATTCTCGCACATCAAATCCAAAATTTCAAATTTTACTATATATTCATTATTTTGGATATCGCAACTATACAAAATACCCTCTTTAATATATTCCCTCGCCTCTTGATCTCCTAAATGAACCAAGGCATTGGCCAGAACATATAAAGATTGGATGTAATAATGGCTATTGTCACGATGAATTTGAATGCCCATTCCTTTTTTGGCATAATGTGCGCTTTTTTCATAATCATGCTTTGCATAATAAAGAACCGCTAAATTGTGATAGCATTTCCCAATCAGCACTTCATTGTTAATGCGCTTACTTTTCTCAAGAGCTTCTTTATACTTTTTCTCTGCTTCATCGAATTGGAACAAATCAATGCAATTACTTGCATGTAAAATTAAGCTGTCAATCGCCTGCGCTGTGTACTCTTCATGCGCTTTGAATGTATCGATGGCTTTTTTAATATGATTAATGGATATGAAATTTTGTTTCAGTTCGTAATAGATCGAAGCAACCTTATGGTGAAAAGTTCCTACTTCCAGGTCTTCATTCACACGTTTTAGCCGCTGTTCTGCAATTTTATAAAAGCTAATGGCTTCATCATACTTTTTCACATATGCAGCATATTGGCCTTTGTAAAAGTAAAAATAAAAATTAATAATGTCATCTGCCTTCTCATCGAGCGTTCCGACACTTTTCATAATTTGATTGGCTTTTTCGATATTTCCAAGTAACATTTCATGTCTGCCGTCAACAAGCTGATAATAAAGGAGAACTTCACGGTCTTCATCTGTATTTTTTAGCAAATTCTGAATTTTCTCTTTATAGACAGCAGATTTTTCTAAGTCATTCTGAGAAATGACCCTCGTCCACTTGCTAATTTCGTTCGCAACCTCAGCAGAGTGGATTTTCAGCTTTCCCATAACCTCACCCTCTTCTTTTCATTATTATAGCATAGTAAAAGAATGTGAAAATTATTAAATTCGACAATGGGAATATTCAGTTCAAATGGCACAATCTCTAAGAAGCCAGTGACTTTAAAACGCCAACCAATCAGGTCAATAGAAATAGAACTTTCGATCTCGTTTACTTTAATTACCAAATCCATGAGACCTTTTCCTCTCATCCTTTTTCTTACGAATGAGCGTTTTCTTCTTCTATTTTGAAGAATTCATGATCGATTGGCGCAGCTGATTACCACTACTTTATGTCTTTTTTATTTTTTTCATGCTTTATTTTTCATTTTATTCTGAAAATAAAGCAGCCCGTTTGTCCAATTTAAACATTAAGATGATTTTATCAACCTAACCAATTTTTGACAACATGTTTCAAAATAAAAAAACGTCTCAATGAAGAAACGTTTTTTCATGAAAAAGATACTAGCTTGCTCTATGCTCTAAACGCAGACGATCAGCTACCATGGCAATAAATTCTGAATTGGTTGGTTTCGCTTTTGACATGCTGACAGTATAACCAAAGAGTGAGGAAATGGAATCAATGTTTCCTCTGCTCCAAGCGACTTCAATGGCATGACGAATCGCTCGTTCTACCCTGCTGGCAGTCGTGTTAAATTTCTTTGCAATGTCTGGGTACAACACTTTAGTGATGCTTCCGAGAAGCTCAATGTCATTGTACACCATAGAAATGGCTTCTCTTAAGTATAAATAGCCTTTAATATGAGCGGGCACGCCAATTTCATGAATAATGGTCGTAATGCTCGCATCTAAGTTTTTACGTTTCGGTTCAGGTTTGTTACGAAGAACACTGTTTTGGATTGATGAAGAGCGATGGGTAACTTGTGTGCCGTTTCCACTGACTTGACGAATATGACCTACTAGGTTTTCCATATCAAATGGCTTTAAAATGAAATAGGATGCGCCCAAATCAACTGCTTTTTTCGTGACATCTTCTTGTCCAAATGCCGTTAGCATAATCACACTTGGCTGTTTTGTCATTTCATTGTTTTCACGGAGGCGTTCTAGTACAGCAAGACCGTCTAAATGAGGCATAATAATGTCTAAGAGGAGAACGTCGGGCTCTTTATCTTTAAATAATGTCAGGCATTCCTGACCATTATACGCCACGCCAAGTACTTCCATATCTTCCTGTCCCTCAATATACTCTGTCAAAAGGCCAACAAGCTCTCGATTGTCATCAGCTACACACACTTTAATTTTCTCCACGTTCTTTCCTCCCCAATGTCGATTCCTTTAGTCTTTTGCATTTCTCTTCTGAGTGTTCAATTCGACAAAACCATGCTATCCCCTTTAAAAAACTTTAATTTTCCGAATAATAGAGCATTATCTAGCTTTTTCTACGTTTTTCTTAACGAATCGACGATTATTGCAATTTGACAACATGCTTTTTTCCATTTTGTCGAAAAATCTCTTTTTCCTTATTTTATAACATGATGGAAGAGAAAGAAAGGGTAGAAAAAAACTGCCGGAAGATTCACGGCAGTTTGATGATCAGCTTGCTTTTTTGTTTTTTTGATAAAGGTCGATTCCTGCTTCTGACAGCATCCATTCAATGTGTACGCCGTACCCGCTAGTCGGATCATTGACGAATACGTGTGTGACAGCTCCAATGACTTTGCCATTTTGGATGATGGGGCTTCCGCTCATTCCTTGGACGATTCCGCCCGTTTTGCTTAAGAGCCGCTCATCTGTTACCTTCAATACCATTCCTTTAGTTGCTGGGAATTTCTGCGGTGTTGTGCTGACGATTTTAATATCAAACTTCTCCACTTTATCATGATCCACAACGGTTAAAATTTCTGCTGGGCCTTCTTTTACTTCATTTGATAAAGCGACTGGAAGTGGTTTATCTGCTACATGATTTTCAAGCTTTTCGGTTAACGTACCAAAGATACCAAAAGGGCTGTTGCGGGAGATATCTCCTATTGTTTTTCTTTCGGAAGAGAATCTCGCCAATTTTTCTCCAGGATTGCCTCCTGTGCCTTTTTCAATCGATGTCACGGTTGATCTAACAATTTCACCATTGTCGACAACAATTGGTTTTTTTGTATCCATGTCAGAAATCACATGCCCAAGGGCACCATATTTTTTAGATGAAGGTTCGAAAAAGGTCATCGTGCCGATTCCTGCTGCAGAATCACGAATGTAAAGACCAATTCGATAGATGCCTTCACTTGCATCTTTTGCGGGTGTTAATGTTGTTTGAAAGGTTTTATGATCTCTCTTTATGAGCAAACGAAGCGTTTCACCCGTTTTCCCTGCTTTCTGAATAAATGGGGTGAGGTCATTCATTTTCTCCATTTTTTGACCATTGATTTCAATGATCATATCCCCTGATTGAATGCCTGCGGCTTCACCTGGTGATTTTTTGCCGTCTGCTGTTGTGATTTGATGAAAACCTACAACGAGAACTCCTACAGAGTGGAGCTTGACGCCAATGGATTGACCTCCAGGAATGACTTTTAATTCAGGGAGAACGTCAACTTTTGTTTTCTTAATAGGAAATCCTTTAAAATCATAAACAATTTCGGCTTTTCCCGCCTTTTGTCCTGTAATATCCAGCTGATTCTTTTTCTCTGAAAGGCTAAAGGCTGGTGAAGAAGCATTGGCTGACGCTTCAATCGATGTGTCAATTGAGTGCTTCTGTTTTTCAAATACAGCAACATTTGTTGGAATGCTGATGTATTCCTTCACTATGCTCATAAACCCTGTACTTATTAAAGAAACAAGGAGAATCACACCAATGGCTTTTCTCATCTTTTCGGGCATTCATTTTTCACTCTCCTCGCTCCTTACCCACACCAGAACACTCATGTTTTGGCTACATCTTTACTTTTGCCTTCTTCTAGAGGATTTATAACCGGCAGCTTTAGAAAATGATTGGATAAATTGATAAAAGAAAAAGACGATTTTATGGGTATATACGCCGACTTTTACACAACATAAAAAAAGGCAGCTGATGATTCAGCTACCCTGTTGTTTTGACATCATTTGCTTGGTGCAATAGTTCTTTTGCATGTTGTTTTGTCAGCTCAGTCACTTCCACACCTGCAATCATCCGGCCAATTTCACTCACTTTTTCTTCATGACTTAATGGTTTGACACTCGTCAGTGTTCTGCCCGCTTTCGAGCGTTTCGAAATGAAGAGATGTGTGTCAGCCATTGCGGCTACTTGAGGCAGGTGTGTAATACAGAGCACTTGTGATCCAGACGCAACTTTGTAAATTTTCTCAGCAATGGCTTGTGCCACTCTGCCGCTGACGCCTGTATCAACTTCATCGAAAATAATGGATGTGACGTCTTGTTTAGCTGAGAAAATACTCTTCACAGCGAGCATGACACGTGAAATTTCTCCACCTGAGGCTACTTTCGATAAAGATTTCATCGGTTCGCCTGTATTTGTAGAAATGACAAATTGGGCTTGGTCGATTCCATTTTTCCCGAGCTGCACAGGTTTTCCGTCTAATAGCGGACAATCGGTGCTGCCAAATGGCGCATATCGAACAGAAAAAGCTGTGTCAAATGATGACTTCTCCATATACAAATCCTTGAGCTCTGTTTGAATTTGCTTCGCTAGCTTTTTGGCCCATTTTTTACGCAGCTCCGAAACGTTAAGTGCTTCGAGCAGGGCATCACGGCTCATCGCATCTAATTTATTTTTGAGCGTCTGCAGATGGCTGTCTCGATTTTGGATTTGATCTATTTCTTCTTCAATCTTCGCCGCATACTCCAAAATTTCCTCAACGGTTGTGCCGTATTTTCGTTTTAGCTGCTTCATTTCATTCAGCCTGGATTCAATAAAATCAAGACGAGCCGGATCGAATTCTAATTGATCCAGCATGCTCCGCATTTGGAAGGTTGAATCCTCTAATAAGTAGTAGGAGTTCGACACTTGTTCAGATAGCTTTTTCAAATCATCGTTGATCTCAGACACCTGATCAAGCTCGCTTGAGGACATACCAACCCAATCTAGCCCTCCTTGCTCATTACGCAAGGCGTTATACGCGTTTTGGAGTGAGGAATAGATTTTTTCGTAGTTGCTGATTTGATGACGTTCTTCCTGAAGCTTCTCATCTTCTCCCGGCTCTAATTGTGCCGCCTCAATCTCCTCTAGCTGAAATTGCAGTAAATCTAAGCGGTGCACCATTTCCTGCTCATTCTCAGACAGCTGCCTTAGCTTTTGGGCCGTCTTCATATATTGATCATATGCTTCTTGATACTGCAAGAGAGCCGGTGCAATGTCTTCTGCTCCAAATTGATCGAGCAAATGCAGATGATTTTCATCTTCCATGAGCAGCTGGTTATCGTGCTGTCCATGTATATCAAGCAAAAGCCGTCCTACTTCCCGTAAAAGTGAGATGGTGACAAGCTTTCCATTAATCCGGCAAATGCTTTTCCCGCTGTTATTAATATCACGGCGGAGGATCATCATTTCATCTGATGCGTCAATTCCCTGCTCTTCGCATAGAGCAAATACAGGGTGATCGGCTGGTACAAGAAAAAGCCCTTCCAGCTCTGCCTTTTTTTCACCGTAGCGGACAAATTCAGAGGATCCTCTTCCTCCCACGAGAAGTGAGACAGCGTCAATCATGATGGATTTTCCGGCACCTGTTTCCCCCGTTAGAACCGTGAGTCCTTTTTCAAATGAAACCGTTAACTCTTCAATGATTGCAAAGTTTTTAATGGTTAGTTCTGCTAACACTCATTTGACACCTCTTTTAGTAAACCTGATTCTTTATAGAAGCTCTAAAATTTTGCTCGAAACTGTCTCTGTATCATCTGGGGTGCGGCAAATGATTAAAATCGTATCATCCCCGCAAATCGTTCCCATAATTTCTTCCCAATCTAAATTATCCATTAAAGCACCAATCGCCTGAGCATTACCCGGCATTGTTTTCAGAACAATTAAATGACTGGCAGCATCCATTTTAATAAATGCATCCATTAGGGACCGCTTCAGCTTTGACAGCGGGTTAAACCGCTGATCTGCAGGAAGACTGTATTTATATGTTCCATTGTTCGTCGGAACTTTCACTAAATGCAACTCTTTAATATCCCTAGAAACGGTCGCTTGTGTGATGTTATATCCATCGGCTTTCAAAATATCGACCAATTCATCTTGTGTTTCAATTTCTTGGCTTGCAATGATTTCTCTTATTTTAATATGCCTTTGACCTTTATTCATATTTGACCCCCCTAGGCGTTTCATTCTCAGTTTGTCTTTACGTTCTATGTTATATGATGCACACTTCAAAAAACAAGCATTACGTGAGATACGGCCAATTCTTGTCTTTTGCACATGTAAAAAGGAATAATAGCGAGCTATTATTCCTTTTGTTTCAATGATTTCATGTGTCAGCCGGCTCAGGGCTGTTTTTCTTTTCTTTCAATACGGAATGGGCTTCCTTCACGACCTTCTCAAGTTCTGAAGCAGGAAGTGCCGCATTTTCTTGTTGATCAGGATGAAGCACTAAATGAAGCAGAAATTCAATATTTCCATCTCCACCAGTGATAGGCGAAAATGATACATCCTTTACATCATAGCCTTCTTTTGCAGCAAATTGATTCATCTCTTCTAGTACACCAAGGTGGACAGACGGCTCACGCACGATGCCTTTTTTCCCAACAAGCTCTCTGCCTGCTTCAAATTGAGGCTTGACGAGTGCAATACAGTCACCACCCGGAACAAGAATATGCTTTAAAGCCGGAAGAATGAGTTTAAGTGAAATAAAAGATACATCAATCGATGCCACTTCTGGCAATCCTTCAGTAAAATCAGCTGGGACGGAATGGCGGAAATTGGTGCGCTCCATAACGATGACCCTGTCATCCTGCCTTAATTTCCACGCAAGCTGATTGTAGCCAACGTCTACAGCATATGATTTGACTGCTCCATTTTGAAGAGCACAATCTGTAAATCCGCCTGTTGATGAGCCAATATCAATCAGCAATTTCCCTTCAACTGTCAGATCAAATTCTTTAAGCGCTTTTTCAAGCTTTAACCCGCCGCGGCTTACGTATTTGAGAGGGTTCCCCTTCACTGTAAGCGGCGTATCACGAGCAATTTTCTCACCTGGTTTATCCAAACGGGTTTCATTTGAGTAAACGATCCCTGCCATGATGGCACGCTTTGCTTTCTCTCTTGTTTCCATTAGTCCTTGTTCGACTAATAAAACGTCAAGTCGTTCTTTCTTTGATGTCATGATCCAATTCCTTTTCTTGGTGCTGCTGGAAGCAGGTCACGTAAAGTCTCAGCAACCTGTGCTTTCGTCAGTCCAATTTCTTCAAGCAGGGCATCAACACTTCCATGCTCAATAAATTGATCTGGGATACCCATACGTTCTACTTTGATATGTGATGCTTTCTTGTCGTGTAGATATTCTAATACGCTGCTGCCAAACCCGCCTTGAAGCACAGCTTCTTCAATCGTTAAAATCGGAATCCCTTCAGAAAGAATATCATGTAGCATCGCTTCATCAAGCGGCTTAATAAACCGAGCGTTGACGACACGAATTGATTTCCCTTCTTTTTGAAGCTCCTCAGCTGCTTGCAGCGCCATTTTAATCGTCGTACCGAATGTTAAGATGACGGCATCCTTCCCTGGACGAAGAACCTCCCAGGACCCAATCGGAATTGTTTTCAGCTGTTCATCCATTTTCACGCCAAGACCATTTCCGCGCGGGAAACGCATGGCAATAGGACCGTCATCATACTGAATGGCTGTATTGACCATGTGCTGGCCTTCATTTTCATCCTTCGGCATCATGAGCACCATATTCGGCATATGACGCATGAAGGCAATATCAAACACACCTTGATGCGTTTCTCCATCTGCACCGACAAGACCCGCACGGTCAATTCCGATAAATACATTGAGGTTTTGGCGGCAAATATCATGTAGCACTTGATCATAAGCTCTTTGCAGGAATGTTGAATAGATCGCTAAAAATGGCTTCATTTCCTGCGTCGCAAGCCCAGCTGCCATTGTGGCTGCATGCTGCTCAGCAATTCCTACATCAAACATTCGCTCTGGAAATTCCTTTGCAAAGCCTTCAAGTTTTGAGCCAACAGGCATCGCAGGCGTGATGGCCACAATTCGCTCATCTTTCCGCGCAAGCTTTCTGACTGTTTCACTGACAAGACCACTCCATGACGGTGCAGCAGCTGCTGGTTTTACAAAATCACCTGTATCAATTTTGTATGGACCTGTGCCGTGCCAAGTCCCGATTTTATCGGATTCTGCCGGCTGATAGCCTTTTCCTTTTTTCGTGATGACATGCAGCAGGACAGGACCTTTTGTTTTCTTTGCATATTCAAGGTTTTCAAAAAGATCTTCATAAGAATGTCCATCAACAGGACCTAAGTAAGTGAATCCCATTTCCTCAAAGAACATGCCAGACACTAGTAAATACTTGAGGCTGTCTTTAATACGCTCTGCTGTGGCAGCAAGCTTTCCGCCTACAGCTGGGATCCGCTTAAATAAATATTCGAGCTCGTCCTTTACCCATTGGTACTTGCCTGCTGTGCGCAGTCTGCCAAGCATGGTGTGAATTGCACCGACGTTTGGTGCAATACTCATTTCATTATCGTTTAAGATAACGATCATGTCTTTCTTTTCATCACCGATATGATTCAGAGCTTCAAGCGCCATACC
Source organism: Bacillus sp. 3a (assembly GCF_017161885.1). Taxonomy (NCBI): domain Bacteria; kingdom Bacillati; phylum Bacillota; class Bacilli; order Caryophanales; family Bacillaceae; genus Bacillus; species Bacillus sp. 3a. Next base: position 1,961,036 of record NZ_CP067376.1, on the reverse strand, counting down.
TCCGGTTAATGCACCATCTCCGATAATCGGCAGGATATATTCATCTGTCCCTTTAATATCCCGCGCGGCCGCCATACCCATCGCGCCAGATAATGACGTTGAGCTGTGGCCTGTTTCCCAAACATCATGCTCACTTTCATTTCGTTTAGGAAAACCGCAAAGTCCTTTATATTGACGAAGTGTATCAAACTCCGCCCCTCTTCCAGTTAACAGCTTGTGAACATAAGACTGATGTCCAACATCCCAAAGGAATTTGTCTTTCGGGCTGTCAAATACTTTATGAAGGGCAACCGTGAGTTCAACGACACCCAGGTTCGGACCGATATGCCCGCCAGAGTTAGCCAAGGACTCAATTAAAAACATGCGAATGTCAGCACTAAGCTCCTCTAATTCTGCATTTGACATTCCTTTTAGAAACGTTGGATTTTTTATTGATAAAAGATCCAATCAGGATCAACTCGCTTTCAACAAAATTTCTATCTACATATATAATGCCTTATTCCTATGAAAACCAAGCGGGAATAAGAGTTGTCTCATCATGATAAACTGTTTACAGTTTACCACAATTGCTCGAAGACCCTCAAATCTAGGCTGTTTTTAATGATCTCTTGAGGCGATCAGATCACATAACTCATGCAGCAATTGCTGCTCTAATTCAAGATTTGAGACAATTTCTTTTGCACGTGTGATGTGCTCTTGCAGCTTTTCTTTTGCTCCTGAAAGCGTTAATAAAGAAGGATATGTCGACTTTTCATTCGCTGTATCAGAGCCGACCCGTTTTCCTATTTTTTCTTCGCTTCCTTCGAGGTCTAAAATGTCATCACGAATTTGAAAAGCAATGCCAATATGATAGCTGAATTCTCTTAGTTTTTCGATATCGTCATCTGATGCTCCTGCCAGCATTGCACCTGCTGTGACGCTGAATGTGAGAAGCTTTCCTGTTTTCCGGGCATGAATGGATTCTAGTTCAGCAAGCGGGACTTGTTTTTGCTCTGCTTCCATGTCATCAAATTGACCGCCAACCATTCCTAGTGCACCTGCTGACCGCACAAGCTCATCTACGATTCTAAGCTTTTGGTCAGGAGAGACGCTGCTAGATAGCTGCGATGTAATCAGGCGAAAGCTTTCCGTTAAAAGTGCATCACCAGCGAGAACCGCTGTTGCTTCCCCGTATACTTTATGGTTGGTCGGCTTTCCTCTGCGAAGGTCATCATCGTCCATGCAAGGAAGGTCGTCATGTATCAATGAATACGTATGAATCATTTCTACAGCACAGCCAACCGGTATGCCATCTTCTTCGTTTTTTCCGTAAGCATGTAATAAAGCAAGAACGAGAACAGGGCGAAGTCTTTTCCCTCCAGCTTCAAGAGAGTAAAGCATCGAAGATTTTAGTTCTTCTGGAATCTTCAATTCCTGAACATATGTAAATAAATACTCTTCAATGGCCTGTTTTCGTGTTGTTAAAAAATCCTGCAAATTACTTGTCACCAGCATCTGCCTCCTTCACTGAGAAAGGAGCCAGCTCACCGTCCTCTTTTAAAATGAAATCCATCTGCTTTTCAACGTGCTGTAATTTTTCATGGCAAAGCTTTGAAAGTGTCATGCCTTCTTGGAAATAATGAATGGCTTGCTCAAGTGGTACATCTCCTTCTTCGAGCTTCCCAACGATCTCCTCAAGACCTTTCATCGCTTCTTCAAATGTCATTTGTTCTTCTTTTTGTTTATTTGATTCTGTCATGATGATTGCCCCTCCTTCTCAATAACCTCACAAATCAGACGTCCATCCTTCATGGTGATAGCCAATTGATCCTTCGTATCGACTTGGTTCACACTTTTAATCAGTTCATCGTCTTTATAGGCTAAACTGTAGCCTCTTTCCATCACTTGAAGTGGATTTAATGCATTTAGTTTACCAAGAACAGATTGGAACTGCGAATGAATTGTTTTCATTTGCACATTCATGCTGCGGATGAGCTGTTCTGTTTCATTGGCATGGCGTTTTTTCGCCTGAAGCAGCTGCTCTTTTGGATGAAGCGGCTTCAGCCTGTATGTCTGGCGGTCTAGTTGACTGCGTTTTTGTTCTATTTGTCTCGTCAGCTGTTTTTGAAAACGGTCAAATACCAAATCGAATTGCTGCTCTTTTTGCTCCTGCAATCGTTTTGGAAAACGGAAGGCATAAGAGGATTGCAGCGCCACAAGACGGTCTTTCGCTTGTGATGTTCGATTCTTCACGGCCCTTGTAAGCCGAATGTCGATGGATTTGATTCGTTCTATTAAATCGGCTGTGCTTGGAACAGCGAGCTCGGCTGCTCCTGTTGGTGTGGGTGCTCTCATGTCTGCAGTGAAATCACTGATCGTAAAGTCCGTTTCATGCCCCACTGCAGAAATGATTGGAATGTCTGATGCGAAGATTGCTCTTGCGACAGCTTCTTCATTAAAGGCCCAAAGTTCTTCGATCGAACCGCCTCCTCTTCCGACAATCAAGACATCACAGAGCTGTTTTTCATTTGCTTCTTTGATCCGCTCTACGATTGAACGGACGGCATTTTCACCTTGGACAAGCGCCGGAAGCACAATGATTTTCGCCTGCTGATAACGCCGGTTAATCGTTGTGATGACATCTCGAACAGCCGCTCCTGTTGGGGATGTAATGACACCAACAACCTCTGGATATTCAGGAATTGGTTTTTTATAGCGCGCATCAAATAAGCCTTCACTTGCCAGCTTTTTCTTCAGCTCTTCATAAGCTAGATGAAGAGCACCAACACCATCAGGCTGCATTTCTTTTGCATATAATTGATAGTTGCCGCTTGGTTCATATACTTGAATCCCGCCGCGTACAAACACTTTCATTCCGCTTTTTGGTGAAAAAGGCAGCTTTGCTGCGGAACGCTGGAACATGACGGCTTGCATGCGTGCGTTTTCGTCTTTTAAGGTGAAGTACACATGACCTCTTGAATGAATCTTCACATTGGATAACTCACCTTTGATCCAAATATCTTCTAAATGCGGATCAACATCAAATTTTCTTTTTATGTATTTTGTAAGGGCTGTGACCGTCACAAAGGCTTTTTCACTCATGACGTATTCCTCCTCTTCAAAAACGCACATTCATCCACCGGCAGCATGCAGGTGGATGAATGGATAAAGCTTATGCTAATGTACGTTTTGCTGATTTAACCGTATTGTGTGCAAGCATCGTAATCGTCATTGGCCCGACTCCGCCAGGGACTGGTGTGATGTAAGAAGCTTTTTCTTTCGCTTCTTCAAAATCAACATCCCCAACAAGCTTCCCAGTATCCAAACGATTGACTCCTACATCGATGACAATTGCGCCTTCTTTGATTTGGTCAGCTTTTATAAAGTTTGCTCGACCGACGGCAACAACTAAAATGTCCGCTTTTAACGTATGTTCTGAAATATTCGCCGTTCTTGAATGGCAGTAAGTAACCGTTGCGTTTTCGTTTAACAGCAATTGTCCCACTGGTTTGCCGACAATATTGCTGCGCCCTACAACAACCACTTCTTTTCCAGAAAGACTGACACCCGTTTTATTCAGTAATTCAACAATGCCTGCTGGTGTACAAGGTAGGAATGTATCTTCTCCAAGCAGCATTTTCCCGATATTTAATGGATGGAAACCATCTACATCTTTCTCAGGTGAAATACGTTCAATGACGGCTTTTTCAGAAATATGTTTTGGCAGTGGAAGTTGAACAAGAATCCCGTGGAATTGATCGTTCGCATTGTACTGATCAATCAGCTGAAGCAATTCTTCTTCTGTTAAAGAAGCATCTAAATGATCAAGCTGAAAGTGCATGCCCATTGCTTCTGCTGCTTTTTTCTTCCCGCTTACGTAAGAAAGTGAAGCCGGATCATCACCGATTAGAATAACGGCAAGACCAGGTGTGACTCCTTTTTGTTTGAGCTCTTCTACTTCTTTTGCTAATTGTTCACGTTTTTCTTTTGCTGTTTCTTTCCCATCGATGATTGTTGCTGTCATGTCGAATCCTCCTATTGCTGCTTTAGGTCGTTTTTAATGTTCGAAAGTACACCATTTACAAATTTCGGTGCTTTATCATCGCCGAATAATTTGGCGAGTTCAATCGCTTCATTCATTGAGACACTAACTGGGATGTCTTCTTGATACACCATCTCGTACACAGACAGCCTTAAAATGGCTCTGTCTACGTTTGCAATACGATCGAGTTTCCAATTCACTAGATGCTGTGAGATCATGTCATCAAGCTTGTCCTTTTGTTCAAGCACACCGAAAACCAGTTCCTCGAAAAAAGGATCTGATTCTTGTTCATCCAGCGCATGTGTAATGGCCTCTTTCGGATCAATATTGCTCACATCAATTTGAAATAATGTTTGTAGCGCCTTTTCTCTTGCAGTTCTTCTTTTCATTATTTACTCCTTTAACCACTTTATCCGCTTGTCGTTAAGCCATACAGAGATCATAACATATTTTGACCGTGGTCGCACCAAGATCCATGCGAGCTGTGACGAAAAACGAATCAATCCACGCGTCACGTTATCAATATTCGGAAATTACTCAAAAATGGGCTTTAAAAAACCAAAGAGGCAATGCCTCCTTGGTTTCACTTGAACCCTTCTTTACATTTCTTGATCTACTTCAGCCTCAGGTGCTTTTGTTTCAAATTGAATGCCAACGACATGAATGTTAATTTCATTAATCGTTAAGGCAGTCATGTTCAAAAGGGTTTGACGGATATTTTCTTGTACAGCAGTGGATACCTTTGGAATGGAAAGGCCAAATTCAACCACACAATACACATCGATTGTGATGCCTTCATCAGAGACATCTACTTTTACACCTTTACGGTGATTTTTCTTACCAAAGCGTTCTGCTACATCAGCAGCGAAATTGCCGCGCATTTCGGCAATGCCTTCGACTTCTGAAGCGGCGATCCCAGCAATGACTTCAATCACTTCTGGTGCAATTTGCACTTTTCCCAATTGATCCTCATCAAGGTTCATTTCAAGCAAATTGTTTTCTGACACGATCATTCACCTCCGAAAGCTGTGATTATTTCATGATTTGGTATGTTTCTAAAAACTTCGTATTAAAGTTACCGCTCACAAATGTTTCATGCTCGAGCAATCTAAGGTGGAATGGAATCGTTGTGTAGACTCCTTCAATGACGAATTCTTGAAGCGCACGTTTCATTTTCGCAATCGCTTCTTCTCTCGTCTTACCATATGTGATCACTTTTGCAATCATGCTGTCATAATATGGCGGAATCACATAGCCCGGATAAGCGGCAGAATCAACACGCACACCTAAACCGCCTGGCGGAAGATACATTTTAATTTCACCAGCTGAAGGCATGAAGTTTTTCTCTGGGTTCTCTGCATTGATGCGGCATTCGATCGCCCAGCCTTCATATACGACATCCTCTTGTGTAAGAGAAAGCTTCTCACCTGATGCAACCTTGATCTGTTCTTTGATCAGGTCTACACCTGTGACCATTTCTGTCACAGGATGCTCTACTTGAATACGAGTATTCATTTCCATGAAGTAGAACTTCTCTTCATTATAATCATAAATGAATTCGACTGTTCCAGCACCTGTGTATTCAACAGCTTCTGCTGCTTTTACAGCTGCTTCACCCATTTGCTCACGGATGTCTGCATTTAGTGCTGGTGATGGTGTTTCTTCAAGAAGCTTTTGCATTCTTCTTTGGATCGAGCAATCACGCTCTCCTAAATGAATCGTATTGCCATGCTGATCTGCAAGCACTTGAATTTCCACATGTCTAAAGTCTTCAATGAACTTTTCTAAATAGACACCAGGGTTCCCAAAGTTTTGCGCTGCTTCCTGCTGCGTGATGGTGACTCCGTTAATAAGCTCTTCTTCTGTACGAGCCACACGGATCCCTTTACCGCCTCCGCCTGCAGTTGCTTTAATAATCACAGGATACCCAATACTAGCTGCTGTTGAAACAGCATCATCAAGATCTTTTACAATTCCTTGAGAACCAGGGACGATCGGAACGCCTGCATTCTTCATAGTTTCTCGCGCGACATCTTTCGTTCCCATTTTGGAAATCGCTGACGCAGTTGGTCCAACAAAGATCACATTACATTCCTCGCAAAGCTCTGCAAAGTCTGCATTTTCTGCTAAAAAGCCGTATCCTGGATGGATGGCATCTGTCCCTGTTAATTTTGCTACGCTGACAATATTCGTGACATTTAAATAACTATCTTTAGAAGCAGTCGGTCCGATGCAATATGCTTCATCAGCCATTTGTACATGCAGCGCATCACGATCCGCTTCAGAAAATACCGCAACAGTTTCAATTCCAAGCTCTTTACAAGCGCGGATAATTCTAACTGCGATTTCTCCTCTGTTTGCAATTAATAGCTTTTTAATCATGATCGTACTCCTTACTCTGCTTTCACTAGAAAGAGGGGTTGTCCGAATTCTACAAGCTGACCGTTTTCAGCTAATACTTCGACGATTTCACCTTTTACTTCTGCTTCGATTTCATTAAACAGTTTCATCGCTTCCACGATACATACAACTGAATTTTCCTTCACCTTAGAGCCTGTTGTCACGTATGGATCTGCTTCTGGTGAAGATGAAGCATAAAATGTGCCAACCATTGGGGATGTGATTTTATGCAGATTTTCAGACGCAGCTGCCTCTTGTGCAGGGGCTTCGGTCTGAGCTGGAGCTTGTGCTGTAGGAGCTTGTTGAGCTGGAGCTGCTTGGACTGGAGCCACTGGTGCTTGTGCCGCAACTTGCTGAACGACTTCTTTATTTTTCTTCAGTTTGATTTTTGCACCTTCGTTTTCGTACGTAAACTCATCGATAGTAGAGTCGTCAATTAATTTAATCAGTTCATGAATTTCTTCGATTTTTAACATGGATTTGCACCCCTATGTATGGATTTATCTTTTTATTATAGGCTAGTACTAAAAGTACATACTATAACCATCTTACAGGAGGATTTCGATGAATTCAACTACTATTGTGGTGAAGCGCCTCGCGTAAGCACCTTGGAGAGGGCGTCAAGCCGCATCAAAAAACGCCCTTTTCCGCAAAGGGCGCCAGTTCATTTTTTATTGATTAGTGGGCTCAAAAGTGACAGCTACGTTATCAAGACCTCTCATTTCTTTTGTGACCATATCAATAATATCGGCCGCTTGAGATTTTGATTTTTTATCAGAACGAACCGTAATGCTCACTTTATCCCCTTCAGCACTTACGAGCGCATCTTTATAGCCTTTTGTTTTGATTAAGGTCTCAAGCTGACGCTCAGTTCCTTCTGCTTCACTGAGCGCTGTCATTTGATCGTATGCTTCACTTTTTTCTTGTGCTGTTGCATCGTCACTGGAGACAATTTCGTTATATTCTTCGCGCTGCTTGCTTCGTTTATCTTCAAGCTCTAGTCTGTATGTTGTAAAAAGCTCATCGTCTGTTTGCTCTGACACAGCCTTTCCTTCTTCACCGCTTGTTTCGATATCCTCTTGTTTGCCGTTTGTTTCTTTGTCAGTGGATTTCTTATCAGCGCCTTTTTCCATGCCTTTGTCCGTCCCTTTTTCTGTTTCAACTTTTTTCTCTTCAGTGCCTTTTGATTTCGTATCTTCTACTGTCACTGCATTTTCACCCTGTGGAGACATGATATAGTACACACTTAATACGACAACTAAACTTAGCATCGTTAATAGCCAAACCGTTTGTTTTTTTAACATCATTCCGAATCCTCCTTGATTTTTTTAGGGGCAACAGCCACTCTATGGCTCGGTACATCAAGCACTCGTGTAACCGCTTCAATGATGGTTTTCTTTATTTGAACGTTGTCTACTCCTTGAGCAACAACGAGGACACCTCGGATTTCTGGTTTTTTCGTTTGAACAACGACTGGTGTTTCTTCATTGCCATTTTTGATGATGACGACTTCTTCTTCTTTTGTTTGATCGGTGACACTTCGTACGCCGCCTTCTTTATCTGTTTCCTCGGTCGTTGTACTTTTATTGGATTTGTTTTTTTCAAACACTTTTAAAGACGTTGCATCTACATTGACCACAATGGATACATCCTCAACGCCGATGATGGTCTCTAAAATTTCTTTCAGCTGATTTTCGTATTCTTGCTCCACATCCTCAATTGAATTTTTTGGTTTACCTGAGGATGCCGGTTTGAATACCTCCTGCTCTTCTGAGGATGTTTTTTTAGAAGCAGGAACCGCAGCTTGTTGTTTGCTTGATGGCGGTGACAAGATCTGACTGACTAACATGAAAGATACGCCGATAATGAATACAAGCAGCAAGTAATGGTGCTTCGTTAATTTGGGTTTTCCTTCACCTTTTTCGGGCGGCTGGAAGAATGATTTCAGCTTTTGTTTCCAGTCCTTGTTATTCATGATCTGCTGCGTCACCTCCCTCAATGTTCAGCGCGATGTGCTCAGGACTCGTATTCCAAACATCAGCAAGTGTCTCTTTCACCCTCGTGATCTCTTTGCTAGAAGATCCAGCGCTTTCCTCCTTTTGCTTGGAGAGATCAATGTCCACCTTTGCCACCGTTTCTACAGCATCACCTGTGAGCGGGGAAAGAACTGCTTTGATGCGAAATTGATCCGCCTCCATATTCTGATCCAGATGCTCCTCATCAGCCAGCACTTCTACGTGTTTCATTACATAGCTCTCCTTCTCCAGTGGCTCCTTTGCGCTTTTTTCTAGTTGGACAGCCATTTGCTTTAAAATATATGCACGCTGAGAGGCTTGTATTTCTTTTTTTTCTAAATTCATCTGATTTTTTATTTCTTCTGACTGCGCTTCTTCCTTCCCTTTCATCAATTCTGAAAAAATTTGATCAGGATCTGCTCGAAATAAAGCAAAAATCGGATTGAGCATGACCACGATTAGCAGCAGGCTGACGACCATTTTTGCATACTTTTGCATGCTCGAATTGGGAAGCAGAAGATCAATAACAATCGCAAATAAGATAAAAAGAATAATACTTGTGATCCATTCCGTGAGAAAACTCAAAAGGTGTCCCCTCCTTACTTCATCATCATGGTCAGGTTACCCGCAGTGATGATGACGGTAATGCTTAAAAAGAACATAAGCGACACTACAGCAAGTGCGGCAAATATATACAGCACACTTTTTGAAATGACATCAAGACAGCTGATGATGGGTCCGCCCCCTAACGGCTGAAGGATGGCAGCAGCAAGCTTATAGATAAGCGCTAACGAAAGCACTTTAATCGCCGGGAAAGCGGCAATTGAAATCAAAATGGCGACCCCAACTAGTCCGACTGTATTTTTGAGTAAAACAGAGGCGCTGATCACGGTATCGGTCGCATCTGTAAACATTCTGCCTAGGACAGGGATGAAGTTTCCGGTAATGAATTTGGCTGTACGAAGGGCAATTCCATCAGTAACCGCCGCAGATGCACCCTGAACGGAAATGACGCCGAGAAAAACGGTTAAAAAAACGGCAAGCCCGCCAATTGCCACATTTCTTAACAGCTGGGCCAGCTGGGTGACCTTGTATTGTTCGGTCAGCGTACTGATAATGCTCAATATTGCAGATAAAAAGATGAGCGGGAGAACGACATACTGAATGAAAACACCGCTCGTGTTCATTAAAAATATAATAACGGGATGAAAGAATCCAGCTGAGACAAGCCCGCCTGATGAAGCAATAAGCGCTAGTAAAAGAGGAATAAGAGCAAGAATAAAACTGGTCATCGTTTGAATGGCTTCTGTAGCATAGGAAATCGCCACATGAAAGCTGTTAAGTGCAATAATAATCAGCACCATATAAACAAGAGCATATGCGACTTTGCTGACGGTGCTTTGTTCAAAGGCATTTTGTAAAAGCTGCAAAAGCGAACAAAAGATGGTGAGTAAAATCAGAGTACCTAGAAGCTTTCCGTTTGCAATGACCTCGTGAAACAGATAATGTACAAAGGCTTTCAGCCATGTTTGGGGAGACAGCTCTTTATCGCCGTCAATCATTTCCTTCACTGTGCCCTTTTGGCTTTCTGGCAAAAAGCCGCCATACTCGTCCAAAATGGTTTCCCAAAAGTCACTGATGGAATGAAGCTCAAGTGCATCAGCCTGTCCATTCGCCACTTCCTGTGCTGCTGGCTGTTCATTAGATAAAGGTTCTTTTTCTTCTGCCCCTGCATGCGGAGCAATCAGCCAAAAGAAAAGCATCAATCCCATTACAGCGGTCACCCGTTTCATTGTCATCACCTCTTTTCATTTACGTCATGGACGGGATCATTCCTAAGATCGTCTCAATGATGACTGTTAAAATCGGGACTGCCATCACCAAGATGAGAATCTTGCCGCCTAGCTCTATTTTGGATGCAATGGCGCCTTGTCCAGCATCCTTCGTCAGCTGAGCGCCAAATTCCGCAATATAGGCAATGCCAATAATCTTCAATATGGTTTCAACATACTTCATATTGACGCCGGCACTTGCTGCAATTTTTTCAATCATCGAGATAATGGCATAGATTTGATCAATTAAATAAAGAAAAATGACACATCCGGTAAAAACAACAAGCATAAAGGCGAAGGTTGGCTTTTGTTCTTTGACGATTAATGCTAAAAAAGTAGCGATTAAACCAAGTCCAACAATTTGTATGATTTCGATTTGTAAGCCCTCCCCTATCCTTGAAATAGAAATACGGCTTTAATCTTTTTAAACAAATCGTCTACAATAGTTGCCACCATAAACAAAATGTAGATAAACCCAAGCAGCGTCACCCACTGAGCGTACTCTTTCTTCCCCATTTGGTCTAAAATCGTATGGAGAAAGGCCACGACGATGCCTACTCCGGCAATTTGAAAAATGACGTTTACATCAACGCCCATGCTCTCGACTCCCTTCCTCTCACATCAATAAAAGAATCAGTAGTAATCCGCTTAAAAATCCGAGGCTTCTGACCATTTTTTCATTTTTCGCTTGGGCGATTTCAGCTTCTTTCTCCTCTGATTCCAAATGGCCTAAAGCAAGCTTGATATACTTTTGCTGAGAAGTGACATCATGCTGGCCAAGTGTTTCTCCAAAGTGCTTCAACGCCTCATATTCGCCTTTTTTCAATACGGTTTTTTTCCAAACATCTTCAAGACTTTCGTTCCATGCATGGCGTGCAGAAAAAGTCCCCACTTTCAGCTTTTCTGCAAATTGTTCAAACAGCTGATTCACAGGTGGACCTACCTGCGCTGCAATTTGCTCTGCCGCCCGTGCTAAAGGGGTTTGACCATACATAATTTCAGCTTCAAGAGACTGGAGAGCAAACCGCAGCTGCCGAATTTGTTTAGGTCTGTCGCTATATCGTTTGGCAAACTCGAAGCCTCCCCAAGTCGTGGCCGCGACAATGAAAATAGCGCCAATGAGCTTTAACATACGTCCATTCCCCGCCTCCATTTCATCTCTTGGCCGTCCCCGCCGTACATTCGCCCGATCGTGCCAGGCCCATTGTTTCGATTTAATTCAACATATCGTTCAAACACACGAAGCTCCCATAACGGTTTAAAAGAAGGTCGTTTATATACATCTTCAAGTGAATAGCCATGAGCTGAGACGATGATGTTGACTCCGGCATGAATCGCTTCTAAAAGTGCCTCGACATCCTCACTTTTTCCGATTTCATCGACAATCATGACCTCTGGGCTCATAGACCGAATCATCATCATCAATCCTTCAGCCTTTGGACACGCATCGAGTACATCAATCCGGTGGCCAAAATGATGCTGCGGCACTCCTCTGATACATCCGGCGATTTCAGAACGCTCATCAATAATGCCTGTTTTTCTAGGAGGAATAGTTTTTGTGCCTGTACTAGCAAGACGTGCTATATCCCGGAGCAATGTGGTTTTCCCCGTTTGCGGGGGACCGATGATGAGTGTATTGTGCCAGTGCTCTTCATATAAATAAGGAAGAAAAGGAAGCGCAATCCCGATTTTTTCTTTGGCAATGCGGATATTAAATGAAGAGATATCTCTTAACCCTTTGACAAATCCGTTTTCAACGATCACCTTTCCAGCAAGTCCTACCCGGTGTCCGCCAGATATCGTGATATAGCCCTGTTTTAGCTCTTCCTCAAGTGTGTACATGCTGTAATTGCTCAGTCTGCCTAATAGCTGAGACGCATCTTCCCAGGTGGTGCGATAAGAAAGGAAACGTGGTTTTCCTCCCTGCATTAATTCAATAGGACGATCCGTGCGAATGCGGATTTCTTCTATTTGCGCCCATTCTGCCTCTTTTAGCAGCCTGAGTTCTTGTCCAATCGAGTGCGGGAGAATATCCAGCAAACTCCGCAACGAATTCCCCTCCTTTTTTTCTTCTCTAAAATGTATGATGTGAGCCGTTAATTATGCCAAGCCGTTTCACTTATAGATCCCAACAAGAATAAACACGACACCAATGAAAATGAACACGAGCTTTGCATAGGATAGCTGCCCGGCAATTTGATAGATTCCAATCGTCATCGTGATAATAAAAATGAGCGGTCCAATGATCGCCAATATACTATTGATGACTACCGCTTTCCGTACATCATTTGTAATTAAAATAAGGATGGCTGCCGTCAGTTCAATGGCGGCAGATAAGAACCTCATGCCTGCCATTGCAGCGACTGACGGGTGTAGACCTGGGAGAAATTGTTTCATATAGAACCTCCAGCTTTTTTTACACTATATGCTTGACCAGCTGGAAGTAGTCTTGTTTTTCAGGAAGGAAGAGAGATGAATGAGAGAATTGAGAGAAGGCCTGCCTTGAGGAGTCATTTTTCCAATAAAAAAAGACTGTAAACACGAGGTTTACAGTCTTTTTTCGTTCATTACGCTCTTGAAACGTATGAGCCGTCAGATGTATTAATCACTAGTTTATCTCCTTGGTTCACAAAGAAAGGAACGTTGACGATTAAACCAGTTTCAGTTTTTGCAGGTTTTGAGCCGCCTGATGTTGTGTCACCTTTAATACCAGGCTCTGTTTCTACTACTTCTAGTTCTACTGTGTTTGGAAGTTCTACTCCAAGAGTTTCAGCACCATACATCACGATTTGAACAGACATATTTTCAAGCAAATATTTCAGCTCATCTTTAATTTGTGCTTCACTTAGTTCAAGCTGCTCATAAGAACTTGTATCCATGAAGACATGCTGATCGCCATTTGCATACAAGTATTGCATTGTTTTTGTTTCGATTTGTGCTTTCGCTACTTTTTCACCTGCGCGGAATGTTTTTTCTTGAATGGCACCTGTACGCAGGTTACGCAGTTTCGAACGAACAAACGCTGCGCCTTTCCCTGGTTTTACGTGCTGAAAATCCACTACTCGCCAAATACCGCCGTCTACTTCAATTGTCAGGCCAGTACGAAAATCGTTTACTGAAATCATTTTGTCATCCTCCTACATTTCACCATCATAATATGATAAGTTCTTTCGGTGAGTGGGTCAATCGTTTATTGCCGTCAGCTGTCAGGACAATATCATCCTCAATTCTCACGCCGCCGACATCTGGCAAGTAAATCCCCGGCTCAACTGTGACGACCATTCCCTCTTCTAAAACGACCTCTGATCGTAAGGAAAGGCCTGGCGCTTCATGTACTTCCATACCTAGCCCGTGCCCGGTTGAATGCCCAAAGTATTGACCATAGCCATACTTTTCAATGATGTCTCGTGTGATGCGATCAGCTTCTTTTCCTGTTAAGCCTGGCTTGATTCTATCCACACCAGCGTTCTCTGCTTCTAATACGATATGATAAATTTCCTTTAGCTTGTCGCTTGGTGTTCCGACAGCAATCGTTCTTGTCATATCAGAACAATAGCCTTTATAGTAAGCACCGAAATCGAGTGTCACTAAATCTCCAGATTCGATCACCTTTTCACTCGCTCTTCCGTGCGGCAGGCTTGAACGAACACCTGAGGCAATAATCGTATCGAATGAAGATCCTTCAGCCCCTTCTTTTCTCATGAAAAATTCAAGCTCGTTCATGACAGCAATTTCCGTCAGGCCCGGCTTGATGTAAGTGAGAATATGATCAAAGGCGTGATCTGCAATCTTCGCAGCTTCCTCTAATATCTTAATCTCTTCACTAGACTTAATCAAGCGCAACTTTTCAACTGATTCAGAGACTGGAACAAGCTCTATACCGTCTGCTTTGGCTGCGTATTGCTGATACGTGGCAAATGTCATATGGTTTTGTTCGAACCCAAGGCGTTTCACCCCAAATTCCTTTGCCGTTTGGGCAGCCGTTTCCGCAATGTTTCCTTTATGTTCAATGATGTCATAGCCTTTGACTTGATCCTTCGCTTGCTCTGTATAGCGGAAGTCCGTGATAAAAGCTGCCCGGTCCTTTGAAACGACAGCAAGACCGGCTGATCCGGTAAAGCTGGTCATATACTGTAAATTAAAACTGCTCGTAATGACAAGGCCATCGATCTCTAATTCACTTAAAAGTGCTCTTAGTTTTTCAAGTTTCATGATACTGCTCCCCCTTCACTGACTAAATAACGAATCGCCAATTTATACCCTTCTAAGCCAAGCCCAACGATTTGTCCTTGGCATACTGGCGCAAGTACAGAATGATGGCGGAATTCCTCTCTCTTATGAACATTTGTGATATGTACTTCAATGACTGATAAAGAAATACTTGCAATGGCATCTCTCAGCGCATAGCTGTAGTGGGTAAATGCACCCGGGTTAAACACGACACCATCGTATTGATCTTCTGCTTCATGGAGCGCATCAATCAAATCCCCTTCGTGATTTGATTGAAAGAACGTTAGTTGGATGTTTGCTCGTTCTGCGAACTGGAACAAATCCGTCTCTAAATCTGTCAGCGTCTTACTTCCATAAACAGCAGGCTCTCTTTTGCCAAGCCTATTTAAATTGGGTCCATTCAGTACAAGAAAATGAGGCATATGACCACTCCTTCACCCTAATTCAATCTATATCGAGATCTGTTTCTTTTTCCTTAGAAACCTTTCGTTTCCAAAAATATTTTATCATATGAATAGGTGATTTACACTTTATTCTGGCTTTTTCCCGAGTGCCCTCGCAAGCTTCTGACTCGTCAATTCATTATATTCAAACGAAATGCTGTACCCGACAAACATGCCATATAAAATATATAGGCAAAATGTCGTAACAATGGTGCTTTGCTGCAACTCTTGTACTTGCTTTACATCTGGGAAAATGGGATTAAATACGTAAAAAACGAGCAGCCATAAAAGCCCGCCATATACTAAACCCATCCAAAAGCCTTTAATCCTTTTTAAAAGCCCAAAATAAATAAAGGCGGCTCCAATCGATAAAACTCCTAACAGCACAATACTGATAAAAGTACCAAGTCCTCCCTTTTTCCATTCTCCAAGCACAAATGGCTGAAGCAGCATATTGGGACTCACCTCTGAAAAATGAAACACATAGGCCAGAAACCCGATAAAGCCCCAAAAAACACCGCCGACAAAACCTGTAGCAGCTGCTCTTGCCACAAGTGATGTCGTTTGCACGGACTGATTTTTTTCTTCTTGGTTTTTCTTTTCATCACGTTTCATTTGTGAACACCTCCAGCAAGTAGTATGTCCAAAATGTCATAAAAAAAAGGATTTCCATGCATGAGTGTAAAATTTTTAAAACAGGGTATACTGGCTAAAAAGAGGTAGATAGAATTCTAGTAGATAATCGACCTGTGAGCTAGTGATTTCCCCTCATTTCCTGTACAATAAAGGTATAAGGAAATGCATGTAAATTACAGGAAACAGGCAGGTTGATGAAATATGTCCAATCAAACAAAACCTCCAGCTTATGGAGGGCAGGCAGTTGTCGAAGGTGTCATGTTCGGAGGTAGGAAGAACTATGTGACAGCGATTCGGCGGAAGGACCAGTCCATTGAGTTTTTGAAGCTTCCCCGGACCTCCAATAAACGAACCGCCTTTCTCAAGAAAATCCCCTTTGTCAGGGGTGTTGCTGCACTTGTTGAAGCAAGCGCAAACGGCAGTAAGCACTTAAACTTCTCCAGTGAGCGATATGACTTAGATCCTTCTGAAGATCATACTCTTGAAAAAGAACAAAAAAGCTCGAAATTATCCATGATCTTCGGCATTGCTGTGATCGGAGTTCTCTCTCTACTCTTTAGTAAATTTGTCTTTACCTTGGTACCTGTCTTTTTAGCAGAGCTTGTGCGTCCCATCTTTTCAGGGAATTTCGCACAAATCGCAGTGGAAACATTCTTCAAATTGGTCCTTTTATTAGGCTATATTTACTTTATTTCCATGACCCCTTTAATTAAAAGAGTATTTCAATATCATGGGGCAGAACATAAAGTCATAAACTGCTATGAACAGAACCTTGACATCACAGTGGAAAATGTCCAAAAGCAATCCCGTCTGCATTATCGATGCGGCAGCAGCTTTATTTTATTCACTGTCATTGTCGGGATGTTCGTCTATTTACTCGTACCGACAGATCCTTTATGGGTGAGAGTTCTGAACCGCTTGGCACTTATTCCGGTTGTTCTGGGCATTTCATTTGAAGTGCTTCAATTCACGAACAAACTCCGAGAAGTGCCTGTGCTTAAAGCGCTTGGCTATCCTGGCCTTTGGCTGCAATTGCTCACAACAAAAGAACCTTCTGACGATCAAGTCGAGGTAGCCATTGCAAGTTTTAATGAACTTCTTCGTTTAGAGGAAGTATCTCTGAAACAAGCGTCAGATTCTGCTCATCAAGTGATCTAACTTATAAATCCGGTAAATTCCTTCGGAGGTGGACAGTTATGAATCGCCGAGTACATCCTGCTTTTACCATTATTTTCGCTTTAGGTGTTTTGGGATTTGTGTACTTACTCACAACGAACCCAGGCAGACTTTTTACCATGCTGCTGTCTGTTGTGATCATTGGAGCGGTTTTGTTTTTCCTATTTAGATGGCTGATGAATCGAAGAACTGGAACAGAGGGCAATCTTTATCGTAAAGCAGTCAAACAATCAAAACGTCGCTACCAGCAGCCTAAACCAAAAACGAAAAGCCAGATGAAAAATCGGGTCACTCATTTGCGAAGCGTGCCGACTGACCACAAGTCTAAGCCCGTCCTTCTCAAAAAGAAAAGCCAAACACATTTGACTGTGATTGAAGGCAAGAAAAACAAAAAGAAGAATCGCGCCTTATTTTAAAATGTCCAGCTTTTTAAAAATTGCTCGGCCTTCTGTCTGCCTAGATCGACGAGCGCCTTTTTCTTTTCTGTCATGAGTTGAAAATCAGTGGCAATGACGTGTTCTACAGGAATAAAAATAATATGACGTTCGTGTTTTGTGGCGATATGTCTTTCGTCATGAGCACCACGCATCGTTTCAAAAAGAGCGCCAAACAGTTCAAACGCATTGCGGATGGAGTGTTGAGGGCGTTCTTTTTCGTTTGGCGTTAATGTGACACCGACGAACGGTCTTTTTTTCTCTTCAGCAAACAGCCAAATTGGAAAATTGCTCAGCACTCCTCCATCTACAATGGTACAAATGCCTTTTGATGACTTCAGTTTGACAGGTTCGAAAAAATACGGCAGGCTGCAGCTCATTCGAATAGCCCTCGCCACGGAAAACCGCTCTGGATTTAAGCCATATGAAGGAAGGTCGTCTGGCAGCACAAGGATTTTTCCATTCGTTAAATCGGACGCAACGATTTTCAGTGAATCTTTTTTGAGGTCTCCAAACACGGTGACCCCCTTTCGTTTTAGCACATCAGTCAGCCATTTTTCCAGCCGGTCTCCTTTATAAAGACCGAGACGCCAGTAAATGGATACCCACCTGAGCATTTTAAAGGGGATGAATTGACATCTCCTATCAAGCAATTGATGCTCATCCATTTCATCTAAAAGCGTGCGAATTTCCTGGCTTGTAAAACCTGCTGCGATGAGTGAAGCAATGATTGCTCCAGCACTTGTACCAGCAAGACGGACAAATTGAAATCCTCTCGCTTCAAGCGCTTCATAGGCACCTGCAAGCGCTGCCCCCTTAATGCCTCCACCTGAGAACACACCATCTATCTTCATCAAGGAGCCCCCTTTGATTTCACGCTAATAATAGTGTAGGAGCTTTTGCTTTCAATTAGAACTTTAATCAAAAAGGACACCCATGCTGAGGGTGTCCTTTTTGATTAAGATTCTTGATTTGTTTGTTCGTTTTTCTTTTGAATCGCTTTCAGCTGAACAGATCGCTCATCGTTTTCTTCAAAAAATTGAACGAGATCGCCGATGCGGTCAATGCTGTTCCAGCTGAGATGATGTTCAATGCCTTCTACATCATCATAAATTTTCTCTTCATCTACACCAATGATTCTTAAAAATTGCTCTAGCAGTTCATGTCTGTATACGAGACGTTTTCCAATTTTTTTGCCTTTCGGGGTTAAAATTAGACCACGATACTTCTCATAAATGAGGTATTCATCTTTATCTAGCTTCTGAACCATTTTTGTTACAGAGGAGGGATGGACAGCGAGTGCTTCTGCAATATCAGAGACTCTGGCATATCCTTTATCTTCTATCAGCATATAAATTTGTTCAATGTAATCTTCCATACTAGGTGTAGTCATAAAACCCCTCCATAATGCACCTTTACTTAATAATCAACCCAATTCTACACCATCGTTCATTAAAAAACAAGGAGTGTCCTTCGGCTTAACGCTTGTAATTCCAATCATCTGAGGCATATTTCGTTTTTGCGAGATGATGGACAAACGCTAATTCTTCATCTGTCAGCTCATAAGGTTCAAGCTCAATATTTAATCCTTTTTCAAACCCTCTTTTAAACGCAGCACGCGCATCGTCTATTGTACATGTTCGGTCTGAGATTTCATTGATGGCAACCGCTTTGTTTTTAAAGCTTCGCTGCATCCGCTCTCTCACCCGGTCGTTTGGATAAAGGAACAAATCGAACAATTTGTCCTCATCAAGGTCAATTAAAATAGATCCATGCTGGAGAATGACACCTTTTTGTCTCGTCTGAGCACTGCCCGCTACCTTTCTTCCTTCTACAACAAGCTCGTACCAAGAAGGGGCATCAAAGCATACAGATGATCTTGGGTTCTTTAAGCTTTCCTTTTCTTTATCTGTACGAGGAATGGCAAAATACGCATCGAGTCCCAGCTCTTTAAAGCCCTCTAAAATGCCTTCTGAAATAACGCGGTACGCCTCTGTCACCGTCGCTGGCATTTCTGGATGTTCCTCTGACACAATCACGCTGTAGGTCAGCTCCTGGTCATGAAGTACTCCCCGTCCTCCGGTTGGTCTGCGGACAAATCCAAGACCATATCGCTTGACGGCTTCTAGGTTGATTTCTTTTTCAACGTTCTGAAAATACCCAACAGATAATGTCGCCGGATTCCATCCATAAAAGCGGATAACAGGCGGAATGAGCTTCTCGCTATGCCAATAAAGCAAGGCTTCGTCCATTGCCATGTTAAAGGCAGGGTCTTGGTTTCCTGAATCAATGAAACACCATTTCTCTTTTTGCATATAAAATCCCTTCTCTTTTACGTAGTCAATGTTAGATGATGGTGGTGACCACCGGTTTTCTCTCTTCATCAGTCTATCAAATAGGGACGGAATTGAAAATAATTCTTACCATTTATGATGACAAGTTTCTTATGCTTTACTATAATAGTATTTGTCTAAAACGTACCATCAGACAGGCTACTGTGCTGATGCTCAAGAAGGAGTCGAGTTGTATTGTCAATATTCAACTATATCGTCCTCGCACTTTGTGGACTTTTCGTTCTTTATTCCATCGGCAGCTACATTTATCAGCAGCGCATTATGAAAACGCTGACGGAAGAAGAATTTATTAAAGGTTACCGCAAAGCCCAGCTCATTGATGTAAGAGAGCCAAATGAGTTTGAAGGCGGACATATTTTAGGGGCAAGAAATATCCCCCTTTCCCAACTAAAGCAGCGCAAAAATGAAATACGTCCTGACAAGCCTGTTTATCTCTATTGTCAAAATAATTTTAGAAGCGGAAAAGCAGCCCAAACTTTACGTAAAAACGGCTGCCGTGAGATTTATAATTTAAAAGGCGGCTTTAAAAAATGGGGCGGCCGCATTAAAACGAAGAACTAACTAAAAAGACTCTGGGAGCATGATTCCCCCTGAGTCTTTTTTCTTTATTTTCTTTCAAAAACGAGAACTGGATTCCGTGCGGCCTTTGTTTCGTCCATACGTTTCACGACCGTTGTATGCGGCGCTTCCTGCACCACTTCAGGATTCTCTTCTGCTTCTTTCGCAATTTGAATCATTGCTTCGATGAATGCATCAAGTGTTTCTTTTGATTCTGTTTCAGTCGGTTCAATCATAATACATTCCTCTACATTGAGCGGGAAGTAGATCGTTGGCGGATGGTAGCCGAAATCAAGTAATCGTTTGGCAATATCCAGTGTCCGCACACCTAATTTTTTCTGACGTTTACCTGATAGCACAAATTCATGCTTACAGTGACGATCAAACGGCAAATCATAATGAGCACTTAAGCGGCGCATCATATAGTTCGCATTTAACACGGCATTATCGGTTACAGCCTTTAAGCCGTCTGGCCCCATAGAGCGGATGTACGCATAGGCTCTGACGTTAATGCCAAAGTTGCCATAGAATGGCTTCACGCGCCCAATTGATTCTGGACGGTCATGATCAAAGTAAAAACGGCCTTCCTTCTTCACAAGCACTGGCTTTGGCAAATAAGGAATTAATTCCTTTTTAACGCCAACAGGACCTGAGCCAGGACCTCCGCCTCCGTGCGGGCCTGTAAAGGTTTTATGAAGATTTAAGTGGACAACATCAAATCCCATATCTCCTGGTCTTGCTCTGCTTAAAACAGCGTTCAAGTTGGCTCCGTCATAATAAAGCTTACCGCCCGCTCCGTGAACGATTTCAGCCATTTCTAAAATATTTTCTTCAAAGAGGCCTAGTGTATTCGGGTTTGTAAGCATTAAAGCAGCTGTTTCTTCATTAACAACGCGGCGTAAATCTTCTAAATCAACAAGCCCATTTTCGTCAGATGCGACGGTAATGGTTTCAAATCCAGCGACTGTCGCAGATGCCGGGTTCGTTCCATGAGCAGAATCAGGCACAATGACTTTTGTACGCTGATGATCTCCCCTTGCTTCATGATACGCACGGATCATCATGAGTCCCGTCCACTCGCCATGTGCTCCTGCCGCCGGCTGTAATGTCACAGCGTCCATTCCCGTAATTTCTTCAAGATGTTCACCTAGATCGTATAGTAATTCTAATGCACCTTGCACAGTGTCTGCCTCTTGTAGCGGATGAACCTGCGAGAACCCCGCAAGGCGTGCAACCTTTTCATTAATCTTTGGATTATATTTCATCGTGCATGAGCCAAGAGGATAAAATCCGGAATCAACCCCATGATTGCGTCTTGATAATGCTGTATAATGACGCATAATATCAAGCTCAGATACTTCAGGAAGCTCAGCATCCTCATCACGGATGTACGTCTCATCAAATAAAGACGGGATCTCCTGTTCAGGTACATCTAAATCAGGCAGGCTGTACCCTATTCTTCCTTCTTTAGATAATTCAAAAATAAGCGGCTGATCTTGTTTATTCATGGCGATCCCCCAATTCCTTGATAAACGTATCAATTTCTTCTTTTGTTCTTAGCTCTGTCACGGCTACAAGCATGTGCTGCTGAAGCTCTGGGTAGTCTAGCCCCAAGTCGTAGCCGCCGATGATTCCTTTTTCAAGCAATCGTTTATTGGCTTCTTTTACAGGCTCCTGTAACTTGATCACAAATTCATTAAAATGCGCCCCTTCTACATCCGCCTGCAGTCCATATTTTTCTGCCTGCGTCTTGGCATAATGGGCTTTTTGCACGTTTTGATAGGCGATATCTTTTATGCCTGTTTTCCCTAGTGCCGTCATGGCAACAGAAGCAGCTAATGCATTTAATGCTTGGTTTGAGCAAATATTTGACGTCGCTTTATCTCTTCGAATGTGCTGCTCACGCGCTTGAAGGGTCAGGACAAATCCACGAACACCATTTTCATCTTCTGTCTGCCCGACTAAACGACCTGGCACTTTTCTCATCAACTTTTTCGTCACAGCAAAATATCCGCAGTGAGGTCCGCCAAATGCAGCCGGGATGCCGAACGGCTGCGCATCACCAACGACAATATCTGCCCCGAGTTTTCCAGGCGGCGTCAATAGTCCGAGTGCGAGGGGATTGCTAGAGACAATGAATAGGCTTTTTCCTTTATGTGCAATAGGTTCAATGTCTTTTAACGGCTCGACTACACCAAAAAAGTTTGGATATTGCACGAGAACTGCTGCTGTATCATCGCAGACCGCTTTTTCCAATGCAGCTAGATCTGTCTGCCCTTTTTTCGCTGGCACTTCAACAACTTCAATGTTTTGTCCTTTGGCGTATGTTTTCAGCACCGCTCTTGATTCAGGGTGAACCGTTTCAGAAACAACCACTTTTTTCTTCTTTGTGTGTCCCGCAGCGAGCATTGCCGCTTCAGCCAGTGCCGTCCCGCCATCATACATCGAGGAGTTGGCAAGGTCCATACCAGTCAGCTCAGCAATCATTGTTTGAAATTCAAAGATCGCTTGCAATTCACCTTGCGAAATTTCCGGCTGATAAGGTGTATACGCTGTATAAAATTCAGAGCGTGAGATCACATGATCGACAATGACAGGCTGATAATGATCATATACACCTGCACCAAGAAACGATGCATAGGAAACTGTATCTTTATTCTTTGCAGCTAGTCGGGATAATTCCCTGACAAGCGCTGTTTCAGATGCGGCTTCTTTGATGTTGTATGCTCCTTTGAATCGAACTTTCTCTGGGATATCTGAAAAAAGCTCATCAATCGACTGAACGCCGATGACATCCAGCATTTCTTTTTGATCTTGCTCTGTTTGCGGCAAATACCTGTGCTTCATCCTCTGTTCCCCCTCGTTATTTGGCTCTTTTATAAAATGGTGTTGCGACAATTTTGGCTTTTAGACTTTTTTTGCGAACTTGTACTTCCACCTCTGCCCCAAGCTCCGCCACTGAGGTTTCGATCAAAGCAAGCCCGACATTTTTCTTTAATGTTGGGGATTGGGTGCCCGTTGTGACAATCCCAACCTGCTTTTCTCCTGAAAAGACTGGATAATCTGTACGCGGAATCCCTTTATCAATCATTTCAATGCCGACAAGCTTTCGCTTCAGTCCCTCTTCTTTTTGTTTTTTAAGTGCTGCTTTTCCGATAAAATCAGCTTCTTTATCCGTTTTCACAGCAAAACCAATGCCGCCTTCTAATGGAGAGATATCCTTTGTCAGCTCCTGGCCATAAAGCGGGAGTCTCGCTTCAAATCTCAAGGTGTCACGTGCACCGAGTCCGCATGGAATGAGTCCTTTTGGCTGCCCCGCTTCTAATAAAGCTGACCAAAGGTGAACCGCATCTTCTGACTGGCAGTAGATTTCAAAGCCATCTTCCCCTGTGTAGCCTGTTCTGGAAACGAGCACTTCTTTATTTGCGACCTCAGCTTTTGATAAAAACGTAAATGGTTTAAGCGATGTCACCTCTTCACCCGCCACCTCTTTGATGATGTCAGCTGCAAGAGGTCCTTGAAGCGCTAGCAAGGCGGTTTGATCAGACATATTTTTGATCAATACATCATCCTTCTCTTGGTGCTTCAAAAGCCAATCCACGTCTTTATCGATATTTGATGCATTGATGACAAGCAAATAGTGATTCTTTTCTTTTTGGTAGACGAGCAGGTCATCTACCGTTCCGCCATCTTCATAACACATGGCTGTATATAGTGCCTTACCGTCTGTCAGCTTAGACACATCATTGGTTAATAACCTTTGTAAAAATGGAAGGGCACCTTGACCTTTGACCTCCACCTCACCCATGTGAGACACATCAAAAAGCCCTGCTTTTGTTCGAACAGCTTCATGTTCTTCTTTAATGGAAGAAAATTGGACAGGTAATTCCCAGCCCCCGAAGTCAATGGTTTTTGCGCCAAACGTTTCATACGCATGAAAAAGCGGTGTTCGTTTCAACATCAATCGTTTCCCCCTTTTTTCTCACAGTGCAAATACAAGCTGAATTTTCAGAAAAAAATCACAGCAAAAAAGGACAGAGCGCTCCCTTTTATCAAAAAGAAGTCTCTGTCCTTGCACCTGAAAGTTTACAGCACAATATCATTGTGCGTTTTCCCCTTTGGTGGTTTGCTAAAACCCTTAAGCAAACACTCTCCAGAGTTGCGTCCGGTAAGAGTACTTTTGCCTGAGAGATTCACTGAATCATTCAGCTTGCTCCTTCGGCGCCTGCCAGTGCAAAATAACCGCCAAGTCTCTCCCCATACCATCATCCGCTCATATTTTTCACATTTATTGGACATACTATCAAAATGGGTGACTTATTTTCTAGATCACTTATCAACATCCTACCATTAGAAATGGATGAAGAGCAACAGAAAAATCATTAACATTTTTAAAATAACCCTTCGATATCGTTCGCTTTTATTCATATATCTAGTCTTTTAGAGACCTCCAAAAAAATGAAGCGTTTAAAAACAGAACAATTTTATCAGATCCTACTAGAAAGAAAGGCAGGCGACCACATTGAATATTCAAACGATTTTTGATCAGGAATGGGCAAATGAATTTCAGCAGCGGCTTTCAGCAGACGGCCCCTGGGCGAACTGGGATATGTATCGTTTAGCGACGCAGGTTCAAAAAGTCACAGCCATTGATTCATTCGAGGGACTGCAAGCTCCCGCGCACCTGCCTGCATTCACACCTTTAAAGCACCAGCTCGAAGTAGCCAGAAGAGTCGTAGAAGAAATGAATGGGAAAGCCATTCTAGCAGATGAAGTGGGACTTGGAAAAACCGTAGAAGCAGGACTCATTATCAAAGAATACATGATTCGTGGACTTGCCAAAAAGATTCTCATTCTCGTCCCCGCCTCCCTTGTGTCTCAGTGGGTACAGGAGCTGCGGACGAAATTTTATATTGATGCTGTTGAACAAAAAAAGAGCTATGTGTGGGAACAGTGTGACGTTGTCGTTTCCTCTATTGACACAGCCAAAAGACAGCCGCATCGAGACACGATTTTATCGATTGCCTACGATATGGTCATTATCGATGAAGCACACAAACTGAAAAACAATAAAACGAAAAACTATGAATTTGTGAGAAACCTGAATAAGAAGTTCTGCCTGCTGCTGACAGCCACACCTATTCAAAACCGGATCGGAGAAATATTTAATCTTGTTTCTCTTCTGAAGCCAGGCCACCTAGGAAATGAACATCAATTTAAAGATATCTTTGCCAAAAAGGACTTGCAGCTTGAAGACCATGACCGATTAAAACAGCTCGTCAATAAAGTGATGATTCGAAACCGAAGACAAGACACAGGCATCGAGTGGACAAAGCGGCATGTCAAAACGATTTCCATTGATTTCTCTCCGACAGAACAAGCATTGTATGATGAAATCTGCAAGCTGAAAGAGAATCCTTCTTATACAAAGCATATGTTTTCCATTATGACTTTGGAACGAGAATGCTGTTCAAGCCGTGAAGCAGTTTATATGACGATTAAGAAAATGCAGGAAGAAGAAAAGCATATTCTCGGATCTTCTGCAATAACACAAATCATGGAGAAAATCAATCAAGTGGAGCAAAACTCAAAGGCGCTTGAAGTGGTCAAACTCATTCAGCAGTTAAATGAGAAGGTCATTATTTTCACCGAATACCGCGCCACACAAATTTATTTACAATGGTTTCTACAGCAAAATGGCATCAGCTCTGTGCCATTTCGGGGCGGCTTTAAGCGGGGCAAAAAAGATTGGATGAAAGATTTATTCAGAGAACGGGCGCAAGTGTTAATTGCGACAGAAGCTGGCGGCGAAGGGATCAACCTTCAGTTTTGTAACCAAATCATTAACTACGACCTCCCTTGGAACCCGATGCGTTTAGAACAGAGAATTGGACGTATCCACCGCCTTGGCCAAGAGCGAGATGTCCACATTTACAATATGGCAACGAGCGGAACAGTTGAAGAGCATATTTTAAAGCTTTTATATGAAAAAATTCAGCTGTTTGAAAACGTCATAGGCGATTTAGATGATATTTTAACAAGAATTGATATTAAAGATGTCGAAACAGAATTGCATCAAATCCTCTTCCAGCATGAACCAGGCGGAGACATGAAAAAGAAATTAACCCAGTTTGCTTCTTATTTAACTGAAGCACAAACACCACTTTTAGAAAAAAGACAGCAAGGCTCATAAAGGAGAGTTGATCAATGGAGCAGCATGACATTCACACCTTTCTTCTCCGTTTTTTCAAGGCGAATCAATGCAGCATATTAGAAGAAAGTGCAGGACATATGACCGTACAGTT
The DNA here is from genome assembly GCF_017161885.1 of Bacillus sp. 3a. Lineage (NCBI taxonomy): Bacteria > Bacillati > Bacillota > Bacilli > Caryophanales > Bacillaceae > Bacillus > Bacillus sp. 3a. The sequence continues at coordinate 1,934,632 of NZ_CP067376.1, read as the reverse complement.
GACAATTGAAATGGATAAATTGATTATGAACCGTCCTTTTTATTGGCACTGGCTTGAAAAAACTGGCGGTGTACCTGAACCGCGGCAATTGACTTTGATCACAGATCAAAAAAAAGCGGGTGATACGATCAGTGGTGAATTTATCCATTTCGGCTCCCCCCGGTTATTTCAAATATTTGAGGCGGTCAAAGAGCAGGGCCGTTTTATCAGGCTTTATGAACGAGTCAGCCCGCTCACGAACAACCAGATCGCCCTTGAGCCATGGCTTGGTCTCAATGTAAAAATTTCTTACCTTGCAGACCGGAAGAAGGATAAGCTTTTATCATTAGGCCTTCATCTCATTCGCGGAGAAGTCATTGAACAATTTCAAGAGAAGCTGGAAGCTCGTGAGCTGTCGTCTCAAATTCCCGATTATTGCTTTACGATGAGCACAATGATTAAGCCAGAGAGCGGAATCAAACGGCTCTACAGCCTTATGGAGCATTATGCCCATGAGGAACCGGACGACTGGGCAGTGCGCGCCGTTCAAAAATGGAAGGAAGACTTCGAACTTTTAAACCAATTTTATGAAGGGACTTCAGACACATCTGTAGAATATGAAATAGAAAGACAAGCACTCAAAACTTTATACGAACCAAAAATCAGTCTTACGATTGAAAATGGCGGACTTTTTTACTTACAGCAAAAAAGAGGAGGTTGACTCATGGTCCCCTCCCTTTTATGTGACATACGATTTTCGATCAGTCTAAAGCTAAGTTTGTCTGTTTGTATTGGGCGGAAACATGACGCAAGCAAACTATGAGGTCTTACCACCTATGTCTTTCCATTTCATGCGTTAAGTGCCTGAAATACATGATTCAGTATTTTAGGAGGGTATTTGTATGGAAAAGAAAACGAACAAATTAGACAGTGAATGGGTTCAATTATTACGCGAAGCTCGCAAGGCAGGACTAACAGTTGAAGAAGTCCGTCATTTCCTCAAATCAAATGAAAAGTCCTCTGAGTCTCCCCCTCTGGTAAGAAGTCATTCTATCAAACCTTTCTGAATGTGCTATAATATCGAAAGGAAGGTGATGACATTGATTGGCCAGCGTATTAAACAATACCGCAATGAAAAAGGCTACTCACTATCAGAACTGGCCGAAAAGGCTGGGGTAGCGAAGTCTTATTTAAGCTCAATAGAAAGAAACTTGCAAACAAACCCCTCCATTCAATTTCTTGAAAAAGTCTCCGCTGTTCTGGACGTCTCGGTTCATACACTTTTAAACGAAAAAGATGAAACCGAATACGATGGTCAATTAGATAGTGAATGGGAAAAACTAGTTCGAGATGCAATGACATCAGGGGTTTCGAAAAAGCAATTTCGTGAATTTTTAGATTATCAAATCTGGAGAAAAAAGCAAGAAGAGGAGTAAAGCGCACGTTTTAGCGCATACTCCTCCAATTGCTATGCAGACCTTGATATCAGCCTAAAGACTGGCTTTATTTTTTATCTTCGCTGTGTGCTTTTTCGTTTTCTTTCACGTAGCCTTTTTCATCCGTATGCTTTTTTGGATTGATCGTTAAACCATTCCACTGAGTCGCTTCGAAGGAAAGATCAATTTGAATCGCATCGCCTTGGTATTTATTTTGGATATAGTGACCAGCTTTATCCTTCGTCTGGTCATTGATAAATTCAATGATCATTTCCATTTTATCGTAATCAAACGGATTCTTTGGAATGCCGTCATACTCTGGAGCCACTGTTCCATCAACAGTTGCTACATTAATTTTCCCACTTTCATGTAAAAACTTCTCATCGACGGCATGACGAAGCTTTTCAAATGCGGTCTGATCCTGTTTTGACGTTAATTGATGCAAGTCAAGCAGGTTTGCATGGTCTAAAATAATATTTTTCGGATAACCATTTCCACCTTCGGCTCCAACCGTAAGAACACTCACCTGAAACTGGCTGAGAAACTCTTCAGCTGTATTTTTACCGCCATTCTTCGCGGAAGATCCATCTGTAAACTGGCTATAATCAAGACTCATCAGCACTTGGTTTATTGCTAGTGATCCCTTATTATCAAAATGAAATTCTTTCTTGATCCGATCACCAGGTTTTAAGTTCGAAAGGTTGATGGCGCCGGAGTTCTCTTTAGCAGATAAATCCAGCTCTCCTGTCGAGTAGACCGCGTTTGCCTTTTCAATATCATTAAACGCCGCCCATGTTCCCCCGCCAATTAATGCAAGACCTAAAGCCCCTGATAATACACCTAAACGAATTGATTTCTTCATTGCCATGAATAAACCCCCTAATATATTGTTTTATTGAAACCTGATTAGGTTACAAACGATTTAAGCTTGTTCCTCTGAGATATGTACATCAGCCGTGTGTCTACGATGTTTTGCTGCGCCCACAAAATGAATGGTTGAATAAACGAGCAGCATGACACCTGGTATAATAAGGAGCAAAGCAGTTCCAGCTGATGTCCCTGCATACGAAAGAAGCTTTCCTGCATAAGGAATGTTCACTCCCATATACTGCGCAGTTACCTGATCCGCTTTTACCAGCGTACCGTCCTGATACATATTATTGTCACCCTTCGTCTCAAACGCTTTATTTGCACCCTTTCCCTTCACCCCAACAATTCGGTGGGTCACAAAGGACTGATCCTGCTTTGTTTGAAACGTAATAATATCTCCTTTTTTGAGCGTCTCAGGTGAGGCGACCTGTTTTACAACAATCAGTGACCCAGCTGAAAATTCTGGTTCCATCGAACCTGATAATACTTGCTTCAATTGATAACCAAAGATCTGAGGTTCTCCCCCTGTTGTTCTTGATGACAACACGACAATAATAGAGGCTATCATCACCGTGAACACCATCACATAAAGAATACTCCCAGACATCTTCATCCATTTTTTCATAACCCCTTCTCCCCTTCGCCTATCATTTTTTCACTTTAAACGACAGCTCCATTTAGGACGCCTTTTCTTGACACTTTGAGAGCACCATCGGTTTAGACCAAAAGTACGCCTGATCAGATGCGCTAAACCCTTTAGGATAATAGATTTTAAATGCATAGCTTCCATTTGTTTTTGCTTTATCTGTCGTGACAGTCGCTGTTTCTTGCGATAACAGGGACTTTATGGAGCCCTTTTCAAGAATATGACCATCTTGTAATGGCTTCTGACCATTTCCTATTTTATGTAATTCCCACTTCCATTCAGAGTACGCAATAGGCTGTCCACTATTTTTTAGTGTCATGCTCAGCTTTTGAGGTGCGCAGACTGTTCCTTCGATCATCGTTTGATCGATAAGCTCCAATTGACTTTCATCCCATTTTTTAGGCTGACAATGCTGATCTGTCTGTTCAAAATTTTCACATGTTTTCATGACAAAGTTTTTGTGCTCAACATCGTTAAAAGAAGCATTCGTTGGTGTCATGAGGGAAGACGTCAAAATCAAACAAATGGCACAAAAGAGTACAAAGAGCGACTGTTTCATTCATTCCTTCAACTCCTTGAACAACTGTTCTTTAAAAAGAACGATTATATACAGTATAAGGAAATACCTATAAAACCCAAAACGTCAAATTAGTCCATTTTGTTCTTAAACAAGAACCATTACGAGAAAATTCTCCCATTTTCTCATTTTTTCACCATATTCAATATTTTTTTGTGTGACATTTGTACTTCTTAAAACTTACATAAAAATGTAGGATTTGGTCAGGATATGAAGAGGTGAGGTGATGTTAAGTGAAATATGGAAAAATCATAATCATGCTCAGTTTACTGCTGAGTTCTATGATTCTAGAGGTCAAACCCGTTGATGCGAGAGGTTTGACTGCCGCCGCAGATCAATGGGAAACGCGGGCAGTCAAAGAAGCAAAAAAAAGATACCCGCTAACGCAAGTATTATTTAAACAAAAAGTATGGGACCGCCACCGGGATAAGGAATCTGTGAAACAGTATCATATTACGTTAAAAGACCATACAAAGGAATTTGGGGTATTCGTCACCATTTCCTATAACCCTTACTCAAACAAGGTGAATAAAGTGATTGTTGTGGAGGAATACAGCTAAAGTGGCATAAAAAAACCGCCTGCTGGGCGGCTTTTTACTTTCGTCGATGGCGCTGACGTTTTTTAAGCATCATGGATAAGCCAAACGGTAGAACCCCAAATAAACGCTGTGAAAACGGCGGTTTCGTTTCTATTTTTTCTTGTTTGTGTTCCTTCCGTTCGTCACGTGGTGTATTCATATATTTAATGATTTCCTGCGTCATATATTTTACATAGTCATTTGTTTTCAAGCACTTTCACCTCTTCTTCCTTCAAGTCTTACCAGGAAGAGGATGATTTTATACACTGGCTAATCAGGATTTGCCCATCTCATGATTACATCGGTCTGCCCATCCAGCATTAGTTCCCGCTCATCAGATAAACCATCCTTTGTTTTCACCTTCACCAAAACAAGGACAAGTTTTTTCTTAAGATCGCATTTCATCCGCTTCAGTGTCACACGGCCTTCTTCAGTATCAATATGGGTTTTCTGTTTCGCACAAATACGTTCTACTGTGCTGGCAGCTTCACTCACACCCACCCTAAAAAGCTGCTGTTTTTTATAAAAAGAAATCGTCAGCTCTGCACTTCTCAGCTCTTTTTGAAACCCCATCGTTATCGCCCCTAGGATCAAGAGAAAAAATAAAATCGCCGCAAGCACATGCGGATAGATAAACCCTTCCTCTCTTTTCACGATTTAGGAACCACCCCTTTATATGTGAAAATAACGGCTTCATGAACCTTACCAGATCCATCTGTGACTTTCAGGATGGCTCTATGCTGACTCGTTCTCACTTGAAATTGTTTCACCTTATGCAATAAAGGAAGATGTCCAGCTTGATCCGTTCGTTTTCGAAGCATCTCTTGATATGGCTCAATTGTTACCACTCTCCCTTGATCAGAAATATACTCTAACGCTTTTCCACCTTTCACTGATTTCACAGCATCGGCACGACTTAATTCCTCATCTAATTGCAGGACAGTCTGTTTCCACTCCATTTGAGAAAATCCGTTGATGTCTTCAAATGGACGAGCTTTCTCCGCTGCTGAAAAGATCAGTCCACAGCCAAAAGAAAGAAATAGAAAGAGCTTCAATTGCCACAAAGCTTGTAAAAGGGTAAAAGCTTTGTCATCGCTCCACATGCTGAAAGCATATGGTCTCTTTTTTTTGTACTTTGTATGAAACACATCCCTTCTGTTTACGCCAATTGAAAACATACGTGATCTCGCCTCTCTTCTTTTTGATGGAAGATGTTGTCCCATTTATGAACGCTTCATTCATCTGTTCATGTAAAACCTGATAAGCTTCAAGCTTGGCTCTCACTTCCTTTTTCCCCATCATGAGTTTTTCATAGGCTGGCATGAGCACTAGGGCAGCAAATAGAAAGAGATGACAGGCAAAAAGTGTTTCAAACGTACTAAATCCTCTATTGTTTTTGAACATGGATTCGCCCGCTTCCTAAATAAATCGTGAGTTTATACGTTTGACTGCCAAATTCGACAATGAAAGATCCACCGCTGCTTGGATGTCCGTTTGCATTAAAATAGATACCTTGCGAGAATGTAGAAGTTTTGATGCTGCCCTTTTTATGTTGATAAGAAGCAATGACTTCGTTACTCTTTTGATCTATTACCTGATAAGATACATGCGGCGGATGGATCCCAACATGTACACGTGTTTTTTTGATAAATGCAGTATATGATGCCATTTGAAGATCTTGTTTCATGATGTTTACTTGTCTTTTGGCTTCAGCGTTTTCTATTATATTTGGGATTTTCCCTCCCATGATCGACAATACAATCGATAAAACAAGTAAGATCATCAGCTGTTCAATCAGGGTAAAACCCTTCTCATGTAAAAATAATTTATTCATGCTTCACGTTGCCGTTTTGAATGACAATCGCTTTTCCATTAGGACAAGTTAACCCCTTTTTGACATAACCTTCTTTTTCTAATTCAGCTAAAGATGGCGTCTTCCCATCATGCTCCAATTCATATGCCATCACTTGTGTGCTGACCATTGATTTAAGCCCTTCACAGCCCTTTGCCTGAATCGCTTGGTGATGACGTGTGATATTCGGTATGGTAATGAGTAAAAGAATGGATATTACGAGCATAACTATTAACATTTCTAACAGGGTAAATCCTTTATCATTCATATCTCTGTCCTCCTTCTTACACTTGCTCCATTAGTTGATACATTGGTAAAAGAATAGATAAATACACGATGAGTATAAGAAGTGCTGTTACCCCATAAATAACTGGCTGCAGCCAAGACATCCATTTTTCAATTTTTAGCTCTGCATTCTCTAATAGAAATTGGCTGTACGTGTACATTTCTCTCGCAAGCATTCCGCTGGCTTCACCATGCTTGATAATGGCTGCAAAATGTTTTTCGAAAAAAGGAGACACGCTTACTTGATGGGCCATGCTTTCTCCTTTTCTTAACTCTTCCATCATTTGTTCACCTATTTCTTGAAGAAAAGGCAGGTAGCTTTGCTGTTTAAAAGCTTGCAAACCTTCGTACATCGATAATCCAGCTTGAAGCAGTCCGCTGAGCTGAAGAGAAAAAAGGTACGTATGCATCAGCTGCATCCCTTTATATAAAAAAGGCAGCTTACTCATCACCCTCAATTTCTCAAGGGTCGACTTTTTCCTAAAAAAAACAGCATAATATCCAATAAGACAGATACACAGACAACTAGTGATGAGCAGAAAAGCATGAAGGAATTGAAATAGTCCAAACATCCCTTGAATCAGCCAAGACATGCGGGTATCCATCGATGAGTACAAAACAGAAAATTGAGGAATGATCATTTGCTGAACGAGTACCAGCACGACCAAAACCGTGAAGATGAGGAAAAGCGGGTAACGTAACATACGTTTAAACGTGTCTAACTGTTTGATTTTTTTCTCTAAAAAACGGGCGCTTTGTTCTAAAGCACGGGCTAGACTGCCATGCTTCTCAGAAAAACATAGTATAGCGATGACTTCCCGCTGAAAATGGAGTCTCTCCAGCACTACATAAAAAGGCTCGCCTTCGTGAAGCCACTGAATACCTAGTTTTAATTGCTGCCGCTGTTGTTTTGATAACTGGATATTCACCATCACTAATGCCTCAATCAATGTATATCCAGCCTGAATTAATTGAGCCAGTTTTGATAGGCATTCAGCTTGATCCTTTTTAGACCATACTTTAGAGGCTCGCTTCTTCATAAACCCAGCGATGGTAAGTGTTTTTTGATAAATAGCCGAGTGCCACTCCTTTACGAATTAATCTTTGCAGTGTTTCATATGACGAGTGAGCATATTCTCCTTTAGCCTCCTTGATACACTCACCAAGCTCTTTTCCGAACAGCAGTTCAAATACATTTGTTCGTCTGATCGGTCGATTTAATTTACAGTAAAGCTGACATCTTTCTCCGCAAAAAGGACAGGTGAGCTCGATTAATCGCTGCGCAGCAATCGCAACCATCGTTTGCTCAAGTTCATTCATCGTGACACCAAATTCAAGCATACGATAAAGGGCTCCTTTTGCGTTTTTTGCATGGAGCGTACTCAATACTAAATGGCCTGTCAGTGCTGCTCTAATCGCCGTTCTAGCCGTTTCAGCATCTCTTATTTCTCCTAGCACAATCACATCTGGATCATGTCTTAAAATAGCGCGTAACCCAGCGGCATACGTGATGCCGGCTTTTTCATTTACTTGAACCTGTAATACTTCTTCATTTCTTGTTTCCACAGGATCTTCAAGTGTAATAATATTTCGGTTAAAATTCTTTTTTGCAAACTGGATCAATGAATATAGTGTTGTCGTTTTCCCTGAATTTGTTGGCCCAGTAAATAAAATGAGTCCATGCGAGTGGTTTAAAAAGGATAATAATCTGGCTGAGGCTTTCGGAAATAATGATAGATGTTTTATTTTCGGAACATGATCCTGCGGTAAAATCCTAATCACTAAGCTCTCATCATTCACTGTCGGCAAGGTAGACATCCGAATAAATACTTGACCTTTTCTTAGCATCACAGCTAGTGAGCCATTTTGCGGCCTCCTTTTTTCACCGATATCCATAGAAGATAAAAACTTAAAATGTGCAATAAGCCGCTCTCCGCTTTTTTTATCAATCATTCGCTGCTGGATTAAATCTGAATCAACACGAAATGACACCGAAGCTTCCTTTTCTTTTGGCACAATATGCACATCAGAAGCCCTCATGCGGCATGCTTCTTCTAGCAGCTCTTGCCTTAAATATTCAATCCCATACAAGTGGATCACTCCTTTCTGTGATCACATTGTAGAATGGCGGAACGTGAATGACAAAAGAGCAATTTATGATTTTCATGACTAATAAATGATGAAAACCCTCAACTCACGATGCATTACATCATTTTTTAGAAAAGAGCATATAAAAAAACCTGACTTTTACAAGTACAGGTTTTTTGGTCATGATGTGGCTTCTTGCGGCTGCTCTTCAAAGATACGAAATCCTCTTTTTTCTAACGCTTTTGCAAGGCTATGCTCAGTATTTACTTTTGAGAAATCAATGCCCAGTTTCACTACAGTTTGAGCGATCTCTGGTCGGATGCCTGAAATAATCGTCTCAATTCCTAGCAGTTTCGCACTATCGACCACTTTAAACAGCTGATAAGCCACCATCGTATCAACAACGGGAACACCAGAAATATCAATAAATAAGTGCGTTAGACGCAGTCTTGAAGCCTGTTCTAGTACGGATTCCAGAATGATTTTGGCCCGGTACGTATCGATCTCTCCAATCAGCGGCAAAATCCCAATTTCCTTTGATACTGGAATAACTGGGGCACTTAGTTCTTGAATCATCTCTCTTTGTGCATTCAGCTGACTAAGTGTCACGCGGTCATATTCTTCTGATAAACGCTCAATCATGTCATCAAATGTGGCGTGAAAGTGCTGATTCCACTGACACACATCTTGCAGCGTCACTTCAAGCTCGGTTTCTTGGGTGAATGTCTCAATTCTCGAACAGAAAATGTGGCGGAAAATCTTAAACTGTCCAATGATTTCATATAGCGGCACCTCGTGCACTGCTCGATCACGTGCAATATCAACAGACCACTTTTTCAAATGGTTTTCTACTTTGTCAGACAGTGTCACAAGCGTGGCTGCAATGGTTTGAATAAACGCTGTGTTCTGTTCCTTCAGCTTCTTTTCCGTTTCCTCTGAAGCATGTTTAGAATATAATGAGCCTTCTTCTGTTCTTGTTTTTAGCCATTCTTCGGTCATGACAGGGGCTTCTTTTAGGATAAATTCATATAATTGCTTAGATTTTTCATTTTTCATTTACTTCTTTCGCTCCTTTTTCACTAAAATTCGTGACATACAACTTTTATGTATAAATGACCGCAGATGGTGAACAATATCATTACACGTTTGATATTGGGCTATAGCCAAGTGGTAAGGCAATGGACTTTGACTCCGTGATCGTTGGTTCGAACCCAGCTAGCCCAGTTCAGCACAAAAACGAAGACGGCTGAAGCATGTTTCAGCTGATCTTCGTTTTTTATTAGGAAACTGATTGATGAATCGCTTTCTTTTTTGATATTTTCATGAGTTCTCCTGGATTATAACCTACTACCAGTTTATTTCCATCAATAATGATTGGTCTCCGTAGCAGCTTTGGTTTTTCAATGAGAAGCTGTAAGACCTCGTTTACTTTTAAGTCATTAATATTTAAATTTAAGCTTTTAAAAGCCTGACTTCGTGTGGCTAAAATTTCATCCATTCCTTCAGTTGTTAAAGAAAGAATCTTTTTTAATTCATCTAGTGTTGGCGTTTCTCTGAAAAGGTGACGCTCTTTAAAATCAATTTGATTCGCCTTTAACCAATGTTTTGTTTTGCGGCAAGACGTGCAGCTCGGGTATGAATAAAAAGTAATGTCACTCATTAGTCTTCCTCCTTAGGTCGTTAACCTTTTCTCTTATGGAGTAAGTACCCTCATGTTTTTCAGCATAAACACTTTTTCATCATTTTTTCAAAAAAATTTTTTCTACATTCAAAATAAATTGTTCACATGATGTCAAAAATGTAAATGTTTACATAACAAGTGATGATCAGCTATAATATGAATCAAAGGGGTTTTTAAGGGGAGGGAAAGAAATGAATCGCATGTTCCGCGTGCTTGGCTTTTGGACGGGTATTTTTGCTGTCATGTTCTATTTAGGACATATGAAAGATGCATCGCTGCTGTTCTTCGGTCAAACCGTTCTTTTTGTATTTTTATCCTACTTGAATTTATCCGAAAGAATGTATATTTACATTTTCGGAGCGTACTTGACGATTTTCTTTGCCGGATTTACTTATTATTCGATTTTCATCATGGTTCCCGGTACCGGACATTAATTGAAAAAAGCATCTCTTTTAAAGAGATGCTTTTTTCATGCCTGCAATTAAAGAGAAAAACCATTAATAAACGGATTTTGCTCCTGCTCCGTCAGCACAGTCGTTTCCCCGCCATGTCCGCTTAAAACAAGAGTTGATTCTGGCAATGACAATAATTTTTGATGGATTGATTGTAGCAGCACTTCCTGACTGCCGCCTACTAAATCTGTTCTCCCGATGCCGCCTTCAAATAGCGTGTCACCAGAAATAACAAAGCCCTCTTCCGCCGAATAGTAAGACACACTGCCTGGTGAATGCCCTGGTGTATGGAACATTTCTAATGTAAACGATCCAATTTGAAGCGTTCCTTCTGACGTAATCAATTTTTCAGCTTCTTTGACCGTAATTCCATTCCCAATCAATCGAGCTGAACCGTTTAATTCAGCGTTCGTGAGCCATTCTTTTTCATTTTCGTGTACATACAGCGGCACTCCCCACTCTTCGCGCACCTCATCTGCCGCGCCAATATGATCAAAATGAGCATGTGTCAATAAGACAGCAAGCGGTGTAAGCTGTTTTTCTTTTACATAGGAAATCAGCTTTTGCGCTTCACCGCCTGGATCAAAAATTAAGCATTCTCCCTGCTCATTTTTCCAAATATATGCGTTCGCTTGTACATAGCCTAGTGGCATTCTTCTCCAATTCATTTTCATCACCTACTTTATTCATTCTTTTTTATTATGAAGGCTATTCAATAAAAATTCAAACAATCGTCAACTGGAATCTACTCGACAAGCTATATGAAAACGGTTAAAATGAAAAGAAAGGAAATCAAGGGGATTGATGACAAAGGGGGACTTTCACATGATGCTCGTCATTATTTTTGGTCTAGTCACGATTTTAGCTGCGCTCGGTATCTATCGCTCACTAAAAAAAGTGAACGTACTTGCCATCGCTTTTGCAGGCGCTACATTTTTGGTTTTTGGATGGTTCACTGTCATGACCATCATCTATAGCGGTTATCCAACTGCACATTAAAAAGCCTGCATTTAGCAGGCTTCAGATTGTTGACAAAGGGCTAAAATGGTCTTGATTTTAGCCCTTTGTCTTCTTTTCAGCGTGATAGAAAACCTTTGCAGTCTAGGAAGGACGAGCACCGGAGCGGAGCGAATTGAAACATTCGTGAGCACCGGAGCGCAGACCTGACAAAGAATGCGAGGGTTTGTCTACACGCTGAAAGCCTGCTTATAGCAGGCTTTTTTTTATTGATTTAAATGCTTATTCACGCTTTCTAATTTGCTTGTAAGTGTTGTGGTTTGATCCCGTCTGTCATCGATGCGAATATTGGTCGCTACTCGGTGCAATCCCTTTTCAAAAGGGGCTTCATGAATGCGCTGAATGACCTCAAATAAAACGGATAATTCGCCTTCAATTAACGTATTCATCGGTGTTAATTGATATTTGATTTTTCCTTCTTGTTGAAAACCTTCTAAAATTCTTTGTACATCTGCTACGTAAGCACTGACACTTGGTGTTTCAGTGCCTATTGGAATGATGGTGACGTCTGCTATAGCCATAATTTTTCCCCTTTCCATTAAATTCTCATGTTTTCTCGTCCTCATTGTAACCTATCCTCATTCAATCATGCCATGCTTACGTTGCGTTTACGGCAGGTTTGTCTCGTTCTATCGTCAAATCCGCTCTCTCTACCTTCCCGATCTTTGTAAACAGAAGCAGGCATATACCTGAAACAGCTTCAATGATACCGCCAGCCGCAATGACATACCCAGATCCAAACAGGGTTGCCATATAACCGCCAATGAGGGCGCCTAACGGAATCATTAAGTAAGAAATCATATTGATAATTGCATACACTTGCGGCTGATCCTCTGCCTTAACTGACAATTGAATCATCGTATGTTCGGGTACGTTAACTGCACTAATGGCTGCTCCTAAAGCAAAAGCTGATATAAACACAAGTGGTAACAATGCGTTCATACCTGTGATAAAGAAGGCAATTCCATCAACAATCCCAGCACCTATAAACAGCAATCCATACCGATTCACTTTTATCTTTGTCAAAACAAACCCCATCAAAAATGCGCCTAGTGCGGTTGTGACTTTGATGAATGAATAGACGACCGGTCCACTATGTAAGTCTTCCGTTAAATAAATAACAGACAATGCTTCCCATGGTGCCGCAGCAAAGTTTGAGCAGACACAAAAAATCGCTAATGGAAACAAAATATGATGGCTTCTAACAAGTGAAAAACCTCGAATTAATCTTTTGCCGTAAGATAACCCTTTTTTGGCTTTATCGATGATGAATTCTGTTTGATATGAAATCATGAACACCAATAAAGCGGACAAAAGGTAAAGAGGAATGATCACAAGCATTGTATAACCTACGCCTACAAACGCAATCATGACACCACAAATCGTGACCGTCACAAGTCTTACTACATGACTTGCTGATTGGATCGTTGCATTCGCTTTTTGTATGAGGTCCTCATGAACAAGCTTTGGGATAATCGATACAGATGCCGGTTCATAGGAGCCTCCTGTCGCCGAATGCAGCAGCATACAGCCAATGATGAGGACTAATGGTGTGAAACCATAAAAGTAACTAACCACGATCACAAGGATAATTGCTCCTCGTGTTAAATCAGCAAAACACATCCAAAATTTCAATTGATGCGGCTTCATCATAGGCGTAATAAATGGTCCAACAATCGCTTGAGGAACAAAGCTGACTGCAATAAAAAAAGCTGTCCCTATGGCCCCTTTCCCTCCTAGTACTAAAAGCCACAAGATGGTGTTGAAAGATAAACTATCAGCCGTAATTTTGCACATTTTAGAAACAAATAAATAAGTAAAATTTCTTTTCCACAGGCTTTGAGCACTCAATGGTCGACATCTCCCTAAATCATATCCTTTTTTTTACATCCATATCTTTCACAATAGCTTACAAGGAGGCCTTCGTCAATTGCTTCAACATTGTTTTTATTGACTATAAGCAATTGATTTTCTCAAAATATGAAAAAGCACCAGACAGGTGCTTTTAACACTTACACGCTTCCCACAAAAGCCGCTTTGTTTTTTCATAGATCGAATCAAATTGATCCATGGAAAGAGGATTTTTCCCTAGACCAAGCTCGACTGTATAGCCCTCACTATGAAATTGATAAATAAACCAATCGCGATAGCCTGCATAGCTGTCGAGATATTGGATCGGTTTGTAGCCGCTCACTCGTTCGAATCGTTTGACCGTTTCTTTTGAGATGGCTGGCTCATGGCCAAGAAACCCCCAATAGATCTCTTCTCCTTGTGTATGAAGGGCAATCAGCCGGTCAAATCGTTTTCGCAACGCAAGATTGGCCATCGCTTTCGCTTCTGGTTCTGTTAATGGCTCGCGCCCAGGATAATCCCGGTAGGATGGTGCCTTCGACTGATGACGATAGTACTCGATCTCCCAATAAGCAGGGAATTGATTGTTTAAATCCACCCCTCGAATATTTGCTTTCCATTCCCGGTAATCGGAATATCCCTCGTTTAGCAGTGTGAATTCTTCACGATGAAGACCTAGTGACTCCGGTCCATTACGAACCAAATCCACTCCATCTGGATTGACCATTGGCACGATGGATAAAGCGGTGGTCTGCAGGATATGAACCGCTTCATAATGTCTTGCCTGTACCGGATCTGACGCTGCTAAACAAAGCGATTTCAACCATTTTAATAAAACAGACGTCGTGATCCATTCATTTGCATGAAATGAGGCATTGAGATGAATAGAATGTAAATGCTGAACAGGCTCTGTTCGGATCTCATAAATAGGTGTATCAAGCACTGAATGGCCAATGACGCTGATATGAAGAAAAGGAAATACGGCTTTCAAGCGGCTCAGCTCTTCTTCTAATCGAGCGCTATCATATTCAAATGTTCCATTAATCCAATCATCGGATTGCTGCAGTCTGTAAGGTGCAATAAATCTCTGCACATCACCTATCGAATCAAATACATGGACTCCTTCTGGAAGTCTATATCCCGGTAAAAGAAGGTTATCAGTGCTTGATTGATTAGATAAATGAAAAGCAGCTTTACCAATACCAAGCTGCTTTGCCACAGCATCCCTCCCTGCTTCATCCAGCTGCCATTCAATTTTTCCAAACGACGTTGTCTTCATTTACATCCCTCCTCTCATACTATATGAGCCGTCAGACAAAAAAAGAAAACCTCTGCTTCTAAAATACCAGAGGTTTTTTCATCTATTAGGACGCCTTTTTCAGCTCCGTTTCACCTTCTTTTTTGGATGGTGAATGGTCCGGGCTGTTTCGATCATAAAATCTAAGGAGATCTCCGTAGATGATTTGATCAGAGAATTGAAGCTCCTGCTTCGCTTTCTCTTCATAAGACTGACACACATTTTTATCATCTGCTGGCTCGCCTGTCTCTTTATTGTAGCAAACACCATCTGTAAAAATGCTGTCCTTCGTAATAAAGCTTCCATCACGGAGTACTGTAAAGTCATTCGTATCTTTTGATAAAAGGTCATGACCAAATTGAATTTGTTTACTTGTATCAATCCCTAGAAGATTGAGTACAGTTGGACGGATATCGACCTGACCGCCTACCGTATCAATTTCTTTTGGATGTTGATCCGTTACCCCTGGAATGTGTACAACAAACGGGACTTTTTGAAGCTGCACTTCTTCAAATGGCGTAATCTCTTTATTTAAGAATTGTCCCATGGCTTCGTTATGGTTTTCAGAAATTCCGTAGTGATCCCCATACAAAACAAAAATGGAGTTATCGTATAACCCAGCTTCCTTCATCTTCTTAAAGAAAAGCTTAAGGGCTTCATCTTGATAACGCACTGTAGGGAAGTACTTGTTCAGTGTTTTGCTCTTTGAATCATATTCATCAATGAGCTTATCTTCTTCATCTAAATCAAAAGGGAAATGGTTCGTTAATGTAATCAATCTCGTATAGAAAGGCTGCGGGATCGATTTCATTAATTCAGCGGACTGCTCAAAAAACGGACCATCTTTCAGTCCCCAGCCAACTGAGTTTTCTTCATTCACATCAAATGATTTAATATCAAAGAACTTATCGTAGCCAAAGCTATCGTAGATAAGGTCACGGTTCCAGAAGCTTTTGTTATTCGCATGAATAACAGAAGAGTGGTAGCCCTCATCCTTTAACAGATCAGGTGTCGCTGTAAACTCATTACTTGGATTTGTGAAGAACACAGCCCCTCTTCCAAGTGGATAAAGAGAATTATCTACAATAAACTCTGAATCAGATGTTTTCCCTTGACCTGTTTGATGATAAAAATTAGTAAAGTTATAGCTCTTCTTGATCAATTTGTTTAAAAACGGAGTAATTTCTTTCCCGTTTAATTTTTCATTGATCACGAAACTCTGTGTAGATTCAAGTGATACAAGAATGACATTTCGTCCTTTTGCTTGACCAAATGTCTTTTCATTACGGTCCGTTTGATTTGCGCTTACATAGTTTTCAATTTCAGTTAAGCTATTGCTGTCAGCAAGAGCCCGCTGGGCGGACTGCTTCGATTGCAATACCCCATCATAAATATGGAAGTTATATAAGCTGATATTTTTCACCAGCATCTCACGGTCAAATGAGCGAGTAAGCAGTTCTGGTCTTTCTGTTTCAGCTAAACCAAGGTTAAAGAAAAATGTAGCTGCCACAAATAAGTAATATGCTGCTCGTTCTTTTCGTGAAACGGTGACATCTGTTCTAAAGGAAGGCTGTTTTTTATAGAGCCAAATTAAAATGATGATATCAACAAACATCAGTAAATCGACTGGTTCAATTAAAGAGGTAATACTGGACCCGAGGTCACCCATATTGTTTGTTTGAAATAGGACGGGGATGGTTAGAAAATCACTATAGAATCGATAAAACACAATGTTGGCTAACAAAACGAATGTTAGGATAAAGCTTGTCACGATGATATATCGATTGCGATTTTTTTCTTTGAAAAATAAACCGATACCGAAGATAAACAAGAGAAAGCTAAGCGGATTAATAAACAGGATAAACTCCTGCATGAAATTTTCAATTTTAATATTGAAGCTAGATTTATAGATAACATAGGTTTTGACCCACATCAGCAATGTCGCAATCAGTAAAAATGAAATCGCCTTTAATCTATTCTTTCGCATTGTAACCTCCTTATGCTAAGCGCGCACCCAGGCTCTAGATATACCCTAATTATTGGTGCTTCTAGAAAAATAACTAAAGTATATCTTATCCTGTATATGATGGAAAATCAATGTCTTTTTCCTCATGACAAACTTATGAATATGCTAAACATCCAATTTCATGCCTATCTATCGCTTTTTTTAATAAAAATGACATCATTATGACTTTTTTGTTCAAGACAGCCATTTGGTTTTTGCCATCCATGCACCGCCGATAACACCCGCATCGTTTCCGAGTGATGCAATTACCACTTCAACATCGTCAGCGCAAGGCGGGAAAGCATGTTGTTTCACAATGCGCTCTACTTTACTGCGAAGAAGCTCACCTGCTTTTGAAACACCGCCGCCAATTACAATTTTTGTTGGGTTTAAAGCACTAGCAAGATTTGCTAGGACAAGTCCAAGATGTGTCGTCACTTCTTCTACGACACGCATTGCAAGATCATCTCCATTTTCTGCCGCTTCAAATACATTCTTTGCCGATAGCGAAGCGAGCTTGCCAAGTGAAGATGTATGCTGCTCGGTTTCTAATTTATCCTTTGCAATCCGGACGATGCCAGTTGCAGATGCGATCGTTTCAATACAGCCGGTTCTTCCGCAGTTACACGGTGCTCCTTGAAATGGAACGGCACAAATATGGCCAATTTCTCCGCCAGCACCTGTCTCCCCTTGAACAACTTCACCGTTGACGATGATGCCGCCGCCAACCCCTGTTCCAAGTGTGACCATCAGGATATTTTTTGCGCCATCGCCTGCACCCTTCCACATTTCACCGAGTGCAGCAATATTCGCATCATTTTCAATGACAGATGGAAGTCCCGTCTCTGCCTCTAGGTGATCTTTCAAGGGGTAGTTTGTCCAGCCCAGATTCGTTGTTTTATAGACAATGCCAGATACTTTATCTACAGGTCCAGGTGCACCCATTCCGATCCCAATAAGTGCTGATTTCGGCATACTGATCTCAACCAGTTTATGGTCAATTGATTTGGCAATATCGACTGTGATCGTCTGCCCGGATTTATCCGTAGGAATCTCCCACTTATGCTGAATTTCACCATATAGATTAATGAACGCAAGCTTAATTGTCGTACCGCCAAGATCAATACCTACAAACCAATCCCCTGTCATATGCCCTCCACCTTCACATTGTTTTTCGATTTAATTTGGCTAGCTCCATTTGAAGAATCGTCATTGCGTTTGACCATTCGGTCCGGTCAATGATGCCCGATGTATACATTTCCTTCAATTCGTCTGCCATAAATTCTAATTCTACTTCACGATCTCCGAAATACACATAATTTCCAAATCTCATGAGCAGCTGCTGTACATCATATAACGTTTTCATTGTTTCCACCATTTCTTTTCATCAACAGATAGGATAAGCGTATTCATAAATGCGCTTTCAGTCAAGTCATTCAACGTGTTTGACTATTTTCGATATATTGTTTCAGCTTTAAAAATTGATCATTTTGAGGATCTTGTTTTAACGCTTTCGCTAATAGATCCTCTGCTTTCGCTGTCTCTCCTTTTTCTACGTATAAAAGCGATAAATGATACAGTTTATTTGGATCATCTGGATCTTTTTCAAGCGACTTTTGTAAAAATTGAATAGCCTTATCAAGTTGGCCCTGCTGCGCTTCCGATAGTGCATAGATATGAAGTGCTTCAGCTGATGCATCTTTATCGTGCACATATTCCTCTAGTCGTTCACTTGCTTCGCTATACTTTTTCTCATCAAATAAACTTGCTGCCTCACTTGTTGCCGCTGCTTCCTTTTGATCGTCAGAATGAAACCCTGTATACAATCCAAAACCGCCAATAAAGAGCAAAGCAGCACTCGCAAGAAGCATTTTGACAGGCTGGATCTGTTTAGGCAGACGGACAGCTAATGCGGTGAAAAAACCGCCAACCAGGCCGCCAAGATGCCCTGCGTTATCAATACCTGATACAGTGAAGCCTATTCCTAGGTTGATGAGGATAATGACAATAATATTTGTCCCCATCGTCCGAAAGAAAAGCTTTCGGTTTGAGATGGCTAAATATAACAGTGCGCCTAAGCAGCCAAAGATCGCGCCAGATGCACCGGCTGCAATTGCCGTATTAAACACAAAGCTCGCTATAGAGCCAAAAATGCCGGAAATCAAATAGATGAGCAAAAATCTTCCCGACCCATAAATTCTCTCAACAGCCGCTCCAACGGACCAAAGAGCAAAAGTATTAAAGAGTAAGTGCGTCAAGCCAATATGTAAAAACATTGGTGTCATCAGGCGCCACCATTCACCCTCTAAAATCAGCACATTATTTTTAGCACCAAATGCTGTTAAAGTTGCGGTATTGGTACTTCCGCCTGACAGCTCAAGTAAAAGAAACATCACCACTTGGACAGCGATCAGCAAGTAGGTAAAAATGGGTCTCCCATTTTGAAACACGGCCCGTTCTCGTTCTCGCTGCTTTTCCTGATCATCAAATGCCTGAAGCACGTTCCTTTTCAGCTGCATTGCATCCTCAGCTGTATCTTTCTTCGCTTCTTCTACATCTACTGCAAGCGATGTATTCAGCCATTTTTGCAGTTCGTTTACATCGTTTTGAAGCGTGTCTGCATTGAGTAATACAGGAGTAACTGTCACCTTATTCTCTTTTTGCGGCTGACCGTTTAGGTCTTCCCAATCATCTACTGGAACATCAGTTGTAAATTGCAGCTGCAGGAGATGAAGAGATCGTTTACGCATAGCTTCTCTCAGCTGATTGATCCGATATGTTTGCTCCTCGATATCTCGAACGATCTCCTGCCTGAAATTCACATCTTTTCTATATAGACGGATGAGATCATAACCTGAGTTTCGTGGTGCTTCAAAAAATATTTCATCTTCTGGGTACGGACTTTGAATCATCTCGTATCCTTTTTGTCTAAGTTCATCAACAACTCGCCAAAATAAACTATCTATGACATTCATACATTCGCGCTCCATTTTTTACATTATTATAGCAAGAATCGTTCTTATCCGCATTTCTAAACAAAAAAATCCCGGCTTTTGCGGGATTAGAATGCTTGGCGAATAAATTTCGTCCGAAAATATGGGATTTTCATCAGCCATTTAATCAAAAAGTGCCGGACTTGATTTTGCCCTAAAACCAAATTCATGAGCCGATAACGATTTTGCACGAGAACGAATGCAAACAGTGTGAACACAATGCTCCAAATCATTTTATTCATCATATTCCCTCCTATGTTCGTATCGTGGCTTAAATAGGATTTGTTTATGCATGAACCATCGTTTTTATCGCTTAAAAGGTTCCTTTCATAAAGAGGCCTTCACAATCTAATCCCTTGTTCTTTTGATTGAATATAATAGACCTCTCCGCACTCTGATTGATCATAAGAAACATCAAATGGATGAAGGTCGATTAAATCCTTGAAGGTATGAGGCAGCTTACAATTCGGCTATAACTCCTTCACCTTGTGCGGGAAGTAACTGTCGTATGGATTTGGTGTATGAACATATACAGCGTCTAAACCAGGGGCATGTTCGTGAATACAAATCCAAGTTTGGTATGGCTTTTCAAAGCTTTCAAGCTGTTTTAGCCGCCTATGATATAAAGCGATATGAGCTTTGATATGCTCTCTTCTTATTTTTAAGCTATTTCCCCGACTCCAAAAAAATCAAGGTGCGTATGCCAAAATACCATAAATCACGATCAAGTTTTAAGTCACAAGTATTCACTTCCTCCCA
The DNA here is from genome assembly GCF_017161885.1 of Bacillus sp. 3a. Classification (NCBI taxonomy): domain Bacteria; kingdom Bacillati; phylum Bacillota; class Bacilli; order Caryophanales; family Bacillaceae; genus Bacillus; species Bacillus sp. 3a. The sequence goes on along the minus strand of NZ_CP067376.1, from coordinate 1,914,266 downwards.
CATATTACGGAAGTATCTTTTCTTTCCACGAAATTTTTTCAAAACATATCCCCCGTCAGCTAAAATGCCTTTTAATGAAGAATGTTGATCGCTATCGTGCATGTGACTTTTGATCATAAGCAAGCACCTTCGCTCAACAAAAAAAGCCCGTTCATATGTATATGCAGCGGACTTTATTTTAGATATATGGTACCCTTCTCACTGACCATGATTGAGACCGGGATGTCGTGCGTTTCAGCCGGAATATGCTCGGTTTGCTGTACTGTTAAACAAAGGGCAAGCGTTTCGCCGTGATAGTCAGCTAAGTAGCGGTCATAATAGCCGCCCCCATATCCGATACGGTAGCCTTTTCGATCGAAGCACACACCAGGCACAATGATCAAATCGATTGATTCTTTAGATGCAGTGGCCGACGTCAGAGGATCTGGCTCCAATAGCCCAAAGTAGCGGGAGATCATTTTCGTTTCTGGTGTATATTCATAAAACGTCATCTCTTTTGTTTCCGGAAAACAGGTGGGTACACATACTGTTTTCCCCTCCCGCCATGCTTTTTCAATGAGAGGCATTGTCGGTACCTCTTTTCCTCTAGACATGGTAAGTGCAACCGTATTCGCTTGTTTCCATGCTGGCAGTTGAAACAAGCGCTCATGAAGTAAAGCGGTGCTTCGCTTGAATTCTTCGGCACTCATCTGGTCCAGCTTGGCTAATGTTTGAAGGCGAAGTTCCTTTTTCACACAGATCATCTCCCATCATAAAAAAACAGCAGGAAAATTCCCTGCTGCTTACTTTGTTTCACGATGTAAAGTTTGTTTTTTATCACGTGAGCAATACTTTTTGAATTCAACGCGATCTGGATTGTTTCGCTTATTCTTTTTAGTAATATAGTTACGCTCACCGCATTCAGTGCAAGCTAGAGTAATATTTACGCGCATGTTTTTCCCTCCAAACTAAAATCAATTCACATTCAGACCTAACTATAATACCACTTCTAGCTTAGGAATGCTAGAATGTTTTTTCACCAATTTGAATTTCAGTGCAATCCATCCGCGTTCTGATCCATATCGCACGATCATTTCATGAAAAATAGCCTGCTCCCCTATAAAACCTCAATCTTTGTCGTACTGTATACATGAGAAACCCTCTTTTATTTTGACAGCGAGCAAGATTTTCATACTCGTTTTTCATATAAAAAGAAAAAAGATGAAAAAAAGGTGATTTTTTCAGCAATTCCTTTTGAAACTAGCTTTTTTATGGTATAAAAAAGAAGGGTCGAAAACTGTCTGAAACAATCATGAAAGCCTTTTATGGCTTTCAGCATTAAAATATGAATAAAAGGTGATGAAACATGGAAATTGCAATTATCGGATTGCTTGTTGTCAGTATCGTACTGATCGCATTCTCATATTTTCAAAGAGAGCCGATTAAAGAAGTCGAGCAGGAACTTGAAACACTTCAACTATCTGCAATGCAAGAAATCTATAAACTGAAAAAGAAAATGAAGGTTCTTGAAGAAGAATTGCTTGAAACAAACATTGTCGTCCGCAAACATTCAGAAATTGATCCATCTATCGCAAGACAAATCATTTCAAAGCATCAAAATGGCATGTCTCCTGAGGCCATTGCGCGCGCTGAACATGTATCTGTAGATGAGGTCAACATGATCATTAAAGACAATGAGAAGGTGCTTGTATGACGAAAAAAAGCATCCAAACGTTTGCGGCAGGTATGATTCTTGCAACTGGTGTTCTGGCGATCGTTTTTTTCCTCACTGGAAAAGATGAAGCGGCGGCTGATACAACCACAAAAGAAACGCTTGCAGCGAAAGTAACAGACACCGATGTGAAAAACTATTTAGACTCTAAAAAAGAAGTCTCTGTCAGCCGTGAAACATATCAGCAGCTTCTTGATTATAAAGAAAAAGCACTGAAAGCAAATGAAGACGGCGATTCTAAAAATGATAAAGAAACATCGGACAAGCCTAAAGGCAAATCGGTCAAATTTGTTATTAAAAACGGGATGAGCACAAGTGATGTGTCAGACATGCTTGAAAAGGACGGAATCATCAACTCGTCTAAAGATTTTAATGATTACGTGATTGACGCCGGCTACCATAAAGAAATTCGTGCAGGCAAGTTCAATTTAAAAACAGGGATGACGTTCAAACAAATCGTCAAAGCCTTAACAAAATAACAACAATACCCCCTGGCGGCGCTGACCTCCAGGGGGTTTTATTATCCAAATCGACCAGATATATAATCATTTGTTCTTTGATCATTTGGCTCTGAGAACATCACATTCGTATCATTGACCTCAACAAGCTCTCCCATTAAAAAGAAGGCTGTTCTATCTGATACCCTCGCCGCTTGCTGCATGTTATGTGTCACAATGGCAATCGTGTATTTCTCTTTTAATTTCATAATTAATTCTTCAATCTTTAATGTTGAGACAGGATCAAGCGCTGATGTTGGTTCATCCATTAGTAAAATGTCTGGGCTTGTAGCAATAGCTCTTGCGATACAAAGACGCTGCTGCTGACCGCCGGAAAGACCTAATGCTGGTGCATTTAATCGATCTTTCACTTCATCCCAAAGGGCAACATCACGAAGCGCTTTTTCAGCGATTTCTTTCAATTGCTGCTTGCTCTTCACGCCGTGAATTCTTGGTCCGTAGACGACATTATCAAAGATAGACTGAGGGAATGGGTTTCCTTTTTGAAAGACCATCCCGACGTTTTTACGCAGTTCCACTAGATCAACGCGGCCTTTTAAAATATTGTCGCCGTTATACATCATATCTCCGGTGATTTTCACACCTGGCACTGTTTTGACCATAAGATTTAAGGTCTTGATAAACGTTGACTTTCCGCAGCCTGACGGACCGATAATTGCTGTGACTTCATGCTCTTTAATGTCTAAATCAATATGCTTCAGTGCGTGATGCTGTCCATACCAAAGGTTCATATCATTCACACGAAACACTTCTTTTTTTGCTGTTTCAGTTGCTACTGCATTCATCAAAATCCACCCGCCTTATCCAAATCGACCATTGATATAGTCTTCTGTTTTTTGCTGCGCAGGACGTGTAAAGATACGTTCAGTGGCATCATATTCTACTAGATCACCGTTCAGGAAAAAGGCCGTATGATCAGATACACGTAACGCTTGCTGCATGTTGTGTGTCACAATGACGATCGAATAATCATTTTTCAAATCTGATAATAGCTCTTCAATTTTTGCATTTGAGATCGGGTCTAGGGCAGAAGCGGGTTCATCTAACAAAAGAACGCTGGGCTTCATCGCAAGTGTACGCGCAATACAAAGGCGCTGCTGCTGACCGCCGGATAATGACAAAGCCGAGCGGTGAAGACGATCTTTGACTTCATCCCACAGCGCTGCTTTTGTTAAGCTTTCCTCTACTGCATCATCAAGCACTGATTTTCTTTTTTCACCCGCATACTTTAACGCATGGGTAATGTTATTGTAGATCGATTTAGGAAATGGGTTTGGTTTTTGGAAAACCATGCCGATTTCTCTTCTTAAATTCACCACATTAATGCGGTCATCCAAAATATTGAGTCCTTCGTACATGATCGCCCCTTCACTTCTCGCACCTGGGATCAAGTCGTTCATGCGGTTAATGCTGCGTAAAAAGGTTGATTTCCCGCAGCCAGATGGGCCGATTAATGCGGTAATTGCGTTCTTCTCAATTTCAAATGAAATGTGATTGACCGCTCTTTTTTCACCATAATAAATGCTTAAATCCTGCACCTGTAAAATCTGTTCCGCTTGAAGTGGAGCCTTTTTTGCTGCAATCTCTTTTTTTTCTGCTAGCATTTGAACCATATCCCCTTCACACCTCTCTCACATTATTTTGACGTAAGCTTTTTATGAATAAATGAACCAAGCCATCTAGCTGCTAAGTTAAATACTAAAACTGAAAGCACAAGTACGGCTGATGCACCATTTGCAATGGCCTCTGCATCTGGAATGATTCCTTGTGTATTGACGTTCCATATATGAACGGCTAATGTTTCTGCCGGTCTAAAAATATTCAGCGGTGACGTATCAGAAAATGGACTCCAGTTTGTAAAATCAAGACGCGGTGTGGTGAGACCTGCTGTGAAAAGAAGCGCTGCTGCCTCCCCAAAGACTCTTCCTGATGCTAAAATCGCACCGGTAATAATAGAAGGAATCGCACCTGGAATCAGGACTGTCTTCACTGTATGCCATTTCGTCACACCGAGCGCAAGTGATGCTTCCTTTTGATCCTTTGGTACAGAGCGAAGCGCATCTTCTGTCACCCTGACCATCACTGGCAAGTTAAACACCGTGAGCGCAAGAGCTCCTCCGATGATCGTATAGCCCCAGCCTGTTAAATTGACAAACATGAGTAAACCAAACATACCAATGACAATAGAAGGAAGTGAAGACAACACTTCAATACATGTGCGAATAAAATCAGTGACTTTGTTTTGAGGCGCATATTCAGCCATGTACACTCCACCGCCGACACCAAGTGGCACTGTGATCAGCATTGTTATAAACAAAATGTAAAATGAGTTAAACAGCTGATCCCTAATACCGCCGCCAGAGCCAATTGCACTTGAGCGGGTTGTCAAAAAGTCAAAATTTAATTCTTTTGCACCGTTGAAGATGATATAAGAAAACAAACCAACTAGGATCGCCGTAATAATGGCGGCACATAATCCAAAAACAAACGTGGCAAAACGATCGGTCATTTTGCTATTCATTAAATCTTCCTCCTAGACGACAAGTATCTGATAATGAGTATGAACATAAACGATACAACTAGAAGGACAAGACCCATTGACCAAAGTGTATTGTTTTCAACACTTCCATACGTTGTGTGACCCATGTTTAACGTAATAATGGTTGTTAATGTACCAGCTGTATCCATAATGCTCTCTGGTAAATTACGCGTGTTTCCAATGACCATCTGAACGGCAAGGGCTTCACCAAATGCTCTTGCCATTCCAAGAACGACTGCTGTCATTAATGTTGGAAGAGCTGCCGGTACAAGCACACGTCTAATCGTTTGCCATCTTGTAGCGCCAAGTGCATAGGATCCCTCACGTAAGCTTTTTGGAAGTGAAGCCATTGCATCAGTTGCAATAGATGTAACGGTTGGCAGAATCATAATAGACAGGACAATCGTTCCTGCTAACACGCTGTGCCCTGAGCCGCTTGACTTGAAATGTCCGATAAACGGCACCAATACTGTAAGACCTATGAATCCGTAAACAACGGATGGAATCCCTACAAGCAATTCAATGACTGGCTGGAGAATTTTCCGGCCCCATGCAGGTGCAATTTCTGTCATAAAGATCGCTCCTGCGATGCCTAGCGGCGCTGCAATAAGTGCCGATAGAAGCGTGACGGCGATCGATCCAAAGATAAAAGGAAATGCGCCGTACTCCGGGTTTTCTGCTGTTGGGTTCCAATTGATACTGGTTAAGAACTCAATTGGGCTTACACCATTTACGATGAAAGATTGTAAACCCTTAATGCCAAGGAATATTGTGATGGCGATGGATACTGCAATCATTAAGAATGCGCAGAATTTCACCAAAATACTTCCTCTTACTTCATCCATTTGCCTATTTTTCTTCGAGCTGATCAGCCGATCGCTCGCTTCTGTATGTTCTATCTGCTTCATCTTTTTCTACACTCCTATGAATGTCATAAAAGGAAAAGTGAAATGCTCCACTTTTCCTTCATCAGCAATTCAAGACCTCTTACTTATCCGATTGTTTGCCTGTTGCGTCTCTTTCTACTTTCATATTAGAGACTGAGATGTAGCCTTGGTCTTTGACGATTTCTTTTTGTACTTCATCACTCATAAGGTAATCTAAGAATTGTTTTGCTAGACCTTCCGGCTCACCTTTTGTATAAGAGTGCTCGTATGCCCAAATTGTATATTTACCGCTTTCTACATTGCTTTCTTCTGGTTTCACACCATCAATGCTAAGCGGTGTAATTTTGTCATCTGTTAAATAAGAGAATGCTAGGTATCCAATCGCACCTGGTGTTTCTGCAATCAGCTTTTTCACTGTGTTTGAAGAATCTTCTGTGATTCCTTCTGCAGGTGTTGCACCATCAAGTGCATATTTCACAAATGTTGCACGTGTTCCTGAAGAATCAGGTCTGTTAACAAGCGTGATTTTTTGGTCTTTCCCGCCAAGCTCTTTCCAGTTTTTGATTTTACCAGTGAAGATTTTTTTCAATTCGTCCTTTGTGATGTCTTTGACACCCACTTCAGGGTTTACAGCTGCGGCCATTCCAACAACTGCTACTTTGTGGTCTTTTAAAGCTTTTGCGTCGACTCCGTCTTTCTCTTCAGCGAATACATCTGAGTTACCAATTTGTACAGATCCTTCTGAAACTTGAGAAAGTCCTGTTCCTGAACCGCCGGCTTGTACTTGAATATCGGCTTTTGGATGTTTATCCATGAATTTTTCTGCTGCCGCAAGAACTAAAGGCTGCATCGCAGATGATCCTGAGATGGTAATGGAACCTGATGCCTCATCTTTGTTTGAAGCATTTCCTTTACTGTCTTTTGAATCTCCGCTTGAGCTGCTGTTTCCGCATGCTGTGACGAATGCTAACAATGCGATAGTAAGGAAAGTAAGCAGCCATAATTTGTTCTTTTTCATTTCAAGAATACCCCCTGAATAATTTGTCCTACGAGTAATACATTAAAGGTTCTTTATTAATTTCGTTTAAATGGAATGTTAAGGTTTTGTAAATGTCGAAGTTTTGTAGAGAAATTGCGGCGTTTTTTATGAATTTTGTCAATTTATATCGGAATTTTTGAAGAAAACGTAAAAAAACGCCCACAAAAAGTGAGCGTTTTTACCTATGAAAGGTCTAGTTATTTGTTTCTGCTTCATTTTCAATTTTGTTTTTGTTTTTCGCCTGTGTATCATTGCTTTCCTGTTTTGATTTCAGTTCAAAATACTTATCTAATACTTGTTCACCAATATCATTTGTAATTGGATAGCGCTGGTTGTAGTCTTGATACACCCATGGCACGACAACGGAAATAGCCACTTCTGGATTATCAGCTGGCGCATACGCAACAAGAGTTGTGTTATACGTCGATGTACCGCGCTTGCTTTTAATTGGACCGTCATAGAATGATTGAGCGGTTCCTGTTTTGCCGGCTGGATTATACTTTTTGTTGCCAAAGTTTGAATAGGCTGTCCCTCTTGGGTTCTGCATGACAAGCTTGAAGCCTTGCTGAACGCGTTTGATCTCATCACTTGTCATGTCTAGCTTATTCAATACATCCGGTTTGACGGATTCCGTCACAGCTCCAATGCCTCGCTGCGGGTCTGACTCTCTCACTTCTTTGACAAGCTGCGGACGTAAACGATACCCGCCATTTGCAATGGTTGAAACGTATTGCGCCATTTGCAGCGGTGTAAACGTATCATACTGTCCAATCGCATAGTCAAGTAAGAGACCCGATTGTGTAGACGTTCCTCTGTAGCCCGTTGCTTCGTTTGGCAGGTCAATACCGGTTTTGACGCCAAGGCCAAATTTACTGAAATTGTAGCGGAACGTATCAAATGCTTTCGGATCAATTGGGAGCGGCTGCTTTTTACGATATTCGCTTTTCCCAATGGCGATCGCTGTTTTGAACATATATACGTTTGATGAACGCTCTAGTGCTGTTAAATCATTAATAAGTCCCATATTTTGATAGGATTTCTTCGGCGGTGAATTGGCGATATAAAGAGGTTCATCGTATTGGGTACTTCCAATATGAATAGCGCCTGTTTTATATCCAGTCAGTACCGTTGCCCCTTTTACGGCTGATCCCATCGCATATGAGGAGGTCATCGTTCCTAATGCGTAGTCATCGAATTTGTATTTTCCGTTTTTGTTTGAAATCTGCTTACCCGCAACAGAGAGAACCTCTCCATTTCTCGGGTCCATCATGACAACAAATGCGCGGTCAAGAAGCTCAGTTCCCCCTCTTTGTTTCGCACTTTTCAAGTTCTTTTCAATAATTTTTTCAACCGCTTTTTGCAGCTGAATATCAATTGTAAGCACAAGGTCTTTCCCGCTCTTACCTTCTGTTAACACTTTAGAGCTTGTGACATTGCCCTGTTTATCAGTTGTGCTCTGTTCTTTTTCCTTTTGGCCCTGCAGGACATCTTCATATTGATATTCGAGATAGCTTTTTCCTACACGGTCATTTCGGCTGTAGCCGAGTGATAGATAATGCTCAAGAAGTGACTGCGGAAGACCTTCATCACTCGAAGAAACACTGCCGAGCATACTGCGGAGCAGTCCTTTATACGGATAGCTGCGTGACCAGTCTGTCGTCACATCAACACCTGGCAGCTCGTCCAAATGCTCAGAGACGTAAGCAATTTCGCTTGGCTTTACATCTTCATTTTTAATAAATTGAGGCGTAAGTGCATAGCCTCCATCCATCTGCCTTTTAATGGCAAGCACTTGTAAATCTTTTTTCGTCAGTTGATTTAATTCCTTGTCTGTGATGCGTTTTAGCTGAAGCTCATATAGTTTATCATCAGAGACCTTATCGTCACCCTTTAATTCTGATTCCTTTTGAACAAGCTTTTTCGCTTCATTTGGATGCGTTAAGATCCAGAAATCTTTTTTGTCACGATCTGTGATTTTTTTCGTACTCACATGAATCATATCCGCTAATTTTGATGCCACTTTGAGCCGCTCTTCTTGTGAAGTCGTCGAGGTTCTCGTATATGTAATGGCATTTAGCGCTTTATTGCTGACAATCGTATTGTAGTTTCGATCATAAATTTTTCCGCGCGGAGCAGATGAGCTGACATTCACATCCTCTTGTTTTTCTGCCTGCTTTTTATAATCTTCTCCATTGACAATTTGCACAAATCCGAGTCTAACGACAACGCCGGTAAAAATAATAAAGGCAGCTAAAAATAATAAATTCAGCCGGATCGGAAGTGTTTTACGCCCTTCCTTCGCGTCTTTTTTGTTTTTCTTGTTTCTCATCACATCACCTTTTCTATCAAGAAAGAAATGGCACCCCTTTTTGTGTATAAAAGGTGCCATCATCATTTTAGCCGTTTTTCTATCATTTATCTAGAAATTTGATGTTCCATAGGTAAGAAATTTTACCTTTCTCCCTTAATAAGGTTCGTTTGAGAAACTGGCTTTTGACCGTCAGCCTCTTTCATATCAGCTGTTTTTTCTTTCAAATGAATATCTTTTACAAAGTAATAAATGAGGGTGTGCCCCGCTCCGAGCACAACAAGTGATGCCGGGATTCCGAGCTCATCACCTAGTAAGGTGACAGACAGCAGGAACAAAACAATCGAACAAATACGGCCGGCATTTAAAAATAGCTCTCTGACCACAATATATTCAATTCGGGCCTTTCTGGCATACCTTGCATGGCCAATGACATCATATGTTAAGGATACATAAGGAACAAGCAGGAGCGGATATCCTATTGCAATGGCTACCGCATACATCAGAAGTGATACATAGGACAAGTGGAAAACGATTAAAAACAAGGCGCCGTATAAAATCAGCCCGCCAAGCATGATGGCCTTCTTCCGCCACTTTTTCTTAATCAAACGGGTAGCGAAGAAATAAGCAAAAAAGGCAACACCTGAATTCACTAAACCAAACGTCCCGAGAGCAAGCTCACTATTTGTTGCAATAAACACAAAGACACTGATTAAGAAGACAAAGACCCCTTCACGAAGCCCTTGAAAAAAATGAGCTGTTGTAATCCTACGCCAATTCTCGTCTGCATGACGTTCTTTCCAAATTTGTTTGATCATAAATTTGCCTTTAGACTGCCTTCTTTTGAGGAAAAAGCTCATCACAACCGCTAGTGAAAACAAAAAAAGCGATAATGTGAAAATGACTGTGTAGCCTGTATCATCCGTTAACTGAGAAATGACAATCCCCGCAATGAGAGGACCGATCATGCCGGCAGTTGAGGAAAGCACCCCGAGAAATCCATTAAAGAAGTCTCTTGTTTCAGGCTCGGTGATCTCAAAGGTGAGTACATTAAAAGCAAGCCAGTAAAAACCATAGCCGATCCCAAGGACACTTCCCAATAAAACTAGCCGTGCGGCCGCTTGTTCTCCTGCCATTAAGACAATTAAATAAAAAGCGGCTAAAAAGATGACACCGAAACGAAGGACAAACGCCCGGTCTATTTTTTTTGCGAGCCGGCCAGCGAATAAAAACGTAATGGGCTGAAGCACCACAATGGCCAAGTTATAAATCGCAAGATCCGTGAATTTCCCAGACTGTTTCCATAAGTACACATTTACAAACGTATTTGAAAGCGCAATGGCAAGTGCATATAACCCGCCAATCGTGAGGAGGAGCAATAAATCTTTTGTAACATCCATGTCCCCGAACATTTTCTTTAATCTGCTCATACCATTCATTCTCCTTTTCTACACAATAGTCTGTCTCATCAAAAGGCAGATATGTAAAAAAAGGAGGGAAAATATAAAAAGACCTGCTTCTCTTGAAAGCAGGTCTTTTAGAATCAAATCATTATTTTGCTTCGCTGTAAAGGCGAGCTACTTCATCCCAGTTCACAACATTCCAGAATGCTGAAATGTAATCAGGACGACGGTTTTGGTAGTTTAGGTAGTAAGCATGCTCCCAAACGTCTAGTCCTAGAATTGGCGTTTTTCCTTCAGTTAAAGGAGAATCTTGGTTTGGCGTGCTTGTGATTTCAAGTTTTCCATTGTTCACAACAAGCCATGCCCAACCAGAACCAAAGCGTCCTGCAGCTGCTGCAGCGAAATCAGATTTGAATTTTTCAAATCCGCCTAATTCTTTTTCGATTGCATCTGCAAGTTCACCAGTTGGTGCGCCGCCACCGTTTGGTGAAAGAAGCGTCCAGAATAATGAGTGGTTCGCATGTCCTCCGCCATTGTTACGTACAGCTGTACGAATGTTTTCAGGCACTGAGTTTAAGTTAGCCACTAGCTCTTCAATTGATTGATCTTCAAGAGCTGATACACCTTCGATTGCTTTGTTTAAGTTTGTTACATATGTGTTGTGGTGTTTTGTGTGGTGAATCGTCATTGTTTCCTTGTCGATATGTGGTTCTAATGCATCGTAAGCATATGGTAATTCTGGAAGTTTAAAAGCCATGGTTAATTTCCTCCTTAAAATGTATGTACTGAAATGCTTCCTTTGTAAGTCAGCAATTCACCCTACTCAAAGAGTATCAAAAGAAACAGCTTGTTTCAACGTTATTGCTCATGTTCTGAAACATTTCAGTGTTTATTTTGTATTTAGCCCTTTAGAAAAAGTTTTAAACACCCTTTTTCAACTTAGCGAAGGACATAAAATAAAAAGATGCCCAGCATTAGCGCCTGAATCAATCCTTTTGCAAAAACACCTGATACAAATCCAATTAATGAGCCTAATCCGACTTTCACACTCGTCTTCAAATCTTTTTGATGAACAAGGAGCTCTGCAATGACACTCCCGAGAAATGGACCAATAATAATTCCTGCAATGGGGATCACAAAAGGACCAGCTAATAACCCAATGGTGCTTCCCCAAATAGCTGCCTTGCTGCCGCCAAAGCGCTTGACCCCTATAAGATTTGAAACATAATCCGCCGCAAATAAGACGGCAGTAAACATCGCTTGAATGAGCCAGAACGTCAGTGTAAGCGGCTCGAAACTAAAGAAGAAGCCATATAGAATAAATCCGAGTACCATAAAGACCACACTCGGAATAATTGGATAAACCAGTCCAACAAACGCAATGATAAATGCACAGCCAATCAGTATCCAATAAAGCACGTCCAAGACCCTGCCGCCTCCTTTTTATATGCTGTATACATTATGCCTCATTCCTTCTATCTTAACCAGTGATGAGGCCATACTTGTACTTGATGGATAGACATTGATACAATATGAGAAATAGAAAAGAATGTAGGAAGTGAATGGGTATTGAACGTATTTAATCTATTGTTAAAAGGAATTTATTCACCAAAAGATGTTGCCAAAGCACGTTTTACAGGGATCGGTAAAGCGATTTTATTCATTTTTATCCTTTCAATTATCGCAGCAGTTCCTCAGGGATATCACATGAGTCAAGAGATCTCGAATGCGATGTCAGGATTTCAGCACGTGATCAAAAAAGATTTACCCGACTTTTCAATTGAAAAAGGAAAGCTTCAAGCGAATCAAAGTGCACCAATAGAAAAAGAAGAAAACGGCATTACGATCATCTTTGATCCTGCTGAAAAAATAAAAGCAAGTGAACTTGAATCAAAGCAAACAGCCATTGCTTTATTAAAGGAAAAAGCAGTGATTGCGATTGATGGGCAAATGACAGATATTCCATACCAGCTCCTAGGCGGAACGCTGACAAAAGACGAACTTGCTCGCGTCACAAATCAGAACCAAGCGATTATTATCCCTGTCATCTGTGTACTGCTATATTTATCAACTGCGGCGCTCATGTTTATTAGCGCAACATTCCTTGCAATGCTTGGTACATTTATTAAACGAATGCAGCAAAAAGAGCTGTCTTTCCAAATGCTTTGGAAGCTCTCCGCTTATTCACTCACATTAACCACGGTCTTTTTCGCCATCATGAGTGCATTAAACACACCTGTTGCAAACTCATTTTTATTGAATTGGGTCATTAACTTTATCTTTTTATATCTTGTTGTAAAAGAAATACCTGCAAAAAAAAGCAAATGATCCATCCAACAAGGATTTGTCTACACAATGAAAGCTCCCCCGTCTCGGAGGAGCTTTTTATGTATGTTCATACGCTAGGACTCATCTGGATGGATGATCGCAAATAAATAATGATCCTCCCACACTCCGTTAATCTTTACTTTTTTACGATTTAGTCCCTCATTTTCAAAACCTGTCTTTTCAAGCACACGAATGGAACCCCTGTTACTCGGCTTTACTCCAGCCTCAATCCGGTGGAGATTCAACTCAAAAAAGGCATAGTCAATGATTAAACGAATGGCTTCTGTCATATATCCTTTTCCGCCCTGCCTTTGATCGAGTACATACCCGAGTCAAACTCCTTCTATCGGACCTCTTACGACAGAACTTAAAGAGATCGTCCCAATTAAGTCACCTGTTTCATTTAAGAAGATACCATGCATGTATGATTCATCTTGTTCTCTTCTTTGCCTACTCCGCTGAATTCGTTCAATTTGACGAGGTAACGTGAAGAAATCATCTTTGATCAAAGGTGTAAATTCCTGAAAATATGAGCGATTCTCAAGTTCTAATGTTAACAGTGATTCTGCATCATTTTCTGTCAGTGTTCTCACATATATATGCTGACTAACTTTCTTCATAAAATCTCCCCCTTTCTTATTTTATCATAATCGCCATATGAGATTGCTCTCCTATTTACACCAACGACCCAAGCAGTTTTATTACAAGACATACTAGAACGAACTAGAACCATCCTTTCCAGCTTTTCTCCTCTTTTTTGGTTCTATCATTTCAGGACATGCATAGACTGAAGTAAACTCTTAAAAGCGGTGAGTAAAATGCGGCGAATTCTTTTTTTACTAATCAGTTTATTTGTCCTCTTTATTATCTTTTTTGATTTAAAAAATGGAACCATTCCTGTTGAGGAAAACCCAGCCGTTCCAGCAAGTGCCCTTCAAACAGCTGAGAAAAAGACATATAAGAACGTTACGGTAAAACAAGGTGAAACGGTCCTCTCCATCGTACATACAAGCAAGCCACTTGATGATGTCATTAAAGATTTCGAGGAGCTGAATCAAGGTGTGAAAGCGAACGAAATCAGAGCAGGCAGTACATATAAGTTTCCTGTCTATAAGAGATAAAACGTTAATTCCTTGTCATTCATACGAAGAGACTGTTACAATATGAACTGTAAAACACGACGTACACGGCAAAGAATTGCTTGTACACTAAGGAGCGATTGACAAGTGAGTGAAGTCACACATCGTACTAAAACGCGTCCCGTCAAAGTGGGACCTTTAACTATAGGTGGAAATAATGAGGTTGTCATTCAAAGTATGGCAACAACCAAAACACATGATGTCGAAGCGACAGTCGCTGAAATTAAACGTTTAGAAGAGGCAGGCTGTCAAATCGTGCGTGTCGCATGTCCAGATGAGCGTGCAGCAAATGCAATTGCGGACATTAAAAAACAAATTAACATCCCGCTTGTTGTGGATATTCATTTTGACTACAAGCTTGCACTGAAAGCGATTGAAGCAGGCGCAGACAAAATCCGAATCAATCCAGGAAACATTGGAAGAAGAGAAAAAGTTGAAGCTGTTGTCAAAGCAGCAAAAGAAAAAGGCATTCCAATTCGTATTGGGGTAAACGCTGGTTCATTAGAGAAAAAGATTCTTGATAAATACGGCTACCCAACTGCAGATGGTATGGTCGAAAGTGCACTGCATCACATTAAAATTCTAGAAGACCTAGACTTTCATGACATCATCGTCAGTATGAAAGCATCTGATGTAAACCTTGCAATTGAGGCATACGAAAAAGCGGCGAAAGCCTTTGATTATCCTCTTCATCTTGGGATTACAGAATCAGGTACGTTATTTGCAGGTACAGTCAAAAGTGCAGCTGGACTTGGCGCTATTTTGAATATGGGGATTGGGAACACACTCCGTATCTCATTAAGTGCTGACCCAGTTGAAGAAGTAAAAGTAGCACGTGAATTGTTGAAATCATTTGGTCTTGCATCAAATGCAGCAACACTAATCTCCTGCCCAACTTGTGGACGAATTGAAATTGACCTTATCAGCATTGCAAATGAAGTCGAAGAATATATTTCTAAAATCAAAGCTCCGATTAAAGTAGCAGTTCTCGGCTGCGCTGTAAATGGTCCAGGTGAAGCGCGTGAAGCAGATATCGGCATCGCAGGCGCTAGAGGCGAAGGCTTATTGTTCCGTAAAGGTGAGATTGTTCGTAAAGTACCGGAAGAAACAATGGTCGAAGAACTGAAAAAAGAAATCGATAAAATCGCTGAAGAACATTATGCAAAAATGGAAGCTGAAAAAGAAAAACAAGCGAATGCTTAACAAAAAACGCCTGACGTCATTGTCAGGCGTTTTTCTGTTCTTGTTAAAAGAACGGGGTGATAAATATGCCTAGGATGACGGAAACAATTCCGATCCCAATTGACCACGCGCCAAGCGCATGTGCTCCTTTTCTTCGTGCAATATAACCAACGACGATGGCCGCTACCCCTAATAGCACCGGCAAGACAAATAATGAGATAATCGCAATCGCGAGTGCTGTATAGCCTATCCCTTTACTGCCTGAATCGTCACCTGCTTGGTCACGTCCTCGTCTATCTTCTCGATCTCTTGAAGCTTGATATGGCTCTGCAATTTCAGCAGCTGTTTCCTCTAAATAGCCATCATCATTACTAAAGTGTGTGTCGATTTCACGATCATTTCTTCTGAAATCCTCGTCTCTTTCCATGATCAATTCCCCCTTTTGGTTAATAGAAAGGAGCTTTTTTAGTATGAGCAAAAATGTCTGTTTCATGTTTGCTAAAACTTGCTGGAATTGTGAAATGATTATGTTACACTTTAAGAGTATAAAAATGAGGAGTGTGGGCATGTTACGTTTAGGAATTGATATTGATGGTACAGTGACGGCACAGGACACCTTTGTTCCCTATTTAAACGAGTCGTTCCAATGTGCCATGACACTAGATGATATGACAGAATATGATTTGACGAAGCTTTTAAAGATTTCTCAAAAAGAATTTTGGGGCTGGATGAATGAGCATGAGCCTCTTATTTATAAACAGGCAAAGCCTGCTGAGGGTGCTAAAGAGATCCTCGATCAAATGAAACAGCAGCACAAATTGATTTATATTACAGCAAGAAGGCAGCATCATTCAGATATCACCTACAAGTGGTTTCAAGAACATGACGTGCATTATGATGACATTGAGCTGGTTGGCGGTCATCATAAGCTGGAAGCCGTTCAAAAGCACAAGATTGATGTATTTTTTGAAGACCATCACGGCAATGCCACAATGATTGCAAAAGAGGCAGACATCCCGGTTATACTTTTTAACTCCCCTTATAACCAGATGCCAATTGACGACAGAATTATTCGCGTAAACAACTGGCACGAAGCGTCTCAATGGATCAAACAATATGAACAAAGTCTGCAAGCTGCTTATTAAGGTAGAAAAGCCGATACATTTATTGTATCGGCTTTTTCGATGGAGCAAGCTGCCCTTCTTTCATGAGGAAATGGTACAACGCTCCCTTCATGCCTGCCTGATTCAAGTAATAACACGTTTCCAGCTTCACCTGAATGTTCTTCCACGCAGGCAGTGTATGTAGGTGTTTCTCAATACTTGATAGTAAATCTGGTCTTGCGCTCACGCCGCCGCCAATGAGAATTTTCTCTGGATTGAGGACGGTTGCTACATTGTAAATGCCAATGGCGATTCGCTTGTACCACTGATCCACCAGTTTTTCAATGGACGGATCGTGCTTCGCCTTTTCAAAAATGTCTTGTCCGTCTATTTGTGTACTTTGCGGAATTCCTTGCTTTTCTTTATAGCTGCGAATGAGTCCAGCCGTTGAAGCGCTGCTGTTGAGTGTTGTAAATTGTCCATTGTCTGTTTCTGTCAGCATCATGCCAAATTCACCGCCGCGAAAGGAAGCCCCGCGCACAAGCTGACCACCAGCGAAAATACCACCGCCAACACCTGTGCCAAGCGTCATACAAATAAAGCTGTCACACTCTTTCGCATGGCCGCTATATTTTTCTGCGAGAGCTGCACAGTTTGCATCATTTTCCACTTCTACACGAAGAGATGTTTTCTCTTCTAAAAGTGTTTTTACATTTTGACCATTTAAGGCGATGATGGCGCCTGCAAATTCTGTATAACCTGATTCACTGTCCACAAAGCCCGGAAGACTGATGGCGATACCCCTGACATCCTGCATCCTTTGATATTCCCTGACCACATCCGCCATTGCTTCTAAAAACAGTTCAAGCTGCCGGCAGTTCGTCTGATAGTCACCGCTAGTGATTAGCTTTCCATCCTGATCCATTAATCCATGTTTCGTTCTCGTCCCGCCTACATCAAACACGACGTAATATGCCACTTTTGACCCCTCCCTTTACTCCAAAAGACTCAAATTGCACGTTGTATTACCTTGATCTCATTTTAATGAAACAGCCACCCATTGTAAAACGTTTTCAAAAGACAAAACAAAAAAGCCAGCTCCATGGCTGGCTTTTTTTCACGAGTGAACTTCCTTCGGTTCGCAGGAAGGACACGTTCCGTATATTTCAAATTTATGTCCGCTAATATGATAATCCTCTAGATCGGCGTCAAGCTTGTCCATAGGACAGGCATCGATTTCTTTTGTTTTCCCGCATGTAAGACAAATAAAGTGATGGTGATGATGGGAAAATGAACATTTGAAACGGAATAGTTTCTCCCCTGACAATTCCGTTGTTTCTAATATTCCAAGGTCTTCATATAGTGACAAGTTTCGATAAATCGTATCAAAGCTGAGACCCGGGTAGTCTTCACTTAGTGCTGTCAGCACATTTTTAGCGGTCAAGTATTTATCAGAATCAGAAAACAATTGAAGCATGTCTTCACGTTTGCTTGTATATTTGTAGCCTTTTTCCTTTAATAAATCAAGCGCTTCTTGTACGTTCATGTTGATTCCCCCTTCTGAATTTCCCAATACTAATACACCCGATTAAAATCAAGATGGACAGCATCACAATGGTTCCGCCTGGCGCTAAATCAAGATAATAGCTTAAAATCAATCCGGCCAATACAGACAATTCACCAAACAAGATCGAAAGGAAAATCGCCTGTTTGAATCCTTTGGCAATGCGGATACTTGCTGCAACAGGAAGCGTCATGAGCGCCGACACAAGCAGTGTACCGACGATACGCATCGATGCCGCAATGACAAGTGCAACGACTAAGATAAAAATAAAATGAATCCATTTTGCTGAAATACCAGAAGCCTTTGCATGCTCTTCATCAAAAGAAAGCAGAAACAATTCTTTATATAAAAGCACAACAACTAACACAACAACGAGTGAGATCCCTACAATAATCCAAAGATCAAGTCTTGAAACCGCACTGACACTTCCGAATAAATAACTAAACAAATCTGTATTAAAGCCATTCGCTAGTGAAATGAAGATGACGGAAATCCCAATACCACCTGATAAGATGATGGGAATGGCAAGCTCCTGATAATGCTTATACACGGAGCGCAAGCGTTCAATAAACAATGAACCTGCAACAGAAAAAGCCATCCCTAAGTAGAGCGGGCTTACCCCTGTCAAAAGGCCAAACTTTTTATCAAGAAATAAACTTGCGGCAATACCGGCAAGTGATACGTGACTGAGGGCATCTGCAATAAGCGAAAGCCTTCTTACGACAATAAATACACCAAGTAAGGGCGCAATAAAACCAATCAGTAACCCTGCGATAAACGCATTTTGTAAAAATTCATAATGAAAAAATGGAAATAGCATTATTCATGTCCCCCATGATGGTGATGATCGTGATGAATCACTTGAATGTCATGCCCGTAAAATTGGGATAGCGCCTGATCATCCATTGAATCAAACGCTTCTGCATCCCCGTGAAAATGCAGTGTCTGATTTAAACAAGCCACATGGGTGACTTTATCAGAAACGGTGCCAACGTCGTGTGTGACGAGAATTAAAGACATTCCTTTTTCTTTGTTCAATGTTTCGAGCAGCTGATAAAAGCCTTCTACTGTCCGCTGGTCTACTCCAACCGTGGGCTCATCCAAAATGAGCAGCTTCGGCTGACTGACAAGCGCACGGGCAATAAATGCACGCTGCTGCTGCCCGCCAGAAAGCTCACCGATGTTTTGATGCTTTAAGTCCTGTATGCCAACTGAGCGAATGGCATCTTCCACTTGCCATTTATCCTGTTTGCTCATTCGTTTAAACAAACCAATTTTTGCGGTCAGTCCGCTTGCGACGACCTCATACACAGAAGCAGGGAAACCTGTATTAAAGCTATTCGCCTTTTGAGAAACAAATCCAATTTGATCCCAGTCTCTAAATTTTGAGACAGGCGTGCCAAATAGCTTTAATTCACCCTGCTGCGGTTTAATGAGCCCAAGCAGGCATTTTAATAAGGTTGTTTTACCAGAACCATTCGGTCCAACAAGTGCTAGAAAGTTTCCTTCCTCTACTGTTAAATGAATGTGATCAATGACATTTCGCTGTCCATACGAGTACGAAATGTCCTTCATTTCAATAATTGGCTTTGCCATGAATCTTTCCACCTTTAATCAATATAAAAAGAATGATTACGATTTATACAACAAAAAGAAAATGGCTTTTGCCATTTTCTCTGTCCATACATACATTTCATTATATAAAAGAAAGATAAAAAAGTAAAATAAAAGCTAATGAATGGCTGTTTTGAACTTACCGCCTTTTGTTTCATGCGTATCCATAATCGTGATAAATGCTTGGTCATCAATTTCAAATACAATAGATTTCAGCTTTGTAATTTCAAGCCTTGTGACAACGGCGTAGATGACATCTTTTTCTTCATCTGTATAGCCGCCTTTTCCTCTCAGCTTTGTCGTTCCCCTGCCGAGTCGATGCAGAATCGCATCTGAAATTTCATCATAATAGTCTGAGACGATAATGACAGCTTTTGTTTCATCAAGCCCTTGAATGACAGCATCAATTGTTTTCATTGCCAAATAATATGTCATGACAGAATACATAGCCTGCTCTGGTCCAAAAACAAAGCCCGCCCAAATAAAAATGAACACATTGACGATCATGACAAACTCACCGACGGAAAAAGGAATTTTTTTCGTCAGAAGAATTCCCAAGATCTCTGTTCCATCCATTGAACCTCCATTACGGATGACAAGTCCAACACCAAATCCAAGTAATAGTCCGCCAAATACAGTGGCTAAGATCGGCTGTGTTGTAAATGCCTCCACATGATGAAGTGAAGATTCAATCACGGCTAAGCTGACAATCCCAATCACAGTGGAAATCAGAAAGGTTTTCCCAATATGCTTGTATCCTGATATCATAAATGGAATATTTAAAATGACAACAATCGTCGCAAAATTAATAAACGGGTTATCTGTAAAGAGATAATCCAAAATAAGCGAAATGCCGATGATGCCCCCATCAATAATATTGTTTGGCACTAAAAATAATTCAATGCTGACTGCTGCACATGCAGCTCCTACTAGAATCAGAAAAATTCTCAAAATAAAATGAGGCACTGATTCCTTTTTATGCTGTTTACTATTTGCCATACGTTCTCCCTTCTACACAAGTTAAATTTTCAATGAACATTTTATCCACTTTACTATTTTATCATTTCACAGAATAAAATAAAATTTTTTGCACATTTTCCGTTTTCGCCCATACATTGTTACAGAGGGGAGGAATGGAATTGATTTTAATTCAAAAAATTGTCCTGCAGCGGCTCAATCAGATCACAGCAAATGATCTGTTAAGGTATGCGAAACAGTATGGCGTCAGTTTAACGTCTCATCAAGCTGCTGAGGTGGCCAAACTCATGAACGGGAAAAACATCAATATTTTTAATGACTCAGAGCGTAACCGGCTTCTTAAGCAAGTGGAAGCGATTACTTCTAAACAGACAGCACAGACTGTGAATGATTTATTTAACCAGTTTACAAGTTAAGCAAAAAAGGGCCGCATTTAGCGGCACCTCAACATGTTGCATCCTTTTTTACTGACCCGTAATTTTATCTAGTAAGCCTTCATCAAATTGCTTTTCTTTCAGCATGGCAATTTCGAATTTGTAAGGTGGTTTTTTGTTCTTTTTATCTTCACCTACATAAGGCGTTTCTAGAATTTTCGGCACATCTTGAAGCTGCGGATGATGCACAATATAGCTCAGTGCATCGAAACCAATTTCACCAAAACCGATATTTTCATGTCGGTCTTTTCTTGCGCCTTGCACATTTTTACTGTCATTAATATGAAGAACTTTGATTCGGTCAATACCAACAATTCGATCAAATTCTTCTAACACACCATCAAAGTCACTCACAATCGGATAACCAGCATCGTGCGTGTGACACGTATCAAAGCAGACAGAAAGAGCTTCGTTATGTGTCACTCCGTCGATAATTTGGGCAAGCTCTTCAAAGCTTCTTCCGCACTCTGATCCTTTTCCCGCCATTGTTTCAAGTGCAATTTGAACCTCTTGACCTTTCACAATGACTTCGTTTAAACCTTCAATGATTTTTTGAATCCCTGCCTCTGCTCCTGCTCCGACATGCGCACCCGGGTGGAGAACAATTTGTCTTGCTCCCAGCGCTTCCGTACGCTCAATCTCAGAGCGAAGGAAGTCTACACCAAGCTCAAATGTCGCTGGATTCACTGTATTTCCAATATTGATAATATACGGAGCATGCACGACGATATCCGTCATGCCATGCTCTTTCATATGCGCTTGTCCAGCTTCAATATTGAGGTCTTCAATTTTTTTACGGCGCGTATTTTGCGGTGCACCTGTATAAATCATAAACGTATTCGAACCATAAGAGGCAGCTTCCTCACTCGCTGCAAGAAGCATATGTTTTCCGCTCATGGATACATGTGAACCAATCTTTAACAATGTTTCCCCCTACTTTCCATTACGCTTTGACTTTCTACATTCCTGTCTTTTGATTTTATCCATCTCACGTGTCATTTTCTTTTTATATCCAGGTTTGACGGCTTTCGGTTTTCTCACAAGACGTTTTGCTTTTTCTTCAATTTCATTTGGGGCTTTTTTACGTCTTTGACGCTTCAGACGGTCATCTGCATCTCGCCATTCGCCATGAACAATGGTTTTGTTTTCAAACACAACGCCCATTTTCTCAATTTGAATGAGTGCATCCTCATCAGCCAGCTCATAAATGGTCATAGCAATTCCAGATGAACCCGCACGAGCTGTTCTTCCAACGCGGTGCACATAAAAATCAAGATCAGATGGAAGTTCATAGTTAATCACGTGGCTGACGCCTTTAATGTCAATCCCGCGAGCTGCAAGATCTGATGCCACAATATAAGTGAACTCCAAATCTTCAATTTGTTTCATGACTTTTTTACGTTCGCGCGGCGTCAATCCGCCATGGAGCACACCGATTTTCATTCCTTTTTCTTGTAGG
Organism: Bacillus sp. 3a; assembly: GCF_017161885.1. Taxonomy (NCBI): domain Bacteria; kingdom Bacillati; phylum Bacillota; class Bacilli; order Caryophanales; family Bacillaceae; genus Bacillus; species Bacillus sp. 3a. Next base: position 1,892,060 of record NZ_CP067376.1, on the reverse strand, counting down.
AACGATGCGATTTCATCAACAGTTGTTTTTGTATTGGCAAAAATGATCCCTAAATATGGCTGTACATTCGTCACCATTTCATGGAGCAATTTTAATTTATCACGCTGTTTAGACGGAACTAAAATATGCTGAATGTTTTCAGCTGTAATCCGTCTTGGTTCAACATGTGCATACTTTGGATTGTCCATATATTTTTTCAGGAAAGGCTTTAGTTTTTCTGGGATGGTTGCAGAGAACACAAGCATTTGCAGCTGTTCTGGCATTTGTGCACCGATACGGTCCACATCTTCTAAAAATCCCATATCCAACATTAAATCAGCCTCATCAATAACAAGAGAGGTCGCTTTGTAAACATTCAGCGCCTGCTCATGAATGAGGTCAGCAATACGTCCAGGTGTACCGACAACCAAATGCGGCTGGTTTTTTAGCTTTTGAATTGATTTCTGCTTGTCCGTTCCGCCAATGTAAAGCTTTGCTTTGATCTCTTCTTCTGGAGAAGCATTCTTTAAAATCGTTTGAGCTTCTTTGAAAATTTGATTGGCTAATTCTCTTGTAGGTGCAGTAATCACCACTTGTACCTGCTCTTTGCTTGGATCAATTGAATGAATCAGCGGCAGTAAGTAGGCATGAGTTTTTCCTGTTCCGGTTTGTGACTGGCCAATCACGCTTTCTCCTTTTAAAACAGCAGGGATGATTCTTTTTTGAATATCAGTCGGCTCATAAAAGCCTAGTTCATGAATAGCATCTATAATAAAAGGCTTTAATTCATATGTCGTAAATTTCGTTTCTTTCATGTTTTCACTCCTTAAGGCAGTGCCTTTTTGCTCATCTCCTCATTATAGCTGATTTTCAGTAAAAAAACCATGTCCGCTTTTCCTACAGGAAACCAATTGATGCTTCCTTGCATAACCTATGAAGAGAAAGAGAATGCAGTAAGGGAGGTACAAGTATGTTAGGGCAAAGGCCTATGGGCGATTTTCAGCCGCGCCGTCCCTCACGCCGGCACCTTGGAAATGGCGGACAGCCCGGAATATTTCAAAGAGGGCAGCAGCCTCCTATCCAACAGCCTTTTCAAGGGCAAGGCAATCCATTTCAGCAAATGATGCCTCGCTCCCCGTCTGTACAGGGAGGCGGTTTACCCGGGATGGGCGGAATTCCAGGAGGTGAGAGCCGTGCACTAGGCGGCGGAGCAGGAATTAAAGGCATGCTCTCTAAATTTCTTCCTAGCGCAGGAGGAGCTGGAGTCTCTGGAGGTGGTGCGGGATTACAAGGAATCCAGAGCTTCACAAATCCTGCGACCCTCTCAAGCATGTTAGGAAATGTTCAAAAAGTGCTCGGGATGGCGCAGCAATTTACGCCAATGATTCAGCAATACGGTCCTTTAGTGAGAAATTTGCCGGCGATGATTAAACTGTACAGCCAGCTTGGCAGTGCGGATGATGATGAAGAAAGTGCAAATGATGCTGATGCAGAATCAACGGAGACTAGCGCGGAAACAGAAGTGCACGAGGAAGAAGCACAAACTGACGAAATAGAAAAAAATAAAGAACCAGAAGACATCCTCGTCAAAAAAACAGCACCTCACACATCATCTGTTCCTGAAGCAAAACCGAAAAAAAGATCTGGCAGCTCTGTTCCAAAACTATATGTCTAGTGATCTTTTAACGGCGAAGTGTTCACTGCGTATAACAATCTTTGATATATACGCTTACTTTGGCTATAATGGAAGCAAGAGAATGATAAAAAGCCGTTTTTTACGGCTTTTTATATTGTTCTTCTCTAGCAGCACTTCCCTACAGGAGGACGAATAAATGAATGTAATTAAAATATCGCCGCGTGGCTATTGCTATGGCGTTGTGGATGCAATGGTCATTGCTAAAAATGCCGCACTTGATAAGAACTTGCCACGCCCAATTTATATATTAGGTATGATTGTGCACAACAAACATGTCACTGATGCCTTCGAAGAAGATGGCATTTACACACTGGACGGACCAAACCGCTTAGACATTTTAAAGCAGGTTGAAAGTGGAACAGTCATTTTCACAGCTCACGGCGTTTCTCCTGAGGTTCGTCAAATCGCAGAAGAAAAAGGCCTTGTCGCCATTGATGCGACCTGTCCCGATGTAACGAAAACACACGAACTCATTTCAGAGAAAACAGCCGATGGCTATGACATTATTTATATTGGGAAAAAGGGTCATCCTGAGCCAGAAGGAGCTGTCGGAGTAGCCCCTGACAAGGTACATCTTGTCGAAACAGAAGCTGACATTGAGGCACTCGATTTAACATCAGAAAAACTGCTCATCACGAACCAAACGACGATGTCTCAATGGGATGTCCACGACCTGATGGAGCTGATTAAAGAGAAATACCCTCACGTCGAGTATCATCAAGAAATTTGCCTTGCGACACAGGTGCGTCAGGAAGCTGTATCGCAGCAAGCTGGCCAAGCCGATTTAACCATTGTTGTCGGCGATCCAAAAAGTAATAACTCTAACCGTCTCGCACAAGTGTCAATGGAGATTGCCGGAACGCAGGCTTACCGTATTGGCGACTTAAGTGAACTCAAGCTGGAATGGCTGCAGGGCGTCAAAACCGTTGCCGTTACTGCTGGTGCTTCAACACCAACACCTATTACAAAGGAAGTCATTCGTTTCTTAGAAAACTATGAACCAGATGATGAAACAACTTGGAAGATTGAACGAACCGTCCCTCTTTCTAAAATTTTACCTCGCGTCAAAACAAAGAAATAAGAAAACGTCAGAGCGGATATGCTCTGACGTTTTTTGTTTACATAAATTGAAATGGGTTTGTGTTTGATTCAGAAACAAAGAGCTGTACGTCATATTTTTTATCCGCACATAGCGATTGAAGCTTCGCCTTTACGCCCTCTTTCATAATCTTTTCAGCATAATGTCCTGGGTCCACAACGTTCAGCCCTAGCATCATGGCATCGTGCGCAACATGGAAATAAAGGTCTCCTGTCACATACACATCTGCACCCATTCTTTTCGCTTGATGGATATATTTATTTCCGTCTCCGCCAAGCACCGCCACTTTTTTCACAACAGCGTTTTGGTCTCCTACAAAACGAGCACCATTCACATCTAGCTTCGTTTTCACAAATTGCGTGAAATCTCTTAGTGTCATTGGCTCATTTAGCTCTCCAATACGGCCAAGACCTTTTTGAATAGGAGGAAGGTCTGTCGTGTGTACACTATAGGCGACTTCTTCATAAGGATGTGCTTTGATCATTTCGCGAATCACTTGTTTTTCTATACTTGCTGGGAAAATGGTTTCAATCCGCACTTCTTTCACAAATTCTAATTGACCCGACTCACCAATAAACGGCTCAGCTTCTTCTGATGGCAGAAAGCTGCCTGTCCCTTCATTTGAAAACGCACAATGGCTGTAGTTGCCGATATGGCCGGCGCCCGCATTTCCTAAAGCTGTCCGGATGGCCTCTTCAAATTCCTCTGGGACATACAGAGCAAGCTGTTTGATCGGATCTTCATATGTCGGCACTAACACTCTTGTTTCTTCGAGCTCTAAGGCCTCAGCAAGCAGGTCATTGACTCCGCCATCAGCTACGTCTAAATTCGTATGTGCCACATATACCGCAATATCATGTTTGATGCATTTTTCAATGATCCGTCCAGCCGGCTGATCCGTCGCTACATGTTTTAATGGTCGAAAAATCGGCGGATGGTGAGCAATAATAAGATCCACTTTTCGCTCGATCGCCTCATCTACTACATTCTCTAATACATCCAAGGTGATCATCACATTGGTTACTTTTTTATTTAAAGTCCCAATCTGAAGACCAATTTTATCCCCTTCCATGGCGTACGCCTTTGGTGAGAATTGTTCAAACAATTGGATGATTTCATGCCCATTTACTGTTTTAGCCAACAGTCAAAACCTCCTTTAGCATCTTTATTTTCTCATTCAGCTCTTCAAGGCGTTCTTTATTTTCTTCTGTCCGCGCCGCCTGCTGAATTTGACTTTCTATCTTCTCCATATGCTGAAGCTCTTGCATCCACTTGCGCTGGAAAACGTCATTTTGCTCTTTCGCAAGAAACGGACCTACCAGTATGCCTGCTTCAAGTGACATTCCTTTATAGGCTTTATCTTTATCGCCTTTTTCTGCGATGATGATTTCGTATATTTTGCCGTCCTCTTCTAAAATGACTTCATCTATCAATTCATACCCCTCTTGATAAAGCCATAAACGAATATGGTGGGCATGGATATTCGGCTGAAGAATGAGCCGCTCATGGCCGGCGAGCTTATGTCTTCCTTCATTTAGAATGCTTGCGATGAGTGCCCCGCCCATACCTGCAATCGTCACTGCATTCACTTCGCCTTTTTCAATGACTTCAAGGCCATTTCCTTTTCTGACCGATATCTGTTCATCTAATTCAAGTCTATGTACTTGCTGCTGCGCCGATTGAAGCGGTCCATCAGTAATTTCACCAGCAATGGCTTTCACTGCTTTTTGATGCAGAATCGCATAGCATGGCAAATAGGCATGGTCTGAGCCGATATCAGCGAAGACTGCCTCATCTGGTAAAAAGTCCGCGACTTTTTTTAATCGTTTCGATAAATTCATTTCATTCATACGTATCACTACTTTTCTTTAATGTTCATACTTGTCTATCTTATATAAATTATGGACTTTTTAAAAGTCGTTTTCAAATGAAAAAAGCTCTTCTTTTGAAAAAGAGCTTTTTGTGTAAGATTATTTAATTTTAGACACCCATTCCGCCATTTCATCGAGCTTTTCATTTGGAATCAGCCCGCCTGGCATCCCGTTGCCGCCTTCTTGAATTTTCTTCTTGATGTCAGCTACTTCAAGCTTGTCTCCAACACCTTTTAATGCAGGACCTGCGCCGCCTTCATAGTTTTCCCCGTGACAGCTTATGCAGTTCTGCTTATACAATTCTTCCGGCGTTGCATTTGCTGTCTCTTCTTGCTTTTGCTCTTTGCCCCCAGAGGCAATTTTTTCTTCATCTTTCAGCCCCTTCATTGATAAGAAAAAAGTGAGTCCAATACCTAAAATGGCAATCAATAAAAATGGTATAAGTGGATTCCGTTTCATTTCTTTCATCCTCCCCTTTGTGAAAACCCCTTTGAGACTATGCAAACAATTCTAATTCTACTTTAATTTTACAAAAAGTAAACGAATTATGATACAAAACTTTGGTCAAGTTCACAGATTAGACAAAAATGATTCTAGATGAGAAATGAAGTCTTCAGCACATTTAGATGTATTTTTTATACATCTTTTCTCTAAGAACGTTGCAAATTCATTTGTTATTCAGTAAAATATAATCAGATTGAAAAAAGCGTTTTCATTTTTGATAAGAAAGAACGGATCTCTTTCAAGATCCGTCCGGTTTCTACTCTAAGAAGTCTTTTAATCGTTTACTTCTGCTTGGGTGTCTTAATTTACGAAGAGCTTTCGCTTCAATTTGTCTGATACGCTCTCTTGTTACGCCGAACACCTTTCCAACCTCTTCTAACGTGCGAGTTCTTCCGTCGTCTAGTCCGAAACGTAGTCTTAGCACATTTTCTTCACGGTCCGTCAGCGTGTCTAATACATCTTCAAGCTGCTCTTTTAAGAGTTCGTACGCAGCGTGGTCAGATGGAGATGTCGCCTCTTGGTCTTCGATAAAATCACCAAGATGCGAGTCATCTTCTTCACCAATAGGTGTTTCTAAAGATACAGGCTCTTGCGCAATTTTAAGGATCTCTCTTACCTTTTCTGGAGTTAAATCCATGTCTTCAGCAATTTCCTCAGGCGTTGGTTCTCTGCCTAGGTCTTGCAGAAGCTGTCTTTGAACACGGATCAATTTATTAATCGTTTCCACCATATGAACCGGGATCCGGATTGTTCTCGCCTGATCGGCAATCGCACGTGTGATCGCCTGTCTAATCCACCAAGTCGCATATGTTGAGAATTTATATCCTTTGCGGTAATCAAACTTCTCAACCGCCTTCATCAGACCCATGTTTCCTTCTTGAATCAAGTCAAGGAACAGCATACCACGACCGACATAGCGTTTCGCAATGCTGACAACGAGACGAAGGTTCGCTTCCGCTAATCTTCTTTTTGATTCCTCATCGCCCTCTTCGATCTTTTGAGCATACGTAATTTCTTCTTTAGCAGATAACAAATTGACGCGTCCGATTTCTTTTAAGTACATACGAACAGGATCATTGATTTTGACACCTGGTGGTACGCTTAAATCATTCAGGTCAAATTCTTCTTCTGCTTTAGCCAGCTGCTGAACATTTGGGTCCTCTGTCTCTTCGTTTTCACTAATGAGCTCTACACCCTGTTCGCCTAAGTATTCATAGTATTCATCCATTTGGTCTGATTCAATTTCAAAGCTAGACATACGCTCTGCAATTTCTTCGTATGTTAAAACGCCCCGTTTTTTACCCGTTTCAGTGAGCTTATCTCTCACCTGTTCAAAGGTTAATTCAGTTTCGGTTTCGTGGGCTTGTTTATCAGCCATTATGGATCCCTCCTTCCAAAGCTTGCAACGAATTCTAAAGTAACTTGCGATTTACTTCCGTCCTGCTTTTCTCTCTCTATCAAACAGCTGACGAAGCAAATAGGAAATAAAATAAATAATGATGAAGGCAAGATGCTTGCGGTCTTATGCTCCTCCCGTAAAGGATTCATTGCCAGCCGTAAGTCCTGTCATTAATAATAGACGTATTACTTCAGCGAACGGTTCAACTGAATAATTTCTTTTGCAAGTGTTGCCGCTTTGAAGAAATCTTTTTGCCTCTCCGCTTCTGCACGTTCTAGTTCTTTTTCCTTTATCATTGACAAATTCCGATGATTCAACACTTTTTTTACATAATCACTTAATTCAGCTTCACTTAGTTCGTCTCCGACTTGAATCATCAATATATCCGTCAACAGCTGATTCATGACATCATCTTCTATCCGGTTCATCAGGTGCTGCGGCGTTGGTTCTTTGCCTTCTTCATACAAGGCATAAATGTACGTTGCCAGCGCCCTGTGCGAATCTATATTAAATTCAATCCCGATTCTGTCAAGTACTTTGCGGATCACGTCATCGCTTTTTAACATATGAGCAAGCAGCATTCGCTCTGCATTTTCATATGCCGGCCGCAGACGCTTTCTTCTCACTTGTGTTGACAGATGTGCACGACGTTTTTCAAGCCCGTTTTCTTCCTGCGTGCTTTTGGTTTCTTGCCGCTGCTGTTTTTCAAACAGCTCCAGTTGTTCTTTTAATGAATCAAGTGAGATCGAAAACTCCCCAGCAAGCTGTTTCATGTAAATCTCTTGCTCCAAAGAGCCGTTTAACCGGCTGATTTCTCGGAGAACCTGCTTCATATAAGTAAGACGGTCTCCTTCGTCTGATAAGTTTTTTCCTCTTCGGAAAAAATTCATCTTAAACGTCATTAATGTCACACTTGCATCTATGATGTCATTCCTAAATTTCTCGCCGCCATATTTACGAATGTAATCATCTGGATCAAGTCCATCTGGTATCATGGCAACGCGAACTTTACATCCTCTTTTTCCAAGCAAATCTGATGCTTTCATGGTCGCTTCGTATCCGGCCGTATCAGAGTCATAGCAAAGGATGATCTCTTCTACGTTCCGCCTGAGAAGCTTTACGTGCTCTTCTGTAAGAGACGTACCCATTGTTGCAACACTTTCACCGACACCTGATGTAACAGCTGAGATGACGTCTGCAAATCCTTCAAAAAGAACCGCCCGTTCGCGTTTACGAATATGCATACGTGCGTCATGAAAGTGATAAAGCAGCTTACTTTTATGAAAAAGCGGCGTTTCAGGACTATTCATATATTTAGGCTGCTGATCACCAAGCGATCTTCCGGAAAAAGCGATGACCGTTCCATGATGATCATGAATGGGAAACATGACACGATCTCTAAAGCGGTCAAAAAAGCCTGTGCCGTTTTCACGTTGAATCAAAAGACCAGCCTTCTCCATCATCACAGGATCAAATCCTCGTTTTTCTAAAAACTTGGTCACGAAATCCCAAGAATCAAGAGCATACCCGATCTCAAACTTGGCAATTGTTTCATCCGTAAAGCCTCTGGACCGTAAATAATCGAGTGCGTTTTGACCTTCCTTTGTATTTACCAGCAAATGGTGGTAAAATTTCTTAAGAAGCTCATGTGCCTCAATCATTTTATGATCTGCAGTGTCCTCTTGCTGAGAGGAACTCATCTGAGCATTCGCCACCTGATCAGGCAGATCAATATGGTACTTATCAGCCACATGTGAAACGGCTTCAATAAATGAGTAGCCTTCCATTTGTCTGAGGAACGAAAACACGTTGCCTCCTGCACCACAGCCAAAACAATGGAAGATTTGCTTATCTGCTGAAACAGAGAATGAAGGAGTATTTTCACCATGGAATGGACAAAGACCGAAGTAATTTCGACCTTGCTTTCTAAGCTGTACGTATTCTCCAATCACTTCGACAATGTCTGCGTTTTTTTGGATCTGCTCCAAAAGTTCATCTGGTATACGTTTGCTCATCCTAATAACACTCCGTCGTACATTATTCGCCTTTTAATTTAAAAATCCTTCATGATTCGACAGGATTTTTTGTAGTTGCGCCATAAATCGCTTCTTATCCTCTTCTAAAAGCTTTTTGGGACCTTTTCCGTATACACCTTTTCTTCGCTGTTTGCTGGAAACATGCCTGCGTTCCAAATCAAAATCAATTGTTTCGTTTGTGTACATTCGTCCTCTTTCAGACAGAACAATGACCTGTCTCGGAAGCAGTAAGGAGGCAAGACCAATATCTTGGGTGACGACAATATCATGTGCGGCAGCTGAGTTTGCAATGACTAAATCCGCTGCTTCCTTATGTGTATCTACAAACCGCCAATCTTCTAGTGGAGATCTTTTGGTTTGAAAATGCTCATATGAAGCAATGAACGTCACTGGTACTTGAAATTGAGATGCGACAGAAAGGATTTCGTCTTTTACAGGACAAGCATCTGCATCGACATAAATCGTCCTCTCTTTTTTACGTTCATTCAGGTGACTAATTCTCCATCCCTCCACCTTATTCCTGCTTTAGAGAAGCAAAAAGACCATACTTTTCCCCTATAAAGCAATCAACAGTAAAACTCATTTTGTCGAAAAGTTATGTTCAGAATCACTTGACTTCTGCCAATATTAGTTTATTCGTTCTTGACTTAACTTAAACCTAAAATCAATCATTTTATCACAATTTTTTATTATAATACAAATGCAGCAAATATGCCATTGTTTTTGTTTACCCGTTTCCCACCATAGGAAAAACCCAGGAGGAGCATCCTGAGTTTATTCGGAACCTCTTTTGGTCAGCATTTGATGAATGACATTTGCCGTTTCCTCAACTGCTTTATTCGATACATCAACGACTTGACAGTTAATGCGGTCAACCACTTTTTCAAAATACTCTAGTTCCTCTTTAATCCGCTCAATGTTCGCATAAATAGCGCGATCATTTAAACCAAGAGATTTTAAACGCTCTTTGCGAATATGATTTAGTTTGTCTGGACTAATTTTCAAACCGATACATTTCTTCGGATCAACTGAAAATAACTCTTCTGGCGGATCAACTTCAGGTACAATTGGAACGTTCGCTACCTTCAGCCGTTTATGTGCCAAATATTGAGATAATGGTGTCTTAGACGTGCGTGATACACCAATGAGTACAATATCAGCCTTTAGAATACCTCTAGGGTCTCTGCCGTCATCGTATTTCACAGCGAACTCAATGGCTTCTACCTTTTTAAAATAGTCCTCATCTAATTGACGTACACGACCCGGCTCATGTTTCGCTTCATTTCCATATGCCGTCTCCATTTTATCAATGAGCGGACCGATGATGTCATAATAAACGACACCGTTTGCTTCTGCTTCCTCGATTAAGAATTGGCGCATTTCTGGCACAACAAGAGTAAAGCAGACGATCCCATTATCTGCTTTCGCCAGTGAAATGACTTCTTTAATCGTACCAACATCCTCTACATACGGGATTCTTCTAATATTTGAATGGTCTGATGAGCCGCCATCAAATTGGCTAAGTGCCGCTTTGACCACGAGCTCTGCCGTTTCTCCAACTGAATCTGATACCACAAAAATTACGCGATTACTCATAACATCCCCTCGCAGTCTTCTGTCATTAGATTATTTCGTTCTCCGATAAGCTGACAAGTATTTTCGTCATGTTTGTTTTCGTAATTCTTCCGACCACTTCAAAACCTTTATCCGTATCTTTTATCACAGGAAGTGCATCTATTTGCTTTTCAATCAAGTGCTTCGCCACATCCATAATGAAATCTTCCTTGCGGCAAACGGTAATGTTCGGCATTCTTGTCATAATAATATGGACAGGGATAGATGGAAGCTCCTGTTTCCCTATACTTGCACGGAGGAGGTCTTTTCTTGATAACACGCCTGTTAAAATAGAGTGATCGTCCACAACGAATAATGTGCCCACATCCTCTAAAAACATCGTACAAATCGCATCATAAACCGAAACATTCTCATGTATCACCACTGGAATGGATTGAAAGTCTTTCACTTGAAGTTTTTTCAGCTTATCTGCGAGAAGCTGCGTGCCTGTTTTTCCTGTGAAAAAGTAGCCGACCCTTGGTCTTGCTTCTAAAAAGCCTGACATTGTTAAAATGGCTAAATCCGGTCTGAGGGTCGCTCTTGTTAAGTTCAGCCGATCGGCGATATGCTCTCCAGTGATCGGACCATTCTCTTTGACAATCTGTAAAATCTGCTCTTGCCGTTTATTTAACTCGATTGTACTCACCACCTTTAAATAGAGAGAGCGAAATCTTTATTTTATGTATATCATTTTCATAACTCATCATATTATAGCGCATCTTTGTCCGAATGAAACAAAAATCCACTCAAAAACCGTGAATTAAATGAGTAAAAAACGATTGCCCTTCGGAAAAGGCAACCGTTCTTAGGTATTTATTTTACAATTAAATTGTTCATATTCGCAAATGATTGAATGACTTTGGCTAGTTTGACCATTTGTGCCAAACGATTTCGCTTCAGTTTTTCATCATCCGCATGAACCATTGTATGATCGAAATAATGAACAATCGGTGTTTTTAACGTATCCAGCGCGTCAAGTGCCAAGCTGTATTGTCCTGCTGCTACATGTTCCTTTACAGCTTTCTCTACTTGCTGATACGCCTCAAACAGCTTTTGCTCATGTTCATTTTCAAACAGTTCAGGCTGAATCTCTGCGTCTTCCCCTTTTTTACTGATTGAAATGACGCGACCCAATGCTTCAGCCGTTTCTTTGAAGCTTTCTTGTTTCACACTCTCTTCAAGAACAGCTGCTTTTTTGACGACTGCATATGGCTCAATATTTTTAACATCCAGCACTGCATCAACAACATCATGGCGGATATGCTCTGCTTGAAGAACATATTTTAAACGATGCGTTAAAAATTCAATCAGAGCAGCTTCATGTTCTGCCTTTACTTGAGCAAGTGCTAACAGCTCTTTAAATGAAATATTCCAATGACGGTCGAGCAGGATTTGAACGATACCGCTCGCTTGTCTTCTAAGTCCATAAGGGTCTTGAGAACCCGTTGGGATCACATCAATTGAGAAGAATGAACAAATAGAATCAAGCTTATCTGCTACTGCCACAATCGCACCAATCAAAGTGGATGGCGCCTCGTCACCAGCAAAGCGCGGCATATAGTGCTCGTTGATGCTTCTTGCTACTTCTTCATGTTCACCAAGAGCTCTTGCATATTTCTCACCCATGATTCCTTGTAATTCTGGGAATTCATAGACCATTTGAGTCACAAGGTCAAACTTCGAAATACTTGCTGCTCTCGCCACACGTTTTGTTGTTTCGTCATCTGCTCCGACATGCGCCGCTAGACGAGTTGCAATGTCTGTCACTCTCTTCAGCTTGTCGCCGATTGTTCCAAGTTTCTCATGGAATACCACTTTATCAAGCTTTTTAATATTGTCTTCAATCACTAGTTTTTCGTCTTCTTTATAGAAGAATGCAGCATCTGATAAACGCGCACGAAGTACTTTTTCATTCCCTCTTGCGACATTTGCCAGCGCCTCACTGTTTCCATTTCTGACTGTAATAAAGTGCGGCAATAAATCCCCTTGCTCATTTTTCACAGGGAAGTAGCGCTGATGCTCTTTCATTGTCGTCACCAATACTTCTTCCGGCAATGCAAGAAACTCTTCTTCAAAGGAACCAGACAGCACAGTTGGATATTCTACAAGGTCGTTCACTTCTTCTAAAAGTTCAGGATCAACAGGAATGACCCAGCCTTTTTCTGTAGATAGCGCATCTAGCTGTTCAGTAATGAATTGTTTTCTTTTCTCTGAGTCTGCAATCACAAATTGATCGCGCAATGTTTGTTCATAGGAAGCAGGTGTGTCAATGCTGGCTGTCGTTCCAAGGAAACGGTGTCCTCTAGTCTCACGGCCGCTTTTCACCCCAGCAATTTCAACAGGTACAATCTCTTTTCCAAATAAACAAACAATCCATTTAATCGGACGGATATAGCGTAAATCCTCGCTTCCCCATCTCATGTTCTTTGGAAAGCTTAATGAAGCGGCGATCTCACCTAACGCTGGCAGAAGGTCTTTGACCCTCTTTCCTTCTTGAAATTTTTGGACATGGACATAATCCACTCCTTTAATCTCTTTGAAATAGAGATCATCTGTTGAAGCACCTTGTCCTCTGGCAAAGCCTTCAGCTGCTTTTGTCCAATTGCCTTCAGCATCTTGGGCAATCTTTTTAGCCGGGCCTTTTGCTTCTTCTTTGATGTCTTCTTGTTTTTCTGCGACACCTTTCACAAGTACAGCAAGACGTCTAGGTGAGTTAAATAAAGCAGTCTCTTCGAATGAAATATTTTGCGTTTCAAACCATGCTTTTACTTTCTCACCCAGCTGTTTTGTGCTCTCTGGCATGAAACGAGCCGGCATCTCTTCTAAGCCGATTTCAAGTAATACATCTTGTTTATTCATGAGAAGCCGCCTCCTCTTTTAGCATAGGGAATCCCAGTTTTTCGCGTTCTTCATAATAGGTTTTGGCTACTTTTCTTGCTAACTGACGCACTCTTCCGATATAACCAGTTCGCTCAGTCACAGAAATAGCACCCTTTGCATCGAGCAGGTTAAACGTATGAGAGCATTTGAGGACATAATCGTATGCCGGGTGAACAAGCCCTTTGTCCATTTGGCTATGTGCTTCTTTCTCATAGGTTGTAAATAGCTCGAACAGCATGTCAGTATTAGATGTTTCAAATGTATAAACAGAGTGCTCGTATTCAGCCATTAAGAATAAATCTCTGACCGTAAATCCGTCTGTCCATTCAAGATCGAAGACATTTTCTTTGTCCTGGATGTAAGAAGCAAGACGTTCAATACCGTATGTGATTTCAACAGAAACGGGCTTACATTCTAAGCCGCCGACTTGTTGGAAATAAGTGAACTGCGTAATTTCCATCCCATCAAGCCATACTTCCCAGCCAAGTCCTGCACAGCCAAGAGATGGATTTTCCCAGTTGTCTTCCACAAAACGAATATCATGTTTCAGCGGGTCAATGCCAAGTGCCTTCAATGATTCAAGATATAGCTCTTGAATATTGTCAGGTGATGGCTTAATGATCACTTGAAATTGGTGATGCTGATACAATCTATTTGGGTTTTCTCCATATCTGCCATCAGCCGGGCGTCTTGAAGGCTCTACATATGCTACCTTCCACGGCTCTGGGCCAATGCTTCTGAGGAACGTGTATGGACTCATCGTTCCGGCACCTTTTTCTGTGTCATACGCCTGCATTAATACGCAGCCTTCGTTTGACCAATGCTTTTGCAGCGTCAAAATCATGTCTTGAATATTCAATGATCGCACCTCCATCTTTTCTAGACCAACCGCTATGTATGGCGGGTGGGATTAGAACCTTGTAAGAGAACACAAAAACTCCCGTCTCTATGCTCGCAAGGTTCTTGCAAACATAGGGACGAGAGTTTTTTCCCGCGGTTCCACCCTATTTGCTGGTGTCGTAGCACCCAGCCGCTTTGTTTTACGTTGCTCAAGAATGCCTTTCGTTACGCCTCCATCCTTAGCTCACACCGCCCTAAGGTCGCTTTTATGGATTTTACGTAAGTACTTCTTTCTGTCAATGCAACATATTTTATCTTAGATGATCTTACAAAAAGTCATGGGAGATGTCAACTTTTGTTTTCGTCACCCATTAGCTTTTTCATGGATTCCATCTGATTCATGAATTTTTTTGATTTTAAATAGAGGCCGGAATATTCGTCATAGTAGTGATCAAGCACTTGACGAATTTCTTGTTTCGTCTGCTGTTTCACATCAACCTGACCAAGCCTTGATAAATCAAAATAATGAAACAAACGGAGTAGCCTTGCAGCTGCGGGGGATAAGGGCAGTTTATATGGATCTTTCGAAAAACAATTTTGGCAAATGAAGCCGTTATCTCTTATCGAGAAATGGAACTGCCCTTCTTTTTGACCACAGTGGACACATTGATCAAGTTCAGGCTTCATCCCCATCACTGATAACATTTTGACCTCTACGATAAATAAAATAATATCAGCATCTGTGCCTTCGTTGAGATGACGCAGAGATTGAAGCAGAAGCTCAAACAAATAAGGGTTTGGCTTTTTTTCTTCTGTCCCTTTATCCATTAATTCCGTCATATATGCGGCATATGCGGTCAGAAATAAGTCTTCCCGAATGGTCCGCATACTTTCAATCATTTCGCCTTGCTGGAGCGTTCCAAGTCCTGTTGATGATTGGATGAGAAAGGTGCCGTATAAAAACGGCTGGCTTATGGCTGACAGGCGGCTGTTTGATTTTTTAGCGCCTCTGGCCATCACGCCAATTTTTCCATGTTCTCTAGTGAGCAGCGTGACAATTTTGTTTGTTTCGCCATAATCTGTTGTTCTAAGGACGATTCCTTCACTTTTAATGAGCATTTGTCTACACTCCGAGCGCTGGAGGGGGTCAAGAATTATAAGATTGGAAAATCAAATCGTGCTATTTCTTCTTCAAGTACATCGGGTCTTTCCAGGTTCTCCTTTTCTAACTCTTTGAAAAGCAGATACGTGTCAACGCTTCCTGTTTGTGAAAATACGTTCCATGTAAAATTCAACATAAAAACCCCACCTTTCTTTATTAGAAGCAGCAACGCTACATCCAACATATTAATTTTATCTTGACCAGGCTACCTCCATTTCATGATAAACAATTTTTACTAATCGAACCGCACCATTGTCAGATTTGCTGACAAATGCAGCGATTTTTTAATATTCGTCTTCTCTAAATCCGAAGTCACGCAGGTGAGTGGATTTATTACGCCAGTCCTTCTGAACTTTGACCCAAAGCTCTAAATACACTTTTGAGCCTAGAAGTGCTTCAATGTCTCTGCGCGCTTTTTGTCCCACTTCTTTTAACAAGCTGCCTCGTTTACCAATGACGATCCCTTTTTGCGAATCTCGTTCTACGACAATGGTCGCCGCGACATGGATCTTGCCATTTTCATCTGGCTTAATCGATTCAATCGCAACCGCAATACTATGCGGAATCTCTTCTCTCGTTAAATGCAGCACTTTTTCACGAATTAATTCAGAAATAATAAACCGTTCTGGATGATCTGTTACTTGATCTGCCGGATAAAATTGAGGGCCTTCTGGAAGATAACCTTCAATCTGCTGAAGAAGCGTGTCGATATTGTTTCCTTCAAGAGCTGAAATGGGCACAATTTCCTTGAATGGATAACGTGTGCGGTATTCATCAATTAAAAGGAACAGTTCATCGGGATGAATTTGGTCAATTTTATTGACGACTAGGAACACCGGTGTAGACGTTTGCTTTAGTCGTTCAATGATGAATTCATCACCTTTGCCATAGCCTTCCTGTGCGTTGATCATAAACAAGATCAGGTCGACTTCCTTCAGTGTATTTTGAGCCACCCTCATCATAAAATCACCAAGCTTATGCTTAGGTTTATGAATCCCCGGTGTATCGATAAAGATCGTTTGTGATGTGTTTGTTGTCAGAACACCTTGCACTTTGTTTCGCGTCGTTTGGGGCTTATCGCTCATGATGGCGATCTTTTGTCCAATGACACGATTAAGAAAAGTTGATTTCCCTACATTTGGTCTTCCAATAATTGATACAAATCCTGATTTGAAGCTTTCGTTAGTCATTTAAATCCTCCGGTGAAAATGCGCCTGGCAATAGTTCGTTTACTGTTGTTTCGTATATATGTCCTTTTAAGTTCGTTAGAATCACTGGCATATCAGGTGCACATAGCTCTGAAATGACCTGTCTGCATGCGCCGCACGGCGAAACAGGCCGGTCTGTATCAGCCACCACTGCTAACATTTGAAAAGATGTAATGCCTTCTGAATAGGCTTTAAAAAGTGCTGTTCTTTCCGCACAATTACACATACCATATGCTGCATTTTCAATGTTGCAGCCGCCATACACTTTTCCATCATTCGACAGTAATGCTGCACCGACTTTGAATTTAGAATAGGGTACATATGCAAAATCTCTTGCTTTGATTGCTTCTGAAATCAACTCTTGTTTGTTCATTCCTAGTTCCCACTTTCAGAAGAAATGGTACCACTGTCACATTTATATTTTACATAATTCACGTGACATTTTCACGCCCATTTCTAAAAATGTTAATAAATAGTAATATTGTTCTATTGCATGATCTTCGGTAAGAAGATGATCAACCCAATCATAACCGAAATCGCGGCGTAAACGCAAACAGCGCCTGCAGCAGCGTCCTTCGCTCTCTCTGCAAGCGGGTGCCTTTCTTCTGTCATCAGATCCACTGTATGTTCAATGGCTGTATTGACAAGTTCAAGCGCAAACATCCCCCCGCAAAGAAGAAGAACGATCAGCCATTCAAATGGGTCAATGCGGAACCAAAAGCCGCAGATCACCACGATGATGGCTGCGACTGTGTGAAATCGAAAATTCCGTTCATTCAAGAAAGTTCGCCATATTCCTCTAAATGCATAGTAAAAACTCCGAAAAAAACGGGCGAGCGGCCTTCTTTTCTTACGATGATCTCGAAAGGCCATAATCATCCAAGATTTTTGTCTGTTTGGCGAACATTTCTTTTTCATCTTCCTCTGTCATATGATCGTACCCGAGCAAATGGAGGAAGCCATGAATCGTTAAGAATCCAAGCTCTCTCATAAAGGAATGTCCATATTCCTCTGCCTGCTCTTTCGTTCGATCCACACTAATGATAATGTCACCAAGTACAGGCGGGATATCATCCGCTCCTATGATTTCAATCTCCCCTTCTCCTTCTTCCTCAAGTGCAAAGGAGATCACATCCGTTGGTGCGTCTTTTCCGCGGTATTCTTTATTGATTTGATGAATCTCTTCATTCGAAACGATCGTCACTGATACTTCCGCTTGATCCTTGACCTCAAGTTCGTCCGCAGCAAACTGAAGAAGCTTTTCCACTTCTTCAAGCTGCTCTTTTGATACTTGTCCTGTTTCATCTATTAAATCGATTAACAATGTCATTTACTTCACCTTCTGCTTCGGGGCATCTGGATATTCAATCCGAGAATGGAAAATCCCCTTTAATGTTGTACAAATCGTTTGGCTGATAATATTTAATTCTTTAAATGTGAGGTCACACTCACTAAATTGCCCGTCCTGCATTTTATCTGAAATAATGCCTTTGACAAGCTTTTCAATCCGCTCTGGATTTGGATTATGCATGGAACGAACCGCCGCTTCAACGCTGTCAGCCACAGAAATAATCGCTGCTTCTTTTGACTGCGGCTTTGGACCAGGGTAACGGAATTCTTCTTCTGTCACCTGATCATCACGCTCTTTCGCCTTATAGTAAAAGAACTTTAAAAGAGACTTCCCGTGATGCTGTTCGGCAATGTCGACAAGTTCTTCAGGAAACTTCTTTTCTCTCAGCATATCAGCGCCATCTGTCGTATGGGCAATAATAATATTTTTACTCAGCTGAGGAGAAAGCTTGTCATGCGGATTATCAATGTTCATTTGGTTTTCGATAAAGTATTGCGGTCTTTTCGTTTTCCCAATGTCATGATAATAAGCGCCGACCCTTGCTAAAAGACCATTTGCGCCGACTGCTTCACATGCAGCATCCGCTAAATTCGCCACCATGACACTATGATGATATGTACCTGGTGTCTCGGTTAAAATCTTTTTGAGCAGCGGATGATTTGGATTGGATAATTCAATCAGTTTCATTGTGGAAAGAATACCAAACATGCTCTCAAAAACAGGCATTAACCCAATGACCAAGATAGATGATGCAAACCCTGACACAATTGCCATCATGAGGTTCACACCGATTTCAAGCCCTGATGGTGAAGAGTTTTGGATCAGTGTAATGGATAAAACCACAAGTACATTCACCAAAGCCACCAAAAGTCCGGCCTGCAATATTTTTGATCTTGCATTATGTTTTCTTAAAAATAAAATACCAGCCATCCCGCTCACAAGATAATAAGCGCAGATCACATAGTTAAAGACGCCGGTTACTCCTTGATTAAACATCATACTGCCGCAAAGAGCAAATACAAGACCGGAGAAGATCGCTAACCGCTCATTAATGAGCAGCTTGATCAGCATCGTGCCAAGAGCCACTGGCACGACATAGCCTATCGTCGTATACTTCGTTTCTTGGAAGAGGCTGAACACTTCCATGATAATTAATATAATCGTGAAAATAAGCGAGTAAAGCAGTAATGACTTATTCTTATGGACAAGCGATTTTTTCCTCGATTCAAGGGAATGAATAATCGCTGCTAAGAAAAGTCCAATTAATATGAGAAGACCACTTACAGGCTTAAATAAATTTGAGCTGTTTAACAGACCCGTCAGTTCTAATTTGCGATAAACTTCCCGGTCGATGAGCTCTCCTTCTTCAACTAAGATTTGCCCCTGCTTAATTTGCACAGGCTGAATATTGTCAGCCGCTTCCTGTCTTTTCTTTTCTGTTGCCACTGGGTCAAATACATAGTTTGGAATGATCGCAAATTCACCGATTTCTGTCGCTGCATTTAAGTATTTTGATGGAATTGAATTGTTTTTAAGCTCTGTTTTGACTTGTTTTTTCTCATCTTGTAATTTCGCTGCTGTGATTTCTTTACTCATCAGTGAATTCACCACTGTGATGATGGAATCCTTAGTAAATGAGAGATTTTCATCACTTGCCTGGAGCAGTGCTTTGATGGATTGATCCGAAACAGCCTCCTGCATATCTGTTGTGAGCTTTTCTTTGACACGCTTGACCATTTCTTGATCTGATGGCGCGTTCTCTTTATCATCAGCTGCTTTCTTCTCTTCTTTAATGGCTTCAAAGAGGGATGAGATGAGGTCTACGCGATTATCAGAATACGCTTTTTTGAGCGTATATTGATCTTCTACCTGATCTGTTGCTTCTTGTTTCTTTTCTTCTGTCGCTTCTTGATCATCAACGGTTGACGGAGAATAGATGGTCTGTTCGCTCACTGAAAATAAATCTAAGTCGAGCGATTCAGGCTTTACATGGAAGAAGAGCACCACGAATAAAATGGCTGCTAAACCAGCGTACAGCAAAACATTTAAATAACGTGAGCGCTCCATTTTCTGAGGTTCTTTTTTAGACAGCAGTCTTTTGCGCTTACTGCCTTTTTGATTCTTTCTCAAGGAAAGTACCTCCTTTTTTACTTTAAACCACGATCGAAACAAAATGACCCGATGAAGACGATCGGGTCACTCAGTTCATTTTTGCTTTTCGTATGCGCCAATGATCTTCGCCACAAGCGGGTGTCTGACCACATCTGTCTGGTCTAATTCAATAAATGAGATGCCCTTGATCTCTGCAAGCATGTCCTTTGCAGCCGCAAGACCTGACTGCATGCCCTTTGGCAGATCGATCTGTGTAATATCTCCTGTAATGACCATTTTAGAGCCAAACCCAAGTCTCGTCAAAAACATTTTCATTTGGGCAGGTGTTGTATTCTGCGCTTCATCTAAAATCACAAATGCATCATCAAGCGTCCGGCCTCTCATATAGGCAAGGGGCGCTATTTCAATCACGCCGCGCTCGATTAAACGTTCCGTATGATCACTGCCAAGCACATCATGCAGGGCATCATATAGTGGTCTTAAATAAGGATCTACTTTTTCCTTTAGATCACCTGGTAAAAAACCAAGACTCTCTCCTGCTTCAACAGCTGGTCTTGTCAGGATAATCCGTTTTACATGTCCATTTTTCAGTGAATGGACCGCATTGACAACTGCCAAATACGTCTTCCCTGTACCAGCGGGTCCAATTCCAAAGACCAGGTCATCTTTTTTCATCGCCGCAGCATATTCCCGCTGGCCGATTGTTTTCACCCTGATCGATTTTCCTTTGGCATTTTTCGTAATTTCATCTTCATACATATTTTCAAAATAATTCAGCTTGTTTTTTTGCGCCATTTTAATGGCATAAACGACATCCCGTTCAGATATCTCGATTCCTTTACGGATGAGATGTAAAAGAGATGTGATCAAACGGCTTACTGTATCTCTTGATGCTTCCTCACCAGAAACATACACTTTTTCTCCACGCGTAATAATGGAGACGTTCAGCTCGTTTTCCATTAGTTTCAGATAAGCATCTTGATTGCCAAATAAAGCAATCGCTTCGTTTGGGCTATCCAATTTTTGTTGAATCTCAAGTAAATGTTCTGTCATTCTCTAGTCTCCCTGAACAATAGGTGTTGGTTGAACAATATCTTCTATTACTTGGTAAAGGATGATTAACTTAACTTTACCATTCCCTGTTGTCTCGTGCAAAACTTTTTCACTTTTCACCTCTCCTGTTTGACCTAGCTTCTCTTCTAATTCTTTTTTACCCATTTTAATCCCTGCTTGAACCGCTTCTTTATTTGTGTATTCTCGATTTATTTTCTCACTTTCGCGTGTGATTTCCTTTTCATAAGAGAACGGGAGCTGCATGTTTAAGAAATGAAGCGGATGAACTTCTGTTTCTGTTTTTGGCTGCTTAAAATCATCCTTTTTAAAAGAAAAGCCCCAAAATGGCAGTGAGCCTCCAAATGCGGAGAGCTTGTGCTTTGTCTTCATTTTACCCGTAAAGACGTCAAAAGATGTTCGAAGAGGGACAGAAACTTCAGACCGATACCACGTTTCACCATAGATTTTCGCTTTGGCTCCTACCGTTTTTTGCTGATCTTCGCTGCCAATAAGTCCAGAGACAAGCATCTGTCCTTTCTTTACATGTTCATCAACCGCGGCGAGCGGCTCTCCTTTTTCTACATACATTCTCGTGATGACAGCCTTTTTCTTGGCAACGATATGCTGAGGACTCGTGTATTTTTCTTTTTCGGGTTCATTTTTTTCCACAACTTTCATTTGAAAGGTTGTGCCGTTTAGTTCTACACCGACCCATGTGATGCTTGGAATATTGGTTGTCAGGGATTTTTGAATTTTTTCAGGTGTTCCCATTAGAAACTGAAAACGTCCTTTTTGCACCCCGATGTCGTCTAAATGCTTTCTCATTTGATGTTCAGTTTCTGGATTGGCTCCTTTAATATCAATTTTCCATACCATGTTTGAAAGCGCCAATATCGTCACTAGAAAGCATACAATCCCAAGGGTAAATCCGATATTCTTCCTTGACCATAGGAGTAGAAATGGAAAGCCCTTTTTTTGATGAAATGAACATGTCACGTCATGATGTCTGCGTACCTTTCTGAAGGCATGTACATCTGATAAGCGAATAAATAAGCGCACGCTGTCTTGACGGCGGCTCACTTGAAACATTGTGATCCCCTGCCTCGTGCACTCATTAATAAGCCGCTCAATGCCATTTCCTTTGATCTCCACTTCCACTCTGCCAATAAAATAGGCGAACCATTTATTCTTCACGCTTCTCCCCTCCGTCAGTTAAGAATCAATATAACGGACCTCATCGATTTTCCCTTCCAATAAAATCTCTTCTGGCAAAATCGTTTTAATCACAAAATCTTTCCCTGAAATAATGCATTGTCCCTGTTTGAGCATCAGCCTTACCTCTTGATCACTGAAAAGCAAAAGCCCTTTATGGTTCTCTATGTAAATGTGGAGTCTGCCAACCATCGTAATACGGGGAAGATCCATCATCACGTCTGGAGGGATTTCAAGTGTTCTTGTCAGCCATGCTTTAAGTCGATTTTTTCTTTTTCCCATTCAATAAGAACCCCTTCCCACCTCATGTGTATGAGATCAAACTGAAAGATGGTGAGACTGATGAGAAAGCCTCTGTATCATCCTATTCCTCAGGGGTTCATATCATGCTAATGAATCCCGTAAAATAGCCTTTTAAGGATTTTCCTTAAGTAAAATCGTCCTCAGGCAAAAAAAGCCCCCTTTATGAAAAAGGGGGCTTTCTTCTTTATCTTTTATATGGCCGTTTCATCGTTCTGTGCGGCTTTTTCGCGCGCGGCTCTCCAAATACTTCTCCAAGGATCATTCCTTGAACAATTGTATCTTGGTTCACCTTCTCAATGAATTTTGGCCTCATTTCAGCAGATGCAGCCTTTGGCCTTGTCAGCTCTCTTTCAAGCGATTGGAACTCTTTGTTCAGCTCGTTTTTTCTTTCTTCCATTTCGGCAAGTGTAGCCGTATAGCGATCTTGTAAGGACTGAGAAATTTTTTTCTTCATCCCGCCATGATCATGTACATCGCCGAAATCGTCCAGCTGATCAGTCACGACTGGATCTGGACTTGTTTGCTTTTGGGGCACCTGCTTACGCTGAGGAGCGGGCTTCTTTTGCTGATTCTGCTCTTCGTTCTCCTCTTGTTTACCGATCTTCCCAAAGACGGCAGAGATGATACCGATGATAATCGCAATTAGTAGCGGATTTTCAAATAGAATGTCCAATGGGCTCCCTCCTTAAAGCGTGAGAGGATGCTTATTTGTTTTCATTATCAGATGGACCTTTTGTCATTTTGCCAAATGAATCTCTCATATCCGTATCAGCATCGATATTCTTAATGTTCATGTAGTCCATGACACCAATATTGCCTTCACGTAATGCTTCAGCCATTGCAAGTGGTACTTCAGCCTCTGCTTCTACGACTTTCGCGCGCATTTCTTCAACTTTCGCACGCATCTCTTGTTCTTGTGCAACAGCCATTGCGCGGCGTTCTTCTGCTTTCGCCTGTGCAATGTTTTTGTCTGCTTCTGCTTGGTCTGTTTGCAGAATTGCCCCGATGTTCTTACCGATATCAACATCTGCGATATCAATCGAGAGAATTTCAAATGCAGTACCTGAATCTAATCCTTTACCAAGAACCGTTTGAGAAATCATATCAGGATTCTCAAGAACCTTTTTATGATTATCTGATGAACCGATTGTAGAGACAATCCCTTCACCTACACGGGCAATAATCGTTTCTTCCCCTGCACCACCGACAAGTCGGTCGATGTTTGCACGAACGGTAATACGTGCTTTTGCTTTGACTTCAATCCCGTCCATCGCAACACCAGAGATAAATGGTGTTTCAATGACTTTAGGATTTACACTCATTTGAACTGCTTCTAGTACGTCACGGCCTGCTAGGTCGATGGCTGCACAGCGGGCAAAGTTCAATTCGATATTCGCGCGTTGAGCTGCAATTAATGCGTTCACCACTCGGTCCACGTTACCACCTGCAAGATAGTGGCTCTCCAGCTGGTTAATCGTCACATCAAGACCTGCTTTATGTGCTTTGATGAGCGGGTTGACCACTCGGTTTGGAATCACTCGGCGCAGTCTCATTCCTACAAGTGTAAAAATGCTCACTTTTACGCCAGCCGCTAGGGCAGAAATCCACAGCATCACCGGTACAAAGGTGAAAAAGATCGATAGAACAATCAAACCTGCTGCGATAATCACAAATAATAGTAAAGTAGATGGATCCATTTTATTCCTCCTCTAAAATCAGTATATCTATACTTTCCTCACGACAATGCGTGAGCCTTCCGCTTTCACAATTTTTACTTGTTCATCTTTATCGATAAATGCACCTTCTGACACCACATCAATGCGCTCATCTCCGAGTACGATCGTACCAGATGGACGAAGTGCAGTGGCTGTCACTGCGATTTGTCCAACAAGATCCTCTCTTGTTTCATTTGAGACATAACCGCTTTCCTTATTGGTTGAATCGGTTAAAATGAACTTTTTAAAGAATTTCATACGTTTCCCCAACACCTTTGTCAATAAAATAACTGCTATGATTGAAACAGCAGTGGCAATCAAGATGGAAATCGCCATTTCTGTAAAGCTTCCAGCTGCTAAAAATAAGCTGACAACGACACAGATCAGTCCAATGACACCTACGATTCCCCCTGGCAAAAACAATTCCAGAATGATGAGTGCAATCCCTGCTAAAAACAGGAACAACGTCTCATATCCTGCAAAACCTGCCACGAGATGACCATAAAAGAATAGAAGAAGCGCTGTCACTCCCATGGTGCCCGGGACTCCAAAGCCAGGAGAATAGAGCTCAACAACTAACCCTAAACTTGCAATGGATAAAAGGATTGGAATGACAATTGGGTGCGTAAGAAAACGCGCAACCTTTTCAGCAAAGCTCACTTCATCGTATTGAACAGAAGCATCTTTTAATTTCAGCTTTTGAAGCAAGTCATCCATATTTTTTGCTTCTCCTTCTGCATAACCGAATTTAAGCGCCCGGTCTGTGTTGAAGGTGAGCAATTCTCCTTTTGGTGCACCGGCTTCTTTTGCGTCTATATCTATATCCGCCATGGCAAGAGCATACTTTGGATCACGCCCCTGTTTTTCGGCAGCATCACTCATTTCAGCAAGCCATAGAGATTCAGATTTTTGATCGGCAGCATTGCCTTCTCCATCAATGATCGCAGCAGCCCCCATCTTTCCATTCGGGGTCATATAAATTTGATCGGCATTTAGCGCGATGAAGGCCCCGGCTGAAAGCGCTCTATGATTGACAAACGCTGTCACTGGGATATCAGAAGCACGAATCGTATCTGCGATCTCAAGCGCTGCATCGACTGCACCACCTGGTGTATTGATGTCGAGAATAATATGCTTTGCCCGTTCGGATTTTGCCTGCTCAAACGATCGTTCAATGAATTTAGAAAGTCCTTTTTCTACTGTATCTTCAATTGGGATAACATGTACTTTCTGATCTGCTGATTTCGCGGTCAATTGAACCCCTAATAACAAGCATATTATAAAACAACTGAAGAGAGCAATAGAAATTTTTATTTTTTTCATCTATTTGGTGATCCCTCCTCTCTTTCTTCCATTTTACTGTTCCTTTACATACGTTACAAATGTATCATAGGTTTCATTTTTATATGACAGAATCACGAGGGCATAAAAAAAGTACCCTTCTAACAATAGAAGGATACTTTTTTATTGAGACAGCTGCTCGCTGACAAGTCTGTTAATGACAGCTCCATCAGCTTTACCTTTTACTTTTGGCATAATAGCGCTCATGACTTTACCCATATCAGCCTTCGAGGAAGCACCTGTTTCAGTAATCGTTTCTTTCACGATCGTTTGC
This sequence comes from Bacillus sp. 3a, assembly GCF_017161885.1. NCBI lineage: Bacteria > Bacillati > Bacillota > Bacilli > Caryophanales > Bacillaceae > Bacillus > Bacillus sp. 3a. Next base: position 1,866,411 of record NZ_CP067376.1, on the reverse strand, counting down.
AGTTCTTCTTCAGAAAGCTGTTCAGGTAAATAAACGTCTAATATGTCAATCTCTTTTTGAACTTTATCTACTAAATCTAAGCGATTAGCTTTCGAAAATTCATGGAGGGAGTCTTTACGTTGCTTAATCTCGCGGGAAAGGACGGTTAGTTCCTCATCGCCGGTCAAACTGTCTTTCTTAAGCTTAATTGCTTCATTTTGCAGCGAAGCCTTTACCATACGAATGACAACAAGCTTGTCTTTCTCACGGTTTTTCATCATAAGCTTCATATCAGAATTTAATTGCTCAAGAAGACTCATAAAATCCACCCTCTTTAGAATTTACGTTTTCTAGCAGCTTCAGACTTTTTCTTGCGCTTTACGCTAGGCTTTTCATAAAATTCACGCTTTCTTGCTTCTTGCAATGTTCCAGTTTTGGATACACTGCGTTTAAAGCGACGAAGAGCATCTTCAAGCGATTCGTTTTTTCTAACGACCGTTTTTGACATTCTCTTTCCCTCCCTCCGAATACACCAATCGACTGCATTAAAAAAAGATATACATGCAAAACATGTACCTAGACATTATAATATAAGCCTAGTGTGAGGTCAACTAAGTGATTTGGAAATATATTTTCGTCATGAGCAGGTAGACAAGTCCATATATTCATTGGTAAGAGGAGGACTTTTCTATGATGGCGATCATTTATTTTTGTGCACTTATTTTCATTTTTTTATGGTCAATGGGCTTGCTGAGAAAAGGATTAATGGCACTTGCGTCGTCTCGTATTGAGAAATCACTTCTTCTCTTTACAGATCACCCGGTCAAAGCATTCTTGGTCAGCATTGTGTTTACAGGGGTTCTACAAAGCAGTTCTGCTTTTATGGTTATCGTCATTGGCTTTGTCAGTACTGGCATTCTCTCTTTTAAAAAATCGATCCCAATGATTCTTGGAACCAATATCGGCTCAACGTTTACGACAGAATTTATCGCCATTAAAATGGACGTGTTCATGTGGGTTTTAATCATAGCCGGTCTTGTATTTATCCTTTTTGGCAGGACATCTTTTAGACATGCAGGAAAAAGTTTATTTGGGCTCGGGATGATCTTTTTTTGCATACAAGGCTTTTCAAAAATTGCAGGGATGATGACAAGCCAGCCTGAGACATTGCGTTTTCTTGAAATGATGCAGCATTCAGACTGGACAGCGCTGCTTTCGGGTACCATTTTCACAGCAATTGTTCATTCGAGCTCCGTCTGTATCGGTATTTTAATGGGATTTATGAATGAGGGAACTGTGGCACTTCAGGAAGGTATCAGCTTTGTGTTGGGATCCAATATTGGGACATGTATTACGGCTGTGATGGCTGCGATATCTGGCGGCTACGCAGCACGTCAAACGGCTTATGCACACGTCGTGTTTAATGTGCTTGGGGTTCTTTTATGCCTGCCGTTTCTCGCCCTGATCACAGAGGTTGTCGCCCTTCTCGCAAGCTCTCCTGCCCAGCAGATTGCGCATTTCAGCCTGCTGTTTAATGTGGCAAGCTCTCTCCTCTTCTTTCCGTTCATTCGCCCTTTTCACGGATTGATCTTGTGTCTCATGCCGAATCAGTCAAAATAAAAGAAACCGGCCTGCCCTTTTGGCTGCCGGTTTTTTATCTATTATGAGGTCATTCTCACTTTGTCTGGCTGCACATCATCGCTGATGCGAACAAATTGTCCTTCGTTATAAGGATAGCCCGCTTTCGTAATTTTTACTTTGACCAGACGGCCGATCATGTCCTCTGTCCCTTCAAAAACAACTTTCATGTAGTTATCGGTATAACCAACATAAAGATTGTGGTTTCCTTCTTGTTCTTTGAAGGATTCTTCCGGAATAATCTCTAGCACATCACCTTCGTATGCTGATGCATACTCTTTCGCAAGCTGGTCAGAAAGAGCGATCAAACGGTGGACACGTTCGTTTTTCACATTCTCATCCACTTGATCTTCCATTCTTGCAGCCGGGGTACCTGTACGTTTGCTGTAAGGGAATACGTGCAGCTCAGAGAATTGATGGTCTTTGACAAAATTGTACGTTTCCAAGAACTCTTCTTCTGTTTCCCCAGGGAATCCCACGATTACATCAGAGGTGACAGCAAGTCCTGGCAATGCTTTTTTCAGCTTTGTTAAACGCTCTGCAAAGAATTCCATCGTATATTTACGGCGCATTCTTTTTAGCACAGTATTTGAGCCAGATTGAAGCGGGATGTGTAAGTGTCTGACAATTTTATCTGACTGATCAAGCACTTCAATCACTTCATCTGTAATTTGACTTGCTTCAATAGATGAAATACGGATTCGTTTCAAGCCAATAACACGTTCATCTAATTCTCTCAGAAGCTTTGCAAAGTTATAATCCTTTAAGTCTTCTCCGTATCCGCCTGTGTGAATACCTGTAAGCACAATTTCTTTATAGCCCGCATCAACAAGCTGCTGCGCTTGATTGATGACCTCTTCTGGATCACGAGAACGAAGAAGGCCGCGCGCCCAAGGAATAATGCAGAATGTACAGAAATTGTTACAGCCTTCTTGGATTTTTAATGAAGCGCGCGTTCTGTCTGTGAAGGCAGGAACATCAAGTTCTTCAAACACACGTGCTTTCATGATATTGCCAACCCCGTTGATCGGCTGTCTTTCTCTGCGGTATTCTTCAATATAGCCTAGTAATTTATGTCGGTCCTGTGTTCCAACCACAATATCAACACCAGGAATCGCCATGATTTCTGCTGGTGATGTTTGCGCATAGCAGCCTGTTACACAAATGACACCATCTGGGTTATGACGAATGGCTCTTCTAATGACTTGGCGGCTTTTCTTATCGCCTGTATTCGTGACCGTACATGTATTAATGACATATACGTCTGCTTTTGATTCATACTCTTTTCTTTCATAGCCAGCTTCTTTAAACAGCTGCCAGATCGCCTCTGTTTCATAGTGGTTGACCTTACAGCCAAGTGTATGGAACGCTACTGTTCCCATCATGATTCACCTCTTAATAACTCTGTTTGATAAGATATAGCAGAAAGCGCATATAAAGGAGCAGTTTCTGTTCTTAAAATGCGTGGTCCAAGCCCGCAAATGACTGCACCAAGCGTTTCAAGCTCTTCAATCTCCTTTTCTGCCAAACCGCCTTCAGGGCCAAAAACCACTAGCAAGGTTTGTCCGCCTTTCATCTGTTGAAGCACAGTTTGAAAACGGCTTTGCTCTCCTTCTTTCGATGATTCTTCGTATGCAACGACACATTTATCGAATTCACCAGCTAATTGCGTCAGCTCTTTAAACGTTGATACTGAATAAACACGTGGAATGATATTCCGGTAGGACTGCTCGGCTGCTTCTTTCGCGATTTTCTCCCAGCGCTCTCGTTTTTTATGTGACTTTTTTTGGTCAAGCTTTGTAATAGAACGAGCCGCTTGAAACGGAATAAAAGCACTTGCGCCAAGCTCTGTGCCTTTTTGGATAATGAGCTCAAGCTTATCTCCTTTTGGAAGACCGCTTGCAATCGTCACCTTAATCGGAAGTTCTCTGTTCTGATTTGTCCAGCTTTCAAGGTGGCAAATCACTTCTTCCTTTGTTATTGTATCAATTTTACTGAGCGCTTCAAAGCCGTCTGTCGTTAAACAAAGGATTTCCTGCCCTGCTTTCATCCGCATGACATTGGAAAGATGATGTACATCTTCACCTTTTATAACGATGGCTCCCTTTAACGTCACTTCTTCTTTCGTGAGGTCGATAAAATATCGTTGCATACGTGTCCTGACACCTACTCGCTTTATTTTTTCGCTATAATGCTGACCCAATCTTCCATTGACAGCACTTCAACAATGTCAAAACCTGCTTCTTCTAATGCTGTTTTGACTTGTAATTTCTTCTGTCCAATGATGCCTGATGTAATGAAATAGCCATCTTTCTTCAATAGGTCATAGGCTTGATCTGTAAAGCGCAAAATCACTTCTGCCAGAATGTTGGCGACAATCACATCACGCTCACCTGAAATTCCATCAAGCAAATTGTTTTGTTTGACCGTCACTTGGTCACTTACACCATTTAGTTCGATGTTTTGCTTCGCACTTTCTACCGCAACGGTGTCGAGATCAAAGGCTTGAATGTCCTTTGCACCAAGCATCGCTGCTGCCACACTTAAAATTCCAGAGCCTGTTCCAACATCAATCACCGTATCGTTTTCCTTCACGTAGCGCTCAAGCGCCTGAATACAAAGGACGGTTGTTGGATGCGTACCTGTTCCAAATGCCATTCCAGGATCCATTTCAATAATCAGTTCATCAGAATGAACCGGTGTATATTCTTCCCACGTTGGAACGATGGTGAATTTTTCAGAGATTTTCACAGGATGATAGTATTTCTTCCAGGCGGTGGCCCATTCTTCTTCATTTACTTCACAAATTGACAGTGTATTGCGTCCAAGGTCAATATCGTATAGAAGAAGATTGTTGATGGCTTCTTTGATCTCATCTACCGTTTCCATCAAAAAGCTGTTCATTGGAAGATAGGCTTTCACAATAACACCTTCATCCGGATAGTCATTCGGATCGAGCTGGTAGATCTCACCGTATACATTTTCACGTTCCTTGACTAAATCAAGCGGGTCCTCAATCACGACACCACTTGCACCTGCTTCATGCAAAATATTGGTGATCGGTTCCACCGCTTCATTTGTTGTATGGACGCTAATTTCTGACCACTTCAATACTACCAACTCCTTATCCGTCTTACTCGCCTTTAAATGCGCGTTTTACCTTATCGAAAAAGCTCATTTCTTGTTCGTCTGGTTTATTTCCGCTCACTTCAGCAAATTTTCTAATGATATCTTTTTGATTGTCTGTTAAATTTGTCGGTGTGACAACACGTACAACGATATGCTGATCGCCTTGGCCGTAGCCGCGTACATTTTTCACGCCTTTACCTTTAAGTCTAAACTTCGTGCCAGTTTGAGTGCCAGCAGGAACTTTTAATTTTACTTTTCCGTGTAATGTCGGCACTTCAATTTCGTCACCTAATGCAGCTTGGGCAAAGGTGAGCGGCATCTCGCAGTAAATGTCATCTCCATCACGTTCGAAGAATTCATGCGCACGCACATGGAACACAACAAATAGATCGCCTGGAGGTCCGCCATTTACACCTGGTTCACCTTGGCCAGACACTCTGAGCTGCTGGCCATCGTCAACACCTGCAGGGATCGTCACGTTAATTTTCTTACGCTTACGCACTTTGCCAGAGCCGCCGCATGTTGAACATTTATGGTCAATTTGTTTCCCTGTTCCGCTGCAGTAGTTACATACTCTGCGGTTGACCACTTTACCAAACGGAGTGGATTGCTCAACATTTAATTGACCAGAACCGCCGCAATGTGAACAGGTTTTTGCCTGCGTACCAGGCTTTGCACCTGATCCATGACATGTTTCACAAGATTCTTCACGAGGGATTTCAATGGTTGCTTCTTTTCCAAATGCCGCTTCTTCAAACGAAAGCGTCATTGTATATTGCAGGTCCGCTCCTTGGCGCGGTGCATTTGGATCTCTTCTTCTGGCTCCGCCGCCAAAAATACTAGAGAAGATGTCATCAAAGCCGCCGAAGCCGCCAAAGTCTCCTCCGCCGCCAAAACCGCCGCCGCCAAAGCCTTGGTTTGGATCGGTATGACCGAACTGGTCATAATGCGAACGTTTTTGATCATCAGAAAGGGTTTCATAGGCTTCTTTTACTTCTTTGAATTTCTCATCTGAGCCAGCTTCTTTATTAATATCAGGGTGATACTTTTTTGAAAGCTTGCGGTATGCCTTTTTGATTTCGTCCTTTGAGGCGCTCTTACTTACGCCAAGCACTTCATAGTAATCACGCTTACTCATCTCTTCACACTCCCGATTTTCTCACATAAATACGATTGTATCATTTTGATTTAACCTTTTTCAATTCCTTTCATCGTTGAAAAGAAAAAAAGTCAAAGCCAAGAGATCCTGACTTTGACTTTCTGACGAGTACGTTTCAGCAGTCTTTTTCAAAAGTAAAGGTGATTATTTTTTCTCTTGATCGTCGTTTACTTCTTCGTATTCTGCATCCACTACATTGTCATCTGCTTTTTGAGCACCTTCAGCGCCTTCTTGCTGAGCTTGTGCTTGTTTTGCAGCTTCTTCATAGAGCTTTGTCGTTAATTCTTGAACGATTGTTTGCAGCTCATCTTTTTTCGCTTTGATGTCTTCAAACTCGCCTTTTTCGATCGCAGCTTTTAGCGCATCTTTCGCGTCGTTTGCTTTTTTCACTTGCTCTTCATCGATTTTGCCTTCTAGATCTTTTAATGTTTTTTCAGTTGTAAACACTAATTGATCTGCTTCGTTGCGCACTTCGATTTCTTCTTTTTTCTTCGCATCTGCTTCAGCATTTTCTTCTGCTTCTTTGACCATTTTTTCGATCTCATCATCAGAAAGACCTGAAGAAGATTTGATTGTGATGTTTTGCTCTTTGCCTGTACCCATATCTTTCGCACGTACGTTGACAATACCGTTTTTATCGATATCAAAAGATACTTCGATTTGCGGTACGCCGCGTGGTGCTGGCGGGATATCAGTCAATTGGAAGCGGCCTAATGTTTTGTTATCTGCAGCCATTGGGCGCTCACCTTGCAGGACATGGATATCTACAGCTGTTTGGTTGTCAGCAGCTGTTGAGAATACTTGAGATTTACTTGTTGGAATTGTTGTATTGCGTTCAATCAGCTTCGTGAATACGCCGCCCATTGTTTCAATTCCTAAAGAAAGTGGTGTTACGTCAAGAAGAACAACGTCTTTGACATCCCCTGTGATCACTCCACCTTGGATCGCTGCACCAAGTGCAACTACTTCATCAGGGTTTACACCTTTATGAGGCTCTTTGCCTGTTTCTTTTTTGATTGCTTCTTGTACTGCAGGAATACGAGTTGATCCACCTACAAGGATGACTTTATCAATCTCGCTAGCAGATAAACCAGCATCTTTCAGTGCTTGACGTACAGGTGTCATTGTACGCTCTACAAGATCTGCAGAAAGCTCTTCGAATTTAGCACGTGTTAACGTTAATTCAAGGTGAAGAGGTCCTGCTTCTCCAGCTGTGATAAATGGCAGTGAGATTTGTGTAGAAGATACACCAGAAAGATCTTTTTTCGCTTTTTCAGCAGCATCTTTTAAACGCTGAAGCGCCATTTTATCTTTAGAAAGATCAATGCCATTTTCTTTTTTGAATTCAGCCACTAGGTGATCAATGATGACTTGGTCAAAATCGTCTCCACCTAGACGGTTGTCCCCAGCAGTTGAGCGCACTTCAAAGACGCCGTCTCCAAGCTCAAGGATCGATACGTCAAATGTACCGCCGCCAAGGTCGTATACAAGAATCGTTTGATCTTCTTCTGTTTTATCTAAACCATACGCAAGTGCAGCTGCTGTTGGTTCGTTGATGATACGTTCTACTTCAAGACCAGCAATTTTACCAGCATCTTTCGTTGCTTGACGTTCTGCATCGTTGAAGTAAGCAGGAACTGTGATAACAGCTTTTGTTACTTCTTCGCCAAGATAGCCTTCAGCGTAAGATTTAAGGTGCTGAAGAATAATCGCAGAGATTTCCTGCGGTGTATAGTTCTTGCCTTCAACTTCTACTTTATAATCAGTACCCATATGTCTTTTAACAGACATGATCGTGTTCGGGTTTGTAATTGATTGACGTTTTGCTACTTCACCTACTTGGCGCTCTCCGTTTTTAAAAGCGACAACAGATGGTGTTGTACGTGCTCCTTCAGCGTTAGCAATGACTTTTGGCTCGCCGCCTTCAAGTACTGCAACACATGAGTTTGTTGTTCCTAAGTCAATCCCAATGATTTTACTCATATTCGATGACCTCCCATTATGTAGTTATTGATTTACTTTTACCATTGATGGACGAATAACTCGGTCTTTGAGTTTATAGCCCTTTTGCAATTCTTCTACAACGATATTTGAATCGTAGTTTTCGTCTTCAACTTGCATGACGGCTTGATGAAGGTTTGGATCGAACTCTTTGCCGACAGCTTCAATTGGTTCAACGCCTTCATTTTTCAACGCTTCTACCAGCTGGCGGTAAACCATTTGCATTCCTTCTAACAAACTTTTCGTCTGCTCATTGTCTGGATCAATTCCAAGCGCTCTTTCAAAGTTATCAAGAGCTGGGAGAAGATCACTGACAACATGTTGAGAACGATATTTTTGCACGGTCTCCACTTCAGTTCGAGCACGGCGTTTATAGTTTTCAAAATCTGCTTGAACACGCAGAATTTTGTTTTCTTTTTCATCTAGAAGCTGCTGCAATTCATCGATTTTTTCTTGGAAGGCAGACTGTTCATCATGTGTTACTTCCTCAGAATCTGCTTGAACTGCTTCTTCTTGTGCTTCAACCTCTGCTTCTTGCTCAGGTGTCTGTTTTTCTTCTGACATTGTGTTCACCTCCCTCAAAAGATTCATAAATACAAAGGGGCTGTGCCCCTATCTTTTATCACCCTACTCATCATACAAATTGGAAAGTGCGTTTGACAAGTCTTTTGATACATGATGCAAGAGACTGACAACCCTGCCATAATCCATACGGGTAGGACCAATGACAGCAATGGAGCCGAGTGATTTTTGATCAATCGAATAAGTGGCTGTGATTAAGCTGCAGTTCTCCATCGCTTCCAAATTGTTTTCTGAACCGATTTTAATGGTGATTCCTTGCTGATTTGGATGAAACAGCTGCATGACATCATTCTTTTGCTCAATAAGCATCATGAGTGAACGGATGCGGTCAATGTCATGAAACTCCGGCTGATTCAACATATTAATCTTCCCGCCAAAGAAAAGTTTTGATTCATTTTGAGTCGATGTAAATGTATTGCCGAGCGCATCTAAAATATGATCATAATCTTTTAAATGCGTACGAAGAAGCATCACAACTTCTTTATACATTCTGTCCTTCAGCTGATCCATCGGGACTCCGGCTAGGCGGCTGTTTAAAATATTCATCAGCTTCTCAATATCGGAGACATCGAGATGCTCAGAGAAGGTAATGGTTTTGTTTTCAACATGTCCGCTGTCTGTAATCATGATCGCCACTGCTTTGTTTGGCTGAACAGGGACAAGCTGAATTTGCTTTAATCGATTTTCACTTAGCTTTGGACCAAGCACAATCGATGTATAGTTTGTGAGATCTGATAAAATTTCCGCCGATTTTTGAACTGTCTTTTCCAGCTCAAAAATTTTCTCCTGAAAAGCCGACTGGATGAGCACAAGCTCTTTAGACGACAGTTTTCGCGGAGAGAGCAAATGATCTACATAATAACGATATCCTTTTTCGGAAGGAATTCTTCCTGATGAAGAATGGGTCTTTTCAATAAAACCAAGTTCCTCCAAATCAGCCATTTCGTTTCTAATCGTCGCAGAGCTGAATGTAATGTCTTCTTTTTTAGAAAGAGTCCTTGATCCAACTGGCTGCGCCGAACGAATAAAGTCATTAATGATGACTTGCAGAATCAAAAGCTGACGATTTGTTAACATCATCATCACCCCTGTTAGCACTCTCTTTCAACGAGTGCTAATTGTATAAACAAAATTACCAAACTCAAATTAAAATGTCAATTATAACTCACCGAGAAACGCTTGAAATACTTCATTGCCTAACAATTTGCCTTTTCTTGTTAAACGTATCCCCTTGTCATCTTTTACAATGAGGCCTTTTTCTTCTAAATCTTCAAGAACAGTGGAAAAAAGTGCTTCTGGTGCAGCACCATATTTTGCTTGGAAATCAGCGCTTTTCACCCCTTCGATTTTTCGAAGACCTAAAAACATTTCTTCTTCTATTTGCTCTGCTTTTGTGACCTGATGTGTTTCCTTATACGGGAAACCTGTTTGGTCAATCAGCTCCAAATAATGTTTCACCGGCCCTGCGTTCACATTTCGGATGCCATCTACATACCCGTGTGCGCCTGCACCAAAACCGAAGTAATCTTCATTGCTCCAATAGGTCAGGTTATGCTGGCTTTCAAAGCCAGGTTTGGCGTAATTGCTAATTTCGTACTGCTTTAATCCATGGCGCTCCATTTCATCCATCACAAGCTCATACATTTCAGCCTCACGTTCTTGCGGCGGTAAATGAAGTTTTCCTTTTTGCATTAAGTTGTAAAAAACGGTTTTCGGCTCGACGATGAGTGAGTAAACCGAATAATGCTCTGCCCCCAGCAAGAAAGCCGTCTCAAGTGAATTCATCACATGATGCTTTTCTTGATGCGGCAAGCCAAACATGAGATCGAGGCTAATATTGTCAAATCCAACCGCTCTAGCTCGCTCAAAGGATGTAAGGACATCCTTCTTTTGATGAACTCGTCCAATTTTCTTGAGCAAATCGTCTTCAAAAGTTTGAACGCCAAAGCTCAGCCGATTCACGCCGGCTGCTTTAAGCACATGCAACTTCTCAAGCGATAATTCATCTGGGTTTGCTTCTACTGCAAATTCAATCAGATTTTTTGTCGGCTTTAATACGCTGTGAATGCTGTTCATGAGCTTGTCTAGCTGACTGACAGTCAGTGATGTCGGGGTTCCCCCGCCAATAAAAATTGTCTTTAGTTCCTGCTCGCCTTTTTGCTCGATCGTGTGCTGCATCTCTTTCTCAAGAGCCGCTAAGTATTCGTCGACTGGCTGCGTTTTGATGAAAAATTTATTGAAATCACAATAGTGGCAAATATGCTCACAAAATGGAATGTGAATGTATGCTGCTTTCATTAGATGACACCTTCTTTACAGGTAAAGAGCCGCAGTTTATCGCTGCGGCGTCTTTGTTTGTTATCGACTATAAACGTCAAGGCAGACATTGTAAAGCAGGTAGCCTTGAGGATGTTATTTTTTTGGTGTGCTGTCGTCCATCTTCAGCACAGCCATAAATGCTTCTTGCGGGACTTCAACAGAGCCCACTTGCTTCATGCGCTTTTTCCCTTCTTTTTGCTTCTCAAGAAGCTTTCTTTTCCGGGAAATGTCTCCACCATAACATTTAGCAAGTACGTTTTTACGCATCGCTTTAATGGTGGAACGTGCAACGATTTTTTGACCGATTGCTGCTTGAACCGGCACTTCAAAGTGCTGGCGTGGAATCAATTCTTTTAGCTTTTCTACGATGATCTTGCCTCGTTCATATGCATAATCGCGGTGAACAATAAAGGAAAGGGCATCGATTTTTTCTCCATTCAGCATGATATCCATCTTCACCAGCGTCGAAGGACGATAGCCAATCAGCTCATAATCAAAGGACGCATAGCCTTTTGTGTTGGACTTTAGCTGATCAAAGAATTCGTATACGATCTCTGCCAAAGGAATTTCGTACACAATGCTCACCCGGTTCGCATCAAGATACTGCATATCAATGAAATTCCCGCGCTTTCCTTGGCAAAGCTCCATCACAGAGCCTACATAGTCATTCGGCACCATCATTGTTGCTTTTACATATGGTTCTTCAATTCGCTCAATCTTTTGCGGATCAGGCAGATTGGACGGGTTATCTACGACAATTTTTTCTCCATCTGTCATATATACATCATAAATAACACTTGGCGCTGTCGTAATCAGATCAATTTTAAATTCACGTTCAATCCGTTCCTGGATGATTTCCATATGAAGCATTCCAAGGAAGCCGCAGCGGAAACCGAAGCCAAGTGCTTGGGATGTCTCTGCCTCATATTGAAGTGAAGAATCATTTAATTCAAGCTTTTCTAACGCTTCACGTAAGTCGTTGTATTTCGCTGTATCAATTGGATAAAGTCCGCAGTATACCATTGGGTTTAGCTTTCTGTATCCTGGAAGTGCTTCTTTCGCAGGGTTTTCCGCGCTTGTGATCGTATCCCCTACACGTGTATCACCGACATTTTTAATCGCAGCGGTTAAGTAGCCAACATCTCCAACGGTGAGTTCGTCTGTTGGCATGGCTTTTGGTGTGAAAACGCCAACTTCAAGTACTTCAAATTCTTTCCCCGTCGCCATCATTTTAATTTTCTGACCAGGTCTGACGGTTCCTTCGACAATTCGTATGTACGCAATAACGCCGCGATACGCATCGTAAAGAGAATCAAAAATAAGGGCTTGAAGTGGTGCTTCTGGATCTCCAGCGGGAGCCGGCACCTTTTCAACGATTTGTTCTAAAATATCCTCGATTCCAATACCCGCCTTAGCAGAGGTGAGAACAGCTTCAGACGCATCCAACCCGATGACATCCTCAATTTCTTCTCTTACACGCTCAGGCTCTGCACTTGGCAGATCGATTTTGTTGATAATCGGAAGAATTTCTAAGTTGTTATCAAGAGCTAAATAAACGTTCGCAAGTGTCTGTGCTTCAATTCCTTGTGCTGCATCTACTACAAGAATCGCACCCTCACAGGCAGCTAGGCTTCGAGATACCTCATAGGTGAAGTCGACATGCCCTGGTGTATCAATCAGGTGCATGATATATTCTTCCCCATCCTTCGCCTTATACTTCAGCTGGACAGAGTTTAATTTAATCGTTATGCCGCGTTCACGCTCTAAATCCATGGAATCAAGCAATTGTTCTTTCATTTCCCGTTGAGTAATCGCCGCTGTTTTTTCCAAAATACGGTCTGCCAATGTGGATTTCCCATGGTCAATATGGGCGATAATGGAGAAATTTCGAATTCTTGATTGCCGCTCTAATCGTTTTTCTTTATCTGTCACAATCTATCACTCCTACTATAAAACGCGGGTTGCGCTAGGTTAGATTATATCAATAGGGCTGTAAAGATTCAATCGAAATCAAGAAAAGCCGCTTATCGGTCAGCGGCTTTGATCAAAAGGGTGATATCTCATGAAATTCGTTTATTTCCCATTCACCCAATTATAAAGAGAACGGGCTGCATGTGTCATGCCATCAGACAGGGCTTTTCCTGCCTTGGAAAAGGCATTAAAGCCCTCTATTTCCTCCAGCTGTTTTTGTTTTTCGGCAAGATCCTTTTCTGTAACAGCCGTTCCTAAGATAGAAGCTTCCTTCTCTTCATTGTCGTTCATTTGAATGGAGAAAGCTCCTTTTAATTGCGGATCATGGTAGCCCTTCATTTGCAGCATGCCATTATTCGCTTGCTGCATTCCTAAAAAGACACCAAACAGCAAGACCAATCCTAAAATAATGGTTTTTCCAATAAATGAGCCCATCCCCGTCACCACCTTAAGAGCGTTTTTTCTCATCCTTTGCTTTGCCGTCCACCTTTTCCGCGTCCCAGAAAATGTCGCTGAATACATCAGCTGCAGCATTGGATGCATTTCTTAATTCTTCCATATTATTATCTACTCCACCAAATTCTAAAAGAAGGGCTTTGTCGGATAAATCTTGATTATAGATTCCATTATCGCCAATTTCTCCTTTGGCAAACACACCGACACTAAGACCTTTATATTTTTTCTCCATCAAATGATGGAACTCTGTCGCAAGCTTTAAGTTTTTCTCATAGCTTTGATTCTTCTTCCCAACAACAAACGCAATTCTCGCATATTTCTTCCCTTTGATTTCGACAGTCGTATCTTTCTTTCTTCTTGAGTCCCGGTGAATATCAATTAAATAATCGAGGTCATCATTTTTCGCTAAGGCTTCTTTCACGACCAATCTTGATTCATTATAAGACTGCGGATATTTTAATCCTTTTTTCACCAGTCTTTTTTCAATTTCCGTTTTGTCGACTGTATTGCCGATTCCTTGCTGATCAAGCGCCTTTCCAAACATGTCGCCAACAAGGGTGACATTCACTTTTGAGTGCCGTGCATTATTTGGATTCGTTTCTCCTTTTAAAAATGGTAAATATGATTCCGTATTATGTGTGTGATAAATGTACACAGCTTTTCGTTTTCCTGTTGACCGGTCCGGTTCTTTGGCAGGCTTTTTCGGCGCATCATCATCGAGCTTGTCCAGCTCAGCCAAATTTGCTTCTTTTTCATCTTGGATCACTTCACTAGGCGGCGGCGATTCCATTGGCATATTGGTATAGTCTGTTCCTTCACCCGCTAAGATGATTTTTGTATCAAAATGTTCAAAGCCTGGGAGCTCTCTTCCTAGGAAACTGCGCGGGTCTTCTAAATTAATACTGGTTGCAAGCTTCAGTGACAGCCCAGAGAAATGAAATCCTTTTTGAGCTTCTGGAACTGCTGAGGCGAAATATTGGTTTTCCATGCCCATTAATGTGGCAAAAAATGCGCCAGAGAGCTCATCTGCTACACCATATAACGAGGCTTGCGGCCTCAGCTCGGGTTTTAAAGAGGTCAAAGCCCCTGACATCACAAATACCACAACAAGAGAGGCAATAAATAAGAAGATGCTTTTTACTACTTTCGTTCCATTAATCGCAACGACCAACTGTCGAGGACGGCGGGGTCTTTTTTTCATGATTTACTCCCTCCAGCACGCTTTCTAGTAATTACACTATGAGCGAGCTAGAGAAAGTAGAACCGATTAATGATTATATGAACCCATATTATCTTGCGTGATTTTTTGATGAAGCGCTGTGTTTAATCCGTTGGCAAGTACGTTTGCCATATCATCAATGAATGTATCGACTTCCTTAGGCGTGACCATTAAATTTTGCCCCAGGGGCGCAAGCACTTCGTGGATCAACTGCCTTTTTTCTTCTTCAGGAAGGGTTCCTACGATGCCTAAGAATGACTGACGCGTTTCTTCATCTGGCAAGTCTTCTTCGTTAAGTACTTTTTTCTTCCCGAATGTCAAACCAGCCGGCACAAGAGAGCGGGATGGTCTATCATCTTTTAGTTCTCTACCAAAATGCTTTAAGACATAATCAATTGTGTCACTAGCAATCGTTACTGCATCCACCACTGTCGGAACGCCAATCGCAATCACTGGAATGCCCAATGTTTCTTTGCTTAATTCTTTTCGCTTATTCCCTACACCAGAGCCGGGATGGATACCTGTATCAGAAATTTGAATGGTTGTATTCACTCGTTCTACCGCTCGAGCAGCAAGGGCATCGACAGCAATGACAAAATCAGGCTTAGACCGCTCGATCACGCCTTGGATAATGTCACTTGTTTCAATACCGGTCAGTCCCATCACCCCTGGAGACAAAGAGGAAACCGGGCGATAGCCTTCCTGAACATTTTCCGGCTGTAATTCAAAGAGATGGCGGGTCACAAGCAGGTTTTCAACTGTGAGAGGACCTAGTGCATCTGGCGTAACATTCCAGTTTCCCAGCCCTACTACAAGGCAACTCGCATCAGCCTGAATGCCTCGGTCTTTTAAAAACTGAGCAAAATGATGGGCAAAGACTTCAACGACTTTTTCTTGCATCTCAGAGTCTTTCTCCCGAATGCCTTGTGCCTCAAACGTCAAGTATGTCCCTGCCTTTTTGCCGGTCAGCTCCTCCCCTTCTTTCGTGATTTCCACAGTACGTATGCGGATGCCTTGCTCTTCTTTTTCCTTTTCGACAATCCCTTGGATCCCGTCCTTTTTGACGACATTCGGATCGTTCTCTTGTTCTAGTATCTCTTTTGTTTCAACAGCGAGGTCTGTCCGGATTTGATAAACGCTTAAATCGAGTTTCTGTTTCTCCATAAAAAGACTCCTTCCACCAAGTAATTAACAGTAGTCTTTCCATCTCTTGAAAGAAACATTCGAGCACGTCATCAATGAAAAATACTTTACATTTATATTGCATTCTAAAGGTGTGTTTGATAGAATACAATTTGTTCTATTGTGAAGATTTAACCTTAAGACAATTGTGTTTAGGTTGTATCTTAGGAGGTGAAACACATGCCAAATATTAAATCAGCGATCAAACGTACAAAAACGAATAACGAACGCCGTGCACATAACGTAACAATCAAGTCTGCGATGCGTACTGCGATTAAACAAGTTGAAGTTTCTGTAGCTAACAACGATGCTGAGCAAGCAAAAGCTGCTCTTGCTTCTGCTGCAAAACGCATTGACAAAGCCGTTAAAACTGGTCTTGTACACAAAAACGCAGCTGCGCGTTACAAATCAAGACTTGCTAAACAAGTAAACGGACTTTCTGCATAATGCTTGCAACGCCTCAGTGATGAGGCACCTGTTTAACTGTACGTCCGTCCTGACCGGCCGAGCCTTAAGGACAGACTGGCAATTATACATCTAAACAAAAACGACCCTCTTTTTAGAAGGTCGTTTTTTTATATTCAAGCGCCTAACAAACGAAGCAGGAACAATTCTAACAGCAGCTGCTTGTCCTTTTTACCCGTTTTCATTTCGTAATCAATCGTTGAAAGCTCTTTGACGATCTGCTTGAGTTCTTCTTCTGAAAACAGTCTTGCCTGATCCATCGCAAGTTTGACCCGGAATGGATGGACTTTTAGATTTGAAGCAATTTGTTTTTGTCCATAGCCTTGCTGAGCGAAGTACTTCGTCTGCAAAATCAATCGAAATTGAGTTGAAATGAGTGCTAATATTTTAATGGGTTCCTCATTTTGCTTCAGCAGGTCATAAAACATCTGCATGGTCTCAGAGCGGCGTCTGTTTACAATTTGATTAATCAGCTCGAAAATATTTTGCTCTAAGCTTCTTGCAACGAGCTGATTGACATCCGCTAACTCAATTTCCTCCCGCTCTCCAATATATGTACTTAGCTTCCGAACCTCTTGGAATAGAGAGGAGAGGCTCCCGCCGCATAGCATCACAAGCTGCTCAGCCGCTTTAGATGTAATCGTCTTTCCTTCTGTCTTCACCAGTGTGATGGTGAAATCAGTTGTTTCTTTTGGGTTTAACTCTTTCGCCTCAACGACAGCAGCTTTCTTTTTTAGCAATTTGGTGATTTTTTTACGCTCATCCAGCTTTTCATATGGTGCCAATAACACGAGAATGGTATAGGGCGCTGGCTTTTCTAAATAAGCTTCTAATACAGAAAGCTCATGCTCAATCTTTTCCTTTTTCTTTTCAGCTGTAAGAAAATAAGGATTCTTGATCACGACGAGACGTCTTTCTCCCATAAACGGAAATGTTTCTGCATCCGTTACAGCCTGTTCAAGCGGTACTTCTTCCATATCGAAGACGGAGTAATTAAAATCCTTCGTTTCTTCGTCTACTACAGCTTGTCTCAATTTAGCAGCGGTTTCTTGCAGTAAATATGTTTCTTTCCCATATAAGCAATAAACGGGATGGATATCCCCTCGTTTTAAATTGTTCCACACATCAAAGACCATCAATTGAATCCCTCTCTTTCACTTCCTCTTCTATCCTAAAGTGTGTGAAGACATTAGTAAAGAGGAAGCTGAAAGTGCCGCCTCCTCATTTATAGTAAACGTCCGGCGCAAGCTCCCGGGTCAGCCTGCTGTCAGACGATATTCATAAAATGATCATAAAATGGAAAACGGTTACTTTACCTTCTAGCAATTCCAAATGAGTTCAAGTATACTAAAATTAGCCAGGAGGGATGAAAATGAATGAATTTGAAAAAAATGTTCAAAGCAAGCGGAATGATGTGACCGACTCAGCCGTTGGTTTTATCGTCACATTCGGATTTTTCGCCTCAATGTTTATTTTGGCAACCATTATACACCTCGTTGGATCTTAACTTCATGAAGGTTACATGACTGCCGTTTTGGCAGTTTTTTTATTGAGTTTGTAAGATATCATATGGAGGGTGTGTGTAAAACGTTCCTTCCTCATTGAGAAATTCATATGTCACGCTCCCGTTGATATCTGTACGATACACCTTCATTTGCTGGTCCTTTAATTTCTTCAAAACTTCCTGATGTGGATGCTGATAACGATTGCGTTCACCTGCTGAAATGAGTGCATGTGAGGGCTTGAGATGTTGAAGCCATTCTTCGCTTGTTGACCCTTTACTCCCGTGATGTCCAACCTTTAAGATATCTGCCCGCAGATGAGGAAAGGCTTCTATAATGTCTCGCTCCCCTTCTTGTTCAAGGTCTCCAGTGAGCATAAACCGCTTCCCGCCTAGAGTAAATGTCAAAACGAGTGAATCATTATTCTTACTTGTCACTTGATCACGCGATGGATGAAGAACTTCAAATATTTGCTCTCCAATCTGAAGCTGATCTCCTCTCTCTAATTCATCAATCATGATCCCTTGATCAGCTGCTTCTTTTAACAGCTCCGCATCCTCTGGACTCCGTGCAAAGCCTTTCGGAATAGCCAGCCGCTTTACTTTATTTCGTTTGATTAAACGAGCTGCTTCTCCCATATGATCTTGATCCGCATGTGTAAGAATAAGAACATCAAGTTTTGCTATACCTTTAGAATGCAGAAACGGGATCAGCGTTTGATCACCGATCGAAGACACTTTACGCCTTTTTTTCCACGGTTCTTCTTCAAAAGAAAGTCTGCCTCCTGTATCCACAAGCAGGTGCCCCTTTCGATAGGGCAGCTGAATAAACAAACTATCCCCCTGTCCTACATCCAGCATCGTCACTTCCCCTTTTTCGAAAAAATTCGGGGTGAAATAGTGTGCACTCAAGACACCAATAAGAAAAAGGATCGGCAGTGCATAGGATTTCACAGAAGTTTTGCACTCCATCACAAATAACAGAACAATTAAGGCGCTTACCTCAAGAAGAATATGCCACCAAGCAGACTTCATAAAAATCAAGTTGAATTCATCAAAAACAGCCATATAGGCTGACAATTGATGACTAAGCTGAATCACCGAATCAAGCAGTTGAAACAATGTTTGTCCAAGCGGAAGATAAATGGTAGTGAGAATAAAAAAGAGTAAGGATAGCGGCATAACGACCGTCGTATATAAAGGAACAAATATCATGTTCAAAGGTACGCTCAGTAAAGAGAATTGGTGAAAATGATATAAAAGAACAGGAAGTGAAGCAAGCTGTGCAATAAAGGAAATCAGGAATAATTGCATGACTGAACTTTTTGCTTTTGATAAAATCCTAGTCGATAACAAAATAAAAAACGTGACCGCGAATGAAAGCTGAAATCCGATATCAAATAAATAAAGAGGATGAATTGCTAATAAGAGTAAAAACGTTGCACTTAATACCACAGCAGAAGGCTGTTTCATTTCTTTTGGCAGACTTGTCATCACTAAATAGATTCCTGCCATGAGGCAAGCTCTTAAAACAGATGGTGCAGCACCTGTCAAACAAGCATAAATAGGAAGAAAGCATAATAGAAGAATACGTGCTGTCTCTCTTGTCACGCCCGCACGAAGGAGACACCAAAATAAACATGCAAGAAGCGTTTGTACATGCAATCCTGAGATCGCTAGTAAATGAATAATGCCAAGCATTTGATAATCTCTTAATGTGTCAGGGTCTATCAACTCACGATCGCCAAAAATAAGTGCCTGTACAATGCCAACAGAGTGTTTAGGCACATGATCTTCTAAAAATTTCAAACCCTTTTGCCTTATCACTTGAAGATAATAGGAAGAACTGTCTGTTTTTGTACAGTTTTTGATCGACTGTGGCAGAAAAATGGCGTCAATGCCTTTTGATTTTAAAAATTGATCATATTGAAACCCGTTAGGAATGGTTGCGTGCTTTGCTGGACGAACATCACCTGTCATGTGACAGCTCATACCAGGTTCTACCTCTTTTAATGCCTCCTTTTCACGCTCTGTTTGAATTGTATACAAAGTGGCTAGTTGTTCATGGTCTGTTGAAACAGTCGCTGAAAAACGATTACCATCTGTTTTCGGAATACTTTCAATCACAACGGAACCAGATAGGAATTTTTCCAGTACGGGTTGATCTGTTTCAAGAGACTCATGAATCATATAAATGAGTATATAGACAGCACCGCATAGGCTGACCATTAAAAAGAGCTGAGGCATTTTTTTCAGTAGGCTGAGAAGTAATATGATGAGAAGAAAGAGAAGGAAATACATATGAAGATGATATGCAGCCAGAGCAATTCCAACAGCTGCTGAAATTGCCCCAAACGGCAAATATTTAAACATAGGAAGTAAATAATTGATTCGCCTTCTCATGCATATCGCGAATTTCTGTTTCGCTAAGTCCTGATTCACTCAGCTTCCCAATTAAATCTGCAACAAAGGCCAATTTTTCTTGATTTTTTAAGTCGATGATCATTTCATCTAATTCAACTTGCTCTGTTTGAACACCCGCCTGCTCGAATAAATCAATCGCATATGGATGATTTTTATAATCCTTTGCATAGTACACTGTTCGTATGCCCGCTTGAATGATGGCTTTACAGCACTGTAAACAAGGAAAATGTGTGACATATATTTCAGCATCAGCTGTAGGTGCACCAAATTTGGCACATTGTAAAATAGCATTCATTTCCGCATGGATGGTGCGAACACAGTGATGATCAATGACATAGCACCCTACATCCGCACAATGAACATCACCGGCAATGGAGCCATTATACCCCCCTGCAATGATGCGCTTGTCCCTTACGATGGTCGCCCCAACAGCTAACCGCTCACAGGTGCTTCGTAAAGCAAGCAAATGGCTTTGTGCCATAAAATATTGATTCCATGAAATTCTTTCCACGAGCTGATCCCTCCAGAATGATGGTTGATATTAAGTGTACATGCCTTTCTTCTCTACCGTCAATTCTACTTCACGGTCAATTGACTTTTCAGTCGTTCAATCGTCTTTTCCCCAAAACCTGAAATGTTTCGCAAGTCTTCAATTTGTTGAAATTCTCCGTGTTCCTCTCTATACGAAATGATGGCTTCGGCTTTAGCTGGTCCTATGCCGTTAATGGTTTGCAATTCGGCTGCATCGGCCTGATTGACATTCACACCCTCACTCTTTTCAACGCCCGTTGATGCGTCAGCTGATGCTGTTTGCGTTTCTCTTTCCGCTTCCCCCTGCTTCCGAACATAAATCATCATACTATCCTCTAATTTAGCTGCTTGGTTGATTTCAATCGAGTCTGCTTTGCTGGTAAAGCCTCCTGCCCTTTGAATCGCTTCCTCTACCCGAGCATCAGATTGAAACGTATAAACACCTGGCTTCCTTACAGCTCCTTTGACCTCTACAAAAATCGTCGATGGCTCTTTTTCTGTCTTTTCTTGTTTGTCTTCTAATGTGACTTGTATGTCTTTATTTTCCTTCAATACACTTGGCTCTCTGCTGTCCTCTCCTTTTCCAGTGAAAAAGAAGAAACTGAAGATGATCACGACTATGAGTCCAGCGGCGATATAAAGACTGTATTTTTTTAATGAAATGAGTCGTTTCACTTACTCACGCTTCTTTCAATCATATTTTTCTACTGCTCAACATACTGTTTAGAAGATAACAGATCCTATGCGTCTAAGGAGGGAGAACGTTTGAATATAGGGTTAATCGGTACAGGAAACATGGGTACCATACTTACTGAGGCATTTATTGAATCAAAGGCAGTCAATCCCTCATCAATTACCATTACAAACCGAACCATTGAAAAAGCGTTCAATATAAAAAAGAACCATCCAGAGCTTGAAGTAACGAAACAGCTTTCAGGGGCTGTCACGAATAAAGATTTCATTTTTGTTTGTGTCAAACCACTTGATATTTATCCACTTTTAAAAGAGCTGAGCCCTCTTTTAACGGAGCAGCAAACCATTGTCATCATTACAAGTCCGGTTCATCCTGAACAGCTTCAGGATATCGTTCCTTGTCAAACAGCCAGGCTGATTCCAAGCATTACAAACCGCGCTTTATCAGGCGCATCACTTTTAACTTTTGGTTCATCATGCAATGCCGCGACGAAAACTGCGTTAAGACAGTTAGCTTCGTGCATTTCAACACCTATCGAGATCCATCATTCAATTACTAGAGCGGCTTCCGATATTGTCAGCTGCGGACCTGCTTTTATCAGTTTTCTCGTTCAGAAAATGATTGAAGCAGCCGTAGAAGAAACGGATATTTCCAAAGAAGAAGCCACCACCTTATCAGAGGATATGCTTGTTGGTCTTGGCCGTTTGATTGAAAAAAGAGTCTATACCCTTCCGACACTGCAAGACAAAGTATGTGTGAAAGGCGGCGTCACTGGTGAAGGCATTAAAGCACTTGAAGCAGGTGTGCAAGATATGTTTCACCGTCTCTTTCAAAATACCCATGAAAAATTCGATGAAGATCTAGAAGCAGTTGCGCATCAATATCCGCCAAGTGTGTTCACTGATGATCGCAGAAATTAATCATCTTTGCAACAAGCGAAAAAAGGGTTTTAAAAAACCATCGTTCTATTAAACGATGGTTTTTGGTTTCTTAGCTGAGATGAAATATCTTTCGGCGAATTCACCGGGGGCTTCATTTGTAAAATCAGCAGTCACTTCTATTTGTTCAAAGCCAGCGGACTCAAGGAACGCTGCATATGTTTCAAATGGAAATGTGCGCTGTTCATGTGTCTCATCATAACGCTGATACATGTCTCCGTCTTTTACAAAAAAGCTTAAATCATGTATGACCGAATACATGTCATCCCCTTTATCACTCTGCCAAATATAGCTGATCTCTTCATCTTGATCTGCATAAGTCGAACCTGGGAATACCTCTTCCATTTTATAAGGCGTATGAACATCAAAAAGTAAAACCCCATCTGCCTCTAAAAGCTGAAACATGTTTTTAAAGGTTTTTTTGACGTCATTTTCGTTTTTTAAGTAATTCAAGGAATCACAGCAAATAACTGCTGCCTGGAAGGCTTTCTCAAAGCCCGTAACCTCTCTCATATCTTGATGTAGAAATTGAATCGACTGCTTTTTCGCCTGGGCTTTTTGCTGCGCGAATGCCAGCATTTCTTCACTGAGGTCAATTCCTGTGACCTTGTGGCCCTTTTCAGCTAACCGAAGAGAAATCTCTCCAGTTCCACAGCCTACATCGATTATGGCAGCATTCGGCTTCATATACTGCTGGATCCATTGAACCCATTCATCATAAGGTGCATGTGTCATGAGCTCGTCATACACACCTGCAAACCCTTGATAAATCATGAGTTAATGCCAAGTGAAAGCGTTTCTCTCGGCGCATCTCCCCAAAGCTTTTCTAGATTGTAATATCCTCTTTCTTCTTTGTGGAACACATGGGCAATGACATCTCCTAGGTCAATCAATACCCATCTTGCTTCATCAAAGCCTTCCATCTTCTTTACTTCAATTCCACTTTCCTCTGCAAGATGTTTTACTTCTCTTGCAATGGCTTGCACTTGTTTATCAGAATTCCCGTGACAAATGAGAAAATAATCTGCAACAAGTGAGATTCCTTGCATATTAAGGGCAATAATATCCTCAGCCCGTTTATCATCGCATGCTCCTGCTGCGACGTTTAAAATTGATGATGAATCCATCCAAAATTCCTCCTTAGTTGTTCTTATGCACAAGCGAGTTGTAAGTAGCAAGCGTATCTGGAAAGACTGGCTGATTCTTTTTCATTAGAAAACTGATGGTGTTTTTTAATGATTGGATCAGTGCACGATCTAGATCATGTTCTGCTAACTCCCTTACTTCTTCGACACCAGGGAAATGTCGTCCTGGTTCTATATAATCTGCGACATAAATGACTTTTTCAAGTAAAGTCATGTCTGGTCTGCCGGAAGTATGAAATTCAATGGCTGTTAACACATCGTGATCATCAATTCCAGCTTCTTTTTTGACCAAATAGGCACCAACCGGGGCGTGCCAAAGCTCGGGCGAATATTCAAGCAATAAAGGGTTCATCTGTTCTTTTTGGATAATCCCCTTCATTTCTTCTTTTGGCCTAAATTTCGCATAATCATGAAAAATAGCGGCGATCTCTGCTTTTTTCACATCTGCACCGAACCGTTCCGCTAATGAAATGGCTGTCTCCATGACTCCGAGTGTATGTGTATATCTATGCTCTGTTAACTGCTCTTTGACACAGTTCAATGCTTCTTCACGATTCATATAAATGATGCTCCTTTATATAACGCTCAACAGCTTTCGGAATCAAATAATCGACAGGGTTCCCCTGCTCTATTCGCTGCCTAATCAATGTCGATGATACATCAAAAGCTGGAACATCTGCAAATAAAAGAGGATATGCCGTACTTCCAACGTAACCCGGCCTTTTCATCCCAATAAAGGTGATCATTTGAAGCAAATCATCGAGCCGATGCCATTTTGGCAAATACTCGACCATGTCCGCTCCTATCATAAAAAAGAACTGATCTTCTGGATGACGCTTCTTTAACAGATCGACTGTATCTACCGTATAAGACGGACCCTCCCGCTCCATTTCAATAAGCTCGAGCCGAAAATATGGATTTGCTTGAATCGCCGCCTCCACCATTTTTATGCGGTGATGACTATCTGCTCGTTTCCGTCCTGTTTTATGAGGAGGCATATGGTTTGGGATAAACCAAATTTCATCAAGCCCCACTTGAATCCGCACCTCACTTGCCATCAGCAAATGCCCATTATGCGGAGGATCAAACGTACCGCCGAACAACCCTATTTTTTTCATATCGCATCCACCTTTACGGCAGCTTAATTTGTTTATTTTCCTTAGATTCTTTGTAAAGGACAATCACATTTCCGATCGTTTGAACGAGCTCAGCCTTTGCACCTTTTACAAGTGCTTTCGCAACTTCTGTTTTGTCCTCGTCACAATTTTGCAATACGCTGACCTTTAATAGTTCTCTTGCTTCAAGCGCCTCGGAAATTTGCTTGACCATATTGTCATTTACCCCGCCTTTTCCAACTTGAAAAATAGGTGATAAATGATGTGCCTGTGCACGTAAAAAACGTTTTTGCTTACCTTTTAACATGGTGTTCCTCCTAATTTCTCTATGACAATTGACTTCATTTTTCCGGCGTCAGGTGTAATGCCTGTCCACAGTTCAAAGGCTCTTACTGCTTGTCCGACAAACATGCCAACCCCATCCACTGTTTTCAAGCCTAAACCTGCTGCTTCCCTAAGCAGTTTTGTTTCTATTGGATTATACACAATATCACAAACGACCGCTGTTTTTTTTGCGTTCACTAAAGAAATCGGGGTTTCTTCAACATTCGGATACATGCCGATCGAGGTCGTATGGATGATGACATCATATTCCCCAAGCCGCTCTTCTGCTGCATTTAATGTGATTGCTTGAGATGTGATTTTTCCCTCTGCACTTTCAATTAAAGCTTCAGCTTTTTCAATGGTGCGGTTCGTAATATCAAAGCTCTTCGGTGCATACTGAGCAATTGTCGTATAAATCGCTCTTGCCGCTCCGCCAGCACCAATCAAGAGAAATGACAGCTCTGATAACGGCTGATCCAAGGCTTCAAGCAATGAATGAAGAAAACCTTCTCCATCTGTATTGTACCCAACGAGCTGATCCCCTTCGCGCCGCACCGTATTGACGGCACCGAGCCGTTCAGCTGTCACATCAATTTTGTCAAGGTACTTCATGATTTCTACCTTGTGAGGAACAGTGACGTTTATGCCGCTTATTCCTAACGCCTTCATGCCGCTAATCGCATCTTTCAGGTCATCATTTTCTACTTGAAAGCCATGATAATGTCCATCAATTCCAGCGTCCTTTAGTGCTGCATTATGAATATCCGGAGACATTGAGTGGCCAACAGGGTTACCGATTACTCCGTATAAAGGTTTCAAGGTCTCTCCCCCTTTGAACATTTAAATTAACGAACGTCTCATAAACACATGAACGCCTTTTGGCGCATAAACTTTGATTTGCTTGCCCGCATCATTTGCAGTAACCCAGCCTAAACCTGAAAAGACGATGTCCATTTTTGGCTGATCAATGGTAAAGGTATGCGGAACGAGCGGCGGGAAATCTTCCATTCCCTCTTTTGATGGCGGTGACAGCAGTTCCCCTGCATGTTTTTCATATAAATCATCTGCGTTCTCGAGCTTTGTCCGGTGAATGTTCAGCTCATTTGGCATATAGCAGACAAATGATGTTCTGCCGCCTTTTACATAATCAAATCGAGCCAGTCCGCCAAAATAAAGCGTTTGTGCTTCATTTAATTGGAACGTTCTCGGTTTCAATTCTTTTTTCGGCGTTAAAATCTTCAGGTCATTTTTGCTGACATAGTGCGCCATTTGATGGCGGTTGATGATGCCCGGCGTATCGAATAAAGCGGACCCGTCATCAAGCGGGATTTCAATCGCATCAAGTGTAGTACCTGGATATTGGGATGTAGTAATGACGTTCTCTTCGCCAGATACTTCTTTGATGATTCGATTGATAAATGTTGATTTTCCAACATTCGTACAGCCGACGACATAGACATTTCTTCCCTCGCGGTAATGATCGATCGCTTCCATCACCTCAGGCACACCCTGGCCTCTGCTTGCACTGATCAAGAAAACATCGATAGGGTTTAATCCGTTTTCCTTTGCTTCCCGTTTCATCCAATGAATTAGACGATCTTTTTTCACGGATTTCGGTAAAATATCCACTTTGTTGCCGACAAGTAAAATCGGATTACCGCCGACGATACGGCTCAGCCCGTTGATCCAGCTTCCGTTAAAGTCAAAAATATCAACGACCTTCACAATGAGAGAATCTGTCTCTCCAATGCTGTGCAATATATTTAAAAAGTCGTCTTCTGTTAAAGAAACATCTTGAATCTCATTGTAGTTCTTTAACCTAAAACAGCGCTGACAGATCACATCTTCTTTCAATAGAGATGCTGCCGGCGCATATCCTAATTGATCTTTATCTTCCGTCTGAATGGCTACACCGCAGCCAATACAAACAACCTTTTCCATTATTACTCTTCCTCCCACTGAATGTGGCCCTTACGCTTTAAGGCTCCTAAAATTCTGCGTTCAATCTGCCTGTTAAACTTTGTGAAAAATCCGTCCGAGGCAGCAACAGGAACGACCAAAATCGTATGGAAGCCATGACGATTCCCGCCAAGAACATCTGTCATGAGCTGATCCCCAATGACAACCACATCTTCTTTTTTCAACTGCATATCAGCGACTGCCTTATTAAAGGCTCTTCCCATAGGCTTTCGCGCTTTATAAATAAACGGGATATGAACCGGTTCAGAAAAAAGCTTGACCCTTTTTTCATTATTGTTTGATACAATCGTCACTTGTATCCCGTGATCTTTCATTTCTTGAAACCATTCAATTAAGCGCGGTGTCGCACTTGGACGGTCCCATTCTACTAGTGTGTTATCTAGATCGGTAATAATTCCTTTTACATTTCGTTCTTTTAATTTTTGCGGTGAAATGTGGAAAATACTTTTCACAAATTCATCCGGTAAGAAATACTTCTTTAGCACAATTTGCACCCTTTCTTCCATTGGTTTTCAGCGATTGTGTCGAATCAAATCACAATTTGTCTGTCTATCGAATACAATGAAAAAGTTTTCGACATATGATGAGGACCTTCAACAGGTGTGGATAATTTTACACACATTATCCACCTATATTTCATCATGCTTTCATTCAATTATAAACACTCTACCCACAAGTTATCCACTTAACCATGTGGATAACAGAACGATTGTTCTTGTTTCCCATTCATGGTAGATTAAAGGTACTTCAAAGACAGTCGATCAACCTATGATGATATGTCTTTTCCTCAAATTTTATGCCAACTTTTTCAGGGGAGGTGTTTTTCCCATCATATGGGTTTCTAGTATGAAAAAGCTGTCAGATGATTTACTTATAGAATCGTATTATAAAGCAAATGAAATGAACTTAAATCGCGACTTCATTGAATTAATTGAGACAGAAATGAAAAGACGTTCGCTCGGGCATATGCTCTCTGTTTCCTCTTAATTCCATATCACAGGAACCATGCCTCCCGAGCACTCTCCTTTTTTAAACTCAGGTGACTGATATTATATCACTTGCGCTATAGGCTTACTACTATTTTCCGTAAAAAACACCCCTTCTGATGAAAGAAGAGGTGTCTTAATTGCAAGGCTGTTCATTCCAAAACCATAACCCTCCGCCTACGACTAAAATGACCACAAGGAACACAACAAGAAAAGCGTAACCGATTCCTGCTCCTTGTGCTGGATAAGGCGAACACGCAGGGTAAGGATAAGGACATCCCCACATATCAGTTACCTCCTTCTAGGAAGATATACTGTTAGACTATGCTGGATGAATGGTCTTGTTTAGGCAGATAGCCATCATTTAAAAATGTTTGATGACATCACGCTCTTTGATTTCGTTATAAATAATTCTCGCCCCTTTTGGTGTCATATGATTGCCAGAAGGGTCGATCAAACCTGACTGAATCAGGGCATGATCACTATCTTCTCCAGCTTCTCGGATGAAAGCTTTCCAGTTGTCGACAAGCGGTACCTGCTCATCCTTCGCTACTTCTCTTGTGATGTCATTATAAGAGTTTTGCCAAGCTCTTGCCCCGCCTCTCCCGGCAAAATAAGATGACTTATATCTGGAGTAATAATACAAGCCCTTTTTCCCGCCTTCTACAACAGGCACACAGGTCATGAGAATCGGGGTAATGCCTTCTTTTCTACTTTCAGAAATGAAGTAGGTTAAATTTTCTTTAAACCGTTTTTTCGTCACTCGGGGATGTTTCCCGTCTAAAATCGCCGCATCATTCGTACCGAACATGATGAGGACGTAAGTTGGTTTCTGTTTTAAAATATCCTGCTCAAAGCGCAGTTTCGCGTCTTCAGTCGTCTGCCCGCCAATGCCTGCATTCTTCACTTGAATTTGGCCGCGCTCGACGTTTTTCATGAGATTCACCCATTTTTCAGATGTTGGATAATCTCGAAAGTCCCAGTTTGATCCTCTTGTATTGCTGTCACCAAATGCAATAACGCTTTCTTGTACTGGCTTAGAGCACCCAGCAGCAACACATAATAGGATGAAAAGGAAAACATATTTCTTCACAACATTCACCTCCAAAAGCCCTCTTCATATAGTAAACGACAAGACTTTTGGTTTCAATGAATGAATGTTTTTGACGAATGCTGCCTATTGCATCTGAACAGGCATATATGCTTTGTCATGATGCAGCAGTTCACTTACTTTTACAAATTCATAGCCCCTCTTCTTCAACTCAGGAATCACTTGTTTCAATGCTTCTACCGTTTGCTTGCGATTTCCCCCGCCATCATGTAAAAGGATAATATCGCCGCCTTGAATATGATCAATAATTCGGCTTGCAATTTTACGTGCGCCTGGTCTTGACCAGTCCTTCGGATCTTGCGTAAAGGACCACATGACCACATCGTACCCTTGCTTTGACAGAATGCGGAATGATTTCATTGTTAAGCGTCCACCAGGAGGGCGAAATAATAAGGGACCGCCAGGCTGGAGTGAAGCGATATGAGCCGCTGATTCTTTTAATTCCCGCTTGATCTCCTTTGACGACAAAAGGTCAAAATACGTATGATTCATCGTATGATTGCCGAGTTCATTCCCTTCGTCCACAATCCGTTCTGCGATCATTGGATAAGCATGGATTCTGCTCCCTATCACAAAAAAGCTTGCATTCACTTGATGCTCCTTCAGCACATCTAATATTTGATTTGTATACACTGGATGAGGTCCATCATCAAAGGTGATCGCAATCTTTTTCCGTTCCGCTCTCATGTCCCAAAAGGCACGTCCCGTTTTTTCAAGATCGACTCGTTTTAATGTACGTGCCTCTACTTCATTAGGAACAAAAGCACATAGCAGCCATATACACATCAAGATATGCAGCCCTCTCATTCGACCGCCTCCTCCACCGAACATCATTACCGATAAATTGCCCGCTTTCGCATCAATTCATGCAAGCTTCATGGTGATATCTGCTTCTTTTTCAAATAAAAAAAGCCGGCCATATTGGCCCGCTCTTTGTGTTTCACGTTTGGTTTCTCTCTTCAACTGTCGAACGTTGCTTAGAATTCATACAGACACTCTCCTTCTTGGATTTGATTTTGAGCCCATAATAATTTCTGATAATACTGGTTGGACTTTTTGTATTGTTGAGAGGCTTCTAAGGCTGTCGCAATTTCTAGTGAGATATCCTCTATATAAGAGTATAGGCTAAGTTTTTCCAAATAATCAATGGTTTTTTGCAGTTGGTCTTCATTGATTTCCTGAACATATAAAGCATCCAGATACTCAAACATATGACAGAACAGCTGGTCTTCATGCTTCTTTGCAGCCAATTTCCCATCTTCTAATATGCGCAGGGCATCCGCCTGTTCATTCTGTCTAAAAAGCAGCTTCGCCAGCGTATAAAGCGTATGCGGAAGCGTTGGGAGCAGCTCTTTGCGGGCAAGATCAGCGGATTCCGTTAAATATCGTTCCGCTTCCTCTCTATAGCCAAGCTCGCCATAACATTTTCCTAAATTATAGAGCGCTGAACTGTAAATGCGCGGGTGATCAATTTGAGATGCGAGCTGTTTTGCCTTTTTTAAATGAGGCAGTGCCCGGTCTTTTCGTTTTAAATCTTGATAATTTCCTGAGATGACAAAGAGACATTGAATGATGCGAATCGTATACGCATCATGCTGATCGTATATTTCCAGCGCCTTTAAAATATGGTGCATGGAGACATGTGTTTGTTTCATTATATAGTAGGCTTCTGCCACTTTAAAATGAAACTCTGCCTGCTCAATATCATCAAATACCATGGACAGCTGCTTTTCTGCGACTCGATAATATTTGACGGCTTCTAAATATTCTTTTTGACTAAATTCATGCATGCCACGAAAAAATGCATGGTAATAATGCAGCATATCAGATAACTCATGATTGGAGTTTTCGATTTTATCGACTAGATTAGATACTGAGAAAGGTTGATATTTTGAAGGGTGTATATAGTCAAGCATGATTTGGTGCCGAAAACACATGAGCTGATAATAAATCAGTAAATGCTGGTCCTCTTCCATCTGTTCAATTTCCGCTTCAACTTCCGCTTTCAAGATTTCCGCATCTGGAACACTGAACTGCCGTATCATTCGATACCATTCATTAATTTTCATACCTACATGTGAAGATAGAACCTTCCCCATGTTCCGAAATTACCCCTTCCTTTTCGGTCTAATATTACATATTTTAGCACGCTTCTTGACCGCCAAGCACCGCAAAGAAACCGCAAACATAAAAAAGAGACGAACTGAAGCACGATTTTTTTGAAAAAGATGATTTTTTCATCGTACAGACACAGACAATCCTTCCTTTACATACATTTGAGGATATAGGCAGCGGCCTAAACAAGGTGGAGGTGAAAATCGTGGCAGGAGTATTTACAGCGATGGGATTGATGGTCAAAGAATTGGTGTTTTTAGTGTCCTATGTCAAAAACAATGCCTTTCCACAGCCCCTTTCGGGAGATGATGAAAAAAAATACTTAGCCCTCATGGCACAGGGCGATGAACACGCAAGAAACATGCTGATTGAACATAACCTTCGGCTCGTCGCCCATATTGTAAAGAAATTTGAAAATACCGGGGAAGACGCTGAAGACCTCATCTCCATCGGGACGATCGGACTCATTAAAGCCATCGAAAGCTATTCCTCTGGAAAAGGAACAAAGCTGGCAACATATGCGGCGCGTTGTATTGAAAATGAAATTCTCATGCACTTACGCGCGCTCAAAAAAACGAAAAAAGACGTCTCCTTGCATGACCCCATCGGTCAAGATAAAGAAGGCAACGAAATTTCATTAATTGATGTCTTAAAATCCGAAAATGAAGATGTAATTGATACCATTCAACTCAACATGGAGCTTGAAAAAGTAAAAGAGTATATCGACATTCTCGACGGCCGAGAAAAAGAAGTGATCGTCGGCAGGTTCGGACTTGATTTAAAGAAAGAAAAAACGCAGCGGGAAATAGCCAAAGAGCTTGGGATATCACGGAGCTATGTGTCACGTATTGAAAAGCGCGCGCTGATGAAGATGTTTCATGAGTTTTACCGGGCGGAGAAGGAGAAACGGAAGCGGGAGAAGGGGAAATGAAAAATGAACTTCCTAACTTCTTACAAAAACAGACCTCACTAGGTCTGTTTTTTATTTCGGCAATAAGCTACTGTCTCGCTTCATTTCTTTTGATAATAGCTACCGTCTTAGCCCTCAAGAACAATGGCAAGATTTTGGTGATGAACTTTGGGTCATGCACTTAGACATGAAGGAAATCAACTGATTATGCCCCACTGTTTAGAGAATTGTGGAAAATGCAGGACAAACGGTTTGCATATAAGTTTTGTATTTCAACTTTTATGTTTAGAAAAATAATAGCTATTCAGACTTATAATAATTTCACAAATGAAATATCAGCACTTTTTAATGTTACATACGAATTCACCACCGAACGTTTTGTGACTTTAAACCCATGCTATAAGTCATGAATTATTTTGTCTAATTTTGTCGAAAATCACCATTTTAATATTTTCTATATTATAATGTTTCCTGTATTACTAAAATGTGTATATAGAAGGGTGCAGACTATGAAAAAGCTAAACTAATTTTATTCTTATGCTTTATGGCAGTTCTAACTGCTTGCGGTAACACTAACAGCTCAACTGAGCCGGCAAAAAAAAGAAGAAACGAGCAAAGAGGCTTCAAAAGAATCAGCACAAAAAGAGAATAAACCAACGTCAGGACGTTTATCAAAGATCGGGGAGTGGAAGAAAGATAAAAATGGTTCAACACTGACTTTGAAAAAGATAAACAACAAACAAAAAGAAATAGATTTAAGTCCTATTAAGATGAAAATACAAGATGTTAAAGTTTTTGAATACAGTAATTTAGGTGAAGACGATAAAGAGCTTCTTTCTGATAATCAATATGAAAAAGATAAATATCATAGAATACAAATTACTTATACGACTGAAAACACTTCCGATAAAGATGTTTTGTTTTCTGGTGTTGATGTTATTACCACTAATACAAAAAAACAAATCCAAGTCAATACGGCTAATTTGTATACGGATAAAGGTGTTGGTTCTTTTTATGGTAAAGTCGAAAATGAAGGTATGGTTGTAGTTCCTTTACTGGTAGATGATGTTTCGGATTTGAGTTCAATCACACTTCACTTAAGTAATGTATATCTAAATGACGAACCTGAATTATTGCATGATGGGGCAAAAGTTAAATTCGATTTTTAAATTCTGCACCCCCCTCTTGACATTAATAATGAAATTCTCATGCACTTACGCGCGCTCAAAAAAACGAAAAAAGACGTCTCCTTGCATGACCCCATTGGTCAGGATAAAGAAGGCAACGAAATCTCATTAATCGATGTCTTAAAATCCGAAAATGAAGATGTGATCGATACCATTCAGCTCAACATGGAGCTTGAAAAAGTAAAGGAGTATATTGACATTCTCGACGGCCGAGAAAAAGAAGTGATCGTCGGCCGGTTCGGCCTTGATTTAAAGAAAGAAAAAACGCAGAGGAAAATAGCCAAGGAGCTCGGGATATCGCGGAGCTATGTGTCAGAAGCGCGCTGATGAAGATGTTTCATGAGTTTTACCGGGCGGAAAAGAAGAAACGGAAGAAGGGGAAATGAAAATAAACTTCCTAACTTCTAACAAAAACAGACCTCATGAGGTCTGTTTTTAAATTCGACAATAAGCTACTGTCTCTCTGCATTTCTATTGATAATAGCTGCCCTTTATTCATAGCGCACAATTAATCTAATTTAAATGACTGCGATGTCCTCTTTTTTAATTAAATATATTTTTTTATGATCGTGATCTTTGCTAGGATAATGATCAATTAAATATTTTCTCAAGGTATTTAATTCATCCCTATCAATCTTTTGATTCAATTGCATTTTCCCACATTACAATTAATGTTTCATCGTCTACTACCTCTAGCACTTGAGGAACAAATTTTTTATTTTCTCGTTTATACGCTTGATACGCTGTGTAAGAAACTGCATCTAATACTGAATACCAGCCATATTGTTTTTGTTCATCTTTTTCTTTAGTAGCGAACTCAGCTACATCCATATAATCTTCACTATCTATATAATTACATAAATCTTCTGCACTTAACTCTTTGCCAGAAAGCCATTTCCAACAATCATCTAAAGCTTTTCTCCTATGTGGTAACCATCATCTTCTTTATCTATGAATGTATACATTTTTTCAGCTATTGCTAATCCTAGAGCAACTTTAGCCTCTTCACTAAGGTCATTTATAAAATCCATTCTATAGCCTCTTTCCTATTTTTTTCATTTTAACTACATTTTCTGTAACACCATTTTTAACATCAAAAGATAAAGTATCTCTTGGATGTGGGACACTTGGATCTCGTTCTGTTGTTACTTTTATTTTCAATTCAGGATATTGATCTGTCAGTTGCTTGAATATTCCTCTTTCCTCACTTGGAACTCGATCAAACAGACCTTTTGTACATTTATTACAAACTCCATTTGGATTAGATTGATGGATATTTAGTATACCTTTTATCTCTTCTGGTTTAAGTCCTGCCTTTTTAACCGCGTCCTCAAATTCTGCGATTACGCCTTCTTCTGCATGATCCATAAATTGAGCGTGCCCTCTAATTGATCTTTTATATGGTGCCTTAATTTTCCGATCAGGATAAACTTCATCTAATGAAGGCAGACCTCCTTCTTTCCTAACTTTTGGCGACCCACCTTCGAACACGCTACGTTCCAAACCTTTGACATCTGTTTTTCCTACAGCAACAGTTTGAGTTTCTGGAACATTCCACTTCTTCCGTAAACGATCTAAGTCAGTCTTTCCTACGCTTGCTTGATTAAGGTGGTTGCTTTTCTGATTAATTCCCATTCTGCCATTAAACCCTTTCGCTCCAAACGGCAAAAGCATTCCAAGCGCCGCATTCATACTCGCTTCCTGCTGTTCTTTTGAAATCTTGTTTCCAAACATGTCTCGGCCTGTAATTGCTTCGCTGAAGCCGTTGGTGGCGGTGAGTCCATACAAGCCTTTTTGAGATGTTTTCAGGGCGTCAAAAGATTTTTGCGATGTCTTGTAGATATCGACCGCCCTGACTGCGGCCGATGTGGCTTGGGTCGTTTTATAGACAGCTTTTCCGCCTTTGAAAATGCGGCCTGCCCAGCCGACGATTGGGATGTAGCCGGCTGCTGCCATGCCTCCTGCCGCGACTCGCTGTCCTGCGGTGAGTTCCTCCCCTGTGATTGGATCAACGCCTGTTGCGGCACGTTTTGCATCGTTCACGCCGGTCAGTTCATTCACGATGGTTCCGCCATAATCTAGGGCTTTTTCATACCAAGGGCGGTTGGCGAGCGCTTCTTGTTCCTTCGCAATCTTTCGGGCTTCTTCTTGTTCTTTTTTGATTTTCAGATATTCAGAAGTTTGCTTTTCAATATCGCTTTTTACCTTGTAGATTTCGCTATTTTGATACGCTTTCTTGTCAAAATTCATAGGCGAAATCGCTTTTCCGTCATTTGTCGCATTCATCATTTCAGCGTACAATGCCATTGTAGCTTGCTGTTCCGTCTCTGACAAAGCATATTCATCTTTTAAATTTTGATCAAGCTCTCTTAGTTCTTTAACCGTCTTTTTTCGTTCATCTTCCGCATCTTCTATTTTTTCATCAAAGGTTTGGCTATCAAATACCTCTAGGGAAATGAGGTCATCAATGTCTTGAAAAATCGTTTTGAGTGCCTTTTTTTGATCTTTCACAATGCTTTTGGCATTCTTGATGCCCATATGTACTGCGTTGTCTAAAAAGTGTTCCTCTATAAAGGTATCGCCGCCAAAGCTCGTATCATCCAGTGTCCCAGAAACACCTTCATGAAAGGCTTTTTGCTTATCAATGAAGCTGATAAACATGTCTACATTTCCGGCGAGCTCTTTATAAAAGCTTTTAATGTTATCGGCACCTTTCCCAGTGAAGTCGTCACCGAGGTTGGCCACACCTTGTAATGCCTTTTTTAAATCTACCATTTGTTCGCGGAGTTCCTGATAGTGTTTTGCCCTTGTGTCCATTGCACTTGTTAGTGCTTTTGCATCAAGTATCTTCCCCAGAAGAATTCACTCCTTCCTATTCATTGACAAGGTCAATTTTACCAACACAAAGTTTGTCATTAAATAGGAATAAAGATACAAAAACAGCACTCAAATGATTTAGAGTTCTCGAAACTTTAAACCTGTAGTAAAGGGTACTCCTCAATATTAGCCTACTTCGTCCCTCTTCTCATATTCCGTTGAAAACGTTAACCCGTAACTTTTCTGATCAAAAAACAATAGCCATCTCTCTGTTTTAAACTCTTAACACACCTTCATAATCAAAACCTTGCTCATCATATCCTACATGTAAATGCATACTCTCTCATCTAAACTATGTATCCTTTCTTCTGTACACACTTTCACCTTACTCCCCTACCTTTTCACATCATGCTGAAAATGAATATTCCTCAACTCGACCCATTCAACAGAGTCCGGTACCTTTTTTGTCGTCACAAAATGTTGAACGATTTCATACGCCTGATTACGATCAACATAGCTGCATGATGGCACATACAATGGTGATCCAGCGATCAAATGCTCGATCGTTTCGATCTTTTCTACCTTTTGAAAAGGGACTAAAAAATCTGGATATCTGATGATAAAGAATCCATACGGTTCAGTATAAAAGAAAACTAGACTTTCACTTTCCCCATCTTCCTCTATCTCAATGGAAGATTCCCCGTTACCTTGTTTCCAATACTCTTCACCCTCCTGAAAGAAGATTCTTTTCATGAATTCTTCTCCAGGTTTTTCTATCGGAGCTCCTGTAGGCCCGTAGTATAAAAACATCAATATCGCTCCTTCATGCCTATATCAATTTGGATTTAACCAATTGTTCTATTCCCCTCAAAATCATAAAAGGCTTGTGTTTGTTGGTTTAATTTTAGCATGTGATATAGCTTTGGGTTTAGCTTTTGAAAGGTTTGAGTGCTGACCCATTTTACTTCTTCAATATCCTGATCCGGATCTAGAATGTTCATCTCTCCCCCGATCATTTCCGCAAAGAACGTAATGATAAGCGCATGATGTTTTTTATCTTGAAAGAACGCTTCTCGAACCGAATGAAGTTCATTTACTTTGACAACATACCCTGTCTCTTCTTTCACTTCGCGGATGACAGCCTGCTGCAGGTGTTCAGCTTTTTCCACAGCACCGCCTGGAAGTTCCCAATATCCCTTTACATTCTTGACCGTTAAAAGATTTTCTTCCTCGTCATAAATAATAGCTGAAACTACGTCTACTCGTTTCAAATAAATCCCCCTCAACATTCTCCATTCACATCAATTGCCCGATATATGACACGAACTGTTCATTTTATCATTCTTATTATACTGGTTGTGCTCGTGGGATTTACAGGAAATATCGTTTCTCTTTTGAGACAAATCAAAGCGTCCAACGAGAAAATCATCCAACTGTTAGAACAGCAAAAACCGAAAAAATAAAACCTCACGCATCTAGCAGGAGGTTTTTGCCATAGGAGAAATCTTCCCCTTACTCATCAAATAACATATTTCTGATTCGCCGAATATAATGAAGCGCAATATGAGCGAGACATAAAATGAGCCCAATCATCGCAAGAATATAGATGGGCAGCATCAAACCAGGTACATAGTTTACGACAAATCCCAAACTAAACGCTGTCAGCATATATATGCTAATCAACCTCATCAATACCATTCGAAGCCCTCCCTTTCTACAATCACTTTAACATATTTTCCCTTCATTCTCATAATTGGCTTTAAAAAAGATGCGAATCCATTAAGACTCGCATCTTTTTTACGTATTCAATTCACCTTTTTCGCCCGTGCTTCCTTCCACTGCTCAAGCTCCGAGACTGTTAGTAATTGATATCCTTGTTTGGTCAATTCCTTGATGATCGTGACAGCCGCGTTGGCAGAGGTGTCATAGATGTCGTGCATTAAGACGGTTTCTCCGCTAGACGCATGTGTAAGAATGTAGTTGGCAACGTATTGGCTGTTGCGATATTTCCAATCTTCGGGATCTACATCCCAAAGCGTAACTTTCATGTTGACAGCCGAGTTGATCTGTCCGTTTGTTCCACCATATGGCGGTCTAAAGTGAGTCGGTGTGAACCCGCCTGCTTTTTCAATGATTTGCTGCGTATCTTCTACTTGTTTGATGGCTTGTTTTAATGGCAGTCTTGTGAGTAAAGGGTGGTTATAGGAATGATTTCCGATTTCATTTCCACCTTTTCTGATTTCACCTAGCATATCGGGATAATATTGAACCCTGCTTCCTAGTACAAAAAATGTCGCGTGTCCTTTGTTTTCTTTTAAAGCTGTTAAGATTTTTGAGGTTGTTGATGGATTTGGTCCATCATCAAATGTAAGGGCAATGGCTTTTTGATTTGGGTTGAATACTCCCTGTTTTGGCAGTTTTACGATCTTTCTTTTTGCGATTGGTTCTTTTTTCTCGTTTTTGTTCTTTTCTTTATTAATGTATTCTGGCTTTAACATTCCTTTAAGCAGTGTTTTCTTAATCGCCAGCACTTGAGGACCTTTTTTGTCTGGTGCAATTTGCCCTGCTGGGAAGTAGAATTCAATAAAACGATCTTTGATGGCAAAATACTGATAATGCTCTGCCTCAGGAGATGTTCCTTGTTTAAGCAAATGCTCGTTTTCCGCAAGAGAGCGATCTTTTTTTAACTCCTCAAATGTCATTTGAGACAGTTTTTGCAGACTTTTTTTCTTTGATAAAAATAGATCATCTATTGATAAAAACTGCTGTTTCTTGAAATCAAAATTGAATATCTTCGTTTCATGTGCGCCTTTTACTCCGCCTTTCCATTCATATGTATTGAATTTGATCGCAGCAGTTTGTTTGGCATAATGAGTAATCTCATAATCTATGTTTAATTCGTATCGATGATCTTCATCGACATCACTTGCTTCACTAAACGATGTTTTGAATTTGTCCAGCGCTGTTTCTGCAAATCTTTTCATCTCTTGATCTAGCTTTTTTTGATGAAACACAGGATAGTTCACAGCATATCTCAAGTATCTCCCGTCATTCACGAGGGTCACAATTTCAACTTCTTTATAGCTCGCATCTGGTTCTACCTTCTTCTTCTCTGTCCCGCTTGCCTGCTGATTATGATAAAACGCAGCGATTCCGATGATCATCGCAAGTCCGCATAGGACGAGACTGACTTTCCATTTAATTGACACAATGATTCTCCTCTCGTGATGCCGCCATGCCTGAATGACGTGTGTTTGTAGGATAGACTTTGCATGCCCCCATTTTAGTTTGCAAATCACACATTTGTCACATTTCCGACACATTTTTGGAGAGGAATAAAAAAAGGACTTGATTTCTCAGTCCTTTGATTACTTTTGCATATATAATTGAAATAATTTCGTTTCTTCATCAATGGAACGCGCTCGATCAAATGCCGCTCTGACTGTCTTTGTATTGTTCATGAGCTCGTACAGCATGGTCAGCACAAAGATAAATGCTGCATTCCCATCGATGTAATCGTCCGGTGCTGAATAAGATGCAGCCCCTGCCTCTAAGAAAGCATCTGCTAGATTTTTCTCTCCTAGTGTGCAGCCTGTAGAGATGACATGAACTCCTTCTAATGAGGCATACCGCTTGATTTCTTCCGCTCCAAAGGCAGTATCTCTAGGCTCCTCATCTTCGTAAACATCTTCCCCTAATTCAGGCATGATAAATGCTCCTTCTTCACCGTGAAACGATAAAAGAAGGTAATCTATTTCTCTTCTATTTCTACCAGATAACACATGAATCAGGTCATTCGGTCTTCCAATCCAATGCATATCGACTTTCGCGCCGAAGTTTTCAAGTGCTGCACGCAGTGCAAAAGATTCCAGCTCACTATTGGGTCCTGCTGCTAATGTGATGCGCATGGCTTGTTGATCCACTTCTATCTCCTCCAGATTTTGATAAAAATAAAACCATTTTTTCCTCATCTACATATGTATCAGTCCATTTTAGCGCTTTTTCTTCGACAGCGTACGACTCAAATCCAACAGAGCGATAGAGGCGTTTAGCTGAGTGATTAGTTGTCACCACCGATAAATACATTTGCTCGATATCCTGCCGTTCTCGCGCGAAGGAAAGAGCTTTTGTCATCAAGGACTGGCCTGTTCCTTTTCCGCGTGCACTAGGTGTTACATACATCGCTGTCAGATTCGCTCGGTGCTTTAACTTCTGCAAGGTTTCTTGGAGGAGCGTGACTGCCCCCACAAGCTGCCCTTGATGAAAAGCACCAAAAGTCCACATAGATTTCGCCGAAGCAAAACGCACTTTATATTTATCCTCTATATTGATTCGCTCTTCCTCATAGCTCATCGCAAAACCCTCTGGATTTAATTGCAGTGCTTCTAGTCTGAGTGCTGCATATTCTTCAGCATCATCTGGTGTTAACAATCGAATATTCAGAAAATCGCCTCCAAAAGAATGATGGATACTTCTAATTTTATCTTGAAAAGAACTTTGGATCAAAATTTTATTCCTAAATATAAAAAGGCATCCCATAAAAGGATGCCCCCTTCATTACCACTTACAGCGCTTCACCGGACGGCAGCAAGGGTTTTTGATATCACTGCCGCAATCGTATTCTTCTACAATATACTCGTTGTGAGTCGATTCAGTGACCGGATAGTAGTTTTCGATTCTTTTGATGTTTTTATTGACGTTTGTGATATGCGTTGGGTGAATTTTTCTGATCGTTTGTTCATTCGTTCTTGTGTTGACAATTTGACGTGTGGGGAAAACAACCGTTTCGTCTCCTCCTTGGTTTCCTCTGCGAGGTCCAAAGAAGAAATCATCTAATCGATTTCGGCTCATCTTAACACCCCTTCAAGTTGTCTTTCACTTACACTCTATCGTATGTCAGAGGCACCTTTCGTGATTAGATGCATGTCTATTTTTTAAAAAATCCACTCTCTATCTAGTTTTGTCTTTCTTTACAAAAGGGCAATTTTAACATATTATACAAATGGTACATTAAGAAGAAAGAACATTCATGAAAACAAAACATCAGCTCTTTTTATTCACTGCATATTTTCCACTCATTATCAAATAAGAGGTGAACGATATGATCAACACGACACAGCCATTCGAACGAAACAAGCTAGACATTGCACTTGAACTAACTCAATTACATCTGAATCAATATCAAACAAACCATCCTGATCAGCTGAGTGAAATCTATGCGAAATATTACGCGCTGCTTGAAGTGCTGGATTTGTCTTCCTATGATCAATTGATTGATTTACTGCCAAATGAGCTCAAACAGACGCTTGAGTAAAAAACCATCTACCCACATGGGATAGATGGTTTTCTTTATTTATACACGTGCTGCCATATCGGTTTCGATTTGCTCTAAGCTTCTTCCCTTTGTCTCGACTAGCACAAAACGGGTAAATAACAGCCCGATTAAGCAGATGACTCCGAATGAGGAGAAAATGACCCCAAAGCTGAATTGATCAGCCAGAATAGGGAAAACGAGTCCAACTGCTAACGATCCGGTCCAGTTAAAGGCAGAAGAGATACCTGCTCCAATACCTCTGACAGAAAGCGGGAAGATTTCGCCGATGATGATCCAGGTGATCGGTGCCCACGAGAAGGCATAGCACAAAATAAAGCAGCAAAGTGAAATCAATGTCACCCAGTTTAAAATTCCTTCACTAACGCCAAGTGCCCCTAATGCGGCGGGAGCAAAGAAAGAAAGAGCCATGCCCGATCCTCCTACGGTGAGAATCGTTCGGCGGTCGAAGCGGTCAACAAATTGTAAAAAGATCACGGTCGTGACGACAAAAATGACACCGACAATGACTGTAAAACCTGCGGCAACCTGCGGCGCAAGGCCTACATTCCGAGCGATACTCGTTGCATAATAGACAATGGAGTTCGCGCCTTGAATTTGCTGAAGGGTTGCCATTCCAACCCCAATGAAAAGAGCCATTCTGAATTTCTTTTGAAACAATTCACGAATCCCCGAGCGTTCTTCTTTGGCGACTTCTAAAATTTCCTGCATTTCTGATTCGATTTCTTCACGGGAAGAACGCAATGATCCTAATACTTCCCGTGCTTTATGAGCCATGCCGTGTTTAATCAAATATCTCGGAGATTCAGGAAGCTTCAGCATGCCAATATAAAGCACGATCGCAAATAAAGCGGCACTTCCCAGCATCCAGCGCCAGCTGTCCGGGATGGGCTCAAACACAAACGCAACAATATAGCTGAGCAAGAGTCCAGTTACAATCATGAGCTGATTGAGTCCAGATAATTTCCCGCGGATTTTAGCAGGAGCGATTTCAGACATGTAAGCCGGAACCAATGATGAGGCTGTTCCTACTGCTGTCCCTAAAAAGATTCGAGCGATGGTGAGTGAAATCTCTTCTGGTGCGACAGCTGATCCGATCGCCCCGACAAAAAAGATCACGGATGAGACCAAAATGAGTTTTCTGCGGCCAAATTTATCCCCTAAGAGACCGCTTAAGATGGAGCCAATGATGGCGCCGCCCATTAATGAAGAGACAACGATTCCAAGCCATAATGGGCTGAGCTGAAATTCTTCCTGAATATGTCCTTCCGCC
This sequence comes from Bacillus sp. 3a, assembly GCF_017161885.1. Taxonomy (NCBI): domain Bacteria; kingdom Bacillati; phylum Bacillota; class Bacilli; order Caryophanales; family Bacillaceae; genus Bacillus; species Bacillus sp. 3a. Next base: position 1,823,928 of record NZ_CP067376.1, on the reverse strand, counting down.
CCTGCAATAATACCAATATCATATCCAAATAAGATGCCTGCAAAGGACCCGAAAAAGAAGATAAATTTGCTTGACACTTTTTTCTCCAAGTGGATGACCCCCTCACTTAATTAACCGCTTTCATTTCACCCAGTGCTTCTACTGTAACCAGTAGAAGACCTTTCCCCCTTCTATAAAACCACATATTCTGCATCGACTAGCTTTGCAAAATGAACAATTTGATCAACCGTTAAATTGAGAGACACGACTGTATGGTGGCCTCCACCTTCTTTAATCCATGCTTTGACGCCATCCTGAAAATTCGGTTTGATTTTCCACAATACACGCGCAACTGGTAAATGAGGTGCTGCTTCCTCTGGCTCAAAGGCTTCGACTTCTTGTATGAGCCATTTGAAATGTGTTCCAAAATCCGCTATAGAGACAACGACACCCTCGCCTGCTTTTCCATCAAACACAAGACGTGCTGGATCTTCCCGGTTTCCGATCCCAAGTGGAGACACGACAATGACAGGTTTTGTATGAGCGAGCGCTGGATCTACTTCCAGCATATGAGATTGCAGCACCGCTTCCTGTCCAGACGTCATTTCATACGTGTAGTCCTCCATAAATCCAGTGGATTGATGATGACTCATCACCTTTAATAAGCGGTCCAGTGCGGCCGTTTTCCAATCACCTTCCCCCGCAAAGCCGTATCCCTTTGCCATCAGCCGCTGTACCGCAAGTCCAGGCAGCTGCTTCATCCCATGTAAGTCTTCAAAGTTTGTTGTAAAGGCATGATAGCCGCCTTCATCTAAGAAACGTTTGATGGCGATCTCATATCGCGCCTGCACCTTGACACTTTTTTCCCACTCTTCAACTGAATACGTTCCATAATTCACATCATATTGCGTTAAATACTCAGCAAATAATGCATCTACCTCTTCGTCTTCTACTGCATTTACATATTCGACGAGATCGCCTATTCCAAAGTAGTCAACGGTCCATCCTAATTGAATCTGCGCTTCGATTTTATCGCCTTCTGTCACAGCCACATGCCGCATGTTGTCACCAAACCGGGCTACTTTGATGTGAAAGCTCTCATGATAGGCAGCCGCAACGTCCATCCAATCAGCAATTTGCTGCTGCACTTCCGGCTTAGACCAATGACCGGTCACAATTTGGTTTTGTTTATTTAAACGTGCATTGATATAGCCATATTCTCTGTCTCCATGTGCGGATTGATGGAGATTCATATAGTCCATGTCGATCGTGTCCCACGGAATCTTTTCATAATATTGTGTAACAAGATGCAAAAGAGGCTTTTGCAAAAGACTGGTGCCGCGTATCCACATTTTTGCTGGAGAAAATGTATGCATCCACGTCATCACACCGACAACTTCATCGCGATAATTAACCTCTTTCATAAGCTTTGTGATTTGATCGGCACTGACAGCCAGTTCCTGCAAGATCACTGGATAAGGAAGTAAACCGCTCTCATTTAAAGCATCCGTCATCTTTTGTGCATCTGCTTTTACTTTTTTCAGTGCTTCATCACCATATAAATGTTGTGACCCAACGATAAACCAAAACTCTTTTTTCAGGCTTGTTAACATAGATATCCCTCGTTTCTTTATGTTGAAGGTTTTTGTCCATAGTACGCATGCTTTCCATGTTTTCTTAAGTAATGTTTATCTAAAATTCGCTGCGGCAATGGCTCAGCAAATTCGTTCAATTGCTTAGCAAAAAGATTCATCTTGGCGACTTCATCTAAAATCACACTGTTTGTGACCGCACTTTTTGCATCCTTCCCCCATGTAAATGGACCATGCCCTTGAAGCAAAACACCCGGCACCGCCATCACATCTAGGTTTCTTTTCTCAAACGTTTCGATGATCAGCTTGCCCGTTTCTACCTCATAACCCCGATTGACTTCTTCTTCTGTTAGAAAACGAGCGCACGGAACGGCGCCGTAAAATGTATCGGCATGTGTTGTGCCCATTGCTGGTAAATCAAGTCCTGCCTGCGCCCAAACGGTTGCCCACATGGAATGGCTATGTGAAATGCCGCCAATTTCCTCAAAGTATTTGTAAAGAACTGCATGTGTAGCCGTATCTGACGAAGGGCTCAATTCTCCTTCCACCACTTCACCATCAAAGTTCACCACGACCATATCTTTTGCTGATAGTTGGTCATACGCTATGCCGCTCGGCTTAATTACAAACAAACCACTGTCACGATCACATGCACTGACATTACCCCATGTAAATTTCACAAGTCCGTATTTTGGCAAATCTAAATTTGCTTGATACACTTCTTCTTTTAAGCGATCTAGCATACCGTCGTCACTCCTTTCGTTGGCATCAGATGTGCTACCGCCGCTTCTTCAATCGCAAGCCCATTTTGATAGCGCTTTAAAAATTCGTCAAAGCCTTTGACATCGAGTGGATCGGGCTCCATGAGCTCTTCTGATGTATGGGCAAATACGCAATGGGTGAGAAATTCAGCCAATGTTTGCTGCTGATGATGGACCATATATGAAGCAAGGACAGCCATCCCAAACGCACCGCCTTCTCCAGCTGTTGAAACAACTGATACAGGTGTATTCAGCGCTGCGGCAACCATTTTTTGTCCAACGAGCGGTGTTTTAAATAATCCCCCATGCCCTAGTAAGCGGTCAATCACTACATGTTCCTGTTCCTTTAATCGGTCCATGCCTATTTTCATAGCACCAAAAGCAGAGAACAAATGGGTACGCATGAAATTAGCAAGGTTAAAGCGGCTTTCAGGAGACCTGACAAAAAGAGGTCTTCCTTCTGGCAGTCTCGTAATATTTTCACCAGAGTAATAGCCATAGCTTAAGAGTCCGCCGCCATCTCGATCTGCTTCTAAAGCTTGCTGCAATAAGGATTCGTATAACCTTTCTGACTCCACTTGCAGGCCAAGTGCTTCAAATGCCTCTTTGAATATATTCATCCAAGCGTTTAGGTCACTTGTACAGTTATTCGCATGAACCATCGCAACTGGCAGTCCATCCGGCGTCGTAACCATATCCACTTCTGGATAAACACCTTTTAGATCCTGCTCCAGCACAAGCATGGCAAAAACCGACGTCCCAACAGAAATATTCCCTGTCCGTCTTTCTACACTGTTTGTCGCCACCATGCCCGTTCCAGCGTCACCTTCCGGCGGGCAAAATGGAATGCCTGGCTGCAAATGTTTTCCTTGATCCAAAATGGCTGCCCCTGCTGCCGTTAACACGCCAGCTTCTTCACCTGCTAAATAGACACGCGGCAGAATGTGGCGAAGCTTCCACGGATAGCCTTTTTCTGCAATCAATGCTTCAAATTGCTGGAGCATTTCTTCATTGTAGTCCTTCGTTTGTTCATCAATCGGAAACATCCCTGACGCATCGCCAATACCAATGGCCTGCTTTCCGGTTAACAGCCAGTGAATATATCCTGACAAAGTGGTCATATATTCTAATCGGGATAGATGTTTTTCATCTTCTAATACCGCTTGATACAAATGGGCAATGCTCCATCTTTCTGGAATATGAAATTGAAATACGTCTGTCAGCTTTTGACTCGCCTCGATGGTCGTTGCATTCCGCCATGTTCGGAACGGAACGAGAACCTCTCCTGTATGATCACATGCCACATAGCCATGCATCATCGCTGATACCCCGATTGAGCCAATGGTTTGAATGGTCACACCATACTTTTGCTCGGCCTGTTCTTTCATCTCTCGATACGCCACTTGCAGACCTGTAATGATATCAATTAAGTTATACGTCCATATTCCATCCTGGAGAAAACTTTCCCATTCATATGCACCTTGTGCAATTGGCTGAAATTCCTCATCTATTAAAATTGCTTTAATTCGTGTTGAACCAAATTCAATGCCTAAAGATGTCCGTCCTTCTTTCAAGGCTTTGGCCGTCTCTTTGTGATCCACTCTACGTTCACCCCCATTTTCGATAGCGGTTTCAATTTTCTTTTTCGAGATTCATTGATTCTCTGGTACAATCACAATATAATATTTGTACGTACATATGTCAATAATAAATATAGTTGTACATACATAATGCGACAAAAACTTTCATTTTTTCTGAAGGGGTCATAACAGAAAAGGGAAGCGCCTGTTTTTGATCCGACAACCATGTTAAAATATGTCCATACAATTTCTTCTCAATCCGAGTAGATGATCAACTGAGAAAGAAGTGAAACGATGAAAAAGAAGTACCAGATCATTATTGATGATATAAAAAGCAAAATACTCACAGGGGATTATCGGATCGGGGAGCGTATTCCAACCGAATCAAGCCTGCAAGACATGTATCAAGTAAGCAGACATACAGTTCGAAAAGCCATCTTGGAATTGTCCAGCGAAGGATTTTTGCGCAGCGAAAAAGGTTCAGGCACATTTGTAACCAATCAATATCAAACAAAACCTGCGGGACATGCACATATGAAAACGATTGGGGTCATTACAACATACATATCCGATTACATTTTCCCTTCTATCATTCGAGGCATTGAAAGCCGATTAAACGAAGAGAACTATTCTTTATTGCTGGCAAGCACAAATAACGATGTTGAACAGGAGAAAAAAGCGCTGGAAATGATGCTGTCGTTTGGTGTGGACGGACTTATTGTCGAGCCGACGAAAAGCAATTTATATAACCCAAACATTTCGTACTACTTATCCTTTAAAGAACAGGATGTACCGCTCATTATGATCAATGCCTATTATGAGCAGTTAGAGGTTCCTTTTCTCTGTTTGGATGATGTAAAATCCAGCTATTTAGCCACAAAAGAGCTGATCACCTCGGGCCATCAACAAATTGGGCTTATTTCAAAAACAGATGATTTACAGGGAAAATATCGGATGAAGGGCTATATTCAAGCGCTAGGTGAAGCTAAGCTTAATTTCCTGCCTGAGCATGTGCTCTTTTTCGATACAGAATCAAAGCAGCATTTGGGGGAGCAAATTAACACATTTCTAATGGCGCACCAGCATGAGCTGACTGCCCTTGTTTGCTATAACGATGAGGTGGGATTAGAAGTCGCCAATGTATGCAGCGAAATCGGGCTGTCCATTCCAGATGATCTCTCGATTATTGGACAGGATAATTCGTATATCGCCCAGAAAAATGCCCATGTGAAGCTGACAACACTGACCCATCCACAGGAGCAAATGGGCCGTGATGCAGCAGACTGGATGATTAAAAAAGTACAAGGAAAAAAGAATCTCCCTGATCAAACGTTTTACGAGCCTGAATTGGTTCCAGGTGAAACGATCAAACGAATAAAATGAGCCCCTACTCCAAGTGGCTCATTTTATTTTAGATTCCAGCATAAGGCGTGAATGGGTCGGATCGCTGAAATGAAAGACATGGGTTTCCCCTCATCCTTAAACAATAAAAATCCCCATCTTATAAAAAGATAGGGAACATATCTATTACGCCTCTTCTTTAGGGGAAGGCACCGCACATACGTCATCTGCACATGCCGCTTCAAACGCATTGTCAGGAGCTTTCTCTGCTTGAGCTGCTTCCTCTTTCCAAGCTGTTTCAAGTGCACCCAGGAACGTATCGGCTGGCTGCGCACCTGCAACTGAATACTTGTCATTGATCAAGAAAAACGGAACAGCATTGATCCCAAGCTGTCTCGCTTCTTGTTCATCTTTTCGGACATGATCGCCAAATGCTTCGCTGCCCAAAACTTGCTGTACTTCCTTCACATCAAGACCTGCTTTTTCTGCAATCTCTAAAAGGGTTTGACGGTCCCCAACATGCTTTCCATCTGTAAAATACGCTTGAAACAGCTCTCCCATAACGAAATCGCCTTTCCCCATTTGACCAGCATATTGTGCCAATCGATGAGCATCAAAGGTGTTTGTCAACACGAGCGGATCAAATTGAAAATCGATTCCTTTCTCTTTGCCGGCCTGCTTCACCTGCTCATTCATCGCCATGGCCTGGCTGCGGCTCATGCCATATTTTTTGACGAGCATATCATGAACGTCATGATCGACATCAACAGGTGCGTGGGGATCAAGCTCAAAGCTTTTAAACTCTATCTCTACCTGATCCTTCTCTGGGAATTGTTCTAGCGCTGTTTCCAGCTGTTTTTTTCCTATATAACAAAAAGGACAGGCGATATCTGACCAAATTTGTACTTTCATGTTCATCTTCCTTCCGTGTTTACGCTTTTTCTTCAACGATGTAACAATTATAGTTACACCAAATAGAAGATGTCAAGATTCTGATCTTGGTTGAAATGAAAAAGCCTCTCCTTCTAAGAAAGGAAAGGCTTTGAAAATGACTATTCTAAATTTGCATGGTGACCGTACATTGTATGTGTGTCGAGCTCTTTTATTTCCATTAACCTTAAAATGACCGCATCGTATGTCAGAAGAAGCGACTGCTCAAATAGTGAACCCATTGGCTGAATGGTATGATGGTTTCCATCCTGTTGATCCTTCGGTGCACCCGACAATAAGATGACTTCATCCGATAGATCAGCTAAAGGTGACTCAGCAGAAAGCGTGAACGCTGCCACTTTTCCGCCAATTGCTTTTGCCTTTTTTGCAAGGACCAGTAAAGACTCTGTACGGCCAGAGCCGCTCCCCACAATCAAAAGATCCTCTTCTGTAAAGGAAGGCGTATTCGTTTCTCCAATTACATATGCCTTGACGCCAATATGCGTAAGTCTCATCGCAAACGATTTTCCCATCAAGCCAGATCTGCCTGCACCTGTCACAAAGACTTTTTGTGCAGATAAAATACTTGTGACCAGGCGCTCTGCTTGTTCGTCTTGAATGGCAGACGAATGATCAGAAAGCTCATTTAAAATGGCTTTCACATAGTCGCTGGTTTTCATGATTGTGCGATCAGCTGCTTCATTTGTGCAGCCACTTCTGCTTTATTGTCCTGGCTTGCGATACCGCCGCCTACAATGATTAAATCAGGGTTTAATTTCACGACTTCAGGTAACGTATCAAGCTTAATTCCACCTGCAATCGCTGTTTTTGCCTGCTTGACAACTTGTTTAATCGTCATAAGATCGGCAAATGAGTTTTGACCAACCGCTTGCAGATCATAGCCTGTATGCACACAAATGTAATCGACTCCAAGCGCATCCAGCTCTTTTGCACGGCCTGCGATATCTTTGATACCAATCATATCAACTAGAATTTGTTTTCCTCTTGCTTTCGCTTCTTTCACCGCTCCTTGAATGGACATATCTTCTGCCGCTGCAAGAATGGTGACGATATCTGCTCCTGCTTCGGAGGCCTGCTGCACTTCATAACCGGCAGCATCCATAATTTTCAGATCAGCGAGTACACGTAAATTCGGAAAAGCCTGCTTGACTTCTTTTACAGCACGAAGCCCTTCGTTAATCACAACAGGTGTCCCAATTTCGACCACATCAATGGATGCTTCTACTTCTTTGATCAGCTCAATCGCTTCTGGTATATTCACTAAATCTAATGCTAATTGTAATTTCATCAACTTTCACTCCCGTTTATCATCTCATCTTCAAGAGCTCCGCGGATGATGCATCTTGAACGATGAAATGAGTATAACAACAGGAATAACGCAATCCAAGTACGCACTTTTTTTTTACATACTATACTTTTCCGCATATGGTTACAAAAAAGATACTGTCTTTTGGCCAGTATCTCAGGGTAAAGGCAAAGGGCTAAAATAAAGTTATTTTAGCCCTTTGCCTACAATCGGTCATCTTTCTATTTATCATCTTTTAAGAAATTGCTGTCGAGATATTGTTTTCCCCAATCATACATCGCCTCTAAAATCGGCATTAAGCTTTCTCCTAGTTCTGTGAGAGAATACTCAACCTTTGGCGGGACGACAGGATAAACCTCCCGGTGCACAATGTGATCTTCCTCTAATTCTCTTAGCTGATTGACAAGCATTCTTTGCGTAATCCCAGGCATTAACGACTTTAACTCACCAAAACGTTTTGTCCCTTCTCTGCCTAGATGCCATAAAATCAGCATTTTCCACTTACCGCCGATAATATTCAGCGTCAGCTCTTTTTCGCAGTTGAACACTTTATTTTCCATTCGTGATGACAACAACATACACTCCTTTAATTTCAAACCACTTTATCATTATACTGCGGCAAAAAGAATTGCCCGAGCATACGGTCTTCGTTATTGATTTTGTTTTTTGACAAAAGCCATCACAGCCTCTGTCATTTTTTGTGCTTCTTTTGGCGCTCTGTCTGATCCAAACCATTTGTTCAGGTCACTATGGCTTAGCGTATGAACCCGAAAAACAAACCGAGAGCCTTTATCATGATTTAGTTTTTCTGCAAATCGGTACACCTCAGGATTTTCCCAGCCCGTCACCAAATAGACAGGCGGTACATTCGCTTGATTCATATAAGTGACAGGTGATGCCTTTGTCCAGTTCTTCTCTTGTTTGCCAAAGACTTTTTTGTACGATGGGATGGCTTGTATAAATTGATTGAGGTTTAACGGCCCATCTAAAATCACGATGGAATTGATCGCTTTTGGCGACAGCCCCACACGTTTTAAGTAGGTCGAATCTGTGGCAACCAGCGCCGTCAAATGACCGCCCGCTGAGTGACCCATGACATTGATTTTTGATGAATCAATTTGATATTCATCCGCATGATCCTTCACCCATTTAATGGCGTTTGCTGTATCATCTGCCATCTGCTCGTAATTAGCATCAGGGTGAAGCCTGTAATTCATCGAAACAAACACATACCCTTGACCTGTAAAATAATCAGCCTTTGAAGCGACTCTATTCTTATCGCCGCCTGTCCAGCCTCCGCCATGGAGATAGATCATCACAGGATGCTTCTTCTTTTTGTCTTCATCTTTGCCCTTTGGCATGTACATATCGAGTGTTTGCTGTTTATTTTGTGTGTCTGCATAATGGATATTGGTTGTCGGCTTAGGCTGGTTGAAACGGAACACAAAGAATGCGCATACCAATAAACCAGCGATGACCGCCACAAATAAGAGCCATTTCATGATTCGATTCAATGTCATTGCACCTTTCTGTGTTGGGATGGGGGAGCATGAGTAGCAGATATGTAGAGAAACTAGCACGATTCAATCAATACTAAATTCATATGGGATGTGCACGTGCAAAACAATTGGTCAAGTCGTAATATTTATTATACTCCTTAAAGTGGTGAAATTCATTGATTTGCTCTAAAGGGTTGACATCGAAATCGGGAATTAGATTCTGGATTTTTCCATCTAAAAATCAATGTCATAGCTTATAAATGCAATGATTCGTTTTCTTGTTTCTTCATGGTACTGAATATAGGAATGTAATAAAGGATACGATTCAAGGATGTGTTGAAATGATTTGATTTGAGGGTATTGCTCTTCAAATGACTGACGCAGCACGTTTAACTGTTTTTTTGGTATGCGTTTATGATCGATCACATAACTTAAGCTGCCTGTCACAAGAGTGAAAAATTCATAAAAATCATCGGACCACAGACCAGTTTCCTCCTCAAAAGATAGGATCTCTTCAGGGTAATCTGAATGAAAACAATATTGATAGCGCTGCTTCAAATCATTGATTAATGCTGTTTTATCTTGGCTGATGTTCATGGATCTTTACACCTTTCTCTCAATGCTTTTAAGATAATCAGTCTTTCAATTTTTTTATAAAGTATGAATATCGTTAGTTTACATTCAAATGTATTGTTGATTCCAGTTCTTTTTTAATTTACATTAATTACCTTCTCTCTAAAACAGAATGACGAAAATCAACTTTTTCTTATATTTTCTCCAATATTTGAGCGAACTATAGAATTTATATTTGATAATTTCCTCCATTAACATACCTTTAAAATATAAAGAAAAAATGCTTTCAATAGTGTATTTGCTACATCTACCATCAGGTTAAAAAATTTAGTCATTTTTGGATCAGTAACCTCTAAGACCATAAAGAGACATGCTCAGTAACCTCCTAGAATTACATTCATCATTGGTTATCATTTATTTCTTTAATTGATTAACTAAAAATATGCCTTATATTGAATATCATAATATAAGGCACATTTCCAATAATACTTATTTGTATTTTTCACAATTACACCCTGAATTTTCCCCTCGACTTCTACACGGTCTTTCCTATAATCGTATACTTGTATAAACTGTTTTATGTGCACGTTTGAAAAGTGCCACTTCATTATCCGTTAGCCACTTAAACTCTCGCATATGATACGAAATTTCTTCTAAGTAGGTATCGGTTTCAGCAATTAATTTTTTTATCTAAGATATTTCTTTTATTGTCTTCAACTACAAGATAAAGAGTAAACTGCTTTAAATCTAATTCAATAAGTGGGTAAGCTTTCTTTTTTATCGGTACTCAGTTTTGTTTTGCCTTTAATTTCCGATTTATATTCCTTCTCTTTCATTTTCTTAAATGTAGCTTTGACTAGCTGACTATCCCATTTTTTAATTCACACAGATATAGCAACGATTTTTCCAAAGTATCAGCTAAGATTTTTTTCTTATTGGTTGCATTTTCAAATTCACTATAACTAAAGGGTACTTCCAGCTCGTACGTATTTTTTAAAAATAAGATGTCAGGTTCATCTTTTGAAGTACTAATTAATTTGTAGTCTTTAAAAGATCCACAAATCAAAACAATAGCCTCACAATCTTTCTTTTGAAATTTCTTTTCTAATTCGTATAAAAACATTTCAGTAATACAAAGGGATTGGCTAGCTAAAATTCCACGATCGTCATCTGACATTAATTGTAAATTTTCCAAATACACTTCTTAAAATCCCCCTTTCTAGAATCACTATCTCCACCACATTCAAACTAAGGAAATTTAATTTCTATTTAGAGGAAATTATTCTTTTTAAAGATTTTTCTAATAAATCATGTGGTATATGGTCTTGACTAATAAAGTGAAATATTGCTATTCCATTTTCCAATGAAAGAATTGTCCATGCCATTTCCTCAGATGAAAGAGTAGATGTAAGGTTCTCTTTATTTATTAAATTCTCAATGGATTGAGAGATTTGTTTTACCGATTGTAAGATCATATTTGACCACTGACGCCTTGCTTCCTCATTTCTCATTGAATACAAAAGAAATTCCATATTTAGCAGGCTCCACGTCCGATTTTCTTCACGTCTTTGAATAGACTGTTGATTCATTTTTTCAGGAAAGTGCAAAAGAGAAGGCTGTTCTGCTAATAAAGCATTGATTTTTTCTACATGTAATTGCATTTGTTGTTCCAATAGAGCCAAAAAGATCTCTTCCTTTGAATGAAAATGCGCATAAAAGGCCCCTTTGCTAAATCCCGCACATTCTGCCAATTTATCAATGGAGACCCCATGAAAACCATACTTGGCGAAATTCTCAACTGCTGAATTTATGAGTAATTTTCGTGTTTCATCTTTCCTTTCACTTTGCGTTTTTCTTTGTCTAATCATTCCTTAACCTCCTTATATTGACAATCACGCCATATAGAATTAATATACCAATTAGTATATAAGTTCAACAAGGTATATATCTTGCTGTACAGCATAAATAATTAATCGCTATTAAAAAGGAGCAAAACAATGCGAAAGATGGGGAAAAAAATTCACAAAACCAAAATGGACATAATAGCTCAAACAGTTAAATCAGGAATCATTAAATCAAATTTAATCCCAATGTGTGCTGGCTTAACCTTGGCATTATACACTTATCAAATTGACATCCTTCATAAATCTATTGAGATACTATTTGCATTTGCAGGTTCAATTTTATTAATTGGTGCTGCTGGAGCTTTAAACAATTTGTATGATAGGGACATAGATTCCGTGATGAATAGAACAAAAAACAGACCTACTGTAACAGAAGAAGTCAATCTTAAAAAAGTTCTATGGCTTAGTATCTTAATGTCTATTTTAGGATTGGTTTTTTTAGCATTTACAACCTATGTAGCAGCTATTATAGGATTGATTGGTTTACTTTTTTATATTTTCCCTTATACAATGTGGAGTAAAAGAAAAACCGTTTACAACACAGAAATTGGTAGCATTTCTGGGGCAATGCCGCCTCTCATTGGTTGGACGGCTATTTCACCAGACATCTCACACCCAGCTATTCTGGGGTTATTTTTCATTACAATTATTTGGCAGATGCCGCATTTTTACTCAATAGCTATTAGAAAGCAAAATGAATACAAGGCAGCAAACATTCCCATGTTACCTGTTGTAAAAGGAATGAAAAGAACATACTTGCAAACGAATCTTTATATCTTAGCAATTACCTTAAGCAGTTTTCTTTTCCGTTCTTTAAGCATAGGGCTTGTGATTTTGTCTTTTTTCTTAGGCCTTATATGGATTTGTTTAAGTATTATTGGTTACAAGCGAATGAATTCCGAGAAGTGGGCATCATTTATGTTTGTCTATTCACTAATTTATATGACAACTCTTTATTCAACTATCATTATCTATACTCTTACTCGTCAAATTTTTTGATTTATGAAAACAAAAACATCCTAAACGGATGCTTCAATCAAATGATATTTTTTCAAAATACGATAGGTGATTTCTTTTGCTTCTAGCCCGGTGCCTTCGATATTTGTGGCGAAGATATAGGTTTTGTTTTCATGTTTGATGAAGCCTGCGTACCAGCCGATGCCTGAGCCGGAGCCTGTTTTTCCGTATAGGGTGGTATGTTTCTCTTCTTCTTGTATCATCATTCGTTTGACCTTTCTCATGACAGACAGGTCAAATGGAAGACTTTCTTCATATAGCTGTTTGAGGAAATGGACTTGTTCTACTGGAGAAATGCGCAGCGAACTGCTTAACCAAAATTGATCGATTCCGCCTGATATGTCTTCGTTCCCATAATGAATGGCTTTCACCCAATAGCTCATGCGTTCTTCTCCGATGTCACGCGCCATGGCTTGATAGTACCAGACGACTGAATCTCTCATGCCAGAGCCCAGTGTATGATCCTTATTCCAGTTATCAATTTCTCTATTTACTCCGTCCCAATATTTGATGTCATATTCATCTCTCACTGCGCCTGTTTGGAGTCCGATGAGGGCATTTGCCACTTTGAATGTTGATTGTGGGGCAAAGCGTTTGTTCGCTCTTTTTTTGTTATACACCCATGGCGATTTTTCTTTTACTTCTTGTATCACAAATGTGCCTTCCCGGTCTTTCATGAATTCATCTACTGACCACGCTGGTGATGTTCCCTCACTTGATGAAGGCTGGCCGATACAAAGTGCCATCAACATGAAGCCTGAAAACAGCCATTTCATATGCTTTTTCTTCAAAAAAACCGCTCCTTTTCCTATGATTTGTATCGATTGTAGCATGCCTGAGTGATGAGGCATAAGGTACGCTTGTCCTCTTTTCTGTCAAATAAAAAAAAGCCGGTTTCATCCGGCTTTCTGATCAGATTAGCTTTCTTTTTTCTCTTCTATGGCCTGCCTCGCGATTTTTGAAATCGTCATATCATCCATTGGCGGGTTATGGAGCCCAGCACGAATATCTCGATAGTAACGCTGCAGCGGACAGTCTAGGCTCAAGCTTTTTGCACCGACTAAACGCATGGCTTTATCAACCACTTGCAGACTATGATTTACGACTGTATGCTTCACAGCACCGAATTCATTGATTAACAGCTCTCTTTTCTCAGGCTTTTCATACAATGTTGTCGTTGAATACATGACGTGGCGTGCTTGCTTTAATAGTAAATCAATTTCGCCAATCAATGTTTGGACATTCGGCAGGTCACTAATCGTTCCGCTGATACTGTTTGGTGAATGGGTGATGGCATACTGAACAGCATAGTCTCTTGCCGCTTGCGCAATCCCCAAATAACAGGAAGGAATATGTGCGATCCAAGGGTTTAACGTACCGCCCCGAGGTCCTTTTTGCACTTCAACAAGCATATCCTCTGAAACCAAAACCTGATCTAAGATTAAATCATGGCTTTCTGTTCCTCTCATGCCAACAACATCCCATGTTTCTTCTATAGAAACACCTTCTGTATCACGGTGAATTAAGAAAAATCCCATCGCCTCTTTTTCTTCAATCCATACGCCGACTAAAAAGTATGTGAGAGCTGGTGACATCGTAGTGAAAATTTTACGTCCGTTGATCACCCAGCGATCACCTGATTTCATCGCTGTTGTCCCAGGCTTGCCGCCTCTTGTTGGACTGCCTGTCTGCGCCTCACTTACAGCGCGGTTGACAAGGGCACCCTTCTTCACTTCTTCCGCAAAGAATTGCAGCTGCTTCTCATTCCATAGTTTCTTTTCATAAATTTCACCAACAACTCCTTGGTGCCAGCCAATTGATAAGGCAGTCGCTCCGTCCATGCTGCCAAGCGTTTCTTGAAATAGAACCATATCCGTTACAGATTGACCCCCGCCTCCATATTCAGCGGGAAGAGACAGGGCTGTATATCCCATGTTTACTAATGATTCGATATTCTGTTTAGGAAAATAAGCGCCTTCATCATGTTTTTTTGCGTTTTGTTCGATCGTTTCACGAAGAGATTCCAGCTGATTGAGCCATGTTTTTTGAAAATCGGTATCGACAAATAATGCTTTAGACAAAACGTATCCAACTCCTCTGTTTCTCACAATCTATGATATCTCATTTTTCCAATCGGAATAAATAAAACACACTTTACTTATAGGATTTAATGTGTTAAATTTTATCAATATTAAGTACATCTGTCAAAGGAACGTGATGCTTTTATGATCTCAGCTACTAATCTACATAAATCTTATGGGCAGACCCATGTGTTAAAAGGCATTGATATCACCGTACAAGAAGGTGAAGTGGTCGCAATTATTGGACCGAGCGGATCAGGAAAAACAACACTTCTCCGCAGTTTAAACAGCCTCGATATTCCAGACAAAGGAGAGCTGACTGTTGGAGAAGCCACGATTCAATTTGAACGATATCATAAAAAAGATCTTTTAAAACTAAGGCAGCAATCTTCCATGGTATTTCAGCATTATCACTTGTTTCAAAATAAACGAGCACTTGAAAATATTACAGAGGGATTGATTGTGTCCCAAAACATGTCTAAGAAAGAAGCAGAAAAGGTTGGAGAGCAATTTTTATCGCGGATTGGACTGCTACATAAAAAGGATGCATTTCCGAGTGAATTATCTGGCGGTCAGCAGCAGCGGATTGGAATTGCCCGCGCTCTTGCGATGAATCCTGCGGTGCTTTTGTTTGATGAACCAACGTCCGCACTGGACCCAGAGATGGTCGGAGAAATCCTTGAAATGATCAAAGATATTGCGAGCCAAGGGATGACGATGGTCATTGTGACGCATGAAATTTCGTTTGCAAAAGACGTAGCGGATACGGTGATCTTTATGGCAGATGGGGAAATCGTTGAAAAAGGCTCACCAGAAGACGTCCTCTTGAAGCCTCAGCATGAACGAACAAAACAATTTTTATCCAGGATTCATCGCGGAATGTGGCAAAGATCGGAGGAAGACATATGAAGCAAAAGACAGCATTCATGACAGCTGGTGTCCTTCTGATTCTCCTCTCTCTGATTGGCTGCAGCAGTGTGAAAACCACAACAGATGATGGAAAACAAATTGTAAAAGTCGCACTGAGTGCAGAGGTCAATCCACCCTTTTTAGCCACAAATGACCGAAACGAACCGATTGGCTATAACATTGATTATTTAAATGAAGTGGAAAAAAGACTTCCGCACATACATTTTGATTACATCTTTGGCGAAGAAGAATCCAACCTTATTGGTGTTGGCGCTGGGAAATTTGAAATGGCAGCTAATTGGTTTTTCAGTAACCCTGAACGTGAAAAACGGTTTCTTTACCCTAAAGTTCCGTATGGCTATTCGATGACAGGATTAATTGTGAATGAATCAAACCGGGATATTCAATCGCTTGACGATATGACATCTAAAAAGCTGGCTCCTGTCAGTCCTAGCGGTGGATTACGTTCCATTTTAAATCAATATAATGAAGAACATGATCCAGATATTCCGCTGACAACCATTGAAAGCCCTTCAAATGAACTCAACTTAAAGCGCGTTGAAAGCGGACGTTCCGATGCGGCCTTTATGAATATTTCGACCTTTGATACCATTCAAAAGCATCTGAACCTGAAGGTCAAAGTGGGCGGGATTGTGTCAAAGGAGCCGATCTATCTTGTCTTACAGCCAAGTCAAAAACAGCTTGCAGCAGATTTGGACCGGGTTACAAAAGAGATGATTGATGATGGAACATTGCCTAAGCTTGCCAAAAAGTGGTTTGGGGTTGATTTCTTTCAAGATATTGACTACATCTCAGAGCAAGGCTATCAATATGAAGAAAGGAAGGAAGCATCATGACGTTTACAGCTGGAGATTGGCTGCGAATCTTTTTACAGGTGCTTGAACGCCTGCCACTCACTTTTCTCATTATTGCAGTGTCTTTGTTTTTCGCCATCATAATAGGGCTCTTATTTGCATGCATTCGTATTAAACAAATCCCAGTGCTGAAGCAATTGGCTATTATTTATTTATCTTTTACACGAAGTACGCCATTAATTGTTCAGTTGTTCTTGATTTATTTTGGCCTGCCCCAGCTTTTACTTGTGGCAGGGATTCAAATCAATCATTGGGATCGTGTGTTATTTGTGATGATGACGTTCTCTTTACATACGGGGGCTTATTTATCTGAAGTTTTTCGCAGTGCGTATTCGTCTGTTGGGAAGGATCAGCTGGAAGCCGCCTACATTGTTGGGATGACAGATACACAGGCCTTGATCAGGATCATTATCCCGCAGGCCTTTCTCATTGCCCTGCCAAACCTCGGAAATTACACCATTGATCTTGTGAAAGACACGGCGATTGCCTTTACGATCGGACTCATCGATATGATGGGACAGGTGAAGATCATCTTAGGAAATAACTATGGAATCGGCATGTTTGAAGTGTATGTGATCATCGCGATTGTGTACTGGCTCATTTGTATGAGCATTGAACTAGTCACCATGCTGCTTGAAAAGAAATTTGTAAAAGGCCGCACCAGCCTGTCACGTTAAGGAGGCGATTTGATGCAAACCATTGATATTCCATTTGCGATTGACCAAGTACCACATATTCTAAAAGGTGTTCCTTTCACCTTATTAATTGCACTAGTTTCCATGGCTGTGAGTCTTGTGATCGGATCTGTTTTTGCTTTCATTCGTCTCTTTCGCATCCCTGTACTCAGACAGCTCGTTACGCTCTACGTCTCCTTTTTTAGAGGTACGCCGCTTATTGTTCAACTGTTCGCTTTCTTTTATGGGCTTCCTTTTGTTCTAAGTAACATGAGCGGCACATTTGGGCTGACCTTTCACCCGGATATGGTCTCCCCATTAGCCGTTGCTCTTATTACCTTCAGCCTGCATTCAGCCGCTCATTTAACAGAGGTGGTCCGAAGTGCACTTCTGGCAGTAGACAAAGGGCAGCTTGAAGCGGCAAAAATTGTAGGCATGACCACACGTCAGGCGATGATACGCATTATTTTACCGCAGGCATTTGTTGTGGCCTTACCAAACCTAGGCAATCAGCTCGTTCAGCTATTAAAAGCGACATCTCTTGCGTTTACAATTGGGGTGCTCGAAATCATGGGTATTTCCCGGATCATTGCAAATGACGGCTATCAGTTTTTAGAAACTTATCTCGTCTCTGCTTTGATCTATTGGATGCTGAGCATTGTCTTTGAATTAGCCTTTGCATTATTAGAGAAACGTGTCAGCGTATACGGAAGAACTCTCGGACGTTAAAAAGTCGATCAGGCACAAAAACCTGATCGACTTTTTTATTCACCCTTTTTTGGTGTGTTAAACAGTTCTTTTGGTGCGGGTTTGAGCTTTGGTGCAGAGCCGAAAACGACAGGTGCAGAAATATATCTGAACTCTCCTTTTCCATCCATACTGCGACCATGTGCCCATCTGCCTTGCTTACTTTCTTCCCCTCTTGAGAAGTTAAACAAGTCATAGGATACTTGCTGTTTTTCTAATGAACGAGGGAAGGTGGTTGGTACGACGACATCCCCTTCTCGCTCTTCTAATTCTTTAATTGCCGCAAGCCACATATTTTGATGATATGTATCACGAGCAATGAGGAAGGAGAGCATATCTTTGACGCCGCGGTCATCTGTCATTTCGTAAAGTCTTGTCACCTGAAGACGGCCCTGTGATTCTGCATTTAAATTGGCCCTGAAATCAGCCATTAAATTTCCGCTTGCAATGATATACTTGGCATTCCAAGGATACCCTTGACTATCCGCTGCCATCGCCCCTAAACCGGCAACAATTGCATGCTGCGGATTCATTCCGCCCATAACAGCTGCAAGTGCTGGATCACTTTGATACGCCTGTTCCTGTTCTTTTACCGGTGCTTTATCAAGTAGACGTGCGATCATTGTCGCCAGCATTTCGACATGACCAATTTCCTCTGTCCCAACATCAAATAATAAATCCCTATATTTTTGGTCTGCCCGGCAATTAAACCCTTGAAATAAATATTGCATCATCACACTGATTTCACCATATTGACCGCCTAATACTTCTTGCAGCTTTTTCGCGTAAAGCGGATCAGGTTTTGAGGGCTTTGCTTCATATTGCAATTCTTTGATGTGATAAAACATGATGTCATCTCCCTTATCAAAAACATCTTTTCACTTATCACTATTCAACCGCAGCTCTCATTATGAAAATGACCTGATCACATAAAAAAAGAGAATGGCTTATGCCATCCTCTTTGTTATCTTACTTATTCAGCACTGACTAAAATTTTCACTTGATCTTTTTCATTGATTAATGCATGGAAGCCATCCTCAATCACATCGTCCAGCTTGATTTTTTTCGTGACGAGTGTGTCTGCAGAGAAATAGCCTTTTCTCATTAAGTTTAATACAGATGGGAATACGTCTCTGTAGCCGATAATTCCTTTTACTGTACGTTCTTTAATGACAATGTCATTCGGCATAATTTCAGCGCCTTTTTCCCAAATGCTTACAATGACTGTTTCGCCTGAAATTCTAGTTGATTGGATTGCTTGCTTCAATACAACAGGTACACCTGTCACTTCAAAAGAAACATCGACGCCACCGTTTGTGCGGCTAGCAATTTCTTGAACAACATCTTCATACTGAGAAGGATCTACAATGATCGCTCCAAGCTCTTTTGCTTTCTCTTGACGTTCTTTTGATAATTCAACTGCATAAATATCAGTAGCACCAGCTGCTTTTAATGCTTCAATGACAAGTAAACCAATTGGTCCGCAGCCAAACACAGCCGCTGTATCCCCAGCTTGTACTTTACTAGAACGAACCGCATATAAAGCAACCGCAGAAGGCTCGACAAGCGCGCCTTGCTCATATGAGATTTCGTCTGGTAATAAATGAAGTAATTCTTCATCGACTGATA
Organism: Bacillus sp. 3a; assembly: GCF_017161885.1. Taxonomy (NCBI): domain Bacteria; kingdom Bacillati; phylum Bacillota; class Bacilli; order Caryophanales; family Bacillaceae; genus Bacillus; species Bacillus sp. 3a. The sequence continues at coordinate 1,804,510 of NZ_CP067376.1, read as the reverse complement.
CATATTCAGAGAATCCACCGCCGCCTCCGGCAAGCCCTAAAAAGCCCATGTTTTCATCTAAGTTATAAGCACCTTGATGGCCGTGAGTTGCAAAAATAGGTTCAACAACCACTCGATCGCCTACTTTATAATTGCTCACGCCTTCTCCTACTTCAACAACTTCACCAGAGAACTCGTGTCCCAGTGTAATTGGTGCTTTTTCTTTTGTAAGTGGATGAGGTTCATTCACAGGAATGAAGATCGGTCCGCCTAAATATTCATGTAAATCACTACCGCAAATGCCACACCATTTTACTTTCAGTTTCACTTTTCCTGGAGCAACTGTTGGTTCATCAATTTCCTCTAGTCGAATGTCCTTTTGATCGTGCCAGCGTAGTGCTTTCATTTGTAAGACTCCTTTTCTCATCAATTTAATTAACTTACTTAAATAATGATAACATAATTTTTTTAATTTTCTAAGTAGGATGCACTATTTTTTTGACAGTCAATGGACGAAAGATGACAAAACATAACAATAGACAGATAAGAAGCATACATATACACCCAATGATGACGGAGATTCTGATCGATAAAATATGAGCGAGTCCGCCAAATATTCCTGTCATGGTCATCGTTAGAATAGCTTCAACCAAAGCATAAAAACTGGCTACCCTCCCCATCACCTCCACAGGAATATTCGTTTGATAGTACGTCATAAATCCTGTGTTCGCAAATGCTAAAAAGAAGGCTAATATAAAAAATCCACCGGCAGCTGCAACTAGGCTGCTGGAAAATGCATAAATAAGATAGCCAAACGCCACAAACAAACTGCCGATTCCAAGCATCAGCGAAACTGACAGCCTTTCAACAATGACCGAATTAAGACTTGCCCCTGCAATGATACCCGCTCCAGCTATACTGACAAGAAGGCCATATTGTGTATCAGTCAGCATCAATACTTCTTTTGCAAAGGCTGTTTCAAGTGAGTCTATGGCCGTAGGAAGGACCGTTATCGCCGCACTAAATAATAAATATACCGTCATGATCTGGCGTGACGTCAGACTAAATCGCAGAACAAGCTTTGCATCCTCTTTTAACATTGAAAGGGAAAACCGCTTTTGGGCAGCATCTGTTTTGAGCAAATTCGGTAAACACATCGTTAACAGTGCAGATATCAACAGGCAGATGGCATTTACATAAATTGAAAGAACAGGCGTCCCGATGAGAAAGAGCAGACCTGCTGCTGCGGGCCCAAGTAAAAATCCACCGGATTGTAATAAAGAGCGAATGGCATTAAACCGTTTTCGGTTATCCGCCGGGATGAGTCCTGTCATATACACCATCGACGCTGGATGAAACATCGCTTGTGCCATCTGTATGAAAAACACCATGACATACAGAATGAGCAGATGTCCTGAAAATAAGGCAAAAGGGATGCATGCAATGAGCAGAGCACGGGTAATATCTAAACTGATCATCACTTTCCGCTGATTCAGCCTGTCAATCAAACTGCCGGACCAGCTATTGGTCAAAAGAGCAGCAGCCGGTCTTAGCAAATAAACTGCTGTTACAGCAAGTACAGAGCTCGTTTCTTGAAAAATAAGCAGATGGAGGGCAATCATATAAATCCATTCTCCTATGTTCGCAATCCCGATGGCTCCAAGTAAAATACTCATATCCCGCCAATGTTTTTTCATCATTGTCCCCCCTATTTGTCATAAAAAAAATCCCGCCCCCAAGACATATCTGTCTTGAGGACGGGATTTACTCCGCGTTGCCACCTCAGTTCATTCATCTGTTGCCAGATGAACCTTAGCGGGTGATCATTCACCCTTCTCTGTAACGGGAGAAGTTCGCTGCACCACCATCCGAGGGAATCCGGTGCAGAGCTAAGAGGCTTGGTTCCATCATGCTTCCCAGCTCCTTCTCAGCTTCACGGAGTTCTCTGTGTGGGGCAGCTATGATGTACTCTTCTCTATTTGCGCTGTGTCTTTTTTTCATCACGATCTTCAGCTGAATTGTTACATATTGTACTGCGCCTCGATCAAAGCGTCAATGTTTTTTTCATGTTAATCCGCATAAATCATTTTCCTAGTCATGCCCCCATCAACAACCAAATCTGTGCCGGTCACAAATTGATTGTCTTCATCTGTTAAATAAAAACAGGCTTTCACAATATCCTTTGGCGTGCCGACTCGATTGGAAAGATGCTGCTGATGGTCAATTTCTCGAAGACTTTTCCCATCTTTCGTTTCAATCCATCCAGGGGAAATGCTATTTACCGTAATGTGATCCTGACTAAAAGAAACTGCCAAGGCATGAGTAAGCGCGGAAATGCCGCCTTTTGATGCAGCATATGCTTCTGTATAGGGCTCTGACATGGCCGCACGGGTAGATGAAATATTCACAATGGAACCGCCGTTTGGATTCTCTTTGATATAACGTGCTGCTTCTCTAGCGCATAAAAAAGTCCCTCTTACATTTGTATGCAGCACATGATCCCACTCATCGACCGTTAACTCATAAGGCGATGCAGTGCACATGACGCCGGCATTATTAATGAGAATATCAATTGTTTTGCAGTGCTCCACCGCAAACGACATTAAGCGCTGAATATCCTTCTCCTGTTTCACATCTGTTTTAATGAAATAAACTTCAAAGGACTCTTTTCTCAGCTGCTCATCCAAACGCTTCCCCTTCTCTTCATCTATATCCGCAAGCACCACACGCGCCCCTTCTTTTGCATAACCGCAGGCGACCGCTTCACCAATACCATTGGCTGCACCTGTGATGATGACGGTTTTATGTTGAAAATTCATCATTCATCCAATCCTTTCTCCATGAGATGTTGTCGTCTATCATATCATTTTGAGGAGTACGCATGAATAAAAAACCCCTTTATCGCAATTGAGAGCAATAGAGGGATTTTTTTAAAACTCAAATGGAATGAAGAAAAATGATTAATAGGATCTAATATTTTTCAAACCAATCACCATAAAAACAATCGTAAAAGCTGCTAAAACTGTTATGTCTAATAATAAGATTGATTGGTTGACCGTACCACTCATGATCTCACCAAAACCAGACATCATCCACGTTTGCGGTATAGCCAAAGAGATCTTCTTCATAATGTCTGGAACGATATCTAAAGGCCAATAAATACCACCCAGCATACACGATCCTACAATAACAATTGCACTAAATACTTCAGCTTGCTTTTTTGTATGAGATAAGGTGGCAATCATAAAACCTAAACTCACGACTAGCCCTATAACAAATGATCCAAACACTAGAATAAGAATTACGTTGCCTAAGTACACATGAAAGAACACAGATAAGACAGTCAAAAGAACACCCAGTTGTATCCATCCAAGGAGGAAATAAGCCACTAAATAGCCCAGAAGCACATATATTTTATGAATTGGACTCGAAAGCAATCTTTGCCATGTATAATCTTTATATTCCAAATGAATAGATGACACAGAGCTTGAAATCGCAAACATCATAAACATAATGGTAAAGCCAAGCGGTATTAAATTTGGCTGCTGGCTTGCTTGATCATCTTGATTTTTTTCAATCAATGAAATGGTGCCAGATTCATTTAACTTGTTCAATGCATTAGTGAGAGAAACACTTTTCTGCTCTTTCACACCCTGATTGATTTGATAAATGATGGTAGCTGTCTCTTTTAAATAAGGAGATAAGACTGCATATTCTTCAGTTTTCTTATAAACTGTCACATCAAAAATTTCTTTATTTTCTTTTAGATGGGACTTTAATTGGTTTGCGACTTTCACAGACGCCACTACCTTTTCTTCAGATACTAAATCTTTTGCGTCCCTTTCAGTCGACTTTACCCAGAGAAATTTGGTGTTTTTTTCAAGAATTTGGAAAATTTCTTGATCCAGTTTCCCTTGACTAGGCTCTAGAATAAAAGCAACTGTAGGTTTCTTTGAATCAGATGCGGTACTTCCAAAGATAAAACTAAATACGATTGGCATAACAAATAAAAAAATGAGGGTCAATGGGGACTTTAATGTTTCTTTTAACTTTAACGTTATAATGGCTAATATTTTATGCATAACGATGCTTCCTTTCAAAAGACATTCTTAATAAAGCAATGATGAAGAAAGCTAGTCCCATCCCACAGCTAAGTAATAATCCGCTTTGAATTTCACTAAAATCAGCACCTGCCATACTTTTCAAAAACATTTGAAGTGCAAGAGAATTAGGTAAAAAATAGCTGATATCAATCACCCATTGCGGGAATAAGTATAAGGGCACCATACTCCCACCTAAAGCAGCTAACACTTGAGTTCCTAAAATCCCTACACTGTTAAACGTTTTTTCTCTATTGATAAAAGAACCAATCAGCACCCCGAAACCCGCAGCATTTAATATAAAACTACATCCGATCATCACAACAGTAAAAGGCTCTCCCCAGTTCACCTTAAAGACAAAACTAGTAAATAAAATAATGACCGCAAGTTGAATCATACTCATCAAAACAATACCTAATAACTTCCCAACGATGTAACTAGTATTGCTTAATTTTGATACAATCAGCCTTTTATAAACATCTTCCTCTTTTTCCTCTATCATACTTCCAACTAGAAAAACAACAGTCATTAATAAAAAAAGCACACCCATCCCGCCTGCGTAGTATTGGAAGGATGTAATCGGCTGGCTGTTAATATGAATATTTCTCTCGTTCACCAGGTCTTTTTTCAGTTGATCAGACACGATCTCCACTTCTTTACCTTGATTCAACGGCACCAGAATACGATTCATATGATAATTTTGAAAGAATTGCAAAACCACATTTTCCAGAACCATTTCCTGTAAGTTTGAATTAGGCCCTTTCAAAATATTCAATTGCACATGATCATGATTCAATAGGCTTTTTTCAAAATTCGGCTTGATGATTATCCCCATTGTAATGTCTCTACTATTTAAATCTTTCTCTAGCTGATTTTTCGAGGTGACCTTCACATCAAATATGTCACTTAGTTCACTCTTAGACACTGTTGAAAGAAACATTTTACTTGTAGCTGACTTATCTTGATCTGTTATTCCTACTCGAAATGAATTGATCCTGATTTCACTATCTTTCTGCATGTTATCTCCAAATGCTGCACCTAAAATAGCAATTAATATGATAGGCATAAAAAAAAGTGTAAAAAAGCTTTTCTTATCCCTAAAAAACAATAATAGATCTTTCAGTACAACCCAAGTGCTCATATGCTCACCTCCAAACAGCCTAATCCCTCAATTTTTTACTAGTTAAATATAAAAAAACATTTTCTAAGTTTGGTTCTACGATTTCTGCTGAAATAATTTGAACATTTAATGCAGTCACACCTTGAATGAGACGACTTAATAGCTGCTGAGGATGTTGATCAAATATTTTAATTTGATTTCCATGAATCACGATTTCCTTTAACGGATCTTCATCATGTATGTATTGGCACACACGATCTATTTCGCTCTGTCCATGTTCACGTTTAATAGTAAAAATAATTTCCCTTTGATTGCCGACAAGCTCACTTAATTCATGTTGATCCCCCATTGCAATGATCGATCCGTGGTCCAAAATAGCCATTCTTTCACATAAATATTCGACTTCTTCCATGTAATGACTAGTATATATAATTGTCATCCCTTCATTATTTAACATTTTTACTGTTTCTAGTATGTGATTTCTTGATTGTGGATCTATACCTACAGTCGGTTCATCCATGATTAATAGTTTCGGTTGATGCAAAATCGAGCATCCGATATTCACTCTTCTTTTCATTCCTCCAGAGAATACTTTCACTTTGTCATTTGCTCTATCTTCAAGACCAATTAACTGAAGTGTTTCTTGTACTCTGCTTTTTAACTCCTTTCCTTTGAGTCCGTACATTCTCCCCCAAAATATTAAATTTTCTTTTGCTGTCAAATGTAAATATAACGCGATCTCTTGCGGGACAATACCAATCATTTGCTGTGCTCTATTTGTTTCTTTGTTTAAATCTAAACCTTCAATCGTTACAGAGCCGCTAGTTGCTCGGATAAGCCCTGTCAAGATGCCAATTAATGTGGATTTCCCAGCACCATTCGGTCCCAATAGACCAAATGATTCTCCTTTTTTTAAGTGAAAGGTTACCCCTTTTAATACCTGCTGATTCTCATAATTTTTCTTAATGTCATGTACTTTTAGCAACCTATCTCTCTCCTCTATTCGGCATATCGTTTTCTCACATAAAAAACCTAAAAATATTTACCATCCAATCAAATTATAATATATGGTATAAAATTCTACTAAATATTAATATTTCCAATCTGTTCATTTTAACATGTTACGGAATGCAGGAGAATAGTACAGGCTTTTATAAATGTTGAAAACACAAAAAACTTACAAGGGGTTCTTGTAAGTTTTTTAATCAATATATGCGGATCAAATACTAATTTCAGTCATATTACAGCACAGGAGGGGGGTCACCACTCACAAATGTTTGATCCTGCTTTTTCCAGCAAGTTTAATCGACATTTTTATTCTTTCCTGAAAAGAGCAATCCAGTCATCCACCTCTATTGATTCTATTTGATCCTCTGTCATGTTCAATCTATAATATTGCTTTATTTTCTCGTTAGCATCTAACATGTATTTTGTAACGATCTCTTCTTCCTTTAAAGTTTTTGTTGTTCGCTTGACCCATTCTTGAAAAGGGTAACGTTTTTTTCGTTCCATTGATCTTACTTCTTTTATTCCCTCTTTATAAAACAATTCCCGCCATTGTTCTTTAGATAGACAGGACACATGACTTGGGTCTCTCAATCTTTCCAGCTCATTGATAAATAGTGCAAGCTCTTCATCATTTGGCGAAACATTATCAATAAAGAAAAACAGACCATTTGACTTTAATACGCGAGATGCCTCTTTGGCAAACTGTTCAGGGTGCGGGAAATGGTGTGCTGCAATTCGGCATGTGACCATATCAAATGTGCCATCTAAAAAAGGAAGGCTTTCTGCATCCGCTACTACATAAAAAATTTGTGGATACGCTTTTAAATGAAGTGATGTATGCGAAAGCATCTCTTTTGTTAAATCCGTCGCAAATACTTGATTCACATATGGAGCCAATGCTTTTGCGGTATGCCCGCCACCAGTTGCTATATCGAGGACGATCCAGCTTTCTTCTGGAGCTGTCCATTCAACAATTAGATCCAGGTCTGCTCCCTTTGCATGAGTTTGACTCGTCACATACTTTTCTGCATTTCTCCCAAATTGTTCTACAACCCTTCTTTTGGCTTGATCTGAATTCATCTAATTCCTCCCCCTTGAAATGGATTTGTATATTCTATGTGATTTTCCACAATAAAGAGCCGTCCCATTTTATTGAGCGGCTCCTTTCATGTTAAAAATTATCGAGAAAGCATCCCGTGCGGGTCAATGACAAATTTCTTCGCCACACCCGAATCAAAGTCACTATATCCTTTAGGGGCTTGATCAAGGTCAATGACGGTCGCATTGACGGCTTTAGCGATCTGTGCTCTACCGCTTAAAATGGATTTCATTAGACTGCGATGATATTGCATAACAGGGGTTTGACCTGTCACAAAGGTATGAGCTTTCGCCCAGCCAAGTCCAATTCGCACTTTCAGAGAACCGACTTTTGCATCGGCATCCACTGCTCCTGGATCTTCTGTGACATAAAGCCCTGGAATTCCAAGCTTGCCGCCAACTTTGGTAATATCCATAATCGTATTTAAAACAGTTGCTGGTGCTTCTCCCTGGTCTCCATGACCCGAAGCTTCAAAGCCGACACAATCGACGGCACAATCAACTTCTGGCTCCCCTAAAATATTCGTAATTTGTTCGCCGATTCGATCATGTTTTCGTAGATTGATCGTCTCACAGCCGAAGCTTCTTGCCTGTTCCAGTCTTTGCTCATTCAGATCTCCAACAATCACAGCAGATGCGCCAAGAAGTTGAGCCGAATGTGCTGCTGCAAGACCTACTGGCCCAGCACCTGCAATATATACGGTCGAACCAGGCTTTACTCCAGCCGTATAAGCACCATGAAAACCTGTCGGGAAAATATCGGAAAGCATCGTGAGATCAAGTATTTTTTCCATCGCTTGATCTTTGTCTGGAAATTTGAGCAGTTGAAAATCTGCATATGGAACCATGACATACTCGGATTGGCCGCCAACCCATCCGCCCATATCTACATATCCATAGGCAGAGCCTGGGCGGTCCGGGTTTACATTTAAGCACACATGGGTTTTTTGTTCCTTACACATGACGCAGCGTCCGCATGCAATATTAAACGGAACGGACACGAGATCTCCTTTTTGAATAAACTCTACATCTCGCCCAACTTCCACGACTTCACCTGTAATTTCATGACCAAGGACAAGTCCTTCAGGTGCAGTCGTACGCCCTCTCACCATGTGCTGATCACTTCCGCAAATATTCGTCGTCACTACTTTTAAAATGACGCCATGCTCACATTTGCGCCCCACATTGGCTTTAGGTACACCCGGGCCGTCTTTTAAGACCAAATCAGGGTATCCAATATCCTCAACTGCTACTTTTCCTGCTCCTTTATAAACGACACCTTTGTTTCCCGACATGATTTCATTCCTCCCTTTTGTTTAAAAATGAAGTCTCTACAATTTTCTCTATTTCTTAAGCAATTTCCTTCTTCAAACAGCACATTATGTGAAAAAGAGGGAGGCACATGTCTATGTGAGAAAGAAAAATGTGTCTTTCAGCGAAATAAAAAAGAAAATATTGAAAAAAAAGCTAAACTTTTGCAGAACGGTGTCGATATAAGAAATAAGCCAGACAGGTATCCTTAATCGACAAACAAATTCCTTATATATACTATCATTCCTTACACACCTGGCTGGCGCCTATATCACATACAAAAGGCTCTTCTGATGAAGAGCTATTTTTTATTGCAGGCAAAGAGGCTCCTCTGACGAAGAGCCTCTTTTTTGAGTGCTTGTTCATTACCTGGGAAATATTTTCATCATTTTAAGGCTTTGATACAGATGTATGTATCATAGTGATAAACCGATACTTCTCTAAAGTGATATGCTGAAAACAGACGGCTGATCTCTTCTTCACTGTACGATGAAAAAGATGTTGACCGTTTTTGTTCGTTGATCAGCTCCTGCTTTTGGAAAGATAAAAATACTTCTCCATCCACTTGAAGGACGCGGTACACTTCCTTCATGACTTGCTGAATATCCTTCAAGTAATAGATTGTCTGCACCGTAAATAATTTATTGAATGATCTGTCTTCAAAAGGTAATTGCTCAGCCTTACCAAGCGTAATGACGGCTTTGTCCTGTTCCGCAAGCTTCTTATGTTTTCTTTTTGCATATTTAATCATATGGCGAGAGGCATCCACTCCATATACTTTTCCGCGGTCAAGTTTTTCAGCTACCTTTGATAAGGTGATGCCTCTTCCAGTTCCAATTTCTAAAATTCGGTCATTTTCTTGTATATTTAAGAGTTGAATCGTCCATTCATTGATATTATGATGATTTTTTTCCATATAGCGGGCAACCCATTTTGAGAACAAGCCTTTTGGTTCCCTCATCTGTTTTCCAATCCAGCTTTGAATCAATGTTAACACCTGCTTTTCACCAGTAAATAAAACTATTTACAAATTTTCTTACTTTTCATATCGGCTCTCACCTAACAAAAATTAAGACCTAGTCCTAATTTATTTGTCTCTTATAAGACGCTCCTTTTCAGAAAATGTTTCGCAGAAAGTGAAAATTTTTTAACCTGAATAGGCGTTTTCATTATTTGTGCTCAGATTGATTTCGTTTTCTGCATGAGCTGCATAATTTATAAATGTATCTTGATTAGATAAAGGTGGTGCTAGATTATGGGCTTTGGCGGTTATTCTGGAGGCTACTGCGGTGGCTACGGTGGCGGTTTTGCAGGCGGATTCGCATTGCTTGTTGTACTGTTCATTTTGTTGATCATCATTGGTGCAAGCTGGATTTGCTAACGTAAAAGGAGCAGGAAACGTCATGGTTTCCTGCTCCTTTTCTTTAATACCAATAAGTCCGGTACTGATACATATAACGTCTGAGCATTTCCTCTTGCTCTCTTTGCATGCGGTATGGATTGCCGTATCCGTGCTTTAAGGAATGCGGAATAGATGCATACCCGTGCCCCACAGACGGAAATCTCATATATGGTGACATCGACATTCATTGATCACCTCACAATCACCTTTTACGGTATCATATGTGCAGGTGATCAATGTGGAGCGTGTCTAAACCTGGTCCTTCTCCATCGTATAACAATCAAGCATGGCAAGCATCATAAACATGTCAATCTCCTCCTTTTCACATTTTTCATTTCCTGTTTTAGTTCATATACTTTAGTTGTTTCTGTTTCATTTCTTCATAAATTGTTTCGACTTCTTGTTCGTAGAGAACGGTCTCAATGTCCTTGTATTTCCGCTTAATCGTCAAAGTAATAAAAAATAAATGGATTGTCATATACGCTCACCTCCCTTCAGTTCGCAGCACGCGAAATAGCCCGCAGATCTTCTTTATCAGTTGACCTGCGGGCACACAAAAATGCAGATCAAAAGACAGTGTCTTCCAACCTGCAATGGATGATACGTGTGAAATCCTCGTTTACTTAAACAGTTTTGAAGCGTGCACCGTATAAGGCAAAGGAAGGACACGAACTCTTCCACAGGCTGATGACATGATGAAATTGTTGGTTGAATTGATCACAAGTAGATACGAATAACATATTCTTCAGCCTCCTTTACGATTTTTTAATTACTTTGTAAGTATATCCAGCAAGCACCATTTTGTAAACCTGTTTTTAGTAATATAGATGAATTTTGTGTTTTTGACTAAATTTCTACAGTTATTCTTGTCCGATTATCCAATACAATAAAAAAAGCCTCCTCAGGCAAATGAGGAGGCTTTCGAATTAATCTTCATCTAATTCTTGCAGTTTCTTTTGAAAGAAAATCGCTCGTTTAACACAAACAAAAGCTGCTAATAAGAAAACACAATCTATTCCGATCATCAGCATTTTTGGAGATGCTTCGATGTGCTGGTTCGGTAAGATCGTACCAATATATAAAAAGGTGCTGACAGCAAGCAAAATAAAAGCGTACTGCTTGTAATCTGTCACTAAATCACTCCACTTTTTCTTCACTTGTTTCACCTTCCAGTTATCAATGTCTATTCATAGCTTAACATAGTGAGAGAAAGCGAGGAGCATGTAAATCTATCCATTCGCCAGTGCGCTTAGTCCTTGCTTGATATCATGTAGTAAATCATCCACATCTTCAATTCCGACGGAAATACGAATTAAACCATCTGTGATGCCAAGCTCCTCCCGGCGGTCTTTTGGAATGGACGCATGGGTCATCCGGGCAGGGACAGAAATTAAGCTTTCAACCGCTCCAAGGCTTTCTGCGATTGTAAACAGCTTAAGCTGGCTTAAAAATACATCGACATGTTCTTCTTTTCCAATATCAAAAGAGATCATGCCGCCGAAGCCGGATGCTTGTGTTTTCGCAAGTTCATGTCCAGGGTGAGTATCGAGACCTGGATAATAAACACGTGTGACGGCTGCATGCTGCTTTAAAAACTCAGCGATTTTCTGTGCATTTTGTTGATGTGCTTCCATTCGTAGTCCAAGCGTTTTCATCCCTCTCATGAGAAGCCATGAATCCTGCGGTCCAAGAATTCCGCCTGTCGAGTTTTGAACAAAGTGCAGTTCTTCTCCAAGCTCTTTCGTCGCTGTGACGACAAGCCCGCCTACAACATCACTATGGCCGCCTAAATACTTAGTCGCACTGTGCAAGACAATGTCTGCGCCATATTCAATCGGCTTTTGGAAATACGGTGTGAAAAATGTATTGTCGACAATCATCAAGATGTTGGCTTCCTTTGTCAATTCGCCGATGGCTTTTAGATCTGTCATTTTGAGTAAAGGATTGGTTGGCGATTCAATGTAAACGGCTTTTGTTTCAGGTAAAATGGCTTTTTTCACTGCTTCAGGATCACTTGTGTCAACAAAGGTTGCAGTAATGCCAATGCGGTTTAGCACCTTTGTGATGACGCGGTAGGTTCCGCCGTACACGTCATCTGTCAGCACAATATGATCTCCGCTGTTAAACAGCATCATCACAGCCGTAATGGCCGCCATCCCTGAACCAAATGCGTAGCCGCTTGCTCCTCCTTCAAGATCACGAATGACTGTTTCCAGTGCAGTTCTTGTTGGATTTGCTGTTCTGGAGTATTCATACCCCGTATGTTCGCCTGCTTTCGGCTGCTTATAAGTACTCACTTGGTAAATCGGCACAGACACGGCGCCTGTTCTTTCATCACCCGTTGTTCCGCTGTGAATCATCATTGTTTTTGGTTTCATGCTATTTTCCTCCCTCATAAATTCCTTTACTTAAATATCGCTCACTGCTGTCAGGAAAAATGGTGACAATGACTGTCCCAGGTGCTGCTTTCTTTGCTTCCTCTAAAGCGGCATATAAAGCGGAACCAGAAGAGCTGCCGATGAGAATACCTTCTTTTTCAGCTGCTTCTTTCACCATTTGAAACGCATCATCATCACTGACAGTGTAAATCTCATCAAATAAAGCCTGCTCCATATAATCTGGGATAAATTCAAGGCCAATTCCTTCCGTTCTATGCGGACCCGGGTCCCCTCCATTTAAAATTGATCCTTCAGGCTCCACAACCACTGTTTTTAACGCCTGATTCTGCTCTTTTAAATAGGCGGCACAACCTTGAAAAGTTCCGCCAGATCCTGCTCCCGCCACGAATACATCGATATTCCCTTTTAAGTCGGACCATAATTCGGGACCGAGCGTTCTGTAGTAAGTCAATGGATTTACTTGGTTTTTAAATTGTAAAACACAATAGGCATTGTCAAGGCTTGCCTCTAATTCAAGGGCTCGATCAATCGCACCCTTCATGCCTTCTTTTCTCGGCGTATGAATAATCTCTGCACCGAGCGCCTTCATCAGTTGTTGTTTTTCTTGACTAAAATGTTCTGGTACACAAAAAATGGTCTGCAATTGATGCTTTCTTGCACTTAGGGCAAGCCCAATTCCTGTGTTTCCAGCAGTTGCTTCAATAATAGTTCCGCCTGGACGCAGTTTGCCAGATGCTAATGCTTCTCTGATGAGCATGTCACCTAAACGATCCTTAATACTTCCACCTGGATTCATCATCTCAAGCTTTGCATACACCTCAACGCCTTCTGGGACGCCAATCCCTGACAGCTTTAAAAGCGGTGTGCGACCAATTAATTCAGTAATATCCTTTATGACAGCCATATGATTCCCTTCCTTTGCATGGAAAAGAAGGGGGAAACCCCTTCTTTTATTGTGTTTGCTTTATCATACGCAAGACAAGGTCGGTTGAGTGAATCGCTGCTTGCTCAAGGAATTGATCAAAGGAGATATTGGATTCTTTCCCTGCAATATCGGATAGCGCTCGAACGACAACAAATGGCGTACCAAAGAGCTGGCAGACTTGTGCAACGGCTGCGGCTTCCATTTCCACCGCATATAGCTCTGGAAACTTCTCTCTCACAAACGCTACACGATCCGGATCATTCATAAACGAATCTCCTGTTGCAATCGTTCCTTTTGCCACTTGAATATGATCAATTTCTAAAGCAGATTCTTCTGCCAGCTTCACAAGCTTTTCATCTGCAATGAAAGCAGCTGGAAGTCCCGGCACTTGTCCATATTCGTAATCAAAGATGGTCACATCTACATCATGATGTCTCACATCAGTAGAGATGACAATATCACCTACATTTAATGAGTGATGGAAACCGCCAGCAGATCCTGTATTGATCACATAATCTGGCTGAAAGCGGTCAAGCAGTAATGTTGTGCTGACCGCTGCATTTACTTTTCCAATTCCTGATTTTAATAAAATCACTTCTTTATCTTCATAAACACCTGTTGTAAATTCACACCCAGCGATGTTTTCTTGTGTAGCATTTTTTAGTTGATCTCTTAAAATCGTCACTTCTTCTTCCATTGCACCTATAACTGCGATTTTCAAATCAAAAACATCCTTTCATTCCCTTTTCTTTGCTTCTACGATCCAAACAAAATCATTCATTTGATGAAAGGACGTGCTAAAACCTTCTTCTTCAAAGATTTGCTTTAGCACATCAATGGATGGATAATATTCCGTTTCTAAATCCTCTGCAAGCTGATCGAACCCTGCGGCTCTCGCTTTGTCGATCTGAGCTTGATGTGCTGCTTGATTTTGAAACATTGTATCAGCAAAAACTATTTTACCATCTGAGTGAAGGATGTTGCTATAGGTGTGAATGGCTTGTTTTTTTTCTTCATCCGTTAAATGGTGGAATGCATATGAACTGACGATCGTATCTGGCTCAAAAGGCGGCGCTGGAAATGATAAAAAATCCCCATCATGAAATAGATCTGGCAGTCCTTTTTGAAGAGCCGCTTTCTTCATGGCATCTGATGGTTCAACACCAAACACGTTTTTATCAGCTGCAAGGAGCAGCGCTGTTAGATTCCCCGTACCGCTTCCAAACTCAAGAACATTTTGGCCTGAAAGGCGGACAATCTCTTTTAAAATAGCCGGATACCGGCGAAACACTTCCTTATACTGCTCGTCATGACCACTTACCGTGTCGTCATAAGAGTCAGCCCAATGATCAAATAAAGAAAGAAATTCACGTCCCATTTTCTTTCCCTCCACTTTATCTATTTATTCCTATGCGTATAGTATGTTTTATTCCGTCGAACAGTTCCTATCCTACCACAACTTCTGTTTCTTTCCTACTAAAAAATACTGGGAGAGAGCAGAAAAACATTTGCCCTTCTGAGGGAGAGAGATTAAGATGAATGAAGAGTATAGAGAGGTGAATCAAATGGATTTTCAGCTGGATTTTTTAAAGGATAAAATTGAATTTTTTGAAGCAACATCTTTAAAAGAACTTGAACAAAAGATCCAAAAACAAATTGAACATAATCAGGCGATTCTGCTGACCGTTCATTCTGTCAGTCATCAAACGACTGTGATCGATGAGCGGATTTTGTATACAGCAGTTGTTCATTTTAAAGCGAATGTCTAAACAAAAAAGATAGCATATCTGCTATCTCAGCGTGTAGACAAACCCTCGCATTCGTTGTCAGTTCTGCGTGCCGGTGCTCACGAATGTCAAATTCGCTCCGCTCCGGTACTCGTCCTTCCTAGACTGCAAAGGTTTTCTATCACGCTGAAAAGAAGACAAAGGGCTAAAATAAACATCATTTTAGCCCTTTGTCAACAATCTGCTATCTTTTTTTCATGTTTATCTTAATTTTTCAACCTTCACAGGTTTCCAGCCTTTTTCATCTACCCACGTAATTTCCACGCGGTAGCGTTCACCTGTTGATTTATCACGGATGGTTCCTTTTGCATCTTGAGGACCTCCGTTATTTCCTAACCAAAGAACGGTCATTTGATCTTCTGAAATTCCTGTCGCATAGGACATGGCTTTGATCATTTCTTTCCAGTCTTTTGAGCTGGAATCATAGGTTGCTGTATGTGAACCGGATTGCTCTGTTCCTACAGGCTCCCAGTCATCATTTTCGTATGTTTTGTCTACATCACTCGTTTTGCCGCCATCTGTTTCTTTGGCGTCTTTTAACGCATCTTTATTAGGTTTTTCTTCATCATCTGTCTTCTTCGTTTCGTCGTCTTGATCAGATGAATCATCTTTTTTTGCATCTGAATCATCGGATGTGTCTTTCTTTGGATCTTTCACATCTTCTTGTGAGTTTTGTTTATTTTCACTCGTTGCAGGTGCCGTTTTTGATGGCTCTTTTGCTACATCTGTTTCTTTCGGCTTATTAAAAATTAACAAACTCGATGCGACAACCAAAATAAGCACCACAACGATACCAATTAATATGTTAAGCACCATATTTGCCTTTCTGCGCTTATCACGATGTTCAAATCGAGAATTTCTACTCAAAATCTCTGCACTCCTTTGCCTCTGTTCCCTAAGTCGTTACTATTCTAACATGTCATGAAGGGATGTTCTATGTCTGTTTCTTTTCAATTTCATTGACCTTTTTTACAATATCATAAAACGCATCATTTGTCTTAGCCCGGCCACTTGTCTCATCTAGGTGAACAACGACAAGGGCGTATTTTGGTTTTTCTACCGGAAAGTATCCAGCAAACCACTTATGATAAAGCGGATTCCCCTTTTTGTCTTGACTGCCGGTTTGGGCAGTACCTGATTTTCCCGCTACATCGTATGGCAAATCTTGAAACCTTCTTCCCGTTCCCTTGTCAGAGGTCACCACCTGTCTTAAGAATTTTTGCAGCTTTTGGGCTGTATAGCGGTCTATGCTGCCCCCTTCAGGCCGTTTGTTTTGAAAGGACAGCATCGTTGTTCCGTTTTGATACAGCACTTTTTCTGCGATTTTCACTTCTTTTCGTTCTCCTCCTCTTGCGATCGTAGCCATCATATTCGCGATTTGCAGAGGCGTCGTTTTGACATTTTTTTGTCCTATTGCGGTTTGTGCAATGGCTTTTTTGACATGCTTGTCTCTTTTATCTCCCCACACACTGCCTGTTTCTTCACGATCAAACTGTTTGAAGTGCTGCTTATGATAGACATCCCCTTCCCAGCCAGCTCGATCTAAGAGTCCAAGCTTTGCAGCCGTCTTTTCGATGATTTGATCATCTGTTTGAATGAGCCTTTCAGCAAGTGTCGCAAAGGTATAATTGCAGCTCTCTGAGAAACTGTCCGTCAGATTCAGCACTTCCTGTTTTCCTTTTGGCTCTCCATATAAATTCTTTCGACAGTCATACATGGTTTGTGGCTGGTCAAGATTTTTTTCGATTGCTGCGGCAAGTACAGCCGTTTTAAAGACAGAGCCTGGTGCAATGGCTGTCAGCATGTAATTTCTTGCCTCATGCCGGTTTTTACTTGTGACATTTGGGGTACTCGCCATCGCCAGTACACTGCTTTTTTCAATGTCGAGCAGAACGGCACCGCCTTTTTCAACGCCTTGTTCTTTGAGCACCTTCTCCATTTCAGCCTGCATGTCTTCATCTATTGTTGTCTGTACCTGAAGTGGATAAAAGGAATGAGCTTCTGCTGTATATTTGACGTCCATACCGAACAAAGG
The DNA here is from genome assembly GCF_017161885.1 of Bacillus sp. 3a. Lineage (NCBI taxonomy): Bacteria > Bacillati > Bacillota > Bacilli > Caryophanales > Bacillaceae > Bacillus > Bacillus sp. 3a. The sequence goes on along the minus strand of NZ_CP067376.1, from coordinate 1,787,346 downwards.
GTTTCCCCTTCCGTCCACATGATATAACAATTTTGTGTCTTGCTCGGGTAATAGAAATTCGTCAAAGGTGCTTTCCAGCCCAAATGTGCCGATTTCAGTACGAATAGAAAGCTCTTTTTTGTCAGGATAACGCTTTCTCAATAGTTCTGGATTCTCGCTTGTGAAACCTAATGTGTGGAGGGCAAGTCTTTTTTTGTCCTTCTCTTTCATATATACGCCGTACACACCTGAATATTTCATATCATTGATGTCTTTCAGTTTTTTTTTCGTAATGTCATCTTTTAAAATGAGAGGTTTTTTCGTTTCTGTTAACTGTTTTTTGAGTTCATCCTCTTCCATCTCAAGAATAGAGGCGGTTTGCTGTAAGCGTGGAAGATCATATTGCAGGAAAGGAAATAAGATAACCGCAGGCTGTTCTTTTGTAAGAAGTGCTTGGCCGTTTCGATCTAAAAACTCACCGCGCCCGTCTGAAATAACGACTTCTTCTGTTCGCTGTTTGACACTTTCTTGTATTAAATTGATATCAAGCTTTGAAAACGATTCTGTGAAAAACAGCTGAATTTCTGCCAGTCTCATCAGAAGACCGAGCATTAGTATAAAAATAATCGCACCTGTCCATTGAATTCTTCTTTTTTTGCGCATAAAAACACCTCGTCCCTATTGTGGACGAGGTGTTTACCTGATAAACGTGATTATGAAATTTTTACAATTTGGACGAACATTTCTCCGCCAGGTGTTTGAACGGTTACTTTGTCGTCTACTTGTTTACCTAAAAGGCTTTTTGCAATAGGTGAATCGTTTGAAATCTTGCCTTCGAACGGGTCAGCTTCTGCACTTCCAACAATTGTGTAAGACTCTTCTTCCCCGTCTGGTAATTCAACGAATGTCACCGTTTTACCAAGTGAAACCACATTTGAGTTTCCTTCATCTTCGATAATTTTAGCATTACGAATCATATTATCAAGCGTTGTAATACGGCCTTCTACAAACGCCTGCTCTTCTTTAGCAGAATCATACTCCGAGTTTTCAGAAAGGTCTCCAAAACTTCTAGCGATTTTAATACGCTCTACAACCTCTTTACGTTTAACCGTTTTCAAATATTCAAGCTCTTCTTCTAATTTACGTTTTCCTTCTTCTGTCATTGGAAATACTTTCTCTTGTGCCATGAATCATTCACTCCTTCTATTAATCCTCATCATACAAACTTTCTGCACGTGAGTGACGACTGAAATATACAAGAATGAGGACATGTTCAGGCCCTCATTCCTTCTGTACCATATTCGTAAAAGTCCATCTTACATGGCGTCCCTTTTAGATGCAACTATTATGCCTTTTATTAGACAGGACCACTCGCAGCGGTCTAAAATCGCACAAACTGTGGAAAGGCACAGGAAGCTCCTGTACCTCGTTCGGCCATTTCGATCATATGTAGAAGAATAGCTTATCCATTCTCCCTCTTCCAATACATAATATGGTCAGTGTACGATATGTCTATGCTATATTATTACAAAATTGCATTTTGATCAAGAATTGTTTGAAAATTTGTGATGATTTGTTTGTCGTTTTTTTAATATACTTTTTCAACTTCATTCTTTCGCTATGTGGTAGTGATTTCTCCATCTCTTCTTTTCTTCATTGTTTTCTTATCATATCAAACCCTTAAGATTTTTTCCGAGAATGCTGCTCTAATAACAGTCTATAATGCTGCAGCAACACGTTATTGGACAGATAACCAGAGTGTTGCTTCTGTTAGCTCTAGTGGGCTAGTGACCGCTCATTCACGTGGCGATGCCACTATCACTCTTTATAAAGACAAGTTTTTGTGAGAGTTTGGTAAGATGATGCTGAAAAGACCTTTACTATGTAAAGGTCTTTTTCTTCTCCACCATTTACTCTGCTCGGTTTTGAAGAATGGTTTGAATTTTTGTGACCATTAAGTCGATCGCCACATGGTTTTGGCCGCCTTCTGGGATGATGATATCGGCGTATCGTTTTGTCGGTTCAATGAATTGATTATGCATCGGTCTGACAACAGATACATATTGTTCAATCACCGAATCGATCGACCGGCCTCTTTCCTTCGTATCGCGTAAAATGCGGCGGATGATGCGAAGGTCTGCATCTGTATCGACATACAGTTTAATATCCATTAAGTCTCTCAAACGTTCATCTTCGAGCGCAAAGATACCTTCAACGATAATGACATCCTTCGGCTCAACATGAACCGTCTCTTCTGAACGTGTGTTTAGTTTAAAATCATATATTGGTTTTTCAATGGATTCGTACCTTAAGAGCTGTTCCAAATGCTCAAACATCAGGTCATTGTCGAATGCAAGCGGATGATCATAGTTCGTGAGCAGGCGCTCTTCAAATGGCATATGACTTTGATTTTTGTAATATAAGTCTTGCTGAAGCATGAGGATGGAATGTCCTTTAAATTTTTCATAGATTGAATTGGTGACGCTCGTTTTACCTGAACCCGAGCCGCCAGCAATACCAATGACAACTGGTTTACTCCTCATGTGGTTGTTATTTCCCCTTTCTCATCATGTTGCTAGGGTATACTTTTTGATCAAGCTTGAATTTGACGATTTGCAGCGGATGACGAGCGGCATCTAGTTCATTTCCTTTTTCATCCCAAATCGTTTCAATTTTGCATGTGAAATTCTCAATCTCTGGTCCGAAGAATTCGACTTCGTCGCCTTGCTTAAAGAAGTTACGCTGCTGCAATGTCACGATTTGTTCTTTTTCATCATAATGAAGAACAAGACCTGCGAAATCAAATGTCGTTTTCTTCCCATGGATGCCAAACATTTGTTCATCCGTTCCTGGTACGCCTTCGAAAAAGGCTGGTGCTGTGTCACGGTTTGCGCATTTATCTAATTCATCTAACCATTCCTGCTGAATGACAAAATTGTCTGGGTCAGCACAATACGCATCAATGACTTTGCGATATACACTTACAACAGTGGCAACATAATGAATGGATTTCATCCGTCCTTCGATTTTTAAGCTGTCAATTCCCATTTCGATCATTTGAGGAATGGATTCAACAAGCTTCAAATCTTTTGGACTCATTGCAAATGGCGCATCTTCCTCACCAAATAAAGGCGCTTCCTCAGAACCTTCTAGTTTATAAAGATCATAATCCCAGCGGCAGGACTGACAGCAGCCTCCGCGGTTAGAATCTCTTGCCGTCATATGGTTACTGAGCACGCAGCGGCCAGAGTATGCGATACACATTGCACCGTGAATGAATGTTTCGATTTCAATATCGACCTTTTCTTTCATTTCTCTAATTTCTAGCGCACTTGTTTCACGTGCAAGCACCACACGCTCAAGCCCTTCTTCCTTCCAAAACTGAACAGCTTTCCAATTTGAAAGAGATTGCTGTGTGCTTAAATGGACTTCAAGCTTCGGTGCAACACGTTTACATGTTTCAATGATCAGTGGATCAGCTACGATAATGCCTGCTACTCCAGCGCCTTCGATCCCTTGAAGGTATTCCTCCAGCCCGTCCATGTTTTCATTGTGAGCAAAGATATTCGTTGTCACATAAATGCGTGCGCCATATTTGTTTGCAAATGCGACGCCTTCTGCCATTTCTTCAATTGAAAAGTTATCTGCATTTGAGCGAAGCCCGAATTCTTTCCCGCCAATAAAGACAGCGTCAGCTCCGTAGTGTACAGCAATTTTCAGCTTTTCCAAGTTTCCTGCGGGTGCAAGCAGTTCTGGTTTTTTTGTAATGATACGTTTCCCATCAATCATTTCAGAAATACCATCTTTCAATAATGCCATTTCCTCTGCCTCCTCTTATATTAATAAACCGTTTCTTTAAAGAAGAATCCTGTATCAATCGAACGATTCACTGGCTGAATCTCTTCAATTCGGTTCACCCAGTCCTCTTTCTGATCTTCATACGCGTCTTTGTCAGTCGTTAGTAAATCAATTGCTTTTCTATAGAGTGATGTCACCTCTGTCATATAAGAAAGTGACTTTAAAATTCCGTCAATTTTAAATGAGTCAATGCCTGCGTCAACAAACTCTTCTAATTCGTCAATCATACACACATCATTTGGACTCATAATATGTGTCCCGTTTGCATCCTCAAAAATAGGGTATTTGTTTTGACGCTCTTGGTCATGCAGGAATAGCCCTTCCTCCATATCTCTGCCTTCGACGTCCATTTGTTTGCCCTGGTATTCAAAGTAGTTGCCTATGAGCGTACGTTTCGATTGAAACATACATGTCATGCCATGAACTTGAATTTCAATCTCCACCTCAGCATTTTCTTTGATGTCGATCACACTGTCCATGTTCAGCTCTTTAGCAAGAACAGCACGCGATGCGCCTTTTCTACCCCAATAGTTACAAGTGTAATAGTTGGTTCCAGTCGTTTCTGTACTCCAGTGAAGATTCAGGTTCACCCCTGTTTCCTTTGCTGCCATGATCACGGCTGGATCTCCGAAGACGACGCCGTCCACGCTTAATGAATCGAGAAAGGTTAAATAATCTCCAAGCAGCTGCACGCGGTCATTATGAAAAATCGCATTCATCGCTACATACACTTTTTTGTGATGGGCATGTGCAAGCAGAGCCGTTTGTTTCACATCTTCTCTTGAAAACTCACCTGCAAGACGAATACCGTATGTTTGTTCGCCTATTAAGAATGCATCAGCCCCTGCCTCAATTAATGGCAGTACGTCTGACACGCTGCTTGGCGTCACAAGCAATTCTGGTTTCTTCATGATTGGTCACCTCTTTTTGTACTAATGGCGATCCCGTCTCCAACTGGAATAATGCACGTTTGGAAATCAGGGTTTGACATAAGCCATTGATTGTATCGATCAATCTTTCCAATTAATTGTTTTTTTCGTTTATCTTCAATTTCTTCTTCATAATTTGTCGCCACTAAGCCTTTGAATAATACATTGTCTGTAATAATCATTCCGTCATGAGCGAGCATCGGTTCAAACAGTTCAAAAAAACGCTTGTACTGCCCTTTTGCAGCATCAATAAAAATCACATCATAGGGCGCCATCGTTTGGACCGTTTTAGCCGATTCCATTGCATCACCAAAAAACACGTGTATTCTTTCTTTTAACTTTAATTCCTCAATGTTCCGTGTCGCTTCTTCATAGCGCTTTGCATTGCGCTCAATCGTATAAATCTCAGCATCTGGCAGAGCTGTTGCCATTCGAATGGCAGAATAGCCAATCGCTGTCCCGACCTCAAGAATTTTCTTCGGCTTTTTCATCGAAAGCAGCTGCAATAAAAGCTCGATGCTCACCTTTTCCATAATTGGCACATGATGCTCTTTTGCATATATCTCTAATTGAGCGATTGCATCAGGACTTGGTTGAATTAAATGTTCAATATAATCATTTATTCGATCATCTTCGATAGTCATTATCTGTCTAGCTCCTTCATGACCTGAAAAAGAAGAGTCCTGCCTATTGCAGCTCTCTTTCTCGTCAATCTTTCGTTCATCTAAGTAAAAACAACCCGATATATTTTACCACAAAGAAGTGGTAATTGCGAACCTATAAAATGGATATTCCAACGAAAAAAACTGCAGGCAATCTCATATTGTCTACAGTCTTTTTCGATTCACTTGTACGTTAATTGCTGCCTGTGATGTATTTCGCTTTTGCTTTATTATGCTCATTTAACGTTTTCGTAAATACGACTTCTCCATTTTTCTTCGCAAGGAAGTAAACGTAATCCGTTTTCTCTGGATGCAGTGCTGCTTTCCAAGAGGATTCACCAGCATTTGCAATAGGTCCAGGCGGCAGCCCTTTGTTGTTATACGTGTTATAAGGAGATTTTACTTTTAGGTCTTTGTAATAAACGCGGGATTTATGCTCACCTAGTGCATAAAGAACGGTTGGGTCAGTTTGAAGCGGCATGTCCTTTTTCAACCGGTTATAAAATACACTTGAGATTTTTGCCCGATCTGTCTTTTCTGTTGCTTCCATTTCAATCAGTGATGCCATCGTTAACACATCATGTATGGACATGTTTCTCTTTTTCATGTCTTTTTCATACGTTTTCACGTATTGATCTGTTTGTTTAATCATCGTTTCAATAATCGTTTCGAGTGATTCATCCTCACGATAAAATGGATACGTAGCAGGGAATAAATAACCCTCTAACGGATGTTTCACCTGTTTTCCATTCACCTGTGATGTCACGGTTTTCGGATACTTTTTCATTAACGTTTGAATAAAAGCAGGATCATCCAGCTTCGCTTCAACTTCCTTCGCTGAAAAATTCGTCTGGTTTGCAATAATGGCAGCAATATCAGACAGCTGTTTTCCCTCTGGAATCACTAGCTGAAAGGCGTAGTCTGTCCCGCCAGATGTCAGTTTTTTAATCAGTGTGTCTGCGTCCATTGTTTGTTTTAGATGAAAATAGCCTGCTTTAAAGCCGGACGCTTTTTTGTATTTTGCATAATAAGTGAAAATCGTGTCATTCGAAATGAGCCCATTATCTTTTAAAATGCCCGCAATTTCGCGCACAGATGTCCCATTTGGAATATGAATATTAATCGTTTGTTTACTTTTTTGATCGACCGGTCCAAGTGCTGATTTAACATATACAAAGCCTGATAATGCTGCAATGATGATGACAGCAAGGACTGATAACAGGACGATCCCCATTTTTCTTTTGAAGAATGGTCGTTTCTTTTGTTCTGAAAACATGCATGGCCCTCCTCACATCTAGCTTTTATAGTACATGATTCGACGGAGTTCGGCAATTACTTGCTTATGCATCTCATGACAGAACTTGACATAACACGGCTAAACCAATGCCGCCACCGCTTCCAATAGCAGCCATGACATAGCTTCTATTCGGTAAGGCGTGCGCTTCATAAAATAATCTCACCATCATAGCAGCTCCTGACGCGCTGTATGGATGCCCAAGGCAAAGTGCACCGCCTCTTCTATTGATCCGCTCATATGGTATACCCAGCGTCCGGGCAATAAGTGCTGGTTTCAGCGCAAACGCTTCATTGATTTCAAATAACGCCACTTCTTCTGCCTTTATATTCTCTTGATGCAAAAGTTTCTCGATCGCATCAATTGGTGAAGCAGCTGGAAAATGAGGATGTATCGCTGTCACAGCGCTTCCGACATACCGTAACATCGCCTTATATCCACTCGCTTCCGCTAGCGATCTTTCCAACACAGCGACAGCAGCTGCTCCGTCTGCTTCCTTACAGCTATTGGCGGCAGTCACAGTTCCTTTTCCCGGTAAAAATACAGGCTTTGCCCGCTTGATCAGCTTTGCCATCGGTCTTATTTTAGCAGCGGCTTCATCTATGTTCATCCCGTCAATCGAAACGATTTCTTCTGAATATGTACCATGTGTGAATGCCGCTAAACTTCTTTCCCAGCTCAAAAGGGCATAGTCATCTTGTTCTTTTCTCGTGACAGAAAATGCCGACGCGGTCAGCTCTGCTGCTTCTCCCATATGCGGATCTCCTATCCGCTCCGGTGAAAAGCGTGCTCTCTCTTTCATTGGTGAGCTGGAAATGCTCTCAGTCCCGCCAGCGATATACATCGTGCCCTCCCCCGATTGAACCATGACGCAAGCTGTTCGGATCGCTTCAAGACCAGAGGCACACTGCCTGTCAATTGTCATACCAGGAACGTGTAAAGGAAGTCCTGCTTCTAATGAGGACAGACGGGCCATATTTCCACCGCCTCCGACGACATTGCCTAATATGACGTCATCCGGTGTCATGATCTGAGACAAATGCCGGATAAGGGGAGCGGCTAATTGCTCTGGGCGATAATTTTTCAGCATCCCATTTTTGTCACCGAAGGGTGTTCGTTTTGCCTCTACAATCACTGCTTGCATGACAATTGCTCCTCCGCCCACTTTTTCATGCTCGCGCGGGCTATTTTTCCGCCGGATGTTTCAATCATTTGATCAATCACAAGCCATTTTTTTGGTACCTTGTAGGCGGCCAGCTTTTCTTTAACAGCTTGTCGAACCGCCTTTATTTGCGGCACTTGCTCCAGTATGGCAACAGGGATTTCACCCCAATATGGGTCAGGAACGCCAACCACAATCGACCGTTTTACCTCTGGCTGATCATTTAGCACACGCTCAATTTCCTCTGGGAAAATATTCAGTCCTCCATAGACAATCATGCCATTCTCACGACCGCTCATATACAGATAACCGTCTTCATCCAGCCATCCCATATCGTAAACTGTCAGCCACTCCTCCGGCGGTTTCTGCTCATGCAAGTATCCTGAAAACGTCATTGGGCTCTTTACATAAATCCTCCCTGTTTCATTTGGCTGGCAGACAGATTGATCGGGCCGCCTTACTTCTACTTGAATGGAGGAGAAAGGCCGTCCAACAGAAGAAGGTTTTTGCAGAAAGTCATTTGAAGACAAATAAGAGACAAAACTTAACTCTGATGTACCATAAAAATCAAAAAAAGTGATATGTGGATAGTTGGAAACGAGCTGTTCTTTTGACGAGATGCTCCAATCTGCTCCCGATGACATGACAAGAAGCGGATTGTCTCCTTTAAAAGCATCGATTTGCAGTAACGTTTCTGTCATTGTTGGGACAGTATACATCACGGTGATATGACCTGTCTCTAAGGCTTTCTTTGCTTTTCCTGGCACAAATTTTTCTAAAAGCGTCACTGTACCGCCAAAGTATAATGTACTGATGGCACCATATAAAAAGTGTGAGGATAAAAGTGTACCTAATATGAGAACATGATCTTGATGAGTGATTCCAAATGAAGCGGTGGTCATTTGAAAGCTCTCGATCCATGACTGCTGACGCCTAATAAAGGCTTTCGGTGAGCCCGTTGATCCTGACGTAAAACCCATATAAAAGACAGGGTCCTTCTCGGTATCACTTTTACTGCATGGACTGTCTGTGAGAAGACTCATTCTTTCCTTCCATTCAGATAAAGAAAGAATCGGTATGTCCACGCTTCCCTGTTCAAATCTTTTCATCAATCGATCCTCTATAATGGCGAGATCCGCCTCACTTAACAAGAGCTTTTCTACACATTCTTCATGACTCCATCTCGGATCAAGCGGAACGGCTGTCCACCCTGCACAAGCAGCGCCCGCAAATATTTGAAGAAAAGAAGCACCATTTGATAATAAAAAAGCGATTCTTTTTTGCTGATGAGCCGTTTCTTGTAACCACTGCGCCGATCTCTGTACACGTTCGTACCAATCTTGATATGTAATGCTTTCTTGCTCATCTATGATGGCAATCTGATCTGGTTTCATTTCTGCATGTACTGCATAGCTTTCCGTTATTCTGTTCAAACTGCACGCCTCCCTTTATGCAGATCCCTTTTTCGATATGACATGGCCTGTATGATTTTGACCGTAAAGACAGCACACATTCCCGCTTTGATGAGATCACCTGGAAGATAAATCAAACTAAGGAAAGCGGCCTGCGAGACCTTAATATGCATCATCATGGCTTGAAAGGGGATGCCGCATATATACAAAATCACAATACTGCAAACCGCATAGATCACAAAAAGACGCAGTGCGGTTACTTTTTTCAGCCGGTTCACCCATAAGCTGATCATGAAGGCAGCAACAGGATAAGCAAGAAGAAAACCACCGCTTGGCCCAAAGAAGACCCCTATCCCGCCTCTCCCGCCTGACAAAAGAGGTGCGCCTGCTGCCACAACCAAAAGAAAAAGACATAAACTGATCAGTGCTTGTTTAGGCTTTAACAGCCCCCCAGCAAGCAAAAGACCTGCGGTTTGCAATGTAATCGGTACAGGTGTAAATGTAAGTAAAATCGGCGGGATCAAGCCTAACATCCCGATGACCGCTGTCATTAACGCTATTTGCATCATATCTTGTATTTTCAATCTCCATGCCCCTCACTCAATTTATTGTTAAAAACAGAGTAAAAGGTACAATTCATTATGTCAACATAAAATAAAATTAAGTTAACATAGTGATCGTAAAAAAAGACCTGTGAAGAAAGATCAAGAAGATCTGTTCACAGGCCTTTTATTTGTTCTATTCTTCGTCTTCTTGATCTAAGAACGTATTTAACGTTTCTTCAATCATGTCCCATTCTTCATCCGTTTCAATCGGCTCTAGCTCGCCATCTTCACCGTCTTCGTTCGGTGTAAAGCTTGATGCATGAATTTCAATTTCCTCATTGTCTTGTTCAGAAATTGGGTAGTAAAGAACATAAGATTTGTTAAAATGGTCGCTTTCAAAAGTAAATAGTACTTCGCAAAGCTGTTCATTTCCATTATCATCAACGATTGTAATTTGCTTTTCTCCGTGTTCCATTTGATTCACCTCATTTTAATTTAAGCTGTCTAAATATCCTTGCAGGATCATGACAGCCGCCATTTTATCAATGACTTTTTTACGCTTTTGTCTGCTCACATCTGCAGAGATGAGCATTTTTTCCGCTGCCATTGTTGACAGACGCTCGTCCCAAAGCACAACAGGAACATTGTACGTGTTTTCTAGCACTTTCGCAAATGATTGGCTGGCTTCGCCTCTAGGACCGACCGTACCGTTCATATTTTTTGGAAAGCCAAGTACAATTTTATCCGCTCCGTATTCCGCTATGATCTCAGACAGGCGGCTGAGACCAAAGTCTCCGCCTGCTTCATCAATTTTAATTGTTTCAATCCCTTGCGCTGTCCATCCCATTTCATCACTGATCGCAACACCAAGGGTTTTCGTGCCTAAATCTAAGCCCAAAATTCTCATGTTTTACGCCTCTTTATGTGTCTCTAAGTACGATTTAACCAATTCCTCAATTAATTCGTCTCGTTCTAGTTTACGAATTAGGTTGCGTGCATCCTGATGTCTTGGAATATAAGCAGGGTCGCCTGACAGCAAGTATCCGACAATTTGATTGATCGGGTTGTATCCTTTTTCTTGGAGTGCGTCATGAACTGTAATGAGCACTTCATTCACATTGGTTTCAGCTGAATCATCAGAGAAGTTAAACTTCATTGTCTTATCAAATGAACTCACTGCTTCTTGCACCTCTCTTCCAACATTCTACTAGCAAGCTTTTTTCTAACCGCTCATCTAATACCATTATTCTACACTACATTGCCTGATTATAAAACGGATTTGACAGATTCTTCGACAGTTGCCAGTGCTTCTTCAAGCTTTTCTGGTTGTTTTCCGCCTGCTTGTGCCATGTCTGGACGTCCGCCTCCGCCTCCGCCGCAGATTTCAGCTGCCTGCTTCACAAGCTTCCCTGCATGCAGACCTTTTTCGATCACGTCTTTTGTTACTCCTGCTGAAATGTTTACTTTTCCGTTTTGAACGGCTCCCAGGACGATGACAGCTGATCCTAATTTAGCTTTTAAGTCATCAACCATTGTTCTTAAATGGTTCATGTCTTTAGCATTTACTTTTTCAGTTAATACTTTCACTCCGCCAACTTCTGTCACCTTCTCTAAAATAGAGCCTGCTTCTGCTTGGCTTAATTTCGCAAGGAGAGATTCGTTTTCTCTTTGAGCCTCTTTTAAATCTGCCTGTAATGAAGCAATCCGTTTTGGTACATCCTTCGTATTTGACTTCAGCTCACTTGCTGCCTGTTCTAAAATCGCCAGCTGGTCATTTAATTCTTCATAAGCGCCTTTACCAGTCACAGCTTCAATACGGCGTGTTCCAGCACCAATACCCGACTCAGATGCAATTTTAAACAAACCGATTTCCGCAGTGTTTTGCACGTGACAGCCGCCGCATAGCTCGATGCTGTAATCGCCCACTTGGACAACACGGACAATATCGCCATACTTCTCGCCAAAGAGCGCCATTGCACCCATTTCTTTTGCTTCAGCAATTGGTTTCAGGTCAATGGCAACAGAGATGCCTTCCCAAATTTTTTCGTTGACGATTTTTTCAATTTGAGACAATTCTTCTTTCGTCACTTGTCCAAAGTGAGAGAAATCAAAGCGAAGTCTGTTTTCATTTACCAATGAACCTGCTTGGTTTACGTGGCTTCCTAATACATCTTTGAGCGCCTGATGCAGAAGGTGTGTCGCTGTATGGTTTTTGACAATCCCTTTTCGAAGAGCTGATTCCACTTCAGCAGTGACCTCGAGACCTTTTTGAGCCGTACCGCTTACAACGACTCCTTCATGGACATGCTGACCGTTTGGCGCTTTTTTCACATCTTTGATCTCAATGATGGCTTCTGCACTTTTTAGTGTTCCTTTATCCGCTACTTGTCCGCCGCTTTCCGCATAGAAAGGTGTTTCATCTAACAAGATTTGCACCGTGTCTCCTTCATGTGCTTCCGAGACAATTTCACCATTTTGAAGCAATTCGATAATGCGAGTATCCGCAGTTAAATTTTCGTAGCCAACAAAGGTACTTTCCACTTTAATATCGCCTAATGCGCCGCCTTGAACCTGCATACTGCCGACATCTTGTCTCGCATTTCTTGCCCGTTCACGCTGCTTCTCCATTTCCGCTTGAAAGCCTTCTCGATCAACTGTCATGTTCTCATCTTCTGCATATTCTTCTGTCAGCTCGACAGGGAATCCATACGTGTCATACAGCTTAAATACATCTTCACCTGAAATCTGTGAGCTGCCTTTGTCTCTTTCTTTTTTGATCACTTCTGACAAAATAGCTAACCCTTCGTTCAGTGTTTCGTGGAAACGTTCTTCTTCGTTTTTGATGACTTTCGCAATAAATTCTTCTTTTGCTTGTACATCTGGGTAGAAATCCTTCATGATCTCAGCAACAACTGGCACTAGATCATACATAAACGGACGATGGATATGGATCGTTTTTGCATAACGCACAGCGCGGCGCAGCAAACGTCTTAATACATATCCGCGGCCTTCATTGGAAGGAAGCGCACCGTCGCTTACAGCAAAGGCAACTGTCCGGATATGGTCAGCAATGACTTTAAATGCTGTATCTTTTTCCTTCGCCAAACCATAGCTTTCTCCAGAAATGGTTTCGACTGCACGAATAATCGGCATGAAAAGGTCTGTATCGAAGTTCGTTGGCACATTTTGAATGACAGATACCATTCGTTCAAGGCCCATCCCTGTATCAATGTTTTTCTTCGGCAGTGGAGTGTATGATCCATCTGGATTATGGTTGAATTCAGAGAACACGAGATTCCATACTTCTAGATAACGCTCGTTTTCTCCGCCTGGATATAGTTCTGGATCGTTCATGTCGTCACCGTATGATTCACCGCGGTCATAGAAAATTTCTGTATTCGGTCCGCTTGGGCCCTCGCCAATATCCCAGAAGTTGCCTTCAAGACGGATAATACGTTCTTCAGGCACACCAATTTTATCTCTCCAAAGGATATATGCTTCTTCGTCCTCTGGGTGGACTGTCACAGATAACAAATTCGGATCAAAGCCAATCCACTCTTCACTTGTGAGGAATTCCCACGCCCATTCAATGGCCTCTTCTTTAAAATAATCACCAATAGAAAAGTTTCCAAGCATTTCAAAGAACGTGTGATGACGTGCTGTCTTCCCTACATTTTCAATATCATTCGTACGAATCGATTTTTGCGCGTTGCAAATACGCGGATTGTCAGGTACGACGCGGCCATCAAAGTATTTTTTTAATGTTGCCACCCCACTGTTGATCCATAAAAGTGTCGGATCGTCATGCGGTACAAGTGACGCACTCGGTTCTACAGCATGTCCTTTTTCTTTAAAAAAGTCTAAAAACATTTGACGTACTTGAGCTGAAGTTAAAGTTTTCATTCAAAAATCCTCCCTTATCATTCATCAATCTCCACACAAACGAAAAAACATCCCGCCCTATGCAAGCACAAAACGACTTACACAGGGACGAGATGTTCTCGCGGTACCACCCTGATTATAGACAAATTCGTCTATCACCTTCACATCCGATAACGCCGGAAGAGAGCGGCAGTGTTTATCTGCACTCGGGACTAGCTTCCGTTAAAGGTCTGATAAGGCTTTTCTCAGCAAATAAAGCCTCTCTCTGCAACAGCTTTTTAACGTACTCGGGTCCGTCATTGAATTTCAATATGTATGAATCGAAATTATTATAGACAACTCGGCTCGTCTTGTCAATGAACGCTTCGTCTCATCAGGATATATTGCACAATGATCACCCTGATAATCGCAGCTGCTGGTACGGCTAAAATCATCCCAATTAAGCCAAATAGCTCCCCTCCTGCAAGCAAGACAAGCATAATGACGACAGGATGCATATGAAGACTTCGTCCTACAATGATCGGGCTGAGGACATTGCTCTCTAAAAATTGCAGCACCGCTACTGTGATCAATACGATGATGACCGATTTCACTGAGATGGTAAACGCAATAAAGATGGCAGGAACTGCGCCAATTATCGGTCCAAAATACGGAATCACGTTCGTTGCTCCTATCAGCATGCCAAGAACGAGCGGATACGGGATATGAAAAAGCCAAAGCACAATGGCTGCTGCACCCCCGATTAAAGAACAGACAAGCAGCTGCCCTCGAATATAATCACCAAGCGATTCATCCACTGCTTTCACAAAGGCATGCCCCCTCTTCCTAAATGACGGCGGCGTTAAATACCATGCCGCCCGTTTCATCGTATTCATGTCTTTTACCATATAAAAAACAAGAAAAGGAATAAGTGCTGCAACTAATGCGTAATCAAATAAAACTTTACAGCTAAGAATCATCCGCTCAGCGCTATTGGCTGCATATGTCTCCGATTGAACAATGAAGCGGTCCAAGCGGTCATGAAGTCCGTCAGGCCAGTGGCTCGTATGATGATGGATATGTGATAAAGCGCCATTATACGTTTCAGCGATGACAGGAATTTGTTCTGACAGCTCATTTAACTGTGCAATCATAACAGGCGCTCCTTTATATACCGCAAAACCAATCCCGCCAAAAAACAGGACATAGATGAGTAAGAGACTGACTGTTCTCGGCAGCCCTCGTGCATGCAGTCTTTCCACAATCGGATAAAGCAGATAAGAAATAAAAATAGCGATGAAAA
Organism: Bacillus sp. 3a; assembly: GCF_017161885.1. Taxonomy (NCBI): domain Bacteria; kingdom Bacillati; phylum Bacillota; class Bacilli; order Caryophanales; family Bacillaceae; genus Bacillus; species Bacillus sp. 3a. Next base: position 1,772,341 of record NZ_CP067376.1, on the reverse strand, counting down.
GCGGAATGAGAACCGCCTTCAGCAATAAAAAAACAGGCATCCATAACTCGTCGAGCTGCAGTAAAATGAGCAAGGATGCAAGGACAAGCAGGACCCCTGCAGCATATATTAGAAATTGGATCGGACGTTTCTTCACCTTTTTCACCTCTTTTCTTATTGTTTAACCATCTTCTGCAATTATCCACGTAAATAAAATTTGTCCTAACTTTGTTAAAAATGAATACACATGAAACATACAGCTCCATCCAAAGTCACTGTTTGCTGTAAAATCTCGTCAGAAAATATTCCATCATTTACTTCTTTTTACACAAGTTGTGCTAGAATCCACTTTAGCTTTAGCCAATGAAACACAAGAGGAGGTTCTTCATGATCACATTCGAAGAAGTCAACAAGCATTATGGCCAGTTCCATGTACTTAAGGACATTAACCTACATATTCAAAAAGGGGAGGTTGTTGTGATCATCGGTCCTTCAGGGTCTGGTAAAAGCACGATGCTCAGGTGTATCAATCGTCTTGAAAGCATTGATGCGGGAAAAGTTCTCGTCAACCAAGTGTCTGTTCAGCATCCGAAGACCAACATCAATCTTGTTAGGCAAAATATCGGAATGGTCTTTCAGCATTTTCACCTCTATCCGCATAAGACGGTGCTTGAAAACATTATGCTTGCGCCGATGAAGGTCAAAAAAGTGAGCAAGGAAGAAGCAAAGGAAACAGCTGAATTTTATTTAAATAAAGTCGGCATTCCTGAAAAGGCAGACACCTACCCTTCACGACTCTCGGGCGGACAGCAGCAGCGCGTTGCCATTGCAAGAGGGCTTGCGATGAAGCCGGAGGTGATGCTTTTCGACGAACCGACATCTGCACTTGATCCAGAGATGATCGGCGAGGTATTAGATGTGATGAAGCAGCTGGCTCGTGAAGGCATGACCATGGTTGTCGTCACACATGAAATGGGCTTTGCCCGCGAAGTGGCTGACCGCATTGTCTTTATTGATGAAGGCAGAATTCTTGAAGAATCAACACCGGCTGCATTTTATGAAAAACCGCAAGAGAAACGTGCTCAATTATTTTTAAGCCGTATATTAAATCACTAGGGGGAATGGTTTGATGAAAAAAATGAAACGCTTTGGCCTGCTGCTCTTTATGACTTGCTGCATCGCCGCTTTGGCTGCTTGTGGATCTACTGAAAAAGGCTCAACTGATGCGAAACAAGGAAGTTCTTTAGAAGCCATTAAGAAAGACAAAAAAATCATTTTCGGTGTAAAAAATGACACACGTTTATTCGGTCTAAAAAATCCGAGCAGCGGTGATATTGAAGGATTTGATATTGACATTGCAAAAGCCATCACAAAGGAAATACTCGGCGATGAAGGAAAAGCAGAATTTAAGGAAGTGACATCTAAAACAAGAATTCCTTTGCTTCAAAAAGGGGATATCCATGCGATTGTTGCGACCATGACAATTACAGAAGAGCGTAAAAAAGAAGTCAATTTCTCAGATGTTTACTTTGAAGCAGGACAATCACTGCTTGTGAAAAAAGGAAGCGACATTCAATCCATTGATGATCTTAAAAAAGGAACGAAGGTGCTGGCCGTGAAAGGATCTACTTCTTCTCAAAATATCCGTGAGAAAGCACCTGAAGTATCCGTATTAGAATTTGAGAACTATCAAGAGGCTTTTACAGCTTTAAAATCAAATCAAGGGCAAGTGCTGACAACTGATAATGCGATCTTATTTGGTATGGCAGATGAGGATTCAAATTACGAAGTCGTCGGCGGCACCTTTACAGATGAGCCTTATGGCATTGCTGTGAAGAAAGGGGATCAAGAATTAACAGATGCGATCAATAAAGCTTTAAAAACGTTAAAAGACAATGGAGAGTATGACAAAATTCTTAAAAAATGGATCAAAGAATAACATTTGTTTCGTCAAGATCAATGCCTCAGGTGAGCCGCTCAAAGGCTCCCCTGTTAATCAGGAAGGAAGTGAACTGATTGCTGCGGTTTTCCATTCTCACTGAAAATGTTCATCTTTATTTAGAAGGCTTTAAATATACCATTGGTGCAAGTGTCATTGCTCTGATTGGAAGCTTTTTGATCGGTACACTCATTGCCATTATGAGAATTGCGCCATTTAGGCCGCTCAACTGGTTCGGAACGGCTTATGTTGAATTTATTCGGAATATTCCATTATTATTGATCACCTTTGTTTTCTTCTTTGGTTTACCGGTGCTGGGTATTGTAGCAGATGGCTTTACTGCTGGTACGATTGCTCTTGCCATTTATACGTCTGCCTTTATTGCTGAAGCCATTCGTGCAGGGATACAAGCTGTACCGCTCGGACAAATGGAAGCAGCCCGCGCCTCAGGTCTGTCATATGGCGGGACGATGCGGTATATCATTTTGCCGCAGGCGATTAAAATCGTCATTCCCCCTCTTGGGAATCAATTTATTAACCTTGTCAAAAACTCCTCGATTTTAGGTGTCATTGCAGGGTTTGATCTCATGTATCAAGGAGACCTTATTGCGTCTAGAACATTTGTGACGTTTGATGTCTACATCTTTGTTGCGATGTTCTATCTGCTATTAACCATTCCGCTCAGTTTAGGTGTTGGTTATTTAGAAAGAAGATTAGCAAGAAGCCACTAGAAAGGAGGAAACATCATGGATTTTATAGGTGCCTACCAACCTGATCATCTCGCCTTTTTACTTGAAGGATTTGCTGTCACCTTAAAAGTGGCTTTTATCTCCATCATTTTGAGCTTTATCATTGGATTAGTCGTTGGCACATTACGGTTCGCTCAAATACCGATTTTATCGAAGGTGCTTGCGGTAGTTGTAGAAACCATTCGGAACCTGCCACTTTTACTGATCATCTTTTTCACGTATTTTGCATTGCCTGAAATCGGCATCAAGCTAAGCATCACAGCCTCTGCCATTGCGGCTTTAACTGTGTTTGAATCCGCGATGCTGTCAGAAATTATTCGGAGCGGCCTTAAATCAATTGATAAGGGCCAGATCGAAGCAGCCAGGTCTTCTGGTTTAACCTATATTCAAACATTGAAAATGATTATTATGCCGCAGGCCCTGCGCAGAATGGTGCCGCCAATTGTCAGTCAATTCATATCTCTTTTAAAAGATACGTCGCTTGCCGTTGTCATTGCGCTTCCAGAATTATTGCATCACGCTCAAATATTAAACGGTCAAAGCCAATCCTATTTACTGCCGATTTTCCTATTGGCAGCTATGATGTATTTTGTCGTCAATTTCAGCTTATCCATTCTTGCAAGACGATTAGAATACAGGCAGGCATAAAAAGAACATCCGCTCTTGGCGAATGCCAGCGTATAGACCGGTTGGCTATCACGCTGAAAAAAACAAAGGGCTAAAATGAAGATCATTTTAGCCCTTTTTGTTTACATCATTCTCATAACACGTTTTCTTAGCTTTTTCATATCCCGCTTTGATGGCATATCATATCGGCTTGCAAAATGATATGCGAGTGCACCTGCACCAAGCGTTAATAGTGAAGAAGTCATTTTGCCCATTCGAAATTCCCCCTTAACACTTATAGTTGAATTGAACGTTCATCGTCACTAAACAGATCATCTAAGCTGCTTAGTGTCCCATCTTCCTCCACTTGGTGTGTAGATATTTTGCCTTTTGACAGCGTCAATTCAATAAAACAGCCCCAGCAATAATATTGATTGACCCCAATTTTTCCGATGTCTTTACATTTGCAATTTGGGCAAATGAGCATAATCAGCACCTCTTTACGTTCGGTTTAGAACCAGTGCTTCCTTTTGAACGTTCATCAAGGTTCCGGCAGCCTGCAGCTGTTTCCGAATCCCTGATAGCTCTGTAAAGAAGCCGTCCGAGAGTTCATATGCTACGATTGTGCCCGAATTTGAGCAAAAGTATACATCTTCCAAAATGCCTAAATTTTCACCATCAGGCGACTGCAACATTTTCTTTTTTAATTTCGAAAATAACAAGAATGGAGCAGAGGAATCCATGCCCACTCCCTCCTGGCAGCTCACATACAAACCTTTGTCTGTCAGCTGATCAAAAGCAGAAAATGGAACGAGTGCACAGTCTTTCTTTTTCCCCTCTAACACATATCCTCCGCAGCTGCCTCCGGCTAAAAAGCAAATATCTTTTATGGAACCAAGCGATTGGGACAGCTCATCTGTATAGATCGTCATTCCTTCAAGTTCTCGGCATGTTCTCAAAATGTGCTCAACCACCTTTTGCGGAACAGTCTTATCGTGTGCGTTTGCTTCATGACTCATACGAAGAAATGGCTTCCATGAACGGAATGGGTGAAGTTCTTTTCACGCTGAAAAGAAGACAAAGGGCTAAAATAAAAATCATTTTAGCCCTTTGTCAACAATCTGAACCTTCTACTCATGCATAAAATCAAACGGAGTGATTCCCTCCATGCCAATATTTGCGTCATGTACGCTAAACGGAAGCTCTTTTTGGAGTGCTTCAAGTTCTGCATCCATGATTTGTTCGGTTTGCACTAGCCGCATCGTTAAGGACGTTTGTCTGAGGGAATCCTCATTGTTTTTCACGCCCCACTCCAGCGCTGATTCCTCGCCGCACAGTATTAAAAACTTTTTACTGCGTGTAATGGCTGTGTACAGTAGATTCCGCCGAAGCATTCGGTAGTAGCTCCTGACGACTGGCAGCACAACAATCGGGAATTCACTTCCTTGTGATTTGTGAATAGAGCAGCAATAAGCATGTGTAAATTGATGAAAATCTTTTTTTGTAAAGGTGATTTCATTTCCATCAAAGGAGATCACAGCCATGTCTTCTTTTTCTGTATTTTCTTTTGCATAAAAAATCGAGACAATTTCACCGATATCGCCGTTAAAAATGTTGTTCTCCGGCTGATTCACAAGCTGAAGCACCTTATCACCTGTCCGGTACACCACATCACCAAACGGGATTTCTCTGCCCTTTGGTTTTTTAGGATTCAAAATGTGCTGCAGCATTTTGTTGAGCTCATTGATGCCTGCTTTTCCTTTATACATCGGTGCCAGCACTTGAATATCCTTTGCCGAAAACCCTTTTTGAGCAGCATTGCTGACAACTTTCTCAATGACTTCTTTCATTTGATCAGCTGAACACTGAATGAAGGACCGATCCTTTGAGCGTGCAGTGATATCCTTTGGCAGCACACCATTTTTCATATCATGTGCAAGTTCAACAATGGTTGAGCCGTCTGCCTGCCGGTAAATATCTGTCAGGGTAACAGCCGGCACGGCTTTTGAGGCAAGCAAATCCCGTAAAACTTGGCCTGGTCCGACAGATGGCAGCTGATGTTCATCCCCTACCATAATCACTTGGATATGATCAGGAATGGCTTTAAACAAATGATTCGCCAGCCAAATATCCAGCATACTTGATTCATCAATGATGACAAGCTTTCCTTCAATCGGCTGTTCCTCATCATGAGAGAAGCCCTCCGAACCATTCCAGCCTAGCAGCCGGTGAATGGTGACAGCTGGAAGCCCTGTTGATTCTGTCATCCGTTTAGCCGCCCGTCCAGTTGGTGCCGCAAGCACAAATGGGAAGGATTCATCTTTTTTATAATCACTCGGATCAAGAGAAACACCGTGAAGATCACTGTAAAGCTCGACAATTCCTTTAATGACCGTCGTCTTCCCTGTTCCAGGCCCGCCTGTTAAAAGCAGCATCGGGGACATGAGTGCCTTTTGAATCGCTTCCTTTTGTGTCGGTGCATATTGGACGCCTAACCGCTCCTCCAGCTCGCCAAGTGCCAGCAGGAATTCTGATTCAGGAAATTGATCTGCATATTCTGTTTGGGAGACGATTTTTTGAATGCGTTTGGCGACACTTTGCTCCGCATAAAATAAGGATGGATGATAGCAGCGGTCATCTTCAATGATCATTTCTTTTCCTTCGCCAAGTGCAATGATCTGATTGGCAACATCCATTTCAGTCACTTTGTAATCATTGCCGGTTTGGTTGAGCAGCTTGCGGGTTTCGACGATCAAATCTTTCGTTTGTATGTACGTATGACCGTCCTGTAGACTGGCTGTCTCCACTGTATATAGCAAGGCTGCGCGAATCCGTTCTGGGTCATTTCCTGAGATGCCTGTTCTAGCGCCAAGCTCATCCGCCTTAATAAATCCGATCCCCTCAACATCCTTAACGAGCTGATAGGGATTTTCCTCGATTTTCTGCAGTGTTTCACTCTCGTATACTTGGTAAATCTTCATGCTGAGCTGCGGACCAAAGCCATACTGATTCAGGCTGATCATGATTTGTTCCAGTCCTTGATGCTCCTGAAGCGCTGCGGCAAGCTTATCCGCCTTCTTTTTTGATAAGCGCGGTACATCATACAAAACAGCTGGGTCACGCATAATCTTATGAAGTGTCTGATTGCCAAGCTTCCCCACAATTTCTTCCGCCGTCTTTTTCCCTATCCCTTCAAATAAATCACTTGAGAGATAATGAATGATTCCTTGCTTCGTTGTCGGCACTTCCTTTTGAAAATGAGTGGCCTGAAACTGTTCACCAAATTTCGGATGGCTTGTCACTTTGCCATAGAAAGTGTAGGTTTCCTCCTCATGAAGTGCTGGGAAGTAGCCTGTGACAGATGCTGTTTTTTCCTCTAAGTTTTCCGATGTTTCAATGACTTTTACCTTTAACACCGAGTATAAATTACTTTCATTATGGAAAATAACGGCTTGAATGGTCCCCTTTAAAAACGGTTCGTCCTCAAGCTTCATTTGATCTGGATGTTCCTGCACAGGTCTTCCCTCCTTCCATCTATTCTGCCTCTTGAATCAGCTTTTGCGCATGTAGTGCCAGCATATGGTCAGGCTGCACGTCAATGGCTTTACCCAGCATTTCAAGTGCTTCGTCTTTTTTCTCTAAGTACGCATACGCAACCCCTAAATTATAAAAAGCATCTGCATGCTGCGGATCACGCGTGATGACTTCAGTAAAAGTTGTCACCGCTTCTTCCAGCATGTGTTCATTGGCTAAACACATGCCAAATTGGAATCTTGCTTCATTATCCTCTTCGTTTAGTTCAACGGCACGCTGAAGATATGGCATCGCAAGCTTTGGCTGCTCTAATTTGATGAGCGTCTGCCCGAGCATATAAAACAAATCACTATTTTCCATGCCGGCTTTTAGTGCTTGTTCAAAATAGTCTTTCGCTTTCATAAAGTCTTCTTTTAATGTATATACATTTCCTGCTCCATAATAGGCTGCAGCTGCGGTATGATCAAGTTCAATTGCTTTTTGAAAAAAGTTTAAAGCACGTTCAAATTCATTGATACTTGAAAGTAAGTTCGCAAAGTTAATATATGGAACCGGGTCCTTCGGGCTTTTTTCGATCGCTTTTGTAAAAGCTTCAGCTGCTTTTTCGATATTCCCTTGATTCAAGGCTTCTATGCCGATTTCGTTATGATTCATTCGCTCTCTCATCCTTTCATTAAAAAACCTCAACAGCGACGTTGAGGTTTTGAAACATGCTACACATACGACAGCTTTTGACCATCTTTGAAGACATCGTCAATTGTACCGCCGCCAAGACATTCGTCACCATCATAAAAAACAACCGCTTGTCCCGGGGTAACAGCACGAACAGGTTCATCAAAAATAACCATCGCTTCTTGCTCACCTGTCATTTTGACCTTCACATGGTGATCTTCTTGACGGTATCTGAATTTTGCTGTGCAAGTTAATTCACCGTTTTCTCCGACAATATGAGGACGAGTCCAGCTGATATTAACGGCTGAAATGCTTTCAGAGTATAAAAGTGGATTGTGGAAGCCTTGTTCAACAAACAAGATGTTTTTCTCCAAGTCTTTTCCAACGACAAACCAAGGATCACCGCTGCCGCCAATGCCAAGTCCTTGGCGCTGACCGATCGTGTAATACATCAGTCCATCGTGCTCCCCTTTTACTTCTCCGTCCATTGTCTGCATCACACCAGGCTGTGCAGGCAAATATTGACTAAGGAACGTTTTAAAGTTTCTTTCTCCGATAAAGCAGATACCAGTTGAATCTTTTTTCGCTGCTGTTGCGAGCTCTGCTTCTTTAGCTAATTCACGAACCCTTTTTTTCTCTAAATCACCGATTGGGAACATGACTTTATCAAGTTGTTCCTGTGTCAGCTGATTTAAGAAATACGTTTGGTCTTTGTTTGCATCAAGACCTCGCAGCATTTTGACTTCTTCGCCTGTTCTGTCAACACGGGCATAGTGTCCTGTTGCCAAGTAATCCGCACCAAGTGACAGTGCATGCTCAAGGAATGCCTTGAACTTAATTTCTTTGTTACACATGACATCTGGGTTTGGCGTTCTGCCCGCTTTATATTCATCAAGAAAATATTGAAATACTTTGTCCCAATATTGCTTCTCGAAATTCACTGCATAATAAGGGATTCCAATTTGGTTACATACGCGGATGACATCCTCATAGTCTTCCGTTGCTGTGCAAACACCATTTTCATCAGTGTCATCCCAGTTTTTCATAAATATGCCGATGACATCATAGCCTTGCTCCTTTAACATAAGAGCGGCAACTGATGAATCGACTCCTCCGGACATACCGACCACAACTCTTGTATCTTCTGGTCTTTTTGTCATCTTCATCAACTCCAATTTCAATGAAACAACATGCGCGTTTCGTTCTTCAGGTGCTTCGCTGTTTCATTTTTCACACACGAACAAAAGGAAGCATTTATTTGGCTAGGCGTTTGACAACAGCCGCTATCTTACGTGCCGCCTGCTTCACATGATCCTCTTCATTCCCAAGACCGAAGCTTATTCTGACTGAGGACGTCAGCTCTTTTGCTTCTTCGCCATACATGGCGCTTAACACGTGCGAAGGAAGGACAGATCCAGCCGTACATGCCGATCCGCTTGAAACAGCAATTCCTTCCATATCTAAATTCACAAGCAGCGATTCAATGGAGACGCCCGGGAAATGAACATTTAAAATGTGCGGCAATGTCTCTTTCGGATGTCCATTGATAGAGAAATTGAGAGATTCCTCTTCGAATACTTGCAGCATGGTTTCTTTGAGCTTACCATAATGCATCGCTTTTTCTCTTCTATTTTGCTTCGTTAATTGAACAGCTTCTGCAAGCCCAACAATTCCTGCCACATTTTCAGTGCCAGCACGGCGCTTTCTTTCTTGTTCGCCTCCGAATATTTGCGGAGAAAGCTTCACGCCTTCGTTTACATATAAAAAACCTGTTCCCATCGGACCATTCAGCTTATGGCCAGAAGCAGATAAAAGATCAATATGGAGATCTGCTGCATCAATGGGCACTGTGCCAAACGCCTGCACTGCGTCTGTATGAAAATGAGCAGTGTGATCACGCAGAAGTTCGCCAATGGCTTTGATTGGCTGAATCACACCTGTTTCATTATTGCCGTACATGACGGTCACAAGAATCGTATCATCTCTCAATGCTTGTTTTAATTGATCAAGATGAATCAATCCTGTTTCGTCCACATCTAAATATGTCACTTCAAATCCTAGTTTTTCTAGGCGTTCACATGTATGCAGCACCGCATGATGCTCTGTTTTCACAGTGATGATATGTTTTCCTTCATGCTGTCTTGCCATGGCAACACCTGTAATTGCCAGGTTGTCCGCCTCGGTTCCACCGCTTGTGAGGATGATCTCCTGCGGTTTACAGTGTAATTCTCCTGCAATGACTTCTCTTGCTTCATCAAGCCACTTTCTTGCCTCGCGCCCATATGAATGAATACTAGAGGGATTGCCAAATATCTCTGTAAAGTACGGCATCATCTTGTCCACAATACGCTGATCCATCGGCGTTGTGGCCGCATGATCTAAATAGATTCGTTCCATTTCCGGTACACCTCTGATCTAAATATAGAACATATACGAGTCTTGATCCCCGTCATCTGTGTAGCTTGCCAAGTCTTCAAGAGTTGTATTGTCTAGTACGTCTTTTACTGCATCACGAATACGAATCCATAGTTCACGCTTTGCTGGTTCTTCGTTTTCGATGACTTCAACAGGACTAATGGGTCCTTCTAATACACGAATAATATCACCTGCTGTGATCTCGTTTGGTTCATGTGCAAGAACATAGCCGCCATACGCTCCTCGGATACTTTTTACAAGACGGGCATTGCGGAGTGGTGATACAAGCTGCTCTAAATAATGCTCAGACAAATCATTGTTTTGAGCGATTGATTTTAATGATGTAGGGCCTTCGCCATGTTTTTTGGCTAATTCGATCATGATCGTCAGACCATATCTGCCTTTAGTTGATATTTTCAAGTTAAACACCTCTGCGTTTTCTATTCTATGTCATCAATTATTTTTCTGATTTCATATACGCTGATATATAGACCAAAAGCAATTATATCATACTTTCAGCCAACTTTCATTTACGGGTTCTGAGCATGATAGAAGGACGAATCCCTTTTCTATTTGAAGAATTTTCGGTACTCTATACAAACAAGACATTGCTATAGGAGAGATAATTATGAAACCTTTAGCGTACCGGATGCGCCCAAGTCATATTGAAGACATTATTGGGCAGGAGCATCTTGTTGGAGAAGGTCAAATTATTAGGCGGATGGTCGAGGCAAAACATTTATCCTCGATGATTTTATACGGACCGCCGGGCATCGGCAAAACATCGATTGCAACCGCGATTGCTGGCAGTACAAGCATTGCTTTTCGAACGCTGAATGCGGTCATTCATAACAAAAAGGATATGGAAGCTGTTGCCGCTGAAGCGAAAATGAGCGGCCAGGTGATCCTTATTTTAGACGAAGTCCACCGGCTTGATAAAGGAAAGCAGGATTTTCTTCTTCCTTATTTAGAAAATGGCATGATCATTTTAATTGGGGCAACGACGGCTAATCCCTATCATGCGATCAATCCTGCCATTCGAAGCCGGACACAAATATTCGAGCTGAAGCCGCTTGAAACAGAGCAAATCAAAGCTGCGTTAACAAGAGCCTTACAGGATGAGCATCGCGGGCTTGGCGGCTATGAGGTGACAGTGGACGATGAAGCGATGAATCATTTTGCCAATGGATGCGGAGGAGACGTGCGTTCTGCTTTAAATGCACTCGAGCTCGCTGTCTTATCGACAAAAGCTGATGAGACAGGGCATATCACAATCACTCTTGCCGCAGCAGAAGAATGTTTACAAAAAAAGAGCTTCTCACATGACAAGAATGGTGATGCTCATTATGATGTCCTCTCCGCTTTTCAAAAATCCATTAGAGGATCTGATACAGATGCGGCGCTGCATTATCTTGCCAGACTGATTGAAGCAGGAGACCTTGAAAGCATTTCAAGAAGATTACTCGTGATGGCTTACGAGGACATTGGCTTAGCCAGTCCGCAGGCAGGCCCCCGCGTGTTAAGCGCAGTACAAACAGCAGAAAGAGTCGGCTTCCCAGAAGCACGGATTCCGCTGGCGAACGCAGTGATTGAGCTGTGTCTTTCCCCTAAGTCTAATTCGGCATATAAAGCGATTGATGCGGCACTTGGTGACATTCGTACAGGGAAAATTGGAGAAGTTCCAGTTCATTTAAAAGATGCTCACTACAAAGGCGCTACAGCACTCGGAAGAGGCGTCGATTACTTATACCCACATGATTACGAAAACGGCTGGGTGAAGCAGCAATATTTACCTGATCCGCTGAAAAACAAGCAATACTATGTACCGAAACAAACCGGAAAATTTGAAGGTGCATTGAAACAGGTCTATGAAAATTTAAAACGCCAGAAATAAAAAAAGCCCCCTGCATGGGGGGGACTGACCCCCGTTTTTGAGACAGGGATCAAAACACCTTTATACAGCCAATTGCCGATAGTTGATCGGTGATTGGTTGTTTAGTTTTGTTTGAATACGAATGTTGTTATAATAATAAATGTATTCTTTGACAGTGCGTTCTACGATGGTGGTCGTAGTTCGATCAATGCTGTTAAGATAGAACGTTTCAGACTTTAGCGAGGAATGAAACGATTCGATGGAGGCATTATCAGCGGGCGTCCCTTTACGGGACATGCTCATGGTAATGCCTTTTATATGAACAGCTTTCTGATACTCGTAAGATGTATACACAGAACCTTGGTCGCTATGTAACACACAGTTTTCAGGCAGTGCTGGGAGCTGATCAAGTGTGTTTAAAATAAAGTCTGTGTCCTGCTTATCACCAATCGTAAACGCAATCACTTCTCCATTATATAAATCCAATATACTGGAAAGGTACAATTGTTTCTGTCCATAAGGCAAATACGTGATGTCCGTTACTAGTTTTTCAAGAGGGCGATCAGACTGAAAGTTCCGATCCAGTATATTACCGGCCACGGCATAGGGCTGCTCATTCTTCTTACGCTTTTTCATTTTAACCCGGCACTGCCACTGGTTTTTCTGCATGATACGTTGAACAGTTTTATGATTAATACGCATTCTCACTTTTAGTAAGGCTGTGATTTTTCGGTATCCATATCGATACTTGTGCTCTCGGCACAACGTGCCGATTTGTTTCTCTAGTTGTCTTTTAGAATGATTCTGATTCAGATTCTTTTTCCATCTATAGTACGAAGCGCGTGAGACGCCTAAATGGACACAGATGTCCTGTACTGTCATTGTTTTGCACAATTCTTCTACCAGTTTGATTGACGTTTCCTTATCAACTTCCTTTCCAATTCGTTGTACTTTTTTAAAACTTCATTCTGTTGACTCAGATAGCGATTTTCTGCCTGCAGTCTCTCTAATTCGGAAGAGTACTCGGGACCCTTTCTATGGGTATATTGTTTTCCAACAGGCTGTTCGAACCGGTGTGTATCCCCAGCCTTATGCCACCTCACCCATGTCTGAACCTGCGTTTTATTTTTGATATTCAATTCCCGCAAAATCTCTTTCATTGATACGCCTGCCAATCTCATTTCTACAGCCTTCTGTTTGACTTCAACCGGATAACTCACTCTTGTCCCCATAGAAAAAACACCTCCATGTTTTATTTCGGATCACAACGATCCGTTTTCAAACTTGAAGGTGTTTTTTATTTGTCTCATCTTATGGGGTCAGTCCCATGTTAGCAGGCGGGCTGTTTATTTATCCTTCACACGTGTAATCGGAATATCTTTTAAAAGCTTCATAATGACATGACCACCCATGATCAGTCCGGCAACAGACGGAACGAAGGCATTAGATGATGGCGGCATTTGCGCCTTGCGAATCTTCGCTTCATCATTTCCAACTTCTTTTCTGACATCTTCACGAATGACAATCGGACTTTCATCAGAGAAAATGACTTCAATTCCTTTACGAATCCCTTCCTTACGCAGGCGTGTTCTCACAACTTTTGCAATAGGATCGGTATGTGTTTTTGAAATATCATCAATTTTGAAGCGTGTCGGATCTGTTTTGTTCGCAGCTCCCATACTTGAAATGATGTTCACACCTCGTTTCAGACACTCTTTCATTAAATGAATTTTATAGTGAATGGTATCTGAGGCATCAATGACATAATCAAGCGGATACTCAAAAAATTGCTCGTATGTTTCCTCTGTATAAAACATCTTCAGCGCAACAACTTCACATTCTGGATTAATATCAGCGATTCTCGCCTGCATTAAGTCAACCTTTGGCTGGCCAACTGTCGATAGCAATGCTGGAAGCTGACGGTTTACATTTGTAATATCAATATCATCTTTATCAACAAGAACAATACGGCCAACGCCTGAACGCGCGAGTGCCTCTACTGCGAATGAACCAACGCCGCCCACACCAAGCACTGCAACTGTACTGTTTTTTAGTATATTTAAGCCTTCCTTGCCAATGGCAAGCTCGTTTCTTGAAAACTGATGTAACAAGTGCCTCACTCCACCTTTATTTAAAATGAATCGAAAGAATCATATCATATTCAGACTTCTCCGTCATCCTTCTCTAAAAGAAAAAAACACAAAAAAGTCCCGATGACGCCGCCAGCATTTCCTTCGTTTTGAACCCCGCACCATGCAGGTGGGTGCTTTCTTCCTGACTTTATAAGTCCTCTAAAGAGGCATTTATGCAGAAAGGAAAGGCAAGCTCCCGTATAAAAAAATGTTCGGTCAAAACTAGGTAACCACCGTACGTATCAGGACTTTATTTATTGATTGATGAAAGCATATCATAGGCATATTTCTTTTTCAAGCGTTTACATACCTATAAACATGCGCCTATTTTACTGTTTTACTTTTGTTTTAATCGCTAAACTCAGCTCATCAAGCTGCGCCTCGCTTACATGGCCAGGGGCATCTGTAAGAACGCAGCTCGCACTTGCCGTTTTAGGGAATGCAATCGTATCTCTTAAGTTAGAGCGGCCTGCAAGCAGCATCACTAAACGGTCAAGCCCAAGCGCGATTCCGCCATGCGGAGGAACACCATGCTCAAACGCATCCAGCAGGAAGCCAAATTGTTCGTAAGCTTCTTCTTTTGAAAAACCAAGTAAGCCAAACATCTTTTCTTGAATGTCCTTTTCAAAAATACGAATAGAACCTCCGCCAAGCTCGTAGCCATTCAACACAAGATCGTAAGCCTGGGCCTTCATGTCTTCCGGGCTTGTTTCAATTAATTCAAGATCATCGCGAACCGGCATTGTGAATGGATGATGGGCAGCATAGAAGCGGCCTTCTTCTTCATCCTTTTCAAGCAGCGGCCAATCGACAACCCATAAGAAATTGAATACAGACTCATCAATCAGTTCAAGCTCTTTACCAAGTTTTAAGCGAAGTGCACCAAGCGCATCATGGACAACAGACGTCTTATCTGCAACAAAGAGTAAAAGGTCGCCTTCTTCAACTTGCAGCTGTTCCTTTAATTCAGCTTGCTTTGCTTCATCAAAGAATTTAGCGATCGGACCTTTTAATTCAGTCCCTTCTGCTTTTAGCCAAGCTAGACCTTTTGCACCGTAGTTCGCTGCAAATGCACCAAGTGCATCAATGTCTTTTCTTGAGTAGTTCTCTGCAGCCCCTTTTACATTGATGGCTTTCACAGCTCCACCATTTTTCACAGCTCCGCTAAACACTTTGAAATCTGAGTCTTTTACCGTGTCTGAAATGTTCACTAGCTTCATCTCAAAGCGAGTATCCGGCTTATCAGATCCATAAGAATTCATCGCTTCATCGTATGTCATACGAGGTAATGGCAATGTAAGGTCTACGCCTTTGACATCTTTCATCACCTTCGCCATCATCTCTTCAGCAAGCGTCATGATGTCCTCTTGACTCATAAAGGACATTTCAATATCGACTTGTGTAAATTCCGGCTGACGGTCAGCACGCAAGTCTTCATCTCTAAAGCAGCGGGCAATTTGATAATAACGGTCCATCCCAGAAACCATCAGCAATTGTTTAAATAATTGCGGAGACTGAGGCAGTGCATAAAATTCTCCCTCGTGTACACGGCTTGGAACAAGATAGTCACGCGCACCTTCTGGCGTACTTTTTGTTAAAATTGGTGTTTCAATGTCTAGAAAGCCGTTGTCGTCTAAGAAATGGCGGAATGCTTTTGTGACTTCATGTCGCATTTTCATTGTTTCAAACATTGCAGGGCGGCGAAGATCCAGGTAACGATATTTTAAACGAACATCTTCTGATACCTCGTCTGCTTGATCTGAAATCACAAATGGAGGAGTCTTCGCTTCATTTAAAACGGTGACCGTTTCGACTTGAATTTCAATTTTGCCCGTTTTTAAATTTGGGTTGATCGTTGCTTCTTCTCTTGCGACAACCGTTCCTTTAATATCAAGGACATATTCATTACGGATTGATTCTGCTGTCTCAAGCGCCTCTTTTGATAAGTCTGGATTGAAGACAACTTGTACAATCCCTGTACGGTCGCGCAAATCAATAAAGATTAATCCGCCTAGGTCACGCCTTTTTTGAACCCATCCTTTTAATACAACTGACTGACCAATTTGGTCTTCTGTTACTTCTCCACAATAAAAAGTTCTACCAAACACAAACATTCCACTCCTTCTTTACGCTTTCTGGTGGGCCTTCAACATTTGAATCAGCTCATCAAGCTTCACTTCAATTTGTTCACCCGTTGTTGTATCTTTCACATTCACAATTTGCTGCGCTAGCTCATCTTCACCAAGAACTGCAATAAATTTGGCTTTTAATCGATCAGCCGCTTTAAATTGTCCTTTTAGTTTCTTCCCTGTATAGTCCATTTCACTTGAGATACCTTCTTTTCTCAGACGGTTTAATAATGAAACAGAATAATCCTTCGCTTCATCTCCGAGAGCAGCAATGTATAGATCAATACCATCCTGGAGAGGAAGCTCAATTCCTTCAGCATCGATCGCAGATAAGAAACGCTCAATACTCATCGCAAATCCAATCCCTGGTGATTCAGGACCGCCAATTCCTTCAACGAGTCCATCATAACGGCCGCCGCCGGCTAATGTTGTAATCGCACCAAAGCCTTCTGCATTACTCATGATCTCAAATGCTGTGTGATTGTAGTAATCAAGACCACGTACTAAATTTGGATCGACGACATACTCAATGCCTATATCTGATAAGTATTGTTTGACCTTTTCAAAATACGTCCGTGATTCTTCATTTAAATAATCTTGAATGGATGGAGCTGTTGTCATCAGTTCGTGGTCACGATCCTTTTTACAATCAAGAATGCGCAGTGGATTTTGATGTAAACGCGTTTGACAGTCGTGACAGAATTCCTCAATTCTTGGTTCAAAGTGCTTGACCAGTGCTGTGCGGTAGTCTGCACGGCTCTCTTTGTCACCAAGGCTGTTAATGACGAGCTTTAAGTTAGAAAGACCTGCTTTCTCATACACACTCATCGCAAGCGAAATGACCTCTGCATCAATAGCAGGATCCTTAGAACCAATCGCTTCTATCCCAAATTGATAAAATTGACGATATCTTCCGGTTTGCGGACGTTCATAGCGGAACATTGGGCCGATGTAATAAAGCTTTGTTGGCTGAGCCGGCTGTGCGAACAATTTATTTTCAACATAAGAGCGTACAGTTGAAGCTGTTCCCTCTGGACGAAGTGTGATGCTGCGTCCTTTTTTGTCTTCAAATGTGTACATCTCTTTTTGAACGATATCAGTTGATTCGCCTACTCCCCGTGCAAACAGCTCAGTATGCTCAAAAATCGGTGTGCGGATTTCTTTGTATTGAAAGGCTGCACATGTATCTCTCGCAATTTGTTCAACATACTGCCAGCGTTCTGACTCTCCAGGTAAAATATCCTGTGTGCCTCTTGGAATATTAAAACTCATTTTTCGTCCTCCTACGACCATCATTCATTTTTTATGTGGACATATAAAAAACCCCCGCCTCTACTATATGTATAGTAGGGACGAGAGTTATACCCGTGGTGCCACCCTAGTTGGAACATAATCCAGCATGTTCCCGCTCAAATCCTTAACGCAGATTCACGTTCTCCGCCTATTGACTCATTTTTAGAGCGTTCAGCAGGAAACCTACAGAGTGTTCTTTCGTGATAAATGCCATGCGGATTCGCTTTCAGCCTAAGGCGAGTCCTCTCTGCTCACGCAATTTACCCTACTATTCTCTATCATCAGTTCCACATTTTAAATTTTCAAGTGTGTTGATTTATATTATAATAAGGTCGGTGCTGCCACTCTGTCAACCCTTGCCGTGCCTCTTTTTCTTTTCCAGCTCTTCTTTTGACGTACATCCGTATTCAGATGCGGTCTCTTCAAGGAAGCCTGGCTGATCCATTTCGTCGTGCTGCCAGCGGTCGATATCACGATGTCCATTATATTGCACTCGTCCTAATTTTCTGCTTAATCTCATGTTTGTACATCCTTTTATCACATTTTTATTTAGTATAAACAGATTGATTCATTTTTATTAGGGAAACTGCAAGGAATTCATCCACTACATAACGAATTAACATTCATCGGTTTTACAAGGGAGGGGAAAACACCGTTTTGAATCTGAAAAAACACAATCAAATGATGATGCTGCTTACTTGTTTTGTTCTCATCGCGAGTTCTTTGCCTATGACACATGCTACAGCACAAACAGATCAAGCTGTTGTCGCAACAGATGAAATCAATGTGAGAACGGGCCCTGGTTTAAGCTATGGAATTGCAGCTGTTGTGAAACGCGGCGAAAGTTATCCTATTCTCACAGAACAAGGAGAATGGGTGCAGATCCAATTATCAAACGGACAAAAAGGCTGGGTCGTCTCATGGCTGATTACCACATCATCCGGCGCTCAAAAATCCGCGAAGCCAAAGGCGCAAGGTCAAAGCACGGCTGGAGGCAGTACAATTACATCGACAGCTTCCGATCTTCGCATCCGGACAGGCCCTGGGACTTCCTATCAAGTGATTGGTACTTTCCCGCAAGGCGCTACCGCTAAAAAGCTCGAGACAAGCGGCGAATGGACGAAAATTTCGTATAAACAAGCAGAAGGCTGGGTTCACTCTGATTATGTTTCAGGGGGGCAGAAAACTTCTCAATCAAGTTCCGGCGAGTCCTCTCGCTCTAACCAGACAGGCACAGTTGGCGTATCGAGCTTGAATGTGAGGCAATCGGCCGCACCAAATGCACAAGTCATCGCTTCACTTGCCCGCAACACACAGATCACCATTTTGCGAGAGCAGAACGGCTGGTATGAAATTGAGGGGAAAGGCGTAAAAGGCTGGGTTGCAAGCTATTACATTGTCACAGGCAAAGGAGCAGGCTCTGCACCTGAAAAGAGTTCATCCTCTTCGGCTTCTGAGCAAAAAGCATACATTGTCTATGACGGCACCAACATTCGAAAAAGCGCTTCTACCTCTGCTGGGATTGCAGAAAGAGCAACAAAAGGAGCTGCCTATCAAATTGTTCGGACGCAAGGTGACTGGTACGAGGTGACACTATCAAACGGCGGAACTGGCTACGTGGCGAGCTGGGTCGTTCAAACGAAGAAAAATAGCAGCGAAGCGCCAAGGCCTCAGCAGGATTCATCGTCTGGAACTGGTTCTTTAAAAGGAAAAACGATTGTTCTTGATCCTGGTCATGGCGGAAAAGACAGCGGCACGATTGGCGCAGACGGTGCATTTGAAAAGAACATCACCATCAAAACCGCCAATTTACTGGCAGGCAAATTAAGGGCTTCTGGTGCAAATGTATATTTAACAAGAAGTGATGATACCTTTATCAGCCTTCAATCAAGGGTGGCGACATCTCATTACCGAAATGCAGATGCATTTATTAGTCTTCATTATGATAGTTTTATGGACCAAAGTGTTAGAGGAAGTACAGCGTATTATTATCACGCAGCAAAAGATCAGCAGTTAGCGTCAAGCGTTCATTCCGAAGTCGCAAAACGCTCTCAAATCCCTGATAAGGGTGTCAAATTCGGAGATTACTTTGTTTTAAGAGAAAACAAACGCCCTTCCCTTTTATATGAACTCGGGTACTTAAGCAACCCTCAGGAGGAAGCGATCATTTATAGCGCCTCTTACCAAGAACGAGTCACAGAAGGAATGACTGAAGGATTAAAACAATATTTCCGTTAAAAAGAAAGAGGCCTCTGCGCCTCTTTTTTGTTTGACCGCAAAAGAAAAAGACTCTAAACAAACTCCCGCATGAGTTCATCTACAGTCTAAAGAGAATCTATTCTTTGCTGTCCATCAAGATCGTGACCGGTCCTGAATTGATCAATGACACGTCCATCATCGCACCAAAACGGCCAGTTTCGACATGGATGCCTTTTTCTCTAAGGGTTTTATTGAAACATTCGTAAAGCGAATTGGCTGCATCCGGCTTGGCGGCTTTCATAAAATTCGGCCGTCTGCCCTTTCTCGTATCACCATAAAGGGTAAATTGAGATACAGACAGAACGCTTCCTTTTATGTCCAATAATGAACGATTCATTTTCCCGTTTTCATCTTCAAAAATACGTAAATGTGCAAGCTTTTCAGCTAAGTAGAGCACATCTTCTTCTGTATCTTCGTGTGTGACACCAACAAGCACCATATAACCTTCGTTGATGGCACCTGTGATCTCTTCTTCTACTTTCACAGATGCATTTGTCACACGCTGCACAACAAGCCTCATAGACGATATACTTCCTTTCTAATTCATGAATCGGCGAACAGAGTAAATGTCTTTGATTTGCTTAATGCGTTCGACTACTTTGTGCAAATGGTTAATATTTTGGATAAAGATCGCCATATGGATCGTCGCCACTTTGTTACGATCAGACTTCCCAGAAACAGAGGAGATGTTCGTTTTGGTTTCGTTGACTGCTTGAAGCACCTCATTGAGTAAGCCGCGTCTATCATATCCTAATATTTCAATTTCCACATTGTATTCTTTACGGTTTTGAGCAGGCTGCTCATGCTCCCACTCGACCGGAATTAACCGCTCCTGTGCTTCTCCTGTCTTGACGTTCGGACAGTCCTCGCGGTGAACAGATACACCTCGGCCCTTCGTAATAAAACCGACAATGCTATCACCAGGAACAGGATTACAGCACTTAGATAAGCGGACAAGCAGGTTATCAATCCCTTTGACCCTTACGCCAGCTTCCCGTTTTTTCCCGTGATACGTCTTTGGTTCCACCGTCACTTCTTGAACGGTTTTCTCTTGCTCTTCTTGGTCTCTTTGTTTTCTTTCTTTTTCCGTTAAACGATTGGCGACCTGCAGTGCAGTAATGCCGTTATATCCAACAGCTGCATACATGTCCTCTTCGTTTGAAAAATTGAATTTGTCAGCCACTTTTTGCAGGTTTTCAGCGGTCAGAATGTCTTTGACGTCAAACTCAAGGTTTTTGATTTCTTTTTCCACGAGCTCTCGGCCTTTTTCGACATTTTCTTCACGGCGCTGTTTTTTGAAAAACTGTCTGATCTTGTGCTTCGCTTGGGAGGTTTGGGCAAGCTTGACCCAATCCTGACTTGGCCCGTAGCTGTGCTTTGATGTCAGAATTTCAATAATGTCACCTGTTTTTAGTTTGTGATCGAGTGTGACCATCTTGCCATTGACCTTGGCACCGATCGTCTTATTCCCAATTTCCGAGTGAATCCGGTAAGAGAAATCAATCGGAACTGAGCCCGACGGCAGTTCAATGACGTCTCCTTTTGGCGTAAACACAAACACCATATCAGAGAAGAGATCGATCTTTAACGACTCCATAAATTCTTCTGCATCTGTGGATTCATTTTGGAATTCAAGAATTTCTCTAAACCAAGAGAGCTTCTTCTGGAAGACCGCTTCTTCCGTTGATTCTGCTGACTCTTTACCTTCTTTGTATGCCCAGTGTGCCGCAATCCCGTATTCTGCAATTTCATGCATTTCCACTGTACGGATCTGAACTTCAAGCGGATCACCTTTTGGTCCAATCACCGTTGTATGAAGAGACTGGTACATGTTCGGCTTTGGCATCGCAATATAATCCTTAAACCTGCCCGGCATCGGCTTCCAGCAAGTATGGATAATTCCGAGCACCGCATAACAGTCTTTAATGCTGTCGACCAAAATACGAACAGCAAGCAAATCATAAATTTCATTAAACTGCTTATTTTGCAAGACCATTTTGCGATAAATGCTATAAATATGTTTTGGTCTGCCAGAAAATTCAGCCTTGATGTTCACCTCAGACACGCGGTCTTTCACTTCATTGACAACCTCGTCCAAGTATTCCTCACGTTCCGCTCGTTTGCGCTTCATCAGATTCACAATCCGGTAATATTGCTGCGGATTTAAATAGCGGAGCGCTGTATCTTCAAGCTCCCACTTAATCTTTGAAATCCCTAATCTGTGCGCAAGCGGTGCAAAGATTTCAAGTGTTTCATTTGAAATTCTCCGCTGCTTTTCCTGCGGAAGGTGTTTGAGCGTTCTCATATTATGAAGACGGTCTGCCAGCTTAATCAAGATCACGCGAATATCCTGCGCCATTGCAACAAACATTTTTCGATGGTTTTCGGCCTGCTGTTCTTCTTGTGATTTATATTTAATCTTCCCGAGCTTTGTGACACCATCAACAAGCATTGCTACTTCTTCGTTAAAATGCTCTTTTAAATCCTGTAATGTCACATCTGTATCCTCAACTACATCGTGCAGGAAACCGCCTGCAATGGTTGATGGGTCCATTTCAAGGTCAACAAGAATACCCGCCACTTGAATTGGATGGATAATATAGGGCTCACCAGATTTCCGGTATTGCTCCTTGTGTGCATTTTCAGCATATTCATATGCTCGCTCTATAAATTGAATATGTTCAGCGGACAGGTATTCTCTTGCCTTGTCAATGACCTGCTGCGCCGTTAAAACTTGTTCGTTCGCCATGGAATCACCTTTTTAAATGAAAACTGTATTGTAGTTTATTATCAAGAAAAATTCGATAGATGTAAAGAGAAGAAGTCCGCTAAAAGATTTTTGATAGGAAAAAAGCACCCTTCTTACTGAGTGCTTTTTACGAAAAACTCCATTAGTATTGCATTAACGTCATGATGTCGTAGCCGTCAAGCTTCTTTCTGCCGTCCAGATACGTCAACTCAATCAAAAATGCAATCCCTGCCACAACGCCGCCTAATTCCTCTACAAGCTTGATGGACGCTTCAATTGTTCCACCAGTTGCCAGTAAGTCATCTGTAATCAGGACACGCTGACCAGGACGAATCGCATCTTTATGAATCGTTAATACATCTTTACCATATTCCAAGCCGTAATCGACTTTAATGACTTCACGAGGAAGCTTTCCTTCTTTACGAACCGGTGCAAAACCTACACCAAGTGCGTATGCTACAGGGCAGCCAATAATGAATCCACGCGCTTCAGGTCCAACAATGAGATCAATGTCTCTTTCCTTCGCGTATTCAACGATTTGATCCGTTGCATAACGGTACACTTCGCCTTTATCCATTAACGTTGTAATATCTTTAAATTGTACACCTTCCTTTGGGTAGTCAGGTACAACTGTCACATATTGTTTTAAATCCATCTTTTCCTTTTCCTCCTCGTACGTCAAAGCACAGGTGAGACTTCGCTCATCATGCTATTCAGCCATTCCTTCAGCTCTTTAGCTGAGGAATATGTTAGTGTTTGATCGAGTTCCATCAATCGTTGTTTTGCTGTATAGGACGCTGACGCCGTTAAATCTTTTTTAGGGGCATCAAGTACTATTGACAGCACACCATTCTCTATTTTAACAAAACCGAGTTCAAAAAACACCTTTGTCATAAAAATGATTGTATCTTTTGTCCAGCCTCTATGTTTGGCAAGCTCCATTCCTTGTTCTTTGATAGGAAAACTTCCTCGTTTAAACAAGAACCCATAAAACCATTTGAATTGATCACGGCTTGGGAAAGAGGACATAAAATGATCTTCTTTTCTTTGAAAAACCGTATAAATTCTTGCAGGCTTTTGATTTTCTAAAAGCTGCTTCAGCAATTGCTCATCTGCGGGAACATCTGCAAAGACCACATACTTTCCTTGTACATCAAATGTTGATACATTTTCTGCATGAACGTGATGAATGGGGAGATCGACGTCCTGTTTTGTTGCTTCATCAAAACAGACAACCAATGATTTTTCTGAATCAAGTGTCGAAACTTTCTTCTCCCAATCCTTTTTCCCGCGCAGATCAAACAGCTGCCATTCATCAACTCGTGCATCTTTTAACATCAGCTGGGGCTTCTTCCGGTTATTCCATTCATTAACCGACATTTCTCCAATCACAGAAATGCGGCTTCCTGGAACAATTTCCTCTTTTAATTTCCCTTGGTGAAAGCCGACACAGTCAAGCAGTGTGTCTTCGTCTTTCAGAGACATTTTAATATGGTTGTGATTTGCCCCAATCGTTCGGATATCTTCAAGCTTCGCATCTTCAATCATAATGAACGGTTTTGGGTTTGACATACCAAATGGTGACAGCATCCCCGCTTCTTCAATCGCTTGAACCGTCAATTCGTCTATCTTGCACACGGCATCGACGCGCTGAATTGGAATAAAATCTTCTTCCGTCAATGTTTCATTTGCATATTGATTTAATCTTTCCCTTAGTAAAGATACATCATCCGCTCGAAGTGTCATCCCTGCTGCCATCGGATGCCCGCCGAAATGCGGCAGGATGTCGCGGCATTTGCTTAGATGGAAAAATAGATCGAAGCCAGGAATACTCCGGGCTGATCCTTTTGCCATTTGCGTCTCTTCATCTATTCCAAGCACAATCGCCGGACGAGAAAAAGTATCCGTCAATTTAGAGGCAACAATTCCGACAACGCCCGGATTCCAGCCAGCTTTCGCTACAACGATCGCAGACTGGTCATCACCTGCCTCTTCCACCATTTGAATGGCTTCTTCTGTGATCGTACTGACAATCTTTTGTCGTTCTTTATTCAGTTCCTGTACAAAACGAGCGAGCTCTTCTGCTTCATCCTTATCCTCAGTCATCAGAAGATGAACGGCTGGATCTGCCTGTTCAATTCGCCCAACAGCATTCAGCCTTGGCGCAATTTGAAAGCCGACCGTTTCCTCGTTCGCTTCTTCTAGAGTGGCTCCCGCTTCTTTCAATAACGCTTTCAGCCCCGGTCTATTCGACTGCCGAAGCTGCACAAGGCCTTTTTTGGCGAGCCATCTATTCTCATCGTGAAGCGGTACGAGATCCGCGATTGTCCCGATTGCTGCAAGATCTAACAGCTGAACTGGCAGCTCTCCAAGAAGTGCATGCGCCACTTTAAACGCGACACCTACACCAGCAAGTTCTTTAAAGGGATACTCACAGCCAGGCTGCTTAGGATGGACAATGGCAAGTGCCTCAGGCAGCTCCTCACTTGGTTCATGGTGATCTGTAATGATCAGGTCTAACCCTATTTCTTTTGCAATACGTGCTTCATTTACAGCAGCAATGCCTGTATCGACCGTGATGACAAGCGATGCTCCTTGCTCCTTGATATATCGAAAAGCCTGTTCATTAGGTCCATAGCCTTCTTTAAATCGATCTGGAATATAAAAGTCTACTATCGCAGACCGCTCTTTTAATGTATGTAAAAGTACAGACGTACTTGTCACACCATCTGCATCATAGTCTCCGAAGATCACAATCGATTCCTGCTCTTCGATCGCTTTGTTGATGCGCTCTACTGCTTCTTTCATCCCTTTTAATAGGAATGGATCATGAAATTCGGCTTTTTGATCAAATAAAAAAGACCTCGCCTCTTCTACTTCTTCAAATCCTCTTTTTACGAGAAGCGATGCAGTCAGCGCTGAAATATTCAGATTTTCAGAGAGTGATTTCACTTTTTCTTCGCTTGGATGTTCATATTCCCAGCGCATTTTGGATAATAACATAAATTCACCCCTCAACCACACTATTATACTAGAGTGGCCTGAGGGGTTTCAATTTTTATTTTATGAAATTGTGCTGGAAGATTATTTTTCCTTCCGGTCAAATGATGCTGGCTGTTCTTTTAAAGGCGTGACATGAGATTTTTTTTGAAGATCTTTGTCTGCCTTTTTCGTCGAAGCAGCAGGTGCAGCGGCTGCACGCTCAGCTTTTAATGCTTTTAGTTCACGTTTCAGTTTCACAATTTGGAAGATCCCTGCAAATGCCACAATCAGTCCGCCCATTAAAACAGAACCGATAATGACAAGGATCAGCGGCCATTCAGCCGTTCCAAATAAGTAGTGTACCTCGACAGGCCGTACATTAATCACGGCAAATACTGAGACAATTAATACGAAAATAAATGCGAGTATGATGGTCCATTGTTGTTTGTTCATCTACAAATCCCCCAAGCTTTTTCTTTTATTCTTCCCTTTTCACTGCCTTTTTTAAACACCGAAAGAAAGCAGTGGAAGAAAACCTATCAGCATGGGCATCATCAGCTGCTGAGTTTTTCTTTAATCAGATTCTTTAATTCTTTTCTTTCTCCAGAAATGACAAGGGTATCCCCTTCTTCGATGATGGTATCTGGTCCTGGATTTAAAATCTTCTCATGTGATTTTCTCACAATGGCGATGACTGTTACTTGATAGTTTTGGCGAACATTGAGGTCACCGATGCTTTTCTGAACAGCTGGTGCATTCTTTTCAATTTTAAACCATTCAATCACCAGTTCATCAATGGCTACCTCTACGGTTTCAAGCGCTTTCGGCTTATAGACCATGCCGCCTAAAATAGCCGCGATTTGTCTTGCTTCTTCATCGTTTAGCAGGATGCCAGAAATCGTTTCTTCGTGGTCGTCCTCCTGAAAATGATACATTTCTCTTCTGCCGTCATCATGTGTAATGATGGCAAGCTTCTCATTATTTCTTGTGATCATTTCGGCTTTATGACCGATACCTGGCAGTTCAGTTTCCCGAACCTTCATAACAGCCCCTCCAATGAATAAAGCCAAATGCCCTAAACAGACACTTGCTTTCTATACTGGTCTAAACGTAAGTCATTATAGCAAAAGACCATTTCAAGATCAATGAAACCCAAAATGTTTTTTCAAAGCCTCTACTTTTCGGGAAAAACGATAGAAAAAGACTGCCGAAAAAGGCAGTCTTTCTAGATTAAATATCTTGATCTGTATCTATCTTAGCTGGTTTTTTCAGCTCACGGCCTTTCCACATCAGCCAAATTTGTGCCGCGATGTAAAGGGATGAGTATACCCCTGTTAATAAGCCGACAAGTAAGGCGATGGAGAAGTTTGTAATCGACGCTGATCCGAAGATAAGCAGTGCGATCACAACGACAACTACAGTCAGCACCGTGTTGACAGATCGCGTAAAGGTTTGCTGTAAGCTTAAGTTCACAATGTACGATAGATCTTCAATGGTTTTCGGTTTACGTTTCTTCATTTGTTCACGAACCCTGTCGAAGGTAACGATCGTGTCGTTGATCGAGTATCCAATGACTGTGAGGATCGCGGCAATGAAGGTGACATCCACCTCTAAGCGCGTAATACTAAAGAAGGCGACAATAAAGAATGCATCGTACAGCAATGAGGCAATCGCCGCAATCGCCATTTTATATTCAAAGCGGATGGATACATATATAATGATCCCAATTGAAGCAATAATAACGGCATATAATGCATTACGGGCAAGCTCTTTTCCGACAGTCGGAGACACTGTACTTACGTTCGGCTCAGTGCCATATTTATCTTTGAAGTAATCTTTTACTTCAGCAATCTTTTCTTTGTTTGGCACACCGACAAATCGTGCGGCTGCCTGATTTTCTTTTTGACCCGATAACACGACACTGTCCGTCTCAAGACCAAGCTTTTTAAAGTCTTGCTCTACTTGTGCAGTGGTCAGCTTGTGATCGCTTTGAACATCAATTCTCGTTCCACTAGCAAAGTCAATACCAGCATTGAGCTTGAAGATCGAAAGGACGATGATTCCCGCAATAGTAACAGCTATGGAGAAAATCATAAAGCCTTTACGTTTGCTGACGAAATCCCATTTATCAAATGGCGTTTTCGGTTCGGTATTTTCTGTAGTTTCATGAATACTCATGATGTCTTTTTTGCGGACACCAAACCAGCCTTTTTTGCGGTCGAGCGCGCGGCTCTCTACAAGCAGACCAAGAAGGAATCTTGATAGGAATACAGCCGTAATAAAGCTTGTTAAAATGGAAAGGATCAGCATAGTCGCAAACCCTTTTACAGAACTTGTCCCGAAGAAGAAAAGGACGCCCCCTGCAATAATACTCGTTAAGTTTGCATCAAAGATGGTCGCAAATGATCGGCGGTTCCCTGACCTGAAAGCAGAACGGACAGATTTACCGAGCTTAAGCTCCTCTTTGATTCGTTCATATGTGATGATGTT
This sequence comes from Bacillus sp. 3a, assembly GCF_017161885.1. Classification (NCBI taxonomy): domain Bacteria; kingdom Bacillati; phylum Bacillota; class Bacilli; order Caryophanales; family Bacillaceae; genus Bacillus; species Bacillus sp. 3a. Next base: position 1,744,540 of record NZ_CP067376.1, on the reverse strand, counting down.
GGCATCAACCGCCATCCCTACTCCAAGAATCAGCGCCGCAATTCCAGGAAGTGTCAGAACAGCCCCCATCCAGTCAAACACCTGTAAGGTAATATAAATATACGTTGATAACGTAATGACAGCAATAAGACCAGGTATTCGGTAATAAAAAAGCATGAATAAGAAAATGAGGGCAATTCCCACAATCCCTGCAAAGACAGTTTCATTTAATGCCTGTTCGCCGAATTGCGCACTCACTGAAGTGGAGTACTTTTCAGTTAATTTCACTGGCAATGCACCAGCATTTAAAATACTTGCAAGGTCTTTTGCCTCTTGGACAGTAAATTTCCCTTCAATTTGTACGTCACTGCTGTTAATCTCTTGATTCACATTTGGTGCAGAGACATACTTGTGGTTCGATTTTGAGACTTCTTTTTTGAAGGAATCTCCTTTATGGTAATCAAGCCAAATGACAAGCTGATTATTTGGTGCCATCGCTGCTACTTTTCTTGTGACGTCACCAAATTTTTTCGCATCTTTTAGTTTAACCGTCACAATTGGCTCATTCGTTTGACTGAATGTTTGTTTTGCACTGTTTTCGACTAAGTCAGCCCCGTTAAGGAGTTCTTTATCATTCGTATCTCTAAAGGATAGCTGTGCTTCAGTGGAAAGAATCTCCCTAGCTCTGTTTTGATCTTTTACCCCTGCAAGCTGCACGCGGATACGATTATTGCCTTCAATCGAGATGTTCGGCTCACTTACTCCAAGCACGTTCGCTCTTCGGTTAAGAGCCTCCACTGTACTAACGAGAACACTATTTGTGATCTTGTCCTCTTTTTTCACTGGATGTACATCATACAGGACTTCAAATCCACCCTGTAAATCCAGCCCTAGCGTCATATCTTTCGCAACAGGCTTTGTTAGTAAGCCTACGCCAGTTCCGATTAACAGAACCACTAAGAAAAACGCAAGAATGCGCCCTTTTTTCATTATGTATTTCCTCCTTAAACACCTGAATCCATTAAGATGGCTTATTTCAACAGTTCATCAAGCATATTCTTGCCATCTTCACTGTCCAAAAAAGCAGACGTTTTAAACGACTGAACGGTTGCATAGTTCATAAATTCGCCTATTTTCACAGATAAAATATCTGCAACCATTACATGAATCGGATACTCTTGTTTTTTCTTCCACTTCTTATTCTCTAAGTATGACCATAATTCCTCTAAATCTACATCTTTATAGCCCAAAACGATGAATTCTTCAAGCTTACTGAACAGAAAAGGCTTTAAATGGTCTTTGTAAATAGCTGCTGGGTGTTGTGTCATTGCGTAGCTCCCCCTTTTCAGTTTTTTATCGAGAGACTTGTCATGCTTGGACGATATACACGCATATCTTATTGTATATGATTCTATGTCGTTTGAGAAGGCAGGTGATCTGTGATTTGACGAAGCAAACGTTTTTAAAGGGGACCATCATTTTAATTTTAGCAGGTTTTATCACGAGAATATTGGGTTTTGTCAATCGAATTGTCATTGCGAGGTTCATTGGCGAAGAAGGGGTCGGGCTTTATATGATGGCTGCACCTACCTTTTTTCTCGCCGTGACGCTCACGCAATTCGGACTGCCTGTCGCTATTAGTAAGCTTGTTGCAGAAGCAGAAGCCCGGGGTGACAAACAGAAAACAAAACGTATTCTGGTCATGTCCCTTGCGATAACAGGAACACTCAGTCTGATTTTCACGCCGCTCTTTTTATGGTTTGCGCCCATCATGGCAGAAAATATGCTGACAGACCCTAGAACGGTCTATCCACTGCTGGCTATTACACCTGTCGTACCAGTCATCGCCATTTCAAGTGTGTTAAGAGGCTATTTCCAGGGCAGACAGCAAATGAGTCCGCTTGCGATGTCTCAAGTTCTGGAGCAGGTCGCAAGAATTTCGCTAGTGGCGGTATGTACAACGGCTTTCCTTCCTTACGGGATTGAATTTGCGGCAGCAGGTGCGATGGTGTCATCTGTGATTGGAGAGATGATTTCACTTGCTTACTTACTGATCGCCTTTCGCTATAAAAAGACCATTCGTATTCGAAAACGATTTTTTAAAGCGATTCATGACGGGAAGGACACATTTAAACAGCTGATGAGCATTGCCCTGCCAACAACAGGCAGCCGTTTTATCGGGAATATTTCGTGGTTTTTAGAGCCGATTGTTGTCGCGCAAAGTCTTGCCATTGCTGGTTATGCGGCTGTAGAGGCGACAAGGCAGTACGGGGAGTTGACCGGGCTTGCTCTGACCCTTTTGACACTGCCTGGTTTTATTACGTATTCACTCTCCACTGCATTAGTTCCGGCGATCAGTGAAGGAATGGAGCAGAACAAACGTAAAACGGTCGAATACCGTCTGAAGCAGGCGATGCGCCTATGTTTACTCAGCGGAGGCATTTCATGTATTATTCTTTTCGTTTACGCAGAAGATTTAACGCTCTTTATGTATGGTTCATCGCACGCGGCCATTTATGTGAAATTCATGGCGCCATTTTTCCTTCTATATTATTTTCAGGGGCCTCTTCAAGCCGTGCTTCAAGCACTCAATTTAGCTGGTGCGGCGATGACCAACAGCCTGATTGGCGCTATTGTAAAAACAGGGATGATTTTTGTTCTTGCTTCACAGCCAGGCTTTGGCATTATGGGCGCTGCACTGGCGATCTTAATCGGTATCATCCTTGTCACACTGCTCCATGCAGCAACTGTTGGAAAGGTGCTGCCTATTCATTTACCATTAAAGGAATATGGACTATGCGTCCTTGTGATTATCAGTACAGGTGCTGTCAGCCTTTGGCTGAAATCTCAAGTAAACGGACTTTTTTCTGCTCCTATTGAACTTGTGACGCTCATTTTCATTACGTGCACGCTGTATGTCATTCTATTAATCTGCCTAGGTCTAGTGAAACGAGAAGAGCTGCGCCGCATCCCGTTCATGGGGAAGCTGTTTTAGCTCATCTCTTTTTGATCACTTCATCTTTCAAATCAATATAAAATGTTTTTTGATTAAAGCTGCAGTAAGAGATTTGTTCGATATCATGATAGCCTCTTTTAGCAAGCTCATCTTTCAGCCACTGTTCATTTTGATTGATTTGCTTTAGGTGGTCATGCTGCACTACACCATCCGCAACAAGTGGAAGCTCAAGCGCTGCATGTTTGCGCTTGTTTTCTTTTTCGACGACGGCGAGCTTTCCAGACGGCTCTAAAATGGCGTAAGAGACATCCTGAATGCTGTCGATGTTATTTTCTCTTAATTGAATGAGCAGGTCATCAAAATTGTATCGCTGTTTTCTCATTGCACCTTCGTCTATTTTCCCATTGATGATAAGCAGGGCCGGTTTTCCGTCAAGAAAGCGCCGGACACCTTGAAATTTTAATGAGAGGTAGGCAAGTGTGATTTGAATGAAGGTTAACAGCAGGATTGGCCATACCGTATGTAACATGTTATCCTCTACTTCTTCTATGGCGAGAACCGCAATTTCTGCGATCATCATAAAAATGACTAGATCTAAAATGCTCAGCTCGCCAATTTCCCTTTTGCCCATTAAGCGAAATATAAACCAAATAAGAAAATATAAGATGATGGTTCTCATGGAAATGATCAAGATGTCCTGCATGTGATGTAAACCCTCCTTCTCCAACATAGCTTGTGTCAAAACACTTTATTTATGTAGAAAAGAAACGTCTGAAACATGTCTATTTTTTCTTCACTGTGAATACATTTTAGTAAAAGACAAGCTTCGTTCAATTGGAGAGGAGACGAATCTACATGCAGGAAACGAAACAAATTGGAAAAGGCATTTTATCCGGCTTAATTGCCATTTTTATCGTGATGGTTGTCACAAGTTTACTTGTGTCACTCATGCTTACATTCACAAGTATGCAGGAATCATCATTTAAATGGATGATTATGATTTTGTCCTTTGCTGCCCTTTTATTAGGAGGCATCATTTCTGGCGGGAAAGCAAAGGAGCGCGGCTGGCTGATTGGTGCGGTCACATCTATCATTTTTTCTCTCACTGTATTTTTATTTCAATATTTGGGGTTTGGAAAAACGTTTTCACCAGAGCAGTTTATCTATCATGGAGCATTTTTAGGCATTTGTATGCTGGGGGGAATGATTGGCGTCAATCTTCGAGGCAAATAAAAAAAGAGCGGTCATATCGCTCTTTTTTTATGGCTATGTATCAGAGGATTAGCCTTTGTCAGCTAATTCTCTAATAGCACGACGATCGAAAGTTAAACGGTTGTTTTCGCTTGTTTTGATGACCACTTTTGATTCATCAATTGAGTCGATTTCACCGTGTAAACCACCGATTGTGACGATTTTATCGCCTTTTGATAAAGATTGCTGCATCTGACGCACAGCTTTTTGTTGCTTTTGCTGTGGACGGATTAACAAGAAGTAAAGCACAGCAAACATGACAACAATCATAATGATTGAACCCATACCACCATCCATTCTATTTCACCCCTTTCTAAAGCATTGTAAAGCCTTTCGTTTATGCGTTAAAAGTTTTTCGCATTCGGTTTGTTAAAGCCGTAACGCTCAAAAAATTCTTCTTTAAAATCACCTAAACGATCCTCACGGATAGCTTCTCTCACTTGCTCCATTAATTTTAACAGAAAATGAAGATTATGATAAGTTGTTAATCGAATTCCGAACGTTTCATTTGTTCGAATTAAATGTCTAATATAGGCGCGTGTATAGTTTTTACATGTATAGCAGTCACAGTTTTCATCGATTGGTCTAAAGTCACGCTCATATTTTGCATTTTTCACAACAAGACGGCCTTCACTTGTCATCAAGGTACCGTTTCTTGCAATTCGAGTTGGCAGTACGCAATCAAACATATCTACTCCGCGAATGGCGCCGTCAATTAAGGAATCTGGTGAGCCGACACCCATTAAGTACCTCGGTTTGTCTGCTGGTAAGAATGGTGTTGTAAATTCAAGTACACGATTCATCACATCTTTTGGTTCCCCTACAGATAAGCCTCCGATGGCGTAGCCTGGGAAATCAAGTGAAACAAGGTCTTTTGCACTTTGTTTTCGAAGCTCTTCGTATTCTCCGCCTTGGACAATCCCAAACAGCCCTTGATCTTCAGGACGCTGGTGCGCTGTTAGACAGCGCTCTGCCCACCTGCTTGTCCGCTCCACAGAACGTTTCATGTAATCGTACTCTGCAGGATACGGCGGGCATTCATCAAATGCCATCATAATATCAGAGCCAAGTGCATTTTGGATGTCCATCGCTTTTTCAGGAGATAGGAACAGCTTGTCTCCGTTTAAATGATTACGGAAGTGAACGCCTTCTTCTTCAATTTTTCTAAATTCACTCAATGAAAAAACTTGGAATCCGCCCGAATCAGTTAGAATTGCTCGATCCCAGTTCATAAATTTGTGCAGACCGCCTGCTTCTTTTACGATATCGTGACCTGGACGGAGCCATAAGTGGTACGTATTGCTTAAGATGATGCCTGCATCCATAGCCTTTAATTCTTCAGGCGCCATTGTTTTGACTGTAGCCAGTGTACCTACTGGCATAAATACAGGTGTTTCAAAGGAGCCGTGCGGTGTATGAACGCGGCCAAGACGTGCACCTGTCTGTTTGCATGATTTAATGAACTCATAACGTATCGGTGATTGCGACAAAAATGAGCCCTCCTGTCTTCGTTGTATAATGTTATTGAATCAGCATGGCATCGCCAAAGCTGAAGAATCGGTATTCCTCTTTCACAGCCTCATTGTACGCTTTTAGTACGTGCTCTCGTCCAGCTAATGCGCTGACAAGCATAATTAACGAGGATTTTGGCAGATGGAAATTCGTGATCATGCCATCAATTGCCTTGAATGTGTAGCCAGGGTAAATAAAGATCGACGTCCAGCCGCTTGAGGCTTTGAACGCACCATCATGTGCACTTGCAATGGTTTCAAGCGTTCTTGTCGACGTTGTACCGACTGAAATAATCCGTCCGCCTTCCTTGCGAACGCGATTAAGCTCATCAGCTGTTTCTTCATTCATTTCATAAAACTCTGCGTGCATTTCGTGTTCTTCAATACGTTCTGCACTTACCGGACGAAACGTGCCAAGCCCTACGTGCAGCGTAATGAAAGCAATGTGTACACCTTTCGCTTTCAGCGCATCCAGCAGCTCGGTTGTAAAGTGGAGACCGGCAGTTGGCGCAGCAGCGGAGCCAACCTCTTTTGAATAAACGGTTTGATAGCGTTCACGGTCGTCAAGCTGCTCTTTAATATATGGAGGCAGCGGCATTTCACCAAGGGATTCAAGCACTTCATAAAAAATGCCTGTATATTGAAACTCGACTTTTCTTCCGCCATGTTCCATTTCCTCTGTACATACAGCTTGGAGCCGTCCATCACCAAACGTGATAACCGTCCCTTTTTTCACCCGTTTGGCTGGTTTGACAAGTGTTTCCCATTTGTCTCCTTCTTCTTGTTTCAATAGAAGAAGTTCAACTTTGGCACCTGTATCCTCTTTCATCCCAAACAGACGTGCAGGCAGAACGCGCGTGTTGTTTAGAACGAGACAATCACCCTTTTGAAAATAATCGATGATTTGTGAGAATGTATCATGTGTAATCGCACCCGTTTGTTTGTTTAAGACCATCAGTCTTGATGCATCTCTTTTTTCAAGCGGCACTTGTGCAATTAATCTTTCTGGTAAATCAAAATCAAATAGTTCTAGCTTCATTTCCTTCACCTATTCTGTAGTTAACTAGTTAACGTTATTTCATCCGTCCAAAGATATTCAGTAATATGGTCAGTACGATACTAATGACAATGCAGGTAATGACAGGAAAAAAGAACGTTACATTCCCTTTTTTCACAAAAATATCACCTGGAAGCTTACCAACCAATTGAAACACTAATCCTGCGGCAAAAAGGACACCACCTAAAATCATTAATATTTTAGGGAATTCAGTCACGAATCGGAACCTCCATTTGAAAATGTTCATACGCTTCTCTTGTGACGACCCGTCCTCTTGGCGTTCTTTGCAGGAAACCAATTTGCAGTAAGTACGGTTCGTACACATCTTCAATCGTATGTGATTCTTCTCCTATTGTCGCTGAGATCGTATCAAGCCCAACAGGACCGCCTCTAAATTTTTCGATCATACTTAAAAGGAGCTTATGGTCTATATGATCGAGGCCTAGCCTGTCGACTTGAAGACGCTCAAGAGCATCTTCCGCAATGTCCTGCGTAATGGCATGATTCCCAAGCACCTGCGCAAAATCTCTTACTCTTCTGAGCAAACGATTGGCAACCCTCGGTGTTCCGCGGGAACGTCTCGCAATCTCTTCGGCAGAGCGAATGTCGATCCCAATCTCAAACAGCTCGGCTGTTCTTGCCACAATGTGAGCCAAATCTCTTTGCTCATAGTATTCCAATCTTGCATGTACCCCAAACCTATCACGAAGCGGCGCTGTTAATAGCCCGACACGGGTCGTTGCACCTACAAGCGTAAATGGCGGTAAATCAAGCCGTACAGAGCGTGCTGTATCTCCTTTTCCAATAACAATATCTAAACAAAAATCCTCCATTGCTGGGTACAGCACTTCTTCTATTGAGCGCTGCAAGCGGTGAATTTCATCAATAAACAATACATCACCTGGCTCAAGAGATGTTAAGATGGCCGCCAAATCACCAGGACGCTCAATCGCTGGTCCTGACGTTGTACGCAGCTGAACATTCATTTCATTGGCAATGATCGACGCAAGCGTTGTTTTCCCAAGTCCAGGAGGTCCATATAAAAGGACGTGATCAAGCGTTTCCTGCCGCATGCGGGCAGCTTCAATAAATACGCTGAGGTTATCCTTTACTTTTTGCTGACCGATATATTGGCTAAGTGTCTGTGGCCGCAGACTTTGCTCAATGGCTGATTCATGGTTGTCTGCTTCAGTTGAGACGAGCCGTTCATCCATGAGACATCACCCTATTTCAACATTTTTTGTAATGCTTTTTTCACATATTGATCGGTTGTGAGATTCTTTTCTTCTTTTAATAATGGAAGAACCTTTTTGATTTCACGATCACCGTATCCAAGGACACTTAAGGCTTCAAGCGCTTCATCTAATGCAGTTTGCTGCGTTTCGACCTGAATGTGGTCCTCGTGATTAAATAAGTTGCCAATCATTTCTGGCACTACATCTGCAAGTTTGCCTTTTAGATCCAGAATGATTTGACGTGCTGTTTTTTTGCCCACACCAGGGAATTTAATCAGGAACGCTTCATCTTCACGCTCTATTGCTGAAATGACAGCGCCAGGATCACCGGAAGCAAGAATCGCGAGTGCTCCCTTTGGCCCAATTCCTGTGACATTTAACAGTTTTGTGAACAGCGCTTTTTCTTCTCGTGTTTGAAAACCGTATAACGAAAAGGCGTCTTCCTTTATGTAATGATACGTATAAATCGTTTCTTGTTTATTTACTCGATAGATAAACGGGTTTGGGGTATAGACTTGATATCCCACTCCGCCGTTTTCAATGACAACATATTGCGGGCACACATAATCAATGGTCCCTTTTACAAACTCTATCACCGTTTTCACCTCTTTGACTGTTCTTCATTGTAACATAAATCGAAGAGAAAACCGCAATAAAAGTTAACATACGTTCGCTCAGTACATTTTTATGATGAAACCACGAAAAACAGCTTGCGGTCTTCACACCAGCAAGCTGTTACACGCTTTAAAACGATATTTCATTTCGATAAGGCTTCATGGCTTCAAGCACATGCTCAAATTCATCCTTTGTTCGAAAAGGAATGCCTTGCTCAAGCTGCTTTTCCACATGGCTTTCTAAACGGGACGTATCAATTTGAAAAAAGAGATGAATAGGCTCCGCCCAGCCGTCAGGCCTTCCATGAAACGTAGAAATCACACCGTCCTCTGATAATCCGATATATCCATTTGCTTTACTTAATGGAGAGATATCATCAATTTGCTTTCTAAAAAGGGCAAAATCCTCTTTTTGTTCTACCAGCGTCCAGCCTTTATACTGCGCCCAGAATGTGTCTTTGTCTTCTAATGATGCCCGGTGTCTTTCAATACTCACATCTCCGTCTAGATAGACTTTTTCAAGCTGGACGGTAATAGAGTTTGACTGCTTTTGCAAGTGTTCTTTTCCTTCCATATCCGCAGCGAAAAAAAGCACACTTGTCATGATAAGTCCTGTAACGAAACATTTCATCTTCACTTTCACTATTTACACCTCTTTAGAACATGAGATCGATGCATGACATATGTAGTTTGACCCATTTTTCTAAACATTAACCAAATCGATGATTCAAATGTATGTTAAGAGTCTTTCGTTGTATCCTTCATTCGTAAATGTTATGTTTTATACAATCCATTGCTTTATCGAATGACACGGTTTTTTCATCATTCGTTTTTCAGCCGCATAAACTGAAACCAAAGAAGGTGAAGTCAATGTCAGATGTCAAAAGATTAGCCGAATCGATTCAGTATGATGAAGAGAAACGTTTTCATAAGCTTGCCTATAAACCGGCAGAGCTTGAACTGTGCGGCAAAGGAAGAAGTGCCTATGTCTTTTTATACAAAAAAGACGGCAAGAAAATGGCACTAAAAGTCTTTTTCCCTTCTTATCAGCATATTGCCCGCAAAGAGGCTGCCATTTACGAAAAACTTTCTGGTTCGTCTTACTACCCTGAGATTTATGAGTCTGGGGATCAGTATATTTTAATGGAATATATTAAAGGCTACACATTCTATGAATGCCTTACAAAAGGAATTCCTATTAAAAAACAAATGATTGAACAAGTCGATGATGCGCTGGAGGAAGCGCGCGAGAAAGGATTGAATCCTTCTGATATTCATCTGCGCAATCTGATCTTAACAAAAGAAGGGCGGATCAGGGTCATTGACGTTGCCAGGTTCACGCAAACGAAAGCATGTCATCAATGGGATGATTTAAAAGCCGCTTATGCCTATTACCAAAAACCTTTTTTCCCTAAAAAAGCACCGCGTCTGTGGCTTGAAGTCATTGCTTATTTGTATAAAAAGAACTGGCTGTCCCGCGGGCAGCTTAATAATCGAAATGATTTTTCTGCATAATGAAAGCCGCTCTCTACGAGCGGCTTTCTGCGTTATTCTGTTTCTACATGGATACTATTGACGTTTAATAGGTTAATGATTTCATTATTCAGCTTAAACCAATGATTGGCTTCTTCAATTTTTTTATACACATCATAGGTAGCTGGACGTTTGAGCTCGAAATCAAGCACTTCCCCATTGTTCATATGAAATGTTACCTTAAATACTTTCATCATAAGATCACCTTCCACTCTTCTTGTTCGCTGATCAAATAGATCAGCTCTTTTCATTCATTCTCTATTCAACTCGTTTCCCCTCCTTGTTTCCATTCAAACCCAAGAAGTTTAAATTTTGTTTAAATTCACACAAACATCTATCTCTCAAATCTGCAAAGAAGTATATTAGTTAAAAAGGAGGCTGCCCTTGATGAAGCAAAAAAAGAAACGAACATCTCCAGAAAGAAAAACAGTCTTTTTTCATTTAACAGATGCCCTCATTCCAAGTGTGGACATGATGGCATATGCAGTAAAGGCATTTTTTCACCTTTTAAGAAAAGCCTTCTCAGCCGTTTGATAAAACCCCGCACAGCATCGTGCGAGGTTCTTTTTTTAGGGCTGATAAATTTGACTTCCCTGGCTGACAAACTCCTTCGCCTTCTTTTCCATCTCTCTTTTCACTTCTTCAGATTGATTGCGGATATCATGAGAAATTTTCATACTGCAAAACTTCGGTCCGCACATCGAGCAAAAGTGAGCGGTCTTAGCGCCTTCGGCAGGCAATGTTTCATCATGGAACGCCAAGGCTCTTTCTGGATCAAGTGACAGGTTGAATTGATCCCGCCACCTAAATTCAAATCTCGCTTTCGATAAAGCATCATCGCGTTTTTGAGCCGCAGGATGTCCTTTTGCTAGATCAGCCGCATGTGCGGCAATTTTATAGGCGATTACGCCTTCTCTCACATCTTCTTTATTCGGCAGACCTAAATGCTCTTTTGGCGTTACATAGCATAGCATGGCTGTTCCGTACCAGCCGATCATGGCCGCACCGATGGCGGATGTAATGTGATCATACCCCGGCGCAATATCTGTTGTAAGAGGCCCTAATGTATAAAATGGGGCTTCCTTGCAAATGTCCATTTGCTTGTCCACATTCTCTTTAATTTTATCCATTGGGACATGGCCGGGTCCTTCAATCATCACCTGCACATCATGTTTCCAAGCGATCTCTGTTAACTCACCTAACGTTTCCAGCTCTGCAAACTGCGCCTCATCATTGGCATCAGCAATCGAACCTGGTCTAAGTCCATCTCCAAGTGAAAAGGCAATATCATACGTTTTCATAATTTCACAAATGTCTTCGAAGTGCGTGTAGAGGAAATTCTCTTGATGATGAGCAAGACACCATCTTGCCATAATTGCACCGCCTCTTGAAACAATTCCGGTCACCCGATCAACTGTGAGCGGAATATATCTTAACAGCACGCCCGCATGAATTGTAAAATAATCTACTCCTTGTTCTGCTTGTTCAATTAATGTGTCCCTGTACACGTCCCACGTCAAATCTTCTGCGACTCCATTCACTTTTTCAAGGGCCTGATAGATAGGAACGGTTCCTACTGGAACTGGGCAATTCCGAATGATCCATTCTCTCGTTGTATGAATATCCTTTCCAGTAGACAGATCCATCATTGTGTCTGCCCCCCATCTGATCGCCCACGTCATCTTTTCTACCTCTTCATTAATGGATGACGTGACAGCTGAATTGCCAATATTCGCATTGATTTTGACATGAAAATTCCTTCCGATAATCATTGGTTCACTTTCTGGATGGTTAATATTCGAAGGAATAACGGCTCTTCCGCTCGCTACTTCCTCTCTAACGAACTCAGGGCTTAGCTCTTCTCTTATTGCGATAAACTCCATTTCAGGCGTAATGATGCCTTTTTTGGCATAATGCATTTGCGTCACGCACGCTCCTTGTTTCGCGCGGAGCGGCTTATGATGAAAATCAGTTTGGACAGAATGGAAGGACTCCTTCTCCCTTGACCGATATCCGTTATCTTCCGGTTTTACATGACGCCCTTCATAGCTTTCTGTATCTCCTCTTTCTTCTATCCATGCTGCTCTAAGACGCTTTAATCCTTTTGTGACGTCAATATGAACGTTCTCATCAGTGTACGGTCCACTCGTATCGTATACACGGACTGGTTCATTTTTTATGTCGCCCGCCTCTGTCACAGTATGTGAGAGTGCAATCTCTCTTTTCGGCACTAAGATATCGGGCCTTGATCCTTTCTCATACACCTTTCGGCTTCCGTCAAAGCTGGATAATAATGATTGGTTGGATGGGACACTTTTCTTTTCCTTCATTTGCTGTTCTCTCCTTTTCTTCTTGTCACCGGACAGGATGGAATCAGCACCAGCAAAAAACCAGGCTCTATTTAAAGAACCTGGTTTCGTCGTCAGAAATAACATGCATATCATTGATAGGATACATGCATCATCTTTAACTTCCCCACGCTGGTACGAGCCAGATCAGGTCCAAAGGGTTAAGAAGTTTATGCTTCTCTCTCAGCCCATTTACGGGCACCCCTAGTCACTTTTATTGATTTCCACATCAGTGTAGCATAGAGACATCATGAAGAAAAGAAGATTCAGGAAAATAGTTCCTTTCCCCTACAAGCGTTATGGATCATGTTGATATACAGTCTTCTATACATCATCTATCTCTATCATTTCAATAAAATCTGAAATAAACATTGATCCTTTTCTCCTATTATGTATAATTAATCTAAACGGAGAATTTTTATACAATTTGTTCAAAGGAAGTTCTAGTCGATTGCAAACATTTCTCACATTTATCGTCGTAGGATTCTCAATTGCTCTGCCTGTTGGAGCAATCACGGTTGAAATGACAAAACAGGGACTCAAAAACGGATTCTTTCATGGTTTAACTGTCGGAGCAGGCGGTATGACCATAGACTTATTACTTATTTTAGCTTTATATGCTGGATTTGCTCAGTTTTTATCTTTGCCGTTTGTTCAAATCCCGCTCTGGCTGATCGGAGCTGTATTTTTAATGATTCTCGCATACGATTCCATTAAAAATGCGGATCAAGATATCCATTTAGCAGGAGAAAAGGTCAATAAATCATTCGCAAAAACATATCGAAACGGCTTGCTCGTGGCGGTATCTCCTGGAAATCTTGTGTTCTGGGTTTCTGTTTTTGGTGCTGTACTTGCGGATGCGTATACAAAAACAGATTCATCTGAATTTATGCTGGCTGCCGGCGGTATTTTGGCAGGGATTCTCCTTCATGACATCGGTCTTCTCACACTTGTATCCTTAACAAGAAAAGTGATGAATCGAACGATGATCAAGTGGACATCCATTATTGCTGGTATTTTATTACTAGGGTTTGGCTGTTATTTCTTTTACGAATTTTATATAGGCATCAAGGTTTATTTTTAAGAAAAGGCTAAAGTTCGTAATGAACTTTAGCCTTTTTGTGTCAAACTATCGGGTCATGCCTGTTTGGCCTGTTTCAAATTGCGTTCTTCTCATGTCTCTAAAGCGTGTGAATGCACCTTCATCTTTTATGACTTGGACTGCTCTTCCATCCGCATAACGAGTCGCTGCTTCTTCTACTTGTGATACGCCTTCTGACGTCAGGCGGCCATCTGATTTAATGGCAATATACACATTCTCATCCGTCACCATGACTTGAGAGTCTGCCACGTGATTCATTTTATTGATGCGGTTGGCAATTTTTCTTGAACGCTGGATGTTCTCTTGTTTATCGTAGCCTGAGAACGACATTTGGTTATGATAGTTCATATCTCCATGACTGTAGCGTCCATCTCCACCTGTGAGAGGCATTCGATCATCAGCTTGAGGACGTGTACGGTAATCAACATTTGTTGTATTTCTCCCGTTCATTCCCTCCATGAGTTCAGAAACTGGTCCTTGATGATCTTGGTTGTTGTCTTCCGCTCGTTGATTCGAATGATAACCAACCGGCTGGCCTGATTGATTATGACGTGTATCGACACCTGCGTTATTATTTGCACCACATGCTGTTAAACCAATAGGAAGAAGCACTAATGCGATTGTTTTTTGCCATTTTTGTCTCAAACGAAAAACCCCCTGTACAAATTCAATCTCATGAGCGCGAAACAGGCTCTGTTTTAGCATGTACAGTTAGGAAAAAAATCAAGCTGTCAGTTATAAACAAAAAAAGGAACGATTGAGATCGTTCCTTCTGATTGGTGACAAATGGCTAAAATGTTTTTGATTTTAGCCATTTGTCTTCTTTTCAGCGTAATAGAAAACCTTTGCAGTCTAGGAAGGGCGAGCACCGGAACGGAGCGAATTTGACATTCGTGAGTACCGGCGCGCAGACCTGACACCGAATGCGAGGGTTTGTCTACACGCTGAAAGGAACGATTGAGATCGTTCCTTCTGTCATTAATCTTCTTCTTCTTCCTCCGGCCTTGCAAAAACGGATTGACCTGGATATGGCTGCATGTAAGGCTGAGCTGGATAAGCCCCCATTTGGCCATAAGGAACAGGATTCGGATAATGTCCTGGCCAAGGCTGATGATGCTTCATGCCATCATCGCATCCGCAATCTTCCTTGCCATATGCTGCATTTGAAACGTTTGGATAAAAGCCTTGATTTGCGTTGGCATTTGCATTGGCGTTTGGATGCGTATGGTGATGCCAGTGATGTCCGTCGTTTGCATGGTGCTCATGATTTTCTCCGTAGTAAGCAGGCGCTTGATACGCAGGATAATAAGGATGAGCCGGGTATGGATATGGCATCATATGATGGTGATAATATGGATGGATAGGATAACATAAGCCCGATCCCGGTAAAATTGGCGATGCCGGCACCATTTGCTGCGGATATGGATACATCGCCGGCATGTAATGACCATGGCCATAACCAAAATAAGGATCATATGGTTCATGATGATGATGCTGGTGATGATGCTCGTTATTTTCAGCCATTCCCCCTACCGCTGCCCCTCCCACATTTGGCATTTGCGGGAAGTTAGGAAGGTTCGGATAATTGCCATGCTCCATGTCTTTTCCCTCCTCTTTTTGATGCGGAATATGAATAAACGGATCATACCCCTTTGCCACTTCATCTTTTAGATGACCTTTATTTTCATGATGAAAATGGTCCTTGTGATCTTTATGTTCCTTATTTTCATGATGGACATGACCCTTGTTATCTTTGTGGTCTTTATTTTCATGATGAAAATGATCCTTGTGATCCTTTTTGTCATGAACATGATCTTTCTTCTCATGAACGTGATCTTTTTTTTCATGATGATCTTTTTTGGGAGGAGGTGTGAATGGCTGGTAGAGATTGGTCTGATAATAGTTCACATCCACTTGCGGAAAAACTGGCTGCTCGATTTTTGGCACTGGCGGTACATATGGCACCGGTTCATTTGGCTTTTCCTTCGGTTTCGTATCTTGCACTTGCACGACATCTTTTGGCTTTTCTTTCACATACGGATGTTCTTTCGTTTTTGGCATTTCTTTTGCTTTGTGATGATCTGTTTTTACAGGAACACCACTAGATGGAATTTTAATCTTCATACCCGGCATGATTAAATCAGGATTACTGAGCTGTGAATTTAGTTTTTTCAATTCTTGAAAGTCGACTCCGTATTTCTTTGAAATTTTCCAAAGGGAGTCTCCTTTTTGCACAATATGAATTTTCAACGTTTTCCCCTCCTATGCAAAACGTGAACGTAACGGTTATGTCAGAAGTACAATATGTTTCAACATAAATTTATGCCTATTTACAAGCCGATATGATAAAAACTTGTTTTCTGATAGGAGGGGCTGATTCATTATTTAATGGCGAGCATTTTCTCAAGTGCAAGCAAAGCGTCTTTCGTGATGTCTTCATTGACCTGTATCAACCCGGCCGGCTGACCCTTCTCAATGCTTTCCAGTGACCATAGCAAATGAGGCAGATCAATCCGGTTCATAGTCAAACATGGACACATATCTGGGTTAAGGGATTCAATTTGTTTATCTGGGTGCTGCGCTATGATCCGTTTGACTAAATTCATCTCTGTTCCAATCGCCCATTTGCTTCCTGCTGGCGCCTGTTTGATCGTATCAATAATAAATTTCGTTGAACCTGCTAGGTCAGAAGCCCTTACGACCTCATGCGTGCATTCAGGATGAACAAGAATTTGAATGTCACGGTCTTTTTTTCTCATTTCTTCTATATTCCGAACGGTAAACTTCTCATGTACAGAGCAATGGCCTTTCCATAAAATCATCTTGATCCGGGAAAGCGGCTGATCGGTGATAAGCTTTTCTTCTATCTGATCCCAGACAGCCATTTCTTCTAGCGGAATACCTAAATCAAATGCTGTATTACGTCCTAGGTGCTGATCAGGGAGAAACAGAATCCGCTCTTTTTGTGTCAGCGCCCACTCGAGTACTTTTTTAGCATTTGATGAAGTCACTGTTGCCCCGCCATGTTTGCCAACAAATGCTTTAATGTCTGCTGTTGAATTGACATACGTAAGCGGAAGTATTGTATCCCCAAACAAATTAGTGAGCTGCTCCCATGCTCTGTCTGTTTGTTTCATATTTGCCATATCTGCCATGGAACAGCCTGCCCTCATATCTGGCAATACAACGCTCTGATTCTTGTTTGACAGCATATCTGCCGTTTCTGCCATAAAATGAACACCGCAGAATACAATGTATTCAGCCTCATGATTGTCAGCCGCTATTTGTGCCAGCTGCAATGAATCTCCTGTTGCATCTGCAAATTCAATGACCTCATCCTTTTGATAATGGTGGCCTGGTATAAAAAGCTTTGAGCCAAAAGCCCGCTTAATGTCTAACACTCGCTGCTTCATCTCATCATCAGAGCGGTGTTTATATTCATCTGGCATCATGACTGCATGTTGATTGGCTAATACATTAAGCATGGACATGAGTTGTTCCCCCTTTATGACTGAATTCCATATTCATACTAAAATCAAATGCTGGAGCAGAATGAGTCAGAAAACCAAGTGAAATAAGGTCGACTCCTGTCCCCCTGTAGCTTGGCAATGTCTCTAGCGTGATGCCCCCTGAAGCCTCTGTCAGAATGGACTCTGGCGTCATTTGTTTAAAACGTTTTACCTCGTCCGGAGAGCAGTTATCAAACATGATGACATCCGCTTTTGCATCAATGGCTTCTATAAGCTGCGTTTCTGATTCAATTTCCACTTCAATTTTCACCATATGACCGGCATATGCTCTTGCTTTCTCTACAGCTTCACGAATAGAACCGCATGCGGCAATATGATTATCTTTAATCATCACCCCATCCGATAAGCCAAAGCGATGATTCTTTCCACCGCCTGTCTTCACTGCGTATTTCTCTAACATACGCAGGCCGGGTGTCGTTTTTCTCGTATCACAAATCGTAATAGACGGGTCGCCTAATCGCTGCACCGCCTCATGTGTTAAGGTGGCGATACCTGTCATTCGCTGCAAAAGATTTAAAATGACCCTCTCTCCCTTTAATAAGTCGTTGACTGGGCCCTTTATTTTCGCCAGTACAGCGCCTGAATGAATCCAATCACCTTCTTGAAAATACAGCTCCGTTTGAATCTGTTCATTCAACAGGCGGTACCCTAGATCAATCACTTGTGATCCTGCCAATACACCAGATTGTTTCGCAATGATAAAAGCTGTTCCCTTCTTGTCCCCAAAGATGGCATCTGCTGATACATCTCCAAAGCCAATATCTTCTGTGAAAAAATGAGTGAGCATTTGTTTTAACTGTAAACGTTCCATTTGGCACCGATCCTTTCATTTTTCATGATATGAATGTGACCTTTTTCATGAACAATCTGCCTGCCCCGCCACAACGCATCGCTCCGCTCTGGATAATCCATTCGATAATGGCCGCCTCTGCTTTCTGTACGGAGTAATGCAGATTTGGCAAGGCAAACCGCTAATGCCCATTGATTGCTTAATTCGATCTGTTCATTTGTGATATCCTTCACATTAATTTGCTGAAAATTGACATGCTGTAACGAATGAAGCAAGGTCTGCAAGCCTTTTTCATCTCTCACAATGGCCGCAAATGTAGTCATCCATTGTCTCAGCTGAGTTGTTGAAATCATTGGGACCATCCATATTTCTTGAATGGAAAAAGGTGGACTTGTTTCTTTCTGTTTAGGCAGTTGTTCAATTCTCTGTGCCGCTTTGCTGCCTAACACGAGACCTTCCAGAAGAGAATTACTCGCCAATCGATTCGCACCGTGTAAGCCAGTACAGGCCGCTTCTCCAATGGCAAATAGCGCTGGAACAGTCGTTTCTCCATATTCATTGACGCTGATGCCGCCCATTAAAAAGTGCATACCGGGGGAAATTGGCAGCCTGCCGTTTTCCATATCAACGCCTGCACGCTGGCACATCTGAGCTATGGCCGGAAAACGAGCTGAAAAATGCGGGATATCATGGATGTTAAGATACAATTGATGACCTAATTGCTGCTCATGAAAAATAGTTCTAGCGACCACATCTCTAGGTGCTAAATCAGCTTGTGGGTGAATACCTTTCATGATCCGCCTGCCTGTTTCATCTTCTAAATAAGCTCCCTCTCCCCGTACTGCCTCTGAAATGAGGCCAACTGCTTTTCCAGCGATTGTTAAAAGAGTTGGATGGAATTGAACAAATTCGAGATCCACTAATTGTGCCCCGGCTCGATAGGCCATCATCAGTCCGTCTCCTGTGATAGAAGGATCATTTGTGTTTGTCTCATATAGGGAGCCGCAGCCGCCAGTTGATAAAACAACGGCATCTGCGGTCATCGTATGTACGTGTCCTGTCTCGTCTTTCCATACAACACCCGTACATGTCCCTTCATGAATCAATAGATCAATGACATGATGATATTCGTATAAATGAATATGTGAGCCGAGCTGACTTTTCAGAAACTGTACAAGGGTTTTACCTGATTGATCTCCTCCTGCATGCAAGATGCGATGAGTGGTATGTGCTCCCTCTTTGCCTAATTGCGGCTCTCCTGCCTCATCTTGATCAAATGGACAGCCTTCTGCTACGAGCTGCTCCACAAGGTGTTTTCCAAGTCTCACGATTTCTTGTACGGTTCTTTCATCATTGTGATCACAGCCGGCAGCTAGTGTATCTTGCACATGCTGCTCAGCTGAGTCATGTGCTGAAAAGGCAGCAGCGATTCCTCCTTGAGCCAGCATGGAATTACTAGATGAACATTGTTTTTTTGTCATCATGATGACCTGGCAGCTTTTCGAAATGGTTTTTGCAAAGGAAAGCGCTGCAATGCCTGATCCCACCACAATGACTTTTTTGATTGATGACACCATCGCCCCTCCTGTCATTTACACCTGTCTTGACACATATCATTACACAACACTAAAATAAATACAAGAAAAAATTTTCACACGGGAGATGGATGGGTTGGTTTATTTAGATTACGCAGCTTCTACACCTGTTTCAGAGGAAGCGCTGCATGTTTTTGAGCAGCTAAGCAAAAATTTCTACGGAAATGCAAGCAGCCTTCATGATGCTGGGGGAAAAGCAAATGACATATTGACTTACAGCAGACAATCACTCGCTGCCATGATCGAGGGTGAACCGGATGGGATCTATTTTACAAGCGGTGGAACTGAATCCAATCTCCTTGCGATTCAATCGATCATCAATGGACTGCCAGCACATCAACAGCATGTCATCACAACTTCAGTTGAGCATCCTTCTGTTCATTATGCAGTTAGCAGCTTAGAGCGTCTTGGCGTAAAAGTCACGATCATTGAACCGAATCAGGATGGAATCATAACAAAGGACATTCTCAAAAAAGCATTATTGCCTGAAACAGGACTAGTATCTATTCAGCATGCTAATTCAGAAACAGGAATTATCCAGCCGCTTGCTGAATTAGCGCCTCTTTTAAAAGAAAGGAACATTCTTTTTCATACAGATGCTGTGCAAACATTTGGAAAGATTCGTGTGTCCATCAAAGAACTTGGAGTCGATGCTGTGTCCATCTCAAGTCATAAAGTGTATGCTCCTAAAGGCGCTGGTGCCGTTTATATGGGCGCTCATGTTCCTTGGAAACCTTTATATACAGGAGCAGTTCAGGAAAATGGCTTACGTCCAGGGACAGTAAACGTTCCATGTATCGGTGCTTTTGCTGCTGCAAGTGAACAAGCGATGCTTAGGCTGGATGAACAGCAAAAATTAGATAAGCAGCTGCGTGATTATTTTCTTCAGCAGTTAAAAATAAGACAGCTGCCAGTTCGTACACTTCAGGACATTGACAATCGCCGCACGCTTCCTCATATTATTGGTTGTTTTTTTGAAGGGTTTGAAGGACAATATGTAATGTTAGCATGTAACCGGCATGGGATTTGTCTATCTACTGGAAGCGCATGTGCTTCCGGTTATCACCATCCTTCCCCTGCTGTGAAGGCATTGCGTGTATCAGATCGTGATGCCCTACAATTTATTCGACTATCATTTGGATATCAGTCATCAAAAGATGACATCGATCAGCTTTTGCATACATTTGAGCATTTGCAAAAGGAGAAGAAGGGAGCTTAGGACGTGGAGCAAGAGAGGAAACTCATTGGCGAAGAAAGAAGAAACGCCATTTTAGAGTGGCTGAAAGAAACAGACACACCGCTTACTGGAAGCTTTTTAGCTAAAAAGGCGGCTGTCTCTCGGCAAGTCATTGTACAAGATATTTCATTATTAAAAGCAAAAAGCGAACCCATTATTGCCACAAGCCAAGGCTATGTGTATATGGCAGCGCAGCATGCGCCAGAAAGAGAAATTGAACAAATCATCGCCTGCAAACATGATCCTGCTCGTACAGAAGAGGAACTGACATTGATTGTAGACTTTGGAGTGACGGTGAAAGATGTGATCATTGAGCACCCCGTTTATGGTGAACTAACGGCCTCTATTCGCGTCAGCACACGGAAACAAGTTGCTGATTTTGTCCATCATATTTCTAACACCGGCGCGTCCTACTTGTCAGAACTAACAGACGGCGTGCATCTGCATACTCTCACTTCTTACAGCCAAAAGCAGCTTGATCAAGCCATTCAAGCGCTGGATGATGCTGGGTTTTTAATAAAAGACTAAAAAAATAGTGTCCTGCACGGGACACTATTTTTCATTCGTTAATTCATATGTTTGATAGCTGCCGAGCAGCTTGACCTCACAGCCAATCGCTTCTAATTCTTGAATCGCACCAGGGACGAGGACATCATCCAATTCTTTTTCAATATCAATAATAAATAAATAATGTCCAAGGCCTGTTTTTGTCGGACGAGATTCAATTTTTGACAAGTTGAGATTCCGCCAAGAAAAAGCAGACAGCACGCGGTGCAATGCGCCTGATTGGTCATCCTTAGGCAGACTGACCACAATGGTCGTTTTTGGCTTTGATGAGAAACCAGAATTCATTGGGAACGATGCGTTAGGATCTTTATGTAAAATCACAAAGCGTGTATGGTTGTGCGGATAATCATGAATGTCTTTTTTTGCAATCGCCAAACCATACGTTTTTGCGGCAATTTCATTGGCAATAGCCCCGACAGCTTCATCTGGATGCTCACTGATGTATTTTGCTGCATAGCCTGTTGATTCCACTGGCCGATGAGGAATATGAGGGTACTGCTTTTTCAGAAATTGATGACACTGGGCAATCGCGTGAGGATGCGATTGAATGACATCTAACGTCTCCCAGCTCTTCGCTCTTGATGGGTGGACAAGCAAATGCTGCCGAATTGGTGCTGTCATCTCCCCCACAATGGACAGCGCTTCTTCATGAATTAAATAATCAATCGTTAAGTTCACAGAGCCTTCGAGTGCATTTTCAAGTGGAACGACCGCCAAATCGACTTCGCCTTTTGACACAGCATCCATACATTGTGGAATCGTTGCATAGGCACGCTGCACCGCATCTTTTGGAAAACAAGAGCATACGGCCAAATGAGTAAATGTTGCCTCTGGTCCAAAATAACCTACAGTTAATTGCTTCATCTGCTATGATCTCTCCTTTTACGCCCCAGAACCGAGAATTTCGACTTTTTCGACAAATTCAAGCTTTCTTAATTGATTCATGACGGTGTTGATATCATCTGCCATACCAGCTGTACTAATTGATAAGGTGACATTCGCTCTTCCTTGCAGCGGAATCGTTTGGTGAATGGATAACACATTACAGCCAGAGTCAGCCACAATTTGAAGCAGTCTTGATAAAGCTCCAGACCGATCCTCAAGGTGGAAAAACAATGTGATGATCTGCTCTTTCACCATTGTATAAAATGGAAAAACAGCATCTCGATATTTATAAAAAGCACTGCGGCTTAAATCCGCTTTTTGAACAGCATCAGCAACTGAATCCGCTTTTTTGCGATCGAGAAGCTTTTTGACTTCAAGCGTTTTTCGCATCGCATCTGGAAGTACATCCTCTCTTACTAAATAGAACGTTTCTTCTTTCACCTGTTTTCTCCCCTTTTAAAAACGGGAGAGCCCATGGTCTGGACCCTCCTTTTGATCAATCAATAAATTCGAATTCAAATTCAAGCAGACGAATGATGTCGCCATCTTTTGCTCCGCGCTCACGCAAGGCATCATCGACACCCATTCCGCGCAGCTGTCTAGAGAATCGTTTAACAGATTCATCTCTTGAGAAGTCTGTCATCTTAAACAGACGCTCAAGTGCTTTACCCGTTAAGACAAATGTGCCATCAGGATCTCTAGAGATCTCAAATGGTGCATCGCCTTCATCAAATCTGTACATCACGCGGTTATCCGACAGCTCCTCTTCATTATAGAGCGGGAATTCCGGTGTTGTTTCAAGCTGATTGGCGATTTCAAATAAGAGCTCACGAAGCCCTTCTCTTGTGATCGCACTAATCGGGAACACTTTATAGTCATCCGTTAATTTTTCTTTAAATGCCTCTAGATTGTCAGCTGCATCTGGCATGTCCATTTTGTTCGCAACAATGATTTGCGGACGCTCTGTCAATCTCATATTGTACTGCTCAAGCTCTTCATTAATCGTCACGTAGTCTTCGTATGGGTCACGTCCTTCAAGTCCAGACATATCAATGACATGGACAATGACACGTGTACGCTCAATATGACGTAAAAATTGATGACCTAAGCCAACGCCTTCGTGCGCTCCTTCGATCAGTCCTGGCAGATCCGCCATAACAAAGCTTCGGTTATCGTCCGTTTCAACAACCCCGAGGTTCGGTACAAGCGTTGTAAAATGATAATCCGCAATTTTTGGTTTCGCAGAAGAGACAATCGAGAGCAGCGTTGACTTCCCGACACTTGGGAAACCAACAAGTCCAACATCTGCAAGTACTTTTAATTCTAAGATGACGTCACGTTCTTTACCTGGCTCACCGTTTTCAGACAGCTGTGGTGCAGGGTTTGCTGGTGTTGCGAAGCGTGAATTCCCACGTCCGCCACGTCCGCCTTTGGCAATTACAGCCCGCTGCCCATGCTCTGTCAAGTCAGCTAGTACTTGTTCCGTCTCTGCATCTGTCACAACCGTACCCGGCGGAACTTTGACAATCATTTCTTCCGCATTTCGGCCATGCTGGTTTTTACTCATTCCGTGCTCGCCGCGGTCAGCCTTGAAATGGCGCTTATAACGAAAGTCCATTAACGTTCTAAGTCCTTCGTCTACTTCAAATACAACATCTGCACCATTTCCGCCGTCGCCGCCTGCTGGGCCGCCCCTTGGTACATATTTTTCACGACGGAACGCCACCATACCGTTTCCGCCGTCACCGCCTTTAACATACACTTTAACCTGATCTACAAACATAACTTCCTCCGTTTCTCTGCATCACATATCTCGTTCTTGCCTCAAACAAAGCTCAATCATGGACTCATGAGGCGTCACATGAAATTGCGTTATACTCATACATGGATAGTTTGCGTCATGAAACGCATTTAACGCATCCAAACTTGTTAATTTTCCTTTGAAATCAAAATATAAGATCACATCATTTTCTTCATGATCTGTTTGGAAAGTGACCGTTAAATGATTTTCAGTTTTTTGGCAAACTGATTGATCGAATATCGAAAACAACTCCTGTGATACCGTTAGCAGCTGCGATTCATATGCTGATAAGTCTCGGGTTTCACCAAGCACTTCATATTCTAAGGTGATAAAATGCGACTCCCAATTAAATGTTAGAAAGTAATAGGCCAATTGGGGAATTTTTAAATTTGAGAGTTTGGATTCATGCTGTGCTTCAATGACCATTTCTTCTATAATTTCAAACACGCGGTCATATTTTTCTAATGTCAAGTTGCCTTTGATCAGCTGTAATTTATTCATCCAGTCGTGTCTTGAACGACTGAGCAGATAGATCAATTCATTTGTTAATGCAACGTGAGTTAATTTTTCATTTTCTTTACTTGGTATCTCTTCCATTATCGCACTCCCAATCGTTTGGTCTCTCTTTTAGGAGTCTTATCATCAATATGTCTCCCTGAATTATAACAGAGAAGACAGCATAGAAAAACACTAGTTATGTGAGGAAAGGTTGTTTTTTCTGATCGTATAGGAGAAAATGAGGCAAAGTCAGCAAACGTTCTTTGATATTTATGGAGTGCATCTTCTTTTATCATCTTCGGTACTGCTTGTAAAAAGTGAAAAAACTCCAGTCAATGACCGGAGTTTTTAGCAATTATTGTGCCGCAGGATATACGCTCACTTTTTTACGGTCACGACCGAAACGTTCGAATTTAACTGTTCCGTCGATTTTAGCGAAAAGAGTGTCGTCGCCTCCGCGTCCAACGTTTTCACCTGGATAGATTTTCGTTCCACGTTGACGATAAAGGATAGAACCACCAGTTACGAATTGACCATCAGCACGTTTAGCGCCTAAACGTTTAGACTCAGAGTCACGTCCGTTCTTTGTAGAACCTACCCCTTTTTTAGATGCGAAAAATTGAAGATCTAATCTAAGCATGAAGTTCACCTCCTATTTTTTTGTTGATATTCTCACATAATCGTGATAATCTCGTTCAATTGTCTCTAAGGAAACGACCATGCCTTCTAAAAGCAGCTGGGCTTTTTCAAAGGATACTGGATCTGTATCAGCCGGCAGTTCAAAAGAGAAGTAGCCGCCATCTTCACCAATATCAAGCAGTGGGTCCAATCCTGTCAGTGCAATAATTGAATTGACTGAGCCGAAAACAACAGCAGATACACCTGCACAAACGAGATCCTGACCTTTTTCAGCAAACTCGGCATGTCCAGTCATCTGAAAAGACGTAATGCTTTCATCTGCTGATGACCGAGTAATGGTTGCTTTGATCATATCACTCACACGCCTTAAGCGTTGATTTTTTCGATAACAACTTTAGTGTAAGGTTGACGATGACCTTGTTTCTTGTGGTTGTTTTTCTTCGGTTTGTACTTGAACACAGTAATTTTCTTACCGCGACCTTGTTTTTCAACTTTAGCCGTTACTGTTGCTCCAGCAACTGAAGGGTTACCCACTTTGACAGTGTCTCCGCCGACAAACAATACGTTTTCGAAAGTTACTGTTTCACCTGCTTCAGCAGCTAGTTTTTCAACATAAACAGTTTGACCTTCTTCAACTTTTACTTGTTTACCACCAGTTTCGATAATTGCGTACATCTCTGCACCTCCTAATAAACTCAGACTCGCCGAATACAGGGGGCCATAGGCACTTTACACCTGCTCCGCGCGGTTGTAGCACGGGTGCTACATATCCATAACATTAAAAAATATATCAAACTAGACGCAGAATGTCAATGTATTTTCACCATTAGTATGGTAAAAGAAGCTCTTCCATTGAGGAGGTGGTTCTGCGATCTGAAAAATACGCATGGAGCAGTTCATTTTCATCAAGCTGGCTCATCTTCACGCCATCTCTTTCAATAATAATCGGATGCTTGCAGCCCCTTTGAAATCGTGCCATCACTTCGTATACTTTTTCCTCTGCACTTGCTCTCAGCGGAATCAGTTTTTCTACCTTTTGCTCTTTTTTACCGTAATACCGTTCTAGTAAAAAGCGAACCCTGACGTAATGCCGCTGCCTGTGCTCCATCACGAGTGAATAAGCTAAAAAAGTAAGCAGCACCCAGCCATTGAATTGCAGCGGTGCAAACAAAAGTAACCCTCCTGTCAATAGACCGAAAAAGACAAGTGAGCCTTTTATTGCTAGGGCATGTGCACGTTGGAAAGGGTAAAAAACAGATAAGAGCAAAAAGAATAATTTTCCGCCATCAAGCGGCCAAACGGGCAAAAGATTCACAAGGAAAATCGCCATATTATAAAAGGTAAACATCGTAAAGACATCGTGCGAGATAAGAGAAGCCTCCATGAAAAGCCATGCGATGAGCTGGAGCGGTACATGCTGAAGCGGCCCGCACAAAATGACCGCCAGCTCTTCTTTTAACGGACGGTTCCCATGTTCCTCTACTTCCACCGTTCCGCCAAATGGCAGTAAAAAAATCCGCCGAATGCGCCAATGATAATAGCAGGCAGCCGCTGCATGTCCAAGTTCATGGACACAAACAATCACGAGCAGACAAAGCAGCGGCTTGATTTGACCTGACAGAATCGCAAACGCCATCACAATCCACAGCAGCGGATGGATGTGAATTTTCGTCAGCATGAGCAGCCATCTATTCAAAGGTCATCACCTGAATAGGATCGATAAATTGTTCATTTTGCTTAATAGCAAAGTAATACGTGCCCTTCCCTTGATCATCAAGCGAAATCTGGCCAATTTTTTCACCCTTATCGACAAAATCGTATAAGGCCACATCGGCTTTCTTTAATTGACCGTACCAGCTATAGCTGTTATCTGCATGCTGCACTACAACGGTAAGCCCTGTATCGCTTTGTTTTTTCACCTCGACCACATAGCCTTCCTTCATACTATCAATGGCTTCAGCGGATGTCTCCACTTTGACACCTGCTCCATTTTGCGTAAAGGATTCCTGCACTTTACCAGAGGCAGGAACAGCTAGTTCTTGATTCGCTTGTACGTCCTTTTGGCCATCTTTTTTCTCTGTTAAAAAGGCCAGCGGATGTCCAACTGTTTTTTCAAACCAGCGGTTAGCAGCAGCAAATTGAAAATCTTGCTCAAAAGTCTGAGTAATCATTGGCTTCAGCTGCTGAAACGGACCTGTCTGACCTTTAAATGAAATGGCTGCAATCAAGACAAGGGACGCTGATAATAAGCATTTAAGCACAAAGGTATTCGGGTTAAATAAGGGATGACGGTATTTCTTTGGCTGATGGGACGCCGGTTCATAGGAGGTCGAGCCAGAATGCTTTTCTTCCTCTGTCAGCATAACCCATGGCGGGATATCTTCTTTTTTCTTGAAAGCCGTCTTCTTAGGAGGAGCGGCTGGCTGCATCATTTTGCGGCGCTGCGCGATTTTCTTTCGGTACTCGTCCACTCTTTTCATGAGATCACCCTTTACATACAAACAGTTTGTACATTTTATGTGACAACCCCATCTGATATGCAACAAAAAGACCGATTCTCATCGAATCGGTCTCAGCGTGCAGACAAACCCTCGCATTCGGTGTCAGGTCTGCGCTCCGGTACTCACGAATGTCAAATTCGCTTCGCAAAGGTAGCCGTCTTTCCTAGACTGCAAAGGTTTTCTATCACGGTTCAGTGATTATGCTCTTACACCAAAAAATGCTTTGAGCTTTGCAAACATTCCCTTGTTTTCTTCTTCAAAAGATTGAAGCGGAACAGATTCGCCTAGTACGCGGCGGGCAATATTGCGATAGGCAATCGATACTTTGTTTTTAGCATCCATTACAATCGGTTCACCATTGTTTGAAGCCTTAATCACATCATCATCATCTGCTACAATGCCAAGTAGATCAATTGATAAATGATGTACCACTTCATCTACATCCATTGAATCGCCATTTTTCGCCATGTGTGTACGAATACGATTGACAATCAAACGAGGCGGTTCGATATCTTCTTGTTCTAACAAACCGATGATTCGGTCCGCATCTCTCACAGCTGAGATTTCAGGCGTCGTCACGACAATGGCCTTGTCTGCACCAGATACAGCATTTTTAAAGCCTTGCTCAATTCCAGCAGGGCAGTCAATGACAACATAATCAAAGTCTTGTTTCAATGATTGAATTAATTCTTTGATCTGTTCCGGCTCTACAGCCGTTTTATCACTTGTTTGAGCAGCAGGTAAAAGATACAAAAGATCCTCGAAACGCTTATCTTTTACAAGCGCTTGATGAATTTTGCATCTTCCTTCTACTACATCGACTAGATCATAAATAATGCGGTTTTCTAGCCCCATCACGACATCCAGATTCCGAAGGCCGATATCGGTATCAACTAGACACACTTTTTTCCCTTGAATTGCTAGTGCTGTGCCTAAGTTTGCAGATGTTGTTGTTTTGCCAACGCCGCCTTTTCCTGAGGTAATCACAATAGCCTCGCCCAATTTCACATTCCTCCCTCAAGCCTTGTCAGATTAGGTCTTATATGAGCCAATTGCTGCAGGCGTTCAATGATCATATTGCCATCTATATCTAAATAAGCACATTCCATTTCATTTCCATCTTCTTTTTGGTCTGGTGCACGGTTAAAAACTTGTGCGATGCGAAGCTGTGTTGGAATCATATGAGATGCCGCAATAACAGCCTGTTTGTTGCCATTACATCCAGCATGCGCCACACCTTTTAATGCGCCAAGCACAAAAATATTTCCTCCTGCGCGAATCGTTCCGCCAGGATTGACATCTCCTATTAATAAAAGATCTCCTTCGACATGCAGCACCTGTCCAGAGCGCACAATTTTTGCTACAGAAGTAATTTCAGCCTCTGCTTTTAATCGTCTCGCCTCTTCAGTTGACATGACTTCACTTTCAATGGAGTGGATGACGAGATGTTCATTTTCAGACACCGCTTCAGTCAAACGTGTCTCCTGATCCTCTGTTAAATACCGAAAACCAAGCTTAATATGCACATTGACCTTATGTCCTTCTCTTCCATCTGTATATTGCTCAAGTAATAGAACCTCTCGCAAGCCGGAAAGAAGGTCATCAAACGAACAGTCATCATTTAACTGTAATGTTAATCCGTTTTTTGTACCTTTTATCGTCACATATTGCTGTTTTTGAGTTTTCAAGATGCTCACCTCAACAACATACTCATTTCGCCGTAATTGGACAAACTCCTGCTTTTATTCGTCGATCAGTCCTTGTTTCACGTGGGTGAAAAAGAGCCTAAACGGCACAACAAGTATGAGAGACGCAGCAGTATTTAAAAGAATCGTTGGAATAAAGCGTTCGATGACATACGTATTAAACGGCATAATCCCTGGTTGAATTGTCGCTTGAACGCCGTATACATAAAACTCCATCACGGAAACAGCAATAATCGACAGAAAGACAACGACTAACATATTCGTTTGCAGAACTTTAAAGGCTTTTGCTAACAAATAGCAAAGCGCCCCAAAGCCAAACATATGAACACCAAGTATACCTGTATATGAAATATCATATAAAAGTCCAAAGATAAATCCGTAAATCACACCATATTTTTGATTCACAAAAGCAGTCAAAAATACAAGTGCGAGTAAAATGAAATGAGGAGCTAAAATTTGATTCTCTGAAACAAATGGGAGCTTCACTAAATCAACAAAAATGCTGTCAAATACGAAGATAAACAACATGACGAAAGCAAGAAGGACACGTTTCACGAGCCTTCCTCCTTCGTCAATTCAGATGCATCTGCTGTACTTGTGCTGCGATTCACCACAATCACGCGGTCTAAATTGTTGAGTTCAGCCGCTGGTTCTACGTAAATGATCTTTGTCAGGCCGTAATGGTCTGGCTCGATTTCACTTACCTTACCAATCGTTAAGCCTTGCGGGAATACGCCCCCTGCTCCAGATGTTTCAACAAGATCTCCTTTTTTGACATCCCCATCTGCATCGGATTTCAGAATATTCATAGTCAGCATTTTTTTCTTGCTGTCATAACCGTTAATGATTCCATTGAGTTCTTCTTTGCCCTTTTTCGCAAAAATTTTCGTTGAAATTCTATTATTTTGGTCAGTAGAGCTTAGCAATCTTACAGTCGAAGTAAAATTGTTGAGCTTATCACTTTCAATCTTCCCAATTAATGCGCCACTCTCATTAGTGACTGCCATATCTTTTTCCACGCCTTGTTTTTTCCCTTTATCAATCATCACAAAGCTATCCCAAAGAGAAGGGTTTCTTGCGATAACAGTTGATAGAATTGGCGTGTAGTCACGAATAGAGTTCACATAGCCAAGCTGTTTGCGAAGCTTTTTGTTCTCATCTTCTAGTTCTTGAAGTTTCGCCTCATATTGAGTTTGTCCATCAAGTTTTTTTCGAAGACGCTCGTTTTCATCATATGTGTTCTTTAAATCTTGTACGTTCCCATAAATACCGGCAATAAATTGTGATGGTTTATGAAAGACACCTTGAAAAAAGCCTGTCGTATCCCCCACTAATTTTTCCGGCCATGAAGCACCTCTGCCGCTTTTCACTGAAAAACCAATCATGGCCACCAGTACGATGACACAGACAAGGAGCAACATTAATCTTTTATTCATAAAAAACTGCGGCATGTCTTACACCTCTTTAATTACGCCCGATTATCGATTATCTTTTGATTTTCCTTTGAACAAATGAATATGTTCTAGTGCTTTCCCTGTCCCGATTGCCACACAGTCAAGCGGGTCTTCTGCAATAATGACTGGCATTTTCGTTTCATCGCTAATGACTTTGTCAAGATTACGCAGCAGTGCACCGCCTCCTGTTAAAACAATTCCGCGGTCCATAATATCTGCTGCGAGCTCAGGCGGGGTTTTTTCAAGAGTCATTTTCACTGCATCGACAATTGTTTCCACCGTATCGCGAAGCGCTTTTGCAATCTCTTCTGCCGTAATAGAGATTGTTTTTGGCAGACCTGTTAAAAGGTCACGTCCGCGAATGTCCATCTCATCATGTACGTCAGGCTGCGCAGAACCGATTTCCATTTTAATCGCTTCTGATGTACGATCACCGATCATTAGATTATACGTTTTACGGATGTAGCTGCTGATCGCATCATCCATCTCATCTCCTGCCACACGGATTGATTGTGATGTCACAATGCCGCCAAGAGAAATAATCGCTACTTCTGTTGTACCGCCGCCAATATCCACAACCATACTTCCTGTTGGTTCCCATACAGGAAGGTTAGCACCGATTGCCGCAGCAAATGGTTCTTCAATAGGGTATGCGTCACGTGCACCAGCTTGTCTTGTTGCATCAATGACTGCACGCTCTTCTACAGCTGTAATACCAGATGGTACACATACCATGACGTAAGGTTTACGAGCAAAAAGCCCTTTGCCTTTTAATGCTTGATTAATGTAATATTTCATCATTGTTGCTGTCGTCTCGTAATCTGCAATGACACCGTCTTTCATTGGGCGTAGTGCCACAACATTACCAGGTGTACGGCCAATCATGTTTCTAGCATCATTTCCGACTGCCACTATAGACTTCGTATCTGTTTCCAAGGCTACGACCGAAGGTTCTCTTACAACAATGCCTTTTCCTTTAATAAAAACAAGCGTATTCGCTGTGCCAAGATCTATTCCAAGGTCTTTTGTACCAATTCCAAACATATGTATGTATCTTCCTTTCTTAAACCAAAATTCCCTTAGGGAAAAACTCATAAACTCTATTATATCGTAAAACATTGAAAAAAAAAGTGTTACAAATACCCTTTTTCCTTCAAACTCACAAATTTTTGATCACCTATGACAAGATGATCAAGCAGCTGTATTCCAATCAGCTTTCCACATTCAAAAAGTCGCTGTGTGACTTCAATATCTTCCCTGCTCGGCGTCGGATCTCCAGATGGATGGTTGTGCACACATATAAATGAAGCAGCGGACCGTTTAAAGGCCTCTTTGAAAATTTCACGCGGGTGAACGATGGATGAGTTCAAACTTCCAATAAACACGGTATGTTTATGAAGGACTTGATTTTTAGTATTGAGATAAAGACAAACGAAATTTTCCTGTTGTAAAAACCTCATATCTTCCATCACAAAGTTTGCCCCATCCTCTGGTGTGCGGATCACATAGCGGTTGTCCGTCGTTTGATGGTGTAATCTAGTGCCGAGTTCTAAAGCAGCTAAAAGAGAGACCGCCTTCGCCTTTCCAACTCCTCGAATCTTCGACATTTCTTCAATTGAGGCTTCTCTTATAGTGCGAAGACCGCCAAATGTTTGCAGAAGTCTTGCAGAAATTTGAAGAACTGATTCCTTTTTTGTGCCTGTCCTTAAAAGAATCGCAACAAGTTCATGGTTTGACAGACTGCCGGGACCATATTTGATCAATCGTTCTCTCGGCTTTTCATCTTGAGGAAAATGCTTTAGCAACATAGGGAAATCGTTCATGATGCCCACTCCTTTTAGATTCCTTCCTGTCATCAAAAAGGGGTGATTCCAAATGTTTCGAGCACTCTAACTGTTTTGGCAATAGGGAGACCTACAACGGAAAAATAATCACCATCTATTTTTTGAACAAACAGTGCGCCTTTTCCTTGAATGCCATAGCTTCCCGCTTTATCAAGCGGTTCTCCCGTTTCGATATAGCGTTCTATTTCATTTTGCGTAAGTGTCCAAAACGTCACTTCTGTCTGTTCATAAAATGTTTCTTTTCTATTCTCTGACTGAATCGTGACACCCGTCAAGACTTGATGTGTCTTTCCTGACAATAATTGAAGCATTGAGGCCGCTTCTTCCTTGTCTTTTGGTTTCCCAAGACATTTGCCGTCAATTGCAACAATCGTATCTGCACCAATAATCACAGCTTCGGGATATAATATTTGAATATCACTTGCTTTTTGTTCTGCCAACCATTGGACGTTCTCTGCAGGAGAAAAGTTTCGATTTATTTCTTCTTTTAATTGACTTGCTTGAATGTCATAAGAAAACCCTGCTAGATCAAGCAATTCTTTTCTTCTAGGGGATTGAGATGCGAGAATCAATTGGTTCATGTTTGTTCATCCTTTCAGGGTTTAGCCTAAGAAGTAAGATACCCATTCATCCTATCAAATGTACATCTTACCGACAATTTACGAAAATTCATTTTTCATGTTCCTTCATCATTATGTTGGATGCAAAAGAAAAAAACTAGTCATTTTTTGACTAGTTTGGTTTCTTAAAATATGATTTTACGTATTTAATTGATCAAGCAATGCCTGCTGAGATTTCCACCCGTTTTCAGCAGTAGGTTCATTTAATAGCTGCACCGCTTTCAGCAAACTGCTTTTAGCTGGTGCGTCCGTTGTTTTAGCACTTTCAAGCTCAGAGATTAGCTGCGCAACGTCCTTTTGATCCACATCATCCCCTGCAATGACCTTAGAGGATAAAACAGATGCCTTTTCTATTAAACTAGTCAGCTCCTCCGGTACTTGAAATGAGAGCTCCTTGCCTCCCCACGCCTCAAAGTGCTGATCAATCAGCTTCTTCCCAACAGCACTTGTCATGCCCTGTTCTGTCGCAAGCCCGGCAATGACATAATAGCCATCATCCATCGAGACCTTTTTCCCCGCATATCCTGCTTCTTTTAAACTGCCAACTAATTCATCTGCTCCTTTTTCAGAGGAAAACTTTCCAGCCTGTACGACATAGGTTGAAAAGCTGCCAGAGGCGCTTTTTTCATCCTTATTCTCTTTTGATTCATCAGCAGTATCTGCTGGGGGCGCATCCCCGCCCGCTTTCATTGATGATTGATTTCCGGACGCTGAAACGCTGATATCTCCCCCTGATGGATTCTGAGTACCATCTTGACTTAAGCTAAGTGCAAACACACCAAGGCCTGTCCCAAGAACCACTGCAAACACAATCGTTGTCATCACTCTCTTAAACGGGCCGCGGTTTTTACCGAACTTCTGGTCAAAGGAGCCTTTTTTCTTTTGATAAGGTGTGACGACCTTTGGGTCAGAATGATAAATATGATCAGCTGCGTCATCCCACTGGAAGTCTTCTTCTTTCGGTTTAGCCGGTTCTTCCTCGGAAGCAGCTGTCTCCTGTTCTGACTGCCTTTTTTCCTCCCAATTCGAAAACGTCACTTGATCATCCTCTTGCTGTTTTGGCGGCTGGTGGTCATCTTCATGAAGCATTTCTTCTTTGCCATTAATATTGACTTTTAACCCTTGTTTTTTTGCCTGCCTTTTTTTCACTGTCATTCCCCGCTTTCTGACATTGTTTGTAAGAAAGACCTTTTTGTCCAATGAATCAGCGCGAATATAACCCGTCCTTCTTTCTGTTTCACACTTTAACATAGCGGATAAAAAAAAGAACAAGACTTTTGTCGGCACGGAAAAAAAGTGTTCGCCAATTTTTTCAACCGATCGACCCGGCCAACGGGAGCATGACATGAGCGCCATAGAGATACAGCCAAAAAGAAAAAGAGATCGCAGGAACAAAGGGAAATGGCTCATCTAATCGAAAAGAAAAAACCTTCGCATAGACGATTCCAGCGATACACGAGAGAAAAAGAATGAGAAGGAATGGCTTTAAGCCAAAGCAAAATGCAAGCACACCGAACAGCTTCATATCAGCTCCACCCATGCTATTTGGCTTGAAACGATCTAAACTATAAAACAAGAGAAAGCAAAAAAGAAGCGAAGCCGCTCCTTCCCACCAAATAAGAAGAGGTTCAAGCGTGCGGTATATGACGAAAAGAGGGAAAAAGAAGAGAAACAGCTCGTTTGGCACCCTCATATAAAGGAGATCGCTCACGACAGCAATCACAAATAAACTACAAAGAATCACAAGAAAAAGACCTTCAAACGAAATACCAGCGATTCTATACATGAGCAAAAAAAGACTGCCTGACAGCAGCTCAATCAGTGGAGATAGCATTGGCAGCCGAGTGCCGCAATGTTTACAAGTTCCCCTCAATAATGCATACGAAACTAGCGGAATCATCTCGCACAAGGAAAGCGGCTGTTTACAGGCTGTGCAGTGAGAACGAGGAAAAAGAATAGACCGCTTCAGTGGCAGCCTTTCACCGACTAGATGAAAGAATGACCCCATGGTGACGCCCGCAAGAAACACAAAAATGCCTATCATATATCGTGACCCCTTCCGAGAATAAGATAGACCGGATTTTACCATAGCGATTCACCTTGAACACCTAATGAAAATGTGATTTCCCCTCTCATTTACATTTCAAAAGAAAAAAGACGCACATTGCATAGAAGAAATTGCGTCTTTTGCTTACCTTAAAATACGATTTCGGATATCTTGTATAAGCAATTATTTTTACGCTCATTTTGTAAGAAGAGCACTAAAATTAACACCATATATTATCTCAACAACACTTCCATCACTATTAAATAATAATTTATTTAATAGTTTATAGAATTTTTTCCATTATTTTTATCATTACCTTGATCGTCTTCATTCTCTTCTTCATTTTGCTCTTCATGAAATTCAATACTGGTGTTTCCAGTAATATTGTCAAAGGGAGTATAGTAAACACCTATGCTTTTCCTTAAAATAATTCGTTTAAAAAGGATGACAACTATTAAAACAACTATTAATAACATAAAAGAAAGAAGTACTCCACTGATAATAAACAAGTTATTCCTCCTTTCAGGTGAAAATTGAGGGAAAGCGTTTTAAAATTAAATTACAATCTGTTAATTTATAAATTAATACTACGCGATGCACCTTTTTATCCATTGTACTATACAGTTACATTAAACCCAAAATAATCCATCATAAAAAGTAGCAGTCATTACTTGAAGTGAAATTTGATTAAAAATATCTCATATATCATCATAGAGGGAATAAGAAAGGATGGGCATCGAATAAAATATGTTCACTCCATATAGAATTCATTCCCGTCATCAACGCTGCAACTTGAGTACCTAGTAAACCCGCTCTTTTACATTTCAAAAGAAAAAGACGCACATTGCATAAAAGCAATTGCGTCTTTTGATTACCTTAAAATACGATTTCGTATATCTGAAATAAAATAAAGAGAGCCAGTCACAAGAATCACCGCTGAAGGATCATCACTTTTTTTCTGAATGAACTCAAGCACTGTACGAGGGTCATCATCATACGACTTTGCGTCTAATTGACTGCACACATAAAGCTTTTCAGCTGATTCGGCTCTTGGAAAATCAAATGAAACAAAATGAATAGAAGAACTGACAGCTTCAAGCTTTTGAATCATTTTCTTGTACGGCTTATCTTTTAAAGCACTAAAACATATATGCACCTCTTTACTAGAAAAATGAGCTTGTACGGTTTCAATTAAACGGTCGATCCCTTCTTCATTATGTGCGCCGTCTAAATACACTGGAGGATGATCTTTGACCTTTTCAAACCTCCCAGCCCAAACTGCCTGCCGAATACCTTCATATATTTGCTCTTTTGTCACGCTAATATAGCCTTCTTGCTCCAGCCATTCAATGAGTAAAACAGCAAGGGAAGCATTTTGCCTTTGATGCGTTCCAATTAATCCTGTTTCAAGCTGAGGATACTGCCTTTTTGATGTGCGTAACGTGAAACGTTCACCTGTTTCTGTCGGCTGCTGCTCATCAAAGCTGCAAGTATCTTGTAAGGAAATATATTCGGCATTCTTTTCTTTTGCTGTGTTTTGAATGACAGCAAGAGCTTCTGGCTGGTGGACTGCCGTAATCATTGGAATACCCTCTTTGATAATACCCGCTTTTTCAGCTGCAATCTGTTCAAGTGTGTCACCTAAAATGGCCATATGATCATGACCAATCGACGTAATCGCTGTTAAGATTGGCACAGCAATATTTGTAGAATCAAGCCTTCCGCCAAGCCCTGTTTCCAAGAGGACAAAGTCTACTTGGTGCACATGAGCAAAATAAGCAAATGCACATGCTGTAATGATTTCAAATTCTGTTGCTGCGCCAAGCTCTGTTTGATCTAATTCATCAACAAGAGGCTTGATTTCATTCACCAAACTCAGCCATTCTTCATCCTCTATAGGCGCTCCGTTCACGCTGATTCTTTCATTGAACGTTAGTATAAACGGAGAGGTGAAGGTTCCGACTGAATAGCCGGCTCCCTGTAAAACAGAACGTGTAAACGCAATGGTTGATCCTTTGCCATTTGTACCTGCAACATGTACTGCTTTTATGCTTTGTTCCGGATTTCCTAGTCTGTTCATCAGCCATTTCATTCGTTCAAGACCCGGTTTTACGCCAAAGGCCAGTCTGCTGTGAATCCACTCAATTGCTTCATGGTAGTTTGTAAACAATGTCATCTCTCATTTCATACGAAATTTTCAAAAAAGACGACTCCATTTCATTAGGAGCCGTCTTTTCACTCTTATGCTTTCAGCTCTTCAATACGCTTTTGAACAGCTTCGCGTTTTGCGACATAATCACGTTCTTTCGCACGCTCTTCTTCTACGACACTTTCAGGCGCTTTTTTCATAAAGCCTTCATTGCCAAGCTTTTTCTGAACTCGTTCCACTTCTTTT
The DNA here is from genome assembly GCF_017161885.1 of Bacillus sp. 3a. Lineage (NCBI taxonomy): Bacteria > Bacillati > Bacillota > Bacilli > Caryophanales > Bacillaceae > Bacillus > Bacillus sp. 3a. The sequence continues at coordinate 1,706,845 of NZ_CP067376.1, read as the reverse complement.
GTCAGTTTATCAAGCTCTTTTTGCAGACGAGCAATTTCTTCATCTAAGTTGATTAAGCCTTCAAGCGGCAGAATGAGTTCTGCTCCAGAAATGACAGCCGTCATCGCTTTTTCACTAGCTGGGACATCTGTACCAATTTCAAGAACACTTGGGTTCGTGAATCGCTCAATATATGAACGATTTTTCTCTAAACGTTCCTGAACATCAGACGTAGATGCTTTAATGTAAAGCTCAACTTGTTTGCTCATTGGCGTGTTCACTTCACTGCGAATGTTACGAACAGAACGAATGAGTTCAACAAGCAGCTTCATATCAGCAGAAGCTTGTTCGTTGGAAAGCTCCGGCTTCACTTCAGGCCATGCCGCTACAGTAATAGACTCACCTTCATGCGGTAGATGTTGCCAGATTTCTTCTGTTAAGAACGGCATAAACGGATGTAAAAGTCTCATTGTTTGATCTAATACATACGCAAGGATCGAACGAGTCGTTTTCTTTGCTGCTTCGTCTTCACCATAAAGTGGAAGCTTCGCCATTTCAATGTACCAATCACAGAAATCATCCCAAATGAAGTTGTATAAATGTCTGCCCACTTCACCGAATTCATACTTGTCAGCAAGCTGTGTGACACTTTCAATTGTTTCATTTAAGCGTGTTAAAATCCATTGATCAGCAACTGATTTTTCTCCTGATAAATCAAGCTCATCATACGTTAAACCATCCATATTCATTAAAGCAAAACGGGATGCGTTCCAAATTTTGTTCGCAAAGTTCCAAGTGGATTCAACCTTTTCAAAGCTAAAACGAAGATCCTGACCTGGTGAGCTTCCAGTCGCTAAGAAATATCTTAATGAATCCGCACCGTATTTGTCGATGACCTCCATTGGATCAATTCCGTTGCCAAGCGACTTACTCATTTTACGTCCTTGTTCGTCGCGGATGAGCCCATGAATGAGGACATCTTTAAACGGTTTTTCTCCTGTGAATTCAAGACCTTGGAAGATCATGCGGGATACCCAGAAGAAAATGATGTCATAGCCTGTTACAAGCAGATTGGTTGGGTAGTAGCGCTTGAAGTCTTCACTGTCTGCATCTGGCCAGCCCATTGTAGAAAACGGCCACAGCGCTGAACTAAACCATGTATCAAGTACATCGTTATCCTGTTCCCAGTTCTCAATATCTTCTGGCGCTTCAAGTCCAACGTATACTTCTTTCGTTTCTTTATGATACCAAGCTGGAATGCGGTGTCCCCACCATAGCTGACGAGAAATACACCAGTCACGGATATTTTCCATCCAATGTAAATATGTCTTCTCAAATCGGTCTGGAACAAATTGAACTTGGTCGTCCCCTTTTTGCAGATGAATGGCTTCGTCTGCCAGCGGCTGCATTTTCACAAACCATTGTGTCGATAAATACGGTTCAACGACAGCTCCACTTCGCTCACTATGACCAACTGAATGCATGTGGTCTTCAATTTTGAACAAAATGCCTTCCTCTTGTAAATCCTTCACAAGCTGTTTGCGGCATTCGAAACGGTCCATTCCTTTGTATTTCAGGGCATTCGCATTCATTGTGCCATCTTCATTCATGACAAGAATACGCTCAAGCCCATGGCGGTTTCCAAGCTCAAAGTCATTCGGATCATGAGCAGGTGTAATTTTCACAGCACCTGAACCAAACTCCATATCGACATAGTCATCACCGACGATTGGGATTTCACGGCCTGTAATTGGTAAAACCACTGTTTTTCCAATCAAATGCTGATAGCGTTCGTCATCAGGGTGTACGGCTACGGCTGTATCCCCCAGCATAGTTTCAGGTCTTGTTGTCGCAATTTCAATTGAACCTGTTCCATCTGAAAGCGGATATCTCAAGTGATAAAACGCACCTTGAACATCCTTATAAATCACTTCAATATCAGAAAGTGCCGTTTTCGTTGCTGGATCCCAGTTAATGATGTACTCTCCGCGATAAATAAGCCCTTTTTCATACAATTGAACAAACACTTGGCGAACGGCTTTATTCAGACCTTCATCTAAAGTAAAACGTTCACGGGAGTAATCGAGCCCAAGACCCATTTTCGCCCACTGGCTGCGAATAAAATCTGCATATTCTTCTTTCCACTTCCACGTTTCTTCCACAAATTTCTCCCGGCCAAGGTCATACCGGCTTACGCCTTCTTCGCGAAGCTTTGCCTCGACTTTTGCTTGAGTCGCAATACCGGCATGGTCCATACCTGGAAGCCAAAGAACGTCATAGCCCTGCATCCGTTTCATACGTGTCACGATGTCTTGTAGTGTAGAATCCCATGCATGCCCAAGGTGCAGTTTTCCTGTCACGTTTGGTGGAGGAATGACGACTGTATATGGATCTTTCGTTTTGTCATTTTGTGCTTCGAAGAATTTCCCTTCAAGCCAGTACGTATAGCGGTCTTTTTCAATCGCATTTGGATCGTACTTTGTTGGCATTTCTTGATTATTTGTTTCCATTTGTGTAACCTCCACATTTTTTCGGCTGATGAAACATAAAAAAAGCCTTTCCATCCTTATAAAAGGACGAAAAAGCTTTTTCGCGGTACCACCTTTTTTCACGAGACACATACACGTGTCCCATACACTCTAAAGGATAACGGGGTTCTCCCGAATTTCTCTACTTGTTCATTCAAGAAATTAAGCTCACAGGCGACCTTCCAAACAAGTACATCCTAGGAAACCTTTCAGCTCTTGGCTTCCCTCTCTTTAGGGTCTTGCTCGTACTCTTCCTGATCCACGCTTACGATATATCACGTTCATCAGCACATACTCATCTTTTATTAATATTACTAAATGCCTTTTGTTTTCGTCAATCATCTTTTCCGCTTTTCTTCTTCTTTATACAAATTGGGCAGGCACCCTTCGCCCTTTTGCCCATATGATAATAACAAAATGAAGAAGGAGGGCGTTTGATTTGAAGAAGATCAATCCTTACACACTTCCCCCCTGGCTGAGACAAATTCGGGCAGTTGCTTCCCAAGTCGTTCTCCCGATTGCTATATTTCAAGGATTTCGTACGATCATTTTCCCTACGACATTTGACGTCCTCATTCTAGGTATTCTTATTTTTCTCGCCTGTGCCTTTCATCTTGATTGGTTTTAAAAACTCATCATTATGTACCCGCCCATATAAAGCCAACGAAGCATAACCTCGTCATTCCGCCGATGACGAGGCACTTTGTTCTTCTTCAAGCCGTCTAGCCTGCTCAATTTCGTGAATTTTCATGACGGTCGGCTCAGAATTTTTCATCTGCCAATACGCTCTTAACAGCTGCTGGCAGCTTTCCATTTCATCCTGCCCGCCTGCTTCATAGGCTTTTACTGTATCAAACAGCCCTTGCGGATAAGCGAGGTAGCTTAGGAACAAATGCAGTTCTTCCTCCCGAAGAGGGTTTCCTTTTTGATACGTATAAAACAAAGAAGTGCATTCAGGACAAGACGTAGGATAGGTTTTGAAAGTCCGAAAGTAAAAAGTCAGAAGATCATAAATGGGGGAGGCTTTTTTAGACCGCTCGAAATTGGTGAAATGTCCTGTCCCTACATCATTATACAAAAAGTGATGGATCGATAGCTGCCCATGATTTAGCACAACACGCGTTGTCTCTTTGTCTTTCATTTCTTCATGCCAATCTTCTAAACGTTCAAGCGCAAATTCACTGGCAGACATCGCCTCTGAAAAATACATAGCAGCGGCCAGCTCAAATGGCGACATATACCACGTTTGTTCTGCCCGCTCTATGAATCGTTCATACATGTCTTTCTCTGTTTCCCATTTGGTCTTGATTTGTGTGTAATGTGCTTCTATCTCTTGTTCTGTGATATCCATCATGACTTCAGTCCGCTTATGAAGTCTTGCAATCTCTTGAAATAAATATTCGTGCTTATCGTCCTGCTCTTCTCTCTTTTCATTCGTCAGCCACGGCATCAGATAGTATGCATACTGGCTTTCCCGATGACTTGAGAAAAAGGAACCGCTCGTCGTCCGATAAATCGGCACAAAGGAGCGATAGCCCTTTGATTCCAGTTCAAGCATTTGTTCTGTAAATTGCATATGCCGGCTGGCTTTTACTCGCTTTAGAGCAAATACACCCTGCTTTGTATATACCTTGATGACAGCAGGACTGACAGGTTCAATATATTCAGCCTCAAGTCCGTATTCGTATAAGACAGATTGGATTTCATCCACGTTCACTCACCACATTTTCTCGGTCAGTCATCGCTTGCTATGCATTGCTTTTTTGATATTCAGGAATATAAAGAATCTGCCCTTCCTCAAGCTCTGCATCAATCGATAATGAGTTTGTGCGAAGAAGCTGCTGCACATTCAACTGATATCTCTCACAAATACGATCGACCGTATCTTCTTGCTGAACTATACATATTTTCATGCGGGAAAAATCTTCCTCCTCCTGCTTAGCGAACAGCTTTGTTAAATAAAGAGAATTCTCACTGCCAGACGTTTCTCTCACGTCTTCTTCAAGCTCCTCTTCTTCTTGAGCTGACTCATATATTTTAGGTGCTTCCCGTTCATATAACCGCCCGAGCTGATATTCATCATCTTGCGCCTCATGCTCAGGCTCCACTTGATCAGCAGGTGATTCAAAAGCCGGATACGACTGTACCGTTTCTTCCTGCTCTTCAGCAGCTTCCGGATCTTTTCTTACTTCCACTTCAAAGAACGGCTCTTCCCGCTCCTCTTCTTCTAATAGCTTTGGCGGTTCAAAAAATGGCGGTTCCTGCACCTGAGCTTCAGGGATGGATCGATAACCAAGCGCCACAGCTTCTTCTTGATTATTCGGCTGTTCTGGTTGTTCCGGCTGTTCTGGCTCTTCAGGTTCTTCTAATTCTTCAGGTTCGTCGGACGCTTCCTCTACTTCCCTGTTCACCAATTCTATCTCAATTTCTTCTTCCTCTTCTTCTTGTACTTCCTGCACTTCCTGTTCCTCTTGCTCCGCGCGCGTGTCATGTTGGAATACAGGCTGATTCTCATCATGCTCACGTTCTTCGCCTTGCAGCTCTTCTTGTTCTTCATGTTCTGGCTGCAACTGATAATCGTAAGCCATATCGCCATAATCCACTTCAGAACGATGGACAAATTCATACGGCTCCTCTACAGGCGCTTGAGGCATTTCCTCGTCTAACAAGCCCTCAATGGCTAAATCAGCCTGAATGGTGAGCAAACGATTCTCTGTCAGCTGGTAATCAAACGCATCAATAAACACAAACACATCATTTAAATGACTAATTTTGTTCTTCGGAATGGTGATATCGACTGGAAATTGATGCAAAAGCTCCGCCGTTCCGTCTTCTCTGACCTTTACCTCATCTGCTTCCCTGTATGTTGGAAAGGAACTCAATTCACCCAATAGCTCCTCTTGATTTATGTTGTATTCTCCTGTTAGCTCGAGTGAACCTCTAATAGAAACATAATCATTCACTTCTTGAACGAGAATGTCAGGGTCGAGAGAAATTGACAGCAGCTCACTGACTTCCTGTCCGCTTTTGAAATAAATGGATTCTTCTACCGAAAACTGTAATCGATTGTTTTGAGACAAGTCGGTGTCCTCCTTTCATCTAATCCTTAAAAAATAAAATTAGATGTCAATACAGTTGTATGAGGGAGGTAGTGAAAATATGATTGGTTTTCTCTAATGCAAAAAAGCCGATATGTCTCCATATCGGCCTTTTGTTTTATCGACGTAGTTTTTGAAAAACCTTTTCCACTGTCTCAATCGTATATTCGATGTCTTCATCTGTATGAGCTGTTGACAGGAATAGTCCTTCAAATTGAGAAGGCGGGAGGAAGATGCCGTGATCGGCCATTTCCTTGTAAAATTCAGCGAATAAAGCAAGATCAGCTGTTTTCGCTTTGTCATAATTGATCACTTCTTCATTTGTAAAGAAGAATCCGATCATGGAACCCGCACGGTTAAACGTTAATGGAATTCCGTATGCTTTTGCCGCTTTCGAAATGCCTTCTTCTAAACGGTCACCTTTTCGTTTAAACTCTTCATAAGACTCAGGTGTCAGCTGTTTTAAGGTTTCTAAGCCTGCTGTCATCGCAAGAGGGTTACCAGATAACGTTCCTGCTTGATAAATTGGACCACTTGGCGCAATTTGTCTCATAATATCCGCTCTTCCGCCATAAGCACCGACCGGAAGACCGCCGCCAATGACTTTACCAAGGCACGTCAGATCAGGTGTGATGCCAAAATAGCCTTGCGCGCAGTGATAATCCACACGGAAGCCTGTCATGACCTCATCAAAAATAAGCAGTGATCCATATTGCTCCGTGATGTCTCTTAGTCCTTGCAAGAAACCTTCTTGCGGAGGGACAACCCCCATATTTCCTGCGACCGGCTCTACAATAACACCAGCGATATCATCTCCGAATTCTTGAAAAGCAACTTGAATACTTTCTAAATCATTGTACGGCACTGTGATTGTGTTACTTGCAGTCCCTTCAGGAACACCAGGACTATCCGGCAGTCCAAGCGTTGCTACTCCAGAACCCGCTTTAATGAGCAAAGAATCACCGTGGCCATGATAGCAGCCTTCAAATTTCACAATTTTATTTCTGCCTGTAAAACCACGAGCTAGACGAAGTGCACTCATCGTCGCCTCTGTACCAGAGCTGACCATGCGAATAACTTCGATGGAAGGAACCCGTTCTGATACAAGTTTAGCTAATTCATTTTCAACTAACGTAGAAGCACCGAAGCTTGTCCCATTTTCCGCTACTCGCTGAATGCTTTCAACGACACGGTCATTCGTATGTCCTAAAATAAGCGGTCCCCATGATAAGACATAATCGATGTATTCATTTCCATCAATATCATAGATCTTGGCGCCTTTGCCTCGTTCCATAAAAATTGGGTCTGTGTTGACTGATTTAAATGCACGCACAGGGCTGTTGACACCACCAGGCATTAAATGCTGTGCTTCTTCAAATGCTTGCTTTGATTTTTCATAGCTACGTCCCATTTCAACGTCCTCCTGTCTATCCGTTCTTTATTCTGAGAGCCATTTTGCTGCATCTTTTGCATGATACGTAATGATGAGTTCTGCTCCTGCACGTTTCATGCTTGTCAGCATTTCAAGAACAAGCTCTTTTTCAGAAATCCAGCCATTTTGAGCAGCGGCTTTCACCATTGCATACTCTCCGCTCACATTGTAAGCAACAACAGGGAGTGTAAATTCATTTTTCACATCACGCATAATGTCTAAGTAAGAAAGGGATGGTTTGACAATTAAGAAGTCAGCTCCCTCTTCTACATCAGATTGCGCTTCTCTTAGAGCCTCTAAACGGTTTGCAGGGTCCATTTGATATGTTTTACGATCTCCAAACTGCGGTGTACTATGTGCCGCATCACGAAACGGACCGTAAAAAGCACTTGCATATTTCACCGCATATGACATGACAGGTACATGAATAAAGCCTGCTTCATCAAGTGCCTCACGAATGGCAACAACAAATCCGTCCATCATATTTGAAGGCGCGATGATATCTGCACCTGCACGCGCTTGGCTGACAGCAGTTTTCGCTAATAGCTGAAGAGATTCATCATTTAAGATTTCTCCATCTTCAACGATTCCGCAATGTCCGTGATCTGTATATTGGCATAAGCAAGTGTCTGCAATAACCACGAGCTCTGGGAAATGCTTTTTGATCTCAAGCGTTGCTCTTTGAACAATGCCGTGATCGTGATACGCCTCACTGCCTACATGATCTTTATGATCTGGCACACCAAATACAATGATTGATTTGATGCCAAGATCAACAAGCTCTTGGACTTCTTCTTTCACAAGATCTACAGAAATGTGATATACACCTGGCATTGAAGAGACTTCTTTTCGGACATTTTCTCCCTCTACAAAAAAGATCGGGTAAATGAAATCAGATGGTCTTAAAAAGGTTTCTCTGACTAATTCTCTCATTCCTGCGCTTGTCCGCAATCTGCGGTGTCTGTTAAATTTCATCAATGGTTCAACTTCCTTTCAGATAAACGGCACATTAAATCAAGCATTCCGTCTATCGTATAAGTATCTGGGGTTTCTGAAGAAATCCCGTATTGAAGCAGTGCCTCTTTTGTCAGAGGACCGATCGTCACAAAACAGGTGTCAGATGCAGCAAGCTTCGCTGCATCTGCTTCCATCACATGCATAAAAGAATGAACAGTGGATGAGCTCGTAAATGTAATAAAATCAAATGATTGCTTCGTCATTGCCGATTTAAGAGCAGCAATTCCTTCCTCATCCTTGACTGTTTCATATAAAATCCATTCTTTTACCTCTATGCCGAGCGGAATGAGGGTCTCTTTGACCACATCTCGTGACAGATGCCCTTTCGCTACAAACACACGCTCTCCTGGGCGTACATGGTCAAGTAATGCATCTGCCAGTTCTTCCGCTATAAATCGTTCTGGCACCACATCCACCTTCAAGCCGTGCTGCTCAAGATAGGCAGAGGTTTTCTCTCCTACAGCAGCCACTTTCAAATGGGTTAAGCTCTTATGTAAATGATGGTCTTTTATGTAATTCAGAAAAAAAGACGCACCATTCACACTCGTGAAAACAAGCCAGTGGCTATTTTGTAAGTCCTTTAAAAAGGCCTGCGCTTTTTCTTTTGTGAGCGTAGGCTCAAACCGAATAAGAGAGGTTAAAACCGCATGACCGTTCAGCGCTTCGATCTTTTGCTGAAACACGCCCGCTTGACGTTCATTTCGAGTGACAAGCACCGTCTGTCCGTGAAGCGATTTGCCTATGCTCATTGAGACAGATCCTTTTTCACCTTGTCGATCAAATCCTTTGCTCCCTTATCGGCCATCTGCTTCGCACACGCTGTTCCAATAGCTTCAGGGTCAGTGCCTGTGACGGTTTCTCGAATAATCGTGTGCCCATCAGCAGATGCAACAAGACCTGTTAGTTCAATTTCGTTATGCTCATTCATCGTTGCATAGCCAGCGATCGGCACCTGACAGCTTCCATCCATTTGTTTGAGGAAGGCTCTTTCTGCAAGGACCGTTTTCTTCGTATATTCATTCGTAAATTGGGCGAGAAGCTTAAGCAGTTCTTCATCATCCCCGCGGCACTCAATCGATAGCGCGCCTTGTCCAACGGCAGGAAGGCAAGTCTCAGGAGATAAAAATTCCGACACGACCTCTTTGCTCCATCCCATTCTGGACAGACCGGCAGCCGCTAGAATAATGGCATCATACTCTTCATTTTTCAGCTTTTCCAATCTCGTATCAATGTTTCCTCGAATCCATTTAATCTCAAGATCTGGTCTTTCCTGAAGAAGCTGGGCGCTGCGCCGTAAGCTGCTTGTTCCTACAATTGCGCCCTTAGGCAGTTCGCTGAGACTTAGATGATCCTTCGAAATAAGTGCATCCCGCACATCTTCACGCTCAGGAATACAGCCAATAACTAAACCTTCTGGAAGAGCAGCCGGCATATCCTTCATGCTGTGCACCGCCATATCGATATCATGATTCAGCATCGCCTGCTCGATCTCTTTAACAAACAGTCCTTTTCCGCCAACCTTAGATAAAGTCACATCTAAAATTTGATCACCCTTTGTCACAATTTCTTTTATTTCAAAAGAATAAGAAGGGTTTAGTTCAGACAGCTTTTGAATGACCCATTTTGTTTGTGTAATTGCCAGCTTACTTCGTCTAGAACCTACTTTAATTGTACGCAATACGTCTTCCTCCCGACAATGCCTTTAAGACTCATCATTATTGAAACCAATGAAAGGTTGATAAGCTACCAAGCAGAAAATAATTGATCATCAGCACAAGAAATGAAGCGACATTCCAAAATGCCACGATTTTGCCCTGCATATTTCTCACCAATCTGATATATAAGTAAAAGCCATATAAAAACAGCATAATAAACGAACCAAGCACCTTTGCATCTGTCCAGTACAACGTATCATACGAAATATATGCCCATATGATGCCAAGAATTAAACTAAGCAAGAGCATAGGCACACCAATAATGTTTAATACGTACGCCATATGATCCAGCTTTGATAAGTCTTCAATTCTCAGAAGCCATTTTCCCCATTTTTTCTTTTTCAGCAAACGATATTGAAAGAGATAAAGCAGTGAAAACGCAAATGAAAGTGAAAAGGCACCGTAGGATAAAATTGCCATCGTAATATGAATCACGAGCAGTTCACTCGTCAGCTTCCCCGTTAGTTCTGCTGAATGGAGGTCAGATGGTGTAAAGGTGTGAATCGCCATCATGGAAAAACCGATCACATTTGTAAAAAAGACAATAAATTCAACGCGCAATATCTTTGTGAGCACAAGCGAAAGTGTCACAAGCACCCACGTATAAAAATATAACCCCTCTGCTACATTCAACACAGGGAATCGGTCTGTTTCCATCATAATATAGAACATGTAGACTGTTTGCAGCAGCCAGACAATAGAAAGCAACCAGAAAGCCATTTTTCCAGCCTTCCGGTTGTGTTGAAGAAAATCTATGAAATAGAACAAGACACTTAGTGCATAGATTAAGATCGTTGCTTCATTGAGTCTCGCTACAATGGATTCCATCATCGCTTAATCACTCACTGGCAACTGTAGCAAAGCCTTGTGCCATATTTGGTTTGAACAGCTGAAATGCCCCTTGCTCCACCTGCATCGGCTCGACCTTTTGCTCTTCATCTTCAACCTGTAAATCAAAGATTTCTTTAAAGAGTAAAAGCTTTTCCTCTGCATTTGGCTCCGCGGCAATTTCTTTTGCCTTTAAGATAGGATCTTTCAGCATTTGGTTGATGATGCTTTTCGTATGTTTATTTAACAGCTTCATTTCACGGTTTGTGAGGTTTGGAAGCTTCCGCTCAATACTCTGCATCGTATCGGCTTGAATTGTGAGTGCCTTTTCTCTAAGTGCAGAAATGACTGGAACAACACCTAACGTATTCAGCCATTGCTTAAATTCTACAATTTCTGCTTCAATCAGGAGCTCAACCTGCTCAGCCACTGCACGGCGCTCTTTTAAGTTAGCAGCCACGATGCCTTCAAGGTCATCAATGTCATACAAAAAAGCACCTTCTACTTCAGAAATGGCTGGATCTAAATCACGGGGTACAGCAATATCTACCATAAATAGAGGTCTGCCCTTCCGCTTTTTATTCGCACTTTCGACCATTTCTTTTGTAATGACAAATTGTTTCGCACCCGTTGAGCTAATTAAAATGTCCGCTTCGGATAATGTTTTTTCTAATTGGTTTAAGCTCTTAGGCTCTCCTGAAAAACGACCGGCCAATTCCTTTGCCTTCTCAAACGTTCGGTTGATGACCGTTACTTGGCCAATTCCTTGACCTTGAAGGTTTTGAGCTGCCAGTTCGCCCATTTTGCCCGCACCAAGAATCAGGACATGCTTATCAGAAAGACGTCCAAAGATTTTTTTGGCAAGCTCAACAGCTGCATAGCTGACAGATACGGCATTAGACGCAATATCCGTTTCCGCATGAGAGCGCTTTGCAACGGTTACCGCCTGTTTAAATAAATAATTGAAAACGGTACCAATGGTCTTCTCCTCTTGAGCTACTTTAAAGCTGGAACGTACTTGACCGAGTATCTGCGTTTCACCAATGACCATGGAATCAAGTCCACAAGCCACACGGAATAAATGCTCAACCGCTCCATCGTTTTCATAGAACTTCAAATATGGAGAGACATCTTCCTTTTCTAAACCGAACCAATCGGCTAAAAATCTTTTTATATAAAACCGTCCAGTATGAAGCTGATCTACTACTGCGTAGATCTCTGTTCGATTACATGTTGAGATGACGATATTCTCTAGAATGCTTTTTTCTTCTTTAAGCTTGGACATCGCTGTTCCGAGCTCACTCGGTTCAAAGCTCAGCTGTTCCCGTATCTCAACAGGGGCTGTTTTATAATCTAAACCCACAACAAGAATATGCATAACTTCAGCTTGCACCCCCAACGCCCTGTCTAATTTATAATAATTACAATATAGAATTTATTATTTATAATGATTATAACATATATTCATTTTTAACTGGATAAAAATTGTGAACAGATTTCAAAAATGTTGTGATATAGTAGAAAAATGTTCGACACCAATTATGCCAGATCATCACTTCAAGCAATTTACCAGATTTGGCGCGTGCGGACAAATGATCTGCTTAAAAGAAGGTGACATCTTTGAAGAAGAAATCCATTTTGCTGCCGCTCACTTTATTGGCTGTAGCGCTATATGCCATTCTCTCAGGAGGTCAATTTGACATTTGGAAGGATCAAGAGAAATGGTATACACTTATACTGCTTTTTGGCCTCGCGTTCTTATATCAAGGAAAAAAGGAGCAAGAAAGCGCTCATGTGTTTATCGGTATGCTCATGACAGGCCTTTCGCTACACTTTATTCTACAGCCTAAATTGGACCACTGGCCAGACACATTTACAATGATTGTGTTCATCGTAGGACTTGCACTCTTTGTGAAATCATCTCAGAAAAAAGAATATCGAATTGAAAGTGTTGTGCTGATCGCACTCGGTTTGTTCCTTTATTTCTTTCAGCAAATTACAAAACAGCTAAGTTCCCTTTCGATCCCTACTTCCGGCTTTGAATTGTACTGGCCTTATGTACTGATTGCTATCAGTCTCCTCTTATTATTTTTAAAAAGGAAATAACTTATACAATAAAAAAGGCATCTGCTCATGGCAGATGCCTTCAGCGTAAAAACAAACCCTCGCATTCGGTGTCAGTCCTGCGTGCTGGTGCTCACGAATAGCAAATTCGCTCCGCGCCAGTACTCGTCCTTTCTAGACTTCAAGGGTTTTCTTATCACGCCGAAAAGAAGACAAAGATAAAAAAGCATCTGCTCATCGCAGATGCCTTTTTTTAGCCGTTTACCTTCGCAAGGATCGCATTCCAGGCTTCATCTTTTCCCTTTTTTGTTTCAGAAGAGAATAAGATGAGTTCATCTGATGGGTCAATGTCGAGCGTCTGTTTGACGACTTTCGCATGTTTTTCCCATTTACCTTTTGGAATTTTATCCGCTTTTGTTGCGATGACGATCACGGGAACTCCGTAATATTTAAGGAATTCATACATGTTCACATCATCTACTGATGGCTTATGGCGCAGGTCCACAATTTGGACGACTGCTTTTAATTCTTCACGCATTGTAATATACGTTTCGATCATTCTACCCCAGGCTTCGCGCTCTGTTTTTGATACTTTGGCAAAACCGTAGCCCGGAACGTCCACAAAATGGAGCATATCATTAATAATGTAGAAATTAAGCGTCTGGGTCTTACCTGGTTTAGAAGACGTACGCGCTAAATTTTTACGATTAATCAATGAGTTGATGAACGAGGACTTTCCAACATTTGATCGTCCAGCAAGCGCGATTTCAGGCAGTCCGCCGCTCGGGTACTGCTCTGGTTTCACCGCACTAATGACGATATCTGATTTTGTTACTTTCATCTTCCCTCTCCTACCAACGCTTTCTCAAGCACCTCATCTAAATGTGAGACCGGAATAAAGGTTAGTCCTTCTCTCACACTTTCAGGAATATCATCAATATCCTTCTCATTGTCCTTTGGAAGAATGATGGTTTTCAATCCTGCACGATGTGCGCCTAATGCTTTTTCTTTTAGTCCGCCAATCGGAAGCACTCTTCCTCTTAACGTTATCTCTCCTGTCATACCAACCTCTTTTGATACAGGACGTCCTGTGAGTGCTGATACAAGAGCCGTCGCAATGGTGATACCAGCTGATGGCCCGTCCTTTGGAACCGCACCCTCTGGAACATGGATATGAATATCGTGCTTTTCATTAAAATTAGGATCAATGTTCAGTTCATCTGCTTTGGAACGAATATAACTGAATGCCGCCTGTGCAGATTCTCTCATGACATCACCAAGCTTACCTGTTAACAAGAGCTTGCCTTTACCAGGAGAAAGTGATACCTCAATGGATAAGGTGTCTCCGCCAACTGTCGTATACGCAAGTCCTGTGACAACCCCGACTTGGTCTGTCGTTTCAGCCTGACCATAACGGTAAAGTCTTTTTCCGAGAAATTCAGATAAGTTCTTTTCCGTCACTGTGATGCGCTTGCGGTCTTCAGCCACAATCGCTCTTGCCGCTTTTCGGCAAATGGCTGCAAGCTGACGCTCTAATCCACGAACTCCTGCTTCTCTTGTGTAATAGCGAATCATATCATAAATCGCTGCTTCACGAAGCTGCAAGTTCCCTTTCTTTAATCCGTGCTCCTTTAGCTGCTTCGGCAGAAGATGATCTTTCACAATCTCTGCTTTTTCAACCTCTGTATACCCTGCAATCGTGATAATCTCCATTCTATCACGAAGTGGACCTGGAATGGTTGCTAAATTGTTGGCAGTGGCAATAAATAACACCTGTGATAAATCAAATGTCTCTTCAATATAGTGATCGCTAAAGTTGTGATTTTGCTCTGGATCCAGCACTTCAAGCATCGCAGAAGACGGATCACCTCTAAAATCAGAGGACATCTTATCGATTTCATCTAAAAGAAACACTGGATTCATTGTGCCTGCCTTACTCATCCCACGAATGATACGGCCTGGCATCGCCCCTACATATGTTCTTCTATGTCCGCGAATTTCAGATTCATCACGCACCCCGCCAAGAGAGATACGGATAAACTTTCGGTCAAGTGATTTAGCAATCGATTTGGCAAGTGACGTTTTCCCTACCCCAGGAGGTCCTGCTAAGCAAAGAATCGGTCCTTTTAATGAATTGGTCAGCTTCTGTACAGCAAGGTATTCAAGTACACGTTCTTTGACTTTTTCCAGTCCATGATGCTCATCATCTAAAATTTCACTTGCAAGCTTTAAATCTAGACGATCTTCTGTATAGATGCCCCATGGAAGATTAATCAGCCAATCAATATAATTTCGAATGACAGAGCTCTCCGCAGAGCTTGAAGGAATTTTTTCATAACGGTTCAATTCTTTTAGCGCCGTTTCACGAACAGAATCCGGCATGCTGGACTCTTCGATTTTAGACATTAATGAACTGACTTCGCCTGTTTTTCCTTCCTTGTCTCCAAGCTCCTTTTGAATGGCTTTCATTTGTTCACGCAAATAATATTCTTTTTGCGTTCGTTCCATTGAACGTTTGACGCGCTGGCCAATTTTCTTTTCAATTTCCAGCACTTCTTTTTCATTGTGGATTAAGCTGATGACACGATTCAGACGTTTTTTGACATCCACTGTTTCCAGTACTTCTTGTTTGTCCTTTAATTTGAGCGGCAGGTGAGAAGCGACGATATCTGCCATTCTCCCCGGTTCCTCAATATCCGTCACCGTTGCATATGTTTCAGCTGAGATTTTTTTTGAAATTTTTATGTACTGATCAAAGTGATCTAACAAAGTGCGCATGAGTGCTTCTGCTTCTGCGTCCTTTAACTCTTCTTCTGCCAATTCTTTAATATCGACGGACGTATAGTCCTCAAGCTCCACATATGACTCGATCTGCGCTCGATTTAAGCCTTCAACGAGTACACGAATCGTTCCATTCGGCAGCTTCAGCATTTGTTTGATTTTTGTGTAGGTGCCGACTTTGAAAATTTCCTCTTCACCTGGTTCATCTATTGAAATTTCCCGCTGTGTTGCTAGAAAAATCATATGATCGTTCATCATCGCCTGTTCTAATGCTTGAACAGACTTCTCGCGTCCAACGTCCAAATGCAAGACCATTGTTGGATAAACAAGCAAGCCTCGCAATGGGAGGAGCGGAACATTCTTTTTGATTTCATCTGCCATGTTGATTGACACCTCCGTCACTAGTATGAATCATTATAATATACCTGTTTCAGTCTTGTACAATGTAAAAGACTTGAGAAATGATGATCTTACCGTAGTATACCCTTTCTTTTTATCTTGAAAAAGAAAAAA
The DNA here is from genome assembly GCF_017161885.1 of Bacillus sp. 3a. Taxonomy (NCBI): domain Bacteria; kingdom Bacillati; phylum Bacillota; class Bacilli; order Caryophanales; family Bacillaceae; genus Bacillus; species Bacillus sp. 3a. The sequence goes on along the minus strand of NZ_CP067376.1, from coordinate 1,690,890 downwards.
AGATCTATTTCACTAAAAAATCCCCATATGTGATGGGGATTAAACAGATTTTCTTTTCATTTCCTCTTCTAGTCCATCTTTCTTCTCGTCTGGAGGGTTGACCAAACAGTGATCCAGCACCTCTTGGAAGTGCTTCACAGGCACAATGGTGACGCCTTCAATCTCTTTTAAGATCGACTGCTGGTTGTCATAAGGAATAATCACAGTTGTGGCACCAGCTTGTTTCGCCGCCTTAATCTTCGGTATTACACCGCCGATCGGCTTCACCTGACCCTGCAATCCGATTTCACCTGTCATTGCTGTCAGATGATCAATCGGGATTTGATGAATGGCAGAGAAAATCGCTGCCGCCATGGCAATCCCAGCAGACGGTCCATCAATAGGGGCACCGCCTGGAAAATTAATATGGATGTCATATTCATTTGTCCGTATCCCTAAGTTTCTCAGCACTGTTAATACATTTTCAACAGATCCTTTTGCCATACTTTTTCGTCGAATAGATTTAGACTGACTGCCAATGCTTTCTTCTTCTGCAATGCCTGTAATGTTGATACTTCCTTTTTCGAGTGCCTTACATATATTCACTTCAATCTCGAGCAAGGCACCGCTGTTTGGTCCGTAGACTGCCAGACCATTCACTACACCGACTTTTGGCTTTTCCGGTACTTTTTGTTCATATCTTGGTGTCAGCTGGCTTGAGTGAATGACCCACTCGACATCGGCGATCGTGATGTCTTTTCTGTTTTCCGTGACGGCCATTCCAGCGGCGATCTGCACCATATTGACTGCTTCACGGCCATTTTTCACATAAGAGGTTAACAAGTTCAGCCCTTCATCACATAATTCCTTTTGGATTTTCTGGACAGCCTTAGCAGCGACAATTTTCAGTTCATGCTGGTCAAGGTCCTTAAAGAAAATTTCTAAGCACCTCGATCGAATCGCTGGTGGAATTTCTTCAGGTGTTCTTGTCGTAGCACCAATCAATCGAAAATCAGCCGGAAGCCCATTTTGAAAAATATCATGAATGTGATTCGGAATTTGGGTGTTTTCCTCACTATAGTAAGCACTGTCTAAAAATACTTTCCGATCTTCAAGGACTTTCAGCATTTTGTTCATTTGGATCGGATGCAGTTCACCAATTTCATCGATAAACAGAACCCCGCCATGAGCATGCGTAACGGCTCCTTGTTTTGGCTGCGGAATACCTGCCTGTCCCATTGCTCCCGCCCCTTGGTAAATCGGGTCATGCACGGAGCCAATGAGTGGGTCTGCAATGCCACGTTCATCGAATCTTGCGGTTGTGGCATCGAGCTCCACAAATACCGCATCTTTCTTAAACGGTGAATCAGCATGACGTTTCGCTTCTTCCATAACAAGACGGGCAGCGGCTGTTTTTCCAACCCCCGGGGGTCCGTAGACTATGACATGCTGAGGATTTGGACCGCACAGCGCTGCTTTTAGAGCACGAATGCCGTCTTCCTGCCCTACAATATCTTGAAATCCCTTTGGCCGGACTCTCTCTGATAAAGGCTCACTCAGCTTGATTGACCGCATCTTTCTGAGCGCTTCCATTTCTTTCTTTGATTCTTTGTCTATCGTCACCTTTTGTGTACGCTGATTTCGCAGTAAGTTCCAAAAGTACAGCCCGATGACGATACCAAAGAACAGCTGTATGAATAATACGATTCCTGTCCAGCTCAATCGGTGCTCCCTCCTTCATCTATCTTATGTATTGGTTTCTGTCTGCTAGTATTTCCTAGAGCTGGACGGAATAAACACGTCTTCCACGATAAATAAAAAACTCCTGAATCAAAATGATTCAGGAGCGAGACTTCTCTTATGCAGATGTTTTAGTATCCTTGTTGACGACTGTGCCATCCTTTAACACAAGACGCGGCGGCTCACCATCAGCAACCGTTGCACCAGTGATGACACATTTTTCAATATCATCACGAGATGGAAGGTCAAACATGACATCAAGCATGATGCCTTCAATGATCGAGCGAAGACCACGAGCTCCTGTTTTACGCTCAATTGCCTTTTTCGCAATTTCGCTAAGAGCATCTTCTTCAAATTCAAGCTCTACATCGTCAAGCTCAAGCATTTTTGTATATTGCTTAACAAGCGCATTTTTAGGCTTCGTCAAGATTTCTACAAGTGCTTTTTCATCTAACGGCTCTAGGCTTGCAATAACCGGCAGACGACCGATGAATTCTGGAATTAAACCGAAGCGAAGCAAGTCTTCTGGCAGTACTTTTGATAGAAGGACTTCTTTTTCAAGATCTTCGACTTTATTTTCCGCACCGAATCCAATTACTTTTTGACCTAAGCGGCGTTTGATGATTTGCTCAATCCCGTCAAAGGCTCCTCCACAAATGAAGAGGATGTTCGTCGTATCAATTTGAATGAATTCTTGATGCGGATGCTTACGTCCACCTTGAGGCGGTACACTAGCGACTGTTCCTTCAAGAATTTTCAAAAGGGCTTGCTGGACGCCTTCCCCAGATACATCGCGAGTGATAGAAGGGTTTTCTGATTTTCTTGCTACTTTATCGATCTCATCGATGTAGATAATGCCTTTTTCCGCTTTTTCTACATCATAATCCGCTGCCTGGATCAGCTTTAGTAAAATATTCTCTACGTCTTCACCAACATAACCCGCTTCAGTTAATGATGTTGCATCTGCGATCGCAAATGGCACATTTAAAATACGTGCAAGTGTTTGAGCAAGTAATGTTTTACCGCTTCCTGTTGGTCCAATCATAGAAATATTACTTTTCGAAAGCTCAACATCATCAATCTTGCTGTTGGAATTGATCCGTTTGTAGTGGTTATACACCGCTACAGCTAAGGATTTTTTCGCATTGTCTTGTCCGATGACATATTCATCAAGAATCTCCCGAATTTCATGAGGCTTCGGAACATCCTTGAATTCAACTTCTTCCTCTGTGCCGAGCTCTTCTTCAACTATTTCCGTGCAAAGCTCGATACATTCATCACATATATATACGCCAGGTCCTGCGACCAGTTTACGCACTTGATCTTGCGTTTTTCCGCAAAACGAGCATTTTAATTGACCTTTTTCCTCGTTGAATTTAAACATTCTTTCACCCCTTATTCTTCTTCACTTGCCTGTAGCTAACAGTCAGCTACCTTTCTGGGTCCAGTATGTATGCATTTTACCATACTTTCCTAAAAGACGGTAACGATGTGTTTCTAACACTGCACATTGAGATATGTATGACAGAAAGATGCGACTTACACTATCGTTTCCAAAAGAAGCGATGATAAGTCAAAAATTGTACAAAACAAGGCACGAGTCACTCGCGCCCTGTTTTATTATTATGCACCATATTAACGGTTTTCTACAAGAAAATCAATTGCTTTACGAACTTTTAGATCTTCTTTCATTGCTTCAGTAGATCCGATCGCTTGTTTGATATTTTCAATTGGCATGTTGTATGCTTCAGCCATTTTTGAAAGTTCTTCTTCCACTTCTTCGTCAGACACTTGTAAGTTTTCTGCAGCAGCAATTGCTTCAAGTGTTAGGTTAGATTTTACGCGTTTAGCAGCATCTTCTTTCATTTGCTCTTTCAGCGCATCTTCATCTTGTCCAGAGAATTGGAAGTAAAGCTCAAGGTTCATTCCTTGCATTTGAAGACGTTGTTCGAATTCTTTCATCATGCGGTCTAGCTCAGTGTCAACCATCGCTTGTGGGATGTCAACTTCCGCATTTTCAGAAGCTTTCGCAACTAGCTCTTCACGAAGTTTTCCTTCTGCTTCGTTTTCTTTTGCTTCTTCAAGACGTTTCTTCGTTTTTTCAGTTAACTCAGCAAGCGTTTCTACTTCTTCATCAACATCTTTAGCGAACTCATCGTCAAGTGCTGGAAGTTCTTTTGCTTTGATTTCATGAATTTTCACTTTAAATACAGCTGGTTTACCTGCAAGGTCTTCAGCATGGTATTCTTCTGGGAATGTAACTTCTACGTCTTTTTCAGCGCCAGCTTCAAGACCAACTAATTGCTCTTCGAAACCAGGGATGAATGAACCAGAACCTACTTCAAGAGAGTAGTTCTCAGCTTTTCCGCCTTCGAATGCTTCTCCATCAACGAATCCTTCGAAATCAAGAACAACTGTATCGCCGTTTTCGATTGCGCCTTCTTCTTTGACAACAAGCTCAGCTTGACGGTTTTGCATGCCTTTAAGCTCTTCTTGTACATCTTCATCAGTAACAGCTGTGTCGTCTTTTTCTACGTTAAGACCTTTGTAGTCACCAAGTTTTACTTCAGGCTTCACTGTTACTTTTGCAGTGAAGATTAAGTTTTCGCCTTTTTCGATTTTCTCAACATCGATTTCAGGGCGGTCAACTGGCTCGATACCAGCTTCGTCGATTGCTTTTGGATATTCAACCGGAAGAAGAATATCTAATGCATCTTGATAAAGAGATTCTACACCAAAACGCTGCTCGAAAAGACCACGTGGTACTTTCCCTTTACGGAATCCAGGGATCGATACTTGCTTAACCACTTTCTTAAATGCATCATCAAGTGCTTTGTTAAATGTTTCAGCGTCAACTTCTACAGTTAGTACGCCTTCGTTACCTTCTTGTTTTTCCCATTTTACTGACATGTGTGTTTCCCTCCAAAAATCTATTCAGATTGTGCGTTGCTCCATTCTAAAGCATCATAAAGACTTCGTCCAATCAAAAACCACGCACTCCGCTAAGAAGCTTGCATTATGTATACAACATTTGACTTGATTATACATATCGTCTTTCAACCGTTGGAATCTGACAACTGCACTATATATGCACAAATACAACCATTATATTATAACATAACAAGTCCGTCTTTCAACTAAATCGACAAATTACAAATAAGAAATTTCTTCAATATCTTTCAGCATTGTGCAAGCTTCTCTCAGCTCTCGTTCGTTAAATTCATACAATAGATGCAATTCTTCGAGTTCAATCTCAATCCCATGCATTTCATAGCCTACTTTATGAAGTGCCGCTGCCCAAAGACTCGGATCTGTGTATTTAGGAAGAAATGGATACAACACAAATAAGTGCCGGCGCCATAACTCTTCTACAGCTTGGTAAAGGGTCGGATTCTCATTGCCGAGCGTGTCATCAAGCATACGAAGGACTTGCTGAAGAAGCGGCATCTGCTCTGGCTTTACAGCCTCAGAAGGAATAAGGGTTAAAGAATCACCGAATTTTGTCACATGAACCTGTTTTGCCACATCATGATCTGCCAGAAGCTGCAGGATCATTGATTTGACCAAAGGGTTCCCATCAGGATTTTGTAATATGGTATTTAATAGACCCATATGCGGTGTAATATTCCGGTCTTTCAATGAATGAATGAACTGGACCTGTTCTTCCGGACGCTTCAGCATATCATCTATGTTGACCTCACTTCCGGCGTCCTCATCTTCATCTAAAATCTCTTCAGGTGATTCAATCATTTTTCTGCTAAATTCGAGCAGCTTGTAAAAATGCTCCGCGCTTTCTGCCGGAAGATGGTTTTCCTCAAGCACAGCCTCAATCGTCTGTTTGACTTCTTCATATTCTTTCAGCTGAATGAGGATCGTCATATACACTTGGAGCACAGTGAAATAGTGACCATATCCTTCATGCAGCATTTTTTCACAAACACGCTTTGCATCCTGCAGCTCACCCAGCTCCAGAAAACAAATAGCCATTCCGAGGTGAATATCGGATTCTTCATCGTCATCATACGATTTAGCTTCTGAAAACAAGTGAAGCGCCTCTTGATACTGCTTATCTTTTAATGCTGCCATTCCTTTTTCAATCAGTCTTTCTTTCAGACCAGGAAACAAAATGACATTATCTTTCTTCTTGTCATGCTTCATGCTTACGTTCCTTTCGGGCGCATATTTTTTATCAGTTTACCAACGAAGATTAGTAAACACAAGTAACGAGAGGTTTTCATGCAAAAAAGAAGCCGTCACACCTCGGGCGGACAGCTTCTCGTTGCTTAAGCGCGCAGCCAGCTGCTGCGCTTTTCTTCAAATGCTTGAATGTCATCTTCTAGTAGTAATGTTAATGAAATCTCATCATAACCATTTAGGAGCATTTCTCTCCAGTGAGGGTCAACTTGAAAAGGGGTGATATTCCCTTCGTGATCTTCTATTTGCTGTTTTTCAAGATCAACCGTCATCTCATACCCTTTGTTCTCATATGACGCTGCGAAGGTTTTCCACACATCATAATCAAGGCGAATCGGAAGCATCCCATTTTTAAAGCAGTTTTGATGAAATATATCTGCGAATGATGGTGCGATGACAATTTTAAAGCCATAATCATCAAGCGCCCAAGGAGCATGTTCCCTAGATGATCCGCAGCCAAAGTTTTCTCCTGCGATCAAAATGGATGCTCCTTCATAGATCGGCTGATTTAGTTCGAAATCTGGATTTGGGCTGCCATCGGCTAAATAACGCCAGTCGAAAAAGGCAAAGCGGCCATATCCTGTTCGTTCGATTCTTTTTAAAAATTGTTTCGGAATAATTTGATCTGTATCTACATTGATCCGGTTAAGCACAGCGGCTTTCCCTTTATGAGTGACTAAAGGCTCCATCTATGACAACTCCTTACACGACTGTTTTCTCTTGATTAAACTTCCTGACATCGACAAAGCGGCCATGTATCGCAGCCATTGCAGCCATTGCCGGGCTGACAAGATGCGTTCTCGCACCCTTCCCTTGACGCCCTTCAAAGTTACGGTTTGATGTGGACGCGCAGCGTTCGCCCTCCGGTACCACATCGTTATTCATACTAAGGCACATACTGCAGCCTGATTCTCTCCATTCAAATCCTGCTTCAAGGAAGATTTCATGAAGACCTTCTTTTTCTGCTTGCAATTTGACACTTTGAGAGCCAGGCACCACAATCGCTCTGACATGATCTGCTACTTTTTGTCCTTCAATCATAGAAGCAGCTTGACGTAAATCAGTCATTCTTGAGTTCGTACATGAGCCGATAAAGACATGCTCAATCGTAATATCTTCTATACGCTGATGCGGGTGGACACCCATGTATTCGTAAGCACGAATTGCTTCTTTTTGATCATCTTCTTGTGCAAAGTCCTCAGGTCCTGGGATTGATGCATCCACAGGCAGTACCATTCCTGGGTTAATTCCCCACGTAACCATTGGTGAAATCTGATTTCCATCTAACACAATGGTTTTATCGTAGGTTGCACCTGGATCTGTTCTAAGTTCTTCCCATTCTTTAATAGCTGCTTCGAAGTCTTCACCCTGCGGTGCATATTTGCGTCCGCGGCAATATTCGAAGGTGACTTCATCAGGTGCAATCAATCCTGCTCTTGCGCCTGCTTCAATTGACATATTACAAACGGTCATCCGCTCATCCATCGTCATGTTTCTGAATACTTCCCCAGTGTATTCAATGACATAACCTGAGCCGAACTTCACGCCGTGCGCACCAATGACGGCTAAAATGACATCTTTGGCGGTTACCCCTTTTTGAAGCTTTCCGTCTACTCTAATTTCTAGCGTTTTCGGACGCTGCTGCCAAAGTGTTTGTGTAGAAAGTACATGTTCAACCTCACTAGTACCGATCCCAAAGGCAAGTGCACCAAACGCGCCGTGAGTTGATGTATGACTATCTCCACAAACGATTGTTTTCCCCGGAAGTGTCAATCCAAGCTCAGGTCCAACGACATGGACGATTCCTTGGTCAACACTGTGAAGGTCAGCAAGACGAACGCCAAATTCCGCACAGTTGCGCTCTAAGGCACTCACTTGCTTTTTAGCAATCTCATCTTTGATCACAAATCGATTCACAGTGGGGATGTTGTGATCCATCGTCGCAAACGTGTTTTGAGGTCTTCTCACCTTGCGTCCTTTTTGTCTTAATCCTTCAAATGCTTGAGGTGATGTCACTTCATGCACCAAGTGCAGATCAATATATAAAAGGTCTGGTTTTCCCTCGCCGCTTTTGACTACATGCTGATCCCATATTTTTTCGATGATTGTTCGAGGCATAACCCTTTTCCTCCCTCTACCTAATTCCACAAGATTCTATTTACACAATGGTTTGCACGCGCTGCTTGAGTGCGTCTACAACCGCATTAGTGATTTCTTCAGTCGTTTGATAAGTTCCCTCTTTTGCTGCTAAATCTTTTGTTCGTTTGCCAGAGGCAAGAACAGCTTCGACAGCTTCTTCTATTGCAGCCGCTTCTTCTTCTAATGCAAAGGATGTTCTAAGCAAGCTTGCTGCTGATAAAATGGTTGCCAGAGGGTTTGCAACGTTTTGCCCCGCAATATCGGGTGCTGAACCATGAATTGGCTCATATAAATGAAGGCCAGTGCTTGATAAACTAGCAGATGGCAGCATGCCGAGTGATCCAGTAATCATAGAAGCTTCGTCACTTAAAATATCACCGAACATATTCTCCGTCACAATGACATCAAATTGAGCGGGCTTGTAAATCAGCTGCATGGCAGCATTGTCGACGAGCATATGCTCAAATTCAACTTCTGGATATTGAGCAGCAACTTCTTCTACTGCATCCCGCCATAGTTTACTAGAAGCAAGAACATTCGCTTTATCCACAGACGTCACTTTTTTCCGTCTTGTTAAGGCCATGTTGAACGCTTCTTTTAATACGCGGACAATTTCTTCCTTTGTATAAAGGAGCGTATCAACGGCAGCTTCTTTTCCTTCATCATCCGTATAGCGTTCGCTTGGTTCACCAAAATAGAGACCGCCAGTTAATTCACGAACGATGACGAAATCAACTCCGTTAATGTGATCTTGTTTTAACGGAGATGCCTCGCTTAAGCTATCGAACACCTTTACAGGGCGGATGTTGGCAAATAAGTCCAGCTGTTTACGAATGGCGAGCAGGCCTTTTTCTGGACGGAGCTCTGGCGGGTTTTGATCCCACTTTGGTCCGCCGACTGCTCCTAATAAAATCGCATCAGCGTTTTTGCATACATCTACTGTTTCCTTTGGAAGCGGGTTATTTTTTTCATCTATTGCGATACCGCCAATAAGCGCAGTTTCAAATTCGAATTCGTGCCTAAATTGAGCCGCTGTCTCTTGAAGGACTGCGACTGCAGATGTCACGACTTCCGGTCCGATTCCATCGCCGGGCAAAAGTGCAATTTTCTTTTTCATGAGAACCTTCCTCCTTTCCTATGAGATCGCGTGATGTTTCTCAATTTCAATCAGATTTGATTTGAAGATTAAATGTCTGTTCACTGCATTGACGTAAGCTTTTGCTGATGCTTCAAGTACATCTTGCGCTACACCGCGCCCTGCTGTTTCTTTTCCTTCTATTGAAACAGTGACATATACTTCTGCTAGTGCATCTCTGCCTTTTCCATTTGATTGAATGCGGTAGTCCAGCAAATGAATTCTTTCTTCCATACAGCGCTCAAGCGTATTGTACACAGCCTCTACACTGCCTGCACCTGTAGCTGCTTCTTGAATGACTTCCTGTGTTTCTTGGTTTTTCAGAGAAACTGTTGCTGTTGGCATTTGTTCTGTTCCATAGTGTACTTGCAGACTTTCAAATTCGTAGCCGATTTTTCGGTCTGCTACTTTTTCTTCTAATATAATAGAGATCAAGTCATCATCTGTAATTTCTTTCTTCTTCTCTGTCAAGTTCTTGAAAGTCTCAAAGAATTTATTGATTTCGTCTTCCGTTAGTTTAAAGCCTAGTGTTTTCATGCGGTCTTTAAACGCGTGTCTTCCGGAGTGTTTTCCAAGGACAAGCACATCTGTTGTCACGCCGACAAGCTCTGGAGAAATAATTTCATAGGTTGTTTTTTCTTTGAGGAAACCATCTTGGTGAATACCTGATTCATGTGCAAATGCGTTGTTTCCAACGACTGCTTTATTACGCGGCACAATCATTCCTGAGTATTTGCTCACTACATCACTTGTACGCTTAATTTCATTCAATTGAATCGTTGATTCGACCTGGTAAAAGTCTTTTCGAATATGAAGAGCTACTGCAATTTCTTCTAAAGCGGCATTTCCAGCGCGCTCGCCAATTCCGTTGACAGCCGTTTCAATTTGATCTGCTCCATTTTCAATGGCAGCAAGTGAGTTTGCTACAGCCATTCCTAAATCATCATGACAGTGAGCGGACAAGTTGACGCGGTCGATATTTGGAACGTGTTCCTTCATATATTTAAAGATATTACCGTACTCTTTTGGCGCTAGGTATCCAACTGTATCTGGCAAGTTAATGACACTCGCCCCAGCGTCAATGACCTTTTCTACAATTTCTGCCAAGAAGGCAAGATCTGTACGGCACGCATCTTCTGCTGACCATTGGACAACTGGAAAACGTTCTTTCGCATATTTCACCATTGCGACAGCCTGTTCTACGACTTCTTCACGTGTTTTCTTTAGTTTATGCTTCAGGTGAATATCAGAAGTGGCAATAAAGACATGAAGCCTTGGCTCCACTCCATCTTTTAATGCTTCCCATGCAGCATCAATGTCACCTTTCACACATCGTGCAAGACCAGCAACAGAACAGTTTTTAATCGTTCTTGCAATTTCTTGTACGCCTAAGAAATCCCCTCGGGATGAAGCGGGAAATCCCGCTTCAATGATATTAACCCCAAGGCGCTCAAGCTGCTTTGCAATGATTAGCTTTTCTTGTGCATTTAAGTTCACTCCTGGTGATTGCTCTCCATCCCGAAGTGTTGTGTCAAAAAAATTAATTTTCCGCACCGACGCTCACCGCTTCCTTTTTCTTTCCTTGTTTAACGAAAGGCATCATTTCACGAAGCTTTCTACCAACGATTTCAATTTGGTGCTCATTTTCATTTGCATTGATCGCATTGAAACGTGGACGATTCACTTGGTTTTCAACAATCCATTCTTTTGCAAATGTTCCGTTTTGGATATCAGTCAAAACAGCTTTCATTGACTCTTTTACTTTTGCATCCACAACGCGTGGTCCTGATACGAAGTCACCCCATTGTGCTGTATCAGAGATTGAATATCTCATGCCTTCTAATCCTTCTTCATACATAAGGTCAACGATCAATTTTAGTTCATGCAGACACTCGAAGTATGCAAGCTCTGGCTGATAACCAGCTTCTGTTAACGTTTCGAATCCTGCTTTTACTAGTGAAGTAAGACCTCCACAAAGAACTGCCTGCTCACCGAATAGATCCGTTTCTGTTTCTTCTTTAAATGTTGTTTCAAGAACGCCCGCTCTTGCTCCGCCGATCGCTTTTGCATAAGCAAGTGCTTTGTCTTTCGCTTGGCCAGATACATCTTGATAGATAGCAAATAGGGCAGGTACACCAGCGCCTTGCTCATATGTTCTTCTCACAAGATGTCCTGGACCTTTTGGAGCTACAAGATACACGTCTACGTCACTTGGAGGAACAATTTGATGGAAGTGAACGTTGAATCCGTGTGCGAATACAAGTGAGTTGCCAGCTTCTAATTGATCTTTGATTTCTTCATCATATACTTTCTTTTGCTGCTCATCTGGAAGTAGTACCATCACGACGTCTGCTTGTGCTGCTGCTTCTTTTACTGTGAATACTTGATGGCCGTCTTCTTGTGCTTTTGTATAAGATCCGCCTTTTCTTACGCCGACGATCACATCTACGCCGCTTTCTTTTAAGTTCAATGCATGTGCATGACCTTGTGAACCGTAACCAATGATTGCTACCTTTTGACCATTTAATACGTTTTCTTGAATATCACCGTTATAATATACTTTTACCATTTGACTCTCTCCTTTTGTTTAGACAATTGAAATTGTTTTATTTGTTTGCGGCTTTTGCTGATTATCTCTCGCAAAGGCCGTAGTGCCAGTTCTGGCGACTTCTTTAATGCCGTATGGCTTAAGTAATTCAATGAGTGCTTCAATTTTTGAAGACTCACCTGTCACCTGAATGACGACACTCTCTCTGCTCACATCTACAATAGAAGCTCTAAACGGTTCAATGACCCCTGTGATCTCCATTCTAGATGCTGGTGCAGATACGACTTTTATCAAAGCCAGCTCTCGCTGAACGATTGATTGGTTTGTAATGTCTGTTACTTTCAGCACATCGATTTGTTTGTTCAGCTGTTTTGTCAGCTGCTCGATGTCTTTCTCCTGGTCTACATGGACGACGAACGTGATGCGTGATACATCTTGAATCTCAGAATGGCCGACCGTAATGCTTTCAATGTTGTAGTGTCTTTTAGTAAAGAGGCCTGTGATTCTGTTCAGTACGCCTGATCGATTTAATACAGTCAACACAATAATTCTTTTCAAGGTTTCACCCCCACCATCTCATGAAGTCCTTTCCCCGGTGCTACCATCGGGAATACTTTTTCATCTCGCGCTACATTGACATCGATGAAAACAGGCTCTCTAGAGGTTAAGGCTTCTTCAAGCTTTTCTTTCGCCTCTTCGTCTGATGAGATTCTGATTCCTTTAATGCCATAAGCTTCAGATAATTTGACGAAGTCTGGCTGCTCTGAAAATTTAGAATGTGAGTAGCGTTCTTCGTAGAAAATTTCTTGCCATTGTCTTACCATTCCAAGGCTGTGATTATTGAGTACAATCACTTTGACTGGAAGGTTCAGCTCACGGATAACGGCAAGTTCTTGCAGGGTCATTTGGAAACCTCCGTCTCCTAAAATCGCCACAACAGTTGCCTCTTGATCAGCCAGCTGAGCGCCGATGGCTGCTGGCAATCCGAAGCCCATTGTGCCAAGACCTCCAGATGTGACCCACTTATCTGCATTTTCAAATGGATAGAACTGCGCTGCCCACATTTGATGCTGTCCGACATCAGTTGCGACAATGGCTTCACCTTTTGTGAATTGATGAATGTATTCAATCAGCTTTTGAGGCTTAAAGCCTTCTGCTTCGTTTTCAACGTACCAGAGTGGATATTCTTCCTTCCACTGATCTAATTGATTTTTCCATTCGTCTGATTCCCCTTGCTTCCCGTCTTGCTTGATCAGTTCTTCAAGAACGAGCTTACTGTCTCCAACAACCGGGATATGGGTATGAATGTTCTTGCCAATTTCCGCTGGGTCGATGTCAATATGAGCGACCTTCGCATGTTTCGCAAAATGATTGAGGTTACCTGTTACCCTGTCATCAAATCTTGCTCCGATTGAAATGAGCAGATCACATTGATGAAGAGCCATGTTCGCTGCATATGTGCCATGCATACCAGCCATCCCTAGGAAAAGAGGGTGCTTTGCCGGGAATCCGCCAAGTCCAAGCAGTGTATGAGCGACTGGGATTTGCTGTTGCTCTACATACTGTCTTAATTCTTCAGATGCTTTGCCATGAAGTACGCCGGCTCCTGCTAGAATGACTGGTTTTTTCGCTCTGCTGACAGCTTCTACTAATTTGCGAATTTGCAAATAGTTCGGCTCTACTTTTGGCTGATAACCAGGTAAATCAATTGGCTGATCATATTCAAAGCTTCCTTCAATGCCTGCGACATCTTTTGGAATATCAATCAAGACTGGACCAGGTCTGCCTGTTGTTGCGATATGGAATGCCTCTTTAATGACACCCGGTAATTCCTCTGGATTCCTTACCTGGTAGCTGTGCTTTGTAATTGGCATTGTGATGCCGAGTACATCTGCTTCTTGGAATGCATCCGATCCAATGACTGACGTTGCCACCTGCCCTGTGAATACAACAAGGGGAAGTGAATCAATCATCGCATCTGCAATTCCTGTCACAAGGTTTGTCGCTCCCGGCCCTGATGTGGCAATGACCACACCCGGTTTACCAGATACTCTTGCGTATCCTTCTGCTGCGTGAATCGCTCCCTGCTCATGTCTTGGCAGGACATGAAATAAACCAGAATCGTAAATTTTATCGTAGATTGGCAAAACTGCTCCGCCCGGATAGCCGAAAATGACTTCTACTTTTTCTCTTTTGAGTGCTTCAATTAACATGAGTGCACCGTTCATCGTTTGTGGTGCTTTTGATTTTTCCGTCTCCATTTGTACATTTGTCCCCATTTGATTTCCTCCTCTTTGTCTTGCTTCAGTCAAGTCCTTTCACCCTTTTCCATTCAAGATAGAGATATGAGACCATATAAAAAAGCCTTCTCACCCCACAATGACACTACTTTTCACTAGGTCAAAGGGGCGAAAAAGCTTTGTTTTTCGCGGTACCACCCTTGTTCACGGCAATCCTGCTGCCGTCTCATGGACATCTTTCGTCCATTTTGGTAACGAGTGAGCAATGTCACTCGGTCTGCCCTACTATCATTTCAAGCAGACACTCAGAGGTGAGTTCACTTTAGAAAGTAACACCGGTTTCCAGCTAGCACCGGCTCTCTGTAGATACTGACTCTAAAGCTACTAGTCCTCTTCAACGTTTATCGATATCTATTTAACTTGCATGAATGTTTTCATCTGCAAAAACGACTTTTTCTCCCTCTTCAACTACTCGCTTACGGAATTGTTCAAGAAGTTTGTTTGTGTGGAACCCAGGTTTTCCTTCACCGATTGTACGGCCGTCAACTTTTACAACGGCGATAACTTCGGCTGCGGTTCCTGTTAGAAATACTTCTTCAGCTGTATACACATCATGTCTTGTGAATGGTTCTTCTTTCACTTCGTAGCCTAAGTCTTCTGCAATCTCCATGATGGCATTTCTTGTAATGCCTTCAAGTGCGCCAATATAACCTGGCGGTGTAAAAAGCTTACCTTTTTTATAAATAAACACGTTGTCTGCAGAACCTTCCGCCACGTACCCTTGATCGTTGAGCATCAGCGCTTCACTCACACCGGCCATATGGGCTTCGATTCGGACAAGAATGTTATTTAAATAATTTAATGATTTCACTTTTGGGCTAAGGACATCTGGACGATTTCGTCTTGTTGGAACCGTCACAATATCAATACCCGTTTCATATAGGTGCTTTGGAAAAATGGCCAGCGGCTCTACAATGATCACTGTATTGGCTCTCCCGCAGTTGTTAGGATCTAATCCAAGATCACCTGCTCCTCTTGAGACGACAAGGCGGATATAGGCATCCTTTAAGCCGTTCCTTTCAACTGTATGAATCATTTTCTCCGTGAGTTCCTCAAGTGAATATGGAATGTTCAGCATAATGGATCTAGCGGAATCATACAGGCGGTCTAAATGTTCTTTCATTCGAAAGATATTTCCGTTATACACGCGAATCCCTTCGAAAACACCGTCGCCATATAAGAAGCCATGATCGTAAACTGAAATTTTCGCATCCTCTTTTTTCACGAGTTCATCGTTTAAAAAGATCCACTGTTCCTTTTGGTCTTCCATTTTCAGTGAGCACCCTCTCTTTCAAACAAAAAGTAGTTGAATTTTCAGACACTTTATATTGAAGTGTCTCTCGCTTGAACTGCGTGTTTGTTTAGCTTTTGTTGAACCCATCTTACGCCGCTTTCCATACAGTGTCAACAGCATTTTTAAAATTATTAGACAATTTAGACTAATCAAAATTAAATGTATACGCTTACACCTTTGCTAGACAAGGAATGAAAAAACTTAAAATTTTTTGTATTTTTTCTTCAATTTATTTACTTTACATGAACGGTTTTCTTTTGAGAAAACTTTTGTGATATTTTTTCACAACATTTTTGATGAATATTGTGAGATTTCTTTGGCTTTGTTTTTCTTTTGGCATGCCTTTCTAAAGCGTTTTCCTATGAATTTATGATAGAATGAGAGCATCTAATAGAAGGAGGGCAATACATGGCTAACATCAGAGGTTATATCGGTACGTATACAAAGGGAGACAGTAAAGGTGTTTATACGTTTACATTAAATACGGACAAGCAGCAGATTGAGCAAGTAGAAGTCGCTGCTGAGCTTGAAAATCCTACATATTTAACCGTGTCAGAGGATCAAAAGTTTGTTTATGCTGTTGTGAAAAAAGGATCACAGGGCGGCCTTGCTGCGTATCAAATTGATTCAACAACAGGCAGACTTCACTTCATCAACCAAGAGCTTGCCGATGGAGCTTCTCCTTGCCACGTCAGCGTGGACAGTCAAACGAAAACGGCGTATACAGCGAACTATCATAAAGGGACAGCAGAGATGTATGAAATCGATTCTGAAAACGGCTCAGTGATCCGCACGCTCTCACAGGCGCAGCATGAAGGAACTGGCCCTAACGAAGATCGTCAGGAAAAACCGCACACTCACTTTATGGGTCTCACGCCAGATGAACAATTTGCAGTAGCTGTTGACCTTGGAACAGATGGAATTTATACGTATAAGAAAGAAGACGGCAAACTTGAGCTTGCTCATATATTTGAAACAAAGCCAGGCAGCGGACCTCGTCATATCACATTCCACCCAACGAAACCTGTGGCATATGTCATGACAGAGCTAAGCTCAGAGGTCATTGTGCTTCGTTACTTTGAAGATGGTCATTTTGAAGAGATCCAAACAATCGCGACCATTCCAAGCGAATTTACGGAGAACAATCAAGGCAGTGCCATTCATGTCTCTTCAGACGGCCAATTTGTTTATGCAGGAAATCGCGGTCATGACAGCATTGCGATTTTTAAAACAGACGCTGATGGCCAATTAAGCCTAGTCGAGATTGCTTCTTCTGAAGGAAACTGGCCTAGAGATTTTGTACTTGATCCAACAGAAGAATTCCTCGTCGGTTCAAACCAAGAATCTAGCAATCTTGTGTTATATAAACGCGACAAAGAAACAGGACGACTTACTGTCTTACAATCAGACATTACCGTCCCTCATCCAGTTTGCGTGAAATTTTTAGGGTAAAGAAAAAAGCCTCCAAACGGAGGCTTTTCTTTATACAGACGGCATACCGCCATCCTCAAGCTTTTGATCAATCAAAGACGTATCGGTTTTTTCGCCGAACCATTTTGACAGCCTGTCTTTTGCTTTCCCTTTCACATCATCATCAATGTACATTGCTACTTGAAGCAAAGCAAATGTAATGGCTCCTAAATCATCTGTATAGCCGACACCAACCAATGTATCCGGAATAAGATCAAGTGGAAGGATAAAATAGCCGAGTGCTCCAATAATCAAGGTCTTTGCTTTGACCGGCACTTCGGGTTTTTGCAATGTATAGTAAAGTAATAGCACAGCATAGACAAGAGAGACACCAGCTTTTTGTGCCGTCTTTTTTAACTTTTCCCAAAAGGCATGATCATTAAAATGCTTCTTCGAACGCTTTAATAGTTCTTTTTTCTCAGAACGATTCATCATATCGCCTCCATCTACAGCATAGCCCTTTTCCCTTAGTTATACAAGATATCCGCCGATTCGACAAACAAAAAGCAGCAGAAAGCTGCTGCATTCTACTGCTCTTTGTAAAACTTTTCAATTGCCTTATCGATGTACACCCATCCTTTATAAGACACATGAATCGTATCTTTAAAGAAATATGGATCGTACTCATGCTTAGTCAAATCCGCGACTTCATACCCATTATCTCGAATTTGACGATTGATTTTTTCATAATAACCTGTACGGCCTTCTTTCGGAAAACCGGTGTAATCATACCACTTTCCGTTGACAGGAATCGTTACAAACAAAGGCTTTGCCCCTGCCTGTTTTAAAATATCCAGCATGATTTGAAAATCTTTGTATTCTGGTGATTCCGCATAAGAATGACCTTCACGGGAATCCTTCATCTTTTTCATGATCGGTTTCAGCTTGTGGTCAAACAGTTTTTGATTAATATAAAACGGGTTGTCCCCTGCTCTTTTCGCACCAAAAATGCTCGCTTCTTTTTCAAGCTCAGCCCATGTTTTTCCTTTGACTGAAGGAGACGGTTGAAGCTTGCGCTCATGCCCCGATCCAATCGTATAGTAGATGTCTTTCTTTTGAAGCATGCCATAGTACATTTTCGCAATAGGAGAAATCGCGCCGTAAGCGAACTTGTTCCCAGATAGCTCTGCTTTAAAAAGCTCTGTAATCACCATGTCGTTTTTGACTGCTTTAAACTTCATGATTCTTTTAATCAGCTCTTTTTTCACAGTTGGATCAATTTCTTTATTATAGGCGAGATTCAGTGCTTGAAGCGCTGAATAGTTAGGTGCAAAGTGATTCTCGTCAGATCCCCATTTCACAAACCACTGCGGGGACACGATAAATACAAGCTTCTTCCCTTTTAATTCATCCATATGCGCTGCGAAGTTCATCGCATGAATTAATGATTGCGATCCACCTTTTCCAATAAGATAAGGTGTAAACCCTTGAGGATTCTCATGAAAGAAATTCGAAGGGTGATATGGATCAAAACGTGATAGTTCAGAAGATCCATAGATCGGCAAATAAGTTGGATCTTTTAGCATTTCATCTTGTAAATAAAGCCCTTGGAACATCCCAGGATCTAATTCTGTGGCTGACTTTTGTAATTTGTCTTTTGGGATCAGGTGTGAGAGCCATGCATTTGGTACAAGAAGAACACCAATGAATAGAACAGCCGCTAAAATAAGCGGCCCAAAAAAACGCTTTTTCATTACTTCATCTCTGCCAGCTGCTCAGCAATATGATTCGGCGTATCCCACACATCACGATCGAATTCTGTAATCGGAACAGTGATTCCGAGTTGACTTTCAATTGCCATAAGCAGTTCTACTGTACCAAATGAATCAAGAAGACCTTCTTCAAAAATCGCAATCTCTGGATTTTCTTTCACAACGTCGTCCTGACAAACCTCTGCAATAATACCATATACTTGATTTTTAAATTCCATAATTTTCTACTCCCTTAATCATTAATGATGAAATGGTTTTCCTGAAAAAATATAAAATCCGAAACAAATCACATGGAATGTAATAATGATTGACACAACCATTGTGACCTTATTATCCGGCCACCACTTGTGCTTTTTATTCCATTTCTCAAATAAATTGTAACCGGACATGACAACTGCATGATATAGTCCGTAAATAATATATTGAAGGGCAAGGCCATGCCAAGCACCCATCAATAGAAAGAGGACAAAGTACCCAATATTTGATACAGCCATTCGGTTCTTGATCCACTTCTTTTTAGTCATAAAGAACACAAATCTCATAAACACGTAGTCTCTGAACCAGAAGGACAGGGACATATGCCAGCGATTCCAGAAGTCTTTAATGTTTCGGCTGATAAACGGTTTATTAAAGTTCTCTGGCGACTTAATACCCATAATATAACTCACACCTACAGCAAACATTGTATATCCAGCAAAGTCAAAGAACAAATACATGCTGTAAGCATACATATACGTTAACTGCTGAACAAAGTGACTGCTGCTAATGTGATGAATATTCATCAGAATATATGTGTGAATTAGATAACCAATAATAAACTTATATAAGAAGCCAATGAAAATTTTATGAATACCGGCATATAGAAGATCACTGTATGCTTCCTTTTCAGGCGGCGTATCCATATCCTTTTCAAATCGGCGGTAACGATCAATCGGACCTGATGAAATCGTCGGGAAAAAGACAATGAAATAGACCAAACGGTGAATCGGAATTTTCTTCTTAATCAAGCCGTCTCTTGTCTCAATAATTAACTGAACACCTTTAAATGTTAAGTACGAGATCCCCAAAAAGCTCAGCCAGTTCATTGGCGGCGGCTGGTGCGGCTGATGAGTTAAAAAGAACGGTAAAATCTTTGACAGCACAAGCGGCAAAATAGATGCCACCACTGCTGCATAGAAAACAGATGCCTGATTCGCCTTTAACCTGTACGCAAGGTACAGGCGGATGATGAAGATTTGCCACACCGTGAACAAGAAGAGCAGCAACGCGCCATGGGCATCCTTTGAGAAAATAAGTGCCAGCGCCACAACCGTTGCAAACATGTTGTAGCCCTGCATTCTTTTGCCGCGAAGACCAAGAATGATCGTCGGCAAAAGAAGAATACCAATTAGAATGAAGAAAAAGAATGAACTAAACGGAATCATAGAAGAACCTCTTTCGCGATTCTCTTACGGTCAACCTTCCCGTTTGGCGTCATGTACAGCTGCTCAAGATAGACAAACTTTCTTGGGATCATGTACGCTGGCAGTGAATCCGCCATTTCTTTCTTAATCGCGCTTGTCAGCTGATACTCTTTTTCAAATGAATGAGCTGCTGGAACAATCGCTGCAATCAAGTACTCGACATGACCGTTTGGCTGGAATGGCACAATCACACAAGCATTGACATAGGTTGTCTCGCTTACATGATATTCAATTTCTTCAAGCTCCATCCGGTATCCATGAAGCTTAATTTGATAGTCGAGACGGCCATGGCACGTAATTAAACCATCCTGCGCCACACCTGCGTCACCTGTACGGTAAGCAGGACGTCCTTCGTATTCAAAGAACACTTTATCTGTCAAGGCTTGTTCACCTAAGTAGCCTCTCGTGACGCTTGGCCCCACGATGACAATTTCTCCTTTTTCACCATCAAGAAGTGTCTTGCCTTCTTCATCTAAAATGACGATGTCTGTATCAGGTTTGGCATAGCCGACTGGTAAAGAATCGTGCTGATCAAGAATCTCCTGCGTGACTTCAATCGATGTGATTGCAACAGTTGCTTCAGTTGGACCATACGTATTAAAGACCTGCGCCTTTGGAAAACGCTCCAGAAGTGCACTTGCTACAGCTACAGGAAGCGCCTCACCGCAGAACAAGAAAACTTTCAGCTCAGGTAAAAGCTCCCCTGTAAAGGAAGGGTCCATTAAGCACATTTGCACAAAAGAAGGTGTTGATGTCCACACTTCAACGTCAGATTGACCAAGTGCTGCAAACATATCCTTTGGCTTGTTGACGAGATCTTTTACTAAACAGTAAAGCGTGCCGCCTGATTGAAGCGCTGGATAGAGATCCATCACTGATAAGTCAAAAGAAAATGGCGCTTGATTTAAGAATGTACGTCCCTCACCAATTGGGAAGTCACGGCACATCCACTCTGTAAAGCTTTCTAAATTATTGGCTGTTACCTGAACGCCTTTCGGTTTTCCGGTACTGCCAGACGTATAAATGATGTAAAAAACATCATCTTGTTGAACCCACTGCGTGGATGGCGGTGCTTCTTTTTCAAGTGCTAAAAGCGATGCCGCACTCTTCACTTCAATGTGCTCTTCTACATCTAATACATTCTGCTCATTTGCACAAATCAATAGACTGGCTTTTGAGCTTTCAATAATTGAGACGATGCGCTCGACAGGTATTGAGATATCGACCGGAATATACGGTCTGCCTGATTTCACACTGCCTAAGAAAGAAATCAGCATCTCTGGCTCCATATGACCGTATACAATGACAGGTTCACTGCCAGTTGCAATTGCATCGATCGCACCAGCCATTTGGTCTGATAAATGCCAAAGCTCATCATATGTGATCGACGCATGTTGAGAAACAAATGCTGGCTGTGTTGGTTTCGTTTGCTGGTATTCATGAATCGTTTGTAATAGTTTCATAATTTAATCTCCAATTAAAAATCGTTGTAAATGAATGATCCGTATTTGCTGTGTGGAATCCGTAAATAAAGAACAATAATAGCAAAATAAGTAAGTAAAAGCTTGTATATCCTATCCATTTTACAGACTTATTTTCTGATAGCTTTTGAATAGCATATTGATAACCTCTTTTCTTTTTGACACTTATAGAGACCATGACTCATTCAAAGAGTTTCATCTCAAAACATAAAATTTTAAATACTTAAAAATGTCGAACCTTGGAACGTCTCTTTTGAGCAAAGCTGTCTTATTGTAACAAAGATTTAATACATTTGAAATGAAATCGATCTTAAATTTGCCTTAAATTTGCCTTAAAATTGGTGGAAGCTGTCGGACTAATGTAAAAAACCACCTAGTTTGACTAGATGGCATTGATTTCATTTACTTCAAAATTCGTGCGAATTTATTTGTCTAGGGAATATCTTTCAATGGCTTCTTCTTCTGAGACGTTTCTTTATCAAATACAAGATAACGACTATAAACTTCTTTTAAAATGTACGGATTCATCTATATTATCTACTAGTTCAAAAGATATCTAAAATTGCAACTACTTTGGTAGTAGTCATTCCACCCTCTGAATTTTCATAAGTTTCTTCTGGGAAGTTTTCCTGTATGATACTTTCAATTTCATCTGGTTTTTTTGTTTTTATTAAAAAAATTCTCTTCAAATATTTTTCAGGGGCTTAATCGTGGCAGTTGTTGATTCAAATAAAACTTTTACAGAATAAATATCATACATAAATGATCACTTTTCATTTCATTTTTCTTAATCTGTTGTCTGTTAACAGTTTTTTAGCTTTTTTAGCATTCTTTTTTCCTTTTTTTGCGTCTTTGTTGATTTGTTCTATCGTTTTATTTAAGTATTCACTTGGAAACTCTTTTCTGATTGACCCTTTTCTATTCTTAGAGATGAATTGGTCTGCTGTCATTTTATGATGTTTGACAACTTGAGCCTCCCAAGAGTTTGAAGAAAATATCATACCACCTACAATAACAGCACCAGTTGCTAATACTGCAGCTTGTCCTAACCCTGGAATAAAGAAGAAAGGAAGTGGGATGGCGAATTTAGTTTCTGCAAGTTGATCAGGATTTAATTCTCCTTCAGATGATACAGAATCATTTGTGTTAATTACAACAGTTTCATTTTCTGTTGCCTTTGCTGGTGCTTGTAAAACAAAGGTAAATACGGATAGAGCTAATAGTGTGGAAATTACTTTTTTCATCATGTTAAATACTCCTATAGTTCATTAGAAATTTAGTTGAATAAAAATATTATATTATATCAATTAGATTTTCAATGATTTTAAGGTAAATTTAAGAAAATTCGTTTTACATTAACTTATATGTTAATTTTTCCTGTTATATCTTGATAAGAACCACTGGTTTCAAGGTTTCTCATCAATCCACTATAAGAAAATCCGTCACAAGGCAAGCAGGTTCCCCGTTTTCATCTATCCCCCAAAAGCTTGGATACATCCCGTCACCGAAGCCTGTTGTAAACATGGCAATGTCCACTTTGTCATGAAAACGGGTGACAAGCCAGTCCCATGTATGCTTGTAGTTTTGCTCAAGAGGCTCTGCAAATTCCTCATAAAGATAAAAATAATTATCCTCTTTATATTGCTTAGCCTCATAAGCTTAAAGATATTGTGCTGTCTCCGCATCCATGAAACAACCCATACCTTTATTTACTCCGTAGCCAAAGAACTCGTCTTCTTTTAATTGTTTGAGTTCCTGCCCTGCTGTGTGGCAATCTCCCATTCTATTGCTTGCTCGTTTGTAAACTTGATCATTGCATAGGCTACGCGTTCGTCTCCGCTTTCTAACCGCTTAACCATCAGTAGAATAGGATGTTTCCCTAGAGCCACCTTCCTCGTAAACGATTGGTTCCCTTCTGAAACAAAAGGATCACAGGCAACGATATGACCGCTTGTGATCTCAATATGGCCTAACTGTTTTACAAATAATTGATCACCTTCCGAGCTGCTTTGGTTCTCTCCATTTTCAAAAATTAAGTTTGTTGGATCGATGTTGTACAAGGGATTATTTCTCTCATTGTTTTTATGAGACGTTTGGGATTATGTATTTTTCTCTGTTTTGTCTTTTGTTCCTGTTTTATTTTCTCCCTTTTAATCCGTCAATAAAAAATCTGAAACAAGAGAAGCTTCATCTCTATTCTCATCTATATACTTGTCTTTTTTCACCTTTCACCTTCATTCAAAAGAAAATCACTCAATTTGATTTTGTAAATGCTCGAATTTCTTCATACTCGGTTCATCATCTCCTTCTTCTGTGTGATATCTTTCCGCTCGTTTAAAATCATCTCTTTGTTACGATCTAGCCTATCTAGTGAATGTATGTATAACGCTCCTTTTCGCAAACGCAATTTCAAAGTTTGGTATTGAGTTCTATTGAAGTCTTTCCCGCTTTGCTTATCGATATGAATATCACGCTCATCAATTCCAAGAGCATACATACTATCCAGTTGTCGTGCTTCATTTTGGTCTTAGCTGCTTACTCTAACGTATCCAAATTCTTTGTTATCCAAAATTGATTCTGCCTTGTTATTTAATACTTTAAACGCAACGCCTTTGCATCAAAAGATCAATCTCAATTATGATGCGTACCAAAAGTAAATTAATACCATATGATACACCTTGAACCCTTATTCTACAGATCCAAAAAGCTCGTCGCAATAAGTGTACCTTTTAAAAAAAGTAGCTTATCGAAAAAAATGTGATAAAGGCTGCAGTACCTTTTCTTTGATATCACTTATAAGGCTACACCTCTGCTATCGATATCATTATCGAGCTTGAATAGAGTTTCACTACAATTCTTATTACTTTACCATGCTAATGAAACTTGTCGGAAATTTATCGATTGTCAGTTTGTGAATGAGAGTGGTTCTGTAACAAACCAATACAACTTGGCACATATGCAACAATAAAAGACATCCAATTAATTTGAATGTCTTTAATTTGGATGTCTTCTGATAACTAATTTACTTGTTCTTGTAGCACTTCTTTTAGCAATTCAACAGCACTTTCTTCACTTGGATCATTTGTTCAAGTTCCCACAGAGGCTTTAAGAAAGTATGGATTGGGCTAGACCTTTTTAGATTTTCTCTAAATGAAAGTAAATTTTTAGATTCCTCTTCTGTCTTTAAGATCTTTTTAGTTATCCTAACAATTTCTTGTTGTTCTTCTAATGGTGGAAAGGAAGAACCAATTGATTAATTTTTCAATAGTTAAAGCATTGTAAGCTGAACCAGAAACAGTAAGGTTAACTTGCTTTTAAACAAATAACTATTAAAAAACAATTGAACAAATTCAGTGTTAATATATTCATTCCTTTCTATTTGAGTTATATTTCCATCTTTATAATAAAAATTCTCTCCCATCACACATCATCCATGTATTACCGATTAGTTCCTACGAGGGGTTAATAGTAAGTCTCCTACCTTTGGAACACCAAATTTTTCTTTAATCTCAGCATACCGTTCTTCCGATATAAATAATTCACTCTTTGCTTTTCCTAAGGAAGATAATTCCCCAATCTCTTTTGAACGATAAAAAGGTATCCCGCTATCTGCATACTCAGAAGCAAAAATCCTCTTACTTGATTTTACATTTGAAACTTCTCCTAATCTTACCCAAGCCCAACCATTCGGTAATTCATAAAGATTTTCCTCTTCCACATTGCTATGTTTTAGCTTTTTATTTACAATTTTAGATTTTACTTCTTCTAAAATCTGGTTAACATTTATTGCATTAGGATTGTCGATACGCCATTTTCTAGTCAATTCACCACGAAATGCCCTATCCAAAATAGCCGCTTGACGAAGTTCGAACGTTTCCTTCGCTTCCTCAATCAACTGCTTCGCTTCTTCAATTTTACTTAAAAGATGCTCTACTTTGTCAGCAATTCGTTTTTGTTCGTTTAAAGGAGGTAATGGCAATGCAATTTCTTTGCATTTACTACCTGAAAGCTCCTTAAATGTTGTGCCACTTGCCATAGATTCTAAATAGGTTGTGGAGAATTTTAAATACCAATATAAATATTCTGGATAATAGGCGTTACTTGGTAGAAAACTTTAAACCCTTGATTTGTACAAATATCATTAGAAGCTATTGTAACGTATCCTATCGGTGCTCTTGATGAAAGTAACACGGTGTTACTAGGCAATATTTTAGCAGAACTGTTAGCTAGACCAACTTCAGTTATATTCCGCTTTCCTCTACTAATATACATATCTTGATATCCCGAAAGATCAGCGGGTGTTAACCATGGTATATCACCATCTTCAAAATATTCTTTTACTGTAGATTTAGGTGTTCCACCCCCTATTACATCTGTGATAGAACCAGTTTGTGTCCATATCCAATTTTCAGGAATTCCAAACCGTTGCTTCTCTTCTAATACTACTGCTGCTTTCAATAACTCCTCAATGGTCTTCTTAATCTTACTCACTGTTTGACCACCTCATCCTCTTCAACAGCACGCAACTCTTCAACTACCTCATTTAATAACCCCATAGCCTGCTGAAGTTTTGCAATTGCTTCTTCTGCTGATTCAATTGGATCTGGTAAGTTGTCATAGGAGGATAATGATTCATCTGCAATCAAACCGATATCTAAACTATCCCCTTTTTTTGCAATGTCTTCTCTTGTGAACACATTCCAACGTTCATCCTCTACTTTTGAGCGATCTTCTGCTACATATGCTTTCATGAAGTGTTCAAAGTGTGCCATTGTTAGCTGATTCCGTTTTCCAAATGACGTCATATTGGTGCGGAGATCATATACCCAAACATCCTTTGTATTATCTTGGTCTGTTGTTCCTCTTGTAAAGAATAAAACGTTTGTTTTCACACCTTGGGCATAGAAAATCCCCGTTGGTAAGCGTAAGATTGTATGCAGATTGCATTTATTCATTAAATCACGTCGAATCTGTGCACCAACCCCGCTTTCAAACAAAACATTATCAGGTAATACCACTGCTGCCCGTGCATGACCATCGTCTTTTAAAGCGTTATAAATTAACTGTAGAAAATTAAGCTGTTTATTGGAAGTTGCAAACGTCAGGTCATCACGGGAGACACTCTCTCCACCTTTTTTCGTCCCAAATGGTGGATTGGTTAAAATGACATCAAAGTTTTTCATCCATTTTCCATTACTAGATAACGAATCCCCTTGTTCCAGTCGCCCTTCGATATCATGAAGTAATGCATTCATTAAAGCAAGACGATGAGTCCCTGTGACGAGTTCCATGCCAGTAAACGCTTCTTTCTTTTGGAAAACGCCCAGTTGTGGATCTAAATCATAATAGTTATCTGTCTTATTTTTCAAATACTGGTCTGCCGCAATCATAAAACCAAATGTACCAGCTGCAGGGTCATTACATCTTTCTCCAGGTTTAGGGTCAATCAGTTGTACCATTACATCAATTAATACACGCGGAGTAAAGTATTGACCAGCACCTGATTTTGTTTCACTTGCATTTTTTTCTAACAAGCCTTCATATAAATTACCTAAACCTTCTTCTTTTGCGTTGTACCAATCAAGGCCATCAATGGTCTTCAGAATTTTCTCTAGATTCTTTGGTTCTGTAATACTTGTAGCAGCATCCGTGTAAATCTGACGCAATTGAGCATTCTCGCTATTACCCAGCTTAATTAAAAGATGTTGATAAAATGTTTTGAGTTCTACCCCTTCTTTTTCTAGCAAATCATCCCATCTATATCCTTCGGGTATTACATTTTCTGTTTGCTGTTCTTTCATCATTTTTAAAAATAAAATATAAGTTAACTCAGTGACATATTGTTGATATGTAATACCGTCATCACGAAGCACATTGCATAAATTCCATAATTTTTGAACGATTTCTTGGTTATTCATCTTTTTTCCTCCTGAAAAGCTTCTAATCTATTAAATCACATTTGATGATTTTTAGTTGAAAGCGAACTTTTTCATTATAACCCAAAAAAGTGCCTCAATGAAGAGGCACAGTCGTTAGCTGATATAAAGGTTCTCATTGATCGTATTCACAATTTGATCAATATCGTCACCGAACTCACGTTTCAGTAATTTGTAGCCACCAGACGTTCTAAAAGGTTCTTCCGAGAATGCCTCTTCTGCGGTAGGCGCAAGAACAGGCACTTGAAGTAATTGCTTTTCTATTCTCTCTAACCACTTCTTTTGCCTAGGCGTCCAATCATGCAGTGAATACACTTTGTGCATTGCCTGTTTAATACGTGCTTCATGGTCAACGAGTGCTTCACCTAATGCAGCTTGGCGAATAAAACTAATAATATCTGCTGCAATGTCCTCATTTTTTGTCTGTTTCCAAGCGGTTTGTAAATGAGATTGCTTAAAGCCTTTTGTTTCTAAAATCGTCATAAGTTCTCGTAAATCTTGTCTCGTTAGATCTTTTGGCCGTGTACAGATCAGATGCAAAGCGGGAATTTCATTGATGTTTTCTTGGATAAACCGAACAAAACCATCCAGATAATCTTCTGGTCGCTTGTTTCCTTCACCATACCCACGAATGACGTCTGTTACTTCATCTTCCTTATCAGATATATAGCGTTTTTCACGTGTCACTTGGTACGTTTCCATGTATTCAAATAGGATATTATTCTGTGTGGCTTCTTGCGGTGAGTATGTTTGAATTTCTTTCACCCATTCATCCACATGTTTTCCATTTGATAATTCTTCAAACTTTCCCATGCCTTCTTCGTCAAATCTTTGTTTGCGACGTTGGATTTTTGCTACTAATTGATCACGATAAAACGAAGCTTCCTCATCAGTCGTTGCATTTACAAGAGAATCATACAACTCACCAATACGAAAGTTTTGTTTCTTCACAACTGGTTTCATTTCTGTATAATGTTGCAACTTGTCATATATACCAACAGCGTCGTAGATGTTAAAGTGTGTTTTCCCAATCTCTGGGCAAAGACGAGTCGCACGGCCAAGCATTTGATCATAGAGAATACGAGATTGTATTCTTCTTAAAAACACCAAATTTGTGATCGGCGGCACGTCAATACCTGTTGTAAGTAAATCAACTGTAACAACGACATTAGGTAGTCGCTCATTTTTAAACCGTGTAATGGCATCTAATGGCTTGTAGATATATCCAGTAATTTTCATAATGGCATCATCTTCAATTTCATCGCCACGTTCTTTAAAGGCTTCTTTTAATAAACGAACAACAAGATCTGCGTGTTGATCAGTAGCTGCAAAGATGAGCGTTTTTTCTTTACCTGCAGGGTCAATATAATCAACTAATTTATTTAATACTGCACGGTTAAACGGTTCTGTAATGACTTTTTTATTAAACTGCTCCACTTCAAAGTGCACAGTATCTTCTAACTTTTCTAGTTGAATCTCCCCTTTATCAACATCATATACTTCTACTTCCTCATCTTTTTCAAAGGTGATGCCCACTTGTGAAAGTTCTGTTTTAAACAAATAAGGGGGCTCATGGTCCACTAGATATCCGTCCAACACTGCTTCGCTATATGAATATTTAAAAATTGGCATACCGAAAATGTCTGTTGTATGTAGAGCAGGGGTTGCGGTAAGTCCTAAACATGCCGCATCAAAATAATCGATAACGCGCCGATATTGACTAATATAATCATTCTGATCACGGAATTCTAATTCTTCCTCTGTCATTTCTCTATCACTTGTATAGCCTCGATGCGCCTCATCTACAATGATGAAATCATATTGCCCGACGCTTGGAAGCTTTTCGCTATCGTTATAAAAAAGTCTGCGAACCATTCCCTGCACAGTTGCAATCTGCACCTTCGTTTCAACTTCCGGTGTGAGATCGCCTAATGACTTCACATCATATATATCAGCAAACGAGTAACCTTCAATTTTCGTATCTTTCAGTGAATCCTCTGTTTGTTTACCGAGTGAATTACGATCGACAAGAAAAAGAATGCGGCGACACTTTTTAGACTTAATTAAGCGATACATAAGCGCAATAGCGGTACGAGTTTTTCCAGTTCCTGTAGCCATTGCAATAAGCATCCTTCTGTTTCCTTCTTTTAACGACTTTTCTGCAGCCAGAACCGCATTCTGCTGATAGTGACGCAATCCAAACTTCGTTATTTCCTCTTCTTCTAGGCGCTTATCCGCATCCTTATCATCTTGGCTAAGAAGAAGTTGTAAATCTTCAGGTGAATGCCATCCTTCAAGCGGACGTGCATGTTCAAATGGTTTGCGTGAATCCCAGAACCAAATACCCGATTCCTCTTGAAGCTGTCTTAAATAAGGGCGGCCATTTGTTGCATATAAAAATGGGACTTGATAATCACCAGTTGTTGGTGTAATCTGTTCATCTTCTACTTGCATGACATTTTTCGCGTACACTTTTGTTTGACTATCTAATGCCCCAGGAATCGTTTTCTTTTCTGCTTTTGCTTCAATGAAACCAACAAGCTTGAGTCCAATAAACAATGCATAATCAACCCAGCCGCCATCGACCTTCCACTCAGCAATGGCCAGATGTTTGTTTTTCTCTGGTTGCGTCCTGTTTTTTTTATAGTTTAGTAAATTCGTGTCTACTTCCCATCCAGCAGCACGTAACTTCTGATCAATGATGATACGTGTTTCATCTTCAGTCAGTTGCTGCCTACGCATAAAGTTTTTGGACGCTTTTCTACGTTTCATTTTCTCATCTACTTGCTCTAATTCAGCTTGATGGCGAATTGCCTCTAATTCCTCTTCAAGCTGCCTCACTTTCACTTCATACTCTTGTTGAAGCTGTCGTGTATCTATAGCAGTTTGTTTTTTTGGCTCTATGTACTCTGGAGCTTGAAAATTCCAATCACCGTATACCTCCATAAACCAAGTCGACAAACGAAAAGCTAAATGCAATAAAGATTTTGCTTCTTCTGTTTTTTGATAACCTGCTTCATGCATAGCCACATTCCCTTTGCGGCGAAGCGTTTCAACAATATCTATTAATTCTGGTTCAAGTATTCCTTCTCGGCGTAATATATTGATGCGCTCTACTTGTTTTGTCCCATATGCTTCCTTAATATTTTCAGCGGCTAGAATAAATTTTGTTAATGTTTCGGCAAATAACCTTAGTTTCATTACTGTTGTATGTGGGTCATGATATACATTTTTCTCAGCTGTTTCTCCTAAATTGGAAAGTACTGCCCACTTCCCTTGAAAAAATGAAAAATTGCTATTCATCATTATCACCGTTTCCTAAAAGGTTTTATATGTTTATTATACTATATTTATACAAAAATTAGGTAGACTTAATCCACCACTGACAAAGTTAAGTTAATTGACGTTTGTTTAACAAATTTCATATCTTTTTGTGCTTTTAATCTTTTTATCGGCAAGAACAATATTGTTTCGAATAGCCAGCAACATTTGCCGAGAGAAAAAAGGATCTCTTATCGTAAGTCTTCAAAACTTTATCCACTTTCACTAGATCTCTCTACTAATACTCTATAATCAGAGAACAATAAAAACCCATGTTTTCATGGGTTTCTCATCAGTCTACTAATAAAAAGTCTGTCACAAGGCAAGCAGGTTCTCCGTTTTGATCTAGCCCCCAAAAGCCGTCACCGTAGCCTGTTGTAAACATAGCATCTTAAAATAGCTTATTATTTCTGTGCTCTTGGTTAATAACATTTTATTGATTAGTTACAAATATTTTTGTTTATTTTCTCTTCTTAGACTTTTTTGCTTTTTTATTTACTGAAGCATTCAAGTTTTTCTCTAAAAGATAGCTATAAAAAAATTTTTCTAATAATTTATAGTTTTTGTTCGAACTTAAAATTTTTTGGGCATAATGTATACCAGTATACAAAAAGCTCCGACAACCATTACTTGAATCCCGTGTATCAACCATAAACCTAGAACTTGATTAAACTCTTCTTCTTTTAGAGATGGTTCTTCAACAGCAGTATTTATAATAAGAGTAAACCAACTCGCGATCATCGAAACTAGAATAGAAGGAATAGAAATTTTCAAAAATGTTGTTATAGAAGCTTCTCTTCTATCTTTATTTATTTCTTTTAGTTGAGGCAATATATATTTTTCAATTTGAGTTGTTGAAAAATTATGTTTATTTAGTTTTTCGTTAAAAGCTTCATAAATAACATTTTTTCTTAACTCATCAAAAGTCTTAAACCCTGACAATTCAGAAAAATAAGTTAAACCTTTCATTATACAGTATATAGCTATAAATAATAGTAGCAAGAAAACAAGCACAACTGCAATTAAGAATACTTTTCCATGTGAAAATTTATTTAAGAGGAAAATAAATAATATAAATACAATTAAACATGAGACTATTTTTAATATACATTCCACAAAAATTTTGTTCTTTTTTTGCGCCTTCACTTCCGATTCTTCTTTCACTTCATTTAAAAAAGGAGAATCTATTAATAAGTATTTCATTGTATTCACTTTTCTCACTTCTTGTTTAAGTTCAAACAACATATCATCTATATCAATCAAAATGTCATCACCGCTATTTCTATTACGAAAAAAACAAATAAAAGTTTCATCTAATTTAATATAAGAATGACTACCCTAGGGATAAAACAAATCTTTAAGAACTCATAGGAAAGATCAGAGCAATATTTAATAAATACTAGCAAAAAAGCCAGAAACGTTGATAAAACAACGTTTCTGGCTTTTAACAGTTTTAACGTCCCAGGAGAGATTCGAACTCCCGACCGACGGCTTAGAAGGCCGTTGCTCTATCCTGCTGAGCTACTGGGACATGTTGTTATGTATTGTGCTTTGGTGTATTACCTCAGCGACAAGATTTATTATATTACTATTGTTCTTTAAAGTCAACGGTTTTTCGAAAGTTTTTTCATAAGGGGCAAATGCTGCACCCTTATGAAATACCTTCCAATGTGACAGAGTTTTCGAGGTCTTGTATGGCCTGACCTTCGTCCGTGAAAAACTGTACGTTTGCTTCGCTTCCATCTAGTGTCAGTATAGCATAGCTGCGCTCTTTTCGCACTCTTGGCAAGTGCACGCTGCCTGGGTTAATGAGGAGTTTTCCTCTTAGCAGTTCACTGCCTGGAATGTGCGAGTGGCCAAAGCAGATAATGTCTGCGCCCAGCTCTTCTGCACGGTAGTAGACTTGAAGTAAGGATTGTTTGATGCCATGCAGATGTCCGTGAGTGAGAAATAGTTTTCCGCCTCCATCAAGTGGGAGCAGGAGCTCTTCTTCAAAATCGCCCATAAAGTCACAATTTCCTTTGACGACTTTGTATCCTTCGAGTGCTGGGTGGTTCGTTTCGAGTTCTGAATCTCCGCAGTGAATCATCATGTCAACTTCAGCCTCATGCCGTTTGGCAATGGTTTGAAGTTCGTCTGTGAGTCCATGACTGTCACTAATGATGAGTATCTTCATGGCTTCATTCCCCCTTATTCATTTGCGTCTAGCAGTGATGAAAGCTTTTGAAGCGCGACCGCTCGATGGCTGATCTTGTTTTTCTCCTCTGGTGATAACTCGGCCATCGTCTGGTCTTTGTCTTTGACGATGAAAATTGGGTCGTATCCGAAGCCATTTTCGCCGATAGGTTTTTCAGCGATGAAGCCTTCTACTGATCCTTCTACCGTCTTTGTTTCTTTTCCCGGTATGCTTACAGCAAGGGCACATCTAAACCTGGCTGTGCGGTCTTCTTTTTCAATGCCTTGAAGTTCGCTCAGCACTTTTTCCACATTCTCCGCATCGTCTTTATGCTCACCTGCGTATCTCGCTGAATACACGCCAGGTTTTCCGCCCAGATAATCAATCGACAAACCGGAATCGTCTGCAATGACCATTTCACCTGCTTTGGCTTGGATGGCC
Organism: Bacillus sp. 3a; assembly: GCF_017161885.1. Classification (NCBI taxonomy): domain Bacteria; kingdom Bacillati; phylum Bacillota; class Bacilli; order Caryophanales; family Bacillaceae; genus Bacillus; species Bacillus sp. 3a. Next base: position 1,657,561 of record NZ_CP067376.1, on the reverse strand, counting down.
TCGGCTTTAATGATGGCATTTTCTTCGAAGGTTTGTCCTGTTTCTTCAATTTCTTCAGTAAAGCCAATGTCTGCTAGTGTTTTGACCGTGAATCCTTTTGGCTCAAGAATGGCTTTGAATTCTTTCGCTTTGCCCGCATTGTGCGTTGCAATGATGGCTGTTTTCATCCTGATCAAACCCTTCTCTTTATTCGATGACTTCTCCTGTTACTGCTTTTTGCTTTTCGATTAATTCTTTGATGCCCTTTTCGGCTAAATCAAGCAGTCCGTTTAGCTGTTCTCTTGAGAATGTCGCTTCTTCGCCTGTTCCTTGAAGTTCAACAAAGCGACCAGCGCCTGTCATGATGACATTCATATCTACTTCAGCAGAAGAATCTTCTTCATAGTTTAAATCTAACAGAAGACCTTGCTGAGAATCAATTCCGACGGATATCGCCGCTAAATAATCAGTAATCGGGTTTTCTTTGATGACTCCTTCAGCTCGCAGCTTTTGAATCGCGAGTGTCATGGCAACAAAAGCACCTGTGATGGATGCTGTTCGTGTGCCGCCGTCTGCTTGAATAACATCACAATCAATCCAAATCGTGCGTTCGCCAAGCTTTTCTAAGTCAACGACTGCGCGGAGTGCTCGTCCAATTAAACGCTGAATCTCCATCGTACGTCCTGTGACTTTTCCTTTAGATGATTCTCTTATCGTTCTTTGTGCAGTTGCTCTTGGAAGCATGCTATATTCTGCTGTAATCCAGCCTTTTCCTTCTCCTCTTAAAAAAGGAGGTACGCGGTCTTCGATCGATGCGTTACAAATCACCTTCGTATTTCCCGCTGAGATTAAGACAGAGCCTTCTGGGTGCGTGATGTAGCCTGCCTCTATTTCAATTTTTCTCAATTCGTCATATTGTCTTTCATCTAATCTCATGTTTTACCTCCGTTACGATATACATTCCTCGCGAGTGCCAGCGGGGTTCTCCTACTAACTTTGACAACCTCAGCTCGTTCTAATCGCTTGGAATAAAAAAGAGGCAGCGAATATGCATGCCTCTTTTTCTCCATTATATCAATGTGTGACGTTAAAAACTACCTGTATTCACTTGTTCTGGTCGTGAAACCGGCTTTGTAAGCTCTGCTCCTTTTTCGTTCACAAGCTCAGCCTTGCCGTTCACCTTGACAGATACGCTTTTGACGTTCGGCAGCTCGGTTAATGTGAGCACAATGCTATCAAGAACTTTTTGTGAAATGACCTTTTTCTTTTCATCTGCACTGCCAAAAATAGATTCGTTGAAATCAAGTGTCACATGGCCATCTTTTACTTTTGGTACATCATTCAGCTTCACATCTTGATCAAAGTCTGTAAGCAGATGGCTTTTTTTGCTTGGTCCAGAAACGAGCTCATCAATCGCTGCTGTAATCGGATCATCCTCGTCTTTTGGCGCTCTTTTGGTCACTGGAACATAGTACGTCTGTTCATCAGATTCAGCTAAATAGTAAACCGTCACTGGCTTTGTCGCTGTCATATCAGCAGCAGCCTCGTGCTGGATATTAATACCGTCTTCTCTGCTTAAATCATCTGAGATAGGTGTACCGTTCACAGGCATTTCTTTTAGTTCATGTCCATTCATCTTCAATTTGACTTTGGCTATGGAATCAAACTGAGTTAACGTCCAAGTGACAGATTGCAAAATGCGCTGCTCGTCTTCTTTTTTATAGTTTTTAAATTCATTTGAAAAATCGACAACCGCCGTTCCGTCTTTAATATCGACAGATACGCGCGTATCCGCTGGCAGCACTGCTCTGAAGCCATTCGGCATTAAGTTAGAAATAGGTCCCCCGTCCACGAGATATTCAAGGGTTTGTTTTGCACTTCCTTCATTTTTCGGCAGTGGAATGGATTGAGAGACGACATACCCGTTTTTATCAATTAAATATAGTTCTCTCATGACCGTATCTGCCTGCTTCTCTTCTTTTCCTTCTTTGGCTGTTTGTTTATCTTCTTTATTTTCTTTCACATATGTGACGTTTTGTGGTGGATCAATCTCTGTTTTCGCTTGGTCTGTTTGAAACAATCCGCATCCTGACAAAAGCATGGCTGACGCGATACACGTAACAGCTGCTGTAGATCCTTTTTTCAGCATACTTCACCCTCCTCTAGTAGTTTGTACTACTATGTATACGAGCTCCCTCGGAGGATTAGACCCTTTTCATAAAAAAATAACCCGCTTCAAGTAGAAGGGGTTATTGCTGGTAGATGTGTTCAAGTGACACGGTTTCGACCTTCCCTGGCAGGTAGCCAAACCAGTCACGAGCGATGTTTTGGAAATTTTGCTGCTGCCCTGTTGTGTAAAATGTATGGACAGGCGTTTCTTTAGAGGTATTTAACAGCCCTTTATATGAAAGAATCGTACTTGCTTCTCTCGCTGTCTCATCTCCTGATGAAATGATGCTGACATCACTGCCCATAAAGCGCTGAATCGGCTCTTTTAAAATCGGATAGTGTGTGCAGCCAAGAATAAGTGTATCAATTCCTGTTTCTTTCATCGGTTCAAGGGAATCTTTCACCACTGCCTCTGCTGTCTGATCTAAAAACGTACCGCTTTCCACAAATGGGACAAGGAGCGGACACGCCAGACTTTGAACCGTTAGACCTGCTTTTAGTGACAGCAGCGCTTCTTTGTATGCCTCGCTTTTGATCGTATTGATTGTGCCAATAACGCCAATATGCTGGTTGTTTGTCACCTTGATCGCTGTACGGGCGCCAGGCTGAATGACGCCAATGACCGGAATATCAAGCGTTGCTTTAATTTCATCCAGTGCGATCGCCGTTGCTGTGTTGCATGCAATGACGAGCATTTTAATATGATGGTGTTTTAGTAAGTAGTGTGCCATTTCCCACGTATATTGAAGGACTTCTTCTTCTTTCCGCGGGCCATATGGACATCGTTTTGTATCGCCTACATAAATGATTTTTTCTTTTGGCAGTTGTCTCATGATTTCCTTTGCAACGGTTAAACCGCCGACGCCGGAATCAATGACGCCGATTGGTTGATCCAACAAAATCGCCTCATTTTCTTTTCATTTGCTGCTGTAGTTTCGTTAAGGATTGGTTGAAAACGATGGCTTCTTCTTCTGAGAAAGCCCCTAGAAGTTCACTGACGTATTCTTGGCGTTTAGCAATCACTTCTTGAATGATCCGCTCGCCTTCAGGCAATAAATGAATGCGAACCACGCGGCGGTCAGATGGATCTTTCACCCGTTCGACAAGTTCACTTTTTTCCATTCTATCAATTAAATCAGTGGTTGTGCTGCAAGCCAAGTACATCTTTTGTGACAGCTCGCCTATTGTCATATCTCCGAATTCATAAAGCCACTGAAGCCCAATGAATTGTGGAGGTGTAATCGTATATTGATTGAGGATTTCTCTGCCTTTTTGCTTAATAATTGCGGCAATGTGGCGCAATGATTTTTCAATCTCTGCAACATGGCCTGATTCATTCGTTTCCATTTTATTGATACCTCACTATAGCATCTCACTTTGATTAAAACGTATATGTCTATTTTCCTCGTTTTTTAAAGAAAATGCAAGAAGAGACTCATGGAAACTATATAGAAATAACCGGTTCCTTCCCGATATGGAAGGAAAACCGGCTGACTTTAGAGCTCTAGCTCACCCATACGCAGAAGCTCGACTACGGCCTGTGAACGGCCTTTGACTCCTAGCTTTTGCATGGCATTCGAAATGTGATTTCGAACAGTCTTTTCGCTAATAAAAAGCTCGCTTGCAATTTCTTTTGTTGTTTTATCTTGGACGAGCAATTCGAATACTTCTCTTTCTCTTTTGGTTAATAGCGGCTTGGATTGAAACTCTTTCTCCTTCAAGTATTGTAACCCTCCTTGCTAAGGTGAGAGCTCTAGTCTCTATAGAATGGGATTCTGTATAGTCGAGATATCATATGCCGGGTGCCTGAGGTAGGTGACGTTAAAATCAAGAAATCCCGCATATCAGCGTCCAATTTCTGCGCTTTCATCCACGCAAAAAAGGACGAGTCTCCTCCCCGAGACATCGTCCTTTTTTGCGTGGTATTTAAAAGATTGAAATGGCGCCTGTTAACAATGCAATAAGTGTTGTAAAAAGGGCAGTTAACACGGTCCATAGCAGTGCATATTTTTGCAAATCACCAATATCTTTGTTCAGCATACTGACAAGCAGCAGTGTTGAAGCTACAAGCGGACTCAGTAAGTGAACAGGCTGCCCTATGATAGAGGCACGTGCAATTTCCACCGGATCAATCCCGTAAGCTGCGCCGGCTTCAGCCAAGATTGGCAGCACTCCGAAATAGTAAGCATCGTTTGAGAGCACAAATGTAAATGGCATACTCGTCAAAGCAACAATCAGCGGGAAAAATGAGCTGTAGGAATCCGGAATCATGTAAATGACCAAATTGGCAATGGACTCAACCATTTTTGTTCCAGAAAAAATCCCTGTGAAAATCCCTGCGGCAAATACAAGTGTGATAACCGTTAATGCGTTTCCTGCATGAGATAAAATTCGCTCGCGCTGATCTTCAACCTTTGGATAGTTGATCATCAGAGCGATGACAAATCCAATTAAGAAGAGTACAGGAATTGGTATGATATCCATGACGAGTGTGACCATGACAGCAACTGTAAGGAAGAAGTTAATCCAAATCAGATTCGGTCTCTTGATATCAGCTACTCCATCTTCAATTGATGCAGCCAATTCAGGAGAAATGGACGGCTCTTCTTTGTACTGAATCTCTGCAATCCCAATCCGTTTTCTTTCTTTTTTCCCAAGTACATAAGCAGTAAAAAGTATAAAAAGACCGCCTCCAACCATCGTTGGGAGTAATGGAATGAAAAATTCGCCTGCATCTAATCCAAGCGCCGCGATTGCACGAGTAGCTGGACCGCCCCATGGCGTCATTCCGCTCATAATTCCTAATGATAATAATGAAATTGTTCCTAAAATTAATGGGTTCATCCCAATTCTTAAGAAAAGTGGCAGCATAGCTGATACGGTAATCATGTACGTTGTTGTTCCATCACCATCTAATGCAACAAGCATAGACAAAATCGCTACCCCAAAAGCAATTTTGACAGGATCACCTTTTACAATACGTAGAATGAGTTTAATCAGAGGATCAAACAATCCAGCATCCAGCATGACACCGAAGAATAAAATCGCAAATAACAATAAAGCAGCTGATGGTGCAACAGTTTTCAGTCCATCAAGCATCATGTCCCCTAACCCTTTGTTAAAGCCGCCGATCAATGCAAATATGATAGGTACAACGGTTAGAGCCACCACCGGATGCATACGTTTTGTCATAATGAGAAATGTAAATGTCAAGACCATCAAGATCCCTAAAATAGCTAGCACTTTATATCCCTCCATCCTCTTCTTTACATGATCTGCAAGCGCCCCCTTGCACTTGCGATCTATATGTTAGCGCTTTCTATTTCAAGGATATAATAGCTTTTTTTATAATGAAAATATCGATTTTTTCGTATATTCAATAAATTTCTTTTATAATCAACCTTGCTGATTTCTTAAAAACTCAATGAACGCTTTCACCACAGACAAATGAAGTGAGTCTGGCTGGTACATGAGCCATGTATCTCTTAAAACAGGCTGTCCATCTTTATACGAAAGTCCTTTTACAAATAACTCATCACTTGGTCTGAGGCAAATTTCTGGGACAATGGCATAGCCTAAACCATGCTTCACCATCTCTTTTGATGTATCCTGACGGTCTGTCTCCATCGTGACAAGCGGAGGCATTGTGAATGTTTCCTGCCACCATCTGTTAATCAGCCGTTTTAATGAACTGTCTGTATGATAGTCAATGAGCGGCAGATTCGGGAGATCCTTTAGCTGAATTTCTGATTTTGAAATAATGCAAAGACGCTCTTTATCAAGCAAAAAACGCTCTCCATTCCAGTCATAATCGCCTCTTAAAATCCCTAAATGCACACTTGATGTTCCTAATAAATCCATTACCTTTGTGCTCCAGCCTGTGTTGACCATAAATTGAACATGTGGATACTGCTTAGAAAATTCTTTTAATATTTCTGGCAGTTTATACTGGGCAAAGTTACTTGAGACCCCTAACCGGATCGTTCCTTTGACCTTTTTTTGCATATTGAGCATGCCATCTTTCGTTTGCTGCAGCTGTTTGAGCATGTCATTTGCGTATTTAGCCAAGTATTCGCCCTCTGATGTAAATTCAATTCCTCGTTTTCTTTTAAAGAAAAGTTTCATATCAAACTCCTCTTCAAGCTGTTTCAATCGATAGCTTAAGGCAGGCTGAGAGACAAATAATTTTTCTGCCGCTTTTGTGATGTTCTTTTCTTCATAAAGTACCTTTAAAAACCGCCAATCTTTTTCATCCATTGTATGCCCTCCTTTTTTACTAATTATAAAATATTTTTATTGATTTCTCTCAAAATAATGTATTTAACTTATTTCTTATTATACTTTACCATTTTGGTTAGATAAACAGTTAATTAAAAATTGAGGGTGAGAGTCATGAGAAAAGTTCCAATCACAATCATGCGAGGCGGTACAAGCAAAGGAGTATTCATTCACGCTGACAATGCACCATATGAACACGATGAGCTCGAGGCATTTCTATTAGACATTATGGGCAGTCCTGACCGGCTGCAGGTCGATGGGATCGGCGGCGGTAATTCTTTAACAAGTAAAGTGGCCATTATCGATAAAGCCACACGCCCGGATGTGGATGTGAACTATACATTTGCACAGGTCAGTATTAATGAGAGATATGTCGACTTTAAAGGAAACTGCGGGAACATCTCTTCAGCCGTTGGTCCGTATGCGATCATTAAAGGACTTGTTCAAGCAGTTGAGCCCATTACGACTGTACGTATCCTCAATACCAATACAAATAAAGTCATTACGGCAGAGGTCGAAGTTGAAAATGGAGAAGTAAAATTTGAAGGACAGGCAGAAATTCCAGGCGTAAAAGGAACTGGTTCTCCCATTTATTTATCCTTTGAGAAACCTGAAGGAGCTGTCACAGGTAAAACCTATCCGACTGGAAACAAAATTGATACGATTCAAACAAAGTTTGGGGAGATTCCAATCTCGATCGTTGACATTGCAAATCCAATTGCCTTTATTCGTGCCAAAGATATTCAATTAAAAGGAACTGAATTACCTGAAGAGTTTACAGACGAATTACTGGATGATTTAGAAGAAATTCGTTCCCTCGCTGCTGAAATGTGTCACTTTGCACCAAAAGAAATGGCCACATTACAGTCTCCAGCTGTTCCAAAGCTTGCGCTCATTAGCGAGCCTGCTGATTATGTAGATACAAATGGAATCTTGAGACGAGCAGAAGATATGGACATCATCGTTCGTATGCTATCGATGCAAAGGCCACACCAAGCACTTGCCATTACCGGTTCTGTCTGTGTGACAGCCAGCTGTTTCTTGGATGAAACGCTTCCTTCTCAGCTGTTTCAAGGACAAGGTGACACACTTCGTATTGGGCATCCTGCTGGTATTATGCAAACGGAAATTGACACCTCTCAAAACAGAGTCAAAGTCATTCGAACTGCAAGAGAAATTCTAGACGGAGTTGTTTTCACAAAACAAGATTATGTGATTCAGCCTCAGATTAAAAGAGAAGCTTAAAGCAGACGAGAATATCGTCTGCTTTTTTTAATGCTGAAGCGGTGCATCGATATCTCCAGCAGAATGAGCTTTTATCTGCCCTTTCTCATCTTTGAGCTGGAGATGACCGTAGCTGTTGACTCCGTAGCAAATGCCCTCTTCCCATGTTTGTTTTTCACGGTCTAACGAAATCCGCAGCGGTTTATGAAGACGATATAACCGTTTGTTATAGAGGGAAGTGAGTGTTTCAAACCCTTCATTCTTCCAGCGTGTATGATATTTTTCAAAAGCGGCGGCAAGTTCCTTCACAAGCTGATCGGCATTCACCTCTGTAAGCTCTGATAGGCAAATGGTTTTGTACGGAACATGCTCCGGCTTTGTCTTCACATTGATGCCAACCCCGATATAAATGGCGGTACGGTCCGCTTCAATCAATGTGCCTGATACCTTTGCTTCATTGATGAGAATATCATTTGGCCATTTGATCGCCAGCTGATCCTCAGCCCTGATGAGAGGTTTGAGTACATCGTAGATCGCTAGTGCCGTCAGCGGAGCAATCGTTGACTGGGTGGAGAGTTCTTCTGGCGGCAAAACTGTCATGGTCAAAGCGACATTCCCTGCAGGTGTTTCCCACGGTCTGCCTAGCCTGCCTCTTCCTTCTGTCTGCTGATGTGCATAGACAGCAAATGAAGGTTTTTCTCCTTGCTGAATGAGCCTTTTCGCTTCATTATTTGTACTATCAATGGTGTCATATTGAAAAATCTTCATGTGTTCTCCTTTTGTTCTTCTTGATATGATCTTTTTATTATAACAAAATGAAGCTTACACGTTGCTGAGGCTGCATGCTACCCATTTCGCTGAGCTTGAAATGTCTCTTTTTCTTCCTCTGTAAATGGGACAGATGCGCCTGTTTCTTTATTAATTTGCACCATGGTGACTGAGCCTGTAAAGCATGGTTCCTGCTGCTCGTTTTCTCCTAAATAATGAAGGATAAGTGAGCTTGATCCGACTTTTTCCGGCTTTACATACACACGAAGCCGCTCCCCAATCTCCACCTGTTTGATGTAATCACATTGCAGATTTGCCACGACTGTAATCGTCTCTTTCACACGTTTCATTCGTTTATCCACAATTCCTGTTTTTTGAAAAAAGGCAATCCGTGCTTCTTCAAAATAGACAAAAGGGGTGACATTGTTCATATGGCCGAACATATCCGTTTCTGAAAAACGGACAGTCGTTTCGACATAAAATCGAAAGGATGCTCTCCATTCTTCAAATGGTTCTTCAATATATGACGGAAGTCTCACTTCATCATCTCCTTATTCATCAATAAACGCCTCTCCCATATTGGAAGAGGCGTTTATTTTGTGTTCCATCCAGCCTCTTGTAAACACTCATCATGATTGGCAAAGAGGACTGAATGTGATGTTATTCTGCGTGATCGCTTCCGAAGAAGTTACGGAAAGCTTGTAATGTTGTATCTCGGTTAAGTGCTGCAATTGACGTTGTCAGCGGGATTCCTTTCGGACAAGCCTGCACACAGTTTTGAGAGTTCCCGCAGTTCGCAAGACCGCCGTCTCCCATAATTTCTTCTAGACGGTCAGACTTATTCATCGCACCTGTCGGATGTGCGTTAAATAGACGAACTTGCGAAAGCGGAGCAGGGCCCATAAAGGAAGACTTATCATTTACGTTTGGACAAGCTTCAAGGCAGACACCACATGTCATACATTTAGAAAGCTCATACGCCCATTGACGTTTTTTCTCAGGCATTCTTGGTCCAGGTCCAAGATCATATGTGCCATCGATCGGCACCCATGCTTTTACTTTTTTCAAGGAGTTGAACATGCGGCTTCTATCAACCTGCAAGTCTCTCACGACCGGGAATGTCTTCATCGGCTGAAGACGGATCGGCTGATCTAACTTGTCAATCAAGGCTGTACATGACTGGCGTGGTTTTCCATTAATAACCATAGAACAAGCTCCGCACACCTCTTCAAGACAGTTCATGTCCCAGTTGATCGCCGTTGTTTTTTCACCTTGTTTATTGACCGGGTTACGTCTAATTTCCATGAGTGCAGAAATGACGTTCATATTCGGACGGTAAGGGATTTCAAATTCCTCATCATAAGGCTTTCCATCTGCTGTATCTTGACGTGTGATTATGAAATGAATTGTGTTTTTTTCACTCATCTTATTTCTCCACCTTTTTCTTCGAGTAATCTCGTTTACGAGGTGCAATTAACGATACATCGACGTCCTCATAGTGGAATGCAGGCTTTTGATTTTTCCCTTTGAACGTAGCCATCGTTGTTTTAAGGAATTCTTCATCGTTTCTCTCTGGGAATTCCGGTTTATAGTGTGCGCCTCGGCTTTCATTCCGGTTATATGCCCCGATCGTAATGACTCTTGCCAGCTGAAGCATGTTGTCAAGCTGACGCGTGAAGGCAGCGCCTTGGTTGCTCCATGATGCGGTATCATTGATGTTGATCTTCTTGTAGCGCTCCATTAGTTCTTCGATCTTCTCATCTGTTTTTAAGAGTTTGTCATTGTAACGAACCACTGTAACGTTATCCGTCATCCATTCTCCAAGCTCTTTATGAAGCACGTACGCATTTTCTGTTCCGTCCATGCTGAGGATGTTGTCCCATTTCTCCTGCTCTTTCTTCACGGCGCTGTCAAATAGTGCAGAAGAAAGGTCTTCTGCAGATTTTTCAAGACCGTTAATGTACTTCACCGCATTTGGTCCAGCGACCATTCCGCCGTAAATCGCTGAAAGAAGTGAGTTTGCACCAAGTCTGTTTCCGCCGTGCATTGAGTAATCACATTCTCCGGCAGCGAATAGACCTTTGATATTCGTCATTTGATCATAATCGACCCATAATCCGCCCATAGAGTAATGAACAGCTGGGAAGATTTTCATCGGCAGCTTACGCGGGTCGTCACCCATGAATTTTTCATAGATTTCAATGATTCCGCCAAGCTTAATATCAAGCTCTTTTGGATCTTTGTGAGAAAGATCCAGATATACCATGTTCTCTCCGTTGATGCCAAGCTTTTGCTCGACACATACGTCAAAGATTTCACGCGTTGCGATGTCACGCGGTACAAGGTTCCCGTATGCTGGGTATTTTTCTTCAAGGAAGTACCAAGGCTTCCCGTCTTTATATGTCCAAACACGTCCGCCCTCACCACGAGCTGATTCACTCATAAGACGAAGCTTGTCATCTCCTGGGATCGCTGTCGGGTGAATTTGAATGAATTCTCCATTTGCATAATGTGCACCTTGCTGATAGACGATAGATGCTGCAGATCCAGTGTTAATCATAGAGTTTGTTGATTTACCGAACACGATTCCAGGACCGCCTGTTGCCATGATGACTGCATCTGATCGGAAAGATTCAATTTCCATTGTCGTCAAGTTCTGCGCGACAATCCCGCGGCATACTTCCTCGTCATCTAAAACAGCGCCAAGGAATTCCCAGCCTTCATATTTCGTGACAAGTCCTGCTACTTCATAGCGGCGAACCTGCTCATCCAGTGCGTATAATAGCTGCTGGCCTGTTGTAGCTCCAGCAAACGCTGTACGGTGGTGCTGTGTTCCCCCGAAGCGGCGGAAGTCCAATAATCCCTCTGGTGTTCTATTAAACATAACACCCATACGATCAAGTAAGTGGATAATGGACGGTGCTGCTTCACACATTGCCTTTACTGGCGGCTGGTTGGCTAAGAAATCTCCGCCGTATACCGTGTCATCAAAATGCTCATAAGGTGAATCCCCTTCACCTTTTGTATTGACCGCTCCGTTGATTCCGCCCTGTGCACATACAGAATGCGAACGTTTCACAGGTACGATTGAAAATAGTTGAACAGCTGTTCCCGCTTCTGCTGCTTTAATAGTTGCCATGAGACCAGCTAAGCCGCCTCCGACAACGATGATGCTAGAATTACTCATTGTAGCCCCTCTCCCTCTTCTACTAATCTATTTCCTCTTAAACAAAAGCGAAAATTGCTCTTAGCCCTACATATGAAAGCGCTATAAATATACCTAATGTCACATATGTGGAGATTCGTTGTGAGCGTGGTGAAACGGTAATTCCCCAGCTGACAGCAAATGACCACAAGCCATTAGCAAAGTGGAAAATAGTAGATAAAACGCCGACAATATAGAAGCCTAGCATAAATGGAGAGCTTAAAATATTCGCCATCATGTCATAGTTGACTTCAGCTCCAAGCTGAGCTTGAATTCGTGTTTCCCATACGTGCCAAGAGACAAAAATCAATGTGATAATACCTGAAATCCTTTGCAGTCTGAACAGCCAGTTTCTTAAGTAACTGAAGCGAGACGTGTTGTTTTGTGCCGTAAAGGCTATGTACACCCCATAAACAGCATGATAGATCAGTGGTAAGAAAATCACGAACAGCTCAAGTGCATATCTGAAAGGAAGCTGTTCCATAAAGTGTGCAGCTTTGTTAAACGCCTCTGGTCCATTTGTCGCAAAGTGGTTAACCACTAAGTGCTGTATTAAAAATAGACCGACCGGAATGACGCCAAGCAAAGAATGCAATCTCCGATAAAAAAATTCTTTGTTCCCCGACATTACTTTACCCCCTAGTAAAAAAAGTGCAATTGCTTGAAAATTGTCTTACCCCCGCTTCTTTCAATTGTAAGCACTTTATTCAAATTTATTGACAATTTCATTTTACTCCTATGTCAAAAAAGCGTCAAGAAACCGCGTACATAAATTAAAATTTTCCGAAATTTAAAAGTTTTAAATCAAAATTCGTTTTACTACAATAAGAATTTCTTAGACTTCAGGGAAAACTCTGTCATCATATGCCCACATAAGCTATAATAAATTGTTGAAAGAGGGGAGCCGTACAATGAATAAATTCGAATCTAACTTAGAACAGCTAAAAGAAATTGAAGTCAATGGATTTGCCTACGAGCTGATACGCGAAGTTCTGCTGCCTGATATTCTTGGTCAGGACCATTCATCTATGATGTATTTTGCGGGTAAACTGCTTGCTCGTAAATTTCCTCAAGAATCATGGGAGAAGATCCCCGAATTTTTCCATGATGCCGGATGGGGGACTCTCACAATGGTCCATTCGAAAAAACAGGAAATTGAGTTTGAGCTCGAAGGTCCACTAGTATCCAATCGACTCACCTATCAAAAGGAGCCATGCTTTCAGATGGAAGCGGGTTTTATTGCTGAACAAATTCAGCTTCTAAATGAGCACGTAGCTGAATCCTACGAACAAGTGAAAAAGCGTGCTGAGAAAGTCATTTTAACCGTTAAATGGGATTTAAGAGACCCTAGCTAATACTCTTTATAAAAGGCGCGGACTTCAGGTCACGCCTTTTTATATGTCTACATCTATCATAGCATACTTAATGAATAGGTTTACGCCCGTTTCAGCCGTTTCCATATAGAAAAAAGAGGCGACCCTCTTTCATGAGATCACCTCTTTACCTTTTTAAGAGTGCGCAGCGGCGCTCACCTTTGATAAATCAAACGCATCATGCAGCGCTTCAACCGCTTTGACCATATCATCACGGCCAACGACCGTTGAGACTTTGATTTCAGACGTACTGACCATTTTCACTTGAATGTCTTTTTGCGCTAACACAGCAAACATTTCAGCAGCTACCCCTGGATTTGAGACCATTCCAGATCCCACGATGGATACTTTCGCTAATTTGCTTTCTGTCTCAATCTGCTCGTAGCCAAGCGCCCCTTTATATTCTTCTAATACTTCAACTGTTTTGGACAAATCATCCGTTTTCACAGAGAAAGAGATCGACGTCTGATTGGTGCTTGTGGCAGACTGAATGATGATATCGACATTGATATTCTGTTTCGCAAGCGTCGTAAAAATGGTCGATAATGTTGTTAAACCGCTTGAAAGCCCGCACACTGTCACACGTGTAATCTGATCTTCAAATGCAATGCCTCTGACGACTAAGTTTTGTTCCATGGATGATTCCTCCTCAATTAACGTACCCGATTCATTTTCAATACTAGAACGGACTTCTAGCGGGACTTGATAATTTTTCGCAAATTCAACAGCTCTTGGATGCAGAACCCCAGCTCCTAAATTAGCCAGCTCAAGCATCTCATCGTATGAAATGCCTGCAAGTTTCCGCGCAGATGATACATAACGCGGATCTGTCGTAAACACTCCTGGTACATCAGTGTATATATCACATTTATCAGCTTTTAGTGCGGCAGCCAGTGCCACAGCTGTTGTATCTGATCCGCCGCGGCCAAGAGTTGTGATATGTAAGTCATCTGCAATTCCTTGGAAGCCTGCCACAACAACGACTTTCCCCGCACTTAATTCCTCTTTTATTCTTGATTCATCAATGTCCACGATTCTTGCATTTCCGTGTACATGCTCTGTTTTCATACCAGCCTGCCAGCCTGTAAAGGAAATGGCATCATAACCTCTTCTTTGGAGCGCCATCGCTAATAATGAAATGGTCACCTGTTCACCCGTTGCGAGCAGCATATCCATTTCTCTTTTGCTTGGATCGTCTGTGAGTTCTTTCGCTAAGTCTACTAGAACATCCGTTGATTTGCCCATCGCTGATACAACCACAACCACATCATGTCCTGCCTCGCGTTCAGCGATCACTCTCTCTGCGGCATTGCGAATTTTTTCTGTCGATCCAACGGAAGTTCCGCCAAATTTTTGTACAATTAGTCCCATGTCTACCACCCTTTTTCAAAAGTTCACGTGTGAGAGAAGAGGCAGCTTTGGAGACTGGCCGCTCACTGCAAATAAAAAAGCAATGAGAGAACAAATCTCCCATTGCTTTAAAATCATCATTAAACGATGCAAACAATGAGATAGCCCTCCAAGAAATGAATTCTTGACAGCCCTACATTTCTTCAATGTACAGCCAGCGAATAAAATGAGTGGATTTTATTCACTTCGGCGACGCTCCCCTTTCAGCCCTCTTCTTAGATCCCATCGATCTCCGAAGGCTTACTCTTGAAGTTCGCACCTCTATCTTCAACAAACAACACGTTCATTTATTAAATTAGTCACATCTTAACAGACTTTTGGTAAAAGTACAATCTATTTTTTTAATGCTTCCATTAAAAGTTCAGCCGTCTGTTTCGGAATGCCAGCCTCCTGAAAGTCTTGGATAGAGGCTTCTTTCATCTTTTTCACAGAGCCAAAATGTTTGAGGAGCTGCTTTTTACGCTTCTCTCCGATACCTGGTACATCGTCTAAAATAGACTGGAATGCATTTTTTCCGCGCAGCTGCCGGTGAAAGCTAATGGCGAACCGGTGCACTTCATCTTGAATGCGCTGCAACAAGTAAAAAGCCTGGCTATTTCGCTCCAGCGCAACAATTTCAAGTGTATCTCCCATCATGAGATTTGAAGTCCGGTGTTTTTCATCTTTTACAAGACCTGCGACTGGGACAGACAGATTCAATTCATTTTCAAGCACATCGATGGCTGCGTTGATCTGTCCTTTTCCTCCGTCAATTAAAATTAAATCTGGCAGCGGCAGTTCATCCTTTAACACGCGGGTATATCGTCTTCTAATGACTTCACGCATGGATGCATAATCATCTGGTCCTGAGACGGTTTTAATTTTGTATTTTCGGTATTCCTTTTTATATGGCTTCCCGTCCTGAAAGACGACCATGGCAGAAACCGGGTCTGCTCCTTGAATATTGGAGTTATCAAACGCCTCAATTCTGTACGGCATATAAATATTAAGCGCATCCCCAAGCTGCTTCACCGCACCAATTGTCCGCTCTTCATCACGCTCAATGAGCGAAAACTTTTCTTTTAAGGCGATTTTGGCATTTTGATGGGCAAGTAAAAGTAAATCCTTTTTCTTTCCTTTTTTCGGCTGGTGAACGTTTGTCTCAAGTAATTGCTCAATCATCTCTTGATCGACACTGTCCGGTACCAAAATTTCCTTCGGCAGAAAATGGTTGTTCTTTTCATAAAATTGCCCCATAAACGTAAGGAACTCTTCCTCAGGGTCCTGATACATAGGGAACAGGCTGACATCACGTTCAATCAATTTCCCCTGTCTGATAAAGAAAACTTGGACACACATCCAGCCTTTATCATAGGCATAGGCGAAGACATCTCGATCTGATAAATCACTCATCGTCATTTTCTGTTTTTCCATCGTTGAGTCGATATAAGCGATTTGGTCTCTCAGTTCTTTTGCCCGTTCAAACTCTAAATTTTCAGCAGCTTCCTGCATCTTTTCGGTCAGTTCTTTTTTGATTTGCTGATGTCCTCCGTTTAGAAACCTTGTGATTTCGTCCACGAGCTGCTTATTCGTTTCCTCGGAAATGTCATACACACATGGTGCAAGACATTGCCCAAGATGATAATAAAGGCAGACACGGTCAGGAAGAGTGGCGCATTTTCTCAGTGGATATAAGCGATCGAGCAGCTTTTTCGTTTCTCTTGCTGCTTGTACGTTTGGGTATGGACCGAAATATTTCCCTTTGTCCTTTTTTACATTGCGGGTGACGATCAGCTTAGGGTGGCGTTCATTCGTAATTTTTATAAATGGATACGTCTTGTCATCCTTGAGCATGACATTGTATTTTGGGTCATATTTTTTGATTAAATTCAGCTCTAAAATGAGCGCCTCGATATTAGAAGAGGTGACAATGTATTCAAAGTCTTCAATTTCACTGACAAGCCGCTGCGTTTTGGCGTCATGTGATCCAGTGAAATAAGAGCGCACCCTGTTTTTTAAAACCTTTGCCTTTCCCACGTAAATGATCGTATTTTGTCTATCTTTCATTAAGTAACAGCCTGGTTGATCCGGCAGGACTGACAGTTTTTCTTTGATTAGTTTGTTCATATTTTCATCCGTCCTTGTTTTCCTCTTTCACTCCTTCTAGTGTATCACGAACATTTGTTTTATACCATGTTGAAAGAAAAGCGGCTCTCGTCTTTACGAGAACCGCTTCAATATGATTATGCCGCTTAGACATAGATCGGTTTATAGATGTTTGTTGACAAGCTCAGCAAGTGCTTCTTTTGGTTTGAAACCAACAGAAGTTTCTACAACTTCACCGTCTTTTAAAACAAGAAGTGTTGGGATACTCATAACGCCGTATTTACCAGCAGTTTCTTGGTTATCGTCTACATCAATTTTTACAATTTTCATTTTGTCGCCCATTTCTTGATCAAGTTCTTCAAGAACTGGAGCAATCATTTTACAAGGTCCACACCATGGTGCCCAAAAGTCTGCAAGAACAACACCTTCTGCAGTTTCTTGTGAAAATGTTGCGTCAGTAGCTTTTACGATTGCCATTATTCATTCCTCCAATGTAAATTATGCTTTTTAGTATAGCATCTACCAATGTGACTTGCGAATGAAATGCTTACGAATCATTTTTTAGGAAATGAATTAAAAAACAAACCGTATAATCGCACCAATAACAACAATCGCACCGATGATCATTAGAATGGTTCTAAGCATATGACATGACACCCTTTCCGCTTCATTTACAATGTATGATGCCCCAACATTCTTCTCATCAAACATCGAAATATGCAATTAAGCGAGGTCGACAGTTATCATGACCACTGACATTGGCGGCAGCTCCACTGTTAATTCGCCGGACTTTACAGTCATTTGCTGAAAGTCTTTTGGCTGAACAGAATGAGGTTCATCGAATGTATTATGGGCATTCATGCGATCGGCCGTCAGCACACGTCCAGTGACTTTCGTTTGTTCATCAATCCCTGCAATGGCAAGGGATATCTCTGTTTGTTCATGCGGATTCAAGTGACAGTAGCTAATATGCATCTTCCCTGATGAACGCGAGGCTGACACACTGACCTGAGGAATTTTTTCACCTCTTCGTTCATACGGCGGTGAAACGAACTCCACTTCAAGCGCTTCTTCCTCTTGATGCACTTGAAACATGTGAAATACATGATACGTAGGTGTCAGAAGCATCTTTTCGTCCTTTGTTAATACCATCGCTTGCAGCACATTGACCGTCTGAGCAATATTTGCCATATGAATCCGCTCGCAATGGCGATGAAAAATATGAAAATGGAGGGCGGCCACAAGGGCATCTCTTAGCGTGTTTTGCTGATATAAAAACCCAGGATTTGTTCCTGGCTCTGGGTCATACCATGTCCCCCATTCATCAATAATCATCCCGATTCGCTTGTCTGGGTCATAACGATCCATGATTTCTCCATGGTCTTCGACAAGCCGTTCCATCTCATAAGCCTTTTTCAGCGTGATAAACCATTCATCTTCATCAAATTCAGTCGCTGACCCCTTTTTCTCCCATGTACCAGGTACGGTGTAATAATGTAAACTGAGCCCATCCATCCACGGTGCAGCCCGCTCCATCAATACTTTTGTCCAATTCACGTCATTAGAGTTCGCACCGCAGGCGATTTTATAAATACGCTGCCCTGCAAATTCTCTTACGTACGTTTGATAGCGTTTATATAAATCTGCATAGTATTCAGGCGTCATATTCCCGCCGCAGCCCCAGCTTTCATTGCCTACACCAACATAGGTCAGCTTCCAAGGTTCTTGTTTTCCATTTTGAATGCGCCAGTCTGACATAGGTGTCCCTTTTGGAAATGTCATGTATTCGACCCAATCGGCTAATTCTTGAACAGACCCGCTTCCCACATTGCCGCAAATGTAAGGCTCACATTCAAGCAGCTCACACAATGTCATAAATTCATGTGTCCCAAATGCATTAGATTCAACCGTACCACCCCAGTGGGTATTGACCATCGGCTTTCGTTCACTGAGATCACCTACACCATTTGCCCAGTGATACTCGTCTGCGAAGCAGCCCCCCGGCCACCTCAGCACCGGAATATGTAATGCTTGAAGCGCCTTTAGCACATCGGTACGAATCCCTTCAATATGATCAATCTCTGAGTCTTTTCCTACCCAAATCCCGTCATAAATCCCTCTTCCTAAATGCTCTTGAAAGTGCCCATAAATGTGTTTAGAAATGCGTCCGATCACGTCATTGACTTTTACTGTCCCCTTCACTTGTCAACCGCTCCTTTTCTGCTTGATCACATACAAAAAAACCCAGAATACCTAGGCATTCTGAGTGTATGAGCGTTACGAGTGGATATTCATCTTTTTTAACTCTTCATTCAAAAGCGGTACCACTTCAAACAAGTCACCAACGATTCCATAATCGGCGATTTTGAAAATTTCCGCTTCTGGGTCTTTGTTGATTGCCACAATGACTTTACTGTTAGACATTCCCGCTAAATGCTGAATCGCTCCTGATATCCCGCATGCAATATAAAGATCAGGTGTGACCACTTTTCCCGTCTGACCAATTTGCAGGGCATAATCACAATAGTCAGCGTCACAGGCTCCGCGCGAGGCTCCGACTGCTGCCCCCAGCGTCTCAGCGAGTTCATTCAGCGGTTCAAAGCCTTCCTTGCTCTTAACCCCGCGCCCTCCAGCAACAATGACCTTTGCTTCCGATAAATCTACACCTTCTGACGTTTTTTTAATGACTTCCTTCACGATCGTCCGAAGGTTCTGAATATCGACAGAAACCGGCGTGACTTCTCCGCCTCGTGACGCATCACGCTCAAGTGGTGCCACGTTGTTTGGCCGGATGGTTGCTAGAAGCAGGCGGTCTGTCGAAATGACTTTTTCAAAAGCTTTTCCAGAGTAAATCGGTCTAGTGAAAACAAGATGTTCACCGGTAACGCTTACATCGATCGCATCTGAAATCAAGCCAGTCTGGAGACGTGCAGCTATTTTCGGCGACAAGTCTTTTCCGATCGACGTATGGCCAAAGAGCACAGCATCCGGATCGACCTGATCTAATATGGCTTGAAGTGCCTGCGCAAAACCATCTGACGTATAATATGAAAGGTGCGGATGCTCCACAATCATGACATGATCCGCTCCATAGTAAAGCAGTTCATCTGCTAGGTCTTTGACGTCATCCCCTATTAACACGCCAATGACCTCACCGCCATCTGCCACTTTGTGAGCGGCAGCAATGGCTTCAAATGTCACATTTCTTAATTTACCGTCACGACTTTCTCCAAGTACAACAACTTTTTTACTCATCTTTAAGCTCCCCCTTGTTCTCGTGATATCGTAAAGTGGATGTTTAGATGACTTTTGCTTCATTTCTGAGTAGATCTGTCAGTTCTTTGACTTGATCCTGAAGCTCGCCGCTCAGCACCTTGCCACCCTCTTTTTTCTCCGGTAAGAAACGTTCAATTGTTTTGTTTTTATATGGTACATCGTCTTCATCCAGATCTAAATCATCAAGTTCCAATTCTTCTAAAGGCTTTTTCTTTGCCTTCATAATGCCTGGTAATGATGGATAGCGAGGCTCATTGAGTCCTTGCTGAGCTGTGACGACAAGCGGGAGTTCGGCAGAAATGACTTCCACATCCCCCTCTGCATCTCGTTCAATCGATACAGAGCCGCCGTCAATTTGAATACTTGTTATCGTAGTCACATATGAAAAACCGAGTAATTCAGCAAGACGCGGTGCTACCTGTCCAGAGCCGCCGTCAATTGCTACATTCCCTGCTAAGATCAAGGAAGCCTCTTTGTCTTTTAAATAGTGATAAAGAATGGTAGAAGCTGAATATTGGTCCCACTCTTCTAAGTCATCTTCGACGTTTAATAAGACGGCCCTGTCACAGCCCATAGCAAGCGCTGTTCTCAGCTGTTTCTCTGCATCCTCACCGCCAACTGTCACAACGGTCACTTCTCCCCCGTGCTCATCGCGAAGCTGAATGGCTTCTTCAATGGCATACTCGTCATAAGGATTAATAATGAACTCTGCTCCATCTTCTTGAATTGCACCAGACTGAATCGAAATTTTCTCTTCCGTGTCAAACGTACGCTTCATCAAAACAAATATATTCATTTATTTCTCCCCCTTGTGTCGTACTTATCCCTTATTCCCCTTTAAAGTTCGGTTTGCGCTTTTCTATAAAGGCCTGGATGCCTTCTTTGGCGTCATTTGATTGGAAAACCTCACCAAACTTTTTGGCTTCCAGCTTCATTCCGCCATCATATGAATACAATTTTGTGGCGTTCAATAAATCAAGCACATATTCAAGTGATTTTGGGCTTTTCGCGGCAAATTTCCCCGCAAGTGTTTTAGCCGCTTCGAGCGCTTCTTCCTCTGTTTCTGCCAGCTTTGTAACAAGGCCGCACGTAAATGCTTCTTCACCTGTAATCGGTTCAGCTGTTCCCATCATTTCAAGCGCTTTAGCAGAACCAACGTAGCGAGGGAGGCGCTGCGTGCCGCCGAATCCTGGAATAATGCCGAGGTTTAGTTCTGGCAGTCCAAGCTTTGCATCTTTTGTTGCGACTCGGATATCACAAGACATGGCAAGCTCAAGGCCTCCGCCTAATGCTGCTCCGTGAATCGAGGCAATGACTGGCTTTGGACACTGTTCAATCCGTTCAAAGACTTGCTGTCCTCTATCAGCGAGGCTTGCATAATCAGACTCTTCCTGTAAAGTCGTAAATTCTTTAATATCAGCACCTGCTGAGAAGAATCTGCCTTCTCCGTGGATCACAATCGCTCTTACTTCTTCATTCTGTTCGAGCTTATCAAACATGTCATTAAGCTCAGTGAGCAGCTGAGAGGATAAGGCATTTGCAGGCGGGTTCTGAATCGTGATGAGCGCTGTCTGTCCTTCATGATGTAAGCTGAGTATTTTTTCCATGTCAATCATCCTTTTTCACATTGTCTTTAGGATTGATGTATTCCGTTTAACAGCAGGTCATGTACACTTTCTGCGAGTGCAGGCAGATCATATTTTTGATCATTCATGACCCATGTTGTTGCGGTTTCATCAATCGTCCCAAATACCATTTGTCTCGCTAAGCGGACATCTAAATTTTGTCTGAATTCTCCTGTTTTCTTTCCTTCTGTTAAAATCGACTCGAGCATATTTAAATACCCTTTTAGCACCTCATTGATTTTTTGCCGCAGCTCAAGGTTTGACTGCCTGAGTTCAAGCTGTGTCACAAGAGCCAAATGATGATTTTGCGCCAGCATGCGAAAATGCTCCTCAATCAACAGTAGAAGCTTTTCTTTTGCAGACGGCTTCTTTTGAATATCTGTCTCCATCCGTTCGATGAATTGTCCCATTTTTTCTTTGAACAATGAGATGAGAATATCCTCTTTGTTTTTGAAATAAAGATAAATGGTTCCGTCTGCTACCCCTGCTTGTTTCGCAATCTTTGAAACTTGTGATTGATGATAGCCGTTCTCCGCAATCACCACAACTGCTGCATCAATAATTTGCATGTACTTCGGTCTTTTCTGCTTCAATGTGCTTCGTCCCTTTCTAAATTGAATGAGCATTCATTCATAACTTTATGTTAAAAAGAAACGGGTGATTTGTCAAGTGATCTTCTTCTTTCTTTTCACCTTTATCATACCAGAGCAGACTGTCATCATTCAAATCATCCGGCCGCTCGACCGGATGATGAAGGCCGTTATTTCTTCAATTGATCGACAGGTGTCTCAGATGATGAAGCTTGCTTTCTTTTTTCTTCTTCAATTAATACTCTGCGCAAAATTTTTCCGACAGCCGTTTTAGGCAGTGATTCTTTAAATTCATACACTCGCGGTACTTTAAATGAAGCAATTCTCGTTCTGACAAAGCGATCGAGTTCATCCTCTGTTAAATAAGCATCCTTTTTCGGTACAACAAACGCTTTTACTGTTTCGCCTCTATAAGGATCTGGTATACCTGCGACAACGACTTCTTGTACAAGCTCATGCTCATATAGGGCTTCTTCGACCTCTCTTGGGTAAATATTATAACCGCTCGCAATAATGACATCTTTTTTCCGGTCAACGATATAGAAAAAACCGTCCTCATCCATATACCCAATATCTCCGGTGAAAAACCATCCATCCCTTAATACAGCTGCTGTCTCCTCTGGCTGATTCCAATAGCCTTTCATAATTTGCGGCCCTTTGACGATAATTTCTCCGTGCTCATACGGCTCTTTAAGGCCACCTGTTTCCTCGCAATAAATACCTGCGTCTGTCCCAGGCCACGGACAGCCAATGCTGCCTGTTTTGTTCGCTCCCCATAAAAAGTTAGAATGGGTCACTGGCGAAGTTTCTGAAAGACCATACCCCTCTACTAAACGCCCTCCTGTTAATTTCTCAAAGCTCTGTTTGACTTCAACAGGAAGAGCCGCCGAGCCGCTTAAACATGCAGTGATGGACGACAGGTCATACTTTTCAATGTTCGGATGATGCAGCAAGGCAATATACATGGTGGGTGCACCTGGAAAGAGCGTCGGTTTCTGTTTTTCAATCGTTTTGAGGGTATCAGCTGCGTCAAACCGCGGAAGGAGAATCATTGAATGCCCTTCTTTGACAGCAAGATTTAATACGGTCGTCATTCCGTATACATGAAAAAACGGAATGATGCCGAGGATTCGTTCTTTGCCTCTTGTCGTTTTATACATCCAAGAAGCGCACATTTCAGTATTCGCTAAAATATTTTCATGCGTCAGCATGACCCCTTTTGGTAAACCGGTCGTTCCGCCTGTATATTGCAAAACAGCGACATCCTCTTTCGGTTCAAAGGCAAGCGCCGGAATCTGTTCTTCTGACGATTCTTTCATGATTTGTGAGAAGTGATGAATGGTCTCACTTT
The DNA here is from genome assembly GCF_017161885.1 of Bacillus sp. 3a. Taxonomy (NCBI): domain Bacteria; kingdom Bacillati; phylum Bacillota; class Bacilli; order Caryophanales; family Bacillaceae; genus Bacillus; species Bacillus sp. 3a. The sequence continues at coordinate 1,634,228 of NZ_CP067376.1, read as the reverse complement.
TCTCGACTTCGATGACCATTTTATTTTTTCTTTTTTGGACGATAGGAAACAGAATGTTTTTCGGAAATGGTAAATAATCCTGTAGTTTGGTGATGATCAAGTGCTCCATACTTGTCAGCGCTTTCATTTTATAGGCCTTTGGATACAATAAATCCAGTGTAATCAGCACTTTTGAGCCGCTGTCCTCCATTTGATATGCCAGTTCTTTCTCCGTATAAAGCGGGTTCGTTTGAACAACGATGCCGCCTGCAATTAAAACAGCATAATAAGAAATGACAGATTGAGGGCAGTTTGGCAGCATGATCGCTACTCTGTCGCCTTTTTTCACGCCAATTTTCATCAGGTAACCAGCTAGTTTCAATGCTTCTTCCTGGAGCTGTTCATAGGTGATGTTTTTTCCTAGAAAATGAATGGCTGTATGCTCAGGTGCAGCCTCTGCGGAGCTGAATAAGTAAGATTGTAACGTCTCATTTGGGATGGTGAGTTCGTGGGGAATTTGATTCGGGTAATGCAGAAGCCAACGTTTATCTGACTGCATAAAAACCCTCCTTCCTGAACTTTCGTACTATTTTATTATAGCAAACTTTTCCTTAAGGCAGTTTGCTTTTTTCAAATAGAGCTTGGTTCCATGCCATCTTTATTTCTTCGCTGGTGTTTCGATCGATGCTCTTTTTCCTTCATGATGCCACTGTTCATATAATCCACCAATTGCACGGAATGACTCATTTACTCTCTCCACGATCTGTTGATGGATACTCGGGTCATTAGGTAAATGCGTCTGGATGTTGTCGACTTGATACTGCCTCATCATGTCTATGTAGACTGTGAGAAAGATCGTGTCTTCTAAAATCCAGTAAATGACTTCATCCGCCGCTTTTGTTCTTTTATGCAGCATTTGGATTCCTCGTTCATATTGAATGAGAATATAGCCACTCGAATCGATTTGAACATAAGGGCTCAAATCATCAAAAAATCCAGTCGTTTGAAATGGACGTGCAATATACGGTTCATATATGTCTCTTGGCAGGGAAGTCATTTGGAGACAAGTATCAATACGCTTTATGAGTTCGTCTTTTTGCAGAATTTTTTTCATGTGATTCGCCGCCTTTGGGTGAGATAAAAGCTGCCAAGGAATCCCTGACAGCTTTCTCACTTTGTCTTCTTCATTTCACAGGAACATGTAAACGGCACCAATGACCGCAAAAGTGCAGGCAACTACGATTAATACTTTTGCTAGCTTTTCCATGTCGTCTCCTTAAATGCCGGCTGCTACTACGTAAGACAGCCCAACTGAAATAATGAGTGAAATAAACCCGACCGCTCTATTATCATTCTCAATCTCTTTGTCTACTTTAAATCGCGGTGTTAAAAATTCAAAAATGAAATAGCTGACAAGCAGCATCACAAAGCCGTATACGCCCCATCCAACCATTTGTAGAAGGGAATTGTGCTGTGCGATTGAATGCTGAAACACATTCGCAATCCCAAAAATCTTTCCGCCTGTTGCCATGGCAACAGCTAAGTTCCCACGCTGGATCTCTTCCCAGTTTTTATAGGAGGTAACGAGTTCAAAAATGGTTAGAAATAAGACAAGACATAGGACGGCCACGCTGTAATAGGCGGCAATTTCCACAAGTTCATTTTCCCAAAAGGCTTTCATGCGTTTTCTCCTTTTTACTTTAATTCGACGATGGTAACGCCTGATCCTCCCTCGCCTTGTTCCCCAAAACGAGCATTTTTCACACTTCGGTGCTGTTTCAGTAATTCCTGAACCCCTTTTCTAAGGGCGCCAGTTCCTTTTCCGTGAATGATTGACACTCGCGGATAACCAGCTAAGACAGCATCATCTAGATATTTCTCGACTCTGCTTAAGGCATTTTCATAACGCTCGCCCCTTAAGTCAAGCTCAAGCGATACATGATAGTCTTTTCCTTTGACTGCCGTAATGGCTTTCTCCTGCTTAAATTCAGGTGCTGATTTGATAAATTCCATGTCTTTTTCTTTTACTTTCATTTTCAGAATGCCCATTTGGACACTCCATTCTTTGTCACCTGTTTGTTCAAGCAGCGTTCCTTTTTGCCCGAAGGTGAGCACCTTCACTTCGTCGCCTGATTTTAGCTGTCTTGCTGCTTTTTTCACCGGCTCAGGCTTTTTCTTCCGGTCAAACTCAGGAACTGCTTCTTCAAGACGCTTTCTCGCATCGATGAGTTCATGCTCTTTGAATGAGCGATGCTCATTTTTTATCGACCGAAGCTCTTGAATGATGTCTTCTGCTTCTTTTGAGGCTTGTTCAATTTTTTCTGCTGCTTTTTGTTCAGCTTCTTCTAGCAGTTTGTCCTTTTGCTCATTCCATTCAAGAATTTGTCTCTGCAATTCTTTATGAAGCTTTTCTGCTTCTTTTCTATAGGCTTCTGTTTCATGCAGCTCTTCTTCTGCTTGTTTCTTGCTGTCTTCTAATGAAGCAATCATTTGGTCTACTTCATTATGTTCAGCATGCATATCCGCTTTTGCCCGGTCAATGAGGTGATCTGGCAAACCAAGACGTTTAGAAATTTCAAATGCATTACTTCGTCCGGGCACACCGATGAGCAAGCGGTACGTTGGTGATAAGGTTTCAATGTCAAACTCCACGCTCGCATTTGTGACACCTTCTCGGTTATATCCGTAAGCCTTCAGCTCAGGATAGTGAGTCGTTGCGATGACGCGTGCATTTGTTTGATGCACTTCATCTAAGATACTCATGGCCAGCGCGGCACCTTCAGCAGGGTCTGTTCCTGCCCCTAATTCATCAAATAACACGAGTGAGTTAGATGTCAAATTCTTTAAGATATCCACAATATTGACCATATGAGATGAGAATGTACTCAAGCTTTGCTCAATCGACTGTTCATCTCCAATATCAGCAAAGACTTGGTCAAATACCGCCACTTCTGATCCTTCTTCAACTGGAATATGAAGGCCTGACTGCGTCATCAGCGTAAGAAGACCAAGCGTTTTTAAGGTCACTGTCTTACCCCCTGTATTTGGGCCAGTAATGACGATGGTTGAAAAATCTTTGCCGAGCTCAATGTCATTTGCCACAACCTGATCCCTAGGCAATAGAGGATGTCTTGCCCGCTTTAAATAAATCTCCCCTTGATCGTTCACAGCAGGCTTTGTGGCTTTTTCTGCCTTTGCATATTTTGCTTTAGCAAAAATAAAATCTAACGTCTGAAGCTCCTTTACATTGTGAAGCAGTTCCTCAATGTGTTCTGACACACTCTCTGTCAGCATTTGCAGGATCTTTTCGACCTCTTGTTTTTCTTTTAAACGGGTTTGCTGCAAGGTGTTATTTAAATCCACGACCACTTGCGGCTCGATAAAAAGGGTTGCCCCAGATGATGATTGATCGTGAACAATTCCGCCGTAATTCGAGCGGTACTCCTGCTTTACCGGAATCACGAACCGGTCATTACGAATGGTAACAATCGTGTCTGACAGCATTTTTGAAGCAGATTGTGAACGAATCATAGATTCTAATTTATCACGAACTTTTGATTCAAGTGAACGTAATTGTATGCGCAATGAACGAAGTGCCGGGGTGGCATGGTCGAGAACTTCTCCATTATCACCAATACAGCTTTCGATTTCTTTTCTGACTTCAGGCAGTAAAATCAGTGTCTCTGCATATGTATGAAGTCGTGGTATGTCTACACCATCTTCATACATGGACTTGAGAAAATGCTTCATATTCTTCACAGCATATAATAGTCCTGCAATTTCCATGAGCTCAGACGGGCTTAATGTACTGCCGATTTCTGCCCGTTTGACCCCGCGTCTAATATCCGTCAGCCCGCCAAATGGCGCCGATCCCTTTAAGCGGATAACATCCTGTGCTTCTGCTACCTCTTCCAGCAAATGCTGAATGGTTTCTATATCCGTCAGCGGCGTTAAATCCTGCGCTTTTTCTTTTCCTAATGATGATGCGGTATAGGACATGACTTTTTCTTTTACTTTATGAAATTCTAATGATGCTAACACTTTTTGTTGCAGCATGGTCCTGCCTCCTAACGACTACCTGTCACGCGTTAAAAACTTTTTGATCTCGTTTAGAGAAAAAGTATTCACGACATTTGCTTTTGGTGTCCAGCCTTTTCTTGCAGCTGTTACACCAACTTCCATATGATCCAGCATGGCGATATTGTGTGCATCTGTATTGATCATGATGTTTACACCTGCTTCGTTTGCTTTCATTAAATGCTCTGTTCTCAAATCAAGTCTTGACGGGTTGCTGTTGAGTTCTAGTGCAGTTCCCGTTTTCTTCGCAAGCTCTATAAGCTGATCTATATTTAAGGCATAGCCGTCCCGTCTGCCGATCAAACGGCCTGTTGGATGTGCAATTAAATCCACATGCTGATTCCGCAGCGCATTTTCAAGGCGCTCCATAATGACTTCCTCTGGCTGAGAAAAGCTCGAATGGATGGACGCAATCACAAAATCCATGTCTGATAAAAAGTCATCATCATAATCTAATGATCCATCCGGGAGAATATCCATTTCGACCCCTTTGAAAATGTGAAAATGCTCAAATTCTTGATTCAGCTTGTCAATTTCTTTTGCTTGCAGACGTAAACGTTCTTTTGTTAAACCGTTTGCTACTTTTAAATATTGCGAGTGGTCTGTAATCGCCATGTATTCATAGCCTTTTGCGATACATGCCTCTGCCATTTCGCGAATAGAAAATGCGCCGTCACTCCAAGTCGAGTGCATATGAAGGTCGCCTTTCATATCTTTTAACTCTACAAATTGCATACTTTCTTTATACGTATCAATCTCCGCTCCGGTTTCACGAATTTCTGGCGGAATGAGCGGAAGTTCAAAATGCGCATAAAAAGCGGCCTCGTCTTCAAACGTTTTGACTTCTCCAGTTTCAATTGTTTCCACACCATATTCACTAATACGCTCTCCGCGTTCCTTCGCCAGCTGGCGCATGCGAATATTGTGATCTTTTGAGCCGGTGAAATGATGCAGCGTTGTGGCAAATTGATCTGTTGTCACAAGCCGGAAGTCTACACTGATCTCAAAATCAAGGGCAAGAATGACAGATACCTTCGTATCACCGCTTGCGATAACGTCTTTGACATCATCGAGTGCAACGAGCTGCTCTCTGACTTGTTCAGGATTGTCAGTCGCGATGATATAATCTAAATCTTTGACAGTTTCCCGTGCACGTCTTAAACTGCCAGCTCTTGAAAAACGAAGAATACCCTTCATCTGTTCAAGCGCATGATCAATCCGCTCTGCCACATCTAATGCAAAGCCAATTGGCAGTCGTTCTGGCTGCTTTCCGGCCTCCTCAAGAGCAGCGAGAATCTTTTCTTCTGTTTTTTTACCGAAGCCTGCAAGCGCTTGTACTTTTTCCGCTTCACATGCTTCCTTTAATGACTGTGCATCATGGACTCCAAGCTCTTGGTAAAGCTTAGCAATCTTCTTCCCACCAAGTCCTTGCAATTTTAAGAGCGGGACAAGTCCTTCAGGCACTTCCTTTTTTAATTGTTCAAGTGTTTCTGATTGCCCTTTTTCGATATACTCTGTGATCACAGCAAAGGTTCCTTTTCCAATGCCGGGTAATGCTAATAGATCATCTATTTGAGAAAGGCTGCGGTCGTCTTGTTCCAGTGCCGCTGCTGCTTTACGAAAGGCAGAAATTTTAAAAGGATTATCTCCTTTTAGTTCCATATATACTGCAATTGTTTCAAGAAGTTTGATAATATCTTTTTTATTCATCTCTCATCCTCCAGCCGCTTTGGCATCTTCCTATATAAATATACAAACTTTCCCTTCATCCTACAACTTTCTGTCATGGAATGAGAAAAAACTTCTCCAGGAAAGGAGAAGTTTTTAAACTCCATACGTCGACCATAGGTCTTTGACAAGACCGGACAGGTAAGGGGTGTTGTTTACGATCACATCTGCTAACATTGATTTGCTCATCATTGTTTGCAGCGCATCTACTGGAAGTAATGCAGCGACAAACAATAGAATAAACACAAATAAATAGGTTTCAAGAAATCCTAAAACACCGCCAAGCAGTTTGTTCACCTGTTTAATCACAGGTATACTTGCAATGGTTGTGAGCAATCCGCCAATGATGGCGAGCAGGATTTTGGTCAAGATAAACAGAATGATAAACGCAATGGTATTATAATAAGCTGTTTCTAGATTCCCGCTAAAGAAAGCGAGCTGCGGTTGACCGCCGCTAAAATTAGGTGCCGGAATCCACGTAAGCTGTGGTGCCAGTGACTGATAAAACATGGACGCCACTAAGATAGAAACAACAAAGCTGATCAATTTAATAAATTGAAGAATAAACCCGCGTTTTAGACCGACAAGCGTTCCCATAAGAAGCAAAAACAAAATGATGATATCGATCACGGTAATTTCATTCCTTTTCTTTTAGCTGAATCTCTAATTTTTCGTATTGCTCTTTTAATTTCAAGTAGTCGTGGACGACATTGACTGCTGTCAGTACAGCTAATTTGTTTATATCAAGGTATGGATTTTTTTCATTTATTTCTCTCATTTTATCATCAACAATTGACGCAACATGCCGCATATGCATCTTCGTTTCTTGACCGATGATCGTATAGGACTGTCCGTATATCTCAACTGTTGTTTTCGTTTTACCGCCGTCAGACAACGTTTCTCCTCCATTCCACGAGAATCCTAGTCTCTATCATAACATGTTTAGACATTGAATGGAAAGACGAGCCCTTACCTGTTATGGTACACTTTAGAAATCAATGATATCAAGGTAAAAAGGAGTTATCCACTGTGCCCCAATCCGTTTTAAAAGCAACATCAGAAGACCTCAAAAAAATGAAGAGCGCCTATGCGCACCATTTAACAGACACTTTGCCGCCAGGCGCCCTCTTTCAAGCAAAAGTCCCTGGCTGTACGATTACAGCTTATCGATCTGGGAAAGTGCTCTTTCAAGGACAAAAGGCAGAAGCTGAAGCCAGTCAATTCAGCCATTTACAAGCAGCTGATACGAAAAGTCAAAAATCACCTGCTGTCACAAAATACAGTCCGCCGCCTGGCATTGCTTCCATGTCGGTCGTCGGTTCAGATGAAGTAGGTACAGGTGATTATTTTGGACCGATCACAGTCTGTGCGGCCTATGTTGATGCCAGCCAGCTTGCTTTAATGAAAGAGCTTGGTGTAAAAGACTCAAAAGGATTAAAGGATCCGCAAATTATCAACATTGCCAAGGATCTCATCAAAACCATTCCGTTCAGCCTTCTCGTTCTTCGTAATGAAAAGTACAATACAATGCAGGAAAAGGGCATGAGTCAAGGAAAAATGAAGGCACTGCTTCATAATCAAGTCATCACCTCTGTGCTAGAAAAACTAGATGGAAAGCAGCCTGAAGCCATTTTGATTGACCAATTTGCAGAACCAGGCATTTATTTCAAGCATCTTGCCGGGAAAAAAATTATTCGGGAGCGGACGTATTTTAGTACAAAAGCAGAAGGCATCCATTTGTCAGTCGCTGCAGCTTCCATTATCGCAAGGTACGCCTTTTTAATTGAAATGGACAAATTATCACAGGCTGCAGGCTTTGACATCCCAAAAGGGGCCGGTCCTCATGTAGATAAGGCCGCCGCCAAGCTCATCAAGCTGCATGGTGAAGATGCTTTACGTCAATTTACAAAGCTGCATTTTGCCAACACACAAAAAGCGAAAAAAATGCTATAAAAAAAGCTAGGGCCCAGGGACTGACCCCATAAGATGAGACAAATAAAAAACACCTTCAAGTTTGAAAACGGATCGTTGTAATCCGAAATAAAACATGGAGGTGTTTTTTCTATGGGGACAAGAGTGAGTTATCCGGTTGAAGTCAAGCAGAAGGCTGTAGACATGAGATTGGCAGGCGTATCTATGAAAGAGATCATGCAGGAATTGAATATCAAAAATAAAACGCAGGTTCAGACATGGGTGAGGTGGCATAAGGCTGGGGATACACACCGGTTCGAACAGCCTGTTGGAAAACAATATACCTATGGAAAGGGTCCCGAGTACTCTTCCGAATTAGAGAGACTGCAGGCAGAAAATCGCTATCTGAGTCAACAGAATGAAGTTTTAAAAAAGTACAACGAATTGGAAAGGAAGTTGATAAGGAAACGTCAATCAAACTAGTAGAAGAATTGTGCAAAATGATGACAGTACAGGACATTTGTGTCCATTTAAGCATCTCTCGCGCTTCGTACTATAGATGGAAAAAAGATCTGACTCAGAATCATTCTAAAAAACAACTAGAGAAGCAAATCGGCACGTTGTGCCGAGAGCACAAGTATCGATATGGATACCGAAAAATCACAGCCTTACTAAAAGTGAGAATGCGTATTAACCATAAAACTGTTCAACGTATCATGCAGAAAAACCAGTGGCAGTGCCGGGTTAAAATGAAAAAGCGTAAGAAGAATGGGCAGCCCTATGCCGTGGCCGGTAATATACTGGATCGGAACTTTCAGTCTGATCGTCCTCTTGAAAAACTAGTAACGGACATCACGTATTTGCCTTATGGACAGAAACAATTGTACCTTTCCAGTATATTGGATTTATATAATGGAGAAGTGATTGCGTTTACGATTGGTGATAAGCAGGACACAGACTTTATTTTAAACACACTTGATCAGCTCCCAGCACTGCCTGAAAACTGTGTGTTACATAGCGACCAAGGTTCTGTGTATACATCTTACGAGTATCAGAAAGCTGTTCATATAAAAGGCATTACCATGAGCATGTCCCGTAAAGGGACGCCCGCTGATAATGCCTCCATCGAATCGTTTCATTCCTCGCTAAAGTCTGAAACGTTCTATCTTAACAGCATTGATCGAACTACGACCACCATCGTAGAACGCACTGTCAAAGAATACATTTATTATTATAACAACATTCGTATTCAAACAAAACTAAACAACCAATCACCGATCAACTATCGGCAATTGGCTGTATAAAGGTGTTTTGATCCCTGTCTCAAAAACGGGGGTCAGTCCCCCATGAGGCCATAGCTTTTTTTCTTTAACCGCGTAAGACGGCTTGATACGTATCTTCTAGTGCTTTCAATACTTTTGTATGAACAGCTGTGACTTCTTCCTCGGTCAACGTTTGTTCAGGGTTTAAATATTGAAGAGAGAATGCCACAGATTTTTTGCCTTCTTCCATATGTTCCCCTTCATATACATCAAATACAGATAGGTCTGTGAGTAATTGACCGCCTGCTTCATAGATCACACGCTCCAGCTGTCCGCTTGAGATATGCTGATCGACAACAAGTGCAATATCTCTTGTCACAGCAGGGAATCTCGGAATCGCTGTATATTTCATATCCTTCGTTTCAGACGTCATCACATCTGTTAAATCAAACTCGAACACATACGTTTCTTTTAGATCCAATTCTTTTTCAACGACTGGATGCAGGGCGGCAACAAAGCCAATGACTTGACCATTTAAGTGAACATCTGCTGTTCGCCCTGGGTGAAGACCCTCACGCTCTGCTTGAACATATGTGATTTGGTCTGACACACCAAGCTTTTCAAACAATCCTTCAGCAATTCCTTTCGCTACATAAAAGTCGACAGCTTTTTTCTCGCCCTGCCAAAGATTCTTATGCCATAAGCCTGTCAGCGCACCAGCGACATGTTCTTTTTCCACTGGTTTTGCCCCTTCAGCTTCTGCTAAGAAAACTGAGCCCGTTTCATAAAATCCGAATGAATCAGCTTGTCTTGCCAAGTTATATGCTACAGAATCAAGTAAGTTTGGCAGAAGACTTTGTCTTAGCACACTGCGTTCCTCACTCATTGGCAGAGAAAGTCTCGTTTTATAAGCTGGATGCAGGGCAAAAGCTGTGGACTTATGCTGATTCGTCAATGAATACGTAATCGCTTGAGAAAGTCCTGCGCCCTCTAAGAAACGTCTGACCTTTCTCCGCTTTACTTGGTATGGTGTGAGACCGCCAACAGTGCCGGCTGTCGCAGGCAGTGTAGATGGAATATTATCGTAGCCGTATAATCTTGCAACTTCTTCAATGAGGTCTTCTTCAATCGTAATATCCATTCTGCGGGAAGGAACCGTTACGACAAGAACATCATTTGATTCGCCTACTGTAAAGCCTAGTTTGTTGAAAATCTGAATCATATCTTCTTTTGAAATGCTCATTCCAAGCACCTTGTTCACACGCTCAGTTGATACGTGAATGACATTCATACTTGCTTCAAGGTGATTTTCCTCAACTGTACCACTTAGCACTTCACCGCCTGCATACATACTGATCAATTGAGCTGCTCTTTCTGCTGCCGGTTTCGTACGCTGCGGATCGAGTCCTTTTTCAAATCGTGTGCTTGATTCACTGCGAAGCCCTAAGTCTCTAGATGCTTGACGGACTGTTTGACCGTTGAAATATGCCGCTTCTAAAAGAATCGTCGTTGTCTCATCACGCACCTCTGATTCAAAGCCGCCCATGACGCCAGCTACCGCGTGCGCTTTCGTTCCATTCGTGATGACAAGATGCTTTGATGATAATGTACGCTCCTGCTCATCGAGTGTTTGAATGATTTCGCTGTCAGACGCTTTACGTACAACCACCTGCTTTGAACCAAAGCGGTCATAATCAAAGGCATGAAGCGGCTGGCCGTATTCAAGCAGTACAAAGTTTGTAATATCCACGACGTTGTTAATTGGACGGATGCCTGCATTCATCAATCTTGTTTGCATCCAAAGCGGTGCTGGTCCAACCTTTACATTTTTAATGATCTTCGCTGCATAAAGTGGATTCGCTTCTTGATCCTCAATTTTAACAGAAATATAGTCTGCTGCTTTTTCGGAAGAAGTGTCATGTGCTGTATCAGGAAGCTTGATGACTCTTCCTAAAATGGCGGCAACCTCATAAGCCACACCCAGCATATTCAGGGCATCGGCACGGTTTGGTGTTAAGCCGAGCTCAAGCACCGCATCATCTAATTGAAGTGCTTGGAGGGCATCATCCCCTGGTTTCACGTCATTCGGGAAAACAAAAATCCCTTCTGCATATTCCTTTGGTACGAGCTTGCTCTCTACGCCTAATTCTTGCAGAGAACAAATCATGCCATGAGACTCTTCACCGCGCAGCTTTGCTTTTTTAATTTTAAAGTTGCCAGGAAGGACTGCGCCAACCGTTGCGACGGCCACATACTGTCCTTTCTCCACATTCGGCGCCCCGCAAATAATTTGCACCGGTGCGTCTTCGCCGATATCAACAAGACATTTGTTTAATTTATCCGCATTCGGATGCTGTTCACGCTCAATGACGTGTCCAACGACAACTCCTTTGATGCCTTCGCCTTTATATTCAACGGCTTCCACTTCAATTCCGCTTCTTGTAATTTTTTCTGCTAATTCGGCCGGCTTGATGCCTTCTAAATCGACATAGTCTTCTAACCATTTATATGAAACAAACATGTTGATTTCCTCCTCTTAGTCCTGCTTGAATTGCTTTGTGAATCTAATGTCATTTGTGTAGAAATGGCGAATATCATCAATGCCGTATTTCAGCATTGCAATCCGTTCCACACCCATTCCAAAAGCAAAGCCTTGGTAAGTTTCTGGATCAAATCCGCTCATTTTCAGGACATTCGGATGAACCATTCCTGCACCTAAAATCTCAATCCAGCCTGTTCCTTTACATACAGAGCAGCCCTTCCCGCCGCATTTAAAGCAAGACACATCGACTTCGACAGATGGTTCTGTGAATGGGAAAAAGCTTGGACGCAGTCTAATTTCACGATCTTCCCCAAACATTTTTCTTGCGACTGTCTCCAGCGTTCCTTTTAGATCACTCATGCTAATATTGTGATCGACGACAAGCCCTTCAATTTGCATAAATTGATGTGAATGAGTCGCGTCATCACTGTCACGTCTATATACTTTCCCAGGACAGATGATCTTCACAGGACCTTGTCCGTTATATTTCTCAAGTGTACGTGCTTGTACTGGTGATGTTTGTGTTCTCATCAGTGTATCTTCGGTAATATAGAAGCTGTCCTGCATATCACGTGCCGGATGCTCCTTTGGAAGATTCAGCGCTTCAAAGTTATAATAATCCGTTTCCACCTCAGGACCTTCCTCAACGGTATAGCCCATTCCGATAAATAAATCTTCAATGTCTTCGACAACTATCGTTAATGGATGTCTTGCTCCCATTTTGATTGGACTTGCCGGCAAAGTAACATCGATCGTTTGAGAGGCAAGTTTATTCTTCACTTCTTCTGCTTCCAGCTGTTCATTTTTTTCAGCAATGGCACTAGCAATCTGCTCTCTTACTTCGTTTGCGAGTGCCCCCATTTTCGGTCTTTCTTCTGCGGAAAGCTTGCCCATTCCGCGAAGTACTTCTGTAATCGGTCCTTTTTTCCCTAAATATTGAACACGAATGTCATTGACCTCTTTGAGCGAGCTGGCTGCTTCAACCTTTGCTAACGCCTCTGTTTCAAGCTGTTTTAACGTTTCTTGCATGAGTGTAATCCTCCTTTTGATATACAAAACCGCTCGGATAAACGGCTGTTTGATCGTTTGAAGACAATAAAAAAACTCGTTCCTCCATAAAAGAAGGGACGAGTTGTGGTCGCGGTACCACCCTTGTTAAGCACAAATGCATGTGCGAATAAGCTTCATTGACATAACGGAATCAAACGAATCCGGTTCACCTTTACGCAAAACCTGCGGTCCCGGTGACAACTCCAGAGGTGAATTCCTGTTTCAGCATTCCTTAAATGCACTTTCAGTCTACGATGCATTCTCCCTAAAAGGCCGCTTCTTGAAACAATCTTCCTCTATCATGGTTTTTAAAATATTAGTTTTATTATAGTGAAAATAAACGCATGTTGCAACATTATCCACGCAAATGATAAACAAGAACAGCGGCTGCTACAGCTACATTTAAAGATTCTGCCTGCCCATACATTGGTACATATAAATTTTGATCTGTCATTTGCAGAATGTCTGGGTCAATACCAGCTCCTTCATTTCCAACAATTAATGCAAACGGACCTTCTGCCGTTACGCTTTTATACTCTTTCGCATCTTTTAAGGCACTTCCGTATACAGGTATGCCTCGTTCTTTCAGCTCCGTGATCGCCTGTTGAAGAGTTTGCTTTAAGATAGGCAGGTGAAAATGAGACCCTTGCGCGGAACGGAGCGTTTTTCCGTTAAACGCATCAACTGTTCCGTCTCCTAAGATCACAGCATCAAGACCAGCGGCATCTGCTGTTCGAATAAGTGTGCCTAAATTCCCCGGGTCTTGCACTGCGTCTAATAAAAGAAGCCGTTCAACCTTCTTTTCTTCAAAAACAGGAACTGTACAGACTGCGGCAATGTGCTGAGGCGTTTCTGTTTCTGTCATGGCAGAAAAGGCCTCTTCGCTCAGTTCATAAAGCTCAATGTCAGGCTGGATATGAGAAGGAAGCATATCGGGCGAGGTGACCATTAATTCCTTCACGATCCCGCTCTTTAATGCTTCTTCGACTAAATGTATTCCCTCCACGAGAAACAGCCCCGTTTTCGTTCGTTCTTTTTTCGTATGGAGCTTCTTCCACTGTTTAATGTTTGTGTTTTTAGCTGATTCTATATATTTCAAGCGACGTTAACTCCTTTAATTATCATGAATTTATTATATCTCATGCACACTACATAATAAACCTGTCTTTGAGACAGAATAGGGCTATTACCATCAAAAAAGGAGTGTGGGCAATGGATTTTAATTTAAGAGGCGCAGTCATTCAAAACATTACTGGCCATAATCAAGAACAGCTTGAACATACGATTTTAGATGCTATTCAAAGCGGCGAGGAAAAAATGCTGCCAGGCCTTGGCGTGTTGTTCGAAGTGCTATGGCAAGAAGCATCAGAAAACGAGAAAAATGAGATCCTTGAAACATTAGAACAAGGCTTAAAACCTCAACAGCAGCAATAAAAGAAGCCGGTTTGCTTATAAAAGCAAGCCGGCTTTTTCATTTAGCCAGTGATAGGTGTTTCCATCCGAAGCGCTGGATCACGCCAGATTTCAACCCATTTTTTAATCGCAAACACAATAATGACAAATCCTAAGATCAGCATGATGATCGAAAGCACCGCATTCAGCACGCTGTAACCGGATGCTTCAGGATTGAGATAGACATTTGCTACCATCCAATAGCCTGCATAATTCACCGTCACATATAAGTAAGCAAGCGGAATTAAACAAGTGAGCATATATCGCCTTTTATCTGCAATTTTTAATACAACAGTTGCCCCAATGATTAACCCAACCGAAGCCATTAACTGGTTTGAAACCCCAAACAGCGCCCAAATAGAGCCAATGTCCCCTGAGTAAAGTAAGTATCCCCACATAAAACAAGCAAGCGCACTTGCAAACACCGAACCAGGTACCCAGTCAGTTCGTTTAAGCGGTTTATATGCTTCACCTAAGAAGTCTTGAATCAAATAGCGTGCCACACGTGTCCCCGCATCAATAGCAGTTAAAATAAAGACAGCCTCAAACATAATGACGAACTGGAAGAAGTAAGAAGCCAAATGACTAAAGAACGGAATCCCCGTAAAGATATACGCCATCCCTACAGCCAATGTCACGGCACCACCCGTTCTTCCTTCTAAGTCCAGGCCGATTTCCTTACTCAACTGCGGAAGGTTTTCAACACTCATACCGAGTGTACGGAACACTTCTGGCGTACTGTTTATCGCAAAATAATCCCCTGGATGCAGAGCAGTAGCCGCAATTAAAGCCATAATCCCAACTAAGCATTCCACAAGCATTGCGCCAAACGCAACAGGCTTCATATCACTCCATCGGTCCAGCATCTTAGGTGTTGTCCCTGAACCAACAAATGCGTGGAAACCAGAAATGGCACCGCAAGCAATGGTAATCGAAATAAATGGCCAGACAGGACCAGCTAATACAGGTCCTCCTCCATTCACAAACTCTGTAAACGCGGGGAATTGAATGGACGGATTCACGACAAAAATACCAGCAATCAGCGCAATGAATACACCAATTTTCATAAAACTACTTAAATAGTCCCTCGGTGCAAGCAGCAGCCAAACTGGCAGAGCCGCAGCAAAAAAGGCATAGATCGGCAGGGCAAGAGCAAGCGTTTTTGTATCAAGTGTTAAAAAATCACCTAGTGCCGTTCCTTGAATATTTGGCCCAAGGAATACACCAAACATCAGCAAAATAAATCCCGCAGATGTCGCCAGCTTTAAATTGCCTGTTTTTTTATAATACAGACCAACCCCCATTGCAATTGGAATCGTGATTCCAACTGCAAATGTCCCCCAAGGGTTACGTTCTAAAGCATGAAGCACAACCATAGACAAACCTGCCATCGTGATGGTAATAATAAACAGCATCGCAAGCCCTGTACAAAACCCTGCAACAGGTCCCAGCTCTTCCTTCGCTACCTCTGATAATGATTTCCCCTTTTTTCGCATCGACGCAAATAAGACGACTAGATCATGTACAGCTCCGCCTATGACTGCACCAATTAAAAGCCAAAGGAGACCAGGTAAATATCCAAATTGAGCGGCTAAAATCGGACCCACTAACGGACCAGCAGCTGCAATCGCAGCAAAGTGATGCCCAAATGTGACCCATTTATTTGTCGGCACATAATCTTTCCCGTCCTCTAGCGTGTGAGCCGGTGTAGGATGATCATCTGTGACCTTTAATACCTTGACCATCATAAATGTGCCATAAAGACGATAGGCAATCGCTAAAATACACATAGATCCTATTACAATTGTAACCGCATTCATTTAACCATCCCCTTTGTATAAACAATTTGTTACAAATATAACATAAATTGATTGATTTTTCTTTCTTTTAAAACCAAGTTGACAAATAAGAATAATGTGTTTATTCTTAAGGTAGCTTCACCTACTTCCATAAACTCTCTTTTGACAGGGCATTCTATGGCTCTGTCCTTTTTATTGCTTTCATCTTACAAAAATAAACGCTCGATCACATGTGCCTTATTCACTAGGAAACACTCTCTTCTTTTACCAAAAACAGTTCTTTTGGCTCACCTTGAACACACCGTTCATTTCCTGGGAAATTCAATAAAAAAAGCCTTTCCTCTGTACTGAGGAAAGGCATTCTTCCTTAAGAACCGTACGTAATCTGTTCAACGGTTTTTTGATCAAGTCTTTTGATCACTTCTGTTAAAAGCTTCACTGCATTTTCATAATCATCTCGGTGAATCATTGCAGCATGGGTATGAATATATCTGCTCGGAATCCCGATAGATAGTGATGGAACTCCATGACCTGTTAAATGAATACCGCCAGCATCTGTCCCGCCGCCAGGCATTGAGTCATATTGATAAGGAATGTTCAGCTCATCAGCTGTTTGGACAACAAAATCACGAAGTCCTTTATGAGAGACCATTGAAGCATCAAATACAACAATTGTTGGGCCTTTGCCAAGTTTGCTAGTTGCTTCTTTCTCAGTGATGCCTGGTGTATCTCCTGCTACACCTACATCAATGGCAAATCCAATATCGGGCTGAATTGTAGCCGCTGCTGTTTTGGCTCCGCGCAGGCCTACTTCCTCTTGGACAGTTGCGACGCTGTAAGCAATATTCTCATGCTGAGCATTGTGTAAGTTTTTCATGACATCAATGGCCACTGCACAGCCAATGCGGTTGTCCCATGCTTTTGCAAGGAGCATTTTTTCATCATTCATGACTGTAAACTCAAAGTAAGGAACGATTTGATCTCCAGGCAGCACGCCCCACTCCATTGCCTGTTCTTTGCTTGACGCCCCAATATCAATAAACATATCCGTAATCTCAATTGACTTTTTACGAGCTTCAGGTGACAAGACGTGTGGTGGCTTTGAACCAATGACCCCTGTGATCTCTCCCTTTTTCGTCACAATGGTGACACGCTGGGCGAGCATGACTTGTGACCACCAGCCGCCGACTGTTTGAAAACGAATGTAGCCTTTGTCATCAATTTTTGTCACCATGAATCCTACTTCATCTAAGTGACCAGCGAGCATAATTTTAGGTCCGTTTGCTTTTCCTTCCTTTTTAGCGATCAAGCTGCCAAGGCGGTCTGTAGAGACTTCATCTGCATATGATTCTATGTATGTCTGCATGACTTTTTTGACATCACGTTCATTTCCTGGAATCCCTTTTGCATCCGTTAGGTCTTTCAGCATAGTTAATGTTTGATCGAGCTTTGTCATTCCATTTATCCTCCTTTATCTTCATGGTGCATTCTTATTATACAAAACCTCTTTCGTTCAATACGATCTTTTTATGAATATTTTTTCGTTTTACGAAATATTTTTTTAAAAAAAGTTGAAACCTTTTGGCGTTTTCATTCGTAGTACATCAGATAACGGTATTGGAGGTGCATCCTGTCATGTTTGTAATCCTCATGAGACTAGCTCTTGTTGCACTGCTTGTCTACATCTTCTACATGGCGGTAAAATTCTTCTCAAACCCGAGAAGAAAGCTGAAACAAGCACAATTAAAAGAAGGCTTTTATTTTATGGACGAACAGCAAAATGCGCGCAAAAATTTTAATTTCGTCTATAAAGGTGTCTTGTTTGAAGGGGAGAAGCATGTTCCTTCTAAGGATCATCCTCTGTTTGTCCACTCCATTTACGTTTGGACGGAGTCACCTGAGAAGCTGAGTGAATTTACATTAGAAGACTTTGAAAAACTGGAGGAAAACATTATCGAGCGTTATCCTCAAACAAAAATTGATTGGGATCAGCCTATTAAAAAAATCAAACAAAAAAAAGGAGCAGACACGCCATCCTAATGGTGTCTGCTCCTTTTTCAAATAACTTGGATATATCCCAATAGAATCAACTGCAAAATAATTAATACAGGCATGCCGATTTGAAAGGCAGGATGCTTTGTTTTATGCCGGAAATACTGCATTCCTAGATACGATCCGGCAGCGCCAAAAAGAACCGCAGCACTCCATAAATGCGCCTCTGAAATTCTCCATTTATGTGCTTTCGCCCGGCGTTTGTCCTCACCCATGAGAAAAAAGCCGTAGCCATTCACTAAAATAAGCAGCAGGATCAAAGCCATATTCATTCATTTCACCTCACATGATGAGAAAAAAAGATCACCCCTCGAAGGAATGATCTTTTATAAAACTTACTTGTCTAGTTGTGCTTTTGCAGCATCAGCAAGCTGATTGAATGCATTTAGGTCATTCACAGCAAGGTCAGCAAGCATTTTGCGGTTTACTTCGATACCAGAAAGCTTTAAGCCATGCATTAAACGGCTGTAAGAAAGACCGTTCATACGAGCTGCAGCGTTGATACGAGTGATCCATAGTTTACGGAAGTCACGTTTTTTCTGACGACGGTCACGGAAAGCGTAGTTTCCAGATTTCATCACCTGTTGGTTTGCTACTTTGTATAATCTATGTTTTGAACCGAAATAACCTTTTGCTAATTTAAGAACCTTTTTACGACGCTGACGCGACACAGTTCCGCCTTTTACTCTTGGCATTGTAATTCCCTCCTATGATTCCTATTCCAAATTACTTAATGTTTGCAAGTTGTTGTTTGATACGTTTGAAATCTCCAGCACTTACGATTGCACTCTTACGCAATTTACGTTTTTGCTTTGTAGATTTATTAGCGAACAAGTGACTTGTGTACGCATGAGAACGTTTAAGTTTACCAGAACCTGTTTTTTTGAAACGTTTAGCAGATCCGCGGTGAGTTTTCATTTTTGGCATTGGATGTTTCCTCCCTCTGTTACTTTACTTTTCGACTTTTGGTGCAAGCATGAGGAACATGCTGCGTCCGTCCATCTTAGGTTTTGTTTCTACTGTTGCTACTTCAGCGCAAGCTTCAGAGAAACGGTCTAACACGCGCTGTCCGATTTCTTTATGCGTAATCGCACGGCCTTTAAAGCGGATAGAAGCTTTCACTTTATCTCCCTTTTCAAGGAATTTGATTGCATTACGGAGCTTCGTGTTAAAATCATGTTCATCGATTGTCGGGCTCAACCGAACTTCTTTTAAGCTAATGATTTTTTGATTCTTACGTGCCTCTTTTTCCTTCTTCTGCTGTTCGAATCGGAACTTACCATAGTCCATGATTCGGCAAACAGGTGGTTTTGCATTTGCAGCAACTAACACAAGGTCAAGATTAGCTTTAGCAGCAATTTCCAGAGCTTCCTGGCGGGTTTTAATCCCAAGCTGATCGCCATTTTGTCCGATCAAACGAACTTCACGCGCACGAATACCTTCATTAACTAATTGATCTTTGCTAATAGTGAGCCACCTCCATGAGATTTTGAATTGAGTTCACAATTCATTTTGACCATTTCGTTGTATGTTTTACAGGCAAACAAAAAGTGTGGGCATATAAAACACCCACACTGCGAACATTTGCATGAAAAAATAAATGTACGGTCAACCTGTCAACTACAAACATGTGTCAATCAGGTGAGAAGCGGGTGCTTCTGCTTGTGATATCTATTCAATTCGTTAACTATTCTACACAATTTTCATTTGTCCGTCAAGTAACCGAACTCTTGAAACAACTTTTTCAGTTTAACACGATGAGACGAATTGGGCAAGACTTTTTCACACCATGACACCATCAAAGAATCAACTGCATAAAGATTGGGATGACGATAACGGTCACAACTCCTACGACTACTACGGCGATACTTGCCATCGCTGCTTCTACTTCTCCCATCTCAATTCCAACAGAAACCCCAAGCGCATGTCCTGATGTACCAAGTGCAAGACCTTTTGCCACTGGGTTTTTAATGCGAAACAATTTTAAGAAGAAGGCACCTAGTGCATAGACAATGACTGCGTTAAATATGACCGCAAAGGCTGTGATATCTGCGATTCCGCCAATATCCTTTGCAATTGGAAGAGCAATCGCTGTTGTCGCTGCTTGTGGAAGCATGCTTTTCATCACAGCCGCATCTAAATGAATTCCTTTTGCTACGAGATATACGATCGTAATAGAACAAAGTGAGCCTACAAAAATAGCAGATAAAATTTGCCACCAATATTTTTTAAGCAAGGCTCTCTGCTTATAAAGCGGGATAGCGAAAGCAATCGTTGCAGGCTCTAAGAAAAATTTGATAATCTTGCCGCCCTCATTATAATCTGCGTAGGAAAAACCGCCAACTTTCAAAAATAAAATGCCTAGTACCATCGCCACAAACAGCGGGGTGAACAAGAAGAAGCCTTTTGATTTTTTAAATAAGAATGTCCCTATTCCAAAAGCGACCAATGAGACGACAATGCCAAAATAAGGGCTCATCGTACTTGTACCCATTTTGCATCTCTCCTTTAATGCGTACTTGAAGCTGGTTTATTTGAATGAGAAGGAGAAGATTTACTCTCCTTTGTCTCTTTACGTTTCTGCGGTCTTTCTGATAATTGCATGAGAAGCTGCGAAAACAGCCCTGTCGCTGCAAGTAGCATAATGGTTGCAATGATAATGACACCGACGACTTGCACACCCACTTCTTGCATGACACCTAATGATTGAATAACGGAGATCCCAGAGGGAACAAATAGAAAGCTAATGAGTCCTGTCAATGATGTACCTAATTGCTCGACCTGCTCTAGTTTGACGATTTTCGTTGTTAACAAAACAAATAATAGAACCAAACCAATGACGGATGCGGGCATCGGAATCGGTAAATACATTGAAATGAGATTAGAAACGAACATTACGGTTGCAAAAATAAATGCTTGAGATAGAAATCCATATACTTTCGTGGCACTCATGCCCCTTCACCTCTTTCTTCGACTGCCCTCAGTATAAGACATGAAATAAACAAATGAAGCGTTTACAATGAAACTCGCTGGATTCAATGACTGAAATGCAAAAAACGAGTATTGAAATACAAACAAAAAAAGCCCTCCTACTCTAGCAGGAGCGACTTCTTTAATTCTTTCGCATATGTACGGCTGACAGGAATGATGGACCCGTCTGTCATATGCAGATTATACGTCGAATTAAACCACGGCTGTACTTCTTTCATATGAGAGGTATTCACGATATAGCTGCGATGAACCCTCATAAAGTAAGCCTCAGGAAGTTTCTTTTCAATGACCACAAGCGGTTCTGAGACCTCATACATGTGATTCTTTGTTTTCACGACCTTTTTCCCCTCGCTGAGTCCTACATACATGATCTCTTCAACTTGCAGGATCACAATTGAGTCATCGACTGAGATCGCTAATTTTTGCTGGTGTGGCGCTTTCTCATCTGACAGCTGGTGCTCTTTCGTCTCAACAGATTTCCACTTTTTAAACTTCTGGATGGTCTGGAGCAGCCGCTCTTCATCAAATGGTTTTGTTAAGTAATCAAGCGCACTTACCTCAAACGCCTTCAGCGCATATTGATCAAAGGCTGTCGCAAATACAACCGCTGGCGGATCAGACATCCGGTTGAGCCTTTTGGCAATATCAAATCCGTTCTCACCAGATAAATCAATGTCTAAAAAGAGCAGATCCGGCTTATGGTCGACCATCCGGTCAAAAGCAGATTCTATATTTTCTGCTTCCTCTATTTGAACATCCTCTTTCGTTCTTCGTAATAAGTATTTTAATTCATCTCTTGCTAACACTTCATCATCTACGATTAATACTTTCATCAACGAGAATCATCCTTTTTTACATAGTCCATCGGAATGCGAAATGAGATGTCAGTGCCTTGGTCACTATGAATGGATAAAGCGGCTTGTCTGCCAAAAATTCCTCTTAACCGCTGATCTAAATTAAAAAGGGCTGTCCCTGTTCCTTCTAGTGATTTGACAGGCGCTTTTAATAGCTGAGCCATCTTATCATCTTCAATCCCCTGTCCATTATCTGTCACTTTCATATAAACATGCCCATCTTTCATCAAAGCGGAAACGATGACTTCACAATTCGTTTGATGTTTAGGAAAAGCATGTCTCACTGCGTTTTCAACAAGCACCTGAAGCACAAAGGGCGGAATCATCACCTGCTCCAGCTCCTTTTCAATTTGAAAGGTCACATGGTACTTATTTGGAAACCTTGCTTGTTCGAGTGATAAATATGCCTCCACATGCTGAATCTCTTTATGCATTGGAATCAGCAGCTGGCGGGCACCTTGCATATTTGAACGAAAATAAATACTTAGCTGCAGCAGCAGCTTCCTTGCCATCTCCACATTGGTTCTGCATAAAACAGAGATGGTATTAATGGCGTTAAATAAAAAGTGCGGGTTCACTTGTGCTTGAAGTGCTTTGATCTCTGCATCTTTTAGCAGGCGGCTTTGGGTTTCCGCCTCCCCAAGCTCAAGCTGTGTGGAAAACAGCATCGCCAAACCTTCTGCAAGCTCCTCTTCCACCCTGCTTAATCCGACCGGAGAATTGAAATACATTTTTAACGTTCCAATCGTTTGACCGTTAGAAGTGAGCGGCAGCACGATTGCGGCTTCAAGAGGGCAATGGGCGACTGAACAATTGATTTCGTCCTTCGAATGTGCCTTCATAATCTTGCCGCTCATCAAGACTTGTTTCGACAGCCCCGTAATCAGGCTTTTAGATGGCATATGATGATCTGTTCCATCTCCGACATGCGCTAAAATCTTTTCTGTGTCCGTTAAGGAGACCGCATCTGTTTCAGTCAACCGATGAATGATCTCCGCCACACTTTTACATGACTGTTCATTTAACCCTTGGCGGAAAAAAGGCAGTGTTTGATCGGCGATCGAAAATACTCGATGTGTCTGCATCGCTTTTGCCTGCTCTTCTTGCCGAATGACTGACTGTAAAATAGATAAAAAGATAAAGCTGCCGATTCCATTCACAAAGATCATCGGCAAAGCGATGATACTGACAAGCCCCCATGCATCCGCAAATGGCTTTGCAAACAGAAGGATAATGATCATCTGTAATGATTCCATCGCTACACCAAAAAGGGCTGCTTGGCGAGGTGTGACCATTCGATTCCTCCGCTTAAACCTGCTGCCGACATAGCCTGCAATGACACCCGCTAAAATGGAAGAAATCGCACAGCTGAGCGCAGTGCTTCCTCCTAGGGAATATCGATGAATTCCAGCTAAAAGCCCTGCGCCAATCCCTACAAACGGCCCCCCGATCAAACCACCCATTTCGATCCCCATAATTCTCGTATTGGCGATAGAGCTGGACGAGCCAAGATGATAAGAAAACTCATGATTCATGACAATTTGCTGCTGGATTTCAATTCCTGTGTAATTGCTGATCATACTAAAAGAAGCAAAAATGAAGACAAGAATTGCCTTTTTCCGAAACCCTTGATTATGTAGCAATAGATTGCGAAAACCCTTCACATGGGCAAGCACAAATCCTAAAATAACGATGATCCCCACACGCTCGATCATCATGATAATTAAATGAAGCAAACCGGCCACCTCAAATGATGTATGTCATATCTATTGTCTTTCTATTCTATCATGTGCGGTCAATGATCAAATATCTCTCAAATCTTTTCTTTATTGCCCTCTTCTTCTATTGTAAAATGAACATGAGCCTGACACTTGCAATTGAAGGTAACACATACATAACAAGGGAGAAGATCATGAAAGCCGTATTTTTCGATTTAGATGATACTTTGCTTTGGGACGAAAAAAGCATTCATACAACTTTTCAGGAAACTTGCCGGGAAGCGGAAAAGAAATATGGACTTGATCCAGAATCGTTTGAACAGATTGTACGTGAAGAAGCAAGAAAGCTGTACTCTTCCTATGAAACATATGATTATACTGTCATGATCGGCATTAATCCTTTCGAAGGACTGTGGTCCAATTTTAGTGAACCGATTAGCGAAGGCTTTCAAAAGCTGAACGCCATTGCACCAGAGTATCGTAAAAACGCTTGGACCAACGGCTTAAGGGCAGCGGGAATTGACGATGAGGCATTTGGACAATATTTGGCTGATTTCTTTGCAGCAGAACGCAGAAAACGCCCATATGTCTATGAAGAAACATACCCTGTTTTAAACCGCCTGAAAGGCAGCTACGAATTGCTCCTTTTAACAAACGGAGATCCTAGCCTTCAAAAGGAGAAACTGGCAGGTGTTCCTGAGCTTGCACCTTATTTTAACGAAATTGTGATTTCAGGAGATTACGGAAAAGGCAAACCTGACCCTGGTATCTTTGAGCACTGCCTTCAGCTGTTAAACTTAACAAAAGACGAAGTGATCATGGTTGGAGATAATCCGAAAACAGATATTCTCGGTGCTTCTCGGGTTGGTATCCAAACCGTTTGGATCAATCGCCATGGCAAGAAAAATGAAACAGATGTGACGCCTGATTATGAAATCAAAGACTTACATGAATTGTTTGATATATTAAAATAGAACAAAAAAACACCCTTCTCCTGACGAGATTGGGTGTTTTTGTATTTTTAGAGCTATATGATTGCCGCTAGACTTTGCGCTTGCCGGTCTAAGCCGCGTGCTGCTTCTCCTACAACGATGAATTCCTCACTTGCCTGCTTTACAAGATCCCGGTTTGTAAACACGGTTGTCTTTGCCCGGCTTGTTCCGCTGCTGACCTTCTCTACTTCTGTATGGATCGCCTTCACATATTGATCTACCTTAACGATCGCTTCTTTTGAATTTGTCGCAAGCTTTCGAATTTCTGCTGCTACTACACTAAAGCCATTTCCATAGGAACCCGCATGTGCCGCTTCTATTGCCGCATTTAAGGCGAGCAGCTGGGTTTGTGAAGAAATACTGTTAATGGTTGCAGCAATGGATCTGATGGACTCTACCTGCTCCGTTAATCCTTTTAGCAAGCTCATATTTTGATCGGTTTCGTTTGCTATATGATCAAAGGAAGCATTAACACTTTGACTATGCTGAATGCCAACTTCTGCTCGTTCCATTAATTTCGCAGACATCTCCTTTAAGTCTTCTACAACCTGTTTCATTGTGTGTTCTCTCTCCGTAATATCTGTTGCCACTTTCACAACACCCACTACAGTTCCTTCTTCATCTTGAACAGGTGAATATGTCGCTTCAAGCCATAAGCTGCTGCCGTTTTTTGTGATCCGCTGCACTTTTTCCTGAAAGACTTGACCTTCTCTCAAACGCTTCCAAAACATGTGATAGCTCGTGTGTTCTATAATATGCGGAGGACAGAACTGTCTATGTTTAAGACCGATCATCTCTTCTTTAGAATATCCCATGGCTTTTGCAAAAATATCGTTCACCCATAGAACTTCACCTGTCACATTAAATTCAATCATTGCCAGTGAGTGCTCTAATGCACGAAGAACAGCTGATTGCTCCAATACATGTGACGATAAATTGTTTGTTGTTTGCATCATCGCTTTCATTCCCCCAATTTGTCTCAAACCAATAGTACATACTTACCCTTACTTTTGTACTATCTAAACGTCTCTTTTTAGGAATTGGATCACCAAAAAGAAAAAGCCAGTGATCTAAAGAGAATCACTGGCTGTGCTTATTATTTCTTTGCTTCTGCTACTGCATGTTTCACAAAGGCTTCAAGATCCATTGTTTCTGAATCTTGTTCCCCGTATTTTCTTACATTGACAGCGCCATTTTCTGCTTCTTGATCTCCGACGACAAGCATGTACGGAATCTTTTGCATTTGCGCTTCTCTAATTTTGTACCCAATTTTTTCATCGCGGCTGTCAAGCTCTACACGAAGACCTTCAAGCTGCAAACGTTCTTGTACTTTTTTCGCATAGTCTAAATGAACAGACGGTGAAACTGGAATGACTTGGAATTGTACAGGTGCCAGCCATGTTGGAAGGGCTCCTTTGTATTCTTCAATTAAGAAGGCAACGAAGCGTTCCATTGTAGAAACAACGCCTCTATGAATCACGACTGGACGATGGTGCTTTCCATCTTCTCCGATATATGTGAGATCAAAGCGTTCTGGAAGTAAGAAATCAAGCTGTACAGTGGATAATGTCTCTTCTTTTCCAAGAGCTGTCTTCACTTGTACATCAAGCTTCGGCCCATAAAATGCCGCTTCGCCTTCTGCTTCATAATAGTCATGACCAAGCTCGTCCATTGCATCCTTCAGCATCGATTGTGCTTTATTCCACATCGCATCGTCATCGAAATACTTCTCAGTATCTTCTGGATCACGATAAGACAAGCGGAATGTGTAGTCATTCAAGCCAAAGTCTTGATACACTTCTTCAATTAAGCGAACTGTACGGATGAACTCGTCTTTGATCTGATCTGGACGAACAAAGATGTGTGCATCGTTTAATGTCATACCGCGGACACGCTGAAGGCCGGATAAGGCACCTGACATTTCATAGCGGTGCATTGTACCAAGCTCTGCAATACGAATTGGCAATTCGCGATAGCTGTGCGGCTCGTTTTTGTAAATCATCATATGGTGCGGACAGTTCATCGGACGAAGAACAAGATCTTCGTTGTCCATTTCCATTACTGGGAACATGTCTTCTTGATAATGGGCCCAGTGTCCTGATGTTTTATACAACTCAACATTCGCAAGAACTGGTGTATACACATGCTCATAGCCAAGACGCACTTCTTTATCGACAATGTAACGCTCAATGACGCGGCGGATCGTTGCGCCTTTTGGCAGCCAAAGCGGAAGACCTTGACCAACCTTTTGAGAATTTGCAAAGAGTTTCAGCTCTTTTCCAAGCTTACGGTGATCGCGTTCTTTCGCTTCTTCCAGCAGACGTAAGTGCTCATTTAAATCTTCTTTGCTGAAGAAAGCTGTTCCGTAAATACGCTGAAGCATTTGGTTGTTACTGTCACCTCTCCAGTATGCACCAGCAAGGCTTAACAGTTTAAACTCTTTGATTTTCCCTGTAGACGGCAAGTGAATCCCGCGGCAGAGGTCAAAGAATTCACCCTGCTCATAAATCGTCACAGCTTCACCTTCTGGAATCGCCTCTAACAGCTCAAGCTTCAATTCATCACCAATTGCTTCAAAGCGCTTTTTCGCTTCTTCTCTTGATACTTCAATTCGCTCAATTGGCAGATTGCTGTTAATGATTTTCTTCATTTCTTTTTCAATCTTTGGTAAGTCTTCGGGTGTGATGGCAACATCGATGTCCACATCGTAGTAGAAGCCATTTTCGATGACAGGACCTACGCCAAACTGAACGTGATGCTCTTTTCCATACAGGCGTTTGATCGCCTGCGCTAGCAAATGTGCTGTGCTGTGGCGCATAATGTCGAGTGCTTCTTCACTTTTATCTGTGATGATCTCGATTGTTCCACTTTCTAATAGCGGCGTACGCAGATCTATTTCTTTACCGTTCAATTTACCGGCAAGTGCTTTTTTCTTTAGGCCCGGGCTAATTGATGCCGCGATGTCTTCTGTTGTAGCTGTTTTGTCAAACTCCTTGACTGCTCCATCTGGAAATGTAAGTTGAATTTGTTCTGACATCTCTGGTCACTCCTTTTTTTGGCAATATAAAAACCCCGCCCCCTGGAAAGGGACGAGGTTGAATAAACGGAATCGTGGTTCCACCCTTTTTCCCGTATTTGCAGCTTGCTTTTTCATAAGCAAATACGGCTTGCGTTTCGATAACGGGAATTCCCGTCAGCCATTACTAAAAAGTTCACAGCTGATGTTCAAAGGTGGTAAAGCAAATGGTCCTCTGCTAGGAAGCTTTCAGCCGCGGCTTCCCTCTCTTTAAGCGGGTGTTCATTTGTTCATGTCCTTATCAATACGGTCTCTGTATGAAGTTACACCGTATTATAAAACGTTTTTTCGTGAAAATCAAGAAAGCTTTTCACTTTTCTTGTTGAAATGAGCATGTACAAATTGAACATTCTGCTCTTGGAATGAATGAGACGGGAACACCTCGACCCTTTCTTGAAAAATATTTTGAATGGTTTGCACCATCGAGTGACCTGTATCATTTGTAAATAGGTCAATTTTTTGCGGTGCAATGGAGACAAGCGGTGCAATCAGCTGAGAATCAATATACATTGGATGCTCTCTTACAAACTGTCTGTCTATGTATTGTTTTTGATCACGCTCAGAAGCGTAGCGAAATTCCCAAATCACCAGGCGGTCCTGATGCACAACATGTACTTTTTCGAGCCTAGGCTCTCTTGCCATCACATAGTCTCGAAGCGATTGAATGAAGTTTTGATACTCCTGCTCCATTTTGTATTCTTCAATGGACACTTCAACATAGTTCTTCAGCCTTCGGTCATACTCTGACAGCCTAAATGTCATAAATGAACCAATTGAAAAAACGCCTTGCTGTAAAGAAATCGCCTCAAGCTCCTTTTTTAAAAGGGCTTCTCTTGACGGGTCTTGCTGAATACCGGGAATATCATCTAAATCCCCGTTCATGATACTGTGTGCGATGGAAAGAATTTGGTGCTGCTCTTCGGGATCTTTAAACAAATAGGTGTTTTCAAGGATGCTGCGCATGCGCTCATTTTCTTTGCATTCCAAAAAAAAGTGAACCAGTAATGGCCGCACAATGTGCTCAAGTGCTTCTTCGGATTCCTTCGCCTCTATGAGAAGCCGGTCTTTCCCTTGTTGAATTGACATGTGATGCCGACTGTCCAAGTGTTCAGCAAGATGTAAAAAAGCGGCGGTATCATATTCATCTTCAAAGATTATTTCAAGCATGTTTGTCCCCCCTAACGACATCTGTTACATATATATGGGGGGAACATAAAAAATAGACGCCTAAAATAAATCAGGCATCTTTCTTTTTAAAATGAGTGGAACAGAGATAAAGATCAAATAAATCAAACAAACAACCACTAAGGCGGCATAATTGCCGCTGACAAAGCTTGAGCCGAGAACATTTAACGCAATTGTACCCGGTATTAAGCCTAAAAAGGTGGCTGTCACAAATGCACGATAATTTGCACGTGAAGCAGCTGCCGCATAGCTGACAAAATCAAAATGAATCGGTGCAATACGCAATAACAAAATATAAAGAAATCCATGCTCCTGAATGCGGGACGTCACCGCTTTCAGCTTTCGGCTGTTTGATTCCGTTTCCTTCTTTTTTGCACGAAAGGTTGAAGCAATCATGAAAGAGCCTGTTGCCCCGGCTGTCGCTCCAATGAGGGCATAAATCGTCCCAAGGACACTGCCGAATGCCAAACCTGCCGCCAAGGAAAAGACCGTAATCGGAACAAGAACAAACGGGCGGAAAAGAGATAAGAAAAGAAAAACAAAGGGAGCCAGCATCCCAAATTGAAGCACCCAATTCTTCACATCTTTCGGCGCCAGCTGAAGATGCTGTTTATTCAGCCACCACAGCGCAGCAGCAAGAATGCCAATCCCAAGAAAAAGCAGCCATTTTCTTTTGTTCATTTCATTTGCTCCTCCTTCAGGTGACATACGCTTTTATAAATGACGGCGGTTTTCTCCTTCGAGCAAGACAGGCTCTGCTAAATAGAGAATCCGTTCCATTAAACGAGCGGCTTTGACCTCTTCTTTTTCTCCCCGCTGTGAGTACGTAAAGTGATGCTTCAGCTCGTTTGGTGAGAAATTAGAAGAGAAAAATGTCGGCAGCTGCTCTGCCATACGGTATTGTAAGATCGTACCGAGCAGTTCATCCCGCACCCAGCTTGTCATCGATTCTGCCCCAATATCATCAAGCATTAAAATAGGAGTGGACTTGACCATATTCAGCTTTTCTTCTAGCGTATGATCGGCTAATGAATTTTTTAACTCTCTTACAAATTCAGGCACGTAAACAAGGAGAGATGGGTATTCTTTCTCCGCTAGCTGCTGCGCAATAGCTGCTAGTATATACGTTTTTCCTACCCCAAACTTTCCGTGTAAATACAAGCCTTTTCCTTTTCCAGTCTCATCATAGCTTTGGAGGAATTGACCTACTTTTTGAATGACCTCTTGTCTTCCCACAACATTCAGATCAGCGAACGTCGCTTGAAGGACATTTTGCGGAATATACATGCTTTTCATCAGCTCTTGCTGTTTCTTCTGTCTATCGAGCCGCAGCTTGACTGGACAAGGGGAATATTCAATATCAATACTCTGACCTTTGATCACAAGCTTAGGGTGATACCCATCTAAAATCGCATTAACGTTTTCGTCATCTAAGCAGTAAGAGCAGCCCTTCGACTGCTGCACATATTCAAAGAGCCGGTTCAAGCTGCGATTGATCATGTCTTCATGTATCTCTTCTTGATGCTTCTGTAAAAAGGCTTTCACATCTTCATCAGATAACACACTTTCCTTAATCTGATTGTATCTCACGCGAAAATCTACTCGTCCTTTTAGCTGTTCAAATGAACGACCGATCGGTTTCATCCCATCTCACCTCACCTTAATGTGCATTGTACTTTTTCATATTTTTAAACTGATCTAACAGTTTTTCTTTTTCTCGTTCGAGGTCTTCTGTAGACAGACTGTCCGTTTGCTCTTTTGCCGGCTGTTCTTTTGTTTCGGTTTCTTTCATCCAGTCAGGCAGTTTCTCTTCCCTGACGACTTTTCCTGAACCATATGTGCTGCGCTGCTTTTTCTGCTGCGCCCACTCTGTCATTTGTCTGTTTTCTTCTTTGGCAATTTTCATGGCCGCTGCTACGGTTTTAATTTTCTTTCTCACCCAATGAGCGGCGATTTTTTGCATATATGTTTTTGACAGCTTCATATCTGTTTTGAGTAATGTATAGTAGATGAGAACATTCATGACACCTGGCTCTAGCTGCTGCTCGAGCATGATATCTTCGACAATTCTTAAGTCGGCATATGTTGGCTCAATACCATCTGCCATGTCTTTTAGCAGCTCTCTAGGCGAAATATGATCCAGTTTTTCAATCAATTTTGCATCTGGAGTATCCGCTGCCGGCGTCTTTGAAGCATCTTGTCGCAAGTGTCTTGGCTGTTTTTGATCAATCAGCTTTGGCTGTTCGCCTCTGTATTCAATTTGGTACCAGTCTCTTGCTGCTTTTCTCAGCTCTTCTGTTGAGATCATTTGATCCGAACCGCATGCACCTGCTACAATATTTTGCATTTGAAGCGGGGTGATGCCGTATACAATAGCTAACTTCTTAATTGTTTCTTTTACCTGCTTTGTCAAAGCCTTTCTTGGAATCATCATGTCAGACATACCGGCTAATAATAGATCGAAATCAAAGGATTCGTCTGAGAGCGGTGCCGGCTGACTCGATCCAACGGTCACATATTCATAGCCTTGATCAAGCGATGAAGCCTGATGAATTTCTTCTGTCATCTTGCGTTCGCCTGGCTGCAATACGTGAAAGACTTCTTCAAACGACCGTGAAATGTTCTTTGCTTCTGCAGGAACACCCGGATAGGAGAAATAATCGCGAAGCTGCATATATTTTGCTTTCTCTACACGATGGTACAGCAAAACATTCAGCATACCATCTTGGAAAAATTCATCTGGTCTTAGCGGCGGTACAAGCTCATATGTAAACAGTCTGCCTTCTTCCGTTTCCTGTTCATATGTGCGGAGTAAGCCGATCGCTTCAAGCTTTAAACGTTCCTCAAAAATATCATTTAAATTCGTCTGCAGCATGACCATGAGCTGCCGATGAGGTGCAGGTTTCCCCCACATACGATTTTGTTCCAGCTCACCCCACAGCGTCATGTATAAGCTGAAAGCGGACATGCCAATAAGCGGCTGATATAAAAGAGTGATGAGCTGTCTATCGATGTCACCGAGCAATGAAGCGCTTTTGACGACATACGGATCGACGGCTAGCACTTCCTTCCAATGCTCTGTCATATGCTGATCCTCCCCATGAATTGCGATTGTTTCCATTGTACACTCTTTTTACGTTTTACGCTTTACGCAGGAAAAAGAGCATGAAGAATCTCCAGCTCTTTTTAGCGTTCTTTCTTTAATAGATCTTTTAATTCATCAATAAAGACATTGATGTCTTTAAACTGCCGGTAAACCGAGGCAAACCTGACGTAAGACACTTCATCAATTTTCGCCAGCTCGTCCATGACCATTTCACCTACAAGCTCGCTTTTCACCTCTGACATGCCTTGATTGCGCAGTTCTTTTTCGATATTAAAGCAGACATCCTCCAGCTGCTTTAAAGCAACAGGACGCTTTTCACACGCTTTGATGAGTCCTCTCAGCATTTTTTCCCGGCTGAATTCTTCTCGAATCCCTTCTTTTTTCACCACAATCAGCGGTAATTCTTCTAATTTTTCAAACGTCGTAAAGCGATATTGGCAGCTTTCGCACTCTCTTCTACGACGGATGGATTTCCCTTCATCTACTGGTCTTGAATCAAGCACCCTTGTGCCAAGGTGCTGACATGTGGGACATTTCATTTCATCAGCTCCGATCTATTCTTGGAAGTTGTTTGTCTAGTTCATCATAAAGGGACAGAACGGTCTTCTGACTATAGCCGAAATCTGTTGGCAGGGCCGTTTCTGTTGTCACATTAAAATCGACAGCTGTTTCAAAAGGACGAATTGAAATGACAGTCGCCACGAGAAAGGCTTTTTTCGGCAATCGTATGTTTGCGCTGATTTCACCTCGTTCTGCTGAAACAGATGTTACTTGATAAGAATCGCTTCGGGAAAGAATGGTTTCCACCGCTTGAAAAACTTGTGCATTCGTCGATTTGTAGTAATGGCTTTTCAGTTCTGACACTGGATGCTCGTCAGATGTTTCTGTATGGTTTGACATGAATCGTTTAAACTTTTGTCTTAAAGTCATACACGTATCCCCTTTGCCATAATGCCTCTTTCTTTATTTTATAAAAAAAACCTTTGTTTTCCTAGAACAAAAGTATAGACAAGCTGGGGAATGTTGGATTTTTTATCAAAAAAATATAAAAAGGAGCATAACACAAAGGCATTCAATGCTTTTGGCCAGCTCCCATTGCAATCTTTTTTATGTTTACAGTGCTTTGGCTTGTGCCTGTTTTACTTGTACAGGTCCCATGCCTCGAGGAATTTCGATGTTTTCTCTTGTTTCAGCACCTAATTCATCTCCGATATGATCTGCTGCAATATTCGGATCTAGGTCACCGCAAGTATAAACATCTATGCTCGCATAACCATGTTCAGGAAAGCTGTGAATTGTCAGATGAGATTCAGAAATAATGACAACTCCACTTACTCCTTGAGGTGCAAATTTGTGAAAAGCAACCTCTCTTACCTCAGCTCCTGATTTCAAAGCTGCATTTACAAACGTTTTTTCAATAAAATCCATGTCGTTCAGTTTATCACAGTCGCATCCCCATAGCTCGGAGATAACGTGACGTCCGATTGTTTCCATCATGGACCCCCCTTTAAACAAGAATGAAAGAGTGAAGTTCTAAGCAGCCGGACCGGACATATACCACGGGGGAAAGTTAGTCCTAAGAGGTCCTAACCCTTTAAGTATACCCGAATGAGTCTGCGAACAAGAAGTTCACGAAAAATAGTATACTTTGTTTAGACCCATTTTGCAAGCTGTGTTTTTAGTGGGATTTTCTCTCATTTCTTGAAAAGGGACGATCGTCTTCTTCATTTCAAACAGCAGACAGCTCTTTCATCTGTGCGCCGACAAACTTTACAAGGTCAACCACTCGGCATGAATAACCCCATTCATTGTCATACCATGCAAGAACTTTCACTTTTCTCCCTTCCATTACCATCGTTGTCAGTCCATCAACGACTGCTGAATAAGGATTTGTGTTAAAGTCCGTAGAAACAAGCGGCTCATCTGTGTAATCTAAAATACCGGCAAGAGATGTTTTAGATGCATTCGAGAAGGCTGCATTGACTTCTTCGGCTGTCACATCTTTTTTCAAGTCAACGACAAGATCAACCATCGACACATTGGAAACTGGTACGCGAAGTGCAAGTCCATGTAATTTCCCTTTCATGTGCGGAAGCACTAAAGAAAGCGCTTTAGCGGCACCCGTCGTAGTTGGAATAATGGACTGAGCACATGCTCTCGCCCGGCGCAGATCCTTATGCGGGTTATCGATATTTTTTTGATCATTTGTATAAGCATGAACCGTTGTCATTAAACCATTGTCGATGCCAAATTCATCATCTAACAGTTTCACAACTGGTGCTAAACAGTTTGTTGTACAAGATGCGTTTGAAATAATGACGTGCTTTTCAGGATCAAGATCATCCTCATTGACACCCATCACAATCGTAATGTCTTCATTTTTGCCTGGAGCTGTTAGAACGACTTTTTTCGCTCCGGCATCTATATGGCCCATCGCTTGATCTTTTGAATTAAATTTACCTGTTGCTTCAATGACGATATCAATCCCAAGCTCTCCCCATGGAAGCTGCTTTGGATCTCTATTATTAAGCAAAAGAACTCTTTTGCCATTCACAATCAAGGCGTCATCTTCTGCTGTCACATCACATTCGTAACGTCCATGATTTGTATCATATTTAATTAAATGTGCTAGCGTTTCGGCAGGATAGCTTGCGTTCACCGCTACAATTTGAATTTGATCATCAAGCATTGCTTTTCTGAAGACCATGCGTCCAATTCTGCCAAACCCATTGATCGCTGCTTTTACCTTCATGAACAGGTCACTCCTCTATTATGTGTTATACTCAATAAATTTATTTATGAAATTAGTATATCACATTAGAATGTAATTGCCAGTATATAAACGTATATTTTCTAAAAAGGGCTGTTCTTTTCAAAGGAAATCAGAATAAAGCATAAAAAAAGAAGAGTACGTGTATGTACTCTTACTTATCTGTATGTTCCCATTCATTTAATATGTTCTGCAATTGCTTTCTAATAAACGCGAGATCTTGTGTGTTCTCTATCACGCGGTCTGCTTTTTTACATTTCTCCTCAAGAGGCTGCTGAGAGTGTATTCGATTCAGCGCTTCTTCCTCGTCGAGGTCATTTCGATTCATGAGCCGCGACAGCTGCAATTCAGGCGTTGTATACACCACAATGATGCGGTCGACGAGACTTTCCAGCTGACTTTCAAATAAAAGCGGGATATCGAGGACAACGAAGGTTTCCTTCTGACTAACCCCTTCATCTCGCTGTTTGAGCATTTCTTTTCTCACTTCAGGATGAACAATCGCATTCAGCTGCTTTCTTTTCTCTTCATCAGAAAAAATGATGGCTCCAAGCTGCTGCCGGTTCAGCTCCCCATTTGGCAGGAGAACATCCTCACCAAAGGCTTGAACGATTTGTTGAAGAGCTGGTGTACCTTTAGCAACCGCTTCTTTTGCAATGACATCTGCGTCCACGACCCTGATGCCCTGCTCTTTTATCATTTGCGAGACGGTGCTTTTTCCACTAGCAATCCCGCCTGTTAATCCAATGACAAGCGTCAATTGATTTCCTCCTTTACAGCTTCCACACCCCAATTAAAATGAGCAGAAGCCCTGGTAAGCATGCAAGTTTATCGATCCAGCGCCAATTGGCCAAGTAATGCCCGGCACGGAGCCCGATACACACAAAGAGTGAGCTCATCACGGCCACAGTGATACTCATGACAATTGGAGAAAAGCCTAGAATCGCAGCGCCAATCCCTGCGCCAAATGCATCAATGGATAAAGCAATCCCAAGAAGCACCGCTTCTATTCCATTGATCGTCCCAGAACGGTCAATATCAGCACTTGTCGGCTTTCGCAAAATTTGAATAACAAGACCAAGCGATTGCACTTCCACATTGAGCAATGTCTTTTCATGAAGAAGCAAATCACGCTCTTTCGCTGGTTTGTAAAATTGATAAAGGACCCAAAGTCCAATGGCGATTAAAATGCCTCCACCAAGTTTATCTGTCACTGAGACAGGGAGGAATGTCGTCAGCAGGCTGCCAATCAGCATGGAAATGAGCAGCACAATCCCTGAACAGCATGCAATAATGACAATCGCTTTAAATGGAATCTTCATTTTACGAAGGCCATACGTAAAGCCTACAGAAAAGCTGTCAATACTGACTGCAATAGCTAAAAACAGGAGCGAAATCGAAATCATACCTGAACTCTTCCTTTCTGTTCATGCAACGATGATCAAGAGTCTCTGGGCGTCCTTAGACTCTTCTTCACTATATGAAGAGCAGGTGGGCTGTGTGTCAGTCTACACCTTGCTGAAAAATGAATGTTTTTTATCGTATGCACAGCAAAAAGGAAGCATGCTGATGGCTGATTTTTATTGAGGACGTTTTTGACAGGTCACACAAAAATGAGTGCCGCGCCCTCCGACTACTGTTTTCTCAATGATGCTTCCGCATGTTTGACAAGGCTCTCCCCGCCGGTCATACACAAGAAGCTGCAGCTGAAATGTGCCAATATCACCTTGTGAATTGATATATGATCGAATCGTGCTGCCTCCTGCATCTACCGCTACTTGAAGTGTATCGATAATATGCCTGTGGAGCACTTTACACGATTCAAGGCTGAGCTGATTCGCTTTTGTTTCTGGATGAATGCCTGCTTTAAACAAAACCTCATCTACATAAATATTACCTAGTCCCACGACAATCTTTTGATCAAGCAGCGCTGTTTTGACCACACGGGATGTTTTTTTCAATTGCTCCCATAAATATTCCGGAGTGAATTGATCATCAAAAGGCTCATACCCCAGCTGTGAAAGCGGGAGTTCCTTTTCTTCTTCACCCGGCTGAAATAAATGCATCGTGCCAAATTTACGCACATCATGATACCGAAGCTCAGTACCGTCTGTAAACGTAAAGACGACGTGGACATGTTTATCGTATGGCTCATGCGCTTCATGTACACGGTATTTCCCTTCCATCCTTAAATGGGAGACCATCACGTAATGGTCTAAATGAAAGAGAAGAAACTTTCCTCTTCTTTCAATGGTTTGTATCGTTTCTCCTACCATCCTTCTTGCGAACTCTTCCGGCTCCCCAGGACGTTTGATGATATTTGGCCATTTAATATCGACCGTTTCAATCGTTTTTCCTTCGACTAACCGCTTGAGTGTGCGCCGGACGGTTTCAACTTCTGGTAATTCCGGCATGCTCCTCGCTCCTTTTTCTCTCTCTATTATTTTGCGTCGTACCAAGATGGGCCTGAAGCAAAATCAACTTTTAGCGGCACATCTAGCTGAAGTGCATTTTCCATGACTTCAGGGACAATTTTTTCAAGTATGGCAATTTCTTCTTTCGGTGCTTCAAAGATCAATTCATCGTGCACCTGTAATAAAAGATTTGCCTGCAAGTTTTCTTCTTTTAACTTTCGCGCCATATCAATCATGGCTTTTTTAATAATATCAGCTGCACTTCCTTGGATCGGTGTGTTCATGGCTGTTCGTTCGGCAAAGCTTTTGATATTAAAATTACGGCTTGTGATATCCGGGATATACCTTCTGCGTTTGAGAAGCGTCGTGACATATCCTTTTTGTTTCGCTTCCTGCACGATCTCTTCCATATAGGTTTTCACGCCTTTAAAGCTTGTTAAATAGCGTTCGATAAAGGCAGCTGCTTCTTTTCTTGTGATCCCAAGGTTTTGAGATAATCCATAGTCACTGATTCCATATACAATTCCGAAGTTGACTGCCTTGGCTTGTCTTCTCATAGAGGAAGTCACTTCTTCTTCTGAGACATGGAACACGTCCATCGCTGTCTTTGTGTGAATATCCATATCTTGCGTAAACGCTTCGATCAAATTCTCGTCCTGAGAAATATGAGCGAGTACACGCAGCTCAATTTGAGAATAGTCAG
The DNA here is from genome assembly GCF_017161885.1 of Bacillus sp. 3a. Taxonomy (NCBI): domain Bacteria; kingdom Bacillati; phylum Bacillota; class Bacilli; order Caryophanales; family Bacillaceae; genus Bacillus; species Bacillus sp. 3a. The sequence goes on along the minus strand of NZ_CP067376.1, from coordinate 1,596,567 downwards.
CAGCAAACATGAGCCAGCCTTCTTTTGAAGGGACGAATGCTTGACGAATCTTTCGTCCTTCCTCTAAACGAATCGGGATATTTTGCAAGTTGGGATCTGTTGAGCTTAATCTTCCTGTTTGCGTGAGCGCTTGATTAAATCGTGTATGCACTTTATGGGTATCCTTGCGCGTTACTTTCATTAAGCCTTCCACATAGGTCGATTGGAGCTTTCCAATTTGGCGGTAATGCAGAATGGACCGAATGATCTCGTGCTTATCTTCAAGCTTTTCAAGAACATCCGCAGATGTCGAATAGCCCGTCTTTGTCTTTTTAATAATCGGCAGGCCTAATTTTTCAAAAAGAATCACGCCAAGCTGTTTAGGAGAATTGATATTAAACGTTTCACCTGCTAAGCGGTGAATGGTTTCTTCATATTCTTTCAGCTTTTTCGTTAACTCTTCACCCATCTTTTCTAGGCGCTCAATATCTACCTTTACGCCAAGGGATTCCATTTCACCTAAGATGAGGGCAAGCGGCAGCTCTAAGTCTTCATATAGTTCATGCTGATCATTTTTTTCTAGCGCTTCAAGTGTTAAATCATGCAGAGCAGAGATCGCCGCTGCTTTTCGCCCAAGATGTTCCTTCAGTTCATCTTCAGGTGGAATCGCCTGCTTTGCTCCTTTTCCGTACACTTTTTCATCAGAAAGAGCGATGTTAAGACCGTATTCCTTCGCCACACTTGCGACGTCCTCATACGATTTCTGAGGGTTGACGACATAGGAAGCGAGCAGAACATCGTTATCGACACCTTTTAGATCGACATCATGCCATCTGAGGGCGACAACTGCTCTTTTTGAATCAAAGACCCATTTCTTCTTCGTTTCATCCTGTACCCATTGTTTAAATGCATCTGATTGAAGTGCATCTTCTTTCGTGATAAAAAACGCACCATTTTCATTATGGATCGCAAAACCAATCAAATCTGCTTCATGATAATTATCTCCAAGCTGTTCTACCACAAGGGCGGCATGATCTGTCAGCATCTCATCCGTTACTTCGGTCATTTTTTTCACTTCTAATGCTTCTACTTCGACCTGTTCACCTGTTTCTGGTGCTTCTCCTAGACGTTCTAGCAGCGTTTGAAAGCCTAGTTCTTTATAAAGAGAGATCACTTGATCCATATGAGGACCTTCATATGCGAGATCCTTGCTTGATACATCAATTGGCGCTTCTACAAGAATCGTTGCGAGTTTTTTACTCATCACTGCCTGCTCTTTATATTCTTCAAGCTTTTCTTTGAGTTTTTTCCCGCTGACTTCGTCAATATGTTCAAGCAGGTTTTCAACCGTTTCAAACTGCTTTAACAATTTAATCGCTGTTTTTTCACCTACACCTGGCACCCCTGGGATATTATCTGAGGAATCTCCCATCAAACCTTTCATATCGATGATTTGATCTGGGCGCAGGCCATATTTCTCTTCAATATGAGCCGGTGTGTAATATTCTACTTCTGTAATGCCTTTTTTCGTAATTGCTACCGTCGTATGGTCTGTTGAGAGCTGCGTTAAGTCCTTATCTCCTGAGAAAATTTTGACTTCAAAGCCGTCTTTTTCTGCCTCCACAGCCAATGTCCCAATAATATCGTCTGCCTCGTATTGAGGAAGCTCGTATCTTTTCACCTGATAGGCATCTAATAGTTCACGGATAAACGGCATTTGTTCTGATAGCTCTGGCGGCGTTTTTTGTCTTCCGCCTTTATATTCTTTAAATGTCTCGTGGCGGAACGTTGTTTTTCCCGCATCAAATGCGACAAGCATATGGGTTGGCTTCTCGTCCTCGAGCATCTTCATTAAGATCATCGCAAAGCCATAAATGGCATTTGTATGGACGCCTTTATCATTTGATAATAGCGGCAATGCAAAAAAGGCTCGATATGCGAGACTGTTTCCATCCACTAGTACTAATTTCTTTTTGTCTGTCATGTTTTAATCCTCCATCGGCTGAGCCATTTCAGCCGTCTCTTTCACACATTGTATCATCATTTTATCAAAGTTTATTTTGAAAAGAAAATAGTCGAACCTGCATAAAAAAAGGGACGAAAACAACAAGTGTTTTCGTCCTTACAAAATTGGCTCCTTGGATGAAGGGGTTCCTATTCATCCTACCAATGATTGTTTAACTAAACATGAATCCATTGTAAAGATCATGTAAATTTTAACGTGACTTTCCTTTTTTCCTATTTTGATTTCAGGCTCACTGTAAAAGTCGTTCCTTTGCCTTGTTTGCTATGGACCGAAATCGTCCCTTCATGCGCCTCCACAAGGTGTTTGACAATGGCAAGACCAAGTCCTGTACCGCCTGAATTTCTACTTCTATCTTTATCAATTCGATAAAATCTCTCAAATATTCTTGGAATCTCGCTTTTCTTCATGCCGATTCCTGTATCTGCTACATCAAATTCATAGGCGCCTTTCCGCGGTCTTGCTGAAATGGTGACACTCCCTCCCTCTGGTGTATAGGTAAGGGCATTGTTCACGAGATTGAGGAAGATTTGCTTTAACCTCAGCGGATCTGCCATCACATAGACAGGCTCTTTCGGGATTCGCACTTGTAATTGAATGCCTTTTTCTGCGGCCTTTTGTTTTAAAAGGACTTCAATCTCTTGAATGATTTCTGTCGCATTGGCGTCTTGAATATTCAGTTTGAAATGCTGCTGCTCGATTTTGGAAAGATCGAGTAAATCTTGAATAAGAGTTTCGAGACGGACACTCTCTTTTAGAATGATGGAAAGGAATTGTGTCAGCGCTTCTTTGTCATCAATCGCTCCATCAAGAAGAGTTTCGGAGAATCCTTTAATCGACGTAATCGGTGTCTTTAATTCGTGAGACACATTGGCGACAAAATCTTTTCGCATCTGCTCCAGCTGCTTTGTTTCTGTCACGTCATGAAATACAAGGACAATTCCTTTCCATTCATCGTCTGTACTTAAAATGGGAACACCATCCACCTGGAAGTAGCGCCGTTCAATGTCAACGGCCAGGCGTAAAAACTTCCGCACCTTCGTTTCTGTCATGAAAATTTCGTCAATCAGCTCAATAATTTCTTCATGAGTAAATGCTTCATGGTACAGCTTGTGCATGTAAATGTGCTTTTGCACTTTAAACTGCTTGCGGAAGGTTCGATTGACTAGGTTGATATATCCCATCTTATCAATCAAAATAATTCCTGCACCGATGTTTTCAATGACTGTTTGCAGACGGTCCCGCTGCATTTCCCCAGTGCTAGTCATTTCTTGAAGGCTTTCTGCCAGGCGCTTCATTGATGTATTAAGCTCACTTGTTTCGATGATGAGCTCTTCATAATGATTGGTATCATAGTTCCCGCGTTCCAGCTGTTTGGCTACCTTTGTGGCATAATCTATCGGTTTTACATATTTCATCGACATGCGGTATCCAAAGAAAACGATAATAATAATCGCCGAGCCAAGACAAACGGCTAATGCGAGCCAAAGCTGGCCGTCAATTTCATTTAAAGGCTGGAATGACGCATGGAGAAATAAATAGCCCACCGGTTTGTTTTGTTTCAGGATAGGGACTGCGTAATGAAACAGCGCATCCTTCTCATCCTCAATGACGACGCCTTTTGTTTGAAGGCGTTCATTGTTCAGTGTGTTTTGAATGATGCCCATTTGCTCCGCTTGACCCGTTGTATGTATGATATTCCCCTTCAGGTCCACAATTGACGCATTCATATCGAGATGCTGCTTTGCCTGATTGAGGATCTCCTTGTTTTGCTTCGCCTGCAGATCATCACCATCCATGGAAGAAAGAAGAAAGCTCGATTCATTTTCCATTCGTTCCGTTAATTTTGTTTCATAAAAAACATGGAACATGTGATCCAAAAAAAGGCCAAGTGCAACAAACACAATAAAAAGGAGAAAAATAAGTCCCGAAAACAGACGGGTTCTAATTTTACTCATTTGGCTTTGGCTCCTCCAATTTGTAGCCTAATCCGCGAATGGTTTTAATGTATGTTGGTTTTTTCGTATTCTTTTCAATTTTGTCCCGCAAGTGGCTGATATGTACATCCACAATACGAGTGTCACCTGCAAAGTCATAATTCCAAACGGCACTTAGCAGCAGATCACGTGTGAGGACACGTCCTTTATGCTTGGCCAAATAAAGCAGCAGTTCAAATTCCTTCGGCGTAAGCTCTAGGCGTTCTTCTTGGAAGTAGACTTCGTAGTGTTCTGGTAAAATGCGCAGTTCACCAATTTTGATTTGGTCTGCAATGACCTCTTCCTTCTCCTCTTGCGCGGGGACAGGCTGAGATTGCTGCGCTCTTCTCAAGATGGCTTTTACCCGAGCACCCACTTCTCTAGGACTAAATGGCTTTGTCATGTAATCATCGGCTCCAAGCTCAAGACCGAGCACCTTATCAAATTCATCGTCCTTTGCTGTCAGCATTAAAATAGGGAACATCATTTTTTGAATTCTCAGTTGTTTACACACTTCAATGCCGTCCATCTTCGGAAGCATTAAATCTAATACAATGAGATCAGGCTGTTCACTTGCTGCTTTTTCAAGCGCTTCTTCCCCATCTCTTGCTGTGACGACATCATAGCCCGCCCTTTCAAGGTTATAGCTTAGAAGTGTTACAATCGATTCTTCATCATCCACAACTAATATTTTTTTATTCATGTTGTGCCTCCAATTAGTGATTTCCCCTGCATCCGTTTTTTTGTATCTTATGTGAAAAGCGAGAAGTCATGCTTTCTCTTTCATTTTAACGAAAGCTTAACAAGAGGACAATTTAAAATTTCGACAAGATTTGTTTTGTAAACAAAAAGAAGGCCCCTCATAAGAGAAGCCTTCTTTTTTTCATATTAAGACAATACTTTCATGACGTTCTTAACAGATTCAACAGAACGGTCAAGCTGACTTCTTTCTTCTTCTGTCAACTCAAGCTCAATGATCTGCTCAAGGCCGTTTCCACCTACGATTGTTGGTACTCCAAGGTAAATGCCTTCGTAGCCATATTCACCTTCAAGGTATGCAATCGTTGGGATGACGCGGCGCTGATCTTTTAGAATCGCCTCAACCATTTCTACTAGTGAAGCAGCAGGTGCATAATAGGCACTACCGTTACCTAATAGGTTTACGATTTCGCCGCCGCCTTTTCTTGTTCTTTCAACAATCGCATCAATTCGATCTTTTGGAATCAATGTTTCAAGCGGGATACCGCCAGCATAAGAGTAACGAACAAGCGGAACCATGTCATCGCCATGTCCACCAAGGACAAAGCCCGTCACATCTTTGACAGATAGGTTTAATTCTTGAGCAACAAATGTACGGAAACGTGCTGTATCAAGAATGCCCGATTGTCCAATGACTTTTTCTTTTGGTAATCCTGATTCTTTATAAACTGCATATGTCATTGCATCAACAGGGTTTGTTAACACAACAATAATGGCTTCTGGAGAATATTTAACGATTTCGCGTGTCACGCTGCGCATGATTTTTTCATTTGTGGACACGAGATCGTCACGGCTCATTCCCGGCTTTCTTGCAATTCCTGCCGTAATGACCACGACATCAGAACCGGCTGTATCTTCGTAGTTAGAAGTGCCTGTAATGTTCGCATCGAAGCCTTGAACAGGGCTTGCTTCCAGCATATCAAGTGCTTTCCCTTTTGTTGGGTTTTCAAGCTGCGGGATATCAACTAATACGACATCCGCTAATTCTTTTTGAGCTGTTAGAAATGCTGTAGTTGCTCCAGTAAAACCTGCTCCGATGACAGATACTTTTTTACGCTTGTTTGCCATTTCCTTTTTCCCCTTTAACTTTAAAGTTTAAGAATCAAGACAAGTTTTTGATGAGCTCGTCAGCAAACTCAGAACATTTTACTTCTGTTGCGCCATCCATTAATCTAGCAAAATCGTACGTGACAACTTTAGATGCAATTGTTTTTTCAACAGATTGAATCACTAGATCAGCTGCTTCCTGCCAGCCAAGGTGCTCAAGTAAAAGCACACCTGATAGAAGAACAGAAGATGGATTCACTTTATCAAGACCAGCATATTTTGGTGCTGTTCCGTGAGTCGCTTCAAAAATAGCGTGTCCTGTTTCGTAGTTGATGTTCGCACCAGGTGCGATACCAATTCCACCAACTTGTGCTGCAAGTGCATCAGAGATGTAATCTCCATTTAAGTTCATTGTAGCCACAACATCGAACTCAGCTGGACGAGTTAGGATTTGTTGAAGGAAAATATCTGCAATGCTGTCTTTGACAATGATTTTGCCAGCAGCTTCTGCTTCACTTTGCGCTTTGTTTGCCGCATCTTTTCCATCTTGTTCTACAATACGATCATATTGTGCCCATGTAAAGACCTTGTCGCCAAACTCTTTTTCAGCCACTTCGTAGCCCCAGTTTTTGAAGGCACCTTCTGTAAATTTCATGATGTTTCCTTTGTGAACAAGCGTCACAGATTTACGGCCTTGGTCAATTGCATATTGGATAGCCGCTCTGACAAGACGGGATGTACCCTCTTCAGAAACTGGCTTGATTCCGATACCTGACGTTTCTGGGAAACGGATTTTGTTCACACCTAATTCGTTTTTCAAGAAGTCAATTAACTTCTTCACTTCGTCTGAACCTTTTGCATACTCGATACCTGCATAGATATCTTCTGTGTTCTCACGGAAGATCACCATATCTGTGTCTTCTGGACGTTTCACAGGAGAAGGTACGCCTTTGAACCATCGAACTGGACGTAAGCATGTGAATAAATCAAGCTCTTGTCTAAGTGCCACGTTTAATGAACGGATTCCTCCGCCAATTGGTGTTGTTAGTGGTCCTTTAATCGCGATTAAGTATTCACGAATGTCTTCAAGCGTTTGCTCAGGAAGCCACTCTCCAGTTTTATTGTAAGCTTTCTCACCTGCATATACTTCTTTCCAAGTGATTTGCTTTTCACCTTTATATGCTTTTTCTACAGCTGCTTCAAGTACTCTTGATGCTGCTTTCCAAATGTCAGGACCGATTCCGTCCCCTTCGATAAACGGGATAATTGGATTATTTGGTACATTCAATACGCCGCCAGTAACTGTAATTTTTTCGCCTTGTGACAATGATATTACCTCCCAGGTTATGTAGTGAATATTTGAAACTTCTTGGCTTGATGTCTGCAAGCAAAAAAGTTTTTCACGTGATTCGTTTTTTTGTTGATATGGAGGCTGATTGGCCTTTTGAAATCAGCCCCCGCTTATTCTATAAACATTAGTCTCTTTCACTGATCGGAACAAAGGTTTGAAGATCAGGTCCAATGTAGTCAGCTCTTGGACGGATGAGACGGTTGTTGTCATATTGCTCTAGAATGTGAGCAATCCATCCAGAGAATCGGCTGATCACGAAAATTGGTGTAAACAAGTCATGATCAATCCCAAGACTGTGATATACAGATGCAGAATAAAAATCAACATTTGGTGGAAGATTTTTCTCTGATGTCACGATTTCCTCTGCGCGAACAGACATTTCATACCATTTCGGCTCGCCAGTGAGGTTTGTTAAACGCTGGCTCATTTCTTTTAGATGCTTTGCACGCGGGTCACCTTGACGGTATACGCGGTGGCCAAAGCCCATAATTTTTTCTTTCTTCTCTAGCTTACCATGAATATAGGAATCTACGTTTTCAACTTCGCCAATTTCTGAAAGCATTTTCATCACGCCTTCATTAGCGCCGCCATGAAGCGGTCCTTTTAGCGCACCGATAGCCGCTGTTACACCAGAGTAGATATCTGATAGTGTAGCAACACATACACGTGCTGTAAATGTCGATGCGTTTAATTCATGATCCGCATGTAGAATAAGTGCCTTATCAATGGCTTCAATTTCTACTGGTGACGGCTCTTCGCCATTTAGCATATACAAGAAGTTTGCAGCATAGCTGTATTCTTCTTTTGGCTGTACAGGCTCAAGTCCCTTGCGAATACGTGAAAATGCAGCGACTAGTCCAGAAATTTTCGCCTGTAAGCGAATCGCCTTTCTGTAATTCGCTTCTTTGTCCATAATCTCTGATTCGTCATCGAGTAAACCTAGTAAGGATACTGCTGTACGAATCGCAGACATTGGATGAACCCCATCGAGCGAATAAGATTTAAAATGCTCAATGATTTCTTGCGGAATCTGAGCATTTTCATTGAGCTGCTGTTTTAATTCACTCAGCTCCTGCTCATTCGGCAGCTTTAAGTGCCATAACAGGTAGACAATTTCTTCGAATGTAGCTTTTTCAGTTAAATCATCGATATTGTACCCTACATAAGTAAGAGTATCATCAATAATTGAGCTTACGGATGAAGTTGTTGCCACGATACCTTCAAGACCTCTTGTTGCTGTCATGTTCAATCTCCCCTTTTTAAAAAGATTCCCCTTCGTTGCAGAATTCTCACTTTTTGAAAGCGCTATCCAATCCGAATAAGATAACAGGCTCAGAAAAGAAAATGCTTACATTTACCTATACGGTTAGAGCGCTTTAAGCCTCATATCTCTTGTATGATCAATGAGTTCAAAATTAAGCCTATTCCCATTATAAACAATAATCAGACATTTGTTAAATGTTTAACTATAATTTTTTTTGATATTTTTTTTTCCAGTCTCCCATATCAGGCATGGAATAAAGGGATTTTGCTTCTTTTAATATATTTAATTATGTTTTTTTGCAAAAGCTCACGCAAGAAAAAATTTAAAAAAGAAAGTGGCAGGAACCACTCTCTTTTCACCCGCTGAAAAATTTCACAGCCTGCATCGCCAAATAAGCGATTCCTGCCCCGATGAGCGGCCCAACAGCCACACCTTTAAATAAGCTGACTGCCAAAATGGTACCAAACACAAGCGCTGCCGTAATATGCGGATCATTTTCGAGTAGCACAATCCCGTTTTTTGCAATTAATGCTACTAATATACCCGCTCCAAGAGCTATCCAAGCATAGGAAGATTTCATCGCTTCTCCAAGCTGCTTAAATCCAATGTCACCTGTTGCAATCGGGACCAGCACAGCAATGGTAATGACAGTGACTCCCCAATTAATGCCTTTAGATTGGAGAACCGGGAAAATTTTTTGATCCAGGCCAATCAGCTTAATCGCGATCAGCACAGAGACCGCTACAATTAACGAATTGTTTTTTGCAATAAGTGCAATAACGAGTAAAAGTACCAAAAATAAATTTGCTTGAGTAAACATACGCCGCTCCTTTCTTTCTTTTTATTGCGACCTTTTCATATTACTAATCTTTTTGAATAAAATGAAGTATCGGACATGCTTGTTTTTTGGAGGGGATTGTGTGAATCACGCCTATGTGGCCATTTTTCTGCGAAGTTTGATGATGATCAGCATTGCTGTTTTTGCGGTTGTCTTTTTATATCAGTCTTTTCCGTTTTTATATCCTTTTTGGATCGCCCTTATTGTGTCTTGTTTGATTCATCCTGCCGTATGCAAAATCGAAGAGATCACCGGAATGCCGAGAGGATTTGTTGTGGTCATTGTGCTCTTGCTCTTTTTAGTTGCAGCTGCCGGCTTAATGACGCTTTTAGTTGCGGAAATCATTTCAGGAAGTGCTTATTTGGCAAAAGTGCTGCCTGGCCATCTTGATCAAATGATTGGTATTGTAGAGCAATTTTTCACAGACAAGATTCTGCCTTTATATCATGATATGACGGCCCAATTTAATACGCTTCAAGCAGGTCAAAAGGAATCGATTTTGGGACAAATTCAAGCACTCGGTGATGAAGCGGCCGCAAAAATCGGGACTTTTCTTTCGAAAACACTCGAGCTTATTCCAGCGTTTTTAGGTCTTTTGCCTGATGCAGCAGCCACTCTGTTATTTTCTGCTCTCGCAACTTTTTTTATCACGAAGGATTGGTTTACGTTAAAAACATATGGCTCACGTATCTTTCCCGCAAAATGGATGCAGCATACACGCGCCATTTTATCTGAAATCAAAAAAGCCATTACTGGCTTTATGAAAGCCCAGCTCCTGCTTGTGGCCATGACGATTGGTATTGTATTGATTGGACTCATCATTTTAAAAGTTGAGCACGCCCTTGTGATTGCTTTATGTATTGGGCTCGTCGATTTACTTCCATATATCGGGAGCGGTACTGTTTTTCTACCGTGGATCATTTATTCTGCTATGACAGGAAATCTTTCCCTCGCCATTGGACTGGGCATTTTGTATATTGTCGTCCTCATTCAAAGACAAATATCAGAGCCAAAAGTCTTAAGCAAATCCATCGGACTTAATCCTTTAGCAACGCTTGTAGCGCTATTTGTCGGGTTAAAATGGTTTGGTTTCTTAGGACTTGTGATTGGCCCTGCCTCACTTGTCGTGTGGCAGGCGTTCCGTAATGCAGGAGTTTTCAGAGATATTTATGAGTACATTCGGTATGGCATGCAAAAATAAAAGAGACCTTCAGCCTGAAGGTCTCTTTAACGAATGATCGTGTAGCGGTTACGATTAGACATGTTTCTAAGCCAGCGTTCAAAGAGCGGCTTGATTCCCTTTCTCGTCACCGGAATGAGCAGCAAAGCCCCAATGAGATCCGATAAGAAGCCTGGTATGAGCAGCAGCAGACCGCCGATTAGAATGCAAAAACCATCGACAATCGCTCCCCCTGGCATCTTTCCATATTGCAAATCTCGCTGCACTTTTTGGAAGGCTTCTATACCTTGTTTTCTTGCAAAATAAGCACCTAAGGCACTTGTCAGCACGATGAGCAGCATCGTTGGCAAAATGCCAATAATTTTACTTGAGATTAAAAATAAACTAATTTCCACCGCAGGGAACAGAATTAATAATAGTAGAAAATATTTCTTCAACCATATCACCTCATGGGGTATCTTTCATCGAAAGCTGTTTACTTTTTTTAGTGTAACATAAAAAAAGAGAGGAGTCAGACAACTCCCCTCTTGGATGATTTAAAGGACGCTCGCACGGCCTTTGTAGATCGCTCCGCGTGCTGGATCTACTGTAATCTCTTCGCCTTCTTTTAAAAGTGTCGTGGCGCTGTCAAGACCAACAATCACTGGAATGCCGAGGCTTAGTCCAACAACTGCTGCATGGCTTGTTAAACCGCCTTCTTCTGTGATAAGGGCAGATGCTTTTTCTAAAGCTCCCATCATATCACGATCTGTGCAGTTTGCAACTAGGATCGCACCATCGTACATTTTTTCTTCTGCTTCTTTTCCGCTTTGTGCAATGACAACCGGTCCAAATGCAGATTTACGGCCAATCCCTTGACCTTTCGCAATAATGTCACCGACAACATATACTTTCATTAAGTTCGTCGTACCTGTTTCACCAACTGGCACACCGGCTGTAATCACAATTAAATCGCCGTGTCTTACATAGCCTGTTTCAATAGACTTCTCTACTGCATTCTCAAGCATTTCATCAGTAGACGTCGTTTTTGAGCCGCTCTTTGCAAATACACCGAATACAAGAGATAGCTTTCTCGCAACTGATTCGTTTGCAGTAACTGCTACGATTGGTGCTTTTGGTCTATATTTTGAAATCATTCTTGCTGTATGTCCGCTTTCCGTCGGTGTCACAATCGCTGCTACATCAAGCTTCATTGCTGTATGTGCAACAGATTGACCGATCGCGTCTGTAATACTGACTTCTACTTCTTCGCTTCTGCGAGAAAGAATGGCTTTATAATTTAGTGCTTCTTCTGAACGTGATGCAATGTTATGCATTGTTTGTACGGCTTCTACTGGATATGTTCCTGCTGCTGTTTCACCAGAAAGCATAATCGCATCTGTACCGTCAAAAATAGCATTTGCCACGTCACTTGCTTCCGCACGAGTTGGACGAGGGTTACGCTGCATGCTGTCCAGCATTTGAGTCGCTGTGATGACAGGCTTGCCTAAGCGATTGCATTTTTTGATCAGCATTTTTTGAACAAGCGGTACTTCTTCTGCCGGGATCTCTACACCAAGATCTCCACGCGCAACCATTAAACCGTCAGATACCTCAAGGATCTCGTCGATGTTATCAACACCCTCTTGGTTTTCAATCTTAGGAATGATTTGAATATCAGTCGCATTGTTCTTTTCAAGAAGCTCACGAATTTCAAGAACATCAGAAGCTCGTCTCACAAAAGAAGCTGCGATGAAATCGACGCCTTGTTCAATTCCAAACAGAATATCATTGGCATCCTTTTCTGTAATACCAGGCAGGTTTACACTGACACCAGGTATGTTGACACCTTTTTTGTTTTTGAGTGTGCCTGTATTCATGACTTTTGTGACGATTTCTTTGCGGTCCTTGTTAATTTCTTTTACTTCTAAACCAATCAGACCATCATCTAATAGAATCGTTGAACCTACTTCTACATCATGAATTAAATCTTCGTATGTCACACTAATTTTTTCCGTATTTCCAACAATGTCTTCCATACTCACGATAAGATCAGCACCAGCGACTAGCTCAATTGAGCCGTTTTCAACTGTACGTGTACGGATCTCTGGACCTTTTGTATCTAGAAGGATCGCAATGTCCTTGCCTAATGTTTTACCTGCTTTACGTATGTTTTCAATGCGTGCACCATGCTCTTCAAAATCTCCATGGGAGAAGTTTAGTCTGGCTACATTCATTCCTGCTTCAATCAATTCAGTCAGCTTTTCAATGCTTTCACTTGCTGGACCGATTGTACAAACGATTTTTGTCTTTCTCATTACTGTTCCTCCTAAGGTCTTCTCGTTTTATATAGAGAGCTCTTGTGAAAGTCGGTACATATTTTTATCGACTGTATGTTTTTTATCTAAGATTTCTAAAATATCGTGATGAACGAGTTCATTGCTTTGAATGCCTACACAGCGTCCGCCTTGTCCTTCAAGAAGAAGCTCGACTGCATATGCTCCTAAACGGCTTGCCAGTACACGGTCAAACGCACTCGGAGAACCTCCGCGCTGAATATGCCCTAAGACAGATACACGTGTTTCAAGGCTTGTCTCCTCTTCAATCCGCTTACCAAATTCAACACCGCTGCCTACGCCTTCTGCAACGATGATGATACTATGCTTCTTGCCGCGTTCGTGACCTCTTCTTAACCTAGCAATAATTTCGTCCATGTCATAGTCTGCTTCAGGAATCAAAATAGATTCGGCTCCGCCCGCAAGACCTGACCAAAGGGCAATATCACCAGCATGTCTTCCCATTACTTCCACTACGTATGTACGTTCATGAGATGTGGCTGTATCACGAATTTTATCAATGGCATCAATGACAGTATTCAGTGCTGTATCAAAGCCAATAGTAAAATCAGTACCTGGAATATCGTTGTCAATCGTGCCTGGAACACCTACACATGGAAAACCGAGCTCTGTTAATTTCTTTGCTCCCATAAATGACCCGTCTCCACCAATGACTACAAGTCCTTCAATACCGAATTTTTTTAAGTTTTCAATTCCCTTTTCACGACCTTCAACTGTCTTGAATTCAGGACATCTTGCCGTGTAAAGTTTTGTTCCTCCACGATGAATGATATCGCCTACTGAACCTATTTCGAGTTTCTCAATTTTACCGTTAATTAGACCTGAGTATCCATTATAAATACCGTAAACTTCAACATTATGGTAAATTGCTTTCCTTACAACTGCGCGCACAGCTGCATTCATTCCTGGGGAATCCCCACCGCTTGTTAAAACTCCTATACGCTTCATCTTTTTCACCTCAGAGACCATATATGAATTAAACATACCATTTCCACTGCTTGAAAACAATCATGAGCAAATTTGGATGTTTTCAATACGAATTTCTAAAACCGTACTTATTATACAATTAAATAAACCGTTTTTAAACAAAAGTTAAGAACGTAATGAAAGCAAATCTCTCTGAAATCTGTAAAGGCAAGTGCTATAAACCTTGTCATGTCAAGGTTTTCAGACGTTTCAAATTTTATGAAAACAAAAGAAAATTATTTTCAAATAGCGCTTACATGAAGACGGTTTTCATGAAAAAAGATGAAAAAAATAAACGCCAGCCAAAAAGGCTGTACGTTTATTTAGTTTACCCCAATATATTGATTTTCAATCGAGACTTTCCCGATTGCTTTGTATTTTTCATATCTTTGTTCGACTAGTTCTTCAGGCGTTAGTTTGAGCAAAGATGTAAGTGACTGTTTTAATGTTTTTTCCATGTAAGCTGCTTGTTGTTTCACGTCTCGATGTGCTCCACCTTGCACTTCTTTAATAACATCATCTATAATATCTAATTCTTTTAGGTCTGGAGCGGTAATTTTCATTGATTCTGCAGCTTTTTTCGCAAGTGATGAGTCCTTCCAGAGCAGTGCTGCTGCACCTTCAGGTGAAATCACTGAATATGTTGAGTTTTCTAGCATGAATAGGTGGTTTCCTACGCCTAAGCCTAGTGCGCCGCCGCTTCCGCCTTCTCCAATGACAATACAGACAACTGGTACACGAAGTCCTGCCATTTCGAATAGGTTTTTCGCAATTGCTTCACTTTGTCCGCGCTCTTCAGCTGCTTTACCAGGATAAGCTCCTTTTGTATCAATAAAGCAAATGATCGGGCGATTAAATTTATCTGCTTGTTTCATCAAGCGCAGCGCTTTACGGTAGCCTTCTGGATGAGGCATTCCGAAATTACGGCGCAAGTTTTCTTTTGTATCTTTACCGCGCTGATGGCCAATAACCGTGACAGGAAGCCCTTTAAACGTGGCAATTCCTCCAACGATCGCTTCATCATCACCATAAAAACGGTCACCGTGACATTCGAAAAAGTTGTCAAACAGCTCTTGAATGTAATCGAGAGTTGTTGGGCGCATCGCATGCCGAGCAATCTGCACTCTGTCCCACGGCTTTAAATTTGTATAAATGTCTGCTTCAAGCTTACTCAGACGTGTTTCAAGGCGCTCAATTTCTGCACTTAAATCCATTTCTGAGTTTTGTGTGAACTTTTTCAGTTCATCAATTTTCGCTCGAAGTTCAATGACAGGTTTTTCAAATTCTAATTCTCCAGCCACTCTCGTTCACCTCCTGTGCTGTGTAGTGCTAAGATTCGGCCTAGTGTTTCTTTCATTTCTGCACGATGAATCACAGCATCAAGCTGTCCATGCTTCATTAAAAATTCAGCCGTCTGGAAGTCCTCTGGCAGGTCTTCACGAATCGTTTGTTCAATGATTCTGCGGCCTGCAAAACCAATTAAAGCACCAGGTTCTGCAAAATTGTAATCACCGAGAGACGCAAAACTAGCTGATACACCGCCAGTTGTTGGGTTCGTCATCACAGAGATAATCAAACCTTGATCCTCGCTGAACAGTTTTAATGCTGAACTTGTTTTTGCCATCTGCATGAGACTGAGAATTCCCTCTTGCATTCTCGCTCCGCCAGAAGCAGTAAAGATAATAAATGGCACCTTGTCCGCTTTTGCTTTCTCGATCGCCAGCGTGATCTTTTCACCAACAACGGATCCCATGCTGCCCATACGGAACGTGGCATCCATGACAGCAATCACAGCACTTTGGCCTTCAATTTCACCTTTACCTGTGACAATGGCTTCATTCAAAGATGTTTTTTCTCTGTCTTTCTCAAGCTTTTCTTCGTAGCCTGGGAAACCGAGCGGGTTTGATGAAATGAGGTGCCCGTTAAATTCTTCAAATGTGCCTTCATCTACAAGGCTTTCAATACGCTGTTTTGCATTCATTTGCAAATGTCTGCCGCAATTCATACAAACACGTAAATTTTTATCTAGTTCTTTGGTGAGCATTATTTTTTTACATTGCGGACATTTGGTCATGATGCCTTCAGGCACATCTTGACTTGCCTGTTCAGAGGGTACAGATGCATATTTTTTCTTTTTACTGAAAATATTCTTGATTGACAAATGACTACCTCCCTTTTTGAAGGGTTTTTTCTTTACACGCACATCCACTATTATAGGACATGTCATAACTGTACCGAAACTATTGTACTTTTTTTGTCAAACGCTGTCATCCTTCATTCAATTTTTTCAGTGGGGAATTGATGAGAAATGAGTATGTGTTTGGGGCGCTGAGCAGTTGATATGTTTGAATTGTGAACGTCTACAAAAAAATCTCATTCCGGATGAAAAAATTTTCGCGTAAGAGAGGAAATGGTGCACGTTTTTCTCCAGTTTCAGAAAGAACGTGCACACTTTTCCAGTTGATTATTCGCCGATAATCGTTAATTTTCTTGTTTTTTCAGCGACAGCTTCTGGGTCGACCTTGATTCTTGCAACGCCAGTTTCCATTGCTGCTTTTGCCACCGCTTTTGCTACCGCTGGTGCTACGCGTGCATCAAATGGTGCAGGGATGACATATTCAGCTGACAATTCTTCATCTGAAACAAGAGACGCAATCGCTTCAACAGCTGCGATTTTCATTTCTTCGTTAATGTGAGTTGCACGTACATCTAATGCTCCGCGGAAAATTCCTGGGAATGCCAGTACGTTGTTCACTTGGTTCGGGAAGTCAGAACGGCCAGTTCCTACAACACTTGCTCCTGCTGCATGTGCATCTTCTGGCATGATCTCTGGATTTGGATTAGCCATAGCAAAGATGACAGGATCTTTTGCCATTTTTCCAACCATTTCTTTTGTTAAAGCGCCTGCTACAGAAACCCCGATAAAGACATCTGCGCCTTCAATGACCTCTTCTAATGAACCTTCTTTGCGGTCTTGGTTCGTGAATTTAGCTACTTCGTTTTTCACTGCATTCATACCGTTCGGGCGGCCTTCGTAAATAGCACCTTTCGTATCACACATAATGATATCACGTACACCGAAATGATAAAGAAGCTTGATAATCGCAATCCCTGCTGCTCCGGCGCCGTTTGCCACTACTTTAATTGAAGACATGGATTTTCCAGATAGCTTCAGTGCATTCACAAGTCCTGCTACTGTCACAATCGCTGTTCCGTGCTGATCATCGTGGAAAACTGGAATGTTTGTCTCTTTTTTCAAGCGCTCTTCGATGATAAAGCAGTTAGGCGCTGCAATATCTTCAAGGTTCACACCGCCAAAAGTCGGCTCAAGAAGCTTCACTGTTTCAACGATTTTGTCTACATCGTTTGTTGCAAGCGCGATTGGGAAGGCATCTACGCCTGCAAAACTTTTGAATAATACAGCTTTCCCTTCCATTACTGGAAGAGATGCTTCTGCACCGATATTTCCAAGTCCTAAAACAGCGCTTCCGTCTGTGACAACAGCGACCATATTGCCTTTCATTGTATAATCATACACTTTGCTTGTGTCGTCATAAATATCTTTACATGGTTCTGCAACACCAGGTGAATAAGCCAAGCTCAAGTCTTTCGCATTTTTCACTTGTACTTTTGATTTTGATTCGAGTTTGCCTTGATTCTCTTTGTGCATATGTAATGCTTCTTCTCTTAATGACATGTGATGAACACTCCTTCAAGTGGAAAATGATTTAATGATTTGCTAAGTTGATAAGCACATACTGGCAGTTTTAAATAAACAGAATCTTTAAAATGATAACACAATAGGTGAATTTGTAAAACATATTCAGGCGATTTGTCATCATTTAATCACAACGTTTTGTTCACCGAGCAGCTCTTTTAACTGGAAAATGACAGCATGATCTGCATGAACTTTGTATGCATCTGGAAGTCTCATCGTCTTTTTTTGCTTCTCATAATACAAATAGACATCTGCTCCTCCTCTGTGCATCGAAAGGATTCGTTTTACTTGCTCTAGCAGCTCCTGCGTATGATTCTCTTCTTTCACACGAATGTAGACAGACTCTTTTCTTTTTGCATCCATCTCTTCCAGTAAAGCAGCTTCTTGCACGATGATTTGACTGCTGTCATTTCTGACCTCTACTCTGCCTTCAACATAAAGCATGTTGCCCTCCTCAAGTAAGGGGGACAGCTTTCTAAATTGCTCTGGAAAGACGACGCCTTCCATTTCTCCCGTTTCATCCCCAAATGTAACAAATGCCATCGATTGTCCATTTTTTGTCCGAATCGATTTCACTTTTGTCAAAAGACCACCCATTGAGATTCTACGCTTAATATAGGAAGAAAGTCTGATGATTTCCACTGCACCATTCTCTCTTAAGCGGTCTCGGTACGCTTGTACTGGATGATTTGATAAATATAACCCGAGTGCCTCTTTTTCAAATTGCAGGAGATCAACAAGCGGCATTTCTTCTATCTCCGCATATTTTGGCTTAATGGAGAAGGTTGTATCCCCAAGAAAGTCCAGCTGATCCTCTGGATTTAAAAATGACACGTGATCTAACGCGATATCTATCGATGCTAATAACGAAGCACGATTGGGATAAAATTCATCCATCGCCCCTGAAAAAATGAGCGCTTCAATCGTTTTTCGGTTGACACTCTTTGGTGATACTCTTGCGCAAAAATCAAATAAATCTTCAAACGGCTTTTCCTGTCTTGCTCTGTATATATCCTTTACAGCTGACACTCCGACATTTTTGATCGCTCTTAAGCTGTAGCGGATCTCCCCTTTTTCAACCGTAAATGGAAACTCACTCTTATTAATAGAAGGCTTCAACACAGATATCCCTTTTTCCTTCGCCTCATAGAAATATTGAGCAATTTTGTCTTCATTTCCAATTACACTCGTTAAAAGACCGCACATAAAATATAACGGATAATGCGCTTTTAAATAAGCAAGCTGAAAGCCAATCATGCTATATGCAACAGCATGGCTTCTATTAAAACCATAGTTTGCAAATTTGACGATTAAGTCATAAACGTCATTTGCAATGTTAACAGGATACTCCTTTTTTAGGCATCCTTCAACAAAATGGCTTCGCTCTTCATCCAGGACCTTTTTATCCTTCTTTGAAACAGCTCTTCTTAATAGATCTGCCTCGCCCAGCTGAAAACCAGCCATCTTCGCTGCAATCAGCATGATTTGCTCCTGATAGACGATGACCCCATATGTATCCTTTAATATGTCATACAAATCAGGATGAGGATAGGAGACCTTGACTCTGCCATGCTTTCGGTCGATAAAAAGCGGGATATTTTCCATTGGACCTGGACGATAGAGGGCATTGACCGCCACGATATCTTCTAAACTAGACGGCTTCAGGCGCCTTAGCACCTGACGCATCCCCTGTGATTCAAGCTGGAATATTCCAGTTGTATCTCCTGCGGATAACAATTCAAACGTTTTCTGATCCTCATATGAAATGTCACTAAAGTTAATGTGGACGTTTTCCTGTCTTTCAATCTGGTTTTTAATGGATTCAATTAATGTTAAATTTCTGAGTCCTAAGAAATCCATCTTTAAAAGTCCGAGATCTTCTAAATAATTCATCGCATACTGCGTTAAATACACACCTTCATGGCCGTCTTGAATCGGAACGACCTCTGTCAGCGGCTCCTCGCTCAGCACAACGCCAGCTGCATGTGTCGAGGTGTGTCTTGGCAAGCCTTCTACTTTTAAAGCAGTTTGGAAGACCTTTCGAAGCTCATCGGATTGCTGAAGCATCGTTTTTAATTCAGAAGATGCAGTCACCGCTTCTTTCAGCGTCGTTCCTGGCTTTGATGGAATCAGCTTGGCAAGACGGTCCGCTGCCTTTGAATCAATTCCCATCACACGACCAACATCCCTTAAAGCAGCTTTTGCTGCCAGTGTTCCAAACGTGACAATTTGCGCCACATGCATATCTCCGTATTTGTCTTTTACATAAGAAATGATTTCATCTCTTCTCGTGTCGGGGAAATCAATATCAATATCTGGCATGCTGATCCGCTCTGGATTTAAGAAGCGCTCAAATAAAAGACCGTGACGGATCGGATCGACATCCGTAATAAACAGAACGTATGCAACAAGTGAACCCGCTGCTGATCCCCGCCCAGGGCCTGTGACAATTCCTTTGTCATGCGCATATTTCATAAAATCCCACACAATGAGAAAATAATCACTGAAATTCATTTTTTGGATAATGCTCAGCTCATATTCAAGCCTTTTGACATACATGTCATTTGAAGCAAGCTTTCTTTGCTTCATCCCTTCTGCGCACACTCTGCGTAAAAACTGATCTGCTGTTGATTGATCAGGAGTCGGGTAAGATGGGAGTTTTGTCTGCCCAAGATTTAAATCAACTTCACAGCGGTTTGCAATCTCCACCGTTCTTGTCAGCAGCTCTTGATCATCTCTATACCATTCCAACATTTCTTCAAAGGATCTGAAATGCTTTTCTCCTCGGTCTTCCTCTATCTCTGAAAGCTGCTTACCTGCTTTGATCGCTTTTAAGCACGTATAAGCCATTTTGTCTTCTCGATTGATATAGTGAACATCACCCGTCGCAACAAGAGGAATGTCTGTACTTTGTGAGACGTCCCGCAGTTTGCCGGCGAGCGATTCGTCCTGCTGAAATGGCTGAAGTGCGATATACACATGTCCCTCGCCGAATATATGCTTCAATTGGTTGGCAGCTTCACGTGCTTCTTCTAACTGATCATGCTGCAAAAGCGTTTCAATATACCCAGATGCGCCTGGTGTGATGGCAATGAGCCCGCGGTGATAGCTTTTGAGCCATTTCTCTTTCAATCCGGCTTTTGATTTTGATTTCAGCACACTGCTGATTTTGATTAGGTTTTGATAGCCTTCATTGTTTTTTGCAAGGAGTACCAAGGGATAAGCCTCTGTCTCTTGTTCATCTATGAAGACAGAAGCTGTTAAACCGATAACCGGCTTGATGCCATGTTTTTTACATTCCTTATAAAATTCAACCGTGCCATACATCACATGGTCATCGGTAAGAGCGAGCGCCTTGCAGCCAAGTTCTTTTGCTTTCAGCACAAGCTCCTTTACTTTAGCTGCACTGCTTAATAAGCTGTATCCACTGTGGACCTGAAGATGAACATAAGACATGCTTAATCCACTCCTTTCGTCTAAAGTCATTCTTTCATTATAAAACGCGATGCGATGAGAAACAAATGTTCTTTCTTTTCTGTCCGTTCATACTTGTCCAGCATACGCCATATATTGAATAGAGTGAGGTGGACAAAATGGATGTGAAGGAAGCTTTTATTCCGAATTTTATCAGCTGTTATTTTATCGCCCTAGGGGTCATCTTGGGTGGTGCTATCATAGGCGGTGTTGGTGCGTATTTATCTGGTCAGCCGCCTTTATCCATTATTACTAGTCTTGCCAACCGTTTAAAGATTTGGGCGCTTGTCGCCGCTATCGGCGGAACATTTGATGCTGTTTATAGCTTTGAACGAGGCATTTTCGAAGGAAACACGCGTGATATTTTCAAGCAGATTTTATTAATTATCTCTGCCATGGGCGGTGCACAAACGGGGTATCTCATTATTACGTGGCTCACCCAGGAGCATGTGTCATCATGAGGGTGCCGGAGCTGTATAAACGCCCAGGCTGGCAGCGTTTTTTTGCAGGAATGATGTTTGGTGCGATTGTAAGCTGGCTTATTTTTCTCTTTACATACGGAACCTTTCAGGAAAAGCAAGTGACACTGCTGAGAAGCCAGCAGCATCATATGGACAGTCTGAAAGAACAAATCACACTCTATCGGGAAGATTTGCATAAGTTAAATGAGGATAATAAGAAGCGGCTGCTGATCCAAAGCGTAGATGTTCATCTCGTGAATCGTGAGCAATATAAAATCCCAGAGCCAGATACGCTAAAGTTTGAAGATCAGGTCAAGGAGGATATCTCAGAAGTCATTACAAAAGATATTGAAAGTGTCTATAAAACAAAGGAATTACTAAAACGGACAGTGGAAAATAAAGAATATACCATTCGGGAAAAGGCATATCGCGCGAAAGTGACAGAGCTGACAATTTATACGAAGCTTTCACTTGAAGTACGTATTTCATTTGCTGAATAAAGAGGTTGTGGAATTTTTATGAATTTCTGCCCTCAATGATCGCTTTTCACGCTTCATTTTTATACACTAAAAGTAGAACGAGATCTTAAATAGAAAGAGGTGAGGACAATGGAGGTTTACAGCTATCGTCAAATGGCACGAGACAAAGCAAGCCGGATCAAAGACGGCATGTGTGCTTATGCTGAGACAGAAATGATGGCTCATTTAATTAAAAAAGAATTAAAGCATCAAAATCTCCAAGCCTATGAAGATTCAACAGACATCGGCTGCTGGTTTATCCCTGTATGCAAGTAACCCTTTTCTCCATGACAAAAAAAGAGAGAAGGGACTTCACATCCCTCCTCTCTTATGATGATGATTTACATACTTCCTCTAAATCACGCAAAATCTCATCTGCTACTGCCCAATCATAAATGGACGCACCGGCTGCAAGCGGGTGGCCGCCTCCATGATATTTTTTCGCAATGGTGTTAATGACGACGCCTTTAGAGCGGAATCTCACACGAATCTGATCGTTTTCTTCCACAAAAAAGACCCATGCCTTAATGCCTGCAATATTCCCTAGTGTCCCAACAAGCTGTGAGGCCTGCTGCGCTGTTGTTTGGAACGATTCCAAAATTTCACGCTTAATGAAAACAGATGCAACCCCGTTCTCTGACAAAGAAATATGTTGAAAAATATAGCCATTTAATTTCACGACATTCAAATCTGTCTCATACAATTGATTGAAAAGATCTGAAGATGAAAATGGATATTCGATAAGCTCCCCTGCATATTTGAGTGTCTTTTTCGTTGTGTTTGGGAAAAGGAAGCGGCCTGTGTCTCCTACAATGCCGGCATAGATCAATTCAGCTGCCTTTGTATTCAGCTGATATCCTTCTTCTTTCCCCTCTAAGTACAATTCATAAATCATCTCGCTCACAGAGCTTGCCTCTGTATCCACCCAAAGCAAATCACCATAAGGATCTTCATTCGGGTGATGGTCGATTTTCATCAGCTTATCACCCATTAAATAGCGCTGATCATCGATTCTTGCTTGATTGGCCGTATCACAGACAATGACAAGGGCCCCTTTATACACGTCATCTGGTACCTCATCGAGTTCATATAAAAATGAAAGGGATGGCTCAGGCGTTCCTGTCGCATAAATATTTTTTTCTGGATAGGTGGCACGCAAGATTTCCGTAAGGCCGCACTGCGATCCATACGCATCAGGATCTGGTCTTACATGTCTATGGATGATGATGGTGTCATATAATGATATGGTTCTAATCAGTTCTTTTTTCATAAAAACTCCTTCTCATGCGATACTCTTTTTATTATTAAATCATAATCTATCGTGACGGAAAAGTGAGGGATAGACAATTTATTCTAGTAAGCAAGCCTATTTACGTTTAAAATAGGGTTGTAACCACTTACAATGGAGGCTTGGCACATGCTTGTTTTGATTGTGTTTATTATTTGTTCTGCCATGTTTTATTTATACTACAAAGCAAAAAATGTCCGTACGAACCGGCCAGTCGAGAAAAAATTCTGGTCGGCGAAATCCAGTATGGCCCTTGGCTGCTTTGTCCTGCTCTTCGGTGTGAATCAATTATTTTTAAACCGCTCGTCACTCGCATTTGTCATCGGATTTATTTTTGTTGCTGTTGGTATCGGCAGTACATGGGCTGGGTATAAAGCCTACAAGCATTATCTTCCGCTCTTTTTAAAGGAAGGCGAAAAAGATCACGCGTAATAAGGAAAGGGGCGACATGAGTTCGCCCTTTTTATCATTATCCTCTTTCCATCAGCTGCACCATCAGCATCGCTTTGCCTACGATATTCGATTGGTGATAAACCTCCACTTCCAGCTTTCCAAACTTGCGTCCTACTTCTAAAATATTCGGCTTAATCTGGATTGTGGATTCCATTTGGACCGGTTTTAAGAAATAGACAGAGAGACTCTCGACGATCAGTTCGCCCTTTTTATGAGATTTTAAGAAGCGGTTGGCAGATTCGATTAAAATTTGTGTGAACACCCCATATGAAATGTTTCCAAGCTGGTTCGTCATTTGCGGGGTGACCTCGTATTGATAAACCGCATCTGCTTTTGGTTTCTCTGTATCGGTTTCTTTAAATCCTCTTGAGACAACATCATCCAGCTTTTCTCCGACCTGCGGCTGCTTTTGAATCATTTGGAGCGCCTTGAGCACATCCTGACGGCTGATCATACCGATCAACTTCGCATGATCATCCACAACTGGCAGCACCTCAATGCCTTCCCACACCATCATTTGTGCAGCTGAGGCGACAGATGTCTTGCCAATGACCGTCAGCGGATTTTTCGTCATCACTTTTTCAATCGGTGTGGAGCGGTCATGCCCCGCAATATCCTTTGAGGTGAGGATTCCGTGAATCTTCATTTGATCATCTGCGACCGGGAAACGGCCGTGGCCAGTTTCATAATTCTTTTCATACCATTTTTCAAGCTTATCCTCTGGTGATAAATACACGGTGCGTTCAATCGGCGTTAAAATATCTTCTACAAGCACAATTTCTTTTTTAATTAATTGGTCATAAATGGCTCTGTTAATGAGAGCCGCTACGGTAAATGTATCGTAGCTTGTCGATAAAATCGGCAGCTCCAGCTCATCTGCGAGCTGAATGATTTCATCATCCGTTGAGAATCCGCCTGTGACCAGCACAGCTGCCCCTGCCTCTAATGCCTGCCTATGGGCATTGATCCGGTTTCCGACGATGAGCAGGTTGCCAGCAGCCGTATAGCGCATCATTGCGTCCAGCTCCATCGCTCCGATAACAAATTTATTTAACGTTTTATGTAAGCCGGCGCGTCCTCCAAGGACCTGACCATCAATAACATTGACTACTTCTGCATATGTGAGTTTTTCAATATTTTCTTTTTTCTTTTGTTCAATTCGAATGGTGCCGACTCGTTCAATGGTACTGACGAATCCTTTATTTTCAGCATCTTTGATGGCCCGGTAAGCGGTACCTTCACTCACTTTCATTTCTTTCGCTATGCGCCGGACAGAAATTTTCTCTCCGACATCTAATGAATCAATATACGATAAAATTTGCTCATGCTTTGTCGCCAATCCCGTTCACCCTTTTTGTTTTCAGCGTTTTCATCTATGTTTCATTATAAGGGCAGGAGGCTTTTAATAGCAATTTGTCTTTTCTTTCGGCAGATGAAGGCAAATAAAAAAGCCGGCATTTGTGTGCCAGCTTTTTTCATATGAGGATTAAATTTCGATTGATTCCCCGCTGTTTAACACATGACCGACGCCGCCATGCAGGCTGTCTGCAAATGCATGCGGGTCCTGTTCAATTGGCGGGAATGTGCTGTAGTGAATCGGAACGACCTGTTTTGCCCGCAGCCATTCTGCTGCGATTCTTGCATCCTCTGGTCCCATTGTGAAGTTATCACCAATTGGAAGGAATGCGAGCTCAATATGATTCAGTTCACCGATCAGTTTCATATCTGAAAAGAGTGCAGTGTCTCCAGCATGATAAATTGTTTTGCCCTCTGCGGTAAATAAAATACCTGATGGCATCCCTGTATACGTAATTGTTTTCGTTTCTTCATCAATGACAGCTGAACCATGAAACGCTTGCGTGAGCTTCACTTTACCAAATTCAAACTCACGTCCGCCGCCGATATGAAGCGGGTGCGTTTTCACCCCTTGCCAGCTTAAATAAACGGCAAGCTCATTTGGCGCAACGACGAGAGCGTCATTATTTTTAGCAATTTCAATGGTGTCACCAAGGTGATCTCCATGTCCATGTGTCAGTAAAATGACATCCGCTTTCACATCTTGCGGTTTGATCTCTGTGTGCTTATTTCCATTTAAAAATGGGTCAATCCAAATATGATATCCGTTTGTTTCAATGTGTACAACTGAATGTCCATGATATGTAGCTTTCATGTAGTATATCCACCTTTCAATTTTGATCTCATATCATTTATTCCCTCTATAAAAAGCTGAAAAACTTAATGCCTGTGAATGACGTTAAGACCACCTGTTGCTTCAATGACGGTCCCTGTAATGAGATCTGAACGGTCATCGCATAGAAATGAAATGATACGCCCTATATCCTCTCCAGTGCCAGACCTGCCTATCGGCGTTTCATCGTCTTTGATTTGACGGGCTTTCTCTATTGTCGATTCTTTCATGTCTCCAACGATTTTGCCTGGACAAACCATATTAGCAGTGATGCCATTTTCGGCTTCTTCAATCGCAATCGTTTTCGTCAATGACGCAAGGCCCACTTTTGCCGCTCCAAAGGCTGATCTGTGCATCCAGCCTGGCGCATGGTCTGCACCTTGGAAGCCATAAGTGATAATGCGGCCAAAGCCTTGTTTTCTCATCGTTGGGATGACCATTCGGAACAAATGGAATACTGCTGATAGGTTGCCTTCTATCATTTGATACCATTCATCTTCAGAGTAATCCGCCAATTTTTTTCGTTCAAAAATATAAGGACCGGCATTGTTAATCAAGGCATCAATCCGTCCAAATCGCTCTGCTGCCAGCTCTACCATGTTTTTTAAATCTTCTTTTTTTGTCACATCACCTTCGACAAATTGAAGCTTATCTTCGTACTGGTGTAATTCTTCTTTCATCTGCCGGACAGCTTCATCATCACTTCGATAATTCACTGTCACAGAATACCCCATATTCAGTAAAGACTCGGTAACTTTCCGGCCAAGTCCTTTAGAACCCGCTGTTATTAATGCGTGTCGCACACAATCTCCTCCTAAAGCAAAGGTTGCAAGTTCACGTGTTTCTTTTGTTATCTTTACTTTACTATAAACCGGCATCTGGCGCACTTATGAACCCTTTATCGATATGAGTCAAACAATATAGGGTGATTCATCCACATTTTCAAATCCCATGAGCCATGGATATCGAGCAGCAGAGAAACAAAACGATAGCACTCTCTCACCTCATGAAGATCACGAGGAAGCGGGCAAATCTCTTCATAGCCCAATTGAACATTGCGGGCAGCTTCTTTCGTCAAAAGGTATTCCAATGCAATAAAATCAAACGCAGCTGGTCCATATATGACATATTCTGTATCAACTAAACTTGTCACTTGATCATCTTTTTCAATATATTGAGACGGATCTAAATCAATTAAAATGAGACTTGCTGAATCAGGGGGCTTTAGCTTTTCCATCTTTTGCAGCACAATTTCTGCATAACAGTGAAATTCATGCTGATCAGCGTAATAGCGGCCTATGAGTTTGGATACAGCCTTTTTTAACACAGCATGGAATTCTCTCAAATGCTTCTTTTCAGCTCCGTAGACTGCACCAAAAAAGTCAGTACGATATGAATGAAGATGTGCTAGTTTCCTCCCATAATCCTTATAAAAGTCTGATGAACGTCCCTCAAAAGATGTACAAGGTGTTCCTTCTACTTTTTCCATTACATAAAAATGTCTCCCTGCCTTCTTCACTTTACGAACAACTTTTGGAATATGAAAGGAATTCGTATGAGACAGCTTTTGATTGATTTGATCGATATGCTCTTCTACAGTACGGTCATCTACTCCATAGATCATCTTGATCCCAGAAACAAATTCACTTTCTTCTCTTGCAGTTTTAGGAGATTTGACTACATATTCCGTTTTATCTTGTAAGGAGATCAGCCACACATCATTAGCCCGTCCGTCATATTGTTCTCCTAACGTTTTCACTGATACGAGTGGTTGATGAAACAAAGCCTCAAGCGTTTTCTTCATGATCTGCTGTCACTCCCTCTTCTGCTTGGCGACGGTATGCTTTCATTTTCTCCAATATTCATCAATCTCCTTTTTCCATGACAAAAAAACCATCCGTATAAACGAATGGTTTTAATAAGTTATGCCAGGCAGGCTTTTGCTTTTTCTAAAGCGAGCTGAATTTGTTTGAATCCAGTTCCGCCTGCACTTGTTCTTTTTTCAACCGCAACATATGGATCAAGAACAGTGTAAATGTCTTGTTCAAAAAGATCGCTTGCTTCTGTGAATGTTTCAAAAGAAAGATCACTTAGATAGATGCCTTTTTGAATACATGTATACACAAGCTTTCCAACGATTTCGTGTGCTTCACGGAATGGCATGCCTTTTTTCGCAAGGTAGTCTGCCACTTCTGTCGCATTTGAGAAATCTTCTTTTGTTGCCTTTTTCATGACATCTTCGTTCACTGTCATCGTTTGGATCATGCCTGTGAAGATTTGCAGGCTGCCAGCGATGGTTTTCACTGTATCAAACATGCCTTCTTTATCTTCTTGAAGGTCTTTGTTATACGTAAGCGGCAAGCCTTTCATAATCGTGAGAAGCCCCATCAGGTTGCCATACACACGGCCTGTTTTCCCGCGGATTAATTCAGCCATATCCGGGTTTTTCTTCTGCGGCATCATGCTGCTGCCTGTTGCATACGTGTCATCAAGTTCAATGAATTTAAATTCTTGCGAGCACCACAAAATGATTTCCTCACAAAAACGTGAGAGGTGCATCATCACAAGGCTGCTATTAGACAAAAACTCTAAAATGAAATCCCGGTCACTCACACCATCGAGGCTGTTTTCGTAAATATGGTCAAAGCCAAGCTGCTCTGCTGTATATTCACGATCAATCGGGAATGTCGTTCCTGCTAACGCTCCGCATCCAAGCGGAGACACGTTAATTCGCTTTAATGAATCTTGAAAGCGCGCTTTGTCACGCTCAAGCATCCAGAAATAGGCGAGCATATGATGGGCAAACGAAATAGGCTGTGCACGCTGCAGGTGCGTATATCCTGGAAAAATCGTTTCAACGTGCTGTTCTGCCTTTTCTACAAGCACCGTTTGAAAGGAAGAGATCAGTTCAATGATATGCTCTACTTGGTTATTCAAATATAAGTGCATATCAGTTGCGACCTGATCATTCCGGCTTCTCGCTGTGTGCAATTTGCCGCCAAGCGGACCAATCTCATCAATGAGCATTTTTTCAAGGTTTAAATGAATGTCCTCATAATCCACTGAGAATTCCAGTTCATCCGCCTCTGCCTTTTTCATGAGCGTATTCAGCCCGTCTTTGATGGCAGCGGCTTCCTCATCATCGAGGATACCGCATTTATTCAGCATACTTGCATGAGCAAGGGAGCCGGTCAGATCTTCTTTGACTAATTGTTTGTCGAAATGAATGGACGCGCCAAACTCATCGACCCATTTTTCTGGTGTTTTTTGAAATCGGCCTCCCCAAAGCTTTTTCATGCTTTAACCTGCTCCTTTTTATTCACGATGCTGTTTACTTTTGTCGGTAAGCCCCAAAGATTAATAAATCCTACAGCTGCATCATGATCGAATTCATCTGCTTTTGTATAAGTGGCTAGATTTTCATCATAAAGTGAATATGGTGATTTACGTCCTTCTACAATGGCATGACCTTTAAATAGTTTCACACGTACAACACCCGTTACGTTCTGCTGTGTTTCTTGTAAGAATGCATCTAGTGCTTCTTTAAGCGGTGAGAACCATAAGCCGTTGTATATTAATTCAGCCATTTTTTGTTCAACGATTGGTTTAAAGTGTGCGACTTCTTTAACAAGTGTTAAGTCTTCAAGCTCTTTATGCGCTTTTAGAAGTGTGACAGCACCTGGGCATTCGTACACTTCACGAGATTTGATGCCGACAAGACGATTTTCAACGTGATCGATTCTGCCAACACCATGCTGTCCAGCGACTTCATTTAAATGAAGGATGAGATCAGATAATGAATACTGGATACCGTCAATGGCTGTCGGTTTTCCTTTTTCAAACGTGATTTCAATGATTTCAGGTGTGTCAGGCGTTTTTTCAAGTGGATTTGTCAGATCGTATGCACCTTCTGGCGGCGCAGCCCAAGGATCTTCTAAAATGCCACATTCGTTACTTCTGCCCCAAAGGTTTTGGTCGATTGAATATGGGCTGTCTAAGTTAATCGGAATTGGAATACCGTGTTTTTGTGCATAATCGATTTCTTCATCACGAGACCATTTCCATTCACGCACTGGTGCAAGAACTTCTAGGTCTGGATTCAATGCTTTAATGGATACTTCAAAACGAACTTGGTCGTTCCCTTTTCCAGTACATCCATGAGCAACTGCTACTGCATTTTCTTTTTCTGCCACTTCCACTAATTTTTTTGCAATAAGCGGACGGGATAGTGCAGATACTAGTGGATATTTTCCTTCATACATTGTGTGTGCTTGTAATGCAGTGAGTGCAAACTCTTCAGCAAATTCTTCTTTTGCGTCAATCATGTATGATTGAACCGCTCCGACTTGAAGTGCTTTTTGTTGAACGAATGCTAAATCTTTTCCTTCACCTACGTCCAGGCAGCAAGCAACGACTTCGTATCCTTGCTCTTGTAACCATTTAACTGCAACAGAGGTATCAAGACCTCCGGAATATGCTAATACGACTTTTTTATTTTGTGACATGATTGAAAAGCTCCTCTCGCTTGTTTTGATTCTGTGAATGTTTTTTGCATAAAAATAAGTTTTAATTTATAAACATGCATTTAGTATGTATACACTGTAACAAGGAAAAATTGTTTTTTCAACCCCTTTATGAAAAAAACTCTGCCAAATTTTCTTGGCAGAGTCATTTTGGGCTATTTTTGATCCTTTTCAAGCTCTCGTAAGACATGAGGAAGCTCTGGAATCACGAGTTTGGTCATGGCTAAACGAACGGCTCCGGTAGATCCCGGCGTGGCAAAGACAGCCTTTTGATTGACGACCCCTGCCGTTGCCCTGGATAAAATAGCAGCTGAACCTATGTCTTCTGTATAACTGAGCATGCGGAAGATTTCACCAAAGCCAGGCAGTTCCTTGGAAAAAAGAGGAGTGATCGCTTCAATGGTCACATCCCTTGCGGCAATCCCTGTTCCGCCATTTAACAAGACGGCATCTATTTTCGGTTCGCTTGTTCCTTCGAGCACAGCGTCTTGAATCGATCCTATATCATCTTTTACAATATCGTATGCAAGAACAAGATGTCCCTGTTCTTTGACCAAATCAATCATCAGACGGCCGCTTTTATCTGTATCTTTCGTTCTTGTATCACTGACCGTAATGACTTTCACATAAAGCCTTTCTTTCGCCTCACGTTTATGTTCTGTCACGCTCATCTTTCGCACCCGCTCCCTTTTGCTTCATATTGGACAACATTATAGCATGCTGCTTTTAACAGAAAAAAGCTCTTTTCCTTATTGGAAAAGAGCTTTTCAAACTTGATTACGCTAAACGCATAACGTCTCTTGCAATCATTACTTCTTCGTTTGTAGGGATGACGATCACTTTTACAGGAGAGTGCGGGTAGCTGATGAATGCTTCTTCGCCTCTCATATTGTTTAGGGAAGGATCCCAGTAAACGCCCATGAATTCTAGACCACGAAGTACACGTGCTCTTACTTCTGAACTGTTTTCACCGATTCCAGCTGTGAAGATGATCGCATCTACGCCATTCATTCTTGCTGCATAAGAACCGATATATTTATGAATACGGCTCGCAAAAATATCAAGAGCAACTTCTGCACGGTCGTTTCCTTCTTCTGTTGCTTCTTCGATATCACGAAGGTCACTTGACAGACCAGACACACCTAAAAGACCACTCTTCTTATTCAAAGTAGAAAGCACTTCTTCAGCAGTATGTCCTGTTTTTTCCATAATAAATGGAATAAGGGCAGGGTCAATGTTACCAGAACGTGTACCCATTGCAACACCAGCAAGTGGTGTAAAGCCCATAGATGTATCGATTGATTTTCCGCCTTCAACTGCTGCAATACTCGCACCATTTCCAAGGTGGCAAGAAATCAGACGAAGCTCTTCAAGCGGACGGCCTAATAGCTCTGCTGCACGCTCTGTAACGAACTTGTGGCTTGTCCCGTGGAATCCATATTTACGAATACCAAAGTTTTTGTAGTAGTCGTACGGAAGGCTGTATAGGTAAGACTGCTCTGGCATAGTTTGGTGGAATGCTGTATCGAACACAGCAACCGCTGGTACGTCAGGCAGAATTTGTTTGAATGCTTTGATTCCTACAACGTTTGCAGGATTGTGAAGTGGTGCAAGCTCTGAAAGCTGATCAATGTCATTGATCACTTCATCAGTTAAAAGAACAGAATCGCTGAATTTCTCTCCGCCGTGAACAACGCGGTGTCCTACGCCATCAATTTCATTAAAGTCTTTGATGATGTGAAATTCAGTTAGTTTTTCAAGCAGCATTTTGACCGCTACTGCGTGATCTGGAATATCTGTCACTTCTGTTTTCTTTTCTCCATCTACAGAAATCGTGAAGATACTGTTGTCCATTCCGATTCTTTCAACAAGCCCTTTTGTTAAAACGGTTTCTTCTGGCATGTCGAACAATTGGAATTTAAGAGATGAGCTTCCTGCGTTGATTGCAATAATTTTGGACATTACTGTCGCTCCTTTTACTCAGTTGTTATATAAGGTTTCACGTTTTTTCCGGTGCTATATTCAACCTGTTTGACGGGTCTTTTATAGTTTAACGATAAGTCCGAAAAATATCTGACTTTTTCATTTAAACATTGAAAACTTTGCATTTCAAGTGCACCTTCAAACTGTTATCGCTTACATCAATAAGTCGTTATTTTCTGAATAGTAAAATATCCAGATTATTGACAAAGAGATAAAATGATTTTTATTTTAGCTCTTTGTTTTCTTTTCAGCGTGATAGAAAACCTTTGCAGCTCTAGGAAGGGCGAGCATCGGAGCAGAGCGAATTTGGGATTCGTGAGCACCGGAGCGCAGACCTGCGGGCGAATGCGAGGGTTTGTCTACACGCTGAAATAGCCAGAAATCACTCTGGCTATTCTTTCGTTTCTTTTTCTTCTATAAACCACTGGTCTAATTTTCTCATCACACCGACCATTGCTTCCTTCTGTGAGAAAGATGGAAGATTGGCAAACAGCATTCGTTTTGGGGCTTCCAGCCCTTCTTTTTTCTTTTGCATCACAAATAAGCTTTTGGCGTGTTTTTTATCCTTAAACATGGACACTGGCAGCTGAATTAACGCATTCATATACGCATGATCTTTGATGAAATCCTTTAATTGTACGCTCTCTTTTCCTTCAAATAAATCATTTGGAATGATGAAGAATAAGAAGCCGCCTTCTTTTGTGTAGCGAAGGCTTTGTTCAATGAATAAATAATGGGCAAAGGCATGTCCTTCTTTTGCCTTTAGTTCAAAGTCTGCTGCACGCTCATCATTTGGATAATAGCCCACTGGGAGACTGCATACAGTGACATCTGCCGGTGAGATCAGAAGCGGCTCAAGACTGTCCTGGTGGAAAAGCTCAACTTCTTTCTCCTCTAAATTCGCCTGGGCCCAAGCAATTTTAATGAGCACATCATCAATTTCAGACGCAAAGCCGCGTTTTGTTTCTGCAGTGAGATTATTTAAAACAGCAAGAAGTAAGTTTCCTGTTCCCGCTGCTGGATCAAAGACTACGAGCTCTTTTTGACCGTCTAAAAATTTATTCACCAAATAGCTGACAAACAGTCCAATCGTATCTGGTGTCATCTGGCGATTTGGGTGAGAAATATCCTTTTGACCTTTCAATACGGCGAGCTGAAACGCTTTACGAATCTGCTCATGATCATAAGAAGCAAAATCTGCTTTTTCTATTAAATCCTTTAATAAACCGTTTCGATCATTTGCTTGGAAAAAGGCTTCTCCTGCTTCTGCCAATGCTTCAATATAGGAAATGCCCTGTTCCTTTTTTAATCGAATAGAAGCTGTATCGAGCAGTTCAAAAATAGTACTTACTTGATCTTTCTGCAATGCTTTTCTCTCCTCGCTTTGTTAAAAGCTATATGTTCTCATTGAAAAGAGCCCCAGGATGAAGCCGGAGCTCTTGTCGATGCTGCTTTTATAACAGTGATTTTGCAGCTTCAATGGCTTTTTCATAATTTGGGTGATTCGTTGCTTCACTTACGTATTCAGTGTAAACCACTTTTCCGTTAGGGTCTAATACAAAGACTGCGCGCGCCAATAAACGCAATTCTTTCATATACACTCCGAATGCTTCACCAAATGACATATCTCTGTGATCAGATAATGTTTCGACATTTTCAATTCCGTTTGCTCCGCACCAGCGTGCTTGTGCAAATGGAAGGTCTGCACTAATCGTATAAATATTGACCGGACCTAAACCCGCTGCCTCTTCATTGAAACGTCTTGTTTGTGCGTCACACACACCTGTATCAATAGAAGGAATCACTGAGATGATCGTCACTTTTCCTGCTAAATCAGAAAGTGAAACTTCTCCAAGTGAGTTCGTTAATACCGTAAAATCAGGAGCCTGCTCGCCTACTTTTACTTCATTTCCTACAAGCGTGACAGGACTTCCTTTAAATGTGATCGATGCCAAAACAATTCCTCCCTTTTCAAATGTATGGTTCTATCATAGTAGAGAAAGCAAAAAACTGCAAAGCCTAATCGTCCCTTTTGCAAAAAAAGTTAACTGCAGCGCAGCTAACTTTTTAAAGGTCTATGTCATCTAGTTTTCGTTCTTTGTGACGGTGCTCCCGCTCATCCTTCTTAAACATGTGCTGAAGACGTTCAATTGCTTGAGGAGCAGAATCCAATATTTTATCGAGCAGATGTGTGTGTTCATCCAAATGAAGCATTCGAACTCCGTTTGTTCCTACAATTAAGAAGGCGATTGGTGTAATCGACACCCCGCCGCCGCTTCCGCCGCCAAATGGGAGTCTCGGCTCTTTTCGTTCCTGTTCATCAGAACGTTTTTCTTTCTTTTGGTTCCCGTTAAATTCACTGCCGCCGGCTGCAAATCCAAAACCAACCTTTGACACAGTGAGAATGACACTGCCGTCAGGGGTTTCGACTGGATCGCCGATGATTGTATTCACATCTATCATTTCTTTTAAGTTTTCCATCGCTGTCTTCATGAGACCTTGGATTGGATGATCTGCCATTTTCGGGTTCCTCCTTAAACAGATGATTCATTCTTCGTTGCTTGAAGAGAGGCACTTTTTCTCGCCTTTCTTCCTTTTAACCAATGGACAAGTAAACGAATGGCTGCAAGCATAGCATGTCCAATACGAAAATATGCTATACATGTAAACTGAGTCTGTGACACATTGTGCTGAAAGGCCGGAATGACTTCATACACCGGTTTATGCTTAAAGGTGAGATGCTCCTGCATAAAGGCAAGCAGTGCTCCTTTCACTGACCACACACCGCCGGCTGCTACACCTGTTAAAGCGGCGTCATGAAAGCCGATCCATGTCGACCAGTGAAATGAGACAACCCTTATGTGAATGAAGAATTTGCGCATGATCCGGTTTAAATCGACAATCTCTTTTGTGATGCGCTCCATTTGATGAAGGATTTGCTTCATATCACGCTTTCCTACTTTTTTATGCATCGATTCTTTTTCGTGATCAGGGTTTTTAGCGCTTTCCATTTTCTTTTCACGAATATCAATCGTTTGGTCTTCTGGATTGACCCTCACCATCGGAATATCTTTTTTGAGTCTGACCAATCCATATAAGGTGATGACCTTCAGTGCAATGTGGTCATTGTCGTTTGTATGCGAATAGTCCAGCAAAATGGTTACTTTCATGAAAATCAACAAGATCACAAGAAGCAAAAACGCTGCGATCCAAACGTAAAGCACTGTGCTCACTTCCTCCATAACAAATGATGCTTCCCCTACGATTATGGCTCTCATTCTGGATTTTATACCCAATCAACAAAAAAGAGTTTGACCGGTACCCGGCCAAACTCCTCTGATTATACGTTTGATTCTGTTTTTTCATATAAATGTTCATGGACGACCACCGTATCGGCAAAGTAATCATGAACCCCTTGCTTTTTCGGTGAGAACCCAACGATAGCATAGAGAATAAAGATCGTATTAATGTAGCGCCCCACAATCTCTCTAAAGAAAATAACATCCCATGCCAGCTTCTTCTCAGGCTGAAGTGAGACCACTTTAATTCCAAACACCATCTTGCCAAGTGTTTGTTGAAAGATTTTCGTCATGATGGCGAAATAAAGGAGGAATACAATCGTCGTTGTGACGGAAAATGGAGAAAACCATCCCCCTCCTTTGGACCAGCCAAACAGACTAAAGATTGGAGAAACCGTCAAATGGTTTACACCCCAGACGACGAGCCAATCAAGAATAAATGCCCAAAATCTAATCCAAAAACCTGCAAACGCCTGTGCTTCAATTGAAGCGCGCTTCACAAAGGCCGGCTTCGATTCTTCCTCTTGGCTGCGGCTTTCGCTTACTTCATCGAATGTAGAATCCATCTATGATCCCTCCTTTATTTTGAATAGAGATACATCGGTTTAGACCCATTTGAGCCAGCCAGTGTTTCTTTTAAATTCAGAAAATCAATTTCGCTTTTAAAGAGCTTGCTTGCACTCATGTTGAAGAGAGAGTTCCAGCCAAAGCTTTGAGAATAGCTGACCACTGTTGCTCCTTTTAAGCCTTTTTCATTTTTCTTCATCGCTTTTAATGCATCTTCATAATACCCAAGCTCATCGACTAATCCGTTCGATTTTGCCTGTGTCCCGTCATATACCCGGCCGTCGGCAATTTTCTTGACTTCCTGTTTTGACATGCCGCGTCCTTCAGAGATCACTTTGACAAATCCTTCATAAGAGTTATCGACCATGCTTTGCATGATGTTGCGCTCATCTTTTGTCATATCACGGTTCGGAGACATGATATCTTTGAATTTCCCGCTCTTAATCGTTTCATATTTAATACCTAGATTATCTGCGAGCTTAGAATAATTCAAGCTTTGCATGATGACCCCTAACGACCCTGTTAATGTTTCAGGTGAAGCAAAGATTTTCTTCGCTGGAGTTGACACGTAGTAGCCGCCAGAAGCTGCCATTGAACCCATAGATACGTAAATCGGCTTCTTCGCTTTTTTCACTTCTTCTAATTTTTTATGTATTTCAGCACTTTCATAGACACCGCCGCCAGGAGAGTTTACGCGCAGAAGTACACCTTTTACAGAAGCATCCTCTTTCGCTTTATCTAGTTCCTTGAGGAATGCACGATGATCATAACCTTCTCCGCCTAATAGGCTCGATGCACCGCCATTATCTTGAATGGTTCCATTAATCTCAAGAACAGCAATCTTGCCTGCACCGCTGCCATTCTCTAGTACCTTCTCTTCTATTTCATCCCCGAATTGATAGCTCATTTTATTGTCATTGAAGCTATCGAACAAGGCCATCGTGACACTAATCACAATTGAAAATCCGAAAACACCAAGTGCAATAATTAGCGCTACCCATCTTTTCGCATTCATCTTTTTCTCCTCCTTTTTTTCTCACTTCATTCATACGAATGCCCACATGAAATGTTTCACAGGAATTGTGGTTTTTTTACATTTCATGTAGGCATATGATAGCACCTCTCTTAAATAACGATCAACTTTACATCGTCTACGTAGATATGCGCATGACGAAAAATTGGCTTTTTTATCCTCTCCCTGCACCTAATAGGCTAGATCATCACCGCAACGAAACACCTAAACCATTCTTTCATGAGAAAACGGCTATTCAATTATGCTCAGGATTCAGCCATTTCAAATCACTCACATCGACTCATTTCTCATAAAGGCAATCCGATCATCAGGTGGTTCTTTCTAAAGTTTTTACTTTCATATGAAAAAAGTGTAAAATGTGAGCAAGGGTTTTCATGTAAGCCCTTTATCATTGAAAATTATTTTTGACAGCAAAGGGGAGAACGTCAATGACAGACAATCGTCGCAATGTATTTTTCTTTTACAAAAAAGATCATGAATTGGATGGACACATTTCTTCTCTCGAGAAGCTCGCTACCGATCAGGGCTTTCACGTCGTCAAGCGTGCAGAGGATGCCCATATTATTGCTTCAATTGGCGGGGATGGCACATTTCTTCAAGCAGTACGTAAAACAAACTTCCGGGATGACTGCTTGTATGTAGGGGTATCAAAATCAGAAAATACGCACTTATACTGCGATTTCTCATTAGAGCATTTTGATAAAATGATTGATGCCATGAACACTGAACAGCTTGAAGTGAGAAAATATCCGATCATCGATGTAAGCGTTGACAGCACAAACCAGTTCCATTGCTTAAATGAACTGTCGATCCGCTCCAGCATTATTAAAACATTTGTGATCGATGTGTATATAGATGATTTCCACTTTGAAACATTTAGAGGCGACGGCATGATTATTTCCACTCCGACTGGTTCAACGGCTTACAATAAATCGGTGAGCGGCGCCGTGGTTGATCCGATGCTTCCTTGTATGCAAGTCACAGAGCTTGCATCGCTGAATAACAACTCGTACCGTACATTAGGCGCTCCTTTCATCTTGAGCAGTGACCGCAAGCTGACGCTGAAGGTAGTGCAGGATGGAAACGATCATCCAATTATCGGGCTTGATAACGAAGCGCTCGGCACAAAACACGTCAAACAAATTGACATTGGCCTTTCAGGAAAAGTCATTAAAACGGTGAAATTAAAAGACAACTCTTACTGGGAAAAAGTAAAACGCAGATTCCTTTGAGAATTTGTCTGCACGCTGAAAGCTCCTTTACGGGGCTTTTTTTATGTCTTTTCATTCACGGCCATGGTTATGGTATGATGTCACAAGTATGAATGTACGAAAAGGAGAACACGATGACATTACAACATTTTGATCAATATCCATTAAGTGATGAATTGAAACAAGCGTTAGAAGCGCTTCACTTCCATACACCTACACCCGTTCAGCACGAGACATTATCCGTTGCTTTTTCAAAGCAGGATTTAATCGTCAAATCTCAGACTGGCAGCGGCAAGACTGCAGCCTATGGTCTGCCGATTTGTGAAATGGTTGATTGGGCTGAAAATAAACCTCAAGCCCTCATCCTCGTTCCGACACGAGAACTCGCCATGCAGGTCAAACAAGACCTCACAAGCCTTGGGCGGTTCAAACGAATCAAAGCCGCAGCCATTTATGGAAAAGCCTCTTTTCAAGCGCAGAAAGTAGAGCTTTCACAGAAAAACCATATTGTGTGCGGGACACCAGGCCGCATTTTGGATCACCTTGAGAAAGGCACCCTTTCTTTAGAAAATCTCAAATTTTTCGTGTTAGATGAAGCGGATGAGATGCTGAACATGGGATTTATCGATCAAGTCTCTTCTATTATTCAGTATCTGCCGCCAAAGCGCATGTCGATGCTGTTTTCAGCGACAATGTCTGATGACATGAAGAAATTGAGCGAACAGTTTTTACAATCACCAAAAGTCATTGAGATTGCACGTGAAGAAACGTCTGTACAGCAAATCACCCACACCGTCATTGAAACGGAAGAAGAATCAAAATTCTCCCTTCTTCAGCGTACGATCGTCATTGAAAATCCAGATAGCTGCATTATTTTCTGTAATACACAAGACCGAGTGAATGAACTCACACTGAAGCTGGACGAATGGGATGTGCCCTGTGACAAAATTCATGGCGGCATGAGACAGGAAGACCGCTTTGATGTGATGGATGAATTTAAAAAAGGTGAATTCCGTTATCTGATCGCAACAGATATAGCAGCCCGGGGAATTGATGTCAGTGATATGACACATGTCATTCATTATGATCTCCCTTATGAAAAAGAGCGCTATATTCACCGGACTGGCAGAACAGGCAGAGCGGGAAAAAGCGGGAAAACGATTGCGTTTATGACAAAGAATGCAAAACCGCTTATTGATGAATTAAAGCAGGATGCTGGCATAGACTTTCAAACTCAGCCTTATCCGACAAAGGAAGAAGCAGAGGAGCATGTAGAAAGCTTCGAAGAGAAAATTGAAACGCCTATTCAAAAGGAAAATAAACAGGCAGGCGTTGAGAAGGATATTATGAAGCTTTATTTTAACGGCGGAAAGAAAAAGAAGCTGCGGGCTGTTGATTTCGTTGGGACCATTGCCAAAATAGAAGGCGTTGCATTCGATGACATTGGGATTATTACGATTCAAGACACAAAAACATATGTAGATATTTTAAACGGCAAAGGCCCTCTTGTGCTGAATGCCATGCGCCACACAACCATTAAAGGCAAGCAGTTAAAAGTACATGAAGCACGTTCATAAAAAAAGTGAAGGCCCAGCGCCTTTACTTTTTTTATTTATATTGAAATAAGCTCAAAACCGTATTCCATCAGCCTTTTTGATGACAAACATGACAAATGTCATATTGAATACATGATGGGTGCTACTATGAGCATGACACCTTTCCTTCTATACTTTGAAGTAGAAAGAAACGGAAAGGACTTGAACGTTCATGACGACTTCAACAAACACACAGCAGCAAGCTACTTTAAGAAAACAAGTGGGTCAATTCTCTGGTGCTGATTCGAAAAAAAGTATCATTCAACTCTTTAATACATTCATTCCATTTTTAGGGCTTTGGTTTCTTGCCTATTATAGCCTGAATATCTCCTACCTTTTAACCCTCTTTTTTGCGGTTATTGCAGCTGGGTTTTTAGTACGTGTCTTTATTATTTTTCACGACTGCTGCCATCAATCCTTTTTTAAACAGAAGCCGCTAAATCACCTGTTCGGTTTTTTAACGGGCGTACTCACCCTTTTCCCTTATCTTCAATGGCAACGAGATCATTCCATTCACCATGCCACAAGCAGTAATTTAGACAAACGAGGTACTGGCGACATTTGGCTCCTAACAGTCAAAGAATATCAAGAAGCATCAGCATGGACGAAATTTCGCTACAGATTTTATCGTAACCCTTTTGTGATGTTTATTTTAGGACCGATCTTTGTCTTTCTCTTAAAAAACCGTTTCAACGTCAAAAATGCTCGTAAAAAAGAGCGTTGGAACACGTATTTCACAAACGTGAGCATCATTGCGTTAGCAGCCGCAACATGTCTTCTTTTTGGCTGGCAGGAATTCCTGCTTGTTCAAGGTCCGATCTTCCTGATCTCAGGATCTATCGGTGTATGGTTGTTTTATGTACAGCATACGTTTGAGGACTCTTATTTTGAAGCAGATGAACATTGGAACTATGTGCAGGCAGCTGTTGAAGGAAGCTCCTTTTACAAATTGCCAAAGCTTCTTCAATGGTTAACTGGTAATATCGGCTACCATCATGTCCATCATTTAAGCCCAAGAGTACCGAATTATCTTTTAGAGCATGCCCATGACCAAAGTGAACCGCTGCAAAATGTCCCGACCATCACGTTGAAAACAAGCCTTGAGTCGATGAAATTTAGACTGTGGGATGAGGAAACGAAAGCATTTGTGACGTTTAGAGAAGCACGGCAATCTAAGAAGATGAACGTTCCAGTTATCAAAGGAGACATTCTCAAGAAAAATGCATAATCGGCGCAGGCTCTTTCTTACACGAGAAGGGGCTTGTTGTCATTTACAGGATGCACCAATAGGCTGAATTTGATAAAGTAAGGAAAAACAATGAAAAACGAAAAAAGGTGGCACACGGATGAAAAAACAGTTTAAACTTCAAAAATTGCATGGGATTTCCCCCTATATATGGGCCATTTTTTTCATCCTGCCCTTCTATTTTATCCTTAAGACACCTTCGACTTTAGGTATTGTGATCGGCATTATTTTGAACGTCGTCTTTTTCGCTGTGTATCGTTTTGCCTTTGTTGCAAAAGGCTGGTCATTATATGTCTTTGGCCTATTATTGATCGGTATTTCAACTGGTTATGTGATGCTCTACAGCTATATTTATTTCGCTTTTTGCATCGCCTATTTTAACGGACATATTAAACGAAAAGTTCCCTTTTATATCTTGTACTATATCCATCTGGCGAGCGCCGCCGTGGCAGTGAACTTTAGTTTGATCTTAAAAAAGGGCTGGTTTCTCACACAAATTCCTTTTGTCGTCATCACCCTGATTAGTGCCATTCTTCTTCCTCTCAGCATTCGGAGCAGGAAGGAACGTGAACGGCTTGAGGAGAAATTAGAATATGCCAATGAACGGATTGCAGATCTTGTGAAGCTTGAAGAAAGGCAGCGCATTGCACGCGACCTGCATGACACCCTTGGACAAAAGCTTTCTTTGATCGGTTTAAAAAGTGATCTTGCCCGTAAACTCGTGTATAAAGACCCTGA
This sequence comes from Bacillus sp. 3a, assembly GCF_017161885.1. Taxonomy (NCBI): domain Bacteria; kingdom Bacillati; phylum Bacillota; class Bacilli; order Caryophanales; family Bacillaceae; genus Bacillus; species Bacillus sp. 3a. The sequence continues at coordinate 1,554,553 of NZ_CP067376.1, read as the reverse complement.
ACAGGCTCGTGCCGAACTCAAAAGCGTCCAGCAGACCGCCAGAACGTCTCTCAATGAAGTGCGGAAGATTGTTTCCTCCATGAAAGGCATCCGAATCAAAGATGAAATGTCGAACATCGAGCAAATTCTCGAAGCAGCTGGAATTGAATTGATTTATGATGAAAAGGAAGCACCGAAACACATCTCACTTCTGAACGAAAACATTGTGAGCATGTGCATAAAAGAGGCGGTGACGAATGTCGTCAAACATAGTGATGCAACGGTTTGTAAAATTACCATTCACCAAAAGTCAAAGGAAGCCATCATCACCGTTGAGGACGACGGAACATTTAAAGGCGACTATCCATCCTCTCAAACGAAGGGTCACGGCCTTTTAGGAATAAGAGAAAGATTGGAATTTGCAAATGGCCGCCTGCGGATTGAAACAAAAGACGGGACAAAGCTCATTATGAGCATTCCAAATGATTCAGCAGCAAAAGAAAAGGAGGGTATGAAATGATCAACATCTTTATCGCAGAAGATCAGCAAATGCTGCTTGGTGCACTCGGTTCACTTCTCGATTTAGAAGACGATATGACGGTTGTTGGAAAAGGTACAAATGGCCAAGATGCCATCGATTTTGCCAAAACACATCCTGTTGATATTTGCTTAATGGATATTGAAATGCCGGGAAAATCCGGACTTGATGCAGCGGAAGAGCTCAAAGGATCAGATGTGAAAATCATTATTTTAACGACCTTTGCCCGCTCCGGTTATTTCCAAAGGGCGCTAAAAGCGGGCGTCAGCGGCTACATGCTGAAAGACAGTCCAAGCGAGGAGCTGGCAAGTGCGATTCGCAGTGTGATGAAAGGGAAAAAGGTGTATGCCCCTGAATTGATGGAAGACTTATATAGTGATGAAAATCCTTTAACGGAGCGAGAGAAATCGGTCCTTGAACTCGTCGCAGACGGTAAAAACACAAAAGAAATTGCAAAAGAACTCAGCATCAAAAGCGGCACTGTCCGGAACTACATTTCCATTATTTTAGATAAGCTGGAAGTGAAAAACCGCATCGAGGCCATTACACGCTCAAAAGAAAAAGGCTGGTTTAAATAAGAAAAAAGATCAGGACACATGCTGCCTTGATCTTTTTTTATTGAAAATCCCCTTTTATTTTTTATTACCAGCTATCAAAATGTCATTGACAACAGCCTACAGTCCTATGATATGATATCCAAGTGATAATAATTATCATTATCACTAATACAACCAATATCCGGCTTATGCGCCGATTTCAAAGGAGTCTACATTCATGAAGAAAATATTGTTCCCTCTGATGCTCATCTTTGTACTTGCATTGAGCGCATGTGGCAATAGCAGCAGCTCTTCCTCAAATAAAGGAAATCAATCAGCATCATCAGACAAAATTACATATCAATCTGAAAATGGGCCTGTGAAGCTGCCAGCGCATCCAAAACGTGTTGTTGTGCTCGGTTCTTACACAGGGAATGTCATGTCACTTGGTGTGAACCTTGTCGGCGTTGACTCTTGGTCCAAAAAGAATCCGCGCTTCCAAAAGAAATTAAAAAATGTGGAAGAAGTATCTGATGCAAATGTAGAGAAAATCATGAAGCTAAAGCCTGATGTCATCATTGGCTTAAGCAATACTAAAAATGTAGAAAAACTCAAAAAAATCGCACCAACCGTTTTGTTTACGTATAACAAAGTTGATTACCTTCAGCAGCACATTGAAATTGGAAAAGTTTTAAACAAAGAAAAAGAAGCAAAAGCTTGGGTAAAAGATTTCAAAAAACGCGCAGCTGAAGCTGGAAAAGAAATCAAAGCAAAAATCGGTAAAGATGCAACAGTGTCTGTCTTTGAAAGCGGCACAAAAGATCTTTACGTTTTTGGAGATGCATGGGGCCGCGGAACAGAAATTCTCTATCAAGCAATGAAACTGAAAATGCCTGAGAAAGTGAAAGAAAAAGCATTAAAAGCCGGCTACTACGCGGTTTCACAGGAAGTCATTCCTGAATTTGCTGGAGACTATATGATCATTAGTAAAAACAGCGAAATGGACAATTCCTATCAAAACAGTGAAATTTACAAGTCCATCCCAGCTGTCAAAAAACATCGTGTGTATGAAGCCAATGCAGAGGAATTCTATTTTAATGACCCACTCACACTTGAATTCCAACTATCATTCTTTAAAAAGCACTTTTTAGGTAAATAAGCTGAAGCAAGGGACCTCTTCCCTTGCTTTTTTCTTGTCTGGTTCTAGCGGCAGGTCCTTTTTTCCGCTACAATGACAACAAGCGAATACAAAAAGTGTGGTGCTGATTTTGTTTAAGATTTTACTAATTGAAGATGATACAACCCTCTTCCAGGAAATCAAAGAACGTCTAGTTAACTGGTCCTATGATGTCTATGGGATTCAAAATTTTCATCAGGTGCTTCAGGAATTCACGTCTGTCCAGCCTGATCTCGTCATTATAGATATACAGCTGCCAAAATACGATGGCTTTCACTGGTGCCGGATGATTCGGCATCATTCAAATGTTCCAATCATCTTCCTCTCCTCAAGAGACCATCCAGCTGATATGGTCATGTCAATGCAGCTCGGTGCCGATGATTTTGTGCAAAAGCCCTTCCATTTTGACGTGCTCATTGCCAAAATAAGTGCTGTTCTTCGCCGCGTGCATGATTATAGTGCAGAACCGGCCAGCCTAAAGGTATGGTGCGGCGCTGCGATTGACCTAGAAAAAAATACCGTAACAAATGATCATGGTGAGGTTGAATTAACAAAAAATGAGTTATTTATTCTCAAGGAATTGATTCAGCATAAAAATCATATCGTAAGCCGTGAATCACTCATTCAAGCATTGTGGGAGGATGAACGGTTTGTCAGTGACAACACACTGACTGTAAACGTCAACCGCCTCAGAAAAAAACTAGACGAGATCTCCCTTGGCGCCTTCATTGAGACAAAAGTGGGTCAGGGCTATCTTGCAAAGGAAAAGGATGATCAATGATGCTGCAAGCATTTTTAAAAGAACGAAGAAGCTGGATTCTTTTCTTTCTTAGTTTGCAGCTCCTCATTCTGTTTGTTGCTTATTTGGATACGACCATTCCAATCGCTTCTCTTTTTTATATTGTGCTATTGTCTACGTTTCTCATGATTGTCTTTCTCTTTTTCCGATACCGAAAAGAAACGGCTTATTATGAGAGGTTGAAAGAATGGGATGATGACATTGAACATCAAATACGGCTAACCCCCTCTTCCCCATTTGAGCAGCTCATCCATGATGCAACGTCAGAGCAAATCGCACGCTACCGGCAGATGGCAGCAGAGCAGAAAATCGCTCTCGAAGAAGAAAAAGATGAATTGCTCTCTTGGATACATGAGGTCAAAACTCCCCTTACAGCGATGCGCTTAATGATTGACCGCTTAACAGATCAGCAGCTGAAATCAAATATGACGTATGAGTGGCTCAGAATACATTTATTACTTGATGCCCAGCTGCACCAAAGCAGAGTACGTCATATTGAAAATGATTTATTCATTGAAAAGCTGGACCTGCAAAGCATCATAGCAAAAGAAATCAAAGCGCTCCAATCCTGGTGTATGCAAAAAGGAATCGGCTTTGAGCTGACGCTGGAGGAACGTACCGTATTAAGTGATATAAAATGGTTATCCTTTATGATCAGACAGGTACTCACAAATGCAGTCAAATACAGCCATTCTTCCGATATTGTCATTGAAAGCAAGCAAATAAATGACCAAGTCATGCTGACGATCACAGATCAAGGCAGAGGAATTGATCCAAGAGACATCTCTCGTATTTTTGAAAAAGGCTTTACCTCAACTAGACATCACAATGACACCGCCTCAACAGGAATGGGGCTCTATTTAACGAAAAAAGGAGCAGACGCTCTTCATATGACGCTCGAGGTCAACTCCACGATAGATCAAGGGACAACCTTCACCTTCATCTTTCCGAAAAAGAATGATTTTGTTCATATTGCGAGCATGTGACAACAATGTCACATGCTCGTCTGTTTTGTTCGCCAAATCGAAGGACGTTTGGCAGCCTTCTTTTTATACTAGAGATATCAATTAAAAGAAAAAGGGGTTCAGCAAATGAACATTTTAGAAGCTCGCAAAATTTATAAAAGCTATGGAAATAAATTCAACAAACAAGAGGTGCTCAGCGGCATTGATTTGACCATTGAAGCCGGGGAATTTGTTAGTATCATGGGGCCATCAGGCTCGGGGAAAACAACCCTTCTGAACGTATTGTCCTCTATCGATCATGTGTCCAGCGGATCCATTCGTATTGCAGATGCTGAGATGACGCAAATGAAGGATCAGCAGCTCGCGGAATTTAGAAAAAAGCAGCTTGGCTTTGTTTTTCAAGATTATAATTTACTTGATACACTCACAGTCAAAGAAAACATCCTTTTGCCTTTATCCATCTCCAAAACGCCAAAAAAAGAAGCTTTTGAACGTTTTCAGCAGCTCGCAGAAGACATGGGCATTTATGAACTAAGAGATAAATATCCGAATGAACTCTCTGGCGGACAAAAGCAGCGGACATCGGCGGTTCGTGCCTTCATTCATGAACCAAGTCTTATTTTCGCTGATGAACCTACAGGGGCACTTGATTCCAAATCGGCATCTGACCTGCTCAACAAGCTGCAAGATTTCAACCGTAAACGAAAAGCGACCATTGTGATGGTAACTCATGATCCTGTCGCAGCCAGCTATTCAAGCCGCGTCATTTTTATCAAGGATGGACAGATTTATACACAGTTGAATAAAGGCGCTTTAGAAAGAAAAATGTTTTTCGAGGATATTATGAAAACGCAAGGTGTCTTAGGCGGTGTGAAGCATGAACATTAATCAGCTCATCTTCCGTAACTTGAAGAAAAATTTGAAGAATTACTATTTATATGTGTTTGCTCTCGTGTTTAGTGTTGCACTCTATTTTTCCTTTGTCACCTTGCAGTATTCGCCAGCACTTGATGGTGTAAAAGGCTCCATTAAAGGCGGCGCTTCAATTAAAGCCGCTTCGGTTCTGCTCATTGCGATCGTCGGTATTTTCCTGCTATATGCGAATAGCATTTTTATTAAACGTAGAGGAAAAGAAATAGGTCTCCTTCAGCTCATCGGCATGACGAAACAAAAAATTGCTAGACTGCTCAATGCAGAAAACTTTATCCTGTACGTGACAGCCATGGTTATCGGCATCATTGCCGGCTTTATCGGTTCAAAGCTGATGCTGATGGTGTTATTTAAAGTGACTGGTGTTAACGCCATTGCCAATCTGCATTTTTCAGGCATGGCCCTTCTGCAAACACTTTTTGTCTTTTTCATTATCTATGGATTGATTATGCTGAGAAATAGGCGTTTTATTAAAAAACAGACGATTTTATCTTTGTTTAGAACAACATCTTCGACAGAACAGCGTGTGAAAAAGATCTCTATCTTTGAAATCATCATTGGTGTTTTCGGTATTGTCTTGATCAGCTCAGGCTATTATATTTCTTCTAAGCTTTTTACCGGCTCATATACGTCGATGTTTGAGTTACTTTTAGCCATGATTTATATTCTAGCCTCTGTCATCATAGGTACCTTTCTTTTTTATAAAGGCTCTGTTTCTTTCATTGCCAATATCGTACGTAAAAGAAAAAATGGCTATCTCGCCATTCATGAAGTGTTATCTTTGTCATCCATTATGTTCAGGCTAAAATCAAATGCACTGCTTTTAACAATTATTACAACCGTATCTGCACTGGCCATCGGTTTGCTGGCTCTTAGCTACATTTCCTATTACTCAGCAGAAAAAACCGCTGAGCAGCAAATTCCAGCTCATTTCGTCATGGGCTCAGAAAAAGAAGCAGCCACCTTCACTCGTGCACTTTCTGACAAACATATTGCTTATGATCAAAAGCAGGTCAAAGTGATTCAAGCGAAATTTGATGCGAAAAAAATCATGGATTCAGAGTTGAAAAATATGAATAATGATCCAGGCGTATTGACACTGCCTGTGATCAGTGAGAAAAACGCACCAAATATTCATGTAGAGAACAACGAAGTTATTTTAAGCGGCTACAGTGATCTATTAAAAAAATTCATGCCGATTCAAAGCTCAGGCGATGTGAAGCTTCTCATCAAGGAGCCTATTGATTTGAAAGTCATGGATATGAAGAAAGATTATCTCATTTCATACAACTTCACTTTTGGCGGTCTGCCTGTTGCCGTCGTGAGTCAACATGTTTTTGAGCAGCTCGACAAACAGAAAGATCCAAAGCTGCAGCTTAAGAATAGCCAATATAACGCAGTCAATATAAAAGATGATCAAAATCTTGAACAAGCAAATCGCGTGTTTACATCTTTAAAACTAAGTGACAACAGCATGTCTCAATTATCTTCAGCTCAGCAGCAAAAACAAACAATAGGACTAATGATGTTTGTGGTCGGGTTTTTAGGTCTCAGCTTCCTTGTCACATCAGGCTGTATTTTATACTTTAAACAAATGAATGAAAGTGAAGAGGAACAAAGCTCCTACACGATCTTGCGTAAGCTTGGTTTTACTGAGAAGGATCTATTAAAAGGCATCCGGCTTAAACAGCTGTTTAACTTTGGGATTCCGCTCATCATCGGATTGCTGCACAGCTACTTTGCTGTACAATCAGGCTGGTTTTTGTTCGGCGGAGAATTGTGGACTCCAATGCTTATCGTCATGGCGATTTACACTGCCCTCTATTCTGTCTTCGGATTCCTGTCTGTCCAATATTATAAAAAGGTCATCAAAGAATCCTTGTAAACAATTCCCCATAGGCATCGCCTATGGGGTTATTTTATTTACGAAGGTGTCGATTCAAACTTGTGTGATAAAATATGGTCTCTTGCTGCATAAGCTTTTCGTTTGACCTCTTCTAGGTTCACATCAACAAGCTTTCCGTTTCGTTTCACTGCTTTTCCAGCCACATAAACAGAATCAACATTTGAAGGGTGTGCCGTTTGGACAACCGCGCCAGCCGGATCTGTCATCGGCAGAAGATTCATGCTTGTCCGGTCGATTAGGATGAAATCAGCTTCTTTCCCAGGTATAAGCGACCCAATTTTATGATCGAGCTGTAATGCACGAGCCCCATTGATCGTCGCAGCCTCAAGCATTTGATGAGCAGACAGCCCAAGTTCAGGCCCCGGCATGATCCCATCCATTAACAACGATTGATTTTGGATCGCGCGCTCTGCTTGAAGCCCGAATTTCATTTGGGCAAACAAATCTCCTCCTGTCGCTGTCACTACGTCTACACCGAGCGTTGGAAGAACACCTTGTTCAATCGCAAGTCCTGTGACAGGATAACCGTGACCCATCATCATTTCAATTTCAGGGGTAATGGATATAGAGCTTCCGCTGTCTGCCAGCATCTTCATTTGATCCGCATCAATTGCATTAATATGCACCATGTTCAAATCCGGTCCGAGTAACCCTGCTTTATGAAGCCGCTCAATCGATCGATCCTCCGCTCCCCAATTCCCAAAGCCGATGTGCATACTACATAGAGCATCTAGAGACCGGGCTGTTTCAATTTCAAATAGCGACGTCTCCCATGAAGAAAACTCTGGACCACGAATCGCAAGTCCCATTGTTAAAAGCTGATCTGATGATTGAAAATGCGCTTTTTTCACACGTGCTGCGTCCTCCATATTAGTGAGCGTACTCTCTCTATCCCAATACTCAGCATCTCCAGAAGAACCAAAAGCAAAAACAGCTCGTATGCCCGCATCTTTTAATCCTCCAATAAGCTCTTCTGTATGATCCAATGAATTGATCATCGTCCAGTCTAAAAACGTGGTCACACCTGCATCTAAAGCTTCTAATGCCCCTAAATAATTGGCGATTCGATCGTCGGATGGGCGTCTCATCGCTCCATAGTTGCCATAATAGATTTTGCTCAAATATGTCTGCAAAGACCAATCTGTTCCTATCCCCCGGATGACAGACTGCCACACATGCCGATGTGTATCTACAAGACCTGGCATGATGACCATATCAGATGCATCAACGATGTCTGCATCACTTACTTCAATTGAAGGTCCTACTTCTAAAATGTATTTCCCTTCAATTAATAAATCTCCCTTTTCAAGAAAACCTACAGTTGGATCCAATGTTAAGAGAGCTGCATCTTTAAACAATGTTTTCTTCATCCATATCCCCCTTTTCAAATGACGAGGATGAGTGCCCCCGCCTCAATGTCATTTTAAAACAGAACAGGATCAAATTAGAAGGAAAGTGACTTATCTCAATATATGAAGAGCTGGCGTTTCTGAAATAAATGAAAAAAGCATGAGCGTTACGCTCATACTAAGGATTTTTTATCTTATTAGTGAAGGGATGCTAAAAGATACGTTATGAAACCAACAATCGGAATGATCGGGATCATTAATTTCAATGTTTTATTCGTATTCTTATATAAATTCCATAGCAACACTGGTATTCCAAATGTTAACGTATCTAAAACAGCAAGAACTACTCCTTTACGCTGTTCTTTATGAGCCATTCTAAATCCCCCCTATTCACCAAACTTTTTTCACACAATAACCGGCCAATCCCGCTGATATACCTCCATTAATCACTGCGCATGCAATACAGCTAGCAGGTCCCGTAAAACAAATATAATAACACGCTCCTAGAACCATTGAACGTAATGGAAGAGATTCATTCGGACCGCTTTTCTTTTTTAAGCAGTCCCAAAACTTGTTCCAGTTAAAACTCGTTTGAATTTCCGAATCATCTATTTGGACAATTTTTTTATTTAATTCCATCATATCTTGCTTTACAGCATTTTCACCATAGGTAAAAGATCCTTTTAAAAACTCCCCTTTTTGGTTGATATGGAACTTATTTTTCAATTTTCCATTTTGAAAGAAATATGAGTGCAAATTCCCTTTCTCATCGTATTCCGCAAGTTGAATATAGTGAGCTTTTATTTGGCTCAGTGAAACTGAAATGAAGGAAACATTGTTAAGCAGCTGATTATCTGACTTCTTTTTTTTCAGATAAAAATAAACAACATCCATTTTAGCAGCTTTCAAATGAACAGCTGCACTTTCTCCATTTAATAGATATCCTTTCTTTTGGGCTAATTCTTTTGCCTCTAAAAATTGAGAGCTTTTTTTTGCCTTTTTTATGAGTTTTTCTGCTGCTTTATCATTTTGTATCTTTTTAAAAGGCTCGTCCTCCTTTACGGTAACAGCGTTTCCAACCGGATATTGTCCTAATAAAAGTGATATGAACAATAACACACAAAACATTTTTCTTATCTTCATCAATAGACTCCTTTAGTAAATTTAATAAAGATTATAATCTTTCAAGGGAAATAATGTAATAGACTAAATTACCAATAAAACCCACTAGTGATAATGTAGCATAAAGCCTACTCTTTATCATTTCCTCCAGGCAATTGCATCTGATTTACCTCTTAAGATCGTACTGACACTGGCTGGAAAGCCTGTCCAATACACAAAAAAAGCGCTGGATCATTACGTCCAAACGCTTCTTTGTTTCATTCTCTATGTACCTTTACACAATCAATTGATACGCAATGTATAACGCAACCAGCCAGATCATGACCGCCGAAGCCTTATTAATACGGTTCATCCATTTGCCGTTTGTATCTAACTTTCCTAACATCTTCCCTAAAAGGGCGAGCCCCATAAACCATAACCAGGACACGATGATACAGGCAAGTGTAAACGCCAGCTTTTCTGCCCCGCTATATTGCAGCGAATTCGTACCAATGACACCAATTGTATCGAGAATCGCATGGGGATTTAAAAGAGAAACTGAACAGGCAAATACAATTTGTTTTCTTGCAGGCATTAATTTCTGCTTCTCTTGATCACCTGATGATGAGCTTGTGTTCCATACAGACCATCCCATATACACTAAAAAACAAAAACCAATGATATAAAGACCAATTTGCAGCACTGGAATGGTAAACACAACAACAGAAACACCTATGACAGCTAAAGCAATTAAAAGTGTGTCACAAAGAGCAGCCGTGATGACGACAGGCATTGCTCGATATAATCGAGGCTGCAGCGCTCCTTGTTGAAACACAAATACATTTTGTGCACCCAAAGGTAAAATGAGACCAAAGGCAAGCACAATTCCATGAATGATCGCAATGGACATCTACTAACATTCTCCTTTTTCAGAAATTCCTACATATTTTAACACAAAGCACCCTGCCTGCTTTCAATGAATTTCATTTTCCGTACAAAAAAAGCGCCGGATGCTTCCATCCGAACGCTTCTCGCTTCTTTATTATTGACCTTTTCGTGCAAGCTCTCTTTCTCTCAGCTCTACACGGCGAATTTTCGCTGACGGTGTTTTTGGCAGTTCGTCAATGAATTCGATTTCTCTTGGGTATTTGTACGGTGCTGTTGTGTTTTTCACATGTGTTTGCAGCTCTTTGATCAGTTCATCACTTTGATCAGTTCCATCACGAAGGACAACGTAAGCTTTGACGATTGATCCTCTGATTTCATCTGGGCTCGCCACAACTGCACATTCCTTCACTGCTGGATGCTTAATCAGCGCATCTTCTACTTCAAACGGTCCAATTGTATAGCCTGAGCTGACAATGATGTCATCTCTGCGGCTTTCAAACCAGAAGTACCCATCTTCGTCTTTTTTCGCGCGGTCACCCGTAATAAAGTAATTGCCACGGCGCTGCGCTTTTGTACGCTCTTCGTCTTTATAGTATTCCTTAAATAAAGCCGGCGTTTCAAGATGGACCGCAATGTCACCAATTTCTCCAGGTGCGCAGACGTTTCCATCCTCATCAATGATATCTACTTCGTTGCCAGGGGTTGGTTTTCCCATACTGCCTGGTTTGATGTCCATTCCTTTTAACACCCCTACGAGCAGTGTGCTTTCAGTTTGGCCATAGCCGTCTCGTACTTCTATATCGAAATGCTTTTTGAATGTATCAATAACTTCACGGTTCAGCGGCTCTCCCGCAGAAACAGCACTATGCAGCTTCGGCAGCTCGTACTGACTTAAATCATCTACTTTTGCCATAAAGCGGTATTCTGTCGGTGTACAGCATAGGACATTGATTTCATTATTTTGAAGCAGCTCTAAGTATGTATTTGGATTGAATTTCCCTCCATATACAAAGCCTTCTGCTCCACTTCCTAACACAGATAAGAGGGGGCTCCACACCCATTTTTGCCAGCCTGGTCCTGCTGTCGCCCATACTTTATCTCCTTCATTAATGGAGAGCCATGCTTTGGCAGCTGTGCGTAAATGTGCATACGCCCATCCGTGTGTATGAACAACCCCTTTAGGGTTCCCTGTTGTACCTGATGTATAGGATAAAAACGCCATGTCTGTGCGCTTTGTCTCTGCCAATTCAAGCTCGTTTGATTGCTCTTCCTTTTGCGCTAGAATGTTTGTCCAGCCATGATCATTTTCGCCGATTGAGAATGTTTTAAAATCGTTTGGTTTTTTGGTTCCGTCGAACGATTGAATGAATGAAGAGTAGACGATCGCTCCTATTGCTTCTGCGTGTTCAATTCGGTAATCTAAATCTTTCGCACGCAGCATTTCAGAACAAGGAATCACGACCATTCCTGTTTTCAAAATTGCTAAATAAATGCTGTATGCCTCGAGCATGCGCGGCACCATCACAATGATTTTATCGCCTTTTTTGAAGCCTGCTTTTAATAAAACATGTCCGATTTTATTTGCCTCTTCCACTAATGCTGCATACGTCACATGTGCTTCGTGGCCATTGCCATCCTGCCAGTGCAGGGCCATTTTCTCCTTGTCATGACTGAACGCTTCAATCTCACTGACTAAGTTATATTGTTCTGGTGCAATTAAGTCTTCTCTTTTCATGGTACAGCTCCTTTTAGCCTCTTTCTTATGAAACGAAACATGTTTCAATTTACCTATTCTAACACTCATAACTGAAAAATGCTTGAATTAGGACCTACTCCTAGTATTATGCCATAATTTTTTAAATCCGTCTTCTTTTTTAAAAATATTCTAACTATTTATATGTACAAAAAGAAAAGAGCGGGAAGGATCCCGCTCATAAGCCATAGCTTTTAAATTGTGTGTCTTAGAAAGATCCGCCACCCATATGTTGTTGAGCGTAAGATACAAGACGCTTAGTAATTTCTCCACCAACTGATCCGTTAGCGCGAGATGTAGTTTCTGCACCAAGGTTTACACCAAATTCAGAAGCGATTTCGTACTTCATTTGGTCGATAGCTTGTGCAGCGCCTGGTACTAGTAATTGGTTAGAACTGCTTTGTCTGTTTTGTTGAGCCATGTGTTCTCACCTCCTTGTGAATATAGAATGTGTAGAAACACATGACTTCATGCGATTGATTTTATGGTAATTATTATGAAATTTTCGTTTTAGAATAAATCAGCGAATTCGTCTGCTGCTTTCTTTTCATTTGTCACAATAATTGTTTCAATTTGCTCTACTGCCTCGTTCAGCATCGGCTCAAAATCAGCAAAGCTTTCGTAGCGTTCTACCTTCTCAAGCTTTGGTTTTGTTTTAGGAGACGGCGGCGTAAAAATCGTACAGCAATCCTCGAAAGGCTGAATGCTTGTATCGTATGTGCCAATTCGTCTCGCTTCATCAATAATGTCATTTTTATCGACAGCAATGAGCGGGCGAATGATTGGTGTATTGGTCACATGGTTAATAGCATACATGCTTTCAAGTGTCTGGCTTGCCACTTGACCAAGGCTTTCTCCGGTAATAATCGCAAGGGCATCGCGCTTTTCTCTTATTTTGTCAGCTATTTTCAGCATCATTCTTCTTGTTGATGTCATCGTATAGTTTTCAGGTACTTGTTTATGAATCAGCTCTTGAATTTTTGTAAAAGGTACGATGTGAAGCTTCACTTTGCCTCCATATGCTGCCAGGCATTCTGCAAGATCAATGACCTTTTGTTTGGCACGTTCACTTGTATACGGCGGGCTAAAGAAATGCACAGCTTCAATTTCAATTCCGCGTTTCATCGCTTGATAGCCGGCAACTGGGCTGTCGAAGCCGCCTGAAAGCATGAGCATCGCTCTTCCGCTAGAACCGACCGGCAGGCCGCCTGCACCTTTGACATCTTTAAATGTAATGTACGTTGCTTGCTCTCTGATTTCGATACGTAAATGTACATCCGGCTGTTTCACATTGACTGTTAGGTTTTCCGTATTCCTTAGAACATGTCCGCCAATTTCGCGGTTCATTTCATTTGAATCAAGTTCAAATTGTTTATAAGAGCGTTTCGTTGAGACTTTAAATGTATTTCCTTGTTCATATACTTCCTGTAACGCTGTTAGTGCTGCTTCTTTAATCGCATCTAGATTCGTCTCACATTTAACCGCAAGACTAAAGCTCTGAATACCAAATACACTTTTGAGCTGTTCTGAAATCGGTTCAGGGTCTTCTCCGTTTAGCATAATCGTGATGCGGTCTCTATCAGATGCAAGTTTTAATGCTTCAAAATCCTTTAAGACGAACCGAATGTGCTTTCTTAGTTTTTCAATAAATTTCTTTCTATTCTTCCCTTTTGTTGAGATTTCACCAAAACGGACTAAAATATGATCATATTTCATGCTGTTATCTCATTCCTTTTAATTTTTTCACACTTTGTGCGATTGATGTGATGATTTGCGTTGCAAGCTCTGGTCCTTGTCCATACGTCAAGCTGATTCTCATACTGCTTTTGGCTACTTCCTCTGGTTTTCCCATTGCCAGCAGTACACGGCTTGGCTCTTTTTTCTTGGCTGAGCAGGCAGAGGTTGTAGAAACATATATGCCTTCTTTTTCAAGCATATGGAGGAGGACCTCAATTTGAATACCCGGTACTGAAAAATTCACAATGTGCGGCGCACTTTGCGCCCTCGGTGTATTCATCACAATACCTTCTATCTCTCCAAGCTGTTTTTGCAGCTGCGTTTTTAAGTTCAGCATCTCATTATGATACTTGTCAAGCTGTTCAAATGATTGTTTCATGGCTTTTGCTAAGCTGACAGCTCCAGCAGGGTTTTCAGTACCTGAACGAAGCCCTAATTCCTGCTCTCCTCCAGTAATGAAAGGGGCGAGAGTGACATCTTTCTTTAAAAAGAGTGCTCCTGTACCTTTTAATCCATGAATTTTATGGCCTGACATCGTCAAAAGGTCTACATCCAGCTGTTTATTGAGTGCGACCTTGCACATTCCCTGCACGCCGTCGACATGAAAAAGTGCGTTTTCGGCATGCTCACGAATGATGCCAGCGGCTTCTTCAATCGGCTGGATGGCACCGGTTTCGTTATTGACGTGCATCATGCTGACAAGCACTGTATCACGGCGAAGCACTTCTTTTAAATGAGTCATATCTGCATGGCCATGCTCATTTACTTGAATATAGGAGATGTCAAAGCCAAATAACGCCTTCAGCTGTTCAAACGATTCAATAACAGAAGGATGCTCTATTTCTGTGGTCACAATATGCTTGCCCCGGTTCATTTTGGCAAGTGCTGCTCCTTTAATGGCAATGTTATTCGCTTCTGTTGCACCAGAAGTAAAAATAATCTCATATTGTTTCAAGCCCGTGTAGTGAAGCATTTGTTTCCTCGTTTCATTTAACAGCCGGCTTGCATCTATCCCGAGCTGATGAAGTGAAGATGGATTTCCAAAATAACGCTCACTCACTTGCTGATATACTTGTAAAACATCTGGATAAGGTTTAGTTGTTGCACTATTATCAAGATAGATCATATTGTAACTCCTTACAAAAAGCTTAAAAAATAAATGCATTTATATGTTACCATAATGAAGTCAGACAGAGAATTTTCTGAAAATGGCAGTTGACAACTTTTCATTTTCACTATATCATCCATAGTGCAATTGTCACATAAACATTTAAATTGTCAGAATATTTTAATTTGACACACTACACTGATTGAGATTGAGGAGGGACTATTTTGAAAAATAGTTTAAGCATAAAAGAGACACTAGCCATTGGTCTAATGCTTTTTGCATTATTCTTCGGCGCAGGAAATATGATTTTCCCACCTGTTCTTGGACAATATGCTGGTGAGAATGTATGGCTCGCCATTGGTGGATTTTTACTCACAGGAGTAGGTCTTCCGCTTCTAGGGGTAATTGCAGTCGCACTGACAGGTACCGGTGCAAAAGGACTTGCTGATAAAGCTCATCCTAAATTTGGCACCATTTTCACCGTCATCCTGTATTTGTCCATTGGACCATTTTTCGCTATTCCGAGAACAGGTACGGTTTCGTATGAGATAGGATTAGCTCCTTTCCTGTCAAGTGCCCAATCTACTTCATGGGTACCGCTATTCATCTTTACCGTTGTGTTTTTCGCCATTTCATATCTGCTCGCGTTAAATCCTTCAAAGCTGGTTGATCGAATTGGTAAAATTTTAACACCGATCTTATTAACGGTTATTGCCATTATTGTCATTAAAGCCATTGCTACGCCAATGGGAATGATCGGTGCTCCTGATGCAACATATAAAGCAAACCCGCTCTTCACTGGCTTTTTAGAAGGCTATAAAACAATGGATGCTCTTGCTTCTATCGTTTTTGGGATCGTCGTGGTAACAGCTGTTAAAGACAGAGGCATTACGGAGCGTAAATCTCTTGCAGCAGCTTGTATTAAAGCAGGATTCGTGGCTGCTATTGGACTGGCACTCGTGTACATTTCACTTGCTTATGTCGGTGCTTCAAGCCCTGATGCGACGGGCATGGTTGGAGCCAATGAAGGTGGCAAGCTTCTTTCACTTTCTGCCAACTTTTTATTCGGTTCTGCTGGTAACATTGTTCTTGGCGCAGCCATTTTATTTGCTTGTTTAACGACGAGTGTTGGACTTATTTCATCTTGCGGGGAATATTTTTCAAAGCTTTTCCCTAGCTTTTCGTACCGTACAGTCGTTCTAATTGTTTCTTTATTTAGTACACTGGTTGCAAACCTTGGATTGGCACAAATTATTTCTCTATCTGTTCCAGTTCTTGTGACCATCTATCCATTGGCCATTGTCATTATTTTATTGTCATTCCTTGACCGCTGGATTAACGGTAGAAGACTCATTTATATCGTATCTCTCATCTTTACTGGTTTCTTCGCCATCATTGATGGATTATTAGCAGCCGAAGTCAATCTAGGGGGCTTCCCTAAGATTTTAGGTTCAATCGTTCCGTTTTACGATTTAGGGATTGGCTGGATCGTACCAGCTATTCTCGGAGCTGTGATTGGTTTACTTATTTCCATGTTTACCAATCCGCCGAAACAGCTCGCCTCCTAGTTATCGTGAACCAAAACATCCTCTTCTTCTGTGGAAGGGGATGTTTTTTTATTGTTCTTCATATACTAAAATAGAAAAATTCATGACTTTTGTACGAAAACACATGTTGACATCAGGCGTACATCCTTTATAATTAGTGAATGTTAATGATGAACGGTTACTTAGCAAGTAATTAACAGAATATTTCAACATAACAATGGAGGCTTTAAATGCAATGAAGGCAACTTTGTCGACGAAAGATACGATTATCATAGGTTTTATGCTGTTTGCTCTATTCTTCGGCGCCGGTAACATGATTTATCCACCAGAACTTGGACAATATGCTGGGCAAAATGTGTGGAAAGCAATGGGCGGATTTTTATTAACAGGCGTCGGTTTACCTCTTCTAGGGATTATTGCGATCGCTTTAACAGGTCGAGATGCGAAAGGATTAGCTGATAAAGCCCACCCGGCTTTTGGAACAGCGTTTACCGTCATTTTATATTTATCTATCGGGCCGCTTTTCGCTATTCCTCGTACAGGAACGGTTTCATATGAAATTGGTGCATTACCCTTTTTAGCAGGTGTACCAGCTTGGCTCTCACTTCTTGTATTCACACTTGTCTTTTTTGGTATTACTTATTATCTTGCTCTAAATCCAACGAAGATTGTGGATCGTGTAGGGAAAGTGTTAACACCGATTAAATTTACAATTATTTTCATTATTATTGTCAAAGCCATTCTAACGCCGATGGGCGTCATTGGCACACCTGATGTCTCTTACAGCAACGGGTCATTTTTCAAAGGATTTCTAGAGGGCTATAAAACCATGGACGCTCTTGCTTCTATTGTGTTTGGGGTCGTTGTCATCAACGCCATTAAAGGACGCGGTGTGACAAGTAAAAAGGCACTGGCTTCTGCTTGTATCAAAGCAGGTTTGATTGCAGCTGCTGGATTAGCCTTCGTTTACCTGTCACTTGCGTATCTAGGTGCTTCTAGTACACATGCCATTGGATTCGTTGGAGATGGAAGCAAAATCTTAGCACAGTCTTCTCAGTTCCTTTTCGGCAGTCTAGGAAATATTGTGTTAGGTGCTGCCATCACAGTCGCTTGTTTAACAACAAGTATCGGTCTTGTCACATCATGCGGAGAGTATTTCTCAAAGTTACTTCCTAAGCTTTCTTATAAAATGGTCGTGACACTTGTTACATTGTTTAGTTTCATTATTTCTAACTTTGGACTTGCTCATATTGTTGCTTTCTCTGTTCCAGTCTTAACAGCGATTTATCCGCTTGCGATTGTGATCATCGTTCTATCACTTGCTGATAAATGGCTTGGACATAGAAGACCTGTATATGTCCTCTCATTAATTTTGACAGGGTGCATCAGCTTATTTGACGGCTTAGCAGCAGCAAAACTTCCAATCGGTCCAGTAAAAGACTTCTTCCAAACAGTGCTCCCTTTTTATGACCATGGCATTGGCTGGCTTGTCCCTGCGATACTTGGAGTCGCAATTGGGTTCGTGATCTCCCTTTTCACTTCTTCTGCTTCAGAAGAACGCCAGAAACAGGCGTCATAATACAAAAAAGCTGAAGTCCTATCAATGGACTTCAGCTTTTTTATTGATGTTGATATTCTTTTTCTTGCTGAGCTAATAGCTTCTGAACGGCTCCAGGTGATGCTTTTTCAACAGCTGATGCTGCTACATCAAATGAACCGTTATAATCATACGCATAAAATCTTCGCTCTGCCTCTTTTAATTGTTCTGAAAGAATATGATTTTGGCTTCTAAAACGATTGCCGTATTGAATGATTCGTTCAATTTGATCCACTTTAGTGAGCATTTCTTCCGTCTCATCCACAACATGTCTCACTGTGTCAGAGGCTTCTTTTAATTGCTCATTCACGGCTGGCATGTTGAGCGGCAGGTTCTCCAGCTGCTCGTGCACTTGCTGAATCATCTCCTGCGCCTTTTCAGCCTGCTCTTTCATGTCAGCAGGTACACCTGGAATATTGCTTTTTTGCAGCTGACGCACTGTATCTGTCAGCATCGTTTTGAGCTCAGCCAGTGTTTCTCTCGCTTGCAGCTCTTCTTTTCTTAATGATTGAAGATGATCCTTAAATGTATCATGCAATGCTTTTGCATCATCGATAAAGGTCTCAAGCTGATTGATTTCATTCATTAATAGTGAATATGCGACATGATCACGATCAAGCTTCTCGCGAATTTGTTTCATGAGCTTTTCAATTTCTTCTAAGCGTTTTTCGAACGCCTTCTGTTGATCAAGCTCTCCGGCTGTCAGTTTGTAGCTTTCTTTTACAAGAGCTGTTTCTGCCTTTGTTTGGGTGTGATCCTGCTCTAGCTTTTCAAACGCTTCCGTCAGCTCAGGCATTTTGCTTTTGATTTCCTGACCTGCTTCTACTTCCGCTTCCAGCTGATCATACAACGTCTGAATGGCATCATCAATCATTTGCAAAATGCTTGATGCTTCATCCAGATTGAGTTCATCAATCAGTAGTTTTTCCGCACGGGTCAGCTGTTTGTTTAAATTCTCAAGCTCTTTAGTGATCTGGATGTGCTCGAGCTTGTAGCCTTTGTCTGTCATTTCTTTATATCCGTCTTTCAGCTTCGTCAGCTGGCCTGGTACGGTTTGTTTGCAGTCTGCAATAAGCTTCGGTACATCATTGATATACAGCTGAAGCTGATCGAGTCTGCGGTCTTGCTCAAGCAAAATCTTTCTTGCTTTCATGTAGTTGCCGTTTTCTGTCTCTTCCTCGTACTGCTTGATCCCTTCCCAGGCTTCATCTAAGTCCTGCTCCATTTTGTCATAAAGGGTGCCGTATAAATGACTGTACGCAAGCAGATTTTTTCGAACTGTTTGATATTGTTCTTTGACCTTTTCAATGTCCTTGCGATTTTGTTCCTCGCTTGTGACAAGGTCTGCAATCTCTTTTAAAATGTCTTCAATGTTCGAATCAGCAGCACTCAGCAAGTCCTCAATGTGCGTAAGAACCTGCTTGGCTTTGGAGAATCGATATTTATCAGAATACTCTTCTGCATCATATAATAGCTCCTCTACCTTTGGAAGATGGGCTGTGACGATATCGTCCCACTCTGCACGCCATCTTTCAAAAAATTGCTCTGTTTCTCCGGTCATTTTTAAATGTTTGATCTTTGAAATTTCTTCTACAATTGATCTGTTTAAAATTTCAATTTTCCATGCTTCCAATCGGTCAATCTCTTTATATATATTTTTTCGCAGGAAATAACCGACTGAAAACAAAGCAAGCAAAATGACAATTAAACCGATGATTAACTCCATAATGAGCCCCCTTGTTGTGATCTAAGTGATGTCAGGGTAAAAGTGTCCCGAGTAGACCTGAGAACCCTTTCGTGTCCGCTTTGCATTTGTTTTTTATAAGCAGGATCGTATGTTTTCCAATACCATCCATTCACGGTTTTATGTATGTTTTTTCAAGAAAGTATTTGTGTGCTTTCTATCATTTGATCACACGTATCAATGTGACCTGCTTTTATGTATGCGGAAGCTGTCGTTTTCATTGTTATTATGATACCATGTAACCAGCATTTTTGGTCATGATTTTTCATTATTTTCGCTGATAAACATCACGTTTTTCAAAATATCGACAAGAGGTGACGACATGCTGAAACAAGATGCACATCTACATACACCGTTTTGCCCGCACGGTTCGCTTGATTCTTTTCATTCTTATATTGAAAAAGCCATCAAAAAGGGATTTGATTCCATAACTTTTACCGAGCATGCCCCGCTGCCTCCATCGTTTCAAGATCCAACACCTGAGCAGGATAGTGCCATGAAGCTCCAAGACCTTGAAGCGTATATCACGAAACTGGCTCAGCTGAAACACGAATACAAAGGACAATTAATAGTAAAAACTGGGCTTGAGGTTGACTATATCAAAATGTATGAAGAGGAAACAAGAACCTTTTTAGACTGCTACGGTCCAGAACTAGACGACGCCATTTTATCTGTTCACTTTCTTCCTGCTGGCGATGATTATATTTGCCTTGATTTTGACGAGCATGCCTTCCAGCAGCTAATAAGCATCTATGGCAGCATCGAACAGGTCTATCAAAGCTACTATGACCAAATTCATTCTTCTATTCTATCATCTTTAGGCCAATATAAGCCAAAGAGAATCGGTCATATCACCCTTGTCCAGAAATTCAAACAGCTTTTTCCATATGAAATGTCACCTGAACTTTGTCAAAAGGTCACCCTTTGTCTTGAAGAAACGGCAAAAAAAGGCATGTCCTTAGATTTTAATACATCAGGTCTTCGTAAAACATATGCCAGAAGTATCTATTTAGATCAATGGATGATTGACCTTGCCAAAAAGAAAAAAATTCCGCTCATATTCGGCTCTGATGCCCATCAAGCGGAAGATCTCGGATATGCGTATGATCAATTCGAGGACATCATGAGGTTCAGATGAGAATCTAGTGCCGGCTCTTTTGGTTCTAACAGATGATGAAGCGAGCGGCTCAGCTCCTTAAAGTACATTTGATAGAAATACGGCTCACTTGGGTTCAAATAAAGCACCTCTGTTAAATATTGCGGCTGTAAATATGGCATCATGAGAAGTGATTTTAGCTGAATCATAAAGGATGCGAGTGACAGCTGCTCACAAATGACATGGGTGCTTTTTCCTTTTTCAATGATAAGCTGAAACAAATATTTTTCTTTAGTTAAATATGTCGACATGATTTCTCTGATGAGTGTCGAATCAATCGTCACCTCCCGATAAACGAAACGGGTTAATTGACGGTGCTTGTGCTGATAAGATAAAATATCAAAAACCACATGTAGTAAACATTCTTTTGCATGACGGGTTTCCATGTGATGGAGATGTGATTCAATCATGTGAATGTAGCCTTCATAAAAATCGGATACGAGCTGCTCAAGCAGCCCTCCTTTTCCTTGAAAGTAATAAGAAATGTGGGCAACGTTGACGTTTGCTTCCTTCGCAATCTCACGGACAGAGGTTCCAGAAAATCCTTTTTGGTTAAAAAGTCTGATGGCAGCATCCATAATACGGTCTTTTGTCTGCACAGTTGTTGATGTTTTCATCCGCTCACCCCTCTTCATGTGTACATACTTCAAGATGAAGGCGGAAGTTCCTTTTACAATTGCTCGACAAATCCCACATGCGAGACGCAAGTTATGTATTTTTAAGATAGAAAGTAGGAGATTTTCATGTTTCATGTCGAAAAACAGTCTGGCGATCCTTCAAAAGACTATCAATTGCTTGTCAAACAGGTAGAAGCCATTACAGATGGTGAACCTGATCTGATTGCCAACTTGGCAAATGCAGCTGCGCTACTCTATCACTCACTTCCTGAAGTCAATTGGGCAGGGTTTTATTTAGCAAAGGGCGGCGAGCTTGTGCTTGGACCATTTAACGGACTGCCTGCATGTGTGCGCATCCCTTCAGGAAAAGGCGTTTGCGGTACAGCCTTTGCGACAGGTGAAGTGCAGCGTATCGCTGATGTCCATGCATTCCCTGGACATATTGCCTGTGATGCCGCATCGCAATCTGAAATAGTCATTCCACTCAAGGTCAATGGACAGATCATTGGGGTACTCGATATTGACAGCCCTGTGAAAGACCGCTTCAGTGAAGTAGATGAGACCTACCTTATTCAATTTACAGACATTCTCCAACAGGCGTTATCCGTCTCTACGGATGCGTAATCATTTTGAAAAAGCAGGCACATTGTCTGCTTTTTTATGTTTCTTTGTATAATGGAGAACGTCACCTTTGCCTCTAAATAGGTTGACTTCTCCTACCCAGCGTCATATAATAGAGTTTGTGTGAAATATGGCAGCCTTTTTGTTCGGCTTTTTTGTATCATTTTGTTCCTTCTATATTATGAAGGTGCATCTTGTAACTCCCTGCTGCTGGAGCGAGGATGCATGAAAACATAATGACGAAAAAGAGGAAGAACAGACGGTTTTTATTTTTCACAAATAAAAACAATAAGGAGGAGTCACATTATGGCTCGCTATACAGGTCCAAGTTGGAAGATTTCCCGCCGTTTAGGCATTTCATTAAGCGGAACAGGTAAGGAACTTGAAAAACGCCCTTACGCTCCAGGCCCACATGGTCCAGGACAACGCAAAAAACTATCTGAATACGGTTTACAATTACAAGAGAAGCAAAAGCTTCGTCACATGTACGGTGTCAACGAACGTCAATTCCGTACACTATATGACAAAGCTGCTAAACTTCCTGGTAAACAAGGTGAAAACTTCATGATCCTTCTTGAAACTCGCCTTGACAACCTAGTATACCGTCTTGGCCTTGCTCGTACTCGCCGCCAAGCGCGTCAGCTAGTAAACCATGGTCACATCCTTGTTGATGGAAGCCGTGTAGACATCCCATCTTTCTCTGTGAAACCAGGTCAAACGATTGCTCTTCGTGAGAAATCTCAAAACCTTGCAGTAGTGAAAGAATCAGTTGAAGTAAACAACTTCGTTCCTGAATACCTTTCTTTCGATGCTGAAAAGCTTGAAGGAACTTTCACTCGTCTTCCAGAGCGTTCTGAATTAGCGCCTGAAATCAGCGAACAACTAATCGTTGAGTTCTACTCTCGTTAATTTCATTACTTCTCTAAGAGAGAGCAAACAAACCCTAGATCCCTTGATTGTTCAAGGATTTCTAGGGTTTTTTTGTATGTTCTCAATTATACATGAAATCATTTGAAGTCATCTTCCATTTTCAACACTTATTTTCCCCGGCTGCCTGCTCCATTCTTACTTCGATCAAACCTGTCTTGATTTTTAAATACAAATATAGGAAATAATTCATTGAATTGCCTATTTTCTATTGGTACAATAATGATGAATGACATATCAGTCGTATGGTCTTCTATAGTACTTAGATGGAGGAGTTCCATGTTTAGTATCATAATCATTCTATTCTTACTTTTAATCTTATCAGTGATCGCCTATTCTCTTTTAAGAAAAAAACAGGTTATCGATGAGCCGCCCAATAGATTTGCTGCATGTCTGTTTATCTTCCTGCTCTTTTTTTCTATCTGCTTTGTGATTGCGGTTCCAAGTGTATTGCTATACATCACTGTTTTAGGCGTGAATTTTCTTTTTGGAGAAACCATCACGTATGATTCGTTTTTTTCTTTGATCTCTTTCTCTTTGTTCGTGAGTGTTATCGTCGTTTTTTGGTCACCTGTCCTTCTATTCATAGGAAAAGGACTGGCTTATCTCCTTAAACTTCCTGTATGGCTCACTTATGCTTTGGAATGGGTGAGTTCTTGGATCGTTTTACATCTCTCCATCAAGTATGTCCTTTACTTAAACTTTATGAATGTATCGATAGGGGATGACGGCGTATTGATTTTATCATTCTTTGTCAGTTTTTTATTTATTGAGATTGATCTCGTTTACTCACGTAAGAAACAACGAAAACAATCGCTTAATACGCAAAAAAGCTCCTAGATATCTTTCTAGGAGCTTTCAATCGTTCATTCTTGACTTGTCCATTTTGTGATAAGCTGCTCTGTTGTCATAACAGTCGCAAATTCATCATGCAGGGTTGCAAGTGAAAGCCGGTGGATCGTTTCTGGGTCAAAATATGTACCGTTTTGATCTGTTAGTCCAAAGGCGGCTGTTGCATCTGAGATCAAGTACGTATCAAAGCCAAGATTTCCGCTCATTCTTGTGGTCGTTGATACGCAGTGAGGCGTTGTGAGTCCTGCAATTACGACCGTGTCAATCTGGTTGGATCTTAGATGTTCCTCTAAGTTAGTACCAATAAAGCTGCTGTTGACTTTCTTTTGTATTACTGTTTCTCCCTCTAGCGGGTTAGCCATATCTTTGAAAAGGTGCCCTTCATTTGCCGGATGAAATACAGAGTTCGGTTTGTCGGATGTATGCTGAATATGAATCACTTTCCAGCCTTTCTCTCGCCAAAACGTCAATAGCCGGCTGATATTTTCCTCTGCCTCTAGGTTATTGCGTTCTCCCCACTTTTCATGCTCGAACGCTTTTTGTACATCTACAATGATGAAAGCCTTTTGATTCGTTTTCACAAACGCCCACCTCCGAATATTCACATTCACTACATGTAGTGTAAGGAATAGCGGACGTTTTGTACATGTTTTTATTAAATTGAAAAAAGAACCTAGAAGTCATTTGCAGACTTACCAGCTTCTTTTTCAATGAATTTAATTTATTCTATTAGCATCTTTAAATTTGGAACGAAGTAAAAAACAAAAAATACACTGACAATTATATAATATATTCCAATGATTGATGTACTGTTAGAAAAAACATCAAATAGTTTATCTGATTTGACCATAAACATCCATATGAAATAGATGATGAAAAAAGATAAAGGAAAATAAAGGAAATAACCTAAGAAATATAACTTTAGTTTTTGCATCATTGTCTTCCTCCTATTATATTAAGCCGGTTAATTATGCCCATGGACCTCTTCCCTCCATGCATTTAGCTGAATACCAAGTAAGGAAGGCTACTAAACCGATAACATTTCCCCCAATGCCAATCTTCAATAAAAGCTTAGCAGCTTCTTTATAAGCCTTCTTTTCAAGATAGCTCCAAAGACCACCAGTTAAAGCCACTTCTATCATTGCCACCCCAAAATGATCCTTTAATGAATCAATCATACAATCGCCCCAAGTTCCTTTAGCATCCTGAGTTTTTAAATCTGAAGACTTTTCTAATTGAATTCCACTTTGTTTTATTTCATTTTCTAAGATTGTAAATTCTTTTGTATCTCCAAATCTCTCTCTTAATTTTTCAAAATTAAAGCCAACCAACTGATTATTTTGATCATATATACTAGCTGTCTCCATTAAAAATTTTAAATCTTTAGCCAGTAAATTCACACTTTCTTCATTAGAGTTTGATTTGGCAGCTGCGATTGGTGAAGCAATAACGGAAAAACCCAAAAATAATGCTATCATAATAAAAGTTGTTTTTTTAAAGAATAATTTGTTTCTCATTATATCCCCCTTGAAATGCAATATTTAAAAATCTATATGTAATCTAAGGAGTGAACTTCTTAGATGAAACATTCGCTTCCCCCCTAACATCTACATACTATAACATCCTTTTCCATTCATTTATTGAGATAAAAGTTTTATTCTATAATGTATTATTTTCATATTTATATGCTCATACTAAAATTAAACCAATCAGCAAGTATAGAGCACCTCGTACATATTATTTATTAAACATACTAGTTATTAATCACTAGTCAAAACAACTACTATTATAATGATATTGTTATTACAAAGCGGGACTTTAATCTCCCTCTAGATTCATATTAAATATAAAAAACAATCTTTTTTCACCGTTAACAAAAAAAAGACAGCATATGCCGCTGTCTTTTTCGTTTTTTTAATTCGTATTCTGTCCTCCGCCGTTCAGTCCTTCTTTAATATACCCTTTCACTTGGCTTGAGGTTAATAGACCGATATGGCCAACGCCATGGATCAGAACGTTTCTTGCGCCAATTAAACGAGAGAGGCTGTTGACGACGATGAGATCAGCTGAGCTGTAGACGGATGTGTAAAGAATTTTTTGATTTGGATCTGTGCCTGGTAATGCTCTGCTTGAAACGAGTCCGTTTGCTCCACCAATTGTGACAACGTTTTCAATTTTATCGCCGCCATCTAGATTCTTAATATAGTATAATGTGTTCGCTCCGCCCATACTATGAGCCACAATATCTACTTTTTTGGCACCCGTTTTATCTAACACATCTTTGACGAATCTGGATAGACGCGGACCATTGTTGCGGTTATTTCCTGTTTTGTCTATGAAATCGATAGCATACAATTGGTTTCGATCCCAGCCTTGTGTGGCCAAATAACTTTTAATAGAAAAAAAGTTATAAGAGGCACCGCCAATGCCGTGTACCATCACAACCGGATTATGCTCAGCCGCCTTCACCTCTTTCGGCTGGATAAAAGCCATTGAACCAATCACCAATGCAAGCGCAATGAGAATTTGCAAACTCCTTTTCTTAACAAACATCACTTTCATTCCCCCTTATTCATCTTATACGACTCTATTTTATACAAGAAAAATATGTCAGAAAAGTGAACAAGGTAATGTTTATGAGATGATTTTACAAAAATATAAATAATCAAAAAGCACCTTGGACTTTTTTAAATTCAAACAAAAAGACTACGAGACCTTCTTTCTTTCATATATAATATCAATAGACTAAGGAGGTTCTACTAGATGCTATTTACTCAAACACCTGCACCACCCTATTATGCCGTGATTTTCACATCAAAACGAACAAATGTCGAACAGAAACAATACGATGCGGCTGCTCAAAAAATGGAAGAATTAGCGAAAGATCTAGATGGATTTCTTGGAATAGAAAGTGTACGAGATGAACATGGTGTTGGAATCACTGTCTCTTACTGGGATTCATTAGAAGCCATCAAAGAATGGAAAGCACATACAGCACATCAGCGTGTTCAAAAAAAGGGGAAAAAAGATTGGTATGAATCCTATACAACCCGAATTTGTAAGGTAGAACATGCTTATACAAACAAAGATTCACACCTTGAACAAGAAGCAGACGAATGAGCTACTTCTACATAAAAAAGAAAAACACCTCAATGTATACGAACATTTGAGGTGCTTTTCCATGATGCTTACTGTTTCATACTTTATTTATACGTTACGAGGAAGTATTTCTTTTTCCCTCTTCTTAAAACGGTAAATTGGTTTTCAATTCGGTCGTCAGCGGAAAGAACATAATCTTTATCCGTTTGTCTCTCTCCGTTAATGGAGACAGCACCATTTGTGATATCTTCACGTGCTTGACGCTTTGATGGAGACAGCTTTGATTCCACAAGGATATCGACTAGTGTTAATTCTTCTGTGCTGCTTTTCTCCATTGATGGAACATCCTTAAAGCCTACTTTCACTTCTTCAGCTGTAAGAGATTTGATCTCACCTTTAAATAGCGCATTTGAGATGTTAACAGCCTGTTCTAGTGATTCACGGCCATGTACAAGTGTTGTCACTTCCTCTGCTAAACGGCGCTGCGCTTCACGCTTTTCAGGTGCTGTTTGCACTTTTTCTTCGTACGATGCGATCTCTTCTTTTGATAAGAACGTAAAGTATTTTAAGTATTTCACGACATCACGGTCATCTGTGTTGATCCAGAATTGGTAGAACTCGTATGGAGACGTTTTTTCTTTATCTAACCAGATGGCGCCGCCTTCTGTTTTACCAAACTTTGTGCCGTCTGCTTTTGTGACAAGCGGCATCGTCAGACCAAATGCTTTTGCCCCTTCTGCTTCAGACTTACGGATCAGCTCAAGTCCAGATGTGATATTTCCCCACTGGTCACTTCCGCCGATTTGCAGCTTACAATTTTCATTTCTGTAAAGATTTAAGAAGTCTAAAGACTGCAGGATGACGTAGCTGAATTCTGTGTAAGAAATCCCTGTTTCGATACGTGAGCTCACGATATCTTTTGCCAGCATGAAGTTTACACCAAAGTTCTTTCCAACATCACGAAGGAACGTGATGACATTCATTTGGCTGATCCAGTCGTAGTTATTCACGATAACGGCTGGATTCTCCCCTGCTTCAAAATCAAGAAATTGAGACAGCTGTCCTTTGATTTTTTCTGACCACTGTTCGACGATTTCTGCTGGGTTGAGTGAACGTTCTGCTTTTTTGAAGCTAGGGTCGCCGATTAGTCCAGTTGCGCCGCCAACAAGAGCAATCGGATGATGACCTGCTTCTTGGAATCTGCGTAATGTTAAAATTGGCAATAGATGACCAATGTGTAAGCTGTCAGCTGTCGGATCAAAGCCGGAGTATAGTTTGATTTTTTCTTCTGCTAATAATTTTGTTAAACCTTCTTCATCTGTTTGCTGCTGAATTAATCCTCTGAACGATAGCTCTTCCATCAATTGACTCATTTTCAAATCTCCTTTTTTTACAATTCAACAAAAAAACGCCCCTTCGAATGAACGAAGGGACGATATATATCGCGGTACCACCCTGCTTAAAAGACAAAAAATCTCGTCTTTTCACTTACACTGATAACGGACAGATCCGTTCTTTCACTAATCAGGGCATGCTCCTTTTCGTAAAAGCGGTTCGTGAGGGTAATTCGAATATCTCTTTGTACTGACTCGCACCAGCCGTCAGCTCTCTTCAACAGGGAAAGATCATTCTACTGAATCTCAGTCAAAACCTTTTCATATTCAACTAATGTCATTTTTAACACACTTTTGATATCAAGTCAACTGATGAAAAAATTAATCTTCCATTGTCGAAAGGTCGCCAGCAGGTAAATTCAGCTCCCACGCCTTTAGCACACGTCTCATAATTTTTCCGCTTCTCGTTTTCGGCAGTTTGTCTTTAAACTCAATTTCTCGCGGTGCCGCATGTGCTGCGAGTCCTTTTTTCACAAATGTACGAATCTCTTCTTTCAGCTCATCTGTCGGCTCATATCCGCTTCTAAGCGCTATAAATGCTTTAATAATTTCACCGCGGACCGGATCTGGCTTTCCAATGACACCAGCCTCCGCAATAGCTGGATGTTCGACCAGTTTACTTTCCACCTCAAATGGACCGACCCGCTCTCCTGACGTCATGATGACATCATCGACACGTCCCTGGAACCAAAAGTATCCGTCTTCGTCCATATAAGCTGAATCTCCTGAAACATACCAATCTCCCGGCATAAAGTAAGATTCATATTTTTCAGGATTGTTCCAGATCGTATACATCATAGAAGGCCAGCCTTTTTTAATCGCAAGGTTGCCCATCCGGTATGGCGGAAGTTCATTTCCTGCATTATCGACAATTGCCGCTTCTACGCCTGGAATTGGTTTTCCCATCGAGCCTGGCTTGATGTCCATGCATGGATAATTACAAATCAGCTGGGCACCGGTTTCTGTCATCCACCAAGTGTCGTGAATTCGCTTGCCAAAAACAGCATCTCCCCAGCGGATGACTTCTGGATTAAGCGGCTCTCCCACACTTAAAACATGACGGAGCGAGCTGAGGTCATATTTTTGAATGAGATCATCCCCTGCCCCCATGAGCATTCTAAAGGCTGTCGGGGCACTGTACCAAACGGTTACACCGAGTGATTCAATGGTTTCATACCACGTATCAGGATTAAACCGGCCGCCTAAAATCACATTCGTCGCCCCATTTAACCACGGTGAAAAAATACCGTACACTGTGCCTGTAACCCAGCCTGGATCAGCTGTACACCAGTAAACGTCATCTTCTTTCAAGTCAAGCACCCATTTACCAGTCTGGCCTTGCTGGACCATTGCACCATGGACATGAAGCACACCTTTTGGCGTACCAGTAGATCCTGATGTGTAATGAAGCAGGAAGCCGTCTTTTTCATCCATCCATTCAATCTCAAGCTCCTTTGCTGCCTCCTCAAACGCCTTTTCATAGTGAATTGTCCGCACACCATCGACGTCTTCGTTTTCACCGCCGACAATGACGACAGATTCAAGCTTCGGAAGCTCTGCAAATGGAATTCGCTCAAGCAGATCAGGTGTTGTCACGATTACCTTTGCCTCGCTATTCTCTAAACGGTCTTTGACAGCACCTTCCATAAATGCCTCAAATAACGGTCCAACGATCGCTCCAATTTTAACTGCACCAAGCAGAAGAAAATAGAGCTCAGGTGATCTTGGCATAAAGATAAACACGCGATCCCCTTTTTCTACATGTGCCTTTTCTCTGAATAGATTTCCCGCTTTATTTGTGTTGATTTTCATATCCCTGAACGTATACTTTTCATCCCGCTGTGAATCTTTGTAGTGAAGCGCCACCTTGTTCTGACGAAACGAGTCCGCATGTCTGTCAATCGCTTCATAGGCTGCATTTATTTTTCCTGTTTCATACCAGGAGAAGTTTTTTCTAGCTTCCTCCCATGAAAAATCTTTGTATGCCTGCTCATAATCATTTAAATGATAATCCCCTTTTACTGATGGTAGCGTTTCCAATTTCATCAAACAGTCCCCCTTTGCATACGTTTACAATGACCATTATAGTATAGATGACTTTTTTTCTCAATTTTTAAAAAACTTCTGATGAAACCGTTTTAATTATTGCAAGATTTAAGATAGAATAGAGACGACTCACTAGAATTAGGGGCGGTGGATACGTGGAGCATCCTAAAACTTATTATTCAAAAACCATTGAGCGAGAAACAGGTTCCATCCTGATTGAAGGACCGGTACCTGCATCAGAGCTTGCGAACTATACGTTTCATGAAGGACTAACGGCATTTCGCACGCCTGAGGAACAGAAACAAGCACTTGTTGAAATAGCAGATCTTCCAGAAGGACGTATTATCATTGCAAGAGCGAATGAGCTTGTCGTAGGCTATGTCACGTATTTGTATCCTGATCCACTTGAGCGCTGGTCAGAGGGCAAAATGGACAATTTAATTGAGCTTGGCGCGATTGAGGTCGCTCCTCCATTTAGAGGATGCTCACTTGGCAAGCATTTGCTTGATGTGAGCATGATGGATGAGCAAATGGAGAATTACATCATCATTACAACTGAATATTACTGGCATTGGGATTTAAAGGGGACAAAGAAAAACGTTTGGGAGTACCGCAAAATGATGGAGAAAATGATGAACGCAGGCGGTCTTGTCTGGTTTGCAACAGACGAGCCAGAGATTAGCTCACATCCAGCCAATTGTTTAATGGCGAGAATTGGGAAACATGTGAGTCCTGATTCGATCGAGCGTTTCGATCGTCTTCGCTTCCATCAGCGCTTTATGTATTAACGTTCAATTCGTTTTTTTGGCAAAGGGGATTGGTAAACAATGATGATTGAACAAATTATGGAGCGTGATGTGATCACGCTGCGAAAAACCGATACGATTGAAGAGGCCATTCAAAAAATGAGTGCACACCACATCCGGCATATTCCGATCGTATCTGATCAAGGATCTGTCATTGGGATGGTGACAGATCGGGATATTAAAAATGCCAGTCCAAGTATTTTTGAAACAGAGAAAAGGAAGCTCTTTATTCAGCGGCCGGTAGAAGAGATCATGGTATTAGAGACGATCACGGCTCACCCGCTTGATTTCGTAGAGGAGATATCAAGTGTCTTTTTTGAGCACGGAATTGGCTGTCTTCCAGTGGTGAGACGCGGCAAGCTTGTAGGCATTATCACAAAAACAGATCTGCTTCGTACGTTTGTAAGACTGACAGGTGCAGATCAGCCTGGGTCGCACTTAGAGGTTGAAGTCGAGCAGATGACAGAAGGCCTCGCAGACATTACGGCCATTTTAAAGGAGCAGCATATTCAATTGCTGAGTGTGCTTGTGTACCCGCATGCCAATGAGGCATCTAAGGTACTCGTATTCCGCCTTCAAACCATTCATGCAGATCATGTGACGAAGCTGATTCGCGCAAAAGGCTATAAAGTGCTCTGGCCTATGGAGCAGACGATCAAATGAAGGAAGCGACCTTTGTTTTTTCACCATCTTTTCAAACGTACCAATTTAACCAAGATCATCCCTTCAATCAGCTTCGGGTCTACTTAACTTATGATCTTCTTCAAAAAATGAAGGCGTTAACAGAGGATGAGATCGTCGCACCGCGTATGGCTACTCTGGAGGAATTAAAGCTCGTCCATACAGCAGATTATATCCAGGCTGTGCAGCGGGCAAGTGAAGGAAAGCTGTCTACAGCAGAGGGTGAACGCTACGGTCTTGGCACTGAGGATACACCAATGTTCGCAGGCATGCATGAGGCGGCATCTCTTCTTGTTGGCGGAACATTAACAGCGGTTGATCAAGTGATGCTCGGTCATTCACAGCATGCCCTCAATCTTGGCGGCGGGCTTCACCACGGATTCAAAGGGCGTGCATCTGGCTTTTGTATTTATAATGACAGCTCTGTGGCTATTCAATATATTCAAAAGACATATGGCGCTAGAATTTTATATATTGATACGGATGCTCATCACGGCGATGGTGTCCAGTTCAGCTTCTATGACGACCCAGAGGTATGTACAGTCTCCATTCATGAAACGGGACGCTACTTGTTCCCTGGAACCGGACAAGTACAGGAAAGAGGCCACGATAAAGGCTATGGCTACGCCTATAATATTCCGCTAGATGCATTTACGGAAGATGAATCGTTCCTCGAAGCATACCGAACAGCAGTGACTGAGATTGCTGCTTTTTTTAAACCAGATGTGATTTTAACGCAAAATGGGGCAGATGCACACTACTATGACCCGTTAACTCATTTATCTGCCACCATGAAAATATATGAAGAAATTCCTAGACTTGCTCATGAGCTTGCGCATCAATATTGTGACGGCAAGTGGATCGCTGTTGGCGGAGGAGGATATGATATTTGGCGCGTCGTTCCAAGAGCGTGGAGCCGCATTTGGCTTGAGATGAAAGGCATTACACCGCCAGACGAGCTCCCTCAGGACTGGATTCAGTCATGGAATAAGCAATCGCCTGTTACCCTTCCACCTACATGGAAAGATCCTGACGATTTATATCCACCGATCCCAAGAAAAGCAGAAATCACAGAAAAAAATGCTCAAACAGTAGAAAAAGCACTCATGCCTGTTAGAAGAGAAAAGAAAAAGGCATAAAAAAAGCAGGCTTTCCCTCATAAGGTAAGCCTGCTTTTTTTGATTTTATTTTGTTGATTGTCTTTCTTCAATTCTGTGCGGAAGCTCAACAATTTGATCGTCCACTTGTTCTTTGTTCATCAGTTTTGTGAGCAGTCTCATGGCAACAGCACCAATATCATATGTCGGCTGAACAACTGTTGTCAGCTGAGGACGCACCATGAGAGAAAGTCTTGTATTATCAAAGCCAATCACTTCTAAATCTTCAGGAATGGAGACCCCTCTGTCTTGTGCTCCGTGAATGACACCTAGCGCCATTTCATCTGTAGCTGCGATAACAGCTGTCGGCTTGTCAGACTGCTCAAGCAGATGAGCAAGTGCTTCAATCCCAGAGTCATAAGAGTAATCGCCTTCAGCGACAAGTGCATCGTCAAACGCGATACCCGCTTCTTCAAGCGCACGCTTATAACCTGCAAGCTTTCTCACGGAATTAATTGGTTCTGACATTGGACCAGAAACAAACGCAATTCGTTTATGTCCTTTTTCAACTAACAGCTGAACGGAATCATAAATCGCCTGCTCATAGTTGATGTTAACAGATGGTGTTTGAGCCTGTTCTTCAACAGATGCTGCAAGCACAATCGGTACAGGAGAGCGCTTAAATTCTTCCACATGCACATCTGTGATGTTTCCGCCCATAAAGACAATTCCGTCTACTTGTTTGCCAAGCATCGTATTTAACAAATGAAGCTCTTTATCCGTATTTTGATCTGAGTTGCTTAAAATGATGTTGTATTTATACATCGTGGCGATATCTTCAATACCGCGTGCTAATTCTGAATAGAAGATACTAGAAATATCAGGGATGATGACCCCAACTGTCGTTGTTTTTTTACTTGCAAGGCCTCGTGCCACTGCATTTGGACGATAGCCAAGGCGATCAATCGCTTCAAGCACCTTTTTTCTTGTTGTTGGTTTTACGTTTGGATTACCATTTACTACGCGTGATACCGTTGCCATACTTACATTTGCTTCTCTTGCTACATCATATATTGTAACATTATTCACATAAATCACTCCTTCAAATACACTTCATATCTATAGCATTCACCAATTGGATAGAGACATGTCAGATACGAGGAAAATAATATCCTATTTGTCATTAAAACGATGAAAAGAGACACATAATTTTTCAATCTACATCAAAATGACATTCTTTTATGAAATTATACACGTTTTTTTGTCATATGAAAACGTTCCCTTTCTTTTTATAACTAAATTAAACAAACTTTAATCAGCTTGTTACCTGTAATTTGAATCATATTTCATAAAAAAGCATCGAGAACGCCAGCTATGACAATGATCTTAGCAGATTCTATCGAATTTTAAAAATGAAAACATTGTGAACAAGCACTTTTTGGGCTTGCAATGTGCTTTCTTCCTTTCATTCCCAAACCTCATGGTATTTTTTCCATAAAAAAACCGCCGGGCAGTCATCCGGCGGCTATTTCTATCTATGATTACGCGTGAATGTTGACAAGTGGTCTTAACGCATCTAACCATTTTTCGAATTGTGGAATGTCCATTTGCTGCGCTGAATCAGATAGAGCAACAGATGGATCTGGATGTACTTCTGCCATGACACCGTCTGCTCCAATCGCAAGAGCTGCTTTTGCTGTTGGAAGGAGAAGATCTCTACGTCCAGTTGAATGCGTCACATCAACGAAGACTGGTAAATGTGTCTCTTGTTTCAAGATTGGCACTGCCGAGATATCTAGTGTATTTCTTGTCGCTGTTTCGTATGTGCGGATACCGCGCTCGCAAAGGATGATTTGATCATTTCCTTGGGCGATGATGTATTCAGCTGCATTGATGAATTCAGAAATGGTCGCTGCAAGACCGCGTTTTAAAAGAACTGGTTTCTTCACGGAACCGGCTTCTTTTAATAGTTCGAAGTTTTGCATGTTACGTGCCCCAATTTGGATGACATCAATATGCTCAATCGCTTCTTCAATATGAGCAGGATTAACAATTTCACTAATGACAGCAAGACCGTATTCATCCGCTACACGCTTTAGAATCTTAAGACCGTCTACACCAAGTCCTTGGAAATCGTATGGACTTGTACGAGGTTTAAATGCGCCTCCGCGTAGTAGTTTTAACCCTTGTTGTTTCGCTGCTGCAGCTACTTCTGCAACTTGCTCGTAGCTTTCAACAGCACATGGTCCAACGATGAAGCGCTGCTTTCCATCACCGATCGCTTCCCCATTGATGTTCACGATTGTGTTTTCTGGTTTTTTCTTACGAGAAACAAGAAGCGCTTTGCTGTGGTCATCTTCTTGAAGCTCTAGACCCGCTTTGAAAATCTCTTTGAAAATATGCTGAATCGTTGAGTTTTCAAATGGTCCATCATTTTCTTCAAGAATTTGGTTCAGCATTGTGCGCTCTCTGACAGGATCATAACGGTTGACACCTTGCGCTTCTTTCGCTTTTCCAATTTCTTTGACAATGTTTCCTCTTTCATTGATCAGTTTTAAGATTTGAAGATTTAGTTCATCTGCTTGCTGCCTCAATTTTTCTAGTTCATTGTTGCTCATTTTTGTCATCCTTTCCTCTGCCTGTTCTCGCTTTTTATTTTTTCATTCTTGCATGATAGGGTTTATTATAAACAAAGATTTCGGAATTGTCACGAAAATTTTCTTTATTACCAAAACGCTTTTAAGCGGTAAAGTATTGTATGTAAGATTATAGCATACTTTTCGTTCAAGTAAACCTTTTTTTATAAAAAAAACGTCAGCCGCTGCTGACGTTTCTTTCTTTTACAGATTATGTTCAAGCGCTTCTTTTGTAATGCTTGAGTGGGATGCATGCCACTTCACTTTGCCACCACTCATGACGAGTGCTTGAGGACTTTCGTGCTTTACACCCGATTTTTCAGCCACGTAGGATGAAAGCTCTCTCGTATTTTGAATTTGCAAGAAATACGTTGGCACGTCTTCATGTGCAGACGTAAATGCTTCAAACTCTTGAAAAGCCGCTTGGCTGATCGGACATGTCAAACTGTGCTTAAAAAAGACAAACGTCCCATCTTGATTCGTTAGTTGATCAAACTGTTCTTCTGTTTCAATGAGTTGTTTTGACATGATGTCCTCCTTCTTCACTTCGAGCAGTGAGCGTTAGCCTTTAGTAGATTGTTCTACTTTTTCTTTGACATCCTTGATGCCGTCTTCAATTTCTGATTTTGCTTCTTGTGCTCGTACTTTTGCTTCATCAGCTACATCTGATGCTTCGCTTGCTAAATCAGCTGCCGCATCTTCTGCTTCACTTTTCACATGATTAGCTTTACCAGCCGCACGGTCTTTTATGTCTTTCACTTTGTCTAAAATCTGATTTGACTGCTCTGCTACAAGCTGAGACAATTCAGACGTTTTATCTTTCGCAATCGTCACATATTCAGTGCCTCTTTCTTTTGCATCTGTTGCGAGTCGATCTGTTTTTTCTTTTAAAACATTCGCTTGGGTGTTCAAATCATCGCGAAGCTCTTTCCCTGACTTCGGTGCTAAAAATAATGCTGTTGTTGCACCAACAATTCCACCAATAAGTGTTCCGATCAAAAAGTCTTTGCTATTGATTCCGTCTTTGCTCATGATTATTCCTCCTATGCGAATATGGTTTATTTTTGGTGTTTACGCTGTTTCCATTTTTTATAAATTTCAAGTGCTGCGTTACTCCAGCTAACCACATCCGTCACTTTTTCTTGATTTCTTTCAACGGATGAAGAAACCGCACCAGCTGCCTGCTTTATGCTTGTATTAAATTGGTTGATCGAGCCGCCAATTCCCTGCACCGCATCCACAACTGTGCCTAGTTTTGCTGATTTGTCTTGAATATCTTCAGCAAGCTGATTCGTCTTATGTAGCAACTGTGCTGTCTCTGTGGTGATGCCTTGCATCTGACCTTCAAGACCTTCTAAAGTTG
The DNA here is from genome assembly GCF_017161885.1 of Bacillus sp. 3a. Taxonomy (NCBI): domain Bacteria; kingdom Bacillati; phylum Bacillota; class Bacilli; order Caryophanales; family Bacillaceae; genus Bacillus; species Bacillus sp. 3a. Next base: position 1,517,604 of record NZ_CP067376.1, on the reverse strand, counting down.
ATGCAACATTCTTTAATGTCAGCTGTAAGGATTTTAATGTTTTGGACAAATAGATGACAAGAATGAGGAAAGCAATTGCGATCAGTGCAACGCTTAGATATAGAATAATAATCATCTGATACCTCCTTTGCTGCGGGCATATTCAATTCATTACCCTCTCGTTGTATCATTCAAACATCGCCTAGAATGACCGATTGAATAATAATTCTACACTTATTCGCTAATTCCTGTCCACAGCGAACGAAAAAAAGCGCCGCATGTTGACACATTTAGCCCTTTTGTCACATTTTATTCAAAATAAAAAAAGTGCCGTGTGAAACGGCACTTTTTTAAGCATTTATACAGCAACTTTTTCATAAGCACGCAAATATTTCTGAATGTCTCCTGCTCCCATAAAGATCAGAATCGCATCTTCGTGCGTTTTCAGCACAGATGTATCTTCTTCCTCAATTAATTGGGCCTGCGGGATTTTTTCTCGTAAATCTTCAATGCTCAGCTTCCCAATGTTTTCACGGGCTGAACCGAAAATATCACAAAGGTAGACATAGTCGGCTTTCTTTAGACTGTCAGCAAATTCACTTAAGAATTGCTGTGTACGTGTGAACGTATGAGGCTGGAAGACAGCTACAATATCACGGTCCGGATATTTTTGGCGAGCTGCTTCAATCGTGACTTCAATTTCAGTTGGATGATGTGCATAATCGTCAATTAAGACCTGCTCACCGACCACTTTTTCATTAAAGCGTCGTTTCACACCGCCAAATGTCGTTAATGCGCCTTTGATAAGCTCTACATCAATGGACTCATAGTGACATAATGCAATGACAGCTAACGAGTTGAGGACATTATGATTTCCGTAGGCAGGAATGTAGAAGGTATCATAAAACGTATTGCGTACAAATACATCAAATGTAGTGCCTTCCGTATTTTTCACAACATTGCGAGCTTGGAAATCATTTTCTTCGTTGAAACCGTAGTACACAACAGGTACCTTCGCTTGAATCTTTGGCAGATGCTCATCATCACCACAGGCAATAATGGCTTTTTTCACTTGAAGCGCCATGTTTTGAAACGCATCAAATACGTCATCAATATCCGAGAAATAATCAGGGTGATCAAAATCAATATTGGTCATGATCGCATAATCTGGATGATAGCTGAGGAAGTGTCTGCGGTATTCGCATGCTTCAAAGACAAAATACTCGCTGTTTTCTTTCCCCATTCCAGATCCATCACCGATTAAGTACGAAGTAGGTTTGGCTGCCTGCATGACGTGAGCAAGCAGTCCTGTTGTCGATGTTTTTCCATGAGCACCAGTAATCGCAACGTTTGTGAATGAATCCATGTATTCTCCAAGGAATTTATGGTAACGAATGACAGGAATCCCTTCAGAAAGGGCACGTTCAATCTCAGGGTGTGTATCAGGGAATGCATTTCCTGCGATGACCGTCATCCCTGGCTGAATATTATCAGGGTCAAAAGGTAGAATTTTAATATTTCGTTCTTCTAATGCTTTTTGTGTAAAGATATGTTTTTCGATATCCGATCCTTGGACAGTATACCCAGTATCATGAAGAATTTGGGCCAGTGGACTCATACCTGTCCCTTTTATTCCAACAAAATGATAAACAGTCATAATTGTACCTCCAACAAACGTCTATCTGACTTACAGTATATGACGCTCATTTCAATTTGCAACTTGTGATTTTTGCCTCTAGCTGATCACAGATCGCAGCTCCAAATAAGATTTTTTTCCGATCTTCCTATTCTAATCAATATTAACTATGATTAGTATCCGACAACTTTCCCATTTCTAACACCTGTTTCCGCTTATTTTACATAAAAAAGCGTTCTGGCAGACATGCGAAAAGCGTCCAATTACAAAATTGCACCTATGTGCTATCATACCATGTTTACGAAAAAAATGAAGTGGTTTGTTTAGATCAACTGTTCTAAGTCACTCAGTGTCATGAGCACTTCTCTTGGCTTACTGCCTTTCGCACCAGAGATCATGCCCTCGCGCTCCATCATGTCAATCAACCTGGCTGCACGATTGTAGCCAATTCTAAATCTTCGCTGCAAACTTGATGTACTAGCGCTATTCTGCTCGATGGCAAAACGGCAGGCATCCATAAACAATTCATCTTCGTCTGTAATCGCAGAGCCTTGCAGCATTAGTTCCTCCTGTTCAAAAAGGAACACGGGCTTGCGCTGCTTTCTCACATGTGCCACCACTTGATCAATCTCACGGTCTGATACAAAGTTCCCTTGAAGCCTTGTCGGCTTGCCAGAGCCATTTTCTAAGAAGAGCATGTCCCCTTTTCCGAGAAGCTTTTCTGCACCTGCCATGTCAATGATCGTTCTTGAATCCACCTGACTTGAAACAGAAAACGCAATTCTTGTTGGGATATTGGCTTTAATGAGACCTGTAATGACATCAACAGAAGGTCTTTGTGTCGCAATCAATAAGTGAATGCCGCATGCTCTTGCTTTCTGTGCAATTCGGCAGATGCTTTCTTCGACTTCATTTGGTGCGACCATCATTAAATCAGCCAGCTCATCGATCACCACGACGAGATAAGGCAGTTTTTCACCCATTTGTTTTTCTTTCACAAGCTCATTGAATCGTTTAATTTCTCTCACGCCAGAGTGTGCAAATAGTTCATAGCGTCTTTCCATTTCATCCACTACCCATTTCAGAGCAGCTGTTGCTGTCTTGGCATCGGTAATGACGGGACTCACAAGATGCGGAATGTGATTATACGGCGCTAATTCAACCATTTTAGGGTCAATTAAGAGCATTTTCACTTCATCTGGTGATGCTTTAAACATTAAGCTCACTAAAATCGTATTAATGCAGACGCTTTTTCCTGAACCAGTGGCTCCGGCAATTAAGCCATGGGGCATTTTTTGCAGATCAACCACGACAGGCTGGCCTGAAATATCTAATCCGAGTGCCGCTGTTAAAGGAGATGGATTGTCTCTAAACGCACTGCTTCTGATCATTTCTCTTAAGAACACCATTTTACTGTGCAGGTTTGGCACTTCGATCCCGATTGTGTTCTTTCCTGGAATCGGGGCTTCAATTCGAATATCCTTTGCGGACAAACTAAGTTTAATATCATCTGACAGGTTCGTGATTTTGTTCACTTTGACACCTGGTTCTGGATGTACTTCAAACCTTGTTACAGAAGGTCCCTGTGTGACATGAACCACACTTGCTCTTACGTTGAAATTTTTAAGTGTCGCATTGAGCAGCTCAGCCCGCTCTTTCACCCATGTCCCGTCCTCTTCTTTTTGAGCTGGCGGTACGTCTAAAAGGGCGAGACTTGGAAAAACATATCCTTGTGTATCGGCTGCTTTCTTTTGCCCTTGCACGCGCTGGTCGCTTTTTAACATCATGACATTAAAAGGAACCGTGGAGGTTTGACCGCTTGTGCGTTGTGGCTGCGGAGATGTCTGTTTTGGTTCTTCTTTCTTGACTTCCTGCGTTTGTTCTTGCTGCTCTGTCAGTTCTATGACCGTTTCTGCCGGTTCAGATGCAGTTTGTTCCTCTCTTACTTGCTCTACTGGCACCGCTTGATCTTCTTCAATTTCAGCTTCTTGAACCAGCTGATCTTCCGGCAGGTCATGTTTGACTGGCTCAGCTTCTTCAAATGCTGCCGCTGGCGCTTCTTCTTGTTTGTCTTCTATTGGATCAGCTTCTACTTCTTCCACCGGTTCTGCTGAAATGTTTTCTGTTAACGCCGCTTCTTCTGCTGGAATGTCTACTTCCATTTCAATCGCTGGCTGCGAAGGTTCCGGTGTTTCGAAGGTCAACATCTCTATTTCCTCAGTATGCTCTTCAAACTGATTGACAGGCTCGTCTTTTATTTCTTCGTCATTGCTTGAGGCAGCCTGTTCTGGCTCAGACTCTACCGGCTGCTCCTGATAGACTTCGGCTTGCTGCTTATGTAAATCAGCTTCATGATGATCTTCTGGCTCGTTTTCTTCTGGCTCGATGAAAGACTCGTCAGTTAAACGTTCCATCGTCGATTGAACATGATCTTGATAAGCGAGTTCCTCTTGTAATGTATGCGGGGTTACTGCTGGCTCCTTATCTGCTCTCTCTTCTGCTGACGCTGAAACCATTTCCTCGATACGTTTTTCTTTCTGTATTGACGGGATGTTCATTTGCTGTCTGACATTCCGTTCACGCTCTGCCTCTTCTGATAACAGTGTGACACGCTGCGCCGTTTCTTCTGCTGCTTTCCTTTGAACTGAAGCTGTTTCTTCTTTTGCATCTGCCCGTTTTGGACGCATATCCTGATGATAGCCATAGATCGGTGATGGAATTTGCTCTGGTTTGAATGGCTTTTTATTCATATCAGGCTGAAGCGTTTGTTTAGGCTGATAGGTTGTCTGTCTGGTCTTTGACTGGCTTGGTTTGGCGCGTCTTCTCTCCGGCTTCACTCCATCGCGCTGAGGTTCATCTGGAACGAGCGGAAAGCGAAAGTTCCCTTTTGGATATTCATAATACACTTTCGTATCTTCGATTTTTTTATATTCTTTATGCGGTTCAAAAGCTGGCTGCTTTGGTGCAGCTAGATCTTCTTCAGGTCTTGCAGCTTTTTCTTCTTTCTTTTCTTCTCCTAAAAATACACTAAAAAATTTATCTAACCAACTCATCATTTATCACTCACTTTAACTCCCCTTACGTTTTCTTGGGCGATTTTTAGTATACCATTGCTTTTTCATGCAGAAAAGCGAGAAAAGTGCCGCTTTTTGCTGTTCATGCTGTCTGTAGATGAAAAAAAGTCACTAAGTACGTACTTAGTGACTTTTGGTATAACACATTCTTCGCTCCTATGTGTCCGTTTATGGGAGGTTACGCTTTAAAGGGTTCGCCAGCTTGATGGCTTCCATCTAAAACAAGAATCCCTTTTTCAGCAGGTGCGTCTGGAAGATCTAACTCTTTCGCTGAACAGATCATGCCGCTTGATGGAACACCTCTAAGCTCAGCATCTTTGATGACCATACCGTTTGGCATCACTGCACCGACCTTCGCCACCACGACATATTGGCCTTGGTCAACGTTTGGTGCACCGCATACGATTTGTAAGGTTTCATCGCCTACATCAACTTGGCAAATGTTTAATTTATCCGCGTTCGGATGCTTTTCTTTTTCCTTCACATAGCCGACAACAAATTTTGGTGATAGATCCACAGTCAACGTTTCACTGACACCGTTGCGGTTTAAAATTTCATTGATATCTTGAACAATGGTTTCAGAAAGCGGGACAGATCCGTTTTCTTCAATTTTCATGTAAGTGGATGCATTGAAGATATTAAAGCCTGTTGTTTCTTTTGTTTCTTGATTGAAGATTCGTACAACATCTCCAAACGTCTCATGACCTACTTCTTCTCTCGTCACATCTTTCAATGAAATAAGGAGTGTGTCGCCTACACCTTCTGCATTATAAAAAACGTTCATTCTTCAAAATTCCCTTCTACTGCTGTTTTGGTCTGCTTTTTGCAAGTATAAAGATCGGTTCAAGCTTCCCCTCATCATATAAAAATGATAATGCGGTAATCGGAACCGTACCGCTGGCGAAGAAGCTCATCGACATCTGTCCTAAAATATCATAGCCTGAATCATTGCGAACATCAGCAATGATGAATACATCTTGATGGGGAACAGAAATCGCCATTTGTCCTTCTATTTTTTGCGCGTATTCTTGTAATAACGATTCATTTAAAAGTCTGCTGGCGTCATATCCGTCATTTGCACGGAAGAAATAAAACCGGTTGCCTGCCACTTCATCCATTTTCACTACAGTTTCTAGCGAACGGACATTGAAGCTGGCGGTTTCTCTAATTCGCTCTTTTGTCCAGTTTTCCTTTTGAAGCATCTTTTCATCAATTAATCGATAGGTGCTTCCAAGATCAAGTGCATAGTAGATTCTCGTTTCTGCTGTATGTTCATCAAACACGAGGGGAATTCCATCACTTGATGCCTCAGGAAAGGAAGTGGAACGAATGACTGGATAGATCTGCTTTTCTTTTCCTGAAATGTGCTGCGCTTCGCCTTTCATCGCACTCAGCGCTTCTTTCACATAATAAACGATCTCATCGATGGTTTCATCAGGCTTTACTTCCCATTTTGCAATAATTGGCGGGAGCTCTAGTGTGATGCCTTTGCCTGTTTGTTTATCTTCAATACGAAGCGTATCTTTTTCCCGGTCAAACTGGTGTGACCAGCTGTCGTTCGTTAGACGGCTTTTGAGTTCATTCGCAAGCTGTCTTGATGTCATTTTTGCCATCGTTTTAGACTCTCCTTTCGTTATTTAGAAAGAGAATCTGTTAAAAATGCTTCAATCTCTTCCTTTGTCTTACGATCTTTGCTGACAAAGCGGTTAATCTCTTGTCCGTTTTTAAAGACTAAAAAGCTTGGAATGCCGTAAATTTCCCACTCTGCACAAGTGTCAATGAACTTGTCTCTATCAACATAGAAGTACTCAAATTCTGGGTAGTTTGCTTCAAGCTCTGGCAAGAATGGCTCAATAAATGTGCAGTCCGGGCACCAGTCAGCTGAAAATAGCAATACCGTTAAGTCTTCTTGAATCACTTTTTGTAATTCTTCGTTTGATTCAATTTTTTTCATGTTTCATTCCTCCAGTTTGTATGGTTAAATCTCCGTATTGTATATAGCCTTTCTTTCTCATCCATTCTGATACTACCAAACTAATCACTGCCGGGCCAACGATATGCAAGAGAGCTATCGCCAGAAACACAGATGGATGAAACCCCATGACGGTCAGGGTCATGAGCTGTCCAACAAGGCCGCTCGTTCCCATTCCCGCTCCTGCCGCATTATTGACCATCCCAAAGCCAATAATACCAATTGGCGCGAGAATCAGACCAGCAATCGTCGGCGGAATCAGGATGAGGGGATTTTTCACAATGTTCGAAAGCTGCAATTTTGACGTTCCAATGCCGACAGCCGCAAGACCGCCAAAGCGATTTTCTCTAAAGCCTGCAGCAGCAAAGCCAACCATTTGAGCACAGCAGCCAATCGTTGCAGCACCAGCAGCGGTTCCGCTTAAGTCAAGCATAAGCGCAAGTGCAGCACTTGAGATCGGAGAACTGAGGGCAAGTCCAACAATGGTCGCTACCAGCATGCCCATGATCAGCGGGCTTTGGTCTGTCCCCCACATAATGAGCCTGCCGAGCCCTGTCATCATGGCTTCAATCCCAGGTCCGATGAAAGCAGCGGTGAAAAAGCCAGTGATAATGGTGACAAGCGGCGTTAAAATAATATCAATTCTTGTCTCACCACTGACCAGCTTGCCGAGTTCCACACCAATTAATGCTGCGGCAAAGCTTCCAGCAGGACCCCCAAGCTCTGCTCCAGCAGCACCTGAGACAACACTTGCAAAAATGATTAATGGAGAAGCATTTAAGCGATAAGCAACTGCTACGCCAATTGCCGGTCCCATCAGTCCCATAGCAAGCGTTCCCATTTTCACAATGAGAGAAAGTGATAACAGACCGCCTGCTGTTTTTAAAATCAGACCTACCACTAATGTAGCAAATAGACCTAAAGCCATATAAGAAAGTGCATCAATGAAATACACCTTTAGTGAAAGGGAGATCCCCTTTCTTTTCAAATAAGTCATCAACGTCGTCTTCCTGCTTTCTCATAGGAAAGACGAAGAGGCCTGTCCTTCCCATTATATGTAGTATTCTTACGATGAAAAATAGTCTCTACCATGAATATCATAATCATATTTTTTTTGCTTTATCAAGCACTTCTTGTGTAACATGAAAAGAAACAGGACAAACCTTTACTAAGTTTGTACAAAAGGAGGAGATCGTTATGCAATTAACTGTCTATTTAGCTGGAGAAATTCATAGCCAGTGGCGTGATGAAATCAAGGAGAAAAGCCAATCTTTGAAGCTGCCAGTGACATTTGTCGGTCCAATGGAGAATCATGACCGCTCAGATAACATCGGTGAGGATATTTTAGGTGAGCAGCCGAATGCCATTTTCAAAGATGATGCAGCTTCTGATTTGAACAATTTTCGTACTGAAATTTTATTAAACAAAGCAGATGTCGTCATTGCACGCTTTGGTGAGAAATATAAACAGTGGAACACAGCCATGGATGCATCTGCTGCGATTGCAAAAGGGAAACCTCTTATTTTAATCCGTCCAAAAGAGCTGCACCATCCGTTAAAAGAACTCTCAAACAAAGCAAATATCACTGTGGAAACCGTAAACCAAGCGATCAAGGCGTTATCTTATGTGTTTGAACAGCAATAATAAAGAAGGCTGCTCTCATTGAAGAGGCAGCCTTTCAGATAGTTGACAAAGGGCTAAAATGATGTTTATTTTAGCCCTTTGTCTTCTTTTCAGCGTGATAGAAAACCTTTGCAGTCTAAGAAGGACGAGTACCGGAGCGGAGCGAATTGTACATTCGTGAGCACCGGCACGCAGGACTGACAAAGAATGCGAGGGTTTGTCTACACGCTGAAGCTGCTCTCATTGAAGAAGCAGCCTTTTTCTATTCTATTTATACTTGTTGATAAATAGAATCCACTGTACTTTGATCACAATTTTTGACAAGGCGGACAATTAACTCTTTAGCCGCTGCGTAATCATCCACATGCAAAACAGAATGACTTGTATGAATGTAGCGTGCGCAAACCCCAATGACGGCAGAAGGCACACCTTGGTTTGAAATATGAACACGTCCAGCGTCCGTACCACCCGGTGATACGAAATATTGATATGGAATGTTGTTTGTCTCAGCAGTATCAAGCACAAAGTCTCTCATTCCGCGGTGCGTAATCATTGTCCGATCAAAAATACGCAGAAGTGCACCTTTTCCAAGCTGGCCGAACTGTGTTTTGTCACCTGTCACATCGTTTGCAGGACTCGCATCTAAAGCGAAGAAAAGATCTGGCTGAATCATATTCGCAGCTACCTCAGCCCCTCTAAGCCCAACTTCCTCTTGAACAGTTGCTCCTGAGTACAGCTGACATGAAAGTGTTTCGTCTTTTAATTCTTTTAATAATTCAATTGCAAGGCCGCAGCCATAGCGGTTATCCCAAGCCTTCGCTAAAATCTTTTTTGGATTCGCCATTGGGGTAAAAACCGTTGCAGGAACGATTTGCTGTCCTGGACGAACGCCAAGCTCTTTTGCCTCTTCTTCACTGTCTGCACCAATATCAATGAGCATATCTGACGGCTTCACAGGTTTGCTTTTTTGTTCTGGCGTCAGAAGGTGAGGAGGTGTACTAGAGACGACACCAGGAATTGGCCCGTGATCGGTATGGACGTCCACACGCTGCGCCAGCATGACTTGACTCCACCAGCCGCCAAGTGTTTGAAAACGAATCATCCCGTTTTTCGTAATCGATGAGACCATGAATCCGACTTCATCCATATGACCCGCTACCATAATTTTCGGTGCGTTTTCCTGCCCCTTGCGTACGCCAAACACTCCGCCAAGACGGTCTTGAATGAGTTCATCAGAATATTTCTCAAGTTCCTTTTTCATAAAAGCACGCACATGGTGCTCATTTCCTGGAGTTCCCTGTAATTCTGTTAAATTTCGGAAAAGCGACAATGTTTCTTCGTTCATTCTACAGTTTACCTCGTTTCTATGTAATGACCATATATATTCCTATAAAAATAACACTCACTTTATACTATAAGAATTCTTTCGGTTTTCCAAGTATCTCTCCAGAAATTTTGAATATGCTTTCAAGTATTCGGATTCCTTAACATCAATGGACAAGTTTTGTATAATGGAAAAAACAGCAATACGGAGGTGCAGCACGTTGAAGTTAAAACATGTTCTGATTGGTGCGAGTATTGGCGTAGCCGCTGCAATTGTTGCAAAGAAAGTATTTTTCCCTACGTATATCTCATCTGAAAAAGCATTAAAAATTGTGAAATCTGCTTTTAAACAGCGCGGCCCTATTGATGGCTCTTGGATTTATACTGTACCAGAACCGTATACCGTAAATGGTGAAACGATTGATGTGTACAAATCTGGCATTACCCGCTCTGCCTTTGGCGAGCTTGAACAGTATGAAGTAATGATTGATGCCAAAACTGGCATGATCGTGGATGTCATTGATTCTGTTGCTTGATCAAGAAAGCTTCGCAAAGACGTGTCCTTGCGAAGCTTTTTTTATATGGCTTTGATTTTTTTGTACACAGGATGCCACATAGCGTCCTGCACAGCCTGAATAAGATCATCAGGCGTTTCTTCTGCTATTCCTTCATCAATTGCTGCCTGCGCCACACGGACGGCCACTGTCGCTGAAACGGTTCGAAGCTGATCGACACTTGGCAGCATCGCTGCACCCGGCTTCCCAACATTGACCATGCTTGCAATGGCTTCAGCACTCGCAACAAACATACTGTCTGTCATCAACCTAGCTTTTGACACAATTGTGCCTAGACCAAGTCCTGGGAAGACAAGGGCATTATTCGCTTGTCCAATTTCATATGTGACACCGCCATACTCGACAGGAGCAAATGGACTTCCCGTTGTCACAAGGGCACGTCCTTCAGTCCACTCGATCAGATCTTGCGGCTTTGCTTCTGAAAGAGGGGTCGGATTCGACATCGGTAAAATCGCAGGGCGCTCCACGTGTGACGCCATTTCTTTTACAATTTCCTCTGTAAAAGCGCCTCCGACAGTCGAGGTGCCAATTAAGATCGTTGGTTTCGCCTGCTTGACGACCTCTAATAGATCAATCGAATGCTTTGGACCATTACGGGCATAATCCTTTACTTCGTCAGAACGTCTTGCATACGGCTTTTGAAATGGCTGAATGTCAGGTGAATCATCTGTGAGCAGCCCCGTTTTATCAATACACCAGAAATGATCGTAGGACTCCTCTTCTTTGACTCCGTCTCTGACGATCGCATCACGGATTTGCTCGGCTATGCCAATACCTGCCGTACCCGCTCCAAAAATGACAATACGGTGATCTTTCAGCGGAACTTTCGAAGCTTTTGCACATGCTAGCACTGCAGCAAGTGAAACGGCGCCAGTCCCTTGAATGTCATCGTTAAATGTACAAATACGATCCTTATATTTTTCCAATATCGCACGGGCATTCTTTGTCCCAAAGTCTTCCCAGTGAAGGAGGGCGTTTGGGAAAGTAGCGCGGGCAAGCTCGACATATTGATCAATGAACTGATCATAGCGCTCTCCTCGAACGCGGGAGTGCTGATTTCCAACATAAAGCGGATCATTCAATAGACTTTCCTGGTTCGTTCCGGCATCAAGCACTACTGCCAGCACGCGGCTGGGATCAATGCCTGCTGCAGCTGTATAAACAGCAAGTTTCCCAACTGAAATGGCAATCCCGCCAACGCCCCAGTCTCCAATACCTAAAATGCCTTCTGCATCAGTTGCAACGATTAAGTCGATTGATTCATCGACACCATAAGAGGCAAAAATCTCCTCCATGCCTTCCAGATCATCAATCGATAAATAGAGCCCTCTTGGCTTTCGATACTCATGGCTATAACGCTGAATAGCCGTTCCTACAGTCGGCGTGTAGACAATCGGAAGCATTTCCGCCAAGTGCTCATTAAGTAATTTGTAAAAAAGCACTTCATTTCTATCATGAAGTGATGTTAAATACACATTTTTCCCTAGATCATCCGGCTGTGCCTTGAACTGCTCATATGCACGCTTTGCCTGATCCTCTAAGGTTAAGACCTTAGGCGGAAGAAATCCCTTTAACCCGAGCTCCTCCCGCTCTTCCTTTGTAAATGCAACCCCTTTATTTAAATAAGGGACTGACATGACTTCCATCCCTCTTAATGGTGTTTCGATCACATCACCATGTACACGATAAAATTGGTTCACCTGCACTCTTCCTTTCACAAGTTCATTTTGTCGTTATTTTGTGTGAAAGGCGAAAAAAACATACAGATGATCTTTTATCTTCCTGTTTCTCTTTTGATTTCGTGTGTGATCTGCCCGTCTTCGTCCCATTTTACAGCACGATAAATGGCATCATGATAAAACAAGTACCACGCATTTTTTTCTTCTGCAAATGCCTGCCACTTTTGCTTGGCTGGAATCGAGGTCATTGGGTAATCATCATATGCCAAAACCCAAAGTGGATTTTTATGAGCATGTGTTGGCATGATATCAGCTAAATGAATCGCTGTTTCACCCTCACTTGTGAACGTTAAAATGCTATGACCATTACTGTGGCCGCCTGTATGATGCAGCTCGATGCCTTCTGTCACTTCGATGCTTTCTTCAAATGTGACCACTTGGTCTGCTACAGGCTCCCAGTTTTCTTTCCAATATGTATTTCTTGAGCGAATGTTCGGCGCTCTCATTTCATCCCATTCGATTTTCGAGGTGATGATTTTTGCCTGCTGAAAAACAGACACAAGCTTATCGCCTTCACGTTTTGTTAATCCGCTGGCATGATCGAAGTGCAGATGTGTCATTAATACGTAATCAATATCTGATGGGCGCAGGCCAAGCGCCGCTAGAGATTCTTCCAATTTGGTTTCCTCTGTCACGCCGTAATTGCGTTTTTGTTTATCTGTCAGCTTCCCTGATCCGATGCCGGAATCCACTAACAGATGAAGACCCTTCCACCGAATAAGAATTGGATCACATCGTAATTCAATTTGATTGCGGTCATTTACCGGGTACTTTTTTGACCATAATGGCTTTGGCACGACACCGAACATCGCACCGCCGTCCATGTGCGTATCTCCCCCGTTTAACCAAAACAGTTCCATTTCACCTATTTTCATTGTCTCCATTGCTGTCATCCCTCCTTTTTCTATCGTAGCAAATACAGCCAAAAATCGCATGCACCAATCTTTTCATAAAAAAAGCTGGCTGCCATTTTTCTTTGCAGCCAGCTTGATGTCACTTGTTATTCTGGGAATTTGACTTCTGATCGATAGATCGGTTGTCCCATAGACGAGAATTTCTCTTCATATTCAGTCATCACGTTTCCTTCTAAGCCGTCCTCATGTAAATCTAGGCTGACATACGTTAAAAGAAGACCGTAGGCAGAAAAACTTTTTAAGGAATATTCAAATAACCCGCGGTTATCTGTTTTGAAATGTAATTCACCGCCTGGACGAAGAATATGTTCATATCGCTCTAAAAAGGTTTTAAACGTCAATCTGCGCTTTTCGTGTCTTGCTTTTGGCCACGGATCAGAGAAATTCAAATACACCCGGTCAATCTCATTTTCCGCAAACACATCTGTCAGCGTCTCAGCATTGATGTTCAAAAGCTTTACATTTTCAACATCTGTCTCTTTGATTTTATCTACTGCTGTCACAATGACACTTTTAAATAATTCAATGCCAATATAGTTGATATCAGGATGAAGCTTGCCCATTCCAGCAATAAAGCTCCCTTTTCCTGTCCCAACTTCGATATGGATTGGATGATCATTTCCAAACAGCTCATGCCATTTCCCTCTATATTGCTCGGGACTCGCTAAAGCAATATGAGCATTCTCAGCTAAGTAATCATCAGCCCATGGTTTATGTCGCATTCTCAATTTGATACACCTCTATTTTCTTTACATTTTATCAAGATACCATGAAACATAAAGACCCGCAAGAAAGCATCTTCTATGTCCATATAAAAAGACCAGCCCTTCGCTTGAGCTGGTCTGCCGCATGTATAAATTGGGCGCTGAATGCACAGTTTAACCTCATAAATGACACGCAGGAAAGGAGCATTTGTATGGGTTTAAACCGTCAACATCAGCTTCAATTAATCAAAGATATTTTAACCGATCACCAGCTGGATTGCTGCGGGACTGTTGCAGAATATGAACAGGTGGGACGCGTGATTCAATTAATGCTGGCAAAAGAAGATCTGGATCCCGACATTCGTCAGCTGTTAACAGATATTTATGATTACAGCCAAAAGGGCACCTCTGTCAGTTCAATTGATGCACATATTGAGGAGCATCAATCACATCTGTCTGAGTGGGTCGAGAACATTCCACTGTCTTAATGGATGTTTAACCGTTTTAAGAGTGCATTTAGCTCCGCTTGCACTTCTTTTTGCGCCTTTTCATTCCCTTTTCGTTTATGCCAAACGACAAACGATACGGTTTCAGCGAGCACGTACCACGCCATGCGCTTTCGCAAATTGTCCGTCAGCGGGGCGCCGTACATAGAGAGCCAGCTTTCCCAGTTCTCTTCCTCAACATAATGGTATAAAAGCGGTCCAAGATCAATCGCTGGGTCTGCAATCATCGCCCCATCCCAATCGATCAAATAGAGCTGGTTTTCATCTGTCAGCAGCCAATTATTATGATTGAGATCGCAATGACAGACGACCTTGTCCTCAAAATGGACAGCCTCCACATGCTTCTCTAAATACTGGATGGCACGCGAAATGTCTTGTGAATCAATTTGCTCGTTTAATATGGACTGTTTCAAATGCATCAGAATGGATTCTGGGTCTAGAGAGTGCTTCTCTAATCGTTTCAGCATATCGAGCAATTCTTTTGATGTATGAATTTTTCTTAGCTGCTCTGCTACAGGACGATCATTCATGTCCTTTGGCTTCAGCTCTCTGCCGCTCAGCCAATGCTGTGCAGTAATCACATCTCCATTTTCCATCCGTTTTGTCCAGACAAGCTTCGGCACAATGCCTTCAGCTGACAAAACCGCAAGAAACGGTGACGTATTGCGTTTTAAAAATAGCTTTTGGTCATTGTGTGTTGCGAAGTACGCATCTCCCGTAGCGCCTCCAGCCGGAGAGATGTGCCATTCGCTACCTAATATTTGTCCCAACCAGTTCATATCAATTTTCAACCCATCATTTCTTAAAATATTTTAAATCTTGCTTTTTTAGTCGACAAAATTCAGCCGATTGAGGATCAATTGGCTGTTTCTTTTTTTATTTATATGATCATAAAAACAAAAAGGACAGCTATTGAGAATGAGATGCTAAACAATAGCCGTCCTATAGATTTTATCGTTACCTTCTTATACTCGTCAAGCAAAACTAAAAAATCAGGACAAGAACCTTACGAAAAAGAAGGCTTTTTTCACGGTTCTTTGCCTGCGGATATACCGCAAGTTATTTAAGCACGTAATTTTAAGGATCGTTCACTGGCCTTTACAAAGACAGGCGTTGCGCCGATCACTTCTCCATCTGCGTGAAATAAGATTTTTTCATCTGCTTCTAAGTACGCTTCCTCATGCTGAAACAGGGTAACCCCCTTCATCCCAAGGTGCTTTCGAAACACCATCGCACTTAGAAACAAAAGGACTTTGAATGGATTCAAATCTGTGACAACCATCGTTTGAAAACCTGGCTGCCTCGCACTCACTTCCGGCGCTGCTTCCAGCCCTCCCCCGTAATACGGGTGATTACATACGATCACAAACCACACTTGGCGAAAGACTTTCTTCTCATTTTCAATAAATAGCGCAAGATCAAACGGCTTAAACGACCATAGAGAATGGAGAAATGACAGAGGGTAGATGATAAAGCCAAGCCCCAGCCGTTTCAGCCACTTCTTCCCTCTAAAATGCACCGTTTTCCTCAGCACATGTGCGTCAAACCCCACACCGATATGATTGAGAAAGAGAACAGATTGCGGACTTTCGGCATGATCTTGAAAGGAGCCGAGAGAAAATGTTTTGGTGAGCATTCTCTTTTGCTTTCTCACTTCTTTTAGGACATCATGACGATGGATACCGAGACCCTTCGCAGCATCATTCCAATGACCAGCAGGGACAAAACTAAGCTGCACATGATCGATTTCCTTTAAGCCATTCAGTACTTCATGAATGGTGCCGTCACCGCCAATAACAATCAAGCGCTTCAGCCTGTCATCCAGCATGGCACTGATTTGTCTTGCCAAAACTTCGGCATGGCCTTCATGCTGGGTGAGAAATGATCGATAAGAGACCTCCACCTTTTGTAATTCTTTCTCTATGCTCCTCCATGTGCGGAGTCCTTTTCCATGTCCTGCTTCTGGATTAACGATAAAGTACCATTCATTCATATATTAGCTCCACTCAGGTCTCATTTTTCGTGACCTTCCATCATGCCTTTAATCGAGCCATTCCTGTCTTCTTTTGCTGTCTGATTCACCATAAGCAAGCAATGCCTTTGTCGCCTTAAATTGCTGATGCTTTGTCGGCGCCGTATTTTTCCGCTGCTTTTCAAACCACTCTTCTGCCTTCTTCTTATCGATAACCTCCATCCCATATGGAACTTCAGGTAAATCAATATAAGAGGTTCGGCTGATGAGGATTTTTTTCACAGGAAGGTCTACACCACTTTGCTGTAAGATCTTTGACACGACGGTGCCAGAGCGCAAAAGGCTTGCACAAGGATTCAAGACAGACTGTACAGCTTTCCCAGTCGCCCGTTTTTCCCAAAAACGTTCCTTCGTTCCAATATAGACGCTGTCTGGCTCGGCCTCTAAGAAGGATAAACAGATCACTTCGAGCGGCGTGATGAGTATCGGACATAATTCCATCTCAGCTTTTTGAATGAGCAGCACCGGCTTGTACATCACAAAATAAGAATCCGGAAGCTGCCTTGCAAGCATCCGCAGCTTTTCATCATACCGAATATGATGGGAAACGGTTGAAATATGTGAAATCGTTGAACTCGCCCATTTTAATTGCACTTCAAAGAGATGATCCTTAAAAAAGTGAATCAGCTTTGTTTCATCGGTAGGAACGTTTCTGAAAACCCCTTGCTCTATATCTGTCGGCTCGTTAAAAAGACTCAGGTCCCGTTCCTTTTTCATATCGGCTTCTTTTTGCTTTCTCTTTAAGGAGAATTTCTTTCTCTTTTCTTCCTCTTGTTCTGGCGCTTGTTGAAGAATTTGATCAAACGGTTGCTGCGCCTCCTCTTTTGAAGCCTTTTTTAACTCGTCCCATCTTTGTTTTTTCAACCGATTGAATTGATTGATATAGTGATGCGGGTCTTGTTCATATCGTGATATATAATCTTGAATTTTGATTATTTGCGCCATCTGCTGCTCACTCCAACTTCTAGAATCATTTATGTAGTGTAAATTGTCTGATTGCGTGATAACGAGGGGTTTCCTTCGGACGTATTTCAAATAAAGTGATACGAGAAACCTCCATCACATATGGCTCTTTGCGTAAAGGTGCTTGCTTTTCATAAGGGTCATCCGCATTCCATTTGCGCGCAATCGTCATATGCGGATGAAACGGTCTCTTTTCAACAGGGTGTCCTGCTGCCAAGACGGCTTCCTTTACCTTTTCTCTTAAATGCATGAGCGGCTCACTTTCCTGAGGCTTTGCAAAAAAGACTCTCGGGCGTTCCTTCGCACCAAACTGCCCTACCTCATTCAGCTCTAGTGGAAATGCAGACGCTTCATTTGAAAGGATGTCAAGCAGCTGGATGATCTTTTTTAAACGCTCTTCTGGAATGGCGCCTAAAAAGATAAGGGTCACATGATAATCATGTGGTGCTGTCCATTTTTGAAAGAACAGGCCGCTCCTTTGATCAATGTCTTGTTTGATTTGATGCGCAAGTTGTTCAGGGATGTGAATCCCTATAAAATAATGACGGTTTTCTGACACAATATCACCTGTCCTTTTTTAACAAACTTTACGAATCCCCATTGATGATAGTATAACTAAAGAAATGCGGAATGAGAAGAAAGGGTGTCATCTGATGAAAGTTGCACAAAATATAGCGGAGCTGATTGGCGATACACCGCTTGTTAAATTACAGCGGCTTCAGCCAGAAAATGCGGCGGCTGTTTACTTAAAGCTAGAATCATTTAATCCCAGCGGAAGTGTAAAAGACCGCGCGGCTTACAATATGCTCATCGAAGCAGAAAAACAAGGGAAGCTCACAAAAGGAGCAACCATTATTGAGCCTACGAGCGGGAATACAGGGATTGGTTTAGCCATGAATGCTGCCGCAAGAGGCTACAAAGCCATCCTTGTCATGCCTGATACGATGACAAAGGAAAGAATCAATATTTTGAAGGCATACGGGGCGCAGGTCGTCTTAACCCCAGGAGAAGAAAAAATGCCAGGCTGCATCCGAAAGGCTGAGGAACTGGCTGCTCAAATTCCTCATAGCTTTATTCCCATGCAGTTTGACAATAGAGCGAACCCAGATGCACATAGAGGCACAACAGCAGTCGAAATTATGGAAGCTGTGAAACAACTTGGACAGCCCCTTGGAGCCTTTGTCGCAACTGCTGGAACTGGCGGTACTATTACAGGAACTGGAGAGGAATTAAAAAAGGCATTCCCTCATTTAACCATCCGTGTGGCAGAGCCGAAGGGTTCCCCTGTCTTATCTGGCGGGAAACCTGGGAAGCATAAACTCGTTGGCACAAGCCCAGGATTTATCCCCCATATTTTAAACGAGCACGTCTATGATGACATCGTGCAAGTAAGTGACGAAGATGCTTATCACATCACACGGCAGCTTGCTAAGCTTGAAGGAATTTTAGTAGGCCCATCCTCTGGGGCGGCTTGCTATGCAGCCATTGAAACAGCCAAGCAATTGCCGGCAGATCAAATTGTGATCTGTATGACAGCAGATACGGGCGAACGATACTTATCAAGTGATGTTTTTCAAGATTAAAAAAGGAACAGGGCGATGAATCCCTGTTCCTTTTTCTTCATTTCACGGTTAAGATATTTTGACTGATTTCACCTCAGCCTGTTCCCCTCTGATCAGTAAAGCCTGTTCATCAGTAAGCGGACATAAATCGAGCGTCTGCTGATACTTCTCTGTGATTTGCTGCGCAGCCTCGCCTAAATAGGCATTATGCATATGCGGTACCGGATAGCAGCTTATTTCATTGGCACCTTGAAATGATGAAAGCTCCGGCGCCTTCTTTTGTTCATCCATCAGGGAGATGTATTCAATGCTTGGCGCCATGATGATACTCCCCGCAGATTCTCCGATGTACAGCTTGCCGTTGTGGATTTCTTCTTTCAACACGTCATCGAGACGATGCTTTCTTAACTCCTGCAATAAATAAAAAGTGTTGCCTCCTGAAACGTAGATCACATCATTTTGTTTGATCATCTGTGCGATCTCTTCAGCGGACTGTTCATCTATCTGCACAGTCTCAATCTGCATCCCTAATTGCTGAAAGGCTTCCTTCGCTGCCTCTATATAGTGCGTGACTTCTTCTACAGCACTTGCCGTTGGAAAGAAAGTCACACGCTTTCCTTTTAAAGATTCACCCGCAAAGTCAGATAAGAGAGAATAGCTGTCTTTGAATGAAGAGCATAAGAACATTTTTTTCACTGTGAATCCCTCTTCTCTTTTCCAATTTCTATTTTGCTAATTCATACATGGCTTGTGCGTAAAGAGCTGTTGCTCTTAGTAAGTCATCAATTTCAATATATTCATCCTTTTGATGGGCGCAGTCAGGTCTGCCAGGAAATAAAGGTCCGAAGGCAACGCCTGCTTCTAAAGATCTCGCATACGTTCCTCCCCCAATGGCAATAAGGGTTGCAGGATCTCCCGTTTGTTCCTCATATACCCGCTGCAAGGTTTTCACAAGCGGATGATCTTTTGAGACGTGATGCGGAGGACTGTCTTCGAATTTTAGAAGGACCGCCCCTTTGATGCTTTCAATTCCTTTTTTGACGTCCTTGCCGTCTGCTGTCACTGGATAGCGGACATTTAACCCTAGCTTTGCTTCCTCATTCTGTTTATAGCGGATTGTCCCAACATTTAACGTCAAATCTCCACTAATCTCATCTTTGCAAGCAATTCCCAGCTTTTGTCCTCTTGTATCCTGATCAAATAAAGCGTTGATTTGGGAAGTAAAGGCAAGTCCCTGCTCATCTAATTCGTGTCCGCATAAGAAATTCGCCATATGAATGCCCGCATTTGTCCCATGCGCCGGCTCCATGGCATGAACAGATACCCCTTTTAATGTAAAATGCAGTCCATCCGCTGCGCTTTTTACTTCACCAGATAATTGATGATCAGCAAGATAGGCTTCGAAAGCTGTTTTTATTAATTCAGCATCGTGTTCCTGTGCAGCAGTCACAGTAGCAGCTGCCTCATCTGGCACCATATTGAGCCTCATACCCGATGTAAATTGCTTCAGCGTATAGCGCTGATGATTCGCTGTTTGTTGATATGTAAATGACAGGGTGGCATCAATAATCCCTTTTTCCGCATGAATAATCGGAAAATCGGCGTCTGGTGCAAATCCGATTTGCGGCATCGTCTCATGCTTGAAATAATGGTCCACACAGCGCCAATCGCTTTCTTCATCTGTTCCAATGATCATTCGAATTTTTTTCGACAGCTGCAAACCAGTATCTTTTAAGATCTTCAGCGCATAAAATGCCGCCATGGTTGGGCCTTTGTCATCAATAGCCCCGCGTGCAAAGATTTTATTTTCTCTGATGTCAGCTGAAAATGGCGGGGTTGTCCAGCCATCACCAGCAGGCACCACATCCACATGGCACAGCACACCTACAATGTCTTCGCCTTCCCCATATTCAATATGACCCGCATAGCCATCGACATTCTTGACTGTGAAGCCTTCGTCTTCCCCTTTTTTCAGCATATACTTGAGGGCATCATCGACTTTTTCACCAAATGGCTTTCCTTCTTTGCCGCCTTCTTCATCAAGGACACTTTCAATTTGTAAAAAAGATTGTGTGTCCTGAATCAAGTCGTCTTTTTTTCGTATTACTTCAGCTTCCCAATTCATTTTTCCATTCCTCCTTGAAAAAAGGTTGCAATCCACCCTTAAAACGAATATTATATTAATTGTTTTGTAATAATGTTCGTAAATGGAGGATTTTATGTTTCAGTTAAAAGAAAATCAAACCAACATAAAGAAAGAAATAATCGCTGGTATGACGACATTCTTTACTATGGTCTATATTGTTGCCGTCAACCCGGGAATTCTTTCAAAAGCAGGTATTCCTTTTGACCAAGTCTTTACTGCAACAATCATCGCTGCTGTTGTCGGTACGCTCTGGATGGCACTATTTGCAAATTATCCGATTGCCATTGCACCAGGCATGGGGCTAAATGTCTATTTCACCTTTACCGTTGTCGGCGGTGGCGGCATCAGCTATCAAACAGCGTTTAGTGCGGTATTTGTTGCTGGTATACTCTTTATTATTTTATCGTTAACATCCCTTAGAAAACAACTGATTCAAGCCATTCCAGATAATTTAAAGTACGGTATTACAGCAGGAATCGGGCTTTTCATTGCATTTATCGGCCTCCGTCAGTCTGGGATCATCGCTGCTGATCCAGAAAACCTTGTGAAGCTTGGCAATTTAAGCTCGCCTGTTGTCATTTTAACGCTTGTCGGCTTAATGATTTCGGTTATTTTAATGGTGCTTCAAATAAATGGTGCACTGTTTATCGGCATGTTAGCGACCACATTGATTGCGCTCGCAACCGGCCAGCTTCATTTCCCTAAAACACTGATGGATATCCCTGCACTGCCTGAAGGCATGCTGATTACAAATCCAATCGCTGCCTTTGGTGACGTGTTCTCTCATCATTTGTATGCTGTCGTCTTCTCCTTCTTACTGGTGACGATTTTTGATACAACAGGCACGATGATCGGCGTTGCCGAACAAGCGGGATTAATGAAAAATGGCCAGCTGCCAAAAGTGCGGAGAGCCCTGCTCGCTGACTCTGCTGCAACGACGGTTGGTTCTATGTTTGGTACAAGCCCAACCACTGCTTATATTGAATCATCATCAGGAGTAGCTGCTGGCGGAAGAACTGGGCTGACGTCTTTAACGGTCGCTGCACTGTTTATTGTGGCATTATTTTTTGGCCCGCTCGTTCAAGCTATTTCTTCTTTACCATCGATCACATCACCTGTTTTAATCATTGTTGGCTGCTTGATGATGAACTCGGTGTCACGCATTCGCTGGAACGAACTAGACGAGGCATTCCCTGCTTTCCTTGTTATTCTTTCGATGCCGCTGACTTCTAGTATCTCTACAGGAATTTCACTTGGATTTATTTCATATCCGCTTGTGAAATTGGCAAAAGGGAAATGGAGAGAAGTACATGTGCTTGTTCTCATCTTTGCGGTCTTATTTTTCATTCAGCTCTTTTTCTTAGAAGGATAACAGAAACAAAAAAGGCACATCCTCACATGGAATGTGCCTTTTTGCCTTCACTGAATTTTTTATTTTGTAAATTTTCTGTGTTTATTTTTCGGAATTTGAAAATGCCAGCTCCAATCGTATCCCTTATCATTATTGGGTTGTAACCGGATTCAAATCATGATATATACCATATTTCATTTCATGAAGACAAGTTTAAAAACACGTAAAGTTGACTTTTTGGTGGAACTAGATGCATAATAACGTGTATAATAGAATAAAACATTAAAAAACACGAACATTTACCATTGTTGCTTGTCCTTATTTCGCAGTTTTAGTGTAGTAAGTTGTGGTTAGTCAAGTCCATCCGATCTTATTGATAGGGAGTGGTTTTTTGAAACCTTCAACAAACCGTATGATGACTCGAATCAAATCAGTCTATATGTTCATTCAAGAGAAAGGTCTTGTGACGACACAAGAGCTGGTTGATGAATTCGGGATCACACCTAGAACCATTCAAAGAGACTTAAACGTGCTTGCCTATAACGATCTTGTTCATAGTCCAAGCAGAGGCAAATGGGAAACAACGAGAAAAAAAGTAAAAATATCATCTTAAGCGTATAATGAATTGTCCATATAACAAAAAGAACCGGCGATATGCCGGTTCTTTTCTTTTGCAAATTGTTGACGAAGGGCTAAAATGATTTTTATTTTAGCCCTTTGTCTTCTTTACAGCGTGATAGAAAACCTTTGAAGTCTAGGAAGAACGAGCACTGGCGCGGAGCGAATTTAACATTCGTGAGCACCAGCGCACAGGACTGACAAAGAATGCGAGGGTTTGTCTACACGCTGAAGAACCGGCGATATGCCGGTTCTTTTCTTTTATTCTTATGTTATTCACGATTCATTAAGCTGTCTAATTCTTCATCCGTCAATTCACGGTACTCTCCGGGTGCTAGTTCTTCATCTAAAGAGACAGCCCCCATCGAGAGCCTTTTTAAAAAGAGCACTTCATTTCCCACCGCTTGCGCCATTAGCTTCACTTGATGGTACTTCCCTTCAGTAATCGTCAAACGGATGCGTGTATCTCCCTCTTCATTTGCATCTACTTCCACCTTCGCCGGCTTCGTGTGATAATCATCTAAGATGACAACGCCCTTTTCAAGACGCTTAATGTCTTGAACTCCTAAAGGATATTTCAAATGAACCTCATACGTTTTTGGCACATGCTTTTTTGGGGAAAGTAATTGATGAGCAAGCTGTCCATCATTTGTGAGGAGAAGGAGACCGACCGTATCCTTATCCAGTCTCCCCACAGGGAATGGCTCCCTTGCGATATCCTCCGGCTCAAGTAAATCAACAACCGTTTCATCCCGCAGATCTTCAGTTGCCGAGATCACCCCGTCTGGCTTGTTCATCATTAAGTAAATGAATTCTTTATATTCTACACGCTCTCCGTGTACGAGTACTTCATCATTTGATGGATCAACATGATCTTTCACCTGCTTTGCCACTTCTCCATTCACTGTGACCGCCCGGGCTTTGACAAGCTTTTTCACATCTTTTCTTGAACCAAAGCCGCTGTTAGCAAGTAATTTATCAAGCCTCATGAATATCTACCTCTTCTTAACTCTTTTTTCTTAAAAATTTCGGCATACGGCTGCCCAGTACACGCTCTAGTAATCCCACCTTATAAGACAAGTACATATACACACCGCCACCAGTGATCATGGAAATCAAAATGACGATACCCGCTTGTAAAATTCCGTCTTCATAAGAAATTACTTGGTTCACAAGCTGACTTGTCAAATATGCCACGACAGCCATGATCGCCGTTAAAATACCAATGAGAATAAAACGTTTGAAAATTCTGCGGAACGAATAGCCGGCATGGCGTTTAATCATGATAAACATATACAAGATGGACGCACTGTAGCCTAATGCTGTTGCCAATACAGAACCATTTCCTTGCAGCCAGCTGATTAGCGGGATGTTCAGAACCGTTTTAATAATGATCCCTAACAAAAGACTGACGATCGCAAATTTTTGTTTGTTGATCCCTTGCAGAATCGCTGCATTAATGGTGAATAAAGAAAACAATAATGCAACAGGTGCATACCAGAACAAAATGGAAATCCCAATCTCAGGATGAACAGACGGATAGAAAAACCAATAAGCCGGTCCAGCCAATGCCGAGATACCAAATGAAGCAGGCAGCACGAAAAATAAAATGACTTGCATCGTCTGATCAATTTGTCTATTGAGCAGCTTGTAATTACGTGCTGTAAATAATTCCGTAATCGTCGGAATCAATGTTAAGCCAAACGCTGTGGCAAGTGACACAGGAATCATCACGACCTTCGGTAAATATAACGTCACAATGGACAATACCGCTGTACTAATATCCTGATGTCCGGATGCAATCATGGCTCTGTTAATTGTGTTTGTATCGATATAAGAATAAATAGGAATCGCAAGTCCAACAAACACATACGGCGCCGCATAGCTAAACAGCTCTGTAAACATTTGCTTATAAGATAAATCAGAGTGAGCGCCTGTATTCGGCTGCATGGCTAAGAGCCTGTCCTTCCGCTTCAGCCAATATAAATAAAGCGTGAATAAACCGCCAAATGCACCGATCAGAGCCGCAAATGTTGCATATCCGACAGCAATGACAAGCCCGCCGTCAAGCACTTTTAAAATAATAAACGTTGCCGTTAATAGGAAGATGATTCTGACAAGCTGTTCAATCACTTGGGAAACAGCTGTCGGTCCCATCATGGAGTGTCCTTGGAAGAACCCGCGTACAAGACTCATGATCGGTACAACCAAAAGACCTAAGCTGACCATTCGAATCACATATACTACTTGATCGACAGTCAAACCGCCTGTTTCATTTGATCCGCCAAGCTGAATCTTGGCAAAAATCGGTGCGGACAAATATAAAATAGAAAAGGCGATCATCCCGGTGACAAGCATGACCGACATACCCGCCCTGAACATTTTTCTTGTTGTCTCATAATCGCCGATCGCATTATATTTGGAAACAAATTTTGATACCGCTGTTGGAAAACCAAGCGTAGCGATACTTAAAAAGATCGTATACTGATTGTATCCATATTGGAATAGCGCACCACCAGTAGCTCCAACCATTGCGCTAAATGGAATTAAATAAATCATACCAAGAATACGAGAGAGATACGTCCCTATCGTTAAAACCAACGTACCACGAAGCAGTTTATTAGACATGCGCTTAACCACCATTTTTCTAATGAATATTCAACTTAACTATTTTACCACATCAATTCAATACACAGGTAACAAATCCAATACGGAAGTCACAAAACCAATCAATTCATATTTCAGCCTTCCCTAATCTTCGTTATAATAGAAAAATGACTGAAAGTAGAAAGAGGAATGTAACATGAAACATTATGATGTCATTGTCATTGGCGGCGGACCTTCTGGGCTGATGGCCGCGATTGCATCAGCAGAGCACGGTGCGACTGTTCTGTTAATTGACAAAGGAAACAAACTTGGCAGAAAGCTGGCCATTTCTGGCGGCGGACGCTGTAACGTCACCAATCGCCTTCCAGTAGAAGAAATCATCAAACATATTCCCGGAAACGGCCGTTTTCTATATAGTGCATTTTCTGAGTTCAACAACGAGGATATTATTTCGTTTTTTGAAAACCTTGGCATTGAACTAAAAGAAGAAGACCATGGACGTATGTTCCCTGTCTCAAACAAAGCACAATCTGTTGTGGATGCCCTTCTAGACAGGCTCCGAGCCCTCAATGTCACCATTCGAACGAACGAAAAAATTAAAACAGTTCTGTATCAAGACGGACAAGCAGCTGGAATTGTTACAAATAATGATGAAAAAATTTCAAGTAAGTCTGTCGTCATTGCTGTCGGCGGAAAAAGTGTGCCGCATACCGGCTCTACTGGTGACGGCTATGCATGGGCAGAAGCAGCCGGTCATACCATTACAGAGCTCTTCCCAACAGAGGTACCGGTCACATCCGATGAACGATTTATTAAAGAAAAAGTGCTTCAAGGTCTTTCTTTAAGAAGTGTGGCTGTCAGTGTTTTAAATAAAAAAGGGAAACCCGTCGTCACACATGTCATGGATATGATTTTTACTCACTTTGGTTTATCAGGTCCAGCTGTTCTTAGATGCAGCGGATTTGTTGTGAAGGAATTGAAAAAACAACCGACAGTCCGCCTGCAAATAGACTTATATCCGAAGCTGAATGACGAGGAGCTGTTCCAGAAGCTTTATCGTGACCTTAAAGATGAACCGAAGAAAGCCATTAAAAATGTCCTCAAGTCTTGGATGCAAGAACGCTATTTATTGTTTCTGTTAGAACGGAACGGGATTGATCCACAAGACACATTCTCTGGTCTAGCCAAGGATAAACTGCGTGCATTTGCCCATGATTGCAAACATTTTATTGTTCATGCAAATGGTACCCTATCCTTAGACAAAGCGTTCGTGACAGGAGGCGGCGTTTCTGTGAAGGAAATTGAACCGAAGAAAATGGCGTCTAAAAAAATGCCGGGTCTTTATTTCTGTGGAGAAATTTTAGACATCCACGGCTACACAGGCGGCTACAATATCACATCAGCACTTGTGACAGGCAGGCTTGCCGGCATGAATGCTGCACTAGAAGCAAAGGAGAGAGATCAATGATCAGACGTGCATTACCGATTGTTCTTGCGGTCGTTATCAGTTTGACAGCCGCTGTTTTCTTGAAGCTGTCCATTACCCCGTTAAAAGTCGCCATTGTTTTGGCGTTTACCATTTTCGCCGTATCTTTAAAAGAATATGTCTACCGTCTTCGCAAACGGATTGAGGAAAAATCGTCTTCCCATATCGATAGTTGATAAATGGAAGCAAAACATGTTACGGTAAAGTAGAGGTCGAGTGAGAAGCTCGCCTCTTTTTGTTTGAAATAAGTTGAGTTAGGGGATATTAAGCAAAAGTCCTCTGCTTAAACGTGTAGAACAACAGGAGAGTGAGATGGTGTGAAAAAAGTATCAAGTGTATTTTGGATTGTGATTGCGATCACATTTGTTGCCGTGATGTGGGGAGCATTTTCTCCAGAAACACTGCAAAATGTCACAGATCAAATTCAAACATACATTACAAATGACTTTGGCTGGTATTACTTGTTAGTGGTATCACTGCTTGTCGGCTTTTGTCTATTCTTTATCTTTAGCCCAATCGGTAAGATTACGCTAGGAAAACCGGGGGAAGAACCTGAATTTGGTCTATTTTCTTGGTTTGCTATGCTATTTAGTGCCGGTATGGGAATTGGTCTTGTTTTTTACGGAGCAGCTGAACCAATCAGCCACTATGCTATTCAGTCTCCAACAGGGGAGACTGAAACTGCGCAGGCCTTCCGTGATTCTCTTCGCTATACATTTTTCCACTGGGGGCTTCATGCATGGGCTATTTATGCCATTGTTGCACTTTGCATTGCTTACTTTAAATTTAGAAAAGACGCACCTGGTTTAATCAGTGCAACGCTGCAGCCCGTTTTAGGAAATAAAATTCACGGATGGATCGGTAAAACCATCGATTGTATTGCGGTATTTGCAACCGTGGTTGGTGTTGCGACAAGCCTAGGATTAGGCGCGGCACAAATAAATGGTGGATTGAATTACCTTTTTCATATTCCAAATACCTTTAGCACACAATTGATCATTATTATCATTGTGACGGTGCTTTTCCTTGCATCTGCTTTAAGAGGGATTGGAAAAGGCATTAAATACTTAAGTAATATCAATATGGTATTAGCAGCTGTTCTGATGTTTTTCTTACTTTTGGTAGGTCCAACTGTTTTTATCTTAAATTCATTTACTGACTCGATTGGACAATACTTATCTAATATTGTTCAAATGAGCTTCCGTCTATCTCCCAATGATCCTGAAAAGAGAGAATGGATTAATGGATGGACGATCTTTTATTGGGCATGGTGGATTTCTTGGGCACCATTTGTCGGGATATTTATCGCTAGAGTGTCACGCGGGCGAACGATTCGCGAATTTTTAGTGGGTGTCTTAGTCGCTCCTTCCATCCTAGTCTTCCTATGGTTCTCGATTTTCGGTGTATCTGCAATGGACTTACAGCAAAAGAATATTGTCGATGTTGCAGGCCTTTCAACTGAAACGATGCTCTTCGGTGTACTGAATGAATATCCGCTGGCGATAATTACATCGATACTAGCACTCATTTTAATCGCCGTATTCTTTATTACATCAGCTGATTCAGCTACATTTGTGCTTGGAATGCAGACAACCTACGGATCGTTAAACCCTCCTGGCAGTGTCAAAGTCAGCTGGGGCATTATCCAATCGGCTGTTGCTGCTGTGCTTTTATTTTCAGGGGGACTTGAAGCCCTGCAAAATACAGCCAAGCTCGCAGCCTTGCCGTTCTCCGTTGTCATCATATTGATGATTGTTTCGCTGTATAAATCACTAAATGATGAACGAAGAATTATCAAACAAGCCAATAAAGTCAATAAACCAAGAAGTCCAAGAGTAAAAAAAGCATAATCGCAAGCGAGAAAAAGCCGTTCCTCATCCGAACGGCTTTTTTCTATATATGCAATTTAAGATTGTCGCGAGCTTGAGGATTCCTTTAAAATAGTGATAAATCATCACTTTCTACATAATGGAGGTTTATATGACGTTACCTACGTTCAAGTACAACCGAGATCCAGTTTCGTTAAACGTGATCAAAAAAGAGCATACGACATGTCCTGTTTGTGAGAAAGAAAGAGATTATGTATACCAAGGCCCTTTTTATACTGTTGAAGATGTGGAAGGAATTTGTCCTTGGTGCATTAAAGATGGATCAGCAGCGAAAAAATACAATGGAACCTTTCAAGACGATGCAAGCTGTGATGACGTCGATCAAGAGGAATATATCGATGAGCTGATCTTCAGAACGCCAGGCTATCGCGGATGGCAGCAAGAATATTGGTTAAGTCATTGCGGAGATTTTTGCGCAATCGTCCAGTATGTCGGCTGGAAAGAGATTGAACATCTAGAGGAAGAACTCGCCGAGGATATCGAAGACATTTGCAGCGGCGAAGGATTAACAAAAGAGAACCTAAAGCAATGGCTCGTCAACGGAGGAGACTTACAAGGCTACCTTTTTCAATGTGTTCACTGCAACAAGCATCGTTTATATATTGACGCCAGCTAACCAAGGAAAAAGGACCCTTCAAGCAGGTCCTTTTTTGATGCCGTCTATTTTTTATATAAAATGAGTGCAGAAAAACAGTAGAGCTGTTCCCCTCCCTGCTCACAGATCACCGCTACATTGTACTTGATGTCAATGATTTGGTCGTCATCCATTCCTTTTAAAAAATGATTGATTTCGCTCTGCAAATCTTTCTCATGCTCTTCATCAAATACAGCTACCTTTAGCACCTATGCCACTCTCCCTTCTCTCGCTACTCTATCTTTATGCACATAGAGAGAGGCATATGAACAAAAAAACCTTTCATCGTTAAGATGAAAGGCCTTCTAATTACAGCTTCGGTTTTGTTTCTCCTGTCCAAGCCAGCATCCCGCCAACGACATTTGTCGCTTGGTAGCCTTGATCTTCTAGGTAATAGCAGACATTTTCACTACGTTTACCAGAGCGGCAAATAATATAATATTCCTGCGTTTGATCGAATGCATCCAGCTTCTCAGGGATATCGCCCATTCGAATGTGAATAGCTTCCGGGATCATCCCTTCTGCTACCTCTTCATCCTCACGTACATCGACAAGCTGAATGGCATCTTCCTGCTGCAGCTTTTGTTTTAATTCTTCTATTGAAATTTCTTTCACTGACACGGCTCTCATCTCTCCTTTTCATTACGGTGACACCATTATAGCAAATGATTCACTTCACTGCGTATTCACCCGCTTCGATTGAAGGAAAGACGGCAGCCGCTTCTTCACTTCGGCTGTCTCGTGCTCAATTTCAAACTCTACCTTTTTAAAGACTTGATAGGCCAGCCACATATGACCGTAGGCGAGTATGCTCACACTAAAAAACGGCACGATTCCCGGTAAATAAGCAAACAGAACAAACAGAACAGCCGAGAAAACAAGCATAGAGAGTGTATATTGCAAGTATGAGATACCGAGCAGAAGAGAGAATTTCAGATAGAGACGTTTTTTCCAATCATAATGAGCAAGCAGCGGAAAAATATAAAATAAGCTCACAATAAACAGAAAACCGAAAATATATATAGCAAATCGAAGCACATGTAAAAGCCAGCTCGTCGGATAAATATAAGCAAGGTCGACATAAATAATCGTTCCAATGATGAACAGCACCACTCCAATGATGTTAGAGCGTACAAACTCCTCCCTGAATACCTTCCAAAAAGTGCGGAATACATTGACTTGCTCATGACCTTGAATCCACTTTCTCATCACGGAAAATAACGCAGTGGTCGCGGGCATCAAGCCAAAAACGCCAAGCCCTAGAATGGTGAACAAAAGCCATAACAAATTCGTATAGGCGAGTCTCATCACCCACTCACACAACCTCAGCATTCTGCTCATTGAACCATCATGATCCATCTCTTTCCCCTCCTCTCTCTCTTTACACCTTCTCTTTATGAAACAATTCATCGATTTCAATTGGGCGTTTTTCTGTGACAGAGCGCCACATGCCTTCCCCAAGAGCAATCGAATAAGCACCAGCCTCTGCTCCTGCTAAGATGTCATAGTGAATCAAGGGATCTTTTCCTATAAATAAATCAGCCAATAGCAGAGGATCTCCGCCGCCATGTCCGCCTGGCTGCTTCACGACTTCAATCGTCTCCTTTGATCCAAACATCGGGTAATAAGAAATTGTTTGTTCTGGGAATTGAAATGGAATTCTTGATGGCACATGAAACTCATTTGTTTCAATACGCCCCTTCGTCCCATTAATGGCCAGACGATAGCCTTCATATGGGGCTGAGAATTGAATCGAATAGCTGAGCAGAGCCCCTTGATCATAAGCGACTGACGCCACATATGTATCCTCAATATCTATTTCCTGATCAAAAATGCAGGCATCCGGGCGATAGTTTGAGTACTGCTGCGTTTGCTCCTGACCGGATTCAATATGGTCGTCCTCCACCTTCGAGCGCTCAACCCGCGGATTCCACCTTGCTTCATAATGACAAATATCCTTCACATGACATGTTCCACAAAATCTATTTTCCTCCCCCTGCAAGGGATTCCAAGGGCTTTCACTGCCGTAATAGTTCAGCGCCCCGTAGGCAAATACTTGCTTCGGCTTTTGATCAATCCACCAGTTGACCAGGTCAAAATGATGCGTCGACTTATGAATGGACAGTCCGCCGGAAAATTGACGTGTACGGTTCCACCTTTTGAAATAACTAGCACCATGATACGTATCAATAAGCCAGCTCAGTTCAACAGAAGTGACTCTTCCAATTTTCCCGTCTAGAATCAGTTCTTTTACCTTTCGATGGAAAGGATTGTAGCGATAATTAAAGGTGACCGTGACCTTCCCTTTACTTTCCGCTTCTTTTTCCATCACTTTTTTGGCGTCTTTTGCTGTTGTCACCATCGGCTTTTCGGTGATGACATCTAGATCATGGTCAAGTGCCTGCATGATATATGTGACATGTGTGTCATCCCTGCCTGCCACAATGACGATATCTGGTTTTGTTTCTTTGACCATCTGATCAAATGCATCTTCATGAAAAAACGAAACGCCCCGGAGTGACGGAAAACGCTCCTGACAAAGTATATACCGCTGATGATCTATATCGAGGAGCCCTGTAATCCGATAATGCTCATTGAAATCCTCTGTGAGCGGTTGAATAAACATATTGAACGCACGATGGCTCAGCCCGCAAATCACGACCCGTTTCACATTCCCCACCCCCATTTTCTATTGGTTTTCACGAAGCTGTTTCATAAGAGACAGCGCCTCTTCCGTCTTGTCAGCATACACGGGAATGAAAGCGACCATATCTCGGTGTAATTGAAAGGTATAGCCGTTGAGTTTTTTCTTTCCTTTATTGATTTGAACTGCATAATCGACCGTTTTCCCTGTCTTTTTGTCCTCGACCGTATATGGTCCTGCTGCTTGATCGCCTATTTTCATCTCTTCCAGCAGCTGAAAACTTTCAGGATCATCATACGTTCTAAACATTTCTTCTGGAACAAGCATCACGTCCCCCTCTTTTGAGGTAATTTCAACAAGAAGCTTTTCAGGAATCGCCGGAAAGATGTGAACGCTATAAGTCTCTTGTTCCGGCTGAAAAGCCTTCTCCACTAATTGATCTTTCATTCCCTTTGACATATCAGAAAAAATCAGGACATCGATCCCGTTTGTTTTCCCCTGACAGGCAGATAAACAAATGGCAGCGATGAAACTGATGAGCCATACGGCGGCTCTTTTTTGCCTCCTCATGCCTTTTGAAAAACAGACAGCTTTTCTAGCTCAGTTAACGCCATAATAAAAGCGCCTGCCCCGTGCAAGTCATTTGTGCTCCGCTCTCTTCCAACGTAGTAATCATAAAATCCCGCAGATGTTCCGATACAAATATCATGGATGGTAAAATCACCATTTTCTTTCTCAGCCGTCTTATGCTGAATCAAGCCTTGATATGCTCTGACCACATGATCAACATAACGGAGACCTACATACCCTTCATTCATGGCCTTTGCCATGGCGTACATGAATAAACACGACCCCGAGCTTTCAAGCCAATTGTCACTGTGATTTCCTTTATCAATGATTTGATGCCAGAGACCTGTCTTTTGATCCTGGTACTTTGCCACACTTTCCAGCATGTCTGTCAGCGTTTCCTTCCACACCTTTCGCCCCTCATGCTGCTCGGGCAGATCCTCGATCATATCTGCTAATGCAAGGACATACCAGCCAAACGATCTTGCCCAAAACTCTGGGGAACAGCCGGTCTTTTGATCAGCCCATGGCATCGTTTTTCGTTCATCCCACGCGTGATAATACAGACCTGTTTGTTCATCTTTCGTATGTTTTCTCATGAGATGCTCTTGATGGATGACCATATCCACTAGTGACTCTTCACCTTTAAGCTGAGCATACTTTAAGGCAAAAGGACCGCCCATGTAGAGACCATCGAGCCACATTTGATAAGCATAATTGTCTTTATGCCAAAATCCGCCCTCAGACGTGCGGTTTAGCGTACGATAAAGTCCGCGCAGCTTCTCCGCCGCCAGCACATACCGCTTCTCTCTCGTTCGTTCGTAAAGAGGGAATAAAATGAGTCCTGCTTGAATGGCATCAAGCTCATCCCTGCGAAATAATAGATTTCCGTACTCATCAATGAGTGAGTCCGCATAGTTTTTCACATAATTGAAATACGCCTCGTTCCCTGTTGCCTCATATAGCTTCATGACGCCGCAAAGGAAAACCCCTTGATGATAATGCCATCTTCCAGCTGGCGGCAGTTCAATTGGTGTATACGCTTTCATAATGGTTTGTGCTAATTTCTCTGCATGCTCAAGCGGTGATCCCTTTTCAATCGATAAAGTCATTCTTCCTCATCTCCCTTTTTAATAAATACCTTCTTCCCCGAATTTCTTCGCTAAACGGTTTGCCAGCATGACCAAAATAAGTCCAACGGCTGCTTTAAATAAACCAACAGCGGTACTATAGCTGAATTGTCCTTGCTTAAGACCTGCTGTATAAACGTACGTATCAAAAATCTCTGCTACTTCCCGGTTCGTTGCGTTCAGTAATAGATAGACATGCTCAAAGCCAAGCTCAAGCGTATCACCGATTTTTAAAATAAGCAGAACCACAATGACACTTTTAATGGCAGGAAGTGTGATGTGCCACATTTGTCTCAGTCTCCCGGCCCCATCCATTTTTGCTGCTTCATATAGCTGTGGATCTACCGCTGTAATCGCCGCAAGGTAAATGATTGTTGACCAGCCTGCTTCCCGCCAGATTACCTGTAAAATGTACATCGGTCTAAACCATTCCTGACTAAGAAGGAAGTTAATCTTTTCTCCTCCAAAGAAAGCAATCAATTCATTCATTAACCCGCCATCTACGGTTAACAAAACAAAAGATAAGGACACGACAATCACCCATGACATGAAGTGAGGGATATAAATCATCGTCTGTACAAATTTCTTAAACAATGCCAATCTCACTTCGTTTAAAAGAAGGGCTAATAAGATCGGAATTGGAAAGAAAATCACGACATTCATGGCAAATAAAATCAGCGTATTTTTTAATAAGATGAAAAATGTTGGTTCTGTAAACAATCGAATAAAGTGTTTGAAGCCAACCCACTCACTGCCAAGAATGCCGAGAAACGGCTGGTAATCTTGAAAGGCAATGATGAGCCCCCACATTGGCACATATTTAAAAACAATAAAATAAATGAGCCCCGGCAAAATCATTAAATACAAAAACTTTTGACTAAGCAATTGATTAAGTAAGCGCTTTCTTTTTTCACTTTTCAAAGCTGCCGCAGGCACACCCTTGGCAGTGACATCCTCTGTTTTCATTAATAAAGCCTCCCCTCATGTTCATGCATGTGTTAACTGTATCTTAAGGATGAAAAATCCGTCTACAATCATATCAACAGATCATATTTTCATAGGTGATGCTACTCAAAACGTTATATAAAACATAAGAAAATGATCCTAATCTCAGAAAATGATTATTGACAAACCTACCAGATTTTTGGATTAATAAATTAAGGGGAAAAGATTGTTTCGTTTGAAATGGGGGGTTTTATGAAAAGAAGGCAGTATAAATTTTATTACAAGCTTGTGACGTTTTTTTTCATACTTAGTACGATTCCTGTTATCATTGTCGGCATTTTTTCTTATCAGCATTCGCAAAAAACAGCACTTGAAAATATCTCAAATGAAAAGCTCGACAGCGTTAAACAAACGCAATCCAATATTGAGCATATTTTAAAAACTGTTGATCATTCTCTCACTCACTATGTCAGTTCGCCGCCTCTCCTTCAAACACTGGCAGAACCTTTAAATCCAGACCAATTCCAGCTTTATAATCAAGTACAGCAGGAACTGAATTACCTGCAAACCTTCGACACCGATCTTTCCAATATTACACTCGTCAGTAAAATGGAAGACTGGTACATGAACAATTCAGGGCTTTATCATGTCACAAGCGAAGACCAAGAAAAAGCGCTGACCTCTTACCTCAATATACCAAGTCACTCCAGCTGGGCACTTGAAGAGAATAATCCACTTGTTGCGACAAAAGAAGGAAAAGCATCCTTTTGTAAGTACAATGTGAATTTAATCAAACAACTGCCTATGAACAGCGTTCAAAAAAAGGGAATCGCTGTCGCCAGCATTCCAAGCTGCGTCATTGCTGATAACATGCCTGACTTCTCTCAATCAGATAGTATGTTTGTCATCGATACAAACGGAAAAGTGCTGCTACATAATCGCAAAGAACAAATTGGTGAATCGCTGAAACATCAAGATATCGTCAAACATGTGCTCTCACTTGAAAAACGATCAGGGCAATTTGATATGAAGATCGACGAACTCAACTATCAAATCACATTTCAAAAATCAGATTATAATGAATGGACGTACCTATCCTTTGTTTCTATTCCAGAACTTAAGCAGCAAACGAAATCAATCGGGTGGATTACCTTTATTATCTGCACTATTTTGTTAGCGCTTTCATTACTATTTTCATGGTTCGGTTCTAGACACTTTTATAAACCAATCCGCTTATTATACGAGTCATTTGCACGCAATGAATCATTTTTGCAAAAACAGCCCTTTCAAAATGAATTTGAGTTGATTGAATCGAGTATTAAACAAATGAAAGATCAAAACAATGATTTAGAGGAACGGATTGAGCAGCAAGTGACACACTTACAGCAATACTTTATGGTACGGCTGCTGCTTGGAAAGCTGACAGATGAAGAAGTTAACAACCGGTTCCAAAGCTTAGGCTTTCCTCAGGGCTGGTCTCATTTGTCCATGCTTGTGACCCAAATCGATACATTAAAAGGAACACCTTATGAAAAAAAAGATGCTGACTTGCTTTTATTTGCGATCAATGGATTGATCGAGCAGATTATTCCGCAAGAGGAGCACCTTCAGCCAACCGTTGTCAATCAGCATCAAACGACGATTATCCTCAACCACTCAAAGTCAGATGAAGAGTTTACTGAATATTTAAACCAATTAGCAGAAACCATTCAGCAGCGTATCGAGGAAGAGCTTGGTTTATCGATCAGCATCGGAATCAGCCGCCAGTTTAAGGAGCTCACGATGGCAAAACACGCTTATATTGAAGGAAAGGAAGCCTTAAAATACAGACTCAAAGCAGAGAAAAAGTCCATTATCTTATATGAGCATATTCAGCAAGGAAAGACGTTCAAAACCCATTTTCCAAAGCAGCTGCAACATGATTTATTTGATGCAATGAAAGCTGGCGATCAAGGCAAGGCGGATCACTATTTACATGTGCTCCTGCAATCCATTTTTTCTAAAAATGCAGGACCGCACGAATACCATATCGCCCTCGCTCGTTTTTTAAACAATTTAATTGAGCTGATGCATTTGCTGGGCATTGAATTATTTGAGGTTGAAGATAACAAAATGCTCTATGATACGATTTTTGAATTTAAAACCTTTGAAGATACAGAAGCATGGCTGAAACATGAAATCATCCGGCCAATTATTGACCAGCTTGCTGCACGTGAAGACTCACAATACAAAAACATCTCAGAAAAAATCATTCATATTATTCATCAAGAATTCGACTCAGATCTCACATTGGATGAAATCGCCACACGCCTGCATTACAATCCCAATTATTTAAGCAGCATTTTCAGAAAGGAAATGGATATCTCCTTTAGTGAATATCTCTCTTCCTACAGACACCATGTCGCTAAAAATTGGCTTGTAGAAACCGATATGTCCGTCAAAGAAATTTCGGAAAAACTGAAATATAAAAACCCGCAAAATTTCATCCGCTCCTTTAAAAAGCTGGAAGGTACAACTCCTGGGAAATACCGCGACCAGAAAAAAGGCTCGTAAGACAAAGAGTCCCGCTCTCACAAGAAAGCGGGGCTCTTTTATTTAAACTGTTCATTTAAGATGCTGTCTTCCAGCACGGAAAGCGGTTCACCATACACACGTTCAATATGAGCTGCTCCCCAATCGCATAGCGCATTGAGGATTCTTTCGAGCGACTGTCCGTATTCACTTAATTCATATTCCACTTTAGGCGGCACCTGTTCATAGACAATCCGGTTAATGACCCCGTCACTTTCAAGCTCTCTCAGCTGCTGCGTCAGCATTTTTTGTGTGATGTTTGGCATGAGCCGCTTCAATTCGCTCGTCCGTTTTTTCCCGTGTGTCAAATGACATAAAATCACACACTTCCACTTCCCGCCTATGACCTCAAGCGTTGCTTCCACAGAGATATTATATTTTTTCTTTTCCATCGAATGTTCACTCCTCTTTGTACGAACAGGCACTTTTTAGTACCTATATTACAAAAAAGTACGTACTTTTTTTTTCGTCATCTATGTTAGATAATAACTCTTGCCGATCGGCTTCGTCTATCAAAATGTCATCACAGAAGGATGTGAACTTACTTATGAAAAAAAAGCAAAACCATTTTGCTCTTCTCGCACTAGCGATTAGTGCTTTTGCTATAGGAACAACTGAGTTCATTAGTGTCGGTCTTTTGCCAATGATCTCAGAAGACTTTGGAGTGAGCGTCAGTCAGGCGGGCTGGACTGTCTCTTTATATGCACTTGGTGTGACATTTGGCGCGCCTATATTGACTTCTCTTACTTCCACGATGAAAAGAAAGACATTGCTTTTGCTCATTATGCTCGTCTTTTTGATTGGTAATACACTTGCCACCATTGCCCCGACTTTTTCAGTGCTGTTAATCGGCCGGGTGATTTCAGCCTTGTCCCATGGAATCTTCATGTCCATCGGTTCTACGATTGCTGCAAGCCTTGTCGTGAAAGAAAAACGGGCAAGCGCGATTGCCTTTATGTTCACTGGTTTAACAGTAGCGACTGTGACAGGTGTGCCATTCGGGACATTTCTTGGTCACGAGTTCGGCTGGCGGACATCATTTGGTGTGATTGTGATCATTGGTCTGATCGCACTGATATCCAACTATTTTCTTGTGCCGTCTCAATTAAAGCAG
Organism: Bacillus sp. 3a; assembly: GCF_017161885.1. Lineage (NCBI taxonomy): Bacteria > Bacillati > Bacillota > Bacilli > Caryophanales > Bacillaceae > Bacillus > Bacillus sp. 3a. Next base: position 1,479,300 of record NZ_CP067376.1, on the reverse strand, counting down.
GGTGTGAAAACATCTTTTAAAGATCAAGCTGTCCTATTAAAAACAAAAAGAATTTTGCTTTTATTTGTCATTACAGCCACAGGGTATGGAGGAACCTTTGTCGTCTTCACGTATCTATCTCCTCTCTTGCAGCATGTGACAGGGCTTGCGCCTGGGGCTGTGGCCTTGATCCTGCTTTTATACGGAATCACGATCGCAGCCGGAAATGTCATTGGCGGAAAAGCTGCTAATGAACAGCCAATGAAAGCACTGATCTATATGTTTATTATCCAAAGCATCATCTTGTTTATCCTTAGCTTCACTGCAGGATTCACAGTGTTAGGCATTGGAACCGTCATGCTGATGGGGCTGTTTGCATTCATGAATGTGCCTGGGCTGCAAGTAGCCGTCGTTGATTTTGCAGAAAGATACACACCTGGAGCGGTCGACGTCGCATCTGCCATGAATATCGCTGCCTTTAATGCCGGTATTGCCATTGGCTCATTTTTAGGAGGCATCGTGACAGATACACTTGGGCTTGTGCATACAGGCTGGGTCGGCGGCATCATGGTCCTCATCGCAGCCATTCTTACGATGATCAGTTATCAAATAGAACAAAAAGAACAAACACAAACCATTTAAAGGAGTTTTTATGATGGAACATTTACAAAGTACAAAAACATTAAACAATGGGGTCCTCATGCCAGGCTTTGGCCTTGGTGTATTCAAGGTGGAAGATGGAGCTGAATTAGTTGATGCTGTCAAAACAGCCATTCAATTAGGCTATCGCAGTATTGATACAGCGGCTATTTACGGAAATGAAGAAGGTGTTGGACGAGGCATACAGCTTGGTTTAGCAGAAACAGGACTGCGCCGTGAGGACATCTTTGTCACCTCAAAAGTGTGGAATGCCGATTTAGGATATGAATCTACTCTAAATGCATACGAAGAAAGCTTAAAAAAGCTTCAGCTTGACTACCTTGATCTGTATTTAATCCATTGGCCGGTTGAAGAAAAATACAAAGAAGCTTGGCGTGCACTGGAAACCTTGTATCGTGAAGGAAAGGTCAGAGCCATCGGAGTGAGCAACTTCCAGCCGCATCACCTAGACGAGCTATTAAAAGATGCAGACATCAAACCAGCGATCAACCAAGTAGAATTTCATCCAAAGCTAACGCAGGAAACACTCTCTACGTATTTGAACTCTCATGGCATTCAAATGGAAGCTTGGTCACCGCTGATGCAGGGTGAACTACTGCATCACCCGCTGATCACAGAGCTCGCAGACACATACGGTAAAACACCTGCTCAAATTATTTTGCGCTGGGATGTACAAAAAGGTGTCATCACCATCCCAAAATCAACGAAAGCACATCGTTTAAAGGAAAACGCTGATATATTTGATTTTGTCTTATCTGATGAAGATATGAAACGTCTTTCTGACTTAAATGAAAACAAACGTATCGGTCCAGATCCAGATAACTTCGACTTTTAATGAAAACACCCCCGCTTTTTTACTTTGCGGGGGTGTTCCTATTGGTCATTTTGATTTTTTAAAGGAAGCTTCATATTCTTCTATGATTTTATTCCCACCATTGGATTTCCACTTCTCTACATCCTTCTGAAATTGATCTTCACTGATGTCACCAAGGATGAACTTATACGTCGCATCATCGATGATTTTCTTCAATTCGTTTCCACGCTCTGATGCTGTTTCTGAATACAGGCTTTCAGCAGGATTGGCAACGATGATGTTTTGATTGTCTTCTTCTAGCTCTTCATATTTAGAACGAACTGCATCCCCTTTATTTTTTAAGTAACGTTTATCAATTCCTACAAGACTGACAAGCGGCTGTACATCTGTCTGCCAGCCTTTCACTTGGCTTTCTTCCCTGACAAATGTATTTCCTTCTTCTTTCTTATAATGCTTGCCATCTATACCGTACGTCATGAGACCATATACATCTTCTTCGGCAATACGGTCAAAGAAGGCCAAAATCCGCTTTAATTCCGCCTCTGATTTCACGCTTGTTTTAGGGAATGCGAAGATGCCATTATGCCCCCCTGATGCCCACACACGTTCTTTGCCATCTGGGCCTTTGATTCGGTTGATAATATCTACTTTCATGTTTTTATCTGTCGCATCATCTCTCAGGTTCACGGCATCTACCATATTTCCAACATAGATACCTGCTTTTCCTTGTGAGAATAATTCCTGCTGCTGTGTTTTGCTTGTCACTGGGAAGTCTTTGTTGATATAGCCATTATCGCGCAGCTTTTTCATGTATTTCATTGTATTCATGTACTCATCTGTCATAAAGTCCGGCGTGAATTTCCCGTTCTCTTCTTTCCAGTCTGTTGGCATTCCTTCATATGAACCAAGTGTTTTAAATGCGCCATAAATTAAATCGTTCCGATCCGTAAAACCAATTGTATCGGCTTTTCCGTTTTGATTCGGGTCTTTTTCCGTAAAGGCTTTGGCTACTTCATACAGATCATCCAATGTTTTTGGAGTATCCAAATTTAAATTTTCAAGCCAATCCTTTCGAATGACAATCCCTTGTCTTGAAAGTGGTCTTTCTCTATAGATGCCATAAAGCTTGCCGTCTATAGAAGCGTTTTTATTAATCAGTTCGTTCATCTTACTTAAATTTGGATAATCCTTTAAATACGGACCGACTTCCCAGAACATGCCAGATCTGAACGCATTAATCGCAGACGAATTTTTAATGTCTTGAATCGTCACAATTTGCGGCAAATTCCCTGCTGCAAGTGCGGAATTTAAACGATCTTCCTTCACAGCATCAGGTACCCATGTAATATCAAGCTCTGTATTTGTGAGCTTCTCAATCTCTTTTAAAACGGAATCCTTCGGCGGCTGCTGATGATATAAAATCGCCATCCATGTCAGCTTTACCTTTTTGTCTAGATCAACCTTCTCATCTGATGAGTTTGCCCCTTTACTTGAACATGCTGACAGAATACCGCTTGCTGCAAATAACAGAACAAACGCAATCAGCCATAATTTCTTTCTCCCCATAAGATCCCTCCGTTGTTCCATCTTTTTAACCCTTTACAGAACCTAGTAATGCCCCTTTGTTGAAATGCTTTTGAATAAATGGATAGACAAGCAGAACCGGAATGGTTGCCACAACAATGACAGCCATTTTAATCGTCTGGTCTGGCGGTGGGGTGGATGAGCCCATATCCGACATATCTCCCTGCATTCCGCTTGAGACAATGACAATCTGTCTCAGCAGCACTTGAATCGGCCACTTCACTGAATCATTTAAATACAGAATGGCAGTCATATACGTATTCCAATACGTCACGGCATAAAAAAGTGAAATAGTAGCAATGGCTGGCAAAGAAAGTGGGAGCACAATTTTAAAGAAAATCCCTAAATCGTTACAGCCGTCCATCTTCGCTGATTCCTCAAGGCTCGCCGGTATGTTTTGAAAGAAGTTTTTCAAAATGATTAAGTTGAACGCATTGATTGCAACCGGGAGAATAAGTGACCAATACGTATCAAGCAGACCAAGTGTTTTCACCACAATAAACGTCGGAATCATACCTCCGCTAAACAGCATCGTGAAAACAACGAGAAACATCAGTGTTCTTCGGCCTTTTAGCTCCTGACGAGACAGCCCGTATGCCATAAGCGAGGACAAAAACATGCTGACAGCTGTTCCAACGAGCGTCACAAGAATGGACACAATGAGGCTGCGATACACAATATCTGTAGAGAAAATGTATCGATATGCCTCTAGAGAAAACGTCGTCGGGAACAAGATAAATTTCTTCGTGATGACCTCTTCTACTGTTGCAAAAGAGGCGGCAATGACATGGATGAACGGAAGCACACATATTAATGCGAACATGAGTAGAAAAGAGTAATTAAATAAATTGAACAATCGGCCTTTAATAGAACGATCTATGTTCATCACGCCCTTTCTTTGAAAGCGTTATCATTTCATCTGAAAGTAAGCTGCAGCCTGTGACGATATCGTGATTAAAATGTAACAAACGGGGGAAGAAAGCGTCTATAATCATTTTGACAGACCAACTGGATAGATCATGTCAGCCGTGCTTTTATGCTCATGAAACAAAAGAATAAGATCATTAGCTCATGACATGATTATGCCTTATACTCGATCATTTTCTTCGAGGATTTCCGTCGTATTGACATCTGGTTCATAGCCTAACTCCAGCTTCGTTTTCTCAGTAGACCACGGCTTTTCTTCATTCTCTGATACTGCATAATAGGTCCCAAAGGGAATATCTGATTCAACCGCTGCCTTTATCATACCTGTAAGATCCTCATGTGACAGCAGAGTTCTTTTTGTTCTTTGCTTTTTGTGCAATGCCTTCATCTCATCTGTTACAACTGTTCCAATTCTTAAATTGATGACAGACATTCCCGATTGATCGTGGAACAAACGTCCCAGCTGTTCGGAAGCAAACTTTAAAATGCCATAGACATTTTTAGTCGCGGGCACATCGTCAGTTGTAATCTGCCGTCCAAGTAAGGAGCGTCCATCCTCTTCATAACGATCCGTCACATGGTTGCTGCTTGCAAAAATGACTTTTCGTATACCAAGCCGCGCGGCTGAACGAAACATATAATAGGTACTCCTCCAAAAAATATCAGTCATTTTTGCAAATTCTTCATGATCCATCACATCATGCGTCATGTCCATGTTTAGAAGATGCAAGATCACATCTGTATCCCGCGGAATTGCCTCATATACATTCTGTTCATTCGCTGCATCGGCTAAAATGACTCCTTCTACACAGCTTGTTAGATCAATAATCGTGACGCTGTACTCAGCAGAGAGCGCTTTTGTTAAAAGACGTCCAATCACACCGCATCCGCCAATGATGGTGATTTTTTTCATCTGTCTCCTCCTTTCTTTTGACGTAGTATGTCCAAGCGTTTCTTGATTACAGCCACTTTTTCAAAAATCGTGTCGCCTCGTGACGCATAGCGGCTGTTTCAAAATGACCTGCATGAAGACGGGTAAGCTGATATCGTTCTTTCAATGAAGCAGCTTCATAGGTTTGACTCAATACCTTTTGAATCCTTCCAACGCCTTCAGCAGGCGTGAGCTGATCAAGCTTTCCAACTAAGCTTAAATGCGGTCTCGGAAAAATCATTTCTTGAATGTCCGCTGCTGTAAAATGCTTCGCCAAGCCCGGTACATAGTAATAAAAGCCATGTCTGTCCAAATTGTTCGTTTCAATTAATGTATGATGGTCCACCTGTGCACAAAGATCAATACACACACTGATCCTCTCATCAAGTGCAGCCGTCCACCAGGAAAGAAGACCGCCCATTGACATCCCAAAGACAGCTAACCTGTCCGCCAGCACATCAGATCGAGACAGCAAATAATCAATCGCACACATACTTTCATACAGCATCATGCCCCACATCACTTTTCCTGTTAAAAGCATTTCCTTAAAAATTTCACTTTCTGTTCTTCCTCTTCTCTCACCAAACCCTGCATGATCAATGGCCAGTACACCATATCCTTTAGACGTAAACTCTTTTGCATATGAAGGCGCTTGCAAATAATGAGCACCTTTTAACAGCTCTTCCTTCCCATTCACGTAATTCCCTCCATGAGAATGCTGGAACAGCACAACGGGTCTTTTTTTCACCGTATCCTTCGGTTTCACGAAATAAGCAGGGACTTCCTCTACACCATTCATAGAGAGAATGAGAGTTTCAACCACATATGATTCACGTTCTTCCATTTTTAACGTATAAGCCTCCACGCGATGACGTTCTGGCATCTCTCCTAACAGACTGAGCAGTTGTTCACGTTTGCTTTCCTTTTCCATTGACGTCACTCCTCATTTTCTTGATCACCTGTTAAAATACGAGACCGATGCGGGAATCACCTTGTTTTCGACAAAATTATGTCCCGGGAAATAAAGAACACCCACCGGTTCATACCGATGGGTGTCATCATTAGTTCGCAACAATATTGACAAGCTTCCCAGGAACTGCAATCACTTTACGAATGTTTTTCCCTTCAAGCTGTTCTTTTACACGTGCATCATTTTTCGCAAGCTCTTCTAACTGCTCTCTTGTTGCATCAGCAGGAACGGTTAATTTTGCTTTTACTTTACCGTTAAGCTGTACGACAATTTCTACTTCATCGTCGACAAGCTTTGACTCATCATATTGAGGCCATGCTTCATAAGAAATAGATCCTTCATGACCAAGTTTATTCCAAAGCTCTTCTGCTAAATGCGGTGCAATTGGAGAAAGAAGCTTTACAAAGCCTTCTGCATATTCTTTCGGCAGTGTATCCGCCTTATAGGCATCGTTGATAAACACCATTAATTGTGAAATTCCTGTATTGAAACGCAAGCCTTCATAATGATCCGTTACCTTCATAACTGTTTCATGATAGCTGCGTTCCAATGCGCCGCCAGATTGCTCTGTCACTTTATCACTGAGTGAACCATCTTCATTTGTAAAGAGACGCCATACACGATCAAGGAAACGACGAGCGCCATCAAGTCCTGTTTCAGACCAAGCAATTGATGCATCTAAAGGTCCCATGAACATTTCATAAAGTCGTAATGTATCCGCACCATGAGATTCTACGATATCATCTGGGTTGACCACATTTCCTTTTGACTTACTCATTTTTTCATTGTTTTCCCCAAGAATCATACCTTGGTTGAACAATTTCATGAAAGGTTCTTTTGTTGGAACAACACCGATATCATACAAGAACTTATGCCAGAAGCGTGCATATAGAAGATGCAGTACAGCGTGTTCTGCTCCGCCGATATACACATCAACTGGAAGCCATTTCTTCAGCTTTTCAGGAGAGGCAAGCTCTTCTGTGTTATGAGGATCAATATAACGTAAGAAATACCAGCAGCTGCCTGCCCATTGCGGCATTGTATTCGTTTCGCGGCGGCCTTTTTTACCTGTAACAGGATCTACAACCTCAACCCAGTCTTTAATATTGGCTAATGGTGATTCACCTGTCCCACTTGGCTTAATCTCTGTCGTCTTAGGCAAGATCAGTGGAAGTTCTTCTTCTGAAACAGCTGAAGATGTTCCATCCTCCCAATGAATGATTGGAATCGGCTCACCCCAGTAGCGCTGACGGCTGAACAGCCAGTCTCTTAAACGATATGTGACTTTCTTTTCACCTTTTTGATGTTCTTCAAGCCATGCAATCGCTTTTTCAATCGCTTCTTCTTTTCCTAAGCCATTTAGGAAATCAGAGTTAATGTGCTTTCCATCACCTGTGTAGGCTTCTTTTTCAATGTCTCCGCCTTCTACAACTTCTTTAATTGGAAGATCAAAGGTTTTGGCGAATTCATAGTCACGTTCATCATGGGCAGGAACCGCCATAATGGCTCCAGTTCCATAAGTCGCCAGCACGTAATCGGCAATCCAGATCGGCATCTTTTCACCATTTAAAGGATTGATGGCATACGCTCCTGTGAAAATACCTGTCTTCGTTTTAGCAAGATCTGTCCGCTCTAAGTCACTCTTTGATTGAATCTCTTTGATATACGCTTTAACAGCTTCTTTTTGAGCATCTGATGTAATTTTTTCAACAAGTGCATGCTCTGGTGCAAGCACTGCATATGTTGCGCCAAATAGTGTATCAGGACGCGTTGTGAAAACCGTAAACTGTTCGTCATGTCCTTCTACTTCAAAATGAACGTGCGCACCTTCAGAGCGTCCGATCCAGTTACGCTGCATATCTTTGATGCTTTCAGGCCAATCAATGTCCTCTAAATCTTCTAACAGCCTGTCCGCATATGCTGTAATCTTTAGCATCCACTGCTTCATAGGACGTCTTTCAACAGGATGGCCTCCGCGTTCACTTTTTCCATCAATGACTTCTTCATTTGCAAGCACTGTGCCAAGCGCTGGGCACCAGTTCACTGGTACTTCATCGATATAGGCCAATCCTTTTTCGTACAATTTTAAGAAAATCCATTGTGTCCATTTGTAGTAATTCGGATCTGTTGTGTTGATTTCTCGATCCCAATCATACGAGAACCCTAGTGATTGAATTTGGCGGCGGAAGTTATTGATGTTCTCTTCTGTAAAGGCCGCCGGGTCATTTCCTGTATCAAGTGCATACTGTTCTGCCGGGAGACCAAATGCGTCCCATCCCATTGGATGAAGAACATCATATCCCTGCATACGTTTCATGCGTGATAGAATATCCGTTGCTGTATAGCCCTCAGGGTGCCCGACATGAAGCCCTGCTCCTGATGGATATGGAAACATATCAAGTGCATAAAACTTCGGTTTATCTTCCGAGTCAGATGTGGCGAATGTTTTATGTGTCAGCCAATAATCCTGCCACTTCTTTTCAATTTCCCGATGCTGAAAACTCAATGTGAAAACCTCCTTTAATATGTACGGCCTTATCTGCTTAGATGACCACTGCAAGAATTCAGATTTTTCTAAAATCAACAAAAAACCCTCATCCCTGGAAAGGGACGAGAGATTTTTTGGTTCCCGCGGTACCACCCTTGTTAGCGTAACATGCTGTTCATACGCTCACTTAATATCTTTAACGCAGACATGCGACAGAAGCTTTAACGCAACTGCAACTCTGAGGCGAGTTCAGAAGCAGATTTGATTGACTTTCACCAGCCGTCAATTCTCTAAAGACAAATACTGCTTTCCTACTACTCCTCTTCACTGTTCTTATCGTAACCGTCATCTAAGTAGTATTTTATAGAATTATGATCATAAGTGCAAGCAGGTTTGTATACAATGGGAATGTACCCTAGACTAGGGTAAAGTAGAGGATATTATTCGTGTGGAGATCGGTTATGACGGTTGGAGCCTGCATCCTGTGAACGTTCTTCTCTCACAAAATCGAAGCTTCGCAGAACTGCTTCTCCTCCGTAACCTGAAATAATGGATAAGATGATCAAGTGCAGACTAGATTCGGGATTTGAGGATAAGACAAGCAGTGTAGCGGCAATCATCCCAACGAGCCAATCTTCAATAAACCCTAAGTAAATAAACTTTTTTGTCATTCTGGGCTTCTCTAGCCTGCCTTTTTTCTTTACGTGACCGAGAATGCCCATGACCCCTCCAATGGCGCAAGCAATAATGACTTGTTGCAGCATTTTCATCACCTTCCTAAAGCCCTTAGAATAGTAAAGCGACTTCAGGCTGTCCAGCCCCCTGTAATGCCATTCTGCTGTTCCGTCATAATCCATGTAAAAGGTCTATTCTCTCTAACGAAGAAAAAAAGCTTGTTTCTTCCATTATATGTGAATGACCTAAAAACAATCTTGATGCATTGGAATCATTTTCACCTAATCCATATTAACTATTTTTGTCATTTTATGAATGATGAGTAATTGATTCCTTCTTTTTCTAATGAAAAGTCTCCTTACTTACTCTATTCTAATGGAGGACAAACTATGATGACAAATTTAACAAAGCGTTTGCAATCGTTGAAACAGAACATATGTTATGTTACGTTTAAAAGGATTCATTTGGTTGAAAAGACAACCATTTGATATGTCTTATAGCAGCAAAGGAGGGTAATATGGTCAGCTCGAACATTTTCGGCTTTCAAAAACAGCTTGAACTCATCAAAAAAGCGCTGGATCATGCGCGGATCGGTGTTGTCATTACAGACCCTTCCTTAGAGGATAACCCTATCGTTTATGTGAATCACGGCTTTACACAAATGACTGGATACAAACCAGATGAGATTCTTGGTCGTAATTGTCGATTCCTTCAAGGAAAAGACACGGATCAAAACCAGCTTGCTTTAATTCGTCATGGAATTCAAAACAAAACACCTATTACCACACAGCTAAAAAATTATAAAAAAGACGGTACTTTTTTTTGGAATGAACTCAATATAGATCCTCTATACATTGAACAAGATGACAAAACATTTTTCATTGGTTTTCAAAAGGATATTACGAAACAGAAAGAATATGAACAGCTCCTAGAAGATTCCTTACAGGAAGTCACCTCTCTTTCGACGCCAATCGTCCCAATCAAAAATGGTGTATCTGCTCTTCCGCTTATCGGAAAATTATCTGAAGAACGCTTTGATGCCATTGTCGCTAAGTTAACCTGTATATTAGATGATTCAAAGGATGATTATTTAATTGTCGACCTTTCTGGTTTAATCGATGTCGATGATTCCGTCGCAGCACGTATTTTCAAACTGCATCATCTTCTCAATCTAACTGGAACCGAACTGATCATCACTGGGATTAAGCCGCAGCTTGCGATGAAAATGAAAGACCTCGATACAGATTTCCAGAATACGATCACTTATTTGACAGTAAAAGAAGCCATAAAAGGATTACCATTAGCTGAAAACCCTGTGTAAACAGGGTTTTTCAGATTGTTGACAAAGGGCTAAAATAATCTTTATTTTAGCCCTTTGTCTTCTATTCAGCGTGATAGAAAACCTTTGCAGTCTAGGAAGGGCGAGCACCGGAGCGGAGCGAATTCGACATTCGTGAGCACCGGAGCGCAGACCTGACAACCAATGCGAGGGTTTGTCTACACGCTGGAAAACCCTGTGTAAACAGGTTTTTTTTAATTGAACCGCTCCCCAAAATGGAAAAATGAGGTATGATAGGTGTAAATAGCAATTTAGGGGGGCTGTTAGATATGTTTTTACTCATATTAGGTCTTTTATGTGTTTGTTTTGCCATCGGATATGCTGTCAATTTCTTCTTACTCAAACGCAAGAACGAGCTCATTTTTTCAAAGAAACTTTTTTATCCTTTTTTGATCATTGGTCTCTTCTTTTCCATTATGTCATTACCTCTTACTGCTGGAAATGCGCCAAAGGCACAAGCCGATCCATCTTCCGAACAGCTGTTAAAGGATCAAAAGGAACTCTCATCTGACATTTCGCGCTTAAAAGCTGATAAAGAGTCGCTTACCTCCTCTTTAGAAGATGCGGAGAAGGAAAAAGAAAAGCTGGAAAAAAAGCTAGAAACCATCACCTCAGAAAAAGAAACGGTCAAACAGCAAGAGAAGACCATTCAATCGCTTGAAGAGAAAATAGACAAGCTCACCTCCAGCAATGAAACACTCAAACAAGAAATCAAGAATAGCAGCAGCGATACGAAGTCTTCCACCGTCCAGCGCTCCGCACCTAAAGATGAAGGAAAAAGCACAGGCGGTCATGAATCACAAAAGGAAACAAAAAAAGAATCGGCTGCCTGTAACATTAAAGGGAGTGTCAACGGTATTTACCACACACCAAGCAGCAGATACTACTCTAGAACAAAGAATGTAACCAAAATGTTCTGCTCAGTAGAAGAAGCAGAGCGTGCCGGATACAGGGCACCTAAGCAATAGCAATGTTTAATTAAGATAAAAAAGAACCTCCTGAGCGCCCAATCGGGTTTACAGGAGGTTCTTTTTTAGATTTCTCTTCTTAAAGCTGCTAATACATTCGTTTTTGTTGCCTTACGTGCCGGGTTAAGCCCTGAAATGATCGCTACCCCTGCGCTGATCACTGTCGCTGTAATGACAAGGCTGAGTGGAATATAGGAAAAAGTAATCGAGAATTGATCGCTTGATCCTCCCTCAGACATGGACGACAAAATGGCTGGGATGATTAAATTAACGGCGAAACTAATCAAATATGAGATGATAATACCGATGATTGATCCGATGACTCCAATATAAGCACTTTCCATTAGGAACATCCGCTTGATAATGGATGGATTCGCGCCAATGGCTTTCATAATCCCAATCTCTTGTGTTCGCTCTGTTACCGCCATGGTCATCGTATTGAAAATTCCGATGGCAGAAATAATGACTGCAATACATCCGACAAAAATGAGTCCAATTTTGAAGACCGTAAAGAACATATCCATTCCTTCAAGCTGGTTCGTCACAGAGATGACTTGATAGCCCTCATCTGTCAGTTTATTCGTGAGCGTACCGACATTGTCGAATTTATCTGCATAAACAGAAGTCATTTTCTCGACATTTCCTGCTTCAGGAGACAGGTCGAGTATTTGACCAAATTCTTTTTCATAAGCATTCGGAATCAAAATTTTATGATCCTCCTGCCACTCCAAATTCGGCTTTTTCAAAACACCTACTACACGGAAATCAAATGTTTTTTCTTTAACGACTTCACCTTCTTCATTTAGTTTTGGCACTTTGATTTGAATCACTTTATTTAAAATATCCTTCGTGTAGCCTTTTGGCTCCTTCGGTGTTTCTTCCCCATTTGACGTCTGGTTTAATTCTTTTTCATAGGCTTCGCGTTCTTTTTTTGTCCACAGTTGCTGCGCCATATGATATCCAACCACAATTTCGTTCGCTGATGTTGGGACTTTTCCTCGGTCTAGCTCAAGCCCTGCTTCTTTTTCTTCTTTCATATCAGTCAAAGCAGCCTGCGTTTCACTTGAACGGTTATCGAGCTCGACGTTAACCGATGGATTGATTGCCGTTCTTGAGACGACAGATTTCACATGATCATATTTCTTTAAATCATCAATCTTAACGTCTCCTTTTTCTTTTCCTAACACTTTAATTTCAGTGATGATTTGCTGTTTCATAATTTCATCTTGAGCTGATTTTTGCAAACCAAAACCGACAGACGCTAGAACGATTAAGAAAGAGCATGCCATTGTCGTCGCAAGAATGGTCATAAACACACGCAATCTATTTTTCTTCATATTTCTTCTAATGAATTTGACCTGATCTCTAAATTTCAATGGATTGTTCCCCTTTCTTTAATACACCGTCGTGAAGCTGGAACGTTGTGTCTGCGATTGAAGCGACTTCATCGTCATGTGTAATGATGACAAATGTAATTCCTTTTTCGCGATTGAGCTGCTGGATAAAGGCTAAAATTTCTCCTTCAGTTTCTGAATCCAGACTACCTGTTGGTTCATCCGCTAAAATAATAGATGGATTTAAAATCAAGGCTCTTGCAATACTCACACGCTGCTGCTGTCCGCCTGACAGCTCATTTGGGTAATGTCCTGCGTGATGTTCAAGTCCTACTCGTTTCAGCATTTCTTTTACTTTCGCCTTTCGTTCAGACGGCTTCACACCTTTTAAAGTAAGCGGAAGTTCAACATTCTCATACGTTGTTAAGCTCCCGATCAACTGAAAGCTTTGAAAGATAAAGCCAAAGTGATCTAAGCGAAAGTCTGCCCATTCTTTTTCATTAAAGCCGGTCACATCGGTGCCATCAATGACAATTTTTCCGCTCGTTGGCGTAATATAGCCTGATATTAAGTTTAATAAAGTCGATTTCCCCGAACCACTTCGTCCAACAATACAAGCAATATCGCCTCTTTTGATGGACAGGTCAATCCCTTTTAGTACAGGAATTTCATTTTCCCTGCCCTTTTTACCAATTTTAAATACATGATCTAATGCTTGAATCTGAATCATCTCTACTCCCCTGCTCTCTGTTTATCTTTTTCTATAGATTAAGAAATAACTCGTTAAGGCGCCTACGACTCCACCGATGAGCATACCAACGATATAACCAAATATGGAATTATCTGAAGAAAAACCAAACCATCCAAACCCTAGAACACCGAAGGCAATGACCATAATCTGAATAGGTCTATCCATACTTGAGTAAAGGAAGAAGCGGCCATTTCTTTCAATTGGATGTTTTATAAAGCTAAACAAACCAATCAGGTAAAATATGACCATCATGACAAGTGGAATGATGAATGCTTCACCATTAAACCAATGCTGATATTCTTGTTGAAAAATGTCATTTGTAATATAAGTAATTGGTGAAATAGGCGATATCAAATAATTGAGGCTCGTATCTATCCACCTCTCACTTGTTCTAAAGATAAAATCTAAATGAACGATCGGAAGTCCAATTAACAAAAATGGTAGAATGGACGTACTGAATCCAACGATTGTTTGGGATATAGCACTTCCTGTTAATGTACCTGCTGCAAAAAATAAACTGTAGATCATCAAAGCTGACAACAGTGCATAAAAATAACGACTGTTGAACTCAGGTGTTTCTATTGGATGAAGGCCTAATTTGAGTAAATAAATGATAAGATATGAGACAACATGAACGCCTGCGATGATGCCAGCACCTAAGAAAAACTTGGTATGAAAGATAGCACTTCTGCTAAATGGCAAGGATAATGTAAAGTCCATCTGCCCTTTATTTCTCTCAAATCCTAGCTGAATCACAGCAAAAAATATTCCCATTAACCATGATAGTGAGAGAAATGCATCCTTCTTAAACAGATAAGTGAATGTTGTTGAATCCAGTATACAGTCTGGATTTTTCAAACAATCTTGAAAGGTTGAGTAATCCATTAAGAGGGATAATGGCGTCGCAAAGACCGCAACAAGCATCACTAAAATGAATGTCAGCTCAGATTGCTTCCACTCCTTATATAATAATTGCCGCTTTACCATCTGCGTTTCCCTCCAAACTTCGCAATGAATACTTCTTCTAAATTCACAGGCAGTTCATGCCATACTTTTGGCTTCAGTGACTTCAAGTACTCTTTAGCTTCTTCGTCGGTTTTTAGAACAAGCGCTGTATAGAAAACGCCCGCTTGATCCAAAATCGCAACGCCATTTTTTCGAATACTTAAGTTCATATCTTCTTCAAAGGCCATTTGGATTTTGACATAGTCATTCTTTAATTCATCTAAATCCATGACACTTGTGAGTTCATTTCCTTCTAAAAATCCAATTCGATTACACATACGCTCAATGTCCTCTAAGCGGTGAGATGTAATTAAAATCGTTGTTTGTCGTTCTGCCACCTCGTCAATCATCAGCTGAAGAACGTCATTTCTTGTGACGGCATCAATACCATCAGTCGGCTCATCTAATAAAATGACCGCTGGTTTGATGGCAAAGCTTAAAATTAATGACAGCTGTTTCTTTAACCCTGTCGACAATTCACGATACTTCACTTTTTCCGGAATTTCATAGCGGTTCACAAGCTCATTGGCATAGGTCACGTCAAACTTTGGATAAATATGCTTTAACAGCTGGACAAGCTGTCCGTAATTGTATCTGTCAAAGTAAGGATTCACGACTGGCATGAATACAATATTTTGCTTTACTAAAGGGTGGTCTTTCACCAGCACATCTTTAAAATAAATCTCTCCTTCATCCGGAAGAAGAATTTGCTGAATCAATCTGAGAAGTGTTGTTTTCCCAGAGCCATTCCGGCCAAGCAGACCGAAGATCTCACCTTCGCCTATTTTGAAGGAAACGTCGCTGAGTACTTCGCGTCCATTTAATTTCTTCGATACATTTCTGACCTCAATCAACTTGTTTTCCTCCTTTTAGACTTGAGCCGATCTCTTCCAGCCATTCCTTGAGCTGATGAATATCAATACCAGCATAATGAGCTTCTATGATGAGTTGTCTTAACTGTTCTTTCATCTCGAGCACCTTCCCTTCATTCAGCTTTAACTGAGCACCTTCTGTTACATACGTACCGCGGCCCCGCAGAGTTTCAATAATCCCTTCCCGCTCAAGCTCTTTATACGCTTTGCTGACGGTGTTTGGATTGGCAATAATAATGGTGGCGAGCTCTCTGACAGAGGGCAGTTTGTCACCTGGCTTCATCACGCCTTTTAAACATAAAATTTTGAGCTGCTCAATGATTTGTTCATAAATTGGCGCAGCGCTTCTTGGATCTATTTGAATCATGATGACTCCCTCTTTCCTCATTCATGCTTTTGCAGTCCTATCGCTTGATCATGTCCTTGCATTAAAGGAACTGAATTGGGTATCAAATCTTTTTGAACTTCAAAACCAATGAAAACAAGAACGAAAAAAAATGTACATGCTAACGCAACAGCCAGCACCATCCACTTCAAATTGATTGGCTTTTTTTCTTTTTTCATGGTCGAACACCTTTCTCCACTTTTTAAGTGTCTGTAGTGTATTAGTTGATGTAGTACACTTAATACAATATAGACACCCAGTATAAAAGTCAATAGCTTATTAAAAAATAAAAAACAGACCCTTAAAAGAAGGATCTGTTCATCATTCATTATCGTAGGAAATCCCTAAAATCATTTGATTTTGCAAGCTCTGAATTTGAACACGCGCCCTGTCTAACCGTTCTCTTTGCTGGTCATTGGCGACATCTTTTAATTTTTCTAATTCGTTGACCGTATTCTCAAGCATGAGCTGTGCTTTAGAAAACTCTTCCTCATTATAATGTTCCTGACGTGAGCTCAAATCAAATTGTTCATTTGCAAACTCAAGGGTTTCCGTACTTTTTTGGATAAATTCATCGATCGACTGCCTTGTTGCCATCTTACATTCCCTCCATTTCATCATCGCTCCCGCCTATTTTGCCCATGTAACGCTTTTTCACTAAAGAAAATGTTGGACAGATTCAATTGTCCTCCTTCGTGATTTTTGTTAAACTTTAAGGATGCCTATTATTATGCAAGGAGGTTACTGACTTGGATCAGCATAACCCTTTTTTATATTCAAACAGCGAAAAACGTTATCACACGTGGAACTACCATTTGCGTGAACACTTTGGTCATAAAGTATTTAAAGTAGCCTTAGACGGCGGCTTTGACTGCCCAAACCGTGATGGTACTGTAGCCCACGGCGGCTGTACATTTTGCAGTGCCGCTGGATCTGGTGATTTTGCAGGAAACCGGGCTGATGATCTCATCACACAATTTAACGAAATCAAAGACCGGATGCATACAAAATGGAAAGACGGAAAATACATGGCGTATTTCCAGGCGTATACAAACACACACGCTCCGCTACCTGTCCTAAAAGAAAAATATGAAACCGTCATGAATCTGGATGGTGTCGTAGGTCTATCCATTGCAACAAGACCTGACTGTCTGCCGGATGACGTAGTGGAGTATTTAGCCGAATTAAACGAACGCACTTACCTGTGGGTAGAGCTTGGTCTTCAAACGGTACACGAACGGACAGCTATGCTCATCAACCGTGCTCATGATTATGAATGCTACGTTGAAGGTGTAGAAAAACTGAGAAAACACGGAATTCGTGTCTGCTCACATATCATCAATGGATTGCCTCTTGAAAATCGGGACATGATGATGGAAACAGCAAAAGCTGTTGCGGATTTAGATGTGCAGGGAATTAAAATTCATTTGCTTCACCTTTTAAAAGGGACTCCAATGGTCAAGCAATATGAAAAAGGAAAGCTTGAGTTTTTAAGCCAGGAGGAATATGTTCAGCTTGTTTGTGATCAGCTGGAGATTCTGCCGCCAGAAATGATTATTCACCGTATTACAGGCGACGGCCCAATTGAATTAATGGTTGGTCCAATGTGGAGTGTAAATAAGTGGGAAGTACTCAATGCCATTAATGCTGAGCTCGAAAGACGTAACAGCTACCAAGGGAAACGTTTCGTCAGATTGGAAGAAGCAGCCAAATGATTTTGAAACGCATGCTTCCTTTTAGTAAAGAGCTGTTAGAACGCGCTTGTCAAAAAGGCGACATCGTTATAGATGCAACAATGGGCAACGGCCACGATACACTCTATTTAGCTGACCTTGTAGGAACTGATGGACAAGTGTTTGCATTCGACGTGCAAGAGGAAGCCTTGCAGCAGACAAGCAAAAGACTTGGCGATCAATATCCTTACGTTCACCTCATCCATGATGGGCATGAAAAACTGGCGGATCATCTTCCGAAGGATGCTTATGGACAAATAGCCGGTGCAGTGTTTAACCTTGGGTATCTGCCCGGAGGCGATAAAGCCGTCACCACTCAGGCTCATACAACCATTGAAGCCATCAAGCAGCTCCTCGAATGGCTCAAACCCGGAGGTCTGATCGTCCTTGTGATCTACCACGGACATCCCGAAGGAAAAAGAGAAAAAGAAGTGCTTCTCGACTATTGCAGATCACTGCCTCATGAAGAGGTACAAGTTTTATCATATCAATACATGAATATTCAAAACGACCCGCCGTTTGTGGTCGCCATTGAAAAAAAGCTAAAATGATGTGCATTTTAGCTTTTTTTCTTCTTTTCAGCGTGATAGAAAACCTTTGCAGTCTAGGAAGGGCAAGCACCGGAACGGAGCGAATTTGACATTCGTGAGTACCGGCGCGCAGACCTGACACCGAATGCGAGGGTTTGTCTACACGCTGAAGCTCAAATCCTAATGGATTTGAGCTTTTTTATGATGATTTCATCCAAGGCATTTTCTGATAGGTCCGATAGGCTCTTCCGTTAATATAGAAAAAGAACGATGTTTTCCCGCTTGATTTGATCAGCCGCTTTGCCAGCTTGTTCATCTCTTTTTGGGCTGTCACTTTTTCATCGGACAAATAGACCGCCAGTAATCCTCTGTTAATCAATTTGTGAAAGTTTTCATGCGGAATACCTTTCAGCTGCTCATCCGCTTTTTCGATAAAATGCTGAAGTCTATCCATCATCTCATGATGAGAATCATAGTATGAGCAAAAGTTCAGATCTCCCCCAAGCCGGTCCTCTTCTTGGTCTATTAAATAATCGAGTAAAATGTGCAGACCTTGAATATAAGGGAAATAGCTTTCGTAAATTTGCTTCGCCTGCTTTTCTGTAAAATCAGGCTGCAGCGCATACGCCACAAGACAGAATATTCCTAACGTTGATCCCGCACAAGCTGAAAACTCATACCATTCCATCTTCGGCAAATCCTTTTCATATTGACGGAACCACGACTCTAATCTTGGCACACGTTCATGAGGAACGACGTGCTTATGTACTTGCAGGTCACTATAGTAATCACACAGCGTGTGTAAATATGGCTGAATGATCGGATAATGCCGAACGCGTGTAAGCACGTCTTGACATGTGCGGACAAGCGCATGTAAATATCCATGATCCTCTTGATCATCACGGAATTGATAGTATGGCTTGAGCTCAGCATGAATATCAAGCGCATCTCTCATCGCTTGATGCAGCATATGAAAATCCTTAGGATCAAGCGACGTGCTGCGGTCACATAGGTTATCTAAGTAGTCACTGATGGTTTGATACGCCACAATGAATTCAATGCACGTTTCTTTCTCATCGCCTGCTAGAAGAGATAAAATGCCTCCGCCTTCACAGTGAAACGTTTTACTCGATATGCTCGCTAGTGCCTGCGTTCTCAGTTCTTCATTTTCAATCATTTCTGCATGAGCCCGCCACTTTTTCAGCTCCTGATGAACAAGCGGAAAAATATCTTTATACACCTTTGTCATCAGTGCAAAAGGACGCTCTGGTACTGACAAATCTCTCCACCCCCAACTTAAAGCTCACAATCAAATATATTGATCTGTAAAGGCTCTTGCCGCCTTAAACACATCTTCTCTTTCTGGTTCATTAAAAATTTCGTGATACAGCTCTTCCCATTCACGGTATGATTTATTGGTTGATTCTATGCCATTGAACCATTTAATCACCCTCGTTTTATCGACGATCTTATCATCTCCCGCCTGCATTAAAAGGAGCGGGATCGATTTAAAGACATTCGTCGGCTGCATCGCCGCATCGATATTTTTGATTAGCTCTCTATACCAGCGAACCGACACCTTTGTCACGTAAAGAGAGTCATTTGAGTCTGCCTCAATGACCGCCTGATTTCGTGTCGCTAGTTCAATCGACAGACCAGACTCCACTTTAAAAGACGGTGCCAGCACATTTAGACCTTTTGACGCAAAATCCATCAGCTTCTTCGGTTTAAATTGCAGACCTAAACAAGGTGATGATAAAATAAGGCCATTCAACTTCGTATGGGTATACTGCTTCATCCACTCAATTGAAATGAGTCCACCCATACTGTGTCCAAGTAAAAAAGTAGGAAGTCTGAATGATTTCGCATGTTCGATCCATTCATCGACTGTATCAATGTATTCTTGAAACGAACGAATGTGGCCTCGCGCACGTGTCGATGTGCCTTGTCCAGGCAAGTCACCCATGACGACGTGATAGCCTGCATTCCGCCACATTTCAATCAGCCATTTATATCGGCCGTGATATTCACTCGCACCATGTACAATCACAATTGTACCAACTGGTCTTTCAGCATGCCAAGTCCACAAAGTAAACACCTCACAAATGTTGTATTAAGAAAGGAAGTCGAAAAAGTGATTTATCCATATCATCAGTTTACACCTGAGATTCATGAATCGGTCTTTGTCGCAGATAACGCCACCATTACCGGTGATGTCATAATTGGAGAATATTCGAGCGTGTGGTTTCAAACCGTCATCAGAGGCGATGTTGCACCTGTGAGAATTGGAAAGAACGTCAACATTCAAGATTTATCGTGCCTGCATCAAAGTCCTGGAAAAACACTTCTTATTGAAGATGGTGCTACCATTGGACACCAAGTCACATTACATAGCTCAATCATTCGAAAAAATGCCCTCATTGGCATGGGGTCTATCATTCTCGATGGTGCGGAGATTGGCGAAGGCGCCTTTATCGGTGCAGGAAGTCTTGTCCCTCAAGGAAAGGTCATTCCAAAAGGATCACTCGCTTTTGGCCGTCCAGCCAAAGTCGTTCGGCTGTTAACAGATGAAGATATCCAAGACATGGACCGAATCCGCAGAGAATATGTAGAAAAAGGACAATACTATCGTTCCCTTTTATCTCGTTAACATCATACGTGTATCTTCACTTTATCATGTTTTTTTTAGGATATTAAGCAATAACTATGAACCGCTAGTTATTTTACCCTTTTCCACCCCTTTCTATCATGACAAAAAAGGTTTTCAGCACAAAGCTGAAAACCTTTTTTCATTAACTGAAGATGACTTCTTTCGGTTGATGATTCAATTGCTCTGGATCAATACTGCGCTCGACATAAATGCTGTGCCAAATCATAAAGATCAGGACAGTCCAAATCTTACGGCTATGATCTGCTTTACCAGCACAATGTTCATTTAATAAATCAAGCACATACGCTTTATTAATATATTCGTCAGTTTGACTGTTTTTAATGATGTCTTTCGCCCAAGCGTTCATCTCATTTTTCAGCCAATGACGAATTGGAACAGGGAAGCCCAGCTTCTTGCGGTTTAACACATGGTCAGGCACAATGCCTTCTGCTGCTTTACGCAATAAATATTTCGTTGTGCCATCTTTTGTTTTCAGCTCTTCTGGAATTTTAGAAGCCGCTTCAAATACGACCTTATCAAGGAAAGGAACACGAAGCTCAAGAGAATTCGCCATTGTCATCTTATCTGCTTTCAGTAAAATGTCCCCGCGCATCCACGTATGAATATCAACATATTGCATTTTGTTAATATCACTGTAGCCTGCACTTTCCTCGAAGTATGTCTTCGTCACATCACGATACGTAATGTTCGGATCATACTGCTTTAAGAGGTTTTTCTTTACTGGCTCTTCAAAGATTTTCGCATTACCGATATAACGTTCCTCTAATGGTGTACAGCCGCGGACGATAAAGCTTTTTCCTTTCATTCCTTCTGGCATTAAGCGCGCCAGACGAAGAAGAAGCTTTTTCAGCATAGATGGAACAGATTCAAATGGTTTAAGAGAAAGCGGCTCACGGTAAATATTATATCCACCGAACAGCTCGTCTGCTCCCTCACCAGAAAGAACAACCGTCACTTGTTTCTTCGCTTCCTTTGCCACGAAGTACAATGGAATCGCCGCCGGATCAGCTAAAGGATCATCTAAATGCCAAACAATTTTCGGAAGCTCATTCATATATTCCTCAGGAGAAATCACCGCGCTGAAGTTTTGTAAGCCAAGCTTATCAGCCGTTTCCTTCGCTACATCAACTTCACTAAAGCCATCCTGCTGGAAACCAACAGAAAACGTCTTCAGCTCAGGATGAAATTCCTTTGCAACAGATACGATGAAAGAAGAATCGATACCACCTGATAGGAATGAACCAACAGGTACATCACTTCTCATATGAATTTTCACAGAATCATAGATTGCATCGCGGACTTCTTCAATCAGCTTTTGTTCTTGTGTTTGCTCAGGCTTGAATTGAACTTTCCAGTAAGTCTTAAATTCAATCTCCTGTCCTGGGCGTAAAGTAAACTGATGACCTGGCTCTACTTTGTGCACCTTTTGATCAAGTGTATTTGGCTCAGGTACGAACTGGAATGACATATATTGCTGTAAGGATGTCTCATCAAATAAAATGTTCTCGCTTACTGCCATCAAGCTTTTGCGTTCAGACGCAAAGTACACTTGCTCATCCATTTGTGTAAAATAAAGCGGTTTGATGCCAAAAGGATCTCTTGCGCCATATAATAATTGCGCTTCCTTATCCCAAATTAAAAATGCAAACATGCCGCGAAGCTTTGAAGCCGCTTCTTCTTTATAATGACGGTATGTGGCAAGAAGTACTTCCGTATCAGAATCTGTGCTGAACGTATAGCCTTTTTTCACAAGCTCTTCCTTCAGCTCCACATAGTTATAAATTTCTCCGTTGAAAATAATCCAATACTTTTCATCTTCATAAGAAAGCGGCTGCTTTCCGTGCTCAACATCTATAATACTTAAACGTCTAAATCCAAATCCTACATGCTCATCATGAAAGTAACCCTCATCATCCGGACCACGATGAACGATGAGACGATTCATTTGTTTAATTAGCTCTTCCTGTTCAGTAGTTTCGGACAATGGACGGTGATTAAATACACCAACAAACCCACACATATTATTGCCTCCACGTTATGTTATTTCTTAAAAGTAGACCTATAATTAGACAGTATTTTGTCCGATTTTGTTTCACATTTTTTCGCTTTTTGCATATTTTTTTTTAATCAAAAGGAAAACCGCTTAAAATAAGCGGTTTTTTATGTTGTTATTGTCCCAATGCTTCTTTGCGAAGTGTATCGGCTTTATCCGTTTTTTCCCAAGGAAGATCTAAGTCGTGACGGCCGAAATGCCCGTATGCAGCTGTTTGTTTGTAGATCGGACGGCGCAGGTCAAGCATTTTAATAATGCCAGCTGGACGAAGATCAAAGTTTGCACGAACCACTTCAATTAATTTTTCTTCAGAAGCTTTTCCTGTTCCGAATGTATCAATTGAAATCGATACAGGCTGTGCAACACCAATTGCATAAGCAAGCTGTACTTCACAAGAATCTGCAAGGCCGGCAGCTACGATGTTTTTCGCTACGTAACGTGCAGCGTATGCCGCAGAACGGTCAACCTTCGTTGCATCCTTACCTGAGAAAGCACCGCCGCCATGACGAGCGTATCCGCCATACGTATCAACGATGATTTTACGTCCAGTTAAACCAGCATCCCCTTGAGGTCCACCGATCACGAAACGGCCAGTTGGGTTAATAAAGTATTTTGTCTGTTCATCAATCAGTTCACTTGGAACGACAGGACTGATGACATGTTCTTTTAAGTCACTTTGAATTTGTTCAAGCGTCACTTCTGGTGCATGCTGCGTAGAAATAACCACTGTGTCAATACGAACTGGTTTGTTTTGCTCATCATATTCAACTGTGACTTGTGTTTTTCCGTCTGGACGAAGGTATGCAAGTGTTTCATTCTTGCGTACTTCTGTTAAACGGCGAGATAATTTATGCGCTAGTGAAATTGGCAGCGGCATGAGCTCTTCGGTTTCATTATTGGCAAAACCAAACATCAATCCTTGGTCACCTGCACCAATCGCATCAATTTCTTCTTCAGTCATTGTTCCTTCACGTGCTTCAAGCGCTTTGTCTACACCTTGCGCAATATCAGCAGACTGTTCATCAATTGATGTAAGTACCGCACATGTTTCCGCATCAAAACCATATTTCGCACGTGTGTAGCCAATTTCCTTAATTGTGTCACGCACCGTCTTTGGAATATCGACATAAGTAGACGTTGTAATTTCACCGCTTACTAATACGAGACCGGTTGTAACAGAAGTTTCACAGGCAACACGTGCATTTGGATCTTTCTTTAAAATTTCATCCAAAATGCTGTCTGAAATTTGGTCACAGATTTTATCTGGATGTCCTTCTGTCACTGATTCTGAAGTAAATAAACGACGATTTTGACTCATAATGGCTATTTCCTCCTGTACAAGACCACATCATCCCAAGATGAGGCCTCCAATATGATACGGAACTCGTTCCCTCTTATATTTGAAAACGTTTATATTAGAGATGTTATTGGCAATTTGTTCATATGATATCCCAAAAATAAAAAAACCATTTCCTTCATTGCGAGGAAAGGGTCTGAGATCGCATGCCTTTCACTCTTATCGCTCAAGGTGTTCTTGTACCTTGCATCAGGTTAGCACCTTGGTTTCTCAGCATTTTCATGCCTTTTTCATAAGAAACCGGTTGCTGGGCTTCATCGGGCCTGTCCCTCCACCAACTCGGGATAAGAGTATCCGTTCAATAAGATATCTTATCTTAAACCCTTGCGTCATGTCAATGCTTCATAAGAATTATCTCCCTCTTTTTTCTCCTCACCATTAGCATCACCAAAAAGCATATTTTCATAGCAGAAATGAAAAAACACACACAAAAATTTTTAAATAGTATAGACTATTATTATTAATGTGTTATACTAATCGAAACAAACAAATTCAACGGTAAAGGAAGGGTTTTTTTATGAACTCAGTGGATTTAAAAGAAGATTTGCAGTCATTGCTCTCATTAGAAAATACGCACCAAAATTTATCTGTTCCGAAACTTGTTGAAAAGATTTTGGCACGTAATGAAGGCGTTTTAACATCAACAGGAGCTGTCCGCGCCACAACTGGAGCCTATACAGGACGTTCGCCTAAAGATAAATTTATTGTCAAAGAAGAAAGCTCTGAACATAAAATCGATTGGGGTCAAGTCAACCAGCCGATCTCCAAAGAAGCATTTGACCGTTTATATACAAAGGTTGTGTCATACTTAAAAGAACGTGATGAACTATTCGTCTTTGAAGGGTTTGCAGGCGCTGATGAAAGATATCGTATGCCGATTACAGTTGTAAACGAATTCGCATGGCACAATCTTTTTGCCAAGCAGCTATTTATCAGACCTGACGGGTCAACACCTTCTTCAAACGAAAAACCTTTCACCATCTTATCTGCACCGCACTTTAAAGCAAATCCTGCAACAGATGGCACAAACTCTGAAACGTTTATCATCGTTTCTTTTGAAAAACGCACGATTCTTATCGGTGGAACAGAATATGCAGGAGAAATGAAAAAGTCCATTTTCTCTGTGATGAACTACCTGCTTCCTGAGCAAGACATTTTATCCATGCACTGCTCAGCAAACGTAGGTCAAGAAGGCGATGTGGCCCTATTCTTCGGACTTTCAGGTACTGGGAAAACGACGCTTTCTGCAAGCGCAAGCCGCAAGCTGATCGGAGACGATGAACACGGCTGGTCTGGCACAGGGGTCTTCAATATCGAGGGCGGATGCTATGCGAAATGTGTGAACTTAAGTGAAGAAAAAGAACCGCAGATCTACAAAGCGATCAGCTTCGGATCAGTTCTTGAGAACGTTGTGCTTGATGAAGAAACACGTGAAGCGGATTATGATGATACCTTCTTTACTGAAAATACACGCGCAGCTTACCCAATCGAAATGATTGATAACATCGTGAAACCAAGTATCGCAGGACACCCATCTGCCATTGTCTTCTTAACAGCTGATGCGTTTGGCGTCTTACCTCCAATCAGCCGTTTAACAAAAGAGCAGGCAATGTACCATTTCTTGAGCGGGTACACAAGTAAATTAGCGGGAACTGAGCGCGGTGTCACATCACCAGAAACGACATTCTCTACTTGCTTCGGTTCACCATTCCTTCCACTTCCAGCTCACGTCTATGCTGAAATGCTTGGCAAAAAGATTGATGAGCACGGTGCAAAAGTATTCCTTGTGAATACAGGCTGGACTGGCGGAGGCTACGGTACAGGCAAACGAATGAATCTCGCTCATACAAGAGCAATGGTGCAGGCAGCAATCGAAGGTGACCTTGACAATGCCGAGATGATTACTGATGACATCTTTGGCTTACACATCCCGCTTCATATTCCTGGTGTACCAGATGAAGTGCTTCAACCTGCTAAAACATGGGATGACCAAGAGGCTTATCAAGAAAAAGCACACTTCCTTGCCAATGAATTTAAAAAGAACTTCCAAAAATTCAGCCACGCGGCAAGTGACATTGAAGCCAAAGGCGGACCACTCGTATAACCAAATGAAAAAAGCTGAGGAGATTCAATCCCTCAGCTTTTTTAGTTGGTTGAATGCAATGACACAAGACGGTACGTCACCTTCGTGACATTGTCTGTCAGCTCCAGCTTTTCAACATGTGCTGTCCCAGTTTTTTCTCCGTCTTTCGTTTTGCGCACCTCAAGTGGAATATTTAACGGATAAATGCGGTATCCATCCTTCATGAGTTCAAATACATTTTCTTCAATTCTTGTCTCTTTTCCCTTTGTGACAATCATTGTATTAAATTCAACAGGCATTCCCATAATGAAAATCCCCCTACTTTCTATATTTCGTTATACTGCTTATTTTAACACATTTCCGCTTTTTCGGCTTTGCATCCATGTGGTCAGCCTTCTCACAATTTCTCGATTATGCTGCGGCGGGAAATAGTGGTTGTATCCGTGGAAATACCATGTTTCCACAGATTTCCCGTGCTGGCGCAGCGCATCTTCTAACAAATACGCATGCTCAATCGATACATTTTGATCTTCTTCTCCGTGGATGATAAGGACAGGTGCTTCAATTTTGTCCACATCATTTAAAGGGGTTCTGTTCTCATATGCCTCTGGCACCTTATGCGGCGGTCCGCCAATCACACGCTTCATCATCCGTCTCATATCCACACGCTCTTCATAAGTCAGTTTCATGTCACTGACGCCCCCCCATGTGACAAAGGAAGCCGCCTCCTGTTTCATTTCAACAGCGGTCCAAATGCCCATAATACCGCCTCGCGAAAAACCAAAGATATGAATGCGGTCCTTCTTCACTTTTTTGTGCTGTTTTAACAGCTGAAAGGCAGCAAACGCATCTTTTCGATCTTCTCCGGCAAAATCTTCGTTCCCTTCGCCTCCTTGGTTTCCTCGGTAAAATGGAGCAAAGACGACAAAGCCCTGCGCGGCAAATTGCACAATCCGGCCTGGTCTGACCATCCCTACATTTTTAATGCCGCCTCGTAAATACAAAAAGCCGTCGTAGAGACCTTCTCCGGCCGGCTCAGCGAGCAGCCCTTTCATCCGAAGTCCATCTGCCTCATAGGTCACTGTATATAAGTGAATATGCGGATGGGGCGACGGAAACCTTCTTTTTTCCACAATCACTCGATTTCTCTCCTTTTCATCTTTGATTACGTCCATTGCTTCAGCATCGCTTCTGCGACAAGCTGGCCTGATTTTGTCACCATCGGCGTGCCGCCGCCTGGATGACTTGTTCCTCCAACAAACCAAAGTCCTTCAATGTCCTTTGACTGATTATTGATGCGAAAGAACGCCTGTTTGAACGAGTTTGAAGACATGCCATAAATGGCTCCAAGATATGCCCCCGTTTTCTGCTGCAGATCGAGCGGGGTTTGAACCGCTTCATATTCAATAAGCTCATCCAAATCAAAAAGACCTTTTTCCATTAATTTGTTTTTTACATGCTGACGATATGTCTCCTTTAGCATGTCCCAATCTTGCTCTTTTGTCACATAAGGTGCATTGGCCAGTACAAACAGGTTGCTTCTTCCCGCTCCTCCGCTTAAAGCTGGTTCTGAATGGCCTGAATAGCATATGTAAAGTGTCGGGTCTTGAGGCAGTTGTTTTTTCTGAAAAATATCCTTGAATTCTTGCTCATAATCCTCAGGGAAAAACACATTGTGATGGACCAGCTGTTCATAGACTTTAGGTACCCCTAATAAGAGAACAAAGCCCGACAACGACGGTTCAATACCAGACAGTTTTTGATTTAAAAAACGAGGACGGTCTTTTTCATCTATGAGATGACGGTATACAGTCAGCGCATCTGCTCCTGCAATGACTTGATCTGCCTCATACATCTGCTGATCCGTCTCCACTCCTTTGATCCGCCGATCCTTCACATGAATCTTGTTCACTTGTTCATTCAGGTAAATCTGAACGCCTAATTCTTTTGCCAGTGTCTCAAATGCCTCAACTAAACGATATGTACCGCCTTGTATTCCATAAATCCCTTTCTCTCCTTCTAAATACGCCATCATATTAAAAATAGCCGGCGCCTCGTAGGGAGAAGAGCCAATATAAGTGGCATACCGTCCAAACATCGCCAATGTATGGGGATGACGGAAATATTGACGCAGCAGGCGCTGAACCGATGTGAATGGTTTGACAGCAAGAAATGCTTTCATCAGCTTTACATCCGCCTTATCCTTCCAGCTCAATAACAAACGATTTAAAAACTGCTCCTCTGCCTTTTGAAAAAGCATCTTTGATTCCTGCAAAAATGCACGGTATTGCTTCGCATCTTCAGGACTGAATGCAGCAATTTGTGATTCCATTTGCTCAATATTCGGCGTAAACTCGACCGTATGTCCATCTGGAAAAATATTTTTGGTCAGCGGAGAAATCGGATAAAAGGTCACATAATCCTCCATCCGTCTATGACAGGATGTAAACACTTCTTCAAAATAGGCCTTCATTGTAATGGTGCTCGGTCCTAAATCAAAAGAGTAGCCTGCCTCGTGATGGCGCTGCAATTTCCCCCCTAAAGCCGCTTCTTTTTCTAAAATGGTGACCTGAACCCCGCGTGACTGTAGACGAATCGCGGCTGATAATCCGCCAAGTCCGCCGCCGATGATGATCACTTTTTTCATTCGTACCTTCTCCCTTTCCATTCATACCCTTCTTTTTTCAGACCGATTTTCATAGAAGCAAAGCCAATGGCGATCAGGCTTAAAATACTGATCGGCAATAAAAAAGCCATCGCAGATGTCCGCCCATTTTCAGTATCAATTGCCGCTTTAATCGACACACCCAGCCCATAGCAAAGAATGGCTAAGCATATGCTCAAAACATCCAGCTGAAACAATGCGATCATGAAACAAATGACAGGAACCAAATAAAGGAGGGTGTATAAACAAAAGACACTGCTTAACAAAGCAATGCTTCGATTCACGCCCGGGAACAAATTTTTGCGGTAACCTTCCCAAACCTCTTGTCCACTTTCATACATTCTCATATACACAAATGGATGAATGCTTGCAAGTGTGAACGGAAAGCCTTTTTCCTTCACCCTTCTAGCCAAGGCCATATCATCAACGAGTGAATCCTTGATCGCTTCATGCCCGCCAATGTCGTGATAACAATTCTTTTCAATGGCAATAAAACCGCCATGTGCTGCGGCAAAAGCGGGGTTCTTAGATTTTCTTACCCATTTCACTGGCAGATGACAGCCAATGGTAAACATCATCATAGGAACGACAAGATGCTCAAAAAATGTACCTGTTTTTTGTTCTGGAAAACCTGACAGCATGCCCGTTTTTTGCATACATAACTGCTTGTATACTGATTCAACTGCCCCTTTTTTTAACCGGACATCCGCATCTAAAAATAACAGCCAGTCAGAATCTGCTGCCTCAGCGAGCTGAGAGCAGGCATATGATTTACCAAGCCAGCCCCGCTTTAATGGCTGACCTGACTGGACACGGATCCACGGATATATTTCTGCGAAGCGCTCCACTATCGCTCTTGTCTGATCTGTCGAATGGTCATCAAGGATGATGAGCTCTTTCGGGTAAAGACGTTGATCAACGATCGACTGAAGACAGGCTTCTATTCGTTTTTCCTCATTTCTCGCTGGAATCAGAATTGATAATGAAATAGGTTCACCCGGCGAAATGGATGCTGGCTTTAAAACAGGAAGCTGCTTCATATTCCATATGGTGAAAATAAACTGACAGAGCAAGAGTACACTGATTACGGTTAAGAAGACCGCCATGTTTTCACCCACTTTTTAAAGGAATCAAACGCATCACTTGTTGATTGACTTGTCCTCGTCATCTGTCTAAATTCTTGATTAGTTGAAAAATCAGGATCTGCGATGACCTGTGCTTGATGTGCATTTAGCTGCGTTTCAAGCAGATCTCTAAGCAGATGCGTCACGTCCTTGCTTCGAAGTTCTCCGCCACATACTAAGGTATCTTCACCAAACAAAGCAGATACTGTCGGCTTTTGAAATTGATTAAATGTATAATGCAAGGTCACAGGCTTCACCACAACTTGCTCAAATTGTCTCACTAAAAATGAAGCCCCGCCCTCCAATTCAAGCGGCCGCTTATCCTGATGCATGATTTTCCCCTGTGGGAAAAGCCATACAGCCCCGCCAGCCTGCATATTCTCTTTTGCCGTCATTAATGCTTGCTTCACACTTTTCAGATTCTTTTTCTGAACCGGAAAGGCACCAAGCTTTCGGAAAAAGGCATATTGCTTCAGCTGTTTCTCCTCCATCATCATATAATGATCGAGTTCGGACGCTTTTTCTGTTAAAAGAAAGATGATCAGTCCATCCCACCATGAGCTATGATTGGCGATATAAAGAACAGGCAGCTTCTCGTTTGGATCCACAGCGCCTTTCATCATCACGCAGCGGAAATGTTTATGAAGTAAATACCGCTCAAGATAAAGAGAAAATATACGTCTAAACGATCGGCTTTTGTCGCTTTCTTTCAAATTGAACCCTTCCTTCACACAAAATAACAATGATCAGTGCTAAATAAAAAATGACATCGAGCCCGCCCTTTAATGCCAGCACACCAAAAAAGAACACCATTGCTTGATAAATACGGCTCGTCCAGCTCAGAGCCTTTTGATCAATCTGAACAAGCGGGAAGAGAAAGGAAAGTCCTGCTCCAATCATACCCCAGCTCACAAAATTCTCAAAAGGAATACCATAAAAACCACCGCCGTCATACCACACCCAAAATTTCCGTTCAGCCGCTACTGGGTCTAATATGAGGTCAAGCAAGACAATCCATATTCCCGTTTCGACAGCTCGTTTCCATTTCGACTGCTGATTGGCTAAAAAAAGGCTGTTTAAAAACACACCAACCCATGCAAAAGCAATGGTTAAAGGCACCCCTGCCACTAGAAAACCTAACGTCGGATAATAGTCATAGGCCCCGAAAGGAAAACCGGTTGTGATCCCTATCCATTCAACCGTAAATGTCAGCACCCCGACAATAGCTGCCCTTTTGATCACAAACCCCCATGAACCATAAATATTTCGCCCAATTTCTATCACACACCAGGCATACAGCACAAGGAAAATGCCATTTGCAAACTGAAGCCATGCTGGCACTTCAAAAGAGACCATTAATATGAGTCCTACTAAATACCATCCAAGAAATACCCAACTCACTCTATACACGAAACCGCCCCTTTATTTCTTCCAAATTCAAGAAAGTATTCATGCTTCTAGTATAGAAAAAAAGACATGTTCTATAAATAAACAGTGCGCTTCTTATTTTCATCTAGGCACTCACCAAAAATCCCTTTTGACATACTTTAATTAGTGATCTAGAACAAAGGAGGCGAATTACTCTTGAATCGTTCCATCAAAGTCAGACTGGCATTCATCGTCGTTGTCCTGCTCTTTATTCCATTTGTCGCCTGTAAAAAAGAACAAGAGCAGACCGTACAAGTAGCCGAGGTGACCCATTCGGTTTTTTATGCTCCGCTATATGTTGCCTTATCTGAGGATTTCTTCAAAGAAGAAGGGCTAGAGGTTGAATTAAAAACGACTTGGGGCGGTGATAAAACGATGACAGCTCTCTTATCCGGCGGTGCAGATATCGCCCTGACCGGATCTGAATCCTCTATCTATGTAGAGGCTCAAGACACAAAAGACTCTGTCATCAACTTTGCACAGCTGACACAAACAGACGGTACATTTCTTGTTTCAAGGGAGAAAGTGAGCGAATTCTCTTGGGATCAATTAAAAGGAAAAGACTTTCTTGGACAGCGGAAAGGCGGCATGCCGCAAATGGTCGGTGAATATGTCCTGAAAAAGGAAGGCATTGATGTAAAAAAGGATCTCCGCATGATTCAAAATATTGATTTTGCCAACATTTCAGGTGCTTTCTCCTCTGGAACTGGCGATTTTGTGCAGTTATTCGAACCGACAGCATCCTTAATTGAAAAAGAAGGCAAAGGGTACATTACCGCCTCCTTTGGAGAGGCTTCCGGAAAGGTGCCGTATACCACCTTCATGGCAAAGAAGAGTTACTTAGAGGAAAACAAAGAAACAGCTGAAGCCTTCACTCGCGCCATTTACAAAGCGCAGAAATGGGTAGAAGCCAAGCAGCCGGAGGAGATTGCCAAAACCATTCAATCTCATTTTCCTGACACAGAACTTGATGTTTTATCAACTGCCATTAAACGCTACAAACAGCAGGACTCCTATGCAACAGATCCCCTTCTGAATGAAGAGGAATGGAACAAATTGCAAGAAATCATGAAGGAGAGCGATGAATTGCCGAAATTTATCCCGTACAAACAACTTGTCAATTCATCCATTGCAAAGAAGGTCACAGAACATAAATAGAATAGGAGGTAGCACATGTCTTTCCTTCAAATTGACCATGTGACCCACACGTACTTCTCTTTAAAAGAAAAAACAACGGCCATACAGCATATCAATATGGAGATAGACCAAGGAGAATTTATCTCATTTATTGGTCCCAGCGGCTGCGGAAAAACCACCCTGCTGTCTATCATTGCAGGAATAACGCCGCCCTCTGAAGGCCGAATTTTAATCGAAGGAAAAGAACCGAATCAAAAAGAGCATCAAATCGGCTACATGCTCCAGCAAGATTATTTGTTTCCTTGGAAAACCATCAAGGAAAATATCATTCTCGGGTTAAAAATTACCAAGCAAGATTCACATGAAGCCACCTCCGCCGCTCTTGGCTTACTGCCTAAGCTTGGCCTTCATGATGTAGAGGAAAAATACCCGAAGGAGCTGTCAGGCGGTATGAGGCAGCGTGCGGCTCTCGCCCGAACGCTTGCAGTGAATCCCGGTCTGCTTTTACTAGATGAACCCTTTTCAGCTCTAGACTATCAAACCAAACTCACTTTAGAGGATCTCGTCTTTCATACACTCAAAAACTATCAAAAAACAGCGGTCCTTGTGACACATGACATTGGCGAAGCCATTGCGATGAGTGACCGCATTTTCTTATTCTCTAAGCATCCTGGCTCAATCAAGAGGATTTTTACCGTTCCAGATGAACTGAGGACTCTTTCTCCTTTCGATGCCAGACAGACCCAGAGTTTCCAAGAGCTCTTTCAAACGATTTGGAAGGAGCTGAAAACAGTTGAAACACAGTGATCTTTTACATGAAGCCTATCGCAAAAAATACCGAATGGAAAAACGCATGACCCGAATCTATCAGTTCATTATTTTCGCCAGCTTCTTTTCGCTTTGGGAGCTTGCCAGTCATTTTCGTCTTATCGATCCACTGATATTTAGTTCACCATCAGCAGTCTGCCAATTGTTTGTACAAAAAATATCCGATGGGTCTTTAATGAATCATATGAGTATTACATTATTTGAAACGGTGCTCGGATTTCTACTTGGTACCTTTTGCGGCATTTTGCTCGCTGCCGCCTTATGGTGGTCCACCCGCCTGGCAAACGTTCTTGATCCTTATTTAGTCATTTTAAATGCCATGCCAAAAGTTGCCCTCGCTCCGATTTTAATTGTTGCCCTTGGGCCTGGCATGATCAGCATCGTTGCCATGGGCGCAATCATTAGTGTAATCATTACGACGATCGTCATCTATACAGCCTTTCAAGAGGTCGATGAGAATTATTTAAAGGTGATGAAAACCTTTGGTGCGAAAAAAAGCGTCGTCTTTCGCGAGGTCATTTTGCCAGCTAGTATTCCAACGATGATTTCTGCCATCAAGGTCAATGTCGGCCTTTCTTGGGTTGGGGTTATTGTAGGGGAATTTCTTGTTTCCTCAAAAGGGCTCGGCTACATGATCATTTACGGCTTTCAAGTCTTCAACTTTACACTCGTGTTCTTAAGTCTTTTCATTATTGCCGTGTTTGCGACCATCATGTACCAGCTTGTGGAATGGCTCGAACGCCGTTTTCTTCAAAAATAAAAAAGCACAGGGATTGTCACCCCTGCGCTTTTTTAAAGAATCAAACCGTTCTTTTCTAAATAAGCAAGACTTTGTCTTAACACATCATCTTTCATAATAAAACTGAAATTCTTATTTTTGGCGATGGATCTTGGCAAGTCTGCGAAAAGAACGGGTCCTTTCGTTTCAAAATACGTGTCTTGCTTCACTAGCTTTTCAATATCAGCGAAATAAATATTCTTGACAATGACCTTTTCTCTGCCCAGCACCTGATATTGACCAATATACGTTAATTCACGAACAACAGCACCCGTCTCTTCTTGAATCTCCCGTATAGCGGCTTGGTCTGCTTCTTCATCCGGCTCAACTTTCCCTCCTGGAAACTCATAGCCCCGATCCTCATGTTCAGTGAGCAGCCATTTCCCTTGGTAGCGGCAGATGGCCCAAACATGCTTAGGATGACTTGAAAAAGGCTTCTCCTCAAAAGAGAGCTTGACCGTATTATGATAATAGTCTTTAAATACATGCATGTGAAATCCCTCATATCCTGTCCTTGCTTCTTGTAAAACATCATACCACAG
Organism: Bacillus sp. 3a; assembly: GCF_017161885.1. Classification (NCBI taxonomy): domain Bacteria; kingdom Bacillati; phylum Bacillota; class Bacilli; order Caryophanales; family Bacillaceae; genus Bacillus; species Bacillus sp. 3a. Next base: position 1,444,689 of record NZ_CP067376.1, on the reverse strand, counting down.
ATCACATTTATCTGAAGAATTTTTATCAAAAGTGAAACAAACGAGTGGTTCTAACTCGTCTGTATCTAAAATGAGGTATTGTTGCTAAAACCTTTTTATCATCTCCAACTTCACCCAATTTTAATCATGAAACCTTTTATCCCTATATGACGTAAATGAATCAGTGTTTGTCCTATGACAACGAGGAGGAAATCAGCATGAGTATAAAAAATGGGTCAAAACAAAACGCGTCCCATGAGGTGATCAAGAAACACCTCTTGAAAGGGCAAAAGTTAGATTTAACAAAAGACAATCCAGCGGCCGACCAAATTCATATCGGGCTTGGCTGGGACCTGGCTGGTCAGCCAATTGATTTAGATACGCAAGTGTTTCTTTTAAATGAAGAGGACAAACTGTTGTCTCCTAAGCATCTGATCTATTATCACCAGCAGCAAAGCTTAGATGGAGCTGTTCGTCACCTTGGTGATCATCAATTTGGCGGAGGGTATCGAGACAATGAAATGATTATTATGCAATTAAGCAGAGTCTCACCTGATATTCATAAAATTGTCGTCACAGCCACGATACATGATGCACACGAACGCCAGCATCATTTTGGACAAGTCACCAATGCCTACGTGCGACTTACGAATCAAATCTCGCAGCAAGAGATTTGTACCTTTCAGTTAACAGATGATTATTCGTATTGTACATCCATTATATGCGCTGAACTCACGAGAGATCAGGAGGAATGGAAAATCACGGCGACCGGGCAAGGGACTACTCTAGATTTAAATGATTTATGCCGCATCTACGGATTTACATCTTGACGCAGGAAAGGAGCCGGCACCTATGGGATTTCATTTCAACACGATAGAAGAGCTTACCTTACAAGCAGAAGGCAGCGGAATCTTTTTTGCCAAAAAAGGCGCCATGATTGCTGATCAAGGAAGTTTCCAATACCGCAAGCGATTACTTGGAACGAATAAAGGAAATATGGTCAGCCAAGTATTTAACCATATCAGCAGGAAATTCACAGGTGAAAACCTTGAGATGATGGAAGTGAGTGGACAAGGTACTTGCTATCTGGCTGATTCAAGCGAGCATGTAACAGTGATTAATCTTGAGCCAAGCGGTCCTTGGCAGCATGTAAGTGTAGAAAGTGAAGATTTACTTGCCTTTACTGAGGAATGCCATTACGGCGTCACACCAGTAGGCGTTGGTATTTTATCGCAGAAAGGACTGTTTACATCAAAACTCTCTTATCAAGGACACGGAGCGCAGGTCGCCATCAAAACGAATGGAAATCCGCTCATTTTAAAAGCCCCCTGCCGCGTAGACCCTGACGCAATTGTCGCTTGGACGGGCAAAGCACCAAAGGTCAAATTAGATGTGAACTGGAAAACTTTCATCGGACAAACATCTGGTGAATCCTATTTATTTGAGTTCCAAGAACAAGACCAAATCGTCATTATCCAGCCATCTGAGCGCACATCTGGCTTACGGGTTGGCTTAGATGATAATCGCTATAAGCCTCAGAGCCAGAGCTCTTCTCAGGAATTCACCAATTCACAGCAAGAAAATAGAGGCGGCGGGATCAGTGATTTGATCGGAGGCATTTTACAACCGCGAAAATAAAGCATGTAGAGATTCTCTACATGCTTTTTCAATTCATCAAACCATTTGTCTCAATAAAGCTCCTTGTCTCTTCATTGCCGAGCTCATAAATCATTGTGTAAATCTCTTTTCTTTTTCTATCCATTTCATCATTTGGACTATCATAATGATATTCAAGAAAAGGAACATGTGCCCGAAAGAAGCCTTTCCAATCTGTCATATACTGTTCATCGAAATAGTCTCTCAGCTGCAAAATTTGATCATCATCTGCTTCTATTTGAAATTGCCAAGCCGCTGCATCTCTATGCTGCGATATCGATCCATCTTGTACGGATACATAGTATGTGTGTCTCGCCATCTGAATCATCCTTTTTCCTTTAGTATGACCAGATATGAGGAAATTACGGCTTTTTGCGCAATTTATTTTTCAACATGTCCAATACATCAATAAACAATTGTGGAATGGGAACTCCAAGGGCTCTGGCTGTCGAGACGATTTGGTAAGATTCATAAATAATATAAAAGATGATCGCTAAATCCTTAATCGTCCCATTTGTCTTCAGCATGACATCAAAGAAATGCGCCATCGATATTAAGGAAACTGTCACGATCTTTCGAACAAGCCGCGTAAAAAACCGCTTCATTGTGAGCTGTCCAGTCAAAGATTCTCTTAGGCTTGAACAAATTAATTCAATAGCCATCAACGTCACTAAAATCATCAGTAAATATCCTGCTCCACCAAACAGAAAGCCCATCGCCGACAAACTCACTGTAACCAACGAAAAGATGCCTAAATCCTTGCTCACTTGGCATCAACATCCTTTCAAAGTGGAACTCCTTACCTCAATAGTATATGCCGAATTCTCGCAATAGCTTGGACGACAAAAAATAAAGGCGCTGTTATGTATTCAAGTAGACGAATGAGACCAAAAAAGCCGCCCATGAGGCGGCTTCTCTTTTTAGACTCTGACATCAATAAATGAAGCATCTGAATCCTTTGGCTGAACAGCTTGAGGCTGCTGCTGCACTTGATCCAGCATCACCATAGCTTGTGCTGTATTCGTAGCAAGCTGTGAATTCAACAAACTAATATTGAGTGTCTTTTGAATGCTCGCTACTTGCTGACTCATCATTCCTGCAATAGAAGACATCTTCTTCCCTCCCTTCTCTTTTCTCTTCGGCTGAAAGCCCTATGATTTCAATGGGCTGTCTGTCCCGATTCCAATAAAAAAAGAATGTCGGTCTATTGATGACCGACATTCTTTTCACATACGTGTATTATCCTAAATATGCTTTAAGCATCCAGTTGTGTTTTTCAATGGATTGATGAATCGCAAGCAGCATATCACCTGTAGTTTCATCGCCAACCTCTGCAGCCAGCTCCATTCCTTGCTTTAATTCCTCAGCGATATTGGAGAAATCATCATATAGATTTTTCACCATTTGCTCCGCTGATTCTTTGCCTTCTGCTTCTTGAATGCTGGAAATTTCTAAGCACTCTTTCATTGTCGCAACAGGCTGTCCATTTAAAGCAAGCATACGCTCAGCCAAATCATCAATATATGTAGCAGTTTCTGTATATAGTTCCTCAAATTTCTCATGGAGTGTAAAGAAATCTTTTCCCTTTACATACCAATGATAGTTATGTAATTTCACGTAAAGCACAGTCCAATCAGCTACTTGTTTATTGACGACGTTTAATAATTGTTCAGACATATTTATTCCTCCTTATGTAATTGCGTTTAGTATGAGAATACCCTTTTCTTATTATACTGAAACCTGCCGTCAATTTCTTCTATTTTGACTGCATGAAATATATGTTAATATGGAAATAAGGAGGGAGTTAGATGCTGTTACTTGGGATTATCAGCTTTATTATTATCTCAATCGTTGTCTTTTTATCATTGTGGACGACATCGAAGGCTTATGAATATAAGCATAAAGTCGATTCACCACAGGATGCAGAACCAAATCAACGTCCTAATCCAAAATAAATCCGCTTTTAATGATGTGAGGTTTCTTCTTCTGCAGTAGTTGAACTCTCTTTTTTCACCTCACCTACGTGGATGTTCGTTTTCGGCATATTATGCTGCTGTTTAGCTGTCACATGGACTTGTATGATATAAAGGCCATCTTTTTTGAAGGCTGTGTGCAATTCGTATACACCCTTGTTTTCTTTCTTTGGCTGAATCATCTTGCTGTTATCCTTGTCGCCATCTTTCCACACTTCAAATTGAACATCATCTGCATCATCAACAGGCGTATCACCGTATGTGACAGCTGCTTTTACTATAACGCTTTCATTTTTCTCCACTTGCTCAGGTCCTGTGAGCTTTACTTCTAATAGCTCAGGCACTTCCCCTTTGCCGCTATTTGCTGCAGAGTTTCCACATGCACTCAATAACGTGAGCATCAGAATCATTCCCAACATTTTTCGCATCCTGCGTTTCCCCCTTCTTTTACTGACATGTCCATTTTAACAAATATCCCCTATTTTGACATCTCTGTTTGAATTCAAATAAAAAACCGGACATCTCAATGTCCGGTTCATCCTTCTATTAACCAAATACTTTTAAAAGCTCTTCTTGATCCTGAGAAAGCCAGAAACGCATTAAACGTTTTGCCCCTTCAAGATCATGAAGCTTCGCTTGGCCGCATTGCTCTTCATTTGCAGCAGGAATTTCTGTTACTTCAACCGCATCCTTGAATGTTGCATCAAGAAGTTCAACGATCTCTTTTGGAGTTGGTGCACCACTGACAACTAAATAGTAGCCTGTCTGGCAGCCCATTGGAGAAATATCGATGATATCAAAATGATCATATTTCTCTGAGTGTGTTCTAATATTAAACGCAAGCAAATGCTCTAATGTATGAATCGTATCAGGTTTCATCGCCTGCTTGTTGGGCTGACAAAAACGAATATCGAATTTATTTACTTCCCCATCTGATCCCACTTTATGAACGCCGCAATGACGAACATATGGCGCTTTTACAGCATTATGATCAAGTTCAAAGCTTTCGACTGAAGGCATAATCACCACTCCTATAATTGCAATTTCCTATATTATAACATATTTCTCCGACCAGTTTAGTTTATAAAACTTTCCTTCCTTGTTCTTTTTTCTTATACTGTGAAAGACAGACAAGGAGGAACCTCTATGAAACAAATTTTTATCGGCATGATACGCTTTTATCAAAAATGTATTTCCCCTCTGACACCGCCAAGCTGCCGGTTTTATCCAACATGCTCAAACTATGGACTAGAGGCAATCAAAACGCATGGCGCGGTCAAGGGCGGCTGGCTCACCATAAAACGGATTTTGAAATGTCATCCGCTTCACCCTGGCGGCATCGATCCTGTTCCGCCTAAAAAAGAAAAATAACTTACTTTTCTTCATATCCGTTGACAACTAAGTCAAGCTTCCCTGTTCCAGGGTCAATGACAAGCCCATGTACAGGTACATCTGATGGAAGAAGCGGGTGATTTTTTACTACAGACACACTGTCCTTCACGCTCTCTTCAACTGAACTAAAGCTTTTGAGCCACTGTTTAAAATCAATTCCTGAGTATTCCAGTACTTCAATACGTTTTTCTGGAATACCGCGCTCAACGGCTTTATTTAAAAGTGTTTGGCTGTCTATTTTGCTCATCCCACAATCATGGTGCCCAATGACATATACCTCGTCAGCATTTAATTCGTAAACAGCAACTAAAATGCTTCGCATAATACTTCCAAATGGATGAGAAACAAGCGCCCCAGCACTTTTGACAATCTTAATATCACCATTTTTCATGTTCATGGCACGCGGAAGCAGTTCAACAAGTCTTGTATCCATACATGATAGAATGACAGCTTTTTTCTGTGGAAACTTTGTTGTTGTAAATTCTTCGTATTTCTTTTCTTCAATAAATTGTTGATTATATTCGATGATTTCATCTAAAAGTTTCATACGTTTGTCCATTCCTTTATCTTTTTTTAAAAATAAATATAGCACAATGTAAGAAATTTCGTCACGTTTTGCAGCTTATTTTTTTAGAGGAAACATCTGCTGATGAAAATTTTTTATTTTCCTCTTTTCAAATCGTAATTATTACGATACAATAACTCAGGACATTAAATCGTAATCATTTCTATCTATTAGATTGAGAGGAGACATTTTCTACATGAAAAAAATCTTTTTTATTTTAACAGCTGCTTTATTCGCGATCGGTCTTGCCGCTTGCTCAAGCAGCGCGGGCACTAATGCTTCAAAAGGAAAAGCAGACGGGAAACTAATCATTTACACCACGATCTTCCCAATTCAAGATTTCACTGAAAAAATTGGCGGCTCTCACGTTCATGCTCAAAGCGTGTATCCTGCAAATGCAGATGCACACAGCTTTGAACCAAGTTCAAAAACAATGGTTGAAATGGCTGAAGGTGATGCCTTTATCTACAGCGGCACAGGGGCTGAAGCATTCGCAGACAAAACTGCTGCCACTTTAAAAGACCAAGGTGTGAAAACAGTCAAAGCAGCCGAAGGCATCAAATTGTTATCGACAAATGAAGAACATGCACATGAAGAAGGCGAAGATCATGACCATGAAGGTGAAGACCATGATCATGACGGGCACGATCACGGAGATAAAGACCCTCATGCATGGTTAGACCCGGTTTATGCACAGCAAATGGCGAAAAACATTAAAGACACACTCGTCTCTTTAGATCCAGATCATAAAGACGAATACACAAAAAACTATGAACATCTAAAAAAAGATTTGCAATCGTTAGATCAAGAATTTAAAACAACGTTATCTAAAGCGAAACATAAAGAAATTCTTGTTTCTCACGCAGCTTATGGTTATTGGGAAAAGCGCTATGGCATTGAGCAAATCAGTGTTTTAGGGTTATCCGCTTCTGAGGAGCCATCACAAAAACAGCTCGAAAACATTGTACAAAAAGCGGAAAAGCATCACATTCAATACGTTATTTTTGAAAACAACGTCAGCAGCAAAGTATCAGATACAATCCGCAGTGAAATTGGGGCAAAAAGCTTGACCCTTAAAAATCTAGAATCCATTACTGAGGATGATGTCAAAAATGGCGAAAGCTACGTCAGCTTAATGAAACAAAACTTAAAGACCTTAAAAACTGCATTAAATGATTAATGCTTTGAACCCCGGCTAATCAACCGGGGTTTTTTGCTGTAAAAAAAGCACACCGTTATCAGGCGTGCTTTTTTGATTACATTTGATATTTTTTCTTAAACTGCTCAGCTCTTCCGCCTTTTTCTCCGAATTTTTGACGTCCTGTATAAAAAGGATGCGTATCAGAGCTTGTTTCTACTTTAATGACTGGATACGTTTTCCCATCTTCCCACTCTACTGTCTCGTTTGATGTCTTTGTTGATCTACTCAAGAAGCGGTAACCGCTGTTTACGTCCATAAATACAACTTCATGTGAGGTTGGATGAATATCTCTTTTCAATGTCAAAACTCCTTCCGTTAATAAAACGTAATGGTTACGTTTTGTTTTTATATTCTACTCCCTCTTTTACAACTTGTCAAAAAACAAGCTTTCTTAGTCAGGAAGAATAATCTAAAAATGGTGGAGAATAATAAGCATCATGAAAAAGAGAAGCGATAAGAAAGGCGGAGAAAAAATTGACTGATCTCGTTTTAGCTAGAAGCCTGTTCGGCACAACCATGGGCTTTCATATTATTTATGCCTCGCTTGGCGTTGGCATCCCGCTAATGATTTTGTTAGCTGAACTCATCTTTCAAAAAACGAAGGACCCGCATTATGCCATCATGGCCAAGCGGTGGACAAAAGCACAGGCTGTTCTGTTAGGGGTCGCCATTCCAACAGGTACTATTGCTGGTACACAGCTTGCCCTTTTATGGCCAGGTTTTATGGAGGTCATCGGAAAGGTCATGTCACTGCCATTCCAGATTGAAATCTATGCGTTCTTTATAGAAGCATTATTTATGTCTATTTATGTGTACGCAGCAGATCGCCTATCAAATGCAATGCGCATCATTACGGTTATTTTTATCGTCATTGGTGCAGCTGCATCAGCGATTCTAATTACAAACGTACATGCTTTTGAAGGGACACCTGCTGGCTTTCAGATGGTGAATGGAGAAATCACAAATATCGAGCCTTGGAAGGCCTTTTTCAATCCAAGCTTTGCTGTAACTGCTACACATGTTGTGCTGTCTGCTTTTACAACAGGTGCTTTTGTGATTGCTTCAGTTGCAGCTTTTAAAATGCTCAAAACGAGAAAAAATGAGAAGCTCTATACATTTCATCGAAAAGCCCTTTTTCTTGGACTCATTGTAGGAGGACTTTTCTCTTTTCTAACAGCCTTAAATGGCCACGAATCCGCTCAGCTTCTGTATGAATATCAGCCTGAAAAGCTGGCTGGAGCTGAAGGTTTATTTGAAACGCAATCACATGCGCCTCTTGCAATAGGTGGTTTTACGGATGCTGATTCGCAGGAAATTAAAGGTGCGATCGAAATTCCTTGGGCGCTCAGTTTTCTGGCAGGAAATAGCTTCGATACAGTGGTCAAAGGCTTAAATGATTTTCCTCGTGACGAGTGGCCGCCTTTATTTATACACACATTATTTAACGGCATGGTCATTATTGGATCGGTGCTCATTCTATTTGCGGTATTAGCGCTACTTTACCGTAAAATTTTAAAACGGGACAAATTTCCGAAGTGGCTTCTTTTTCTTTACTTATTCGGCGGGCCTCTTAGTCTTTTGGCTATTGAATTTGGCTGGATCTTTGCTTGTACAGGCCGCCAGCCATGGGTTATTTATCGAATGCTCAAAACCTCTGAGGTTGTCACATCATCAGGCTCGATCGGGACACTTTTTATCCTTTTTGCCATTGTCTATCTCATCTTAGGCATAGCAACCGTCATAGTGCTGACTTACTACTTTAGGAAACATACGATTGAAGAAGACCTACGGTTAACAGAATCTTAAAAAGGGAGCGATCTTGATGCAAACGGATGTTACAACTGATGCGCTCATTGCAATCACCATCTTATGGGGATTCGTTTTTATCTATGCAGTGATGGCATCAATGGATTTCGGCGCAGGATTTTGGTCGATGATTTATATGAATAGAGAACAAACAAAGGCAGCTAATATCGCGAATAAGTATCTTTCTCCAACATGGGAAGTGACAAACGTCTTTATTGTCGCCATCGTTGTCGCATTGTTCAGCCTGTTTCCAGGTGCGACCTTTGTACTTGGTACCGTTTTATTAATACCCGGCAGCATTATTTTATTGCTTCTTGCACTGCGAAGCGGGTTTCTCGTGTTTTCTCATTCACTGCCTAAGAAATACCGAAAAGCGGTGACGTATATTTCAGGGATCAGCGGCTTTATCATTCCGTCCATCCTGATCATGGTTCTCCCAATCACCCATGGTGGCTTTATCTTTCAGGAGAACAACGTCTACTCATTAGATCTTGGACTAGTCTTTACAAGTGCAAATGTCTATTCTTTTATCGGCTTTGCCATTTTCAGCACCCTTTTTCTTTCGTCCTTGCTTTTAGCTGATTTCTCTAATGTTGCTGATGAAGATGAAGCTTACAGCATTTATAGAAGAGGGGCGCTCATTACGGGTCCACTTTCACTCATGATGGCCTTTTTTATCATGCTGACATTACGAAGCGAGGCCAATTGGCTGTTCACAAAAATGATGCAGAACATTCCTATTCTTCTTGTATCTCTCTTAATGTTTTTGCTCGCAGGACTGGCTCTATTTTTACCAAACAGCCGGTTTAAGCATCGGAAAGGGAGACCACGCCTTGCCGTCATTGCGATTACCATTCAATATTTCTTAGCAAGCTATGTGTATGGGCGTGCCCATTTGCCTTACATGGCTTATCCAGATATTACAATCATGTCTGGATTTACAGACCCTGTCACATTTAGGGCATTATTTATCACCTATATTGTAGGGTTTATCATCTTGTTTCCCGGATTTTATTTCTTCTGGAAATTATTTATGAAAGATAAGCGCTATATTCGTCAGGAAGATTAACATGAATGGACGAGCTTCATTTCGGTTACATTATAGATGAAAGACATACTCAAAAGGAGGTCATCTGTATGAGTCAAAAAATCCTTTGTGAAGTCAATAACTGTTCCTATTGGAATGCTGGAAACCGCTGTGGTGCAGATGCAATCTATGTCGTCAGCCACACAGGAAATACGGCTGAGAAAAGTGAAGAAACGGATTGTAAAACGTTTAAACCACAAGACCTTTAAGTCTCATTGAAGGAGGCGCTTCAATTTGAAACACGATCGGTTGCTTCAAACGTTTTTTGACGAAATTCATGACGCGGATGAAGCCGCATTCCACCAAGCCGCTCACTCCTTTTTAAATCTTTGGGATTATGAATATGGACATGCATCAAACATGCCAAGTGAAATTCATCAGTATATCGGACAGCTTGCTTATGACAGCGAGCTGGTTGAAGAGTAAGAAAGAGCGGATCACCGCTCTTTCTTTTTTGTTCAGACAGGAAGGAAAAACTTTCTCTCACTATATCTAGATTCTATTTGGGATGCAAAAGGTGATTCCTTCGTTTTTATCTCACAAAATCATGTTTTGTAAACACGTCGATTTTATCAGAAAACGAACGGAGCGCTTGGTAATCAACTTCCACGCCCATTCCTGGTGAACGAGGCACCTCAATAAACCCATTTTCAACCTTAATTTCAGGAAAAATGATATCCTGCTCCCAAAATTTTGACGAAGCTGAAATATCACCGGGAATCGTAAATTGAGGAAGCGAAGCAAGTGCTACGTTCTGCGCTCGGGAAATACCTGTTTCAATCATCCCTCCGCACCATAACGGAATTTGATGCTCCTTACTGAACGTATGAATTTTAAGAGCCTCTGTCAATCCGCCAACTCGTGAAGGCTTCACATTAATAATTTGACAGCTGCCAAGCTCTACAGCTTTTCTAGCATCATCTAAAGAACAAATACTTTCATCTAAACAAATCGGCGTTTTTAAATGCTTTTGCAAATGGCGGTGGTCCACAATATCATCTGCAGCTAAAGGCTGTTCAATCATTAATAAACGAATATCGTCGAGCTGCTTAAGCTTGCTAATATCTTTTAATTCATAAGCAGAGTTTGCATCTGCCATTAATGGCAGATCAGGAAAAGACTCTCTGATCTTTTGAAGAAGTCCAATATCTTGCCCCGGTTTAATTTTCACCTTCACCCGCTGATAACCTTGGTCAACAAATTGCTGAATTTGCTCAAGCATATCGTCAATAGGGCCTAACCCCGCCACAACACCAGATGGTATTCTATCTATTGTACCGCCTAATACATCGCGTAAAGACTTATTCTCACGCTTCGCATAAATATCCCAAACAGCCGCTTCAATGCCTGCTTTCGCCATCCTATTGCCTTTAAAATGATATAGACTGTCAGGGATTTCTGAAGGATGTGTAAAGGTGCGCGTCAGCACGTTCGGTATAAAGAAAGCCCTCAGCATATGATAGCAAGTCTCAATTGTTTCTTCTGTATACCACGGAGAAGAAAAAGCAGAGACTTCTCCCCATCCAGTCAATCCTGTCTGATCTTTGACTTCAACAATAATAAACTCACGCTCTGAAATGGTTCCAAGACTTGTTGTAAATGGCTGTTTAAGCTTCATCGTGACATGATATAAAATTACTCGTTCAATTTGAATCATTTGAAAACCCCTTTGATCTGAGTCTGTGCCTTTGCAATTTATTCGACGCATTTCTTGGCAGCTCGTCCACAAAGTGAAAAGCGGCGGGCCATTTATATTTGGCTAAATGCGACCCACATAAAGCATAGAGCTCATTCTCCGGTATCTTATCATCTGTTACAAGGAAAGCAGCAGGTACCTCTCCCCATCTATCATCATACATACCCGTTACTCCGGCTTCCTTGACATGCGGATGTGTTAGCAGAACCGCTTCAATTTCCGCAGGATAAATATTTTCTCCGCCAGAAATAATTAAATCTGAACGGCGGTCAAGCACAAATAAGAACCCTTCCTCATCCACATAGCCAATATCGCCCGTTTTCAGCCAGCCCTCATCAAAGGCAGCCGCGGTCGCTTCTTCACGGTAAAGGTATCCTTTCATCACATTTGCACCTTTCACCATAATTTCGCCATGCTCAAAAGGACGGCAAATGCGATCACCGTCTTGAATTTTCAGCTCACACCCAAAAAGAGGTTTTCCCGCTGACCCAAGCTTCTCTACACTAAATTCGGGCGCAAGGGTCACAATTTGTGAACAGGTTTCCGTCATCCCGTACGATTGAAAGACAGGAAAGCCCTTCTCTTTGCTTTCTTGAAGCATCGCATAAGGCGCAGGTCCTCCGCCTAATAAAAGACAGCGCAAAGAAGACGGACATTCTGCCAATCTGCTTAACAAACGAGATAACATCGTCTGCACAACAGAAATCATCGTTACACGATGCCGTTCAATAGAATGCTTTACTTCATCGACGTCAAACTTCTGATGAAGCACGACTGTCATTCCATATATCACAGACTTAAATAAAGCAGATAAGCCGCTAATATGAAAAAGAGGCAGGGCAATGAGCCAGCGGTCATCCTCTCTGAGACCCAGATTCAGTGCAGAGGAAACAGCACTATGAAAATGATTGCCAAACGTTTGCTCTACCCCTTTTGGACGTCCTGTTGTCCCAGATGTATACATGATGGTCGCTGTTTCATTCAAATCAAATTCACTCTCGATCTTGTTGACATGGCCTTCCCCTGGTTTAGGTAAAGTTTCCATTGTATAAACGGGTAAATCACCCTCATGGTCGCTTGCATAACTAGATTCTGTTAATAACGCCGCGGCTTTTGCATCTTCTAGCTGATAGCACCTTTCAGCTTTTGTCAGCTTATTATTCAATAGCACAATTTTTAACCCTAATAAAAAACAGGCATGTACAAGCATCACCATATGAGGATGATTGTTCATCAAAAGCGCAACCGTTTCCCCTTTTTTCAATGATGTCTGAGCAAGTCTATTTGAAAGCTCTTCCGCTTCTTGAGCTAATTCGTGAAATGTCCACTCTTTCTCTTGATAAATGAGTGCGACTCGATCTGGCGTTAAATAGGCACGGTGCAGCAGCCAATTAGGTTGCTTCATCATGACACCTCCTTTTCGTAAAAGAAAACAGCTTAGTCTGATACACTAAGCTGTTGTTCATTGATATCATTGAATCAAGGGAAACGCGGGAACTGGCCGAAGTCCGGCTTGCGTTTTTCCTTAAAGGAATCGCGTCCTTCTTTTGCTTCATCTGTTGTGTAATAAAGAAGTGTCGCATCTCCTGCAAATTGCTGAATTCCAGCTAATCCATCCGTATCTGCGTTAAATGCAGCCTTCAAGAATCGTAAAGCAGTCGGGCTCTTTTCTAGCATCTCCTCACACCACTTCACCGTTTCCTCTTCAAGCTGATCTAATGGGACAACTGTGTTAACAAGTCCCATATCAAGCGCTTCTTGTGCATTGTATTGACGGCATAAGTACCAGATTTCTCTTGCTTTCTTATGACCAACAATACGTGCAAGGTAGCCTGAACCATAACCAGCATCAAAGCTGCCTACTTTTGGACCTGTTTGTCCAAAAATCGCATTATCTGCTGCAATCGTCAGGTCACACACAACGTGAAGAACGTGGCCTCCGCCAATCGCGTAACCTGCTACCATTGCGATAACTGGTTTTGGAATGACACGAATCAAACGCTGCAAGTCTAATACATTTAGACGTGGAATTTGATCGTCTCCTACATAACCGCCATGGCCGCGAACTTTTTGGTCTCCACCAGAACAGAATGCTTTTCCGCCAGCACCTGCAAGTACGATCACACCAACTTCTGAATTATCACGAGCCCGTGAAAATGCATCAATTAATTCACTAACAGTCTTTGGGGTAAACGCGTTATGTACGTGCGGACGATTAATCGTAATCTTTGCGATCCCATTGTACGTTTCATATAAAATTTCGTCATACTGACGCTCAGTTTGCCATTCAATAGCCATCAATATTTCCTCCTCTAATCTTACGCTAAAATAAACTCACTTACTATTTTACCAAAAAAATGTGGTTGTTCCACATGAACTGTATGCCCAGCATGCTCAGCCACTATAAATTGACTTCCTTTCAGCTCCTGCTGCATACGTTTGCCGATATGGCAGAACTTTTCATCAAGCGTTCCGCAAATGAACAAAGCAGGCAAATGAATATGCTTTAACGCCTTCCAAACAGACGGCTGTGAACCTGTTCCAATTCCCTCTAAGCTGCGAGCCAGTCCAAGAGGATTGGCTTTTAGTCTTCCCTCTCTCAGCTCAGTCTGCCTTTCCGCTGATAAAGTTTTCTGCGACGCAAACAAAGGAATGCTTTCCCAAAAATCCACAAACTTCACTAAGCCTTCATGTCTAATCTTTTGAGCAAGCTGATGATCATGCTTTAGTCTTGCCATCCGCTCTTTAAAAGTGCGAAGCCCAGGAGATGTACTCTCAAGAATCAATTTATTGACACGATCTGGATAACGAGCGGCAAATGATAAAGCAATACGTCCTCCCATAGAATATCCGAGAATATTCACTTTGTGAAGCTTTAATTGGTTTAAAATCTCTACAAGATCTGCCAGCTGCTGAGACATGGCATATCTTCTCACACTTTCTGGCGAGTCCGTACGCCCATGTCCAAGCAAGCTGATCTGAATCAGTCTTGTATTCTCCAAATAAGCATTCAAGAACGTCCAAGACGCTGCACTTCCAGTAAAGCCGTGTAAGCATAATGTGGCGTTTGCTGCCGAAGGGTTCTGGTCCACCACTTCGTACGCTACCCCATCACGCATTCTTATGATGAGAGAAAGCATTCTTTTTTCACTTCTTCCAATATGTCATCCATCATTTGACGATGCTTGTCTACACGGGAATGACGATCTGTTTCAATTTCAATTAAATGAAGCCCTGGTTCATCGATATGCGCCATGTACACATCATGTAACTCTTGTTTCGTTGACGGTTTCGAATAGGTTCCCCCATATAACTTCGATGCATACTCAAAATTCAGTCCTGTCGGCGTACCGAAGAGCTTTTCATAATAAGGTTTATCAGACGCCTGCGGAAGGAAAGAAAAGATACCTCCCCCATCATTGTTTATCAAAACAACTGTCAGCGGAATGTCCATCAGCTTAGCTGCAAGCAGACCGTTCATATCATGGTAAAATGATAAATCTCCAATGACTAAAGTGACTGGCTGCTTCAATGCTGCATACGTGCCAAGTGCTGTGGACACAACGCCGTCAATGCCATTTGCTCCGCGATTCGCCATCATTCGAAAAGGCTTGGACTGAGTTTCAAAAAATGTATCTACATCACGAATCGGCATACTATTTCCGATAAAAAGGACACTCTCCTTTGGCAAGAGGAACTGAAGCTGACGGTACACATTCCCTTCAAAGGACAAATCCTCATCTGAATAGCGGGCTGCATGCGTTCTGAATGAAGAATTAGCATTCTGCCAGCAGTTTAAGAAACTTGTCTCTTTACGTTGTACTGCTTGATTTAATGCTGCTTCTACAAAAGCAGAGACAGTACTTTCAATGACGTAAGAAGCACTTAACCCAGGATCACGAAAACCTCCGGCTGCATCTACAACAATCTGCTGCACTTCCGCATGTTTTTCCAGCCACTTGAATAAGGGCTTAGATACAGGCATCGGTCCAAAGCGAATGACCATATCCGGCAATAGGTGCTGCTGTAATGCTTCATCTTTCAATAAAGAATCATAAGCGTCGATAATTAGCTCTTTATTCTCATGCCCGTTGCGCAAAAGAGAAAGCGGGTCAGCTAAAATAGGTAAATGCAGAGCTTTCGAAAGGCGTAAAACTGCCTCTTTTTCTTCCTGTGTATGAAGTTCACCAGCCACAATTAGTCCCTTTTTTGATTGGTTTATGACGGTTACGATTTCAGACATCACTCGATCATTTGGGAAAGCCTGACCTGATGCTAATACCTTTTTCGTGTCTGATTCTTCTCGCGCGAAAGGGTCAATAGACAGATCAGGAAGCAATGGTTCTCTCAGAGGTACATTGATCTGAACAGGCCCCTTTGGCTCCTGCATCGACATGTGATTTGCTCTCGCAGCTGCTGTCTGAACATAACGCAGCATCGTTTGACTTTCCTCTGGCAATGCTAAGTCTGTGAACCATTTAACAAACTTACCGAATAAGAATTGCTGATCAATCGCTTGAGGTGCCCCAACTTCCCTCAATTCGTGCGGCCGATCAGCAGTTAACACAATAAGAGGTACACGAGAATAATGCGCCTCTACAATGGCTGGATAAAAGTTAGCAGCTGCTGTACCTGATGTACAAATAAGCAGCACTGGTGATTGACTTGCTTTTGCAAGACCAAGCGCATAAAAAGCAGCAGACCGTTCGTCCACTAAAACATGGACATGGATGTCTTGATGAGCAAGGGCCAGCATCGCAAGCGGAGTTGAACGAGAACCAGGACAGACAACTGCCTCTTTCACACCACCTTGAACGAATTCATCCATCAATCTGCCTATATATGTTGTCATGATGTGATTATTCAATAGGATGACCTCCAAGAGCAGACAGCATTGGTCTTAACTTCACTTGTGTTTCCTCATACTCCTGCTTTGCAAGGGAATCCTCTACAATTCCGCAGCCGGCGAACAAACGAACACGATCTTCCTCAATAAGACCTGACCGAATGGCTACAGCAAATTCTCCATTATCCTGAGAATCAATCCAGCCTACCGGCGCTGCATACCAGCCGCGCTTAAGCGGTTCGATTTCACGAATCACTTCAACCGCCTTTTCCTTAGGATATCCGCCTAATGCCGGCGTCGGATGAAGCTGCTCAATTAATGAAAAGAGGGAACAGCTGCTTTTGATTTCTCCCACAATCGGTGTAAACAAATGCTGAATGTTTTTTGTTTTATAAAGACTTGGTTGATTTGGTTTATGCACATGAAGGCAATTCGCTTTAAATGCTTGCTCAATCATATTGACGACAATTTGATGTTCAATCAAATTCTTCTCATCATGCAGCAGTTCCTCGCCTAATGCGTAATCCTCCGCTTCATCTTTTCCGCGAACAATGGAACCTGCTAAACAGGATGAAAAGACCTCTCCGCCGCTTTTTTTCACTAAGCGTTCCGGCGTGGCTCCGACAAATGCTTGTCTTCCCTGTTCAACCGCAAATACATAACTCGTTGTTTGGTGCTTTAATAATTCTGCTAATAGTGGAGCAAGTTCAATTTGATTTTTATAGTGAAGCAAGACTTCTCTTGCTAAAACAACCTTTTCATATTCGTTTGCACGAATGTGGTCTGTCGCTTCTTGGATCGCCTTCATCCATTCGTTCACATCCAGCTCTTCCATATGAACAAGTTCAGCTTGTCCACCAGTCCGTACTGGCAATGTCTCGAAAAGAGAGGCTTTTTGTTCTATTTCTTGAATAAGCTGATGAACATTCCCGTCCACCTGCTTCCACTCATTGATCGTAAGAAAACTGCCTTCTTTTGAGACAGTCAGCATGATCGATGGCACAAAAAAATGAGCTTCGCCAAATGCTTCCCAATGACGTGCCTTCTCTTCGTGCGGATCAAACGAGAATCCTCCAAATAAAAGCGGACCAACAGCCGCTTGCTTTAACTCCTTCTCATCATGAAAATGGAACATGTGCTGTTTTAGCTGTTCCCATTCTTGATGGACTATATCGAATCGTTCCTTGCCTTGCTTAGATGATTTAATGACGGCCGCTCTGCCAAGTCCAGAAAATATCATTTGGCTTTCTGGATCAGACCAAAAAAACCGCTCGCCTAAAAAATCAGCTTCGCCGCTTTGGAAAAAGGCAAGAGGATCCAGATCGTCAACTCTTCTGGAGTAGCTTATCAAAACAGCATGGTTGACGTTATTCGCTTCTTCTAATGTCGCGAGCGCTTCCTGCCGGAAAGTACTTTGCACTGTTGTCACCATGATACATTCCTCCAAAATCCATGAAATAACATAAAAAATAAAACCATAACAAAAAAATACATGAACATTCGAATATGTCGAATGACCTGCTTTTCTATTATAAACCTTAACAGATGAACTTAGTAAAGAAAACAGCTTTTAAAACCTCGAATCCTTATTATATCACGCTTTCAAGATTTTTTCGCTCCTGCTTATTGAAACGAGAGCATCAAAGGTAAAATGGCAGGTCCTGTTCTAAAATCAAGCTTTCCTTCGATATGGCAACGATTAGCAAACATCTTTTTCCCGATTCATCGCATCAATATATTGACACCTTTTTGAACTTTGCTAAACTGGAATTTGGACGTGTACGTATTTTTTTATTTAAAGGAGTATATTTTATGCAGCATCAATCGATATCAGATCAACTTTCACCAATAAAGCCTGATAAAAACTGGCGAATTTGGTGGAATTTACTACGACCGCATACACTAACAGCGGCATTTATTCCCGTTACTTTAGGAACTGTTTTAGCACTTCCAAGTGGTCAAATACATGTTGGGCTATTTTTAGCCATGCTGTTTGCATCTATGTTTATCCAAATCGCAACAAACATGTTTAATGAGTACTTTGATTATGTTCGCGGGCTTGACAACGAGAAATCTGTCGGCATCGGCGGAGCCATTGTAAGAAACGGTGTGAAGCCAAAGACAGTCCTCAGCCTCGCTTATGCACTATTTGCGCTTTCTTTATTACTTGGGGTATATATTTGCATGATGTCTAGCTGGTGGATTGCACTAATAGGACTTATTTGTATGGCAGCAGGCTATTTCTATACTGGCGGTCCTGTACCAATTGCATATACACCGTTTGGAGAACTTGTTTCAGGTGCTTTTATGGGATTAGGAATCATCCTGATTAGTTTCTATATCCAAACAGGCACACTGACGTCTAAAGCGGTTCTCATCTCACTACCAATTTCTATTTTAGTTGGTGCTATCTTACTATCGAACAATATCCGTGATTTAGACGGGGATAAGGAAAATGGACGAAGAACACTTGCCATTCTTGCTGGACGCAGAGCTGCAGTGAACATTTTACTTTCCATGTTTTTGGTATCATATGTACTCATTTTTGTTTATATCTTCACAGATATCGTCGGTCTTTGGAGTCTTCTTGTTTTACTGAGTGTGCCAAAAGCCTATACAGCCATTAAAGAGTTTAAACAAAAAGAAAAGCCGATTGAATTAATGAATGCCATGAAATCTACAGCTCAAACCAATACATTTTTTGGTTTTCTGCTGACGATCGCTTTGATCTTACAATACTATATCGCGTAACAAAGAACGCCTGCAGCCGCAGGCGTTTTTTTAATAAGGAATTGCTTCAAATTGGAACTAGTCTTACATACAAAATTGCTCATACTAACAATATGTTTGATATGAAAGGATGATCGCTTTGTTGTCTAAAGACGTATTACATCATTTGAAGCAGCGCCTTCTTGATGAAAAGAAAGAACTTGAAGCCAAAAGCCATGACGATGAACAGAAAGTATCCTTTCCTTACGATTCGATCGGTGAATTGTCTGCCTATGATAACCACCCGGGTGATCAAGGGACAGAGCTGTTCGAGCGGGGGAAAGATATTGCTTTAAACAGCTTGGAACATGAACATATGTTAGACATCAATGAAGCACTCCAAGCCATTGCAGACGGCTCTTATGGTCTGTGCAAGGTCTGTAAAGCCCCTATTCCAAAGGAACGCTTAGAAGCCTTGCCTACTGCCGTCACATGCACAGAGCATTCAAAAGAACAGACCGTTTCACAAAACCGTCCGATTGAAGAGGATTTATTAAGTCCGCCCGCGGGACAATTTGAAAATGAAGAAAGTGCTGCATACGATGGAGAGGATGCCTACCAAGACGTAGAACGCTACGGAAACTCTGAGACCCCATCTGATATGGAATTCCCTCCTCTAACATACGATGATGTATATACACAATCAGAAGATGAAGATTATGTGGAGGACTACGAAGGATTCGCAGCTGCTGATATTGAAGGAAAAGCAAGCAAGGTGTATCCGAACAAAGCACACGAGGCCTATGAAGAAGCACTAGACGAAGAAGGTGTCATGACGGTATTTGGTGACTTGAAACCGTACGAGGAAGAACCTTATACAGAAGAAAATCATTAGTCCCCTCATATTGGGGGCTTTATGTTTATATCATGTAATTATTGGGAAATCATTTTAAGAGTGAATTTGATTGGAGGAGATTCTTGATGGCTAGAAAAAGTATCATTTGGGCGATTGTTGTCTTCTTTATTACATACGCACTATTCTCTATTGCCGGATTCTTGTTCCCCATCGACAGAGAATGGTATGACGCATTGAATAAACCAGAATGGACGCCTGGTGGCGGTGTGATTGGTGCTGTGTGGGCTGTCTTATTTGCACTCATCTCATTGTCCGCAGCGATCATTTATGGAAAATATGGATTCCAAAAAATCACTTTACCATTTTGGATTCTTTTCCTTTTAAATTATGTTTTCAATCAAGCCTTTAGCTTTTTTCAATTTACACAAAAGGATTTGTTTGTAGCTACAATCGACTGCCTTCTCGTCGCACTGACAGCACTTGCACTTGTCATCGTCTCACGTAAACTAAGCAAAGTCGTTCCAATTTTACTGATTCCTTATGTCTTATGGGGCTTCTTTGCCACATACTTGTCTTATACGATCTATTCCATGAATATGTAAAAAAAAGACCGCCATGATGCGGTCTTTCGTTTTGGAGAAAATAAAAAAGAGATCTTTGACAAGATCTCTTTTAAAAATGACCCGTACGGGATTCGAACCCGTGTTACCGCCGTGAAAGGGCGGTGTCTTAACCGCTTGACCAACGGGCCAGATCAATGGCGGAGAAGGAGGGATTTGAACCCTCGCGCCGCTTACGCGACCTACACCCTTAGCAGGGGCGCCTCTTCAGCCACTTGAGTACTTCTCCATTTGGCTCCGCAGGTAGGATTCGAACCTACGACCGATCGGTTAACAGCCGATAGCTCTACCACTGAGCTACTGCGGAAGATCATGGTGGGCCTGAGTGGACTCGAACCACCGACCTCACGCTTATCAGGCGTGCGCTCTAACCAGCTGAGCTACAGGCCCATGAACAGATATACAAATGGAGCGGGTGATGGGAATCGAACCCACGACATCAGCTTGGAAGGCTGAGGTTTTACCACTAAACTACACCCGCAAAAATATGTATGGGGCGATTGATGGGAATCGAACCCACGAGTGCCAGAGCCACAATCTGGTGCGTTAACCACTTCGCCACAACCGCCATACTATGAATATTTTTATAAAAGTGGCTCGGGACGGAATCGAACCGCCGACACACGGATTTTCAGTCCGTTGCTCTACCAACTGAGCTACCGAGCCAAGTATTCTTTTGAAAAATGGCGGTCCGGACGGGACTCGAACCCGCGACCTCCTGCGTGACAGGCAGGCATTCTAACCAACTGAACTACCGGACCATTTTGGTTGCGGGGGCAGGATTTGAACCTGCGACCTTCGGGTTATGAGCCCGACGAGCTACCGAACTGCTCCACCCCGCGATGATATGGGTTTTAAAAAATATGGCGGAGGAAGAGGGATTCGAACCCCCGCGGGCTTTGACACCCCTGTCGGTTTTCAAGACCGATCCCTTCAGCCGGACTTGGGTATTCCTCCGTATAGATGGTGGACCTTGTAGGACTCGAACCTACGACCGGACGGTTATGAGCCGTCTGCTCTAACCAACTGAGCTAAAGGTCCTTTATAGCGGCGGAGGGGATCGAACCCCCGACCTCACGGGTATGAACCGTACGCTCTAGCCAGCTGAGCTACACCGCCATGATCAAAATAATCTTTTAAAAAGTGGAGCCTAGCGGGATCGAACCGCTGACCTCCTGCGTGCAAGGCAGGCGCTCTCCCAGCTGAGCTAAGGCCCCATAAAAGATGGTCGGGAAGACAGGATTCGAACCTGCGACCCCTTGGTCCCAAACCAAGTGCTCTACCAAGCTGAGCTACTTCCCGATCTTAATGGCGCGCCCGAGAGGAGTCGAACCCCTAACCTTTTGATCCGTAGTCAAACGCTCTATCCAATTGAGCTACGGGCGCTTATTTATAATGCCGAGGGCCGGACTTGAACCGGCACGGTAGTCACCTACCGCAGGATTTTAAGTCCTGTGTGTCTGCCAATTCCACCACCCCGGCGTGGATGGTATAAGCGGAAGACGGGATTCGAACCCGCGACCCCCACCTTGGCAAGGTGGTGTTCTACCACTGAACTACTTCCGCATTACAGGATTTCTTTATTTTATTTGGCAATGCGGGTGAAGGGACTTGAACCCCCACGTCATAAAGACACTAGATCCTAAGTCTAGCGCGTCTGCCAATTCCGCCACACCCGCATGAAACATGGTGAGCCATGAAGGACTCGAACCTTCGACCCTCTGATTAAAAGTCAGATGCTCTACCAACTGAGCTAATGGCTCGCTTTAAAAGCGACTTGTCTATCTTACCATATGAAAGTGGTGCCGGCAAGAGGACTTGAACCCCCAACCTACTGATTACAAGTCAGTTGCTCTACCAGTTGAGCTACACCGGCTTTATCTATCCTAACATTATGTAAGAATAAATATGGTGGAGGATGACGGGCTCGAACCGCCGACCCTCTGCTTGTAAGGCAGATGCTCTCCCAGCTGAGCTAATCCTCCACTATGTAGGAATCTCTCGATCCGACAAAGATTATTATATACAGGTTTTAATCATTTGTAAAGGCTATATTAAAAAAATTTTATTTCAATTTTCATTGCGTATTTCTTTTAACAAATGATCGTCATTTCACCTATTCAAACAGCTGCTGTTCCACGTTCAGCAGCTGAACTTCTCTCTTCTATATTCTCTTTTAAAACGTTCGATTCCTTCAGAAATATTAGCAGTCCCTCATTTTTATACTTTAATGATATATGTAATCTCTTTAGCCGTAAGCATTTATAAAAATCATATAGGCTTACACATCTTTAATTTCCCTATATAAGCTGATACTCTATCTCTCTATTGTTTTTTATAGATATGTTTTATGCGATAGGCTCATTTTCTCTTTATATCCAAGTATTTTACACGCTGCTTGTGGACATAAAATGAAGCCACGATCTTTTATCAAACAAGTGAATGTATGTACCCTCAACTTGCACAAAAAAGACCAGTTCCGACTGGAACTGATCCTTATAGAAGCTTGGCGGCGTCCTACTCTCACAGGGGGAAACCCCCAACTACCATCGGCGCTGAAGAGCTTAACTTCCGTGTTCGGTATGGGAACGGGTGTGACCTCTTCGCTATCGCCACCAAACCTGATGGAGAGAATGTTCTCTCAAAACTAGATAACAATGTTCATGCTTCACAATAGAATATAGGTTAAGTCCTCGATCTATTAGTATCTGTCAGCTCCACGTGTCACCACGCTTCCACCTCAGACCTATCAACCTGATCATCTTTCAGGGATCTTACTTCCTTGCGGAATGGGAAATCTCATCTTGAGGGGGGCTTCATGCTTAGATGCTTTCAGCACTTATCCCGTCCGCACATAGCTACCCAGCGATGCCCTTGGCAGAACAACTGGTACACCAGCGGTGCGTCCATCCCGGTCCTCTCGTACTAAGGACAGCTCCTCTCAAATTTCCTGCGCCCGCGACGGATAGGGACCGAACTGTCTCACGACGTTCTGAACCCAGCTCGCGTACCGCTTTAATGGGCGAACAGCCCAACCCTTGGGACCGACTACAGCCCCAGGATGCGATGAGCCGACATCGAGGTGCCAAACCTCCCCGTCGATGTGGACTCTTGGGGGAGATAAGCCTGTTATCCCCGGGGTAGCTTTTATCCGTTGAGCGATGGCCCTTCCATGCGGAACCACCGGATCACTAAGCCCGACTTTCGTCCCTGCTCGACTTGTAGGTCTCGCAGTCAAGCTCCCTTGTGCCTTTACACTCTGCGAATGATTTCCAACCATTCTGAGGGAACCTTTGGGCGCCTCCGTTACATTTTAGGAGGCGACCGCCCCAGTCAAACTGCCCACCTGACACTGTCTCCCTGCCCGATAAGGGCAGCGGGTTAGAAGGTCAATACAGCCAGGGTAGTATCCCACCGATGCCTCCACCGAAGCTAGCGCTCCGGTTTCCAAGGCTCCTACCTATCCTGTACAAGCTGTACCAACATTCAATATCAGGCTGCAGTAAAGCTCCACGGGGTCTTTCCGTCCTGTCGCGGGTAACCTGCATCTTCACAGGTACTATAATTTCACCGAGTCTCTCGTTGAGACAGTGCCCAGATCGTTGCGCCTTTCGTGCGGGTCGGAACTTACCCGACAAGGAATTTCGCTACCTTAGGACCGTTATAGTTACGGCCGCCGTTTACTGGGGCTTCAATTCGCACCTTCGCTTACGCTAAGCGCTCCTCTTAACCTTCCAGCACCGGGCAGGCGTCAGCCCCTATACTTCGCCTTACGGCTTCGCAGAGACCTGTGTTTTTGCTAAACAGTCGCCTGGGCCTATTCACTGCGGCTTCTCGGGGCTTTAACACCCTAAGAAGCACCCCTTCTCCCGAAGTTACGGGGTCATTTTGCCGAGTTCCTTAACGAGAGTTCTCTCGATCACCTTAGGATTCTCTCCTCGCCTACCTGTGTCGGTTTGCGGTACGGGCACCTCTCACCTCGCTAGAGGCTTTTCTTGGCAGTGTGGAATCAGGAACTTCGCTACTAAATTTCGCTCGCCATCACAGCTCAGCCTTTACGGGAAACGGATTTGCCTATTTCCCAGCCTAACTGCTTGGACGCGGATATCCAATACCGCGCTTACCCTATCCTCCTGCGTCCCCCCATTGCTCAAATGGTGAGGAGGTGGTACAGGAATATCAACCTGTTGTCCATCGCCTACGCCTTTCGGCCTCGGCTTAGGTCCCGACTAACCCTGAGCGGACGAGCCTTCCTCAGGAAACCTTAGGCATTCGGTGGACGGGATTCTCACCCGTCTTTCGCTACTCATACCGGCATTCTCACTTCTAAGCGCTCCACCAGTCCTTCCGGTCTGGCTTCACAGCCCTTAGAACGCTCTCCTACCACTGTTCGTAAGAACAGTCCGCAGCTTCGGTGATACGTTTAGCCCCGGTACATTTTCGGCGCAGAGTCACTCGACCAGTGAGCTATTACGCACTCTTTAAATGGTGGCTGCTTCTAAGCCAACATCCTGGTTGTCTAAGCAACTCCACATCCTTTTCCACTTAACGTATACTTTGGGACCTTAGCTGGCGGTCTGGGCTGTTTCCCTTTCGACTACGGATCTTATCACTCGCAGTCTGACTCCCAAGGATAAGTCATCGGCATTCGGAGTTTGACTGAATTCGGTAACCCGGTAGGGGCCCCTAGTCCAATCAGTGCTCTACCTCCGAGACTCTTACCTTGAGGCTAGCCCTAAAGCTATTTCGGAGAGAACCAGCTATCTCCAGGTTCGATTGGCATTTCACCCCTACCCACACCTCATCCCCGCACTTTTCAACGTGCGTGGGTTCGGGCCTCCATTCAGTGTTACCTGAACTTCACCCTGGACATGGGTAGATCACCTGGTTTCGGGTCTACGACCACGTACTCATGCGCCCTATTCAGACTCGCTTTCGCTGCGGCTCCGCATCTTCTGCTTAACCTTGCACGGGATCGTAACTCGCCGGTTCATTCTACAAAAGGCACGCCATCACCCGTTAACGGGCTCTGACTACTTGTAGGCACACGGTTTCAGGATCTATTTCACTCCCCTTCCGGGGTGCTTTTCACCTTTCCCTCACGGTACTGGTTCACTATCGGTCACTAGGGAGTATTTAGCCTTGGGAGATGGTCCTCCCGGATTCCGACGGAATTTCACGTGTTCCGCCGTACTCAGGATCCACTCTGGAGAGAACAACATTTCAGTTACAGGGCTGTTACCTTCTTTGGCGGGCCTTTCCAGACCTCTTCGCTTATATCATTCCTTTGTAACTCCGTATAGAGTGTCCTACAACCCCAAGAGGCAAGCCTCTTGGTTTGGGCTGTTCCCGTTTCGCTCGCCGCTACTCAGGGAATCGCATTTGCTTTCTCTTCCTCCGGGTACTTAGATGTTTCAGTTCCCCGGGTATGCCTTCTCATACTCTATGTATTCAAGTATGGATACTACTCCATTACGAGCAGTGGGTTTCCCCATTCGGAAATCTCCGGATCAAAGCTTGCTTACAGCTCCCCGAAGCATATCGGTGTTCGTCCCGTCCTTCATCGGCTCCTAGTGCCAAGGCATCCACCGTGCGCCCTTTCTAACTTAACCATTTCTTACTTTAGAAAGAATCACTATGTGTGATGAACTTTGCATTGCATTCAATGTGAATGTATTACTTATTGTTATCTAGTTTTCAAAGAACAATCCTGTCTCGCTAGAGACATGTTTTGAAGGAATGATCCTTCAAAACTAAACAAGACGAAAACGCACGCTGCTCCATATATCCTTAGAAAGGAGGTGATCCAGCCGCACCTTCCGATACGGCTACCTTGTTACGACTTCACCCCAATCATCTGCCCCACCTTCGGCGGCTGGCTCCATAAAGGTTACCTCACCGACTTCGGGTGTTGCAAACTCTCGTGGTGTGACGGGCGGTGTGTACAAGGCCCGGGAACGTATTCACCGCGGCATGCTGATCCGCGATTACTAGCGATTCCAGCTTCACGCAGTCGAGTTGCAGACTGCGATCCGAACTGAGAACAGATTTATGGGATTGGCTAAACCTTGCGGTCTTGCAGCCCTTTGTTCTGTCCATTGTAGCACGTGTGTAGCCCAGGTCATAAGGGGCATGATGATTTGACGTCATCCCCACCTTCCTCCGGTTTGTCACCGGCAGTCACCTTAGAGTGCCCAACTGAATGCTGGCAACTAAGATCAAGGGTTGCGCTCGTTGCGGGACTTAACCCAACATCTCACGACACGAGCTGACGACAACCATGCACCACCTGTCACTCTGTCCCCGAAGGGAAAGCCCTATCTCTAGGGTTGTCAGAGGATGTCAAGACCTGGTAAGGTTCTTCGCGTTGCTTCGAATTAAACCACATGCTCCACCGCTTGTGCGGGCCCCCGTCAATTCCTTTGAGTTTCAGTCTTGCGACCGTACTCCCCAGGCGGAGTGCTTAATGCGTTAGCTGCAGCACTAAGGGGCGGAAACCCCCTAACACTTAGCACTCATCGTTTACGGCGTGGACTACCAGGGTATCTAATCCTGTTCGCTCCCCACGCTTTCGCTCCTCAGCGTCAGTTACAGACCAGAGAGTCGCCTTCGCCACTGGTGTTCCTCCACATCTCTACGCATTTCACCGCTACACGTGGAATTCCACTCTCCTCTTCTGCACTCAAGTTTCCCAGTTTCCAATGACCCTCCCCGGTTGAGCCGGGGGCTTTCACATCAGACTTAAGAAACCGCCTGCGAGCCCTTTACGCCCAATAATTCCGGACAACGCTTGCCACCTACGTATTACCGCGGCTGCTGGCACGTAGTTAGCCGTGGCTTTCTGGTTAGGTACCGTCAAGGTGCGAGCAGTTACTCTCGCACTTGTTCTTCCCTAACAACAGAGCTTTACGATCCGAAAACCTTCATCACTCACGCGGCGTTGCTCCGTCAGACTTTCGTCCATTGCGGAAGATTCCCTACTGCTGCCTCCCGTAGGAGTCTGGGCCGTGTCTCAGTCCCAGTGTGGCCGATCACCCTCTCAGGTCGGCTACGCATCGTCGCCTTGGTGAGCCATTACCCCACCAACTAGCTAATGCGCCGCGGGTCCATCTGTAAGTGACAGCCGAAACCGTCTTTCATCCTTGAACCATGCGGTTCAAGGAACTATCCGGTATTAGCTCCGGTTTCCCGGAGTTATCCCAGTCTTACAGGCAGGTTACCCACGTGTTACTCACCCGTCCGCCGCTAACATCCGGGAGCAAGCTCCCTTCTGTCCGCTCGACTTGCATGTATTAGGCACGCCGCCAGCGTTCGTCCTGAGCCAGGATCAAACTCTCCGAGGTATGCAGGATGCATATCACACATGCGTTGCTACACGATGTAGCGAACTTAGCATGTGATCACTTCCTGCCTCGCCAGTTTGACTGACTACCTATGAAGTATCATAGGATTTTTTTATAAAAACTCGAATTAACAGGTACGTTTTGTCTTGTTTAGTTTTCAAAGATCATCTTCGTCGTCTCTCAGAGGCGACTTTATTAATATAACATTCTATCAAGATAAAGTCAACAACTTTTTTCTTAATGTTATTTATCAACCGCGCTGTTTCAGCGGCGAATACAAATATAACACCTTTTGAAAGAAGAAACAAGTATTTTTTCTAAATAATTTATTTTTCCTTATCTCTTCCTATATATTGATACAAATGCTACTTATCTCGGGAATTATCTATTGTTGATCCTGCGGGTCTTTAGTATATTTATAATAGATTGAAACTAAATAACCGCAGGGGGAGCTTTGTGCTGAGAGTGAACATTCGTTGTTCTGACCCTTTGAACCTGTCAGTTAATACTGAAGTAGGAATGTGGAATCACTTGAATACATACGGTGTATTCAAATCGATATGTTTTTCTATGAATAACATACTCATCCTTACACGGTCTCTCCTTGCTCAATTCATGAAAAAGGAGATTTTTTTATGCAGCAATCAAATCAATTGGTCCGACTGATGGAAATCGCAATTATGACTTCACTTGCACTTGTATTAGATTACTTATCAGGTCTCTTTTTAAGAATGCCTAATGGCGGTTCTCTTGCGCTGATTATGATTCCCGTCATTCTCATGTCTATTAGATGGGGAATATCTACCGGATTTATCATCGGTGTGTTAATCGCAGGTCTTCAGCTGATGAATAGCCCGATCATCGCTACACCTGTTCAAGGATTCCTCGATTACTTCGTTGCATCTGTTGTCATTTCTTTAAGCGGCCTGTTTTCTGGACTGATCAAAAAAGCCATTCAGGATCAAAAGCGAAAACAGCAATTCTTCTATATTACCCTAGCTGTTTTTATTGCTAGTTTCTTCAGGCTGCTGACGTTCTTTATTTCTGGCGTCGTTTTCTTTTCTCAATATGCACCGAAAGGAACACCAGGATGGGTCTACTCTTTAATTTATAACAGCACATATATGGTTCCTTCATTTATTATTTGCAGTATCGTTCTTTGCATACTCATCCCAAGTGCATCTCGTTTGGTTTTTCCTCATCAAAAATAACCGGCTGATTTCAGCTGGTTATTTTTTTATGCATAATTTGCTGCTCCATGGAATCTATTAATAATAGAAGATTTCATGCTGGAGGTACGACAATGAGCCCTTACTCCATTATGCTGTGCTGTTATATTCTCAGTCTTGCTTATTTTTTGGCAGGCTTCTATGAAGCTTTAAAAATAGCAGGCGTGAAAGGAAAAGTAGAAGCTTCACCGTTTATTTCTTACATGTTGCTTGCTGTGCTCTTCACTTTTTTCTCTCATTATTACTGGAAGCTGACGATTTAATTCGCTGTACATGGTTATTCAATATAGACAGCTCCCATCCATACCCTATTTCATTATGGTTCTCGCCAGCCAGCTCGAACTGGCTGGTAACGACAAAACTAGGTTGAAGTTTTTGATAAAATTGTTTTGCCGAATTTTGTTCAAACACCCATAGCAGCATATTCTGATAACCTTTTTCTATTAAATATTCCACTCCTTTTGCTATTAGAGCAATACCCGCACCTGATTTCTGTTTCTGTTGTAATAAATAGATGGCATATAGCTCTCCATCATATGTAGAATAACGTTCGTCACGTTGTTTTCCGAAAGAAGCAAAACCAAATACGCCTTCCGCATCTTCTGCGACAAACGTCCCTTCAAGTGACCTTCTTCTCCAGCTCTCTTTCCGATCTTCAATGTTTAATCCATCTAAATACTCCTGCGAAATAATCCCCTGATAAGTCGTCTGCCAGCTTTTCACATGAATCTCAGCGATTTTTGGAATATCTTGATGTACCGCGTGTCTCACCTTCATCCGCGCCACTCCTACTCACTGTTTTTATCCTATTTATATTATGATAAATTCTTATTTTTTAAAATTCAATCAATAAAGGATATCCGTTGACATTTTGTCAACACACCTTTATATTGGGTACGACTTCTTCTATAGAAGAGTTGATACATAATGAAAAGGATGGCGTAGAAAATGGATATTAAGACAACAGAGCTTGGGCAAATTTTAAAGGAAAAATTGCAGCAACGCTCTTTATCTTTAAGAGAGCTCAGCACATACACAGGAATCGATAAAGCGACACTGTCCAGAATCATGAATGGAAAAAGAAAACCCACTTTGAATCATCTGCAGCGGCTTTCAGAATCTCTGAACATATCATTAGATCAACTATTGACTGCTTCAGGGTATCCAATTAAAAACGAAAAGGCGCACGGTGATACGTTCATTCAAGCGGTAGAAGAGATTGAAAAAACCCTAAAAGATCAAGAGATCTACGACGGTACGTTTAGTCAGACCAAATTGGAACAAAAGTTAAACGAATACGAAGTCTACAGCCAAACAGCTGAAGGAAAAGAAACGATTACGGCAAAGTTTGAAAAAAAGATGAAGACGCTAAGCGGCGTCGGGCCATTTCTTGAGCAGTTGAAAAACATGTACAGTTTATTCATCAATGGACGAGGAACTCCTCGAGAATTGATGCTGATGGGAGGCGCACTCCTTTATTTCATTATGCCTGTTGATTTAATACCAGATTATATTTTTCCGATCGGCTATATTGATGACGCTGCCGCGGTGCAAGTCATATTAAACCAACTGACAAATAGGGCATAGCAGGAAAAGAATCCATGAAAAAACAGTACAGCATTGACTTCGCACTTTTACTCACTGTTATTTGTTTATTTGTCATCAGCCTACTAGCTGTTTATAGCGGATCGGGACAGTATGAAACGCAAGATATGCTTTATTTCGTCAAAAGGCAAATTTTCTGGTATATCGTCGGTTTCGGTCTCATGGCAGCAGTTGCCTACTTTGATTATGAGCTGCTTGAGCGTTTATCTTTTCGGTTATTTGCAGGTGGTATTTTTCTCATTATTCTTGTGCATTTTTTCGGAACGAGTCAAAATGGTTCCCAAAGGTGGATCAGCTTCGGTTCAATCAAAATTCAGCCATCAGAGTTCATGAAAATTTTTGTGATCCTGCTGCTTGCGGCTGTCTTGAACCAATACAAGCATCAGCGATTTTCTTTTCAAGAAAGCATCATTCCTACAACTAAAGTCATTTGCTGGACTATCGTCCCTTTTTTCCTCATCTTAATTCAGCCTGATTTAGGAACAGCGCTCGTGATCTTATCCATTGCCTTTACACTGATGCTTGTATCAGGGATTTCGAGCAAGATGACGGCTGCATTAATGGCTGCTTTTCTTGCACTTCTTGCCTTTTTGATCTATCTGCACAATCATCATTTTGAGCATTTTACGAAAATCATTAAGCCTCATCAGCTTGATCGCATTTATGGGTGGCTCTCTCCTGATGAATTTGATTCAACATACGGGTATCAGCTGAAACAATCGATACTCGGCATTGGATCAGGTCAATTATCAGGGAGCGGTTTTACAAAGGGGCAACAAGTACAAGGTGGCAATATCCCTGAAGCCCATACGGATTTTATATTTGCCGTCATTGGTGAGGAGTTTGGTTTTATTGGCGCCTCTCTTTTGATGTGTCTGTACTTAATGATGATTTACCGAATCATTCACGTGGCTATGCACGCTAATACACTCTATGGATTATACATATGTGCAGGTGTCGTTGGGCTGATCATGTTTCAAGTTTTCCAAAACGTAGGGATGACAATCGGTTTAATGCCTGTGACGGGACTTGCACTTCCTTTTATCAGCTATGGAGGCAGTGCGCTATTGACCAACATGATCGCCATTGGTCTCGTGTTTAGTGTCAATCTTAGATCATCATCCTATATGTTTGGTCGCAATTGGGGTTGAAGATGATGACATTCCTTTTATCCCATCTCAAAAGAATCGACCGCATTCTTGTTGGTACGATTGTGTTTCTCTGCTTATTTGGTTTACTGATGGTCTACAGTGCAAGTTATCCTTTAGGAGAAGTGAAGTATGAACAGGGCAGCTATTTCTTTATCAAACAATGGCAATGGCTCGTGATGGGGGGATTCTTTTTCTTCATTGCCGCTCTTCTCCCTTATCAGATTTATCGCAAATGGATAAAGTGGCTTGTCTTACTGTCATTGCTATGTCTCATCCTTGTCCTGCTTCCTGGAATTGGTGTTGTCAAAAATAATTCACAGCGGTGGATTCATCTAGGTTCTCTCATGCTCCAGCCTTCAGAAGCTGTGAAACTAGTGATGGTGATCTATTTTGCCTATGTGTATGCGAAAAAACAAGCGTACATTACATCTTTTAAAAAAGGTGTAATGCCCCCACTCATTCTTTTAGGGATTGCTTTTTTATTGATCTTAAAGCAGCCGGATTTAGGCACAGCTGTGTCTATTTTATTAAGCTGCGGCATTATTTTATTATGCGCTGGACTGAAAACGCGCCATCTTATTTTGCTGGGATGGACTGCCGCAGCGGGAATCACTTTTTTTGCTGTGACAGCTCCTTACCGTTTAAAACGGCTGACTTCTTTTCGTAATCCTTTTCAGTATGAAAATGGGGATGGATATCAGCTGATTCATTCGTATTTCGCGATGAATTCAGGCGGGCTGACGGGAAATGGCTTAGGCGGAAGCATTCAAAAACTGGGCTTTCTTCCTGAAGCCCATACGGATTTTATCATGGCCATCATCAGTGAAGAACTGGGAATCATGGGAATTTTGCTTGTGATTGGTGCATATCTTCTCATCATGTATCGAGCCATGCGAATTGTGCAAGCTTTACACGACCCATTTGGAAAACTGTTAACGATCGGGCTCACGTTTCAAATCATGCTCCAAGCAGCATTTAATCTAGGAGCTGTCTTCGGGCTTCTCCCCATTACAGGCATACCTCTTCCCTTTATTAGCTACGGCGGATCTTCATTGGTGTTCATGATGATATCAGCAGGCATTCTTGTGAATCTTTCTTCATCTATCAAAAGACACCGGCATGTGCCCCAAATAAAATAGACACCTTCTATCAGAAGGTGTCTTTTGATTTTATTCTTCTATTTGACGATCAGCGATTTCTTTTTTTCTTGGCTGTTTGATTTCATTGGTCAGTTCTTGGATGCTTTGTTTCACATTGCCTTTGCCAGAGAAATTCTCAATAATTTCTTTGACATCAATCCCAGAGGAAGCTTTCAGACTTTCTTGAAGACTGGACATAAGGTTTGTCGCATAGCCGGTCACTTTATTGGCGCCGCTGCCTTCGCCGTTACCGCCCGTATCCACAACAGTAATTTTATCAATGTTAGAAAGTGGAGCAGATACTTGCTTCGCATATTCAGGAAGCATTTTCACAATCATATCAAGGATCGCTGCCTGGCCATACTGTTCGAATGCTTCCGCAATTTTCTCTTTTGCTTCCGCTTCCGCAAGTCCTTTCAGTCTAATGACTTCTGCTTCTGTTTCCCCTTTCGCACGATCCGCTTCCGCTTTGGCAAGCCCGTCAATACGGACTTTCTCAGCTTCTGCTTTGGCCATTGCTTCGATGCTGTATTTCTTCGCATCTGCTTCAGCGAGGCGTTTCGCTTTTTCCGCCGCAGCTGACTGCTCAACAGCATAACGGTCCGCATCTGCTTTCTTTTTCACTTCAGAATCGTATTGACGTTCACGACGCTGAATCTCTTTTTCTTCTAATTCAATTTGTTTCTGACGCTCAATGATTTTGACTTGCATTTCTTGTTCAGTTACGTGCTGTCGGTTACGAGCTGTTTCTAGATCGTACGCTTGGTCAGCACTTGCTTTTGCCGTATCCTGTTCACGTCTGAATTCTGCTCTTTTCAGCTCATTGATCTTTTCTGCTTCAGCGATTTCAGTAGCACGCTCAAGCTCAGATTTCTTCGCATCTTTATCTGCTTCGGCACGTTTGATACGTGTTTCTTTATCTGCTTCAGCTGTTGCAATATCTGCATCGCGTTTTACTTGGGCAATTCTTGGTTTACCTAGAGATTCTAAATAGCCATTTTTATCACGAACATCTTTAATCGTAAACGATACAATGACAAGACCCATTTTCGCTAGATCTTGAGAAGCGACACGTTGTACTTCTTGAGAGAATTTCTCTCTGTTTTTATAAATCTCTTCAACTGTCATTGATCCTAAGATGGAACGAAGATGGCCTTCTAATACTTCTCTTGCTTCGTTTTCACGGTCTTCTTTTGTTTTCCCTAAAAATTGCTCTGCAGCAGTCGCGATTTCTTCAATCGATCCGCCAATTTTAATGATGGCTGTTCCATCCGCCATGACCGGTACACCTTGTTCGGT
Organism: Bacillus sp. 3a; assembly: GCF_017161885.1. NCBI lineage: Bacteria > Bacillati > Bacillota > Bacilli > Caryophanales > Bacillaceae > Bacillus > Bacillus sp. 3a. The sequence goes on along the minus strand of NZ_CP067376.1, from coordinate 1,410,537 downwards.
ATAGACTTCAGGTGTTGAAACGTCTAGCTTGCTAGATAGTAAGCTGAGCGGCTCTGCTTGTTGAAAGACTGGAAGTACAAAGGTACCGCCGCCTCTCACAATCTTAATCTTGTTTCCACCTTCATCCACGTGGACATTTTTACTTCCTAGGTAACTTCCTGTGACGATTAATGCTTCATCTGGACCTGCTGTCCGGTATTTAGAAACAAATACACCAATAAGTGCAATAAGAATCACAAGCACAATTCCAATGATCACTAAAATCGTTGTTCCTGGCATAGCATTCCCTCCTAGATTTCTTCATTTGGTATAACAGATAAGACGCCTTTGTTCACTTCGACAACTAGCACACGGGTTCCATATGGAATCTCCTCTTGGTCGAAACTGACAGCTGGCTTTGAGATTTTCCCGCTATTACTGATTAACAGCACTTCTCCAAATCCGTCTTTTGGAACAGATACAATGATCTCCCCAGTTCTTCCTTTTAAATCGGCCTCCGTATAAGAGAGAGATTCTTCAGCAGAGGAAAGCGGGACTAGTACAAATACATTCAAACAGGTCACAAGGATCACTGCGAGGATGGCAGATAATCCTGCGCCAAGTCCACTTCCTACAATTGCTGTTTTTTCAGAGATAAACCCTCCAGCCGAGAAAAAGGTAAGAAATGCGAGGATCAATGTTGGTTGAAGGAATGGAACAGGGATCGCTTCAAACAATCCATCAAATACATCGCCGAAAAAGACGAAAACAAGTGTCAGGATTCCTGATATCATTAATATGTATAAATACAGCGTCTGAAGAGGCAGCCCGAACACATCCATCTTCCTCACCCTTTCTTCATGAAATGAACATCTTTTGTTTCATTTAGACCACACTCACCTCCAATGTATTCCTTCTAACAGGTAATACGAACCACTTTTGTAAAGGTTTCATATTTCATCACAATTCTTCAAAGGGTTTTTCGGATAGCTCAAGAATGATTGTCATGTACCATTATGTTAAAATTTGATCTTGAGGTGATGAAGAAAATGAGTTTATTACATGAAGCGAGACAAGAATTGTGGCACGAGCTGCAAGGTTTGAGCGAAGAACAATTGAACCAAAAATTATCTGATGATACTTGGAGTATTCAAGAGGTAGCAGATCATTTAAAGAAAATGGACCTAGTTGCAGCAAAACATCTAGCTGCTGAGGGTAAAAAAGCACCAATTAAAGAATATGAACCAAAGCCGGTAGAAATGGCAGAGGACCGTTCGAAAAAAGCCACTGCGCCTAGTATTGTTGAGCCTGAGCGCAAGCATGTAACACCTACACATTTAAAGGATGAGCTCGATACTGCACGTGAGCAGCTCAATCAAATTTTATCAACATTTACTGAGGAAGATTTCAAACGCGTCATTGCACACCCTGTGTTTAAAGAGCTATCCCTTAAGCAATACCTTGATTTTATCGGTGCACACGAAAAACGCCATATTCATCAAATCAAAGAAATTAAAGAACAACTATAGACATAAAAAAGACTCCCTTTTGGGAGCCTTTTTTCATTGTTACACCGTTTTAGGTGTTAACTCAAAGCAGCGAGCATAAATCCATTTGTACGCTTTTTCGTTTAAATCTCTTGGGTTTCCAACTGTTTGCGGATCTTTCATCGCTTCTTTAGATAAACGATCAATCATATCTTTTGATACACCTTGTTCTTCTAATGAAGGAACTTCTAAATCTTCTACTAAATCATACATCCAATTCACAGCTGCTTTGGCTGCTTCCTCTGTTGACATTCTGCTTGTATCAATACCAAACGCTTGCGCAATTCGAGCGAATTTTTCCGGATACCCTTTCCAGTTATACTCCATCACTGGTCCCATCATCGCTGCAACACACTGACCGTGCGCTACAGGAATAATGCCTCCGAGTGTTTGACTCATCGCATGTGCAGCTCCTGCTGATTCGCTTCCATAAGAAAGCCCGGCAAGCATCGCAGCTTGTGCCATTCCATATCTGGCTTCTAAGTCCTCGCCATCGGCAAAGGCACGGCGAATATAATGAGCAGCATATTCAATCGCCATGAGCGCTACCGCATCTGTAATCGGCTGAGCAAATTTCATCGTATAGCATTCAATCGCGTGAGCAAGTGCGTCAATTCCAGTCATTGCTGTCACATGAGGCGGCATGGATACATGAAGCTCTGGGTCAATCACTGTTAGATGAGCTGCAATGAGAGGTCCACCTGTATTGAATTTGAATTCTCTTTCTTCATCAGTAATGACCGCCCACTGCGTTACCTCTGAACCTGTACCAGCTGTTGTCGGAATAGTGGTTAAAGGAGGGATTCTGTTTTCTAGCGGTTTTTTTCCCTCTGCCGCTTCGTAATCAAGGACTGAGCCTTCATGGGTCGCCTCTACTCCGATTGCCTTTGCTGTATCCATTGAACTGCCGCCGCCTACTGCGACTAATCCATTACAGCCTTCTTTTTCATATAAAGCAGATCCTTCGTTCACTAGACGGACTGGCGGATTTGGCTCTACTTTATCAAATAGAACGACATCGATTTGTGCTTCTTTTAATGAAGCAATGACTGGGTCCACCACGCCGGCTTGATAAATACCAGGGTCTGTTACAAGCAATACTTTTGAAACGCCGTATGCTTTCACTTCTTCCCCAACATGTTTCACTGCACCAATGCCGTGTTTGATGACAGTTGGAATTTCAAATGTATGGAATTTCTGCATGCTTTCAATTTTCATATTTAGTGTCATATAGAATCTCCTCCAAATGCGTAATTTTTATTTAAACCAATGAACCGCTTCAGGTTTTGTATTTCGATATAAATGCTTCAACTCGGTATATTCTTCAAGTCCCGTACGTCCTAATTCGCGCCCAATGCCTGATTGCTTATATCCACCCCAAGGTGCTTGAGCGAAATAAGGATGGAAGTCATTGATCCAAACCGTGCCCAATCTTAATTGTCGAGCCACTCTTTCGGCCTTGCTGATATCAGAAGACCACACAGCTCCTGCTAAACCATAAATCGTATCATTTGCCAGCTTGATGACTTCTTCCTCTGTACGGAAGCATTCGACTGTCAGGACGGGTCCAAAGACTTCTTCCTGTACAATCCGCATATCTGACGTGCAGCCTGAGAAAATGGTCGGCAAGTAGAAGAACCCATTTTGCAGCTCCTCTGCGTCAGGTCTTTTTCCGCCTGTCTCTAACTTAGCGCCTTCTTCTAAACCGATGCTGACGTATTTTTCTACTTTTTCTCGATGCTCAGCTGAGATGAGCGGCCCGCTCTGGGTGTCTTCATCAAAGCCGCTTCCTAGCTTGATTTTTTTCGTACGCTTCACCAGTTCTTCTAAAAATTCATCATGAATAGATTCTTCCACCAGCAAACGTGAACCTGCTGAACACACTTGCCCTGCATGGAAAAACACAGCATTCATCGCCTGGTCAACCGCTACGTCTAAATCAGCATCTTGAAACACAATATTCGGATTCTTTCCGCCAAGCTCAAGGGCTATTTTTTTCACATTCCCGCTGGCTCCCTGCATAATTTTCTTCCCTGTTTCAATCCCGCCTGTAAATGAAATCAGATCTACTTGATCATTCACAGCAAGCTCATCTCCAACGGTTGCCCCAGGTCCAAGCACTAGGTTTGCAACACCTGCTGGAACGCCCGCTTCTTCCATGAGTTTAAATACTTTTATTGTGGTGAGTGGTGTGATTTCACTTGGCTTTAAAACGATTGTATTTCCCGCCGCAAGTGCAGGAGCGATTTTCCAGCTTGCTTGAAGCAATGGATAGTTCCAAGGAGTGATTTGTCCGCATACACCGACAGGCTCTCTGACTAATTCACTTTTCGAGTTTGGAATTGGCGATGCAATGATTTCCCCGCCATCTTTATCAGCCAGACCTGCGTAATATTGGAACACGTTCGCAATATCGTCCATATCTGCTTTGCTTTCCTCTAATGTTTTGCCTGTATCAAGCGATTCCAATTTGGCAAGTTCATCAAGATCACGTCTAATCAATTCAGCTATCTTAAACATAATATTTCCTCTTTCAAGTCCAGGCAGGTTTGCCCAGTCCCCTTGATCGAAGGCTTTTCTCGCTGCTTTAATGGCTAGCTGCGCGTCATTTCTAGATCCTTCACTGACTGTCGCGATCACTTCTTGATTGAACGGATTGATGATATCCCGTGTGTCGCTACTTTTAGCACCAACCCATTGTCCGTCTATAAATAGTGTTTGACTCATAGAAGGAACCTCCTCTGATTCTCTTTGGTAAGTTTGTTAAATAAAAATTTAACGTTCTGAACATAATTAACTTATCATGTTCAAATTTTTCTGTCAAAGGGAGATATGCTTCATTTATTTTGACATTTTGTATTCTTTCGTTAACATATAGTCCATAAAGATTTTTTTGAACGGATTGAATTTTCTTAATAGAAAGCAGGGACAAAATGAAAAAGCAGGAAAAACCGCAAGCAGAAGATCGTATTTTAGCTGCTAAAGATCTAGTCATTGATTCCATAGCTGAAACGATGGATCTCTATGGCATTACAAGAAGTGCAGGTATTCTATATGGAACGATGTATTTAAATGAGGAAATGACACTGGATGAAATGCGTGAAGAGCTGCAAATGAGTAAGCCGAGTATGAGCACGGGTGTGAAAAAGCTGCAAGACATGAATATTGTCAAAAAGACGTTTCACCGTGGCCGAAGAAAACACAGCTTTGTTGCGGAAAAAGATTTTTTTAAGTTTTTCACGAACTTCTTTCCGCAAAAATGGGAACGTGAGGTCGAGGTCAATTTAGCGGCAATTGAAGAAGCGCAAGAGCGGCTTCAAGAGGTGTCGCGTGATGATCAGCTGGAGGAGCATGTAAGAGAGGAAGCGCAGCAGCTCATTGAGCAGCTTGAAAGCTCAAAAGCCTATTATGACTGGCTGAGACGATTAGCCCATTCTGTTCATTCTGGTGAAATTTTTGACTATATTCCGATTGAACAGAAAGAAAAATAGACGATGTGTTTACGTTTTACAGCTTGAATTTCACAGGAGGATTGATTATAATAAGTTATGTCGTCATACCTCGGGGCATTAGCTCAGCTGGGAGAGCGCTACGCTGGCAGCGTAGAGGTCAGCGGTTCGATCCCGCTATGCTCCATACACAAAACCCTTACTGGTGTAAGGGTTTTTCTTATTTTCAACATCTTATCTTTCTTCTTTTTTTCGTGTTGGTCCATTTTGGGACCATTTTAAAGGAAAACAGGTAAGGTAAAGCGTATACAAGAAAAGTCGTCAAAAATCTAATGTCGAAATGAGCTTGCTTGTAATTAATAGAAAAAAGAATGACGGTTCAAATAAAAAAAGCTCTTGTTACTGGGCCATGTGAGTAATGTGAATAACATACCAAAAACGTAAAAACTTTATTGCACACAGTTCGTCATAAAATTAAAGACTGATAATACAGAATTGACGGATGTAATATTAAAAAACTGCAATTTATCAAATGCTATTTTAACTTCAGCAAATATTCATAGAGTCGTATTTAAAAATTGTAAACTTTTAAGAATTGTTTTGGCAAAATCGAGCTTAGGGAATTTACCTTTTGAAAATTGCGAGTTAATTTAAGCAATTTTGCTGACAGCAGATTTAAAAGAAGTCCGTTTACACCATTAAAGAGTTCTAACTTTTTCAATTCCAAATTAATTAAAGTAAATTTAATTAGATGCAATATAAATGATATTGACTTTACAAGTACAAAGATAAAAGGAATAGACATTAGTACTTGTTTTTTGAAAATATTAATGTGACACCTGAAAGATTAGCAGCATGCCAAGTTTCCAATTTTCCAGTAATAGGCTTTTCTTATTTTTTGGGTTTGAAAGTAAAAGATTAATCTTGCAACAAATTTGGCTTTCTTAGTCTTCTCGGTGTTTAAGCGCATCTGCTTCAGTTTAAGCCGTCTTTCGTCTGTCTCATGGGCTATGTTGTCAAATTGCTTTATTAAGCCCCTAAGCTCAGACAAACTGAAACTCGTATTCTTCTTCCTCAATATCTGTAGAATCTGAAACGACTGATTTTTTCTTTTTAAGCTCTTTGATCATTTCGTCTTTGCTTTCAACGAAAATGATCTTTTGCGCCCTCACAATTGCGGTAAATTGAATCTGTATTTGTTCCCACAGCAGATCAACAGGTGAAAACTCCTGAATGTCTTGCATGATCTCAAACGCTTCAGCCGGCATGTGCTTTGAATAAAAACCCGTGCGTCTTCGCGTTTTGGTTTCTTGTAGGAGCACCGCCGCTATATATATTTTCAACCAGTTTTATAATAGGTAGATTTCCGTTATCCCGTAAAAGCTGAGGATCATTATTTGGTTGGCATTCCATTTCTAACACCCCCTATTCAAAATTTATTATTGCTAATTCTTTTTTGTTTATGTAAAACTTTTTCATTCGCTCTAAACTGCCGCCGCACTCTACCTTTAAGCCGATGCTTGATGTAAAGAATTATCGGAAGCAGTTTACAGGGACTAAAAAAGCACCCCGCAGGATGCTTTTTGAAAACTCAGTTTAGGCTTTGTCTTCATATTCTGATTCAAATATTAGTATTGTTGACTCTGTACTACCTTCATAAACTTGCGGTATAGCATTACCAAGTCTATAGCCTTCTTCACCTTGAAGTTTCAGAAGGTTTTCAAGTTCAGCTAGAGGACCTTTATCATCTAATGAGCCTTTTATTTTATGAACACAATAATCGTAATAAGTTTTCGTTTCCACTACTAATTCACCATCCATCAATAGAGTCTGTAATATGTTAGCACATGGAACTATTTACATCTTATCCGCTTTAATGCCATTAGAAATATAATTTAATCTCCGCTGTTATTTTGTGTCAAAGAATTTCTCATTTCAAGCCTTTGTTGATCATCTTCAACTAGATTCGACTCTGGTCTATCATTAGCATTAACAGCATTAGAATTAAAGAAGATTTTCATCAAAAACCTCACAATTCGAAAAGTAGAATACATAAAGTACGTCAAAGCAAATATCCAGCTTAAGAATAGCACCTTAGCAAATGTGCTACTATCATCAATAAACACCTGCATAACAGCCGATAATATAACTACTATCAATCCGAATATGAATGATTCATTAAAATAAAACTTTAACCATGAAGAACCTTTTTGATCAAAGATATATCTTACAATATCACTGTCCTTAATGCTTAATAGAATACCTAATAATGCACCCAAAAAACCTAAAAGAATTGAACTGAAATTCGTTGTACCTTCAAGCACTTTATCTAAGTTTTTGAAGTTATAATTGATTCCAGAACGCATAGTTAAAAAGACAATTCCCATTGAAATTAATCCGGGCACAAAAAGGTGGACATATTCATATTTTTTAGATTGATTATTAACTGTCATGTGATTTCTCCTATCTAGCCCCTTAAATAAGAATTAATATCTCGCTGTCTATTCCTACAGCCTTCTTTAGCTCCATAAATTTTCCACATCTCAGCTACAATTGAATGGTGATTTAGAGTTTGTCTTTTTTCCATTCTAAATGTTCCGAAGTCATGTGCTTTATGTTCAAATAAATCGATTAATTCCACTGGAGTATCAACATTACTTCTTCGGGCTAATTCAGCTCCTGAAAACAAGTCTCTGTGTTCCTGAAGATCGTTTAAAGTTTCATGAATTGCTTCTTCATCTAATGAATTTTTAGTATTTCCAACAGTAATAGTAATTTGTGCATTTACACCCTCATATTTATTGAAACTTTGAAACAAATTACTTACAGGCGATTTAAGTCGACCCAAAAAACCATTTGAATTACCATTATGTTTTTTAAGATCAGCAAATTTAAGAGTTATTTTCCTGTATTGAGCTGATTTTTTAGCATTCTCAAAAATATTCGGTGGACAAATAGCTCTTAGATAAATTGTTTCTTCTTCTGAATTCCAAATTAAATTCAAATAGTCTTCGATTCCCTCTGGACCTAAACTATATTTGTTTCTTTGTAACATTAACACATGATTTGACTCATCATATAAAGCTGACACTTCTTCTCCAATATACTCATCATCTTCTAATTCAAGCGGTATTACTTTCTCAGAGGTTTTTGCAGTTGAAGGGATATGATCTCTAAGTCTGACAAAATGCAAATAATATATCTGCAATTCATCGTCCCATGTTGCTTCTTCTAATCTAGCCTGTTCTTGTCTATAGTCGTATGTCCGGCCTTCTAAAGACTTTTGATTGGCTTTTGCCATCCAAGGCAAGAGATCAAACAATCTTTCCCTACCATTTTGATCGTCCTCTTTTTTCACAAATACCACTTGATAATATTCGAATCTCACTTTCTTTTGACTCATTAATAATCAACCCCCCATCTTTATATCGACAGGAAATAAACACATGGAACCATTTGCAAAATTTGTCGAACGAATTTACTTTAAAGGATTTAGTTTTACAGGCATCTCTGGGGTGCAAAATTTTGAATAGAATTGCTCTAACTCTTCTTGATTTAAAGCATTTGTTTTTTTATCTTTTTTAAAATTATCTGCGTTTGCATTAGGCTTTATTTTAAGATAGTCAACTTTAATTGATTTTGCATATCTAAGAACTTTTTTCATATAAAACGTTGCAATACCTTTTTTTCTTAAAGAATCATCGTGCACATATAAAAATTCCAATACTAGTGGTTTTTCAATTGGCTTGCCTACAGGTCGTAATGCAGCTATTCTATCACTAATTTGATAAAACTCCATACTAAATAAAGGCTTCTCTTCTTTCACATCATATAAACAAAATTTACAGGTTCCTGCGTCAATACGATAGTTTGTCTCAGTATTATTTTTTATTCCCTCATCAGAGAATTTGAATTCAATATTTTCTTTATTGCTTAATAATACTATTGGAAGACCCCAATTTCGAATGATTCTCTTTAATTCTTCAGCCCTGATAGTGCTAGAATTCCCGTCCATTTGATATACACATCCAATTCTTATTTGTAACATAAGACTATCATAATGTTATTACAAATAAGAAGTGGGATTATCTAGCGAATTTAAGTCTGTGGAGACGCGGTAATATTGCGCCTCCACAGACTGCCTTCCATTTTACACTACGGATTTTTCATCATTCAACAAGTGCACAAAATGGCATAATTGGTTGATGATATTATCATTCATCTGGCGGACCTTTTCACGAGACAGGCCCAAGTGAAGTCCGATAGCTCGATAACTCATACCCTCCATCATGCAGTCATACACGACTCTGTTTTTCTCCCCTTAGATTTTGCTTGCTGCCGTTTCTATTGCATCTACACGTTCTTCAAATTTCCGAAGACGTTTAAATAATCTTTCTTCCCTCATATCCATGTCACGTAATTCAGCTTGGCTTTTTCCTTTGCTCCCTTTTGGTAAGGTTGCCTCAATGCCGTATTGCGCCACACCCCACCTTCGCATAGGAATGTCAGTACCATATATAACACGCTGGAGCCGCTGAACCTCTTTCGCCATCCAGTGATAATTGTGAATTAGTCCTTCAATCTTTTTTTTGTTCTTGCTGTTTCCCCTCTCCGTTATTTGCGCTTGTACGCCCGCCTTTGGCTCTTCTCAGTCTTTGCGTGTTTTGCCCAAAAGCTCTCTTAAATCTCTATCAGTGAGCTTATGGGTGTTCTTTTTGGGCTGTTGAAGATGTAATATAGCAATTTTCTTACCTTATTGCGTTTACCATTTACCCTTGATGATGAAAAATCACTTTTTCAACATTTTTTCGATTTTGTTCTTCGTCTTCGGTCCGTAAATTCCGTCTGCAGTTAAGCCATTCATGAGCTGGAACCGCTTGACCGCATTCGCCGTTTTCGGTCCATAATAGCCGTCAATCCCGTTGTTTTTTGCCCCTTTGTCTGGGTAAAAATAGAGAGAAGATAAGGCTTTTTGCACGGCTGTGACTTGAGGGCCTTTTGTTAAGGGCTTGGTGACTTTTAAAATGCCAGATGGCAGATTTGACGATTTCTGTTTGGAAACGGGTGTTTTGTGGCTCAAACTTTCTGCTTGAACTGGTTTTCTTGTACTTTTGCTGCCGGTATGCGTTGTGGCTATTCTAGCTTTAAACTGATCCCACCGTCCGAGAAGTTTCCTTGGACATTCTTTCTCGCTCCAATGTTTATGAGGCACTACATTTGATAAAGGAATTCCGAAATCTCCCATCAGCTTTCGAATGAGCCATTGGGCATTTTCAACTGCTTGTTCAAAATTGCCGTCTGCATTTTCACAAATTTCAATTCCAATTGATTTCATATTGCCGGTGCCTCTGCCATCCCCTGCGTGCCAGCCGTTTTCGTTTAACGGTAAATGCTGATAAATCACCTGATCATCAACGGTGTAATGCCAGCTCACCCCGGTACTTGAACGTGCAACAAATGCTGCATGACTGGCCGCATTAGCACCTTTTGCACTGTTAGATGTATTATGCACTGTAATATAGAGCGGCTTCATCGTGTTTCCTGGTCTGTTGCGATGTTGTTTTGGAATCAATGCTTGAATGATTTTTACCATGTCGTTTCTCCTTCAAGTATTATTTTGTTAGCCCTCTTTGTTTCAGAGCATCTTTTTGTAATTGGCCTTTGTAGGTCACATAATTGTTTTTAAACCAAGCTATTACCGCTGTGACCATAGTGAAAATTGTAGAACCTGCCACATATAGTGCTTCACCTGCGGTTTGTACTTGCTCCTCACTAATCGGCAGCACCGTCTGTCCAAACATGACAAGCGTTTGATTGATCAGAGCAATAAAAAGAAGCACTGTGCGAATCACAGTACCTTTGTCGAATGTTTTCATGATCTTTCCTCCTATTTTAAATTTCGTTCGATTTTATCGAGCTTATCGATCACGACGTCATACTTTTCACTAAACTTTGCTAACACATCATTTTGCGCCTCGATTTGCTCATTGAGCTTGTTTTCTCGTTCCTTTGTTGTGTTTAATACGTAAAACAGCACCCAACAAAACAACACCGCAAACGGTCCTTGTGTCATTAAATATTGAGTCAAATCCATTTCCACTGCACTCACCTACTCCCTCACTTTGCGCATCCTTAAAGGAGGCAAAATAAAAACGCCTATTCAGCGTTTGTTGGATATTCTTCTTTTGTTATTTCTTTGTATTGTTTTGGCGTAATCTTCTCGAACCGAACAAATTTTGCTACGTCTTGATTTTCATAACACTTCCATTGATAGAACAATGAAATACTACGGAACCAATCCAATTAAATGACCTCCTTTTCATTCAGCAACATGATAAGTTCTGATATTGTTTTTGATTGTTCTTCTACTCTCTTTTGACTCTGCCAGCTGCTGAAGCAGATCAGCATTTTGATGTTTTAATAGGTCAATTTCTGATGGTGGCAGCGGTTTTGGCTGTAAACTATCAATGTATGCTTGTGTTGCTGACTCATACCATGCCCTTTTCTCTTCATTGTATTTACCGTTGTACAAACCATCTTGAGGTCTTACATCTGTATATCCTTTTGGGATGTCTGCTTCCTCTTCAATTTCTATTTCTTCCCCTGGAAGGTAATTGAATTTTCCGTCGTATTTATATATCCATTTCACTTTCATCCCTCCTGTGCAGCCATGAATTTAAAGCCGAAAGTGATAAATTCATTTGGGTTTGTTGAATTGGAGACACTTTGTATATACACATTACCATCAGTATCAATATGTGTTCTGTGTGTTTGTGGTGTTGAACCACCACCTATACTAGATGCTACCCCTATAAAATGCATTCCCTGTATAGGACGATAACCACTTGGTAATGTAAAAGCAGGTACCTCAAAACCGATAGTACCCCCTGTAATTGAACCAATTAACTCTACCTCTCCAAATGCATTCTTATAAAATTGCACTTTTTGAGTCCCGTATTCTTTCCATCCGTTTATTATTTTTGTCGGGGACTTCCATTCTATTGGCTCTGCGCTGGTTAACAAACGTTCCCATTTTGACCATACGCCATTCGCTATTGTCTTACGCCACGTGCGGTTTAAGTTGTCAAAGCCAATTGCCTGCCCGTACGTACTTGTGCTATTACAAGTCCAGATCCCCCTTAACGCAGTACCAGGTCCATTGATTGGCGCATTTGCAGATACAAAATGAACTAAACCTCGATACTTTGGTAATATTTCATGGAAATCGTCCGTATTACTGATATAAACCTTCCCCTGTCCATTATTATCAGTAATAGGGAATGATTGAATAGCATTTAAATCTGTAGATGTGAGCTGCCTTTCCCATTCGGTCCATGTATAGTCAGTCTTCCTAATTCTATAAAAAGAGTTCAGACCATTAACTGCATCATATATAGCTTGCAGCAGAGTATTCCCATAACTGATCACGGTCATAAATGCCCTTTTGATTTCTTTTGGACCATTAAGACCAGTATTATAAACGAGATACATTCCTGTTTCTGTCATTTCGTTATAGTCGGTGGTTTCACTTATGCTTTTGTAAAAGGGTTGACCGTTATCTCTTGTTATTTTATGGAGCTGACTGTTGTTCCATTTATCTTTTTCAGCTGCTGTCGGAATCTGAGTCCAAGTGATAGATAAATGGCTAGAATTATAGTAGAAGTAATATGCATTACCTGAAGTATCTATCGCAAAACCTGTTCCAATGTTATTTTGTCCCACTGTCTGTATCCCTCTAATGGCAAATTGTGAAGGGCTATCCTCTATTCCACTGGGCGCATAAAATGTACATGTCCCTTTGTCTTTAATTGAGTCATAAATTTTTGTGCCGGCAGGAATATTTATAAGATGTACTCCGTCATCACCTGTAATTTTATACAGCTGCGACTCATTCCATTTCTTTTTTTCTACTTCTGAAGAGTGCTGTCTCGAATCATCGATATGATTAGTTAATTGTTCTGATATACCAGTGTCGTTATGAATCAGTATTTTCAACATATCGTTGAATAGATCAGCATGAGCTTTATCACTCGTTTCAAAAGAACGAGGAGTTTTTATATCCAATGTGTTCTCTCCTTTCTACAACTCCATAAATTGTTTCAATGAGATTGAGGATAATTTATGATTTAATGGTTGATTAACCTAAGCCGCTGGAATCACCTTTTTACGGTAAAAAAATAAAGCCATTAGGCTTCGTATTTGTCTCCTGTTATGTCTTGATAGTCATCTGCCGAGATCCAGCCGATGCTTACATAAAATGCAATGTCCTCTGGGCCGTAACATTGCCAGTCCCAAAATTGTTTGATATCTGCTACAGTTGGAAACATCATTCTAAAGTCCCCCCTGTCTGCATAGCCAATAGCTGCGTTAATTGTTTAGATAATAAAGCATTTTGTTTCTTTAAAAGTTCTATATCACTTAGCGGGAGAGGGGCTGGTTTTAGGCTATCTATATACTCCTGTGTCGCTGATTCATACCATTGTTGTTTTTCCACATCAAAAGCTGCTTTATAAAAAGAGGGATTATTGGGTGGGGCAATTGTTGTGCATTGATCTGGAATGACATAATTACCTTCCTCATCCCTTTTGAACACTTCGATAGGTCTGACCAATTCATTTTGATGGTTGTACTCATAAACTTGTATCATACTATCACTTCCTTAATTTAATGGGACGACTGTGTCTAAATAGTAGCCAGTTACCCCACTGTTATTCACTGCATGTAAACCAGTTAGTTTTAGCTCTCCTGTCTTATATATATATAGTTTACTATGACCCGTTGTGCCTGATACTGGGACTGATACTACTATGCCTTTATCGGGTAGGCCTGTATTTGGAATACTTCCACAGATCACTTCTCTATTTGCTATCAGATGGCCCCTCAACAATAATAAGTTTCCCCATTTAACATATTGAACCGGTCTGTCTCCAATAGAGGAACCATTGGCTAATGTGACATCTAGCCACTTGACACTTTCAAAATCGGCATCAGTTACTATTTTTTTCCACCCTTTGAAAACACCGTCAGTATGAACAGTACCAAACCAATGAGTGTTGTCATAACTTCTAATAATATGAATGCTCTTTCTACCATTTACAGTTTCTAAAATATCGATATTAAACCAAGAAGAATCATTATCGACAGGCATATTTAAAACATTAGATCCAACAGCAAAGTAAAATCCGGATGGCAGCGTTAAAATATCAGTACCTATTGGCATTGAAAGTCTTAATCCCTTTGAGTTTAATAGGTTATGGTCATTGAGACGTTTCCAACCGCTCCACTCTTGTTGGGTACCTGTTACATCAGTTGTTGAACGGTTAATATAGACATCTCCTGTATTGTTTGCACCGATGACCCAGCCGTAGGTATTTTCACTAAAAACAGACAAAGCCCTCATGGAACTTCTTGTCGGAAGATCTGGATGTGCTTCATGGATGTACCATGAGTGAACTCCCGGCAACTTTATCAGCTTATCTAAAATGCTAGGATCATCTGCATTAATTCTTTCAAAAGCTTTTCCATCATCAGCAGTGATTTTAGACAATTGTCCTGCATCCCATTTGTTTTTTTCATTTTGAGTCGGCATCTGCACCCAGTTGATTCCAATGTCTTTTACATAATAGGAAAAATAAAATGCATTGCCTAATGTGTCAATTGCGATTCCTACACCAATATTGTTTTGGCCTACAAGCTGGAAGCCTCTTAATGCAGCGTTCCCAACAGCAGGAGAATCAACTACTCCAGATCCTCCTGGGGCATAGAATGAGCAGGCACCTAGCGCTTTAATTCCTTCATAAATACTGCCGCCGGCAGGGATATTGATCAAATGGGACCCGTTATCATTTGTCAGTTTATATAGCTGTGATTCATTCCATTTCTTCTTTTCTGAATCAGAGACGTGAGGGTTTGTATCTCCCGTATGAAGATTGAATTGTTCTAATAGTTCCTGGTCATTTTCAATCAAAATCTTCACTAGATTGTTAAAGAGATCTGCATGAGCCTTATCGCTCGTACTAAAAGGTTGAGGTGTTTTTATGATCTTTTTCTCCTTTCAAAAAACCATTATTATTAGGCGATGTTAGCATTGAACTTATGTTCTCGTTCCTTTGTTGTATTAAGCACATAAAACGGAAAAAGTGAAAGACAGCTACCTCCGATTTGCTCACACACTTTCTTTTTCAAATAATCCTATCTTAGCTGTGACAAGGTAACATAAGCTCTATTTACTGTAATGGTTCTCCCAGTGTTTTTGGGTGTAATATAAAATGTTAATTTATCTCCTGCTTTAAACTTTTGTTGAAGGTATAATACACATACACTTGATGAGACGACAGGATTCCAGTTACCTAATCGTTGAAATTCTGTACCATTCACATAACATGACAAAATGCTATCTGATCCAACAGGAATGTTATTGCTATTAAGATAAAGCCTAATTAAATACAGACCATTGTTTTTCAGTGTAATTTCAGCGCGCGAACGATTATACTCTCCTAAATCGTCTGATCTTGTATCACCAAAATTCAGTTTTGTTGGAACGTTTTCAACGGCTGATACAGAAGAATTATCGAGATCATACGTATCAACAAAAGAAGTATTATCCATATCCTCCTTTGTTAAAACACGTTTCCAGCCTTGCCACCCCAAATTTAAATCAAGATAGTTTGTATACATGTAATTGTTATAATCTATTGCTATGACCCATCCAAATGTCCCTTTTCCATTACTATCTTGAGAAGTAAAATGATACATACCACGACACGATCTTGTTGTTGGGCTGTTTAATGCTTTACCTGTAACATAAAATGTTCCATGCCTTGGACCTAAAGAAACTACCTTTTCAAGTAAATCTTCACCATCAGAAACAGATAGAATCACCCCTCCATTATCCGCAGTAATCTTAGATAGTTGCCCTTCATTCCATTTATTTAAATCGTTTATACTCGGAAGAGGTGTCCAAGTAATAGTCGTATGCCCATGATTGTAATAAAAGCTGTATGCCTTCCCTGCTATATCTACCGCAAAGCCTGCCCCTATGTTATTTTGGCCTACTATTTGCATACCTCTTAGTGATATATTTGACGATGATGGAGAATCTTCAACTCCAGGAGCTGCGTAAAATGTACATGTTCCTTTATCCTTAATTGCATCAAATATTTTTGAGTCTGCTGAGACATTGATAAGCTGCATACCATTATCTGCAGTTATTTTATAGATTTGCGAGTCATTCCATTTTTTCTTTTCTTCATCCGATGCATGGAAGTTCATATCCTGAGTGTGACTTGTAAGCAGTTCTAACAGTCCATTGTCGTTTTCAAGCAAGGTTTGAACCATTTCATTGAATAAATCAGCATGAGCTTTGTCACTAGTTTCAAATGTTTTCGGTGAATTTATTTCCATTTAAATCCCTCCATTAATAAATATCATCAATCTCAAAAACAAATTCGATGTCGCCATCTTTTTGTTTGTCTGTCATGGTGCGGATGGCGGTGAATTT
This sequence comes from Bacillus sp. 3a, assembly GCF_017161885.1. Taxonomy (NCBI): domain Bacteria; kingdom Bacillati; phylum Bacillota; class Bacilli; order Caryophanales; family Bacillaceae; genus Bacillus; species Bacillus sp. 3a. The sequence goes on along the minus strand of NZ_CP067376.1, from coordinate 1,394,062 downwards.
ACCGTCTTCGTCGACAAGTGCTAGTTCGTTGATCACTTCTCCTGTCAGTTCTCCTTCCGCGATCGTGCAGGTGTAGCGGATTTTTGCTGGTTCCATAAAAGTAAACGAATCAATATTTTTTTGAACTAGTTCTTTTTTGAGTTTTTGTTCAGTGCCGTCTAGTGAGATCGGTTTTCCATCCTTCGTTCCCCCATTTCCAAAGGCCATTTTGACGACTTTTGTAAGTTTTGTTCCTTCGGCTCTTGCCTTTGCCATTTGTTGACGTGCATACAGTGTTGTTACAGTTAATTGATCAGCCATTGTGATCCTCCTTATAAATCTATTTTTTTAGAAGTTGCTGCTAGCATTTTTGATCCGTCCAGCGGAACAGATCCATCGAGAATCCAGTAATGATCCTTGATCAGTAAGCTTCCACCCTGCTCAGTTTGGACATGTACTGGCAGACGGAACGTCATCTTCTTCTTTGTTTGATGCTGGAGCTGATTTTTTGTGCGTAAAGTCAGTGCCTCTTTTTGCTTCGTTTCATGTACCGCTCCATTCATGACATAGTTCATGCGATATGCTGTTTCTGACTGATGTTGAAGCGGCATTCTCATGTTTAATGAGTGCCGAAAACGAGCAGGCACATCCGTTGTCCCTCTTGTTCCGCTGAGATAAAACGTACCATTTAAGACAAATTCACCATTGAGTAAAATTGGGATATGATCGAAAAAACCCACTCTGCTGCGCAGTGTGAGCCTCCCGTGATGATCATTTTTTTCTTGTACATCAGTATGATGAAAAGCCGTGAACGTATAAGCCAAGTGTGCGGGTTTTAACGTTTCAAGTATTTCTACAATATATCTCGTGTTTTGCAAATCATCTAGGTTCACACGTAAAGCGAAGTGATAGCGATTGGTTGTGAGACGGATGACAGCACTTGGATTCTTGAGAAAGCGATTGACTGATTTTTCTAATGAAAGGTACGTGATTGGGGGAATATTTGACATCATATTGAGTAAGCGTGCCCTGCGCAGTTCAATTGAATCATCTGATTCCCGCTGCACCTTCAGCATTCTTTCCCATCTATTCAATCCCCATGTCGCTGTTAGAGGAAAGAACTGATCCGTTAAGTCGAAAATAGATTCGTCCAATCCCTCAAATTCCGGTGCCTCTGTCTTGAGCAGGTGATCAACTTCATAAATCTCTGTAAAATATGGCGGCAGGTAGTTTTTCATTTCATCCTGTTTGCTCAATAACCTTCACCTGCCTAAGACGCGGAATCTCAATGTCCTGTAATACTAAGTTTTTCGACTCTCCATTCAATAACACATCTGCATAATCTGACACACTTTCTGAATGGTACAGAATATCATTTAAGGCGGACATTCGAATGGTACTCTTTTCAAATGCGATTGATTTCAACAGTGTCTTGACCTTTTCTTCTATTTCTTTCTGAGCGCCTTCAAGGGTCCAGTCCATTTGAAGTTCGACAGCCACTTCTATGTCGATATCCAGCCATTTGGCGCTTTCAACGGTTGCTTTCGAGCCTATAGGCGCTTGTCCTTCTCCTTCACCTGGCACTGGGTCGATATATTCCTGTACTCTTTTGACAAGAAGGTCTGATGCAACATCTAGATTGCCATCTGTGATGACAATTTTGACTGTCCCTTCTCCGTTCCAAAGCGGGAACACTTTCGCTCTGCCAACACCGGGCACTTCCTCAGCCCATTTTTTATAATGCGCCCTGTTGGCACTGACAGCCTCCCGCCTCGCACGTATTAAATATCGATCATATAAAGAAGCGTCATCTTCCTCCTCTTGACCTGGTATCACCAGTTCTTTCATCTTAATCGATTCAAGTCCTGGAATTGTATCAAGTGACAGCAGCGGCTGATCTGTTAATTGAACATTGCCGGCTTTACCAGGTGTCTCGCATTCTAGCGTACCATCCTTCGAATACTGGAAATAAACGTCTTCAATAAAAAAACGTGAGCCAGCTGGAATGTTGATATTGTTTGGCTGAATGACCGCTGACCAAACCGCTTTAGTGGCTGGTTTTCTTTCGATCCCTACTTCAGCAGCCCGCCGATCTAGAAACTCTCCTTGTGCTGTGTCTGCAAAGACCAGCTCAAACACTTGATCAAGCCAAATATAGGACTGGGCCAGTTCAGCGGCAGCAGGTGCCAAGGCATTCCAAATGACGCTGTTTTCTCTTTTATCTATATCATCTGGCAGTCTATCCAGCATTCTTTCCATTAATGCTTCGTACGTCTGTTCCTCAAACATCGCCCTCCATCACCTCCTCTATTTCTAATGTGCCCTCATCTGTGACAATCGCTAGTTTGACATGAAACGAGTCATTTTGTTTTGTGACCTCTAACTCTTCAATATGATCAATCCGTTCGTCAACGAGCAGTGCTTCCTCTAGCAGCCTTGGAATCTCCATTTCTTTGTATTCATCCGTAGCTTCTGTATCCGTCAACAGCTCCTGAATTTCAGTGCCAATGTCGTGACTGTAGATAGGATGTGCATACCGCTCTGTCCTAAGTGTCATATAAATGAATTGCCGGATTGCCTCAATACCTGAAATGGTTTCGCCTGTCAGTCTGCCAGTTTCAAAATCTATTCGATACGTTGTTGAGGTTTCGACCTCTTCATCTTCTTCTATTTCCTCGATTTCTTCCTCTGGTGAAAGTGCCACGTTCATCACCTCCCTTACAATTTGTCGATGATGTAAAAGGACTGGCCTCCTGCCATTGCAAGCACCATAATACTGTCTCCCCTTTTCAGCTCATCATCCTCACCCTTATTTAAGCGCTTCGGCCAAATCAGTAATTCTTCTGGAATGATCAGCTTATGATTTTCATTTAATCGGATGCTCAGAGGGGAAACTGCCGTGACTTCTCCGATAACAAGATCAATTGGCGATTCTGCGTCTACTGCATTTACTGCTAATCGTTTAATCGCTTCACTTAATCTCACGCTTGATCACCCTTTGGCATGGAATTTTTCTCAACAACATCAATGGTCATGGTGTGTTTCACCCCACTGAATTCATGTTTGTCTTGATCGATCCAGTAAGTTTTTTTTACGTTGATTTCAGGAATTTTCAAATAGATTGGGAGACCGCTTTGCAGCTCAGGAATTCCTAGGGCTTGTATACTTTTGACTTCTTGTTTGACGCCTTTTTTCTCTGCCAGCCGTACTTTGGCTCTCTTTTGCAGCTGCGGCTGGTTGATTTGCCCAGTGACTGTCTCAACATGCTGTAAAATACCGTATTTATTCTGACCGGCTTTATCCTGTTCAATCACCACAATCTCGGATTTACTGCCTTTTTTCTTATTCTTCCCCTGTTCATCAGCTGACGTACGCATCTTGACACGAGTGGCTGTCTCTTCGATCGAGGTGCTGTATTGATAGCTAATGAGATTGACGCCTGATTCAATGACCCAGACGTCCTCTGGATCAGGCCAGGCTCTCAGTCCCATCTTGCCTTTAGCAGAATAGATTTGATAGTTTCTTCCTGTTTGCCGCTTCGTTTCTTTCAATGCTTTCAATATCATGTCATACAAGCTTGTATCATTTTTAAACACTAGTGATTTTATGACATGTCCTGTATTGGAGATGGAGGTCATTGGAATTTGAAAGTCAGCTCCAATCCGCCTTAAGATTTGATCTGCTCTTTGATTTGAAAAAACATAGACATCTTGGTTTTTCACCAAATATTGGAGCATATCGTATGCGGTAAAGGTCATCTTCCCTTCAACAGGTGTACGGGAAAAAACAATGCCTCTAAACAGCTCTTTTCCTTTCCATTTAAAAAGAACCGTGTCCCCTTCCGAGACACGGTAATATGTTTGACTGCCTTGCTTTGTGATAATATTTGCCTGAATTGAGCGAGGGGCTTGATACCTTTGCCCCTGAAGTGTCACACTCTCTGTGACAAGCTCATACATGGTGCCGCTTCTGATGGCAAAAAGCTCGATCAATGCCAGCCCCCCTATTGTGGTATTTTTAACCTTTGTCCAGGGAAAATCCAATGCCCCGGCTGCTTAATATTGCGTCTGCTACGTTTAATCATCGCTAATTTATTGGCATTCCAAATACGCCGCCATTTTGTACTGTCGCCATAAAACCTGCCAGAAATGGCCCATAGCGTATCCCCTTTTTTGACGGTGTACATTTTTGGTGGTGTTTTTGAAGGCCGCTTCTTTTTCGTTTGTTTTGCTTTTTTCTTTCGTTTGATTTTCCTAGGCGATGCGGTTTTATATTCCTTTAACTCGATCGTAAATTCACGATCTCCAATATCATATGCCCCTTCCTTGTGGGTGAAGCTTTCAATGCTGCACGTCATATTGATTTTTGTTCCAGTTACAATCAACCGAACAGATTTCTTTGAACGCATCATTCGTTCAATTTTCGCGATCGCATTCTCTGGTGATGGAATGTTTTTATATTCAGCAATCGGCGAATATTTCTTAGGAAATAATGAGGTGAATGATACTTGTTTAGCCGATGGTACGTCAATAAAGGTCAGTTCTCCAAAAGAGGCGACCTTTACCGTTTCATTTTGTACGTTATTTGTGATTTCGAGTTCGGATGGAAGGACAGGGAATCGCAACTTGTCCTTTCCTTGGGAAATCCACAATTGATACACTGATTTACCCATCAATTACGACCCCCTTCGTTCCTGTATGAATCTCTACTTCTAGTTCATCTACAAGCATTTGTTTAATTTTTTCGACTAGCGATTGCTGATCTTGTCCATTATGGAAATGCTGATCTCCATTGAATTGAATCGTGATTTGTTTATTACCTGGCGATGTTGTACTGCCAGTAGACTGAACTGAGGTAACTTGCTGCATCTGTGCTTCTGGTAAAGGAGCAGATGCATTTGATGGATCATATACTTGCATCCCAAGTGCTTTAGCTGCCTGCGTCAATAAATACCTTCCGCGAATGCCTCTTTCCTCAGGAATAATCCATTCGCGTTTATTTCCTTCACCGACTCTAGCAACCTGCTCTTGAGTAATCAATCCGCCATTTGCATAGCCTTTATAAGGGCCGCCTCTTCTCATACTTCGCAATCCCGGCGTGTTGAAGACTGTTCCATATCTTCCCTTAATGTAGTTAATGGCTGCTACGGCATTATGAATTGGGTTCCAAATGTCATTCATGCCTTTGCCTTTATTGGAATTAAAAGTCGGTCCAATGGTTTGCATTAAGCCTTTAGAAGGTGTTCCCTTTTTGGCGTTGGAATCCCATAAGTTGATCGCTCTCGGGTTTCCATTTGATTCATGCTGCGCGATGGTCATCAAACCAGGTAGCCAGCTCATAGATGTGCCAGTTGCCATGAGAGCTGCCATGAGCCATTGCTGAACACTAAGACCTGAAGCTCCCATACCGCTGAAGGCACCGATTAATGAACCAGCCTGATTTTCAGCAAATTTTTTCACATCAACTGAGTCAAGCCCTTTGACAACACCGATTGACGCAAATTTCCCAAGACTCATCATGACGCGTGAAGGGGAATGAATGTCTAATTCCTCTCTAAACGCCTGTTCTACTTTCTTCGCCATTTCTTTGGCCGCTTGAGTAACTTCGCTTCCTTTGGAACGCATGCCGCTGTTAAAGGCGTCAATCATTCCTGAACCCCAGCCTGGTGATTCTTGTTTCGCTTGCAGGAATGGTTGTTTAATGTTTTGATCTACGTATTGGCTCGTGCCAATTGATGTAGCATTTTGACCTGCTGCAAAACCACTAACCGTTCCAGAACCCCAAGTGGGTGATGCTGTCATGACTTGTTGGTAGGGTGCTTTTACACGACTTTGTAAAAAGCTATCTGTTCCTGTTGGTGTCATCTGCTGGCCATTTGCAAAGGCAGAAACCGTTTGCTGACCATACTTTCCTGAGTCTGATGTCAATTGACCAAAAGGCTGCTGAATATTCTTTTGTTTCCATTGATCAAGAGAGATGACTTTACGATTTAATCCTTGTTCAAAATCGCTATTAAATTGCTCGCCAATGCTAGAGGCTTGAATGTTCGCATTCAATGAGACTGATCCGCCTCCGCTCATTGAACCTACAGAAGATGATGGAGTTGTAGGAGCTGGGGAGCTTGACACTTGAGTTCCTGCCGCTCCGCTCGGTACAACAGACATTCCAAGTTGAGAAGCGGCCTGTGCAAGAAGCATCTTTCCGCGTCCTCGGTTATTTTGAGTTGGAATAACAAATTCGTTACCTGCTTCACCGACCCATGATAAGGTTGGCTGGGTGATATAACCGCCTGTGGCGTTATTATCAGCACCTCCAAAGACATGTTTCAATACAAAATCAACCCCACCGCCAGCCTTATCAAAAATCTTTTTGACCCAGCCAAACGCTTTAGAAAACCCATCACCAATAGCTTCTGCTACTTTTACAATTGGCTTTTGAATGTTGTCCTCAAACCATTTGGATAATCCATCCCATATATCTGTCACGACTTTATACGCTTCTTCAAACTTTTTACCGAAACTGTCTTTAATGGTTCCTACCGTATCTACAAGTGGATTCCACACATTTTCCATAAACCATGTCGATACAACTCCAAAGATTGATTGTATCTTTTTCCATGCATTTGATAATGCTGTCCAAATTCCTGTAGCGACTGTAACAACTGTGCTGCTTAGTGGCGTCCAGACGTTCTCGATAAACCAGCCTGCGACTGCACTGAACGTTTCTTGAATCCATGTCCATGCATTGACTAGACTTGACCAAATGGTCGTGGCTACTGTAACGACTGTACCGCTTAACGGCGTCCAGACGTTCTCGATAAACCAGCCTGCGACTGTACTGAATGTTTCTTGGATCCATGTCCAGGCGTTGACTAGGCTTGACCAGATGGTCGTGGCTACCGTAACGACTGTACCGCTTAACGGTGTCCAGACGTTTTCGATAAACCAGCCTGCAACTGTACTGAATGTTTCTTGGATCCATGTCCAGGCATTGACTAGATTTGACCAGATGGATGATGCTACTGTGACAACCGTACTGCTTAATGGTGTCCAGACATTTTCTGTGAACCAAGTCGCAACTGTTGACCAAACTTCAACAATTTGGTCTTTGATTTCAATGGCTTTTTGACCAATCTTTTCAAATCCGCCGCCATCAAACCATTTTCCGATCGTTTCACCGATAGATTCGCCGCCCATACTTCCAGCGATGCCGCCTACTAGACCACCGATGGCTGTACCTACTCCTGGAACTACGCTTCCAATAGCTGCACCTGCTGCTGCACCTGCCATTCCGCCGGCAATACCGCCTCCAGTCGTACCGATCTTTTCACCAGCATTCTCTTTTTTCATACCGATTAAATTTGTTGCGCTAAGTAAACCACCTAGAATAGGTACTTTCTTTAATAATTTACCGCTCCCTTTACCGATATTTTTCACCGCATCTCCTAGTCCACTTAACCCCTTGCCACCTTTCATTAGACCCGTAAGTCCGCCAACTGAAGCTGCGATACCCGCACCTTTCTTTAGACCACTAGGGATTTTTCCAAATAATTTACCTGCATTTGATTTCAGTTTCCCTAATTTACTTGGAGGCCTTCTATTCATTTCGGTTCTTGATGTGGCATTTGGATTTGTTGATCGTCTCGGTGAACGGCCATTTTTCGCTTTAGTAGATCCTCGGCTGCTTATACCTCTTGCACAACAAGGGCAACAACTACTGCGAAACAAACCTTTTCCACCTCGCGGCTTAGGCTGCGTTTTAGGAGCCGAATTAGATGGTGTTGATGTTGGTGCAGTTGTCGGAGCTGTTGTTGGTGCTGTTGTTGGTGCCGGAGTGGTACTATTGTTTTCACTTGATGGATCACTTGTACCAAAGAGGCGATCTAATCCAGTCTTCACCCATTGATCTAGTTTTTCTTCAGGATTAAATTTAATCTTCTCTTTAATTCTTCCGATCACATCTTGTTTGTACTCTTCTATTTTATTTTCAACCCAAGGAAGTGCTTTTTCATCCCAAAACTTTCTAGGACTCAATTTTTCCTTCACTTTGTCTGCAACGTCACCTGCATATTTTTGAATTTCATTTAATCCTTTATTGGCAAAGTTTTGGAGCCAACTCTGTTTAGGTTCATCCGTTTTAACTGACGGACTAGCAGTCTCAGGCTCTTTTTTTATGGTTTTTTCTTTCACAACAGACTCTGCCTGATCTCGTTTTTTCAGCTTACTCTTTGCATTGTCTTGAACTGACACTCTGATTTCGTGTTTGGACATCGTCAAGCTTTTGAGTGTCTTTTTGATTCGTTGAATTGCTGCGGTGGCTTGGTCAACCATGTTTAATCTCATATAGTACGTTCTGTTGATGAGCTGAAGGATTGATTTTTTGATTGATGATATTTTACCTGACAATTGATCGTTCAGTTTAAACGTCATCATAATGGGGGTTGTTCCCATTTGTTTTAAACGATTTATGCTGGATTTGATGACATCCAGCCCCTTCGCTTGAATGGATATGATCAGATGATTTGGAATCATATTTAACTGATTGTTCAATGCTTTTAGATCCCGATAGATTCCTTGATCCAGCCTCATAGAAAATACTGAAACTTTCCGCAGCGATAAAGTGAGGTTTCTTAATTTCTTTTCATCCATTTCCAGACTTATTTTCACTGGTTTTCTAAATGGTTTAAGCTGCTTCTCAAACGTTTGAAATCGTTTTTGAATGCGTAATAACTTCTTCGACACCCGGTCTTCTAATTCAAATCGTGCTGTAAGTTTCGCCAATTATTTACCTCCTTTCTTTGCTTCTTTTTCTAGCATGTCTAGCTTGTAGCTGATGAGTCCGAAAAGGAATGCTTTGAACGGTCTTGGTGATTCGTATAATTCCAGGAGTTCAGATGGGGAGTAGTGAAGCTCGTGCATCGCGTAATATAAAAACACCGCTTCTTTATCCCCATCTTTTATTAGTTTTTTGCTGCTTCTTCTAAATCTTCAATTTCATCTTCGAATCCGTTGATTTCGATCGCTTTGTTTAACCAGTTCGCATATTCACCGCCTACTGACAGGACACGTTTTGCTACTTCAACTGGATCTTGTGTGCTGTAGGCTTCTCTTAATTCCTTTGAGCGGAAATCTGGATAAATGGTCGATTCAATCGCAATACGTGCGTAGAAGCGCTGGCTGTCTAAGTCTTTCACGCGTCCTCTGCCTTTGACATTTTTGAAGGTTGTGTTTTCTTTTTCCAATTCATCAATACGTTCAGTTGTAATAGCTTTAAAGACAAAAGGAATGACATTTCCTTTTTTATCAACAAAACGCTTAGAAATCGGTACTTTGACTTCTTCCGCTTCTACTGTTTGTCCTGGCATAAAAAATGAAAGATCAAATGTTTGTTTTTCACTCATGTTTAAAAACTCCCTTTGTTATGTTTTTTTGAATGCAAAAAAGCACATCCATTTTTGAATGTGCTTTCCAATCTTTTCATGTATCATTTAAATTGTACAAGTGAACGGCTTGCTCAAGGGCGTCTGGCTCATCCCCGATAGGAAGGGGGTGATGCATATGTCAACATTTGAAGCGATTTCCCTTATGCTTTTATTCGGGATGTTTATCTTTACTTTGTTGACGTATATAGACAAAAAATAGACTCCCCTTGAGCTGTGGAAGGTTAAAGGGAAGTCTACCTAAAGAACCTATTCGATAAGCCAGCCCCTTGAAGGGCCTCATTGTACATTGCCGGGATGTTAGAGCATCCTGGCTTCTTTTTATTTTATGCAAATTGCTTTGCAAGTAAACATATTTTAATGAATCGAATACAAGACGTTACCAGACGAAATGAAGACGGCATCAAGACGGTTGTATTACAACTGCATTATAGCATATTCAGCTGTTATTTAGCTAATTAATTAGCTAATTTCCTCCACTTTTCTTAGAATGTATTCTTCAGCTTTTCAGGCAGATCAAAGTCCTCGAATGTGAAAGGAACTTCTTCTTCAAGCGCCTCTGAATCAACATCTAATCCAGCGATTTTAGCAGAATCAAAGTTGACATCAAATAATGTCACACGCTCAGTGCCACGGCCTGATGATTTATCGTCAATTACCGCTTGTAGAGTGAAATATGGATCTTCTCCTTTTTTCACATAATTGAGCATTAATTGAACGAAACGGGACGTAACTTTATAGAATGTTGCCGTTCCTGTTCCGTTTGCTCCCGTTGTTTTATGGCCAGTCATTCGGCGGCCCATGACGTTGACTTCTGATTTGTTTTTCTCCACGTTTGCTTCGAAGGTTTTGATAAATGCAAGTTCCTCACCTTCTAAGAAAAGACGACCTTCTTTACCTGAAATTGTATTTTGTGCTTTAAAAGCCATCTTACTTCACCTCCACATTGAAATAGAATTTTTCTGCTGCATCTACTGGTTGAACCGCTAAATCGATGATAAATCCATCACGATCTTCATTGAGGCCAATTACGATATCTGTTTCTGAATTAAAGCCTGTAATGCCGCTGCCATCTTGAAGCTGTGTGAGATACTGGGTAATCAGTGTTTTCACAAGCTGCACTCCATCATCTGATGCTGGAATGTCATTGCCATTGGCTTTACGTAATTTAATCAGATTTTTTAATTCGAATGTTAAATCATTGTTGATCGCATCAAGCACACGAATGATTTTGTTTTTCGCCATTTGCTGGTTCTTTTCAGCTGTGAAGCTTGTCAAGGAGTTAATATCTTTTTCAACACTCACGGTACGATCTCGCGCATCAAAGGTGAAAAGGAACTCCCCTTGAGATAATCGGTATTCTACTTGATCATTGTCAAGGCGTTCTAATGTATCGACCGCTCCTTCGTATTCAACAAAGGTCAATGACTGATTGAAATTTGCTCCGGCACTTGCACCTGCGACCCATGCTGTTGTTTGAGCAGGTGTTAGTTCGGTTCCATCTTCGAGTACAACACCGCTTGTCACATTGATGATTCCTTCTTGGTCCGCTGCATAATTCGCCACAACCCCTTGCACCTTACGTCCTTGCTTATCACGCAAACGCTCGATAAATGAAGCGAAGGTTGCTTTTAATTGCTCACTATTATCGACTGGAAGGGCAATAACATCGAAGTATTCTGTTTCTGCTGCTTCTAGGAAAGCTGTATAATCTGCGACACTTGCCACCCCGTTTTTACCGCCGCTTAGTGCCACACCAGCTGTGATGACAGCTTCACCTTCACCAGAAAATTGAACGTATTTGTTTTTCACAAGATCTTTCACATCAGTGACAACCTGTTTATCCACAATGTCTGTTCCAAGATAAGTGATCACATTGCGTTTTTTACTATCAAGTACATTTTCTGCCACTTGTACTGTGATCTCATTTCCTTTTTGGCCGCCATAATTTGCTGTGACGACAAAATTTTCAGCAATTTCGGCTTTGGCCGGCTCTCCTTCATTGAGGCGGTAAAGTAAGACCGTTTGCGCTTTTTTCTTTGCTTCACGGAAAAGAAGAAGTGATTTATCATCAATGTTGAGTCCAACCTTTTTATTTAAATCTTCCATATTTGAAACGGAAATAAAGGTTTTTGGTTCTCCCCAGCTCATCACAAGGGGAAGTGCCACCGTACCTCGATCGCCTAAAGTAATTCGCTGCTCTGCTGTTGTTTTAAAATTAAAGTAAATACCAGGACGCTTTTTCTCTGTACCTGGTGTAAAAGTGCCTCCGTTCATCCTTTAAACCTCCTTGGACAAAAAAGCATCAATGTGCTTTTTCGCTTCTGTTTTTGTAATTGGTTGATGTTTGATATAAAAAAGAGCACCTTCAAGGATTTCTGGTTTGACCCCAAAAAGATCCTTACTGTGCTCCTTTAAGGCTTCAAATGAAAAGCCAAATTCTTTTTCTTCGCCGGCTGTTTGAGCGGGCTCTGCTTTTTTAGTCTTGCTCACGTTTGATCACCCCATCTGAAAAGTTGATATCTTCAAGGCTTGCCTGTTTGTCACGGTTATACCAATAGCTGCTATCCCACGTCAGGACAATCGCTGCTACGCCTTGATCTATCATTCTTGTTTCCACTCTTTTTATGCGGACATAATCATCAAGCACCTCTCCGTCTTCACTCATCATCTGAATGATTTGACGATCAGCAAGCAATGCATCAACGATTGTTTCTGCCGCATCATGTGCTTTTTCTGTATCAATATGAAAGACTTTCACTTGCAGCGAATAAGATTTCATAAAGGTAGAGACCGTATCTGGACCACTGATTACTGTCACAGGCGGCACATAAACCGATGGCACTTGAAAGCGTTCTGGCAAAAGACGATCATACATTGTCACAGGAAAGTGTGTGTAGATATAATGCATGATTGCCCCGACTTCTTGATTCATTCCATCACCTCCCAAAATGTCGATCGAACCAGCTTTGCAGCTTTCGATCCAGCGACTGTTCAAACATTTGCTCATAGAGCATGACAGCATGATCCCAGTAGCCATTGCCATCAATCCATTGAGAGGCAAGCATCATTCCTGTACTTGCATTCGGATCATATTCAAAGCGGCTGCCAGTCCATCTGCCAGGCACCCATCTTCGCTCTCCACTTGAAGAAGTGGCATGTCCGTCATTGACATAGGAGGCATATTCAAGCTGCGTTCCCACTTCAAGTGTGAGACCGCCTTTTGACATGAGAAAATGATTCTCCTTATCGCCTTGTGTAAAGGATCTAAGAAGCCGGCCTGTATCGACAGCATTCTCCTTGATTAATTCATCCTGAATGATGTCTAAAAACTGCAGGCCCATGTCCTCCAGCCAATCTTGATATTCTGCCTTTAAGCCGCCATTACCCGCTGTCTGCAGCTGTGAAATCAGCCGGTCAAGTCCATCAATTTTCATAGATTTTCCTTCCTGACTGCTATCACTTCGATGTGATGATTTTTCACTTTTTTAGGCTGCTGTAATTTGAGTGACACGCCATTCCACACCATTTTGTCATGCAAGCGAATATCACTTGCTAAAGGAAAATGGACAAGATAGGATTGATAAATGACTGTATTTGGCTCTTCTTGCACAAGTGACTGGTTTTTTTCTATGACATAACAAGATAGATCGGCTATGCTGGGAGCATCGGGATAGGAAAGTGTTATTTGTAAATCATCAGCTGGAATTCCAAATTTCCCGCGGGCAGACTCCTGCTGTTCAAGGTGAAAAAGATCACAGCGATCTGTTAATAGAGATTGATAGCTCATAATGACCTCACCTTTAACTTGGCACTGCCGCCGGTCAATGTTGGTTCAATATAATCTACAAGCAGGGCATATACATAGGGTCTGCCTTTGACTTGATCAGCTGCCTTCGCATATGAATAATCGCCCATTTTTTCTGACGTAAAGCCTTTCATCATAGATTCGTCATCATTCAGCATGGCAAAATATTGGGCCATTTTTAATAATGCGATTCTTGCTTTTTCAGGGAGGGGCTGATATTTTTCACTTGAGAAATCGTGACCTACGATCTGAAATACCGCAGCTTCTGCTTCGATAATATCTGCTGTCAGTCTTTCCACAGATCGATTTTTCACCCGATCAAAGACAGAATAGGCTTGCAGTTCTTCAGCAGAAATGATCATGGCCTGCCGTCACCTACTCTTTCACTTTCATCACTTTTGCTACAGCATCCTCTTCCTCAAATTTGCTGTCTAGCTTCGCTGTGAGGACAATAATAAATTTACGGCTGCGAATATCTTTTTCTACTTCAATTCGAATATGACGAGAGAAACCTACGATAATATTTTTAGGGTGTGTCAGCAAAATATCTGATACGTCTGTTCCCGCTTCGTCATATGGCTGCATATTGGCAAGACCTTTGACCGGCACACCAAATGCAGAAGAAAGTCCGCCTTGAATGGCCGCATCTCCAAGGCCTGTCTGACGGTTTGCTACTTGATCCTTCCATTCAACTTCTAAGCTTGGGGATGTGTAGAAACGGAAATCCTGAGGTACACGTAAATATTTTGACGGCATCGCTTTATAGGCTTGCTTAAACATTTGGCGGCTGATTTCCGCTCCGTTTGCATCTACGATATGAGAGACTGCTTGTTTTCTCACGCCATCCATTTGAGCTAAAAATGGATCTGCTGAAGTCGTATCGCCATTGACGATGAGCTCTTCAATGTCAACTGCTGCTCGTTCAGCGAGCATTTGCATAATCGTCTGCTGAATTCCGTCTTTCTCAATATTGTTTTCAATGCTGTCATAGGTCATATGAATCTCTGCGATGACCTCTTTCGCATTTAGCTGGACAGTGCTTGTCGCTGGGACAACACGGTCTTTCGCATCAAGTGCTTTGCCTTCTTCTGCTGGGCGCAAAATACGCTGGCCAAAGCCAATTTTTTCGATTTTTTGTGAATCACTTTCCATTGGAATGATACGTGCATCATTTAAAACGGTTGGTGTATTTTGCATCATTCTAATGAATGTGTTGGATTGGGTTGCGTTCATGAGACCGCCGGTTTTTAAGCTGGCAAGTGTCATTTCGGCCTTGCGAATCAACTCTTGATTTCTCACACTGTTTCCTCCTTATTTAGGCTTATAGTAAGCCATCCCATATGGGCTTTGTACTGTCGTTTTGTGTATCGTGGATTGTTTGTTTTGACATACCGCGCGCTTTTTCAAGCATGTGAATCCGCTCTGAAATAGGCAAAAGCTGCTGCTGAAGCACTTGCTCAAGCGCTGCTTTTTCTCTGCTGGCTGATTTCTCTAAGGAAGAAAGCTGATGACGAATCGGTGCAACGACTTGCTCAAGCACCTTTTGGACAGGTTCTTCCTCTGTTTGATCTGTTTCCTGCTGTTCTGCCTGCTGTAAGACGTGTTCAATGGCCATTTTTGCTTTTTTAAGCTCTTGTACTTGCTCCGTTGTAAGAGCGGCATCTTGTTTTTGTACAGAGGCTGGCCTTTCACCAATCGTTTGAAGCACATCCTCTGTCTTCAAAATGTCCTGCACGATTGGCAGCAATTGCTCAAGCGCTGATCTTACACCCGCCTCATCACCATCACTTGACTGTAAGGCTTCCAGCAGATGGTCTATAACGCTCCAAAATTGTTGTGACATGTTTGCACCTTCCTCTTTCAAAAAGAAATTTTTCAGCAAAGAAAAAAGCCCTCTCTCATTTGTGCTTTGAGATAAGAGCTGATCTTGTTCTTCTATTGCTACGATGTCCGCCGTTCCAGCCATTGAATACCCTGTAATGTGGCCTTTCTGAATTTGATCCCAAATCTCTTGGGAAGCCTTTGTTACAAGTACCCAAGATCCTTTTCGAATCAGCTCACCGCCTACCTCAAAATCAGCGGGAGCAATGTATGATTCAACAACCTCGCCCACACCATGTTGAAAATCATGCTGCTTGTCAATGTGGCGGGCATCCTTCATAAAACCATGTGCCGCTCTTTCAATTTCTTTGGCAGACATAAAGTCTTGATGTGCATCAGGTGTATTCGGTTCATACACGACACCATACACAAGGCGATGAGCATCTTCTGCCTTTGTCAGCACACTAACCTCCTTTTGAAAGTCAGGCTGGCTTTTCTTTGCCTTCATCAAAAAGAATTTCTTTTTGTTTGCGGCTCTGTCCACATAGGAAACATGCGTAATTTTTGCGTTTTTTAATTCTCTTGGCATATGTTCACCCCCTTTCAAAAAAGCGCATGCGCTTCGGTTTATTTCTTCAGCTGATTCGCCTCTCGTTGAGGCTCTTGTTCGGCTGATGTCATGCGGCTTTCTAAAGGTCTGTGATAGAGATCCTCCGGCCATTCCTCTAACGTTTTCCCAAGGATACGTCCTGCTAGATCTCGCAAATCGTTTGGTGACACTGCCCCAGCCTGAATAAACGGTGTCAGAACCTTGGCAATCTCTAATGGATCTCTAAAGTCAGGACCATTTAATAGGAAACGAACATGCCAAATATCAAGATCCGGCAAGAAAAGGGTATTGAGCTTTCCTGTGATGAGATGCCGTTCAGGCTGAAATACCTGTTCTTCTGTTGTTTTTCGCGCCGTATCGGCTGTCGCTTTGTTATAGTCTTGAGACTCACCTGTGTAAATAGGCGGCAGGCGAAAAGCAGATCGGATTTTGTTTCTTGTTTTTTCATCGTATTCTAAAAAGAGTGCATCTTCTTGCAAGATCTCTGCTAGGGATTTGAAGTTCACTTTGACATTTGAGACATCTTCTTCTCCAGTTAACCCTTTTTCCGTCGGGAGACCTTCGACTTCAAGCAATAGAAATTTATGTGCATGATCAGAGCCTTCAATATCGTCCATATAATCCTGAAGCTGCTGATAGGAAGACTCAGACAGCATTCCATTTTCGACAATGATGGCACCAGGTACATGCCGCCCTTGTTTAAAATAAAGATAGTTCAATTCTTCTGCCTTGCGTGCCCCATACATATTGACGATGTTGCCAATCCAGCGGGGAATCCCATACGTTCCACTGCCTATTTTAAAATGAATCACTTCTGTTGCGCGCAGCGGCTCTGGGGTGGTGTCATCGTATTTGCCTGTTTCACAATGTAAAATGCGCGGATCACCATACTCCTTGAAGAAGACTTTCTTTTCATTGATCACCTGCACATATTTACGGAATCGTTTCTTTCGATTCATTGTTTTCAATTCGCCGTTTTCTGTATACCGGAATTCAACGTCAACTGGCTCACTAAGCTTGCAAATACGGATATGGAGCGCATCTAAATACTCGATTCCTGCCGGCTTTCCCTGACCATCTCGGAGAACCTCTAAAAAACCATTCCCCGTTTTCTCCCGGTCTTCGATGACATAGCCAAGCACCACATCAGCAGACTCATCATAGTTCATGTATTTCGTAAACTCTTCAAGCCTTGTCCATTCCTTCTCTGCTGCTTTCTTTTTTGCCGGTTTCACACCTTCTGCATTAAAGTCAAAGGCATATTCTACACCAAAACCAAAGCCTAAAATATTGGTCTTATACGCATCAATACATTGCTGAAGAATGGTTGAATATTCTGCCATGCTTTTTAATTCATTGATATTGTAAGGCGGGGGAACAATGTCATCTTTTTCGTAGGAAAATTCATCTGCATACATTTGTTTTGTATGATCAGACATGTTTGCCTTCATAATGGTTGCTTTCAATTGTTTCATTGTATGGACCTCCTCTCTCTGTGTGGACGGACACGCTCTGAGGCGGTCTGCTTCAAATCTGTCACTTCATAATCATCCAGCGCATACCAGATGGCTGATAAAGTGTGCGGATCGATTTGAAATTCATCTTCCTCTAGACGTCCATCCTTATCTGCCTTATAGGTTAGTGATTGAAGTTCATAGATGGTATATGGACAAGCATCAGAACAAATAATTTTCTTAAACCGTTTGATTTTTTTTGTATACTGCAAACGTGAGCCTTGGAACTTATGTGCCGCTACCATTTGAAAGCCGCGCTGCCGAAAATAGTGAATGGTTTTAGGTTCGGCTGCGTCGGCTTTAATCAGTTCCTTTGATTCAATGAACTCTTTCAAGTCAGTGGCTGTTTCATCATCTGTTTTCCCGCGGTCGTAATATTCCCAATAAATATATAAGTACTTTTTTTCATGATCGACAGCTAACCGAATGAGCGCATTGTATGATTCAACAAATCCAAAATCCATGCCTGCTAATTTCAGCGGTCTGTCAATCTGCTGAATGGCTTCTAATACATCAGAATGGCTTCTCACCTCAAATTGAGGAAAAACCTTTGTGCCATTAATGCCGAAATACCCCTTCCTCGCAATGCGATAGAGATCTGGATCATACTCTTTCAGCTCATCCAGCTGCTTCACGTAGCTTTTAGGAAGGAATAGGTTATCTTCCGCCGTGGAGTGATGGTAATACGTATCCTTGATGACAACGGTTCGCTTTTTGTATAATGTTTCGTCATCTAAAACAAATCGCTTCAGCTGTTCATCTCGAAAAAAATGTCTGTACGTCCAATTATCCTGACCAACAGGATTCGTCGATAACATCATATAAAGCGGTAAGGATGGATGCCTCAGCCTTCCAAGCAGCTCTTTAAAGCCTTCATAAGAAACCTCTGAACATTCCTCAATCCAAATGATCGAAATGTTGTTGATCGATTTCAATTTTTCAGGCTTGTCCAGTCCTTTAAATAAGATGCTGCTGCCGTTTCGAAATGTTAGTGCAAGCGGCGAACTTCGGCACTTTACCACGTGGTCGATGCCGAGGTCGCTGACGATCTCTTGTAATAAAGAAAAGGTTGATTCGCGGTGCGTATCATACACCTCCCGAATGACAAGTGCTGTCCGTTTTTCTTCCAGCAGCTTTAAAACGAGCTTTAAAGCAATGTGATAGCTTTTAGAGGAGCCGTAGCCCCCTACTAAAAATTGAAACTTTTGATTCCAATCGAATAGAAAGTGTTCAAAATGAGGATTGACTTCTTTTTCAATCAATGGCGTCATGAGTCGTCCTCTTTTCGCTTGATCATGATTTGAAGATCTTCCTCTTTTTCTTCACGCACTGCTTTTTTCGTTTTTTCGATCGTCAGTTCAATTTGTTTCAGCCTTAATCTTCGTTCATCCTTCGCATGTGCGAGCTCTTCAAACTGTTTTATTAAACGCCTGAGTTCACCCATTGCACGGGATTGTGCATTTAAAAACGTCGCATGCCGATCCCATGAAAATTGAAACGAATATTCTTCTGAGGTGATGTCTAGTTCTGTCTGAATGCCTTCTCCTGTTTCTTCTAATGAAGAAGGCATGTATGCCGCCTTTTTCAGCTCTTTGATCATGTCCTCTTGATCCGCTACATACATAATTCGCTGCGCCCGAATAATGGCTGCATATTGAATTTGAATTTGATCCCAGATTAAATCAAGCGATGTGCGTCCATCCATTTTCTCCATGATTTCAATCGTTTCATCTGAAAGAAATTGATTGAAAATCGAGTGTGCTTGCTTTGACGAAGTTTTTTGTCTTTGCCATCCGTATCGCCTTTTCCACGATTTGACGGTATGGATCGAGACATTGTAATGATCAGCAATTTGCTGGTACGTCATCCCCTTCATATAATCCTGCTTGGCCTCTATCCGTTTATCTTTCATTTACATTCACCTGCCGCCTCCTTTTAATTCGAATGATTCCCTCTGAAGGAATCATTTGTGTAGGGCTAGCAAACATTCGTTTGGTCTTTCTAACTATAGGTGGCAACTGTAAGACAAGCTTTCACTGATTTATTTTCGGATAGAAAAAACGCCTATTCAGCAGCTCTGAATAGGCGTTCTTGTACTTTTTTGGACATCTTCGTCCGCGCTCTTTCCATATGTTTTTGGACAGTTCCTTTTTTGACATCCAGCATAACCGCAATCTCGCTAAACGATAACCCTTGTGTTGTGTGCATAAAGAATACGTCCTTTTCTCGATCTGTTAAAACAGACAGAGCTTCATCAATTCGTCTTTTGTCTCTCTCACTGACTTCTCTTTCTTTCTCTTGAATAAGGGTATATTCATGTGATAAAGCCTCTAACACTTCTGGATTTGCGAGAATGGTACGCTGATAGACTGAACGTCTGTCTAATCCTCTGCGCGCACCTGGCTCTCTTCCGATTTGAAGCCATTCTACTACGTATTCCAGATCGCTTACCATACTGGCGATCATTTTTTTATCATGCTTGTCTTGAACGGACAGCTGATGTTCTTCTTTTTCATTAAATGGTTCATATTGTTTTCTAGCATTCTTTAAAGCTCTTTTATATTCAATGAGTAAATCTTGCATATTGGCTCTCTCCCTTTTTTTAAGAAAATAAAAAACGGACACCAATCAAGCCCCCTTTTAGCAGGGTCTTGATCAGTGTCCGCAGGCTTTCCGTCTTGGACATAATATTGTGCTTTGATGTGGTCAGTCAGTTAGCTGATTTTAAAACCAATCTCGTGATCTACTCTTGCAAAATGACCTTTTGCCGTTTGAATAATGGTTTTTCCATGTTCAGGTACATCCATTTTATAAGCCGTTCCTACATTCCCATCTAACACGATGACTTGAATTTTTCCTTTTTCCATCTCACCGACAAATGTTTGGTTTTCTTGAATGAATAGTTGTTTTGGCTCGTTCATATGCTTGTCTCCTTTTTTGGTGATGGCCTCCTGCCACCACCTACCGTATTGATAATGATTTCAACTCTTGGACACATACTATAAAACTGGGAAACTCTTAAATCGACCATCTGCAGAGGGACTTCATCGGCTATAGAATGAAGTGCTTCTTGAATATGCTGTAGATTTGGCTGAAAGATGCTGACGTGTACCGGGCGTATCAACCCTTTTTCTGCGTATGTACGCTTTTTTTGGCAGTCAGCTATGTCAAACGGCATGTGATCAAATAAACGAATTTCAAGTGATAGTGCGTCTTTTAATTTTTGCGGGCATTGCCCTTTTGCAGCTGATCGTATTCTTTTCATCAATGTCTCTTTTGTTAACAAATGCTCATGTTCAATCATTAAATGGATGACCATGTTATGATCTCCCGTCATCCTTTGACCACTGGCGGATGTCTTGTTCGTTTTTACTCGCTTTGAGCAAGCATTTCAAAAATGTCATGATTTGCTTCCATCGTTTCACGTTGCCCTGATTCCTCCTTTTTTGTATCATCGACCTTAGCCTCCAGGAGGGTCATATATGTCTCTTTCTCTTCTGCTGTGGCAAAAACAAACATCGGTTTCTGACGATGAAAGGCGATCCAGCCGCCAGCTTGGTCTAAACAAAGCTGCGCTTCTTTTCTAGCATCAAACGTCAGCTGATGTCTCATCTTCTTCAGCTCCCTCCAAGCTGTCCTCAATTTCTGTTTGGTATCCATATCGTTTCATGTCATATAACCAATAGCTTTTTGGATAACCAAAGTCACTCATCTGAGTCACCATTGGATGTTCAATATTCATTCTGCTCGTCTCCCCTTTTCTAAGAACCGATCTTCTCTTAAAAAATTACTCTTTTCGTGTAACTTTTGGCCAAAAAAAAGCTCTTGAACCCCGGTATTCAGCAGATCTGCAATATGCTTTGCTATTTCTAAGCTAGGCTTCGTTCTGCCCATTTCGATATTCGCATAGCCGCTTGTGTACTTATATCCCAATTTTTTCGCCATATAGGTTTGTGTTTTACCTTGCAATATGCGCTCTTCTCGTAAATTTTCAAGTTTCATCTGTCCACCTCTTACTCAATATGTGTAAGTTATATTCATTATGATAATATACACGTAACGAGTAAGTCAATCACATTTTTATTCTTTTTGTGTATTTATTTATCTTTTCCGTGTAATTCATGATAAAATTTACTCATAACATGAAAAAAGGTGTTTCTGATGGATAATTTGACTGGGAAGATTCTAACTGAATTAAGAGAGAAGCATGGATGGAGCAAGTCAACAGTTGCTAAAAAACTCGGATTAAAGGCAATGTCCACTTATGCAAACTGGGAATACGGCTTGAGAAAACCCGACGGTGAAATGATTGTGAAAATTGCTGAGTTATATGGGGTCTCAACCGATTATCTTCTCACAGGTAAGGACAAAGGCAGGCCCGATGACGATCTTGCAGACGATCCTGATTTGCAAATTGCGTTTAAAGCAGCCTCAGATTTTTCCGAAGAAGCACGAAGACAAACCATCGATTTTATTAACTACATTAGAGAGAAAGAGAAGCAAAAAGGTCGTCAGCCAAAAAAGCGTGACGACCATTGATCATCTCTTTTCATCTGCTTTACGCTGGGACGCACCCAGCTTTTTTTTATACCTCTTTTTCCCTTAAAAAAGAAATAGCATATGAATAAAAAATCATATTTTTTCCAACAAATATGTGACAATTTTCGCCATAATTACTCTTTTTTTCATATATTTTAATTGACAAATAATTCTATTATTATTAATATATGTATATACCAAAAAAAAGGAGTGTTACCGATGAAAAAATTCATGAAAATCTGTACATTGTCTTTAGCTGCTGTAGGTGCTCTTACGTTCTCTCAAACTGAAGGTGCTCATGCAGCTGCACAGCCAAAAGAACCAGTCATAGCAAAAGCTCCTATTATGAATAAAGTAATTACGGTGAACCGTACACTTTCTGTAGGTTCTTCAATCGCCGTCTCTCTTCCAGCAAGCCAAATTTCTGTGTCGGGTGCAACGTATGCGATTCAATTAGATCAAACAGCTCCAAACTTCACTTGGATTCGCGCTGTACAACGCGGTTCTGTAACAGTTTCCTACTATAATTCACTAGGCGAGCTTGTGATTAACTATATTACTGTTCGATAAATAATCTAGCTTTACATATCTAAAGGCGATGACATGAAGTCATCGCCTTTTGGTGTTTAGAGTTGGTTTCATCTGAAACATGATTGCCAACATCCGCCCAATATGTTAACTTTTAATATGAATAAGTTAACATATTAAGGGGGTATTCATGATGAGAGAGCAGCTGTCTTTGTCTTGGGAAGCAATAGCGGAGAAGGCGATGAAAAATGAACCGATCACGGCGCAAGAGGGTCTAGACATTCTTGAAGCTGACGATAGAGAATTGTTACCTATTATGCATGCAGCCTATCAAGTGCGATATCATTTTTTTCAAAAAAAGGTGAAATTAAATATGATTTTTAACGCGAAAAGTGGATATTGCCCTGAGAACTGTGGATATTGTTCACAGTCGATGATTTCAAAAGCACCAGTTGAAAGATATACAATGCTTGATCAAAAGACCATTGTAGCTGGTGCGCGTGAAGCTCTTAAAAGAAAAGCCGGGACTTATTGTATTGTGGCAAGCGGGAGAGCGCCTTCTCATAGGGAATTAGATGAAGTCACAGCAGCAGTCAAGGAGATCACTGAAACGATGCCTTTGAAGGTGTGTGCCTGTCTTGGGTTATTAAATGAAGAAAAAGCGAAGCGGCTGAAGGAAGCGGGTGTTCATCGGTATAATCACAATATCAATACACATCATGATCATCATGCTCACATTACGACAACTCATACATACGATGACCGTGTATCGACCATTGAGCAGGTCAAACAGTCTGGCATGTCACCTTGCTCAGGGGTCATTATTGGAATGGGTGAAACCAATCAGCAAATTGTTGAAATGGCTTTTGCGCTCAGAGCACTTGATGCGGATTCAATTCCAGTCAACTTTCTTCATGCCATCGAAGGAACACCGCTTGAGCATCAAAAACGAACACACCCAATCAAAGCATTGAAAGTGCTGGCAATGATGAGATTTGTCAACCCAACAAAAGAAATTCGGGTATCCGGAGGCAGAGAGTTTAATTTACGGACACTCCAGCCGCTCGCACTTTATGCCGCAAATTCCATTTTTGTTGGTGATTATTTAACAACTAAAGGCCAGCAAGTCCAAACGGATCATCACATCATTGAAGATTTAGGGTTTGAAATAGAAGGATGTGCGTTATAAAAAAAGTCTGCCGATTCTCCGGCAGACTTTTAAGATTAGAATCTTTTATGAAAATCGACAGTTCCGCTTCCATCTTCTCGGTCAAAGCTGCCAACAAACGTCCAGTTAATATATCCACCGTCGCCATTATTGACAAACGTACCATCTTCAAATACCCAAATACCAAACGTAATACCGTCATATTCAACACTATCATAGTAAACAACATTGTTCAGACCGCTAAAGTCGTGGTCTTGGCTTAAGTTTTGGACAACTACGTTGTAGTTTTGACCTGCTTCATAGAACGCACTGTATGCTGCATTTTTTACGAATCCATCACGATTTTGAGATGACTTTACTGCTTGTTCAATTTTATCGGCAATGGCTACTGGATCAATTGAGACACTTCCATCAACACCTGTTGTTGTAGCAGCTTCAGCCGTTTGACCAAAAGTCGTAAGAGATAGAGGGGCAGCAATCATTGACGTAGCGATGACAGAACCAACAAACATTTTGCTTGTTTTTCTCATTATTTCTAACTCCTCCTTTAATTGGTATGTTTATGTACTACCCCTTTATCTGTCTCTTAAACACTAATTTATGAAAAAAATTCTTATTCTACCAATTAAGAGGGTGTTTTTACTGTTTAATTAGGCGAAATAACAAAAAAACTACTCTTATAAAAGAGTAGTTTCAGATTGTTGACAAAGGGCTAAAATGATCTTGATTTTAGCCCTTTGTCTTCTTTTCAGCGTGATAGAAAACCTTTGCAGTCTAGGAAGGGCGAGCACCGGAGCGGAGCGAATTCGACATTCGTGAGCACTGGAGCGCAGACCTGACACCGAATGCGAGGGTTTGTCTACACGCTGAAATTACTCTTTATAAAAGAGTAGTTTACAGTATTACATGAACAGGATAAATAAAATCACACCTAGGATAATTCGGTATATCGCAAAAGGCACCAGTTTGATTTTATTGATCAGTTTTAGGAAGAATCGAACCACAAAGAGAGCCACAACGAACGCACTCACAAAGCCGACGATAAAGAATGGCAGCATGTCTGGTGTTAAATATTCGGCATTTTTCACAAGGGTTAACAAGCTTGCTCCTGCCATAATCGGCATCGCCATGATAAATGTAAAGTCTGCCGCAGCACGGTGATTCAAACCAAGAATAACCCCGCCTGCGATCGTCGAACCTGAGCGCGAAAAGCCTGGCCATAATGCTAAACATTGAAACAGTCCAATATAAAGCGCTTGTCTGTACGTCATGTTATCGACAGAGCTTGTTTCTGTTTTTCGTTTATTGAGCCAGTCAGCGACAAGCATCAGCACTGCCCCTAAAATTAAACCGACAGCGACCGTTCTGACGTCAAATAAGTATTTATCAATATAATCTTCAAATAAGAATCCTAAAATGACGGCTGGAACAAGTCCAACTGCAATTTGGGCGATGGTCAGTTTATGCCCGCTGCGCTTTTGCTCTTCGGTGATATTTTTCTTTAAGCCCAATAAGTTTAAAATACGATCTTTAAACACGATCATAACAGCTAAAATTGAGCCTAACTGAATCACGACTTTAAATGTGTTGGCCGCTTCTGGCGTAATAATTTCCTTTGATTTTAACCAAAGATCATCGACAATGATCATGTGACCTGTAGATGAAACAGGTGCGTACTCTGTTAATCCTTCGACAATTCCTAAAACCAGTGCCACGAATAAATCCCATAGATTCATGATTTTCTTTCCTTTCAATTCTGATCTTTTGAACACGCCAAACATCTATGTCCACATAAAGACAAGCTTCCTACATCGAAAGCTCGTCTTTATGATACTATATTTTTTTCAAAAAAAGATTATGACATCAAACCTTTTCTTCTTTATACAAATTGGATCGCATTTTGAACCAATCAAACAAGTGGGTGGTGATGACCTTCAGAACGGCATACGTTGGAATAGCGACAATGATGCCGACCACGTTGAACAATTTCCCAGCTGTTAATATAACAAAAATAATCGTAATGGGATGAATATGAAGGTTTTTCCCCATCACCTGAGGAGAAATGAATTTCCCTTCAACTAGCTGAACCACTGTCCAGACTATAATGAGTTTTAACAGCATTACTGGTGACGTCACAAGTGCAATCACAATCGCTGGTGTAATCGCAATTGTTGGACCAAGATAAGGCACTATGCTTGTACATGCAGCAATGATAGCGAGCAGCAGCGCATAGTCAAGTCCAATGATCATATAACCGATTAACAGAAGAACACCGATACAGAAGCTGACAATGATCTGTCCGCGAATATACGAGCTCAGACGGTGGTTCATTTCGTGAAGCATGATATGTGTATGTTCCCTCATTTTACTTGGGAAAAATTTCAATAGATAGTCAGGCAGCTTTTTGCCGTCTTTTAAGAGATAAAACAGAATAAACGGCACAGTCACGATCGAGATGATGACTTCTGTGAGCGCCCCTAAGAATGTTCCTACACCGGTAAAGGTGCTTTCCAAAATCTTCGTCGCTTGACTAGATGCTTTACTTACCAATTCAGACACGTTAAAGTTCATCGAGTTTTGCACTTGATTAATAAAGTTACTTCCTGTTAATTGTCTAATTTGATCTTCTACCGTATCGACGTATTTCGGAAGATTATGAAATAGACTCATGGTTTGAGCTTGTAAAAAAGGAATAATGGACACGATGGTCACTGTAATAATCCCAATAATGACAATATATAAAAGCAAAATGGAATAGATCCGCTTGATTCTTGCTTTCTCTAACAAGTTGACAATTGGATTTAATAAATAATACACGACCCCCGTTAAAATAATCGGTAAGGCAATGGTTTTGACGAGTACAATGAGCGGTGTGAAAATAAATGATGTTTTCATGAAAACAAGGATATTCAATCCAATTAATAACAGGACGAGTAAAAAGAGAACAAACTTGTTATCAAGAAAAAATTTTCTAAATCGACTGCTCCACATTTGCATAGAGTTCATATCGTTCCTCCAAACACGGGCTATTTTATGAGTAAATTGTACACTACTTGATCATGATATGGTGGTCATTGTTTCAGCTTTTTTTCCCATTTTGCAATAGACATCACCCATACAATGAGAATCGGCTGTCCAATAAGCCTTATCCATAGCAAGGCTTGTTCTGTTATTTCTTGACCTGGAAATGGTATTCCCTCACGAGCAGCAAATAAGTTTGCAGGGAAAATGAGTACAAGATAGACAGCAATGGATTTTGCCGCTGTAATCCTGACATTTGGCAAAAGCAGCAGCACGGCCAGCAGCCATTCAAAACATGCAGTCGCATAGACCATTACATATGGAAATGGCCAGCCTGGCATCATGCGGGCAAAGCCGCTCGGCTCTATCACATGAAAAATACCAGCCGCTATGAATAAAAGCGCAAAGGTGTATGTACTTCCTATATGCAGGACGCGCTTCATGTTTCCTCCTCTCCCTTCTATCCTGAGTATTACCCGAAGAAGGAAGAAACTACCCACTTTTCGTACATTTATATCCTTTATGTAAGACGCATCAGCCTATATAAAGGTTTCATCCGCTTATCAATAAAAAGAATATTCTTTCATACAAACGCTTTCAAAGCATGTATAATCAGAGAAAAGCAGAAGGAGGGAATCACATGATTCGATTTGCTGTCATCGGAACGAACTGGATTACAGATCGGTTCTTACAAGCTGGTGAAAAACTAGCTGATTTTACATGTACAGCCGTCTATTCACGGTCCGCTGAAAAAGGACAGGCCTTTGCCGAAAAATATGGGATTGATACGGTTTTTACGAACTTACAACAAATGGCGGAAAGTGATACGTTTGATGCCGTGTATATTGCGAGTCCAAATGCCCTTCATAAAGAGCAAGCCATGTTGATGATGGAGCATCAAAAGCATGTTTTATGCGAAAAACCATTCGCCTCTCATCGAAAAGAAGTGGAAGAAATGATTGCCGCAGCGAAAAAACATCACGTTTGTTTGATGGAAGCGATGAAAACGACATTTCTGCCTAATTTCCTTCAAATCAAACAGCATCTTGATCAGCTTGGACCTATCAGGCAAGTGGTCGCACATTACTGTAAATATTCTTCAAGATACGATGCCTATCGAAGCGGCGTGCTTCCAAATGCCTTTAAGCCTGAGCTATCCAATGGTTCTTTAATGGATATCGGGGTGTACCTCGTTTACCCAGTCATATCCTTATTTGGTCTGCCGAATCAAATCACCGCGAGAGGCTATAAGCTTTCTTCTGGTGTGGATGGGAACGGTTCAGTCCTTTTACAGTATGACGGGCATCAAGCACTTCTTTTTCATTCTAAAATTTCAACGTCTCATTTATCGGCTGAAATTCAAGGCGAGGATGCCACGATGGTGATTGATCAATTCCACCGTCCTTCACAAATTACGATACATGACCTTGACGGACATCAAACTGACATCTCTCTCAAAGATGATCAGCCAGCTATGTCTTATGAGATTAATCATTTTATTGAGTGTATTCAGCAGGGAATGGGGCAGTCTCCGGTCAATACATTTGCCTTATCTGTTCAAACCATGTCCGTCATGGACGAAGCGAGAAGACAAATGGGCGTGATGTATCCTGCCGACAGACAAAATGTATAGGGCATGAAATGAGGAACAAAGGGCGAATGATTGATTTGTTCGCCCTTTGTTTTTTACGTTTCGTGTCGGTCATTTATTTTGCCGCTAACACATCCGCAAATGCTTTCACATACGGCGGAAGGTCAGGCGGGCGTCTGCTGGAGATGAGGTGGCCATCTGTGACGACTGCCTCATCGAACCAGTCCGCACCAGCATTTGTCATATCATCTTTAATACCTGGTGTACTTGTCACTTGTCTGCCTTTCAGGATTCCTGCTGATATCAGCACCCAGCCGGCATGACAAATCTGACCGATTGGTTTTGCCTTCGCATCAAATGTACGAACGATGTCTAATACTTCTGGATAACGGCGCAGTTTATCAGGCGCCCATCCACCAGGGACAAGCACAGCATCATAATCATCAGCTTGAATGGAATAAAAATCTGCATCGGATACCGCCGGCACACCATACTTCCCAATGTACTCATGATTTGCTTTTTCACCTACAAGATGGACAGTTGCTCCCTCTTCTCTTAATCGCAGAACCGGATACCACAGCTCTAAATCTTCAAAATCATCGCTGACAAACGCAATGACCTTCTTATCTGATAAACGCATACTATCTCTCCTCTTCTTTCGATTTCCTCTATTGTACGAGATGTCCTGTTAAAAAGAAAAGCGGTTCCCCTTGAGGAGAACCACTTAACCTTATTCACTAATCTTGAATTTTTTAATTAAATCACGTAATTCTTCCGCCATTTGGGAAAGAGTTGTGGATGAAGAACTAATCTCTTCCATAGAAGCAAGCTGCTCTTCAGCAGATGCTGCGATATCTTGGATACTTGCTGAACTCTCTCTTGATACATCTGCAATTTCATTCACTGCTTTAGAAATTTGCTCAGAGCCTTTCGACAGCTCGCGCACCGTTGTATTCATTTCGTTAATTCTTGCTGCGATTTCCGCTGTTTGTTCATTTATTTGTGAGAAGCTTTCTTTCGTTTGATCTGTAATTGTAAGACCATTCTTCACTTCTTCATTCACTGCTTTGAACATATTTTGAGATGTTTCAATTTCAGTGACGATTTCATTTACAAGCTTTTCAATCTCTTTTGCTGAATCCGATGATTGAACCGCTAGTTTACGCACTTCTTCGGCAACAACAGAGAATCCTCTGCCTGACTCGCCTGCGCGTGCTGCTTCAATGGCGGCATTTAGTGCAAGTAAATTCGTTTGATCCGCAATACCGTTAATCACGCCTAAGATGTTTGTGATATCTTTTGATTTATGCTCTAGCCCGTTGATCACGCCTTCAGCTTCTTTCACTGAATGGTCAATCGTCTTCATTTGGCCAACAGTTTGCTCCACAAGCTGTCCGCCTGTTTCCGCAACTGTTTTTGATTGAATAGATGACGCTGTGATGACATCAGACGTTTCGGCAACTTCGTTCAGACCCTCATTCATTTGTTTTAAATGAGCCGCGCTTTGCTCCACCATTTCGCTTTGATTTTCGTTGCCGTTTGAGAATGTTTCAATAGATGATGTAATATGTTCGGTTGCTTTTGTTGTTTGACCTGCGCTTGCCGTCAGTTCTTCAGATGATGAAGCGACATTCTCAACAGATGTTTGTACAGCTTGAATGACATCTCTTAGGGACTCACTCATTTCATTAAAGCTTGTGCCAAGCTGTCCAATTTCATCTTTTGAGCGGACATCAATTTTTTCTGTCAAATCTCCCTGACTGATCTTCTTCGAAGAAGAGACAAGAGTGGAAAGTGGTTTTGTAATGGAACGGATGATAAAGAAGATTAGAATCCCGCCAATGATAAGCGCGCCTGTTAAAATAATAGCGGCCATGTTAAAGACTGGCTGTGCTGCTTCTTCTACTTCACTGACAAACATCGTCCCGACAATCTTCCAGCCAGTCGCCTTGTTTGTGGTGAACTCCATTTGCTTTTCTTTTCCTTCAAACATATAGCTCATCGATCCGTTATCTTGTGAATACATTTTTTCTAACCATTCACCAGATAATTTTGTTCCTGCTTTTTTCTTTGGATGTGCCACATATGTACGATCTGGACTTCCAATAAAGGCGTAGCCTTGTTTCCCAATGTTAATGCTATTGGACTCTTTAACTAGATTCGCAATGTCTAGGTTCATCGCAATAACGCCTGATCCATCCTCTAGTTTTTTAGAGATTGTGATTACAAGCGTACCAGTTGATGCCGTTGGATATGGTGCTGAAACAGACAGCTCACCGTTTTTCGCCCAGCCGTCTTTATACCAATCCCGCTCAGTTGCGACATAATCGGCAGGCATTTTTTGATTAGGATATCTTGAAAACACTTTGCCGTCACTTGAAGCGACAAAAATGCCTTCTGTGTCATCATTCATACTCATGAACTGCTCAAAGCGTCCTTGAATATCGGTCGTTCCTTTTTGCTTGAGCTTTTTCTCCGTGATCCATTTGCTAAAGAAATCGGCTGCGTCTGTTTTCACTTTTACAACCTTCGTTATATTTTTATCTAGCTGCTCTACGTTTTCCTTAGCACTTTGCATAATTTGATCATTTAAGGAAGTGCTTGCCGTATGGTATGAAGAGAATGCCAATACGATGATTGGACATAAAAGAATAAATAAGAAAGAGAATACGAGCTTTTTTGAAATAGATGGCTTTCTGAAATACTGTATGAATTTCATAAAAAAGAAAACTCCTTTAGTAAGATAGTATATATATCGGAAGTACTACTAGGTTCTTTACTTTTTTAACTTATTAAAGTCTAAATAAGTCCAAATTACCCAATTTATATGCATCGAATGGAAAAACACCTGACGTTTTGGCGTCAGGTGTTTCGCTACTCTCTTACATTTTAAATTGTTTAATGAGCTCCCTTAGTTCTTCTGCCATCTGAGATAAAGTGGCAGAGGATGAACTGATCTCTTCCATAGATGCAAGCTGTTCTTCTGCTGATGCCGCGATATCTTGGAAGCCTGCTGAGCTTTCTCTTGAGAGCTCTTTGATTTGATTCACCGCATGAGAAATATCATTTGAGCCATGCGATAGCTCTTTGGCTGATCCGTTCATTTGTTTCATTTGTTCTGTCATTTCTGATGTTTTATCAGTGATTTTCTCAAAACTCACTTTCGTTTCATCTGTAATGTTTAATCCAGATTGTACTTCACCTGCTACTTGTTTAAACATTTTCTGCGATTTTTCTATTTCCTCCACAATTTCGTTCGTCAGGCTTTCAATTTCTTTTGAAGAGCTTCCTGACTGCTCTGCCAATTTGCGAACTTCTTCTGCGACAACAGAGAAGCCTCTGCCTGCTTCACCTGCTCGTGCGGCTTCGATCGCAGCGTTTAAAGCAAGGAGATTCGTTTGATCCGCAATACCGTTGATGACCCCAAGAATGTTTGTAATATCCTTTGATTTCTGCTCCAAGCCTGCAATGACAAGCTCTGCTTCTTTTACTGCCTGCTCAATCGTTTGCATTTGACCTGCTGTTTTTTGAACGAGTTCTCCTCCAGCCTGAGCGGTTTTGCTCGATTCGATCGACGATTCCATCATATGAGAGGTTGTGTCAACCATATGCGATAAGCTCCGATCCATTTCGTTTAACTGGACTGAGCTTTTTTCGATCATATCATTTTGATGTTCAGTGCTGTTTGAGAACTGTTCAATAGATGATGTGATATGCTCAGTCGCTTGAGCTGTCTGTCCTGCACTTGCCGTTAACTCTTCAGACGAGGCAGCCACATTTTCAATGGAATTTTGGACAGCTTGAATGACTTGTTTCAGCTTAGCTGACATGTCGTTAAAGCTTTGCGCAAGTTTACCGATTTCATCGTGTGTACGAACTTCAATATACTGGGTCAAATCACCTTGACTGATTTTCTCAGCCGATTCTGAGAGCTCTATCAGTGGCTTCCGAATCGATTTAATAATAAAATAAATCGCGATTCCACCAATGGCAATCGCAGCCGCAAGGATGATCATTGTTAAGTCGAGCACTGGCTGTGCGGCTTCTTTTACTTCATTCACATACATCGTTCCAGCTAGCTTCCAGCCGGTTGCTTCATTTGTGTCAAAAAACATTTGCTTCGGCTGGCCATTGTATTCATATTCAAAGCTGCCTTCTTTTTTATCATATAGTTTTGAGATGAAGTCACCAGTCAGCTTTGTCCCAGCCTTTTCGGTTTTATGGGCCACATAACGCTGATCTGATGTGGCGATAAACGCATAGCCTTCTTGGCCAATTTTGATGCTGTTTGTATCTTTTACAACCGTATTTAATCGAACATTCACCCCAATCACACCAGATCCATCTGCTAACTGTTCTGATATTGTGATGAGCAGGTCATCTGATGACTTGTCGGTGAAAGGATCTGAAATGATGAGTTTCTTCTCTCCCATCGATTGCTGAAACCATGGTTCATTTTTTGCGCTCTTTGCATTACCTTTGTGAATCTCGGAATATTCAGTTAGTTTACCATTTTGATCTGCAACAAATACTTCTACTACATCGTCATCTGTTTCCGATAATTGCTCTAATTTCACTTTGAGTAAATCTTTGTTTTTAGCAGTCAATTCTTCCTTTTTGACCGATCTGGATAAATATGAAACAATGTCAATTTTAGGCTGTATATCTTTATTAATGAGTTCGTTTAATTGTTGAACACCATTTGCAGCACTAGACATAATCTCATCATTGAGAGACTTTGATGCCACTTCATAAGAAAATGCGGCCAATACGAGAATTGGCACTAGGAGAATCGCTAAGAATGCAGTAATTAATTTCTTCGACATCGTAAAGTGCTTAAAAAAGTTGAATTTTTTCATGACTCTACTCCTTTTGATTTATGATTTGTGGTCTTTCTCTTCTATTCTTAGGTAATATGAATTATTTTTCAAGGAATAATGTTCAATAAAAACAAAAAATAAGTATAATTACCCATTTCTTTTGGTTTACCCAATAAAAAAGAGCCTCTAGCTGGAGGCTCTTTTCTTCCTGTCTACTCAACTTTAAATTTGCTAATTAAATCGCGTAATTCTTCTGCCATCGAAGAGAGTGTGGCAGAGGAAGAGCTGATTTCTTCCATTGATGCCAGCTGTTCTTCAGCTGAAGCAGCAATGTCTTGAATATTTGCCGAGCTTTCACGTGATACGTCTGCAATCTCACGAACAGCCTCTGACACATGTGCAGAGCCTTTTGAAAGCTGGACAACGGTTTGATTCATTGTTTGGAGCTGGTTAGAAATTTCTTTTGTCATGTCGAAAATATTGTGGAAGCTTACTTTCGTTTGTTCAGTGAAGCTTAGGCCTGATTGAACTTCTCGATTCACCGCAGTGAATACTTCCTGGGATACGTCGATGTCTTGCACGATTTCTTTGATCAAATTCTCAATTTCTTTTGCCGAGTTGGCAGATTGAACCGCCAGTTTTCTTACTTCTTCTGCTACAACGGAGAAGCCTCTGCCAGATTCACCAGCTCTTGCTGCTTCAATCGCTGCATTTAGCGCAAGTAAATTCGTTTGATCGGCAATTCCATTGATGACACCGAGAATTTGGGTAATGTCTTTAGATTTACTTTCAAGTGCACTGATGACATTCTCTGCTTTTTTCACGGACTGATCAATGACATTCATTTGAGAAGCGGTTTTTTCAACAAGCTGGCCGCCTTCTCCTGCGATATCTGTTGATTTGATCGATGAAGCCGTAATAGATTCAGCCGATTCATTCATATGTTGAAGACCACGGTTCATTTCTTCTAACTCGACTGAGCTCAATTCGACTTTATCATTTTGGCTTTCATTTCCGCTGGAGAATTGTTCAATGGCTAGTGTAATATGCTCTGTTGCTTTACTTGTCTGTCCTGCGCTGGCAGTCAGTTCTTCTGATGAAGATGCGACATTTTCAACTGAAGTTTGAACGGCTCCAATGAGGGATCGCAATGAATCAATCATCGTATTAAAGCCTTTACCAACTTGTCCAATTTCGTCATCTGACTGGATCTGAAGCTTATCGCGTAAATCTCCTTCGCTGACTTTTTTCGAGAAGCGGGCAAGATTGGATAATCTTTTTGAAATAGAGCGGACGATAAAGAAAATGAGGGTTCCTGCTACAATGAGTGTGACACTGAATACGATAATGGCAGTATTGAAAACGGGCTTTGCCGCTTCTTCTACTTCAGATACGAGCATCGTTCCACCAATTTTCCAGCCGGTTAATTCATTGGTGACATATGCAACCTTTTTATCTGTTCCTTTGAGGGTATAGCTGCCGCTTCCTTCTTTGTTTTTATAAATAATACTGGCCAGATTTTCATTGACCTGACTTCCTGACTTTTGGGTTGGATCTGCTAAAACCGTTTTATCTTTCTCCATCATGAAAGCATAGCCTTTTTGCCCAATTTTGATTTCTTTTAGTTTTTGAAGCAGGCTGTCAATTTCCATATCAAGACCAATGACACCTGAACCATCTTTCGTTTTTTGGGCAATTGTGATCACCATTTTGCCTGTAGATGCTGCTACATATGGTTTTGTGATGACTTGTTTGCCATTTTCTGCTTTCAATGCCTCTTGATACCATGGACGTTCTCTTGGATCGTAGCCATCTGGCATCTTTTGAACTGGGTATTGCATAAACAATCCCTTTTCAGAGCCTGCATAGATCGCGGATACATCCTTTTCATTAATTTTTCCAAATTGCTGTAATTCTTTAATGGTCGCATTTCTATTTTTTTCTTGAAGATTAGACGCTTTGAGCGAGTCTGAAAACAGTGTCACAGCATCCGATTTGTTGCCAATATTCTCATTGATTAAGGTATCAAATGCATTGACCTGACTCATCGCACTGCCCATAATCTGTTTGTCTAACTCTGTCTTTGATGTAAAAAACGCACTAATTGTCAGTGCCACAGTTGGCAGGATTAGGACTACCAAGAAGGCAATGATTAATTTTTTTGAAATGGATGGTTTTTTGAACCATTGGATCATTTTTCCCATTTTAACTTCCCCCTTTACTTCTCTAAAGTTAATATCGGATGAAAGGTGTATTTTTAGAGACTGGAAATGAGGTTTAAAAATAAAAAAAATACCCAGACAATTCTGGATACTTTTTCATTATTATTTAATTAATTTTAAATTGACTTGTAAGCTCTTTTAATTCCTCTGCCATGTTGGCAAGTGTCACAGAAGAAGATGTGATTTCTTCCATAGATGCTAGCTGCTCTTCTGCAGAAGCCGCAATGTCCTGAATGTTTGCTGCGCTTTCTCTCGAGACTTGGCGCATCTCCTGCATCGCTTGTGAAACTAGCTTTGAACCGCTTGATAGGTCAATGGCTGTATCGTTTAATTGCGACAGTTTTTTCGACATTCCTTCTGCCGCCTCATAAATGTGCTGGAAGCTTTCTTTTGCTTCTTCTGTCATACCAAGCCCTGCGTTTACTTCTCGATTGACTGCTTTGAACATATCTTGAGATTTAGCAATTTCTAACACAATTTCTTGGATAAGCTTCTCAATTTCTTTCGCTGAATCTGCGGATTGGACAGCTAGTTTTCTCACTTCTTCTGCAACGACGGAGAAGCCGCGTCCTGATTCACCTGCTCTTGCTGCTTCAATTGCTGCATTAAGCGCAAGTAAGTTTGTTTGATCCGCGATGCCGTTAATGACATTTAAAATACTCGTAATATCTTTAGACTTGTATTCTAATTCTTTCATGACCTGTTCTGCTTCTTGTACAGATGTATCAATATGTTTCATTTGGTTCGCTGTGCTTTCAACAATTCGGCCGCCTTGACCAGCCGCCTCTGTTGATTGAAGTGAGACAGCAGCCACTTCAGATGAGGTTTGTGACATATCTTGTAATCCTTCGTTCATTGCCACAAGCTGATTCGTACTGGATTCGACTTTCTCGTTTTGTGCTTCATTTCCATTTGAAAATTGTTCAATTGACATCGTGATATGCTCTGTTGCTTGACTCGTTTGGCTGGCACTTGCCGTCAGCTCCTCTGAAGCCGAAGCGACGTTGTCGACAGATTGCTGTACAGCGCGAATGACGTCACGAAGAGATTCACTCATCTTGCTGAAGCTTCTTGTGAGATCTCCTATTTCATCCTTCGATTTGGTTTCAAGGGTTTCTGTTAAATCCCCTTCACTCACCTTTTCTGAGAAATCAACAAGCCTTCTCAATCCAATCGTGATCGAGCGAACGATGAAGAAGATAGCGACACCGCCAAGGATAAATGAAGTAATTAAAAGAATAATGGCAGAATTCCAAACTGGCTGTGCTGCTTCTTCTGTTTCTGATACAAACATCGTTCCAGCAATTTTCCAACCTGTTAAATCATTTGTGACAAAAACGATACGTTTTTGTTCTCCTTTATTCTCATAAGTTGATGTTCCTTCTTTGCCGCTGTAAAGGATTGATGAAATATTTCCTGTGACTTCAGATCCTGATTTTTCTTCTGGATGGGCAACAATTTGCTTGCTTTTATTTGCAATAATTGGATATCCTTCTCGTCCAATTTTAATTTCTTTGATTTTATCAACAATGTCTTGCACATCAATGTCGATTCCGATTGCTCCCGACCCGTCCTTCAGGCGCTGGGCAATCGTAACCACCATGCCGTTTGTTGTAGCAGAAATGTATGGATTGGTGACAACTGGCTCACCTTTTTCATCCTGCATCGCTTGCTGATACCAATCGCGTGTTGTTGGGTCATAGCCTTTTGGCATGTCTACTTTAGGAAACTGAATGAAATCACGATTTTTACTTGCTGCATAAAATCCAACCACATCATCTTCGTTGATTTTGCTGTATATTTCGAAATGCTCATACAGTTCGTCCTGGTTTTTCTTTTTAAAGTCTGCAGCAGTAGTTGTTTGAGTAAAAAGTTTCACCGCGTTTTCTTTATTCAAAAGCTTTTGCTCGATCATGTCATTCATATCATTGACTCTTGCTTTTGCTCCGTACATGATTTCATGATCTAATTCTTCTTTGGCAATCTGATATGAAATTGTACTAAGTGTAATGATTGGCAAGACGAGAACAAGTGTGAATGAAATAATCAGTCTCTTGGAAATCGATGGTTTTTTCAACCATTTTATTGCACTTTTCATGTTTTTCCTCCTTTTAAACGATATGTTTTATATCGGACATCTTCATAGTATTTTCATGTTTTTCAAATAAAAAGGATGCTATTTTGTTTATTTTCACAAATTGATTCCTTGCCCAAGCACCCTGCATACGCTAATACAAAAGGGGGCGCTTTTCATATGATTATCCTTTCAGGACAGCCAGTGACAAATGAGCAGCTGGCATCGTTTCAGCTAGAGGGACAAAAGCGGAGCATTTTGATGCAGTTACAAGCCTCAAATGATACGTTCCGCTATAGGCAAGCATCTGATTTGCTATTTGAGGTCACTTTAAGATCGAACATTATGAATGCTGCAAGAGATTTGAATAAAAGCGGTGCCTCATTTGCCATCTTTCAAAGATCGCGTGCAAATGATGCGTTTTGGCGAGTATCGGAAGCAGGAGCACTAGAGCTGCGCTATCAAGTGGAGCCATCTAGAGGCATTAAAGACATTTTTGAAAATGGTTCAAAATATGCATTTGAATGTGCAACGGCAATTGTCATTGTGTTTTATATGGGGGTCTTGCAAACAGTAGGAGAGGAGAAGTTTAATCGGAGACTTCGCAGTTTAACACTGTATGACTGGCACTATGATACTTTGTCGATTTATACAGAGCGCGGGAATGATTTTATCTATGGGGATTGTCTATATTTCGAAAATCCAGAGTTTAGCTATCAGCAGTCGCAATGGCGCGGAGAAAATGTGATTTACTTAGGAGAAGATCAATATTACGGTCACGGGCTTGGAATTTTAACAGCGGCAGAAATTATCGACAAACTAAATAAGAGAAGACGGCCAGGTGCGGTTCAATCCGCTTATTTATTACCGCAGACTACACGAATGGATGTCATTTATCTCAGGCAAATGTTTGGCAGCTAAAAAAAGCCTCTTGTCTCTTGGTTATGACAAGGGGCTTTTGTATGCCTTGCGTTTACGATAATTTTGGAGTGTGCCAAGCATCGTGTTCGCAAGGACCTCCATTTCTTCTAAATCTTTTCTTGTAACCGGCGAGTCGTGCCGGCTCCATTTCACGTAGCGAACAAAATAGTAATGACGAATGGGCGTAAGGACAGCAGGAGAATGAGGGAAATCATCAAACCAAAATTCAATCTGGCCTTTTTTTCGGTAGGAATGTTTTAAGATGTCCATCCTGTCACACCACCCATCATGATTTTTATATCTGCGTCAGTTCGTGCATGATGTCTTCAACGCTTAAAATCGAGTGAATACGTCCAACCCCCTGTCCTGCCCACAAAGCCATTTGATCAGGGTTACCGCCGGCAGCAGCTGCTTTTCGCATCGGTGTTGTGCATACATGCTGAACTGGATAAGGAAGAACCCGATCTTCATGCAGGCTTTCATCCTCCATCCACTGATTCACAATACCTCTCGCTCTTTTCCCAGAAAAAAGTCTGGTCACCTTTGTTTCACTGCCTTCTGCCTGTAAAATAGCCTTCTTATATACTTCTGCCGCAGCACTTTCCTTGCTGGCTAAAAACCGTGTACCGATTTGAACCGCATCTGCTCCAAGCGCCAGCGCTGCTTTGACACCTGATCGGTCCGTGATGCCTCCTGCGGCAATCAAAGGCAAGCGGCAGACCCGTTTGACATCTGAGATCAGGCTGATGAGTCCCAGCAGAGCGTCTCCTTTTGCACGTAAAAATGTGCCGCGGTGCCCCCCTGCTTCACTTCCTTGCAGAACAATGGCATCCATTCCTTTTTCCTCTAAAAGCAGTGCCTCCTCTTTTGTTGTGGCCGTTCCGATTAAAAAGATCCCCTTTTGTTTTAGGCGGTGAATCGTTTGTTCTTTTGGACAGTCGAATGTAAAGGAAACAATCGGAACGTCTTCTTCCAGAAGAATGTTGATTTTCTGTTCAAAATCATCCCACAATTCTTCTTCGCTTGGCATCCTATGAGCTTCGGGCCATACAGGCAGTCTCTTCTCCCAAAATGCCACATCCTCTTTTTTCACATCTGGAATTGGCTCTGGTACAAACACATTGACCTGAAACAGACGAGATGTCAGCTGTTTGATCTGTCTAATCTGCTGTCTCAAATCGTCAGGCTGCACATATCCACTTGCCAGGCTGCCAAGCCCTCCGTAATTTGAAACAGCGGCTGCCAGCTGCGGTGTCACAGCTCCTCCTGCCATTGGCGCTTGGATGATTCCATGTTCGATTTGCAACTTTTTGATATCCCCCATTTATTTCCCCCATCTCTTACTCGTTTGACATCACTTGTACATAAAAATGACGCTGCCTCGGCCCGTCAAACTCACAGAAATAGATTCCCTGCCACGTGCCTAGCACAAGATCTCCATCATGAATGAGAACATGCTGAGACGCCCCCATATAACTCGCTTTCATATGTGCTGCCGTATTTCCTTCCATATGGCGATCCTTTGGATGTTTCCACGGAAAGACTTCATCCAGCCGGCGAAGCATATCCCGTTTCACATCTGGATCCGCATTTTCATTAATGGTGATCCCAGCTGTCGTATGTGGACAATAGACGATGACAGTTCCGTTTTGTATGCCTGTTTCCCTGACATATTGGAGAACCTCGTGTGTGACGTCGATCATGTCATCGCGTCTGTCTGTTTGTACATTGATTTTTTTCATATGAGCTGCTCCTTTTTGACGTTTCTATAAAAACCATACCCTTTTTATGTGAAACAAATCTTCTTATCTAAAGTTTACCAAGCAAAAAAACCTCGTCAAGCAATGCGAGGTTTTTAAGAAAAGTGAACCTTTTTGACTTCAATGGTTCGAATATGGTGGTCTTCAGCATCAATGATCGTAAATTCACAGCCTTCTGCTTCAATCGTATCTCCAATGTCAAAATCAAATTTATGTGTCATCATCCAGCCTGCAATTGTATCAACATCATCATTCTCAATGGCTAAATCCAATAAATCATTTACTTCATCAATCAATGCTTTCCCATCCATCACATAATGAAAATCACCTTTTTTAACGATATGAGGTGTTTCATCCTGATCATATTCATCTCGAATCTCTCCGACAATTTCCTCTAATATGTCCTCTACTGTGACAAGTCCCGCTGTACCTCCGTATTCGTCTACAAGCACTGACATATGAATCCGTTCCTTTTGCATCAAAATGAGCAATTCTTGAACAGGGGTGCTTTCAATGACCCGGATCACCGGACGCATTAAGTCTTCAATCGATACATCTTGATTTAGGAAACTCGCCTTAAATACATCTTTGCTATTAATAACACCAATCACATGATCTTTGTCTTCTTTAATAACAGGGTAGCGTGTGTACCTTTCGTTCAGCATATAATGGGTCACGTCTTCTAAGGTCTGTTCAATCTCTATGGCTGAAATTTCTGTACGCGGGATCATGATCTCTCTCGCCACTCGGTTATCAAATTCAAAGATTTTATTCACATATTTGTACTCAGATTGGTTAATCTCACCCTTCTCATAGCTTTCAGATAAAATGAGTCGCAATTCCTCCTCACTGATCGCCACTTCATGTTCTTTGACAGAATGATAACCAAATAATTTCACGATGCTTCGTGCAGCCCCATTTAATGCCTTAATAAACGGGTACATGACTTTATAGAAAAAGATGAGTGGTTTTGCTGTCACAAGGCTGACGGCCTCTGCCTTTTGAATGGCAATTGTTTTAGGCGCGAGCTCTCCCACCACGACATGTAAAAACGTAATGATCACAAATGCGATGATAAACGAAAGGATGTCAGTCAATGCAGAATGAAGCCCGATTTTTTCAAACAGCGGATGCAGAAAATGCTCCACCGTCGGTTCACCAAGCCACCCTAGGCCTAAGGCCGTGATGGTAATGCCAAGTTGGCAGGCGGATAAATATTCGTCGAGATTTGATATCAGCTTTTGAACATGGATGGCTCTCTTATCACCGCTTTCGATCAGCTGGTTGATTTTAGAGCCTCTAATTTTCACAATCGCAAATTCAGTGACAACAAAAAATGCTGTCGCAGCAATGAGTAATATGACTAAAAATACGTTTAAAATATACAAAAAAACCCTTACCTAACACTGGTAAGGGCTCACCTCCTCTGGCATCAATTAATCATTACGGCCATTTAGGAAGATCATTACAAAACGGAGCAATTCAAACAGGGAGACAAGGGCCGCTGCTACGTACGTCAGAGCTGCAGCATTTAACACCTTGTTCACGCCTCTTTCTTCACTGCTTCTAATGATTCCTTCTGAAACAATGATATCTTTTGCACGAGAACTTGCATTAAACTCGACAGGCAATGTCACAAGCTGAAAGAATACAGCTGCTGAGAACAAAATAATCCCAAGCCCGATTAAGTTAAGGCTGCTGAGCAAAATTCCACCAAGGAAAAGAAGCGGAGCAACACCAGATGCAAAGTTCACGACAGGAAAGATCTTATGTCTCAAAACAAGCGCACCATAGGATTCCTGATGCTGCAAGGCATGTCCAACCTCGTGTGATGCGACTGAAATGGCCGAAATGGAATGGCCGTAGTACACAGGTTCAGATAAACGAACCACACGCTGCGTCGGGTCGTAATGATCAGTCAAAGTTCCTCTTACCGGTTCAACAGGCACGTCGTATAACCCGTTGCGATCTAAAATATATCGAGCGGTTTCAGCACCTGTTTTCATACTGGATGCTTCAACCTTTGAATACTTTTCAAAATTATTCTTCACTTTAAATTGTGCCCAAAATGATAATCCCAATGCGGCAAATGTTAAAAAATAAAAAAACAGCATGCTCATCAGCTTCCTTTTATTTTATATATTTATTTACAATTTTAATGACTTTTATGTACCATGTACAGCAAAAAGCACTAGGTCTTTTTCAGGGGGATAACCGCACCAATGAAAAAGAAGAACACACCTAAGCAAGCTGTATAAAAGGTTCCCGTACCATAAAGGTCTTGAAAAAAGTGCAGCCATGAAAAATCATTCATAAAATGATTCACAGCATTTAAATCAAACACGAGTAAGATGACAGCTGATGATAAAAAGTGCACACCAATAAAAAGAAGTACGGTCTTTTGAACAAACGACATTCGAATTCCCTCCTTCTTCTCCCTTATTTTAAGATATGGGTTCTATTTCAATACATGACAAAGATGAAAAAATGTGTTCCCAATCGGGCATACTGACATTAGCAGTCTCCTGAAAGGAAGAGTCCGATGAAATCAAACCGTATCTTTATTGCTTGGCTAAGGTGGCCGCTTTATCTTCGAATTGCCATCATCATCTGTTTCTTGCTTCTCTTTTTTGGACAATTAATCGTTTTACTTGAACCGAAGCAGTATCATACGATCTTTGATGGGATCTGGTGGGCGCTTATTACAGTCTCTACGGTTGGTTACGGAGATTTTGTGCCGCAAACCACGCCAGGGCAGGTGGCAGGTATGGCGCTCATTTTTATCGGAGCCAGCTTTGTCACCGCTTATTTTGCCACACTTGCCGCCGCTGTGTTCAGTAAGCAGCACCATTATGTGGAGGGCAAGGTAGCCTTTAAGGGAAAAGGACATCTCATTATCGTCGGCTGGAATGAGAAAACGAACAAACTGCTTCAGTCATTTCAAACGATTGATCCAGCTATGCCGATTGTGCTGATTGATGATTCCTTGAAAGAGGGGCCTCTTTTAGAGAATGTTCATTTTATTAAAGGACACGGGACCGAAGACGTCACACTGCGCAAAGCCAACATTACCAGTGCAGATGCACTCATGATTACCGCAGATCAGCATGAAAATGAAGTGACAGCCGATATGCAGAGTGTTTTAACCTTGCTTGCAGCAAAAGGATTAAATCCTTCGCTATATTGTTTAATTGAAATTTTAACAGATCGTTACGTGAAAAATGCCGAGCGTGC
Organism: Bacillus sp. 3a; assembly: GCF_017161885.1. Classification (NCBI taxonomy): domain Bacteria; kingdom Bacillati; phylum Bacillota; class Bacilli; order Caryophanales; family Bacillaceae; genus Bacillus; species Bacillus sp. 3a. Next base: position 1,351,013 of record NZ_CP067376.1, on the reverse strand, counting down.
TGGTGCCAACCAAGTCATTCATACCTCTGATGCTGTCAATCATTTAATGGTTGAACATTTTCTAATAAAGGAACAACTCACGGCATTAACAAAAAAACGACAAATGACCTTGCATAAAAACGTTACCATCATACCTGTACCGGCTTCATTGGCTGGAGAAACCTTTTTAACAGCGCTCCATCATTTTTTAGAGCATCATGTGATCATCGTCGGCGTACAAAAAAAAGAAGGACCCATGATGAATCCTCCCTTTGGCTATGAGCTTCATCCAGAGGATGAACTGATCAGCCTTTAAAGCAGTGCGTCTTCTAATTCCTTGACGAGCGAAAAGCCAATCTCAGCATAAGCCTTTGATACATCCCCATCTTTCTCTTTTGGTTCTTGGAATTGGTTAAAGGATGCGCCCACATTTCCAACCATCGCATGATCATCTAACTTGTCTTGATATACATGCTTTAAGAGAAATGGATGTCCCATTTTCACCACAACACCAGGCTGATCGAGCTGGCCTTTCTCGGCTGTAAAAGGAACTCTGAGAAAGGTATAGCCATCACGGTTATCAATTTTATAATCAAAATACCCGTGATCATAATCCCAGTTCCCATTAATGACATAACCGAGCGGCTTCATCGTTTCTTCTAAATGGTAAAGTGAAAAGCTTTCACCAGGCAGCCTGGATGGTACATGAATCATACGAAACCCTCCTTTTTGTATTAGGGTTCGTTAAAGAGAGGAATTCATACATTTGCCTCTCGTGATTTGTACATTGTTTGTAAACGCGGCATCAAATAAGCTTTGATTGGTTGATTGATTCGTCTCGTTATCACTGCCGGAACCTGCTGTTTCCTTCGTAGCACTCTTAGAACAAATGCGTCCGACATTGCCAAAGTTCACGATCGCCTGACCAGAAATATCATGAATATAAATATGGTTCGTCCTCATTTTTCACCCTCCTCCATTCATTATTCTATGTACAGAACATAGGAAAGCTTGCACAGGAATCTGAAGAAAACAAAAAAGGCACACCTTTATGGGAAGGTGTGCTTTTTGTTCTTATGATTGTTTTAAACGGCTTTCAAGCTCTGCTTTTTTCTCTTCGAAGCCTGGTTTTCCTAGTAAAGCAAACATATTCACTTTATAAGCTTCTACTCCAGGCTGATCAAATGGATTGACGCCTAGTAAATATCCAGACATCGCACATGCTTTCTCAAAGAAGTACACGAGGTATCCGAATGTATAAGCATCCATCTCAGGAATTGTCACGATAAGGTTCGGTACTTTTCCATCTGTATGGGCAAGCATCGTTCCTTCAAATGCTTTTTTATTGACGAAATCAACCGTTTTTCCTGCTAGATAGTTCAAGCCATCAAGGTCTTGTTCTTCTGCTTCAATTACAAGCTCATGTCGAGGCTTCTCTACATTGACGATTGTTTCAAACAAGTCTCTTCTTCCTTCTTGAACATATTGGCCAAGTGAATGAAGATCTGTTGAGAAGTTAGCAGATGAAGGATAGATTCCTTTTTCATCTTTCCCTTCACTTTCACCAAATAATTGCTTCCACCATTCTGCGAAATATTGCAGGCCTGGCTCATAGTTAATCAGCATTTCAATCGTTCTGCCTTTATTGTAAAGGACATTGCGGACGACAGCATATTGATAAGCCGCATTTTCAGAAAGCTCAGATGAAGCGAAGTCTTCGCTTGCTTTTGCCGCACCTTCCATCATCTGATCAATGTCTGCACCGCTCACAGCGATTGGCAAAAGACCGACTGCTGTTAATACAGAATAGCGTCCACCAACATCATCAGGGATGATAAATGATTCGTAGCCTTCTTCAGTTGCTAATGTTTTTAATGCACCGCGTGCCTTGTCAGTTGTCGCATAAATACGTTTTTTCGCTTCTTCAGCACCGTATTTTTCAATGAGGAGCTTTTTAAAGATGCGGAACGCAATGGCTGGCTCTGTTGTTGTACCAGATTTTGAAATCACATTAATGGAGAAATCTGCATCTTCCAATAGATCCATCACATCTGTTAAATAAGAAGAACTGATGTTGTTTCCAATAAAAATGATTTGCGGTGTCTTGCGCTTGCCTTTTGGCAAAGTGTTATAGAAAGAATGGTTCAAAAATTCAATCGCCGCACGTGCACCTAGATATGACCCGCCGATTCCCACGACGAGCAGGACGTCAGAGTCAGACTTAATTTTGTCTGCACTTTTTTTAATGCGGGCAAACTCTTCGCGGTCATATTGCTTCGGCAAGTCCACCCAGCCTAAATAGTCACTGCCTGCACCCGTTTGTTCATGAATATTATGATGGGCTACCTTCACAAAATCTTTTAAATATGTAAGCTCATGTTCTTGAAAGAAAGGTAACGCTTTCGAGTAGTCAAATTGAATATGTGTCATCGCTTGTAAGCCCTCCATTACGTTAGTTCTGTCCCTTTCACTTTAGCGGAACTAGCTATTGAAATCAAGTGATCGTCACTGGCATAGCAAAAAGCCGCTTCTCTGGATGAAAAGCGGCAATCTGGATTATAAAGAAGCTTTCAAAATCGCTAGAATATCATCACGGTTAAGTTTCATAAAGTTTCCAAAACCACCGTATTCCATTTCTTTTGCTGCAATGTCGGCAATTTTGTCCAGCTGATCCTCACCAATGTCATAATCAGCTAAACGGCTTGGTGCACCAAGGCTAGTCCAGAAAGCTGACAGTTTGTCGATTCCTTCTAATGCGATGTCACGATCTGATTTTCCTTCTGTTTCGATGTCAAACATGTTCAGCATAAGGTTTTTAAAGCGTTCCACATTATGATCGAGCGTGTGGCGCATCCAGTTTGGGAAGAGAATAGCAAGCCCACCTGCATGCGGAATGTCATAGACAGCCGATACAGCATGCTCAATCGTATGGGACGCCCAGTCGCCAAAGTAACCCATTTGCAGCGTGCCATTTAAAGCAATCGTTCCTGCATAGAGAATCGTTTCACGATGCTCATAGTTTTGTAAGTCTTCCAGCAGTTTTGGTGCTGTCTCGATGACCGTTTGAAGAACAGCAAAACACATCCGGTCCTGTAAAGGCGTGTTTTTCACATTATGGAAGTATTGCTCAAAAACGTGGCTCATCATATCGACCATACCATACACCGTCTGGTTTTCTGGCACAGAATACGTATGCTCAGGGTCTAGAATTGAAAAAGCAGGGTGAGTGACAGAGCTGCCCCACACATATTTTTCATTCGTTTCCCAGTTTGTGATGACTGAATCCGGGTTCATTTCTGAACCAGTTGCTGCAAGTGTCAGCACTGTGCCAAACGGCAGCGCTTTTTGAGCGGTTGTTTTCTTTGAAATAATATCCCACACATCACCGTCATACTCTGCTCCGGCTGCTATCGCTTTTGTACAGTCGATCACACTGCCGCCGCCAACGGCTAATAAGAAATCAATGTTCTCCTTTTGGCAGATATCAATTCCCTTTTTCACTGTTGTGAGGCGCGGGTTTGGTTCAACGCCAGACAGCTCAAATACTTCAGCATCTGCTTCTTTTAACGCACTGATGACTTTGTCATAAAGACCATTTTTCTTAATGCTGCCGCCACCATATACAAGTAACACTCGTTTTCCATAACGAGCGAGTTCGCTTTTGAGTCCTTCTAACTGTCCTTTTCCAAACATCAATTTTGTTGGATTATAGTAAATAAAATTCTCCATCTGTTGAAACATCTCCTTACAACGAATATATCCAAAAACATGAAAGACTACTGTAACATATGTACACGATGAACTCAAAAAAAGATAACTGCCCGCAAGCAGCTATCCCTTTGTTGTTCAATTATAAAGAAGCGTTCAAAATGGCTAAAACATCTTCTTTGTTCAGCTTTTTAAATTGACCAAATTCACCGCGTGCCATTGCACGGTCTGCAATTAAATCAATTTTCTCATCGTTGATGTCATAATCCGCCAAACGGCTTGGTGCACCAAGACTTGTCCAGAAAGCTGACAGCTTGTCGATTCCTTCTAAGCCAACTTCTTCGTCTGTTTTGCCCGCAGGATCTACATCGAATACACGCACCGCTAATTGTTTAAAACGGCCTGGGTTTTCTTGAATCACATGTTTCATCCAGTTCGGGAACAAGATCGCAAGACCGCCTGCATGAGGAATATCATAGACAGCAGATACTGCATGCTCAATGTTATGAGATGCCCAGTCACCACGTGCCCCCATTGAAAGCATGCCATTAAGTGCAATTGTGCCAGTGAATAAAATCGTTTCACGCAGCTCGTAGTTCTCTAGATCGTTGATCAACTTCGGTGCCGTTTCAATGACAGTGCGAAGAAGTCCTTCACACATACGATCTTGATAAGGTGTATTTTCTGTGTGATGGAAATATTGTTCGAACACATGTGACATCATGTCAACCATGCCATAAATCGTATGGTTTTTAGGCACAGTGAATGTGTTAACTGGATCAAGAATAGAGAATTTCGGGAAAACTGCTGGACTTCCCCAGCCATACTTCTCATTTGTTTCCCAGTTTGTGATAACTGATCCTGAGTTCATTTCAGAGCCTGTTGCCGCAAGTGTTAACACTGTACCGAACGGAATAGCTTCCATTGGGACGTGTTTGCGTGTCACGATATCCCAAGCATCTCCATCGTACTTCGCACCAGCTGCGATTGCTTTTGTGGCATCAATGACACTGCCGCCGCCAACTGCCAAAATAAAATCAATGTTGTTCTCTTTGCAAAGCTCTACCCCTTTTCTTACTGTTGTTAAGCGCGGGTTAGGCTCTACACCAGCAAGTTCAGTGATTGCAGCTCCTGATTCTTTTAGGATGCTGACAACTTGGTCATAAAGGCCGTTTCGTTTAATACTGCCTCCACCATATACAAGTAATACGTTTTTTCCGTAGTGTTTGAGTTCATCTGAAAGGGCTGATACTTCTCCCTTTCCAAAAATTAATTTCGTTGGGTTCCAATAAGTAAATCGATCCATGTGATCTCCTCCTCGCGCTACATTATGCGCCTCATTCATTCCAAAAGTAAAGTAATTTGCTTTCATCCATTTTCTTACGCATAGTTTGGCTAAAAATCTGCAAAATATAAATGTATTGATGCTGTAGCGAAAGGAGGAATCACGATGAGTGCTATTCAGCGTATTGCCCTCGTGCTCACGATTATCGGTGCTATTAACTGGGGACTAATCGGCTTTTTTCAATTTGACTTAGTAGCAGCGATCTTTGGCGGACAAGGTTCTGCATTATCACGTATTATTTATGGTCTTGTTGGAATTGCAGGTCTTGTCAACCTTGGTCTGTTGTTCAAACCAAGCGAAGAAGCTGTTCGCCGTGACGAGCCGAACCCAGAAGTTCGTTAAATAAAAGGACATAAAAAAGGCTGCCTACATGAGGCAGCCTCAGCGTGTAGACAAACCCTCGCATTCTTTGTCAGGTCTGCGCGCTGGTGCTCACGAATTCTAAATTCGCTCCAGTGCCCGCCATTCCTAGACTTCAAAGGTTTTCTATCACGCTGAAAAAAAAGACAAAGGGCTAAAATCAAGATCATTTTAGCCCTTTGTCTACAATCTAAGGCACCGTTTGAAGCGGTGCTTTTTTATTATTTCTTGATAAGGTCTTTACGGTTTGATTGCTCAATCCACTCTTCAAGTTTATCTTTAAGCGTATTGAAACCTTGTGGTGCAGCAGCTTCTTCTTTCACTTGCTGTGGTCTTTGTTTCTTTGGTTTGCTTTCTTTTCTTTCAGGTGCTTCTTGTGTCGCACGGATAGAAAGGCTGATTTTACCTGCATTTTCATCAACAGAAAGAACTTTTACTTGTACTTCGTCACCAATTGAAAGGTGCTCGTTGATGTCTTTTACAAAGCCATGTGTTACTTCAGAAATATGCACAAGTCCTTGAGTTTCTTCATCTAATGCAACAAACGCACCATACGCTTGTAATCCTGTTACTTTACCAGTGTAAACACTGCCTACTTCAAACTTTGTCGCCATGATAACAACTCCTAAATAAATGTTTTAATATTCGTTTATACGCAATTAAAAACTATATCACAGAACGGGCAGTTACGCAAAATATTTTTTAAATGGGTTTAGATGAGAACAAAAGGGGGAATACCTGAAAACAAGAATGCTTTCTAGTATTCCCCCCTAATTTGTGAGGCATGAGTCCATTTGGATTGATGCCTTTTTTTATTTTAATATGGCTGATGCTTCTTCCTTCACTTGTCGAGCCTGCAAAAAGCGCTGAATTCTTGAAAGTGATTCCTGAAGATGATCAAGTGACGAAGCATATGAACAGCGGATATGACCCTCACCGCTCGGTCCGAATACATTCCCAGGAACAACAGCGACTTTTTCACTTAGGAGCAGCTCCTCAGCAAATTGTTCTGATGTCATGCCTGTGCTTTTAATCGATGGGAACGCGTAAAACGCTCCGTTTGGCTGATGGCATGTGAGTCCTAGTTCATTCAGGGACCCGACAAACAAATTACGGCGTCTTCTGTAGCTTTTCTTCATTTTCTCTACATCTTCAAGCCCATTTTTTAATGCTTCTTCTGCCGCATATTGTGCCATCGCCGGTGCGCACATCATAGAATATTGATGTATTTTCAGCATGGCATCCCGCAGTACAGGTGGTGCGGCCACATATCCTAAACGCCAGCCCGTCATGGCAAACCCTTTGGAAAAGCCTGAAATCAAGATCGTTCTTTCCTTCATATCTTGAATAGCTGCGACGCTTGTAAAAGCTTCATCGTACGTCAGCTCTGCATAAATCTCATCCGTAATAATAAGCAGGTCATGCTCTTTCGCAAATTGAGCAATATCTTCAAGCTCTTCCTTTGAATAAACAGACCCAGTCGGATTTGATGGCGAGCAAAGCAAAATAGCTTTTGTCTTCGGCGTCAGCTTTGTGCGAAGATCAGCAGAATCTGCTTTGAAATCTTTTTCAGCGGTTGTACTTAAATAGACAGGCACTCCGCCTGCTAGTGTCGTAAGTGCCCCGTATGCTACGAAACAAGGCTCTGGAATGATTACTTCATCCCCGCTGTTTAAAATCGCACGAAAGGCCAAATCAAGTGCCTGGCTTCCGCCAACTGTGATAATGAGTTCTTCTTCGGGACTGTAATCAATGTGAAACCGCTTATATAAATAGTGGCTCAATTCTTTTCGCAAAGAAATTAAACCTGCATTCGCCGTATAAGAGGTCAGCCCTTGTTCTAATGACATAATACTTGCCTCTCTGACATTCCAAGCTGTCACGAAATCCGGCTCGCCGACACCAAGGGAGATAACCCCTTCCATTGTGGCTGCCAAATCAAAAAATTTCCGAATACCTGACGGCTGAATGCTTTGTACCGTTTCAGATAAATAAGACTTTTTCATTTAAGGAGACACCACGATTCTTTTGTCATCGTCTCCTGTTTCAAACACTTTCCCATCATGTTTATATCTTTTCAAAATAAAGTGGGTAGTTGTTGAAACAACGGAATCAAGTGTCGATAATTTTTCAGATACGAAGCGGGCAATATCAGACATTGATCTTCCGCGGATCACAACGGAAAGATCGTAAACACCTGACATGAGATAGACAGACTCCACTTCCTGAAACCGATAAATCCGTTCAGCAATTTCATCAAATCCGACGCCTCTTTTTGGTGTCACTTTTACATCAATCATTGCTGTAACGCCTTCATGACCATCCACTTTTCGCCAGTCAATCATGGTTGAATAATCAATAATAACTTTTTGATCTTCAAGTTTTTGAATGATGGCTTCGGCTTCTTCTGTTGTCACGCCTGCCATTTTTGCAATTGTATTTAAATCGGCGCGGCTGTTTTCATCTAAAATCTCTAATATTTCAGTTTCTTTTTCTGTTAGTTTCATTTGATTTTACACCTCAGATTATAAAAGCTAGTTTTAAAAAATCTTCTGAACATTATAGCACGTTTTTCCCATTATGCTAAGCAGGGAAAAGATTCTAATGATAGCTTAAAATCCACTTTTTAGGGTACAATACAGTCACCTAACAGAGAGAGTATCAAGTATCGGAGTGAAGAATGTGGACATTGTTCAGCCAGCTTATATGAAAAGTGCATTCGGTTTAGATATCTATTACGAGCACTATCCAAATGAAGGCAAGAAGACATTGATCTTAATTCACGGTCTCTTCTCTTCTACCTTCAGCTATCGAAAGCTCATCCCGCTTCTGAAACAGGACTTCAATTTAATTGCGATTGATCTGCCGCCATTTGGACAGTCCGAGAAGTCGAATACGTTTATTTACAGCTATCGCAACATGGGGAAAATTATTATAGAGCTAGCTGGTTATTTACAGATTCAGCATGCAATTCTAGTGGGCCATTCAATGGGCGGACAAATCGCCTTATACGCTGCTACTGAACGGCCGGATCTATTTGAAAAGGCGGTTCTATTGTGCAGCTCAGGCTATTTGAATAAGTCAAAAAGATCACTTGTTTACAGCACATATATTCCTTATTTTTATCTGTATCTAAAAAGAAAGCTTTTAAAGCAGGGCATTATGAAAAATTTAACGGCTGTTGTGCATGATCATTCCATCATTGATCAAGAGATGGTCGACGGATATTTAAAGCCATTTTCAGATGATCAAATCTTTCGGGGGATCTTTCGTTTGATTCGGCACCGGGAAGGAGATTTAACCTCGGACGTTTTAAAGAAAATGGAAACACCCGTGCTGCTCATTTGGGGCGAGGAAGATCGAATCGTTCCCATTCAAATAGGCGAAAGACTGCACAAAGATCTGCCAAATTCGACCTTACATGCATTAAAAAAAACCGGGCACCTCATTCCTGAGGAAAATCCGGTCTTTGTGTCTGATCAAATCGGACATTTCAGCCTGTCTTAGCGTGAACAGGAGCTGCTGTCTCGTATGACAAAAAGCTGATTTGCTATATGCTGACAGCTCTCTATCGGAAGAAGCTGTTCAAATGAGTGATGGTAGATGGCTTGAATCTCTTTTGCTAAAGATAACGGGTCTTCTGCGTCGTATAATGCACTGATGACGTCAGCAGGCTCCGTTTCATAAAAATCCTCTCCATAATGAAAAGGGTCCCATGCCTTAATGAATTGAATCATCTCTTCTACAGCTTGACTATCTTTCATCGGTATCACCGCTTATAATAAATTTTGTGATGTTTATTTTAGCACAACCAAGAATGGTTGAAAAACAGCTAGAGGTGGGTTTCATGAATTTCGACGAACAGATCATACGTAAAGGTTCAAAATCAGTGAAATGGGATCAGGCAGAGTCTTTGTTCCTGACAACAGATGCCCTTCCGATGTGGGTGGCCGATATGGATTTTAAAGCACCGCAGGTCGTCCTTGATGCATTGAAAGAGCGATTAGATCACGGTGTATTTGGCTATGCATTTCAGGATCAGGATACGCAGCAGGCAGTCGCTGGCTGGCTCAAAAGAAGACATGGATGGACAATCCAGACAGATGCCGTCACCTTCACACCAGGAATCGTAACGGCACTTAGTTTTGCTGTTCAAGCCTTTACAGCACCGCACGACGAAGTAGTTATACAGTCACCAGTGTATACACCTTTTTATCAAATGATTGAGCGAAATGGACGTACAGTCTCAACCAATCCTTTAAAAATAGAAAACAACCGCTATATGATGGATTTTGATGATTTAGAGAAAAAACTGAGCAGACCACAAGCAAAGCTCATGTTCCTTTGCCATCCGCATAATCCGTCCGGAAGAGCATGGTCAAAAGAGGAATTAAAGCGAGTCGGAGACCTATGTGTAAAACATGGAGTCACAGTCGTTTCAGATGAGATTCACTCGGATTTGATGCTTTACGGGAAGCAGCATGTGCCCTTCGCCAGCCTTTCTGACGACATTGCACATATCACGGTAACGTGTATTGCGCCGAGTAAAACCTTTAATCTAGCGGGGCTCCAGGCCTCTGCTATTATCATTTCAGATGAAGAAAAAAGAACCCTTTTCAATAATGAAGTGCAAAGAAACGGACTGTCCAAACTGAATGCCTTTGCGATTCCAGCGATGGAAGCAGCATACCGCCACGGGGATGAGTGGCTTGATGCCCTTGTTCTTTATCTCGAAGGCAATATGAAGACGGCGATGGACTATATCGATGAAAATCTTCCAAATATGAGTTATATGAAACCAGATGCTTCTTATTTATTGTGGCTGGACATTCGGGATTATCAATTCAGTCAAGCGGAATTGAAACGGAATCTGCTGAAAAAAGGGAAAGTAATCCTAGAGCTTGGCCACGTGTACGGACACGAAGGAGACGGCTTTATTCGGATGAATCTCGGCTGTCCTGCTGCAACAGTCAGAGAAGGACTGAAACGTCTCCACCAAGCGTTCACGCTATCAGCTGAATAAGACCTATACGATAGAAAGAACATCCTAACGGGTGTTCTTTTTAAAGAAAAAAACCCTCCTTTTATCATATCTACTTTGTACATGAAATGATATAATGAGAGGAATTACAATTATTTACGAGGAGAGCATTTAAATGGAAATGTTCAAGGATTTTCTGCTCCATGTATCTTTTATTCTATTTCCAATCTTTTTATATCATGCGCTATGGTTAAGCCGGACCCCTGCTCATTTCCCAAAAACGAATAAACTGCTCATCACAGTATTCGCATCCATCTCTTCAGCACTATGTATTATGTATCCAGTTGGTTCGATTTTAGATTTGCAGACTGGGCTTCAATCCATTCCCCTTGTGCTTGCTATTTTATACGGAGGATACATGGCGGGGATCGTTGCCATCTTGATAAGCATCATTGTCAAATTCGTGATGTACGGCTCTTTCTTATGGATTGGACTCATCGTTGTCCCAATTTACTTTTTTATCCCATTCCTGTTCTACCGAAAATGGCATCAATATTCGAAGCCAAATAAGCTGTTTTACGGAGTGCTTATCGGTTTATCCAAAGGATTCTTTATTTACATTGGACTGCTTGCGGTCAGCTTAATGGCATACAGCCCAGCTTTTATTATGCAGCAAAAGCTCCTTGAGTTATTTTTCTCAACTCTTTACTACATATTCTTTCTTGTGCTCAGTATCTATTCCATTGAATTCGTTAAGGAAAATGCGGAAATGAGATCACAGCTTGTCCAGTCAGAAAAACTGACCATTGTAAGTGAACTTGCTGCAAGCGTTGCCCATGAAGTACGCAATCCGCTGACAGTTGTAAGAGGCTTTATTCAATTGCTCTTTTCGAGTGATAATACAAAAGAGCCACCTGCCAATAAAGATTATAAAAATCTCGTTCTGTCCGAATTAGACCGGGCGCAGGACATTATCACGAGTTATCTTGACATTGCAAAACAAAACTACTATCAAATTGAATCTCTCAATCTATCTAAATTACTTGAGGAATGTGCATCACTGATGACATCCTATGCGAATTTTAAATCGGTCACGATTCATCAATCCATTGAACCTGACTTATACATTCAAGGTGACGTAACGAAGATCAAGCAAGTCATGATTAATTTAATCAAAAATGCAATTGAAGCAGCTCCTGAACATGAAGGGAAAATTGAACTTTTTGCTTCAAAAGAAAATCATAAAATCTGCCTTTATTTCGTTGATAACGGTGTAGGTATGACAGAAAGTCAGATGAAAAAACTCGGCGAACCCTATTACACCTTGAAAAATAAAGGGACTGGACTTGGGCTGACAGTGACTTTTTCAATTATTGAAAATCACCATGGAACGATTCGTTTCAAAAGCTCGCTGCAGTCTGGAACAACCGTCACCGTGAAATTTCCTGAAGATACAAGAAGAAAATGATTAATCCATTTTTTTTGTTCTTTTTTCATCTATCCGCTCCTGCTTCTTAGACGCACGAACGATGAGACGAAAACAAATAAACGCAGCAATAAAGAAAATCACCGTGGTGATAGCCGCTGGGATGTACTCCCTTTTATCTTCAGGAAAATATAGTAGAAAAAGTACGATGAATGACATCTCGCCATTCCCCCTTTTGCTCGTTTACTTCACTATATTGGCTAAAAGAAATGAAATACCTTCCTATGAGAAGGAAATGGAGGAATTTCACATGACAGACATTCAAATTGGACAAGTTGTGAAAGGTTTTTATAAAACAGGTGTATACGTTGGGGAAGTGACAGCAGTGAAACCATCGACCTATCTCGTTCAAGTAAAAGCCGTTCTGACACATCCCACTCAAGGCGACCTGCATCATCCGAAAGAAGCAGACGTGCCTTTTTTCCAAGAAAGGCGGGCTTTGGCCTATAAAGAACAGACAAATATCCCTCATCATATGGTGAAGCCTTATGATGGCGATATCCCTGATTATGAAGAGTCACTGAAAGAAGCTGTAGATAAATTGAAACAAGCACTCCGTGCGGATGATTCCAAATGGGCTGAAAAATCAAGAGCATGCCTATCTTCTCTTGAGAAAGATTATTTTCCAGAAGACGGCCGCTAATCAGCCGAATCAAAAAAATGTGAGAAATCGATCAGCTCACCAATTTTGGTTGTTTGCGGATTTTCCACATAGGCTCTGTCTTTTTCAAAAAGGGTGAACAGCTGATAAGTCGTCATGGCATCATCGAGTGCTTTATGATGCTTACCAGCTCCTTCACTGCCGTATTCCTTTGCTGCTTTTCGAAGCCCTGTCAGTGTGCGGTCACCAAAAAAGGTTTTATATTCAAAGGCCAGGTCCCTCAGCTTCCCCTTAAAAGGAAAGGCAATGTGATTGAGCATACAATTTTGCTTCAATACCATCATGTCCATGTTGCCCCACGTAATAATTTCACAATTCTCTCCCCCATCAAGTGACACGAGCTTCTCGATAAATTCCTCAAATGAAATTCCGCTCTCTACATCCTCCTGCGTAATTCCGAGGAAAGATTTACAGCGCTTCGTCAGCTTCGGGAACTTTTTCGGTTTGACGTAGCTAGAGAATGAGTCTATGATCGTTTCATCTGCTGCTTTCACTACCCCAGCTTCAATAATTTCAGGAAAAAAATTTTGCGGATGATATTTTCCATCAGGCATCGTAAATTCAAAATCGACCACAAGCACCGTCTTCTGTTCCACCAGTTTCACCTCACTTTTTCGTCAGCTTTTCATTCTCATACCATTATATTAAGACGGACCTTGAAATCACTTCATTTTCGTGAAAATAATGCAGATTCACTATGCCCAACCTATTCATCTGATGAAAGATCGTTTATTTTCCTTTATAATTATTAAGGAACACGAAATAAATAAAGAAGGTGATCTCTATCACAAACAGGAAGAAAAACTTGTACATCATGTGGTTTGTGAACTTTTTTGTATCTGCGAGCATTACAATGATCGTCCCTTTTTTATCACTTTACATAGAATCTCTTGATAGCAGCTATTCAAATGAATTTGTTCAAAGATGGAGCGGCTATGTCTTTGGGGTCACGTTTTTAACGGCCTTCCTGATCTCTCCGATTTGGGGGCGGATTGGCGACCGGCATGGCTATAAAAAGATTTTATTAATTAACGGAATTGGCATCGCCACAAGTATTCTATTAATGGGGCTTGTAAACACCGTGTATCAGCTATTCGCATTAAGGCTCTTCATGGGGCTTGTCACAGGCTTTATCTCGACTTCAATGGCACTGATTTCTGCACAAACCGAAAAGGCAACTGCCGGTAAAACCCTTGGAACGATGCAGATGAGTAATGTTGCCGGAGGATTGTTTGGTCCATTAATGGGTGGATTCATGGCAGACAGCGTCGGATTTATTTATACGTTTTTCCTGACAGCGGCTGTCATTTATGTGTCAGCTATTGTGATTATCTTCGGAGTGAAGGAACAGCCGATCCGATCAAAAGAAGCAAAGCGTGTTTCTTACTCACGGAAGGATGTACTCTTTCACATTTTCAAACAGCCTTTGCTTGTCGTCACGATGCTTTTAACGTTTATTACACAAGTAGGGAACTTTAGCATTCAGCCGCTTTTGGCTTTATACATTCATGATTTACATGGTCCTGTCAATCTCGCTTTTTATGCGGGGCTTGCTTTTTCTGCAACTGGACTTGGCAATTTGCTGTTTACGCGAAAATGGGGAGATCTCGGAGATCGAATTGGTCATGACAAGGTGCTGCTTGCCCTTCTCATCCTCTCCTCTATTTTATTCATCCCGCAAGCGATGGCGGATTCGTACGTCATGTTAGTCATTTTCCGTTTCCTATACGGGATGGCACTTGGCGGAATTATTCCGTGTACGACGGCGTATATCCGGATTAAAGCACCTGCTTCTATGCAAGGAGAAGTACTCGGATACAATGTCAGCTTCCGCTTTCTTGGGAATGTCGTCGGTCCGGTAATCGGCGGCATAGTGGCGAGTCATTACGGGATTCCAGCTGTCTTTTATGTCACTGCCGGCATTTTTCTGTTTGGCGCGTTATTTTTATGGGCGGTCCGCTCACATGCGAAAACAAAGGAAAGGAGTGTCTGATCATCTTCAGATACTCTTTTTTCTTGCGGAAAAGCCTGATTCACTAGACTTCCCGCCCTTTCTTTTCTAAAAATAACCTTCTCGTATCCGCAAAAGAATGGTACGATATGGCTAGAAAATTGAAGAAAGTGAGTGACCTCATGTTTCGTGCAATCATTGGTTGGTTATTACTTGCTGCCCTCATCCCATTATTTGCTCTGACTTTTTATCTATCAAAGGAAGAAGCTGCAAGTGTAAAGCCTGTTAACGAAGTGCTTGATCAAAAAATCAAGCTGGAAAAGATAGATTTTTCCCAAAACAGTTATATGTATGACCGGGATGGTTCTCTTATCTCCGAGATCGTCTCAAACGATGAGAACCGAGTGTTCGTGAAATACGATAACATTCCTGAACCTGTGAAGGAGCTGTTCCTTCGTTCAGAGGACCGCAACTTCTATGACCATAAGGGAATTGACTTTATGGGAGTTGTTCGTGCCCTTGCTGCAAATGTCAAAAACCATGGCATCAGCCAAGGAGCGAGTACGATCACACAGCAGCTGTCCCGCAACTTATATTTAAGCCATGAACGTTCGTTCAGCCGAAAGTTTACGGAGCTGCTCTATTCCTATGAACTTGAGCGGAAATTCTCGAAGGATGAAATTCTCGAAAGCTATTTAAATACGATTTATTTCAGTAATGGTGTTTACGGTGTCGGTTCTGCGGCTAATTACTATTTTGATAAGCCGCTTAGTTCTTTAACACTTGCCCAAATGGCATTTATCTCTGCAATTCCAAACAACCCAACACTGTATGACCCATTAAAACAGTTCAAGCACACAAAGAAACGCCAAGAACGACTGCTTGGTATTTTGAAGAAAGATGGCGTCATCACCAAAAAACAATACAAAAAAGCTGTCAAAGAAAAAATCAGCCTTTCTTTAAGTGAAAAGAAAAACCTATACCCTGACTATGTGACATATGCCAATGAAGAGTTTACCGATCTTGTGTCTGATCAGGAGGGCTTTACAAAACGATTGAAAAAAGCCAAAACAGCTGAAGCGAAAAAGGCGATTCAAAAGGAATTATCTGAAAAGGTCAGTGCCCTGCTCCAGGATGGTGTGAAAATTTATACGGCGCTTGATCCTTCCTTACAGCAAAGAGCCGTCTATCAGCTCAATGCTCAATTGCCTTACCAAGGTGTGGAAGGCGGATCAGCCGTCATTAATCATGAAACGCATCAAATTGTTGCACTTGCTGGCGGGAAAAACTATAAGAAATTTGATTTTAACTACGCTTATCAAGCGCAAAGACAGCCTGGTTCTGCGATTAAGCCGCTTTTAGACTATGCGCCTTATATTGATCAAACCGGCGCAACGGCTTCAAGTACCATCAGTGCCGGCAAGTTTTGCAGCAGCGGATACTGTCCGCAGAACTATAATCATAAAACGTATGGAACAGTCACACTTGAAACAGCCTTTAAAAATTCTTACAATACCCCTGCGATCCGAATGCTGGATACAGTAGGTGTCAAAAAAGGCTTCAGCTATTTAGAGAAGTTCTCATTCCAGCATATCGTAGCGGATGATTACCGCCTTCCTTCTGCACTTGGCGGATTTACGAAAGGCTTCTCACCGCTAGAAATAACAGATGCATATACCGTCTTTGGCAACCAAGGAGCCTACACACAAAGTCATTCGATCACAAAAGTGACAGACTTAAACGGTAAGACCCTTTACAAGTGGAAAGAGTCGCCAAAGCAAGTATATTCTCAGCGTACAAATGAAACGATGCGTAAGCTGCTTACCTCTGTTGTGAAGAGTGGGACAGGGAAAAAAGCGAATTTCAACGCCCCTTACATCGGTGGTAAAACAGGGACATCCAATGACTACAAAGATATTTGGTTTGTGGGACTGACAGATCAGTACACAATGGGTGTATGGGTTGGAAGAAATAGAGGAACGGTGGAATCGATTTATCATTCAAGCCCGCACTTACGTATTTGGAAAAATACGATGCAATACGCCAGATAAACAGGAGGTTTGATTGCGATGCATTCAACACATCCACCCCATTTAATCTTATTTGACGGTGTCTGCAACGTGTGCAGCGGCGCGGTTCAGTTTGTGATTAAGCGCGATCCGAATGAACGGATGATGTTCGCTTCCTTACAATCAGATACAGGGCAGCGTATTTTAAAGGAAAACGGTTTGCCTTTAGATGAGTTCAATTCATTCATTTATATTGAAAAAGGGACCCTTTATACGAAGTCGACAGGCATCTTAAAAGCCGCGCGGCATTTAAAAGGGATATACAGATGGAGCTTTTTACTCCTTGCCATACCTCGCCCAATCCGTGATTGGTTTTATCAGTTGATAGCAAAAAATCGCTACAAATGGTTTGGTCAAAAAACATCTTGTATGATGCCTACACCCGATATTCAAAAACGGTTTCTTTCATAAAAAAAAGCATCCTCCATCATTGGAGGATGCTCAGATTGTTGAAAAAGAGCTAAAATGATCTTTATTTTAGCTCTTTTTCTTCTTTTCAGCGTGACCTGAAAACCTTTGCAGTCTAGGAAGGACGAGCACCGAAGCGGAGCGAATTTAACATTCGTGAGCATCGGCGCGCAGAACTGACAACGAATGCAAGGGTTTGTCTAAACGCTGAAAGCATCCTCCATCATCGGAGGATGCTTTCTTTGTCTGCTTATGAAGGCAGACTTGCCATCACACTGTTATAAAGCTTAATAAATAAGTACAAAATACCGATCAAAAACGTCGCCCAAAACAGCAGAATAAACATCATAAATCCAATCAAATTCAGCATAGAAAGCGATTGATAAATGCGAACCACAACCCAGATAAAATAGACAAGACTTGCTAATGCAAAAAGTCCGACTAGCAGAATGAGCTGCTGCGTCAACAGAAATGCTAGCAAGCTGGCAAATAAATAAACAACGGATGCAATCCGAATTTTCTTTAAGTTCTCCCCTTCAGGGTCCTTAGCGAAAAAGAGTAACGCCAGCTCTAATACCGTATCTGCAATCAGTTTTAAGGCAGATAAGATCATAAAATAAACAAGTGCAAAAGCAGCAAAGAGAGCAAGACGAATGCCCTGTTCTGAGAAAAATTCCAGCATTCCTTTTAAAATGCCTGCTTGAGTCAAGAAATCAGTCGTGATACCTACTGTGAAAATCGAAAAAGCAGAGCTGAATAGTAAAATTGAAATCAGCGGAAAATATCCAGTCAAATATGTATTTTTCATAAATAGATCCTTTCTCATAAGCTCACATTTATTATGGCTCACTTAAAACAGATTGACAAGATGCTTTCAAAGTAAACTGACAGCAAAATCAAATTTATGATTTTGCACGTACATTCCTTCACAAACTTACATTTTCCCGTTAAAGTATTACTGTTACGAAAAAATCGTGCGTTAGGGGTATACTCGTGAAAAAAACTTTAAGACTGCAAACACGGCTGACGATCTTTGTGTGTATCGTTGTCCTGATCTCCCTTTGTATCACATTCTTTACGATATGGTCGGAAACAGCCAAGAACATCCATCAGCAGGAGCGTGACATTGCTCTCTCTACTGCCAAAATGGTCGCAGAGGCACCGATTACAGCACAATCATTAGAAGATCATTCATATTCCGCATTACGAAAATATACAACAAGTGTTCAGCAAATCACCAAAACCGAATTCGTTGTCGTCATGGATATGAACGGTATCCGCAAAACACACCCGAATCCGCAGAAAATTGGAAAGCGGTTTGCCGGCGGTGATGAAAAAGCAGCATTACAGGGAAAAGAACATATTAGTACGGCTTCTGGTACACTCGGCAGATCCATGCGTGCTTTTGTTCCTGTTTATGATCAAAATGGTAAGCAGCTCGGGGCTGTAGCCGTAGGAATTACGTTAAAGGAAATTGACTTGATTATTCATCAAAGCTTACTTCCACTCTACTTCGTCACATCACTCAGCCTTCTATCTGGCATCATCGGAGCACTCATTGTGGCAAGAAAAGTGAAGAAGATTATGTTTGGACTTGAGCCGGATGAGATCGCCACATTGTTAAAAGAACGAAGTGCCATGCTAGAATCAACAAAAGAAGGGATTCTGGCCGTCGATCAGCACGGTAAAATCAAACTGGCCAATGCAGAGGCCAAACGGCTCTTTCATAATATGGGCATTATGGTTGATCCTAGAGAACAAGATGTTCAAACTCTCCTCCCTTCAAGCGGCTTAAAACAGGTCATTGAAACACGCAAGCCGCTGCTTGATCGTGACGTGAGAATGAATGGACTGGAGCTCGTCTTTAATGAAGTGCCAATTACGGTAAAAGGTGAAATTGTCGGAGCCATCGCCACCTTCCGTGACAAAACAGAAGTGAAACATCTGGCTGAGCAGCTTAGCGGGGTCAAAATGTATGCGAATGCGCTCCGTGCCCAGTCCCATGAATTTATGAACAAGCTTCATGTCATTTTAGGTTTGGTCCAGCTCAAAAACTACGATGATCTTGGCACCTACATCAAAGATATTGCAATTTATCAGCAAACGGAAACAAATGAAATCATCAACCATGTGAAAAACTCTGTTTTAGCAGGATTTTTACTAGGAAAACAAAGCTATATCAGGGAACAAGGCGCTGCCTTAGAGGTTATTTGCAGCACACAAGTGCCAAATACGGAGGACCCGGCAGTGACGCATGATCTCATTACCGTGATTGGCAACTTGTTAAATAACGCACTCGATGCTGTTTCACATACTGATACGAAAAACATCTCGATCTCCTTCAGATACGTCCATGAGCAGCTCCACATTGAAATCACGGACACAGGTGTTGGTCTCACGAAAGAAGAACAAGACATCATGTTTGATCAAGGCTTTTCAACTAAAGGAGAAGACCGAGGGTTCGGACTCTACTTCGTTGACCAAAGCATCAAGAAATTGAACGGACATATGATTGTCACGAGTGAAAAAGGAGAAGGAACGACCTTTAGTCTCCGCATTCCGTATAAACAAAAGGAGGATTCACATGATTAATGTGTTAATAGTAGAAGATGATCCAATGGTTGGGGAGCTGAACAAACGCTACCTGACCCAAATCGACGGCTTTGAGTTAAAGGGGATTGCCACCTCCTTTCAGCAGGCACTTGAAGTGTTAAAAACAGAAGTCATTCACCTCGTACTGCTCGATATTTATATGCCTGGACAAAATGGACTGGCATTACTAACAGAAATTCGCCAGCAGAATCATGCCGTTGATGTCATTGTCATTTCGGCTGCAAATGAAGTCGATGTTGTACAGCAAACGATGCGAAACGGAGCAGTTGATTATTTAATTAAGCCGTTTGAGTTCGAACGATTCCAATCAGCACTGGCAGAGTATAAACGGAAACACGCCCTGTATCAATCCATGAACAGCATTTCGCAAAATGATTTAGATGCGAAGCTTTTTCATAAAAAAGCAGAGGCGGAAAAAGTCCTCCTGCCAAAAGGACTGACCAAAAGCACACTTAAACTCATCTGGACAAGCATTCAATCATTTGGCCAGCAGGCTTTCACAACCGAAGACCTAGCCAATCATACAGAAATCTCTCAAGTCTCCATTAGAAAATACTTGAAATTCCTTGAGGATATCGAAGTGGTGGATGTTGAAATGGCATATGGGACAATAGGACGTCCTGTTTTCCAATATAAACTGAACACGAGCAATATGAATTTGATTCAGCAATATCTTTAAAATACTACATCTGACCTTTCACAAAGGCCAGATGTTTTTTTATGGCATACGATGTAACAAACCCCTTGATATCAGTGGTTCTGCTGTAGCGGAGCACATCACAAAAGCGGCATTATATCATATTTCAGCAGATAAAAAGACATCAAATAAAGCCATTTAACATTTTTTTAAAAATAAAACAAATTTCTATTTATTTATTCGATCGGAAATGATAAATTATGATTGATTAGTTCAACGAGATATAAGTCTGATGTCTTACATCTTCTCTCCTGCCCTCCATAAGTTTCATGAGAAAGCAGGATAAAATACCCTCTTCAGAAGGGTGAGAAGAGATAGATCGGTCTTTTTTCGCGAGACTTTTCTGAAACTTTTAAATTTTATAGGGGGTTATGTTTTGAAGAAGCGCAAAATTGGACTAGCATTGTCCTTAGTCGTAGCAGCAGGAACCATCCTTGGAGCATGCGGCAACTCTGGCTCAAACAGCGGTGAAAGCAAAAAAGATAAAGATCAATTCACTGTTGCAATGGTAACTGATGTCGGTGGTGTCGATGACAAATCGTTTAACCAATCAGCTTGGGAAGGTTTACAAGCATTTGGGAAAGACAACAATCTAAAAAAAGGTAAAAACGGCTTTGATTACTTACAATCTAAATCAGATGCTGACTATACAACAAACTTAAATACACTTGCTCGTGAGAAATTCGACCTGATTTACGGAATTGGTTTCTTAATGGAAGATGCAATTTCTGAAATTGCGGATCAACGTAAGAAAAACCACTTTGCGATCGTTGATGCAGTCGTGAAAAAAGACAACGTAGCCAGCATTGTATTTAACGAAAACGAAGGATCATTCCTTGTGGGTGTTGCGGCTGCTCTTTCTACAAAATCAAACAAAATTGGATTCGTCGGCGGCGTTGATTCTGAATTAGTCAGAAAATTCGAAGTTGGCTTCCGCGCAGGTGTTGAAGCAGCTAACCCGAAAGCAAAAGTTGAAGTGAAATATGCCGGTGCATTCGATAAGGCTGACATCGGGAAAGCAACAGCTGAAAGCATGTACAAATCTGGCGTCGACATCATCTATCATGCTGCTGGCGGCACTGGAACTGGTGTGTTCACAGAAGCGAAAAACCTGAAAAAAGCGGATCCTAACCGTAAAGTTTGGGTTATCGGTGTAGATAAAGACCAGTATGACGAAGGAAAAGTACCTGGAACAAAACAAAGTGTCACCCTTACTTCTATGGTTAAAAAAGTAGACACTGCGGTACAAGACTTAACAACGAAAGCAAAAGATGGTAAGTTCCCTGGCGGCGAAGTGATCACATACGGTCTGAAAGAAGGCGCTCTTGACATCTCTCCATCTAAGGAAAACCTTGATAAAGATGTATTAAAGAAAGTTGAAGAATGGAAACAAAAAATCATCAAGGGTGAAGTGAAAATCCCTGCAACACGTGATGAACTAAAAGATTTTAAAGCTTAATTTGAGCAGCGGGATAAGCGCGCCTTATCCCCTTGCCTCTCCTTTACCTCCTCTTTATTCGTAAAAGGTGGTAAAAGAAAAGCTGCAGCCTCGTTTTGCAGCTTTTCTTTTGCTAGTTTTTATCTTCATCAGCACCCTAAAAAAGGAGCGGTTAAACCTGTGGATTATGTCATTGAAATGTTGAATATACGCAAAGAATTCCCTGGCATTGTAGCAAACGACAACATTACGCTGCAGCTAAAAAAGGGCGAAATTCATGCGCTGCTTGGTGAAAACGGCGCTGGAAAATCAACGCTCATGAACGTGCTTTTCGGACTGTACCAGCCTGAAAAAGGTGAAATCAAGGTACACGGAAAACCTGTGACCATCTCTAGTCCAAATGATGCTAGTGATTTAGGCATCGGTATGGTGCATCAGCACTTTATGCTTGTCGATACCTTCACTGTCGCTGAAAACATCATTTTAGGTAAAGAGCCCAAGAAGTTTGGAAAGATTGACAAAGAACAAGCCATACAGCAAGTACAAGAGCTTTCTGACCGCTATGGTTTGAAAATAGATCCTGCCGCAAAAGTATCTGACATCTCTGTCGGCATGCAGCAGCGTGCCGAAATCTTAAAAACACTTTACCGCGGCGCTGACATTTTGATCTTCGACGAACCAACGGCCGTTTTAACACCTCAAGAAATCAAAGAACTCATACAAATTATGAAAAACTTAATTAATGAAGGCAAATCCATTATTTTAATCACCCATAAGCTGAAAGAAATTATGGATGCCTGTCATCGCGTGACCATTATCCGAAAAGGTCAAGGCATTCGTACACTTGATGTGGAAAGCACAAATAAAGACGAACTTGCAAGCCTCATGGTTGGCCGTGAAGTGTCATTTAAAACAGACAAAAAAGCTGCTTCTCCTGCTGAGGAGGTTCTTCAAATTCAAGACCTCACAGTAAAAGACGCCAGAGGAATTGAAGCGGTCAAACAGTTGAACCTCTCAGTGAAGGCTGGCGAAATTGTCGGAATTGCTGGGGT
The DNA here is from genome assembly GCF_017161885.1 of Bacillus sp. 3a. Classification (NCBI taxonomy): domain Bacteria; kingdom Bacillati; phylum Bacillota; class Bacilli; order Caryophanales; family Bacillaceae; genus Bacillus; species Bacillus sp. 3a. Next base: position 1,328,265 of record NZ_CP067376.1, on the reverse strand, counting down.
AGATGGCAATGGCCAGTCTGAATTAATTGAAGCCATTACCGGTCTAAAAAAATCAGATTCTGGCACAATCATGCTAAACGGGAAAGCCATACAAAATCTCCCGCCTCGCAAAGTGACCGAATCTGGGATTGGACATATTCCTCAGGATCGTCATAAACATGGACTTGTACTCGATTTTTCAATTGGAGAAAACATTTCCTTACAATCGTATTATCAGCGTCCTTATTCAAAATTCGGCTTATTGAATATGAAAAATATTTATCAAAAAGCAAAACGAATCATTGCGGAATATGACGTCAGAACACCGAGTGAATATACAGAAGCACGCGCTCTGTCAGGCGGTAACCAGCAAAAAGCCATTATCGGCCGTGAAGTTGACCGCAATCCTGATTTATTAATTGCCGCTCAGCCGACACGAGGACTTGATGTTGGTGCGATTGAATTTGTTCATAAACGTCTAATCGAGCAAAGAGACGCAGGCAAAGCTGTTTTGCTCATCTCCTTTGAGCTTGATGAAATTATCAATGTCAGTGATAAGATTGCTGTTATTTTCGAAGGCAGCATTGTCGCCATTGTTGATCCAAAAGAAACAACAGAGCAAGAGCTTGGTCTATTAATGGCTGGAAGTACGCAACAGGAAGTGGGGAAAGAAGCAAATGTCTAATCGCTTAACAAATCTGCTGATTCCGCTTATAGCCATTGTACTTGGTCTTTTGGTTGGGGCCATTATTATGCTGGCAAGCGGTTATAGTGTCATCGAAGGCTATAGCGCCCTTTGGAATGGCGTTTTCGGTGAAACCTATTATATGGGAGAAACCATCAGGCAAGTGACGCCTTATATATTATCAGGTCTTGCTGTTGCCTTTGCATTTCGGACAGGCCTGTTTAATATCGGTGTAGAAGGTCAAATGCTTGTTGGCTGGGTAGCTGCTGTATGGATTGGAACAACTGTCCATGCACCTATGTATATTCATCTGCCGCTTGCACTCATCACCGCAGCTGCTGCAGGAGCTTTATGGGGCTTTATTCCTGGTTTTTTAAAAGCTCGTTTTTATGTGCATGAGGTCATCGTTACTATCATGATGAACTACATTGCCCTTCATGTCACAAACTATTTAATCTCAAATGTCTTAACAGATAATAAAGATAAAACAGATAAAATCGATGCCACTGCCTCGCTCCGCTCTGGATTTTTTGAGCAGATCACTGATTTTTCCCGAATGCATAACGGTATTTTTGTTGCCATTATTGCTGCGGTCGTGATGTGGATCATTATTCAAAAAACGTCTAAAGGATTTGAATTACGAGCAGTTGGAATGAACCAGCAGGCATCACATTATGCTGGTATGAACGTTCGCCGCAATATCATTTATGCGATGCTTATTTCAGGTGCTTTTGCAGGTCTTGCAGGCGCTATGGAAGGTCTTGGTACATTTGAATATGCCTCTATTAAAGGCTCGTTTACAGGCGTAGGTTTTGATGGAATTGCCGTCGCTTTATTAGGTGGAAATACGGCTGTTGGTGTTGTCCTTGCTGCATTATTGCTTGGTGGATTGAAGGTCGGTGCATTAAATATGCCGCTTGAATCAGGCGTACCGACTGAGGTTGTTGATATTGTCATTGCGATCATCATTCTTTTCGTCGCCTCAAGCTATATTATCCGTCTTGTGATTCAACAAATGAAGAAAAAGGGGGGAAAATAAGTGGGATTTCTGCAAATACTTGAAATCATCGTCCCAGCTACACTTGTTTATGCTGCACCACTTATTTTAACCGCTCTTGGAGGCGTCTTTTCAGAAAGATCAGGTGTTGTCAATATCGGTCTTGAAGGGTTGATGGTCGTCGGAGCATTTTCCAGTATTATCTTTAACTTGTTTTTTGCTGATACGTTTGGAGCCTTGACCCCGTGGCTTGGGCTTCTCGTCGGAATGGCCGTTGGCGGATTGTTCTCACTGATTCATGCAGTGGCGACCATTACCTTCCGAGCTGATCAAACGGTCAGTGGTGTGGCGATTAACATGCTGGCACTTGGCGCTACATTGTTTGTCGTCAAACTGATTTATGGGAAAGCACAAACTGATAAAATTACAGAGCCTTTCTATAAAGGAGATATCCCCCTTTTAAGTGACATTCCGATCATTGGTGATATTTTCTTTAAAGATGTTTATTATACGTCTATACTCGCCTTAGCTCTTGCGGTTGTTGCTTGGTTTGTTTTATTTAAAATGCCGTTTGGTCTTCGTCTTCGTGCAGTCGGAGAGCATCCAATGGCAGCTGATACAATGGGTATCAAAGTGTATCGGATGCGTTACATCGCTGTTTTCATTAGTGGACTGTTTGGCGGTCTTGGCGGAGCTGTTTATGCCTCAACGATCGCGCTTGATTTCTCACATGCCACCATTACTGGACAAGGCTTCATCGCACTAGCTGCGCTTGTATTCGGTAAATGGCATCCATTTGGCGCAATGGGCGCTGCTTTATTCTTTGGATTTGCTCAAAGTTTAAGCATCATTGGCTCTCTCCTGCCGCTGTTCCAAGATATACCGAATGTGTATATGCTCATAGCACCATATGTGCTCACCATTTTAGCACTTACTGGCTTCATCGGACGTGCCGATGCACCGAAAGCACTTGGTACGCCTTATCTAAAAGGAAAACGATAAATACGATGTATGATCAATCCCCTGAAGGACAAACTACCTTCAGGGGATTTTTGTATGATAAAAAACTCAAAAACTCCTGTTTATTTTACTTTTATTACACTTATTTTAGTTTAATAAATAGATGAGTGTCACAGAATCTTCTACAATTGAGACAAATAGCATTTGGGGGTGTTTATGTGGCTAATGCACAACAATTGAAATCGATTACAGACGATTCTGACAATAATAAAAGCGTTTTCCGTAAGATCATGTCTTGGAAAATTGGTGTTATTGATCTACCTGTGTATTTAGTACTTGCAGCGATTATTTTAACTGCCGCTTATTTTAATAAAATTCCAGCAAATATGCTTGGTGGTTTCGCTGTTATTATGATTTTGGGGATTTTCCTTGGAGATGTAGGACAACGTATTCCAATCTTAAAAGATATTGGTGGACCGGCGATTCTTTCTTTATTCGTACCATCGTTCCTGGTCTTTTTTAATGTTCTGAATCCGAACTCATTGGAAGCGGTTACGTCTCTTATGAAAACGTCGAACTTCCTTTACTTCTATATCTCTGCTCTTGTAGTAGGTAGTATTCTTGGGATGCAGCGAACTATTTTAGTACAAGGCCTTATTCGTATGTTTGTTCCTCTCGTTGCAGGTACAATTGCAGCTGTGAGTGCTGGTATCCTTGTTGGCCTTTTAGTTGGTTACACACCGCATCATTCATTCTTCTTTATTATTGTACCGATTATTGCCGGTGGTGTTGGAGAAGGGATTTTGCCATTATCTATCGCTTATTCACAAATTCTTGATGTATCAGCAGAGTCATTAATTTCTCAATTAATTCCTGCGGCTGTCATTGGGAACGTCATTGCCATTATCTGTGCTGGCGCATTGAAGAAGCTTGGTGAAAAACGTCCTGAACTAAACGGAAATGGCCGTCTTGTGAAATCTAAAGAAGCAAACGAAATTTTCGAGCAGCCAGATTTGGATGCAAAAGTTGATTTCGGGTTAATGGGTGCTGGTGTACTTGTTGCTTGTACAACCTTCATCTTTGGTGGTTTGTTAGAAAGCTTTGTTCATATTCCAGGTCCAATCTTAATGATTGTTCTTGCCGCTTTAATCAAATACTTAAACGTGATGCCTCAACATCTTCAAAACGGCTCACAACAGTTCTACAAGTTTGTATCAAAAAGCTTTACATGGCCGCTGATGGTTGGTCTTGGTATTCTATACATTCCACTTGATGATGTAGCAACTGTCATCTCGATTCCATTCGTATGCGTATGTATCGCTGTTGTACTCGCAATGGTTGGTTCTGGTTACTTCGTTGGAAAACTAATGAACATGTATCCAGTAGAATCTGCTATTGTCACTGGCTGTCACAGCGGACTTGGCGGTACTGGTGACGTTGCAATTCTTTCAGCTTCTGGAAGAATGGGTCTTATGCCTTTCGCACAAGTATCTACACGACTTGGCGGAGCAGCAACTGTTATCTGTGCAACGATCTTACTCAGAGTGTTTAGTTAAACTACCACACATAAAAAGCATGGGCTCTCACATGGGCCCATGCTTTTTTTATATTTCTTTTCTCCTATAGGATCTTATTCATCAGCTAATACAATTCGTAAATATTCCCTGGGCTGAAAAGGATACAGCTTGGTTTCTTGATAGCTCATGTGAAGAAGATGCTCAGAAAACAGCGGCCATTCACTCCCGGCCTGCCACCTTTTTTGATCATTTCGGTCAATCAAGAATGCTCCTCCTAAAATCGTGCAGAATAGGCTTAAGCTGATGGCGATCTTTCGTTTCATTTGATCAGCTCCTTTAAGAAAAGCATGTACGAAAAACAAAACAATATACAATGAGTATCATTTTTGATAAAATTATTTTTGTGGTCAAAAGAACCTAAAACAAATACAGTTTGCTTGAAATCGTTTCAAACCAATGCACTATGGCTGTATTTACGCTATAATTTTAATTACCAGTTCTTTAGAACGTGAATTTATATTGATCAAAGGAGGTTCATTTTCTTGCAGCTTATTCACTTCGCCATCCTATCACCTTTTTTACTCGCTTTTGTTGTACCTTTCCTTTACAAATATGTGAGGCGTATACATACAGGATGGTTTGTTCTCATCTTGCCGATTCTTTTATTTACCTATTTCATCCAAATGTTACACATCACTTCGAATGGACGAACGCTTTTCTCACAGGCTGAATGGATTCCATCTTTAGGGATGAATTTCACTGTGTATGTCGATGGTCTCAGCCTGTTATTTGCTTTATTAATTACAGGTATCGGCTCACTAGTGGTGCTGTACAGTATTTTCTACTTATCAAAGGAAAAAGAACAGCTTGGCTCTTTCTACACGTATTTGCTCATGTTTATGACCGCGATGCTGGGTGTCGTTCTTTCTGACAACATGGTGGTTTTATACTTGTTTTGGGAGTTAACGAGTATCTCTTCCTTCCTCTTAATTGGGTATTGGTATAAGCGGGAGCGCTCTAGATATGGAGCAACGAAATCACTGCTTATTACTGTTTTTGGCGGATTAGCTATGCTTGGTGGCTTCATCCTCATTTACCTGATTACTGATTCATTCAGTATTCGTGAAGCAGTCAATCAGCTTCAGCTCATTATGGCATCACCTTACTTTATCCCTGCCATGATCCTAATCTTACTAGGTGCCTTTACGAAATCAGCGCAGTTCCCATTCTATATCTGGCTGCCTGATGCAATGGAAGCACCGACCCCTGTGAGCAGTTATCTGCATTCTGCTACGATGGTGAAAGCCGGTATTTATCTTGTTGCGCGCTTCAGTCCAATCTTTGCTATATCAGAGGTATGGTTCTGGACCATTTCCATCGTTGGGCTTGTCACATTATTCTGGGGATCATTCCACGCCGTCCGGCAAAACGATTTGAAAGCCATTCTGGCCTATTCGACAGTGAGCCAGCTCGGCATGATTATGCTCATGCTTGGCGTCGGTGCAGCTGCAATTCATGAAAACAATCCTGCCTTTTTTGGTGCAGCCGTTCTTGCAGCTATTTTTCACCTCATTAACCATGCTACGTTTAAAGGCAGTCTCTTTATGGCAGCTGGTATTATCGATCATGAAACAGGGACTCGTGACATTCGGAAATTAGGCGGATTAATGACGATCATGCCGATTACCTTCACAATTACGTTAATCGGTACATTTTCAATGGCCGGATTACCGCCATTTAACGGTTTCTTAAGTAAAGAGCTATTTTTCACAAGTATGATACGGATTTCTGATATCAGCTTTACAGACGTTTCAACATGGGGTGCCATCTTCCCAGCACTCGCTTGGCTCGCTAGTGTCTTTACGTTCATTTATAGTATGATGCTCCTCTTTAAAACGTTTAGAGGCCGTCTGAATATAGACCAATTGGAGAAAAAACCGCATGAAGCACCGATCGGCATGCTCATTCCGCCCATCATTCTAGCTGCACTTGTGGTCACCTTCTTCTTTTTCCCTAATATTCTTGCCTATTCTGTCATCGAACCTGCAATGGCGGCGATCATTCCTGAAGCGATTGAAACAGGAAGCCGTTTTTCTGTGAAAATTGAAGCATGGCATGGCTTCCAGCCAGAACTCTATATGACAATAGGTGTTGTTGTACTCGGCACAATCGGCTACTTGACGCTTTCAAAATGGCGTCCAATGTACAACATCTTTAAGGAAAAGTGGTCATTTAACTCTTTATACGACCGCTCTCTTATCGGTTTAGAAAAAGGTTCATACCGCCTGACAAACAGTTATATGACTGGTTTTCTTCGTGACTATCTTGTCTATGTGTTTGGGTTCATGATTATCGTCATTGGCGGCGTGATGTTTTATCAGCAGGCCTTTTCATTTCAAACTGATCAGGCTGCCTCAATTGGCACGTATGAGGTGATTCTTTCACTTGTGATGGTGGCGGCGACGATTGCCACAGTATTCGCAAGTTCACGATTAACAGCTATTATTGCACTAGGTGTCATGGGCTACACGCTGTCATTATTCTTCGTGATTTTCAGAGCACCTGACCTTGCGCTGACGCAGCTGATTATTGAAACGATTTCTGTTGCACTGTTTTTGCTTTGCTTCTATCATTTGCCGAAGCTGAGCTTAAAGCAAAAAACAAGAAGATTCAAAATGACCAATTTCATCATTTCATTAGGTGTTGGGGTTGTTGTCACTTGTCTAGCTTTCGCTTCCACAAGTCAGCAGTCCCTTGACACCATTTCAACTTACTTTATTGAAAACAGCTACAAACTTGCTGGCGGTGACAATATTGTCAATGTCATTCTTGTAGATTTCAGGGGTTTTGATACCCTTTTTGAAATTACCGTGCTCGCCATTGCGGCACTTGGTATTTATGGGTTATTAAAAACGCAAACAAAACGGAAGAGAGGTGCGCGGCGATGAGAAAGATTGATACGAATGATATGCTTTTGCAAGTCACAACAAAAATCACAGCATTCATCATCTTGCTTTTCTCCCTTCACCTATTTCTTGCGGGGCATAACAATCCTGGCGGCGGATTCATTGGCGGGCTGATGAGTGCTGCGGCTGTCGTTCTTCTGCTTTTAGCCTATGATCTGAAGACAGTAAGACGCATTTTGCCATTTGATTTTATTTATGTAACTGGAGCCGGTTTGCTTGTTGCAATCCTGACCGGTATGGGATCCTTTCTATTCGGTGCACCTTTTCTATCCCATGCATTTGATTATTTCCAATTACCGTTTTTAGGGAAAACAGAACTGGCGACAGCCGTCCTGTTTGATATCGGTGTGTATTTGGTTGTTGTCGGTGTCACCATGACCATTATTCAAATGATTGGAGAGAAGGAATAATGGAATTTCTAATGTCTATTATCGTCGGAATTATTTTTATGGCGGCGACCTATTTGATGCTGTCAAAGAGCCTTCTGCGGGTCATCGTCGGTACTGCTGTTTTGAGTCACGGCGTCCACTTGCTTCTTTTAACAATGGGCGGTTTAAAAAAAGGAGCGCCTCCCGTTCTAAAAGAGGGAATCACATCCTATGTGGATCCATTGCCACAAGCATTAATTTTAACAGCCATTGTCATTGCTTTTGGTGTGACATCCTTATTACTTGTCATGGCCTTCCGTGCCTTCCAAGAGCTGCGAACAGATGACATGGATCAAATGAGAGGAAATGATCAGCATGAATAATCTCGTGATCCTGCCTATATTAATTCCATTACTAGCTGCTACACTATTGATCTTTATGAATAAAAACATCATGCTGTCAAGAGTCTTTAGTGTCTTGGCATCTCTTTCAGCCATTATATGTAATGCATATTTGGTTCAAACGATTTTCACAAATGGGATACAAACACTTTATTTGGGCGGCTGGAAAGCGCCATTTGGGATTGCCCTTGTGGCCGATCAATTTGCTGCACTCCTTGTACTGACCGCTTCCGTTGTCGGGCTTGTGACAGTCCTCTTCTCCTTTCAAACGATTGGGGAAGAAAGAGAGCGGCTCTTCTATTATTCTGGCGTACAGTTTTTGTTAGCTGGCGTGAGCGGAGCCTTTTTAACGGGAGATATTTTCAACCTGTTTGTATTCTTTGAGTTACTGCTGATGGCATCTTATATGCTTATTGTATTAGGCGGATCAAAGCCTCAGCTTCGTGAATCACTCAAATATATTGTGTTTAATATCATCTCGTCGGCCTTATTTATTGTTGGAGTCGCCTGTTTATATGCAGTGACGGGTACGCTCAATATGGCTGATTTAAGTGTGAAAATAGCTGAATCAGGACAAACAGGGCTAATCACTGTCATTTCCATCCTGTTCCTCATTGTATTCGGCTTAAAAGCTGGGATCTTCCCGCTTTATTTCTGGCTGCCAGGATCGTATCACGCGCCGCCAGCAGCGATTTCAGCTCTATTTGGTGCTTTGCTCACTAAGGTTGGCTTATATGCGATTGCCAGAGTCTTTACATTAATTTTTATACACGATACAGGCTTCACCCATACACTCATGGCGTGGCTTGCTGCACTGACGGTGATATTCGGTGTGATAGGCTCGATCGCCTATTCTGATGTGCAAAAGATTGTGATTTATAACATTGTCACAGCTGTTGGGGTCATTTTGTTTGGATTTGCAGCCAACACACCCGCATCACTCCAAGGTGCCATTTATTATCTCATTCACGACATGGTGATCAAAGGGGCATTATTTATGCTGGCAGGTGCCCTCTTTGTGTATGCTGGTACAAATCAACTGAAAAAAATGGGCGGACTGATTCAATCCCAGCCTCTATTAGGATGGATGTTTTTCATATCGGCTTTATCGCTTGCAGGAATTCCGCCGCTGAGTGGCTTTGTTGGAAAACTAAAAATTGTGGAAGGTGGATTTTCTGCTGGATACATGACGTTTTCTATCCTGGTCTTACTGTCCACTCTCCTTGTCCTCTACTCTATTATGAAGATTTTCATGTCCGCATTTTGGGGCGAGGAACAGGATATGCGAAGAAGAAAGCCGTCAATTAAAGGAATGGTGTATCCTGGCGTACTGCTTGTCGTCTTATCGCTTGCCATTGGGTTAGGGACAGAGTTCATTGCCCCTTATATCAATCAAGCAGCGGAAATGCTCTCAACACCAGAAAAATATATTCAAGCTGTGCTGAAGGAGTAGATGAACATGGCCTTTCAAATATTACTAAACGCTCTCCTCGCCTTTACATGGATGTTTATGAATGATACATACAGAGCCGCAGACTTTGTATCAGGTTTTGCATTAGGAATGATCGCCATTTTTATGCTGCGTCGATTTTTCCCGCAGCGTTTTTACGGCTATGCCCTTTATGCAATTTTCAAGCTGATCATCATTTTCATTCGCGAGCTGCTTCTTGCCAATTTAAGTGTATTAAAGACTGTATTATCTCCAAAGCTCAAGATTAAGCCCGGTATTTTCGCCTTTCGTACGGACTTGAAAACAGATTGGGAAATCACCATACTGTCAAATATGATTACATTGACACCAGGTACATTAGTAATTGATATTTCCGATGATCGGTCCATTTTATACATTCATGCGATGGATATTGAAGATGCTGAAAAAGCCATTCACGATATCCGGGTTTCATTTGAAAAAGCGATTCAGGAGGTGAGCGGTAAGTAATGGAACTCATTTTGCAAATGTCACTTGGCATTCTTGCACTGTCTACCTTGCTTTTTGTGGTACGAGTGATCAAAGGCCCCTCTATTCCTGATCGTGTGAGTGCGCTTGATGCGATAGGAATCAATTTAATTGGGATGACAGCCATCGTTTCAATTTTACTGAAAACGACTGCATTCTTTGAAATTATTTTACTGCTCGGCATCCTTGCCTTTATCGGTACTGTCGCTTTTTCCAAATTCCTTGAGAAAGGGGAAGTGATTGAAAATGATCGTCATCGCTAAAGCCATCGTGATTTTCTTTATCCTGCTAGGCGCTATCCTTTGTTTGATTTCAGCCATTGGTGTCCTTCGCCTGCCGGATGTTTACACACGTATGCATGCTGCATCAAAAGCATCGACCCTTGGCGTTGTTCTGATTTTAGTAGGTGTGTTTTTTCACGAATGGTTTCTTGCAGGCGTTATTTCTGCAAAAATCCTACTCGGCATCGTATTTATCTTCCTGACAGCACCAGTCGGCGCACACTTAATCGGAAGAGCCGCCTACAATACTGGTGTGAAGCTCGACAAACGCAGTGTCCAAGATGATTATGGCGGTTTCCGTAACTTTGTGATTAAGCGAAAAGAAGATTCTTATTTATAAAAAGCAAAAAAGAATGGCCTGCCATGTTGGGCCATTCTTTTTTTACCTCTCAACAGCATATAAAAAAAGCTTCCGCTGCACCGGGAGCTTTTTTATATGCGATCAATGACAGCAAGTGTGCATCTTGACGTACAGATGTGCCGGTCTCGATCATCCTTTATATCGATTTGAAATACCATTGTACGCCGTCCTACATGTACAGGAACAGCTGTCGCTGTCACAACTCCATCGCGTACAGATTTTAAATGATTGGCATTGATTTCAATACCTGAGCAAACTTGCTGCGTTAAGTCTAAATGAGCCGCAGCCCCCATGCTCGCCACTGTTTCTGCTAGAGCAGCAGATGCTCCTCCGTGCAGCAGTCCAAATGGCTGTTTTGTTCTGTGATCGACTGGCATTGTTGCAACGCATCGTGATTTATTGCACTCTACAATTTCAATGCCTAGTGCCTCAAGCAGTGTATTTGATCCGCTCACATCCATTAAGGCCCTCTCCCTTCACACGTTTACAGCACACTTTCAGACTTGGCAATTAACACCGCTTCTGTACGAGATCCAACATTCAGCTTATTAAAGATGGATGTCAAACTGTACTCAATTGACCGTTTGCTCAAATGAAGCACATCGGCTATTTCCTGGTTCGTGTATCCTTTTTCCACTTCTCTAAGAATCAAACACTCCCGTTCGGTTAAGAGATCGTGATCAGTCTGCTGCGCCTGTTCTGGCTTTTCTTGCTGCTGTGAAATTAATTTCTTTAAATAGGACAGCTGAATGACAACTTCCCCTTGCAATGTCCGGTGTATGTATTCAATAATTTTGTCTTTCGTCTCTGTTTTGCTAATTGCACCGTGTAATCCAGCCCGAATAGCCTCTTCAAAATAATCATCTACTTCATACCCTGTATAAATGATAATTTTCACTTGATGGTTGGTTTCTAAAATTTGTTTCGCAATGTCCATTCCATTGATATCCCCGAGATTTAAATCCATTAAAATCACATCATAGATGGAAAAGTCATGCGTCTTTAAAAAGGCGGCTTCTGCATCAGGACTTAAACAATCGACTGATAGCTGCTGGTCTGATTCTAATATGCTTTTTGTCCCTTCCATGACAGCCGGATGATCATCAATGACCAATATCTTCTTCATGTCTTCCTCCCTTTAAATCACTCACTTCCATTTTATATAAAAGACTTGGCTGATGCCAAGTCTTAATCCTTAATAAATCGTTACAATTCCATTTCAATTTTCACCTTAAGCCCTTTTTCCGGGGCTGTGTGAATTTGAAGCTTTCCATTTAACGCTTTCACTCGTTCTCTAATTCCCGATAGCCCCATGCTCATTGTGTGCTGATCAAGATGACTGGCATCAAAACCGACTCCATCATCCTCATAGTGAAGAACAACCTGATCTTTAATACAAATCAGCATCACTAACACTTGAGTGGCTTTTGAGTGCTTCAGGGCGTTGGATAACAGCTCCTGAACAATTCGGTAAATATTCAGCTGTGAATCAATATCAATGTCCAATTCTTTATCAAAGCGTGTCGTATTCAGCCTAATATGAAACGGCGCTTCCTCCTGAATTTGAGAAGTCAGCTTCGATATCGCCTTTACTAAACCTAAATCATACAGCAGCTGCGGGCGAAGCTCATGACACGTTTCTCTCGTCGTTTGAATCACTTTGGACATTTGATCATTCCATGAGATAAGCGAATTTTCAATAGATGTCGGGCATTGGTTGTTTTGGAAATTCGTTAAAAACATCTCCGACTGCCTTTTTAGTGATATTAAGTCCTGCAGCACGGAATCATGAAGATCTCTCGCTAAATCTGAACGCTGCTTTTCTTCCATAGCAAACATGATTTTCTTCAGCCATGCAGGATTGGCCTCGCGCTGTTTCAAATCGTCAAGATGCTCCATCAATTCTTCGATTTTAACGACATTTTCCAAACTGACACTTGTATAAAAGGCCAATGTTTTTAGCCAAGAAATCTCATCACGCGTTAATTTCGGTGTCTGTATATTGGATAAGCAGCAAATGATAAACGAGTGACCGCCCCGTTCGCCAATTTTCATCATAAACCCTTTATCAAGCTCAATAATTTTCCCGACTTCACCTAAAATATCTTGAAATTGATCCACGTATTCTTTCCATAGCTGACTATCATTTGTGGATTCATCAATTTCAATAATTTGTCCGTCAGCTTTCACCTCAAGCACAAAGGCTTTATTCACAACAAGCACTTCTAAAATGGTGTATTTCAAATGATACAGCACTTGATGAAGTGAGGACGCCTCACGAATGAGCTGCGTGAATTTAAACACACTGTCCTGGTAATTATGCTTTTCTGAAAAACGCTTCAGACGGAAGCGGAAATCTAGAATTTCTTTGAAATAGAATACAGCCAGCATGAGTGTATAAGTAATTATTGCGAGCTTCAGTGTGTATTTCAAATCTTCTGGTTTTTGCAGAATGTAAAACGTGACAACAACAAAAACGGTCGGTGTAATTGCAAGAAATCCGTAGTATTTCAGTCTGCTTAACAAAAAATCCATATTGTAAAGCTTGTTCGTCATGAATTGATACACAAGTGAAAAAGGAATGAGCAAGACAAAAGAAGTTAAGAAAAAGGGATCTATCACATAAATACGAAACAAAACATATGGGATTGCAAATAAAAAGATAAATGGACAAAATGCTATGATATTTATCATCACAAAAAACTTTAAAACAGACCCCTGCTCTGTCTCTTTATATTTCCGCATTCCATTGATAATCACTTTGAATGACATGATAATAGAAGCAAAAAAGAATAAAAGATTTAAACTTGGCATGTATCTGGCTAACGCCGAATCAATTGGAACAAATAACTCTATTACTAGATTAATTATAGGAAGACTATATAAAAAGCGAATCGTTTTTTGAGTCGTTATATGCAGGTCAAACTCTTTGAAATATTGATAAATGAAATGAATATAAAAGACAAATACACTTGATAAACAAAATACGATCACATAATGGCTAAATCTCTCACCAATACCTGAAGTACCTGCACTAAGATATCCGATACAAATTGTTAATAAAAATACAACTAAAAGAAATGCTGATTTTCGTTGGGCCTCTTTGTTAATTCGAATGATAAAGAAGATACAAAATAAACAAATTGAATACAGGATGAGAGGAATTATATAGACAAATAAACTTTCTTGACCAATCAATGTCTTATTTTTTAGGGTGATCATTTGGTTGCCTCTTTGAATATCAATTCTTTGCACATTCCTAAGCTCACCATTGATCAAATGATCTTTGTTGTTAGCAGGTTCCCCATTGATTTTAAGTATAATATCTCCTTCTTCTAATCCTGATGTGTAGGCTAAAGAAAGATATTCAACTTTGACAACTTCTGCTTGACCGTTCTTGTTCTCCGCTACACGTGCTCCATTAAAAATATCAAATACATAAATATATGAAACATAGATCACAAATAAAAAAGAAAGAAAAACCAAAAAAGCAGATAGTTTCGTATAAGTTATCTTCATGTATAAAACATCCTTAACTGGAGAACTTTTAAATCATTTTTAAATGAATAGTATCATTTATAGTACCATATATACTCTGCAGACATTTGCCCTTTTTTAATCCCCTGAATGATTGCTTTCATGGTTTGCTCATCTGTGTGAATTAAACTTGCATTCCCTAAGTCTAATTCATTCACAACACCAGGATTTTTCACTAAATATGCAATAACATTTTGAATGTTCAATCATTGCCCTCCTTTGTCATAAATGCACATAATTGTTCCTTCTTCTTCCCCGGTAAATCAAGTTGTTCAATTCCTTGCTTCATTTTTAACAGCATAATCTCTCTCATCGATACCATGTACTGAGTCAAACCAGCTTCAAGTAACTTCTGCTTCAGTTGAAACGGCTTTTGCTCTGACTCAACCAGCCGGTTAGAAAAGAAGGAAAGAAGCTCTTGACTGGCGTCGTTAAAACGTCTTTGTAAATAACTGAATGCCAGCGTTTGTTTTTTTTGAAAATCTCCGTTTGATTTTGAAAATAACGCAAAAAAATCGTTACTGATCTGTTCAGCAACACCATAATATATCGAATAAGATTCCACAGTGGCGTTTATTTTTCCTGTCGCTAAATAAACACCCAATACGCTAGAAATAGCTGTTAAAGATCCTGATTTTTTCTTTAAAACCTCTACACACTCTTCTTCTGTTCCATGCAAATGACGCAAATCCTCGTGCTGCCCTTCCATTGACATTTTAATGAAATGGAACAGTTTCTCTAATAGTTGAGAATTATTTTCACATATTGATGTGATGAATTGGATACTCACCGTATACAAATACGTAGAAGCATTGATGGCCACTCCTTGATCGACGTTCATCCAAGGATACGAATCATTGTCCTGATCTTCAATATCATCTAATATATCGGCAGATAAAATGAGAAGTTCAATCCCTGCTGCCAGTTTTGTAATCGCTTGCTTGTCTTGTCCGCCAAATGCCTCATAATGCTGGTAAGCCAATTGACCAAGAGGAAATTCTTTTTTTCTATCTGTAAATTCCAGAAGCAGCTTTTGTAAATCATTCTGCCTGACTGCATGTTGAATAAAATCAGACATATTCTGCTTGATTTTTGTATTCTCTAGATAGTTTAGCATACTCGATCTTGTACCTCACCCTTTCGTCTTTTATTTTACTAAAAAGACATGAGCAAATGTCCACTGACATCACTATTTAACAATTATATAATAATATATCCTTTTTTTGTATGTATTTGGATAAAAAAAAGACTTGATGATTATCAAGTCTTTAAGAAATTTTCACATATTCATATTTGTCGTATTGATCAATGCTTTTGTTAATGTTATGAAGAGAAGCCGTTGTTTCTCTGATTTCGTTTTCAAGTTTCCATAATAATTGTTTAAGTTCTTCGATTTCATACTTTTCCATCGATTCCACTCTCCTTTTTTGGAAGATCAATGTATTTGTGTATGGTGATTGGGTCATAAGTATTTGATCTGTTACTAACAGTGTAAATGTAATTGAGTATTTTTTCACCGAAAAGTATGCACAAAACGTGTGCGTGATACCGCAAAATTCAATAGGTCTTTTTTCATCATTTTCTGACTTTTCAAATCATACTTTTATCTCAATTTCAAAGGAATTGCGTCATTTTTGCGACAGGAATAGGCATCATTCGTCACACTTCTCTCCCGATAGAACGTACGATCCCCTCTGTATCTTCGGTTTTGCGTGTCATAGGCCAGATGACAGACGCTATTGTGGACACCGCAATTTTTTGGCGACATTCACCGAAATTGACCGCAAAAGTACCTATTTTTATGCTGGAATTACAAAGCTAGAAAGATCATTTTGATTCTTTATTCTGATTTTCTACATACATTTAGAACAGATATCCGTCCAATTTCACGTCAATGAGAGAAGAGGTGACCATGTGTTTTACTATGTTCCTTATCCTGCTTTGCCGGTTCCCGCAATGAGCCACGCATACCCGCCGCGCACGCCAATGACTTTTCCTCCAGTAGATGCCCACTCATTTCAACGAGCCGCAAAGGAATCGGCCCGTCTCGTTGCTGATGCTTCACTCATCACGCAGCAAATTTCAAGCTCCCTTCCGTTTGCGCAGCGCATCATGGAGGCTGCTGAGCGCTCTGATTCCACAAGTGTGAGCCGAATGCTGAAGCAAATTGGTGTGAAAAGCGGCATTGATATCCGCTTTAGTCCAGAAGGGATTCGAATCTACTTGTCTCTTGCCTCCAGCAGACTTTTTCTTCTTTTAAAGTGGGCATGACAAAGAAAAAGCCGCTCTCACACGAGCGGCTTTTCTTAAGATTCAAACATTTTATGGCACCATTCAATGGCTTCTATATAACACCCATAGGCTTCCTGTTTCGGGAGATTTCCATCTAACATTTCATCATCCCATTCATTTCGTTCAATACGTTTGGCCACACCTAGCACAAAAGAATAATCATTTTCATAGCCAAGCAGTGCCTCACCAACTTCATCAGAAAGCGGCAGTTCCTTTACAAGTTCTGTGATATCTGCCCTGACAAGCGTATCAATGAGAGAAAACATACCTGTCAGCATATAAGAGGCGGGGTGCTCTCGTTCAGTACGAGAAGCAATCAGTTCACACGTTTTGGCACGAATGAATGACATTTTGATAATTTCTTTTTGGCTTGAGTTAGCTTGGACATTCAGTTCTTTAAATGAAAGGATAAAGATCCAGCGCCGAATTTCATTAAATCCAAGCAGGATAATCGCCTGCCGGATACTTTTAATTTGATAAAGACGTCTCATGCCGCCTGAATTCAGCATTTTTAATAATTGATATGATAGCGAAAGGTCACTTTCAATAAAATGGGTCACGGTCTGGATATTCGGCTGGTCCTTGCTTAACTCATTTAAAAGCTGATGGTACGCATGGAAGCTGGTCGATAATGCTCGTCCCGATATCACATGCGGCTCACTAAAGAAATACCCTTGAAACAAGTGGAAGCCCGCTTCTAGTGCCTCTTCATATTCTCTTCTCGTTTCTACCTTTTCTGCTAGGAATCGAAGGCGATACTTTTTATACGAATGCAGAATATCTCTTCGTTCTTGCGTTGTGGTTTTCAGAAAGTCAATTTTTAAAATATCTATGCAATAGAGGAGTTCCTCAAGCAGCTTGTCACTATAATGTGTTCCGTTTAGGAAGAAATCATCGAGTGCAATCGTATATCCCCATTTTTTTAACTGCTTACATCTCATAATAAGTGCCGGGGTAATCGGTACATTTTCTAATATCTCGATCACAAGCTGATGCGGATCAAAATAGGTGAGCAGATCAGATGAAAGTAAGCTTTCGGTGAAATTAATATAGCATCGTTTTCCTTCTGTCAGTGTTTCGATGCCGATATTTAGAAAACTATTGATAATGAGGTCCGTTGTCGCTTGATCACCGTCTTCAGCGCTATATGTATTGGTTTCACTATCTCTATAAAGCAGCTCATATGATACGACTTGTTCTTTTCTGTTAAAAATAGGCTGTCTCGCAACAAACACCCTCAACTGCTCCAATCCTCCTTTATGCCATGACAAACAAGATGTGCTTTCAGTATACCAAATGATTGCGCTTTTAGTTCAATTTCAATCGGTCAAAATAAAAAAAGAGACCACCTGGCTTGATGGTCTCCCTTTCTTCAAATCATTCGCTTTCATAAAGCTCTTTTTTGATTTTATTTTTCACATCATGGATAAACTGCATTTTATTATCCCAGCATTTTTGACTCAAATCGACTGGATATTCTTCTGGTTTGCTGATTCGTTTGTATTCCTCCCAGAAGAGTCCAAGACTGTCCTGCACGTAGGCTTGAATCGTTTGAATATCTGGATTGTCATAGACAAGTTTCCCTTGCTCAAAAATCGGGACGTGAAGATCTTTCGCCACAAAGTTTGTCACGAATTTACTAATAAATGTATGCACAGGATGGAACATTTTTAGTTTATCCTCACTATGAACATCTTCCTCTTCAAGCGCAATGTAGTCACCCTCAGAATGATGATTCAATTGATTGATAATGCGGTACACACGTTTACGGCCTGGTGTTGTCACTTTCTCTGGATTGGATGAAATTTTGATGGTATCATTCATTTTGCCGTTTTCTTCAATGGACACCAGTTTATACACTGCACCGAGGGCTGGCTGATCGAATGCTGTGATCAGTTTTGTTCCAACACCCCACACATCAATTTTGGCGCCCTGTGCCTTTAAGTTCATAATGGTGTGTTCATCAAGATCGCTTGATGCAATGACTTTGGCATCATGGAATCCTGCTTCATCCAGCATTGTTCTAGCCTTTTTAGACAAGTATGCAAGGTCTCCGCTATCAAGTCTGACACCAATGAAGTTGATTTTGTCTCCAAATTCTTTCGCTACCTTAATCGCATTCGGAATACCTGATCTGACAGTATCATACGTATCGACTAAAAAGACACAGTCTGTATGTGTTTCAGCATATTTTTTAAATGCTGTATATTCATCGCGGTATGCTTGTACAAGTGCGTGAGCATGTGTTCCTGATACTGGAATGTTGAAGCGTTTCCCAGCACGAACATTACTTGTCGCCTGAAAGCCGCCGATGAGTGCTGCTCTTGCTCCCCACATCGCCGCATCCATTTCATGCGCACGTCTTGTTCCGAATTCTAATGCTGTCTCATCTTCAATGATTCCTTTAATCCGGGCCGCTTTTGTTGCAATCAGCGTCTGGAAATTCACGATATTGAGCAATGCCGTTTCAATTAACTGAGCTTCAACAAGCGTTGCCTCGATGCGCATAATCGGTTCATTCGCAAAGACAATTTCCCCTTCTCGCATTGAATGAAGTGTACCTGTAAAGGACAATCCGCTTAAATAGTCAATGAAATCGCTTTTATAACCGAGTTCATCTTTTAAATACGCCAGATCGCTTTCGGTGAAGGAAAAGTCCGATAAATATTCAATCGCTTTCTCTAAGCCAGCAAATACAGCGAAGCCATTGTCAAATGGAAGCTTTCTAAAGAAGAGTTCAAAGACTGCCTTCTTCTCATGAATGCCGTCTCTCCAATACGTTTCTGCCATGTTAATTTGATAAAGATCTGTATGTAGTGATAAACTGTCGTCATTAAACCGATGCTCCAACTTCCATTCTCCTTCCCTTACTTAACCACTTTCGCACCAAGCGACTGCTCAAAGTGAGAAAGTGCCCACTCGTGCCCCGCTTCATTAAAACTCGCCACAGCATTTTGGTGAATCACAAGTTCGAAGCCTTTATTGTACGCATCAACAGCTGTATGAAGTACACAAATATCGGTACATACGCCGGCTAAGTGAAGTTCCGTGATGCCGCGCTCGCGCAGTTTCATTTCTAATTGAGTGCCTGCAAAAGCAGAGTATCTTGTTTTTTCCATATAGTAGACATGTTTTAAATGTTTTGACGTGTGAAATAGTGAACTTAGTTTTCCATAAAGTTCAATACCCTCTGTTCCGCGAATATTATGGGGCGGAAATAACTTTGTCTCTGGATGATAAGGGTCCTCTTCTTCATGATGATCGACAGCAAAGACGACAAAGTGGCCTTCATCAATAAATGAAGAAGTGATCTCTGTGATCTTAGACTCAATCGCCTGTCCAGGCTTTCCGCATGTCAGTTTTCCATCGTCTGCAACAAAATCAACTGTATAATCAATACAAATCAACGCTTTGCCCATCCGCATCTCTCCCATATGCTCTTTTGAATCATTATAGCTTATTCATTTCACTAGGGAAACCTATTCAACAGATTCATGAGAAAAAGCTTTTTGAAACAGCTCATCTTCTATATAGATATGCTCCTGATTGACCGCACCAGGCATCTCGATGACAAGACCAAAAGGAGAGTGTGCTTCGTGATGATTCACCACTTTAAAGGAACATCCAGCGGCATTTGCCATTTTCACATATTGAGAATAAGAAGCATAAGACAGTTCACCATTTAAAAGTAGGGAGGCCTGTCGATTGGCCTTCAATACTTGTTCCACCTCTTGATACGGTTTATTTCTTGATACCTGTCCCTTTGTCAGGGCGAGAAGCGCTCGTTCCCTTAATGAACCAAGAAACATCCTTCGTTCATCAGGTTTTGTTTCAGCATGTCCAAATATCCCTTGCTGCAAATAAAAGTCTACGGATTCTTCTTTCATCGCTGTTTTCACTCCTGGTTTCTAAATTTACATTTCTGTGACCCAGTGCACAATTTTGAGTGCGAGGTCACGGGCTTCGTCTGTTTCTACTCTTTCCATTAAAGATTGTTCAAGCGTATGGATGAGCTGCTCCTTTTCGTCCTCATACGCAATGGAAATACTCCATTCAATGTCAGGTACGGCTACAAGCGTTTTATATTCTTTTTTATTTTCATGTAAATATACATTGTAGGTCTTTGGTTGTCCGCTTGTGATGTGTGCTTTTCTAATTTTCATTTGACTCAGTTCACACCTCTTTTTTCTTCTTACATCCATATCTATTGTACCATAAAAAAAGACAGCTTCTGAAAAGGAATTCCCTTTCAAAGCTGGCTATGCATTAAAGCTCTTTTGCTGGCTGATCAGGTTTATATCCCACATAAACGTAACGTTTGGACTGCTAAAAAATTGGACAAAGTCCCCTGCATTATAGGTACCTGATCCACCGGCGGAGTGATCGACACTTTTTGGCGAAATGGCAAAAACATCACCGAAATGTGCAGAACCATTTCCAATCACACGGTCAATATGAATAGGCCCAACAATCGCTGGCATCTTTCCACCACCTTTTCTCCCCACATCATATGCCCAGCTTAAAAATACGTGTATGAAAAATAAAAAAGACAGCTGATCTGTGAGTATCAGCTGCCTTCCTATGCATTAAATGATTGAGGCTGGCCAAACAATGTAAAGTCCCAAAGCATCGTGGCATTCGGATTACTTGTAAGCGACATATAATCACCTGAATTAAAGGCTCCCGCACCGCCAGTAGAGTGGTCTACAGCCAAAGGGGCAATGGCCAGGACATCACCGAAAGTAGCTGCACCGTTTCCTCCTAACGACTCGATATGAATAGGTCCAACGATTGCAGGCATCAGAATCTCCCCCTATCTGCTTATCTCAATCATCTTATGCAAGTAGGGAAAAGGTGTGCATCTGTCCTAGACGTTTAAATGCTGTTCTTTGCGAGATCGCTGACGCAGCTGCACCAATCTAACAATATTCAAGGTGATGGCTTTGAGCAGTGCATAGACAGGGACCGCAAAGATCATGCCAAGGATTCCACCAAAACTTCCTGCCCCAATTAATAACAGGATAATGGTCAAAGGATGTGTGTTGAGGCGTTTTCCAATGATCAATGGAGAAATGACATTTCCGTCAATTTGCTGAACGACAAGAATGACAATGACTGTCACCACCGCTTTTCCAGGCGAATCAAGAAACGCAATAAGCACAGCTGGTGCCGCGCCAAGATATGGCCCAAGGTACGGAATCACATTTGTGACCGCAATGATAATGCCGAGAATGAGCGCATATTTCACACCGATTAATAAGTATCCGATAAAACAAGCCACTCCAACAAATAAACAGACAACAATCTGCCCTTGTATGTAAGCCGCAAGTGTATCGTTTAATTCTTTAAAGATTTTCAATCCTTCCTTACGGTAAGGCATTGGCAAAAATTGAACGAGCTTGTCCGGAAACTTATGTCCGTCTTTCAACATATAAAACAAAATGAACGGAACTGTGATCACAGCTAAAGCAATATTAGCAATCACGCCAAACACAGCAGACATGCTTGAAGCAATATTTTCCGGCAAACCTTTTAATGTTGAAACAATTGTCTGTTCAAACTTCGAGACGGAGACATAATCTTGGTTCATCATCCAAGTGAATGTTTTAGAATGCGAGAAGTCGTTGATAAATTTCTGCATATCCGTCACATAACCAGGGAAGCTTTTGACAAGTCCACCGACCTGTGTGACAATAACCGGTCCCGCAGCATTCACAATGAACGTGATAAGTCCGATGAACAAAAGATAAATAATCAGGATAGCAAGTGTCCTAGGAATTTTCTTGGACAAAAATCGAACAATTGGATTAAAGATGAAAAAGAGAATCCCAGCCAGCAAGATGGGAACAAACAAGGTGGATGCAAATAAAATAATCGGCTGAAATAAAAACGAAACCTTTGTTGATACATAAACAATGAGTAAAACAAGTAATATTTGGAATGTCCAAAAATGAACTTTAGATTTTAACAAAGATGCTCCTCCTGTTACGTATTGATCTTATTAAAAAACTACTATTCAACCCACCTTCTGTCAACTGCTTCTTGTTTTAGAACCTCATTTTTTGTAAAAAAAAGAACAATTGGTATATCATGCACTTTTTCCAGATATACATTCTATAAGCGTGAAAAAAGCAGACACCTTTGCGTCTGCTTGTTACACTCTTTCACTGTGATCAGGCATCACCGATACAATTTGCTGGATCCGCACATAAAAAACTGATTTTGCCCCCGCCTCAATCACAATATGATCCGGCATGACTTCCTTCAATTTTCCGCGCACTGTATCTTTCACTGTTTGAACAATTAATCTCATACCGATCACTTTCTGCAATGTTTGATAAACATATGGATCAACTAATGAAACAAGCTGCGGACTTCCTTGTTGTGCCATCCTACCTGCCCCTTTACTTGTGTATTTACCCACAGCGTATGCAATGACCCATGTGAATGTCACTCAGGGCAAACCCACAACCTAAATACCATATTTTAACATTTTATGTAACTTTACATCTTTTGGAAGTATAATAGATTGGTGCTGCCAACAATTTAAAACATTTGAAGAGGTGAATGATCTTGAAAAAACTCATCTGTCTCGCTGCTGTCATGCTCTTTTTTTCCTTTGCAAGTTATGCGTATGCAGGATCAATTGGGGATGAGCCTGGGACACCAGGGAAGTGGTTTAAAGGAGAAGAGCCGGTTCAAAAAGACGAGTCAAAACCGCCGCTTGTTTTTGTTCACGGCATTAACAGCTCCTCCTCCACATGGTTCGACCGAAACGACATGGCAAAGCAAGCTGTTCTGAACGGATACGAAAGCGCATTCATAGATTTGTATCCAGATCAGGATACGAAAAAGAATGGCAAACTATTAGCAGAAAAGTTAAAAGAAATCTATGATGTGTTCGGTCGAAAACTCATTGTGATTGGTCATAGTAAAGGCGGGGTGGATACACAATCCGCACTCGTGTATCACAATGCCCATCCATATGTAGAGAAGGTCATCACACTCGGCTCCCCTCATTACGGGACGCCGCTGGCAGATTTAGCGTATAGCAAGGGCGGAAGCTGGCTCGCGGAAATTCTTGGACAAAAAAGCGACGCGCTCTATTCTTTGCAAACGGGGCTCATGGCGGCTTTTCGAAGTGAAACCGACAAGCTGGAGAAGTTTCCTCATAAATACATCACGTATTCGGGATCGGAATGGGGAACATTTGGCGGGGTGCTGTACTTAGGAGGCATGTATTTAAAGAGCTTTGGCGCAAACGATGGCGCCGTCACGGTAAGCAGCACAAGACTATCATATGCAAACAATATTTTAACAGGGAAATGGGATCACAACTCAATTAAAAACGGCACAAGCATGTTCCCTGTGTTTCAGCATCAGCTGCTGGCAAATGCCGCAAGCGCTGAAAAAGAAAATATAGAGAGCCCGAACTCTACTGAGCTGAATACAGATATTTATGTGAAAGGCGGTGAAAGTGAAAAGGAGAAAACAGAAGCGTTCTATGTAGAGGAAGGAACGAATGGCTTATCGATTCATTGGTTAAATGAAAGACAGGAGACGCGGCCAGAAATCATCGCCCCAAATGGAGACGTCTTAACAAATCTGAAGACATCGGAAGCATCTTTCCCATATGAAGGCGCATATACGCACCATGTGCAAATCAATAAACCCGTTCCTGGAAAATGGACGATTCGATCAAATTCAGGAAAAAAGGCTCCTTATTTGCTGCTCGTATCCTTTGATTCACCATTAAATGAAGAAATCAAAGCAGAGGCAGCGAAATCAGGGGATGATGCATCGACCCATTCAAGCGGTCTGATTAAACGGTTAAGCAAGAAAGTAGAAACCTTTTACTTTAAGGATGCCCAAAAAGATCATCCACTCAAAACAACTGATTCATCCGCTGTTCAATTGAAAAAAGAAGGTGCTTATTCTGTCACGGTTCATTACACCGGGCTCACTGCATCAGGTACATCAGCATTTAACCGCACCGTTATTCGCACATTGTATGTCGATCAGCATGGAAATATTCATGGAGACATTCCATACTAAACAGAACGTTTCATGGGCTGAAGTGCCTGCTGCACTTTTTGATCCAATTCCGTGATTTTTTTCATTGCTAGTGATTCGTCTATTTGTCTGTAATGATGATGTCCGCCAGGCTCTTCATCCATTTCATCTGCTTTCTTGACGATTTGCTGGAGTGTGTCCTTATGAAGGTCGCCCTCTGGCAAATATGAATCTGTATGAAGCAGAATCGCAAGCGCAATATCTTTGGCTGCCTTCGGTTCCTCACCGAGCCGTATGAGCAGTTTGTGAGCCCGCTCTGCGCCTTTAATGGCATGAATATCATTCCGTCTATATGTCTCGTAATCCCATTCTCCGCCATCTGTATACCATTCATAGTGGCCGATGTCATGCAAGAGGGCTGCTTTCACAGCGAGATCTGGATTAATCCCAGCCTGCACCGCCAGTTTGAATGCGTGATAAGCACAAGCAATCGCATGGGCTTTTCCTGAACGATTTAAATATTTTTGAGCGACTGGATGGGTGTAAACATCCATTAATGTAACCTTTCTCATGGAAACCCCTCCTTATCTATATTTTTAGCATCCTAACATATTCTGAAAAGAAACTCAAATGTTCTGTTATATTTTCTATGAGTCTCAAGAATAGCTTATGTCAAATGAGCTGTTTTTGCTTGTACAATACGAAAAAAGCAGTCGCTATGACTGCTTTTTTTCCTCTTTTCAGCGTGATATGAAAACCCTTGAAGTCTAGGAAGGCCGAGTACTGGTGCGGAGCGAATTTGAGATTCGTGAGCACCGGCACGCAGGCCTGACACCGAATGCGAGTGTTTGTCTTCACGCTGTAGCCGTCGTTATGACTGCTTTTTCCCATACTCACGTGCATCGTAGACACATCCGCCAGCTGGATCACCCGCTAAAAGATCGAGCAAAATACCTGAGACTTCATCTGGACTCTTCAGTGTGCCTGTTTCATATAATTGCTGAAAACGGTCTATTTGTTCAAAGTCTTGTTTTGATGATTTCCGAATTTCCCCCTGCATATCTGTATCGATCGTGCCGGGTGAAAAGGAAAACGTGTTGATCGGATGCGCCTCGTCCTGTTGTTCCTCATGAAAAGTCCTCATAAACATATCGAGTCCTGCCTTTGAACTGCAATACGCACTCCAGCCTTTGTATGGGTTTTTCGCCGCTCCAGAAGAGAGATGAACGATCGTTTTCTTTCCGTTAAATGATTGAGTCTGCTTGGCAAACACATGGCTCAGCAAAACAGGAATGACAAGATTCAGCTTGTAATGCTGATGAAGTGTATCCTGTCCGCCTTGTCCAACGCGCTTGATCGGTGTGACCATTCCTGCATTGTTGACAAGTAAGATGTCATCAGCATCTGCCAGAGTTTGCGGCGTAAGACTATGTTGAAGCCATTTGGCCGCTGCTTCTTCATCGGTCAGATCAACCTGGGTATGTGTAAGCTTCGGATGGGATATTGGCGATGCACTTCTTGCTGCCGTGTACACATGATCCCCGCGTGAAAGCAGCCTGTTTACAAGTGCTAAGCCAAAACCTTTTGATCCGCCTGTAACGATTGAAATTCGAATGACAATCTCCTCCCTTGATATCACTATTTTACGTAGTGAAACGGTATGACAGCAAGCAATCTGCATAAAGAAAAGCCTGCCTCTATTAAAAGAGACAGACTATTTCTTTTCAGCCTTCACATTCACCTTTGGAATCAGGATGATCATCACAACGAGACCAAGGGCTATCAAGAAACCAAAGATCATCGGAAGCAGTGCCGATGTCTGCTTCTCATGTTCATCCTCAGAAGGTGCTGATACAGCCGAATCACTAAAAGAGATATTCATCTCTTTCATCATACGAGCTGGTGTTTTGGGCGGGTTCTCCTTTAGATCACTAAATAGCTGCGGAGAAAGAGATCCCCCCGGGGCTTTAGGCGGTTTAGCAAAATGAATGTCTGTTTTGATTTTTGATGTCGTTTTGCTTTGTTCGTATTTCGTTTGATCCCTCAATATACTCGAGTTAATATTGAGTTCCTTTTCCTGATATTCATTCGGCTTGACATTCGTATCCGTATCTTCATCAGCAGCGAAAGCAGCAGGGATGAGGAGAAAAAGGGAAACGGCAACGAGTGCCGTCCCTTTCACGAATAGATTAAGCTTCATGAGTCACATCACGTTCCTCTGTTTTATCTTTCCATAGCTTTTTCACAAGCGGTACGACCATGAAAAGAACAGTTAAAATCACTAACCCTGTGACGCCCATTCCAAAGGTGTCTCCATTTCCATATTGAATCGACAGGTACACGTCTGTCACTGGATTGGTAAAGTGGAAATTCGGCATCACCAAATCAATTAACGGTGCGACAAAGAAGAAAATCAGCGCTGTTGCTGCCATCCACCCGGCAATAGAACCGAATAGGAAGGCCGTGCGAATAAAAGCAGAGCACGCCACTAATAACAAAATGGTGAAGATCGACCATTGAATGGCTTGATCATCTGCTAGTTTGTAAATGTTCAGTCCAAACAAGCTGATCATGAGTCCGACTAATAGATTCAAGATGCCAAACAGTGCACCTTTGACCAGCATCGGAGCTGACGCATAATACGAGCTGAAAAAGCCAATTAACAAACTGCTGATCATCACAATGACCAAAATGACGACCGGCGGTACAGTCTGCGTTTTTTCTTCCGGCACATCGCCGCTGATTTTCAGCGGATTGGCTAAATGGTTATACACATAGTTGCTGTTGCCTTGATCACTTAATGTATTTCCTAAAATACCCTTTAAATCTTGCTGAACAAGCTTTGTAGAGTCGACATTCTTGCTCCAGTTTTCATTCAGCGTATCTGCTTTTTCTTGAACTGTTGTGACACTCTCTTCAATGTTATTCGTATAATCCGCCACCCCTTTTTGACGGTCGGTTAACGAACTCATATTTTCAGAAAGACGAAGCACTTCCTGTCCAATTGAATCCTGTGCACTGACAACTATTGAACTGCCTGCAAGATCTGCCGTATACACCGCATCTCCTTGATCAGCCATTTGCTCAGCTACATTGTCGGCACTTTCAGAGATTGTCTGTAACTCCTGTTCCATGCTTGCCTGCTGAGTCGTAATGTACTCCGCATAACCATCTGAAAACTTCTGCATCTCATCAATAAAAGTAGACACATCATCGTTTGATGTCAGCATCTGGTTTTTGAGCTTATCCCAGTTTTCTGTTTCTTCTTTTTTGATGGAGAGGATGGACTGGATTTCATCTGGTTTGGTGTCGACCAAAGAAGAAGGATCCTTCTTTTGGTAGAAGCTGTTAAGTAAGGCTTCATACTGTGCTAATTCATTTGAATACTTTAATAATTCAGCCGCATTTTCAGATTCTGTATTAAAATCCACAAGTTTATCCAATTTCGATGTATATTGATTTAATGGAGATTGAGTTGTTTTTATTCGTTCTAATTTTCTTGAAATAGCAGATTCTTGTTTGATAATGGAATTCTTTATATCACGTATGTTTTTATTGTTGCTAGTTTCTATTCTTTTTATTTTTTCTTCTAGTTTGCCTATTTTTTCTGTTAAAGATTTTAATTCTTCACTCAAATGATCGACTTTCCCTTGTAATTGATCATTATGAGCTGTAGTTTTCTCCTCAATATTCTTTCTCACTTCTTCTAATCTTAGGGATAGTGCTTTCAGTTGCTCTTTTGATTGAACTGACGTTGATTGGGTTTCCCCAGTTTGTTCTGGATTTTCTTCACCATTTTCTGAAGTAGGTGGCGTTTCTTCATTTCCAGACAAATCATCTGCCACTTGATTTATTTCTGTTGAGATTTCAGTTAATTTCTTCGTCTCTTCTTCAAGATCGATTTTCAAATCGTCTGTCGAGTCTTTTTGGTCTTCACCTTGATTATTCGAATCCTCATTCGGATCCTCTTTCGGTTTCTCTGCTTCAAGCAAGGCCTTTCTCGAAACTTTCAATTGCTCTTGCAATGGAATAATTTTATCCCCTATGTATGCAAGATATTGAGCTTCATAATTTCTAATCAGTTCTTCCTGAGACGTCTTCACAAGTTCCGTTAACCCCGTGGATTGCTTAGGAATAACGTCTTCTCTCGACTTTTGAACAGATTGGATGGCGCTGTCCGTTGTTTTCAGCTGACTTTGTACCCCGTTGATGTCTGTTTTGAGTCCGCCCATTTGATCACTAAAGCTGCGGGCATTTTGGTTTTGAATGTCAGCGAGTTGTTTGAGCCCTTGCTGGATTTGCTTTTGGCTTGTTGATTGCGCTTTGATCAAGAGATCCTTTTGTTTATCTTGATACTGCTGGTATTGATCGACTACTTTCACAAAGTCCTTTAATTGGTTCTTTGCTTCTTCTGTTGTACTCAAGCCGTCTTTATATTGTTTCTGTGAATCGGCCATCGCATTTTTTAATTCTTCTATTTGTTTCTTCTGCTGCTGGACGGCATCTGATAGTTTGTTTGAGTTCGGTTTATAGAAGTTGTACATCGTGTTTTGGAATTCAACTTCTTTGCCGACAATATGCTCAAATTCTTCTCTCACATTGCCAATTTCCTGTGATACAAAACTCCAGTATAGCGTCGACATCTGTTCATTCATTTTCTTTTGCGCATTTTCCAGCTCTCTCTGCACTTTCTCTTTATTGACTGCATTGAGCTGATCTTGAATCGAAAATTGGATGGACGCCTTTTCAGGATGGTCTTTATCATAGCTCAGCACATTTTTAGAGAAATCAGACGGAATATAAAGGACAGCGTCATATCTTCTGTTTTTCAGTCCATTTTCCGCCGCACTGCGATTCACTACAGTCCATGTATAATCAGGACGTTCTGACAATGCTGCCACAACATCCTGTCCGAAACGAGCCGTGTTTTCACTTTCGCTCGCTCCCATATCCTCATTGACCACTGCAATATTTCGCGTGGCATTCTTCTTCTGTTTTGCCGGGTCATCTCCAATCAGGTGGAAAAATAAAACCGGCAGCACAAGAATCAATATCATGGTGGATACGATTTTGATGGAGCTTTTTTGCTGCTCTGTCATTGAACACTCTTCCTTTCTACCGCACATAAAGGAACCTGGATTTTCTTCTCTTTTCCGTTTTCAACCAAATACCCGAAGCCTGGCTGAATCTCTGGTTCTTGTCTTGCATACGGAAGCGGTATGATGTTTTGCTCTGATTTTTTCATGAGTAACATAGCATGACGAACTTGTTTGATTTCGTTTGTGAGTGCATCATAGCCCTTACTAAACTCGGTATGATTCCCTGATGCAATCAGGCTGAAGCCTAAGTGTGCATATGACTTCATGAAATCTGCCAATTGATCTTGAAGACGCGGATCGATCGTCTGCTGAAAACGCGTAATGCCATCAATCACAAGCACAATTTGAGGAAATGACAGCTGATCGGTCTCCCCTTGGCGCACAGCTTCGACATACATTTCTTCCCGCACCTTGAATATGCGGTCCATTTCTTCTGCCCATTCGGTGATATCATCTTTTGTTTCAAGGTAATCAATGTTCTCTTCTTTTGCATAATGGGATAGACCCCGATCAATTGAATCAAAGACAGCCAGCTTTTCAGGCTTTGCCACTAAAAGCTGATCGAGCATCAGTTTTGTCACATTTGTTTTCCCGCGCTGCGTTTGACCGATAATGAGGCAATGTTTATTCTTTTTCAAGTCAAAATAAACAGGTGCCACAGATTCCTCATCTAATCCGACTGGAATGTGATATGGCGGTTTTTGTTCATCTAAACGACTCTCAAGCTCCCAAACTGTCAGCTTATCAGGAAGCATTGGCACAGGCTTTGGTTTTTCGGATGCTTCAAAGCGGTCATGAAGAAGCTGTATCTCTTGTTTCAAATGCTCAAACAATTCGAGATCGTTCTCTCCTTCAACTGGCAGAAACATTTGCGCAAAATAAAGCTCTTCTTTGTTAATAATGACTCGTCCTGGGATCGGCTCTAAGCTGAATTTCGGTCTGCCAATAATCGAGTACGCCTCTCCTTGATCCATTAAGTAATGGACAATCTTTGTTTTCAGATTGTTCATCAGCGATTGACGCACTGCATTTACCCGGGTTGCTGTAATCAAGAAGTATATACCTAGTGATTGTCCGTCACGGCTCAGCTGAATAAATTCAGATTCGAGATCATGCATTTCGTCTTTGACAATGTCAAAGTTGTCAATCACGATAAAAATGAACGGAAGCTTTTTCTCATTTAAGGCGTTGTACATTTTGATATGACTCATTTCTTGCTGTCTGAATAAGCGCTTGCGATATTCAACCTCTTCCCGCAGACGCTTCATTGATTTTTGAATCTTTCTCATCTGATCCATTAAGAAATAATCCGCCGTATGCGGCAGTTTGGCTAACGGAAGCAATGTTCCGTTTCCGAAATCATAAATATATGCGTGCCATTCTTCAGGTGAATACCTCTCCGCAAAGCTCATCAGCAGTGTTGTGGCAGCAAGTGATTTGCCGTAGCCGGAGGAACCGAAGATGCCAATGTTCCCATCTTCCATCATTTGATAAGAAAGTGGATGCTGGCTTTGCTGATCTGGTTCATCGACAAGCGCAAAATGGAAGACATGCTCTTCACTCGAAGCATAACGTGTTTTTGGAATACGTTCCTCAAGCGGTGGAAGCCATGGACTTGGCAGCTTCTCAATTCCAAGCTCTTGCTGCATACGTTCAATTTCATCCACAACAGCGGAAATCTCCGTCACTGTCTCTTTTTTCACTGCTGGCTCTGTGCTTACCCCTGATAACGGAATAAGACCAGTATCTGTCACAATGGCAATGTCATCTTCTGAGCCGTAGCCATCTTCCATATATGGTGCACCGCTCCAAGCCGATTGGAACAATTCATAAATTTCATTGTTGCCCACTTGTAAATAACCGCGGCCTGTGACGGTAATGGACGCTGCATCACTATTTTTCAAAATTTCCTTACTGTCTGACGCATCTTGTACTTTTAGTGCGACCTTAAAACGGGAGTTACTCCAAATCTGATCATCAATGACCCCGCCTGGCTTTTGGGTAGCCAAAATGAGATGGACCCCGAGGCTTCGGCCAATACGTGCAGCGCTGACAAGCTCCCTAATAAAGTCTGGCTCTTCACTTTTTAATTCAGCAAACTCATCAGAGATTAAGAACAAGTGAGGCATTGCCTGCTCAGCCTTTTTCTCCTTGTAAAGCTTCGTATAATCATTGATGTGATTCACATGATACTGATCAAACAGCCGCTGTCTTTTCTTCAATTCACTTTTAATTGAGGCAAGCGCTCTTTCACTAAAGTTCTTGCTGCCTTCAATATTGGTGATCGTTCCAAGTAAATGAGGAATATTTCGAAACGGCTGCGCCATTCCGCCCCCTTTATAGTCAATCAATAGGAAAGCAACTTCATGCGGGTGAAAATGTACAGCGAGCGATAAAATATACGTCTGTAAAAATTCACTTTTCCCTGATCCCGTTGTTCCCGCCAACAGTCCGTGCGGGCCATGTGCTTTTTCATGCAGGTTCAGATCGACAATGTCGTTTTTCCCTTTATAACCAATTGGAACTGATAATGATTTGGCCGTTTCTGAAGTCAGCCATTTTTCACGAATGCCAATGTCATCTACCTGTTTGGCATGGAAAAGATCAAGGAATGAGACCGTCTCAGGAATCGAATTGGTCATACCGACTTGATGATCTAATGTTCTCAGTGTTCTGGCAAACAGTTCATTGTCCCCGCGCTGATGTGTATCAAGCTGAAACGGAATTCGTACTGCCTTCTTGTGCTGAATGAGAATATCTCCTTCTTCTTCGTTAATATAACGGACAAGCGTCGAAATATTTTCAGCCAAACTTTCCTTTGTTTCTGCTGCAAAAATGATGGAGATACCAAGATCTGTCCGGCTGCCTTCTAGGTATTCTAAAATCACATGCTCGGCAATGAGCTCATGATTTGTCACGATGAACACAAAATGAGGCGTAAAGATTTTCTTCTCTTTTTCTTCTTCTAAATCACGCTCGCGTAAAATTTCATAAATAGAGGACAACAGCTGATCGCGTGTTTGTTCGTTGTAAATAAACCCTTTGCCATATGTATGAGGCAGCTGGAAGTGCGGAAGCCATTTCATCCATTCCCAATTCTCATACTCCTGCTCATGAAAGATAAAGACAAATCTCAAATCGTGATAGCTGTGCGAGAAAGCAAGCTGTCCAACTAGCTGATGAAGCTCATTTTTCACAATCGCAGGCTTCCCTATTAATCCTGTTGGACCATCCGCAAGACCGAATGTAATCGGGACATTCTTCACTTCACGATATACTTTTTGCATGTGCTGCGTTTGTTCCATTAAGTCATCAACATCTCGATTGGCCATATCGCCGCCGCTCATCGATAATTCATAGCTTGATGGGACTGCGCCTGTTCCAAGACGCAGGTGCAAGAAGTCGTCACTCACAAGCGTCTTTTCCCAAATGCGTCCGCTGATTTCTGATGTTAAATACTTCATTTGTTCAAATGACGGATAATGATACGTCAAAATATATTGCTGGCGGTCATACAGCTCCTGCAGCTCTTTTCGTTTATTTTCTAAATAAAGAGAATAGACACGCTGCCGCTTCTCTTCTCGTCTTTTGCGCTGTGATTTTTCCTTAAAGTATTGAACGGACGATGTAATTAACGTCATGATAAACATCGCCATTGACACGATAATAAAGATTCCACGCGGCTGGATAAGGGCAACAATCCCCATCACAAGGAGCATCACAAGCGGCGGAAGGACAACAAGCCAAAGCCCTCTGCTGTTATTTTCACTCTCCTGCGAAGGAAAGCTAAAGGATACCCGGTCATCTGGCAAATCATAAATCAAACGTGGTGTACGCCTGTATGAAGGGTATTTTTGTTTTGTTTCTGTACTTGGCGGTCTTGTTTTTTCCAAACGTGTATGAAAGGGTTCGTAAGCTGTCACCTGTAATAAATCATCATCTTTAAATGTCACCGTCAGAAAGTTCCAGAACAGCTCATCTCCTGCATAAATCTTCTCGGGACCGTGGATTTTCTTTCCGTTCACGTAAATCGTCTCGTCCTGAGGCATGACATACCATGTTCCTTCGATTTTCTCTAAAGTGAACTGGCTGGCATCTTGAAACATGGAATGAGCTTGTTCTTTCCACACATCAATCTCATCTTTCTCTTCACGTGAAAAAGACAGCTCCACTCTATTTCCTAGGTAATAAATATGTTGATCATGATGTGCATCCATTAAAATAAGTGTGAGTGAACCAAGCTGATATGGTTCATGTGGAAGTAATTTGCCTTTCTTCTCATCTCCCTGATAAATAGTAAAACCATCATTCGGTTCATCAGGAGATAAACGAATGACCCCTTCATCAAACGAAAGTGAAGGGATTGTCACTGTATGCTCTATTTCAGGTCCAATCAGAGCTTCTCGATTGAACTGCTCATCTAAACGGACAGTTTGATAATCCTCCTCATAAAAAACCCAAAGAAGACTCAAACGCTCCACCTCCTCATGGGACAGCACCAACTGTCAGTTGTATCGAAAATTATTTTTTCTCATCTTTTTTCGTCTGAGAGGTTTTCTTTTTCGCTTCAGATTCTTTCTCTTTTTTCTCTTGATCGGCTTTTGACTGCTCTTTTTGTTCAGCTGTTTCATCTGTTTGGCTTGCGTCTGAGGAGTCACTTGTGCTTGTCTCGGTTGTTTCTTTTTCTTCATATTTCGCCATTTCCTTAATGATCGGATCTAGCTGTTTTTGTTTTTCTTCAGCAGAAAGGCTGTCATCGTTTTGAATTTCATTGCGATAGGCGACGAGTGCCGTAAATATGTACCTGTCGTCTCCAAGCACCCGTGCAATATCAAGTGCTTCCTTGCTATTGCCTTGTCCAATATGAATCCAGAATAGGAAGTATTGCGGATCTGTCTGTAATGTGTACGTTTCTGTGATTTCTTTTTTATGCTGATCAAGCAACAAACTGCCTTGGTTCGTTTGTACATACGAAATGGCCAGTTCATATTGAAGAGAGACTGGCATTTGATTGGCTGGATACTTCTCTAACGTATCCACCACTTGACTGTACTGCTTGTTGAGATAATATTTGTTTGCCTCGACGTATGCTTCTTGTTTTGGCATGGCAAAAAAGAAGGTGTAAATGGTGTACACCAATGCAGGGATTAACAGGACAAGCAGACCTAATCCGATGTATCGCTCGATCTTCCATTTCTTTTTAGGAATGGTTAAGAGCGTTTTTTCTTTCGCATCGATTGCTTTGATCTTTTGCTCAATCAAAGATGATAATTCTTCCAGCGACTTCGTTTCACTAATTTCTTTTGCCAGCTCCGATAATTTCAACGTTTCATTGTAAGCCACATATTCTTGAAATTGATATTCATGGTCAACCACTCGAAGAACGACAGCCTTGACCTCTTTTAACAGGCGATGCTCATCGGTTTCATATGGCGGGATACTTTCTTTAACCCCATAATGTAAAAATGCAGGAGCTAAGCCTTGATGAAAAACAATGTTTTCAGGAGAAACAATAGGATGCAGCCGCTTCACGTCGTGTTTAAGAACTGCATCGACAAGCTGGTATGAAAAAATCCATTTGCTTTTTTCATCCTTTGCATGGATGAAACGAAATTCCTGATAGGCAGGAGGCGGTTGTATAGAAATGATGACCTCATCTTCAGTTAATTGAATCTCTTTCTGAAATGAAGGATTGATGTCTTTGATCGGTGCCGCTTCTAAACCGTCTAAGAGTTTAATCGTCTCTTTTTGAAAAATAAAGGTATAGGTGCCTCCCTCTTTTTTCATGACTGCTTCTAATTGTTCTTCTAAATAGGAACTCTTTTTATCTGCCATTTACAAAAGTCCTTTCATAGTATTTCCAGCCTGTCTCCTGTGGTAATTCCACAGTCTGACAGCTTATATTCGCCTGAAAACACAGCTTTCTTATTGACTACCCGCACCCATCCGCCTTCTCGCTTTGGAAGTGAGATTTGTTTTGCCTGCCAGGCGATATGGATGACTTGTTTAATATGTAAATAATTTGATAGTCTCAAATCAAACACACTGCCATCATAATTTTTTAAGTCGATGGTAATATCGATATACACAAATTTCCACCTCACAAAATAGAAAGAGCGCCGGCATCCATTGACAGACTCGGCGCTGTTTCTGCTTTTCACACTTAGAAAGGAAATCCCTTTGATTAGCCGCGGATTTGGCTTGCGATGTCTTGGTCAGTGCTTTCAAGTGTATTTGCCGTTTGATCAAGCTGATTGCTGACATCTGTTAATAGATCAGACATTTTGATAAATGAAGGCTTAAGCTGTTCGTATTGATCAGCAAATGCTTCACTAGAAGCACCTTCCCACATTCCTTTTAAATCAGAGATCATTCTATTTAGACGATCAACTTGGTTTAACACTTCTTGACTTTCAACACCATATTGCTTAGCGGTCGCTCTTAGTTCTTCTGGGGTTACGCGAATAATTCCTGACATATTCCTCATTACCTCCCGTGCATAGCCGCCATATAATGGGCTAATCCACTTATTTTTTGACGTTATTATTATAAAAACAGAAATGATACACAGTCAAACAAATCTGTTTTTATTTTACAAAATGAGTCTATAGAATTACTGTTTTTTCGCTTTTTATCTAGTATTTAACAGTTTTTTGGTCATATATTCATAATAAGTATCCACCTGCTTCGGTGGATCTTTCCGCCTATTGATTTTTTACTACGTTATTATTGTACTATTTCTTTTTCAGCGTGCTTCAACATGCATTTACTTGCTTCTCACACTTTTTGTTTTTTTAAGTTTATGGCAGTTTTTTGTTGATTTACGTACCTCATTCTCTTCATAATGTAAGTACGTGAAATATTCGAAAAAGCAGGGGTTTTTTATGACAAAAAAGACAGATCCGTTTAAGTATAGTCTTGATCGTTTAGAGGATGTGGCAGACCAAATTAGTGATGTGCTCAATTGCCCTATTACTATAGAAGATACTCATCATCGATTATTGGCATATAGCACACACAATGATTTTACTGATCCCGCCAGAACTTCAACCATTATCTCCCGCCGGGTACCGGAAAAAGTCATTAATCGGCTTTGGAAGGACGGCATCATTCCTACACTCCTTAAAACAGACGAACCGCTTCGTGTCCCTCAAATTGCAGAGGTGGGTTTATCTAGCAGGGTCGCCATTTCGATCTGGAAGGACAAAGAAGTGCTCGGATTTATTTGGGCGATTGAATCCGCACAGCCTTTTTCAG
Organism: Bacillus sp. 3a; assembly: GCF_017161885.1. Taxonomy (NCBI): domain Bacteria; kingdom Bacillati; phylum Bacillota; class Bacilli; order Caryophanales; family Bacillaceae; genus Bacillus; species Bacillus sp. 3a. The sequence continues at coordinate 1,291,595 of NZ_CP067376.1, read as the reverse complement.
AAGAAGAAATGGACCTTCTCAAAATGGCAGCGCATGCCGTGAAAAACAAATTACTCAATTTACAAATTCGAAAAACGAAAACAGAAGAACGTAATCAGGAGCTTTTCTGGAAGATGCTCACAGGTCATATTCATGAAAAGGATGAGATGCTTGACCTATTTTTAAGGCTTGGCATCAGATGTCCAGACACATATGCCATCATCATCTTCCGTCTTCGTGACGAACTCACAGAGGAGACAGAAAAAAAGCTGTCCTATCTGCTTGAAACAACACAGCAAGTACAGGTACTGTTAACGACTGTTGATTTTCACGAATTCATTATTCTTGTCTCACCAAAAACAGAACATCCGCTTCAAGATATTAAGCAATTCACAAGCGGCATGTTGCAGCAGCTTGCGGACCGGTATCATATTCAGCATGTTCAGGCAGCAATTGGAGGAATTTACGATAACATCTCTCAAATTCAGCCTTCCTATAAAGAAGCACTGGCTGTATTAAAGACGAAAGAACGCTTTCCAGTTGAAACAGAACGTTTAAACAGCTTTTCTGAACTAGGCATTTATCAATATCTTGATGTGCTTGCTGAGAAGCGAAAGGGCTCTTCTTACTCCAGTTACTCTTTATCAAAGCTGGAGGATTACGACCTGAGGCATCATTCCAACCTTGTCGAAACCCTTGAGCGGTTTATTGACTGTGACAGCAATGCCAATATTGCCGCAAAGCAATTAAACATCCACATCAATACCTTAAATTATCGATTAAAACGGATTACAGACATCGCAGAAATTGATTTAAAAAACATGAATGAGAAAATGACCATCTACCTTGATATGAAACTAAAAAACGTCCATTTGTGAAATTTCACAAAGAGGCGTTTTTTTATTTTTTATTTCAACCGAAGAATTTTCTAAACTTTCCGGATACACTAGACATACAATATCAATAGATAAGCATAGGAGGAATAAACATGATCATCGGCATTCCGAAAGAAATTAAGAACAATGAAAACCGAGTGGCTTTAACACCAGGAGCAGCTTCTCAATTGCTTTCAGCTGGACATCAGATTTTAATTGAAACAAACGCTGGTTTTGGAAGCGGATTCACTGATGACGATTATGTATCTGTTGGTGCAGAGATTCTTGATCAGGCGAAAGATGTATGGGCATCTTCTGATATGATCATGAAAGTAAAAGAACCATTACCTGAGGAATATCCTTATTTCAGAGAAGGACTCATCTTATTTACGTACCTGCATCTAGCCGCAGAGCCCTCCTTGGCTGAAGCATTAAAACAAAAAGGCGTTACAGCCATTGCTTACGAAACAGTAACGGACGGAAAAACACTCCCTCTTCTCACACCAATGTCTGAAGTAGCAGGCAGAATGGCCGCTCAAATTGGGGCTCAATTTTTAGAAAAGCCAAAAGGCGGAAAGGGTATTTTACTTGCAGGTGTACCAGGGGTATCAAGAGGAAAGGTCACCATTATTGGGGGCGGTGTTGTTGGAACAAACGCAGCGAAAATGGCGATCGGACTTGGCGCAGATGTCACCCTGATTGATGTAAACGCAGAACGCCTGCGTCAGCTGGACGACCAATTTGGCCATCAAATGAAAACGTTAATGTCCAATCCTGTCAACATTGCAGATTCAGTCAGTGAGGCAGACCTTCTTATTTGTGCGGTGCTGATTCCTGGTGCCAAAGCACCAACGCTTGTGACAGAAGAAATGGTGAAACAAATGAAGCCTGGCTCTGTCATTGTGGATGTAGCGATTGATCAAGGCGGCATTGTCGAAACCATTGATCACATCACAACCCATGATCAGCCTACTTATGAAAAACACGGCATATTACATTATGCTGTCGCCAACATGCCAGGTGCCGTTCCGCGGACATCAACTGTTGCGTTAACGAATGTCACTGTTCCATATGCGCTGCAAATTGCGAATAAAGGCGCTGCAAAAGCTATTAGAGAAAACAATGCCATCGCAGAAGGTGTCAATGTGATGAACGGACATATCACGTACGAAGCGGTCGCTCGTGATCTCGGCTATGATTACGTACCTGTCAGCAAAGCCATCGATGCCTCTTTTATGACCGAAGCTTAATCAGCTACCCGCCCTATTGATGGGCGGGTTTTATTGTTAACCTAAAATAAAAACAAGTTGACAAAAATCCTTCTTCCCCTTAATCTATTTGTACAGATAAGACAGGGGGAAACATCATGCAAAAGAAGACAAGAACTGCTGACTTTGTGCTAGTGGGAATGTTTGCTGCACTCATGGCTATCGGAGCCAATATCACATCCATTGTGCCATTTTTACAGGTCGGCGGAATTCCACTTACGATGCAGCCGTTTTTTTGTGTGCTTGCTGGTCTCTTACTCGGCAGACGGCTTGGCGCATTAGCTATGATTGTCTATGCCTTGGTTGGAATTGCTGGTGCACCAGTATTCGCCCAGTTCTCTGCGGGCTTTGGGGTCATTTTAGGGAAAAGCGGCGGCTTTGTACTATCGTACATCCCTGCTGCCTGGCTTGCTGGATTCATTCTAGAGAAAAGAAAAAATCCTGGCTTTGGTCGCTTTTTGCTTGCAGCCATTGCTGGTACGACCGTGATGTATGTGATCGGAACGACCTATACATACCTCGCATTAAATGTATGGCTTAATGCACCGATTTCCTATCAAACCACATGGTTCTTTATGATCTGGTTTATGGTAAAAGACTACGCATTGACTATATTACTTGCGATGCTGGCACCTAAAATTTATCGCTCTGTTTCCAAAGCCACATCCTTTCGAAAACAAGAAGCTGTATCATAGAAAAAAGAGCCTGTCTTCATTCAGGCTCTTTTTTCTTCATTACTCAGCGTATTGGTCTATGATTTCTTCTAGCATTCCTTCAAGCACTTCTACATCTTCAAGATCTGATGGACTGAAGCGGTAGCGTACAAGCTGTTCTCCATCATTATACATCTCCTCAAGCCAGCCTCTCAGACCTCTTGCTCTACGGTCGACTTCGAAAACAATGTCTAATCCGCCTTCATCTATCAGAAAAATCAGCTCTAACTCATCAAGCATATAGCGATAGTAGTCTGATGTCGGAATGAACTCGAATTCTTGGACGAATGGCAGGCGCCGCTGGAAGTAAGGTGCTTGCTCACAGTCTGCTTCGTTCAGGTGAAAACCTAAATTTCTAGTGGCTTCCAGCACATTTTTCACCCAAGGATGTGCTTCAACGAAAATACGGTCATAGTCAGATTTATCGATTCCACCTTGGATATCAAGGTCTGTCTCTACTGCAATTTCTACTTTTCCAATCGTCATCGGGGTATCAATAGGAAGAATAAATGAAAACGGAAATTCATGCTTTTCACCAGACTGGATGGTAAAAGAATCCGTTACCCGTAAAGTATAGATGTTCGCATATTTTCTACGCTCTTCATCATCTTTCACAATCACATATTGTGTTTCAATCTTGACATTGATATAGCGTATTTCCTGAGAAATTTTCCCGCCCTTTACATGGACAGTTCCCGTTACTTCTTGTCCTGGATAATAAGCGTTTTTCTCTAAAATGGTATCTACCTTTGCCGCACCAATCCCAGCACTTGCCGCTAGCTTTTTAAAAAATGACATGTCCCATCTTCCCCTTTTCATTTTTATCAGCATATATACGTAAGATAGAGGAAGAAAGATTCATTTAATTCATACTTTTGTCCTAATTATTTTTTCATCTACGAACAACAAAAAAGCTTATAGAAAAAACATCATCGTTTTCTCTACAAGCTTTTCATTTTACAGAATAATCGCCGCAAGCCAGCCGAACAGAACAAGCGGAATATTATAATAGATAAAAGTCGGAACACAAGTTCCCCAAATGTGGTGATGCTGTCCATCCATATTCAATCCAGATGTTGGTCCAAGCGTACTGTCACTTGCAGGTGAACCTGCATCTCCAACAGCCGCAGCAGAGCCAATAATGGCAATAGTAGCCATTGGACTAAATCCTAAGTGTAAGCAAAGTGGAACAAAAATGGTTGTAATAATTGGAATCGTTGCAAATGATGATCCGATCCCCATTGTCACAACCAGGCCAACGAGCAGCATTAAAATCGCTGCAAGGCTGTGGCTGTTGCCAATATATTGGGAAGATGCTTTGACAAGAGATTCAATGTCTCCTGTTTTTGTTAAAACATTGGCAAATCCAGCGGCAACAAGCATAACAAAACCGATAAATGCCATCATATTCATTCCAGATGTAATCAGTTCATCTGCTTCATCGCGTTTCATCATTCCAGTCACAAACAAGATAAGCAGTCCTGAGAGTGCACCGAAGATCATTCCTTCCACACCAAGGCTTTGCGATAAATAAAGCTGGACAATCAACGAAACGAGAATAGCAAGACCGGCAAAGAATAAGCTTTTTTTCGTATAAGCCGATTTTTCTACATCTGTAATTTCACGATCCTCATATACTTTCGGCTTTCGATACACAAAAATGGAAACGATCAATCCAAGAACCATACCCGCAACAGGAATCAGCATGGCATATGGAATATCTGCTAAGTTTACAGTCAGACCCGCTTCCTTCATATTGTCACGAAGCATTCCGTGGAAAATCTGTCCAAAACCGACTGGAAGTAATATATATGGTGCAGTGAGTCCGAAGGTCATGACACACGCTAGCAGTCTGCGGTCAATCTGAAGCTCGTTAAACACCTTTAATAACGGCGGAATTAAGACTGGGATAAAGGCAATATGAACAGGAACGACGTTCTGTGAAAAACAAGACACGATCAAAATGACAAGAACGATGAGCACTTTTGATAGTGTTTTCCGTCTTGAATCGCCTTCTTTTCCTAGAAGCTTCACTGCTCCTTCAACCATGGCATCTGGAAGACCTGTTTTCGTCAGTGCCGCAGCAAATGCTCCTAGTAACGCATAACTAATCGCCACTGTTGCATTTCCTCCGAGTCCGTCCGTAAAGGCGTCCACTGTTCCTCCCAAGCCTAATCCACCTGCAAGTCCGCCAGCTAAAGCACCTATTGCCAGCGCAATCACGACATTGACCCGCAGCAAGCTTAATATCAACATTAAAACAACCGCTAAAACAACTGCATTCATGGTGAAACCCCCGAAATCCTTTAGTTTACTAATGTAGTAGATAATTAAAGTACCAACGTATGTTACCATAGAAAAAAAACTTCGTCAAATGGCGTATGTCCTACATAAAAAAGCTCTGCCACTTGGCAGAGCCCAGCGTGTAGACAAACCCTCGCATTCTTTGTCAGTCCTGCGTGCTGGTGCTCACGAATGTCAAATTCGCTCCGCTCCAGTACTCGTCCTTCCTAGACTTCAAAGGTTTTCTATCACGCTGAAAAGAAAAAGACAAAGAGCTAAAATAAAGTTCATTTTAGCTCTTTGTCAACAATCTGAAGCCCTGCCACTTGGCAGAGCCTTCTCCTTTATTTTGTTCCTTCAAATCGTTCCACAAATGTTGCGAGTGATCTCACCATCACACCTGTTGCCCCTGTTGGTCCAAAGCATGAAGGTTTTTCTGTTGTTGCAGTTCCTGCAATATCTAAGTGAACCCAAGGCGTCTCCTCTGCGAATTCGCCAATGAAAGCACCTGCCATGATCGCATGACCATCACGGCCTGGTGAGTTATTGAGATCCGCCATTTTGCTGTTTCGTACTCGTTTCTTATCTTTTTCCGTGATTGGCAGCTGCCAGATCATTTCACCGCATTCTTCTGATGCTTCTTTAAACTGAGCGTACAGCTCATCGTTATTGGTCATCGCGCCTGTTGTCTCATTTCCAAGCGCCACAATGACACCGCCTGTTAATGTGGCCACATCTACAAGGACAGAGGCACCATGCTGCTTCGCATATGTCACCCCATCTGCTAAAACAAGACGGCCTTCTGCATCCGTATTGAGCACTTCGATTGTTTTACCGCTTAGTGACACAATCACGTCGTCCGGCTTCATAGCGTCTGCCGAGATCATATTATCGGTTGAGGCGATGACCGCAATGACATTTTGCTCTGGGCGAAGTTCGCCAATGATTTCCATTGCGCCTAGAACAGAGGCTGAGCCGCCCATATCTGTTTTCATGCCAACCATACTCGCTCTTGGCTTTAAAGAATAGCCGCCGGTATCATACGTGATGCCTTTACCGACAAGGCCGATGACGTCTGTCCATTCTTCCTTGCCTTGATATTTTAATACGATGAGTTTTGGCGGTTCTGTTGAGCCTCTATTGACGGCTAAAATACCGCCCATTCCGAGCTCTTCCATTTGTTCTTTATCTAAAATTTCAATCTCAAATTCATATTTATATGCAAGCTCTGCCGCATACGAAGCCAGATCAGAGGATGTGAGCATGTTCGGCGGCATATTCACAAGGGTACGGGCCGAATTAACTGACTGTCCGTACACTTCGCCGACTTTCAAACTCGCCTGAATTTCAGCTTGATCATGCTCTGTCGTTGCATAAACAAACTCGATAAAACGATCCGGTTCATTTGTTTTATGTTTAAAATCCTGTAATTCATATGTAGCTAAAAGGCAGCTTTCAGAAAGGGCATGGGCTGCATCTTGAGCAGGCAGATCCTTTCCAATAAACGTATCCAGCAAGACAGAAACCGCTTGCTTTTTATCTTGATGAAGCTTTTTGAATAAATGGGCAAACACTTCTTTTGCCTCTTCAAACGTGTAATCTGATTCCTTCCCAAGCCCGACAAAATAAATGCGTTTGATGCCTGTTTCAGGGGATGGGAAAAACTTCGAAAGCTGATTTCGTTTGGATGAAATGTCGCCTTCTTTTAATAATTCAGTGATTCTTCCTTCGAGTAATTCATCCATTTCTTTTGCTTTTCCTGATAATTGGCTCTTTTGAAAAAGTCCGATCGCCAGTGTATCTTTATGCTGCAATTCATTTGTCGAGAAAAACATATTTATCACACGCTCCTTAATGAACTCCATTTTTCACATTGGAACTTCTATTATATCAAAATTTGCGTGCCTATACGATCATTGCCAGTCTGTCTTTACTTGATGAACATTTATATTTTCACACGCGGAAGGGCATCATGAAAAAGCGGCGAAAACCTGAGCAGCCTGTCCTTGTTCTCCTCGTTCCACATCTACTTTCTTTAATGTTATAATGAACATGGACTTGGCAGCATTTTTTACTGCTATCATTTTTTCATCATACTAGGATTTTTAGTCCATCATTTCGCACAATATTTTTTCTTAAAGAGAGGATGTTTCTTGTTCATGAGCGTACTGACGAATTTTCCGCTGCTTGCCAGCCTTGCAGCCATCTTTTTTGCTCAATTTGTAAAAGTACCGATTCAATTTATCATTTCTAGACGACTAGATTGGTCGCTCATTACAAGCACAGGCGGAATGCCAAGTTCACACTCCGCAGCAGTAACAGCACTCTCAACAGCAGTGGCTTTAGAGCACGGGCTAGATACATCTATCTTTGCCATTTCCGCCATCTTTGCCATTATTACGATGTTTGATGCGACAGGCGTTCGCAGACAGGCAGGAGAACAGGCGACTGTTCTCAACAAGCTTGTAACAGATTTTAACCGATTTGTTTCCGAAGCAAAGAATTTCCCGAATGCGGAAGAAAAAGAAAAGCAAAAGAAATTAAAAGAGCTTCTTGGTCATAAGCCGATTGAAGTCTTCTTCGGCGGCTTAACAGGGATCTTGCTGACACTCATCTTAGATTATTACTTCATGTAGAAGCGAAAAAGCTTTGGACCTTAAACGGCCCAAAGCTTTTTTATTCTTTATTGGCTTGAAACTGCTGACGGAATACCTGCATCGATTCTGCTTCATTAAGCTGATTTAAGTCTTTTTCCGTTAACGTCCCTTCACCCTTTTTGATGATATACACATCGAGCACTTTTTTACCCCATTCTCTATACACATCATCTACGGTTTCATAGTATAAATCAAGCTTATGACCTTTAATGGCTTTCCCGGTATCTGCAACCACACCGTAGCCATAGTTTGGGATAAACAGCACCGTTCCAATCGGAAAAACAGATGGGTCGGCTGCCACTGTTGAGTATAAATCACGTTTCACTTTGACGCCTGAATATGTAATGCCATATGCATGATGTTCCTTCGTTTTGCCTGTTGATTCCACACCCGCTGTATAGCCGGTTGCCACAACTTTCTGCTTCGGGTAATCGTTCCAATTAAAGGCTTCTTCGAGAGAAACAGCCCGCGAATCTTCACTTTTGAGTGCGATCGTTTCCCTTTTTTGCTGCTGAAAAAAAGAAGATACTTGCTTGCCCGCATCGGTTTTTTTCACCCAAACAGCTAAATCACTTGGTTCGACTCCAGATATGCCCGTAAAGCTTGTCAAAAGTGCAAGCATGAATAGGGCGGTCATGAACAATCGTTTCATCCATGTTTTCATCTCTATTTGTCACTCCTCTACCCATCTATTTGTTTCCAAACAAAATGGAAACTATGCAAAGGAGAAACAAAAAAACCCACTTGCGTGTCCACAAGTGAGTTAAAACATTTGATACCCTCTTTTTCGAAGTGCATTAATGACAAAACCTGATGTGATTGCACCGATCAGGCCGCTTAATAAGATGATGATATCTGCCGCAGCGAGTGAGACGATCCGGTCTCCTATTCCTGAAAAAGCAGTGCCAGGCTCTCTTACATAAGCGATCATCTTTTGATTGTTAATAATGAAAAGGCATACAATTGGATATAAAATAGCCATAATCCATGACATTCTCAGTAGCATATTGAGCAAAAAGCCAATGCCGAAGAATAACACGAAAAATAAAATAACTGAAATGATAACGACTGGTAAACTGATCACTTCATCTCCACCCCCAAATATCCCATCATTAGTTTAACTTGGAAATAGAGATGAAGTCAATCAATGGAAAAAGCAGATCGATTAACGCTTCTTTCCTGTCCCTTTACATTCCTCACACGTTTCAGATCCGCCGAGCAATAGCTGAAAATACCCTTTTCCTGAACAATATTGACAGATTGATGTTTTTTCCTTTGTTTGTGCATTCATATTGCTCACTCCTTAATCTAAATTTTCTGATAATTTATCATAACATATTTTACTGCCGATGACCAAGTGAGAAAATATACCACCACAACTTATAAAAAAACGTGTATCACGAGGATACACGTTTTTGTCTATGATGGTTTAGAAGAACTTGAATTTTCCTTTTTTCAAAACAAGTCCTGGTCCGCCAACCATGAATAAAGAACGGTTGTCGATGATTTTCTTCATTGCAGAAGCTTTTGTTCCTTGAAGTTTTTTACCAAACGCAACACCTACAGCGTCGTGTTCACCAAGAGAAGCAACTGTTCCTTTGATGTCTGGCTTAAAGCTTTCAAGAGAACCGCCTTTTACTAGTGCTGCAAGGTTTTTCGCTACTGTTTCACCTTGCTGCATAGCGATTTGTGCAGTTGGTGGGTATGGACGGTTGATTTCTTCATTGATAATCAATGAACAGTCACCAATGATGAAGACATCATCATTTTCTGGTACACGAAGGTCTGGAGAAACTTTTACGCGGCCGCGCATGTTTTCAAAACCAGCTTCTTCAACGATTGGGTTACCGCGTACACCTGCTGCCCAAACAACAGTTGCAGCTTTGATTTCTTCTGTATCATCGTCTTTTCCAACAATGATCCCCTCAGGTGTACATTCTTTGATCGCTGTACCAATTTTGAACTCAACACCTTTACCTTGAAGGTAGTTCATCGCATAGTCGATCAATTCTGGATCGAATCCGGGAAGAGCTGTTGGCGCAGCTTCTACACAGATGATACGCACGTCTTTTTGATCAATGTCATACTCTTTGCAAAGCTCAGGCACACGGTTTCCAAGCTCACCAAGGAACTCAATACCTGTGAATCCTGCGCCGCCGACAACGATTGTCAAACGCTCTGGACGTTTTTCAGCATCCGTATTATACGTCGCAAATTGAAGCTCAATGTGCTCACGAAGCTGACGAGCAGAGTTGATGTTAGAGATTGAGAATGCGTATTCTTTCAGTCCTGCAATACCAAATGTTTCAGGAACAGCACCAAGTGCAACAACAAGGTAGTCATAAGAAAGTTCGCCATCTGATGTCACAACTTTCTTCGCTTCCTTATCAATGCTTTCAACTGTTGCTTGTACAAAGTTGACACGGGAACTGTTAATCACATCTTTGATTTGATAACGACAGCGGTCATGATGAAGAGTACCTGCACTTGCTTCATGAAGCCATGTTGTTTCGTAATGATAATTATGCTTGTTCACAAGAGTAATGTCCGCATCATTTGTGCCAAGCTGTTTTGTTAATCTTGTTACAGTCATTAATCCGCCATAACCTGCACCTAATACAACGATTTTCGGTTTATTCACTGGAATCACATCCACCTTTTTTAAATTTGCTGTAAAACGGATAAAGAATTACATATCGTTATTCTCAACCGCTTTGCGGCATTTTATGAAATTTAAACAAAAAAATAAGTATGTGAAAATCTGAACTTTCACCTACATAAAACGAAAGCATTTGACCGTATCCGACAAAAATTCATAAAAAATTAATATTTAGTTCCCTTAACAATAATAGCGAGTTCTGCTCCAATTTTCAAGGCTTTAAACTGAAAATCCTTATGATAAACGGTCTTTCTCACTTTTTCCTCCTTTCTAAAGCTTCGGCATCAAAAAACGACAAGTTTTTCAAAACAAGTCAAACGACGATATGTGGTATGATATGATATAGTGATAACAATTTTCATTTGGGAGGATTAAAGGAATGCAAGAAGATTCTAAGGTATATGACATTACCGTTATCGGGGGCGGCCCCGTTGGATTGTTTACTGCGTTTTACGGAGGCATGAGACAGGCAAGTGTGAAAATCATTGAAAGCCTTCCTCAGCTCGGCGGTCAACTATCCGCTCTTTACCCTGAAAAATATATTTATGATGTGGCTGGATTTCCAAAAATCCGCGCACAAGAATTAGTTGATAACTTAAAGGAACAAATGGATAAATTCGATCAAACCATTTGCTTAGAGCAGGCAGTTGAAACGGTTGAAAAGCAGGCAGATGGGATCTTTAAACTTGTGACAAATCAAGAGATTCATTATTCTAAAACAATTATCATCACAGCTGGTAACGGTGCATTCCAACCGAGAAAGCTTGAACTTGATTCAGCAGAATCATTTGAAGGAAGCAACCTGCATTACTTCATTAATGACTTGAACCAATTTGCCGGCAGACGTGTTGCCGTTCTTGGGGGCGGAGACTCTGCGGTGGACTGGGCACTTATGCTTGAACCAATCGCAAAAGAAGTATCCATTATTCACCGCCGCGATAAATTCCGCGCACATGAGCACAGTGTAGAAAACCTGCACAACTCGAAAGTCAATGTACTAACACCATATGTACCAACTGAGCTCATTGGTGAAGACCGCATTGAACAAATCGTGCTCGAAGAAGTCAAAGGCGACAAAAAACAAGTGCTTGATGTGGACGACGTGATCGTCAACTTCGGTTTTGTTTCCTCCCTTGGACCAATCAAACAATGGGGCCTTGAAATCGAAAAGAACTCCATTGTGGTGAAATCTACAATGGAAACAAACATTGAAGGCTTCTATGCGGCAGGAGACATCTGTACGTATGAAGGAAAAGTCAAATTGATTGCAAGCGGATTTGGTGAAGCACCAACTGCTGTCAACAATGCGAAAGCTTACATGGACCCGAAAGCCCGTGTACAGCCTCTCCATTCCACAAGCTTATTTGAAAACAAATAAGATCGGATCAAAAAAGGAGTTCCCACTCGTGGAACTCCTTTTTCGTTTATTTAAAAACCCCAATATAGGCATTTGCCATTCCAAGCACCATTGCAGCAAGCAGCACCACAACAATTCCTGCCACAACCAAAATCACCCGATCCTTCACACGTTCCTTTTTCGGAAGCGGCTTCTCAATCCCGCAAGATGGACACGTTTTGGAACGATACGGAATCAGTTCATGACAGTTCCTGCAATTGATTTGTTCACTCAAACCTCAGCAACCTCTTTTCTGACTACAGTTTATGTTTGGTTCTCATGATACTCTTTTCGAATGGAAATAGCCAGTTGTTCGGGCCAGCTGTAACAAAATTGAGCGATTTGCGAAAAAAACATAACTCCTTGAATCCGCTGCTTCAAACAAGATCAACAATGATATAAATTTTTAAAAAGATGATTGACCCTAACGCAACGTCATATTTTATAGTGGATATCAAGAGAGGTGAATTGAAATGAAAGTGAAAGAAGTAGCTGAATTATTTGGTATTAGCATTCGTACACTTCATCATTACGACAAGATTGGTTTATTGACCCCAAGTGAAGTCACAGATAATCGTTATCGGCTCTATTCAGAAGAAAACCTTGAAACATTGCAGCAAATATTATTTTTCAGGGAACTTGGATTTCCATTGAAGGAAATCCAAAAGATGATGCACAATCCTTCATTTAATAAGAAAGAAGCATTTATGCTACAAAGAAAAATGTTAGTAGAGAAACGAAATAATCTCGATAAAATGATCGGAAATATTGATAAGACGCTACAGCATTTAACGGGAGAAACTCAATACACCTATAAAGAAAGGTTTGAGAATATGAATATGAATTTTAGCCAATATGAAGAAGAAGCTCGTCACCGTTGGGGAAATCAAGCTGTTGATGAAGTCAGCTCAAAACTAAATCATTTGTCTAAAGATGAACAAATTGAATTATCTGATAGCTGGGATAGCATATTGAATAAACTAGCCTCTCTTCGCAGCCATTCCCCTAAATCCAAAGAGGTGCAAATCGTCATCAAACAATGGTACGACTTTTTAAACGAAAACTTTCGTTATTACTCTCTTGATGCTTTTTACGGTTTAGGCCAACTCTATATTCAAGATGAACGTTTCACAAAGAATATAGATCGTTATGGTGAGGGATTGGCATCATTTATGAGCGAAGCGATGAAAGTCTTTACTACTCTTCATAAAAGAGAGAACAGCTTTGAAAATGATGATTAAGAATACAATCGATTAATACGAAACGTTATTCTCAACGAAACACAACAAAGAACATTTTTTCCGACACCATGATGAACCTTTTTGAAAAGATGTGGAAGATGAACAGAGGAAATACTAAGAAACTGCGAGCTTTTTTCTAATTAAATATCTTTATAAAGAGGACGTGCTGAGTGATTGAAGTCATGTCCTTTTTTTGCATCTTTAAAAACAACACAAAAAACCTCCTCAAGAAAATGATTAATATGAGGAGGTCTTCATTATACAAATGCTTTTACAGAATGAATCGTTTTAACCCTTAACACTCTTCCGGCGTACCGGTATTCGTCGCTGTTCTGAAAGAAGAACCGCATCCGCATGACGCGATGGCGTTCGGATTGTCGATGGTGAAACCGCCGCCCATGAGTGATTGTTTGAAATCAATGATAGTTCCGTTCATGATGTCAAGGCTTTCGGAATCGACAAGGACATTGATGCCGTGCTGCTCGAACTGCGTGTCTTTCTCTGAGACTTCATGGTCAAAGCCCATGCCGTATGAGAGACCGCTGCAGCCGCCGCCTTTTACGCCCACTCGAAGGAACGCATTTTCTTCTTCATGTTCTTTCATCATATCTTTAATCTGCAGTGCAGCAGCTTCTGTAATGGTTACTGGTGTACTCATGATCATCCCTCCTTTTGACTGGATGTTTCTTTTCAATTATAAACGTGATGATGCCTTTTCTCAAATAAATGGTTTAGAGATAAAATGTGCCGTCACAAATCGTTTCAGCAGGTCCTGTCATGAGCACGTGGTCATTGTCTTTCCAACGAATGATGAGGTCTCCGCCTGCTAAATGAACGGTCATGTCTGTTTCTTTTTTTGCCTGACCATTCACAATTGTGGATACAGCCGCAGCACAGGCCCCAGTTCCGCAAGCCTGGGTAATCCCTGAACCTCTTTCCCATACGCGAAAATGCAGTTCTGTTTCACTGACAACTTCTACAAATTCTACATTGACGCCTTCTGGGAACATGTCGTGTTTTTCGATGATTGGTCCAAGTGTATGAAGCGGCGCTTTTTCAATGTCCTCTAAATAAAAAACGATGTGCGGGTTTCCCATTGAAACGGCCGTTCCATTTAATTTCGCAGTGCCAAAATCAAGCAGCTCATTAATCGTTGTGCTAGCCGGTTCACCAAGCATCGGCATTGCTTCTTTTTCAAAACGTGGTTTTCCCATATCTACTGTAACTAACTGAACGTGACCATCCTGAGCATGAACGGTCGCTTCAACAAGTCCTGACAATGTCTCAATCTGGAACGTTGTGTCCGTCACAATTTGATGCTCATACACATACTTTGCAACGCAGCGCAGCCCATTACCGCAGTTTTTGCCCTCTGATCCATCATTGTTGAAAATGCGCATCTTCACAGGTGCAACATCTGATGGGCAAATCAGGATCATCCCGTCAGAACCGATTCCTGTATAAACAGAAGAAACGCGAATCGCTATCTCTGATAGCTGCTCTTCTGGAAGCTGTTCCTTCATCTGATTGACGTAAATATAATTATTTCCTAATCCGTGCATTTTCGTGAATTGAAATGATGTCATGAGCTTCCTCCAAAAATGTTGTTTCTTTATAGTATAAAAGGAGTCGATTCAGGAGACAATCTTATCATCCCCCGTTTTTCATACATAGAAGCTCTTTGCTGCCATGGCAAAGGGCTTTTATTATGCATATGCCTCTTTTTCTCTCGTGTGATATTTCATATTGATGATATTTTATTAGCATAACATATTGGATGCGCTTTCTATTGATTCTCCTTAAAAATGGAAGCTGAAAATGTGAAAAAAATGCACCTCATGACCCATGTGGTGCATTTAAAACATGTCGTTTTCCTCTATAAAAGCATAAATACGCTCGACTAGCTGCTCTGCATTTTCTCCTGAAACAAATTCTCCATTCACAAGTGCAAATGGGGAGTCCATACATTTGCCGCAATAGCTTAAACAGCCGTATTCCATTACGTCTAGGTTTGGGTCTTTTTCAAGCTTCTCTTTTGCTTCTTGAGACCCTTGTGCAAGATTACTTACACAAAATTCGATCAGTGGAAACACTGTGCTTCACCTCACATTGCCTTACCATCCTACCGAAATTCCTTGCATTAGTCAAAATATGAGCTTCATCTGTATCGTTACGCCTATTCCTCATAAAATGTTTTACTATTTAGGACTAACTGATGAATATGTAGGTTATTTTGAAACAATTATTGTGGTTTCACAGTAAATTCGATATAATTTTATTTGGTATTTTAACTTAAAGTTTTTTAGTATAAGTGTTTTTCAATGTCTACGGGGAAAAGGAGAATCGTCATGAAAAATTTAGTCTTGATCGGCGGAGGTTACGGGAATATGCGGGTTCTCCACCGCTTATTGCCAAATCAATTACCTGATGATGTCACTATCACATTAATTGATCGAAATCCTTACCACTGTTTAAAAACAGAATATTATGCACTTGCTGCTGGAACGATCTCTGATCATCACATTCGAGTATCTTTTCCAGAGCATCCGAAGCTGGATATTCAATACGGGGAAGTAGAAAAAATTGATATTGAAAACAAACAGATTTTATTCAGCGACCGTGAACCGATTCCGTATGATGATACGGTGATTGGACTCGGCTGTGAGGACAAGTATCATAATGTCCCTGGTGCGAAAGAACATACATACAGCATTCAAACCATTGATCAGTCAAGACATGCGTATAACAAATTAAACAATTTGAGCGCAGGTGCAACGGTTGGCATCGTCGGTGCTGGACTTAGCGGGGTAGAGCTGGCCAGTGAATTAAGAGAAAGCCGTGCTGATTTAAACATTATTCTTTTTGACCGCGGAGAGCTGATTCTATCAAGCTTCCCAAAAAGATTAAGTTTGTATGTGCAAAAGTGGTTTGAAGAAAATGACGTAAAGATTATTAACTGTGCCAATATTACAAAGGTTGAAGAAGGTCTTGTTTATAACCATGATGACGCGATTGAAGCTGATGTCATCGTGTGGACAGCAGGAATACAGCCAAGTAAAGTGGTACGAGAGATGGATGTTGAAAAAGACGCACAAGGCCGTGTCGTATTAACTCCTCATCACAATCTCCCAGGGGATGAGCATGTATATGTGGTAGGTGACTGCGCAAGTCTGCCGCATGCCCCAAGTGCACAGCTAGCTGAGGCGCAGGCAGAACAAATTGTCCAATCTCTGCAAAAACGCTGGAAAAATGAGCCGCTTCCTGAGGCTTATCCACAGTTTAAGCTAAAAGGTGTTTTAGGTTCATTAGGGAAAAAAGCCGGATTTGGCTTAGTGGCAGATCGTCCACTTGTTGGCAGGGTGCCAAGACTTCTGAAATCTGGACTGCTTTGGATGTACAAGCATCACAACGGCTAAAATTATGTGAATTTTTTCTCAAAGCTCCTTCGTGACGAGGGAGCTTTTTTCTATGAAACGGCATGTGCCGATGAGTTGGTCCATTTGATCGGAGCAAGGGCAAGAATGCAGTCTTTACGAAAGGTTCTCATCGTTTTCTTCGATAAACAATACGCTTGGATAAACTGATCCGTCTCACGGTGGACAATGATTTTTCTCTTCGTGCACTCTCCATTTTTCTTCATATAAATCATCTCAATCGGTGTTTGCTGATGAAGAGATTGTTTCAGTAAATAATTCATGATGCTCACGCTCCTTTCATTTCATTATAAACGAACAAACGTTCTTTTTCAACCCAAAATAGGAACACTCGTTCGTTTATATTTCTCAAAAAAAGAACAGCTTATTCACTGCTCTCCCTGTACCCGTATTTCTCCATTTCTTGATAAATGTCTTTTAATTTCGGATTGCCCTCTCCAACGATTTGATCCTCTACTAAGACAAGCGGATAAAAGAATTCATCATCAAGAATTCGTTCAGACAATTCCTTTTGCTGTTCATTTTCTGGCGGGTGCTCAATATCAATATATGTGATGCGAAATGGCTGATTCGGATATTTTCGTTTTAATGCTGCATCTAACCATTCAAACGTATCTTTTGAAGAAGGCAGATTCACGCAGCTAGCGCACAAGACATCTCTTCCATATACATAAAGATCGACGGTTTTGTTCATTTGACAAGCCCCCTATTCTTTCTTCATTTTAGCTGAATTTTCTGGATGAAAAAAGTCAAAATCACTTTTTGTTTCAAGATGAGATTGTGCTATAATGAGAAGGAAACTTTGAAACCAATCAATAGATTTTTATCGTCTAGATGAATATAATGGTGATATGTTGTGAAAGGAGCGATTATATCTAATGACTGAAGTCGAAATGAAAGACCAAGTACAGGAAGTACTGGACAAACTTCGTCCATTTCTATTACGTGATGGTGGAGACTGTGAGCTTGTAGACATTGAAGATGGCATTGTGAAATTACGTCTTCTTGGTGCATGCGGCAGCTGCCCAAGTTCAACCATTACATTGAAAGCCGGTATTGAGCGCGCATTATTAGAAGAAGTGCCTGGCGTTGTAGAAGTTGAACAGGTTTTCTAATTCATATATGACATGAAAACGACCCAATTAGGGTCGTTTTTTTCATGATTGACAGAGGCTTTAGCCCTTTGTCTTCTTTTCAGCGTGATATGAAAACCCTTGAAGTCTAGGAAGGACGAGTACTGGCGCGGAGCGAATTTTCTATTCGTGAGCACCAGCACGCTGAACTGACACCGAATGCGAGGGTTTGTCAGCACGCTGAAGGGTCGTTTTTTATTAGGCTAGCTTTTCTCTAAACCATTCCTTTATAAAAGTCAGTCTTTGAATACGCTGCCCCGGGTGGCCGCTTCTGGATAAATCATGAGATGCCTTCGGGAATTTGACCAATCTTGTGTCTTTCCCAAGCTCCTTCAAGGCCACAAAAAGCTGCTCTGCTTGATCAACTGGGCAGCGATAATCTTCATCACTGTGCAAGATGAGGAGCGGCGTGTTCACCTGCTTCACATATTTTAGTGGCGAACGATCCCATAGCTTATCGACAGAATCATAAATATCCCCATCAATCTGCCACCTTGTAAAGAAATAACCGATATCACTGATGCCATAAAAGCTAATCCAGTTTGAAATGGAACGCTGTGTGACAGCTGCACGGAAGCGGTCGGTTTGACCAACAATCCAGTTGGTCATAAAACCGCCATAGCTGCCGCCTGTCACGCCAAGCCTTGTTTCATCAAGGAAATCATAGGCTTTGAGCACATGATCAACAGCCTGCATGACATCGTCATAATCAACGTCACCATAGTTTCCTCTCACACGGTCAGTAAACATCTGTCCATACCCATGACTGCCATGCGGGTTGATATACACGATGGCGTAGCCTTCAGAAGCGAGCATTTGAAATTCATGAAAATACGTATAACCATACATGGCATGCGGTCCGCCATGAACCTCTAGAATGAGCGGATATTTCTTTCCCTCTTCCATCTTGGAAGGCTTCATAAACCAGCCATGCACCTCGTCTCCATCTTTTGACTGAAAAGAAAATGGTTCAGGTTCCGATACGATATGCTCCTTTAGAAAATCATGATGCTCGAATGTGATTTGCTTTAGTTCTGTCTCCCCTAATGTCATCTCATACAGCTCACTTGGTGAGACAGGTGAAAGCCGGCTGAGCAGCAATTTGGATTCATTTGGATGAAGGCTGAAATTGGTGATATGTTCCGCCTCTAGTCGAACAGGATAGGCTAAACCTTCAATAGAGAAATAATAAATTCCTGTACTGCCTTGATCAGAAACAAGCGCATAAAACCCTTGGCTGTCCTTTGTCCACTGCGGAAGCTGATAGACCTCTCCCATCACGCTATCTCCTGCCATACAGTTCCCAACATACATATCCAGCATTTCTGACAGTTGAACCGTCTTTTCTTCCTTCAGATCATACAGCCATAGTGATGGGAAGGTAGCATTTTGAAATTCGCGCTCATGTCCAATATACAAAAGACTCTCTCCATTTGGAGAAAAAGATACGGTGGAATAAGCGCCGTTTGCTTGTGTGATCTTTTTTGTCTGACCATCTTCTAATGACAGAAGACACACGTCACTTATGTAAGGTATCTGTGGATTTAATTGAATAAAGGCAAGCCATTTGCCGCAAGGAGAAATCGTATGATTCATATGATGAACCTGCTCGCTCGTGACAGGCTCTATCTCTCCTGAATCGATATCTACCTTCACGATCTGCGTGACACGCCCATCTAAAAAGCCTCTTCCATCTGCTTTATAGGTCAAATCATCATATACCGCTGGAGCAAAGTCATCTTGCTCTTCCTTTTTTTCATCATGAACAGATTCTGATTGTTTCAATGACACAGCCGCATAAAGAAAAGCACCATCTGGAGAAAAAACAGGATGAGATACTCCGTAAGGAATCGTCGTTAAGGTTCGCACGCCGCCTCCTTCGCTCTTCATGAGCGCCAGCTGAGGGACTTCCTTTGGCTTTTGTAAAATAAAAGCAAGCTGCCTGCCGTCTTTTGACCAAACTGGCTGATGATGCTTTCCATCCTCAAATGTCCATTGTGCCAGCTCCTCTGTCTCTTCATCTCGAACCCATAAGTGGATGTTGTAATCGTCTTTTTTCTCATTCACAGTGACTTTTGTAAAGACTGCCTTTTGTCCATCTGGTGAATAAACCGGATGGGAAACAGAAACAATCTTTGTTAAATCTTCTGCCGTCATCAATTTCTTCATGAACGTATCTCCCCCTTTTATGCTTAAAAAATAGTTCGATCCTCTAAATAATAATCCCTGCTTCTTCCCATAAAAACAAGCATAAAAAAAGAACGTGCAGATTCACAGCACGTTCTTTACTTGATTAACAGGATGATGCTGCACGACAATACCTTCTACTGGCACCGTCAGCAAATCAACTTCGCAATGCGGGAAATTTTGGGCTAGCTGCTCTTTCAGCGCTTCTCCCTTCCCTTTTTCCACTAAGGTGAGGATCGTCGGTCCAGCACCGCTCAAAGCCGTTCCATACGCTCCTTTTAGCGAAGCGACATGCTCTACCTTTGACAGCTCTGGCACGAGCATTGTGCGGTAAGGCTGATGAAATAAATCCTTATTCATCATTTCTCCAACAAGCGGCCAGTTCTGCGTCATTAAGGCGGCTACAAGGACGTTGCTCACAGCACTCGCACTGACGGCATGCTTATAGGAAAAATCCTCTGGCAGGACATCACGGGCATCCTTTGTCAGCACTTCATAAAAAGGAATCACCACGACAACATCTACATCCACATGCTGCACTTTAACGGCATGTGTCTTGTCTTCTTCGTGGAGACCAATCAGTAAACCACCGAATAAAGAGGCACCCGCATTATCTGGATGACCTTCTACCTCACTTGCATAAAAGAGCTTCTGATCATCTGTCATGTTTAATTCAAGAAGCTGATTGGCGAGTTCAATGGCGGCCACGATGGCAGCAGCACTGCTGCCAAGCCCCCGTGCCAATGGAATGTCACTCCACACTTTGACATGAACAGGCGGGAGTGTTTTTCCAAAGTCATCTGCGACCTTTTTGGCTGTTTGATAAATCAGGTTGTCGGTGCCTGATGGAATCCCAGACACGACATCTGTTTCTGCTTCAAACAGCCAGCTATCATGGTCATAGACCGATAGCTTTAAATAGCGGCTGAGCGCCATTCCAACTGAATCAAAGCCTGGTCCTAAATTGGCAGTGCTTCCCGGTACTGTGATTGAAAAAAGCATGGAGGCTTCACTCATACGCGTGCGGCCTTTTCTAAGTGTTCAAGAATTTGATCTTCATCTGCATCGAGTGTGACCGGCTTGATTTGAGAAATATCGATAGCCGTATTTGGATCTTTCAGTCCGTTGCCTGTTAGTACCGCAACAACTTTACTGCCTGGCTTGATTTCTCCAGATTTCACCTGCTTTAACACGCCCGCAATCGACGCACATGAGCCCGGTTCTGCAAACACGCCTTCTTCACGTGCAATCAATTGATACGCATGTAGAATTTCCTCATCTGTTACTTCATCAATCTTTCCATTTGATTCCTCTGCGGCTGCCACAGCTTGTTTCCAGCTCGCTGGATTTCCGATACGGATAGCCGTTGCCACTGTTTCTGGCTGCTCAATCACTTCATTTCGAACGATTGCCGCTGCACCTTCTGCTTCAAAACCACGCATGACAGGCAGTCCAGTTCCTTTTTTCTCGTGATATTCCTTGAAGCCTTTCCAGTAGGCCGTGATGTTCCCTGCATTACCAACAGGAATCGCCAGTACGTCCGGGGCAGAGCCTAGCTGCTCACAGATTTCAAATGCTGCTGTCTTTTGTCCTTCAATTCGATAAGGATTGACCGAGTTAACAAGGGCAATCGGTGCTTTTTCACAGATGCTGCGGACGATTTTCAGTGCATCATCAAAGTTGCCGTCAATGGCAATGATCTCTGCTCCGTACATGACGGCCTGTGCAAGCTTACCGAAGGCAATTTTCCCGTCTGGAATGATGACAATACATTTCATATCCGCACGGGCTGCATAAGCCGCTGCTGCTGCAGAGGTATTCCCTGTTGAAGCGCACATGATTGTATCATTGCCTTCTTCTTTTGCTTTTGCAACAGCCATGACCATTCCTCGATCCTTGAAAGAGCCTGTTGGATTGACGCCTTCTGTTTTCACATGAAGCTCGATTCCCAGCTTTTCTGAAAGCTTGGCGAGATGGATCAGCGGTGTATTCCCTTCATTTAATGTTAGTTTAGGTGTAGATTCGTTTACTGGTAAAAATTCTTGAAATTCTTCAATGAGTCCATTCCATTTCATCAGCTTAAACCGTTCCCTTCTACTCGGTACGTGCTCTTCACTTGAACCACCACGTCGAGGTCGTTTAATTTTTGCAGGATATTTGAAAAATCTTCTTCTGAGGTCTGATGTGTAATAATCACAATTTCAGCCAGCTCATCATGTCCTTTCACAGGAAGCTGAAGGATCTTTTCAAAGCTGATGCCTCTTTCAGAAAAAATAGATGTAATGCGGGAGAATGCCCCGACTTGATCTCTAACATGAATTCTTAAAAATTGCTGAGCAAATATTTCTGATGACGATTTGATCTTCTTCTCAAACTGCGGTGCGATAAATCCGCTTCCGTTCACGCCAAGGCGCATGTTTTTCATCACTGCGACTAAGTCTGATACAACAGCTGTTGCTGTCGGCAGACTTCCTGCTCCAGGTCCGTAAAACATCGTTTCTCCTACAGCACTTCCGTAGACATACACCGCATTAAATTCATTGTTGACAGATGATAATGGATGATGATCAGGAAGTAAAGTTGGCTGGACGCTGACCTCTACTTTCTCTCCGTCCCTCTGAGCAATGCCGATCAGCTTCATTGTATAGCCAAACCGCTTACTGAAATTAATATCCTCATCAGAGATATCAGAAATACCTTTCACCTTTACATCCTCTAAATCCACATTCATAGAAAAGCCGAGTCTTGCAAGAATCGCCATTTTCCTTGCTGCATCCAGTCCTTCTACATCAGCTGTCGGATCTGCTTCTGCAAAGCCTAGATCCTGTGCTTCTTTTAAGACATCCTCATATGCGCTTTTATCGACATTCATTTTCGTTAAAATAAAATTCGTTGTACCGTTCACAATCCCCATCATCTTGGTGATTCGGTCAGAGGCGAGCCCTTCCTCCAGTGTGCGCAGAATCGGAATTCCTCCGGCGACACTTGCTTCATAATAAAGATCACAGCCATTTTCTTTCGCTACATGTAAAAGCTCCGTACCGTAAAGCGCCATTAAATCTTTATTGGCTGTAATGACATGCTTCTTCTCATTTAACGCATCTATTAAATATTGTTTTGTCTCTTCAATGCCGCCCATCACTTCAATGATGACATCGACCTCTGGATCTCTAATCACATCGTATACTTCAGTTGTGAAGACCTCTCTTGCGACATCCACATCTCTTTTTTTATCGGGATTGCTCACAAGCACTTTTTGTATTAATACCGGACAGCCGATTTGGTGCATTAATTTATCCTGATGGTCTTGGATAATTTTTACGACACCGCTTCCCACTGTTCCTAATCCTAATAGCCCAACTCGAATTGCCTTCACCTGAAATTCCACCTTTCTCCGTAAATGTCCTCTCTAAAAAGACATTTGTTAACCTTACACAGACATTCAATGTACACACATTATAAAGGGGTATCCTCATTTTGACAAGGTAATAAAATAAGAGATTGTCAGAATGAAACCGCTTAACAGCTATTTACATCAAGATTCTATATTTTCAAAATATTTTTGTTAGAAAAGCTCCCGAACACCGGGAAGCCTTATATTATAAACGAACCGGCGTTTTGGCTGGCTCGTCTTGTAAGACAAGCGCAATATTTTCAGCACATAAACGCATCATCGTTTTTCTTGTTTCAACACTAGCACTTCCAATATGAGGAAGGACTGTGACGTTAGGTAATGTCGTTAACGGATGAGACGGGCTGACAGGTTCCTCTCTAAACACATCCAGACCAGCGCCGGCAATTTTTCCTGTTGTGACAGCCTCGTATAAAGCATCCTCATTTACAGTCTGTCCTCTTGATACGTTAATGAAATAAGCAGAGTTCTTCATCAGATCAAATGCTTTTTCATTAAACATGTCTTTCGTTTCCGGGGTTAACGGCGTCAGACAGACGATGAAATCAGACTGCTTGAGCAGTTCCTCAAAAGCCGCATAGGTCACGCCAAGCTGCGCTTCTGCCTCGGGTTTTCTTGAACGATTATGATAAAGGACATTCATATTAAAGCCTTTGGCCCGCTTGGCAAGTGCTGTTCCAATGCTGCCCATTCCGACAATCCCGAGTGTTTTGTGATGAACATCAGCACCGGCAAGAAGAAGCGGCCCCCAGCCTGTCCAGTTTCCATCCTTAATCCAATCACTCGCCTCGACAATGCGTCTAGCTGACGCCATCAGAAGAGCAAAGGCTAAATCAGCCGTCGATTCTGTCAAGACGTCTGGTGTATGACATACGGTGATTCCATGCTTTTTGGCTGCTTCAAGATCAATATTGTCATAGCCAACAGCAAGGTTTGCAACCACCTTGATATTCGGAGCCTTTGATAAAAGCGGCTCATCTATTTGATCTGACAGCATGGTGAGAAGCGCATCCGCTTTAGCAGCTTGTGTTTCTAACTCTTCTCTTGGACACGGCTCATCCTCGCTTGGCCACATCTCAACATGAGCGACTTCTTTTAATGGTGTAAGTGATGCTTCATCCAGCTTTCTTGTGATATAGACGTAAGGTTTCGGCAAGAAGAACACTCCTTTAATCGATTTCTTTAAGCATAACGAAAAACGCCTCAAGAGAAAAGAGACGTTTTGTCTGTTCACTGAAACTTCAAATCAGCTGCAGGCTGAATCCAGCCAACAGCCGGAATGGGGCTGCCGCCGCTTCGCATGGCACTCATTTCTTGAAAGACCTTCAGAAAGTATTCATAGCGGCTCGCATCATTTAAGACGTAATCTAACCGCTCTTCATAATATGACTTTTCATTTTCTCCCGACATGTAGTAGCCTTCTACAATTTCAAAGTAATGAAGTGGGAACAGCAGGCGGCTGTATAACAAACGCTTTGAAAAGGAAGAAAGAGGTGTCACCTGTTCATATTGCTGAAGAAAGGAAAAGCCCTCTTCAATTAAATCTTCCTTATGCTGTACAAAGGTCTCTCTTAAGTATTCGGCAATATCACGGGTTGGATGATCAAAGACCCAATCCACAGGTAAACGCAGCGGCTGCTCATGCGGCCATGTCATACGTGAAAAGCGCTGATGACAGACAGTGCCTGAGTCACCTTCTTTCGGTTCATCATCAAGCTCAGTATCGACTAAATATTGAATGGCATTCTCCGTTAATCCAAGATAATACGGAAACGATTCAATAAATTTTTGTTCAAACCGTTGCAGCGGTTTTTGATGCATTTGCTGCATCCAAAAGCCTTCAAGCTGATCTAATCGTTTTGCCCATAATTCCTTCCAAGCACCGACACGTTTTGTTTCGGATACTTCATATGGAAAGCCTCTTCCCCTGACATGAAAGGCTGCCAGCTCTGACGCTTGCTGAAACGAGCGGCTTGAGATCGGAGGCGCTGCTTTTAATAAAGCATACTGCTCCTTCCCATGAGTAAAGGTGGGCTTTTCTTCATTTGTTAATTCAAACACAGCAACGTATGGGTCTCCAGCATTCAGTAAATACTGACTGATATGATACAACTCTGTGAGTTCTTCTTCTCGCAAATGAGATACAGGAACAATGAGGAAGAGAGCCTCCGCCGTTTGAAAGCTCTGATAACTGCCATATGGCGTAAATTGACGAACATCAATACCAAATGTGTGATAGATAGTTTCTTTCATGTTTTCACCTGCGTTCCTTGATCAATCTCTTATCATATCGTAGTCGCAGGTTGAGGGATTTATGAATACTATTTACTATCCGAAGCTTTTTACACGTTGTGGACAAAATACGAGGATTGGGTGAGGAATACATGCCGCATCATCATGAGATGAACGAAGTAGAAAAAACAGCAAGACGCCGTTTACAAGAACGAGGCGTAACCATTCAAGATATAGCAGACCTTGTCTACTTTTTACAGGAAAAATATCATCCTGGCTTAGACATGACAGAGTGCATCCACAATGTGGAGCGTGTCATCGCAAAACGTGAAGTCCAAAATGCGATATTAACGGGCATCGAATTAGACGTACTCGCCGAGCAAAAGAAGCTGACTGAGCCGCTTCAATCAATACTTGAAACGGACGAGAGCCTGTATGGCGTTGATGAAATTTTATCCTTTGCTATCGTCAATATTTATGGTTCAATCGGCTTTACGAATTACGGATATATCGATAAAGAAAAACCAGGAATTCTCGGGAAACTCAACGATAAATCCACGGGCGAATGCCACACCTTTTTAGATGACATTGTCGGCGCTATTGCTGCCGCCGCATCAAGCAGGCTGGCACATAGTGCAAGAAATGCGGAATAAAGAAAAAGAGGACGCGCGCGAACGCTTGTCCTCTTTTTCTATGATAATCGCTCAATCCACTCGGATAAGGATTCAATGACATAGGTTGGCTGCTTTTCATACTGCTGAAGCAGCTCTTTTGTTGTCACACCTGTGTGGACGAGTAATGTGTCCATTCCTGCATTCATTCCTGCCATAATATCCGTATCGTAGTTATCCCCCACCATGAGCGTCTCAGACACATCTGTCCCAAGTACACGCATCGCTTGTTCCATAATAATGGATTCTGGCTTTCCGATAAATGTCGGCTGAACCGTTGTCGTCACGGTTAGTACTGATGTTAACGAGCCGTTCCCTGGCAAAAGCCCTCTTTCTGTTGGAATGGCAATATCTCCATTTGTTGAGACAAATTGTGCGCCTTGACGAATGGCAATCGCACCTACTGCTAATTTTTCATATGTAATGCCGCGATCAATTCCAACAACAACGAAATCAGCGTCTTCCTGACCAAATGTCAGCCCTTTTTCTTCAATGGCCTGCTTGATTCCTTCTTCACCAATCACGTAAACTGATGCATCTTTCTTTTGCTCAGCAATATAATTAGCCGTCGCCATACTTGTTGTAAAAACTTGTTCTTCTGTTGCTGGGATATCAAATGAAACGAGTTTTTCCGCTACCTGCTTTGGCGTGCGTGATGAGTTATTCGTGACAAACAAGTAAGGAATGCTCAACTCATTTAACTTTTGAACAAATTGACCTGCTTCCTCGATCTTTTCTGTTCCTTTATACATTGTCCCGTCTAAATCAATTAAATAGCCTTTGTATTTCATGATGCTCACAACTCCAATGGTTTATTTAAACGCTGATACTGGGCCAAGCTCCTGCTCCAAGTAGGTACGGATGCGGCTTGGAAAGACCTCTAGTGCCTGCTCTACTTCGCTGATCACCTGCAATAAGTCATGATGATTTACTTCCTGATATTGCTGCACAAGTGTTTTGCGGGATGAGACAAGCTTTTTCAGCTGACTTCCTTCTCCTTCTGGTACAACCTTTTCATCAACAAGTATATCCATGATGTCATCATAGCTTCCTGGGTCACGCATAATAAAGCCATCAATCATGTCATTTCCGGTATCAAGAATACATTCGACGAGCAAATGAACAATTCGTTCCAGCGCTTTTTTCTCTAGAGGACTTGTCCATGTTTGATGACTCTGCAACAACTCATATTGCTCCTCGAAAAAACGTAATGTCTCTTCAATCTTTTTTCTGTCTACGAAATACATCATGACGCTCCCCTTTGCGTTATTTTCTGATTCGTTTTAAGACAAAATAGGCACAGCCAAAATTACAGTATTCATAAATGTATTCATCGAGTGTGCTGATTTTAGTATCAAATGTGGCCTTTTGGTTTTGGTCATCAAAGAACCCTTTCAGCCTGAGCTGATTATAGCCCCAGTCCCCCACAATATAATCATACTTATTTAAAATATCTGAGTACCTTGCTTTAAACGCTTCTTCATTAAAGCCGTCTTTGATATCTCTTACAAGATCAAAGGTAGCATTCTGAACGACGATCATCTTCTCACCTCTTTTTAAACGATCCATCTTTAATGATAATTCATTGGAAGAACTCCATCAATTGCTAAAGCATGTTTTTTCCGATTTAGCCGAAGCTAAAGGAAAAAGGAGGTCACATTTATGAAGAAACAACTGACTGCCGCGATTCTCCTCAGCATGCTTTTAGGCGGGTGCGGCTTTCAATCAGGTATGAACCGGCAAGTGGAGGAAGATTCTTCAAGTAAAACCATCCGTCTGTCGGATCGTCATGAAGGAAATAATTCCAATATGCCAGAAGCAGATACAAACAAAGCAGGATATGTTCGTTATCAGCGCCAGCAAGTAACGGATCAGAAAGAAAGAACCCCTGCTTTAAATCGTGAGCATCTTGCCCACGTGATTACAAGTCTAACGGTGCAGCTGCCAAACATCAAAGAAGCAGCCACACTTGTGACAGATGAGGATGCACTCATCGTGTATCGAACAGGAAACAAAAACCGTGATGAATCTGCCGATCAAGTAAAGAAAACGGCGGTTTCTGTTCTCCCTCGTTATTATCATGTATACGTCTCTGATAATCCAGAGCACTTTCAATCCATTGCCAATTTTTCACGTCTTCAAACCAATTCACGTGATTTTGACCAAATTTTAACCAAAACGATTCAGCAAATGAAGTATTCCCCTCAAGGCGGGAACATATCGAATCAAGAAGATGCAAATGGGATGACGAATTCAGACCGTACAATGAGAAGAAACGCCCCTTACGGCCAAAATTAATACGAGAAAAAACGCCAGAGAGCTCTGGCGTTTTCTTTGTTACGCTTGCGCCTGACGCTTTTTAGACGCTTCGTTTACTTGTTCATCTGCATGGTAGGAAGAGCGCACAAGCGGCCCAGCTTCACAGTGGCTAAAGCCTTTTGACATCGCAATTTCCTTCAGCTCTGCAAACTCATCCGGATGGTAGTATTTTTGAACTTTCAAATGCTTTTTCGAAGGCTGTAAGTACTGGCCAATCGCCATAATATCCACGTTATTGGCAAGAAGATCATCCATGACTTCAATGATTTCTTCCTTCGTTTCACCAAGTCCAATCATAATGCTTGATTTTGTTGGAATATCGGGCTGCATTTCTTTTGCACGACGCAAGAATTCTAATGAACGATCATATGTAGCACGCGCACGAACTCTTGGCGTTAATCTGCGAACTGTTTCAATGTTGTGATTTAAAATGTCAGGACGCGTGTCCATTAACGTCTTCAAGTTATCATAATTGCCGCCCATGTCTGAAGGGAGAACTTCAATGGTCGTGAATGGGCTTTTTCTTCTAATCGCACGAACGGTTTCAGCGAACACACCTGCGCCGCCATCCTTTTGATCATCCCTTGCAACCGCTGTTATAACAGCGTGCTTTAAGTTCATTAAGGCTACTGAATCTGCCACGCGTTCTGGCTCTTGCAGATCAAGCTCAGTTGGAAGTCCAGTTTTCACCGCACAGAAACGGCATGCGCGCGTACAAACAGATCCAAGGATCATAAATGTAGCGGTTCTTCTCACTGCCCAGCATTCATGAATATTCGGACATTTTGCTTCCTCACAAACGGTATGCAGGTTGTTTTCCCGCATCATTTTCTTCAAACCGGTATAGTTTTCATTCGTATTCAGCTTAATTTTAAGCCAGTCCGGTTTTCTTACGTGCTCTTCCTTCTTTGCCAATTCCATCATCTCCATATGAATTCGTTAAAGGTGCATCTACAAAAATCTTCCTGCTATATACGATGGATGCAGCCAAGAAGCTGCAAAAAATTGAATCTTCGGCCTAAAGCCTTTTCTTTAGACACTTTAACATAGTACAGATTGAACAACAAGGGAATGAGCTGCAAAAATACCCAAAAGCCTCCTAAAAAAACAGAAGAAAATTACTAACATTTTCTTCTTATGAAATAGAGTGTTCTAACCACACTAAACGGTAGAAGATGATGCTCGATGAAAGGAGATGGACGTTTGTGAAAGTGGTTTTAGCCATCATGATTGCTCTTTCAATGCTCCCTTTACCTGTTCATGCAAAAGGGACGGGCAAGCAGCCAGATGAATTGAAACAAAGAATGGCCCTATATGAAAAAGTTTCCATCACAACTCAGGTTCCATGGTATGTACTTGCTGCAGTTGATCAGTATGAACACAATATTCGAAAAAGCAGAAGAGATTTACCGAAACAAAAAGGCGTCATTGGCATCTACATTCCCCGGGAAATGTGGATTGGACCAGAAAACCCGAATAAACAGGATACCTCTCCTTTAAGCATTAAAGTGTTTGATGGAATTGGTCTTGATGGGAATGGGGATGGCAAAGCAAGCAGCGATGACGATGAGGATGTATTATTCACTTTTGCACAATACTTGCTTCACTACGGCAGCAATATTGATCAATTAAAAATTGGCTTATGGGACTATTATGGACGTGATCAAACCGTTGGAATCATTTCATCTTTTATGAAGCTATATAAGCACTACGGCCATCTTGATCTTGGAAAGCATGCTTTTCCTCTTCCGGTTGGAGCTGACTACAGCTACCGAAGTACATGGGGAGATGCGAGAGGGTTTGGAGGAAGGAGAATTCATGAGGGAACCGATTTATTTGCCCATTATGGACTTCCCGTTCGTGCGACATCGTATGGCGTGATTGAAATGAAAGGCTGGAACCGCTTTGGCGGCTGGCGGATAGGCATTCGAGATATTCATAATCATTATCATTACTTTGCTCACTTAAATGGCTTTGCGAAAGGACTCAAGACAGGTCAAATTGTTGAACCTGGCCAGGTGATTGGATCTGTCGGAAGCTCCGGTTACGGTCCTCCAGGCACTGCAGGAAAGTTTCCGCCGCATCTTCACTATGGCATGTACAAAGACAACGGCAGAACGGAATGGTCATTTGATCCATATCCTCATTTGAGGGCGTGGGAAAGAGCTGAACGGAAACGAAAGTAAAGAACAGCCCAATCATTGTTGGGCTGTTATTCCTTTTTCTTCTTTTTTTCTGGAAGAACAATTGATGGAGCACCTGAGTTTGTTCCGCTGCCATTATAATAATCTGGTACGTCTCCTTGAACGGCTTGTATGGAGACAGGAACAGAGTTCTTCACTACGATTGTTTCAGAGGCAAATGGAATAATGACTCTTACCTTGACCTCGATCAGAACACTAATATCAATCAAGGCATTGTTGATGCCATAAGGCTTAATATTTTTTTCAACGTCCGTATGCGGATCACCAATCACACTAAAGCGTACAGGTACTTTTGGTCCGAGGTTGGCAATGAGTGCATTTCCGGATGCCTGCCCAAGCGGAATGTTATATATAATGCCGTCATGTCCATCTGTTTGATCCTTTAATGCTTCTTTTGCCTCTTTTTGAAAGTTCCCCTTTTCAATGTCCTCTAAATTTTTTTGAAGATGACGCGAGAGGTCAGCCATTGCTTTCGATGTTGCTTGCGCATTAAAATCAATGGTCGTCACTTTTCCGTTCTCACTTGTATTCATGACCACCATATCCTTCATATTCTCCTGATCATCTGCAAAGTCTTGAACTGAATATTGTATGAGGTGATTGGCGATGCGCTCTGTTTCTAGTTCAGCAATGTGAATAAGGGTTGGTTTAATGGATCGGTTGATAAAAAATAAACTAATTACGGTTGAGAGCACAAAGAATAAAATGGCAAGCAGCATAACGTAACGAAATGGCAAAGGGCCCTTCTTGTAGGGGCGATAACGGCGGTTCATTCTCAATAAAAAATCCCCCCTTCTCCATTACATGTGTATGCAGACAGGCGGGGGGATAGGAATCATCTCTCTATTTTATTTCACCATTTTTAATAATGCATCTCTTCCAATTGTTCCAGCAGAGATACCCAGTGCTTCTGCGGCGTATGTCACAGATTCTAAAGGAGCATCGAGCAATTGCTCAATGGTTCTTACACCAACTGCTCTTCCTGCAATAATTCCTCTATCTGCAAGCTTTTCATTCAAGAGCCCGACATCAAGTGCACCGCACATGATATACCCGTGTTCATTTGTTACTGCCATGAAATTTGTCTTCGGCAGCTTGACGGTGACCGCTGTAAAGGAATGGCCATCAATTGTAATAGGTGTTAAATTCACCAAATCCCTTCACTCCTCTCATCACAATCTATGTGAAAAGAGGGCGCGTGTTGTTAGGCTGAAGCGGATTTCATGTTGCTTCCTTCAAGCGCCATGTCAGAACATCACGTAAAAATTCAGGCATAAAATATTCAATGTGTTCATGATCACGGATATGAGGAAAAAGAGAGCCTAATGTATACATATCGACTGTGCCAACAGTATAGGAGGCGTCTTTTTTGATCAATTGACCATGTACAAAGACATCCTTCACCCGTTTGGCCTCGCCTTCTTCTAATGTATAGCTGAGGCCGCTATATAGCATTTTCCCCATCAGCTCACCTCTAAAGCCGAAGCCCTTGATGCGCAGCTGTTCCATTTTTTCTTCACAGCCCCGCTGAACCGTTTCGATAAGCTGTTGACCGGTAAGCGTCACCCGAATAGGATTAATGGGATGCGGACATATCCGGTGGATTTCTTCTCTTGTGACGATCCCTGCCTCTAATGAATCAAGTACCATACCTGCATTCATCATGCCAATATCTGCTCCGCACCAATCTTTAATGGCATCTGTTAAGAGCTGCGGAAGCGGAGAATCGTCGAACCACTTCGTTTCTAGCTTCCACTCAATCGTTGTCACTTTTTCCTGCATGAGTGCTTTCGCTCTTCTTTCTGCCTGCTGCAAGGTGGTGATGGCTTCATCTGATTCACTGATGAGCTGATCCACTGACTGTACTGTCGCTTTTTTCTCTATCAGCTCTTTGCGCGCTGTATCGATCGTCAGCTCAACGCATCCAATATAATGCCCGTACTTTTCAGCGCATGCAAGCAGCACACCATTGTCCATTTCACCTTGTTCTAACAGATGATGCGTGTGTGAACCTAGGATGATGTCGATTTCAGGGAAATCACGGGCGACCTCTCGATCATGGATGATACCGAGATGAGATAAAAGCACAATGACATCTGCCTGTCCCTTCACTTCCTGCAGCATGTCCCGTATGCTGTCAAACGGATCAGTAATGTTCCAGCCCAGCTTTTCATATACAGGTGTATACGCAATGGTCACACCTAAGAGACAGAGCTTCAGTCCGTTTTCCATTGTGATCATATGATAGGGCTTTGCCCATGATGGCCTTTTGCCTTTCTCAAATAAATTAGACAGCACCACTGGAAATTGTGCATTCTCATACAAGTGATCCAGCTG
The DNA here is from genome assembly GCF_017161885.1 of Bacillus sp. 3a. Classification (NCBI taxonomy): domain Bacteria; kingdom Bacillati; phylum Bacillota; class Bacilli; order Caryophanales; family Bacillaceae; genus Bacillus; species Bacillus sp. 3a. The sequence goes on along the minus strand of NZ_CP067376.1, from coordinate 1,258,595 downwards.
ATCATGGGGAAGCGTAATGCCTTCATTATTCCCGATCGTGACTCCATCATAGCCAAGCTGATTGAGGAGCTTGACGTTTACCTTTCCATAATCCGCTTCGGATACGAGGTTCACTCGATCCATATGGTCGCCAATATCAAACAAGAGCATCTGATCGTGAACTTGACGCTTTTCTTCAATATAAGCTGCAATTTTTGGCCAGTTCTCAAAGTGGCTGTGCAAGTCGTTTGTATGATATAACCATAGCTTCTGCAGCATGTTGATCTCTCCCTCAAGTTGTCACTGACCGTCTCATTCAGGTTGAAAGCTTCAGTCAGCTCTCGGTTAACTAAATAAATCTAACTGCTTCGGAGACAGGTTTGAATAGGTGATATCCAGCAAATCAATCATCTGCTGGCCATTTGCCGCTGCATCTCCGCCGGAGTTATTATTAAACACGACATAGACATCTTTCGATTGCTGATGCAGGATGTCGAGATTCTTTTTCCACTCTTTTAATTCAGCTTCATTATATAAATATAAGTATCTCACTTCACGCCAATTCTCATGGTCTGCCGGGTGAAGCCAGCCCTGTTTATTCCTTCCATGAAATCGGACCAATGTTTTATCACGGTGTGTAGCTTGTATGACCGGCGGAATGGAGCCTTCTCCGACTTGCGGTTCATCACAGACGGAATGAATCCATCCTTCCTTTTCCATAAAGGACAAAGTCTGCTCATAAAATTCATCTGAAAACCATGTACGGTTTCGGAATTCGAGGGCACATGGAATATCGCCCATCTTCTCCTTACACCATCTTAAATAGTGGACGTGCTCTTTTTTGCAATCAAACCAAGGTGGAAATTGAAAGAGCACCATGGCTAGTTTCCCTTCACGAATAAGGGGAGTCAGCGAAAGAATAAATGCATCAAACATGTCTTCCTTCGAAGCAAACGGAATCTCGCCCCTTTGATGTCCAGTCATTCCTTGGTAGGCTTTCACAACAAATTGAAAGTCATCTGGGGTATCCTTTATCCACTTTTCATGATTACGCTCAGGCTGAACCGCATAAAAGCTGGCATCCAGTTCCACAATCGGAAACGTTGACGCGTAGTGAAACAGCTTTTGCGCGCTGCCGATTCTCGGCGGATAAAGACTGTCATGATCTCCCCAGCCAGTTAATCCGATATAAATCATGTTTCTCACCTCTTGCCACTCTCATGTATAGACGGCTTCCTCATTCGAAGCCTTTGTTTCTTGTGATACCCATATTTTCTGAAAGAAATTCTTCTGTCTACAACATATCATATTTGCTCGTAATTCTGAATGAAGATGACTGGCGGCACGTGATTTTGTCCTGACGCTCTGTTTGTTTGTTATATTAATTGACAACTTTCTATCTATAATGATTTTAGCTGATAACATAAAATGCATATCAGAGATGCTGACAGTGATTGTCCATTTTTTTATTCATCTTCACCAATAAAGGAGATTGAGTGGATATGAACATAGACGATAACCAGTTTGAAATTTTACAAAAAATGGCCAAAAAGATTCACAAGCCCATCTATTTGTTTAACCAGCATGGACGTATTCTCTATACCTCGCACCCCATGATCACAAGCTCAGAATGGATGCACATTCTCCCCTTTTTTCAAAGCAGGACAACTCATTCTTTTTCAATGATACATGCAAAACAAACCTTTTCCATCTTTCCAATTGATCTAAACGAACAAACATGTGATTATCTGGTCATCCTTTCTTTCATTCACCCGCAGAATAAAACTTTGCATGGGATCATTGCAAAATCAGTAAACGAAATGTCGATTGCACGTATGAGACAATATGCCGCCCTGCAAACGGCCAAGCGTGCTAGAAATGAGGGCTTTCGCAAATGGATAGAGAGGGCATCTTCTTCCCAGCAAGATCCCTTACATTTCGCTCAGGCATTTGGATTAAACGCCGAATGCCGCTATCTATGTATGATCTGTCAGCTTGACGAGCGCAGTGATACCACATGTTTTATGAAGCAGCAAATGGTTTTAGATCAAATGGTTGATCTGCTCGAAAGTGCACTTCCAAGCTGCCCATTTCCTGCCTTTCTGTTTTTAAAAGGTGATATGGGTGTTGTATTGATGGAGGAGACTGGCAGTTGGCCGGAGGTTAGCGACAGGCTCAGCTCTTTTTTAAGACAGTTGCAGATGCTTGTTAAACTGCAAGTGAATCATACTATTTCTTTTGGGGTGAGCTTGACGGGCTGCCACATCTCCCATCTGTCTGAAGGCTACAATGAAGCATTAGAGGCTCTTCAAACCGGACATCTCTCATCGCGGACTGAATATATTCAATTTTATCAAGCAAAGGATGTGCCAGATTTACTAAGGCTCATTCCAAGAAAGGATATGATCACGTTTCACCAGCTGCACCTTCACCCGTTATCTGAATCATCACAAGTCGATCCAAGCCTTCTTCACACCTTATCTGTTTATTTAGAAACCCATTGCCACATTTCAGAAACAGCCAAACGCTTGTCCATTCATCGCAACACGGTCATTTATCGCCTCGAGAAGTGTGAAGAATTGCTTCGAATCAGCTTAAAAGATTCTGACGCAACATTGCGGCTGCGCTTAGCCTTCCGTATTCAAATGTTTCTCTCATCCCATTCTGATTGAATTTTTTCTACTGAAGCTTCATATAGTTTGGAGGAGAAAAATGAGACTCAAGGAGGGATGATAAATGGATGATGAGCTCCGTCACATCCCGCAGCCCATTCGAAAGGATGGCGCAGGTGCCACCGACTTAGGCCCGCGCGATGTCCTTCGAGATATAGAGAACCCAGATATGCTCGTTCCGCCTAAAACCGATGCCGGAACAATCCCAAATTTAAAATTTTCCTTTTCTGATACACACATGCATTTGAATCACGGCGGCTGGTCGAGGGAAATTACAAAGCGGGAGCTGCCTGTTTCAACAACGATTGCAGGTGTCAACATGCGGCTCACACGCGGAGGTGTTCGTGAGCTTCATTGGCATAAGCAGGCGGAATGGGCGTATATGATTTTAGGCAAAGCCCGCATCACATCTGTAGATGCAGAAGGGCGAAATATGATTGCTGATCTAGAAGAAGGCGATTTGTGGTATTTCCCGCCTGGTATCCCGCACTCCATTCAAGGACTTGAGGATGGTTGTGAGTTTCTTCTTGTATTTGATGATGGCGATTTTTCTGAATTTGATACATTCACGATCACAGACTGGTTTGCCCATACACCGAAAGAGATTCTCTCCGCCAATTTTGGTGTTTCTAAGAAATTGTTTGACCATATTCCGAATAAGCAGCGCTATATGTTTCAAGGCTCGCCGCCGTCATCCTTAGAAAGCCAAATGGTATCTGATCCATACGGGAGCATTAAGCCGCCATTTACGTACCAGCTCCTTCGTCAAAACCCGATAACGACCTCTGGCGGAACCGTCCGAATTGTCGATTCACGGAATTTCCCGATTTCAAAAACGATTGCGGCTGCACTTGTTGAAGTAAAACCTGGCGGCATGAGAGAAATGCACTGGCACCCTAATAACGATGAGTGGCAATACTATTTAACAGGTACAGCTAAAATGACGGTCTTTGGAGCAGGAGGTACTGCCCGCACCTTTAATTACAGAGCAGGTGATGTTGGATATGTTCCTTTTGGTATGGGACATTACATCCAAAATATCGGCCAAACGAGCCTTTGGTTTTTAGAAATTTTTAAAAGTGACCGGTTTGCAGATATTTCGTTGAATCAGTGGATGGCCTTAACCCCGCCTCAATTAGTGAAAGAGCATTTACACGTAGATGAAGCGATGATTCGTGCGCTTCATAAAGAAAAATCACCTGTCGTGAAATATGAGAGATGATGCCCATCATAAAAAACCGATCAATTCGTCCTGATCGGTTTTTTATCAGCAAAATTTAAGAAGCTGCCGAAGCATGCTGCACTTTTTTCCCCCACACGATGGATGCAGCGAAGCTTACGCAAAGCACCAGTGTTCCAAACATAAAAGGATACTCAATATTCACATCAAATAATATACCCGCAAGACTCGGTCCGACGATATTGGCAAGGCTCATAAAGGATGTATTGAGACCGCCTGCTACCCCTTGCTGATTGCCTGCCATCTTGGACAGCAATGTATTGAGGGCTGGTCGGACAAATGACGTAGCCGATAAAAATAAAATCGAACCCGTAAAAATCAACCAAAAGGACGGCGCAAAACGGCAGGCGATCAGCATGAAAGCCGCACCTAACAGCGCATAACGGACGACTCTCATCTCTCCAAATCGTTTCACACAGGCATTCACTAACACCCCTTGAACAAGCACCCCGGCAAGACCCGCAACCGTAATCACAAACGCAATATCCTTCGGTGAAAATCCGTGTTTTTGGTCTACATATAAGCCGAAAATCGATTCAAAATGAATGATTCCGAAATTGAGGACAAAGGCCAATATAAACAAAAAGCCGTACGATGTCCTTAGAGCCTCGATCATTTGTACAAAAGGATTGAAATGAATATCCTTGTTAAGCCGCGCCTCTTCCTGTTTTTCCTTTGTTAAAGTTTCAGGTAAGAAGAGGATGGATAACAAAGTAGAAAGAGCAGCAAAGGAACCGGCAATCAGAAATGGAAATGCGATCCCGTACTCAACCAAATAGCCGCCTACGCCCGGCCCAATGACAAAACCTAGTGTCATCGCTGCACTGAATAGACCCATTCCTTTCCCTCGGTCCTTTTCACTTGTGATATCAGCGATGTATGCAAACATGGCCGGCATAAGCAAAGCCCCGGCAGCACCGCCTAAAAATCGAGACACGAACAGCATCCAAAGCTGATCAGCAAAAGCAAAAATAAACTGAGCAATCGTAAAACCCGCAATCCCGGCAATGATCAATTTTCTTCGTCCAAATCGATCGGTCAGTGCCCCGGCAACCGGCGATAACGCAAATTGTGTAAAACCTGTTGCAGCGACAAGAAAACCGAGTGTTTTTCCTGTTGCACCAAAGGCTTCGATGTAACTCGGCATAACAGGTACAATGAGGCCAAAGCCAAGCATGGCAATAAAAATATTGAGCATCAAAATGTATAATCTGCCCATCTTCTTCATACAAAAAACCTCTTTCTGCAAATAAATGAAAATGATGACAAAAATGATAAGAACTTCTCCAGTATAGCGATAACCTCATCTATAAGTCTAGTTTTTCAAAAATTAGTGTTCTTTTCCAAATAAAAAATACCCGCCAATGGCGAGTATGTTGGAGCTCGTTATTCAGCTTGTTCATAGATAGAAAGAGCCGCCTGAAGCCCTGCTCCGCAATGGATAGACGCACCGTGTTTGATGAGAATCGCTTCCAGCCCTGCTAACACAAACAGCACATTTTCCTTTCGGCAGCTGTAGCCCATTGTCCCAATTCTCCATATACGGCCGGCAAGCGGTCCAAAGGAGCTTGCAATCTCAACCCCAAAATGATGGAGCAGATCGGCACGGACCGCTTCTCCGTCAATACCACTTGGAATGACAATACAGGTCACAACCGGCATTTTACAATCTGGATCACCAAACAATTCAAGCCCCATTGCTTCAAGACCTTTCATCAAGGCTTTCTCATGAAATGCATGCCTTTGAAAACGTTCAGACAGCCCTTCTTCCAGCACAAGACGAACCCCTTCTCGCAGTGCATAAAGCATCGTTGTCGCTTCTGTATGATGATTTAATCGTCTTGGGCTCCAATAATCCTGAAGCTGGCTTAAATCAAAATAATTGCTTTTGATTGGAGAAATGTCCATTTGTTTTTGTAATTCATCCTGTGTCGCAATGCCTTTTTCTACTTTCTTTCTCGATTCAATGACAGCTGCGACTCGGTCATTATACGTAATAGGTGACATACCTGATGGAACAGATAAACATTTCTGCGTGCCGCCAATCGCCGCATCTATTTTCCATTCGTCCACTTTTACCTCGACACCGCCAATGGTCGCCACAGCGTCTACAATAAACAGCACATCAAGAGCCCGGCATGCTTGCCCGATTTGCTTGAGCGGCTGTAATCGTCCGGTGGATGTTTCACCATGAACCATGGCAACGATTTTAGGCTTGACCTGTTTTATTTCTTGAATGATGTCTTCAGGGTCAAAAACCGTCCCCCATTCACATTCCATTGTATGTACCTCAGCACCGTAGCGCTGCCCTATTTCAATGAGCAGGTGACCGAAGCGGCCAAAGACAGGCACAAGCATTGAATCTCCCGGCTCAATCACACTGGCGAGCACAGCTTCAAGCCCTGAACGGGACGTACCGTCAATTGGATAAGCCCATTTGTTTTCTGTTTGAAAAAGTGACCGCAATAAGGTCATTGTTTCATTCATAATGTGTGTAAATGCTGGATCAAATTGACCAAGAATTGGCGTGCTCATCACACGGAGCACTCTCGGGTCTACTTCAACGGGTCCCGGTGTCATAATCGTTCTTGAAGGTGTTTGCAGTTCTTTCACGTGATCCATCCTCTCCCTTGCTGTCCATCCTTATAAGCCCACTTATACAGGAATACGCCTAAAATAGCAATCTCTTTTCCTATAAACTTATTACATAAAATTTACGAGAAATCCATTTATTTCTTCATGGCAATATGATAGAAATAAAGAGAATACATTCCCTTTCAAGGAGGAAATCGAATGAAAAGAACTTTATTTGGAACTGTGGCCGCCGGAATTATGATATTCGGCACATTCGCCGCCCCGCTGCCTCCAGCTGCAAATGCTCAAGGTTTCAATCTGAGTGAACCTAGTCAAACGATCACCTTTTCCCCGTTACAGCTTCAAAACGAAACATCTGCACAACAAACGCAAACTGCCGCCACAAGTCAAATCGATTCCTATTACCAATCTGCTGCTGGCAAATCAGGACCCGCTCTTAAGAAAGCCTTACACGATATCATTGATGACCATACGCAGTTATCCTACAGCCAGGTTTGGGATGCCTTAAAGAAAACAGATGAAGACCCCAATAACCAAAACAATGTGCTACTGCTTTATAGTGGTGCCTCCCGTTCAAAGCAGTCGAATGGCGGAAATGTGGGCCAGTGGAATCGGGAGCATGTCTGGGCCAAGTCTCACGGCAATTTTGGGACAAGCCAAGGGCCTGGGACGGATCTCCACCACCTTCGTGCGGCAGATGTGCAAACGAACAGCACACGTGGAAATTTAGATTTTGACACGGGTGGTAATGAATACAAAGGAGCGCCGGGCAACTTCTACGACAGCGACTCATTCGAACCGCACAGCCGGGTCAAAGGAGATGTTGCGAGAATGCTCTTTTATATGGCGGTTCGCTACGAGGGTGATGACCGATTTCCAGATTTAGAATTGAATGACAAAGTAAATAATGGAAGCTCTCCTCTTCACGGCAAAATGTCTGTACTTCTCAAATGGCACAAGCAAGATCCAGTTGATCAAATCGAACGGAACCGCAACGAGATCATATATCAAACGTATCAGCACAACCGCAACCCTTTTATTGATCATCCTGAATGGGCAAGTGAGATTTGGGAATAAAAAAAGGGCACTGCTACGAGCAAGCAGTGCCTTTCTTTTTTTCAAGCGGACAAACAAGACAATAATCGAGACTCTCCGATTTTTTCTCTAGCTTATAATACATACAGCAGGTCTTCCGGTTGGATGTTTCAAGTAAACTGTCGTCTAGGTTTAGGCTGTGCTGAAATGGATTTTGCTGAGCTCCAAAAACATCTCCAGCCGCCTGCTTCAGATACAGATAATCCTCCCGCACGCGCTGCTTCACCGCAGGCTCTTCCGCTTCCCGCATCATGCTTCGATAAAGAGAGTTGATTCGAACCGCTACATTTTCCCATAAAATACGATAAGAGAGTTTTGATGTGCGGTTCAGCACGTCTAAAAGAGGCGTGACACACTCCGTAAACAGCGCACGCACGACCTTCTCTCTCCACTCATGCCTGTCTCCTTCTAGTGGAACAAACGAACACGCCGCCTCATCCATTTCAATTTTTCGATCCTCTCTAAATGCACATGCTGCTGGTGGAAACTGATAGACACCGTCATACAGCGTCATCAAGTATAAATAGGAACTGACGGCTAAGTAGGCGTACCGCTTTGAAAACATAGAAGCTGCTACCGCCAGATTCGGTGCATGCATCGCTTCCTTTTCAGCTTCTAATAAACGTATGACGGCTGCTTCTGAAAAAAGCGCAGCAAGTGTGCGATCAGATGTCATAGGTCCATTTGTGATGTGTACCCCAAAATCAAGTAATTCTCTCTCAACCCACTCTGGCCTCATATCAAAACCCCCATCTTCTGTTTATCGATTGCGCTGTTGATATAACAAATAAATAAAGAACGGTGCACCAATAGCTGCCGTAAATACACCTGCTGGAACATCTAACGGTAGAAATGCGGTTCTAGCCACAAGATCAGCCAGCATCACGAGAATACTTCCAACTAGCGCAGATGCTGGAACAAGCGCTATGAATGAACGTCCAATAATCATCCGTGCAACGTGCGGCGCCATGAGTCCAACAAATTCAATGCCGCCTGCAAATGCGACTGCAACACCAGCCAATGTCACACTCATCAGGAGAAAGAATAATCGTTTCGCCTGCACTTTTACCCCGAGACCTGTTGCAAGATCATCGCCAAGTTCTTTTACATTCATCGTTCTTGCTAACACCATGACAATCGGTAAAATGATCATCACCCAAGGAAGCATCGCAGTGACGTCTTTCATCGTCGAACCATATAAGCTCCCCGTCAGCCAGATGTAAGACTTTGTCGTTGTCATCGTATCACTAAGAACAAGCGTAAACGTCACACATGCCTTCATAATGGCAGAAATCCCAATTCCCATTAGAACAAGGGTAATCGGCTTGACCCCTTTTTTCCATGAAAGCAAATAGATCAGACTCGATACCGCAAAAGCACCTGCAATCGCCCATAAGGATTGATAAGCAATAGGCACAGTGCCCATCCAAAAGACGATGAACATAATCGCACCAAACGAAGCACCACTTGTAATTCCAATGATATCAGGTGATGCCAGCGGGTTGCGGATCAACCCTTGCAAAATGAGCCCTGATACCGCAAGTGCGGATCCAACTAAGACAGCCAGCAGCGTTCGTGGAATCCTCAGTGTATTTAACACAAAGGAATTCCCCTCTCCCTGACCGATTAAATGAAGCAGCACATCGACCGGCTGAATGAACCGGCTTCCCATACTGAGACTGAGAATAAATAAGCCAAAGGCAATGGCCGTCAATAAAAGTAAAATCAAAAACGTCCGCTTTGAAAATTGAAATGAAATGCGCCCGCCTTTAGAACGCACTGTATATGTTTTAGCCACCTGTCTTCAACCCCTTGCGCACGAGATAAACAAATAGAGGCGCTCCTGCTACCGCCGTCATGACACCAATCGGCACTTCTTGCGGCATGATCAGAAAACGAGCCGCCAGATCCGCAGCAAGTAAAAGCGACGCCCCCACAACGGCACAATACGGCAGTACCCAGCGGTGGTCAGGCCCAACGAGCTTTTTCACAATATGCGGCACAAGAAAACCAACAAAACCAATTGAACCAGCAACAGCGACGGAACCACCTGCTAAAAAGACAACGAGTACACCCATCGTGATTTTCAGCAGCAGTGTACGCTGGCCAAGTCCTTTGGCAATATCATCTCCCGACAAAAGAACATTAATAGAACGTCCAAGAAGCAGCGCCACTACAGTCGCACCTAAAATATAAGGCAAAACAGGGATTAACATATCAATGCTTCTTCCAGACACTGACCCAGCCATCCAGAACAAAATGCTTTGAATCGACTGTTCATTCACGATTAAAAGACCTTGTGTAAAAGACGCAAACAGTGCAGATATCGCCGCACCTGCAAGGACTATTTTGACCGGTGTCAATCCATCTCTTCCAATAGAACCTAATAGAAAAACGAGCATCCCTGCAATCGCTGCGCCTAGAAAGGCTGTCCACATATAGCTTGTTAACGACTCTGTTGAAAAGAAAACAATCGAAATCACGATAAAAAATAGTCCACCTGCATTAATTCCTAATAAATCAGGCGCCGCAAGCGGATTTCTCGTCAATGCCTGCATGAGTGCACCTGAAATCGCCAGGCTTGAGCCAACGACTGTTGCAATTAAAGCTCTTGATAATCTGGATGTCATGACAATGACACTGTTTGGATCCGATTCATCAAATTGAAGAAAAGCATGGATGGTGGCTTTGAGGGAAATTGAGGTTTGCCCAAGGGAAATACTGAGCATAAAAAAGACCAACATCAACACAATGAATCCAGCAAAAAGCAGTGCCTTGCTTGAATCCTTTTTTATTAAACTTCTCATCTGATTCCCGCTTTCAATCTGTTATGGAAAAAAGGAGAAAATGGTATATTCACATTTTCTCCTCTGTTACGACTTATTTATCAATTCCTAAACGATCGTAAATATCATCAAGCATCATGTTTGCAGCGATAATACCGCCGCCCATGTTCCAAGTGATTTCATCTACTTTATGCACCTGTTTCGCTTTCACTGCGTCAAGCTGCTTCCATAAAGGATGACTCGTCCACTCTTTATATGCTTTTTCAACTGCTTTATCCTTTTCATCCATAAAGTAATAGATCACATCTGCATCCATTTGCGGAATGCTCTCTTTGTCTGTCAGTGTAATGATGTCTTGCTTTTTATCTTTGACATTCTTAGGTCCTTCAAAGCCTAGCTCTGTTAAAATGGATCCTGCGAAACCAGTTTGATAGATTCTAGCATGATCTGCACGGAAGTTCACCACAGATACACTCATCGGCCAGTTTTTGATGTCTTTTTTCGCTTTTTCTTTGAAATCAGCGACGCGGTCATCCCACTTTGTCAGCAATTCTTTTGATTTGTCTTCCTGGTTTAACGCTTCACCCATCAACTTCACTGTATCTTTAAATGTGAACACAGTTTCAGTTGCAACAGTTGGAGCGATTTCTTTCAGCTGATCAAAAATTTGCTCGTGACGGATTTTCGATGCAATGATCAAATCAGGCTTGAGCTTTTCAATTTCCTCTAAGTTTGGCTGTGTTTCCTGCCCAACAATTTTAACATCCTTTAAGTCATTTCTTAAATATTTATACGTAGGTGCTTCAAGCCATGATTCAACAACACCTACTGGTTTAATGCCCATAGCGACTGCTGCATCCGTTGCTCCTTGGTACAGTGTCACCACACGTTTAGGCGATCCTTTAATTTCAGTTGAACCGATAGCGCTTTCAACGGTTCTTGTTTTCTCTTTACTATCTGACTTGCCGTTACTGCTATTGCTGCCGCAAGCTGCAAGTAAAACGATGGAGAGCACAACTAATAGCGACCAAAAAGATTTCTTGAACATGTACCTCACCTATCCATTCTATATGTAGTCATATCGTTTGATAACGATTCTCATTATCACAATTTGATTTTATCATAGAAAAAGATGGTGTCAATGTAAAATATAAAAATAACAGATGATAATCTCCTAATCACAAAATAACATATTGTGGAAAATATAATTCTTTCGTCTCTTTTTTGACGCTATCTATTTTCCTATAATGAAGTTGTAACAAATACAATTTTTGGAAGGGGAATGATCATAATGAATTGGAAAAAAACAATGACTGGCGTCGCTCTTTCTTTTGGGTTACTTCTTTCTTCGTATGTTCCAGCAGCAAATGCTACTTCATCTTCACCAGCAAAAAGTTCAGATGGCGTTGCTCGTACAAGCAATTTCGAGACGGCCTGTCCCGCAGATATTTTACGGAAATTTCGCAACTCAAACAAGCCTTACTTATGTATGTACTCCGACACAGCTATTTTTGCAAACTCTTTCACAGCATACGGAATGAATTGGTATTTTAAAGGAAGCTCTGGACTCTATGCTTATTATGAGGGTAATTAATAATCCATAAAGTAAAAACACCGATAAGTGAATGTTGTGTTCTTTAGCAGCATTTCATTTATTGGTGTTTTTTTACAGGAATTATTATGTGACTGATATCCCACAAAAACCTGGCTTGTCTGCTATCTCTTTGAATTAGCAAACAAAGGTGTGTAGGTGAAAGAATTCATGATTTGATCACTCCATATATCGGACTGATCAAATACAAATAGACCATGATCAATTATCTAACGAAAAAGACGAACGTCCATCGTTCGCCCTCTTTCCTTACTTCACTTCCTCATGCTCTTGGGCAGCATCTCTTTTGCTCGCGATAAAGAGTGCACAAGTCATAGCAAGTATGGCCAGCGCCCACCAGAACGTCGATACCGCCTCTTCATGATCAATGATAATCAAACGGATGACCGCTGTGATCCCTATATAAATAAAATAGCGAAGCGGAAAATGAAAGTTGGATTTAAAGTATTTAATAATTAAGGCAATAAACTCAAAGTACATAAAGAAGATCAGCAGTTCCCCAAGCATTCCATAATAGCTTTCTCCTTTGTTGAACAGTGTCTTATAAACAAATTGGACAATGTACCATGTTTCACTGATTAAGAGAACGCTTAAAGCGATGGCCAAAAAGAACAGACAGATATTGAGAAGGCCTTGCAAGAGATCAGGTATCTTTTGGAAATTGTTGAATCGTTTTATTAGATTGTCTCTCCATTCCATGTTATTCATTTGCCACCTATATTTTGATGTGCCAGAAACGCAGCACGATGTAGTAAACGCCGTTCTTTTCCATCCTTTCAAACTGCCCGTGCATGCGGGACATCATTCGTTTTATGCTTCGTTCACCAAGTCCAGTGCTTTCCTGCGTGTCATTTGTCTCGTTTATCGCATTGCTGATATGGATCTCAAAAATTACTTGGTCGGATAGAAACGTGAGATTGATATCTTTTTTCGGGTCAGCGTATTTCAGTATGTTCGACATCAGATTATCAAACACTCGGCCAAGCTCCTCAACATTCACATTGATATAGCTGTTTGGCAGCTCTCCTAAAAGATGAACCTTAAATGTCTCTTGCTGCAAAATCGCCACCTGATCTGATAAGAGATCGTAAATGACCTCTTTGACTGCAACTGTCTCAAGCTCAGGTTCATGTTCTTTATCAAGTAGAAAATAGGCGAACAGATTATCAGATAGATTTTTCAATTGCAGTGCTTTTTCATAAGCACTTGCTATATATTGATCCTTACGGGTATCCGCTCCAGCCTCCTCTTTTTTCGCAAACTCCAAATTCATCATCAGCGACGTCAGCGGTGTCCTCATATCATGGGACATTTCGGTGACCAAGCTGCGGCTCTCATCTTGCAGCTCATCAATGGCTTGAAGCTTGTCCAAAAAAGCTTTACGAAGGTCCTCAATACTTTTGGCAATCATCGCTAATTCGTCATGCCCTTTCACCGTCATCTCATAGTCCAGCTCTCCGCCTTCAAGAATATGTATCTCTTGGTGAATCGTTTGCAGGTAGCGCAGACTTTTGCGAATACCGAGAAGAACCATGAGGAGAAAAATAAGCGTTGCTCCGAGCAGCTCGAGTGTAAACGCAAGATCGTGGTAACGAGACGAATAGAAACCATCCACCATGACCCGACCTTCACCGTCGCTAAACTGAACAGGAAACGAATGTTGCTCAGCGTACTGGGTCACCTTTTCTTTTCCGTACGCCGATTCATCGGCAGCGGAATAAATAGAGTCATATTGCAGCACTTGATCCTTGAAGATGGTCAAATTAATGTAATTCTCTTTTTTCACCCACTCGCCAAACGCTTTTCGATCCGTTGAAGACAGCTCATTCTCAGACACATAGCGGCTGAATTTTTGAATGTACTTGGCTGATTCCTGATCGTAATACTCGTCCGAACTCAAATATCCATCGATCAAATCATTGGTGATCTTTTGCAGCGTCAAAAAGACAATACCACTCACAATTGCAGCCACCAAAATCAGCAGTGCAAGCTTTTTGGCCAGTGTATATTTACGATGTGGATGTGCCAAATCGATATCCTCTTCCCCATTCAGTTTTGATATATACAGGACGCGCAGGATCATCCTCAATTTTGGCACGCAGCTTTCGAATATGCACCATCACCGTATTGTTGGAACAATAGAAATAAGGCTGTCCCCACACGCTTTCATAAATATTTTGGGCTGAAAAGATTTTGTTTCGCCTGCTCATAAGCAGTTTTAACATCCGATATTCTAGATCAGACAGCTTAATTTGCTGGTTTTCTTTCCATACTTCATTAAATTCTTCACTTACCTTCAGTTTGCCCCCAACAAGAAAGGTCTCTTCCTGTTCCTTCTTTTCCTGATAGACAGTATACCTGCGTAATTGTGCAATCACTCTAGCATGAAGCTCCTCTTGTGAAAAAGGTTTTGTCATATAATCATCCCCGCCGGCAAGTAAGCCTTCGGTTTTATCGAATGTACTTGATTTGGCTGTTAGAAATAGAATCGGGACATTAGAAGAGGCTCTTATCTGCTGGCACGTTTCGATGCCTGAGAGCCCCGGCATCATCACATCCAAAATCACCAAATCGAGCGAATCGTCCACAAACTTCAATGCTTGCTCGCCATTCATCGCTCTTAGCACCTCATATCCTGCACGTGAAAGGGATTCCTGCAGAAGGTCACCAATATCCTGATCATCTTCTACGACTAATATTCGATGGGTCATGTCTCTCACCTCATGTAATGTGTTGCTCTTTCTTTTATGTCTTTACTATATATCATCTAGCTATGTGAAAAGATACAGCATAAACCTTAACAGTTTATGAATTTGATCATACGCCATCAATTTGTCACATTTATTTTCAAAAAATTGGATCTTCATAAATTGTTAAGAATTGGACCGTATATTGATTCATTGTAAGGATCGATGAATTGATCCGAATCACATTATCATAACAAGAAAAGGAGCATGGATATGAATGCAAACAAAGTAGCACACGGACAACCGATGAGTCTGCGGGAACGGGTTCATTTCTTGGACATTGTACGAGGGTTCGCCTTAATGGGGATTATTCTAGTCAATTACTTTTTGATCGTGGATTCGGCCAAGGGATTTGACATGCTGTCAAATGATGTCTTTCACAATGTGGTGAATTGGTTCGCCTCAGGGAAATTCATTACGTTGTTCTCCTTTCTATTCGGGGTTGGTTTTATGATTTTTATGGATCGAGCTGCTCAGAAAGTGGACAGTCCGAACAAGCTGTTTGCCCGCAGATTAACCATTCTCTTAGGATTTGGCCTTCTGCATTTAACTTTTGTTTGGATTGGTGACATTTTGGCCTATTATGCAGTCGCTGGCTTTTTATTGCTTTTCTTTTACAAACGCACAGCCAAAACTATCGGATACTGGTTGATCACACTCTTTGTGATTCAATTGCTCACACCTTTTTTCACGATGCTGCTAAGTACTATCAGTACAGGATCATCAGGCAAGCCGGATTTTGCAGATTTTGATTTGACCAGCCACAACAGTCTGACTTATTTAGCATCAATTAGTGACCGGTGGACAGATATGGTGACAATGGCTTCCGGCTCTTTTTCTACTGTCTATTCTATGTTTTTCATGTTTTTACTCGGTGTGTATTTTGTGAAAATGGAGTTTTTCAAAAACATGGAGGCGAAAAAAGCGATTTGGAATCGCATTTGGGTCATTTTTGCCATCGCTTTTCTCATCACCCAAGGCAGTACGATCATAACAGCGGTCAATCCTTTTGAAAATACACTGTGGATGAACATAGCCTCTGCCCTTGAACAAAACGGCGGATTAACAGGCAGTATGTTTTATATGAGTACACTTGCGATGCTGTTTCTTCACGTCCCTCAGCTGCGAGGTGCTTTGATGGTCTTTACCAAAGTCGGACGCATGTCACTGACCTGTTATTTGCTTCACTCCATCATTGGCACAATGCTATTTCTGAAATACGGAGCCGGACTTGCTGATTATCTTCAGCCTGCTGGCACGTTTATGATTGGACTCGGGGTTTATGTCTTCCTCGTGCTCTTTAGTACATTATGGTTAAAGCGGTTCAAATATGGCCCGATGGAGTTTATTTGGCGTCAGCTGACATATGGGAAGGTTGATGATCAACCGAAAACAAATACAATGGATGTGGCGAAGTAACTGAAATAATAGTAGTTAAAAAGAGTGGGAAAAGGCGAACTTTAGTGGTTCGCCTTTTCTGTAGTATATTCATTTTTTTGATTCAATACTTGTTAATCACTTCTCGCAATTGATTCAAATAACTTTCTTTCAATTCATCTGGGTATTCAATTTTCACATGTTTCCCAAATGACATCAAATAATGAGTCATATACGATAATTCTTCTTGGTTGTATCCACCGACAATATAAGGGATCTGATCAATGATCTCCAATCTCATATTTGGGTAATGATGCTTTAAAAACTTTTCTTTTCCTTGTTCCGTTAATCGACATTTAAATGAGATATCATGATAAGTTTTTTCATATTCGAGCTGCAGTTCTTTTAATTCTTCCTTTGTAAATGTGTCTCTGATTTCTTCTTCAATCACCATGTCCTTCATAAAGTCACATCTGTAGATGCCCCACTTTTTATTTTGAACATCATATGCTTGAGAAAACCAAATGCCATTTCGATAAAATAACTCAAGAAATTGCAGCCTGATCCATTTATTTTCATATTGAGTGTACGTCATCTTCACGATTTGATCTTTCATCATTGCCTGTAAAATCAATTCCAAATGATTTTGTTCACTAACTGGTGCGACATTATAGTAATGAATCACATCCAAAGTCTCCGTAATCATTTGCTTTTTCTCATCGGACATTGTGGCAAACAACTTTTGCCGAATTTGTGAGTAGGATTTTTTAAATGGTGTGGCTGACACCAGGTCAAGAGCTTTAAGAGCGAAAAAAATAGCTTGGACTTCTTCTATATTGAAATAAATAGGAACCAATGGAGATTGATTCACCAGTCGATATCCTCCGTGTCTGCCATTTTCAACGTAAAAAGCTAAGCCCATTGACTCTAACTCTTCTATATCTCTTAAAGCCGTCCTTTTAGAAATGCCAAATTCAGATTGTAAGTCCTTTAACTGAAAAGAGTGTTTATCGCTTAAAAAAATAAGTTCTAGGTTTAATCGTTCTGATTTTTTCATTTTGTTTTCCCTCTTAAAAAGGTGACTTCTTTTGTCACCTTTATCATTTATACTCAGCTTATCAAAAGAAAAGGAGCATGTATATGCAAACATTAATCATTAACGCGCACGCAGATTTCACTCATCGAGAAAGTTATTCAAACAAACTGCAAACACTATTTTTAACACAATTTAAAGAAAGGTTTCCTCATGAGGAACCAACCATTTTACATTTATATGGAACTGAAATTCCTCGTATCGAAAAAGAACAGCTGCTAGGGATTTGGGATAAGCAAGCATCCAAACAAGCATTAACGGCTGCCGAGGAAAAAATCGCCGCTGCTTCATCTGCTTTATTGGCTCAATTCAAAGCACATCATCGAATTGTGATCGTGTCACCTGTTCATAACTTCAATGTGACTTCACGAATGAAAGATTATATAGATAATATCTTTATTGCGAGAGAAACGTTCAAATATACAGAAAATGGTTCTGTTGGTCTGATGACTGACGATTATCGTGTACTTTTACTTCAAGCAAGCGGCTCAATTTTCACAAATAACGATCGATATACACCTCTAGAATTTTCACATCATTACCTAAAAGAAATATTTCAAAACTTGATGGGATTTCATCAATTTCATATTGTCAGAGCACAAGGAACAGCGATTTTAGAACAAGATGCGATCTTACAATCTGCATCTGATGATATGACGAAAACCTTAGAGGAGTTTTATGCACCTAATTAATTTCTATTTAATCAAAAAGACCCAAAACGAAAAATCGTGCTTTTTTTAATAAAAATCACCTTTTTCGTTTTAGGGTGCTATAAAATCTTTCAGTTGGTGTGCATCGACGGGATCACAAGCACTGCGATTTCATTTCAATTACGACATACTTTATTTATCCCACATTCTCAACTGCTAGTAAGACTATTTTTTATAACCAAAGCTGCCGTTTCACTCGGATGGCTAAGAGGATAATGATGGCCGTATGGAACAACATCAACTTTACCTAGATGCGATGGAGCAGAATAGCCTCTGTCATACTCCCCCCAGATAATATGAAGCTTATTCTTTGTTACGTCATTGAATTCCCCTTGATCGTTTTTCAATAGTAACTGATTAAGCTGAACCGTCGTATTTAAAATTCTAGGAGACGTAAAACTGTTTCTGATTTTTTCAATATAATGTTCAGGGATGTTCTCCGTCCTTTCAAACAAACCATTACTTAATAAATAACGCTCTATCATTTTAGGAGTTGCAAATTTTAAAGCCCATTTGTTCATCCATTGTGGAACATTTAGCGATTTAGCATTTTTTTTGGCAACAGGCGGCTGAAGTAAAGTGATTGAATACTTCTTATCTATGTACCCTTGTCCCAGTGCTTCCAGTAGAATAAACGCACCGAATGAATGGCCAATGAGATGTGCACCATGAGCCGCTTTCTCCAATACCTTTTTCACTACATTCAAATAGATATCTAGAAGATGTTTCTCTCGTTTAAATGGGGAACGCCCCAAACCTGGAAGATCCAAGATCCATACAGGCTGACCCGTTTTTTCATGAAGCTCTTGTGCTAAAGGGAATAAATCCTCTCCATCACTCAATAAACCATGTAATAAAATAAACGGTTTCCCTTCTCCTTGTAATTGGTAAAGGGTGTTGTTATCGCATAATGTTCGCTCAAATACATGATAATGCTCACCATGTTGATCCATCATGCGATAATCCAGATCAGCTACTACAGCAGGGAAAAAGTTCATGACACTCGTCTTCTTAAACCAATCTTCCCCCATCATTTTTTTCACTGAAGCATTTGAAAATGTTCGTTTTGTCATAAAATTGAGTCCATCAGAAGGAATGTTTGTTATTTTACTTACTCCACTTTTCATCATTGCTTTCATAAACGGCATTGGGACAGAGATTTTTGGTGCCCTCATATTCATACTTTCCGACATCACACTTAATAATTCAGCAATGTTCTGATCATGCTCTTTGTCTTCAACAAGTGTATATGTTTGAATAGCCGGCTGCTCCATCCTGAAAACCTGCACAATAAACTTCGCAAACTCATCGTTTGAAATCAGTGGCAGCCTATATCCTTTACCTCCAGGAATCACTGGCATAAGCCCTCTTCGCATACTTGTCACAAGCAATCCTAATCCTGCTATCTGCTCTGTACTCCCTGTTTTACTACTGCCGACCACAGTTGGCGGATTAATGACAGACAGCGGATAACCTACAGCTGATGCTTGTTGACGGATATAAAGATCTGCTAAAAATTTTGTTCTCTCATATGGATTTTTGATTTTCAAATAATCGTTTCCTTCTTTAAACACATCAATTGCAATCTTGCTATTTTCATCATCAAAGGGGCTCATATAACCGACAACATGAATAAATTGCTGCAAGCCCTTCAATTGATGAATATTTTTAGCCAATTCACCAATATATTTGGCGCCATTTAAAAAGACGGAAGCTGCTTCTTTACTTGTCGCTTGAATATCCATAGGGCCTCCTGCGTGAATCATCACATCCGTCTTCAATACCCTCTCTTTATCTTCAGGACTTAGACCTAAATCTATTTTCGTCAAATCACCTTCAACAAAGTGCATCACTTCCTGTTTTAAGATGCCTCTTTCTTGAAACTTACGTGCTGCTTTACTTTTCGACCTCACTAAAAGAAGAATGTTCACATCCTCTTTCACTAGTTCTTCAACTAATTGCTTTCCAATAAAGCCTGTTCCACCTGTTAAAAATACTGTTTTCATATGAAATCTCCTTTTTAGTACTAAACAGTACTAATTTGATGTAAAAAAAATGCTTCTTTATCGAAGCAAGTTAAATAAATGATCTGCTGTTTTTGTGATGACAGTGGCATCCTTCAATGTTTCTGAAATAAATAACGCTCCTTCAAGATTTGTAATAAAAAGTGATGCCACCTCATCAATCTGAATCGTATCTCTGAATTCCCCGTTCTCTACACCTTGTTTCAGTAATAGAGAAACTTTCTTTTGTAATCCTGTAAAAAATAAACCTATTTTTTCTTTTATTTGCGTGGCCTGTGCAGGACTTTGAATATAAAGAGTAATAAATGGACAGCCTCCCTGATACTCTCTCGACTGAACGCCTTGTGATAATTGCTTTAAAAACATTTGGATACGATCTTCAACTGAAAATTGGGTCTGAGACATTACGTCGTCTATTGCAGCTTGATACATATCAATCCAATAATCAACGACCCCTTCTAATAATTCCTCCTTATTAGAAAAGTGATAATACACATTAGACTTTGACACTTTGCTTACACGTACCAATTCATCCATACTTGTATAAGCAAACCCTTTTTCTAAAAACAATGTTGCAGCTACTTCAAGTACACGTTTTTGATTCATTAATTTTACCTTTGTCATAATTAGAACTATACAGTACTAATTTGAATGTTGCAAGTATTTATGTTCGTCGTTTAGAAAAAGTTTGATTAAAGGATTCTCTCTCAAATGAAAATGAGTCCAAAAAAATAAGATGACTTTCATGATAATTATGATGTTATTGGAGGGATAGATTTTTGTAATTCCTTCATTCATGTGAGTAAGAGGCATTTGTTGGATTCACACTGAATACTTTTCTCCATTCACTAAAAAACAACGCCACAAAGGCATTTAATTAACAAGTGGTATCATAACGATATCACTCGAAATTAAATGCCTTCAAAAAGCGTTGTGTATCAATGTTTTTTATTAACCAATAGAGCCTTCCATCTCAAACTTAATCAAGCGGTTCATTTCAACGGCGTATTCCATTGGCAGTTCTTTTGTGAATGGCTCGATGAAGCCCATGACGATCATTTCTGTTGCTTCTTCTTCAGAAATTCCGCGGCTCATCAAGTAGAATAGCTGTTCTTCTGATACTTTTGATACTTTTGCTTCGTGCTCTAATGAAATGTTGTCGTTTAAGATTTCATTGTAAGGGATTGTATCAGATGTTGATTTGTTATCCATGATGAGTGTGTCACACTCGATGTTTGAGCGTGCACCTTCTGCTTTGCGTCCGAAGTGAACGATTCCTCGGTATGTTACTTTACCGCCTTGTTTGGAAATCGATTTCGATACGATCGTTGAAGATGTGTTTGGTGCAAGGTGAATCATTTTCGCACCTGCATCTTGGTGCTGACCTTTACCTGCTAGGGCAATACTTAATGTCATACCACGAGCGCCTTCACCTTTTAGGATGACCGCTGGATATTTCATTGTCAGCTTAGAACCGATGTTTCCATCAATCCATTCCATTGTTGCATTTTCTTCACATACTGTACGTTTTGTCACAAGGTTGAAGACGTTGTTTGCCCAGTTTTGAATCGTTGTATAACGGCAGTAGCCGCCTTTTTTGACGATGATTTCAACTACCGCACTGTGAAGTGAGTTTGTTGTGTAAACTGGAGCTGTACAGCCTTCTACGTAATGCACATGTGCGCCTTCGTCAACGATGATCAGTGTACGTTCGAACTGACCCATGTTTTCAGAGTTGATACGGAAGTATGCTTGCAGTGGAGTATCTACTTTTACGCCTTTTGGTACGTAGATAAATGAACCACCAGACCATACAGCCGAGTTAAGCGCAGCAAATTTGTTGTCAGTCGGAGGAATGACTTTTGCCCAGTGCTCACGGAAGATGTCTTCGTTCTCTTTTAATGCGCTGTCTGTATCTTTAAACACAATTCCTAGATCTTCAAGGTCTTGCTTCATGTTGTGATACACAACTTCAGATTCATACTGAGCAGATACACCAGCTAAATATTTTTGCTCTGCTTCTGGGATACCAAGTTTATCAAAGGTTTGTTTGATTTCTTCTGGTACTTCATCCCAAGAACGCTCAGAGCGCTCAGATGGCTTTACGTAGTACGTAATTTCATCAAAGTTTAATGCATTTAAATCTCCGCCCCATTGTGGCATCGGCATGTTGTAAAAGTGCTCAAGAGATTTCAAACGGAAGTCGAGCATCCACTGAGGCTCTTCTTTCATACGAGAAATTTCTTCAACGATCTCTTTTGTCAGTCCGCGCTCTGAACGGAAAATGGAAACGTCTTTATCAGAAAAGCCGTATTTATATTCACCAACATCTGGCATTTTTTTAGCCATCCATTTTCACTCCAATCTTATGATTTGCCGTTATCTTCGGCAGATGCGCCTTTTTCAAGCGCCTTCCAGGATAATGTTGCACATTTGATGCGGGCTGGGAATTTTGCAACTCCCTGCAGCGCTTCAATGTCACCAAGATCAATGGAATCGTCGTATTCTTTTCCTTGCATCATATCGGAGAAAATCCGAGACATTTTCAAAGCTGTTTCAATATCTTTCCCTTTAATTGCCTGCGTCATCATGGAGGCAGATGCCATCGAAATGGAGCATCCTTCTCCTTCAAATTTCGCATCCGTGACTTTTTCGTCTTCGATTTTCATCGTAAGACGAATACGGTCACCACACGTTGGGTTGTTCATATCGACGACAATGCTGTCGTTTAGTACACCTTTGTTTCTCGGATTTTTATAATGATCCATAATCACTTGTCTGTACAGTGTATCTAAGTTTACATTAAAAGACATTCGTAAAATACTCCTTTGTCTTACGGAGCGCTGCAATGAGTAGATCAATCTCTTCTTCTGTATTATACAGATAGAAGCTTGCTCTTGCAGTCGCTGATACACCAAGCCATTTCATGAGCGGCTGTGCACAGTGGTGTCCAGCACGAATGGCGACACCTTCCGTATCCAGAACAGTTGACGCATCATGCGGATGGACGTCGTCTAAGTTAAACGTCACAAGCCCAGCTCGGTGCTGTGGTCCATAAACAGTCGCACCGTCAAGCTCTTTAAAGCGCTCAAGCGCGTAAGTCGCAAGCTGATGCTCGTAACGGCTGACTTCCTCCATACCAATGTCATTTAAGAAGTCAATTGCTTTTCCTAGTCCAACTGCTCCAGCAATAATCGGTGTTCCCGCTTCAAATTTCCACGGCAGCTCTTTCCATGTAGAATCATATAGATCCACAAAGTCGATCATTTCACCGCCAAACTCAGCAGGCTCCATATTATTCAAAAGGTCCTTCTTCCCGTAAAGCACACCGATGCCAGTCGGTCCACACATTTTATGCCCAGAGAATGCGAAAAAGTCACAATCTAGATCCTGAACATCAATTTGCATGTGTGGGGTGCTTTGCGCACCGTCGACGACAATGATTGCCCCATGATCGTGGGCAATTTTGGCGATCTCTTTAATCGGGTTGATGGTTCCTAATACGTTTGAGACATGTGTGACTGCGACAATTTTCGTTTGATGTGTGATCGTTTGCTTCACATCTTCAAGCGATAGCGTGCCGTCTTCCTGTAACGGAATGTATTTCAATGTGGCGCCAGTTGCTTTTGCTGCTTGCTGCCAAGGGATGATATTCGCATGATGCTCCATATGCGTAATGACAATCTCATCGCCTTCTTTGAGGTTTGCTCTAGCATAGCTGATCGCCACTGTGTTTAGTGCAGTTGTTGTACCTCTAGTAAAAATAATCTCCTGGACAGATGAAGCACGGATGAATGCACGAACTTTCTCTCTCGCACCCTCGTATGCGTCCGTTGCTTTTGTGCCAAGGGTATGAACACCCCGGTGGACGTTCGAGTTGTAAGACCGGTAATACTCATTCATTGCATCAATGACCACTCTTGGTTTTTGAGAAGTCGCTGCACTGTCCAAATACACCAAATCATGTCCGTTCACTTGCTGATGAAGGATTGGAAATTGCTCACGAACGTCTTTGATATTCATTATTTTACTTTCCTTTCAATCACAGAAATCAGCTGCTTTTTAACTCCTTCAATCGGCAGTTCTTTCACAACTGGATTTAAGAAGCCATAAATCACAAGTCTTTCTGCATCTTCTTTGGAAATCCCGCGGCTCATGAGGTAGTACAATTGAATTGGATCAACACGTCCAACAGAAGCGGCGTGCCCTGCTGTCACATCATCTTCATCAATTAAAAGAATTGGGTTTGCGTCACCGCGTGCTTTCTCACTCAGCATGAGGACACGTGATTCCTGTTCTGCATTTGACTTTGTTGCGCCATGCTCGATTTTACCAATTCCGTTAAAGATAGAAGATGCTTGATCCTTCATCACACCATGCTTCAAGATATACCCTTCAGAGTTTTTACCGAAGTGGATGATGCTTGTTGTGAAGTTTTCTGTTTGGTTTCCTCGGCCGACAACAACTGATTTCGTATCACCGAATGTACCGTCGCCCATCAGTTTTGTGATGTTTTCAGATACGACGTCTCCATCATTCATCAGGCCAAGCGCCCATTCGATTTTACTGTCACGACCATTTGCCATACCGCGTCTGTTTACATATACTGTGACTCCTTCTGCAAGGTTATCTACAGCACCGTATGTGACGCGGGCGTTAGCGCCTGTGAACACTTCAGAAACGATATTGAAGATCGCTTCTTCCGGTTTTGCTGTACTGATGTAGTTTTCTACATATGTCACAGCACTATGATCGTCTGCTACGACGATGACATGGTTGAACAAAGTCGTTTCGTCATTTTCATGAAGATAAACAGCTTGAATTGGTGCTTCAAGCTCTACGTTTTTCGGTACATAGAGGAAAGCTCCGCCATTCACTAAAGCAGCATGTAAAGCTGTAAGTTTATGCTCATCCACTTTCACTGCATCTGTCATGAAGTATTGTTTCACTAAATCTCCATGCTCACGGATCGCTGTATGAAGATCAGTAAAGATCACACCTTTGTCTTTCGCTTCAGCTGAAAGAGACAAATAGGCCGGCGTTTGATCACGCTGAATGTAGACTGTCTTATCTGTGTCCTCTAAATCAATAAGAGATTTCACTTCTTCTGGAAGCTCTTCTAATGATCCAAATGGCGCACTTTCGACTGTATGCTGTTTGAAATTCGTTAAATTCCATTTTGAAATATTCGTTTTGTCAGGCTTTGGCATTGGGAGGTCTTCTGCTTTTTCAAGAGCCTGTAAGCGAAGGGAGCTCATCCATGCCGGTTCCTGATGCTTCTCGGAGAAGCTTTTGACATAATCTTGATCTACTGATAATTTCGTTTCTAATGTCATCAATAATCCTCCTAACGCTTACGCTTCTTGACCAACAGTTTCGTCTTCAATTCCTAACTCTTTTTTAATCCAATCATAGCCTTCTGCTTCTAGACGCTGCGCGAGTTCTGGTCCGCCAGATTTCACGATACGGCCTTGCATCATGACATGAACGTGATCTGGTGTGATGTAGTTCAGTAGACGCTGATAGTGAGTGATCATTAAGCAGCCGAAGCTTTCGCCGCGCATTTTGTTAATTCCTTTAGAAACAACTTTCAAGGCATCGATATCAAGACCAGAATCGATTTCGTCAAGGATGGCGATCTTTGGTTCAATCATCATTAATTGAAGAATTTCGTTGCGTTTTTTCTCCCCGCCTGAGAAACCTTCGTTTAAGTAGCGCTGTGCCATATCTGGGTCCATTTCAAGGAACTCCATGTTTTCGTCCATTTTGCGGATGAATTTCATAAGAGAGATTTCATCGCCTTCTTCTCTGCGTGCGTTAATTGCAGAACGAAGGAAGTCAGCATTTGTAACACCGCTGATTTCAGATGGGTATTGCATCGCAAGGAAAAGACCAGCTTGAGCGCGCTCATCTACTTCCATTTCAAGGACATCTTCGCCATCAAGCAAGATGCTGCCTTTTGTTACTTCATATTTAGGGTGACCCATAATGGCAGCAGATAAAGTAGATTTACCTGTTCCGTTTGGTCCCATTACTGCGTGGAATTCTCCACCTTTTATCTCGAGGTTTACACCCTTTAAGATTTCTTTCCCTTCAATCTCAACGTGCAAGTCCTTAATTGTTAATGTCGAAGCAGTCATATATCGATACCTCCAAAATAATCATTATTCTCAATTTATTCTCATTCTAATTTTATAACAAATTAAAACTGAATACAACACATTCACGATAAGCGTGAGAGGATGCTCTCAAAATTCTAACAAAAAAAGCAGGTAGATAAAAGGATTTATGTCGAAAAGACTGTTTTCATAAAGAAAGGGCGGGAAACTGTTCTCCCCGCCCCTCAGCTATTATTAGCCTCGTATATTCATTTTTGCGAGCTGTCTTTTCTCATCTCGATAGGACTGCTCTCGTTTATATTCCACTTTCATCCTTAAGTCATGGTCTCTTTCGTACTCTGCATAGCTCATGCCATGAGCTTGATGCATGGCCTTTTCCATCTCGGCGGTATAATCCAATCCTAGTGTACTATGGTCCGAAGAAATAATAAACCATTCCCTTCCTTGAGTGTAGCTTTATTGTAGCAAACGTATGCGGCTTCACTCAAAAGGGATATGACACCTTATGCTGGCATATTTTCTCACACAAACGGATGAGAAGCGCTCAACTCCCTGAGATGGAAAAATACCGTGTTTTGCTTCCCTTAATGCGTCTGTCCTCCAAATTCATCAATACATTGCTGAACGACAGTGATTCCTTGGCTTAGTGCTGCTCCGCCGCCAAAAGCTGCCGCCACGCTGACAACCTCCAGCAAATTCTCTTCTGTCGCCCCTTGATCGAGCGCTCCTTTTGTATGATAAATCATGCAGTATTCATCCTGCGCATGAATACTGATACCGAGGGCAATCATTTGTTTTTCCTTTTGCGTTAATGAATCGCTTTGGAAGCACTGCTCCGTAAATTCATTGAATTTCTTTCCAAACACCGGCATTTTCTTCTGGAATTCACCCATTGCGGTTTTATAATCAGTCAGTGATTGCTGCATGGATCCGCTCATATGCTGTTCATTCATCTTATTTCCATCCCTTCAGGTCATTTGTACGTTTTTATTATGAGCGAGATTTGAAAAAATACACAAAAAACCTCGCTTTGAGGAAAGCGAGGTTGAAATGTTGTTATTCAGATACAGGCAATACTGCACCGTCATATTTTTTGTCGATGAATTCTTTGATTTTATCAGAGTGAAGAACTTCCATTAATGCCTTGATCTTATCTGATTTTTCGTCACCTTTGCGAACCGCAACGATGTTTGCATATGGGTTGTTCTTTGTTTGCTCAAGTTCGATTGAATCTTTTTTCGGATTCAATTTATTTTGGATCGCATAGTTGACGTTGATAAATACAGCATCGCCTTCACTGTTTTCATAAGCTTTCGCAGTTAATTCAGGCGCGATTTTTTTGAATTTTAGGTTCTTTGGGTTTTCTTTAATGTTCTTTACTGTTGCGTTGATTGTATCAACCTTTGGATCAAGCTTGATGACACCAGCATTTTGCAGTAGGGCAAGCATACGGCCTTGTTCAGCTACGTTGTTTGTCATGATGATTGTGCCGCCGTTTGGAATATCCTTTACGGATTTGTATTTCTTAGAGTAGATACCGAAAGGCTCAAGGTGAACCGCACCAGCACTCACTAGGTTATAATCTTTGTTTGATTTATTTTCTTCGTTTAAGTAAGGGATATGTTGGAAAAAGTTTGCATCCACTTCTTTTTCAGCTAACGCTTTGTTGTACATTTTATAATCACTAAGCACTTTCACTTTTAAATCGTAGCCTTTTTCTTTTAGAAGTGGTTTTGCTTCTTCAAGAATTTCGGCATGCGGCGTTTTTGAAGCGGCAACCGTAATGGTTTTGCTTTCACTTGCGTTATTAGATGAACCGCACGCAGCTAAAATACCTGCAAATGCTAGAAATAGTGCACTTAAAATCAATTTCTTCATGAATAAATCCTCCCTTAACGTTTATCAATTTTATTTGTAATCAAATCACCGATTATTTGAATAATAAAGACGATGATGAGAATAAACACAGTAGCTACAAGTGTGACATCTGTATTACCAGATTGGTACCCTTCCACATAGGCGAGGTCACCAAGTCCGCCTGCTCCAATTGCACCTGCAATCGCAGTAGAGCCAATCAGAGCAATTGCTGTTACGGTAATACCTGAAATAAGGGCTGGCAATGATTCTGGCAGCAATACTTTGAAAATGATTGTCGACGTTTTTGCTCCCATTGATCTTGCTGCTTCAATGACTCCTTTGTCTACCTCACGCAGTGCAATTTCGACAAGACGTGCATAGAATGGAGCTGACCCTATGACAAGGGCAGGGAGTGCTGCATTTGGGCCTAGAATCGTGCCCATAATGAGTTTTGTAAATCCTAATAATAGAATGATTAGAATGATAAAAGGAATCGATCTGAAAATATTGACGACTGCCCCAATGACGGTGTTAATCGGTTTATTTTCCCAAAGACCGCCTTTTCCTGTAAGGAAGAGCAGGAGCCCTAAGATAATCCCGATTGCAAAGGCAAATGCCAATGAAATCAGTGTCATATACACCGTTTCACCTGTTGCACTCCAGATGACGTCTAAATCAACGTTCGGAAACCATTTCTCAAACATGTGTCATCACCTCGATTTCAACCTGTTTGCTTTGGATATAGGCGATGGCTTTTTCTACCTCAGTCTCTTCTCCATTAATGTGGATAAAGAGTGTTCCAAACGCGCCTTCCTGCGTTTGAGAAATCTTCCCTTGAAGAATGTTCACATCGACATTAAAGGATCGAATGATTTCAGTGATCAGCGGCTGCTCGGCAGAGTCTCCAATAAAGGACAACCGTACGACCTGACCTTCTTTTACTCGTTCTAAGACGTGCTCGATTGTTTCTTTCGCTTCCTCTGGTTCTGCAAGCTGTTTCACAAATCGTTTCGTCATTTCTTCCTTTGGCTGTCTGAAGACGCGTAATACTTCGCCTTCTTCGACAATGCGTCCATTTTCCATGACCGCAACGCGATGACAAATTTTGCGAATGACGTGCATTTCGTGTGTAATGAGCACAATCGTGAGCCCTAACCGTTTATTGATATCCGCCAAAAGCTCAAGGATCGAATCAGTCGTTTGCGGATCTAGCGCAGATGTCGCTTCGTCACATAGAAGAACCTTTGGATCATTCGCTAATGCTCTCGCAATGCCGACACGCTGTTTTTGCCCGCCACTTAGCTGAGACGGGTATGCATTTTCTTTTCCTTCTAAACCGACCAATTTAATCAGTTCATTCGCACGCTCTCTCCGTTTAGATGTCGGTACACCTGCGATCTCAAGCGGGAACATAATGTTTTGTCTCACCGTTCTTGACCAAAGTAAATTAAAGTGCTGGAAGATCATGCTGATTTCTTGTCTTGCTTTCCGAAGTTTCGCATTCGATACTTCATTGATCCGGTTGCCTGCCACTTCAACAATTCCTTCTGTTGGCAGCTCCAGACCGTTTAATAGGCGAATAAGCGAGCTTTTCCCTGCACCGCTATACCCGATAATTCCGAATATTTCACCTTTATCAATATCCAAGTTGACGTCTTTCACGGCATCAACATTTCCGCTTTTTGAATGATACGTTTTTGATACATTCTGTAAATGGATCACAGTCTGATCACCTGCTTTCTTGCTGAATCTATAGGTTTCCATCACATACGTTATTTATTCTTCTTTCTGTCATGACTCTAGCCTGGCGCCAGGTCAGTAAAAAAGACCTAACTGCAACGCAAGCAGAAAGGCCTTTTATGTCAATTACGCCTTTCTCTCATCTTTCAAAGCGCTGCGGCTTTGAGTGAATTGGCACCAATTTCAGCTATGCTGACGGTTGCCGGGTTTCATAGGGCACGTCCCTCCACCTCTCTTAATAAGAGAAAATATGTTGTTTTATGTGATGTTCATGTTTTTACTAACGTAGGATATCATGCTACCCGAGATATGTCAACGCTGTAAATCGCTAATTTCCAAGTAAACAACTACGTTATCATTTTTCGAAAAAAACCGTTCGTCAGCCAAAGCACTGCCTCTAGTCTAAGGAGCGCACGGAATGACCCTTTCACTTTGACTTGTCCCCTGCTGATTAACTGCTGTAAGGACATATCTCCATCTAATAATTGAAGAATCTCTTTCCTCTCACCATAAAAGATGAGATCCGATAACTCAATTGCAGGTAGTTTCTTCACTTCACCACGTTCATCCACAATCAATGTACAAGAGTCAGTTTCCGCCTCAAATGTAATCTTCAAGGATGATGATGAGAGCAGCGGCTTTAATAATAAACGCTGCCCTGTGTTACCATGGGCTTTCACATTTTCCACATGTATAACCTCCCTGTCATTTGGTTATACATAACATTTCTCTACAAACATCGGCTTGTCCTTTATAAATAACTCGACAAATTTTCAAATGAATTTCTTGAAATATGACAAAAAACCGCTTTATTTAGCGGTTTCAATCATTTCATGAAGATATGGAACTGAGTGAAAGGCATAGCCTTTTTGCACCAATTCACCTTTTTTAAACATGAGAAAGCAAGGAACACTCTCGATTTCAAATGCTTTCGCAAAGCCTGGTGAATAGTTTAAATTGTTTTCGTAAAATGGTACATCCGGCTGCATGGCGTCTACGACTGCCAGCATTTTCTTTGCCAGCTGGCATGTTCCGCAAAACGGTGTATATAAGTATAAAAGAAATAAATCGTCCTCTATCTCCTTGAATTCGTGTTCTTCAATCTCTTTCATATACGTCCACCCTCATAAATATTTCGAATGAACATCAATGTTTGCAGCTAATAGGATAGATGCAATGTGGGCTGACGGTGAAGCGGCCACTTCGCGGTACGTTCTGTCGACAAAAAGATGAAGTGCTTCAGGGAATTCTTTTCGAAATTGCTTCCGCAGTTTGTCGCCTGCATCGTCACTGTCAGCTAATATGTAAACGTCTTTCCCCACTAAATCGTCCACAAGCTGATCCAGCTTCGATGTACTGATCGTGCCATTGGTGCAAATGATGGTAACAGGTTCACTTATGACTTCTTTTAGCTTTTGTTTGTCTGTTTTACCTTCTACAATGATGACCTTTTCTATCTCGACATTCATCACGATCACCCGGCCCTTTTGACGTTGATTCACTTCTTCCTTAGATTACAATCTTTCATTCAGGTTGTAAAGATTGAGCGCCTCGTCATCAAAAAGACTGCAGCTTCTGTTCACTGCAGTCTCATCTGTGATTAGCACCAGCCATTTTCATCGTCACAGTCAACATATTTTTCTGTCCCATCGGTCAATGTATCCGTTAAACGATAAAAACGATTTTGATCATAGGAATATCCCGATTTCAGCTCATATTGGTTTTCACTAATCATCGTACCAATCTCTTCATTTTGATGATAAAGCACCATGCCGCTTTCTTTGAATCGTCCAGTGACATGCTCTGTTATATCCACGTGTTCTTTTTGAAAAGACAAATTGGACACCCCCCATAAAGGTAGAGTGTCCAATTTCTCATGAATTAGTCTTCTTTTGTCATTTCTTCATATTGCTCAGCCGTCATTAAGTTCTCAATTTCAGAAGCATCAGCTGGTTCTACCACGATCATCCATGCTTTTTCGTATGGAGAGTCGTTGACGAATTCTGGGCTGTCATCCAGCTCATCGTTCACTTCAACGATTGTGCCATTGATCGGTGCATAAAGTTCAGAAACGGTTTTCACTGATTCTACACTTCCGAAAGGCTCGTCCGCTGTGATTTTGTCTCCTACTTCAGGAAGCTCAACGAACACGATATCGCCCAGCTCAGATTGAGCAAAATGCGTAATACCGATACGCACCTTATCTCCTTCTACTTTGACCCATTCATGTTCTTCTGAATAACGTAAATCTTTTGGTGTGCTCATTCAATACCCCTCCAGTCTTTTCTTACAATCTATATTGAAGATACCACAATCTGAATGAAAGTTACATCATTTCCAGACGCTTTTAAATGTATCTTCGTTAAATCCTACCGTGACTCGTTTTCCGTCTGTTGTAATCGGGCGCTTAATCAGCATTCCGTTAGACGCGAGTAATTCTAGCTGCTCGTCCTCTGACATTGCAGGAAGTTGATCTTTCAGCTGCAGCTCCCGGTATTTTTGTCCGCTTGTATTAAAGAATTTCTTCAGCTCTAAACCGCTTTTTTCGTAAAGGGCTTTTAATGTTTCTTTATCAGGCGTCTCTTCGACGATATGTATGCTGTTGATGTCTTTATTGTGTGCTTCCAGCCACTTTTTTGCTTTTCGGCATGTACCGCAAGATGGGTATTCGTAAAAATCTAAAGCCACCATTTTCACCTCCTGCAAATTGTGACAACATTTTATCACAAAATATTTTAAAAACCTAAATGTATGCTTACAAAAAGGTGCGGAGTGATATCCACACCTCAGCGTGTAGACAAACCCTCGCATTCGGTGTCAGGTCTGCGCTTCGGTGCTCACGAATGTCAAATTCGCTCCGCTCCGATGCTCAACCTTCCTAGAATTCAAAGGTTTTCTATCACGCTGAAAAGAAGACAAAGGGCTAAAATAAAAATCATTTTAGCCCTTTGTCAACAATCTGAGGTACGCCGTCCTTATACGATATATTTCTCTGCTTCAAAGATTCGTTTTGCCACTTCGCGCTTTTTGGCGATGACATTGATCGGAGTAAATCTTGTCAGCTTGCGAAGGGCTGACAGGCTCATGCGGAGTGAATCTCCTTCCTCCATCGCAATCAAGGATTCTTTTGCATGGGCTTCAATCTTTAAGAAAGCCTCCTGTGTGAAAATTTGTGTGTAAGCAAGCTTTTGTTCATTCTTTTCTGCCCCTGTTGCAGCGATTGCCTTTTCTGTACGCAGAATCGCTGATTCAGCAGCAAAAATTTCATTGACGATATCGGCTATGTTCACAAGAATTTCTTGCTCTTTGTCTAAGGCTTTCCCGTATTTCATAGCTGCCATACCAGCCACCATTAAGGCGATCTTTTTCGCATGGGCGAGCAAATATTTTTCTTGATCGAGCGGCTGATCGCCTGGCTCTTCCGGCATCATCATCATTAGCTCTTCCTGTAAGGTTTGCGCTTTTTGAAGCAGCGGAAGCTCTCCTTTCATCGCTTTCTTCAAGAATGTACCTGGTACAAGCAAACGGTTGATTTCGTTTGTCCCTTCAAAAATCCGGTTAATTCGCGAGTCGCGATAGGCTCTTTCGACCTCGTATTCTTGCATGAATCCATATCCGCCGTGAATCTGCACGCCTTCATCCACAATATAATCCAACGTTTCAGAGCCAAGCACTTTACAGAGAGAACATTCAATCGCATATTCCGCAATGGATTGGGCAATTTGTTTGCCGTCTTTTTGCTCTTCATCACTTAAGAGCCCCATCCGTTGTTCAAATAATCCAACCGTACGGTAAACAGCACTTTCCATCGCATAGAGCTTTGCTGACATATTGGCTGCTTTTTCACCAATTAAGCTGAATCGAGAAATTGGTGTTTTGAACTGCTTACGCTGGTTCGCATATTCTGCCGACAATTGAATGACGCGCTTGGATGCACCGATTGTGCCGACTGCCAGCTTATAGCGCCCAATATTCAAAATGTTAAACGCAATCACATGACCTCTGCCGGCTTCACCGAGCAAATTCTCCTTCGGTACTTGGGCATCTTCAAGAATCAACGTTCTTGTCGATGATCCTTTAATACCCATCTTTTTCTCTTCAGGCCCCGTTTTGACACCTGGAAAATCCTTTTCGACGATAAAAGCAGAGAAGTGTTCACCATCAATCTTCGCATACACAACAAAGACATCGGCAAATGCGGAGTTTGTGATCCACTGCTTTTCTCCATTGAGGACATAATGGGTACCTGCTTCATTCAGAACTGCCGTTGTTTTTGCTCCAAGAGCGTCAGAACCTGATCCAGGCTCAGTAAGTGCGTACGCCGCAATGGTTTCACCAGAGGCGAGTCCAGGCAGGTACGCTTCCTTTTGCGCTTGATTCCCGAAGAGCACGATCGGCAGAGAACCAATACCGACATGAGCACCATAGGAAAGTGAGAAGCTTCCTGCTCTAGCGAATTTTTCAGTAATGATAGCTGAACTGATTTTATCTAATCCAAGCCCGCCGAATTCCTCAGGCACATCGGCTCCTAAAAGTCCAAGCTCACCAGCCTTTTTGAGAAGCCTAACCGAATGCTCGAACTCATGGTTTTCAATTTGATCTATATGCGGAACCACATCTTGTAAAATATAATCCTCTGTTGTTTTTCCAATCATTTGATGTTCATCAGAGAAATCCTCCGGTGTAAAAATATGCTCATAATTCGTCTCATCAATTAAAAAGCTTCCACCCTTTTTTACATCTTCCAATGCTTTCATCCTGATTTCCCCCTTTAGATCAATTCAAAAATGCCTGCTGCTCCCATGCCCCCGCCGATACACATTGTGACAATGCCAAATTGCTCGTTTCGCCGTTTCATTTCATGAATCAGTGACAGCGTTAGTTTCGTTCCTGTACAGCCGAGCGGATGTCCGAGCGCAATTGCCCCGCCATTGACATTTACCTTTTCTTCATCAATTCCTAAATGACGAATGACTTGAATTGCCTGAGAGGCAAACGCTTCGTTTAATTCAAACAGGCCAATATCCTTCAGTTCAAGTCCAGCGATTTTCAGCGCACGCGGAATGGCTTCAACCGGACCGATCCCCATCACTTCAGGCGGTACACCGCCAACAGCAAATGCTCTGAATTTAGCGAGCGGCTGAAGAGAAAGTGAGGATGCTTTCTCGCGGTCCATCATCATCACACACGCAGCCCCGTCACTTGTTTGAGACGAGTTCCCTGCGGTCACCGTGCCTTTTGTTGAGAAAGCCGGACGCAAAGTGGAAAGAATCTCCTCCGTTGTGCCTGCTCTCACACCTTCATCCTGTGAGAACGTGAATTGATGCTCTTCTAATTGATATTGCTCACCTACCCGTCGCTCTGTTACATCAACAGGCACAATTTCATCTGAAAATTTTCCTTCTTGAAGTGCCTTTGCTGCCTTTTGATGACTCCTCACCGCAAAGGCGTCCTGATCTTGACGTGTGACCTGATACTTTTGCGCCACTTGCTCTGCCGTGTGCCCCATGCTCATGTAGTATTCAGGTGCTTGCTCTGCCAAGAGAGCATTTGGACGAATGGAATGCCCCATCATCGGCACCTGTGACATCGATTCGACTCCTCCGGCTAAAATCGTGTCTGCCTGCCCGAGCATAATACGTTCACCCGCATAAGCTATAGATTGAAGTCCAGACGAGCAGTAACGGTTTATGGTGATGGCAGGTACCGTATAAGGCAATCCTGCTAATGCCCCAATATTCCGGGCCACATTTAACCCCTGCTCTGCTTCTGGCGTTGCACAGCCAATGATCAAATCATCTATTTGACCGTCGTATTCACCGGCACGCTTTAACGTTTCTTTTACACATAATGCGCCCATATCATCAGGCCGGACATGTTTTAACGATCCTTTTTTCGCCTTCCCTACTGGTGTTCTTGCGCCAGCGACAATGACTGCTTCTCTCATTTTGACTCCCCCTTAGTTACGTAAAGGTTTTCCTTTGACGAGCATGTGCTGCATACGTGCCTGTGATTTCACTTCTCCTACAAGACTTAAAAAGGCTTCTCTTTCAAGCTCTAATAAGTATTGCTCCTCTACCTCTGTTCCAAATGGCAGTTTCCCGCCGGAAATGACATGAGCTAATTTTTTTACAATGGTCATGTCATGCTCTGAAATGTATCCTGACAGTCTCATATTTTCAGCAGCCAAAATCATCGCTGCATAGCCTGTTTCTCCCATGACCGGCACCTTTTGCTTGAGCGGCGCACGATAACCGGCTTCATCAAGAGAGAGCACCAGTTGTTTTGCATCATAGATCAGGTGATCCCCGTTCATACTGATCCGGTCACTCACGCGGAGCATGTTCATATCCCGCGCATCCTCAGCTGAAGTTGATACTTTTGCCATTGCAATTGTTTCAAATGTTTTCAGCGTGGCATCCTGTATAGCCGTCTGCGACGGCTTCGCTGATCCTTGCAGGTGACGAAGATATAACTCTTTGTTTCCGCCGCCTCCTGGAATCAGTCCAACTCCCGCTTCCACAAGTCCCATGTAAGTTTCGCTGGACGCCTGAATAGCTGCTGCCGGCAGACAAACTTCTGTTCCGCCTCCTAATGTCATCCCAAATGGTGCGGCTACGACTGGGCGATTGCTATATTTCACCTTCATCATTGCCTGCTGGAAGCGTCTGATCACAAAGTCAATTTCAAAGAAATTGTCGTCCTGTGCCTCCATTAAAATCAGGGCAAGGTTTGCGCCAACACAGAAGTTCTTCCCTTGGTTTCCGATGACAAGCCCTTTATAATTCTTTTCCGTCTCATCAACAGCGCGATTGATCATATCAATGACATCTAGTCCAATGGCATTGCTTTTAGAATGAAATTCGAGCAAGGCGACATCATCACCAATATCGATCAGGCTCGCACCAGAATTTTTGAAGATGACGTCGTGCTTCTTTTTCAATCTAGCTAAAGATATATGTTTGTCGTTCCCTTTTTCCTGTTCATAAGCCCCATTATGATAAAACGCACGCTCTCCATCAGCATTCTCTTGATAGAATGTCTCGTGTCCTTCTGACAGCATGTCTTGCACCCATGTTGGAATACTGTGGCCTTCTGCTTCCATGCGTTCAGCGGCTTTTTTGACACCTATTGCATCCCACAGCTCAAATGGGCCGTGCTGCCAGCCGAATCCCCATTTCATGGCGTTATCAATAGACTGAATATCATCCGCAATTTCACCTTTTAGATGAGCTGAATAAAGAAGTACGGGAGCTGTCATATTCCAAAGTAGTTGCCCTGCACGGCCATCCTGATAAATAAGCGCTTTCAACTTTGCTTTTGCACCCTTTTGCTGTTTCGCCATTTCAATGCCTGGATCATTTAGCTTTGTGCGTTCTCCATATGTGAGCGTCACTGGGTCAAGCTCTAAAATGACCTTCCCATTTTTTTGATAAAAACCTTGGCCTGCCTTGCTGCCAATCCATCCTTTTTCGAGCATTCTTTCAATAAACTCAGGCAGCTGAAAAATCTCTTTTTCCTTTCCTTCTACCTGTTCATATACGTTTCGTGCCACATGAGAAAACGTGTCGAGTCCCACTACATCCAGTGTACGGAAGGTCGCACTTTTCGGTCTTCCAATGAGAGGTCCTGTGACAGAATCCACTTCTCCGATGGTGTATTTGTTCTCAAGCATTTCACGCACTGTGACAAGAAGTCCATAAGTGCCAATGCGGTTTGCAATAAAGTTCGGTGTGTCCTTTGCTTCAACCACACCTTTGCCGAGTACATCCTCGCCAAATGTTTTCATAAATGACAGTACTTCTGGATCGGTTTCTTGAATAGGAATGATTTCTAAGAGCTTTAAATAACGAGCTGGGTTAAAAAAATGTGTGCCTAAAAAATGGCGTTTAAAATCATCTGATCGGCCTTCTGCCATTTTTTCAACTGAAATACCGGATGTATTGCTTGATACGATGCTTCCTTCTTTGCGGTGTTCGTCGATGAGAGAGAATACGTGTTGTTTGATGCTGAGCTTTTCAGTGACGACTTCAATGATCCAGTCAGCATCGTGTAATAAGGAAAGGTGGTCTGTGAGATTTCCCGGTGTGATGTATGATAGGTTTTTTGCTGAAGTAAGAGGTGCTGGCTTTTGCTTTAACAATTTTTTCATCGCTTCTTGACTTAATCGATTCCGAACACTAGGGTGATCAAGCGTCCGCTTTTTCGCCATTTCTTCCTTTGTCAGTTCATTTGGCACAATATCTAGCAGTGTAACTGGTATCCCAATATTGGCTAAATGTGCAGCAATGCCTGAGCCCATGACACCTGAACCAATGACAGCCGCCTTGCGAATATGTTTGCCCATAAATATCCCCCTAAACGTTTTGAATGAACAGTCATTCATTTTTTGTCCAAAAAAAAGCAATGCCTCTTTCTTTATCTTAAAAGATTTTCCGAAACAGTTCAATAGCAGATTTCAAAAATTTACACATTCTCGTGTGCCTTATTTTGCGGCGTATGAATTAAAGATGAGAGGGAATTGTAAGAATGGAGGTGATGTCCACATGTCTCGTTTGAAGAAAAACCCATCGAAAGCAGGCGTTAGTGCTGCAAGTGTAAAAGGAAACGCAGGTCCATCACAGGAAGCAGACCTAGGCGGGAAAAAAACCAGTCAAAATCAGCAATATAAAAAGAATCAGTAAGGAAACAAATTCGTAAGGAGGAACACAAGTTGAACAATCAGCAAATGAATATGCCCCCAGAAGTCATTTCAGTGAAGGATTCCTTGTACTTAGAGGATATGCTCAACTGGAATTTGATCGCCATGAAAAAGGCTCATTTTATGGCCGAGCATTGCCAGGACCAAACATTGAAACAAGAATTAAATCAAGTTGGGCAAATGCATCATCAGCATTACACACAAATTCTTCAGCATTTAGGCAGCTCAGGGCAAGGCCAGTCTACTGGCTTTATGCAATAGGAGGAAAAAACATGGAACAGCAAAACCAACAAAAAATCGGGAATCCACAAACTCCGGTTCCCACAACAACCAACATGAACGATCGTGATTTTGTCACAGACCTCTTGTCGACTGAAAAATATATGACAAGTGGATACAACACAGCGCTCAATGAATTCAGTCATGAATCTCTTTATCAGGATATTCAGCGAATTGCACTGGAAACACAGAAAACACAAAGACATTTATATGATGTCATGTTCCGATATGGCTGGTATTCTGTTGAAGCCGCTGATCAGCAAAAGCTCCAGCAGGCACACCAAAAATTCCAGCAAACACTGACAGATCAATCCCCGTACGGTTCATCACAAATGTCATAAGAAAAAAACTGCCAGTCTAGTGCTGGCAGTCAATTGTTGATAAAGGGCTAAAATGATTTTTATTTTAGCCCTTTGTCTTCTTTTCAGCGTGATAGAAAACCTTTGCAGTCTAGGAAGGACGAGCACTGGCGCGGAGCGAATTGAACATTCGTGAGCACCAGCGCACAGGACTGACAAAGAATGCGAGGGTTTGTCTACACGCTGCTGGCAGTTTTTTAACGGTCTTTATTGGCGCGATGAGCCTCGTTCAACTGTTTGATTCGTTGAATCGTGTGTTTGATTTCTTCTTTTGCTTCTGGATACATTTCATTGAAATGCTTTGCTAGCGGCGGCATGCTTTTTGCGATATGGGAGTAGATCACCCATTGTTTCACATCTTGTTTCAGCTCGTCTGTTGATTCACCGAGCAGCAGCTCTGTATATTTATCAAGCAAGCCTTCCAGCTTTTCATCTAATTCATTTCCCATTGATATTCCGCTCCTTTTTCAGAAAAAAGCCTGACTCTGTGAGACACAGATGTCAGGCTTTTGACATACGATTATCTTGCAGCAAGAAACGTTTCAGCTTGCGCTTGCTGCACAATACAGCGTCCTCTACCGTGCGGAATACATAATGGTGTTCCAAATAAAGGATCTGTTGTCACTTGGCAATTCATATCAAAGACATTTTTCACGAGATCACAATTAATCACTGTTTCTGGTCTACCTTCTGCATAGATTGACTTGTCTTTAATCGCGACAAGATGATGAGCATATCTGCATGCAAGATTGAGGTCATGAAGAACCATCACAATCGTGCGCTGCTCTTTCTCATTTAAATCAAACAGGAGGTCCAAAATTTCGATTTGATGCGTCATGTCTAAATATGTCGTCGGCTCATCTAACAAAATAATATCGGTCTCTTGGGCCAGCGTCATCGCAATCCATGCACGCTGCCTTTGTCCACCTGATAATGAATCAACGGTCCGATCAGCAAGATCTTCCATCTTTGTTGACTTCAATGCGCGGTTCACAGCTTCTTCATCTTGCTTCGACCACTGCTTCAGCCAATTTTGATAAGGATATCTGCCTTGCTTCACTAACTGATGCACGGTTAATCCTTCTGGCGCTTCTGGTCCTTGTGGAAGAATGGCGAGCTGTTTCGCTACTTCTTTTGTTGGTAATTTTGCAATGGAATGACCTTCAAGCAGGACAGAACCACCCATTGGCTTCAT
Organism: Bacillus sp. 3a; assembly: GCF_017161885.1. Classification (NCBI taxonomy): domain Bacteria; kingdom Bacillati; phylum Bacillota; class Bacilli; order Caryophanales; family Bacillaceae; genus Bacillus; species Bacillus sp. 3a. The sequence goes on along the minus strand of NZ_CP067376.1, from coordinate 1,218,415 downwards.
GAGACGGGCCAAAGAGCGCAGTAGCGTGGATTTACCACATCCATTACTGCCAATAAATACTGTGATTTCACCCTTAGGGATTGATACATTTAGTTCATCGATGATCATTGTTTCTCCGTAGCCTAAGCTTAAACCTTCAGTAGAAATGGCACTCATTCCGCTCAAACGCTCCTTTTCTCATCCAAATTTTTATATGAAATATCGTCTATGTACAGACGTAAAAGATCACTTATCTCAATTTAGTGTATCAGATTTAAGTGATCTTGAAAATCATTTTCAATTAAAAAATGAGAAAGTCTCGTTTATTTCTTCCTTTGGAATGTACGTTTGGTCCCATCCTCGAGCTTTAAATCGATCTGAATCCGCTGATAATCATCATCTAAATTAAAAGCAGTTAATAGTTCATTTACATACGCTTCATTCATCTTTGCACTAGGAATCGACATATCATTCAGCTTCATCTTCATCTCGCGCAAGGCTTCTTCTCCTTCATAGCGGGCCCCATTCATATGATCACGAATGATTGCTTCCTCTTTGCCTCTTGCCTGACGGTAGGTCGCTTCGTATAATTCGTTTTTCTGTCCATATTGGACAAGCAGATGCACATGCTGAAATGGCAATTCCTTCATTTGAACAGCTGACAGACTTTCTGCTTCTGCTTCATGTGTTTGTTGTAACGGTTCAACTGATTGACAGCCGGACAGCATAAAGAGCAGCACTCCTATTCGTCCCGCCTTCTTCCAACACATCATGTGTTTCCTCCTATTTCACAGCATCGCTTTTTATTCTTCTCCAGGCTCCTTTTTGTTATTCAATAAAACAGCCCACTATGATAAATTGAAACAAAAAGGAGGACCGGATGATGAAAAGAACAGCCATTGTAACTGGTGCCAATAGCGGCTTTGGCAAGCTCATCACGATGTGTCTCGCAAAGCGGGGCTATACAGTGATTGCCGGCGTCAGACAGGAAACCAATGCCAAAAAGCTCGCTGAAGAAATCGAGGAAGCCTCTTTATCTGGCATGATACATATTGAAGCGTTAGATGTGACCGATACGCAGTCGATTCAAGCATTTCAGAAGAAGCTTCATACCTATGCACCCATTACCCTGCTTGTGAACAATGCGGGAACAGCCTTTGCTGGTTTTGCAGAGGAGGTTCCTGTCGACACATACCGCCAACAATTTGAAGTGAATGTCTTCGGTGTGATGGAAATGACCCAAGCCGTGCTGCCGTTTATGACGAGTGGCACAAAGATTTTCAATATGAGCAGTATCAGTGGATTAATGGGAATGCCTGCACTTTCTCCATATGTATCGTCTAAGTTTGCGTTGGAAGGCTATACAGAAAGCTTGCGGATTGAACTGGCTTCGTTCGGTATACAGGCGGCCTTGATCGAGCCAGGCTCTTTCCAGACGAATATTTGGAACACTTCCATGAACGAGCAAATGATTCAGCCAGCAGAAGGTTCGAAATACACAAAACTCTATCAAAAGATGATGGCCCATATTGATGCCCAGAAATCCAACTATGGAGATCCTCGTGAAGTGGCAGAGCTTGTTGTACGTTTAGCAGAAAAGAGGCGGCTGAAACGGCTGAGATATCTTGTTGGAAAAGGTGTACGACTTTCATTCATAGCAAAGCAGCTTCTGCCGTGGAACATGTGGGAACAGATCATACTACGTACACTTTCAAAAAAATAAGCACAAAAAAACAGGTGGACATGTTGACATCCACCTGTTTTTTCATTTATTCGCTATCTGACTGTCCAAGGGTAATATCTAGATTTTTATTCTTTCCTTCACGGATGACAGTCATTGTGGTTTTATCGCCGACTTTTGTTTCTTTGTAAAGAATTTCTTTCAGCTGAGAGCTGTTCACTACGTCTTTTCCTTTGAACTTAATGATGACATCTCCAGATTTCAAGCCTGCTTTTTGAGCAGGTGAACCTTTTGAAACATCCTTTACGTAAATGCCTTTGCCGATTTGTTTATCAAATAAGCCGAGCGTATTTTCCTGATACGTCTCAGGCACTTGCTCAAGGTCAATCATTTGTACGCCAAGGTATGGACGTTCGACTTTTCCATTTTTCAACAGCTCATCTACAATCGGTTTGACATCGTTACTTGGGATCGCAAATCCGAGTGATTCCACACCGCTTTCGCTGATTTTCAAGCTGTTAATGCCAATGACTTGACCATCTGTATTGATCAGTGGCCCCCCGCTGTTTCCTGGGTTAATGGCTGCATCTGTTTGCAGTACATTCATCTCCACCGTACCAGATGACGTATTTGCTTCTACGGTACGATCAAGACCACTAATGATTCCTTCTGTCACAGTACCTGAGAACTGTGCACCGAGCGGATTCCCAATGGCAATGACTTTATCTCCAGCACGAAGCTTAGAAGAATCACCAAAGCTCGCCACTTTATCAATGCCGTCTGCGTTCATTTCAACAACGGCTAAGTCGGTCATGACATCACTGCCGACAAGCTTTGCGTCTTTTGTTTTTCCATCATAAAGGGTGACCTTGATTTTATTGGCCCCTTCGACAACGTGGTTATTTGTAATAATGTACGCTTTTTTGCCATCTTTTTTGAAGATGACACCAGAGCCTGTTCCAGCTTCAGCTTCTGTTTGATCACCGCTCAAGCCAAACGAATTTTGTGTAGATTGATAGTTTGAGACCCCTACAATAGTGGGCTCTAAATCTTCTACCATATCAGCCACATTTGTTGCATTGGTGATTTGTTTTGTCGAGAAATTATCTGAGGCTGCCGGCTCGCTTGATGCGGTTTGCGTTTGCGTGTTGGCAGCTGTATCCTGTGACTGCGGCAAAAGCGGTGTAATGCCAAGTACAAGACCCCCGCCAATAATTCCTCCAAGAATCGGGCTGAGCCATGCCGCCTTCCGCTTTTTCTCCTTTTTTGACGCACGGTCATCCACCATTTGAGGAGAATGATTTGTCATACTCTCCTGCGCGGCAGATGCTTCGTTTTCATGCTGGTGAAAAACGAGTTCCTTCTCTTTTTCTGGTGCGTCTATTTGTTTCTCATTCTCTTGATGGGTATCTTTTTGATGATTCATTTCATTGTCTTGATTTTCTGGATGATTCATCTTATTCTCTTCATCTTCTCTTCGGAAATCCATCGCTTGCACTCCTTTACATCATGTTTCATTCATATGTCTAGATAGGACTCAGGTCCTCTTAATGGAAAGATCATTGAAAAATACTTTATGGCAATATGTCAAATTATATAATACTTATTCATAGAAAAAAAGCAAGGTGCGCACATTGATGAAAAGCACCTATTCATCCGCCTTTTGTCTATGCCCTTTTTTCCCTTGACCTTATCATAATCAAACATTATGGGAGAATGATGAGAAGAATATGTGAAATTGTGAAAAAAGCGTGTGATTGTTGACATGCCGCCTTCGTATCCCGTTATAATGACGTTGAGAGGATGTGGAAGACTTTGTCGTACACCATATATTTAGTTGAAGATGAACAAAATTTAAATGAACTGTTAACCAAATATTTAGAGAGTGAAGATTGGAATGTCTCCTCTTTTTTAACCGGAGAAGCGGCACGCGAGGCCATAAACAAGCCGCCGCATCTATGGATTTTAGATATCATGCTGCCTGATACAGACGGCTATACCCTCATAAAAGAAATTAAAGCCGCATCACCTGACGTACCGGTCATTTTCATTTCAGCACGTGATGCAGATATCGACCGTGTCCTCGGTTTAGAGCTGGGAAGCAGTGATTATATTGCGAAGCCGTTTCTTCCGCGTGAGCTGATCATTCGGGTTCAAAAGCTGCTGGAGCTTGTGTATAAAAACAGCGATACCCCGCAGCAGCAAAACGTCACTTCAGTTTCTTCTTATGTCATTCATGAGGATGTAAGAGAGGTCTATGAAGAGGGGCAGCTCATTAACTTAACGTCTAAGGAATTTGACTTACTGCTTTTATTTACACATCACCAGGGACATGCTTTTTCTCGTGAAGATATCCTCGTCAAGATTTGGGGACACGATTATTTTGGGACAGATCGTGTAGTCGATGACCTTGTTAGACGGCTGCGCAAAAAAATGCCCGACTTAAAGGTCGAGACCATCTATGGATTTGGCTATAGGATGCTGAAAGGATGAAGAACAAACCGCTCGCTTTTCAAATTTGGGCTGTGATCTCTGGCATTTTGCTCACCATTTCCATTGTCCTGATCATTCTATTTTCTAATACATTACGTGACTTCTTCACAAATGAAATTTATAAAAATATCGAAAATGAACAGCAAGTGCTGACAGAATATCCATTGAACCGAGACGGCTCGCCAAAGTCGACACCGGAAAACCGCTCCGTGCAGCACATTTTGATCCCGTCAGATGAATTAGATCAAATGGCGCAGTTTTTTCCGCATGCTTTTATTGAGAAAATCCAATCGTTTGTGAAAAAACAAAAAACCGCAACGAAACGGTATTCTGAAGAGGTGAACGGCCAGCATATCTTTTTTGTCATCAAAAAAGTATCATCAGGCAATACACCTTATATTCTTCTGTCCTATGCACCAGATTCTTATCGAGACGACCTGTCCTTTACGCTGTTTAAACAGCTGATCTTCATCTTAGGCACTGTTATTTTACTAAGCTGGATTCCATCGATTTGGCTTGCCCGCTATCTATCCCGACCAATCGTTGCGTTTGAAAAGCACGTCAAACGGATTGCCCAAGAGGACTGGGACGATCCTGTCATCGTTGACCGGCAAGATGAAATTGGCAAACTTGGTCATACCATTGAAGAAATGAGACAAAAACTCATTCAAAAAGATGAAACAGAACGGACACTTTTGCAGAATATTTCACATGACTTAAAAACACCTGTCATGGTCATCCGCGGCTACACGCAGTCCATTAAAGATGGTATTTTTCCTAAGGGAGATCTTGAACAAACGGTGGAAGTCATTGAAGGTGAAGCGGAAAAGCTTGAGAAGAAAATCAAGGATCTGCTGTACTTAACAAAGCTTGATTATTTATCAAAACAACATCCCGCACATTCTTCCTTCCTACTCAGTAATACGATGCTGGAAGTGGTCGACCGAATACGCTGGTCGAAAAATGAATTGCAGTGGAACGTGGACTTAGATGATGAGGCTGCTCTTGAAGGCGATCCAGAACAATGGAGCAAATTATTTGAGAATGTACTAGAAAATCAACTTCGCTACGCAAAAAGTAAGATTGATATTCAGATGAAACAAGAAGAGGATCAAATCCGCATTGTCATTCGTAATGACGGTCCTCCAATTGAAGAACATATGCTGTCCAACCTATACGAACCTTTTAGTAAGGGAAAAAAGGGCGAATTCGGTATTGGATTAAGCATTGTCAAAAGAATCCTTTCAATGCATCAAGCGTCCATATCTATTGAAAATGATGATCTAGGTGTACGTTATACAATCATGGTTCCAAAGAAGAGACTGTAGGTTTTTGACCGCAGTCTTTTTTAAATGAATGAATACCCATTGAAATCACGGTATGTGGCTTTGATCTTTTTGCCAGCTTGATACATCCATTTCTTTTCAATGGTTGTCTCTTTCGGCATTTTGACTTTTTCTACTTGAATCCCTTTTGTTCGCAAGCGTCTAATCATATCATCGATTTCTCTCATGGAACATCATCCTTTCACATATTTTGACCAGTTGGTCACCTTACTTTATAATATAAAGAATTACACTGTAAAAAACAAGTTACAATCTGATTAATTTTTGAAAACTTTCGTCGTTTATGACCAATAAGTCACATCTCTTTGCGCACGTTTCCTAAGACATTTGTCTCTCGGTAAGAAAGGATGACATTCATATTGAAAAAGAAAGAAAAAATGATCATTGAGGCTGGCATGAAATTATTTGCCAGCAAAGGCTACAACACAACGTCTGTTCAGGAAATTGCGGATGAATGCCACATGTCAAAGGGTGCTTTTTATCTTTATTTTAAATCAAAGGAAGCATTGCTCATTTCGATCCTTCATTACTATTACGATAAGGTATTTACCCGGATTCATGAGGTTCAAACAGAGGGCGGCACACCAAAAGAAGCCTACCGCAAACAGCTCACTGTCTATTACGATAATATTTTGCAGCAAAAGGATTTTATTAAAATGCAGCTGAGCGATCGAGCGCTTCCTATGACTCAAGAAACGCAGCAGCTCGCAAAACAAATTAGGCTTGCGACGATTCAGCTTCATATCGACAATATTAAACAAGTGTATGGAGACGCTGCCATTCCTTATATGGCTGATTTATGTTTGACGATTGAGGGCATGAGCCACGTTTATTTCGAGCTTGCGATTTTATATGATTTTCAGCTGGAAGCAGAAGAGCTTGCCACAACCATGATTCACCGTATCGATGATTTGATGGGCGGTATGATGAAGCGAAAAGATCTTCCTCTCATTTCTGTAGATCAAGCGAGCGATTGGTTTGGTCCGATTTATGAACGGTCATTCGATCCGCTCACAGAATCTCTTTTACAGGAATTAAGAGAGATGGCTGAAGCACACTATGAAGTGAAAGACGAGCCTGAATTATTTGAAGCGCTTGGCATTCTGGAAAATGAATTAAACAAACAAAAACCAAGACAAGTCATCGTGAAAGGCATGCTGTACCAATTGAAATTATACGCACCGCTTCAAACCAACTCCGAATCTCTTTTGCGTATTTTGAAAGAGGATCATTTGTAAAACCCAGGGGATGCCCTGGGTTTATTGTTGTGATAAAAAATCAAAATCCTTATGTGTCAGTTCAGGAAGTTTGCTGGCTTGAACTCTATTTAGTAAGTCATCTACATATCTTTGAACAGCAAGCATGTCACAAGGAAAATCAAATTCAAATTCTTCCTCTATCGACAGAGTGTCCATACAATACGAACAGGTTGGTTTAAAGCCAAGCATATCGTTATTGAAACTTAGAACATCTTCATACGACTCTTCTGACAGCTCAAAATGAGAGATCAAAAATATATCAATATGATTCCCACCCTCGGGCCGTCTTTGATCAATATATAACAAAAAAGCTGACTCCTCCGTATCTTGGGACATTACTTGAAAGAATTCAACATCGCGTGTCCGCAACCATCTAATAAACCTTGTCTTTAATGTTCTCACAACTATTCACCTCAAATATCTTCCCACATAAAAACCAGGGGCAGCCGCCCCTGGTTTCTTATTTTGCTTTCGGTGTCACCATTTCCTCTGGTTTCACAAATTGCTCGAACTGCTCTTCTGTTAACAGCTCTAATTGAAGTGCTGCTTCTTTTAGTGTTAATCCTTCTTTGTGCGCAAGCTTCGCAATTTTCGCTGCATTTTCATATCCGATGTGCGGGTTTAGTGCCGTCACAAGCATCAATGAATTGTTCAAGTTTTTCTCAATCGTTTCAAGGTTTGGTTCGATTCCAACTGCACACTTGTCATGGAATGAGTTCATGCCGTCAGCAAGTAGTTCAACTGATTGCAGGAAGTTATAAATGATGACTGGCTTAAATACATTCAGCTCAAAGTTTCCTTGGCTTGCTGCAAAACCGATTGTGGCATCATTCCCCATGATTTGTGCTGCAATCATGGTTAAAGCTTCACTTTGGGTTGGGTTGACTTTTCCTGGCATAATGGAGCTTCCCGGCTCATTTTCAGGAATGATCAATTCACCAATTCCGCAGCGAGGACCACTTGCAAGCCATCTCACATCATTGGCAATTTTCATTAAGTCAGCTGCAAGTGCTTTTAAGGCTCCGTGTGCATACGTAATTTCATCATGACTTGTCAGCGCATGGAATTTGTTTGGTGAAGAATTGAATGTTTGACCTGTCAGCTGGCTGATTTCCTCAGCAACATATTGACCGAACTCAGGATGTGCGTTAATGCCTGTACCAACAGCCGTTCCGCCAATGGCCAATTCTCTCATTTTTTCAGTTGATTCTAGAATCATTTCTTTTGAACGGTCCAGCATGTATACCCAGCCGCTAATCTCTTGGCCAACTGTCAGCGGTGTTGCATCCTGCAAGTGCGTACGGCCGATTTTCACAATCTCTTGATACGCTTTTGCTTTCTCATCAAGAGTTGTTCTTAACTGGTCAATAGCAGGCAGCAATTTTTTGTACACAGCTAAAACAGCTGCCACGTGCATAGCCGTTGGGAATGTATCATTTGAGCTTTGGCTGCGGTTAACGTCATCATTCGGGTGAATGCTGAACTCGCTATTTTTATCTTTCAAATAAGCAGTTGCTCTGTTTGCAACGACTTCGTTCATGTTCATGTTACTTTGTGTTCCACTGCCTGTCTGCCAAACAACAAGCGGGAAATGCTCGTCATACTTTCCGCTGATGATGTCATCACATACAGCAGCAATAGCTTCTGCTTTTTCGCTTTCAAGGTTGCCAAGACGCTCGTTCGCAATCGCTGTGCTACGTTTCAAAATTGCAAACGCATTCACAACTTCCTTTGGCATTTTCTCAGAACCGATTTTGAAATTTTCTTTGCTTCGTTGTGTTTGTGCACCCCAGAACTTGTCCTTCGGCACTTTGATTTCGCCCATTGTATCTTTTTCGATTCTAAATTCTGTCATTATGTATCCCTCCATAGCTTCTCATCACTCAACTCTATTCTATACAAAAAACGAAAATCCTTTAAGCGTTTTCAATTAAAATTTTATCTTTATTTTAATTTTAGTTCAATATAAACGCGAACATCCTTCGAATATTTGTATTTTGGGTTCGTTTTTCCGTAATTCTTTGATGTATATGTCACCTCATAATGCTTGTCAAACGACTGTAGAATACGGTCGATCTCCTCTTTTGTTCCTGCTAAACGAATCTGTGCCATCTTGTTTCCTCCAAAACCCTCATTCTTTCTTTTACCACAAAATAATGTAACACAGAATATTGTTTTTTCAAGCAGGTAATGCTAAGAAAAAGATTTGAGGCGGGTGATCCGAATGAATCAGACTCCATTAAAAGAGCACTTATACGATAATCTCTCCGTCATTCTTCCGCAATTAAAGGAAATGGACGATTTGGTCCATGAGAAAAAAACGCTGCCTCACGGACAGGTGGTTTACTATTTATACATAAAAGAAATGAACGAAAAGATGGAGATTCAAACCTTTTTAAAGCTGCTTCTCCAAGATCATACGTCTCTCACAAAAGAGAAGTTAGAATCCAATTTATCGATGATGACCACACGTTCGGTGAAAACCTCTGAGGAATTGGTCGATGCGATTTTTGATGGGCATTGTGTTGTTCTGATTAACGGATTTCAGCATGCGTATATTTTAGAAACGCACGGAACAAAGAAACGCAGTATAGGGGATGCTACCTCTGAAACAGTTGTGAGAGGACCGAAAATTGGCTTTATTGAAGATTTAGATACGAACTTAGCTCTTGTAAGACAGCGCTTGAAAAACCCCGATCTTAAAACCGTCGACATGAAGATTGGTCAAAAAAAGTACACCCAAGTGACCATCATGTACATTGACGGTATGGCTCAATCGTCTGTTTTAAAAGAAGTGAAAAAACGACTCAAGCAAGTCACCATTGATGATATACAAGACTCCGGTGTTCTTGAGGAACTGATTGAAGACAATGTGTACTCGCCTTTCCCGCAAATACAAAACACAGAACGGCCGGATAAAGTGGCCTCTGCTTTAAATAATGGACGTGTCGCCATTTTTGTTGATCATTCTCCTTTTGTGTTAATTGTACCTGCTTCTCTCGCGACGATTATGCAATCACCTGATGATTATTATGAAAGATGGATCGCTGCCTCTCTCATTCGGATGCTGCGGTTTACCTCTATCTTTCTGACATTATTTTTATCAGCCATTTATATTGCACTTGTGTCCTTCCATCAAGGGCTTTTACCAACAACTCTTGCTATTTCAATCTCAAGCACTAGAGAAAATGTCCCCTTTCCGCCTATTGTGGAGGCACTGATCATGGAGATAACGATTGAGCTGCTGCGGGAAGCCGGTTTAAGGCTGCCAAATCCGCTCGGGCAAACGATTGGACTTGTAGGCGGAGTTGTCATCGGGCAGGCGGCCGTTCAGGCTCATATTGTGAGCTCGATCATGGTGATTATCGTCAGTGTGATTGCCCTCGCATCATTCACTGTCCCGCAATATGGGATGGGCATGTCGTTCCGCGTGCTCCGGTTTGTGTCCATGTTTACAGCAGCTACCTTTGGTTTATATGGGATTGTGCTGTTCATGCTCGTTCTCCTTACTCATTTAACACGGCAAAAAAGTTTTGGGACGCCTTATTTCTCACCAGATTTTGTGTTCAGCTATAAAAACGAAGACAATTCCATCATTCGATTGCCTTTAAAAAATCAAAAGAAAGGAGAACGATATGGTCAATCATAAAGAGTCGATCACCAGCTATCAGGCAAGTGCCATCATTGCCAATACAACATTAGGTGCAAGTATGATGATTCTGCCAAGAGCAATGGCTCAGGCTGCAGCTACACCTGACGGCTGGATTGCGCTCTTACTCATGAGTGGCATTTACATTGTATTTATTTTTGCGAATGTCCTTATGATGAAAAAAGTCCCCTTCTCCTCTTACTATGATTATACGAACGAGGGGCTTGGCAAGTGGATCGGTGCCCTTGCTAACCTGCTCATTATTATTTATTTTCTCGGCGTTGCCAGCTATGAAGTGCGGGCTATGTCGGAAATGGTGAAGTTTTTTTTGCTTCAAAACACTCCAGTAGCGGTGACAATGATCAGCTTTATTTTGGTCGGTCTTTATCTTGTCGTCGGCGGGATTGGTGATTTTGCCAGACTGTGCCCTTTTTTCCTCATTGTCACCCTGATTATCTTATTTATTGCTTACGGACTCAGTGTTCAAGAGTTTAAGTTAGATAACCTCCGGCCTGTTTTAGGCGAGGGCTTCTCCCCTGTCTTCAAATCCTTTAATGCATCAGCCATTTCGTTTGTCGGTATTGAAATGATGCTGTTTATGCCTGTCTATATGAACACGCAAAAACACACCTTTGCTTATGGCGCAATCGGCTTTTTGATTCCTGCGATCATTTATATATTCACCTATATTCTTGTCGTTGGTGCGTTCACGGTGAAAGAAACTGCGACGTTGACTTGGCCGACGATTGCTTTATTTCAATCGTTCGATATACAGGGGATCTTTATTGAGCGGATTGAATCTTTTTTGCTTATCGTTTGGCTTGTTCAGCTTTATACGAGCTTTGTAGGATATACGTTTTTTGCTGCAATGGGGGTATCCAAACTAACAAAATTACCCAAAAAAGTCGTACTCACGTTGATGGGAATTGTCATCTACTTTGCCGCCGTTTTCCCAAAGGATGTTGATACAGTGCGTGATTATTTAACCTATGTGAACAATTTATTTTTCCTTTTATTCGGCATTCTCCCGTTTCTCTTATTTATCATCGTATTTTTGAAAAGGAGGCGGAAAGCGGCATGAAAAAGAAAGTGGTTTTTGCATTAATGACCCTTGTTCTATTAAGTGGATGCTGGGATAGTACCAATATTGAGGAACTCAACATGGCGATTGGTTATGGCTTAGATAAAGGAGATGACGGTCATAAGCTTAAAATATCAATGCAAGTCCTTGTTCCTCAAAAAATTGAACAAGAATCCAGCGTAAAAGACCCAACAAAGATTATAGAAACGAGTGGTGATTCCGTACATCAAATATTCCGAACAACGACGCTCAAAAGTCACCGGATTTTCGCCCAGCAGCTGAGGGTGTATTTATTTTCTGAGGAACTTATCAATGAGAATAATTTCGACCTCGTCATTAATCAATTTATTCGCGACAATGAAACGCGGAGAGGAAGCCTCGTCTTTATGACCTCAGAAAAGCCTGGGGACTTGCTGAAAATCAATGACGATGGGCAGCCAGCTTCTTCTACATTATATGATATTTCTGGGAATACAAAATCGACCATACGTATGTTCAAGCCCGTTTCATTAGGAGATATTTCTTCTGCTATGCAAAACAACGTATCTTTTGCTGTTCCGAAAGTCGGTGTGGATCAAGGGAAATTAATACTCGATGGAGCCTCTATTATTAAGAACAGACGATTTCTCACCAGCATCTCTCCGTTAGCCGTGCAGTCATACAACTTGTTGACTGGGGACGGAAAAGGCGGAGTCATTGAATTTGAATATGATCACAGCATCTATTCGTTTGAGATTTTTAAACTGAAACACAACATTGAAACGAATAAAACAGCGAGCGGAAAATATCAATTTAATGTGTCAGTGGCGCTTGAAGGAAGGTTGTCTGAGGATTGGAATGAGCGGGAAAATGCATTTAATGAAAAGTATCTCCAAGAGATTGAAGGTGTCGTGGAGCGTCGATTAGAGAAAAACGTAAAAGATTTCATTGGAGAATTACAGCATGAGATCAAAGCAGATATTTGCGGGTTTTCTCAAAAAGCGAGTATTGCGTATCCGAAGGACTTTCGAAAAGAAGCGAAGCATTGGGATGAAATTTTTAGTGAATCGGACATTCGTTACAAGGTAAATGTGAAAATCCGTGACTTCGGGACTAAGGGCGCAACACAATCTTTATAGAGTGTGTTAAAATGGTAAGAAAAAAAGGGTGTCAATCATGAAACGAGCTTTACTTTCGGCCGGCATTCTATTTTTGATTCTAGGGATACTTCTGTTAATCGTTGTATTCACGCAATCAAAAGAAGATTTCTTCATTGAAGCCGACAGCTTTTCAAGCACATTTTTGATCGTGGTTTATTATGGACAAACCCCTGCGCTCCTTCTGTTGGGAGGCGGTTTATTCGTCGGACTTTCACAGATCATTGATTTGCAGGAAAAAAAAGCGGCAGCAGCAAAGGAGAGCGTAAAGCTTTTATCCGAAATGAAGAAAACCCTGGAAGAAAAATCGGCCAAGGAGCAGGAGGCTTTTCCAGTTCCTGAGCTCCATCAACTATCCGAACGTCCGATCACAGGACAGAAGGACTAATTTTACGCATGTTCTAGCAGCTTTCACTTGAAAGCTGTTTTTTTATTGAATCAGCTTATGACGGTGCGCATACACAGCCGCTTGCGTTCGATCTTCCACATCAAGTTTGGAAAGAATGTTGGTAATATGGGTCTTCACCGTCTTAATTGTAATAAATAATTCCTCGGCAATGACCTTATTCGATTTCCCATCCGCAATCAGCTTCAAGATCTCCATTTCTCTTGCTGTTAATGAATCGTGAAGGATGGACCCATTTGATGAATGACGGAGTTTATTCATAACCTTTCCAGCCACTTTTGATTCAAGTCTTGGTTCACCGATACTTGCTGATCTGATGGCATCAGCAATTTCTCCTGCCTTGGATGTTTTTAATAAATAGCTTAAAGCACCCGCCTCAATCACTGGATAGACTTTATCATCGTCAATAAAGCTCGTCAGAACGATGATTTTGGCATCTTCAATTTCCTGACAAATTCTTTTCGTTGCTTCGATGCCATCCATCCCTTCCATGACAAGATCCATTAAAATTACATCTGGCCTTAATTCAACGGCTAGCTCTACACCTTTTTGTCCATCTGACGCTTCACCAATGACTTCAATATCAGCCTGCGCCTCTAAAAAGGCCGCAAGACCCATTCTCACCATTTCGTGATCGTCGATTAAAAGCACTCGAATCATCGAACGTTCTCTCCTTTTCCTTCATCAAAAATGGGAACCTTCACATCAATTTGTGTGCCTTTTCCCTCAAATGACATAATCTCTGCGACACCGCCTACTTCACTTGTTCTCTCTCGAATCGATTCAAGTCCGTAGGAGGCTGTCTTCACATGATCTGTTTGAAAGCCGATACCATTATCAATAATCTTTAGCTGCACTTGCCGGTTTCTTATGAGCAGGCGCACAGTTACCTTTGTCGCCTTTGCATGCCTAAATACATTAGACAGGGCTTCTTGCACAATTCGGAAGAGGTGGTCCTCTACTCCTTTAGATAACGGAACATCATCTTCGATTTCCCAATCAATATCAATCGGCTGCTTTGCTTGGAATTCATTTAGCAGCTCAATTAAGCCTTTTTTCAGGTCTTTTCCTTCTAGCGTGATCGGTCTTAGGTGAAGCAGAAGAGCACGCATCTCATTTTGTGCATCGCCAGCCATTCGTTCGACAAGCTGCATTTGCTTTAATATCTTTTCGTCCTTTTCCTTCATGCCTTCAAGAATAGCTGAAGTCATCATTGAAATCGCAAATAACTGCTGACTGACCGCATCATGGAGCTCTCGTGCAAGCCGCTGCCGCTCTTCTGAGACGACCGATTTCTTCATTTGAACCTGCCATTCAGCCCGTTCATTTGAAAGCTTTTGCAAAGAGGCTACTTGCCCTTCGACCCGCTTCGCCATTTCATTTAATTGATCGGCGGCTAAGCCAATTTCATCGTCGCCAAGAGACGGCAGTCTGTATGCAAAGTTTCCATTTTCAAATTTCAAAATCGACTCAACAAGCTGATCGAGGCGTTTCTTATGCTGATAGCCAAATACACTCCCGGCAGAAATCCCAATCGCAAGACTAACGATGAGTAAAATACAAAAAAACGGTATGCCAAACCAGCGGGTAGAAAGCAGGATCATTGGATCAAGCTGATAATAAAAAAACATCGGCAGGGTCGTCATCGTCACAACACCGAGCGAGATACCGACGCCAAGACGAACAGATTGCCACTGGAGACCTAAATGCAATTTCCTCATAAGTATCTCACATCCACATCTCCGATCAGCAGAGAGATGGAGATTTTCACTTTTCGTTTGCTCTCATCGTAATCGTTGGTCATCACGTACACTTTACTGCCAAACCCGCTTCTTTTTTCATCTATGATTTTCATATCACCAATCGCAGCGGAAGCACTCACACATACTTCAATATCCTGCGGTACGTAAATATCCACATCTCCGATCAGCCCGCTAATCACGATCGTACTCTCTTCTTCTGCGATGATCGCCTTTGATAAATCGATTTTAACATCGCCAATAAAACCTGAAATCGTCAAATCACTTAATTGAAACGGCTTTTTCATCAGCCTGACTTCACCAATAAAAAAGTCATGCTCTTTGCGCGGCTTTGTCTGGCTTTTTGTTTTCTTCTGATCGCTCTTTTTTTCAAGATTGACTTTCAGTGAAGGCTTCCCTTCGTCTGATGTTTCCTTTTTATCGACATCAAAAACAGGTTTATTTTTCAATAAGCGATAGCCGGCATAAATCAAAAAGGCCGCAAATAGGTAACCTGTTAAACTAAATGTAATATTGAGCAGAAATTTTAAGAAGAGAAAGCCGGCAAAAATATAGGAAACTGAACCGAGCCAACGTTTGGATCGTGAGTGCAGCCAATAACCCGCCAGCGCAAAAAACACAGGCCAAAACAAATCTGCTCCGATCCCAATAATTTTGAGAAATAAATTAATACCAAATATCACAACAATGATGCCTAAAATTTGATTCCTTGTAAAACGCAGTTGACTCGCCTCCTTCCTTTCTATCATTCATTACCGCAGCTTGAGGTTACCACTTGTCATTTCAATATCGACTACATGTGTCCCTTTTCCCCGCGTACCTGTAAAGCCACGACTTTCATTATCCACTTGATCAAAGTCATACGAGTGATCGACGCTTCCACTTGTTTTTTTCACCTGAACGTTGAAATCTCCGTCATCTGGCAAATTAAATTTCGCGCTCCCTGATGTCATATGAAAGGAGACAGGTGACTCAATTGTATCAAAACTTGCTGTCAATCGGCCGCTTGTCATGCCCAATTGCAGCTCGCCTTTGACATCATTAATATCGGCACGCCCTGAAGTTGCCCCAATATCACTATCCTTCGCATCAATGTGCGACACTGCCAGTCTGCCAGAGGTTGCTTTGATTTCTACATTTTTTGCTGAGAAATTCTCAGCTGTAAGATTTCCACTCGTTGATTTAAGTATCACATCTTGAAGGGACAGCTTTCCTTCTCCGTCAATCTCACTGACGCCGCTTCCACCCGTAATCTTCACATTTTTATGATAATCTGTTGGAATTTTAACTAAAAGCTCTCCTTTTTCAAATTGAGTAAAAAACAAGAAGCTTTTATTTTCAGCACGAATTTTGAACGTACCGCCTGTTTGCTCCGCATACATTTTCCCTTTTCCATTGACAGCAGTCACCGAGATATCGGAACGATTTTCAGGTTTTACCTTCACGCGAAACCCAGAAAGAGAAATATCTAATTGATCAATCTCCTCTTTTTTCGCTGAAGCTGTTGTCACTGGTTTTTCACGGGAAAAACTTAAATGAAAGAGATTTTCATTTTTGAAAAGCATGCCAATCATTAAAAAGATACCTACAAGTATACAAATTAGACCGATTAATCGCTTCATTTATACCATCCCTTTATCTTCTGACCTTTTCATTATAAGGAAAAGCGAAACAGAAAGAAATCAAATATCGGAAGAAAAAGCCTGCTTTTCTTCCGATTTGACCTCTATACGTTTGCTTGCTGCTGTTCAGGCTTTTTCTCAAGTTTCAGCTTCTGCCATTCTTTTTCAACCTCATCGGCGTAGTCTAAATGAGCATATGCCCCTTGATCTGCAAATTGTGCATAGCTGCCTGCTTTTGTTTCCATTTCTTCAATACGGTTCTCCATTCGAAGAAACTCTTTATATGCACTTTCACTGTCTACTTTATTGATGGAATCATTCATATGCTGCTTTGCCTGTGCGGCATTGGCTCTTGCAATCAGGGCCTGCTTCTTGTCTTTTATATCACGCAGCTTTGTTTCTAAGTGCTGCAATTGCTCTTTCAGCTCTTTCAATTGTTTCACAGATTGCTGGTAGGCTTCCTGGTATTCGTTGTGCTTTTCTTCAAAATACTTCATTTCTGTGAGCGCTTTTCGTGCAAGCTCCTCTTCTCCCGCATGATATGCCAGCTCGGCCTGTTTCTTTCGCTTTTCAGCAAATGCTTCCGTCTCTTCTGCTTTTCGCAGGAAGCCTTGCTGAATCGTTTGCTGTTTGATGATGGCATGTTTCGCTTTCGCAACATCATCCTCCATATCACGAACGTATTGATTCAGCATGACACGCGGATTCTCCAATTTATCTAAACCTTCATTGACAGTTGCAACAAACATATCTCTTACTCTTCTTAATACCATTTGATATTCCTCCCTTTATTTTTTCTTTAAAAAGTCTTCCCACTCTTGATCAAAAGACGTATGAATCGGTTCTTCCGTATTAGGTGCCGTGTTTGGCTCCATATAGGCTCTGCTTGATGATTTTTCGGTAGATTCACCATTGATCATCGACCAGCCAAAATAAAGAAGTACCCCTGCAAATGCGATGCCGAGTATAAACGGCAGAAATTGCACGACGATCAATACACCAATGACTGCTAGAATGACACCTAAGGTTTTACTGCCTTTTTCGTATTTTTTAACACCTACATAGATGAGCCCTGCACCAATCAAAACCGGGATCAGACCACCAAATGAACCACCAAAGAAGATGGATAAACCGACAAACAATAAAATTGAACCGATAATGGTTTTACTTGTTATTTTCATCTTCATGCCTCCTTTCTTGCTCCTTGCTTTAACTATAGTCAAAAAAGAAAGCCGGCAAAACGTGTCACAGATTGATCTTTGTTTGCGACTAGAGTCGTAACAATGCTCAGACTAAGCGGCAGAACCTAATAAAAAAGCACTCTTCTATGAAGAGTGCTTTCCTTATTTAGAACGAAACACATCGGCACTTCGTTCATATTCAACATCAGCTTCACCAAGCCGATAATTCACGATTCGAGCGGCTGCAAATAAATAATCGGATAGACGGTTTACGTATGTGAGCGCAACGGCTGGAATCTCCTCCTGTTTTGCAAGCGTCACAATATGCCTCTCGGCTCTTCTGACGACTGTCCGCGCTACATGTAAGAGAGCAGCGCCTTCCTGACCACCCGGTAAAATAAACTTAGTAAGCGGCTCAGCCTCTTCTACATAGACATCCATTCTTTCCTCAAGGACTGTCACAGAGGCTTCTGTTAATTTGCCTTCTTTACGTGGTTTGACTGCTGCCAAATCACCACCGCAGTCAAACAGCTCATGCTGTATAACGATCAGCTCTGACAAAAGGTCCGGAAACAATTCGCCATGCTGCCGTAATTTTGCATGCGCGAGTCCAATAAAGCTATTCGCCTCATCTAACGTACCATACGCCTCTACTCTCACATCATCTTTATCGGCTCTTCCGCCAATCAAGCCTGTTTGGCCCTGATCCCCGGTTTTCGTATAAAGTTTCAACGGTTTGCCCCCTTTTCTACTGCTTTGTCTCTTTAGTATAACCTGAAGTTAAAAAGATGTATTTGTTTTATTATGAAACACTTTTACTGAAAATCACTCCAACCCTCTTATATATGTTGAATGATGAAACATCCCGTTTTATAATGAATGAAAGCGCTTTTTAATTATGAGAGATGGGGTGGGATGTACGTGAGTTTACAAAATAAAGTAGCAATCATTACAGGTGCAAGCAGAGGAATTGGCCGCGCCATTGCGGAGGCACTTGCCTGCGAAGGAGTGCGCGTCGTTCTCAATGGAACGAACGACATGCTGCTGCAAGAGGTTTGCTCCTCACTGAATAAAAAAGAGAAACGAGCCGTTTATGTTGCTGGTGATGCTAGTTTACCAGAGACAGCCTCTTCACTCGTGGAGCAAGCGAAAACACATTTTGGACAGATTGATCTGCTGGTCAACAATGCTGGGATCAATTTACGAAAATCCACAGTCGAGACATCCCTTGATGAGTGGAAACGATTGATTGATATTAATTTGACCGGCACGTTCCTCATGTGCCAAGCGGTCATTCCTGACATGATCAAACAACAAGGCGGAAAGATTATCAATATGAGTTCTACAACTGGCAAAACCCCTCATCACAATGCATCACCTGCATACGGTGCATCAAAGGCAGGCATCAATTATTTAACCATGCATCTTGCCAAAGAATTAGCAGAACACCACATTCATGTGAATGCTGTCTGCCCTGGTCCAATTGAAACAGACATGAGCAAACAGTGGAGCGATGAATATCGGCGTTCGGTTTTAGATAGAATTCCTTTGAAAACGATTGGAACACCAGAACAAGTCGCAAATGTTGTGACATTTTTAGCTTCTGACCAGTCGGATTTTATCACAGGAGAAACCATCAATATGAATGGCGGAACGTATATGAACTAGAAAAAAAGAGCCTCTCTTAAAGGCTCTTTTACTTTTCATATTGATTTTCTCTCGTACCAGAAAGCATGATGGCCTGTCTAATAGCTTCTTCCATGCTCGCAGCATCAGCTTTTCCTGTTCCTGCGATATCAAATGCCGTCCCATGATCGACACTTGTACGGATAATCGGCAGCCCAACTGTAATGTTTACACCCGACTCTAAACCAAGCACCTTAATCGGTCCGTGCCCTTGATCATGATACATCGCCACAACGATATCAAAGTCACCTCTTACTGCCCTAAAGAACAAGGTATCAGCAGGCAGCGGCCCAAATACTTGAATCCCTTCTTCCTGCGCTAGTTCAACCGCTGGGATGATCTTCTCCTCTTCTTCTCCGTTCCCAAACAATCCATTCTCCCCAGCATGCGGGTTAATCCCGCATACAGCGATTTTAGGAGCAGAGATCCCAGAACGGACGAGTGTATCATGTGCCAGCTTAATCGTCGTGTATACACGCTCAGAATTAATCTTTAAAATGGCATCCATTAATCCAATATGTGTGGTGACATGAACTACCTTTAAGTTAGGGGCAGCCAGCATCATCGCATAATCTTCTGTACCTGTCAGGTCAGCTAAAATTTCTGTATGTCCTGGATACATATGACCTGCCTTATGAAGTGCTTCTTTGTTTAGCGGCGCTGTGCAAATGCCGTCAATTCTACGGTCATTTGCAAGACTAATGGCTTTTTCAAGATATCGGAAAGCAGCATTTCCTGCTTCTTTTGATATGTCCCCAATTGGAATCTCGTTCGTTAAGAGCTTAAGGTCTAAGCACGGAACTGCTCCGGCTTTC
Source organism: Bacillus sp. 3a (assembly GCF_017161885.1). Classification (NCBI taxonomy): domain Bacteria; kingdom Bacillati; phylum Bacillota; class Bacilli; order Caryophanales; family Bacillaceae; genus Bacillus; species Bacillus sp. 3a. The sequence continues at coordinate 1,198,321 of NZ_CP067376.1, read as the reverse complement.
ACCTGCTCCGCTTCCTCTGGTTCTTTGATACTTACAATCTCCACATCTGTATTCACAAAGTCTTTTGCCCTATTTAATATACTGGTATCTCCGATCACAAATAGAACGGCTTCTTCATGTAAACGCGTTTGCTGAAAAGCTTTTAAAATAATTTCAGGACCAACACCAGCCGCATCTCCCATCGTTACAGCAATGATTGGTTTTGACATTCGACTTCCCCCTCTATCTTTTTCAGCACTTCTACCGCGTGGAGTACTGAATTTTTTTGACCGTAAGCTCCTGCTTTCGTAACCGCATATAAATTCGTATCAACGAGCTGACCGAGCGGGATGCCAGGTTCAATTTCTTTCAGCAGCCGAATACCTCCTGCTCCAAGCTCTTGGCAAATCGCCCGCGCTGTATCTCCACCAGTTAGGAAAAGTCGTCTCATTCCTGATAATGTGACAATGTCTTTTGTGATCATTCCAAGAAAGACGGACAAAGCACTTCCAACCTCTTGTCTTGACAGCCCTTTCTTTTCTCCGTAAACCAGCATCTTTTCAACCATCTCTGGCCGTGCATCTGTGTAAAGGAGAATATCTTCGTTCTGACGCTTACGCAGTTGATCGAGAACTGATTTTCGTTCCCATGCTTCACGGCCGTTTAATACATTCAGCGGGTTCACTTTTATCTCAAAACAATCGTGAGTTTCTCTTAAATAAGCAAACTGCTCATTTGTTTTTTGAGAGGCACTTCCAGATACGATGAGGACAGGTCTCTGTTTTTTAAGGCGAGAAGTATTTCTATGTTTAGCGACATATGCCGATAATGCACCAGCTAGTCCCGCTGAACCGACCCATAGTATTCTTTTATCCATCTTCATAAACACTTCCACAATCCGCCCTAAATCATCACTTGTTTCTGCATCACACACAAACCATTGGTGACCATGCTTCAATAAGGATGATACCTCATCACTCGTTCCTTTTAGCTCTTCGCCGATTGTTTGTTGAGAAAGGTTTTTTGGTCTGACGTTCGTCTGCTCCTCAATTAAATCTGATATGCTGGATGTCAAAACTGGTGTTTTCGGATCCTTTGCTGCCTCTGACAGATGAACAGGCATTCCTTCCACATAATGTATGCCATTATTGGTTGCTCTTTGTGCATCTGGGTAGGCAGGTGCGATAACCGCCGCATCAAATGGGCCAATATCCATTAGTGCTTGCAGTTCAATTCCTATATTGCCTCTTAACGTTGAATCTATTTTTTTAAAGAAAAGGTGCGATTCATCCTGGAGAAATGGCTGCACCATTTGGCTGACCTCATGGTAGGCGTTCTCTGAAGGCATACTTCGTGAATCGGTATCCACTATCAGCACATCCTCTTTATACCTGTCAATGCCTTCAAATGACGTCTGAAACAGGACAGAGGCTGTGAAGCCCGCTTTGACAAATTGAACACCCGTATCGTTGGCACCTGTCAAATCATCCGCCACAATGATTACCTTTTGCTCTAATTTCGCTCCTTTTTTTAATAGATCGTTTGTCATTTAGACACCTCGGCCTCATTACATATTATTCCTTTAGCTTTCTCCATAGCGTCGTACGGTTGATATTCAACCGCTTTGCCGCCTTTGATTGATTCATATTTTCTTCTTCCAGCACCGTTTTGATAATCCGTCTTTCAATTTCATCAAGCGTTCCATTCAAATAGCTGGACAGCTGTTTTTCTTCATTTTCAAAAGCAAGCTGATCAATTGCTGCCTTTGCCTTATTCAACGTGATATATCCACTTTTTGTCGTCAGCACAAGCTCCTCAATGATCCGCTTGAACTGCCTGACATTTTCTCTGAATTTCTGGTGTTGAAAGGCTTCAATCACATCTGATGACAGCCCAACCACCTGCGTCCCGTAAAGAGAATTTAGTTCCGCAATAAATAACCTGCTCATGTCCTCAATATCCTCTGGCCGTTCAGATAACGGAGGGACATGAATCGTGAGCTCCTGTAAGCCTGTATATAATTCCTCACTAAACGCTCCAGATTGCATCAATTTGAACAAATCCACTTGAGACGCAGCCATCCAGCGAATATTCTGATGCTGATGCATCTGCTCGGCAATGAGCTGCTGTATATCCATTGGAACGCTCTCAATATCCTTTAGAAACATCGTCCCTTTTTGATGCAGAGGGATTGATTTTAAATCTTCCGGTTCTATCAAACGTCTGCAATGTACCGTCGTAAAGCTCTCATCTTTCCTCTCGCTCATTTGATGGATGGCAAATGCAAGGCTTGATTTACCAGTTCCTTGTTCACCATAAAGGCAAATCGAGCGCTCCGTTTGGCTAAACGTTTTTGCCCTTTTGATCACATCTTTCATTTTCGGGCTCTGTTCTGTAAAAAGAGCAAATGGATGTTCTGAATGAATAGGCGACGCAAGCGTCCAAATACGATGACCTTCTTGATTCATCACAGCCGAAGGCCTTTCAATCGTGACAAGCAACTCGCCTTTCGATAGCATGCTTCCTTTGACATGCCACACTTGCTGCTGATGAGATATTTGAGAATAACCATTTTGTTTCCCTTCTCGAATCGCCTTTAGTGCCGGTTCAAGTGCTGGACACCATGTAATCACATCGGCATGAGAAGCAGACGGTGCAAATAATCCTTTTTCTGTCCATTGTTTCATTTGTTGATTCATAAAATGAAGCTTGTTGTGTGGATCGACGATCAGCATGCCTTTTGGCTCTTGATCAATCATTTCACGAAAAAGACGCTGTTCAGCTGTCGCCTCTTTATATAAACGATACATTTGTTTTGCTTGATGAAATGCTTCTTTGACCGATTCACGACCTGATGTAATGAGCATACTCTGCATTCCCAGCTCTTTAGCCGCTTTATCTGTAATGACATCTCCAAGCACAACCTGTGTCCCTTGATCTTGTAATTGTTTTAAGAGATCCCATACCTCTTCCTCTTGCTGCACTGTGTAAATATCAATTTTAATTCCGTATAATTCCCCAATGGTGCGGACACCTTGAGTGATATTTTCAAAACCCACGACCGCTTTTTTACCTTGATAATCTTTTATCAGCGTTAAGGCACGAAGCAAGTCGTACCCTGATACAGGGATATCCACTACTGGGATGTTCACATGTTTTTGAATGAGCGCAGCTGTTCCGCCCCGGCTCATAATGATATCCATCCCTTGAGCTTCTGCTTGTTCTGCGAGAGCAACCCCAGACCGAAGATCTCCGACTACAAGCTGGAATGTGATATTTTTTTCTTCTTTGGCAAGGTCGATTAACACATCTCCCAACCCTTTATACGGCGCAACACCTAACACTTTGATATTCATGAAAAGGACCCCCATTTTTTATCTCTTCATCATGAGACATACCTTGAGGGAGTCCAGCCGATAGAAAATGGGGACAACCCTCCAAACATCAATTATAAATGAAGCAAATGAGGGTTACAATTCACCAGAAGCAGGGCCCTCTTGCAGTTAAGAAGTGCGATTGACCCATTCTTCTGTCACACACACATATTTGATCGCCTGCCGATAATACGTAAACGCAATATGCAGCTTCCCGTCTTTTCCTTCCGTGATGGATGGATAAGAATACTCTCGATTTAGTTTATCCTTTGAATTGTTTGTCATCGCATATCCATCACCCACTTCAAGGTTACGTCTGATAGGCCATGTATGACCATTATCCTCAGAGAGCGCCAAAGTCATTGGTGCACGCGGTGTTCCCCAAAACGCTGGACGTGCTTCTGTATCAACCGCCGTGCGCGTATCGCCTTCATCCTCAATTTCATCGTATAAAGAAGCTCTTCTTTCTGTTTGCTCATCCGCATTGATATGATTATAGACTAGGGCAAGATGCCCATTTTGGAGCACTGTAAATTGAATGGATGAATTATTATTGGGCAGCTCCGTCGCCTTTGGCTCAGACCATGTCCGTCCATGATCGACGGAACGGCTGATATAAATCGAATCAGCAAACCGGCTTCTAAAGAGGGCTATGAGGGACCCGTCTGCACACTTTCCAATATTCATATGAACACAGCCCGTGCTGTTTGGTACAATGACCTCATCCCATGTCTTTCCTTGGTCGGATGAAATTTTCACAGCACTGACATCCCGGTTCCCTGTCCATTTGACGCCTGGAATGGTCTTACAATAGAAGACGGGCAGCAGCCAATCTTGATTATCCAGTACAACAATCGGCTGCCGTATAAACGTACCCGGCTGTTCAAACAAAGTATCAATCTCACCCCATGTCTCACCTCTATCCTCTGATAGCCGGTATCTCACGATGGCGGTATCTTGATTCCCAGATAGCTGCGCGGTATACAGCAGCCATAGTCTGCCATTTCCCTCTTGAAACAGAACTGGATTTTGTTCAGAGCGTGCAGGATCGTTAGATAACTTCACTGCCTCTGTCCACTTGTTACTTCCCCGTTTGAGTCTCGACATATAGATTGAGATATCAGGTATTCCCTCCTGCGTTCCGCCAAACCAAACACATAATACATCTCCATTATCCAGCTCAAGTAGATTGGCCGCATGATTTTGCACACAGTCTGTTGGCAGAAAGGCTTCTTTTCTCTCTGTATCTTGTTCATTTTGTCGCAAAATTCCATCTATTTTCATCATAGTCTCTTCATTTGTCATGACAATTCTCCTTTCAATGATTGATCCTTTTTAGCAGGCGGACTGATAAGTCGATCGATTACCAGCACAAGGAAAGGAATGATAATAGCAATATACATATTATCGATTCCGAACGGATTATCGAGTAAATACCAAACCGTCGTGGTAACACCTGAAGCAGCAAGGCCAATGGTCGCCCCTCTATTTGAATTAAAGTATGGCAAGTAAAAGCCCATTGCTGCTACAACGGCGATCGATGTTCGAAGCGCCCTTGTAAAAAAGGAAAGGGACAGCAGCTCCGGCGCAAGTGCCACTCCGACAAGAGGCACAATTCCAACGAGTACAGCCACATACCTCGTGATTTTCATTCTCTGCTCTGGTGTTGGATTCATTTTCGGCACATAAAAATCATCGATAATTAAGGTTGTCGTCGCAAGCGCGACCGTCGACACACCGACAAAAATGGATGCCACAAGCGATGTTGCCACAATGGCACTCAAAATTGGATTCATATGCTGTAAAAAGACAGGGAAGGCATAAATAGGATCAATGTCTGGATACAAATAATGTGCAGCTACACCGATCACACCAATCGCAACGGCGAGCGGCAAACAAAGCAGAGCTGCATAAAGTGTCGATTTCTTTGCCTCACGCTCACTTTTCGACGAGGTGATTGCTTGAATAATAAACTGCGTAGCAAAGATGGCGCCCATGTTTCCTATAAACCAAGCTCCAATTGTCCCCCAACCAATTGTCCCGTCCCATGTAAAGAAATGATCAGGCATCGTTTGTTTCATCGGTTCAAAGCCTTTTGTTAAATAAAGGGCTACCCCTAGTGTAATTAAAATTCCCGCATACTTCACGATCGAATGAAGGATCGTGACCCATGCTACCCCTTTCATTCCTCCGAATGTAAAATAAAATGTACTCACAACGGCCGTAATGATCGCACAGGTCATTAAAGGAAGCCCTAAAATGGATGCAATAGCAGCTGACCCACTTAAATAGTTTCCTAGATTCACAAGCAGTAATGCAGCAATCATAATAACAGAAACAACTAGCTTCGTTGATTTCCCAAACTTCTGATCGATAATACCTGAAATGGTGTACTGCCCTGTTCGATAAAACTTGCCTACTAAGAAAAATGAAAAAATAAAAAAGGCGATAGCGACGGTCACAATAGACCATGAAGCAGAAAGCCCATGCGTAAAGGCAGATTCTGCAGTTCCAACAGTGGATTTCGTTCCAATGAATTCACTCATGAGCAAAATACCGACTACAATGGCTGGAAGTGACTTAGCAGCATTGTTAAATTCTGAATTGGATTTACTGCGGAAACGCATCGTCAGCCAAGTCGTAAATAGTATATAGAGAATAATGACGATCAAAATAAATGTGATGACAGAACTGCTTAAGACATTCATTTAAAATCCCCCTTTGTGTGCAAGCCGTGTGAAGCAACTTCTCATGTCCCATCCCAATGAAGCATTAAGCGTCAAGCAGTTTCATGTATACCTGTTCAATTTCGGAAACAGACATTGGCTTTGGATTGTTGTCCATTAATCTCTTCACCTTTGAAGCTGCTTGAGCAAGAGCCGGTACATCCTCCTTCGACACGCCAAAAGCTTTGAGCTGCTGTGGAATGTGTAAATCCGCTGTCCATTCTTCAATTTGATGAATCACACGCTCTGCAAGCTCCTGCTTTGTGTGAGCTCCCGCTAGTCCTATTGCTCTTGCCACATGTTCAAGCCGATCAATGATATGATCTGCATTAAAAGCAGTGACGTGCGGAAGCAGCATGGAATTAGCAACACCATGAGAAATCTTGTATTTCCCCCCTAATGGATAAGCCATGGCGTGAACAGCCGCAGTTCCGGCACTTGTAAGCGCCATTCCCCCATACATAGCACCAACAAGCATATTTTCTCTTGCCTTCATATGATCCCCGTGATGATACGCTTCCTGAATACTTCCTGAAATCAGCCGCATCGATTCCAAGGCAAACATGTCACTGAATGGATTGGCTTTATTTGAAATATAAGATTCAAGCGCATGCGTAAAAGCATCCATACCTGTAGCTGCGGTAATAGATTTCGGCAAGTTGAGTGTAAGTGCAGGATCTAAGATGACAAGGTCTGGCAAAAGATGCGGACTAACCATTCCAATTTTCAGTTCCTTTTCTGGAAAAGTCACAATTGCATTTGGTGTCACCTCAGATCCCGTACCAGAGGTTGTCGGAATTAGAATCGTCGGCACTCCCCTTTTTTCCACAAGGTTTGTGCCAACGAGAGCAGAAATCGGCTGATTGTTTGTCTTAAGAACAGCTAGAATTTTTGCAGCATCAAGGACACTCCCGCCACCAATGCCAATAATGGCGTCATGCTCTCCTTTTAAAAAGGTGTGGAATACGCCCTCGATATTTTCTTCTGTTGGTTCAGGTTTGATTTCTGTACTTATCTCACTTGCTATCCCCTTTTTCGCAAGTTCTCTTTTGATGTGATCTGCATAACCAAGTGATACGATAGATGGCTGCGTTAATATAAAAATGGATGTGAGTCCGCTAAGCCCTAAACTATCTAATTTCTCCCCAAGAAGGTCTAAAGAACCTGCGCCAGATACAATGTGTGATGCCGTCTGAAAGTGATAATGCGTGATCGTCATCTCTTCACTACTCCTTTGCCGCTTTTCCTTGTTTGCGATAGTCTTCAACCATTTGTGCCACAGCTTCCAATGCCTCACCTGACAGCTCTTTTACAGGGCTTCTGGGCGGGCCAACCGGAATTCCATAAAGCTCTGCTGCCTTTTTCAAAGGTGCTGGTAATGTCCCTAAACCGAATGTTGCTCTTAATGGCTGCAGCTGCTTCTGGAAGTGCTCACTTTCGTCAAGCTTCCCTTTTTGAAAAGATTCATAGAGTCCAACGACAGTTTCAGGCAGTACATTTGCAGTTGCTGCGACCGCCCCTGCTCCGCCGAGTTTCAATGTCTCCAAAATGAGTGAGTCTGTACCTGCAAGAACAACAAAATCTTCATCTTTTGTGACATCCAGATATGCCTTGATATTTTCAATGTTTCCACTGCTATCTTTAATACCTAGCACATTCGGAAGTGCACTGAGCCGAGCAACCGTCTCTTGTGCTAGCGACACTCCTGTTCTAGATGGAATGTTATAAAGCAGAATCGGAATATTCACATTCTCAGATATGTGGCGAAAGTGCTCATACAGCTCTTCTTGGGTTGGTGCAACAAAATAAGGTGTAATGATAGACAGAACATCTACCCCTAGATCTGCCAGTTTATTTGACAACCTGATGGTTGCCTTCGTACTATTTTCACCTGCTCCAATAAATACCGGCACTCGTCTGCCAACAGCATTCACGACAGTTTCAGCAATTTGAAGCTTTTCTTCCTCTGAAAACAAGTGAAACTCTCCATTTGTGCCTAAAGCAAAGATGCCGTGTACACCTGACTCGATCAAATGATTCACTAATTGCGTTGCCACTTCGGGATGAAAATGTTCTTTCTCAGTAAGCGGTGTCAAAATAGCTGGTATAATTCCTTGAATGTTCAAATGATCCTCCCTTTCTTATATGTTGCATTTTTAAACATATTATAAATTAAGCGCTTTCATGTTATTTATTATAAAAGGATTTCGATTAAATTAGCAACACTTTTTTGATTTTTCACTATAATCCGTCCTTTTCTTATATAGCTGTTGATGTTTTCAACAAAAAAGCGAACCATTTTGGTTCACTTTTGAATGACATTCAACGTACCATCCTTTTTATTTCATTATAAAATAGCGATTGAAGATATAGTTTTTAATGCCTAAAATATGATTAAGACAAAATGAAGGAGGATGGTATGAGTAAATTTAGTTTATTTAACAAGTTTTTGGTAAAAGAAGGCAAAAAAGAAAAAATGGTTGATATTCTGTTAGAAGCAGCAGAATCAATGAAGAATTTGCATGAATGTGAAATATATCTTGTGAATATTTCCGAGAATGAACCAAGTTCTGTTTATGTTTATGAAGTGTGGGCAAATGAAGATGCCCATCAAGCGTCTCTAGGTCTCGAAGCTACCCAAACATTAATAAGTCGTGCGAAACCAATTATTACTGGTATGGAAAGAATCAATACTTTAATAACACGAGGCGGAAAGGGCATTTCATCTAATTAGAATTCGACCGTCTTAGACATAAAATTAGAACTGGCTGTCATTGTGACAGCTTTTTTTCTTATTTAAAGCAAAGATTAAGAACTATTGTCAGGACTACACATTTTAGATATGTGTAGTCCTTTTATTTCAACTGTTTTACTCAACTAACCTAAATATAATTGTACATTCACTTTTGAATGACATTCAACGTTTGAAGAAGCCCTTGCACCTTTTGTCCTAATCTTTCGTGTAAATGGTCAGCATCTTCCGTTTCTTGCGTATTGGGTGCAGCGATGCACAGATGATGGATCGGATAACTTGTTTCTTGCTTCATGATGTGCATAAGCTGCCCCATGAGCTGAACAGCTGCGCCATCTGCTAAAGATCGTTTTAGGATAAGCCAAATGGTCAACGCTTCCTGCTGAAGCATGCCGTAAAGGATCATATCGTCTTCAGCGTCTTCTGCGGCAAATTGTGCTAATCTGTTTGCTTGCTCAAAAAACAGCATATCTTCATCTGACTCTAGCTGCTCATGAAGCGTCTTCGTCCCCGTTCCAATAGACCTTTTCCAAAAGAACCCGCCGTTTTTCTTATATGAGGAAAGGATGCGAAGAGGCTGATTAATGGAAAACGTCATTCCTTCTGAACCATATGTCCTCCAACCATCCGCTATGTTTACAATTGATGCTTTAGAAGGGGCTGCAGGCTCAACCATCAGCTGAGGGTTTGCCCTAAATGGATGCTGGAGCGGTGTCACATTTGTTTCATACACACGGTTGATTCGTTCAGTGGTCAAGACGTGATGCGGCATTCCTAACATGTCAGTCTTTCCTTCATGAAGCAGCAGCAGCCGATCACAATATAAACTGGCGATGTTCACATCATGGAATACGCCAATGACCGTTAACCTAGAGGAAGCAGTTTCTTCTTTAATTAAATCAAGCAAATCTTTTTGATAGGCTAAATCAAGGAAACTCGTTGGTTCATCCAGCAATAAATATTCAGGCTGCTGCGCCAATGCCTGTGCTAAATACACCCGCTGCTGTTCTCCTCCGCTTAACTCATGGATGGATTGATTCTTAAACTGTGCAACACCCGTTTGTTCCATGACTTTGCTGACGACCTGCACATCTTCTTGCGTGACAGATTGCAGCCACCCTTTTTGATATGGATAACGACCAAATTGGACGGTTTCTTCCACCGTAAATGAAAAAGCTTGGTCCGTTTTCTGCGGCAGAACTGCCATCTTTTGCGCAAGCGCCTTTGGCTGATAGGATTGAATAAGGTGACCGCCGAGACGTACTTCACCGCTCATAGGTGCTAAAATCCCTGCCATCATTTTAAGAAGGGTCGTCTTACCGCTTCCGTTTGGACCGAGTATACCGAGAAATTCTCCTTGCTTTACTTCAAGATTAATGCCACGAATGACCTCTTTCTCTCCATATCCACCTCTGATTTCTTTCACTTGAATCATATGTGCGTCCCCCCTCTATATTTACGAATGAGGATGATGCCAAATACAGGTGCACCAATTAACGCAGTAATGATGCCAATCGGTAATTCAGTCGGCTCGATGATGGTACGGGATAACACATCTGCTAATACAAGAAAGGAAGCACCGTTCAGCATAGACAAAGGCAGCAGATGCCGATGGTCCGTGATAGTTAAGAGGCGGATAAAATGCGGAATCACAAGTCCTACAAAACCGATCGTCCCTGATACCGCAACTGCACTTCCAGTCAGGATCGAGCCCGCCAGCAGCACAATATATTTGCTCCTTTTCACATGTACACCTAATAACTTTGCCTTCTCCTCGCCATACGTCATCACATTCAAATCCCGCCCCATTAACATTAACGCAAAGGTTCCAATAAGAAAGAAAGGAAGAAAAAGCACAATATAACGCCAGCCCCTCATGGACACACTGCCAAGCAGCCAATGAATGATCTCTTTTAGATCATCACCTGTTAAAGCAATCATCAATGAAATGAGCGCACCCAAAAAAGAGCTGAAAATCACTCCTGTCAAAATTAAAGAAGAAATGCTCATCCCCCGATGAACAAGACGCGCAAAAAAGAGAACGAGACAGAGGGTCACAAGCGCTGTTGTCATACTGAATAATGGCAGTGTGAAACTACCAAAAAGCGGGAGCTGCAAGCTGAAAAACAGGGTCGCTACGGCTCCAACTGATGCCCCTTGAGATACCCCCAGCGTATAAGGGTCAGCAAGAGGATTTTTTAATAAACCTTGAAAAGCTGCACCAGATAACGCAAGTGCTGCTCCGACTAATGCCGCTAATATGACCCTTGGCAGCCGAATGTTCATCATAATATTGCGATCGATGGAATCAATGGTTCCAAACTGCACTCCGAATAGTTCGTGAACAAATATTCGAAGAATAGAAGGAATGGGAATCCCTAAGCTTCCAAAGGAGATTCCCATTCCAATGCTCATCACAAGAAGTAAAACACTTAGTGTATATGCGATGGTCAATTTATTTGAACGTATCAGGATAGACGTTTTTCGCAAGAGCCTCGACTCCTTCAACCAATCGCGGTCCCGGTCTTGATGCGAGATCCGTATTCAATTGAAAGACTTGTTTTTCTTTCACTGCTTTCATTGCATTCCAGCCGTCTCTTTTTTTCAAGTCAGCTAAGCTGGAACCATCAATTGTCACGATAACATCAGGATTTCGCTTGATGATCGATTCTTCTGTCATTTGCACCCAGCCAGTTTGATCGCCTGCAGCATTTTTGGCATGAATAACAGAAAGCATTTCATCCATAAATGTATTTTTACCAGTTGTATAGATTTCAGGTGCACCTGACACTTCGACAAAGACTGTTTTTTGCTTGTCTTTCGAAATCCCCTCTGCTTGTTTCTTGATGTCATTCAGCTTTGTTTTCATTTCGTCTACAAGCTTTGTTGATGCTTCTTTCACGCCAGCTGCTTCACCGATCATATTGATTGATTTGTACACATCCTTAAAGGATGTTGCATCATTTACAGTCAGCACTTGGATCCCTGCATCTTCAAGCTGTTTAAATCCATCTTTTGATCCCATCTGAGATGCATGTGCTAAGACAAGATCTGGCTTTAAGGAAATGACCTTCTCGACATTGAATTCAAGTCCGCCAATCTTCTCTACCTTTTCGACTTCCTTTGGATAATTGTCAAAGTCTGATCGTCCAACCATTTTATCTCCAAGACCGAGTGCATAAGCAACTTCCGTATTACTTGGAATTAACGAAACAATTCGTTTAGGCTGTTCTTTAATTTCAACTGTTTTGCCAGCTGCATCTTTTATTGATACTGGAAAAGCCGCAGTGGCCGTTTCTTTATTTTGTGACCCTTTTGCTTTGTGATCTGTCTCAGCGCCTGCACATCCTGCTAAAACACCCATCACAAGCAATAACGATAGCCAAATAGCTGTTAACTTTTTCATGAGTGAACCCCCTGTTTATGTACTGCTTAACGAAATCTCTTTCGTCAATTCTTTTCTAATTTCGGGAATATTATACTACAGTGCAGATAGGTTGTATATGTGATTTCTAAAAGCGTCTTTTCTGTTCATAAAACAAAAAAACAGCCTCTAAAAAGACTGTTTTTCACTCTTCAATGAATTGATTTGTTCTCCATTGATGACGACTTTCTGAAAAGCAGGAGAAACGGCATGCTCTAAAGATAAGGGATACGCCACATCATCTATGACACAATCTTTCATTTTAAAATGTGTCACAGGAGAATGTGCGTATGCGGCTATTTTCACACCATATCGCCCGCCGCTGCTTTTGAGTCCTTCCACTTCAATATGACGTACAACAGGACGATGCGGACCAGCATCTCCTTCCTCATACATCATGTCGATACAGACCACTTCATGCTTTAGACTTTTGACTGTATTGTTTTTAAAATAAATATGTTCAATGGTGCCGCCTCTGACAGAGTTGGTTTTAATACGCAGTGCCCGGTCAAGGTTCGGACTGTCCATGACATTATTTTCTGCATAAACATACTTTACCCCGCCAGAGATCTCGCTCCCGATCGTCACACCGCCGTGTCCATCCCGCATCTCATTTCTACGAATGACAATGTTTTCAGATGGAATCCCGATTCTCCGTCCATCCTCGTTTCTGCCCGATTTGATGGCAATACAATCATCTCCGTTATCAAAATAACAATCTTCAATGAGCACATTCCGGCAAGACTCCGGATTGACACCATCTGTGTTTGGTCCATGCCCAATGATTTTAACGCCGCGGACGATGACGTTATCACTTAACACAGGATGAATTTGCCACATCGGTGAATCCTTCACTGTCACTCCTTCGATTAGCACATGCTGACATTGGTATGGCTGAATAAAGCTCGACCTTAAATAATGACCTTCTCCAAATACCCTTTCTTCTACCGGTATTCTCTTTTCCGCCATTTCAAACAAAAGCTGGCGATCCCGATCCTGAGAGGGCTGGCCATTTGTCCCATACTTCCAAGGCCACCAATGATGCTCATCCCCTCTGCCATCAAGCGTTCCGGCTCCCGTTATAGCGATGTTTTCTGCATGGTGTGCATAAATGAGAGGTGAATAATTATAAAGTTCAACCCCTTCATATCTTGTCAGTACAAGAGGCAAGTAATCCCTTGGGTCTTGGCTGAATGTCACATAGGCTTTCTCATGCAGATGAAGTTCTACATTGCTTTTCAATTCTAAAGCACCTGTCATAAATGTCCCTGCTGGGATCAGCACCCGCCCCCCTTTCAACCGGTGCGCATCATCAATGGCAGACTGAATAGCATTTGTTGAAAGCTCTTGCCCTTCCGCATCTGCTCCATAATGCACCACATTCAATTCACGATCTGGGAACTGCGGTGCTTTTATCTGCTTTAGCACTTGATCAATTCCGTTTACTTTTTTATCTTTCTTCCCTTGCTTTGCTAAACGAGCAATTCCGACTCCAGTTAGTACCGTTCCTGCTGTGATATACATCAAATCCCGTTTTTTAGACACGTACTCATCCCCCAGTCGACTTAAAGTGTGACACCTGTTTTGAAAATAGCCAGCTCTCTAAAATTGTTTTTTTCATGATTTAACAGCTTCCCGCTCGCCACATCAATGACAGTTGAAATGAATTTTTCTAATACAACATCTTCCGGTACATCTTCAAGCAGTTCACCAGCATTAAAGTCAATCCAGTGCTTTTTTGTTTCATATAAGGCTGTGTTGGTTGAGATCTTCATTGTTGGCACAAACGTACCAAATGGTGTCCCCCGGCCTGTTGTAAATAAGACCATTTGACAACCAGAAGCAGCCAGTGCAGATGAAGCAACCAAATCATTACCAGGTGCACTTAATAGGTTCAATCCCTTTTGTTTCAGCAGCTCTCCATATTTCAATACATCTTTAATATCAGAAGTACCTGCTTTTTGTGTACAGCCAAGAGATTTATCCTCTAATGTCGAAATTCCACCTGCTTTATTTCCCGGGGAAGGATTTTCATATACCGGCTGTCGATGATCCATGAAGTATTGTTTAAAGTCATTGATCATTTGCACAATATTGTCGAAAGTCGCTTCTGATTCCGCTCTCTCCATTAAAATTGTTTCTGCTCCAAACATTTCGGGCACTTCTGTTAACACTGTCGTGCCGCCTTGAGCAACAATAAAATCGGACAGTCTGCCTAAAAGCGGATTTGCGGTAATACCAGAGAATCCATCTGATCCTCCGCACTTCAAGCCAATTTTCAGCTCAGATAACGGAATGTCTTCACGATGATCTTCTTTCGCCGCATCATAAATTTCCTTGAGTAAAGCGACTCCCGTTTCTATCTCATCTCCTACTTCTTGGCTTCTTAAAAATTTCACTCTCGTACGGTCATATTCACCTAAAGTGGACTGAAAATCCTCAATGTCATTGTTTTCACAGCCAAGTCCAAGAACGAGTACTCCTCCAGCGTTAGGGTGCTTCACCGCATTTTGTAAAATGATTTTGGTATTTTCATGATCGTCCCCAAGCTGTGAGCATCCATAATTGTGCTTTAATACGAGGGCTGTTTCAAAAGGATGGATGTTTCCACCCATTTCAGCGGTGAATATTTTGATCATTTGATCGGCGATACCATTTACGCATCCAACGGTAGGAACAATCCAAAGCTCATTGCGGATTCCGCTTCCGCCATTTTTTCGTTTATATCCTTTAAATGTAAGATTCGTTTTTTCATAGGGGTTTTCTGATAATGAAGGCTGGTATTCGTATTCTAGCTTGCCAGATAGATTGGTTTTGATATTATGCGTATGCACCCATTCTCCAGCAGAAATGGCAGTCACTGCATGACCAATGGGATAGCCATATTTGATAATATTCTCTCTTTGCTTGATTTCAGCCAATGCAAACTTATGACCTTTGGCGACGGCCTCTTTTAAGATAATCGTATGTCCTTGATGCTGCAGCTCCTCCCCTTGCTCAAGCTCTTTTAAAGCAATACCGACATTATCTGAAGGGTGGATGACAATAAAGTCTTTCATGCTTTCTCCCCCTGACTTTCATATTGATGAAGCATCATTCGATGAACAGCTGCTCTCATCCCATGCGTCTGTATGAGGGTAAGCTGATCAGCTACAGCTTGACTCAATCCATTTATATCTGTTAAATCTCTGCCCCATAATGACTCGCATGAAAGAATTTTCGCTGCAACTCCTTCATTAGAATGGTTTTCCTCTTCCCATGCTTCCTTCATGAGCGTTAGCACAGTTTCATCATCCTTGACCCTTCCTGCATGTGCTCTGTAGAAATAAATGAGACTGCTAAGTGAAAACACAAGTTTCATTGGCAGCTGTTTCTTTCGTTCAACATAATCAAGCAATGACGGAAGATTACGGGTTCGGAATTTGGATACCCCATTCAGTGCAATATCCAGCAATTGATGCTTGACAAATGGATTGCAAAAACGATCCCAAACGGATTGTGTATAAAGAAGAAGCTCATCTTCAGGGAGTTCAAGCCCTGGAAGTACTTCCTCCTCCAGCATACGCCGGACGAACGGACCAACATGCTCATCATCCACAGCTTCTTTTACAGTTTCTAAACCGCATGAGTAAGCAATCGGCACCATCGCTGTATGTGCACCATTTAAAATTCGTACCTTGCTCATACGATAAGGCGCAATATCCTCTACAAAAAGTACATTTAATCCTGCTTCTTGAAAGGGGAGCTCCTTTTGCACAAAGGGAGGCGCTTCAATGACAAAAAGATGATAATATTCTGCCGTGACAAGCAATTCGTCGATATACCCTTCCTCCCTTTGTACAATTTCAGCCGCTTCCTTAGAGAATCCAGGGACAATCCGGTCCACAAGTGTATTACAAAACGTGTTGGCTTCCTTAATCCATGTAATAAACGCAGGCGGCAGTTCCCACTCAGCTGCCATACTGATCACGTATTCCTTCAATCGATCACCATTTTGTTCAACCAATTCACAAGGCAGAATGATCAGTCCTTTCTGCTCATCTCCAGCAAATGCTTTAAACCGGTGATACAAGAACGATGTCAGCTTTCCTGGAAAACTGGCTTGCGGCCGATCCTCCAAACGATCTTCTTTTCTAAACACAAGTCCTGCCTCTGTCGTGTTTGAGAAGACAAAGCGAAGATTCGGGTTTTCCGCTACGTGTAAAAACTTCTCGTAATCCGTATACGTACTAATTCCTCTGCTAATCGATTGGATGATCGTACGTTCATTCATTTCTTGCTGGTCATGATATCCCTGAATACATAATGTGTACAAGCCATCTTGTTCATTTAAGGCTGCTACCGATCCTTTTCGTGGAGGAACAACAACCGCTCTTCCTTTAAAATCTGTGCAGTCGTTCAGCTTCTGGATGTGCCAATTGATAAATCCTCGCATAAAATTTCCTTCGCCAATCTGCAAAATCGTTTCCGGATACTCAGCCGCCGGGTATATGGCTTTTGATAATCGTTTCAAATGGATTCCCCTCTCCAAGAAATATGCACACGTGAACATTTTTCTAAGAAGGTGCTGATTACTGCACCTTTTTAACTGAATCTCTGATCATCAGCTCTGTGTGGACATACACTTTTTCCATATGATCCTCTTCTTGCTCTTCACCGTTTATTACTGAAAGGATAGCTTCTGCTCCAAGTGCACACATTTTTTCAATCGGTTTTTTCACCGTTGTCAATGCAGGTGTAGTATAGGACGAAAAAGCAATATCATCAAAACCAATAATAGAAATATCACCTGGACACGTTTTGCCTTTTGCAAATAATGCATTCATTGCACCAATCGCCATGTCATCGTTTGAGCAAAAGAGCGCTGTTGGCGGTTCATCAAGGGCCAGCAGCGACTCCATTGATTCATAGCCGCTTTTCATATGATAATCGCCTTTCATCATATATTCTTTCTTCATAGGTATTTGGTGATCAATTAACGCTTGCAGGAAACCAGCTTTTCTTTCTTGAGTTGATTTAAAGCCTTCTTTCCCTTCAATGATGGCGATTTGTTCATGACCTTGCTGAATGAAATGGTGTGCAGCCTGGTAAGCTCCTTGACTATCATCTGCTAATATATTCATGACTTCATGACTTTCTACACGGCGATTCAGCACAATGATGGGAATGCCCTGTTTCTTTACATGATGGATAAACGCTTCATCGTGCTCGCTTTGGCTCATAAGCAAAATGCCATCGTAGCGTTGTTTATGAATGGTTGTGTAATCGTGAAAGTCGTCAATTCCTCTTACAAAAAGATTATAATGCTCTGTCATGACGCTATTGACACCTTTTAACGCATCCACAAAGAAGCTTGAAGATGTCCCTTCTGTTAAACTCGTAAAAAACAGACCGATTGTAAATGATTTTTGTGAAACAAGGCCTCTCGCATGGACATTCGGTGAATAATTCAGCTGTTTTGCAATCGACAAAATCTTTTGTTTTGTCTTCTCCTTAATAAAAGGACTGTTATTCAAAGCCCTTGATACCGTGGTATGAGAGACGTTTGCCAATTTTGCTATGTCTTTAATTGTGACTGTCATGCTATTCCGCCTTTTATGATTTTTTACCATCTTATCATAAAACCGCTTTCATTTTCTTCATGTCATTTTGTTTGGATGCTTGAGCTGCTTTGCCCGGTCAAATTGAAAATACTGTCTGGCATTTTCATAGCTGATTCCTTTCACGATTCCCCCTAACAGTTCAAGATCATAAGGGGCTTCTCCTTTTTCTACCCAATCTCCGATGATATCGCAAAGCAGTCTTCGAAAATATTCATGCCTTGTATATGACAAAAAGCTTCGTGAATCTGTCAGCATCCCAATGAAACGGCTGATCAGTCCAATACTGGATAGAGCCATCATCTGCTCTGTCATCCCTTGTTTCGTATCATTAAACCACCAAGCTGTGCCGTGCTGGATCTTCCCAGGTGTCGTCCCATCTTGAAAGCTTCCAGCCAATGTGGAAATCACAACATTGTCCCGAGGATTCAAGGAATAGAGAATGGTTTTTGGCAGTGCCTGTTCTTGTTCTAAACGGTCTAATATTCTGCAAAGCGGCTTGGCAATGTCTTCATCATTCATCGCATCATACCCTGTATCTGGCCCAAGCCGCTCAAACATTTTCGTATTGTTGTTCCTAAACGCATTGATATGAAGCTGCATCGCCCAGCCCCGCTCATAGTAAGCCTGACCTAGCTGAATGAATGTTTGTGTTTTAAATTGGATCTTCTCTTTTTCCGTCAATGAACGCCCAGACATTCTTTTATGAAAGATGGCTTCCACTTCTTCTTCCGTCGTTTCTTCAAACGTCATTTCGTTAATAGCATGATCTGAGATCAAGCAGCCTTGTTCATGGAAAAAATCAATTCTTGCGAGGAGAGCTGTCAAAAAATCTTGATAGGATTGTATTGAAGTAGATGAAGCCTCTGCCAGTTCGTGAACATACACTGTAAATAGGTGATTCGTTATATCGAGTGCCTTGTCAGGCCGAAATCCGGGCAGTACTTGCACAATGAATCCTTCTTCCCGCAGTTTTTGATGATAGCAAAGCGAATCGACTGGATCATCTGTTGTCACGACTGTTTCAACGTTCGATTTCACAATAAAGTCTCTTGCACCAAAACCCTCATCTTGCAGCTTTTCATTTACTTTTTGCCAGATGATGTGTGCGGTTTTTTCGTTTAAAAGTTCTTCAACTCCAAAATATCGTCTCAGCTCTAAATGAGTCCAGTGATAGAGCGGGTTTCCAATGGTCATGGGAACGGTCTTCGCCCACGCCAGAAATTTCTCATAGTCTGAGGCATCCCCTGTGACGTGCGATTCGGGTATGCCATTTGCTCTCATGGCACGCCATTTGTAATGATCTCCGTAAAGCCATGCTTCGGTGATATTATGAAAGGTTTTATTCTCATATATTTCTTTGGGGCTTAAATGACAATGGTAATCTATAATTGGAAGGTCCTTTGCAAACTCATGGTATAGCTTTTCCGCCGTTTGACTGTTGAGTAAAAAATGCTCATCTAAAAAGGCTTTCATCAAACTCCCCCATCTCTCTTATAGATAAAAATAATTTGTTCACGTTAACAATTTTATTGTAATCGTTTACAAATTTGATTTCAATCCTAAAACAGGAAAAAACGATCTCCTTTAGAAAAGAAAATCGTTTTTTGGCTATTTTACAGGTGATGATTTTTTTAGGATAATCGCAATAGTTGTTCCAGTGCCTAGTTCACTTTCAACTTGAATATCACCGTCATGCAGCAAGACAAGCTCTTTTGCTATCGCAAGCCCGAGACCTGTTCCGTTCGTTGGATCGTTTGTATTTGTCCCTCTGTAATAGCGGTTAAATAGGTGATCCACCGTTTCCTGTGCCATTCCGCGGCCATTGTCTTTCATTTCGATTCGAACTTCTTCATTTGTTTCAGATAAAACAGCTGTAATATGTGTGCCTTTTTCGTTATGCTTCACTGCATTCGCCAGCAGGTTCTCAATCACTCGTCTGAACCATGCTTTATCGATCTCAAATATGACACCATCTGTTTGATCTTCAAAGGAGGATGGATAATCCTCAGATGAAGAGCTTCTTGAAAACTCGTCCATAATGGAAGCTAAAAATTCACTGAGTTCAACCGGTTTCCGATTAATAGGCAGGGCACCATTCTTCAATCGGTACGTGAGGTTTAAATCCTCAATCAGTGTCGACATGTATTCTGATTTCTCACGAATCACCTGTCCCATTTCCATGACTTCTTCCTTGGACCATTGATATTGATCGGATTCAAGCATGAGTCCATAGCCATAAATCGTACTTAGAGGCGTTTTCAAATCATGAGACAATCCTGCAATCCATTCTTCCCTTGTGGTTTGAATTTTTCTTCGGTTTGCTTCATTCTCTTTTAATGTAAGTGTAAGCTGCTCCATTGTTTTTAGGATATCCTCAAATAATCGGTATTCCCGCTTAATACGGCCTTTTTTATTTTTACTGACTGGAATTCCCTTTCTATTTGTTGGTTCCTGCAATTTATTTTTTGATAAGAAAATCAGCCAGCGAATAATGTGATAAATTGGCAGCCCATAACGATACGAATACCATAATGTCATGACAATAATAATAGTGAGTGCAAGACCTGCAATTAAAATGGTTGTATATTGATTTAAAGCGTCTCTCTCTTTATCGTAAAGCTCGTCCGGGCTGTATACTTTATTTGGTACCGAAACAATAATATACAGGTTTTTATTCACTTTCATATAAGACAGATCACTTCTAAACTCCCAAGGCTTCGATTGATACTTGAGCAGTTCAACATCTGTTACGTTATGTTTCAAATCGGTGTTGGCTCGAATGCCTTTTAAATATTTTCCTTCGTCATTGAACAAATGAACTGATCCATTCATTCTCTTCAAGAATTCTTTCGTTTCAACCGAATATTGAGATAATGCAGCCAAATTTTTCTCGTGCTGTTTCAGATAATTGGCTACCTTCGTGCTGTTCGTTTTGAACCCATATAACACAGTAAAACTTTCTTGATCAATCTCAATTGGCCAGAAGTACATCTTGTAATCTTTAAATTGTCTTTTTTCAAAGATCTTGATCATTTCATCCTTTTGATAAGACGTTGGAATTGATTTAGGGCGGTGATAGCTATAAACGGTATTCTTCTTTGAATCAATCACTTGCAGCCAGCCGTCTCTTTTTTCCACTGCTTGCTTGAGCTGATCGTCGGCTTCCATTTTTCCATCCTCGTTAAAATAAAGCCAGCTCATGAGTGTATCTCCATCAGCTTTTGTTAAACCAGTTTCGGTCATGTTCTCATAGTATTTATTTAAATATAAGTTCTCAGAGAACGTATTGCCGATCGTCAGAATGGCAATCACAATAAACATTTGTCCGACAAAGTGAAAGAAAAGTTTTGCTCGTAAATTCATAAATTATTGAAGGACCTTTGCAGGGTGCGGTATAAATTTATATCCCATACCACGGATCGTCACAATATATTCTGGCTGACTCGGATCTAATTCAATCTTTTCTCTCAGCTTTCGAATATGAACCATGACAGTGTTGTTATCACCATATGATGGGACGCCCCATACTTTCTCATAGATTTGATCTTTTGAGAGTACCACATTCGGATGGTCACAAAAGTACTTCAGCAAAGAAAGAAGCTGAGCAGAACATGCCGTCACCTCTCCTCTTACTTTCAATTCGGCTGCATGAGGATGATAGGAGAAATGGGCATAATGATATTGGCTTTGAGTGTCTTCTTGTTCCTCGTGTAAGGAGATATATGTTCGATTTAGGTGAGCCTTAATTCTAGCCACTAGCTCCAGCGGGTTAAATGGCTTCGTGATGTAATCATCTGCCCCTTGTGCAAAGCCCGTCAGTTTATCGACATCAGACGTTCTTGCAGTTAAATAGAAAATAGGCACTTTCGTTAACTTTCTGATTTCAGGCAGAACGTCAAAACCAGACTTACCGGGCATCATTACATCTAGAAGTAAGAGGTGGATGTCCTCGTTTTTGACAATATCTAATGCTTCATCTGCATGGTAGGCTTTATAAATATGCTTGAATCCTTCTTTTTTTAATACGCGTTCAACCATTTTCACAATTGCTTCTTCGTCATCTGCAATCAATATTTTTGCTGTTTCCACGCATCTCTTTCCTTTCTAGCATGATCTCTAACCGTATATTACCATTGTCTAAAGTAAAAAAGTACCTCTTTTCTGCATAAAAGCGAAAAAATATCAACTGGAGAAAATGGCAGGACCAGGAAGTTTTAAACATGCAAAAAAACCCGGCAGCTGCACCGGGTTCCTATACATCTATTATCCATTCACAGCTTCTAGCTTTCGTTCATGATTCATTAAGTCATATGTTAAACAGATCGGCTTATTCGTTCTAGGATCAAGCACAATTTCTGCATCAATATGGAATACCCGACTGAGTACATCTTTGGTCATGACCTCATGAGGCGTACCATCTTTTATGACTTTCCCTTGATTGAGGGCAATCATGTAATGTGAAAAACGCGCCGCATGATTCAAATCATGGATGACCATCAACACAGTTCGGCCCTGCTCCCTATTTAAGCGTTCTAACAGCTGAAGAATCTCGAGCTGATGTGCAAGATCCAAATACGTCGTAGGTTCATCTAATAGGAGCAGCTCTGTTTCTTGGGCAAGTGCCATCGCAATCCATACACGCTGACGCTGTCCGCCGGAAAGTGCTTCAATTGGCCGATCATGAAAAGCAATCATTCCCGTTTCCTCAAGTGCCCACCTAATGATTCGTTTATCTTCATTTGATAAGCGGCCAAACCCATTTTGATGCGGGAAACGTCCATATGACACGAGCTCATACACTGTCAATCCACTTGGTGCTTCGGGCGTTTGCGGTAAGATCGCCATTTGTTTTGAAATTTCTTTTGTCGGCGTCTCATGGATAGCCTTGCCATTTAAGTAAACAGCTCCTCGATTGGATTTCATAATACGAGACATCGTTTTTAAAATGGTTGATTTCCCGCAGCCATTCGGTCCAATCAGTGTTGTCACCTTGCCTTTTGGGATACTGACATTCAAATCTTCTACAATCAAACGGTCTTGATAACCGATACAAAGCTTTTCTGTTTCGAGTGATTTCATATGTTGTCTCTCCTTCCTCATTAGTTCGATTTCATCAATAAGTAAATGAAGTAAGGTGCGCCTAAAGCAGAAACGACAAGGCCAACTGGCACTTCTGATGGTGCAAGGATGACGCGGCCAATTGTATCTGCCAGTAATAATAACAGCGCGCCAATCAGCGCGGAGGCCGGTATCATTCCTTGATGCTTTGGCCCAACAAGCTTTCTAGCTAAGTGCGGTGCGGCTAATCCTAGGAAAGAGATACTTCCTGCAACAGCAACACTCGCACCTGCTAATGCAACGGCAATCAGCATGAGAAGGCTTCTTTCTTTATGAACAGAAATGCCCAATCCATAGGACAGCTGATCACCTAAATTCATAATGTTTAAGTAGCGTGATCTGACAAGCGCTAATATTAGGAAAATCAGCATCCATGGCAGAACAGATAAGACGTACGTCCAGCTCGAGCCATAAATGCTTCCAGATAACCACACGATGGCTTGGTTAAAATCATTTGGGCTCATTTTCAACTGGATGACCACAATTGCTGCTGAAAACGCAGCATTCACACCAATACCAGTTAAAATCAATCGAACAGGTGTGATGCCTTTTTTCCACGCTAACACATAGATGAGAAATGCAGCAAAGCCTGCACCTACGAACGCGAAAAGCGGCAGTACAAAAATCGTAAAATCACCTAAATTTGTCATCGTGCCTTGAAATGCAAAGATAAATAGCACAACGGCAAAACCAGCACCGGCATTGACACCGAGAATACCCGGGTCAGCTAAACCATTTTGAGAAACACCTTGCCAAATCGCTCCTGATACAGCGATAGAAGCGCCGACAAGTAAAGCGATGACCATTCTTGGAAGCCTGAACTCGAATAATACGAGTTCATCCATTTCACTTCCGAATCCAAAAAGTGTTTTCAATGTATCCATCGGAGATATTCGAATTTCTCCGGTATTTAAACTAATGAGAAACACAGCTACGATCGCGAAAAAGATCATGAGCATCGTTCGTTGATATTTCTTTTTCTTTGCTTGCTGCACCATTTCCATTTAAATCCCGCTCCTTTCACGTCTAGCTAAGTATAAGAAGAAAGGAACGCCTATAATCGCAGTAATGGCACCGACTGGCGTTTCAAACGGAGCGTTGACCAGCCTTGCAGCAATGTCTGCATAAATTAACAAAGTGGCTCCTAAAATAGCGGAGCATGGGATAATCCAGCGGTAGTCCACTCCAACCAAGAATCGAGTGACATGAGGGATCACAAGCCCAATAAAACCAATAGAGCCTGCTACCGACACGGCAGCACCCGTTAAAAGAATAACAACCAATATACCAAGCACCTTGACCGTTTTTGTATACTGTCCAAGTCCTTTCGCCAGTTCTTCACCTAAGCTCAAAACCGTGATCGAACGGGCAAGGATCATTGCAATGATTAGTCCTGCAATGGCAACTGGAATGATGATATGAATGTTACTCCAATTCACACCTGCCACTCCGCCAGCATACCAAAAGCTCATATCTTGAGCGACGTCAAAACGAATGGCAATGGCTGAGGAGATGGAGCTCAAAAGTGCTCCAACCGCTGTACCAGCTAGTGCGAGCTTTACAGGAGTCAGCCCCCCTTTTGACATAGTACCGACACCAAATACAATAGAGGCACCGAGTGCGGCTCCAACAAATGACCAAAGAATTAATGTAAAAGAAGATTGGCCAGGGAAAAATGCTAATGCAATGGCAATCGCAAATGCGGAGCCATTTGTCACACCCATAATCTCAGGTGACGCAAGCGCGTTTCTTGTCATTCCTTGCATAATGGCACCTGATACGGCTAAAAAGGCACCGACGAGGGCAGCTCCAACTGTACGCGGCAGCCTCAATTCCCGAATGATTTGATGTGAAGTTTGATGTGGATCAAAATGAAAAACGGCTTCCCATACAGTCTGTAGATGAATGTTTGCCGCTCCTAATGATACTGATAAAAAAAGACCAAATGCTAAAGCGATTATTCCTATGATGATAACAGCTGCTGTTCCAAAAGGCTTCGTGACAATATCGATCGTATCATCGCTGGCTGGCAGCTGTTTATTCGATTGTGAGCCCAAAACCAGTCTCTTCCTTTCCGTTCATGTCTATTCTCTATTAGTGATAATGATTATCAATCTCGAAGTCTAGTATATCACTTTCTTTTCTTTTTGAAATCACTGTTCTGATAAATTTCTTTATTTTCGGCAAAAAACTGTGAGAATTTCATCATTTTTCTTTTGGTTCTAAATTAGCCGATGCATTTTTGTTCCTACCATGTTACGATAAAATTGAAAATGAGAATCATTATCAAAGGAAAGTGAATAGGAGAGAACTTTTGTGAAAAAACGAACTGGATTTCTTTTGATTTCTTTATCCATCCTTATGATCTTTACAGCCGCTTGCGGCAGCACTTCAAATAAACAATCTGCAGAGAAAAAGAATGACATGATCACCTATCAGGATGCCAAAGGTGAAGTGAAGCTACCGAAAAATCCGAAACGAATAGTGCTTCTTGCAGAAAGCTATTACGGGGACCTCGTCACGCTCGGCAAGACGCCGGTTGCTACAACATCCCCCATCTTTAAAAACCCTTTTTATAAAGGGAAAACAGATGGAGTGGAAAATCTCGGAAGGACCCCATCAGTCGAAAAGGTAGCCGCTTTGAAGCCAGATATGATTATTGCATGGGGAGAAGACGAGAAGTTTGATCAATACAAAAAAATCGCCCCAACTGTAGCGGTTAAATACAACCAATATTCCTTCAAAGACCAGCTAAAAGAATTCGGTAAAATGACAGGTACACCAAAAAGAGCAACAGAATGGATCACGAAATGGGATACCAAAATTGCTGAGGTGAAACCAAAGGTAACAAAAGCGGTCGGCAACAAAACGGTTTCGATCGTATCGCCATTTGATAAAGGTATTTATATTTTTGGAAACACCTTCGGCCGCGGGGGCGAAATCATTTATGACGAGCTGAAATTAAAAGCACCGAAGGACGTCAAAAAAGAAGCGATCGACAGCGGTGTCGGCTATGCAAACATTTCTCTTGAGAAGCTGCCAGAATTCGCAGGCGACTATATTTTCACAGGTCCATGGAGCGGCTCAAAAAGTAATGGTGACCAAGTGTATCAAAGCAGCATTTGGACATCACTTCCTGCCGTCAAAAATAAACGTGTATTTGAAATAGATCCCGTCGGTTACTTCTTTAATGACCCAGTGTCACTAGAAGGTCAGCTAGAGTTCATTGTAGACCGATTGACATCTGCATCATAAAAAAACGTTTCTCCAGAGATGGAGAAACGTCCAAATTATTGACAAAGGGATAAAATGAGCTTTATTTTATCCCTTTGTCTTCTTTTCAGCGTGATAGAAAACCTTTGCAGTCTAGGAAGGACGAGTACCGGAGCGGAGCGAATTGAACATTCGTGAGCACCGAAGCGCAGACCTGACAACGAATGCGAGGGTTTGTCTACACGCTGAACGTTTCTCCAGAGATGGAGAAACGTCTTCCTTATCTTATACCGTTTCTTTGGCAAATCCTTTTGACATAAGTGGATAAAGCAAAATACCCACTAAGAATAGACCGATTCCAAGACCAAAAGTTTTCAAGTCGGCTGTTCCTGAAATAATGACCCAAGCTGAATATCCCATCGCAACAAGTGCAATAATACCGTCTCTTGTTCGATTTCCTTTTTGAAGCTCATATGTGTCACCTTGCATGATGACCTTAAAGCTGTAGATGGAAGACACAATATACGGAATAAGATACGCAAGTGTCGCTGATGTGGTTAAAAAGGTAAAAGCTTCATTAATCGTACGTGACATCACAGAGAAGATAAACAGCTGTGACATAATATTTGTAACTGTCAAAGCGAAAGCAGGGCTTCCTTTTTTGTTTGTTTTTGCAAATACTGCCGGAAAATCACCAGCCTTTGCTGCTTGATACGGTACTTCTGAACCAAGTAAAATCCAGCCAAGCATCGAACCAAACAAACAAATAATCGCCAGCAGTGCCATGACAATTCCGCCAGCTGGCCCAATAATAAGCTGAAGCACATCCACGAATGGTTTGTCAGAGCCTTGCAATTGATCATGCGGCAGAACTCCCATTGTAATCAATGTGATAATCATGTAGATCGAAAGTGCGATTAAAAGACCTGTAATCGTCGCACGTTTCACATCACGCTGTGAGGATGCTCTTCCTGATAAAATGACAGCTGATTCAATCCCAATAAATGCCCATAGTGTGGAAATAGCCGCATGATGAATTTGGCCACCAAGTCCGAGCACTCCTTCTCCGCCTGTTTCAACCGGAAAGTAATAATGTTCAAATAATGCCGTTTGAAATGCAAATAATCCCGCTACAATAAAAAGGACGAATCCAAGCACCTTCGAAAAGGTCGTAATAAAATTCAATTTACTTGCAGCACTTAAGCTAGTGATTAAAATGGTATGTGTTCCCCATAGAAGAAGGGTACATACGATAAACGTCATGAGCTGGCCAAGTGTGACCGCTTCTTTTCCAAAGGTAAAAACTTCAGTCTTCACGGTGAGAATAGGGAAAAAAGTCGTCAAATAACCAGCAAGGCTTGTAATAATTGCGACATTACTAATCCAGCTTGCCACCCAATATCCCCAAACCATTGTAAAACCGGCCGCTTTCCCTTTTTTCGGATCTTTAAAAAGCGCTCTTGCATAACTCTGTGGTCCAGCCGTCAGCTGCGGCTTATGAATGGACAAATGCCCAAATACAAGCGCAATCATCAGCACACCGCCGCCTGTGACAAGCCATGCCATCGTCACACCTAAAGGACTGGCGTGCTGGGCAAGCGTACTTGGCAGCATAAAGATGCCTGAACCTACCATATTTCCGACGACAAAAGCCGTCAATAACCAAAAACCCCATTTTTTTGTCTGTTCCATTTCCGTACCTCCGTTTTATTCACTTTGGACCAGACCCGGCAGTATCTTCATTGATATATTTGTGAAGCAATGACTTGCATTCTTTATGTTCATCATGGATTACTTATTCACAGCATACCCTTATTTTTGTTACTCAGAACATAAAAAAAAGCCTGAACAAAAGTCCATGCTTTTCAAAACATACACCTTGATCTCCGGATAGCCCTCCACGCTTCAAAGACGTGGCAGTCCTGCATTTATTCAATGCAGACCCAGCATAAAGAAAGTTGGAGCTCTCTTTACACTTCGGCGCTGATGCCTTTTTTCTCATGATCTACGATTCCATCTCTCCTATGAGTGACTCATCATCCGCGCAACCTCTACCTCACTGAGACATAGCGTGAGGATTTCTATTCATTTTTACTACACGAAGGTTATCAAACATTCTCACATCTGTCAAAGGGAAAAACATAGAAAAAAGGCAGAGAACGGTTTCTCTGCCCTTTACCTGCTTATTGTTGGTTGTTTTTCTTCTTTTGTACAGCTTCCTGAAGCGGATCGCCTGCTAGCTCTTTACTTGCTTCCTCTAACAGCTGATCTACCTGCTGATGGTTTTTCTCACTTTTCGCCTTTTTATCCTTTTGGAAAAATGACATCGCTGTTTCCTCCCTTTTCATAAAATGCGGTTGCCTGTTTAATTTGCGCTACAGCACTCAGCATTATACAAGGGAAGAGGCTCAATCATCATGAAAGGTCTGTCTCATTTTTTGCAAGTACGACAGAAAGGTTTTTAAATCATCCTTTGTGAAGTCTGACATCATATGCTGAATCACTTTTCCGAAAAGACGTGTATGCTTTTCATAAATCGCCATCCCTTTTTCCGTGACTTCTAAACGAACAAGTGATGAATCGTCCTTGTCCCGTTCTCTTTGAATATAACCCTGCTCACATAATTTATTGAGTGCAATAGAGGCTGCACCAGGGTTTAAAGAAAGTCTTTGCTTCAGCTCTTCGGCATGTGATACTTTGCCTTGTATCAAAATAGAAAGAGCATATATCTGCGGGGGCGTGATGTCTTTCTCTAACTCAAGTAACTTGCGGTTTAATTTACGGCTGACTTCATAATGTACAAGAACAATTTCTTTTAAAATGTCTGCATTACCCATCCGAATCGCATCCTTATCGTTAGTATCAACATGACTTCTCCCTTATTATAGAATGTTTTTCCATTCAGCCAACCATTTTGGCCTCTTTTTCTTTAGAAATAAGCCTTGCTGAATGAATCCACCCTTGATATAGTGAGTACTTGAACTAAAGATAGAACAGGAGTACGCATCATGACAGGAAAAACACACATCATGGGCGGAGTTGCCGCCTCTACAGCCGTTGCCTACTATTATGGATTAGACCCAGTGACGATGGCTGCTGCTGGATCAGTTGGTGCCCTGATCCCTGATCTTTGCCATACAAAAAGTAAAATCGGCAGAAAATTCCCGCTGCTCTCGGCACTGATCAGCAGTGTATTCGGTCATCGCACGTTTACACACAGTTTATTATTTTTGCTGATCATTTATTTTCTAGCGACAACATACATTCCAAATGACAGCCTAAGTATCGGTTTACTAGTCGGGATGGCAAGTCATCTCATCCTAGATGCAGGAACAGTGAACGGGATTAAATTTTTATTTCCAGCTTCCATTAAAGTGCGTCTTCCCTTCTATGTCAAAACAGGCAGCACAGGAGAACAAGTCGTACTAGCTGCTCTTACCGTCGTTACCTGCTATTACATCGCCGTCATCTGCGGCATATCCATCCCATTCTAATGAATTAAAAAGAGTTTTTCCGAAAAACACAGGATATGAATTGATCATTCCTCATTTTTTTAGTAGGTTTAAGATAAGTGTTTTTGCCTTGCAGCTGAATACAGAATGATGAGGAGCTACATAAATGAAAGCGTTCTTCAAAAATCACTGGTTTTTAGTGTATTCCATCCTCTTCATGTGGATGAAAACATACATCATATATCAATTCGGATTTCACATAAGAACGGCCAATCTGTTTCATGAATGGCTGCTTTTGATCAATCCACTTAGCTTTTTGCTCCCTTTGTTTGGGATTGCTCTTTTTTTAAATGAAAAGAAGCAAAAGATTTTTTTATTGACCGCAAATTTTATTTTGACGGCGATTCTCATAGCGAATACGATCTTTTATGGATTTTATATTGATTTCATTACGATCCCTGTATTATTCCAAGCGAAAAACATGGGGGATATGGGCAGCAGTATGACAGAATTGTTCCACCCGCTGTTTTTACTGATGCTCATTGATTTCGTGGTACTGGCATGGCTGTTAAAGCGTAAACCTTTAGCACCAAAAGCCTCCTTCAAGACGATCAAAACATATTATGCCGTGTGCTGCAGCTTTCTATTGTTTCATGTCAGTTCAGCCATGATGGATCACCCTCGTTTTCTGACAAGCTCTTATGATCGAGAAGTGATTGTACGAAACCTTGGGTTGTTCCAGTTCCACCTGTATGACGGTGCTGCCCAAACAGCGCGAATTGGACAAAAAGCCTTTGCAGATGAAGATACACTTTCAACCGTAGCTAACTACACAAAGGCTGATTACAGTGCACCAAACGAAGAGTACTTTGGACTTGCTAAAGGCAAGAACGTTGTGTTCATTTCACTCGAATCAACCCAGCAATTTGTCGTTGATCAAAAGGTGAATGGACAATACATCACCCCCTTTTTAAATCAACTCGCTAAAAAGAGTTTTTATTTTGATGAATTTTATCAGCAGACTGAGCAAGGAAAGACGTCGGATTCAGAGTTTATTGTCGCAAATTCCCTCTATCCATCTAGCAGCGGCGCTGTCTTTTTCACAGCGAGTGACAACGAATACGACACGTTATACAAGCAGCTGAAAAAAAAGAACTATCAATCCGTCCAATTTCATGCGAATAATAAAACGTTTTGGAATCGTGATGTGATGTATGAATCGTTTGGGATTGACCGCTTTTATGATGTCGATTCGTATCAAGTCAATGAACAGAATTCAACTGGCTGGGGCTTAAAGGATATCGACTTCTTTGACCAATCCATTGATTATTTAAAAAAGTTGAAGGCACCTTATTACAGCACGTTCATTACCTTGACCAATCACTTTCCATTTGAAATCGATCCAAACGATCAATTGATTGATGAATATGATTCGTCCAGCGCCATTTTAAACCGCTATGTGACGACCGTCCGCTATCAGGATGAAGCCATTAAGACATTTTTTGAACGTATGAAAGAAGAAGGACTGTATGACAATACAATGTTTGTTCTCATGGGGGATCACTATGGCATCTCCGAGGCACATCATCAGGCAATGGCAGAGCTGCTCAATAAAGATGAAATCACACCGTTTGATGCTGTGAAATTGCAGCGGGTTCCCTTTTTGATTTACATTCCGGGAGTCACAGACCAAGCACCGCAGACAATTTCTGAAACAGCTGGGCAAATCGACGTGAAGCCGACACTCCTGCACTTACTCGGTATTGAAACGAAGGATGCCATTCAATTTGGCAATGACTTATTTTCAAACGAACGGACGCCTTTTGCTGTTTTGAGAAACGGAAACTTTATTACAAATGATTATCTCTATACAAAGAACACCTGCTATGATCAAAAAACAAAAGAGCCTGTTGAACAGGATGAGGTGTGTCAGCCTTATATCGAAAAAGCCAATAAAGAGCTTTCCTTATCAGACAAAGTGATCAATGGGAATTTGCTCCGTTTTTATCAGCATTAAAAGTCGCCTTCTGGCGGCTTTTCTTTTCTCTTTTTACTGAAAGCCTATGAATGGTCAAATAAGTTTGCTTATAATAAAGGATACAGATGATATTGAATAATAAGAGGTGTGAACATGAAGTATGCGTTCTTCGCCTTCATCGCCATCTGTTTGCTCCTGAGCGGGTGTCAAACAGAGATGAAGTCATCGGATACAACAAAAAAAACTGAGCTTGTCATTTCAGCTGCGGCAAGTCTTCAGGATGCACTAAAGGAAATTGAATCCACTTATAATGATGAGCATCCGAATGTGACATTAACAAATAATTTCGGGTCATCCGGCGCATTGAAGCAGCAAATTGCGCAAGGGGCAAAGGCGGATCTCTTTTTCTCAGCAGCTGAAGCGCCCTTTGATGAGCTTGTGAAATCTGGAGACATCGATCAACATTTTATCAAGGATGCTATCCAAAATGAGCTTGTACTCATTGTGCCAAAAGATCACTCT
This sequence comes from Bacillus sp. 3a, assembly GCF_017161885.1. NCBI lineage: Bacteria > Bacillati > Bacillota > Bacilli > Caryophanales > Bacillaceae > Bacillus > Bacillus sp. 3a. Next base: position 1,166,180 of record NZ_CP067376.1, on the reverse strand, counting down.
TCCTCTATTAAAAGCTTTCAAGACGTCCAGCACATAAAAGGAAAGGTTGCTCTTGGCACACCTGAATCCGTTCCTGCTGGTACATACGGCAAAGAGATTTTCACAAAGCTGAACATCTGGGATCAAGTGAAAAAGAATGCTGTGTACGGCAAGGATGTGCGGCAGGTTTTAAGCTACGTAGAAACAGGAAATGTGGAAGCAGGTCTTGTGTATAAGACAGATGCCCTCGTTTCCAAAAAAGTAAAGATTGCAGCTGAAGCCAATCAGGACATGCACTCCCCGATCATTTACCCAGTAGGGATCATAAAAGGGACAGAACATTTAGAGGAAGCCAAGTCCTTTTTTGAATTTCTTCAATCAAAAGCAGCCAAATCCATTTTTAAAAAATACGGCTTTCAAGTAACATAATGCCCATGCTCACTGAAGAATTCCTATCTCCCATTTGGCTGTCTGTGCAAGTTGCCGTTGTGAGCGGACTGCTGGCAACTGTTTTTGGTACATTGATTGGTTATTGGATGGCGCGAACATCATTTAAAGGGAAAATGATCGTAGAAACGTTCTTGATGATGCCGCTTGTCCTTCCGCCAACGGTTGTAGGGTTTTTATTGCTCGTCATATTCGGAAGGCATAGCATGATAGGAGACGTGATTGAATGGATCTTCCACCAACCTGTCATTTTTACATGGTGGGCGGCGGTAATTGCATCAACGGTTGTGGCATTCCCGCTTATGTATCAATCAGCAAAAGCCGGATTTTCAACCATTGAGTCAGATATTGAAGGGGCTGCAAAAGTAGATGGTGCTCATTCATTCCAAGTCTTTGCTTATATTACTGTACCACTTGCCCTGCCTTCCCTCTTGTCAGGCAGCATCCTCAGCTTTGCTAGAGCCCTTGGAGAATTCGGGGCGACCTTAATGTTTGCCGGCAACATCCCAGGAAAAACGCAAACACTCCCAACCGCTATCTATGTGGCAATTGATTCTGGACGAATGGAGCTTGCTTGGGCTTGGACGATTTGTATTGTGATCCTATCTTTTATCATGCTCTTGGCTGTGCGCCGAAGCAGTACGTAAAAAATCCTCTTTCTCATATAAGAAAGAGGATTTTATTATTTATTCAAACCCAACCGTCATCGTCTCTGGATTTGAGCCGACGCGTTCGTTATTGTTTAATGCATCGATTTTTTCCATGTCTTCTTTGGAAAGCTCGAAGTCAAAGATGTCTGCATTTTGTTTAATGCGTTCTTCATTGATTGATTTTGGAATTGTCACGACACCGCTTTGCAGATCCCAGCGCAAGATGACTTGAGCAACAGATTTGTTGTAGCGTGCAGCAATGTCTTTCAATACGTCATGATCTAATAGCTTCCCTTGCATCAGCGGAGACCATGCCTCAATCTGAATGCCTTTTTCCTTTGCATATTGACGCAGTTCAACAAGTGTCAGTTTCGGATGAAATTCAACTTGGTTCACAGCTGGAACAACCTCAGCATCTTTTAACAGCTCTTCTAAATGCTGAATGTAGAAGTTGCTGACTCCAATGGCTCTGACTTTCCCATCTTTATAAAGCTTCTCAAGTGCACGCCATGTGTCTTTAAATGTATCTGCATTTGGTCCAGGCCAATGAATCAAATAGAGGTCTAAGTAATCAAGACCTAATCGGTTTAAGCTTGCGTCAAACGCTTCAAGCGCTTTTTCATAGCCTTGATCTGTGTTCCATACTTTAGATGTGATAAATAAGTCTTCTCGTTTCACGCCAGATTCTTTAATCGCTTTTCCTACGCCTGTCTCATTTTTATAAACAGCTGCCGTATCAATGCTGCGATATCCGTTTAGTATGGCTGCTTTTACGGCATCTACCACTTGATTGCCGTCCTCCACTTTGAATACACCTAAACCAAACCAAGGCATTTCGACTCCGTTATTCAATGTTACGGTATCATTCAAGCTTTTGACCATTTTAACAACCACCTTTTTTATAGATTCCATCTCTTTCATTATCTCATGTTGTGTTTCAAAACTCTATTATCAGGCGTTTCTCTTCGCTTCGACGGCTAAGAGCAGTGCACCTGTCATGCCAGCCTTGTCCTCAAGCCCGGGGGAGACAATGTATGTATCAAGCGGCGGCAGATCCACATAATCATTGACATAAGCAGCCAGCTTCTCTCGAATGAGTGGGAATAGCTGCTTTTGCTTCATGACGCCTCCGCCCATGATGATGCGCTCTGGGCTTAAAATGAGTGAGTACTGCATAAGCGCCTGCGCTAAATAATCCGCTTCAAGTGCCCAAACCGCTTCTTCCTGCGTAAGCTCTTTGGCGGGTTTTCCCCACCTTTTCTCAATCGCTGGTCCAGCTGCCAGCCCTTCTAAGCAATTTCCATGTGCCGGACAGACACCTGCAAACGGATCTGATTCATCCTGTCTGATAAGGATATGTCCCATCTCAGGATGTGAATGGCCGTGTAGAAGCTCATTTTTCACGACAGCTCCCGCACCAATGCCTGTACCGACCGTGATATACAAACAGCTGCTTAGCCCTTTGGCTGCCCCTTTTGTTAATTCACCTAGTGCTGCGGCATTGACATCTGTTGTAAAGGATACTGGAACACCTAATTGCTTCTCAAGCTCAGGAATGAACGGATAATGCTTCCACTCCACTTTCGGCGTGTTCATGATATAACCGTATGAAGGATCATCCTTTTGAACACAAATGGGTCCAAAGGAGCCAACCCCTAATGCTAAAATGTCATGCTGCTTAAAAAATGGAATAAGCTGCTGTATTGTTTTCTCTGGGTGCTCTGTTGGAATCGTCATTTCCTCTAAGATGTCTCCACGCTCATTGCCGATTGCACAACAAAATTTTGTACCTCCAGCTTCAATTGCTCCATAATAGGCCATCATTGATCTCCCCTCTGTTCGTTCTCTTTCTTCATCATAAAACACGAGGGAGAAGATGACAACATCACGTATTGGTGAGCAGAACAGCTTCCATGTCATTGATATACTCCCTTAAATGATGGGCAATATCACGGTTGATCTCACCATCTTCATATAAGGTTTGAATTTCATTTCGAATCGACTGTACAGCTTGGAAGTTAAGCTCTTTTTTCTTCCGATCAAATGAACGGTCTTTTTGCTGGAAGAAGCTTGGACCGTGTTCACAGCGGTAAATCACTTGATTGTAAAAACCAATCACTTGGTGGCACGTTTGCTGGTTTTCATCTGTCATATGCTGTTTGATCGAGTCTACCGCAGCCTCAGCCGTTTTCTTACGGATTTGTTTGTACGCGTCCTCTTTTTCTAAAATACCGCTTGAAATGTGCTGATTCGGCCGCCATAATTGTAGCCATTGAAGCAAGCGGAGAAACTTCACCTTTGAAAAACGAATTTTGAAGGAGTTTGAGTACAGCATTTCCAGCTCATGAAATCTCTCTTGTAGCTCATAGGCTTCTTCCTTGTCAATTTTCTCTTCATCAATTAATTGTTGAAGTTTCATCTGTTCTGCTTTGATGCCGTGCAGTCTGATTTTTCGCTCTTGTTTTCTCATCCCGAATTGGTATGGTTCACGCTGGATATTTCTCAGCTTCATTCGGTAATCATTGATGAGTGCAAGGGATACTTCCCTATTGTCCTCATTCATCCCTTCTTTTAACGTTTTAATAGCGCTTCTCAGCAGCTTCCGTTTCGCATGCTGAATCTTTGTATCCAAGTCCACGTCGACTTGTTTGTCTTTTTTCTCAGATAAAAGAGGCAGTAACACACTGGCTAAAATGAGTGTACATAAGATGACGCCTGCTGCGAGGAAGATAATCAAATGCCGCTCTGGAAATGGTGATCCGTCCGCGAGCGTAAATGGGATAGAGAAGGCACCGGCTAATGTCACAGCCCCGCGGACACCAGAGAATGTCATGAGCATCGAGGCGCGAAACTTCGGCTTTTTCACATTCTGCTTTTTAGTTGCACTCCATTTTCCTGCCCAGAACAGCCATACCCATAAGAACCGCAGCACCATGAGACATAGCGTAATAATTAAGATGTAGCTAATGACCTGCATGTTGTTAAAGGATTCATCTTGGAAAATAACTGTAGATACATCTGGAATCTGCAATCCAAGTATGACGAAAACAAGTCCGTTTAAAATAAATAAAATAATATTCCATGTGTTTGATGAAGCAATTTGCAGTTTGGCTAAATTCGCTTCCATTCGGTCTTGCTCAATAGCATGTGTCACACCGCCAGCCACAACGGCTAAAATTCCGGATACACCGATTTCTTCCGCTGCTAAATAAATCACAAATGGTGTAAGGATTTGCAGGATGATATGCATTGTGACATCGTCCATTCCTAAACGGCGGAGAAAATAGCGAAAACGAATGATAAAAAAGGATAGAATAAATCCAGTCAATAACCCGCCTGCTGCAATCAGTACAAAACTAAAGGATGCCTGAGCAATTGAAAATGCTCCCGTCACCGTTGCGGCAATGGCAAATTTAAAGGCGACAAGTCCTGATGCATCGTTCATCAACCCTTCGCCTTCCAGCAGTCTCATGATGCCCTTTGGCATATTCACACGGCTGGATAAAGCACTTACTGCCACCACATCTGTCGGTGATAAAATTGCTGCAAGCGCAAATGCGGCTGGAAGCGGTATGCTTGGAATCATCCAATGAATGGTATATCCCGCTACAATGACGGTCGCAAACACTAACCCAAGCGCTAAAAGAAGAATCGGTGCTCTTAATTTCCATAGCTCATCCCTTGGGGTACGCTTCCCGTCATTAAATAACAGCGGCGCAATAAATAGAACGAAGAAAAGTTCAGGATTTAAAGAAATATGTAAACCTGAAGGAAAAGCTGCCACCAATATTCCTAAGCCCACTTGAATTAACGGAACGGGAATAAAGGGGACAAAACGATTGATAATATTAGATACTGCAATGAGTGCCAGTAGTACGAGCACTGCCAAAAAAATCTCCACTAGTACATGTCCCTCCTATGTATATTTTTCGTCAAGTTTTGCTTACATGCAAAGATGTGTTCATTTCATCCATCCGTCCGCTCAGAAGTGCTTCTTTAGTATTCCGCAAAAAGTGAAACCAACACATAACAATCCATCTAGGCAAAAAAAGGCTGAATCTAGATATTCAGCCAGCTGACAAAATTTTCATCATATGTATTGTTCAAATGATGAACAAAAGACCCTGCTTTTATTTTACACGAAAACTCCATCATCTGCTGATATTCAGCTCTTATTAAACACAAAAAAAGAGCGGAATCGCCCTTTTTTCGTTTTACCCTTTATTTAAAAAATAAGATCTGGCGGGAAGACGCCATTTGAATAAGTAGGAACAAACCCTGCATACGACGAGGATGACAAACAGCAGATATAAAGCAAGCTCTCCTTGCGCTAAGCCGAGTCCGACGAATAAGCCGCCAAGGGCTGCCCATACGGCGTAAATCTCTGCTTTTAGCACAAGCGGCTTCCGCCCTGCTAATAAATCACGCACAATTCCGCCGCCGCTTCCAGTCAAAATGGCTGCCACAATAACTGCACTGAGCGGGAGTTCTCTTTGCACAGCAAATAATGCGCCTTGAATCGCAAACGCTGCTAAACCGATCGCATCTGAGAAATTCCCCCATGTGCTCCAATGCTTGAGCAAAAGCTTTGGAAAAAGAAACACAATCGTAATGGATACAAGGGCAATCGTAAACATTTTGCCCTGTGACCATAAAGCAGACACCGGCAGACCAATTAATAGATTCCGAATCGCTCCACCGCCAAATGCTGTCACAATCCCTAAAATGTACACACCAAGAATATCGTACTCTTCCTCCATTGCCACAATCGCGCCACTAATAGCGAATGCGACAATGCCAATGATACTTAAGACTTCCCATGCCATTTTCCGCTTATCTCCTTACCTTTATCTGATCATCTAACACTACTCCCTTAATGTATATCTGACACAGGTGAAAAGCAATACAAATTTTCTTTAAATTTTATCTTTTTGCAAAAATAAAAAATAACCCGCTTATAAGCAGGCTATCTCTTTCAATCTTCTTTTGCATTTAACAGCAGCATACTAATGATGATGAGAATAAATGCAATAAGGGCTAGCAGTGGAATGGTGATAAAACCAAACCAGTTCAAATAATCAACGGAACAAGGAATACCGCTCAGGCAAGGGCGAATCGATGCAAAGCCAGGTATCTTTTGTTCCATATAATGATAGATAGAAAAACAAGCGCCAATCACAGCCAAAGGCAGAACGTAATATTTCACTTTCACATCGCCTCTGAATGTCGCAATTCCAAGTAAAAGCACGAGCGGGTACATGAAAATGCGCTGAAACCAGCACATATCGCATGGGATAAACTTCTTTACTTCACTTAAATACAGGCTGCTCATCGTCGCAACGATAGAAACGATCCAAGCACTGTATAAGTAAACAAGCTTATTCTTCATGATTTTTTCCCTTTGAGCTCTTGATCAATTAATTCTTTGATTTCATCATAGTCATAAAAGTTTTCAACTTGTTTATTGTTAATGAAAAGAGTTGGTGTTGCATTCACTTTATATTGGTTCACAAGCTGATCGTCTGTGTTCAGCTGCGGCTGATATGTTTTCTTTGATAGGTTATCTTTAAGCTTGTCCGTATCTATTTTTGTTGTCTTTTTCGCTAGCTCTGTCAGCTTAGCAGGCGTGACCCATTCTGCTTCACTATCTGGCTGTGCTTGATAGACAGCTTCATGAAATGCCCAAAAGTTTTTCGGATCTTCTTTCCACACTTCTTCAGAAGCTAGTGCTGCCAGCACTGCGCCATCTCCATGAACAGGAAGTGGCAAGTTAATAAACGAAAATGATACATCGCCTTTATCTATGTAGTCCGCTTTCAGCTTTGGGAAAATGTCTGTTTCAAATGATTTACATGATGGACATTTATAATCCCCAAACTCGACAATTTGTACGGCTGCGTTTTTATCTCCCATGACAGGCTGTCCTTTAATAGAAGGCTTACTGTCAACCGTTTGTGCTTCTTTGCTGTTGTTATTTCCAATGACGACGAATATTCCGATGAGAAGAGCTGCGATAATGGTTAAAATGACAGCAAATTTAATGGATGATGATTGATTATTTTTTTTACTCACATAAGCACCTACCTTATCTTTTTCATTCCTTCAAAAGAAAAAGGATAATAGCTTAGAATAATGCCATTATCCAACTTCTTCTATTTTAACAAGAGGGGATTCATTATGAAAGATGGTATTCATGAATTTTTCCTAACAATTTTATTTCATTACCCTCATGGCATTTAAAACAGCGAGTACAGTCACACCGACATCCGAGAAGACGGCTTCCCACATGGTCGCAATTCCAAATGCTCCGAGTAATAGGAAAACCCCTTTAACCCCAAGAGCAAAAGCAATATTCTGCCATACAATTCTTCTTGTTCGTTTAGCGACAGCGATGGCTTCTGCTACTTTTGACGGCTGGTCTGTCATAATGACGATATCAGCCGCTTCTACCGCTGCATCTGAACCAAGTCCGCCCATCGCAATTCCTATGTCTGCTCTTGCTAATACCGGTGTATCATTAATGCCGTCCCCAACAAATAATAATTTTTCTTGAGGCGCTTTTTTCTGATCAATTTCTTCTAATTTCGTTACTTTATCCTGCGGTAATAATTCGGCATGTACTTCATCAATGCCAATTTGCTGGGCGACCGCTGTTCCAACTTGCTTGGCATCACCAGTCAGCATGACTGTTTGAATGCCAGATGCTTTTAGAGCTGAGACGGCTTCAATTGCATCATCCTTTAATTCATCTGCAATCAAGATCGATCCGGCAAACTCACCGTTAATGGCCATGTACACAACCGTTCCGCTTCGTTTTTCTTTTTCATATGAAATGCCTTCTCGTTCCATCAAGCGATGATTACCCGCTAACACTTGGGAACCACTGATGGTTGCTTTAATTCCATGTCCCGCAATATCTTCATATGCTTCGATCTTGCTTTCATCAAGCGGCGAACCATATGCCGCTTTAATTGATTCAGCAATCGGATGTGAGGAGTGGGCTTCTGCTAAAGCTGCAAAAGAAAGCAGCTCTTCTTCTGACCACTTGTCGCTCGTTGTCACGATATTGGTCACTGTAAAGTTTCCTTTTGTGAGTGTGCCCGTCTTATCAAATACAGCATAGCTCACAGAGTTTAGTGCTTCTAGATAGTTACTGCCTTTTACAAGGATACCTCGTTTAGAAGCTGCCCCAATTCCCCCGAAGAACCCTAATGGGATGGACACGACAAGCGCACAAGGACAAGAAATCACAAGGAAAACGAGTGCCCGGTAAACCCAGTCAGACAATTGAGCTGATGGAATGAGAAGCGGCGGCACAAAGGCAAGCAGCAATGCCAATACTACGACAGCCGGTGTATAGTATTTTGCAAACTTTGTGATAAAGTTTTCTGTCTGTGCTTTTCGGCTGCTCGCATTTTCAACCAAATCTAAAATTTTCGTCACTGCCGATTCGCTTAGCCCTTTTTGCACTTCAATTTCAAGAATACCGTTTTGATTCACAAATCCTGCAAGAACTTCTTTCCCTGCTTCTACATCCCGCGGCACAGACTCACCTGTTAATGCAGAGGTATCCACGAGTGAAAAGCCTTCAATGACGAGACCATCAAGTGGAATTTTTTCGCCCGGTTTTACGACGATACGGTCACCGACTTTTACTTCTTCCGGCTTCACTTTTTTCGTTTCATTTCCTACTTTGAGATTCGCATATTCAGGGCGAATATTCATTAGTTCACTAATGGATCGTCTTGAACGATTCACTGCTGCTCCTTGGAACAGCTCTCCAATTTGGTAAAACAGCATCACTGCCAGTGCCTCTGGATATTGCTGAATGACAAAAGCGCCAGCTGTTGCAATGGTCATTAAGAAGTTTTCATCAAATACTTGGCCGCGCACGATATTTTTCAGCGCTTTAAAAACCACATCGCCCCCGACTAGTAAATACGCTGCGAAAAACGTAATAAATTTCAGTAAGCCATCTTCTGGTATAAAATAAGCTGCTGTTCCAATGACTGCACCGCCAATTAATTTGAGCACAATCGCTTTTAAATTTTTTGTCCCATGATCATGATCGTGGTGATGTCCTTCTTCTTTTGGTGATACACTCACATGAGGTTCGATGGACTGAACCGTTTTTTCAATACGTTTTGACATCGTTTCTTGCTTATCTGCATGTGTGACAGTTAATGTCCCTGTCGCAAAATTAACGGAACAAGCTTCAACGCCATCCATTTTGCTGACACCTGTTTCAATTTTACGTGCACAGTTTCCACAATCAAGACCGCTTAATACGTATTCATCCTTCATTTTTTTCATGTTCTCACCTTTTTTCTATATGATAAGTAACGTTCCCTGGATCGATGAAACCTATTAAAAATCAAAAACTTTATATATGAGCATATATTCATATATTGGATTACCTTTATTATATGAGGAGTTCTTGTCTTCTGTCAATCATTTCTGAAGAAATCATTGGTTTTTTGTGTTCAATTCTGTCACACGGATTTTCAATAAACCAAGCTCATGTCCCCCACCCCCCGCATAACATAAAAACGATCGTTTGCAGTTTTTCTCTTTACAAAAGAAGGACAGACGCTTAGAATAAAATAAAAGTTTCCTTAAGGAAACAAATTAGCGTTAGAGAATCATTTCATCCTTTAGTCAAAATTATTTAATGTATGCATATATCTTTAGGAAGTGCAATGATGATTGAAAGGGGCCGCAAGAGATGTCAAATGCTTTAACAATCGACCGTCTTCATGTCTCATATCACGGACAGGATGCATTAGAGAATGTCTCTCTTTCCATACAGGAAGGGACAATGACAGGAATCATCGGTCCAAATGGTGCTGGTAAATCGACGTTACTCAAGGCATGTTTGGATCTCATTGAAAAAGACCAAGGGGATATTCGTTTTTTTGAACAGCCCTTTAAACACGTCAGAAAACAGATCGCCTATGTACCGCAGAGAAATGATTTAGATTGGACGTTTCCGATTCATGTACTGGATACTGTACTACTTGGAACATATCCGAAGCTCGGACTAATCAAACGTCCAAAAAAAGAAGACCGGGCATATGCGTATCACTGTTTAGAAAAAGTCGGGATGCAGGACTTTGCCAAAAGACAAATCGGTGAGTTATCCGGCGGACAGCAGCAGCGTGTCTTCCTTGCAAGGGCACTCGCTCAAAACGCACAGCTCTTCTGTTTGGATGAACCATTTGTCGGGATTGATATGGCAAGTGAAGAAACAATGGTTCGCATTTTGAAGGAATTACGAGATGAAGGGAAAACCATTTTGATTGTCCATCATGATTTGAGTAAGGCAGATGATTATTTCAGCCATCTTGTTCTGTTAAATAAAAAGCTCATCAAAGCAGGGCCTGTACACGACATCCTTCGCCCAGAGATCATGCTGGAAGCATATGAAACACAGCTGCCATTCTTAAAATCAGCAGGAGGAGACGTGTAATGGAATTTTTAACCGGACTCTTTGAATATGCTTTTTTACAAAAAGCGCTATTTACATCCGTCATGGTAGGCATCATTTGCGGCGTTATCGGCTGCTTTATCATTTTACGCGGCATGGCCCTGATGGGAGACGCCATTTCTCACGCCGTACTGCCAGGGGTCGCCATCTCTTATATGCTTGGAATTAACTTTTTCTTCGGGGCCGTTTTAACTGGCGTGTTAACAGCGATTGGGATCGGTTATGTGAGTCAAAACAGCCGCATAAAAAATGATTCTGCCATCGGCATTGTCTTTACAGCCTTTTTCTCAATCGGAATTATTTTGATCACATTTTTGAAAAGTTCAAGTGATCTATATCATATTCTATTTGGAAACGTTCTAGCTGTTCGATCATCTGATATGTGGATTACACTGGGAATCGGTATTTTTATTTTGCTAGCCGTCATTGTTTTCTACAAGGAACTGCTCATTAGTTCATTTGATCCGGTCATTTCTTCGGTTTACGGTTTGCCGAATCGTATGATTCATTATTTTCTCATGACCTTATTGACCCTTGTGACCGTTGCATCACTGCAAACCGTTGGGATTATTCTTGTCGTTGCCATGCTGATCACGCCGGCAGCCACCGCTTATCTCTTAACGGACCGGCTATGGATCATGATTTATTTATCTGCTTTTTTCGGTGCTGTTTCTGCTGTCGTAGGTCTTGGGCTTAGTTTTACGTATAACTTGTCATCTGGCGCTTCCATCGTGCTGGTCGCGACCATTTTATTCGGCAGTGCCTTTATCTTTTCACCAAAGCAAGGCATTCTATGGAGATCATTAAAATCTAAACGAAAACGAACGCACTTAAAAAAGGAAGCGTCTATGTAAAAGGAGGACATATATGAAGAAGGTATTTGCTATCCGTTTGACCGCAGTATTCATTGCCCTTATGATCATCGCAGGCTGTTCGACCAAGCAAAGTAATTCCGGTAAAGATGACGGCACATTAAAAGTTGTCACGACCTACTCCATTCTTTATGACATTGTGAAGGAAGTAGGCGGGCAGCATGTTTCTATTCACAGCATTGTTCCCATTGGTACAGATCCACACGAATTTGACCCACTGCCAAAGGATGTTCAGTATACGACGGATGCAGACCTTGTTCTATATAATGGCTTGAACCTTGAAACAGGGAACGGCTGGTTTCAAAAGCTGCTTGAATCGAGCGGCAAGGACGGGGATGATGCACCTGTAGCCGAGCTGAGTAAAGGCGTCAAAGTGAAGCATTTGTCCTCAAAAGGCCTTGAAAGCCAGCAGGACCCTCACGCATGGCTGAATGTTGAGAATGGGATCCTTTATGCCCAAAATGCCCGAGATGCGCTTATTCAAGCGGACCCTGAACATAAAGAGGATTACGAAAAAAATGCAGAAGCCTATATCAAAAAGCTTCAAGCGCTTCACGATGAAGCAAAAGACAAGTTTGATCAGCTGCCAAAAGACAAAAAGCTCCTAGTGACGAGTGAAGGAGCATTCAAGTATTTTGCAGAGGCGTATGGTCTGAAAGCCGGTTACATTTGGGAGATCAACACAGAAAGTGAAGGAACACCTGGACAAATGAAGCGCATCATTCATTTTGTTAAAGATCATCAAGTTCCTGCTCTCTTTCTTGAAACAAGTGTTGATAAACGTAGTCTTGAAAGCCTCTCTGAGGAAACTGGGGTTCCAATCAAAGGAAAAGTCTTCACGGACTCTATTGGAAAAAAAGGTGAAGATGGAGACAGCTACTATAAGATGATGAAATGGAATATAGACACCATTTACAAAGGGCTGTCATCATAAGAAAAGACAGGTGGAGTGAATCTACCTGTCTTTTTTGTCAGCCTGTTATATTTTCTGGATGTTTTTTCGGCCAAATGACGTAGCTGATGCTAATGACAAAATCAATGGCTAGGATCATTCCCCATGTATTGACAAGCTGCATCAGCGCTTCCGTCCGTTCAGGTGCTTGGATGAGATAGGTCAAACCATATAACAGCCCCGCTCCGATGACATAAGAAATGACATGCCGCACCCAGCCGACCATTTCATACATAGACCGCTCCTTACCATACTTTGGTTTTCCCTTTGGCTTCGGGCCTCCTGCAAATCGATAGGCAAACCGGACATCTGCCCATTTCACCATTTGATGTCCAAATGCCAGACTTACACCGATATAAACAGCCGCAAGCCCGTGGATGACACTCGCCACAGCCCCTTGCCTTAAATCTATATAAGTAGCCGCAAGAAGGATGAGATCTAAAACTGGCGTACAGACAAGAAAAAAAGCACCCCACTTTTTCTGTTTAAACACATAACGAAGCGTTAAGCCCATTAGAATAAACAGCCAAAAACCAATTTCACATGCCACAATCAATAACCCGACCAATTTCCCCACATCCTTTTTAACACAATTGTATTAAATAAAAAATAACACAACTGTGTTAAAAAAACAACAGCTATGCTAAAATCAATGTATGCCAAAAATCGTCGATCACCATAAACAAAAACAAAAGGTCGCTCAAGCTGCAATGAGAGTGATTAAACAAGAGGGATTGGAAAACGCTTCTGTACGAAAAATAGCAGTCGAAGCTGGAATTTCAGCCGGCTCTATGCGTCATTATTTTTCCACACAGCAAGAGTTATTTCTCTTCTCTATGCATTTAATTCAGGAAAGAGTCAAGGAGCGGATTACAGGGCTTTCATTAAACGGTTCAACGGAGGAAAATGTCCTCACTTTATTGGAGCAGCTTCTTCCACTTGATGAAGAACGAAAATTTGAAATGGAGGTGTGGCAGGCTTTTACAGTCAAGGCGCTGACTGAACCAGATCTACAGCCGCTCAATGCAAAGATGTATGACGAGCTTTTCCAAACGGTGCAATATTGTTTAATGAAATTGAAAGAGGATGGGCTTCTGCTAACTGATATCGATCTTTTATTAGAAACTGAGCGGCTTTATGCGGTCATCAATGGGCTTGCATTGAATGGAATCGTGCAGCCCGAACGTATACCGCCTCAGCTCATACGCTCCGTACTGCAGATGCACCTGCAATCCATCACAAAAAAAGACATGTCTCCTTAATTGGAGAGCATGTCTTTTTTTAATCTTCCATAAAAATACGTTTCGCTTCGTAGTAAAGCACCTGCACAAATTTCTTCACATTGATGCGGGTGTGTTCTTCTCTTCCGCTCATCTCTTTTGTCAATTCACTCATTTTCTTTCGTACGATGGTGAAATCGAAAAATTTAGATGCGTAATTTTCAAACGTTGGATGAGAAAAATCGGTTAGCCCAAGTGATGCGATGTGCTTTAATGATTGGTTGATCGCACGTCTTACCCGTTGTTCGGCTGCCTTTGCTTCTCTTGCGATGTCTGCCGATGTGTAGGGCTCACTTAACTTATCCTCTGTAATCCCAGTGAAAATGATCTTTAAAGAAGGAAAGGAATCATGATGATCAGCATGCAGCGCTAAATACTGGTCTGTAAACAGAATCATATCTAATAAATCTTTAGACCCCTTCTCCCCCACAATACCAAGCTCCGCCAGCAAAAACTGCCCCGCCTCTGCAAGACTTTTCCCCCGCTGCTTCGTTTTCGTCTGACCGCGCTGCTGAAATTGCATGACCGATTTGAGTGAGTGCTGAATATTTTCAATTGAATGCTCTAAATGAAGACGTTCAATCATGAGATGGAGGACACTTAAGACCTCTACACGATTGATCGGCTTTGTCACATAATATTCGACGCCAAGCGTATACGCCTGTCCGATTAATTCCTTTGTTTCAACCTGTGACAGCATTAAGTATTTCCCATGAAACTCATCCTTGATCGCTCGAATCGTTTCAAGCCCGTCCCTTTCCGGCATCAATAGATCAATACATAAGATATCAATGTGCAAATCATTTAAGTAGCTGGCTGTTAACTCTGCGCCATCCTCTGCTTCCCCGGCCACAATGCCAAGCTCTTCATCTTCAATGAGCTGAGCCAGTGAAGAACGAACGGCTTCATCATCATCAACAATAAAAAATCTCATCTCCCAATCCCCTCTTTTCTACTGACTTGATCTACTGGTATCGTTAATGTGAAAATCGTTTGTTCATTTGGGATACTCTTCATCTCAACACTTCCGCCAAGCTTCTCCGCTGTATCCTTTACATAGGCAAGCCCGATACCGCTCGATGGATTCCCAGCCTGATCGTATTTTAAAGTGAAGCCCGGTTTAAAAATCACATGATGATTACGTTCTTTTATGCCAGGCCCGTTGTCGCTGATTTGAAAAATCACGTGGTTTTCTTTCTGTGAAATAGAAAGTGACACCTCTCCTTCTACAGGAATGGCTTCAACAGCGTTGGATACGATGTTATTTAACAAAGATAGAATGGTATACACGTGATAGGCGGGATGCTTTCCATCTTCATCATAATGAAAGACGATGTTTTTTTTAAGAGATTCTGCATAATTTTCATGAATGCGAATAACAAGCCCAGCGATATGAGAAGGACTCTCATAAGCCTGGAAGTTTTCCTCATGAATCAGCTTTGATAAGGCAGAAAAAATCCGCTGGTTATCCTTTTTGATTTCATGCACCTCTCCTGCAATCTGCAAGGCGGTTTTACCGAGCTTTTTCAAATCCAATGATTCCGCATCCTTTGCGTGGTGAAGGGATTGATACAATTGATAGGATGTGGCCGTAATATGCTCAGCATGTGCGAGTGTTTTATGAAAATATGTAGATTCTGTGTAAAGGTTAGACAGAAGCATCAGCAGATGTTCCTTTTCCTTTTTCATCTGACGCTCTCTCGCCTGCTCTTCATATAAGCGAATCATTGTATAACAAGCCAACACGAAAAAGCTTCTGAATATCGCCAAAACAAATAATTGAAACAGCGTCCTCACCGTTAAAATTTCATCCATCGTGCCTCGAAGTGCGATGATTTCAACAACGCTTGCGCACAGCTCCATGACGATGCCTGTTGCTCCAATCAGCCATGGCTGATCGCGGAAACGTCTGACCTTCAATAAATAAAAGAGTGTGCCATAGACAACATAATAAAGCAGGGAAGGAAATCTTAATGAAACTGCCTCTTCCAGCGGAAGATGCCCTGTCACAGCTGTATCAAGCAGCACGCGAAACGCAAAAACAGATATCCCAGCGATGATGCCGCTTGCCCATGCCGGAAATCTTTTCATTTGAAGCAGGATAAAGAAAAAGACAACGGTTCCAAAGCTGACCCGAAAGCTGTCCTCAAACGGATAAAATTTAAACTCTCCGCCAATCGGCGTCAGTACAATGAGCAGCACAATTAAATAAGGCTCTGTATTCAGCCATTTTTTCAGTAGATTCAAACGCAGTCACATCCCTAATAATTGACGATAGTATACTATGTGAGCTAAAGAAAAACAAACCTCCATGAAAAAGCGCACACCGGAACTTTGCCGGTGTGCGCTTCTCATGATGCCGCTTAATCTTCTAAACGATCCTTTTCTAAAAGTGATGCGCCAGCAATACCTGGTTTTGTCATTTCAAAAGGATTTAAGATGACATCAAGCTCTTCCTCTGTTAACACATCATTTTGCAGACAAAGCTCACGTACAGATGCGCCTGTAAGGATAGCTTCTCTTGCAATTCGTGCAGCCGCTTCATAACCAATATGCGGGTTCACCGCCGTCATGACACCGGCACTCTTTTCTACATATTCTTTTAATCTAGATTCATCTGCTTTTAGGTCACGCAAGCAGTTGTCCACGAAGGACTCGAATACATTTTTCATCATGCTGAGAGATTGAAGCAGGTTGAACACTAACACTGGTTCCATAACATTTAGTTCAAGCTGGCCAGCCTCTGATGCAAGACAGATTGTGTGATCATTCCCAATGACTTGGAAAGCCACTTGGTTCATGACCTCAGGCATAACTGGGTTAACTTTCCCTGGCATGATAGATGAACCTGGCTGTCTCGGCGGCAGGTGCAGCTCACCAAAGCCTGCTCTTGGACCTGAAGCCATCAGACGAATATCGTTCGCCATTTTGGACATGTTCATCATACATACTTTAAGTGCAGCCGATACTTCTGTATAAGCATCCGTATTTTGCGTTGCATCGACTAAGTCTTCAGCGCCAACTAACGGTAATC
This sequence comes from Bacillus sp. 3a, assembly GCF_017161885.1. Taxonomy (NCBI): domain Bacteria; kingdom Bacillati; phylum Bacillota; class Bacilli; order Caryophanales; family Bacillaceae; genus Bacillus; species Bacillus sp. 3a. The sequence goes on along the minus strand of NZ_CP067376.1, from coordinate 1,149,479 downwards.
CGCTAATGTCAGATAGGTAGCCAACCACTTGGCGAATATATTTAGGATCTGCATTCAATCCAGTTCCGACTGCTGTTGCACCCATATTGACTTCATATAAATGCTGTCTAGACTGCTTGATACGTTTAATATCACGAGCAAGAACTTTTGCATACGCACTAAACTCTTGTCCAAGTCTGATTGGAACAGCGTCCTGAAGATGCGTGCGTCCCATTTTGATGACATGATCGAATTCCTGCGCTTTTTCGGTCATGACTTGATGCATGTTTTCCATCGTATAAAGTAGTTTTTCAATCATATTCAATGTTGAAATATGAATCGCTGTTGGGAAAACGTCGTTTGTTGACTGCGACATGTTCACATGCGTGTTTGGACTTAGCTCAGTATAAGCGCCTTTTTCCTTTCCTAGTAGTTCAAGCGCTCTGTTTGCAATGACTTCATTGGCATTCATATTCATTGAAGTGCCAGCCCCGCCTTGAATTGGATCGACAATAAATTGATTGTTCCATTTTCCTTCGATGACCTCATCTGCGGCTTGAACAATTTTTTCTCCAAGACCAGAATATAGTCGCTGTGTATCCATATTTGCAAGTGCGGCTGCCTTTTTGACAATCCCTAATGCTTTGATGAGTTCCTCATGAATACGGTAGCCTGTAATTGGAAAGTTCTCCACTGCACGTAATGTTTGAATTCCATAATATGCTTGAGTGTCTACTTCCTTTTCACCTAGAAAGTCACGTTCGATTCGAACTTGCTTGTCCTGTAGCTTCGTCATTTGAAAAGATCTCCTTTTTTACGCTGCTTTTGTTTGTTGTTTTAATTCCTCAATATACTTCTTCGATTTCTCTTGATCAAAAACTTTTTCCCACTTAGACATGACAATGGCTGCAAGTGAGTTACCAAATACGTTCACTGTTGTACGAACCATGTCAAGAAGTCGGTCGATCCCAACGATGAAGGCAAGTCCTTCAAGCGGCAGTCCCATAGCACCAAGAGTTGTGATGACAACAACGATTGATGCACCTGGTACACCAGCCATTCCTTTAGATGTCAGCATTAAAATTAATAGTAACGTAATTTGCTCATAGATTGAAAGCGGCATGCCGTACATTTGTGCAACAAATATCGCAGCAATGGATTGATAGATGGCACTTCCATCTAAGTTAAAGGTGTAGCCTGTTGGAATAACGAACGACGTGATCGCTTTCGGGCAGCCGAACTTCTCCATTTTGTCCATTAATCTAGGCAGTACAGCTTCTGAACTTGCTGTTGAGAATGCAAGAATGATTTCTTCTTTTAATACTTTAAATAGTGTAAAGACGCTTGTTCCAGCCATTTTCGCAATAATTCCAAGTACAACAATGACGAAGAATGCCATTGTACCGTAAACAACAAGTACCAGTTTACCTAGCGGGAGAAGCGCTCCGACCCCGAATTTGATCACCGTCACACTGATGAGCGCGAATACACCAAATGGTGCAAACTTCATCACTTTATTGGTCACCCAGAACATCGCTTCGAGTATCCCCTCAAAGAATCCTAATACTGGTTTTCCTTTGTCTCCTACTGCGGCAATTCCTAATCCGAATAAGACTGTAAAGAAGATGGTTGGTAATAGATCACCTTCTGCAATAGATTGGAAAACGTTTGTTGGTACAAGATGCACCAACGTTTCAGAGAAAGTCGCTTTTTCAGAAGAAGCCTTAGATGTCTCTTCATATTTAGAGATATCGCCTTTCTCCATGTTGCTCATATCAATTCCTGTACCAGGATGGAAGACGTTTGCTGCAAGCAGTCCAACTGCTAATGCAATCGTTGTCACAATCTCGAAGTAAAGAATGGTTTTTCCGCCGAGTCTTCCGATTGTTTTCATATCTCCAACACCTGCAACTGCTACAATCAATGCAGCAATAACAATTGGAAGAACGATCATTTTAATTAAATGGATAAATATATCGCCAATCGGCGTTAACACATTAATAACGGTTTCATTTTGATAAAACAGCGCTCCCACGACAACACCCAGAACAAGTGCAATGAGTATTTGAGAAGCTAACCCTAACTTTTTCATACGTGAACCCCCTTTTTTTGATAACGCTTTCTTTGTTGCTTAATCGCATCTTAACGACGAACCTACAAAAAACGACAAAAAGGAACAAAAAGAAGTGAATTTTTTATGAAAAATCTTTAAAAAGGTGGGTTTTTCCACAATATTGTAAAAAAAAGACTTCGCCAAAAGCGAAGTCCCAGCGTGTAGACAAACCCTCGCATTCTTTGTCAGGTCTGTGCGTCAGTGCTCACGAATGTCTATTCGCTCCGCGCTGGTGCTCGACCTTTCCTAGACTTCAAGGTTTTTTCTATCACGCTGAAAAGAAGACAACGTGTTAAAACAAAATCATTTTAACACGTTGTCTATATATTCTAAGACTTCGCCAAAAGCGAAGTCTTAATGATTTTGCATCTGTTCACTTGGTGAATTTTGATTTTGATAAGATTCATCATAAATCGTATATCCAATGAGCACAAGAGCAACGTAGAACAATGCACTAACGGTCCAAATCCATTTGACATTCAGCTTCATTCTGCCACTCCCTCTCTAACTGGCTTCAATCGCTGCAATCTGAGCGCATTCAGCACAACGGACACGGAACTAAAGGCCATTGCTGCTCCTGCAAGCCATGGCGCAAGGAAACCAAATGCAGCAATCGGTATCCCAATACAGTTATAGGCAAGCGCCCAAAATAGGTTTTGTTTAATGTTTCTCATTGTTTTTTTACTAAATTCCAGCGCATCTGCAATGGCATGGAGATCTCCTGTCATGAGCGTAATATCTGCTGCTTCCATGGCAACGTCTGTCCCTGTTCCCACAGCCATCCCAATATTCGCTGTTGCAAGAGCTGGGGCATCATTGATACCGTCTCCGACCATGGCGACTTTTTTTCCTTGTTCCTGAAGTGCCGCAATGTGAGCCGCTTTTTCTTCAGGAAGCACTTCAGCAATGACATGATCAATGCCCGCCTGTTTCGCAATCGCTTCTGCTGTTAGTTTATTATCACCTGTCATCATCACAACGTGAATCCCCTGCTCTTTCAGACGAGCGATGGCTTGAGGAGAGGATGATTTGATCGTATCTGCCACTGCTACAATGCCGGCGACTTCGCCGTCAATCGCAACGAGCATAGCCGTTTTTCCTTGTTCCTCCAGCGTTGTGACAGATGCTTCAACTTGATCATATTGGATATGATGTTTCTGTAATAGCTTCCGTGTGCCAATGAAAAGCTTGTGCCCAGCGGCTATTGCTTCAATTCCATGACCTGGATCTGCTTGGAAGGCTTCAATCTCGACCGCTTCATGACCTTGTTTCTTCATACCGTCTGTGATCGCTTGGGCAAGCGGGTGTTCCGACTGCTGCTCTGCCGATCCTGCTAGCTGCAGCAGCGCCTCTTCTGTCCAATCGGCATATGCCAGCACATCTGTCAGACTAGGCTCCCCTTTTGTCACAGTCCCTGTTTTATCTAACACCACCGTATCGAGTGATTGAGTCACTTCTAAATGCTCCCCGCCTTTAAACAGAATGCCTGATTCAGCCGCACGGCCGCTGCCAGCCATAATAGAGGTTGGTGTCGCAAGGCCGAGCGCACACGGACATGCGATGACAATGACGGCTATAAAGGTTTCAAGTGCTGACGTCACATTTCCTGGATCAACAAAGAAAAACCATATGAGGAATGTGAGCACAGCAATTCCTACAACAATAGGAACAAATATCCCTGATATGTGATCTGCCATTCTTTGAATCGGTGCTTTTGAGCCCTGCGCTTGTTCTACGACTCGGATAATCTGTGAAAGAGCGGTCTCTTTTCCGACTTTTGTCGCTTTTATTTTGATAAATCCATTTTTATTGATCGTTGCCCCGATGACCATATCTCCTGCTGTTTTATCAACAGGCAGACTTTCTCCTGTAATCATGGACTCATCTATTGCGGTTGTCCCTTCTATGATTTCTCCATCTACCGGCACTTTTTCCCCGGGTTTGACAAACACAAGATCATTCACTTTCACGTCAGAAATAGGCACAGTCATCTGTTTGCCATCTCGCTCGATAACCGCTTCTTTCGCCTGTAAGCCCATCAGCTTTTGAATCGCTTCTGATGATCTTCCTTTTGCTCTTGCTTCCATTAATTTTCCGAGCACGATCAACGTAATGAGGACAGCACTTGTTTCATAATAGAGGGCTGCCTCATGTGTGCCCCTAATCGCTGACTGAATGCTTTCATATAAACTATAGAAAAACGCGGCAGATGTCCCAAGTGCGACAAGAACATCCATGTTGGCACTTTTATTTCTTAAAGCCTTATAAGCCCCTACATAAAAGGGCCAGCCGACAATGAACTGCACCGGCGCTGCTAACGCCAGCTGTACCCATGGATTCATAAAAGCTTCTGGCAGCCAAATAAAGGACGTAAAAGAAAAATGGCTGACCATTGCCCAAAGTAGCGGCAGTGATAAAATCATCGAGAATAAAAAGCGTGCCGTTTGCTTTTCTATTGCAGCTTGCCGGTGATCTTTTTTTCCTTCCTCCGCTTGATCTGCATCTGGTTCTATTAAAGAATACCCAATAGACTGCACCGCATCTTTTATGTCATTTGCAGACGTTTGGCCCGGATGATATGTGACTTGAAGTGTCTCAAGGGCAAAGTTTACAGACCCGTGATCGACACCGTCCATTCGGTTAATTTTTTTCTCGATTCGGTTTGCACAAGCTGCACAGGTCATTCCCTCTATATCAAATTCTGCTTGCTCCATCACCACATCATAGCCAAGAGATTGAACTTTTCGCTTCAAATCATCTTGGGTTAACTTCTCTGTTTCATAGACGATATGGGAAGTTTCAAGCGCCAAATTCACACTGGCATTCTCCACACCTTCCAGCCTGTTCAATCCTTTTTCGATGCGGCCTGCACAGGCAGCACAGGTCATCCCCGTAATTTGAAAATCAATTTCCTTTTTCATTGATCTCACCTCTCCACATACTCCATGGGGGTATTATATTTTGAAAAAAATACGTGCTGTTTTGCAGCACGTCTACTTATTTATACAACATCATATCCCTGTTCCTCAATCACATCGGAGATACGGTGTAACGTGACTTGATCTGGGTGAAATGAAACCTCCACCTGTCCTTTGTCTAAATGGACTTTCACAGATTCAACACCTGCTAATTCTCCTACATTTCCTTCGACTGCTTTCACGCAATGTCCGCAAGACATGCCCTGCACTTGAAGTGTTGCTTGTTCCACTTCTCATCGCCTCCATCAATCATTTTCTACAATTTACTATACCCTAGTAGGGTATCAATGTAAACATAAATGCTACGATTTTGTCAGTTTCGTAAAGACCGTCATTAACTCTTCAATGGCTTCATCCCCATTGCCGCTTTTGATAGCATCTGCAACACAATGGTGTGTATGCTTTTCCATCAAATGAAGACTGACTTTTTTCAAAGCCGCATTGACTGCGGAGATTTGATTCACAACATCTATACAGTAACGATCGTTTTCAATCATTTGCTGAATCCCGCGCACTTGTCCTTCCACTCGTTTCAAGCGATTGATCAATTGGTCCTTTTCCTTCTCAGCTCTAGGCGAAGCCTTATGTCTTTCTTCATGTTCTGTCATGTAATCACCTTTTTTCCATTATGACTTGTCTGTACCTAAATTAAAGCATATCTCCACCGGAAAAGGCAAAGATATGCTGAGCATCGCATATAAAGCTATGTTTGTCCTAATTTGTTAATTGTTCGATATCCTGCAAAAGATTGACGGATTGCTGAAGCTGTTTCATCAATCCCTGCTGATCCTCCAATATGGAGGCAACATCGATATCGCCTGCTTTCAATTGCTGTAAATACGTTTGGATTTCCTCTGACAGCACTTTATTTTTTTCAATGATTTGCGCATGCAGATCTTCTGCCATTTTTGGCGCTGTGACATCATTAAAATCTTGAATGTCTGCCTTCAATGATTCAAGCTGCTGCGTTAATTCTGCTTTTTTGGCGGCATTTTGCACAGCTTCTTCAGCGAGTTTTGGAAAGTCCTCTGTAAATTGCTGAATGTCTGTCACATAGTCATTTGCCTCAGTGACATATGTCGTTGTATCGTTGACCTGATCAAGCAAGCCGGAGCACCCGCTTAATACAAGCGTTCCAGAAAATAGGAAAGCCATCACATATTTTTTCAAGATCGATCATCCTTTCATCTGTAGGATTAAAAGCATCATTTGTTCCGCTTCTCTATCACACAGATGCAAAAAGACCTTAAAAATAGCCAGACCTTTGCCTCATGTGTGATAGGCAAAGGTCTGGCTAACATTGTTCATGCCGGAATAGCCGAGAAACAACGGATGTTTCTGTAATGACGACCAAACCGTAAAAGCTACTCCCCTTTAGGAAACCGTTCAAATGTTATGTTTATCATATCGAATGTCAGGACAACAGTCAATTCGGAAGATCCTGCTCTTGATACAGCACATGGCCCTTACCAGTGGATGCATAAATCCGGTTCCGCCCTTGGCGTTTTGACATATACAAGGCCTGATCCGCTTCAAATAGAAGTGTCTCTAATACACAAGGATCATTGGCTGTGTGAGCAATTCCAAAACTCGCTGTCACTCGCACTTTTTCCTCATCATTCGTAAAGAAACTTGCTTCAAACGAATGTCTTATTTTTTCCGCGATATGACATGCCTCTTTAAATGACTGATGAGGCAGACAAATGGCAAACTCTTCTCCCCCATATCGTCCAAATAAATCATCCATTTGTAAATGCTCCTGACAAATAGAGACAACATGACGCAGCGCTTCATCCCCAATATGATGTCCGTGTGTGTCATTGATTTGTTTAAAGAAATCAATATCAAACAGCATAACAGCCGTATCCTGTGCATCCTCTTCCAGGATCATCTGCGTTCGTTCGATGAAAGAAGAACGATTGAAGATATTCGTCAAACCATCAATATACGCACGACGCTCCAGCTCTTCCTGCAGCAAACGCTGCTCTGTTACATCACTGATCACTATTTGCCTGCCCTCGATCTCTCCTCTTCTATTAAATAGAGACGAAGCGGTCAAATGATAATAGCAGGACTGGTCTTTTTCCTTTTTCCACATTAAATCATATTGCGAATGATCCTGTGGAGAGCGCAGCCATTGAATGAACGCTGAATCTTTGATGATTGCTGAGAAAATATCGTCGATTTTATGGCCAATTCCCTTTTTATTCGCAAGTGCTGGAATGATCGATGCAGCAGCGGGATTGTAGTCAATGAGTGTCCGATATCGATCTAAAATCAGAACCCCTTCAGACATATGCTCAAACACACGCTCCATTGCAATGGGAGACAGCTTAAAGAGCTGGAACGACATAATTGCCCATAAATAGAGTGCGTTAGTGATAAACATCACCACAGGAACCGGATCAATATGTAGGGGTGTAACACCTAATAAATAAATAAAAGAAGTCAAAATTGGTAATGACATTCCCACTAACAGTATCAGAATCTGCTTTAAATATTCTTTTTTTGTGACACGTAAAAACCAAAGCAGCATAAAGATAGCAAGCATCGAACAGCCAAACGTATAAACGCCATGAATGATATACCAATAGCCAATCGTAAAATCAGCCAATAAAAACCCATCTACTGGATTCATCGTGATGCTTCGATAAAAGAGTGAATGTAAAGAGTTGGTGAACACCATAATGGTTGTGAGAGTTGGAATCAATAAGATGAGAAGCACGCGGCGCTTTGTTAAATATTGATGGAACCCCGTAAATTGCAGCACAATCAGCAGACTGAGCGGTGCGATAAACGGAAGACCTATGTATTGAAAACAAACCCAGAACATGATTTCTCCAGGAGTACGAGCCAATAATTCAAACGTATGCCCAAAGATATAAATCGCAGTTGCTCCAGACATGTACATAAACAATTGACAGCCAATATATCGATGGCGGTTTGCATGAGCAATGATTGATAATATCACGGACAGAATGCCAGAAACACTCATGATCACAATAAAATGTAAAACAATCGAATCCATGTAAACGCCCCAATTTCAGTTATTTAGAACTAGTCTAATCTTACTATATATGAGGACGTCTCAAATGGGAAGATGTGATTTTGAATTGGTTGGAGATTTTTTGTAAAATTTCAGGCGTTATCGGTTCGAGATTCCTTATATTTTCACTACTTTTTGCTTAATTTGAGGGAGAAGTATGTTGCATCTGGAGAAATATATGTACAATGTGGGGATGAATGGAGAGGAGACTCGAAAGGAATATGACTTTTTGGATGATTATGACGGGGCTGTTTATGCTGATTCTTTTGGAAAAACCGTTTAAAAAGAGAAGTTCTGGATTGTTATTTTTGATCAGTTATTTACTGCTGATTGCGGTTTATGTGATTCAGACAACGTTTGTGGAACTTGTGCCGGATGGATTTTTGATGATGATTGCGGTGGTTGTCGTTTTTCCTTTGTTTGTTCGGTTGGTGTCTTCTTTGAGAAACCGTACATAAGAAAAGAGATGCCAGATCTGACATCTCTTTTTCTGCTGTGAAACAAGTTCAGTTAATCATCCCTTAAAAAGTTCCAGCATTATTTTTCTAAATCAAGGTTTTGATTTGTCCTTTGGTGTATCTTTAGCTTTAGCTTTCTCATCTTCAATTTTACTAACTTCTGCTTTTGCATGGTCCATTTATTCTAATACTCAAGAATCCTTCGTTGGATGAACTTAAACGAAAAGCTGGTAAAGATGAGCCGACGATCCTAAAGGAGTTAAAAATCTTGTGTCAAGAAATGAATTAGAATGGGGATAAAGAGAAGAAGGAATGGTGGCTTAAGTAATGTAAAAAAGCCGCCCAGGTGGACGGCCAATTTTACATATTACTCTTATTCATATTGAGCAGGAGCAATTTTGGCTACTGGCGCACCACAAAATAGCATGAATACGAATAACACGCTCGGCTTAATTGCAAGGCCCATACCGCCTAGGTATACTGCCACTGTCATCCAATCTCCCTTATCTATTGCTTTTTGCAGATGCTTTAAAGTACCTTTAGCGATACCAACTGCATCCTCGACACAGCGAGTTACCGTGTTACTTTTCGTGGTCGCTTCTTGATTCATTAATTTTGCGAAAGCGATCATGCCATTTTTCTCTGCATCTGTATAATGTGATTTTGCAAGCTCTTCTTCATTAATGGTGTAGCCTTTTTCTTTATCAGAAATGATAATCTTTGTGAAGATGTATTCAATTTCTTTTAAAGACTTCTCAATTTGCTCTTCTGTCAAACCTTCTAATCCCTTTGTGCTTTGTGTCTTTGCAGCAGCAGCTGGAACAAAGGCAGTCACAGCCAGAACTAATGCTAACATTAAAAAAGCCAATCTTTTCATATTAACTCCCCCTTTTTTTAACTTAAAATTACTTTATCATACATTTATGTAAAATAAAGGGTTTTAAGAGAGAGTTAAACCCATTAGACACAATCATACATAAATCGACATATTACGCCCACAAGTTTAAACATAAAAACGAGAGAAAATAAATGACCATGCCCAACATTACAAAAAATTTAAGGAAATTTTCGTACTTTGTGAGAGGGCGCTCTTTTTTTGTTTTGACTAGTTTCCAATAAAGAGCGTATCCAGAGAAGAAAAGAATTAATTGACCAAGTCTTGAAGCGTTCTCTAATATATCTATACCATTCATTATAGTTCACCTCCCAAATTAGAGAAAAATCAAACATTCTACACATCTACTTTTCATGTATATCCAAGGTAATTTCAATTTATTATCTCAAATTTCCTTTTCGTCTTCCAACATTTATGTAAAAATAAGTAATAAGAAGCATTACACAAGATAGATCTATCCCTCCTTTCTCTACTTGTTTTTTGATTTTCCAAAAATACGGATGATAGATAGGTGTACTTGAAGTAACTGAATTAACACAAAAAACCCCTCAAAAAAAATGGAGGAGTTCTCAGAAACACTAAACAATTATAGCCATATATACCCTTCCACACAAAAGGAAGTTGTAGCTTTTATGAAAGAAGAAGTTTTTTAAAATGTTGCCAAAATGTTGCCAGACCCGCATCAAGGGCTTTCAAACCCTTGATGCGACTGCATTCTAAAAGTTTTGATGGAGACGGTGGGAGTCGAACCCACGTCCAGAGACATCGATTACTTAAGCGTCTACGAGCGTAGTCAACATATTTCGTGTTCACTCATCCGCATGCCTGCTGACGGGCGCTTGGAGAGCTAGTCTGATGGATCTCTTCTTACGTTCTCAGACGGAAACGTAAGCGTAGCCTACTTCATTGGGCTCCTCACAGACACATAGGCGATGTCAGGAAGAGCTCGCTGCGCTTATTAGGCAGCTAGTGCTAAGTTTTGGTTAAAACTTTTAGTTTTGCCAGTTACATTTAAGTGCGTGTTAACGAGATCGCCTCTCGGCTCGCAGCCTAAGCTCGAACCATCCCTGTCGAATCCGTAACGTCCCCTTGTAAAAGGGATATACGGGATGGAAGTTCAGCTTCACTGCTTCCGTATATAACTATTATAACAATCTCACTGCTCGAAACAACTGGTGGTTTCTGTCAAAACAGCGATAATTGTTTACTGCATAACATATTGTAGCATAATGCTTCCGCTCTCAGCAAGCCATCAGCATCAGCCTAGAATTGCTTTTGACGATCGCGGAAGGCACGTTCGATTTCACGTTTTGCATCTTTTTTCTTCAAGTCTTCACGTTTATCGTATTTCTTCTTCCCTTTTCCGATTCCAATCAGCACTTTGGCAAAGCCATTTTTCAAATAGAGTTTCAGAGGCACAAGTGAATAGCCTTCTTCCTTCGTCGCACCAATCAATTTGCTGATTTGCTTGCGATGAAGAAGCAGCTTTCTCGTTCTCAGCGGATCATGGTTATAACGGTTCCCCTGCTCGTATGGGCTCACATGCATGTTATGAAGGAACACTTCTCCTCGTTCGATTTTGGCAAAGGAATCTTTTAAATTCACTTTTCCAGCACGAATCGATTTGATTTCAGTTCCTTGCAACACAAGACCAGCTTCATACGTTTCTTCTATAAAGTAATCATGATTTGCTTTTTTGTTTTGGGAAACAACCTTTCCCTCTCCCTTTGGCATTGGCGTACACCCTCCTTTTGACACAAACACGGTCCAAATCGTACGGATTATTTTATCAAACAATCCAGCTTTCGACAATGCTGACGCCATGTGGTCAAAAAGCAAATAGAGCGTGATGCCCCATTTGCTTTTTGGCACGTTACTTTTTCTTTTTGCGTTTTTGTTTCGGTGCGTTTTCAAATACGCGTTTTTTCTTTTTCTTCTTTTTACGGCTTGTGAACCAGTCACTTCCGCTTTTATCCTCTTTGCCTTTTTCCCCAGAGGCTTTTTGACCTCCACGCCCTTTTTTCGCTGGTGGATCTGTTCGTTTTTTGAACTTGAAATCTTTTGGTGATTTACGGCGAGTGCCCTTCATACCGACGATTTCAAAATCAATTGAGTGCTCATCTTTATTGACATTCACGACTTTGACAGTGATTTCGTCACCGATACGGTAGACATTTCCTGTACGTTCACCGATCATAGCAAAGTGCTGTTCATCAAAGCGATAGTAGTCGTCAGTCATGTAGCTGACATGGACAAGACCTTCTATCGTATTCGGCAGTTCAACGAATAGTCCGAAGTTCGTCACGGAACTAATCATACCATCGAACTCTTCACCGATTTTATCTAGCATAAACTCTGCCTTTTTCAGGTCATCTGTTTCACGCTCTGCATCGACTGAGCGGCGCTCCATTGTCGATGCATGATCTGCGATTTCAGGCAGCAGCTGGCCCCACTTCTCTAGGGTTGCTTCATCTGTCTTTTTCTGAATCAAATAGGTTCTAATCAGTCTATGCACGATTAAATCCGGATAACGGCGGATCGGTGATGTGAAGTGTGTATAGAATTCCGTTGATAATCCAAAATGGCCAATGCTTTCTGGATCATACTTCGCCTGTTTCATAGAACGAAGCATCACAGTTTGAATGACGACTTCTTCCGGTTGATCCCTGACAGCATCGAGGACACTTTGAAGTGCACGCGGGTGAATGTTCGTTGACGTCCCTTTCACAATGTAGCCAAACGTCGTCACGAACTCTAAAAAGCGCTGAAGTTTCTCAGGATTTGGTTCTTCATGAATTCGGTAAATGAACGGAACATTCATCCAGTGGAAATGCTCGGCAACCGTTTCGTTTGCAACAAGCATGAATTCTTCAATTAATTTCTCTGCAACGGAACGCTCACGAATGACAACGTCTTTCGCAGCGCCTTCATCATCTACAAGTACTTTTGCTTCCTTGAAGTCAAAGTCTACAGCTCCACGCTCCATTCGTTTGTCACGAAGAATCTCTGCAAGCTTCTCCATCTCTTGGAACATCGGCACGAGTGGCTCATATTTATTTAGAAGCTCTTCATCTTGGTCGACTAAAATCTTATTCACATCGGAATAGGTCATTCTCTCTGTCGTTTTGATCACACTTTGGAAAATCTCATGTTTGACGACTTTCCCGTTACGATCAATAACCATTTCACAAGACAGGGTGAGACGATCGACCTTTGGATTTAATGAACAAATACCGTTTGACAAACGATGCGGAATCATCGGAATGACGCGGTCGACGAGATACACACTCGTTCCACGTTCATAAGCTTCCTGATCAATCGGGGAATTCTCTGTGACATAATGAGAAACGTCTGCAATGTGCACGCCAAGCTTATATTTGCCATCATCCAGCTTTTGCACAGTTACGGCATCATCTAAGTCCTTTGCATCTGCACCGTCAATCGTCACAATCGTTTCATTGCGCAAGTCGCGTCTGCCTTCAAGGTCTTTTTCATCAATCGTTTCCGGTGTGTCTACTGCTTGCTGAAGTGCTTCTTCTGGGAACTCACCTGGCAGACCATGTTTATGAATGATCGACAAAATATCAATGCCAGGGTCATTTTTATGACCGAGGATTTCAGTCACTTCACCCTCTGCACTCATTCTTCCTTCAGGGTAGCTTGTCAGCGTCACAACGACTTTATGACCTTCGACCGCACCGTTTTTAGCGGATTTCGGAATGAAGATATCGTTTGTGATTTTTTTATCATCAGGGATGACAAAGCCAAAGCTTTTCGTTTCTGTATAGGTACCGACAACCGTCTGAGTATTACGCTCGAGAATACGGATGACCGTTCCTTCTTTTTTCGTGCCGTTTGATTTGTGGCTGACACGAACCATGACGGTATCGCCATTCATCGCTGTACCTAATTCATTTGGCGGAATGAAAATATCATCCTGTCCAAACTCTTCAGGCGTTACAAATGCAAATCCTTTTGCATGAGCAGACAGCTTTCCTTTTACCAAATTCATTTTTTCTGGTACACCGTAACGGTCGCTGCGCGTGCGAACGATGAGTCCTTGATCCTCCAGCGTCACAAGTGCTTTGACGAGCTCTTTATAATCATCAGGATTGGTAATCTCCATCATGACTTCCAGCTCTTGAACAGTTAACGGTTTATATGCTTCTTCTTTCATAAAAGCCAGTAATTCATCCATAAATTCTTCTTTTTGCACACTCTAACCCCCTATATATTTAAATTGACCAATCAAGTGATTCTAAGAATGCATAGACATCCTGATGAACCTTCTCCCGCTCTTTATCAAGCGTGATGACATGGCCTGATTCTTCATACCATTTCAAATGCTTATCATCTGTCTCTACTTCGTTATAAATGATATTCGCACTGTCTGTATTAATCATATGATCGTGACGTGCCTGCACAACAAAAGTAGGTGAATAGATCATGTCGACATTGTTTCTGACATCTGCAATCAGTTCTTGCAGGCTCCTCAGTGTATCCATTGGTGTTTTCTTGAATGCTTCCATTTCTTGTTCAATTTGGTCCTCTGACTTACCCTCAAATTTCTTATAGTTACGGGCATAATCTAGTACACCCTGGTACATGACTTCTTCACTTTTTATGTACATAGGTGCACACATAGGTACAATTCCCTTTACAGGTACAGTGTAACCTAATTTCAATGAAAAAACTCCTCCGAGGGATAGTCCGCAAACTGCAATCTCCTCATAGCCCTCATCTTTTAAGAATTGATAGCCTTCTTCTACATCTTTCCACCAGTCAGCCGGGCCTGTATGGACAAGCTCTTCTGGCGGCACACCGTGTCCTTTATATTGAGGTGCATGGCATGTATATCCTCTTTCGTTCAAATAACGGCCAAGCATTCGAACATCGGCTGTATTCCCAGTAAAACCGTGAAGAAGAAGCACCGCCTTTTCTCCACCTTTAAACGTAAATGGTTTTGGTGTAACAACTTTCATGATGTGACTTCCTTTCCTTCTGATATGGTTTATATTTTCCACTTGTATGTATGAAACAAACACAAAAGAGTGCTGATAATAAAAAAAGGTCTGAAAAAAGATCAGACCTTCTGTTACTCGCGCTTTACACGCCTAAATATGCCAATGCAAGTGTTAAGATGAAGAAAAGCACTGACAAAATAACCGTTAATCGGTGAAGAATCAAGTCAAGGCCTCTCGCTTTTTGCTTACCGAAAAGCTGCTCGGCTCCACCTGAAATAGCGCCTGACAGTCCAGCACTTTTACTTGATTGTAGTAATACAACGATGATAAGTGCGATACTGACAATTACGAGTAATGTGATAACAAATGCGTGCATGAAAACACCTCCAGACAAACTGGTACACATAACTTTATTTTACATGAAAACAAGGTGCATGTCACGAAACATCAAAATAAAGATTTCCTATATATTGTCGACTTGATTCGTTATTTTGATACAATTTCGTTCCAAAGTGCTGGCTGCAGCATTTTTATATGCAATTTTTCGGTTAAAAACACATTTTAATGAGTTGCTTCTTCCTTCAATAGCTGTTTTAATTCTACTAACAAGCGTTCAGCTCCTTCAGGACTCAGCATCACGCTCCCATTTCCATAGCTTTTGTTGTACTTCGTCACTTGTCCTGTTAACAGGCAGCTCTTATCTGCATCATATTTTTTCAGCATAATGGTTTGATCTTCAATGAAAATTTCTAACAACTGCTCTTCTTTAATATTGAGTACCTTGCGCATTTCTGAGGGCAGAACAATTCTGCCGAGAGAATCAATGTGTCTGACCATCCCAGTCCTTTTCAATGACATTTCCTCCTTGATGATGATATCATTTATTAACTTTTGTCAATATCTTCATAGTAAAATAGATCTTCAAATTTTTTATCAAAGTAATGAATCATTTTGCCAATGACAAGCTGTCCTGGTTTTCGGTGACCATTTAATACCCTGCTAAGTGTGGCAGGAGAGATGCCAATTTCATCAGCGAGCTGATTTAACGACATATCGTTCTCGATCATATACTGCATGACAAAAGCCCGCCTGATCTGAATCTTTTCGACCATCATTACAACCTCCTATGGAATCATTATGTACAACATGTAAGGCTCTCACATCAAGCAGATTCATTAACTTATGTCAACACTTTTACCCCTCTGCTATTTCCTTTGGTCAATGATCATACTAAAATAAGTCATATACTGAAAAGTGAGGTTCGATGTCATGAATCACTTTGGTGAACAATTACGCATTTTAAGAGAAAATAGAAAAATGTCGGTCAATCAGCTTGCCATGTATTCAGGTGTAAGCGCTGCTGGTATTTCTCGTATTGAAAATGGAAAGCGCGGTGTGCCAAAGCCTTTAACCATAAAAAAATTAGCACACGCCTTGAAGGTGCCTTATGAGGATTTAATGCTGCTTGCCGGTCATATTGAACAGGAACAAGTTCATGAAATGAAACCGAAATATGAGTCCATGTTAAAAATCTATCAAACGGCGCTTCAAAAGGATGTAGAACATCTCCCCATTTTTGACGGAGACAAATGGGAAAGGCTCTCCGCACAAGACATCAGCCAGCTGAATGAATACTTTCTCACACTCATCGACCAAAAAAAGGCGAACAAATAGCGGGGCATAAACCTAATGTACATCCACCATTAACTAATGTCAATATTTTCATGGTGTGCTTATTGCCAATAGTCAACAAATCAAGTAAAATAGACATATCGAATCTATAACCATGTGAGGTTTTGCGTTGATGAACTTTGGTGCATATTTAAGAGCATTACGTGAGGAAAAGAAGCTGTCGGTGAACCAATTAGCGATGTATTCTGAGGTCAGCGCTGCCGGTATATCTCGTATTGAAAACGGGAAACGCGGCATTCCGAAACCTCCTACGATTAAAAAGCTAGCTGGTGCGTTAAAGGTACCTTATGAAGACATGATGCAGGCTGCGGGCTATATTGAGGAGGCCTCTTCTGTCCATCAGCACGATGAAGATGATCTTGCTTTATCCAAAATAAAGGAAGCCGCAGCGCAATATGAACTTGCTGATCTAGAAATATTTGATGGTGACATTTGGTCTACCCTTTCGAAAAAAGAAATAGAGGACCTCAACCGCTATTTGTTATTTATGTTAAACAGCCGTTCGTCCTCATAAATGTTTTCATCATTGACAAGCTTTTTGCGCCGATTTATGACAGATTTACGGTATAATGGGTTCAGATTGGAGTGAAGAAAGATGAATCAATCTGACATGTGCCCGCGGTTTGAAAAAGCAGTTGAGTTATTGAGTAAACGCTGGGTGGCACTGATTGTTTTTCAGCTTCTCTCAGGTCAGCAGCGCTTTAGCGAAATTGAGGCAGCTCTGACAAATTTAAGTGGAAGAGTTTTATCTGAGAGATTAAAAGAGCTGGAGGCAGCAGGTATTGTAAAACGGGAGGTTTTTGCTGAAACACCCGTGCGCATTGAGTATTCTTTAACAGATATGGGGCGTTCACTTGCACCCGTTTTTGAGGAAATTGCGAAGTGGTCCTCTGACTGGATCACGCTTGAATCATAAAATACCAGCATGCGAACCGCCTGATCATCATAAAACAACCTCCCTTACAGATGTAAGGGAGGTTTTGTCTTTTCAACCGCTTAAGCAGATGTGATGTTTTTTTCAGCTAACGCTTTTCTTTCCTTTTTCTTGTTTGTCGGGCTTAAATAGCGTTCGAGCCAGCCCATGACAAGGTCAGCCATAATAGCCATGAGTGCAGTTGGAATCGCACCTGCTAAAATGATAGCTGTTCCGTTTGTGGCGTTTGATCCTCTGATGATGATATCACCAAGTCCTCCCGCGCCCACAAATGTTCCAATCGCTGTAATACCGATGGCAATGACCAGTGCGGTTCTTAAACCAGCCATAATGACTGATAAAGCAAGCGGTAATTCAACCATTCTCAGCACTTGCCATTTCGTCATGCCCATCGCTTTACCTGATTCTAAATAAGCATGTTCAATGCTGACAATGCCTGTATACGTGTTTCTGATGATCGGCAGAAGCGAATACAGAAAGAGTGATAGGATGACGGTATTTGCGCCAAGTCCTAATACAAGCATCAATACGGAAAGCATCGCTAATGCCGGTATCGTTTGAATGACGTTGGTAACGGCGAAGATCCAATTGCTCAGCTTGCGGTAATGCGCGACAAAGATGCCTACTGGAATCCCGACAATCGCCGCAAATAACACCCCATACGCCGACATGAGAAAATGGCGATAAAATTCTTCTAACACATATGACCCGTTCTGCTGATAATACGTCCATAATTGCTGCAGTGTGTCCATCAGCCGTGACACCTCCCCATCTTACTCAAAGTAATTGTGTTTTTTCAGGAAATTCTTCGCAACGGTTGCTGGTTCTTGAAGCTCCCCGTCGACTTGATAGTTCAGCTCTTGCATTTGTTCTGTATCAATTTTTCCGATCAGCCTGTTGATCACCTTATCAAGCCCTGGATTTTCTTTTAAGACTTTCTCCGGGACTACTGGTGATGCATCATACGGCGGGAAGAACCGTTTATCATCTTTTAAGATTTTAAGGTTATAGGCCTTGATTCGTCCATCTGTTGAATAGGCAAGCACAATATCCATTTTTTCATTCTTTAGAGCATCATAGACTAAACCAATCTGCATCGGATACGTGCTGCCAAATTTGATTCCGTATGTTTTCACGAACCCGTCATAGCCGTCGCCTTTCTTTTTGAGCCAAATATTATCGACACCAAATCGGTAATTGTTCGCATTCTTTTTTAAATCAGATACCGTTTCTAACTTGTTTTCCTTCGCCATCTTCTGCGTCACAGCAAAGGCATACGTATTATCAAATCCATAAGAATCAAACCATTTGTAATCATAGCGTTTTTTAAATTCTTTTTGGACGATCTCCATCGCACGCTCTGGGTCTTTTTCCGCATCCATTCCAAGCGTACTTGTTAAATCCGTGCCTGAATATCTTGTCGCAGAAATGTCGACATCTCCGTTTTCCATTGCTTTCTGCTGCACAGTGTTGGAGCCTAGGTTTTTCACAATGGTCGTCTTTTTATCTGTGTAATGTTCGATCATATCGCCAACCATATAGGCCATAATTTCTGATTCGGTAAAGTTTTGTGCTCCAATTCGTAGCGTGCCCCCCGAGGAGCCGGCTAGTCCAGGAAGTGAACAGCCGCTTATCAATAGCAAACATCCTGCAAGCAGTGCACTGATCCATTTTGTTTTTCGATTCTTCACATAAGCCAACTCCTTATGAAACTTCCTTCAATCCTTTTAAGCCTTCTGGTGTTACTTTTTTCTCCAGCTTCATTAATGAAAGGTCGATGATGACTGCTAAAATTGTGACTGGTATCGCACCCGCAATAATAAATTCCGGCTGATACAGCTGAAGTCCAATCAAAATGTAGTCACCTAGACCGCCTCCACCGATAAAGGCTGCAAGTGTTGTCCAGCCAATCAAATAAATCGTTGACGTTCTGACACCTGCCATAATGACCGGTACAGCAAGCGGGAGTTCAACAAGACGAATTTGTTCCCATGTTGTCATCCCGATTCCTTTACCGGATTCAAGCAAGTTTTTGTTCACACCTTGGACCCCGGCATACGTATTTCTTAAAATAGGTAAAACCGAATAGAAAAAGAGAGCAACGATTGCAGGTATTTTCCCAACCCCCAAAATAGGAATAAAAAAGGCAAGAATCGCTAAACTAGGGAGTGTTTGAAAGATATTCACGATACCGATGATAAAACCTGCGCCTCGCTTCATTCGGGTGAGTACCACACCTAAAGGAACGGCAACGATAATACCAAGCACAACAGCAATTAAGGAAATATATAAATGCTCCCACATTTTTGTGAGGAGTTCCCCACCATTTTTCTCTAGAAAGTCGATGATTTGATCCATGTGTACACCTCCCTTACTTCATTTCAGTGACAGCCGCCGGCGTATCGTCTCCCCAAATGGAGTCGTACACAACATCTACAAGACTTGCTCGTGTCACAATGCCTTTTAAGTGTCCTTCTGCATCCACAACCGGTACATATTTAATGCCGCGTATTAAGATTTTCCGGACAGTGTCTCTTAGAAGTGCCCCTTCTTGTACGGTATAGAACTCTGTATTTAAAATATCACCGACGAAAGCTGCTTTTCTGCGGTTCGCATCGATTGTTTCAATATCGATATAGCCTTTTAGCACATGATGTTCATCTACTACAAGCAAGGAATCGACCCGCTTTTCTCTCATGATGTAGATGGCATCTGTTAATGTTTTTTCAACTGTAATGGTGACTGGTGACGTGTTCATCATTTGTTCTACACGTTCCATATTCGGATTCGATTGAAGCAGACGTTCTTTCCCGATGAATTCTTCTACGAATTCGTTGGCTGGGTTCCGCAGAATATCGTCAGGCGTACCTACTTGGACAATCTCTCCATCTTTTAAAATCACAATTCGATCAGCTAGTTTAATGGCTTCGTCCATGTCATGTGTGACGAATACGATGGTTTTATTTAACGTTTTTTGCAGTTTCTTAAATTCTTCCTGCAATGAATCTCGTGTGATTGGATCAAGTGCGCCAAATGGTTCATCCATGAGGATCAGAGGGGGTTCCGCTGCTAGTGCGCGAAGAACACCGATGCGCTGCTGCTGTCCTCCGCTGAGTTCATGAGGGTAGCGCTCTAAATATTCCGGTCCCATGTCGACAAGCTTCAGCAGTTCACGTGCCCGTTCTTTTCGTTTTTCTTCCGGCCATTTTAACAGCTTCGGAACAAGTGAAATGTTTTGTGCGATGGTCATATGGGGGAACAGTCCAATTTGCTGAATCACATAGCCAATTTCTCTTCTTAATTGAACTGGGTCTTTTTTCATAATGTTTTCTCCCTCAATGAAGATGTTTCCTGAGGAAGGTTCGATGAGTCGGTTGATCATCTTCATGGTTGTTGTCTTACCACAGCCACTCGGTCCAATAAAACAAATAAATTCTCCTTTTGCTATTTCTAAATTAATATTTTTGACAGCTTTTTTTCCGCCTTTATACGTCTTAGATACATTCTCTAGTTTCAGCAAATGAGACACCTCCATTAGTCGGATCAATATTTTCAGAAAATTTACACCTTATTTATTATAGTGCAAACTTTATAAAATAAAAAGTTTATGATGTGTTTGTATTGCATAACATTTATTTAAAATTTTCAGTTAACGGCCTGCTAGATAGAGATCTCTCCTTTTTCCTCCAAATTACGAGCAAATACTCAATATTTATTGTTTTCATCAACAAACAGGTATATGATATATTGTGTTACAAATTGTCAGTCGTGAAGGGATGAATCGGGGAGTGGACAAGCAAGCGTTAGGTGCCATTCAAAAAGCACAGGATCATTATATTGAAAAAGCTGCCGAGAACATGAATGCCTTTGGTCTTTCTTCTACAGTAGGTAGAGTGCTTGGTATCATTCACATGAACCGTAAACCAATGACGCTTGGAGAGCTATCAGAGGCGACAGGCATGAGCAAAACGAGAATGAGTCAAGTCGTTCGAGAAATGCTCGATTTGAATATTGCGGAAAAGGTTTATGAAAAAGGAATACGTAAAGATCTTTATGACGTTGAGCAAGATCAATACCAAACGTTTATTTCCTTGTTTGCAGCCAATTGGTCCCGAGTTGTCAGCAAAAACCGCAAAGCACATAAGAAAACGTGCAAGGAATTGCTGGAATTGCTGGAACAGGACGACCTGCCAGAAGAGACAGAGGATAAAATCAATCTGCTTCTTTCAGAAATCAAAGAAAGTCTTGATTACTATGATTGGATTAGCCGCTTAATTGAATTCTTTGAAAGTGAAGAAGTGTTTAAGCATGTGCCGAAACCTTAAAAAAAGCTGTTTTATTTTACATCATTGTAGAAAAAAACAGCTTTTTTATATACACTTATGACATAAACATTGGAAACATCCCTTTTAAGCCTGCGCCGATCATCTCAACTGCCACTACAGCAAGAATTAATCCCATTAACCGCGTCACGACATTCATCTCTGTTTTCCCCATTTTCCGCATAATGAAACTTGAATAATGAAAGGCATAAAAGGTCATTGCCAGAACGATGACAATGCCGATTAAAATCGCAAACATGTGAAGCATCCCTTGACTTCCCGGGGTTAAACTCATCACTGTAGCGATTGTACCGGGACCAGCGATGATCGGAATCGCCAGCGGCGTAACGGAAACATCCGCCTTTTCTATGCTTTCTGCCTTTTCCTCAGAATGAGGATTTTGGACATGTGACTCCTTTGCATTCAGTAAATTGTAAGCGATACCAAAAATAAAAATACCTCCGGCGATACGGAGTGCATGAATATCGATCCCAAACAATTTGAAAATGAGCCTCCCTGCCAATAGAAAGGCAACCAGAATAATGAAAGAGACCACAATGGCTTTTTTGGCTGTCTGGGAGCGTTCTTTTTCTGTATATCCCTCTGTTAAAGTGATGAAAAGAGGCACGTTTCCAATAGGGTTTGATACAGCAAATAATGAGACCACAACATGAATCATAAAGGAAATCAACAGACACCCTCCTTTTTTCATAGTGTCTGCCAATCTGATGTGAATATTCCCTTGTGATGTTAAAACCTGTATATATTTAACCGATGATAATAAAGGTTTAAAGAAAGGGGAATGACACATGAAGAAAACGATCACCATCATCCTTCTATCTGTTGCGGTTTTAGGAGCAGCCGGCTGGATGGTTTGGCAGCAGCAGACCATCAAAGCAGCTGAGGAAAAACATCAGCAAGAAAGCAAAACGAACGACGAGCAGCTTTCGAAGTTAAAATCAGTTCAAGCGGATATGAAGCATGAAAACGAAAAACAAAAAAAGAAACTGTCTACCATCACCAAAAAGCTCAAAAACGAAAAGAAAGCCTATCAAAAAGAAGTCAAGCAGCGTAAAATACTTGAGGCAAAAATTGACCAGCTTCAAAAAGAGCTGACAGCAGCGAAAGCCACTGCTCAAGCGAATAAACAGAGCGCACAGGCTGCAAGGCAACCAACTGTTAAAAAAGACCCAAATGTCACTCACAATCCGCCCTCACAATGGGTACAGGATCAATATGATTGGGGTGTGAAACAAGGATATATTAAAGAATAGAAAGGATGAAAAAATATGATACACATTCGGCCATTGTCAGGTGATCAATCCGTCCCTATAGATCTTTTACTCTTAGCTGATCCTTCAAAGGAAAAGGTTCTTACTTATGTGCAATCCGGCTCTTGTTATGCCGCGTATCATGATCAGGACGTGATTGGTGTCTATGTGCTTTTATCTCTGTCTCAGCAGACAGTCGAAATCATCAATGTCGCCGTGAAGGAATCATGGCAAGGGAAAGGAATTGGGAAGCAGCTGATCCGCCATGCCATTGCTGAAGCGAAAGCCGCAGGTTTTCAGACGGTTGAAATCGGCACAGGCAACTCGAGCATTCAGCAGCTCGCACTTTATCAGAAATGCGGCTTCCGCATGACATCTATTGACCACGATTTCTTTCTTAAGCATTATGATGAACCGATTTTTGAAAATGGCATTCAGTGTATGGATATGGTACGGCTGTCACTCACTTTGCAAGCAGACTGATGTTTTGTTCCGTCCGTCTGCTTTTTTATGTTCTGCGTTTTTTTACCACATGCTTCACATATTGAATGAAGAAATAAAGCACGGCGCCAGCTAAAAAGCAGACCACACACCCAAAGAGCGTCGCCTCTGAGCTGAATTGATACTCTTCAATTTTCATGATATAAAATGGCATGCCAAACAATGTTGGGCTTGATTCAACATGATTGACCTCTAGCAGCAGTAAAAAAACAGGGGTCATAAACACAGCAAATACATACAGCATCGCAAGTGTTATACCGCTGGAAAACGAATGAAATACTTTGATCATCTCTTTCTCTCCTTCATTTCTTTTAAACTGGCTGTGATATTTTTTCCGTCAGGGCAAGCTGGATGCAGCATCACCGTATTCAGTAAAGAAAAAAACAGCAGCTGATGACTGACCGGATACTTCCATATCATAAAAAGCACAAGCGAACAAAGCACCGGAAAGAGCGGGCCTGCAAGTGCCACCATCATATTGAAGCTCGGCCGGACAAATTTCTCATGGACGACCGCCACATGCTTCCAATCAATCGTTATCACAAAATCAAAGAGCGGCCTTTTTTCGATTTTGTTACACAACATGATCATCAGCATATGACCGAGTTCATGTATCACCACAACCGCTAGGAAACTACACACAAGCTCTATCATCGCAAGACAGGCCTCTTTAACATGACCGTATATATGCAGCTATAAAATGCAAGTGAACCTAGCAGATAAGCAGTGGCGAGAAGATACACATCTGATGAAAGCCACTTCAACAAAAGCATATCGATGAAGCTAAATACAGCAATCATCATCACGATGACAAACAGTTTATTAAACTCACTGATCTTTACGATAAACCCTGTACAGGCCGCCATGACAGTGATCAACAAAATGGACAAACTTGCGAGGCCATGACCTTCACTTTCAATGCCTATCACCATAGATGCAAGCCCAATAAACACAAAATATATCAACAAATTAATAGCGTAATAAAATAAAATTCTCGACAATAAATAAGCACCCTTTGATGTATTTAACATAAAAATGGCCCTTTGATTCATATGATATTCTCTGCCAATCATCAGCGGAAGCATGATCAATATTTCCTTTAACGCATACTGCACAATAAAGGCATACATCCAGCCGGTTTCTACCGGTGTAAAAACAAATGGCAGCCCCGCCGTCAAACAAGTGAGAAATAGAAACAAAATGCCCTGTTCTTTAAAAACAGCTGACCGGCTGAAATAGACCAATTCCTGCCGCAGGTGCGTCAGAAAGGAAGATTGCGATCTGATTTTCTTGTAAGAAAACGACTTTACCTCTGTTTTCAGCTGCAAAAACATCTGATGGACATAAGAAGCCGCTAACCCCTTCAGCCAGAGCCAGCCAGCGCTTAGAAGGATCACGAGAAATATGAGATAGACTGATGGCCATACTCGGATCATCTCCATTGCTTTTTTCAAAAGGAGAAACACCAATAGATTCAGCACCGCAAAGCCGAGCGTTTGCAGCAGCAAATGCTCTTTTGTTTTTGATACGAAATGGCTCACAGCAATCCGCATCACCATCCAAGAAGCAAGTGCAAGCAGCGCCAGTACACAGCAAGTCATGCATACAGCCGTTATCCAATACAAAGATGGCGTAACACCGCTGATCAAAAGGCCTAATACAATCGGTAAAAAAAGCAGTCCAACCATAAGGAAACAAAAGAGCACTGGAAAGAAATACACACAAAGGACAAATGGCACACTTTGTATCGCACTATTCAAAAAGTAAAATTGATATTCCTGACGCTTTAATTTATTGCGGGATAACACAATACCTGCACCTAGAAGTAAAAGCGTCATTTTCATCAATTGGAGGTATAAAGCAGCCGGCTCACTTTCTCCTGCCTGCATGAAAAAGCGAAGGCTGATGACGACATATATCGCATACATGAGCAAGAAAAAAACCACGGCTGCGAGAAGCTGTATAGGGTACTTTTTTGCGAGCTGCTTTCCTTTCGTTGTCAGCATTCCCCATTCTATTTTATGAAGAACGTGTCGTGTCCAGATCATTGAGCAACCTCTCCACCTGCATATAGTAATCTCGATTCACTTCTTTATAAATTTCTTCAAGTGCCTGATGAGGAAATGTCTGAGTCGTTTCTTGGCGGGACATATCCAGCTTGACGTCCCCATTTCTTAAGATCATGAGATGGTCATAAAGCGTATCACCAAAGCTCAAATGATGGGTTGAAATGAGAATGCCAGCGCCTTGATCTCTCAGCTTCATGAGCACCTTTTTTAAGATGATCATCATATCTGGATCAAGACCGTTCGTTGGCTCATCAAACACATAATAATCACATGGCCTGAGGAGCTGTGAAATGATCTGCGTTTTCTTTTGATTGCCATGAGACAGCTGAGCGATAGGCTGATCCATATACGAACCCAGCTCAAACAGATCGATGAACGTCTCTTCCCGTGTGACATCTTGCTCATTTGGCAGTTGAAGTAATTGAAAGTATTCCCTCGGTGATAAATAATCGAACAACGAATGCTCGTCAGGAATATAGGACACATGTTTTTTCAACAAGGAGATATGTTCTGAGGATTGAAGATTCAGCTGTTTACCATGTAAAGTGACGCATCCTTTAAATGGCGTCAGCCCAAACATGGATTGGATTATCGTCGTCTTTCCCGCACCATTATGCCCCAAAAGCAACAGCATCTGCCCTTTCTCGACATTCATTTGAATATTTCGGAGAGAGAAGGTGCGGCTATATGTTTTTTCTTTTAATCGTAATGTCAGCATCATATCCCTCCGTTTGTTTCAGATAGAACAGATGCCCTTGCATCTGTTCTCATCCCTGTTAAAAACCGCACTGGATTTTAACGTACATGCCTAATAATTTGAACTCTCCTAAAAATTTGGAGCCTCGTCCGAAGGTCTTGCATGCCCAAATCAATGCTCCAAGTGAAATAATGCCCAGTATAGCGGCAAGGACATAAATCCAAAATGCATTTTTCTGTACATTCTTAGAAGTTAGAATTCGTTGCTTCCTTTCATCATATGCCGCCAATAGGTGAAGAACATACATATATACACCTACTGGAAAACGAAGGCTAAAAGGATTCAGCATCTCATCACCCCCTAATATATGTAAAATGATACCACCCCCTTACAGAAAGCATAAGTTCATTTCAGATCATATTTTTAGTCGATTTTTCATGATTTAGTGCTTATAAATGGAGGGGATTTTGCCTTCTTCTCTAACTGAAGAAGGATTTTTTACAGAAATAGGATAAGTCAAATGAATCAGCCAGCGGATTTCGCTTAACACAAAAAAAACGCTGCGCCCCGCTCTCATGAAAGAGCGGAACGCAGCGCATAGCTGACATTATTTATTCAAGTTATAGAATGTTGCAATGCCGTGATATTGTGCTGTTTCAGCCAATTGATCTTCGATGCGAAGTAATTGGTTGTATTTCGCCACACGGTCCGTACGAGACGGAGCACCTGTTTTGATTTGTCCAGCGTTTGTTGCAACAGCGATGTCTGCAATCGTGCTGTCTTCAGTTTCACCAGAACGGTGAGAGATAACAGCTGTGTATCCTGCGCGTTTCGCCATTTCGATTGCATCAAATGTTTCAGTTAATGTACCGATTTGGTTTACTTTGATCAGGATTGAGTTACCAACGCCGTTTTTGATTCCTTCAGATAGCTTCTTCGTATTTGTAACGAACAAGTCGTCTCCTACTAGCTGAACCTTGCTGCCAAGGCGCTCAGTTAATAGTTTGTGACCTTCCCAGTCGTTTTCATCAAGGCCGTCTTCAATAGAGATGATTGGGTATTTCGATACCATATCTTCATACCAGTCAACCATTTCAGCAGATGTTTTCACAACACCTTCGCCTGATAAATGATATTTACCGTCTTCTTTGTTGTAGAACTCAGAAGATGCAGCATCCATAGCAAGCTTCACTTCTTCACCTGGTTTGAAGCCAGCTTTTTCGATCGCTTCAACGATTGTTTGAAGTGCTTCTTCGTTAGAACCAAGGTTTGGAGCGAATCCACCTTCATCACCTACAGCTGTGTTTAAGCCTTTTGCGCTTAATACAGATTTCAGGCTATGGAAGATTTGAGCGCCCATGCGAAGTGCTTCACGGAAGTTTGGAGCACCTACAGGCATAATCATGAATTCTTGAATGTCTACGTTGTTATCCGCATGCTCTCCGCCGTTGACGATGTTCATCATTGGTACTGGAAGCGTTTTGGAGTTGAATCCACCAAGGTATTGATAAAGTGGAATTTGTAAGAAATCAGCAGCCGCACGTGCTACAGCGATAGATACGCCAAGGATTGCGTTTGCGCCTAATTTCCCTTTGTTTTCTGTTCCGTCAAGTTCGATTAACATTTTGTCAATCGCTACTTGTTCTGTTACATCAAAGCCTAAAAGCTCTGGTGCAATGATTTCGTTTACGTTGTTTACAGCTGTCAGAACACCTTTTCCAAGGTAACGGTCTTTGTCTCCGTCACGTAGTTCTACTGCTTCATATTCACCAGTAGAAGCACCACTTGGAACAAGCGCACGGCCAAAGCCGCCAGATTCTGTGTAAACTTCTACTTCAACTGTTGGGTTACCGCGAGAGTCTAATACTTCGCGTGCATATACGTCAACAATGTATGGCATCGTTATTTCTCTCCTTTTGAATCAATTTTTTTATTTCTGAATTAATGATGTTCCTGTCATCTCTTTTGGTTTTTCAAGACCAAGTAAGTCTAAAAGCGTTGGAGATAGATCAGCTAAAATGCCGCCTTCTCTAAGCGTCGCACCTTTTTTCGTCACGATGACTGGTACAGGATTCGTTGTATGTGCAGTATGCGGCTTTCCTTCTTCGGTAATCAGCACGTCTGCGTTACCGTGGTCTGCCGTAATGATGGCATGTCCGCCTTTTGCCAGGATTGCGTCGACTACAGCTCCTAAGCACTCATCTACTGCTTCAATGGCTTTGATTGTTGGCTCGAGCATACCTGAATGACCAACCATATCCGGGTTAGCAAAGTTCAGAATGATCGCATCATGCTTGTCAGCATTGATGTCTGCAACAAGTGCATCCTTTACCTCATAAGCACTCATTTCCGGCTTGAGGTCATAGGTTGCTACATCTGGTGAATTGATTAAGATGCGGTCTTCACCAGGAAATTCTTCTTCACGTCCACCGCTCATAAAGAACGTGACATGAGGATATTTCTCTGTTTCAGCAATCCGCAGCTGTTTCAATCCGTTTTGAGAAAGCACTTCTCCTACTGTGTTATCCAAATTCACTGGTTTGAAGGCAACATAGCCATCAACCGTTTCACTGAAGTGTGTGAAGCAGACGAAGTGTAAATTCTTCGGATGAGCTTCTCCGCGGTCAAACGAGCGGAAATCTGCATTTGTGAAAGTGTTCGAGATTTGGATGGCACGGTCTGGACGGAAGTTATAGAAAATCACAGAGTCGCCGTCGTTTACTTTGGCAACCGGCTCACCATTTTCTCTCGTAATGACAGATGGAATAACGAATTCATCGTAGATTCCATTTTCATAGGAGTCATCAACGACATCATAGATGTTTTGATAACTTGGCCCTTCACCATATGCCATCGCGCGGTACGCTTTCTCCACACGATCCCAGCGTTTGTCACGGTCCATTGAGTAATAGCGTCCTGAAAGTGTTGCCACTTCACCGACACCGATTTCTTTGATTTGTTCTTCCAGCTGTTTTAAGTACACTTTGGCTGTCTTCTGACCAACATCACGTCCGTCCAAGAAACCATGAATGTATACCTTTGTTAAGCCTTCTTTTTTCGCCAGCTTCAGCAGGGCAAAAAGATGCTGGATGTGACTGTGCACACCGCCGTCTGACAAGAGTCCAAATAAATGAAGCGCCTTGTCATTCTCTTTTGCATACGTCATTGCATCTAGGAACGTTTCGTTTTTCTCAAATTCCCCTTCACGAATGGCAACATTCACCCTTGTTAAGCTTTGATACACAATGCGTCCTGCACCGATGTTCAAATGCCCAACTTCAGAGTTACCCATTTGACCTTCCGGTAGACCTACTGCCTCACCTGAAGCCGTTAAGGTTTGATGCGGAAATTCGTTCCAGTAGCGGTCAAAGTTCGGCTTTTTTGCTTGTGCGACAGCGTTACCGACTGTTTCGCCTCTTAAACCGAACCCGTCTAAGATGATTAATGCAGCTGGTTTCTTACTCATATTGACCTTCCTCCAATAATTGAACGAAAGACTGAGGTTCTAAGCTTGCGCCGCCTACCAAAGCACCGTCAATATCGGATTCTGCCATATATTCTTTAATATTTGCCGGCTTCACGCTTCCGCCATATTGAATGCGAAGGCTGTCTGCCGCTTCTTGACCAAATTCGCTTGCAACGGTTTGGCGGATGTGTGCGCAAACGTCGTTTGCATCTTTCGCTGTAGAAGATTTTCCTGTACCGATCGCCCAGATTGGCTCATATGCAATCACAGATTCAGCAACTTGCTGCTTCGTTAAACCAGCTAGTGCTTTCTTCACTTGATCAGCGACAAGTTCATTTGTTTTGCCAGCTTCACGCTCTTCAAGCGTTTCACCTACACAAATGATTGGAACGATGCCATGCTTGAATGCAGCATGTGCTTTTTTGTTCACTGTTTCATCTGTTTCAGCAAAGAATTCACGGCGCTCTGAATGCCCAATCACTGAATAGCCGATGCCTAAATCTTTTAGAGCAGCAGGGCTGATTTCACCAGTGAATGCACCATTTTCTTCAAAGTGCATGTTTTGTGCACCAATTTTAAGGTCTGTTCCATTTGATAGGCTGTTTAGCTTTTCAAGGAAAAGAGCTGGCGCACAGACAATGGATTCCACTTTGTCAGGAGATGGAATAGATGACTTGACTTCTTCAACGAAGCTGACTGCTTCGCCAAGTGTTTTGTTCATTTTCCAGTTCCCAGCTATAATTGGTTTTCTCATGATTGACACTTCCTTATAGCAGTTTTGGTCTTATTTATCGTTTAATGCAGTAACACCAGGAAGTTCTTTGCCTTCCATAAATTCAAGTGAAGCGCCGCCGCCTGTAGAAATATGGCTCATCTGATCGGCAAGACCAAATTTCTCAACAGCTGCTGCTGAATCTCCACCACCAATGACAGAATATGTATCTTTTGCTTCTGCCAGTGCTTCTGCGATAGCTTTTGTTCCTTTAGCGAATGCATCGATTTCAAATACACCCATTGGTCCGTTCCAGACAACAAGTTTGCTGTTTTTAATAACGTCAGCATACTTTTCTCTTGTCTCTGTTCCAATATCAAGTGCTTCTAGATCACTTGGAATTTCAGAGATTGGCACAATGCTTGTATTCGCATCATTTGAAAAGTCGTCGGCTACCAGAACATCTGTTGGAATCAGGAAGTTCACGCCTTTTTCTTTTGCACGGTCCATAAAGGATTTCGCTAAATCGACTTTGTCTTCTTCTAATAGAGATTTCCCTACCTCGTGGCCAAGTGCTTTCACAAATGTGTAAGCAAGTCCGCCGCCGATGATGAGGTTGTCCACTTTATCAAGAAGACTTTCAATTACACCGATTTTATCCTTTACCTTTGCGCCGCCGATAATCGCTGTAAATGGGCGATCAGGATTTGAAATGGCTTTCCCTAGAACCTCAAGCTCTTTTTGCATGAGGAAGCCTGAAACAGCCGGAAGATAAGCTGCAATACCAGCTGTCGATGCATGTGCACGGTGTGCAGCACCGAACGCATCATTGACATACACATCGGCTAAATCAGCAAATGCTTTTGATAATTCAGGATCGTTCTTTTCTTCACCAGGATAGAAACGAACGTTTTCAAGCACTAGCACATCTCCATCTTTTAAGTCAGAGATTTGCTTTTTCACGTTGTCGCCGTAAGCTTCATCTGCCTTTTTCACTTCTTTTCCAAGAAGCTCTTGCAGACGTTTTGCCACAGGTGTCAGACGCAGTTCTTCAGTAACTTGACCCTTCGGACGACCCAAATGACTAGCTAGCAGTACCTTTGCGCCTTGTCCTGTTAAATACTCAATTGTTGGTAATGCTGCGCGGATACGAGTATCATCCGTCACTTCTCCGTCCTTCATCGGAACGTTAAAATCTACGCGGCAGAACACAACTTTACCTTTTACGTCAATGTCTTTTACTGATTTCTTATTCATGCTCGTCAGGAGATCCTCCTTTATTCTGGTTTCCTTACGCATTGGACAAGACTCTCTTTATCCTTTTCCCATTTTGCCCTCATCAAAACGAGAAATCGTGCAGAACGGATAAAAACAGAGAAAAAGGGAAAGGGATGCTTCCCCTTCCCTTGTCCGTCTTCATTATATCGTGTCTCTAGGAAAGAACCAAGTGAGTTCCTTCAGTGTGAGAAATTAAAGACCTTGTTTTGCAATGTAAGCTGCAAGGTCAACAACGCGGTGAGAATATCCGCTCTCGTTATCGTACCAAGAGATTACTTTCACCATGCTGCCTTCCATTACCATTGTAGAAAGAGCATCGATTGTTGAAGAGTTTGGATTACCATTGTAGTCACCAGATACTAATGGCTCTTCGCTGTAGCCAAGGATTCCTTTAAGTTCTCCTTCAGCTGCTTCTTTAAGTGCTGCATTTACGTCTTCAGCTGTTACATCTTGGTTTAATTCAGCAACAAGGTCAACTAAAGAAACGTTAGGTGTTGGAACACGCATAGCGCCACCGTTTAATTTACCTTTAAGTTCAGGCAATACAAGTGAAACAGCTTTCGCAGCACCTGTAGAAGTTGGGATGATGTTTTCCGCAGCTGCACGAGCACGACGGTAGTCTTTGTGCGGAAGATCAAGAATTTGCTGGTCATTTGTGTATGAGTGAACAGTTGTCATCATACCGCGTTTGATACCAAATTTATCGTTAAGTACTTTTGCAAATGGAGCTAAGCAGTTTGTCGTACAAGATGCATTAGAGATGACATCGTGGCTAGCTGCATCGTATTTGTCTTCGTTTACACCCATAACGATTGTGATATCTTCTTCGTTAGCAGGAGCAGAGATGATGACTTTTTTAGCGCCAGCTTCTAAGTGTTTCGCAGCGTCTGCACGTTTTGTGAAGAATCCAGTAGATTCAACAACGATTTCTACGCCTTGTTTACCCCAGCTTAATTTCGCAGGGTCACGCTCAGCTGATACTTCGATTGTTTTACCGTTCACTACTAAGTTTGTACCGTCTACAGAAACCTCTGCATCTAGTTTTCCGTGAACAGAGTCATATTGTAAAAGGTGTGCAAGCATGTTAGCATCTGTTAGATCGTTAACCGCTACTACCTCAACTTCAGGATTATTTAATGCTGCACGAAATACGTTACGTCCAATACGTCCAAATCCGTTAATACCGACTTTTACTGCCATGATGTTTCCTCCTTTTATAGGTCACAATGTTTTATATTGAGGGATCAATTGACTCCCTTAATAACTCTTTTGCGGCTCCTTCGTCTGTGACGAGAACCGTTCGGCGCGGTTTTTTGAAATAAGCTTCAATCGCCCCCGCCTTTGATGATCCACCTGCAACAGCAATGATGTGTGGAATGCTTTCTAGATCATCTAGCTGCATGCCGACGGAGTGCACTTTGTGTACGACCTCACCATCACGATTAAAGTAATAGCCAAAGGCCTCTGTCACTGCGTCATGCTCATCAATCTTTTTTAAATCTTCAGCTGGTGTATTTCGTCTCATCGCCATTGTCTTTGCTTCACCAATACCATGAATAAGCATCGTGGACGATTTAATCGTTTGAAGCACTTCTTTGACGGACGGCTCTTCAATAATGGAAGAGTAAGCACCTTCTGACAGCTGCCCTGGAACAAACAGCAGTTTGTAAGTACCGGAAGCTTTTTCAGCCATGTGGGCACAAATGGTGTTTGCCTGATTTTTTACATTCTCCCCAAGACCGCCTCTCGCAGGGACAAACATCGTATCGCGGTTTTTGGCATCAGGGGTCATCATTTCGGCAACGGCTTCCATCGTCGTTCCGCCAGTGACGGCGACGATATTATTTCCAGTAAACCTTTTTTTCATGCATTGGACAGCAGCTCTTCCCATTTCTTGCTTCACCCACGGGGATTCGTCACTGTCTCCAGAAACGATCATGACTTCTTCCAGGCCTAACTTTCTCTTTAATGTATTTTCCAAAAAGGTTAAACCTAAAACGTCCTTCATCATTCCTTCAAGCATTTCGAGCAAAGCGTGACCCTCACTCGTCAGCATCATACCGCTCGTTTTCACATCCAGCAGATTTTGTTCTTTTAAAAACTGAACTTCAGCACGTAAGATGCGCTCACTGAGACCAAGACTTGTCGCAAGACTTCTGCGGCCAATCGGTTCAGCTAATCTGATGTACTGCAAAATGTCGTAGCGTTTTTGCATAACAATGAGAAGATCTGGCAATAATTTTTTTTGAGCTTCCAATAAACGATTCATGGCTAACGACCCTTCCTTTTCACGTTGGACTAAAAACGTCCCACTGTGACAAAAAACGTCCCGCCACAGCCAAAAAAAATCAATCCCTGCTTTCTTTAATTATTTTAACAGGATAATCTTGCATTTTCAACTCTTACAAACACATTTAGACAAAAAATAGACACATTTTCACCGATAGCCTGCTTGTCATCAAGGTTCTTGCGATGATATTTCTTTTCAAAATATTTATTTTCTTTTATATAGAATGTATTCACGATGGAAAATGTGCATGCTGGTGATATGAGCATGCACATTTTTTTCAGGACCTGCTTATGTTTTTGTGATGGTTCCAAACTGTTTGGCCTCTTCCTTCGGTTTGATTTTGAGATAATAAATAATGTAGCAGGCAGCCATGAACGGGATTCCGCAATAAAGGCCGATCCGCTGATCCTCGATAAAAAATAAGCTGATGAGGACGATGCCAAATGCGATAAAGCCTGCTAATGGAACAAATGGATAGAGCGGTGTTCGGAAGACGAGATCCTTTACATCTCCGCCCGCCTTTAGGAATTGTTTTCTAAAGAAATACTGAGACAAGCAAATAGACATCCATACCACAACAAGAACCATACCAGAAATAGAAATGAGCCACACATACACCGTTTTTGGTGCCACAACACTTGTCAGCAGAGATAGGGCAGATACACCCATTGTCATCAATAGTGCATTGATCGGAATTTTACGCTTGGACAGCTTTTTCGTAAATTCAGGTCCTTTCCCGTCTTTCGAAAGCGACCAAAGCATACGTGATGATGCATATAATCCTGAGTTTGCTACAGATAAGACGGCTGTGATGATGATAAAATTCATGATATCTGCCGCATATGGTATACCGACCTTGTCCAGAACGACGACAAACGGGCTGTCGACAGTGCCTGCTGTCTGCCACGGAAGAAGCGCGGCCAGAACCGCAATGGATAAAACGAAAAAGACCATCGTTCTCCAAATAATATTTCGTATAGAACGAGGCAATGTTTTTTCAGGGCTTTCACTCTCTCCTGCTGCAATCCCTACAAGTTCTGTTCCTTGGAAGGAGAAATTGACCGTGACCATGGTTAATAAAATAGCAAAAACGCCGTTAGGAAATAGTCCGCCATGATCCGTCAAATGACGAAATAGAGGGGCTGGTTCTCCATCTTTCAGATGAATCATTCCGAAAATTGCGCCAATTCCAATGATAATAAATAATAGGATGGCAGCGACCTTAATGGCTGAAAACCAAAACTCGGTTTCAGCAAAGCTGCGAGCTGAGATGGCATTCACGGAAAATAAAATCACGCTAAATGCAAGACACCAAAGCCAAACAGGGATATCTGGGAACCACCTTTGGAGCAAAATTCCTGCTGAAGTAAACTCCAGTCCTATTGTACATGCCCAGCTAAACCAATAAAGCCAGCCGATCATAAAGCCTGTGGACGGACCTATATATTTGGTTGCATACTCCTGAAAGGAACCCGCTGTAGGCATCGCCACCGCTAATTCTCCAAGACAGAGCATCACCAAATACATTAACAATCCGCCAATGATAAAGGATAGAATGGCTCCCCCGGGTCCAGCCTGATGGATAATGAGTCCTGACCCAAGGAAAAGACCAGTACCAATGACGCCGCCTAAGGCAATCATAAAGAGATGCCTGCTTTTCATGGAACGTTCTAGTTCATTATGCTGTTCTTGGTTCAAATCCGCTTCCCCACTTTCACTCTTCTATTCATCATCCTTTGACAAAATTCGCTGTTCGTTGAAAGAGAAAGGGAGAAAGTGAAGGTTTCTCCCCCTTTGACATTTATGCTTGAAATAATGCTTCAATATGGCCAATCGCCCAGTCTAAATCTTCTTTAGATATCGTGAGAGGCGGTGCAAAGCGGATGACGGTCTCATGGGTTTCCTTACATAACAGCCCTGCTTGTTTCAGCTTCTCACAATAAGGTCTCGCTGCCTCTGTCAGCTCCATGCCGATAAATAATCCGCGGCCGCGCACTTCCTTGATGACAGGACTTTGAATGCGCGTGAGTTTGTCTTTTAAGTATTCGCCAAGCTCCATAGAACGCGCTGCAAGGTTTTCGTCGATTAAGACATCCAGTGCAGCCAGCGACACCGCACACGCAAGAGGATTTCCGCCGAAGGTAGAGCCGTGAGATCCAGGGTTAAACACACCTAATATATCGCGGTTTGCGACCACACACGAGATTGGGAATACACCGCCGCCTAAAGCTTTCCCAAGAATCAGCATATCTGGCTCAATGTCTTCCCAGTCGCATGCAAACATCTTGCCTGTTCGCGCTAATCCGACCTGAATTTCATCCGCAATGAACAGCACATGTTCCTTTTCACAAAGCGCTTTCGCTTCCTTCAAGAAGCCTTCTGGCGGCATGACAATTCCCGCTTCTCCTTGAATAGGTTCGATCAGAAAAGCCGCTGTTTGTGGTGTAATGGCTTCACGTAACGCTTCAATATCTCCGTAAGGAATCAGTTTAATGCCTGGAAGCATTGGACCGAAACCTCTTTGATATTCTGTCTCAGAAGAAAGGGAAACAGCCGTCATCGTTCTGCCATGGAAGTTACCGACGCACGCAATGATTTCTGCGCGATTGTCTTCGATTCCCTTGACGTCATAGCCCCAGCGTCTTGCTGCTTTTACAGCTGTTTCTACAGCCTCAGCGCCAGTATTCATCGGGAGTGCCATCTCTTTATTCGTCAGTTGACAAATTTTCTCATACCAAGGGCCAAGCTGATCATTGTGAAAAGCTCTTGAAGTCAGTGTCACACGGTCTGCCTGTTTTTTGAGCGCCTCAATAATGCGGGGATGGCGATGGCCTTGGTTCACCGCGGAATACGCACTCAGCATATCCATATATCGATTGCCTTCAGGGTCTGTCACCCAAACTCCTTCAGCCTCTGAAATCACAATTGGCAGCGGATGATAGTTTGCCGCACCGTATTGTTCGGTTTGTTGAATCAATTCATTTGTCTGTGTCATCGTCTATTCCTCCTTCTATAAGCTACCCTCTTTTATCTACACACATATGATATGCAAGGATCGTGCCAACTTTCTGCCCGCATTGTGGCGGTGATTGATCTGGTTCTTTATGCAAAATATCTTTGCACCTGCCAAATTTTTTAGAGGAAACCGCAAAATTTTTCATGTAAAATAGAGGTAACGTCTGGAGGTGCTTCAATGAAAGAAAATCAGTATACTGCAAAGC
The DNA here is from genome assembly GCF_017161885.1 of Bacillus sp. 3a. NCBI lineage: Bacteria > Bacillati > Bacillota > Bacilli > Caryophanales > Bacillaceae > Bacillus > Bacillus sp. 3a. Next base: position 1,112,593 of record NZ_CP067376.1, on the reverse strand, counting down.
TGGAAAATGAGATTGATCTGTATAAACAAATGCTTGATTTAATAGATGTCGGGGTTCATGCAATTGACGAGAATGGCAATACTGTTGTTTATAATAAAAAAATGATGGAGATTGAGTCTTTGAAACGCTCTGATGTTCTCCATAAAAATGTATTAGATCTCTTCGTCTTCCAAGACGAAATGCACAGTACGCTTGTCCAAGCGCTGCGTACCGGGAAACAAACCGTTCATGCAAAGCAGACGTATCATAATTACAATGGAAAAGAAATCACAACGATTAATCATACATACCCGCTCGTTCGAGACGGCCTCATCCAAGGAGCGGTTGAAATTTCGAATGATGTGACCAAGCTGGAACGGCTGATTCATCACAATATGAAGAAAAAAGGAAGCACGCGCTTTACCTTTGATTCCATTATTGGACAAAGCCCTGCGTTTTTAGAGGTGATTGAGCATGCAAAACGAGCGACACGCACCTCTTCCTATGTGCTCATTGTTGGAGAAACAGGGACAGGAAAAGAACTATTTGCGCAAAGTATTCATAACGGCAGCAGCCGGTCATCTGGACCATTTATTACCCAGAATTGCGCGGCACTGCCTGATAATCTTATTGAAAGTCTGCTTTTTGGTACACAAAAAGGGGCTTTTACAGGCGCAACTGATCTGCCCGGCTTATTTGAACAGGCGCAGGGAGGTACACTGCTGCTTGATGAGATCAACTCATTAAATCCTGGTCTTCAAGCAAAACTGCTGCGTGTATTACAGGAGAAACGTGTGAGAAGGCTTGGCAGCACAAAAGAAATCGCTGTTGATGTAAGAGTCATTGCCAATATGAATGAGGATCCTGTAGATGCAATCGCAGGCGGACGCATGCGCAAGGATTTATTTTACCGGCTGGGTATTGTCACCTTATTTATTCCGCCGCTTTCTGAGCGAAAAGAAGACATTCCTACATTTGTCAGTCATTTTATTCAAAAATATAATGAGCTGTTTCAAATGAAGGTGAAGGCGGCTGACGAAGAGGTACTAGCCCTTTTTCAAGCGTATGATTGGCCGGGTAATGTACGAGAACTGGAGCATGTGATTGAAGCGGGGATGAATATGATGATGGATGAGGATTACTTATGCATGCATCACCTTCCATATCATTTTAGATTTAAACATAGGGAAGGCCGTCCTGCAGCGCAATTACAGACGAACCCTTTGCAGCATACCGCAGCTGACACGTTTATTTATACAAGCCCAGAACATACGACTGATTTTCAAACCCAAATGGAACGATTCGAAAAACAATACATCGTCCATTACTTAGAAAAAATGGACGATAATATTTCACAGACTGCAAAGTTATTGGGCATGAGCAGGCAAAGTCTGCAATATCGCATGAAAAAACTGCATATTTCTCGTTAATAATAGAGCTGTGCCCTCATTCGGCACAGCTTACTGTGGTTCTGACTGTCCTGCCGGTTCTTGACTCACATCACTCAGCAGTTTTTCTACATTTTTTAAATGCGTGAGCATCGCTCTTTCTGCTTCTTCTGGCTGTCTTGCCATGACGGCTTTGTAAATGTGTTCATGTTCTTTGTAAAGCTGCCGAATGGAGGCTTTCCTTGAAAATAAGACGACTTTTCTCGTTTCCCGCATTGTTTCTACCAGCAAGGTGGAGACCTGATTCATTAACGCCTTTAATAAATCATTCTTTGAGGCTTTGGCTAAGGCGAGATGGAAGGAGAAGTCTGCTTCTTCACCAGTTTCTTTATGTGCTTCTGCGAGTTTCATTTGTTCGAGTGCCTCACGCAGCTGATGAAGGTCATCGTCCGTTCGCAAGAGCGCTGCCTTTTTGACAGCACCCGTCTCAATTATAGTTCTTAATTCAAGGAGCTGTGTGACATCATGCTGCTTCATCAAAAATGCAGGAGACAGACTAAATGTGAGCTGCTCAGGATCGAACTGCTTCACATATGTGCCTTCCCCTTGCTTCATCTCTATTAATCCGATCGCTTTGAGAGCAGACAGTGCCTCTCTTACAGCGGAACGGCTGACTTGAAAGCTTTCTGAAAGCGCTTGAACCGAATCTAATTTTTCCCCTGGAAGAAGCTCACCTGTACGAATGGATTCAATTAATGCATCCGCAATTTCTTCATATATTTTTTTCGTTTTAATTTGTTTATATTTCAATTGGTCTCACCTCATCACTGTTGTCTATCCCTATCGGCTCATGCCCTATCTTATACTTTACCCCAAAATTTCCGATCACACGTCTCCCCTCTTTAATTTTCAAGAAATCTTCGAGCTGCCTTGCTTTCAACAAAAAAGAAGCACGTGCCATGTTCTGGCAAGTACTTCTTTTTAATCGTATCGCTTCCGAAGCGTAGAGGACGGAAGATTCATTTGTTCGCGATATTTTGCAATGGTTCTGCGCGACGCGCGGATACCAAAGGTTTGCTGAAGCAGTGTCATGATTTGCTGATCTGAATACGGTTTTTTCTTATTTTCCTTTTGGATGAGCTCTGCAATGTGCGTTTTGACTGTGTAGCTGGACGCCTCTTCTAGCGAATGCCCTTCTAATTTGGCTTGGAAAAATTGTTTCATTTCCATAAGACCATAAGGGGTTTGCACCATTTTCCCTTTTACAGTCCGGCTGACTGTTGACTCATGGACTTGCAGTATATCTGCAATCCGCTTCATCGTAAGCGGTTTCATTTTATGTTTCCCTGTTAGAAAAAAATCGGTCTGATGTGAGATAATCTCACGAACGACATGAGTCATCGTTTGCTTTCTTTGCTTCAGCGCTTGGACAAGCCAATTGTACTGCTGCTCTTTTTCCTTTAAATACGCATATGCTTCATGCCGCTTTTGGTCTTGAATCATGGCGAAGTAGCCTTCATTCATTTCTACGTCTGGAAAAGCGCGCTGATTCAGCTCAAATGTGATGTGATCCTGCACCACAGTAATTGTCACATCAGGCTCTATATACACATGCTCTTCATCATATGAGAAATGAAGGCCTGGTCTTGGTTCAAGCTGAGACACTTCATCTTGTACCGCCTGGAGTGTTTTCATTGAAACACCTGTTTTGGCCGCAATTTCCTTCCAAGCCTTCCTCGCAAAAAGAAAGAAATGCTCTTCGATGATCAGCTCGGCTTCATACCAACGCTTCTTTTTCCTTCTCAGCTGAAGGAGGATGCATTCCTGCAATGATCTTGCGCCAATCCCGGCAGGCTCCAGCGATTGCAGCTGATGAAGGACAGCTTCTACTTCTTCAGCTGGCACCTCTAAGACAGCTGCCATTGCGTCAATCGGTTCATTTAGATAGCCATTGGAATCAATGGACTCAATCATAAAGTGAAAGATTCTTTGATTCTTTTCACTTAAATTCAAATCAATCGCCTGTCTTTTTAAAAACATTTGCAGGCTTTCTTTTTGATACGTTCGATACGGCTCTGTCATTCGATCTTGTGATTTTTTATGATAAACTGGTTGATAGCTGTCCGTGTCTTTCCGCTCAATCAGAGGGTTCTCAAGCGCTAATTGGTCAAGATACTCGCCGAGCTCTGCGCAATTCAGCTGCAGCAGCGTAATGGCCTGCCTAAGTTCTTGTGTGAGCACCTGCTTTAATACCTGTTCTTGTTGCAGTTTAAGGCTCATTGTCTCCCCTCCCTCTCATCATTTTACATGAAGATTGACGGACCGTATATACGAAATAGGAGTGATTTCTATGTCTGAACTTTTTTCCGTTCCATACTTTGTCGACAACTTGAAGCAGCACATCGCCATGAACCAAAATGAAGACAAGGTTCATGCCATGAATGCCTATTACCGCTCAGTAGTGTCAACGCTTGTTCAAGACCAGCTGACCAAAAATGCGGTTGTATTGAAGCGAATTCAGCATCTTGATGAAGCCTATCAAAAGGTGAAAAAAGAAAGCGAATGAACGAAAAAGAACACCCTTTGTCAAGAGGGCAAAGGGTGTTGATCATTTGCGAACAGCTTCTGATCCAGCCTCGATTTGTACATCATCAAAAAGCCAGACCGTCCTACAGTATAGATGATAAAGGCAAACCATAGGCCATGATTGTGCCAAATAGGCGTGACCGCGGTTTGAACGACGATAAACAAAATCATCGCAAACAGCATCGAATTTCTAACAGGGGCAATTTCTGTCGCACCTGTAAATACGCCGTAAATGACCAAACCGAAGCAAGCCGCAAACGGATAAAGAACAAGCCAGTCTGCATAGCGTAATGTCACATCTAGCAGCTGAGGGAGATTTGTAAACAAGCTCAATATCGGCTCTTTTAATAGAAAATAAACCGCCGCAATGACACATGCCATGACAAGTGCCCACTGCCTCGAAAGGGTTAAGGTTCTTTCATAGAGGGTGCGGTCATTTGCACCAACTGACCTGCCAACAAGGATGCTGGACGCATTGGCAAAACCATCGAACAAATAAGCCATGATGTAGTGAATTTGAAATAAGATGGCATTGGCTGCCAGCAGCTCTGTACCAAAAGAAGCACCTTTTGCCGTAAACATGTTGATGACCACTAGCAGACAGATCGTCCTGATAAACAAATCTTTATTCACATGAAACATTTTCTTCACTGCCTGAGTATCCATGATTTTCTTGATGGAAGGCATCTGGAATCCGTTTGACGAATGCTTCAGAATAATCCATGCCCCCAACACAAAAGCGGTTAGTTCAGATATCAATGTCGCCGCCGCAACTCCTTTGACCGCAAACGAAAACACATGAACAAGCAGAAATGCGAGCGCCATATTCATAACATTGATCAAGATTTGCAATGAAAGAGCTTCTTTCATTTTAGCCATCCCCATCAGCCAGCCCAATATAACATAATTCATTAAAGTAAATGGCGCTCCCCAAATGCGAATATGAAAATAGTCTGCGGCAAATTGACGGACATCAGCATCGGGAGAGATCACTAGAAAAGCAGATTGAATGATCGGCCATTGCATGGCAATAAAACAAAGTCCGACGATGATGGCGACGAAAAAAGGTCTTAGAAAAGCAAGAACGCCCTGTTCCTCATTCTGCGCACCGTTTGCCTGGGCGGCAAAAGCAGATGTACTTACCCGCAAAAAACCAAACAGCCAATATAATGTACTGAAAATGAGACTGCCGACCGCAACGCCTCCAATATAAGCGGGATTTGCGAGCTGACCGACAACCGCTGTATCAACAGCTCCCAGTAATGGAGTGGTCATCGTAGAAATTGTTAAAGGAATGGCCAAAGCTAAATACGCTCGATGGTTCACGATGCCACCTGCCTTTCATGAAAAATAGCCTCTTTTCTAAAAGAGGCGCAGATTGCCTGCAAAGAGGCTTTCGCTCTTTGCTTTTTACCGAATGCGACGCTTTGGTTGCACGCTGAGGCATTGATAAAATGAAGTTTTACCGAACCGGTCTGCCAATCGTTCGTGACAAAGGATGGTCTGCGAGCATTGCATCTCTCATTTTCCGCACCGCTTCCTCTTCTGATGAAAAGAAGTCAGCCTTTGATTGAAATTGAGCAGCAAGCTCTCCTTGATCAAGAATCGCCAATTGATCACATAAGTGATAGGCTGCTGTTATATCATGTGTAATAAATAAGTAAGCCACACCGAGCTCCTTCTTTAATTCTACTAATAAATCTAAAATGACAGCCTGCGTCACCATGTCTAAGCTGCTGACAGATTCATCAAGCACAATGAGCTTTGGCTGGAGCAATAAAGCTCTAGCGATGTTGATCCTTTGCAGCTGGCCGCCGCTGAATTGGTGTGGATATTTACACAAATCCTTTTCACCGAGCCCGACTCTTTCCAGCCAGTGAATCAATACATTTTTACGTTCCTTCCGGCTCATGGATTCGTAGTTTTCAAGCGGCTCAGATAAAATTTGTTCGACTGTCCACCTTGGATTTACCGCCGAATAGGAATCCTGAAACACCGCTTGCACATGCCGGCGAAAATGCTTACGTGTTTGCTGATCTGCACGATAGACATCCTGACCTTCGAAAAGAACCTGTCCAGCTCTTGGCTTCTCTAGACCAAGTATGATGCGGCCAAGTGTACTTTTCCCTGCGCCGCTTTGCCCTAGCAGCCCAAGGCAGGTGCCTTCTTCAATAGTTAAATCGACGCTTTTCAGGACAGGGGCTGCTCCTTTTTTTCTCATTAGAAACGACCGGTTCGTGTATGCATGACTGACTGCTTTCACTTCTAATAAATGCAAGGGCCTTCTCACCTCAAATCGGGCAAACAGCTGGAATCGATGGACGAGCTGCTAATAGTTTTTTTGTATAATCATGTTTTGGTTGTTCAAAAATCTCAAGAACTCCTGCCTTTTCAACAATTTCTCCTTGTTTCATGACGACAACTTGATCTGCCATTTCAGCAATGACACCAAGATCGTGGGTAATGAGTAAAATGGCCGTTCCATAGTCATGACGAATTTGGTTCAAATGCTGAAGCACCCGTTTCTGATTGTGTACATCTAATGCAGTTGTCGGCTCATCTGCAATGATGAGGGGCGGGTGCATACAGGCAGCCATGGCGATCATGACACGCTGCAGCATCCCTCCGCTTAATTCAAAAGGATACTTATTGAACAGCTGGTCTGGCTGCGGCAGATTCATTTGCGCTAACGCATCTATTGCCTGTGATCGTGCCTGACTTTTACTGACAGCCGTATGCCGGCGGATCGTTTCAACCAGCTGATGGCCGATTGTCCATACCGGCGTAAAGCTGTTCATTGGATTTTGCATAATATACGAGATGTCTTTGCCCCGAATGGAACGCATATCCTTTTCACTTATACCGATCAATTCTCGTCCCTGTAATGTGATACTGCCAGTGACTTCCGTTGTTTTTCGATCAAGCATATGCAAGATCGACATACTTGTCACTGTTTTTCCGCAGCCGCTCTCACCAATTAATCCAAGGATTTGACCGTGCCCTACTTCAAACGAGACTTCTTGAATAAGAGGGGTTGTCCCTTGAGGAGTTATCGTCTGCACATGCAGGTTCTCTACTTGTAAAATGGACTCTTGCACATTGATCATTCCTTTACACACGGCGTTTGATGCCATATTTCTCTGAAAGGGCTTCTCCTAGTAAATTAAACAGAACCACCACAGCCATGATCACAAGACCTGGGTACAGCATTAACTGAGGATTCGTTTGAATGTAAGATTTCCCTTCATGAATCATCGCTCCCCATTCAGGCATAGGAGGCTGAACCCCTAATCCGAGGAAAGACATCGCAGAAATGTCCATAATCGCCCATCCCATTTCAAGTGTTCCAATGACTGCTAATGGCGGCAGGACATTGGGAATCATATGCTTTCTCATAATGTTCCAATGCGAGGTCCCACTGATTTTTGCAGCTGCAATAAAGTTCTGTTCTTTTAAACTGAGCACCATTCCTCGGAAGACGCGGGCATAATATACCCATTGCACAAGCATCAAGGCAAGTACGACTTGAGGAAGTCCCGGACCGAAGATGCCGACTAATCCAAGAATCAGCACCAGGTTGGGAAATGCCATGACGCCGTCACAGATTCTCATCAAAACATGATCGATCCAGCCGCCTTTGTATCCTGAAAAGAGGCCGACAATTAATCCAATGAATAACGAAGAAAGAAAGATTAATAACGCACAGCCGAGCGAAACACGCGCACCATATAAAATACGAGATAAATTGCATCGTCCTAATTGATCTGTTCCAAGAGGATACTCCCACGAAGATCCCTTTAGCTTCATTGCTAGATTGACAGCAGCCGGATCATGTGGAGCGATCCATGGTGCACATATTGTGACAATGAGCAGGAGACCGAGCAGCAAAGCGCAGATCGAGATCATCTTTTGATGAACGAAGAGATGTTTTACTTTTGTCATCATTGCTGGCGGCCTTCCTTTCTAGAAATACGGGGGTCTATGATCAGCTGAACTAAGTCAACGATCAAGCTGCTCAAGATAAAAATACATGCCGACATGAGGACATAAAATTGAATGACAGGCAGATCTCTGTTAAAGATCGCTTCAATAAAAAAGCGGCCAAACCCTGGCCATGAGAAAACGGCCTCTACAATAATGGTTCCGGTTAACAGCTTGCCAAGGTTCACCCCTAGTCCGGTCAGCATCGGCGATATCGCAATTCTGAACACATGCTTGAACATGATCGATTGTTCCTTCAAACCTCTGATTCTCGCATATTGAACGAAAGGCTCTTGAAGCGCCTCACTCACACTTGACCGTAACAGCCTTGTATACGTAGCAATTAAAGGGACTGCAAGTGTGATCGAGGGCAGAATGAGATGCTCCCATGTTCCAATCCCTTCAACTGGTAAGAGGTCAAGTTTCACTGAAAAAAAGAAGATGAGCAAATACCCCAAGACAAACGTCGGGATAGATGCTCCTAAGAAAGAAATGAGCCGGCTCACATGATCCACGGCACCATTTTTCCTCATGCCGCTGAAAAAGCCGAGCGGAATGCTGACACAAATAGCGATCAGCAGACTGGTAAGCGCCAATTGAATTGTCGCCGGGATTCGATAAATCACCTCATCAACGACAGGCTGATTGGACATATACGACCGGCCGAAATCAAGGTGAATGACTTTTTCAATGGTATGAAGATACTGCATATAAAACGGCTCATCTAAGCCGAATTCACTTCGTTTTTGCGCTAATATTTCATCCGTAGGCTGGATATGAGCCGCTGCTAAATATGCCTCTGCCGGGTCAACTGGCGAGAGGTGAATCATACCAGTTGTGAGCAGTGTGGCTAATAAAAATACAGGAATAATTGATAGCACTCGTTTGACGATATAGCGGCCCATTTCCTTACCTTCTTTCTGTTACTTCAGCTTCATGCCTGTGAAAGGATGTTCATCACGATTTGCAGGGAATTCAAAGTCCTTCACAGCTTTTTGATAAACGGCTGTCTTTTTAAAATAAGAGATTGGCACAATTGCCCCTTGATCCTGTAAAGAGGATAAGACAGACGAATACAGTGCTTTGCGTTTCTTTTCATTTGTTGTGGATGGAATTTCCGTCATTTCTTTGATCAGTTTTTCCTTATTTGGATAGGCTGAAATGGCTTCTTTGAATCCAAAACCATCTGATGAAAGAACGTTCATAAATGTATGCGGATCATACGGCGCTCCGTAGTTGCTAAAGAAGTTCATATCAAACTTATTGGCTTTAAAGCGTTGAACCTGTGTGGCCAAATCCACACCCTCAAGCTTGACGCCGACACCAACGGCTGCCCATTCTGCTTGCAGCGTTTCCGCCATCGCTTTTTGAATTGATTCCGCTGAGTCATACATCATACTAAACTCAAGCTTTTTCCCATCTTTTTCACGAACGGATTTTCCTTTTGGAAGTGTCCAGCCCGCTTCATCCAGCAATGCTTTGGCTTTGTCCACATCATATTTGAAAGACTTCACTTGAATGTGTGACGTATACGGCATATTAGTCGGCAGGATGTGATCTGCTTCATCCTCTAAACCTGAGGTGACCCCTTCTACCATTGATTTTTTATTGAAGGCATATTGAAGGGCATGACGCACTTTCTCATCTGACAGCTGATCCACTTTTGTGTTCATAACAAGCTGTCTCGTTGCAACAGGCTCTGACATTTTCGTTTCATACTTACCGCTTGCTTCCAGCTGTTTGTAGGAATCAAGGCTAATGGTTCCTTCTCCGTAAAGTAAATCCACATCACCTTTTTCAAATGCCATGACTCTCGTTTCCGCATCTGGGATGACCTTTACCTTGATTTCTTTTACCTTTGGTTTTTCTCCCCAATAATGATCGTTTCGTTCGAAAATGGCATAATCATCTTTCTTATATGTTTTTAAAACCCAAGGGCCTGTCCCCACTGGTTTTTCAATTCCTTTTGACGTATCTCCGTTTTTAGGGAAACCTGCTTCACCTAAGAAACGAACTGGACGAACAACGGCTAATTCTTGCACAGTTGGATAGTATGGTGCTGTTAAAGTGAGTTTAAATGTCTTTTTATCAACGGCTTCTGTCTTTTTGATTTTCTTAATGACACCTAACCAGCTATGTAAATCTTTATTTTTTAAAATTGTATCGAAGTTCTTTTTGACAATGTCCGCATTAAATTCAGAGCCGTCTGAGAAAGTCACTCCGTCTCTTAAATGGAACGTATACACCTTGCCATCCTTTGAAACATCCCATGATTTCGCTAATTCAGGTTTCAGCTTACCATTCTTTTGATAGCTGACCAATGGCTCATAAATCATTGATTGCGCAAATAATTGTGATGGGTTGTATACGTGTGGATTCATTTCACCAATATCTCTTGGCCACGCCATTGTGATCATATCAGGATGATCATTATTGCCTTCTGCTCCATTGTTTGTTTGAGAGCATCCTACTAGTAAAAAGAAAATAAGCAGGAATGGTAATACTGAATTTATTTTAATTTTCGGAAAATTTCTCCAAATAGACATAAGTTGCTCCTCCTAATTGATGCTGATAATCATTTTCATTTTAAGGAGGAAGGAAGCCGTTGTCAATATCATATTTGAAACGAAATGACAATACTTATTCCGATTTATTCCATAAATTGAGGAATTTGATAGAAAGAGAGACAGGCTGCTTACGAATGAGCAGCCTGTGAAGAGGTAAATGTTTTTTCTCGCAGCATGTCATGGAGTATATGGATGATACGTTCCTGATCTGCATCTGTCATGCTCGTTCCAGACGGAAGACAAAGCCCCCGCTCAAATAACAGCTCAGATACAGGAGTGCCTTTTTCCGCAGTATAAAAAGGGCAATGACGAAAGAGCGGCTGCTGGTGCAGCGGCTTCCATACATGCCTTGCTTCGATTTGTTCTTTTTCTAAAGCACCAATGATATCTACTGGAGACAATTGTGTGTCACGATCAATGGTCAATGCCGTCAGCCAGCGGTTGGATTTCGTTTCTTGATATTCTGGCATCAAATGAAGTCCCTCTGCTTCTGATAAAGCGTCCTGATAACGCTGAAAAATGCGGCGCTTTTGTTCAACACGCTCGTCCAGCACTTCCATTTGAGCAATCCCGACTCCTGCTAAGAGGTTGCTCATGCGATAGTTGTATCCCATCTCTTGATGCTCATAGTGCATCGCTTTTTCTCTGGCCTGTGAAGCAAGAAAGCGGCATCGTTCAATCGCAGCTTCATCATCACTCACAAGCATTCCGCCCCCTGATGTTGTAATGATTTTATTTCCATTAAAAGAATAGATACCGAACCTGCCCATTGAACCGCTTTTTCTTCCTTTATAAAGCGCACCTAACGATTCAGCGGCATCCTCAATGACTGGTACATCATATGCTTCACACAGAGCCATGATCTCGTCCATTTTTGCACTTTGTCCATATAAATGGACAACGATGACCGCGCGAGGTTTTTTCCCAAGACGTTTTGATTCAACTAAGGCTTTCTCTAAAGCAAGCGGGCACATATTCCATGTCTCCCTTTCAGAATCAATAAAAACAGGCTCCGCTTGTTCATATAAAATCGGATTTGCCGTTGCAACAAACGTGAGGGTGGAACAAAAGACAATGTCTCCTTTTTGCACACCTATCAGCTTTAAAGCAAGGTGAATCGCTGCTGTTCCTGAAGATAAAGCCGCTCCTGTCTTCACTCCTGCATAGTCCGCCACCGCCTGTTCAAATTCATTCACAAGCGGTCCAAGCGGCGCAATCCAGTTGCTCTTGAAGGCTTCCTCTATTTTGAGATACTCTTTTCCGCTCATATGCGGAGGAGATAAGTAAATTCGCTTCCTTTCTTTCATCACTTCCCACCTTCTCTCCGATCTTTGATTTCTACTGCAGGAATTCCTACAGCGACCTTCTGATCATGTATATCTCTTGTCACTGCTGCTCCAGCACCAATGACGGACCAGCTTCCAATCGTTATACCCGGTGTCACCACGGCACCAGCCCCAATATGGGCACCTTCCCGCACGGATACACCGCCAGTCAGCACCGCGCCTGGTGACAGGTGCACAAACGATTCGAGTATACAGTCATGCTCGGCGATAGACCCTGTATTTATAATCGTATGCTCACCGATGGCTGCATCTGCTTGAACCACTGCCCTTGCCATCACAACAGTCCCCCTTCCAATGACAGATGACGGACTCATGACCGCCTCTGGGTGAATCAATGTGGCATATGCTGTGTCTTCAAATGAAAGGCGTTCCTTCATGAGCTGTCTGATCTCATTTTGTCCGATCGCAATCAGCCATTTCATATGAGGCATTGTCTCTTTCAGCTGCTCACTCATGGAGATCGGTCCATACAAAATCCCGCTTTGAGTGACCGTCTCTTCAAATTGATCATCTAACACCGCACATAATGAGTAATCGGCATGTGCAAAAATGAGATCTTGAATGACTTTGCTATGTCCTCCGGCCCCAATTAAACCAATGGTTTGCTTCTTACATATTGGTTCCTTTAAATTTTTCAGCTGTGGCATGATCCGGCTGCTGCACCCCCTCTGTTTTCATGACTTTCAGCAAGGTCATCCATAAAATTTTCATATCGAGCCAAAACGATTGATGCTCGACATACCAAAGGTCATAGGTGAATTTCTCCTCCCAAGAAAGCGTGTTCCGGCCGTTCACCTGTGCCCATCCTGTTATGCCGGGCTTCACAAGATGACGCCTTGCTTGTTCTTCTGTATACATAGGCAAATACTCCATTAAAAGCGGTCTTGGCCCGACAAGACTAAGCTCTCCTTTGAGTACATTGACTAGCTGCGGCAATTCATCAAGACTAAGCTTTCGAATCAAGGCACCGGTTTTTGTTAATCGCAAATGATCTGGCAGCAGCACCCCATGTTCGTCTCGTTCATCTGTCATCGTCCGAAATTTATATAGCATAAAAGGCCGGCCATACAGACCAGGCCGCTTCTGCCGAAACACCACAGGCGTTCCAATTTTCCATCTAATCAGTCCATAGATGAGAAGTAAAAGAAGACTGCCTGCGATGAGCAGCGTCAATGCCACCATCACATCTATCATTCTTTTCATCATTGCATCTCCTTTTCATATTAGCGGGAGACCGCATGTTTTACCTTACGCATCAGCTGCATCCGCTCTCGTTTCGTTCCTGCAAACACATACAAGTAGCCCATATAGAGAATGAAACAAAGCCCTCCAATACAAAACAGCTCCCACCATGAAGTCACGTTATATACCGCCTGAATCCCCGCACAGATGCCCCAAATAAATAGCCCTCCAGCAAGTGGAACCAGTGTATGTTTATAAAAGATAGTGCGTTTCTGATTCGTGATCCTGGCCGTATAAAATGGCAGAAACACAATATTTTTAATCAATAAAACCATTGCCCCCGCTGATGCAATGCCATATAAACCAAGCTGCAGCATATGAGTCAATCCATAGGCAAAAAGCACATTAGATACACCTAATATAAGGGTGACAACTGCAGGAACTTTCAATCGATTAAACACGGTCGGCACATATGTGAGCGGTAAAAACATCAAGGTCAAACATAAATAAGCCGCATGAATCATGAGAAGCCATTTCAGCTCCTCAAAAGCAGGCCCAAGCCATAAAAGCATGAGTGGACCAGCGAGACCTCCTAGAAGTGCGGCTGGGAACGCAACAAATAAGCCGCTCCACTTAATGGCGTTTGCAGCATATTGAATGAGTCCCTCTTTGTCCTGATTCGAATAAAATTTCGTGATCGTTGGTGCAAACACAACGGCCAGTGTCCCTGCCAGTGTGCGTAATAATAATGGAAACTGTAAAATTGCCGCATATTGGCCCGTTGCTTCCGCTCCAATGAGCAAGTTGGTCATCAATAAATCAATTTGTAAAAACAACAAAATCCCCATTTGCTCAAATGAATGCCAGACCCCTGATCGAACAAGTGTGAGACTAGACGATAATGAGACGTGCCTCCACTTAAACGAAAACCAAGGGATGAGTTTCTTAAAATAATAGATACCGATTCCCATAGCCGCTAAGCTTCCAATGACGGCCGCAAGCGGGATATGCCAAATGGCTGGTGTCGTCCATGTAAACAGGATGACAATCATCAGTGCCCTCAAAAACATTTGAATCGCCTGTCCAATACTTGATACATAGAGCTTATTCGCATAAAACGGTGCAGCCCCAATGCCAGACATGACGAAATTGAGCATAAATAAAAGACCCCCTAAAATAAAGGCGGTCTGTGTGTCTTTTGCGAGATGAACAGGTACATGAAGCCATTCAACCAGCTGATGAGACACGAAAAGACAAAGCAAAAAGAGACTAATAGATAGTAAAAACGAACTGACGAAATAGGAAGCGAGATAGCGCTGCGCCTTCTCCATCTCTCCTTTATGAGCCGCCACAGAAAAAAATCGCACAACAACCGCACTTAACGAAGCCGTAATGACCGATAAATAGTTGATCATATTTTGCGTCAGATGGATTAAGCCGAATGCTTCCACTCCAAGCGTATGAACAATATAAGGTGTTAAACAAACAGACATAAGCATCATCAGGACAAATGTGATTAAGTTCGCACTGGCATTATAAAGAAATGCTCGATTCATTGTGCTTTCACGCAGCGTTTAAGAGCCCTCATCCAGCTTCCTCTCCCTTTTGACCGCTTGTTTTCATCAACTGATGAACGGCCTCTTTCACAGCGGCCTCATTTGGTTCTTTTAAAAGGGTCATAAACGGAAGATGAGCCACCCACTCAAAACCCTCCATCACCTTATGATCAAACGATCTAAGGACAACACACGGTGTATGAGTGATCGCACAAAAGATCATGCCATGCAGACGATCTGTCACGACGACCTGCGCTTGTTTTAACTCCGTCCACAAAGACGTTAACTCCTCTAAGCGAGTTGTTCGATCGACTCGTCTGCCAATTGTCGTTGTGATCAAACCGACTTGATCATATGTCTCTTGGATATGCTGCTGCAGCTGCTGGCGCTCCTCCTTTGTGAGATACGCTTCTTGATCCTCACGCAGACAAAGCAGAACCCCTTCACGTGTTTCATCCTTTGATGATTCGTCTAATGACAGCACCATATCAGGCTGTTTCCACACATCTTGATCAGGAAAATGAAGCTTCATCCATTCATAGGTTGTTTGATCTCTTGCCATGAGGAGCAGTCTTGGATGCTGACTATACGTGTGAATGGCGCGTTGTTCCTCTCGTTTCCCTCTCTTTGTTTCTGTAAAATGTACAGTAGCAGGCAGCTGGATCATGGGATAGGACTTGAAGGTCTTGATGATAAATTGTCTCGTCCATTCTTCGTACCGGTATAAATCCCCCATATTGCCCCCACCGATCATACAGACGATGTCTTCTGGATGCCGGCTGCGCTTTAGCGGACGGGCAAGGCGGTAGATCTCTTTCATGTCCACTTCTATGATGTCATAGGCTGGAAAGTGTTTCTTTAAAAAACAATAACTCGCATAGGCAATCGCATGATCCCCTAAATTATCATGGCCCGGCAGCAGCGTGAGAATGATTTTCTTCTGATGACTCAGCTCTGGCAGCCTTTGGCGGCTCAGTCTATACTCAAGCGGATATTTGACCTTTAAGAGCAGCCACTCTGCGGTTTTTGCCTTCAATTGCTGCACTGTCAATCCCATCACCCCTATTTCCTTGTCTGATATTCGATCCATTTTTGATAGCTAGAAGCCGCGGCAGAAAGCGGATAAACCAATCGGCACTTAGCAAGAAATAAAATCATTCGTTTTCGTACTGTGAGCTTCGATGGTTCCACTTGTTTGACGGCATGCTGAAAGGCATCATGTGTGACCATTTCACGCATGTGATCAAGCTTTTCCTGAAGAGAGAGATCATTTTGGCTCTTCCATTCGTTGAGCATACAATGAAGCGTATGATTGACGATAAAAAAGTCTAATGCTTTCTCATACATAGAGATGTCATCATGCTCTTTTAAAAAAGAGCGCTGTGCATGATAAAAGATCAGTCCATGATGAAAATACTGCTTCTGATATCGCTGTACAATAGATGACAGATGAACCCTGTAATAATAAAGAGGCTCATGAACAAAAGCGATACTGCGTGCTAAAGAAAAACAGCGCAGCGTCACATATTGATCTTCAATGTTCTCAAGCTCACCCCGCAGCGGAAATCGAATGTGGTGTTTTTCCATAAAGGCACGCCGATACAGCTTATTCCATGAGAATCCAGTCAAGTCTCCGTGTAATAACGCTTTGATTACATCCGTTTTTTCGGCTGAGCGCTTGTCTAACAGCGTCGTTGCTATCGTTCGCTTTGACTGTTCAAATTGAATCCAATACTCGCTCACAACAAGATCTGCCCCGGTCATTTCGGCTTTTTCATACATAGCTTCACAGTAATGAGGAGCGAGAATATCATCTGAATCCACAAAGGCGAGATACGTCCCTTTCGCTTCCTCGATGCCCCGGTTTCTCACAGCGCCTAATCCTTGATTGGATTGATGGATTACCCGGAAACGCTCATCACGCTCAGCAAATGCTTCAAGCCATTCACCGCTGCGGTCGGTCGATCCATCATTGATAAGAATGACTTCTATATCGGAAAAACTTTGATCTGCAATTGATTGAAGACATTGCTCCACATATTGACTCGTATTGTAAACTGCGACCAATAGACTGATAGCTGGCATTACAGCATGCCCCACCTTTCTTCAAATCTACTTATTAAATATCGTTCTATACGGCAAAACCGAAGAATCGAACGGCATCAGCATGATGCTGTACAGAATATAGCAAACAGCAATCCCTACATACATAAACACATTAGACCGCTGATCAAAAATGCGTGTGAAATATGGCAGTAAAATGAGCTGATACAAGCCAAAATAAATATGAAATCTTGCATAAATGACATCCTTCGTTGCAAGGATGCCAAACAAGAAACCAAGCAAACAAAAATTCACAATGTAATCACTCTCAGGCGTCAGCTCACGAAGTCGTTTTCGATAAAAGAAAGCAAGCAGAAGCGGCAAAATCAAGACACCGATTTTTGTCACATTCATTCCATTCGTATTCGTTGTGAGCCATTCCTCGTAATGACCATATGAACTGCCTTGCAGCATCACGACAAACACCGAGACAAAACGGTCATAAAGAGCGGTTAAGCCTAAGAACACCAGGCATAAGACCAGCATCATCCAAGACCAAGCCTTTGTTCTCACAATAAAATACACAGGAATCATGATGAGAGCGGATGAATGAAACAATGAACATACAAGGACGAGCGGAAAATACAATTTCCACTGACCATTGATCACCAACCGGATGGCATAAAAAAGAATCGCTGCCACCATATACTGGCGCATGCCATTAAATGACGCATAATAATGAAAGGTTCCAAGAAAAAGCAGCATACTCAGCTCAAATGGACGGCCATATTGAATAAGCGTCTTGATGATAAAAAAATAAGTAATGGCTCCGACTGAGATATACATGATTTGCGGATCA
Organism: Bacillus sp. 3a; assembly: GCF_017161885.1. Classification (NCBI taxonomy): domain Bacteria; kingdom Bacillati; phylum Bacillota; class Bacilli; order Caryophanales; family Bacillaceae; genus Bacillus; species Bacillus sp. 3a. Next base: position 1,095,106 of record NZ_CP067376.1, on the reverse strand, counting down.
TGAGACAGTTGATTAAGCATCCATAAAATAAACGTAAACCCTGGATCCGTTGCGGCCTTCTCCACACCGAAGCCGAATATATGCCAAGGCTTTTCGTAGTTGATGGAGAACTCATACATCTGGCCGTATGTGACAAAATCGGTTCCTACTTTATAGCGAATACCAGCTACGATACAAAGAAACAGAAACGGAAAAAACACCAGAAGCTTATTAGGCCGCCATCCGCTTTGAATGGTATCATCACGCCTGCCGTAAAATGCGGCAAAGCTCGACCATAAATAGACCATGATCATGTTCACCAAATAAACCGCCATCTGCCCTTCCTTCCTTACAGTCCATATAGATTCATCACACGTGTAATATTCTGTTTCACATCAAATCCTCTTTGTTCAAGCTGAGAGGTAATGGTCTCTTGAAGAGGAGGTTCTGCATGATATGCTTCAAGCACCGCCTTCATCCATTCATGCGCGGAATCTCGCAGAGACATCCTTTTCACAAGCCCGCAGCCTAAATCTACTTCCTCTGTAATATGATCTGAAATCACACAAGGCAGACCAGACGCCTGTGCTTCCACTAATACAAGCGGAAGACCTTCAAACAGGGAAGGCATCACAAATACATCAAATGCTTTCATATATTGTGGAACGTCTGATACGACGCCTGTAAAGACAATGTCCTCCATCAAGCCTGCCTTCTCTGCATACGATTCGACTACTTGCTTCAGTGGTCCATCTCCTACGAGGACAAGCTGAAATGAAACCCCTTGCTTCTTTAAGGTCTGTGCCAGCTCTATAAAAAAAACATGATTTTTTTGCTCATGGAACCGCCCAATATGACCAATGACCATGTTTTTTCCGCAAAGATGAAGCTGCTTTTTGATCTCTGCCTTTTCGTCTGGATCAGGCTGAAAAAAAAGGGATAAATCTATCCCATTTGGAAGCACCTCAACTTGCCCGTTCTGCATTTTTTTCTGTCCAAATAAAAAGACACCGGCATCTTCGCCGCATGCAACAAGCTGTGTAGAGAATGCAAAGATCAGCTGGCGAAATCCTTTGAGCATCATATGATCCAGCCAGTTTGGCGACTGCTTCCACGCTGTATTATGTGAATGGCAAATGCGCACCTTTACACCCGCTAGTTTGGCAGCAAGTGCGGAAAAACCCGTCTGAAAATCCGTATGTGCATGCACTGCCTGATAGGGCCCTGTTTGCCTAATTGTCTTGGTCAATGTTTTCACAAAAGCAACCGGAGAGGACGCCCCAATACTTGGGACGTAAAAGATGCGTCCCCCAAGCCGGCGAATTTCCTCATCATAATCACAGACGTCCTGTCGGTGGGTAATGAAATCGAATTGAAGGACATTTCTGTCAAGTGCACGATAGATGTTCATAATCATCGTTTCGGCTCCGCCGCGGTTCATCCCGCCCACAATATGAAGCACGCGCTTTGGCTCACTCATCTTGAACCGCCCTCCTCTTCAGCATAGACGCCGCCAGCTTCCGGCGATGATAAAGCTTCATGATCTTCGGTGACAAGCAGGCACGAACCACCGGTTTTAGAGCAAATAAATAGTCAAGCGGCGACAGCTTTAATAGCCAGCATGCTTTCAAAACGAGCCAGGCATTATCCATTGAATATCGAAACTTTCGCCGCTGAAAGGCCGCTTCATCCTCTCTCACCAGATATAACGGCTCTTGTAAATTAAAACCTTTCCTCCCAGCAGCAAAAAAGCGGATCCAAAGATCGATATCTTCCATCCGCCTTGTTGTTTTTACAGAACGATAGCCTTGTAAAGCCTTGTAAGCAGAAGCCCTCATCATAATGGTCCCATGACAAAAAGGAGTCCCTCTTGCCAACACCTTCCGATCAGGCTCTGAAACAAGTGCCCGCACACCCTTTGTTCCCGTTTCATCAAAAACCGTCATTGCCGTACCGACTACATCATATTCAGGATATGTATCGAGGAAATGAACCTGTTTTTCTAAACGAACAGGCACTGATAGATCGTCGCCATCCTGCCTTGCAATCAACTCTCCCCTCGCTTCAGCCAGGCAGCGATTGAGACTGGCAGCGAGTCTTTGATTTTGTTGATTGCGGATCAGGCGAATTCTTTCAGGATGTCGTTTTGTATAAGACAGCACTTTCTCATAAGTGCCATCTGTTGAGGCGTCATCACATATGATGAGCTCCCAGTTTTCATATGTTTGATGAAGAATAGATTCAATGCTTTCTTCTACTGTCTCTTGGCAATTGTAGACGCCCATGATCATAGACACCTTTGGTTTATGCATGCTGTATCACCTTCTCTGCTTGATCCATATAGATTGTATAAATTTCTTCCATTGCACTGACCGTCTGCTCCTGTGCAAATGCATGAGCCATAGAGCGTCCCGCTTTTCCCATGAGGGGCAGCTGATCTTTTTTGTCGTAGAGCTGCTGCAAGTAATCAGCTAAACTATTCACATCTTGCGGTTTAACTAAAAAACCATTGACGCCATGTTTGACAAGCTCACAATGTCCTCTATTCTCCGTTGCAACCACAGGTTTTTCTGCCGACATCGCTTCAAGCAGGTTCATGCCGAGCCCTTCTCTCAAGCTGGTGGAAACACATACATCGCTTATATGCATCCATTCCTCCATTTGTTTGCAAAACCCAGCAAAGTGGACATGATTTTCAAGATGGAGCTGGCGGGTAAGCTTTTCATAGTTCGGCCTCATTGTCCCTTCCCCGGCAAATACGATCTTTATATTTGGTATTTTCCTAGACAGCTGTGCACATGCTTTGATGAGCATCCCTTGATTTTTATTCGTATTTAATTCACCAGCACACAGCACGATAAAATCTTCCGAGGAAAAGCCATAGGCTGCGCGAAGGCTCTGCTTCTCTTTTTCATCGACAGGTGCGAACCGCTTCATATCCACACCCATACCGGGCACATAATAAACAGATGTCCGCTCTTTTGATAGACGGTCGGCTCTTTTAAAATCTTCTCCATTAATGGTGATCAGAGCGTCTGTATAGCGGGCGAGAAATCTCTCTATTGGATAATAGAGCAGCCAGTTTTGAAGCGGCGCCCCCTGCCAAAAGTGAAAGCCATGTGCCGTGTAAAGAACCTTCGTTCCTTTTTTGCGCGTACCTTTGGCTGCGAGCCTGCCAATGACACTTCCCATTGGTGTGTGGCAATGGATGAAATCATAGTGCTCTTTCGCTAACAGCTTCTTCAGTTCTACATACGCAAGCCGGTTGCGTACATGAAAAGGAGACCGCTGAATCGGAATCAAGTGAGCTTGATTCACATAGGGCAGCTCCAGCTGGCCGTTTGCCGCTGTATGCACTTCCCATCCTTGTTCCTGAAACCACCGGAAATACGGAAGATGAAAGGCCTTAAAGTGATAATCAACCGTTGCGCAAAACAAGACTTTTTTCTTCATTGGCAAGCGCTTCCTCCTCTCGTGCCATCTGATCGGACAACATATCATGCGACTCAATGGCAGCAAATAATGCTTGTCTCATCTGCTCTTCACTCATCATGTCAAATTCATGGATAAAACGGTTCAGCACATATGGGTCACCATCCAGCGCATGGCCGATGTGAATTTTCGGGAAGATTTGCTCCTGTGCTTTTTCATGCTGGTTGAGTAATTCCTCGTACATTTTCTCTCCAGGACGAATGCCTGTGAAAGTGATTGGAATCTGGTCTGTGGTGTAGCCTGAGAGGTGAATGAGGTTTTCTGCGAGGTCCACGATTTTCACTGGCTCCCCCATATCTAAAACAAAAATCTGTCTTCCTTCTGCCAGTGCACCTGCCTGAATCACAAGCCTTGATGCTTCTGGGATGGTCATAAAATATCTTGTCATGGCTGGGTGCGTGACCGTCACCGGCCCGCCTTGCTCGATTTGTTTCTTAAAAATAGGGATGACGCTCCCTCTGCTTCCGAGTACATTTCCAAATCGAACGGCGACAAATTTTGTTTCGCTGCTTGCCCCCATTTGCATGATCAGCATTTCAGCAAACCGCTTTGTGGCTCCCATCACATTGGCAGGGTTGACCGCTTTGTCAGATGAGATGAGGACGAATGTTTCAATGCCGTGCTCGTGTGCGGCTTCTGCGACATTTTTTGTCCCGATAATATTGTTTTTCACAGCTTCTTTCGGACTGATCTCCATGAGCGGGACATGCTTATGTGCCGCAGCATGATAAATCATATCCGGCTGAAATTGACCAACGATTTCACTCATTTTCTGTTTATCTTGAATATCCGCAATTTGTGGATAGAGTCTGATGCTGCCTCCATATAATTCTTTCAGCTCTAGTAAAATAGAATGAATGCTAAATTCTCCATGTCCCACAAGTACAATCGCTTGAGGAGCAAACACACAAATTTGACGGCAGATTTCTGATCCAATTGATCCGCCTGCCCCTGTGACCATGATTGTTTTTCCCTTTAAATGAGCAGATAGACGGCTCGTATCTAATTGAATCGGTTCTCTCCCTAGTAAATCCTCTGGCTGTACATCCCGTAATTGATTCAGCGCATGGGTTCCTTTTAAAATCTGCTCCATTTCCGGCATAATCTGTGTTTTGACTCCGGTCGCGACACATTCCTTATACAGCCCTTTTAAGGTGTGGCTGCTTTTGGACGGAATGGCGATGATGATCTTCTGAATATCCATCATCACGACAGCTGTTTGAATTTGTTCTTTTCCTCCTATAACAGGCAGACCCATAATTTCAAGCCGATGTTTCGTCTTGTCATCATCGATGAAGGCGACTGGCTCAATATGTACATCACTCGATTGCTGAAGCTGACGAACGAGCATGGTTCCTGCTGATCCGGCACCAATAATTAAGGCCCGCTCTTTTTCTGCCTGAAGCCGTTTGGCCCCGTCATGAAATAGCCTAGAAGCCATACGAGATGCACCGATGAATAAGATATGAAAAAGCCACACGATGAATAAAAACCGAAATGGCCATGTCTGCACGAAAAGGTACAGCATCGTCATCGAAAATAAAAAAGAACACACAAAGGTCTTCATTAAAGAAAATAACTCTCTTACTCCTGTATAAGCCCATACTTGCTTGTACACATGAAACATGCAGGCAAATATATGGTGCCCAATGAGCAGACTGAGTGAAGAAATGGCGAGCATTTCAAATGTATAAACGGTTAAAGCCGCCTCTTGGACAAATTGAAAACCAAAAAAGACGGCAACTAAGATGAGATATGAATCTAGTGCTACGATGATTGATAATCTTTGGGCGTAAGTCAACGCTCCTCCCCCTTTTTAAAGCATCACTATTCTTACGTAACATGGGCATCAAACCCGTCCTCACATCCCACTACTGATGACGAGCATCTAAGGCACGGTTATGCCCACAGCAGGATCGAGTGCCTCCATTGTTAAAGATTAGGAGACATCACCTATCAATCTTTTTAATACATATACAGCCTGCCCTTTTTCTCTTTCTTGCCATTTAGCATAGCTCCAAGCAGTTTACTTGTTGTTCCTTCTAATACTTCTTTTGATTTCTTCACAGCAGCAATCTTTGTTTTGCCGCTTAAGACAACGAGAATGCTCCCATCCGTCCGGTTCGCCAAAATCTTTGCATCTGCAACTGGCAGAAGCGGTGTGGAATCAACAATCACCATGTCATATTGCTGTTCAATCTCATAAAATAACTGCTTCATTACAGAAGAGGAGAGCAGCTCAGCTGGATTCGGCGGAATGGTTCCGCTCGGAAGCAGCTCTAAATGCTCAATCGGTGTCGGTAAAATGGCTTCTTCCAAGCTGCAATTATTTAATAGCACATTCGTCAAACCGGTATGATGACTCAAGTCAAAATATTCATGGACAACCGGCTTTCGCAAGTCAGCATCCATGAGCAGCACCCGCTTGTTCTGCTGTGCAAAAACAGCTGCTAAGTTTGCAGCCGTAAATGATTTCCCTTCCTTCGGTAAGGAGGAGGTCACTAATATCGATTTCAGCCTTGTTTGGATCGATGTGAATTCGATGTTTGTTCGGATCGTACGGAATTGTTCCGCAATGACAGAGTGAGGATTTAATACAGAAATACAGGATAAATCTCTCTTTTCTCTTTTCTTCCTCTTAAAGATCAATGTTCTGTCCTCCCGTTATGACGGACTGCTTGTCTTTTTTGGCCCTCCTGTCTGCCTGCATCTGATAGACACTGCCAAGCGACGGCAATCCGATCTCTTCTCTTATTTGATGTGTTCGTTTTACAGTATCATCGAGTAAATTCATTAAGAAAATGAGTGTCATGCCCCCTAATAAAGAGGCGCCTAGTGCCAGAACGATATGAACGAACTTCCTTGAATTCATCAGAATCGTGTTGGACAGCTTGGCTTCAGACAAAACATTAATGCGATCCATATTCATTGTTTTTTTGATTTCTTCTTGCAGCACCTCTGTTGCGGTATTCGCAATGGCGACTGCCTTCGCGCGATCCTCATCTTGTACAGAAATATTGATGACCTCAGACTCATTTTCTGTACTTGTGGCAATTTTGTGTTTTAGTCCTTCTGCTGATTCTGTGAGATGGAGTGTTTCTTTTACTTTTTCAATGACGATTGGGCTTTTTAATAAAACTTGAAAGGTACGTGTATATTGAAGGTTCATCTGAATATCGTTTAAATCTGCTTGTGCGTCATTGCTGCGTTTATGAACAAGAATTTGAGTGGTTGCCTGATATACAGGAGTCGAGACATAGAACTGATAATAGGCTGAAATGCCCGTTACGATCAGGACAATCAGGATCAGAAGGGCCATTTTCTCTTTAATGACAGAAAACAGCTGCTTAAAACCTATATTCTCATTCATAGATACCTCCCGATTTCATCATAAAAAGGTTATATATGGTTTCTTTTTGTTAATGATTGGATTATAAAAGATAATACCCGCAAAGAAAAATGTCATAATAGGTCTTATAGTTCTTTTTAAAGAACGAAATCGTTCGTTTTCTTTTGTTTACTTCCTGATTCTTACGTTTTTGAATTTTATAAAGAACAATTTATTTCTTATAATGAACGAAAAGGTCGCAGAACTATTCGCCGGTGAGAAGGGAGATCATTGATCGAATGATAGGCAAGGTGATACGCATTTACCGAAAGAGAAAAGGATACTCGATTCAGCAGCTGGCTGAGGATGCTCATGTCTCTAAGTCATATTTGAGCAAAATTGAGCGTGGTGTCCACAGAAATCCATCTGTCCAGTTCTTAAAAAAGGTATCTTCTTCACTAGAGATTGATTTACAAGAGCTGTTTGATGCAGAGACGATGATGTTTCATTACGCTGAGGGTGGTGAACACGAATGGCGGGAGCATATCGTAAGTGCCGTCCAATCAGGCATGCCTAAAGAAGAGCTCTATCAGCTGCTCCAAACGTACCGAAAGGAGCAGGAAGAGAAGTCGTTACATGTCACCCATAGAAAGCTGACCGATTCAAATATCACAGAGTGGAAGCGTCTAATGAGTGAAGCAAAGGCAATTGGCTTAAGCATTGAGGAAGTAAAAGCTTTCCTCAACAACATGGGAGAACGCCGGGCGTAAGCCTTTCAGGAAGAATGATTGCGGGGAGAGGCGTTTGACGCTTCGATGAAAAAGAGCCTTTGATTCATGAAAGGCTCTTTCAGACTGTTGATAAAGGGCTAAAATGATTTTTATTTTAGCCCTTTGTCTTCTTTTCAGCGTGATAGAAAACCTTTGCAGCCCTAGGAAGGGCGAGTACCGGAGCGGAGCGAATTGAAACATTCGTGAGCACCGGAGCGCAGACCTGCGGGCGAATGCGAGGGTTTGTCTGCACGCTGAAAGAGCCTTTGTTTCATGAAAGGCTCTTTTTTCTGTTATTCTTCTTTTTTTGTTCGTGCTTTTTTCGTTATGTCATTGTTTTTCCAATAGGCCCATAGTGATGTAATTCCCAGAAAGGCCAGTGTGATGAATTGCTGAACGCCTTCTTCATCAATAGGAATTGGGCTTTTTCCCGCAGCAGTTAGCGCACTGTTAACAAGCGCCAGTAAAAGCAGCACAAGCCTTGCAATCGTACCTGCACTAATTTTTTGAACCTCCAACTGTAACCCCTCCCTTTCTTCTTCTCACGGGCGGTATTGCTCGTTCTCTCTCATATGTATGCATCAGCCGAATGAATAGAAGAACGAATCAAAAAAAGAGACATCATTCCTATATGCGGAATGATGCCTGATTTCATTTGCTATTTATTTAGAAAACATCTCTTTTGCTTCATCCAATGCCATTTTATTGCCTAGAGCTGAGTAATCGAGCCAAGGCTGATCGGCAATCGGATAGACTTGGTTTTTCTTCACTGCTTTTAGACCTTTCCAAATCGGAGTCTTTTCTAATTGCTTGAATGCCTGCTGCGCTTTATCATCACGGTTGACAACGACAAAGATCGCATCAGCATCATAATCAGGAAGAACCTCTTGAGAAATCACTTCAAATGGGCGCTTGCTGTCCAGCTTTTTCACACCATCGACAGGTGTCAGGCCTAAATCCTCGTATAAAATAGGACCCATTGGGCGCTTCATGCTAAATACGCGAAGCTCCTTTGCTGTCACACGGATCGCCATGACTTTTCCGTTTCCAATCTTTTTCTTGATGAGCGATTTGACCTCTTTTGCTTCTTGATTGTAATTCTTAATATATTGATCCGCTTCTTTTTCTTTATTGACGTGTTTGGCGATTTTTTTCAAATGATCCCGCCATGTGCCATCATTTAAATTAAACACTTCTGTTTTGGCGATCTTCTTATATTTCGATAAGTCTTGTCCGGCTAATTCTTCATCAACATAAATGACATCTGGTTGTAACGCAAGCAGTGATTCCATATCTGGATCAGATGCAATGCCGAGCTTCTTCGTCTGACTCAGCTGCTTTTTCGCATGTGGAAGGAAATCTTTTAAGTCTCCTCCTACAACAGAGCCCGCCGGTTTGATACCGAGTGCTAACAAGTCATTTGTTAAATGAATAGACAAGGAAGCAATCTTTGGTGTGCCATTGGTCTTTTCATTTGTTGTATTCTTTGTTTCCTGTTGTCCACAAGCGGCAAGCAGCAAGAAACAGAGCGTTAATCCAAATACTAGTAGTTTTTTCATGATGAGTTCCTCTTTCATATTTATTTCGTTTTAGTTAATAAATAGAGAAAATACGGGGCACCGATAAAGGCCACGACCACACCCGCCGGTATGGCATTTGGAGCAAAGATGGAACGTCCGATTGTATCGGCACTGACCAAAATCAACAAGCCAAGCAGCGCACTAACTGGTAAGAAATACTGATGCAGTGAACCGACAAGCCTCCTAGCCAAATGCGGGGCGACGAGGCCAATAAAGCCAATACCACCTGTCATTGAAACACTTGCACTCGCGAGGCCTACCGCTAAGGTCAAGAGGAGAAGACGTTTACGCTGGACACGTACACCTACACTTGAGGCGACAGCATCTCCTAATGTCAATGCATTGAGCGTGTTTGTCTGCATCAGCGTAAGCGGCACAAGGCATACAATCCAAGGCAGAAGCGCCAGCACATGAATCCAGTCTCTCCCCCATACATTGCCCACAAGCCACCTTGAAGCAAACGTGTATGTATCTTCATCCAGCTTCAATGACAAATATAAGGTGAGTGCACTAAATCCCGCAGCAACCGCAATGCCAACTAAGATCAGCCGGATAGGAACAAGCCCTTCATGCCGGTCATATGCAAGAAGCACGATGACAGCTGCCGCAAGCAGTCCGCCGCCAAACGTAAAGAGCGGAATAAGAAGAGACGGATTGCCTTCAAGTGCGTGAAAATATGTCACAAACACAATTAAGCCAAAGGCTGCCCCTGCATTCAATCCAATAATCCCAGGATCGGCCAGCGGGTTACGGGATAAGCTCTGCAAAATGCCGCCAGCAATGCCAAGACCAATACCAGCTAACATCGTCACCACAATTCGAGGCAGACGATAGTCAAACAGCACCGTTTCACTTTGGAAATCTCCAAAGCCAAATAACGTCTTGATGACCATGACAGGGCTTAGTTTCAGCGTACCGGTATTTAAACTATACAGCACCACAGCCGCACTCAGGCAAAGCAAAACGAGTGTCACGACAAGAGCACGCTGTTTCTCTCTCATGACAGGTTCCTCCCTTCTTTTCTGGCAATGTATAAGAAGAAAGGAACACCAACAAGTGCCACCATCACGCCAATGGCAAGTTCTCTTGGCGGATTGACTGTACGGCTGGCAAGGTCTGCAAAGACAAGCAGCATTGCGCCTAGTATCGCTGACATCGGAATGACGAAACGATAGTCTACACCAACAAGCTTTCGTGCAATATGAGGGATGACAAGACCGACAAACCCAATCGATCCGACTGCTGAAACAGAAACTCCTGCTAATAACACAGCAGCAGTCATTCCTAGTATTCGCACTTGCCGTGTTTTCACCCCTAAATTTGCCGCTGTATCTTCACCGAGCGATAGTAAGGAAAGTGACCGACCTAATAGCATTGCCCATACGATCACAATTAGAATAACCGGAGCGAGAATCGTCAGCTGCGGCCATTTCACACCAGCTACCCCGCCTGCATACCAAAAAGCCAAATCCTGACTCAGGTCAAAATAAATCGCGATCCCAGAGCTGAGCGCATGAAGCAATGCGGCTACAACCGCTCCTGCCACAGTGAGGCGCAGCGGTGTCAATACGCCGCCAGCCGCACCAATCGCAAAGATCAGCAGCGTACTGAGCACAGCACCAATAAAGGAAAAAAACATCAGTGCTGAATAAGGTATTCCTGGAAAAAAAGCAAAACAGAGAGCGACCACAAACATCGCACCTCCATTAATGCCCAAAATCCCCGCATCTGCCAGTGGATTTCTTGTGATGCCCTGCATAAGAGCACCCGCTACGGCAAACGCCGCTCCCACTAGAGCTGCCCCTAAAACACGAGGGAGTCTTAATTCATGGATGATCTGCTGCTCTGTAACATTTGACTGGTAGTCAAATACAGCTGTCCAAACCGTTTGCAGAGACAATGTTTTTGCACCGTATGACACAGCAAAAAACATGGCAGCCGCTAAACCAATGACGGCGAGAAAAAATATCAAAAAGAACAGAATATGTGATGATCGTTTTTGTTGAGGTTTTCGCTTATCCTGCAAAATCGGTGTCATCCTTTTCTTCATTAAAAGTCAGTTTGAAAATGAGAATCATAATCAACAAAATTATAGCCGCCAGCCTCTAAAAAATCAATGTACACCCTATTTTTTAATTAATGAAGGTATGTGCGGAGCAGAGAAAGGAGATTTCTTTTTGCCGCTCAGAACGGCCTATCATTTTTTCTCATAGTTTAATAGGAAAATAGTTGACATTTCGCATGAATATCCCCTAAAATTACAAAAGTAAGTCAAATGTTATAAAAATATTACAAACAGATGTCAAACTAATAAAGAATGACCCGTCATGAGAGGAGATTTGAAAGTTGTGTCAGTAAAGGGAAAATGGAGTATCGTCCTATTTGCGCTTGCAGTCGTCATTGGAGCAGTTGCTTTCTTTCAAAATCAACAAGCAAGCGGTACAGAGAAGAAAAATGTAAAGCAGGATACGAACTATAAAAACGTAGAAATTGTCACTCTCGTAAATGACGGGAAATTTATGAGATATGCAGTCAACTATCCTCTTTTTCATCAAAAAGAGCTAGATGATAAGATTCAAAGCTATGCCAATTCGGCATTAGAGCATTTCAAAAAAACATTCAGTGAAGCAAAGGATATCGATGAACATAAACGCTATGAACTGAATATTGATTATGAAATGGTGCACTATGCAAAGCAGTCTGCTGCCATTCGTTTTACGACCTATACGTATACTGGCCAGCAAAATGGAACCACCAATCATCTCACGATTAACTTTGATTTTCAGAAAAAAACCTTTCTTGACACAAAAGATCTATTTCTGTCTAAAACCAATTATTTAAAGAAATTATCCTATATTACATATACAGAGCTTCGGAAGGACAAAACCTTATCTAAGGATCAGCCTCTCCTTCAGAAAGGAACAGCCCCTGATGCTCAAAACTTCAGTCAATTTGCCTTGAAAGACAAATATGTAGAATTTTATTTCCCTGCATCTCAAGTAGCCGCAGAGGATCTTGGTCCGCAAACACTCGCGATCAAAAAGACATTGCTGAAGGACATATTAAAGCCAGAATATATGGATAAACTGAAAAATAAAAATGAAATGAAAGAACCGAATCCAAAAAGAAAAGCCGTCAAGCTGCCGCAAAAATCAAAGCTTGATCCGAATAAAAAAGCCATCGCACTCACATTTGATGATGGACCGAATCCAGCGACAACCTCAAAAATTTTAGATGCGCTGAAGGCAAATAAAGGACATGCTACCTTTTTCGTATTAGGCAGCAGGGTGCAATATTACCCTGGAATGCTTGCCGATATTTTAAAAGGCGGGAATGAGATCGGAAACCATTCCTACAATCACCCTTTATTAACAAGACTGCCTTTAGATGAAGCGGTGAAACAAGTGAAGGACACCCAGCAGCTGATTGAGAAAGCGAGCGGATATACACCTACGCACTTTAGACCGCCATATGGCGGTACAAATCAAGATATCAATCATGCAATTGGGATGAAGGTCACTTTGTGGGATGTTGATCCAGAGGATTGGAAAATCCGCAACAGCCAGCAAATCACAAACCGCGTTCTCTCACATGCAGCCGATGGCAGAACAGTGTTAATGCACGATATTTATGAAAGCTCAGCCCAAGCAGCCGTAAAGATCATTCATGAACTCACCAAACAAGGCTACCAGCTCGTCACAGTGAGTGAACTTGAACAATTAAAAAAAGAACGACAATCTAAAACCCCTGTAGAGTAAACAGGGGTTTTCTTTTATGACTCCAAAGACTTTTTTTGTTTCAATAATGCTTGAAATGTCTCTTCAAGCTCTTGCGACGGCTCAATACTTAAACGGCTGAGCACTTCAGACAGCTGCATATCAATTAACAGAAGCTCCTCTTCTCTATTTGTCACAGCTGGTTTTTCTTCCTTTTGTTTATAGGCTTCATATGTGCCGTCAAATCCTTCAATACGTTCCTCATGAATATGGAAAATACGAGTGGCAACCTCTTCAATCAGCCTGCGATCGTGGGAAACAAACACAACGGTACCTGGGTAATCCTTCAATAGACCTTCAAGTGCTTCAACTGCCGCCAGATCTAAAAAATTCGTCGGTTCATCCAGCATGAGAACATTGGCATCACTGACGAGCAAGGACGCAAGCATCGTCTTCACCCGTTCTCCCCCGCTTAATACCTCAACAGGCTTGTGCACATCATCCCCTCTAAATCCTAGTCTCGCCAAAACCGTTCGAACCACTGTTTCATCTTGAACTGCCTCTTTCAGCGCATTTTGTAAAATCGATTCATCTACCTTCAATCCTGAAAGATCCTGACGAAAATAGGCTAGCTTGACAGCCTCTGAACGAGTAACTCCGGGATGTCCATTCACTAACATACGGAGAAATGTCGTTTTTCCGCTCCCGTTCTTTCCGATAATGGCAACCTTGTCTCCGCCCCTCACTTCCACATTCGCCTGCCTCCAAAGCACTTTATCGCCCGCCTTGCCATCTACATTTTCCACTCTCAAAATGGTACGGCTTGCAGTTTCCTTCATCGTATGCTGAGTCATGTGAATGGGCTGAATGTCCTTTACCTTCTCAACCTTTTCTAATTTCTCCATCCTTGTTTCAATGGATTTGGCTGTTTTTTGCAGCTTTTTTTGCTTATTTGCATAGTAGGGCTTTGCAATTTTAGGTCCTGAGGATTTCACCTTTTGGGAGGGCTTTGTCGCTTTGTCCGCCTTTTTCTTTTTCTTTTCCAGTGCATGCTCTAACTGTTTTTTCTTTTGTGTATAGGCTTCATACGCTTCCACCTGCTGACGATGTGCTAGCTCTTTTTGCTGTGCAAAATGTGTGTAATTGCCTTTGTAATGATGAAGCTTCCCATGATCCAGTTCCCAAATCTCCGTACATATTGCATCTAAAAAAGCACGATCATGTGAAACAACAATGAGAGCTCCTTGATAATGACGCAGCTTATCTTCCAGCCACTCAATATGCTCTGTATCCAAATGAGTGGTCGGTTCATCTGCTAATAAAAGGGCAGACGGCCGGCTTAATGCTCTTTCAATATAAGTTTGGGTCATTTCACCGCCACTCTGTCTGCCGTCTCCTTGTTTCAATTGAGGAAGCAGCGTACAGACCGCTGTGGCGGCAACCGTGCCGCTGTCTGGTGTTTCCTGTCCTGCCAGCACATGCAATAAAGTCGTTTTTCCGCTGCCATTTGTCCCTACAAGACCAATGCGATCACCTTGATGGATGGCTAGCTCCTCAATATCAAATAACAAGCGATCTTTTCGAAATACCTTTAACTGATTGGCTTTTAGTAACATCCAATCCTCTCCTTTCGTATCAGGAGACATGAAAAAGCCTCCCATTCTCAGAATAGGAGGCAAAATGGTGTACAAAAATAAGCGGATTGATCCAGTATGGTGTGCCGTTCCTATTTGAACGCACACATCCCACGTATCAATCATCTCATTCTTTGATTCCCAAGCTGTACCATCCTATTCCGAAGCTAAAAAATGAAAACGCAGCAAACATGGCAAACTGATCGTTTGCTCACTGCCTTCGTTCGTTCATTTTGCTTACAGGTCATAGGATTAGTACTTCATTGCATTGGGTCACCCTTCCGTCGTTTGTTACGTATACGATAAAAGATTGGTTATTTTTTGTCAAGCTGAAATGGCATAAGTGAGTCGATTAACTGGAGTGTAAATGGATGGGACACTTCAAACAGTTCGTCCTTTTTGCATTCTTCCACTAGGCTTCCTTCATGTAAAAATAGAAGGTGGTCACATAGATACACCGCTGCTTCTACATCATGAGTAATGAGAAGCATGGTCATGTCTAGCTCTTGTTTTAATGTCATAAGCAGATCCAATATTTGTACTTGAACAGAGACATCCAGTGAACTCAAGACTTCATCTAGTATAAGAATGGCTGGGTGCGTTGATATAGCTCGTGCGATGCACACTCGCTGGAGCTGACCGCCGCTTAGCTGATGAGCATATTGATTCAGCACAGACGAGGGCAGTCTGACTTGCTCAAGTAATGACAAAACCTTCTGATCCATATTCTGATTCTGCTTTAACAAACGCATCGGTTCTGCTATGATCTCTTTCACCGTAAAGGAGGGATGAACAGAAGATAGATAATCTTGAAAGACAACACTCATTTTCCCCCGATTCACCCTCCGCCATTTGTCAGCTGTCATACCATCAATTTGTACCTCGCCTCCATCTATTTTTTCTAAACCGAGCAGGATACGTGCCAATGTACTTTTGCCACTGCCGCTCTCACCGACTAATCCGGCACATTGTCCTTTTTCGATTTGAAACGAAACATTTGATATGCGGTCTTTTGGTTTCTTTTGTTTTGAAAAAAGACCTTTCTTCTCACCGTGTTTGACTAGATCGAAAGCTGTGATCAACATGGAAACGCCTCCACTCTCTTCTGCTGCCGCAGTGCTTCAGCAGGGGCAGATAATCGAAGCCTCGTCTCAAGTAATTGCTTTGTTTGGGGATGCTCGGGTGATGTGAACAATTCCTTGGCTGACCCATGCTCAAGCATTACTCCTTGGTGCATAACCATCAATTCATCAGCGATTTCCTGAACGACGCCTAGATCATGCGTTATGACGATTAAGGTAACACCCGTTTCTTCCTTTAGACTGTGTAATTGTCTGATGACTTCACGCCGATTAAAGGCATCAAGCGATGCAGTTGGCTCGTCTGCAATGATCATGTCTGGAGAAAGCATCATCGTGATGCCAATCATCACACGCTGAAGCATTCCTCCAGACAGTTCATACGGATATTTTTTCATCAAATCATATGGATTTTTTAAATGAACACGTGTAAGCCCAGCCATAGCATGTGCTTTCCCTTCTTTCCCTCGTAAGCCCAAATGCTGCTGAAATGTTTCCACCATTTGATGACCTATCGTTTCGATAGGATTGAATGCATTCATGACATCCTGTGAGATGAAACCTATTCGTTTCCCCCGCCATTGGTGCGCTTCTTGATTTGTTAATGTTTTGCCGTCAAAAATAATCGTTCCTTCCACTTCTAGCGAAGGGGCGACAAGATCAATTAACGCTTTGGCGACAGTTGATTTTCCACTGCCACTTTCTCCAATGACGGCTAAACAGCGTTGTTGATGTAAAGAAAATGTGATATTCGTCACTATATTCTTTTGCTGCTGTGGATCATGTACGGACAGATTTTTTACGTCGATTAAAGGCAAATGGCCTCACCCCTTTCTTTCTGGTATGATGCATGGCAGGATTCGCGGCATGCTGAAGGCTGTCTCCTAAAAAGCTCAATGCCATGACCACAAACAAGATGGCAAGTCCAGGCGCAAGCATATGGGCTGGATGTGTCACCATGACATTCTTCGCCTCATTGAGCATCATGCCCCATTCTGGTGTAGGTGCACTCACACCTAATCCAAGAAAAGACAGTGCTGATATATTTAAGATCACCCAGCCCGCATCAAGTGTCGCAAAAACAGCAATTTCTCCTGAGATGCGAGGAAATAGATGTCTCCTCAATATGTAAAAGGGTTTGCCGCCAGTCACCTTTGCAAATTGAACAGAAGGTTCATTCGCATATTGAAGGACAGACGAACGAATCATTCTTGTATACCAGGCCCATTTCGCTAGGACATTGGCCAAAATAATATTGAATAGTCCAGGTCCGAGTATTCCCACAACCGCAAGAATCATCACCTCTGCTGGAAAGGACAGCATGACATCACACAGCCTCATCAAAACCCCATCCACCTTTCCTCGAAAGAAGCCTGCCATGAGTCCAAGTGCGCTGCCAATGAGCATCGTGATACACATCGTCAGCATAGCTGCAAGCATTGTTGTCCGAATGCCATATAAAAGCCTCGATAATACACATCTCCCTAGATGATCCGTTCCGAGTGGGTAAGTAAGACTGATACCGGCATATTTTTGAAGAATGTTCGTATTTGTTGGGTCATGTGGTGCTAACATTGGAGCAAACAGTCCAGCTAATGCGACAAGCGCTAACAGCCAGATTGAAAGAATCGCCATACGGTCTTTTCTTAATTGATGCCACCCTATCATTGTTGTCATACCTCCTTTCGCAATTGCGGATTCATGGTCATTTGCAGCATATCAGCGATGAGATTGCACATAACAAACAGGAACCCCATCACAAACAAATAGGCTTGAATAATAGGGAAGTCAGCATGGAAAATAGCAGTTATACACAACCGGCCAACCCCTGGCCAAGCAAAAAGGTTCTCAATAATGACAGTTCCCGCAATGAGCTTTGGAATAGACATGCCAAGTGCTGTTACCGCTAATTGCAGGGCATGCCTCATGACTTTCAGTTGAACAGTTCGTTCCTTTAAACCACGTGCTCTTGCATAAAAAACAAAGGGCTCGTGCTGAAATTTTAGAATTTGATTACGTATGAGTCTCACATAGGTCGATAAGTAGCCTAATGATAATGTGACAGCTGGAAGAAGAATCGATTTGAACCCTTCCATTCCACTCGTATTAACCCAATTGAATTTGACAGAAAAAAGCCAAATCAACAAAATCCCCAGCCAAAAACTAGGCATTGAAGCGGCGATAAACACAAAGGCTCTCAATAAACGATCCACCCAAGTGTGAGCAGCATATGCACAGATCACCCCGAACAATAAACTGAGCACTATGATAAAAAAGAGCGCTGCTCCTGCAAGCTGCAATGTCGCAGGCAGCGCCTCCATGATAAGATCAAAAACGGGCTCCTGAGTGACATAGCTCCTGCCAAAATCACCTGTTAATCCATTTTTAAGCCATGTGGCATAGCGGATGAAAAATGGCTGGTCTAAGCCTAACTCCTGCCGCATCGATTCAATCATTTCTTCTGTTGGAGTGACTTGATTCACCCGCAAAGCGACCTCTGCTGGATCACTTGCCCGCATCGTCAGCAGTACAAAAGCAAAGAAGGTGATAAAGATCATAAGCGGAAAAAGCATCAGTATTCGTTTTAAGAGATAGCGAGTCATGTCTCTGCCTCCGTTTTATGACGCAAAATACATACGGTCAAATGGGATTTCATACTGAGACACATGAAAACCTACGCCTTTCAGGCGCTTATTATAAACAGCCTTTGTCACAGAATAAGAGATTGGGAGGTAAACATTTTCATCATGGATATACGTCAATATTTCTTGATACATTTGTTTCCGCTTTTGCTCATCTGGTTCTACTAATACTTCCGTAATCGTCTCGTCCAGCCACTTTTTCTTTTTCAGTCCTAATTGAGCTTGATAATCAGCATGGGATGCTACACGGAATGAAGAGACATAAGTTTGTGGATCATAAGGAAGCCCCCAAGACAGCGAGTACATCAGATCGAACTTTCCTGTTTTTTGGCGATCTAAGAATGCCTGTTTTTCTTCTCCTCTAATATCCAGCTTGATCCCCACCTGCTTGAAATCTTGTTGAATCGATTCACTGATCGTTCTTTCCCCTGCATTATCGGAATTATAGTAAATAGCCACACTCAGCAGTTTGCCATTTTGATAGCGATACCCGTCTTCTTTCATCCTCCAGCCTGCCTCATCCAATATTGCCTCTGCTTTCTTCTTTTGATAAGTTTTCTTTTTCAGTGGAATATCTGCGTATGGGACAGAAGGAGCAAGCAATGTGTGTGCCACCTTTTCCGTTCCATTTAAAATGCCTTCAGTGATCATGTCCTTTTGAATGGCGTATTGAAAAGCTTCTCTTATTTTCGGATCTTTTGTGATTGGCTGGTTTGAATTAATCACAATCGATCTTGAACCAACAGGAGGGCTCACGGTGACACCATATTGCCCTGCTTCTTTTAAAGCCTGGAATGAGTCTCCATCAATCATGTCACCATCTGCTCCAAATAAAAGATCAATCTCTCCTTTTTGAAGCGCAAGTAAGATGGTTTGGTGATCCGGCATGACTTTCCATTTCACAGTTGAAATTTTCGGCTTTTGCCCCCAATAGTGATCATTCATTTCAAAAACGGCATATTGATTTTTCTTATGTTCCTTTAGCACATAAGGACCTGTACCTGCATAGCTTTTAACTCCTTTTGCAGTCGTTCCATCAATGAAGCTTTTTGGAGAAATAAAACGGAAGGGGCGTGTTAAGCCCAGCTCTTCTAACGTAGGATAATAAGGCTCTTTCAACGTGAGAACAAATGTATCGTCATCTAGCGCCTTTGTGGATTTGATTTCAGATACGAGATTAAGCCAAGCGTTCTTTTCAATATTTTTGACGACAGCATCAATATTCAATTTCACTGCCTTTGCATTAAAAGGCTCACCATCTGAAAAAGTCACACCTTTTCGAAGATGAAAGGTATAGGTCCTTCCATCCTTTGATATGTCCCAGCTTTTCGCTAAGGCAGGCTGAACGCCCTTCTCTGTATTGACGACAAGCGATTCAAACACCATATTTTGAGCAGCCATCTCTCCACCGTATAGATGAGGATTGATGTCCCTGATATCTTTTGTACTTGCATACACGAGCTCATCTTCTTCTCTATCATTGCTGGAGGATGCTTTGTTTTCAGAGCATGAGGCCAATAAAAAACAAGCCATCACTGAAAACAGCATCAAGGTGTATGTCACGTAGGGATGCCTTTTCTCATATTTCTTCTTTATGTAAACAGGTTGATCACTCATATGTACTTCCCCCAATTCAACATTATCGTAATCATTACGATTATTAATCGAAATGATTACGAATTGAATATTAGCATACAGAAATGGGAAATACAACGTCTTTTCATAAAAAAAACAGACTCATGATTGAGTCTGTTTCGCTTGTATAAATTGGTCGATCACCTTTAATGCTTTTTCTGTTCCACCTGCTGCTTGGAAGCTTTCTTCAATTTTCTCAATCCCCGCACGGTACGTGTCACTGCCTAAAACCTTCTCAACAGTTTCTCTTAGCTGCTTTGGTGTCAGCTGATCTTTATCAAGTGTACAGGCAGCAGATAATTCGGTCAGTCTTTGTGCCACCATCGGCTGATCTTTATCGACTGGAATGACGACCATCGGAACGTGGTAATGAATCCCTTCATTGACACTATTCATCCCGCCGTGCGTTACAAATACATCTGTCAGTTCGAGCACTTCAAGCTGCGGCACATAAGGCTCAATCAGAAAATGAGCAGGCGCCTCTTTTAAGAGAGAACGATTTACTTTTTCACCTGTTGCGATAATCACTTTTCCGTCAAAGTCTTCGAAAGCATCTATACACATATTAAAAAATGCTTCTGTATCCCCAAGAACGGTGCCCATGGAAATAAAAACGACTTTTTCTTGCTCAAGTGCTTCCAGCGGGAATTCATGCTGGTCGGCTCTTTTTAAAAAGCTCGGTCCAATGAAAACAAACGAATCGTTTAATGAATCAACAGAAGGCTGGAAATATTTACTTGTATAGACGATATTCAGTTCTCCACGGTTTTTCATAAATTGCATCAAACGCGTTGGCTGAACGCCAAAACGCTCTTGTATTTTTTCTAACAGATGATCGGCTTTCTCATCCTTTCTGTATAGCGGTGTATCAAAATGCGCCTCTTGCAGCACAAAAGATGGGTTGGACCCGATGCTCGGAATGTGTAAGTAATCTCGCACAAGCTCCCCTGCCCCAAACATATCAAAGTAAACCAAATCAAATGAATGCTCCTCGGAAAGTGTTTCCACCACCTCTAAAATATCATATGATGTTTGCAGCATGGCATGAAAGAACGGCTGCATAGAATCTAAATCTCCTTCTTCCACATGTAATGTCCGAATATAGTCTGGATGTATATGTACGTGAGCACCTAAGCGTTTAATTCGTTCCTCATAATGTACAGTTGTGACCGCATGCACTTCATCGCCTCGATCCGCCCATGCTTTAATCATTCCTAACATAGGGTTCACATGTCCTTCAGCTGGAAACGTAATCAATAAAATCTTCGCCACAAGAAATTCCTCCTCATTGTCAATTCCCTTCCATGTTAATCATATACAGCGAACTGGCTCAACAAATACGCCTGAAAAGGGAAGAAATGAGTCTTACGTCCAGTATTTCATGGAGGGACATGAACATAACGCCTTCTCACGAGCAAACATCCAATATTTTTGTATAATTAGTCATAATATTATTTTCAGCTTCATATTGGAGGGATATTTTGTGAAAGTCTTGGAGAAATACAGTTATTTAATTATCATTCTTTGTCTAGCGGCAATGATCGTGACAAACTTCACTGTGAATGACAATACAATAAAAAATACTGTATCCGTGATTGGATTTATCATTGTTCTCCTTACAATTATACCTGCGGCTATTTACAGGAAAGGCCAGAAAGGCAGATAACTCCTTTATAGCAATAACCCCACTCTTATGTTAAGAATGGGGGTTATTTTATTATATTCGGATAGATGTTGCTGGCTTGCAACCAGATCATTTTTTCACTTCCCTCACCCTAGTGAACGATAAACCCGAATGAACACAAAAACCCCTCTCCATATGAAGAGGGGTTCATGACAGACCTTTAACATCGTAAGCAAGGTCAGATACGCGCTCGGAGGGATTCGAACCCCCGGCAGACGTGGTACCGGAAACCACCGCTCTATCCAACTGAGCTACGAGCGCACGATATGTTTTTTGAACGTCAGCATATCAAATTATAAGGGAAATGCTGCAAGAAAGCAATGATTAATCATTCGTCTTGATGATGTATTTTCTTCTTTTGGATACATAGAATAATATGCTGGTTTGAAGTGGAATGATTTTGGGGAAAATGGATAGGGGTATTTGAATTTAGGTCAGCGTTTTGTTTGACCTTTATTGACCAAAAATGTATCATTGAATTACATACTTACCTAAAAGGTGAAGGAGGAACATTATGAATTTAATACCTACAGTCATTGAGCAAACAAATCGTGGGGAAAGAGCTTACGACATTTATTCTCGTCTTTTAAAAGACCGTATTATCATGCTTGGTTCTGCGATCGATGACAATGTTGCCAACTCCATCGTGTCACAGCTGCTTTTCTTAGAAGCTGAAGATCCAGAAAAAGATATTTCTATCTACATTAACAGCCCTGGCGGTTCAATCACAGCTGGTATGGCCATTTACGATACGATGCAATTTATTAAACCAAAGGTATCAACCATTTGTATTGGTATGGCTGCATCTATGGGTGCGTTCCTGCTTGCTGCTGGTGAAAAAGGTAAGCGTTATGCTCTTCCAAACAGTGAAGTCATGATTCACCAACCACTCGGCGGTGCCCAAGGTCAAGCAACAGAAATTGAAATTGCGGCAAAACGAATCCTTTCTTTACGCGATAAACTGAACCAAGTACTTGCTGAACGTACTGGTCAGCCAATTGAAGTCATTGAGCGCGATACAGATCGTGACAACTTCAAAACAGCGGAAGAAGCACTTCAATACGGACTCATTGACAAAGTCTTGACCCGTAATACAGAAGACCAAAAATAATGATCACAACACAAACCGTCTGTTCCTTGAACAGACGGTTTTTTTTGATTGACATATACTTTAAGACAGCTCCGTCCATTTCTGCTGAAGAGACGGTGTTTGATAAGAAGCCATCTGCGTGATTAATTTCTCCGGTTCACCCGAAGCATGTAACAATTGAAGGTGTGATTCATTCGAAAAACCTTCCTGTACACTGAATTTCACCATGTCTATGAGCGGATTGAAGTAATCATTTACTTGATACAATCCAATCGGCTTTTGATGGATGCCGATTTGTGCCCAGCACAGCACCTCAAATAATTCTTCATATGTACCAAAGCCGCCTGGCATCGCAATAAACCCATCGGCCAGCTCGCTCATTTTTGCTTTTCGTTCATGCATGCCTGTTACCTCAATTAGCTCTGTCAGCTCTTGATGCACGACTTCTCCTCTAAAAAGCCCCTTAGGCATGACCCCGATCACTTGCCCGCCATGTCTCATGACCTCATCGGCAATCGCGCCCATTAACCCAATACGCGATCCGCCGTAAACAAGACGAATGCCCTGCTTCGCCATATAAGCACCCAGCTCTACAGCCTTTTGTTTATAGACATCATTTACACCTGGATTCGAACCAGCAAACACACAAATCGTTTTCATCAAAACAGCCCCATCTCTCTCTATGATTTCTTCACCCACTCATTCTACTATAATGATTTGTAAAGAAACAGCCGTTTCTTCTATATATAGTGTAAAATCAAAAGAGTGGACACCATATAAGGAGCTGTATAGAGAGAATGCAAACAACTGAGATGGAGAAGTGGATCAAGGATTTTTATCAAACGAGAAATTGGACAGAATACGGACCGTTTATCCGGTTAGGCTTCTTAATGGAAGAAACGGGAGAACTCGCTCGCGCTGTTAGAGCAATAGAAATCGGACGAGACCGGCCTGATGAGCAGAGACAGGAATCATCTGAGCTGAAGAAAGAACTCATTGAAGAAATGGGAGATGTCTTAGCAAATCTCCTCATTTTAGCGGATCAATATGATGTCACGGTAGAAGAGATCTTCAGCGCTCATCAACAAAAACTCACAAAGCGTTTTTCTGGAGAAAAAGAGCCAGTAAAAAACACGTGACCAAGCTGTCACGTGTTTTTTACGCCTTAAAGATGCTGTGGTGAAATGTCATCCGTTCGTTCAAAGAAATGCTGTTTTCCGATATGATGGAATAGTCCCGTTCGATGCAAAAGCTCCTTAGGCTGTGATTGAAGTCCAACGATCATCAGCTTTCCATTATGATGCTTTAACCGATTGGAGATATTCATGAGAACCGCTTCTGCCGATGTGTCCATATAATTGACTTTATTCATAAGCAGAATGAGCGTTTTCGGTTTTGTTTGAACATGATCCAATATCGAATTTTCTAATGAATCTGTTGTTCCGAAAAAGAGCGGCCCTTCAATGGAATACATACTGATCCCTTTCTCCTCTGTCTGTTTTTCTAAAGCAGCTGCTGTTTCCATTTGAGGAACGGCGACATTTGTATGGATATTGGTCGTCTGGCTCATTTTTTTGATAAAGGCGATAAATGCTAAAATGAGACCAGCAGTGACGCCAATAATCAGATCACCGATCACTGTGAGCAGGAAGGTCACGACCAGTACAAGCGAATCAGCATTTTTCACTTTCAAAATATTGATAAACTCTTTTCTCTCACTCATATTCCAAGCAACAAACATTAAAATCGGTGCCATTGCAGCAAGTGGAATCATCGACGCATACGGCGCAAATACCATTAAGATCAGCAAGACGACAACGCCATGCACCACACCAGAAATCGGACTTGCCCCGCCATTTTTTATGTTCGTTGCCGTTCGGGCAATAGCTCCCGTCGCTGGAATTCCTCCGAAAAGCGGTGCCGCCATATTGGCAATTCCTTGCCCCACAAGCTCTTTATTGCTGTCATGCTTAGAGCCTTTCATATTATCAGCGACCATTGCGGACAAAATCGATTCCACGCCGCCTAAAAGCGCAATGACAATTGCTGGAGGCAGGAGGTATATCATTTTTTCAATCGTCAATTCAGGAAAAGCGAAGGTTGGCAGCTGACGAGGGATTTCACCATATGCAGAGCCAATCGTTTCAACTTGTCCTTGAAAAAAGAGAACAGCTAGAAACGTAGAAGCCAATAAACCTAATAGAGCACCAGGTATTTTGGGAATGTATTTTTGTGCCGCCAAAATCACGATGAGCCCGATGACGGCTGTGATAATGGCCAGACTGTTTGTGGTACCAAGATGCACCACGATTTCTCTCATATTGAGGAAAAAGCTTTCATGTTTTTCAACACCCTTTAATCCGAGGAAGTTGGCAATCTGTCCTGAAAAAATAATGACAGCAATGCCAGCAGTAAAACCGATGATAACCGGACGAGGAATAAATTTCATGAGCTTTCCTAGTTTGAATATTCCGAATAATACAAGCATACAGCCTGCCATAAAACCGGCAATGAGCAAGTTTTCAATACCGTACTGGCTGACAATTCCGAATAAAATTGGAACAAACGCCCCGGTCGGCCCGCCGATCTGATACTTTGAACCACCAAACAATGAAATCAAAATGCCGGCAACGATGACTGTGTATAATCCATATTCTGGTCCGACACCAGATGCAATGGCAAATGCCATGCCTAAAGGAATTGCCACAACGCCCACGACAAGCCCAGCGATTAAATCGCGTCTAAACTTTGATGAATTGTACCCTTCAAATCTTCCATAAAAACGCATGGTATGTGTTGGCCTCCTTCAAGTATGTGTAGATGATTTAGGTATACTGTGGGTCAATTTGTTTGTCTTTCACTACGACATCCAGCTTTCCTGTCGCTGGGTGAATCACCAGTCCATGAACTGCCACATCACTTGGCATCAGTGGATGCTCTTTCACTAATTTCACACTTTGGGCCACGCTTTCTTCAACTGAATCAAAGCCTGTCAGCCAGCCCTTTAAATCAACTCCTGAGTTTTTCACAATGCTTAAGCATTTCTCTTCGATTCCGCGTGCTTTCGCCTTTTCAAGTAAAGGGTCCGCCGCAAGACCTGCCATTCCGCATTCATGATGCCCTACAATGCATACTTCCTCTGCCTTTAGTTCATAGATAGCTAGCAGGATACTCCGCATCACACTGCCGAACGGATGTGTCACGATGGCGCCTGCATTCTTAATGATTTTTGCATCCCCGTTGCGCAGACCCATAGATTGCGGCAATAATTCCAAAAGACGGGTATCCATGCACGTTAAAATAACCAGTTTTTTCTCAGGAAATTTTCCCGCTTTGTAAGGCTCATAATGTCTCTCATTCACAAACTCTGAATTGTGCTGAAGAATCTGTTCTAATTTTGACTCCATTTTGCCATCTCCCATCTTTTTTTAAGTAACGTAAGCTCGTGCCTGTCCTCCTTTTCTTTCTTGTGTTCTCAAGAATAGAGAAGAAAAATGATAGAAAAAAAAGAAAAAAATGAGAAAACGATGAGAAGAAATATCATCATTTTCTCTATTTTACGTTGCATCCCAATGGCTTCGCGGGTTTGCTTTCAATCTATTGTTCTCATCACATCAAAAGACAATAAAATGGTTTAGTAGAAAATGATCATCCCGTTTAATACATTTCAAATATAATAAATTTTCTATCAAAAAGTCTCGATCTATTTTCCAGTTTGTCAGATAATCTCTCGTAAATTTTTGCAATTTCACATGTCTAATCTACTATCAGCTTATTTTTATATAGATAAAAAATGCATAAGATGGCATAAGAATCTACTTTTTCACTAAGAAAATGTCTTTCTTTACCGTTATTTCAGTATATTAAATATTGAGCTGCTAACATTCAAACGTGTTCTGCCGAAATCGTTGCTTTATAATAAAAAGAGTAAGATGACCATGTGAAAGGAGCGAATTGACTGTGACACCACACATTTTTGTCGCCAAACCCTTGCCTGCCTCTTTTGAGGAAATGCTAAAGGAATATTGTACATACGAGGTTTGGCAATCCAAAGACCCTATTCCAAGAGACATGTTGTTTGAGAAGCTGCAGCACGCTGATGGTCTTTTAACGTCTGGAACAAAAATCGATCAAGAGCTGTTAGATCACGCACCAAAACTCAAGGTGGTGAGCAATAACTCTGTCGGCTATGACAATTTTGATATAGAAGCGATGAGGCAAAGAGGCGTGATTGGTACGCATACTCCTTATACGCTCGATCATACCGTGGCTGACCTTGCCTTTTCGCTCATTCTCTCCTCTGCGCGAAGAATCGCCGAGCTTGACCGTTTTATCCGTGAAGGAAAATGGACAAAATTCGTACAGGAAGAAGAGATCTTTGGCATCGACGTCCATCACCAAACGCTCGGTATTATTGGTATGGGACGTATCGGAGAACAAGTGGCCAAACGGGCAGCACATGGTTTTGATATGAACGTTCTTTATCATAACCGAAGCCGGAATGAAAAGGCTGAATCGGCGTATGGCGCTGTCTATTGTGCACTTGATGATCTTTTAAAACAAGCTGATATCATCGTGTTGATTACACCGCTGACCGAGGAAACATATCATATGATTGGGGAACGAGAATTGAAGTTAATGAAGCAAACGGCTTTATTTGTAAACATTTCCCGCGGGAAAACAGTGGATGAACAAAGCCTCATTCAAGCACTTCAGGAGGGATGGATCAAAGGCGCTGGTCTTGATGTGTATGAGCAGGAACCGCTTCAAGAGGATCATCCTTTCAAAGAGATGAACAATGTCACCCTAGCCCCTCACATCGGTTCCGCTACTGAAACAACAAGGGATCTCATGCTGAAAAGAGCCATTCATAATGTGATTCATGGAATAGATGGGAAGGCGCCTGTTGATGTTGTGAAGGAGCTTGCTTCATCTTGAACAGCAAAGACGCAGAAACTGCGTCTTTTTATTTATTTCTTTAGGAGACATCAGGAGAAAAGCCTCATTTTAGCAAAGATCCTGATTCTTTACATTTCCTTCATGTTCGGGTGCTATAATATGAGGTAGACAAGCATCAAGAGGACGGCATCCGATTTCCTTAATAGGAGGATGAAGATGAAAAGATTGAGTTCGATTTTTACTATGTTCGCTCTGATCGCTGCTATTCTGTTTTCTGGATTTATCCCGCAGCAAGCTCATGCAGAAACACCTCTTACACCAACAGCCACAACTGAAACTCAGCTCTCGCCAGATGTACGTACCCTTGCCGTCATTAATACGTTTGATGGTGTAGCAGATTATTTAATTCGCTACAAACGACTGCCTGATAACTACATTACGAAATCACAAGCAATTGCTCTTGGATGGGTGGCATCTAAGGGAAATCTAGCAGAGGTGGCGCCAGGTAAAAGCATTGGTGGAGATATTTTCTCAAACCGGGAGGGACGTCTTCCTTCAGCAAGCGGCCGAACATGGCGTGAGGCAGACATAAACTACGTTTCAGGCTTCCGCAATGCTGACCGTCTTGTGTATTCAAGCGACTGGCTCATTTACAAAACAACAGACCATTACGCGACTTTCACACGTATTCGATAATCAATAAAAAAGACAGCCCTATTTGATCTAGGGCTGTCTTTTCGTATGGTGATTTACGGTATCAGGTTTTTCACGTAATCCTCAAAAGGAATTGAAAGCGGCTTTTTCGACACTTCTTCGTGTTCATGTGTGGTGACATGATCCTCAGTAACGATCACACGTCCTGTTGGCGTGAGCTTTGAGGCAAGCGGTCTTTTGTTAAATGGAGAGGATTCATTTTCATAAATCTCGTGTCTCATTTGGGCCAATACAGCCTCGTCCACCTCGTTCAATGTGAAAGCATAGCCTGTTTCAGCGCCATCTCCCTTATCAAATTGGAGCAGATGTGTCCCTTTTTCGGTTTCCTCAGCTTTGACGCGAAACCGCATTGACGGTCCTTCCACCCAATCTCCTGTAAAAGGCACAGGCTGGAGAGGTAAATTCACACCAAATCCCGCATCAATGAGGAAGCGTTCGTTGTGATGCTTCAACATGATGGCTACGTGCGTACCATCAATTGCCCACGTATCCGCTTCTTTGTTATACACTGTGCCTTGAAGAAGCTGTACAGAGAGCCCTGCCTCTTTTAATACATAGTATAAGAGAGGATTGAGATCGTAACAAAGACCTCCTCTGTTTTCTTCAAGAAGATGCTGCTTCAACCCTTCTTGATTCAAAGCGTAGGATTGTTTGTTCAAAACAGATCTATTTTCGAATGGAAAGGTATAGGCCATTTTTTTTAATAGTACAGGCAAGTCTTTAAAGGTGATGGACTGGCCTTCATATCCGATCTTCTGTAAAAAAGCTGATTGAATCATGACATTCCCTCCTAAAAAAACTGAGCCTTTGAAGAGACTCAGTTTTCTTGATTGATAAAATCTGTTAACGCCTCAATGGCTTCTTGTTCATCCGCACCATCTGCAATCAGTGTGACAGTAACCCCAGAGCTGATCGCAAGACTCATGAGACCCATAATGCTTTTCGCATTGACTTTTTTCCCATCTTTCTCTAGAAAAATATCAGCACCAAAGCGATTGGCTTCTTGTACGAACAAAGCAGCTGGACGTGCCTGCAAGCCTGTTTTCAGCTGGATGGTGACCGTTTTTTCCACCATATGATCTGCCTCCCTTTTTCATTCTCCTATTTGAGTGGTACAGCTTGTCCGTTTCGTAATTGTTCTGCGATTTGATCTAGCTTTCTTAAGCGATGGTTAATCCCTGACTTGCTGATCTTGCCGCTTTCCACCATTTCTCCAAGTTCCTTCAGCGTGACCTCTTGATAGTCGACTCGCAGTTTGGCAATTTCACGAAGCTTATCCGGCAGGGCATCAAGTCCAATTTTTTCATCAATGAATTGGATGTTCTCGACCTGACGCAGTGATGCACCAATCGTTTTATTCAAGTTTGCTGTTTCACAATTGACGAGCCGGTTGACGGAGTTCCTCATATCTCGGACGATTCTCACATCTTCAAACCGGAGCAGTGAGTTATGAGCGCCCACAACACTTAGGAATTCCGTGATTTTTTCTGCTTCCTTCATGTACGTAATGTACCCTTTTTTGCGCTCGAGTGTTTTACTATTGAGATGAAATTGATTCATCAGCTCACAAAGAGCATCATTATGTTCTTTATATAGTGAAAAAATCTCAAGGTGATAGGAGGACGTTTCTGGGTTATTCACAGAACCGCCTGCTAAAAAAGCACCTCTCATATAGGAGCGCTTGCAGCATCTTTTCTTCACAAGCTCTTCTGAAATATTGCGCTCAAATACAAATTGCTCACCTAATATTTTCAAATCCTCTAAAATGGTTTTCGCTCGTTCTACCAGTCTGACAATATACACGTTATTCTTTTTCAATCTCATTTTTTTACGGACGAGCAGTTCGACTGTCACATCGTATTTCTTTTTGAGCAGCGTATAAATCCGTCTTGCAATGGCTGCGTTCTCTGTCTGTATATCTAAAATCAATTTTCGATTAGAGAAAGATAATGAACCGTTCATACGGATGAGGGCAGAAAGCTCTGCTTTTGTGCAGCAGTCCTTCACGTCCAGATTAGTCAGCTCTTTTTTTGTTTCGGATGCAAATGACATCCTTGCCACCCCCATTCCTATTTTTTCTGTTGCAGCAGATCGACAAGCAGCGAGGCTACTTTCAGCGTGTCATGACGAATGACATGCTGGTCATATGTAATGATTTCTCCAGGAATCACTTCTAGTCCCATTGCTTTCAGTGCATCTGTGTCGAATTGGACAGGCTGTGCCTGTTCTTCTGCATATTTTGCTTTGATTTCTTCTGGAATTTCTTTATTGTTCACAAAAATCGTATCGATAAATGGACGATCCATATGATCATTTAATGCCTGCACATGATCAGCTGCACTGTAGGAAAGCGTTTCCCCCGGCTGCGTCATGACATTGCATATATACACTTTTTTCGCCTTAGAGCGAATCACTTCTTCTCCAATATGCGGGACAAGCAAGTTTGGCAAAATACTCGTATACAGGCTGCCAGGCCCAATGACGATTAAATCCGCCTCACGAATGACTTGAATGGATTCTGGCAGTGGTTCAATCGTATCGGGTGTGAGGAACACTCGTTTAATTCGCTCACCATAGGTGGGAATTTTCGATTCTCCTGTCACCATTTGCCCATTTTCTAATTCCGCATGAAGAACAACACTTGAGTTCGCTGCTGGCAATACTTTTCCTCTCACATTTAAAACCTTGCTCATTTCAGTGACGGCATGAAAAAAATCACCGGTTATATTTGTCATGGCCGCAAGAATGAGGTTGCCGAGTGAGTGGCCTGTTAAGTCATTCCCTTTGTTAAAACGGTGCTGAAATAAATCTTCTACAAGCGGTTCAACATCAGAGAGAGCCGCAAGGACATTTCGAATATCACCTGGAGGAGGAATATTCAAATCATGCCGCAGTCTGCCTGAGCTGCCTCCGTCATCAGCAACCGTTACTATAGCGGTAATGTCCACCGGCTTCGTTTTAAGCCCTCTGAGCAAAACAGATAAGCCAGTGCCGCCGCCAAGAATGACCACCTTTGGTAGTGTCGTCATCTATTTTCTGCTTCTCTTTTCAATGTCCCGGTGAGTGACATGTGTATAGTAATCGTTTTTAAAATACTCCGATAAATAGTTGGCCAGCGTCACAGATCGATGCTGTCCGCCTGTACAGCCGATGGCAATCACAAGCTGGCTTTTTCCTTCTCGTTTATAGGACGGAAGCATAAAGCTGAGGAGATCGATTAATTTCTCTGTGAATTTTTGTGTTTCAGTCCATTTCATCACATAGGAGCGCACTTCTTCATCGTTTCCAGTCTGTGGACGCATGCTCTCAATATAGTAAGGATTCGGCAGGAATCTCACGTCAAAGACAAGATCAGCATCAATTGGCAGACCGTATTTAAAGCCAAAGGACATCACGTTTACTGTAAACACCTGCCCTTGATTCGTGGCAAAGTGCGTGACAATTTTTTCTCGCAGCTGTTTTGGTTTTAAATCCGATGTATCAAAAATCATTTGAGACCGGCCTTTTAACTCCTCTAACAGCTCGCGCTCCATTGCAATTCCTTCAAGCGGCAAACCTGTTGTCGCAAGGGGATGCGAACGTCTCGTTTCTTTGTATCTTGAGACAAGTACCTTATCATTTGCATCTAAAAATAGAATCCTTGGCGTGATCCAGTCAAGATCACTCATTTCATCTAACGCGGCAATTAAGCTGTCAAAAAATTCGCGTCCGCGCAAATCCATCACAAGAGCGACCTTGCTCATCTTGGAATTCGATTCCTTCATGAGCTCTAAGAACTTCGGTAAAAGTGATGGCGGCAGGTTATCAACACAAAAGTAGCCTAAATCTTCAAAGCTTTGAATGGCGACGGTTTTCCCCGCACCTGACATTCCTGTAATAATCACAAGCTGAATATCTTCTTGTTTGTGTGTATTCATGCCTGCTTCCTCTCCTTCTTTATGAAAACGGTTCATGTATTATTCTCCCTGAGGATCTAACCGATAAGCAATCAGCTCAAAATCGGGTGTATACGTAAAAGTGCCGTGCAGAAGTCCTTTTCCTTTAAGCATGAAATCAAGAATATGGGAATCTCCTGGGGCCATCGGCAAATGAGGCACATCCTTTACGTCATGCCATTTTAAAATGCCTTCCTCTGACTCTGTTACGTTTTTTCCAGTAAATGAATCTGCCATAAAGGTGAACATCATCCACTCTTGAACGATTTGATCGCCTTCTTTTATGATAAAGGTAAAAACACCTTTTAGCTGCGGATTTAAAATATAAATACCTGTTTCTTCTCTATATTCTCGAACGACTGAATCCTTGACCGATTCTCCGCTTTCCATCTTGCCGCCCGGCGCTACCCACCAGCCCCGTCTTGGCTTTTGCAGCAAGAGAACTTGATCTTCGTGATGCAGCACACAATTGGTTACTCGTTGCATCAGCTGTCACCTACTCTTTTATGTCTTTAACTTATTATACAGGTTCAACCTGACTCCCACAATGAACATGCCCGTTCTTCCCCGAAAACAGACCGGTTTTCGTTTGAATCGTGTAATGGGCCATTTCTCTACTCTTTATTTTACAGCATCTAACGGTTCTCCATGCGTCATTTGTGAACATCTCGTGAATTTCTGATTTTAGGCAAAAAAAAGGACACGGATTCACATCCGTGCCAAACATGTATTCCTTATAAAAGGGGGTCAATTACTAGTTTCATCATAACGGATAATTATTTCACCCGTGTTACATTCCAGTTAAAAGCCCATGACGCTATATTAAGGATTTACGACAGCCTTTTATTTCGTTGCTTTGAGTTTTTCAGCAAGCTCTTCTACATAATGCTGTGCGCTTTGTGCTGCAATACTTCCGTCACCTGTTGCTGTCACAATTTGACGAAGTGTTTTTTCTCGAATGTCACCAGCGGCGAAAATACCTTCCACTCTTGTTTCCATTCTTTCGTTTGTCTCGATGTAGCCTTCTTTATTTGTAATGCCGAGATTTTCAAATGGTTTAGACAGTGGCAGCATGCCGATATAGATAAAGGCGCCGTCTGTTTTAAACTCTTCTTCTTCACCAGTCACCGTATCAACCAATGTCACACTGCCAACTTTCCCGTTTTCTTCATTGATCTGTTTGACGGTTTTGTTCCACTTGAAGTCAATTTTTTCATTATCAAAGGCGCGTGCTTGTAAAATGCTTTGTGCACGAAGTTTATCGCGTCTATGGATAATCGTTACTTTAGAAGCGAAACGTGTGAGATACACACCCTCTTCTACCGCAGAATCTCCGCCGCCGATGACGACAAGCTCTTTGTTTTTAAAAAATGCCCCGTCACATACTGCACAATATGATACGCCGCGGCCGCCAAGTTCTTTTTCACCTGGTGCACCGATTTTTTTGTATTCAGCCCCTGCCGCGATAATGACAGAGCGTCCTTTGTATTCTTTTGAGCCGGCTTTGACGATTTTATATTCTTCACCGTTCACGATTTCTTTAATATCGCCATATGCATACTCTGCACCGAATTTCTTCGCATGCTCAAACATTTTATTTGAAAGTTCCGGCCCTAAAATGCTTTCAAAGCCAGGATAGTTCTCGACATCTTCCGTATTCGCCATTTGTCCGCCTGGAATTCCTCTTTCAATCATTAATGTTGAAAGATTTCCCCGTGATGTATAAACAGCGGCTGTCATTCCGGCAGGACCCGCTCCAATGATGATCGTATCGTAGATTTTTTCTTCTGACACAACTGTCACTCCCTCTTCAATTGCTGCTCGCATTTCTTATTAGAATGCCCTTGGGTGATGCTTCCATTCATGACAGAGAGCATCATTTCCACTCTTAGTTTTTATTCCTTACCCATATCCTATTAAATCTGCGGGGAATAAGCGAATCATTTGCTCATATCTTCAAAAAAAGAAAAAGCTTCCTTAAACTGCTGTTTAAGGAAGCCTGTTTACGGTTATATAAAAAGTAATGATTTATTCAACGACTCTTCTTACAACGCCATTGAAAGCTTTTTTCCAGTATACGTTGTTCATTGAGTCAACTGAAACACCGCGAGAGCTGTTATCGTTCAAGAATGAACCGTTTCCTAAGTAAATACCAACGTGTCCATTTACTTTATACGTATCAAAGAACACAAGGTCTCCGCGTTTCATGTCAGATGCACTTACAGCTCTTCCTTTACCTACAAGCGTATCTGTTGTTGTACCGCCAACTGGTCCAAGGTTGATGCCTGCTGATGCAAATGCCCAGCGAACGAATGAAGAACAGTCAAAACGACGTGCGTCAATATCGGCTTGTGATCTGCCGCCGCCCCATTTATATGGAGATTGTCCAACAATCGTAGAACCTGTGCTGATCGCACCTTCAATTCCACCTACGTTACTGCTGACAGGTGATCCACCGCCAGAAGATGGCTTCTTGCTTGGTGCACTGCTGTTGCTGTTATTGTTGTCATTAGAAGATGATCCACTGTTACTTGAAGACGGGCTGCTATCGTTATTTGAGCTGTTGTCTTCCGCTTGGACACTAGCTTGACGCTGCTGCTGTTGTCTTTGCGCTTTTTCTTCTTTTGCTTTTTGAGCTGCTTCCCTTGCTTCTTTTTCAGCTTGTTTTTGTGCAGCGATTGTTGCGTCTTTTTCAGATGCAATGCTGTTAGCCTCACTGTTTAACTCGCTGATTTCAGAAAAAGCACTTCCTTTTTGCTTTTTCACTTGCTTGAATAGCTTGTCTTTTTCATCAAGCTGTTTATTCAAGTCTGATTGAAGCGTTTCAAGCTTTGCAAGTGTGTTTTGCACATTTTCAAGCTTTGTGTTTAATTCGTTTTCAGACTTTTGAAGTTCTGCTTTGTCTTTTTCCTGCTCTTTAATGATTTCACTGTCTGCGTTGATCAGTGTCGATACTGCACCTGCACGGCTGATGAAATCGCTAAAGCTTTTTGCTCCTAGTAATACATCTATGTATTTCGTAGAACCGCCGCTCTCTTGAAGGGCACGTACACGCTTTTTCAAGAACTCGTTTCTTTCTTCAATACGTTTTTCTGTATCAGCAATTTCTTTTTTCAGTGCTTTGATTTCTTTTTTTGTTTTTTCATTTTCTTTTTGTTTTTCTTCGATTTGATCACTTGTTTTTAAAGCTTTCTCATCAATATCTTTAAGCTTTTGAGCAAGTGCCTCTTGTTTTGCTTCAAGCTTTGAAAGCTCTTCTTTTTTCTTTTGAAGATTCTTGTTTACCTCAGATTGCTTGCTGTCTAGTTCTTGTTTCTTTTGTTCAAAGTTCTGTGCGTTTGCTTCATGCGTAAATGGAATAAATAAACCGCTCGCTCCGATCACCGAAGCTAAACCAAAAGTAATAAACTTTTTCACGAATAGTTCCTCCTTTGACAATTTCCCAAGCGACATTAGAAAGCAGCAAATTCTCTGCGATCAATCTGTGCTCTCTATGTCTTTTTTCCTGATTGTTCAGTCAGATGTTGACCAGATTGTTTCTATCACTAGGTGTTTCATTATGTATAGTAAAATATTTAAATATCTATCTTTGTTTTAATCCACGAGTTTCATTATACATGAGACATCGACAAAATGAGCTAATATTTTTATTACATTTATGTTTCAAAAACATGTCGTGATTGTCATACTTCGCCAATTCCTTGCAAATCCCACCTTTTTATCCAAGAAAAAAGCATGACCTTTTCGGCCATGCTGGGATGTTCTGAATCTATTTACCTATTTAATCGATTAACGTACAGATCTCTCGTTCGTATTTAGACAGTGTTTGAACACTGATCTGAAAAGCGG
Organism: Bacillus sp. 3a; assembly: GCF_017161885.1. Classification (NCBI taxonomy): domain Bacteria; kingdom Bacillati; phylum Bacillota; class Bacilli; order Caryophanales; family Bacillaceae; genus Bacillus; species Bacillus sp. 3a. The sequence goes on along the minus strand of NZ_CP067376.1, from coordinate 1,059,080 downwards.
ACGCAACATCTTTTTTGCTGACAGCTGCTTCTTGTTCATTCATCCATAGATAATAAGATGCTGCTGCCCAGGCAGGTGCATTTTTCTTATCAATACCAGAAGCACGTGCCTGCTGAATAATATGGAATAACCAAAAATAAGGCATATGGCTGTCAGGCTGAACCGCTTCCTCCAGACTGGATGCCGCCTGTTTTGCAAAAACTGCATCTTCTGAAAAAGACTTTTCTTTCATTTCATCTTCATATAAAAGCAGTTCTATGAATTGCTGTTCAAACGCCGTTTTCGCTGCGCGTGCATCAAGAACAGACTGCAGAACGTCACGTTCCCCTTTTTGTTTACTGACATAGTACGCAGTCAGCCGTTCCTCAATCGAGACCATTGGCTCAGTCACCTCAGGTTTATCCTGCCACGGCTTGATTTCATCTGCATCGATATCTTCTTCGACCATCTTATCCCAAACCGTTTGGGCGAGCGTCTTGTGGCCTGTATGATAGGCTGCGCTTGCAAGCCAGTATAAAAATGTACTATCTCCTTGAAAACCTGTTTTGTATAAAGAATAAAGCCATTTAAAGGCCCATTCAAATTCTCCCACAAGGGCAAATGTTGCACCAAGCTTATAACGCTGTTCACTTAGTATTGGATACACGTGCGTTAATTGCTTTGCTAACACGTTGACCTTTTCTTCTTCTTTTTCATAATGGTAGAAGACCAGCTGATTGCAAAGGGCATGCAGATTACCGGGATTTTCATGAAGGACCCGGTTCAACATTTCTTTCGCCTGATGGATTCGGCCAGAATAAAAATAGGCCAAAGCGAGATTATTATACGCCGACCAAAATTCTGGATACTCAACAATCATCTGTTCCAGCATCTCAATGGCTTCATCGAGTCTGCCGCTTTCTAGCAAATGGTTTGCTTGATCCTGCTTCACAATCAGGTCATCCTGATCATAAGGAAAATCTTCGTCCTCTTCGTCGCTCATATCGAGCAGGTCAAGAAGGTCGTCATTTTCATCCGCAAATTCCCCGTTCTCTTCCAGCGCGGCATAAGCAGTAGCTGCTTTATATGCCTCTTGAAACAGTCCGAGATTCGCATAATTATTGGCTTTAAAATAGTGGCACTCAGACATGTTTTCATCGATGTGTTCAAGGATAAAATCAAGCAGTTCGTTTGATTGCTGGTAATGACCCATTTCAGTATAAATAATGGCAAGCTGTGACAGCATTTCTACATTTTCAGGCTCAAGTACGATGGCCCGCTGTATCAGCTTACTTGCCCTAGACAGATTTCTTTCTCTATATGCTTTAAGACCTTTATGAAAAAAGTAATGCCCATCTTGAAATAGCTGGACGACTTGTGTGTGATTATTTTGAGAAGTGTATTTACTCACCGATACCCTCCATTTCGAACAGTGTACCGTGTGTAGTATAACATACTTCCCTAGTCGTCACATAGAACAAAAGGAAAGGAAGGATTTGTTTTTCATTTAAAATGAAAAAACCAGGGATATCCCCGGCTTTTCATTCACCTTGATGACGTTTTTTTAATACCTTTAATACATCATCAAGCGGCAATTGCTGTTCACGTAACAATACAAGAAGATGATAGAGGAGGTCAGCAGTTTCCCATTTCAATTCTTCTTGATCCCGGTTTTTCGCTGCAATGATCACCTCAGACGCCTCTTCCCCTACCTTTTTCAGGATTTTATCGACCCCTTTTTCAAATAGATAGGTTGTATAAGCCCCTTCTGGCATTTCCGCCTGACGCTTTGCAATGACCTGTTCAAGTTCATTTAATATCGCAAAACGTTCCTGCTCTTCGCTCAGGCGTTTCACGCCTTCTTCCGAGAAACAGCTATAGCTGCCAGTATGGCAGGCTGGGCCGCTTGGCGCGACAAGGACAAGCAGAGCGTCCTTGTCACAGTCATATCGAATAGAAATCACTTGCTGGGTATGTCCAGAGGTGGCGCCTTTATGCCAAAGCTCGTTTCTCGACCGGCTATAAAACCATGTTTCACCTGTCTCCAGCGTTTTTTCATAGGATTCTTGATTCATATATGCAAGCGTCAATACTTCCTTACTTTGAGCATCCTGTACAATCGCAGGAATCAGGCCTGCTTCATTAAAGGTTAATTCATTTGCCTGTTTCATCTGACCTTCACCCCGTGTTCTCTCAAATATGTCTTCACCTCATGAATGGAGGTTTCTTTATAATGGAAAATGGAGGCTGCTAATGCTGCATCAGCTTCTCCTTTTGTAAAGGCCTCGAGCATATGCTGAGCATTGCCAGCGCCGCCAGAAGCGATCACTGGCACATTGACCGCCTCTGATACAAGCTTTGTCAATCGATGATCAAAGCCTGTCTTTTCACCATCAGCATCCATACTTGTCAGCAAAATCTCTCCTGCCCCTCTTTGCACAGCTTCCTTCGCCCAGTCGCTGACCTCTAAATCTGTTTGACGGCGTCCTCCGTGTGTATAGACCATATATGCTTTTTTCTCTTCATCGTATTTTGCATCAATTGCGACAACGATACACTGGGAGCCAAAAAAGTCAGCACCTTCTGAAATCAGTTCCGGTCTTAACACAGCTGCTGTGTTGACAGATACTTTGTCTGCACCCGCTCTTAAAATACGCTTCATGTCATCAAGGTGGTTAATCCCGCCTCCCACCGTAAATGGTATCGCAAGAGTAGACGCGACTTGTTTGACCACATCCACCATCGTTTTCCGGCCTTCATGAGAAGCAGAAATATCAAGAAAGACGAGTTCATCCGCCCCTTCCTCATCATAGATCTGCGCCAATTCAACCGGATCACCAGCATCTTTTAAGCCAAGGAATTGCACCCCTTTGACAACACGCCCTTCCTTCACATCAAGACATGGAATGATTCGTTTTGTCATCATATGCGGTCAAGCCCTTCAAATGCTTCTGCTAAAGTAAACTGCTTTGTGTAAAGTGCCTTTCCAACGATCGCACCAGACACACCAGACTGTTTTTGCGCTGACAGCTTTTGAAGATCAGCTACTGCGCTGACACCACCTGAAGCAAGCACTTGTTTGCCGGTTGCTTCTGCTAAGCGAACCGTGCTTTCTACATTGGGACCAGACAGCATGCCATCCATTTGAATATCGGTGAAAATAAAGACCTCTGCGCCTTCCTTTGCCAATTCCCTGCCGAGTTCCTCTGCCTTCACTTTAGACGTTTCAAGCCATCCTTCAGTCGATACAAAGCCATTTCGCGCATCAATCCCAATTGCGATTTTCTCTCCATATTGCGCCAGCATTTTTTTCACAAAGGCTGGGTTCGAAACAGCTGAGCTGCCGAGAATCACTCTATCTACGCCGCTCTTTAAATAAAAGGCAACGTCTTCTTCTGTCCGAATACCGCCGCCGATTTGTACCTTCACATCTAAGGAAGAAGCAATCGCCAGCACATGCTCATGATTGACCCGTTTCCCTGCTTTTGCACCATCTAAATCGACAAGATGAATCCATGCTGCTCCATCCTTCGCAAATTTCGCGGCCATGTCGAGCGGTGAATCTCCATAAATGGTTTCTTGATCATAATCTCCTTGCACAAGACGTACACATTTGCCATTTCTCATATCAATCGCCGGATATAATGTAAACTCACTCATTTGCTCACCCTCTGTTCGTTTGCTAATTGAATAAATTGTTTGAGCAGCGCCATTCCCGTTGTACTGCTTTTTTCAGGGTGAAACTGTGCTCCAAGCACATTCCCCTTGCCAACAACAGCTGGTACTTGAACACCATAGTCCGCGCTTGCTAATTGCTCATGTGGATTCATATCGCTCACATAATACGAGTGAACAAAGTACGCAAATCCTTCTGGTACACCGTCAAACAATGGGGAGGGCTGATGAAATGTGAGCTCATTCCAGCCCATATGAGGTACCTTCAGCCTTTGCCCGTCCTGATCACGATCCTTTAAAAGAACGACACGCCCTTTTAACAGCCCCAATCCTTTTGTGCGGCCTGCCTCTTCACTTTCTTCAAATAACAGCTGCATGCCAAGGCAAATGCCGAATAACAGCTTTCCTTCCTGCACAACTTGGTGAATAAACGCCTCAAGTCCTGTCTGTTTTAACAGCTGCATTGCATCACGAAACGAACCGACCCCGGGCAAAATATAAGCATCTGCTTTTTTCAGCTCCTCCACATCAGAGGAGACGATATAGCGGGCACCTGCTCGTTCCAGTGCTTTTGATACGCTGAACAAATTTCCCATTCCGTAATCAATGACTCCGATCATTAGAGCATCCCCTTTGTTGAAGGAATTCCTTTCACACGTGGATCAATGGTTGTTGCTTCATCTAAGGCACGTGCCATCGCTTTAAAAATGGCTTCAATCATATGGTGTGTATTGGTTCCGTAGTGAACAATGACATGAAGGTTGATCCGGGCTTCAAGTGCAAATTTCCACAGAAACTCATGTACTAGCTCTGTATCAAAGGTACCAACCTTTTGACTTGGAAAAGCCGCTCTCATTTCCAAATGAGGACGGTTGCTTAAATCGACCACGACCTGGGCAAGTGTTTCATCCATCGGAACAAAGCTGGAACCATACCGCTTAATCCCTTTTTTATCGCCTAACGCTTCCTTAAACATTTGCCCAAGTACAATGCCGATATCTTCTGTTGTGTGGTGATCATCAACATCCGTATCTCCTTTCGCATCGACGGTCAAATTAAAGTGTCCATGCTTCGTAAATAAATCAAGCATGTGCGTCATGAAAGGGACATCTGTTTGAATATCCGCTTTTCCTTCTCCATCAATTTCTAGCGCTAATGAAATGTTCGTTTCATTTGTTTTTCTCGCTGTTTTCGCCTGTCTCATTACGATTCCTCCCGCTTTCTCGCTTCAATCGACCTTGCATGTGCTTCAAGCCCTTCTAATCTGGCAAATGCCGCAATGCTTTCCCGGTGTGTTTCAAAGGCTTCTTGACTATATGAAATAATGCTCGTTTTCTTTTGAAAATCAGTCACACCAAGCGGGCTGGAGAATCGAGCTGTTCCGTTTGTTGGCAGCACGTGATTCGGCCCTGCAAAATAATCGCCCACCGGCTCTGGACTATAGCGTCCCAAGAAAATTGCGCCAGCATGCTTGATTTGACCAAGAAGTGATTCTGGGTATGCTGTCAGCACCTCTAAGTGCTCTGGTGCTAATTGATTGATGACGTCTACTGCACGATCGATTGATTCTGTCACGTAAATACGGCCATGATCTTGTATAGATTGTGCTGCGATTGATTTTCTCGGCAAAGTATCCAGCTGCTTTCGAACTTCAGCCTGCACACTTTCAGCAAGTGTCTTAGACGGTGTCACCAAAATACTAGATGCCAGCGCATCATGCTCTGCCTGCGAAAGTAAATCCGCCGCTACCTCATGCGCGACTGCTGTTTCGTCTGCTAGAACTGCAATTTCACTTGGACCTGCAATCATATCAATATCTACCTGACCAAATACTTCCCGCTTTGCCAGCGCGACATAAATGTTGCCTGGACCTGTGATTTTATCAACAGGCTTGATGCTTTCCGTTCCATAGGCAAGTGCCGCAACCGCCTGTGCTCCGCCCATTTTATACATTTCTGAAACACCAAGCTCCTTCGCCGCAGCCAAGACTGCGTCAGAGAGACAGCCATCTTTCCCAGGGGGTGTCACAAGTACGATTCGTTCAACGCCAGCGACTAGCGCAGGGATCACATTCATTAATACAGATGATGGATAGGCAGCTGTTCCACCAGGGACATACACACCTACTGCATCAAGCGGTGTTACCTTTTGTCCAAGCATTGAGCCGTCCTTTTGGTGATAAAACCAAGAGGACGTCAGCTGACGCTCGTGGTATGTGCGAATATGCTTGATAGCCGTTTGAATAATTTGAACCATCTCTTTGTCCAAGCGGTCGCAGGCTTTTGCCATTTCATCCTCTGTGACAAGTGAATCTTCAATCAACACCCCGTCAAATTGCTTTGTAAAAGACCGTACAGCTTCATCACCATTTGTTCTTACTTCTTGTATAATGCGCTGAACAGCCTGACGCTGCTCCTCTGTTCCTGTATCTAAAGACCGTTTGAGTGAGAGAGTATCTGTCTCACCTTCTTGTAGATAGGTGATGTTCATGATGATTCCTCCCCTTCTCCAATGATTTTTGCAAGACGCTGCGCCATTTCATCGATCACCGTATCCTTCATCCTATAGCTCACAGGATTAACAATAAAGCGTGACGTGATATCACAAATATGCTCCGTTTCCACAAGTCCATTTTCTTTTAATGTTTGACCTGTAGAGACAATGTCTACAATGCGATCGGCAAGCCCAATGAGCGGTGCTAATTCTATGGAACCATTCAGCTTAATGATCTCCACCTGTTCTCCTTGCTCTCTAAAATAGGATGATGCGACATTGGGGTACTTTGTTGCCACACGCGGTGCGACACCACCCCAGCTCGCTCCTGGCAAGCCAGCAACAGCTAAATGACATTTACTGATGTTTAAATCGAGCACTTCGTACACATCACGAGCTTCTTCGAGCATGACATCCTTCCCTGCAATGCCAACATCCGCCACGCCGTGCTCTACGTAGGTGGTCACATCCATTGGCTTGGCTAAAATAAAGCGGAGGTTTTCTTCTGGTACATCAATGATTAATTTTCTTGAATCCTCGAATTCCTCTGGCAGCTGGTACCCCGCCTGTCTTAACAGCCCTGCTGCTTCTTCAAAGATCCGGCCCTTTGGCATCGCCATCGTCAACACTTTACCCATTCCGCTCTTCCTTTCTAGCGCCGATAAAATAAGTCACCTGTTCAAATGCCTTGGTCATCGCGTCAATATTTTCAATCCCCGCTAAGTCTTGCAGAACAATCTTTTTCCCTTTTGACCGCTCCTTTTCTGCAAAAGCAAAGGCTTCCAGTCTTTGTTCTTTACTAAAAATCACAGCCTCCTGCGGCTCAATGATTTCTTTTGCATCGAGCGCTTCAAGAAGACGGTCTAGTCGAAGTCCGAACCCTGTAGCTGGTGCAGGTGCATCAAAGTGAGCAAGCAATTGATCATATCTCCCGCCGCTTCCGATGACCGACCCAACATGATCTGCAAATACTTCAAACAAAATACCCGTATAATAGCTCATATGACTCACCATGCTTAAATCTAAACGGATATATTCTGTACAACCGTAATCTTCAAGTGTCTCCCAAAGCGACTTTAACTGTGCGAGCACCTCTTTTCCTTCTTGTGAAACGACGATTTCCTCTGCCCGCTCTATAACCTCTTGGCCGCCTCTTAACTCTAAAAGCTGTAACAGCCTCGTTTTATCGATGGAGGAAAGCGGTAATTGTTTCACATGCTGACGGTATCCCACATAATTCTTTTCATATAAGAAGCGGCGAAGGACGTTTGCACGCTCTGTATTTCCGAGTACATCGACAAATAACGTCTCTGCTAAAGCGACATGCCCGATCGCGATTTTGAAGGACCTTAGCCCGGCATTTTTTAATGCAAATACGGCAAGCGCGATGACTTCAGCATCTGCGCTAATCGAGCCATCACCAATCAATTCAATTCCGACCTGCTCAAACTCTGACGGCCTTCCACCTTCTCTTTCCTGGGCACGGAACACATTGGCTGCATACCCAACACGAAGCGGATACGCCTGTTCATGAAGCTTGGAAGCCGCCACTCTTGCAATCGGACCTGTCATATCAGGTCTCAGCACTAGAGTTTGCCCGTTTTGATCAAGAAGCTTAAAAAGCTGTGTATCAGTAATCGCCGATTGAACACCGACTGTATCGTAAAATTCAAGCGTTGGTGTCTCCATCAAACGGAAACCCCAACCAGTCATGACCTCTGTTAAGGAATGCCTCACTTTTTTTTTCGTCTCATACAATCCAGGTAATGAATCCCGCATACCATATGGTTTCTCAAACATAAACATGTTTCTTCCGCACCTCCAACACATTAAAACAAAAAATTCCGAATCCTTTAGTTCGCTAATATGATAATATGCTAACAAAATAAAGTGATTAAATCAATCATTTTTATTTCTACCTATTTTCATCAACATATTCTGGAATTATTACATTCAAGTGACACCTGTGCCTTTTCTGTATGTTCGATGAAGGAACATGCTATAATACTTAAAAATATTGAATAACACAGGAGATTAACAGTGAAGTTCATCCAGACATTCATCTTAACTTTGTTGTGCGCATGTCTTGTTTATTTCGGCTTTATATACGTTTCACAAATCGATCAAATCAAGAAAACAGCTTCGCCGCAAAAAGCAGCAAAAGAAAACGATACCGCACTTGCGGCTGAAGAAACTCGTTCAACGAAAAAAACAGAAACCACACATCATTCATTAAAAGGAAGCAAAAAAGCCATGGACGTCATTCTCTACAATCAAATGGATGCGCCAAGGCTTTATAACGGATGCGAAGTCACGAGCTTAGCGATGCTGCTTCATTACAGCGGCTATGAGCAAGTAACGAAAAACACATTGGCAAATGAAATCAAACGCGTTCCGCTCAATTATGAAAATGGCTTAAAAGGAGACCCTCATGACGGGTTTGTAGGCGATATGGAGAATGGACCGGGTCTTGGGGTTTACCACGAACCGATTTATCAGCTTGCGAAAAAATACGCGGGCGATCAAGTAGTCGACTTAACCGGAAAGCCTGTTAAAAAGGCCATCTATCAATCCCTTGAAAAAGGCTATCCTGTCTGGGTGATTACGACATCCACCTTTGACAAAACAGATAACATCGAAACATGGAATACACCAAATGGCAAAATCGATGTAAGCTTTAATATGCATAGCGTGGTCATCACAGGCTATGACAAGGAGCATGTCTACTTGAATAACCCCTATGGAGAAAAGAATCAAAAAGTCGACCGTGATCAATTTGAAGATTCTTGGGAACAGATGGGCAGTCAAGCGATTATCATTAAAGCGTAAAAAAACAACCTCTATTCACGTAGAGGTTGTTTTTATTGCTTCATTTTCCTAGTAATTCCTTCAGACGGTCTTCAAGCTTTTCAGCTGTCATCGCACCTCCGCCCAGGCTGAAGGATTCATCCCCTCTTTTTAATAAAAGTGTAGGATAGCCGTTCACATGAAGTTGATGAACCTTGGCAAAGTCGGCATACGCATCATTCATCGCTTCTTTTGTTTTCATGCGTTCTATGACTGCGTCAGGATCAAGATGATGTGCCAAAGCGATCTCCCGATACGTTTCTTCATCACTCAGGCTTTTTCCGTCTTGATAAAAAGCCTTTTGCATCGATGAAGCCAAGTACAATGCGCGCTCAGGTGCGATGGATCTTAATGCAGAAAAACCAATGGCCGCAGCCTCAGAGTCTAAAAGAAACATTCCGTTTGCTAACAGCTTCTGATAACGTTCACCAAACTCGACCCCAGTCAGCTGACTATTACGCTGATTTGCTTCTGGAATGTGTGGATAATCCTTTATTGGAAGACTTCTTTCTCCTACAAATAAACCACCCGACACAAGTGTTAATGATATCTCCGGATGATTTTCATGCAAAGTGCGGATACTGTTTGAAAATCCATAACACCAGCCACAATACGCATCCCATACATAGATGAAAGACAATTCTTGCTCATTCATACGTTAGACTCCCTATTTATCATTTTTAGGCGGCCATGAAACTGCTTATTCTGCTTCAGATACGACGGTAAAACGTTCTCCAACATGGGCTGCCTGCTCCACTTCATCAACAAGTGCAATGGCGTAGTCAGCATAGCTCACATAGCTGTCACCTTTAGAATTGACAATCAGATGGTCTTTCCCTTTCACGTAAGAACCTGTACGTTTGCCAGCTGGATTAAAGAATGCAGCTGGGCTGAGGAAGGTCCATTTTAATCCCTCTGTCTGTTGAAGATCTTTTAGGTTTTCTCCTTGCTGTGAAGCCGTAGCAGCATATTCTTTAGGAAACTCTGGTGTGTCCACTAGTCTTGTTGTTTTCGCCTCATCTACAAATAGACTTCCTGCTCCGCCCACAACGATCAAACGAGTCTCAGGTGCCTCTTTTAAAATATCGATCAGCTTTTTCCCAGCTTCTACGTGAAGATGCTCTTTTCCAGCAGGTGCGCCAAATGCATTTACAATCACATCAAAGCCTTTGATGTCTTCTGCTTGCAAGTGAAACACATCCTTCTCAAGAACAGATAGAGATGAATCTGTCACCTTTTGTGCATCACGGACGATTGCCGTTACTTCATGTCCTCTTGATCGAGCCTCTTTCACAATTTCTTGTCCTGCTTTACCTGTTGCGCCAATAATTCCAATTTTCATGTTAACTCCTCCTGCAATATGATTTTATGTTGATAAAGAAAGGTGTAACTAATACGGTTACAACAGAGGTAAAAAAAATTGAATTGATCATCCAATTTTTTTGATTAGCACATGCGTTAGTTCACTTAATTTGATCTCAGCAAGCACTTGCTCCATCGCACTTTGAGCGCGGCATAAAATTAATTCAAGCACCGCTTGAATATTTGCACCGATCGGACAGTCAGGATTTGGGCTTTCATGAATTTGAAACAATTCTCCCTCATCCACGACTTCAACCGCTTTATACACATCGAGCAGTGTGATGTCGTCTTCACTGCGGTTCAGCTGAGAACCACCTTTGCCAAGACTCGTTGAGATTAGACCTGCTTTTTTTAATTTACTCATAATGCGGCGGATGACCACTGGGTTTGTATTCACACTTCCCGCGATATCCTCCGATGTCTGTAATGATCCTTTTTCAAGTGATAGCAAGGCCAGAATATGGACAGCGACAGTAAATCTGCTGCTGATTTTCATGTTTTCTCACCTCTGTTGTAATCATTATAGTTACACCATGTCACATTGTCAACAAAAAAGTCTGCCGAGCTACTCAGCAGACGTAGATTGACGTGCTTCCATTTCTTCTTTCGTATAAATCATGCGCATTGGATTACCTCCAACAAATGAGCCTGCTGGGACATCCTTATGAACAAGTGTACCAGCCGATACGATCGCTCCATCCCCAATGGTCACACCAGGTAAAATAGTTGAATTAGCTCCAATTAAGACTTCATCACCAATATAGACTTCCCCAAGTCGGTACTCTTTAATCAAATACTCATGGGACAAGATGGTTGTGTTATAGCCGATCACACTATTTCGACCGACAGTGATTTTCTCAGGAAACATCAGATCAACCATCACCATTAAGGCGAACGCCGTATCCTCGCCGACCTTCATACGAAGAAAGGTTCGGTAAATCCAATTTTTCATTCCCATAAAAGGCGTGTACCTTGCCATTTGAATAAAAATGAAATTTTTCACCACTTTGAAAAAGGGAACTGTCCGATAGACTTGCCGCAGCGAATTGACCCCTTTTACAGGATAACGATCTGTTTTTCTCAACTTAATCAGCTCCAACAATCGCCAGGAGATCACTCATTTTCTTCAGCATGAAATCAGGGCGATGCTTTAAAAGGGCCTCTTCTCCCTTAATCGACCAAGCAACACCTGCCGTCTTTGTCCCTGCCGCTTGACCAGACAAAATGTCGTGATAATTATCACCGACCATCACCGCTTCATGCGGATCACTGCCGAGCTTTGATAATGCCAGCTGAACAGGCTCCGGATGCGGCTTCTCATTTTGGACATCATCGAGCGTCACAATGACCTCAAAGAACGGCTCTAAACCGGTCAGCTTCAATCCCATTAAAACCGTATCCCGTATCTTCGTTGTGACAATACCGAGCTTAAATCCTCGATCCTGCAGGACTTTCAATGTGTCGATAACGGTCTCATATTCAGTCACAAGCAGATCATGCTGCTTATGATTAAACGTGCGGTACATCTGAATCATGTCATCTGTCAAATCAGGGTCCATCGCAGAAAATGTATCAAACAAGGACGGACCAATGAAATGAAGAATATCCTCACGGCTGTACTGACCAGGATAATAATGGTCCAGCGTATGCTGAAATGAAGCAATAATTAATTCATTTGTATTGATTAATGTGCCATCTAAATCAAATAGCACTGTGTTGATCGTTGATTCGTTCATATGGCTTCCTTTCTAACAGCTGCATGTTCCCGCTTCCGCCAAATATAGCTAATGGCAGCTGTCAATAAAATTGCAGAAATCAGGCGGATCACAAGAAGCGGCCATACCGGAATACCAAGTGGAATAAAAACCAGCGTATCTTCGACCACCGCATGGCAGGCAACAAGGAAAATAAAAGCAAGGGTTAAGTCCTTTTTACTCACACCGTCCTCTTCCACTGCCTTCATCATCACACCGGCTCCATAAGCGAGACCAATCGTTAATCCAGCCACCATCGTCATAGACGTATTTTCTTTCATTCCAAGCATTCTAGTAAAAGGTGACAGCCACTTAGACAGTGTATGGAGCCACCCTAAATCTCTCATGAATTGAATGATGATCATGAGCGGGATAACGATACAGGCAAGCTGCAGCACACCGAGTACTGCTTTTTGTAAAGCAAGAAGGACGATCATGTACCAGCTGGAAGGCACATCAGCCGCCTGAGCTGCACTCAAAAGTCCATATTGCGCCGGCTCCTCGCCTCCCTGCCAAACGAGATGAATGACAATAGCAGAAATAACAGCAAGACTGATTCTGACCAGCAAAATCACAGATACTCTCAGTCCAACCTTTGCTGCCACTGTTGATTCGATGATCAAGTTATGGCAAAAGGACAGCATCACTGCCAAAATAAACACTTCCTTCACAGGAAGCTCTAATGTCAAAATGGCAGCAATCCCCGCATACAAATTCAGCATATTTCCTAATACAAGCGGAATAGCCGCTTCCCCCGAAAGACCAAACAGTCCCATAAATGGCTGAATGAATCGGATGATCCAATCCATGACAGGCGTATGCTGCAAGATACTGACGAGAATGGTCACTGGAAAGATGACTTTACCAAGTGTCCAAGTTGTCGACAGCCCTGCTTTCAAGCCGTTTTTCCATGTCTCTCCCATCTTCTTCTGATCCCCCCTGCTTAATTCGATGAGTTGTTCTCTTTATACGGAATCGATGCGTATCCTTTCATTCTTCTAAAGAAAATCAGTAGAACAGCCACTGCGAATATCGCAATCGAAATCATCTGTGCGATTCGAAGATGCTCTGTCAGCATTAAGCTGTCTGTTCTCATCCCTTCAATGAAGAAACGGCCGATTGAATACCAAATTAAATAAGACAAGAAGATTTCGCCTCTGCGCAGCGAAGTTCTGCGTAATAAAATCAAGATGACAACACCAACAAGATTCCATAATGATTCGTATAAGAACGTCGGGTGATAATAGGTACCATCAATATACATTTGATTAATGATAAACTCAGGCAGATGCAAATTTTCTAAAAAGGTTCTTGAAACCGCCTCACCGTGTGCTTCTTGGTTAATAAAGTTCCCCCAGCGTCCAATTGCCTGCCCTAGTAAAATACTAGGTGCTGCGACGTCAGCTATTTTCCAAAAGGATACCTTTCTCACTTTTGTAAAAATGATGGCTGTCAGCACGGCACCGATCAGCCCGCCGTGAATCGCAATTCCACCATTCCAAATCTTAATGATTTCGTTTGGGTGCTGCTGATAGTAATCCCATTCGAAGGATACATAATAAATTCGGGCACAAATAATCGCTATTGGAATGGCAAATAAGATTAAGTCAATAAACAGATCTTTATTGATTCCTCTTTTTTCACATTCTCTCAAGGCGAGCCAAAGTCCAAGCAAGGCCCCGACCCCAATAATCACACCATACCAATGAACCGAAATAGGTCCGAGGTGAAAAGCAATCGGATCAATTGGCTGAATTGCTTCGTTCATATAGTCAACTCCTATTCATCCTGGCCATTGTCTTCAATGACATCAGCAAGTTTACTTGTAAATTGTTCTGCTGCATTATGTCCCATACGTTTCAGCCTGAAGTTCATCGCAGCCACCTCAATGATGACCGCTAAGTTTCGTCCTGGCCGCACAGGGATCGTCAGCTTCGGCACATCTGTATCGATGATGCGCATTTTCTCTTCTTCAAGTCCTAAACGATCATACTGTTTGCCTTGTTCCCAAAGCTCAAGGTTCATTACAATCGTAATTCTCTTATAGCTTCTGACAGCGCCTGCTCCAAATAAGGTCATCACATTAATAATGCCTAACCCGCGGATTTCTAAAAGATGTTCAATCAGCTCAGGTGCGCTCCCGACTAACGTATCCTGATCCTCTTGACGGATTTCCACGCAATCGTCTGCAACCAGCCGATGTCCCCTCTTCACTAATTCTAATGCTGTTTCACTTTTCCCTACTCCGCTTTTCCCAATTAATAATACACCTACACCATATACATCTACGAGCACCCCATGAATGGCAGTCGTTGGTGCAAGCTTACTTTCTAAAAAGTTGGTCAATCGACTCGAAAGTCTTGTCGTTTTTAGACTAGATCGTAAAACAGGCACGCCATTTTCATTTGATGCTTCGATTAATTCCTTCGGGACATCACGATCTCGTGACAAAATAATGGCAGGGGTAATATCTGTACAAAGAGACATCATTCTCTGCTTTCGTTCGCGTTCTGGGAGCTGTTCAAAAAAAGAAAGCTCTGTTTTCCCTAAAAGTTGAACTCTTTCTTTTGGATAATATGTAAAATAACCAGCCATTTCAATACCTGGCCTGGAAAGATCACTGATTGTAATGGGACGATTAATCCCTTCTTCCCCACTTACCAGTTCAAGATGAAATTGTTCCATTATGTCCTTCGTACGAACTTTCGGCACGCTTCTTCCTCCTTTTATCACAGGCGATTCAGAAATACAGCTCTATTTTATCACTTTCAATGATGAACCCAAAACAGTATTTTATCCTGTTCCTGTTTCACCGCCCTAACTGGTATAGACAACTATACTTAAAAAGAGTAAACTTAAATGAAAGATAACGAATAAGGGGGCTCAAACATGAGCGGTTCTTTATTGCTCTCCAACATTCATATTGTGACAAAGACAAAGGTCATTGAAAACGGTTTTGTCGGTTTACGCGATGGCAAGATTGACTATATTTCAACATCACCACCGACAGGAAATTATGAAAAAGTATATATTTCCCGGGAAAACTTTTATTTACTCCCTGGAATGATTGATATTCACATCCATGGCGGATATGGTGCAGACATGATGGATGCGACGGCAGAAGCGATGAATACACTCGCTGACAACCTACCGTCAGAAGGAACGACAAGTTTTTTAGCGACAACCATCACACAAAACCATCATGAAATTGAGCATGCACTTAAAAATGTCGCTCAGTGGAAACAAAGTAATGAAGCACAAGCAGGAAATCAGGCACAATGTATAGGAATCCACCTCGAAGGTCCATTTATTTCTAAAGATAAGGCAGGAGCACAGCCTGTTCAATGGATTAAACAGCCTGATATTCCGCTTTTTAAAAAATGGCTGGATGCTTCTGATCAGCTCATTCGAATTGTCACGTTTGCACCTGAGGAAGACACAGATTTTGCATTTCTTTCTCTATTACAGGAAAAGAACATTATCCCTTCTATTGGACATACGAATGCCCATCATGACATGATCAATTTAGCAGCTAAGCATGGTGCACGCCATGTAACGCATCTTTATAACGCAATAAGTTCGTTTCAGCACCGTGAACCGAACGCTGTAGGTGCTGCTCTTACGAACGAGAATCTTCATACTGAGCTGATCACAGATGGGATTCACTCCCATCCTCTTTCCATCAAGCTTGCGTATTTGGCAAAAGGAAGTGATCGTTTAATCATGATCACAGACTCGATGCGTGCAAAAGGGCTTGGGAATGGAACGTATGAATTTGGCGGTCAGACGGTCACAGTCAGCGGCGAAAAAGCATTGCTGAACGATGGTACACTTGCAGGATCGATTTTGCGAATGAAAGACGGCGTCAAAAGGATAAAACAGCTCACAAATTGTGATTGGACAGAGATTGCGAAGATGACCTCAACCAATGCGGCTGCTCAGCTGGGACTTGATCAACTGCTCGGTTCCATCGAAGTTGGAAAACTAGCAGATCTGGTGATTTGGGATGAATCTGGTGAACTGATGATGACGATCTGCCGTGGACAAATCGTCTTTGAAAAAAAGGAGGCCGACCACTAATGAACATCATCGAATTTGAAAGCAAAGATCAATTAGGAAAAGAAGCAGCTGCCATTATTGCAAGGACAATAGCTGCTAAACCCGATGCCGTACTCGGCCTAGCAACAGGCGGTACACCTATTGAAACTTACAAAGAGTTAATTCAACTTCATCAAGCGCGTCAATTGTCTTTCAAGCAAACAAAAACAATCAATTTAGATGAATATGCAGGACTCAATCCAGAACACGAAAATAGTTATATGACCTACATGAAACGTCATTTATTTGACCATATTGATCTCCCTCAGGATCAGTATTTTCTTCCAAATGGCAATGCAGCTCATTTAGAAAAGGAATGCTTAAGATATGACCAGCTCATTGAGGCTGTAGGCGGCATCGATCTTCAGCTCCTTGGAATCGGTCAAAATGGGCATATCGGTTTTAATGAACCAGGTACCCCTTTCAACTCAAAAACTCATGTTGTGCAGTTAGATGAAAACACGAGACAGGCTAACGCAAGATACTTTTCTTCTATTGATGAGGTACCTACACATGCCATCACAATGGGAATTGCGAGCATTCTTTCAAGTAAAAAGATTCTCCTTCTTGCTTCGGGAAAATCAAAAGCGAAAGTGATACAATATTTAGAACAGGCAGAGATTCATCCGGACTTCCCAGCGTCTGCACTGAAACTTCATGAAGATGTAACGGTCTTGATTGATCGAGATGCTGGATCACTACGCTAAAAACGAGAGGATTTTCACATGTTTATTGATAAGCAGTCACCTATTCCGATGTACCATCAGATTATGGAGAACCTGAAAAAACAGATTGAGGATGGAACATTAGCACCTGATACACTCATTCCTTCTGAAAGAGAATATGCCGAACGCTTTGGTATTAGTCGAATGACTGTCAGACAAGCCTTATCGAATCTTGTGAACGAAGGATATTTGTATCGACAAAAAGGAAAAGGCACCTTTGTTAGCCGGAAAAAATTTGAACAGCCGCTTCAAGGCTTAACAAGCTTTTCAGAGGATATGCGCCAGCGTGGACTCAAAGCATCAAGCCAGCTGATTGACTTCAAAAAAACTGCATGTCCAGAGCACTTGCTGCCAGTCTTACAGCTGTCTAATAGTGATGCTGTATTTGAGCTCAAACGGATACGCCTTGCAAATGATGAACCGATGGCGATTGAAACGAGCTATATACCTGAAAGATTCGCCGGAGATTTAACAAAGAAACATTTAACTGGCTCTTTATATGAATATATAGAAACTCACACTGGACATGTCATTGCTCATGCCAAACAGGAGCTTGAAGCCAATGTTGCCTCAAAGGAAGAAGCACACTTGCTGTCTATTTCAGCAGGAGACCCTGTGCTGTCCATAACAAGAACGACTTTTTTTCAACAAGACATTCCATTTGAGTATGTTGTTTCCGTTTATAGAGGGGATCGTTACAAGCTCATTCATACAATGGAAAGATAAACAGTGCCCCTGACACGGAGCACTGTTTTTTATTTCCTAAGAAATTTTGTTTCGCCATCATCTTTTGTATGAATTTTCCATATTGGTGAAATGGCTTTTCCTTGAAAACGATCTTTTGCTACAGTGTACCAATAATAATCTTCATTTGGCTTTAAGCCCTTCCACTCAAAGCTTGCTTTTTTGCCGCTTTTTACGCCGCGCGCTTCTCCTAGAAGAACATTCGTATACACATTGAGTTCAAAATAATTGGTTTTGACAGATTTCATTTTCGGTGTCAAATCTACATCGATTGAAAATTCATCCTGATCTCCATACGTTTTAGGATCATAAAAATGCTCTTGATTCAAGTAAGGAGAGTATGTCGTAAAATGAAGTTGATTTTTTTCTTGATCGGCTGTTATGACCCTCATAAACCCTTGACCACCTTCAGGTCCTGACTGATAATCGGCGAGTATTTGATATACTTTTCTGTCGACTTTTCCATCATGGTCATCATCAAGCTCATCTACTTTCCTGCTTGCTCCATGGTAATGGCCGCTAAATACGGCCACAATATTAGGATGGCGTTTCACCACTTGGTGGAAGATGAGGTCGCCAATCGGGCTTCGGTTGCCGCTCACTAACAAATACTCATGGAAATTTAAAATGACGATACGATCTGGATGCTCAGAAATTACACGGTTTAACCAATCAATTTCATCTTGCTTAATCCCCCAGCCCATGTACACCATCATATAATCATTGCCACCGGCAGAGATGAGATCATAATGACCTTTATTGTTTCGATAGGATTCACCATAGTAAGGCTTATCAGCAAAGCGTTTTTCCCCGAAATATTTCCCGTATTCCGCATATAAACCGTCCTTGTGTCTAACATCATGATTTCCTGCTAAAACACCATAGGGAATGTGATTCTCATCTAATACACGCATAAATGTATCAGCACGCTGCCATTGCTTATCCTTTGAATCATCCACAATATCGCCTGTATGGAACACATATTGAATGTTTAATTTTTCCCTCTGATCTCTGATCCATTCGACCATTTGTTTAAAGATATGGGGATAGCTCTTTGCATAATATTGAGTGTCAGACATCCATACCATCTTATATGGCTTTTGCGATTTGCTGATTTCATCCTGTACTAGCAAATCAAACGTTTGATTCTTCATGTACTGTCTCACTGACAGTAGCCCTTTCAGATAAAATTCCTTTTGATCCTTGGCAAAGTGATGAGTGATTTTATCCCACTTTTCCTGCTGGTGATTCCACGCGTACATTGTCACCTTTCTCCCTGACAATGAACTCCCTTTCCATACAGCTTCGACGACATCCTTTTCACGTACACCATGATGAACCTTAATTTGAAAACGATGATAAGGAAAACGCTGTAAATCCTTCGTTTCAACTGACTTCCCATCAACAAATGCAATGCGGTTCCTTTCTTGATCAGAAAAAATCATTTCTCCTTTTTGGAGATAACTCTTAGGCGGTTCTGTCTCTGCTGCATACTTAAAAATCTTCATTGAAGGATGCAGCGATGTATATTGATAGGCACGATAAAAAGAGTAATCTAACTTATCATTCGTTGGATCCTTGGTTAGCACAGTTTGTTTTGATGATTTCATTTTCGTCTTATCTGCCACCCGCTCTGGTGTTTCAGGATGCTCATGTACCGTCTTGAACTCTTTTTTTAACGTCGACATGTTCCCGGCAGCGTCTTTTGCTTTGATCGTAAACGTGTGCTTCCCAGGCTTTAATTCACTAGAGGACGTCTGATATGGCAAAGAAACTGGTTTGCCATCTACATATGCCTTCAACTCCTCAATGTCACTCCAGCGATCCGTTACTTTTGCTTTTAATGTAAAGGCGCCTTTATATTGATCCTTTGCTTGTACATTGGTCTTAATTCTCGGCCCAGTGTTATCAACTTTCACACGTACTGAAGCGTGCTCGTCTGAGGTTTTGGCCTCAATCAGGTGCGGCCCTTCTTTCAGCCTTTTTGTATCCCACTTTATATAGGTTGAGACATACGCCTCTTTTGGAATCTCAAATTGAAACGTTCTCACCTTTTTTGCGTTCCCGCTGTCTCCCATTCTCCATTCTTTTAGCGGCCTCGCATTGATTGGCGGAATTTGTGTTCCATTTGACAAGATCATCCTGACGTTTTTCAATTCAAAATCATCATGATTCTCTCCAGGCAGCCGGTCCATCGGAGAAGACTTTGTGCCAGCGTGGAAAGAGATCGTTTGGAGACCTGCCTTTTTTATCTCTTCTTCGGGTATTGGCATTGTATAGGTACGGTACACCTTTGTCGAATCATCAAAAATAGAAAGTAAACGCCTACCTATAGACACACCATTTTTAAAATATAAATTTGTTCCTTTGACATCAAATGCGATATATGGATCCGCTTCAAGCGCAGAGGATACTTGCTGATTCCGTTTTCCATCTATCCGCAATTCGATGCTTTTTTTCTGATCAGACGTTGCCTTTAATGAAAATAAACCTGATACCGTATCTCCCTCTTCTACATTGAATCGTAGACCGTGGGCTTTGCTGACCTGCTCCACATCAATCGTTTTTTTCAACGTCATGGCTTCATTTTCGCCGTCTGACGCTTCAAGCTGATATTCCAATTGTTCTTTCCCAATCAACTCAGGTGAATAAATAATATGATGAAATAACCGGTCATTATGGTCTTTTTGCAGCAGTATTTCCTTAAACGGATCTTTTCGATTCGTTCGATAGCGCAGCTTGACGGTTTTTACAGCCTGATCATCTTGGACGTCTGCTTTAATCTCTACACTTTCAGTTGGTTTCACCGGTTTCCTTACCGTCATATCTTCAATCACAGGTTTATGGATATCTTGAGAAATTTCCTTTTTTTCAGATGGAATTTGTGCTTTTAGTACTTTACCTGGAGTGGGTTCTTCCTCAATTATCGAAATCAGCTTCGTCTGCGTCGTACCATCCATTGGATACTTAAACAGCAAGGATTTATGCTCGCTAAACCATGATGGCTTCAAACGAAATGCGGCAGAAGAAATCTCTTCACCTATATTTGTTGTGATCGAAACAAGACGAGATTTAGAGTTGGACAGCCCTTTGCTCTCGATAATAGATAGATGCTCGCCCTCTTTTAATTGGCTTTTGTACATGGCATTAAAGTCCGCTGTCGTTAAATGCTCCTGCCCTTTTTTTCTCAGCCAGAATACATAAGGTTTTCCAGGTGAAATGGTGACTGAATTTGTGTGAAAGGAGTATACATCATCCATTTCAATGCCCTGTGCAGGATTGCGGTAGCGGAGCTGATAATGTTTAAGAGAAATAGGCGCATGTGTCGTGTTATACACTTCGATAAACTCAAAAGCATCTTTGCCTTTTCGGTTTTTTGAATTGACAACAATTTCTGTGATGAATAAATCCGGAATATGTGAAAGATCTTCTTCAAATCCATTTAAATGAACCAATTTCTCTGCCGTTTTGATTACTGATTTTTGCGTAAGGAACTCTGTATAGTAACGAACGGTTGGATTCCATAATTGATCTGGCGGAATTTTCGCTGTAAATTCTGGCTTCATCCCTGGCAGCCGTTCCATTGGAATCAAGCGGTACCCCAGTTCATCACTTTGTTTATAATACAAGTTCGCAGACAAAATCTGTTCTTGGTCACTAATGGACGCACGAAACTGTAGATCATGGCTTTTTCCTAGAACCGGGCGGACGTCCACATGAAATTGGTCAAAGATAAAAGGCGAAAAAGGCTTGTCCGGTACATTCACTTCTGTTTGAAGAAAAGGGCCTGCTGAAGCAGGCTGACTGAAACAAAAAAGAATGATAAAAAAACATAAAAGCATGATTTGTCTGCTCACGTTCACCATCTTGCACCGCCTCCCTTCGGATATTGTGTCTCCTGAAGGTCGTTTTTATGTCAGATGGAACGGAGAAACGATGCAAATTTGCACAAAAAAACCGTTAGCTTTTTTTCGCTAACGGCTCTACAATTCCTTTTTGTATCAACAGATGGAAAATGGATAAAATGACAGCCATCCAAATGGCCGTTCCGAATCCATCAATGTTAAAGCTATCTCCCATAAAGCTCGATGTCATCATGAGTGTAATCGCATTGATGACAAATAAGAACAATCCTAGTGAAAGAACGGTCACTGGAAGCGTTAAAATGATCAAAAACGGCTTCACTAAAATATTGAGCAAGGACAAAATGATACTTGCCACAATGGCTGCGCCAAAACCTTCAATATACACGCTCCCGAGCCCAGGCAGAATGCCCGAATCAAAATATCCAGCAATGACGATTAAAAGTAATGCATTTACTAAAATACTGACGATCCATCTAAGCATTTATTTAGTGCCTTCTTCCGGAACAACAAAATACCAGATGAAGTAGATCAGGAAGATCGGCATAAATGCTGTCAAAAATCCGATGATGACGGTTAAAATGCGAAGCAGGGATGCATCCACACTTAAATATTCCGCAAGTCCACCAACAACACCCGCTATTTTTTTATCCGTTGCTGAACGATAAAGCTTCTTCATGTAGAATCACTCCTTGTCTGATTGGTGCTTTACTTGTATTGAGCCTGTTTTTGTTTCTGCAAAAATGGATATACTGTGCACCGCTTGTTGATTTGCTTTGATCATTTTCTCTTTTTGTAATGTTTCATTTTTTTCTTTAATCATCTCTGCATCAAGTAAATCGTGAGAGATAGACCCAAGATTGCTTTTCAGCTCAGCGGTCACTGCACATGCACGCGGAATCTGAACGTCCACACTGCCTGTTGTCGTTTTCGCATAGATGGAACGGCACTTTTCATCTGACAGCTGAACAGCAATATTTCCATTAAAGCTTTGAGCATCAATTGATTCACTTTTCCCGCGCAGGTCTATGAGCCCATTGATGGTTTCTACTTCAATCATACCACACTCGTGATCTGCCAGTTTGATTTGTCCGTTTGCTGTTTCTATTCCGACTTTTTCTGCTTGTAACGAAGCAAACGAGACAACACCATTTGTCGTTTTCGCGGCAAGTTCTTTTGTCTTTAGCTTTTCCCCGCGAATCGGTCCATTAAACAGCTTGACCTTGATCTTATCGTATTGGATACGCGGTACGTATAATGTAACATTGACTTTCATCGTCTTCTTTTCGGTTCGAATAAAAAATTTATCTCCTTCAAGCCCGCAGTCCAATTGATTGAGAAATTGCTGTCTTGCCTGCTCTCCATCCTCTGCACGGTAAATTTTTGCATGACACTCTGCTCGAATATCTCGATCGTCCCAAGGCATCACGTTGAGGCTGCCGTTCGCCAATTGAATATCTAAATGGGAAAGCGATGCGTCCTTGAACTGAAAAATGTGCTCAACATCAACGGACTGTCCAAAGTTCAAATCAAGATCCACGTCTTTTACCTTTTTCACCGCAGAGTCTAACCAGCCAAACAGCTTTGCCCCAAGATTTTCGGTGCCGTTTCCTTTGCTCTCTGCTCCAGCTTTTTCTTCATGAAAGGTGTGATCAGCCGTAGACTTTTCTAATGAGACTGACTGACCTTCTTCTAGTTTTTCCAGCAGCGTAATTGCTTCTTTTGCTGATAATACTCCGTCTTCTACTAATTTTAAAATTCGTTCTTTTTCATTCATACAAAGCCCTCCTAAGATTTGATGGATTGAAGTACTTTAATACCTTGAATGATATTCCAAATGACAGAGATCAAAAAGCCAATGACTACTAAAAAAGACAAGATGAACACCATCATGACTGGAATGAGCGAGTCACCTGCCTGTGTCGTCAATAAAAATGGGATAGACCCAAAAATCAACAGAATGCACGCTGCGACCGGCAAAAGATGTGACCATAATGCCCGCAATGCGTGCCGCTTCGTTTCCTTTTGATCTACTACAAAAAACGCCACGATCGGTACGATAAACGGCATAAATAATACACTAAAATAACAAATAGAAGCAATAATCGACTGATCTCTATTCATATATATTCGCTCCTTCATAACGAAAATTCCTTTCTAACTCATACGTTTATTGCGTATAAAAAGTTTCAAAATCATTCGATTTACATATGACCTTAGACACAAATTATTTCTTTTTGCACCTAAGAGTAGATTCTTCACAGATTACCCTTTAAAATATGTTGAAAAGATGGTGATTATCAATATAGGGGGTAATTATTTTGACAGATCATCATAATACAAAACAAACGGCTCAAACGCTTTTAGACCTTATACAAAAACAGAAAAGCATGAACAGCGATATGATCAAGGAGCTTGAGACCATTCATCCGTCTCATCCAAAGTATGGTGATATCCGTTATTTAAAGGTACTGCTCGACAGCAGCAGCACCCATATTTTAAAGGATTTAACGCACCTCAGTAATTTAATGCCGAAGGAAGATGTGCAATAAAAGAAAAACCCCTCTTATCGAGGGGTTTTCTTTATGAAGAAGTCACACTTTCCGTTTCTTTAACCAGTTGTTTCATGCGTTTACGGTCACGCTCTAAAATAGGCTTCAAGTATTGACCTGTGTAAGATGCTTCTTCTTTTGCAATGTGCTCAGGAGTGCCAGAGGCAATGATCGTTCCGCCGCCTGCACCACCTTCTGGTCCGAGATCAACGAGATAATCAGCAGC
This sequence comes from Bacillus sp. 3a, assembly GCF_017161885.1. Classification (NCBI taxonomy): domain Bacteria; kingdom Bacillati; phylum Bacillota; class Bacilli; order Caryophanales; family Bacillaceae; genus Bacillus; species Bacillus sp. 3a. The sequence continues at coordinate 1,034,762 of NZ_CP067376.1, read as the reverse complement.
CTTGATAATATCAAGGTTGTGTTCAATGACCAACACCGTATCTCCGTTTTCAACCAAACGCTGAAGCACCTTTAATAAACGGGCAATATCATCTACATGCAGTCCTGTTGTCGGCTCGTCCAAAATATAAAGGGACCTTCCGTTTGAACGGCGGTGAAGCTCAGATGCCAATTTCACGCGCTGCGCCTCTCCTCCGGACAATGTCGTTGCAGGCTGTCCAAGTGTAATGTATCCAAGCCCCACATCATAAATCGTTTGAAGCTTCCGCTTTATTTTCGGGATATTCTCGAAAAATTGGAGTGCGTCCTCCACAGTCATTTCAAGCACATCAGCAATGTTTTTCCCTTTATATGTGACCTCGAGTGTTTCGCGGTTATAACGTTTCCCGTGACACACTTCACAAGGCACATACACATCTGGCAAAAAGTGCATTTCAATTTTAATGATGCCATCCCCGCGGCACGCCTCACAGCGGCCACCTTTGACGTTAAAGCTGAATCTGCCTTTTTTATAGCCTCGTACCTTTGCTTCGTTTGTTTGTGCAAACACATCCCGCACATCATCAAAGACACCTGTATACGTGGCAGGGTTGGATCTTGGTGTACGGCCAATTGGAGATTGATCAATATCAATGACCTTATCTAAATGATCCATTCCTTTGATTTCTTTGTGCTGCCCTGGCTTCGCCTTCGCTCTGTGCAATTTTTGTGAAAGTGATTTTAATAGAATTTCATTCACAAGCGTACTTTTTCCTGAGCCGGATACTCCGGTCACAGCTGTAAAGACGCCCAGAGGGAACTTCGCATTCACGTTTTTCAAGTTGTTTTCTTTTGCACCTTTTATCTCAATATAGCGGCCGTCAGGCTTTCTTCTCTCAATTGGCAGCGGAATAAATTTCTCACCTGATAAATATTGACCTGTTAAGGATTTCGAGTCCTTCATGACTTCTTCTGGCGTTCCAGCTGAAATCACTTCTCCTCCATGAACTCCTGCTCCAGGTCCAATATCTATTAAATAATCAGCGGCTAGCATGGTATCTTCATCATGCTCCACGACAATCAGTGTGTTCCCGATGTCACGCATATTTTTCAACGTCCCAATCAACCGGTCATTATCGCGCTGATGCAGACCAATGGATGGTTCATCTAATATATAAAGAACACCTGTCAGCCTTGAGCCGATTTGAGTTGCCAGGCGAATCCGCTGCGCCTCTCCGCCTGATAGTGTGCCAGCGGACCGGCTCAAATTCAGATAATCTAAGCCCACATTATTTAAGAAGGACAAACGCTCTTTGATTTCACGTAAAATGAGCTGGGCAATCTGCAAATCTTTCTCAGACAACTCAATTTTTTCATAGAAATCAAGGGCATCAGAGACAGACAAATCGGTGATTTCTCCGATATGCTTGCCATTGATGAGAACCGCCAGCGTTTCTTTTTTCAGACGATATCCTTTACATGTCGGACATGGCTGATTGGCCATATATTTTTCCATTTGTTCACGAATATAATCAGAGCTGGTTTCCTTATAACGCCGTTCAATATTACGAAGAACGCCTTCAAACTCAATTTCATTTTCACGTACCTGACCAAAATCATTTTCATATTTAAAATAAATCCGTTCAGATCCGCTTCCATATAAAATTTTATCAAATAAATGCGATGGGATATCTTTCACTGGAATGTCCATGTCGATGCCATAATGTGTACAAACAGCCTCAAGAAGCTGTGGATAGTATTGCGAGCTTTGCGGCTCCCATGGTGCAATGGCATGCTGCCGTAAAGTCAGATCCTTATTAGGAATGACAAGCTCAGGGTCGACTTCCAGTTTTGAACCGAGCCCATCACAGCTCGGGCAGGCACCAAAAGGACTATTAAATGAAAACATTCTCGGCTCAAGTTCACCAATAGAGAACCCGCAATGCGGACAAGCATGATGTTCGCTGAATAACAGCTCTTCTTGTCCAATCACATCAATCATCACTCGGCCTTCGCCCAGCCGCAGCGCCGTTTCAAGGGAGTCAGACAGCCGAGCAGCAACGCCTTCCTTCACGACAATTCGATCAATGACTACTTCAATGGAATGCTTCTTGTTCTTTTCAAGCTCGATATCTTCTGAAAGATCCTCCATCTCTCCATCGACTCTCACTCGTACATAGCCCTGCTTCCGAATTTGATCAAGCACTTTCACATGTGTTCCTTTGCGGCCGGATACAACTGGCGCAAGCACTTGTAATTTCGTTCTTTCAGGATACTCTAAAATACGATCTGTCATCTGCTCAATCGTTTGTGACGTAATTTCAATTCCATGTATAGGACAAATCGGTTTTCCGACTCGAGCATACAAGAGACGCAAGTAATCATAAATTTCAGTGACAGTACCAACTGTTGATCTAGGGTTTCGGCTCGTCGTTTTCTGGTCAATACTAATCGCCGGAGAAAGACCTTCAATGGCATCTACATCCGGTTTATCCATCTGCCCAAGAAATTGGCGTGCATACGCTGAAAGAGATTCAACGTACCTGCGCTGACCTTCTGCATAAATCGTATCAAAGGCAAGCGACGATTTTCCTGAACCAGATAATCCCGTAATGACCACTAGCTGGTCACGCGGGATATTGACATCAATATTTTTAAGGTTGTGGGCTCTAGCACCTTTCACCTCTATTCGTTCCATAGCCATCAGGCAATCATCCTTCCGCTTTTAGCTCTAGCAATAGATCTCTTAATTCTGCTGCTTTTTCAAAATCAAGCGCTTTTGCTGCATCTTTCATTTCCATCTCGACTTTTTCGATCACTTTTTCTCGTTCTTTTTTGCTCATTTTCGAAAGTTTTGGTGCTGCTTTTGTTTCGTATTCTTCTGAATCCTCATGTATCTTTGTTGCCTTAATGACATCTCGAATTTTCTTATGGATCGTTTGCGGTGTAATCCCGAATTTCTCGTTGTATGCTTCTTGCTGTTCTCGTCTTCGCTTCGTTTCTTGAATCGCAATGTCCATCGATTTCGTCATATTGTCTGCATACATAATGACCCGGCCTTCTGCATTTCTCGCTGCACGGCCAATCGTCTGGATGAGGGATCTTTCAGAGCGCAAAAAGCCTTCTTTATCCGCATCTAAAATGGCCACAAGCGACACCTCTGGAATATCCAGTCCTTCACGAAGAAGGTTGATTCCAACAAGCACATCATATTTACCGAGACGCAGATCACGGATAATCTCAATCCGCTCAAGGGTCTTAATCTCTGAATGCAGGTAATTCACCTTGATTCCGATTTCTTTTAAGTAATCTGTGAGATCCTCAGACATTTTCTTCGTCAGTGTGGTCACGAGCACACGCTCATTTTTCTCAACTCGTGCATGAATTTCTCCAATTAAGTCATCAATTTGTCCTTCAATCGGACGGACTTCAATGATTGGATCAAGTAATCCTGTTGGACGGATAATTTGTTCCACAACCTCTGGTGTTTTCTCAAGCTCATACGGACCAGGCGTTGCTGATACATGCACAATATGATTGATATGTTTTTCAAACTCATCAAAAGTGAGCGGTCTGTTATCAAGTGCTGATGGCAGGCGGAATCCGTGATCAACCAACACTTGCTTTCTAGCTTGGTCCCCGTTGTACATGGCGCGGATTTGCGGAATCGTCACATGCGACTCATCGACCACAATCATAAAATCATCTGGGAAATAATCAAGCAGTGTGTAAGGTGTTGAACCAGGCGGACGCAAGGTTAGATGTCTTGAATAGTTCTCAATTCCTGAACAAAAGCCCATCTCTCTCATCATCTCAAGGTCATATCTTGTCCGCTGCTCAAGGCGCTGCGCTTCAAGTAATTTTCCATTTTCACGAAGCTTTTCAAGCTGTTCTTCTAGCTCTTGTTCAATATTGATAATGGCTTTTTCCATTTTTTCTTCTCTTGTGACGAAGTGAGATGCTGGGAAAATCGCCACATGATCACGATCACCAAGTATTTCTCCAGTCAGCGCATCCACTTCACGAATACGTTCAATTTCATCACCGAAAAACTCCACTCTGATACAATGCTCATCTCGTGAAGCGGGAAAAATCTCAACAACGTCTCCTCTGACTCGGAAGGTTCCGCGCTGAAAATCTATATCATTACGAGAATACTGAATATCCACCAGCTTACGAAGAAGCTGATTGCGTTCAATCTCCATTTCAGTACGCAAAGACAGCACAAGCTCTCTGTATTCCTCTGGCGAACCTAAGCCATAAATACAGGACACACTGGCAATGATGATGACATCTCTTCTCTCAAATAACGAGGACGTAGCCGAGTGTCTCAGCTTATCAATCTCATCATTGATGCTGGCATCCTTCTCAATAAATGTATCGGTCTGAGGTACATATGCCTCTGGCTGATAATAATCATAGTAACTCACAAAATATTCAACAGCGTTATTCGGAAAAAATTCCTTAAATTCGCTGTATAACTGACCGGCAAGTGTCTTATTATGCGCAATGACAAGTGTCGGTTTGTTCACTTCTTTGATCAGGTTGGAGACAGTAAAGGTCTTTCCCGTACCTGTAGCACCTAACAGCGTTTGATGCTGTTTCCCCTGATGGATCCCCTCAACAAGCTTTTCAATCGCCTTTGGCTGATCTCCTTGGGGCTGATAGTTAGAAACTAATTCAAAGCGGTCACTCACATCAAAGCCTCCGTTTCGTTTACGAAATCTATCTAATGAATATATTATCATAAAAGAACACAAAAATACGAACTAAAGTTCGGCTCTTACTTGATTTTTATTTCCAATACAGTCATACCCTCTCTCCCATGGCAAATAACCCTCTTAAGAAAACCTTCCTTTCAGTATGGAACATTTTGGAGTGAGATATTCGATGAGCAGAAAAAGAAAGCTGTGCTTACTAGAAATCGTAAGCACAGCTCTTGTTTAAAACATGTCAATTTTCAGCCATCATGCTCTTGATGGTGATGACATCATTGATTTTCTTCAGCTTTTTCTCTTTTTTCGATTTCTTTCTTAGCCATAAACAAAGCCCCAGCTACTAAAGAAATAATATCTAATCCCACAATAAAGTAGGTTTCTGTATAGCCTTTCATGTACGAAGCAAATAAAAGCGCTGCTGTTAACGCAATGCCCACATAATGATTATAAGTAACCTTTGAAAATAAAATAACGAGCAAGAAAGGAAAAACTAGTGCAAATATGGCTTTTGTAATCACAAAAACCCTCCCTCTTCATGGTCTACTTCCTTGATTATAGTAAAGATTGGCATATTGAACAATTCACAGTTTTCAATTTCGCCTTTTTTCTCCATGTTCGGAGACTTTTGTTTTAGAAATAGAAGGAAATTAGTGAGATTGTCCCCTTTGTAAAGATAGGTCTTTCCGTCTTTGACAATAACATCCAATCAATCCTATGATTAAAATGATAGTGCGCACTATCATTTTAAAAAATAGAGAGACATACAAACCATTGGCTATTTGGATAAGGGGGCATTCCCATGTATTCAGTTTTATTTCATGCGGCTGAAGAATCCGCATCACTCGCAGGGGCAAAAGGCCTAAATTTAATCAAATTAAACAATCACGGCCTGCCAGTCCCAGATGGATTTATTATTAAAACCAACAGCTTTGCAAGCTTTCTTTCATATCACAATCTGCAGCCAGTAGAACAAAACCTTGCTCAAAAAATCAAGGAAGCATCGTTCCCTTCACAAATGGAAGCAGAGCTGCTTTCGTCCTTTCAATCATTGCGGAAGACTTATCCCTCAGTTGCAGTCCGATCCTCTTCTGTTGCTGAAGATCTCGAAGGAGCCTCATTTGCAGGACAGTACGAGACCTATTTAAATATCAAAACAAATGAAGAGTTTTTACAGGCAGTCAAAGAATGCTGGTCTTCTTATTTTGCAGCGAGAGTCACAGAATATAAGGAAGAGATGAATGAAAATGAGGAAGAGATGCCGCTCATGGCCGTTGTCGTTCAAGGGTTGATCCATTCTGACGTCTCCGGTGTCATCTTTAGTGAGAATCCAGTATCGGGGAAAACAAATGAAATAATGCTGACCGCAAGCTACGGCTTAGGAGAAGCAATTGTCTCCGGCCTTGTGACACCAGACACGTTTATTGTAGATAAAGAAAACTTTTTGATTGAAAAAACACTTGGGGCGAAAGAGCTGCAAATTGTTCCTTTACAAGAGGGTGTCATGGAACAGCCAGTGGCGGAGAAATTAGCTGGCCAATTTTGCCTGAACGATGATCAATTGAAAGAAATCACACAAATCACGAAACAAGTAGAAGAACTTTACGGACATGGAGTCGATATCGAATTTGGCATAGCAGATGGGTCGTTTTATCTACTTCAAGCAAGGCCGATTACTACAGCTCTTCCAAAAGCAGTAAATGAAACAGCAGGTGCTTCTTTTCAAATGAAGCCAGAAGAGCTGCAGGATTTCTGGATTTCAATGGATGATCATATGCCTGGTCCAACGAGCCCTCTTTTCTCAAGCCTAATCATACCAGCCTTAAAAAGCGGGATGAAGAAAAATGGAGAAAAGTATCAAGTACCTGATATGAACATCAAAGATATTAAACTTTACAGAGGCCACCTATACTCAGCACCGGATCTGCCAGAAGCGCAAGAAGGAGCTGCACCCGTTTTTGATGAAAGCATATTTGAGTTATTTCCTCATTTAAGTGAACGGATGTATGAGATTCTAGAGAAAAATTTCTTTCCATTTTACGAAAAACTCGATCGCCAAATGAATGAACCTATAACCATTGAAAAAGCCATCATTGGTTTTGAAGAATTAAAGAATTTTTATATCCAAGCATATGATGATCATTTTGATATCGTCATACCACAAGTCATTCTATCAGCCATCATTGAAGACATGCTTGTAACGTATACTGGTGATCAAACCCAAGTCGTCTTGCTGCACGAAATGATGATAGGCGTGATGAACAAATCTCTTGAAACAGACAAGGTGCTATCTGATATCGCAAAGGATGTCCTTCAAGATCCAGAACTTCATCAAGCATTTATTCAACATGAAAAGAACTCGGAGCTGTTACATGCACTCAATCACTCGGAAAAAGGAAGGCATTTCATTTCGAAATTGGAGGATTTTCTCCAAGTTTACGGCTGGCGATCTGTTAAAAGTCATGACCTTACAGATGAGACTTGGGCAGAAAACCCGGAGTTTATATTAGATATCATCAGAAATAACATCCATTGCCATTGTGATTTTGATGAAGAATTTGCAAAAGCAGTGATCAAAAGACAAGAGACATATAAACATTTTATGAGTCAAGTGAAGGATGAATCGTTTAAAACAAAATTTGAGACGCTGTATCAATTTGCCCTTCGAGCAGCGAATATCCGAGATGACCACCACTTCTATATTGATGCCATGTTAGATGCAAAAGCCCGGGTATATCTATTAAAAATTGGTGAACTTCTAGTACAAAAAGGATCTATTCCTCATCAGGAAGATCTTTGGTATCTCTACGATGATGAGGTACAAAAAGCGCTCACAACGTCTATCTCATTTGATTCGGTTATCCAGCAAAGAAAGATAGAAATGAAGGAAAATGAAGATATTCAACCACCGGCTTACATTGGTACACCAACTGAAGCGGAACTGCAGCAAGTAGAAAGAATGCTTGGTTCATTAAGAGAAAATGAAAACAACACACACGATGTGATCCATGGAATTGGCGCATCCAGCGGTATTGTTTCTGGAAGAGTAAAAGTCATTACATGTGCTGACGAATTCTCACAATTTCAAAAGGATGATATTTTAGTTTGTAAAACGACCACACCTTTATGGACGAGCTTATTTAGAGATGCGAAAGCAGTCATTACCGATGCTGGAGGCATTTTATCTCATTCAGCTATTATCGCAAGAGAGTATATGATGCCAGCTGTCTTAGGTACTAGAATAGCAACTGAAACACTTCAATCTGGTGACCTTGTGACAGTAGATGGCAGCAATGGACGCATTCAGATATTAAAACAGCATTCGCGTGCATAAACTTATCATTTTGGATGATATTGGCGGTCATAGGTTTTATCGGTATACTTACTTTGTTGCAAAACACATTCATAACCTGAGGTGAGTATGCTTGTTAAAATCTACAAATCAACGAATCATTCGCGCAACAATGGATTTATTAACTGAAAAAGGCTATCAAAAAACAACAACCAAAGAAATAGCGACAAAAGCGAATGTGAGTGAAGCAACTATTTTTCGCAACTTTAAAAACAAACGCGGCGTGATTGCTGCCATTATGAAAATGAAATCAACACCGACAAAAACCCTAGAAGCAGAATTCAAAGGCGATTTATACACCGATTTGAAGTTTCTCGGTACCTATTTCCTTGAAGATTTGACTTCCAAAAAAGAATTTATTTATATCAGTATGCGAGAACCGGCTATGTATAAGGATTTAACCAGTCACGAAAAGATTTATCCTCAAGAATTGAGAGAAATGCTCATACAATATTTCAAAAAGATGGGTGCCCAGCATCATGTATTAAAAGGAAATGAAGACATTTATGCAGACATTTTCATTAGTACGTATTTCGGATTTTTCATTCAGCAGCTAGAGCAAGATTTTCAACTCGTTCTCACACAAAAAGAAGATTTTATTGAAACATGCACACACATTTTCATGAGAGGAATTTCTCCCGCTTAAAGGGTGGAATTCTTCTTTTTTACAAAAGGTGGTATACACATTGAGGTTAAAAAAAGAGAGTTTCGTCATCTATTCTTTGTTACTTGGAGCTATACTAGTTCCAGTCAATTCAACGATGATCGCTGTCGCTCTATCATCCATATCAATTTATTATGATCAATCCCTTGCAAACATCACTTGGGTTGTCACAATTTATCTTATTGTCATGGCAGTCACTCAGCCTATCGCTGGTAAGTTAGGAGATATATACGGACACAGGCGAATGTATTTAATTGGGGTCATGCTCTTTTTAATTGGCTCAATTGGATGTGCTTTAGCTCCTAATCTAGCTTTTCTCATCACTTTTCGTTCCATTCAAGCAGCTGGCGGTGCTATTTTAACACCGAATAGCATTGCATTAATTCGTGCAACAGTATCCCCCGAAAAACTGTCTAAAACAATGGGGTATTTTGGGTTTGGAGCCGGTATTGGTGCCGCACTTGGACCTTTTATTGGTTCGATTCTTATTCAGAGTTTTGATTGGCATTCTATATTCTTTGTCAATATCCCATTCTTGTTCCTTACACTTGTTACCGGCGTATTACTCATTCCAAAAACAAAACATACACGCTTACAAGCAAATGTAGACATCACTGGTTCACTATACTTAACCATCGGGATTGCCACACTCATTCTATGCACTAAAAGCCAATTGCTAAATGAACACTTGATCTATGGAATTCTAGCGTTGATCGTCATTCCTTTATTCTTTAAACATGTACGAAAAGTAAAGAATCCGATTATCGATTTGTCGCTTTTTAAAAACAGTTCATTTACAAACGCAAACCTGTCGATCATGCTAAGTAATTTTGTGATGTATGCCATTCTTCTAATTATGCCGCTGTTTATGGAACAACAACTTGCACTTTCTCATACACAAAGCGGTATTATTCTATCAGTATTTTCTCTTTGCATGTCTATTAGCGGCTTGTTAGGGGCAAGACTCCATCCGAAAAAAGGCGCGAAAAAAATGATTGCCTTTTCATTTCTTTGTCTCACTTTATCAGGCATCATGTTAATCACACTCAGTCAGTTCCCTACCTTACCACTGCTTATCGTGACACTTGTCGCAGGTGGAATTTCATCAGGTATTGGAATGACCAGTATGCAGATGGCTTCTTTAACGTCTGTTGATCAAAGCTTATCTGGTTCAGCATCTGGTATTTTCTCTACCTTTCGATATTTTGGCAGTATCATTTCGTCTACATTGATTGGGATCATGAGTGGTTTTCAATCTTTATTTATTGTATTAATGGGTGCAGGCATTCTTGGTTTCCTTTTATCTCAACGTGTAAAAACCAAATCAACCTCCCCATCATCTGAACATTCCGCCTAATGACTCCCTTGCTCTATGTTTAGTTAGAGCGGGGAGTTTTCATCATTTGTATCACTGTAAACTATAGCGAGTGCATCCATCAAATCCTGAAAATCATCTTTTAAAGAAGAAAAAATGGCATATGTCCAGACAAAAAAGGAACTTCAGGTACAAATGGTCTCCCTCACTTACCTAAAAGCTTTTTTCCATTCTTTCAGCATGGATAACTTCAATTTTTTTTCACAATTTTTGTGGTATGATTTTGAAAATAGAGAACGCAAAGGAGCGGAAGAATGGAACGTGTGAAATATGTTTTGATCTGTTTATCAGCTCTACTTTTATTCCTGACAGGCTGTGGAAAAGAACAGCAATTTACGCCGCCAGGCAGCTCTCAATCCATCGCTGTCATCTCTCAATTAAAAAAAGCCTCCTTTTCAATAGTTGATATACAAAAAAATAAAATGCTCTCTTCTGTGGATTTAAAACACCCACTCACTGATCTTATTCAAATCAATAAAGACGTCATCATCGCTACAAGTAAAGAGGGAGAATCCCTTATCGAAATTAATCTAAAACACGGTACAGCAACAGATTATATGAATGTGGATAAAGGACTGACTTCCCTTACATATGATGCAGCTTCTCATACATTAATCGCTGCCAACTCACAGAAAAATGTCGTTTATTTTATTGATACGGAGCGCAAAAAAATAAAATCGACTGTGAAAACTGGAAAATTACCTTCTTCTATGACTCTTTCTTCATCAGGTATTTTATTTGTTTTAAATGCAGAAAGTCATACTGTCTCCGTCATAGATATTGAAAAGGAAAAAAATATACGTACGTTTTCTGTACTTGAACGGCCTTCTGGGATTCATTTTGATGGACAGTCCATTTGGATCGGCGGCCACGGTAAACAAGGCACCTTAAATAAGAGTATTTTTGCTTATGACCCTAAAACTGGAAAAAAACAGCGAGAAATAAAGCTAGGCGTTATGCCTGTTGCATTTTTTCCAGAGAAAAATTCTTCTATTTTATATGTACTATGTCATGGAGATCATACGCTATACAAAGTAGATACCAAAACAAATAAACAGCTTGCTTCTGTTGAAACTGGTCAAAATCCGAATTATATCACCGCTGATACGACATCAATTTATGTGAGTAACTTGGATGACAACTCAGTATCCATCATCGATAAACACTCACTTATCATGAAAAATCAACTGAATGTCCCATCAGGACCTTATGCTATCGTGTTGGAGGAAAAGAAATGAAGGAACAAATGCGTATTTTAATCGTAGATGATGAGCTTGATATGCTTGAGTTAATCGGGTCTTTTTTAAAGAGAAATGGCTTTCACATTATCACTGCGAATAATGGAAAAGATGCCTTGCATCAGCTTGAAAAGGAATCTGTTGATCTTGTTGTATTAGATATCATGATGCCTGACATGGATGGATTTGAAGTCTGTCAGCGTATTCGACAAACATCTCAAATACCGATTTTATTTTTAACAGCGAGGAGTTATGAAGAGGACCGAATTAGAGGACTTGAAATTGGAGCGGATGACTACATCATGAAGCCTTTCAGTCTGCGTGAGCTTGCAGCAAGAATCGAAACCACTCTGAGACGAATTAGAGGTCTTTCGCTAAAGCGCAGCCGAATACAGATTGGTGACATGGAGATTGATCAAGATGGCAGACAAGTTTACCTCCATCAACAGCCCGTTAATTTAACAAGAAGAGAATTTGATTTACTCATATTTCTTTTGCTCAACCAAGGACAAGTGTTTTCACGAGAACACCTTTATCAAAAATTGTGGGAATCACATTCAACGAGCGGCTCTTTAAGAACTGTCGATACACATATTAAAACGCTGCGACTGAAATTAAAGGAAGCAGAACGATATATTAAAACCGTTTGGGGTGTCGGCTATAAGTTTGAGGAGGAAGAATGAAGCCATTATCGATTAAAAAGAAAGTACTCTTCTTAATCCTTGCAGTGATCGGAATCGTTGCAGCCTCAGCGCTTGCCCTTACCTTTTACTTATACCAGCATTTATATATTGATAAACAGATCGATTCCTTAAGTTTGCAAGGTAAGAAGCTGGCAGAAATCTATCACACACATGGGAAAGACAAGTATTTTACCGACAGAATGAAATGGGCAAATGACTCAAGTCAGGCAAACATTATTTTTACAGATGATCCAATGGAGCTTTCAAGTGGACTTCCTTTTGATACGGACACAAATGATAATCTCATTACGTTCAAGGAACGCCAAAAGCTCCTTCAAGGTGAAACCGTCGTGTTAATTAGAGAACACCCAAAGTTTCACCAAGATATTCTTGGCATCGCCATCCCTGTTTTCTCAAGCAATGATGATCTATCGGGAACTATTTTCCTCTCCATGCCCTTATCAGATGTATATGAACCCTTTGTCCAAATTAGATTGACGCTTGGCATATCCATCTTAATGATTCTGCTCCTGATATTCGTGATCGGATATAAGAGCTCCAATAAAGTAGTGCAGACAATTAATAAAATGAAAGAAATTGCAATGGAAATGGAATCTGGTGATTTCTCAAAACGAATGGTCGTAACCAAAAAAGGAGATGAGTTAAACCAGCTTAGCCGCTCCTTTAATAAACTGTCTTCAACCCTCGAAAAAGTTGAACAGCACCGCAAGGAATTTCTTGCGAATGTCTCTCACGAACTTAGAACGCCTTTAAGTTATATGAAAGGCTATGCAGAAGGAATTGAAGAAGGGATCATTGATCAAAAAAAAGGAATGCAAATCATTCAAGATGAGGCCACACGTTTAAGCCGGCTAGTGCACGATCTTTTAGATCTTGCACAGTTAGAAGGTGACTCTTATCCACTTACGATGGAGCCAATCGTTTTTGCACAGCTGATCCACGATGTTCTTGATCAAATGGCATTCATCGCTGACAAAAAAAGCATTACTTTCAAACGAACGCTTGAAGAGGATTGTATTGTTTATGGTGATAGCGACCGTCTCCAACAAGTGATACGTAATTTACTGGACAATGCCATTCATTACACACCATCTGGAAAATCAATATCGATTGATTTACAAGTTCACCAAGGTGTTGCTGAATTGAAAGTGACCGACGAAGGCAGCGGTATTCCAAAAGAAGATCTCCCACATGTTTCTGAGCGATTTTATCGTGTAAATAAAGCACGAACAAGAAAGGATGGCGGCTCTGGCCTTGGGCTAGCCATTGTCTATCAAATCATCAAAAAACATCATGGAACATTCGGCATTCAATCTGAGCCTGGCTTTGGTACAACAGCCATCATTCAACTTCCCAATGCTTCGTTCAATGAGAGCTCACCTACTCTATAGCTACTCACATATTTTAAAATATCATTTGGAATTACTATTTTATCAATAAATTCAGCATCCATAGGATTTTCTACAACTTGAACAGCTCTTTTCACCAAGAGCTGTTTTTATTTCTAAAAAAAAAAAAAAATGGTCTTTTTTATTAACATTTTATTCATATTTGCTTGTTACACTTTTTTCAAGTGAAAAAAGGAGTGACTTGCTTTTGATCAGACGTTTTCAGAAATTTGATATTTATTTATTTTTCATATTGATCTTATCTGCCATCTTAAACATTTATAACATTTGGGAAGATGACACGGTGAATGCGTATTATACTGCGGCTGTCACAAGTATGATGCAAAGCTGGCATAATTTCTTCTTTGCTTCATTTGATCCAGCAGGATATGTCACGGTGGATAAACCCCCGCTCACCTTCTGGCTGCAAACGATCAGTGCCAAAATTTTTGGTCTGCATGGATGGAGCGTCATCTTGCCTCAAGCTTTAGCAGGCATTGGATCTGTTTATCTGATCTACCGTCTTGTCAAACCAACTTTTGGTCAAGCAGCGGCGAGATTAGCGGCACTTATCATGGCGTGTACACCTATTGCGGTTGCTGTATCTCGTACAAATAATATTGACAGCTTACTTGTCTTTATACTTTTACTAGCAACAGGAATGATGTTCAAGGCTGTAAAACAGCAAAAGGTGCTTTGGGCAATTGCTTCGTTTGCGATGATTGGCGTCGGCTTTAATACAAAAATGCTGCAAGCCTATATGATCGTACCAGCACTCATTCTTTTTTACATCATTGCCTACCGAACGACATGGAAGAAAAAATTGTTATCACTGATGATTTCAATGATTGTTCTTTTAGGTGTATCTGTTTCCTGGTCTATAGCGGTTGATCTCACTTCCAAAGACAATCGTCCTTATATGGGATCTAGTCAATCGAACTCAGCACTAGAATTAGCCTTTGGTTACAACGGTCTTCAGCGGTTGACTGGTCAACAGTCTGGCGGGGGAGGCGGCACAAATCAGGGTGAGGGACAGCCGCCTTCACAGCAGGGTGATCAGCAAAATGACAATGATTCATCCACCATGCCTCAGCCGCCATCTAATGGAAATCAAAACAACTCAGACAATTCAAACCAATCATCCAGTCAGAAACAGCCTTCAACGCAAGGACCACCAAGCAATGCAAACGGCACAACACCACCTGATATGCCTTCAGGCGGTAATGGTGATGGACCGCCAAATGGCGGGGGCGGAAAAATGGGAAATGGCTCCGGCATGTTTGGTACAGGAACCAAGGGACCGTTACGTCTGTTCCAATCTGAACTGTCCGATCAAATCAGCTGGCTGCTTCCATTTGCGATCTTCGGTGCGATTGGTATCTTCTGCTCGACTGCCTTTGAAAGAAGACGTCTCAATACAAAACAAAAAGAAACACTATTTTGGTTAGCTTGGCTTATACCTGTTGCTGCATTTTTCAGTGTAGCAGGATTTTTCCATCATTATTATTTGATCATGCTGGCACCGCCAATTGCTGTATTAGCAGGAGCCGGATGGGTTTCTATGACACAATTGTTCCAAACAGGAATTGGGTTTAAAAAATGGCTGCTTCCAATTGCGATATTCGTCACAACCGCATTTGAAATCTTTATCCTATCTACTTTTACAAGCACGATCGGTCTTGGACTAAGCATTGCAGTCGGTATCATTGGTGTTGGAACAATCCTTTCTCTGCTTTTGATAAAAGGAAAAGAAAAACTAAAACAATTCGTGTCTCTCATCGCCATCCTTGGCATGCTGATTGCACCACTATACTGGGCAAGCACACCTCTTCTTTATGGGGGAAACAGTATGCTTCCAGAGGCTGGTCCTCAGCTTGCAACTTCAAGTGGCAGCATGAGTTCACAAGTCAATGAAAAGCTGATCAGCTATCTTAAGAAAAACAATACGGGAGAAGAATTCCTATTCGGAACAACAGATGCAACCACTGCTTCACCTTACATTATTAAAACAGGAAAAGCTGTTATGGCATTAGGTGGATTTAGTGGATCTGATAACATTCTCACGCTTAGTGAATTCAAACAGCTCGTCAAAGACGGCAAAATCAAGTACTTCTATCTTTCTGGTATGAGAGGCGGCAGCTCTGACATTCTCACTTGGATTCAAAAAAATGGCAAAGAAGTATCTGCTTCTAAATGGCAGAACAGCTCTACATCCAAAACGAACCAGCAAACAGACAGCCAACAATCAGAACAAAATGATCGGTCAAATGGAAGAATGGGCGGAATGGAGAGCGGCACTCTTTATGAACTATCCGTTGATTAATTCATCTATTAAAAGGGAGGAAGGATGACTGATGGAAAACAACATACGATATTCTATTGTAGTCCCAGTCTATAATGAAGAACTTGTGATCCATGAATCCTATCAGCGACTGAAAACAGTCATGGATTCGACGGGAGAAGCATACGAGCTTCTCTTCGTCAATGACGGTAGTATGGATCGAACAGCTGAACTAATTAAAGGGTATTCCCAAAACGATCCGAATGTAAGACTCATTGATTTCTCACGTAACTTCGGACACCAAATTGCCATTACAGCTGGGATGGATTATGCAAAGGGAGAAGCGGTCATCGTGATAGATGCAGACCTACAAGATCCGCCTGAATTGATATTAGAGATGATCGCAAAATGGAAAGAAGGCTATGAAGTCGTATACGCCGTGCGCACCAAACGAAAAGGCGAAACTTTTTTCAAAAAGCAAACCGCTTCCCTTTTCTATCGCGTTTTACGTCAAATCACCGAAGTAGATATCCCAATCGACACCGGTGACTTCAGGTTAATGGATCGTAGAGTGTGCCATGAAATGAGAAAAATACGAGAAAAAAATCCATTTGTTCGCGGCCTAGTCAGCTGGGTAGGTTTCAAACAAATTGCAGTAGAGTACGTTCGAGATGAACGTCTAGCAGGAGAAACAAAATACCCGCTCAAAAAGATGCTCAAGCTCTCGATGGATGGAATCACTTCCTTTTCCTATAAACCTTTGAAGCTAGCGAGTATAGCAGGAATTGCCCTTTCCGCTATCGGATTCATTTCAATGTTTCTTGTACTTTACTTAAAGCTTTTTACAAACAGCACCATTACAGGATGGAGTTCATTAATTGTCATACAGCTGTTCTTTAGCGGCATCATCCTCTTTATGCTGGGAATGATTGGAGAATACATCGGCCGAATTTACGACGAGGCAAAAGATCGACCACTTTACATCGTAAGAGACAGCTACGGGCTTCAGTCAAAGCCCCAGCCTGTTCAACCCCCTGTTCATTTCAAGCAATACAAACAGCATTAAAAAAAGCGTGTGAGACCTCTTTAAAGGTCCCGCACGCTTTTTGTATTAAGCGGCTGTGTCAAACCGCTTTTTGTTGATGAAGAAAGAAAGAGTAATTATCAAATAAATGCCCATCGTGACCATCGTTTGGACAATTGGAGTTGTTGACACAACGCCGATGAAAATGGCAATGATCGCAATCACAGAAAACCATGTTGTGAAAGGATACAGCTTCACGCGATATCCTCCTGGTTCTGTTACACTTCGAGATTTTAAATGCCCGACAGCAATAATAAACCAGATGAATAAGACCGTATAGCTTAAAGATCCCATTAAATAATTAAAGGTTTGACTTCCTACAAAAAGAGAAATCAATACAGCGGCATACAATGTAGATGTACACACTAGGATCGCTCTAACAGGCACCTGCTGTTTTGATAGCTTTGAGAAGCCCTTCCATACACGCCCATCCATCGCTTGCGTATAAAGTACCCTTGAGGATGCGTACAGCCCAGAGTTCATAGAAGACAAGATCGCTAGTAAAATGATACCGTTCATGATGTCACTTGCATATGGCACGCCAATCGTTGCAAACACGGTGACGAATGGACTCACTTGCTCATTGTTTACTTGATTCCAAGGAATCAAGCTGACGATGATGAAGAACGGCAGTACATAGAAGCCGATGATTCGTACAAATGTACTTTGGATGGCCTTTGGGATGACTTTTTCAGGGTTTTTTGTTTCTGCTAATGTGACCCCGATCATTTCAGTCCCGCCATATGAATACACCACAACAAGCATGGCCGCAATTAAGCCGCCTGTTCCATTCGGGAAAAATCCTCCGTGGTCGGTTAAGTTGGATAATCCCGGTGCTGCATGCTGACCAAATGAGACAAACAACATGGTTAACCCAATGATAATAAATAAAAGAATGACAGCAATTTTAATAGAAGCTAACCAGTACTCCGTCTCAGCAAACATTTTAACAGAACAAACATTGATCAATGTCACAACAAGTGAAATGATTAACACAAGTATCCAAATCGGCACTTGTGGGAACCAGTACTGAATAAAGATTGCAGATACGATTGCTTCTGCTGCAATGTTCAGCACCCACATTTTCCAGTATATCCAGTCTAAGAAATAAGCCGGATATTTGCCTAACACCGGTTCAATTAAATCACGGAATGTTCTTGCGCCAGGTCGTGCAACCGTCATTTCGGCAAGTCCTTGCATAATAAATAATAAAATAAGACCACCAATCATATATGCCAAAATGACAGCAGGACCTGCGATATCAATAGCAGAGCTGCTTCCTTTAAACAGACCAGCACCAATTGCTCCGCCAAGTGCGAGCATCATAATATGCCTTGACGTCATTGTTCGTTTTAACTGCACATGTTCCTTTTCCATTTTCTATAGCTCCTTTAAATTTGAATCTTCAGACAAATATAGGATAAAAGCATATAAAAAGGCCAGTCATCTCCTTGAAGAGACGACTGACCTTGCAACCGCGTTACCACTCTAATTGATTCAGCCATAGCTAAATCCAACTTAAAACCCGTTAACGGAGGTCACACGTAAAGACTTACTATTCATTCAGTCTTACCGCTCTTTGAGCGAGTTCAATGATTCGTTTTACTGCGTTGCACCACCCCGCAGCTCTCTAAAAAAACGGATGTTCATCTACTATTCTCAAGTCAAAGCGTTTATAGTCAATTTGTATATTCATCAAAGATTTTATTTTTTAAATATACTGACTAACCACGCAATTGTCAACATCCTTTTTCAGACATTCTCTTTTAACGAATCCAAACAGCGACTTCATCCATCGGACGGCGCGTTTTGCCGCGCTTCGGCTCAGTCACACGATAACCAAAGGCTGCCATGACAGAAATATCATACTGACCATCCTCAAGCAGCCCTTCTTCATCTAGAATGCGATGAATCTCATCGTAGCTGAATCCCTCGACCGGGCATGAATCAATGCCAATTTGTGCAGCGGCTGTCATCATGTTTCCAAGAGCAATATACGTTTGTTTTGAAGCCCAATCAAAGAGCGTGCGTTCATTTTCTAACAAATGAAGATCATTCTCTTGGAATTCTTGGTAGCGTCCCTTCACCATCTCGAACGTTTCGTCTGACATTCCTTTGATTTGCTTGTTGATATATTCTGCATATGCTGAATCATAACGGGCGTCTGTTCTTGCCAAGATGATCACAAAATGGCTGGCAGTAGGAAGCTGCTTTTGCGCTCCCCATGTATACTCTTTTAATTTTTCTCTAAATGCTTCATTTTGAACAACGAGGAACTTCCAAGGCTCAAACCCTACAGAGCTTGGGGAAAGTCTTCCTGTTTCTAAAATAAATGCAAAATCATCCTCTGGTATTTTTTTCGTTGGATCAAACTCTTTTGTCGCATGGCGGAACTCATACGCCTCAATGATTTCTTTTTTTAATTGCTCTTTGTCTCGCATTGTATTCATCCTTTCTATTAACCAATTAGGGCGTTAGTTTCATCAATCCAATTTCTTTCCATTCCCATATAGAAATTGTTATGATAAAAAAACAACAGCCCGAATGTGTGATGTGATATCTCTATGGTATAAGAAAAGCTTCGAGTGATTCAAGTACGCACATTTTTGTTCGTTAGTTACCATCTTGTTCGTATATCACCAAATTTGTCTAAGAAAGGCGTGTTAAGATGAGTGCACCATCCAACCCAGTCAGTATTGTCAATCATGGCTGTCCCGTTTCAGTGACGACAAGTGTCATAGGAGGGAAATGGAAAGGAGTGATCCTTTATCATTTGACTTGCGGACCAAAACGCTACAATGAATTGCGCCGGCTGCTGCCAAGAATTTCTCAGCGTGTCCTCACACTGCAATTGCGTGAGCTTGAACAAGACGGCGTTGTCCATAGAGAAGTCTATGAGGAGGTCCCCCCTCGTGTCGAATATTCCCTCACTTCTCTCGGAAATACATTAAAGCCTATCATCTTCGCCATGCGTGAATGGGGCGAATCCTACGGGAAAGAAGCGCGCCCAAAAGAAAAAAGCTGCCATCTCTAGCAGCTTTTTTTTAAGATGAAATTGCCGTTGGTTTTTGCTGTGGATCATCCTTCACAAACAGGATGCCAAGCTGATGATGCTCCCCTTCGTAAGAAGCACGTTTCTCAAATCTTGTCTGACCATTTAAGCCAATGATCTCGAGCTTTGTTAGAGCACGATTGGTTTGAAGGGCTTCATAAAATTCCGAAACGGTTTTGACTTCAATTCCATTCACTTTTGTGATGACTTCTCCGATCTCAAGCTTTAAATCAGCCGCTGGTGTATTTGGAATAATCCCCAGCACCATCAGCCCTTGATTACGCTTAGAGAAGTAGAACGGGGCAGCATTGTCATTGACCCTCTGCTTCCATGAGAGAAAGGCTCTTCCTATCACCGCAATCAATACAGCTCCCCAAGCAATCGGTTCAAACCAAATACTTGCAGCACCTAATAAGGCGACAGCGAGTCCGAGCATGAGAATACGCCGCGCTGTAATTTGAATACTAACAATTGGCAGTGAGCCTTGAATTCTCTGACCGAATCCGATGATATATGGAATCAAAATAAATGAAAAGCTTTGATCATGCACTTGAAGCACCGGCCACCATGGCAGAGAAGAAGTGAATTCACCTGCCGGCATTAGCAAAACAAGCGGTAAAAGCCACAGACGGTTTGCCCGCTGCTGACCAATTAAAAGTCCTCTCGCACTCATCACCATAGCAGGCGATGTACGTAAATGCGCCGTTCGATAGGCTAGAATTCCCTCGGTCATTAATAGAAGTCCTAGCAGAATGACAACGGCTGATGCATTCATCATTGAGAGCTGCGGCAGCCAAGAATGACTCACTTGGAAATGCATCAGTCCAAGTGCCGCAATAAAACTGAAACCGAGTGTGTATGCAGACGAAAGCGCACTCGCCTTAAAGAATAAAGAGAAAACGATGGTCATCGCTGCAATCAGCACGATGAATCCAGGGGGGAGGGCAATCCCTAAGCCTACTGAAATAACGGATAGGCAAATCCCTAGAATCCATCCCTTTGAATATGTAAATTTAAGTTCATCGTATACATCTTCTATTCTTGTTTGAAACGCTTTTCTCTCCCGCTTTACGCGGATGTAGCCATGCAATAGGCTGATTAATATCATGAAATAAAAAAGAGGATGGATTAAAAACAGACCGACCGCTTTTAATCCGGCTCCCATCCACTCCGAGCTCATTATCGTTCACCGCCCAAGTCAAGCATTTTCTCTTATTCTATCAAATAAATCGATGCTTGACATCAGGTTTATTTCTCCTGATTCATCCAAAGTGTGACATTCGACAGTGAAAAATCTTTTAAGTAGTGATTGACATCTACATCTAGTATGCCGCCGAGCAGCTGCATCGACCTCTTGATGTCGGTTAAGTTTATACCAAGTCTCTTATGATTATCCATTAAATAATTGAAGTATATCTCAGCACAGTCTTCATCGATTTCATCGACTGATTCTACCGTTGTGTAATTGACCAAGTACCTGCTTAACAGCATGAGCAGACTTAATGCCTTTGTAGCGGAAAACGTCACATCTTTCGTACGACTCTTAAGTTCCTCTACCAACTCGTAATATTTTTTCTCTCTCACAATACTTGCCCTTTTCAATTGTGTACCCCCATTTACTAGTTCTTTTAAGAAAAGCGCAAACCTCGGTACAGCTTAATGCTCAAGCTGAATATCCGCAAAAAATAAAATATTTAAAATGAGTGCTACTTTTTATTGTAAGAATTATTTATGTAACATACAACTTTCAAAAGTTTCATTTTCATGACATGTTTAAATCAACAGAAAGTCTCTTATATACATATGTTATCGGGTAAAATTGAAGGAATGTTATGTTTTTTGTAAAATAAATGAATATATTTCTCGATATAATTTATTTTTAATCATAAATTATTACATGTTCATGACACTTATGAACCAAAAAAAAGAGGCTATTATTCGCCTCTTTATTTTTTAAGATATAGTGCTTTTAGTGCAGTCTGTAATTGAAGGTCATTTTTTTCGTATGATTTCACTTCATCCACCATTTTGTTCATCATTTCTGCTGTTTTTAAATCAATGACACCTGATTTATCGAGATTATATGTGCTTTGGAAGGCAAGTACGGCCTTTTTCGTTTCTTCATCAAAGTATCCATCTACTCTGCCAGGGTCAAATGACAATCCCTTTAACAGCGTCTGCGCTTGTCTCACTTCTTCATTGTTCATATCAAGCTGAAGGGGTTCTTTCAGCTGAAGCGGACCTGCGGTAAAGTAATCCGGCTGATGAATCGCAATTGTCGGTACGACGCCTTTTTTGTGAATCCAATTGCCTTTTGGCGTGAGCCATTTATACAGCGTTAATTTAATATTACTTCCATCTCCCATCGGAACCGCCTGCTGCACAGTTCCTTTTCCAAAGGAGACATCACCGACAACTTCATACTTTCCAGCTTCTTTCATGGCTCCAGCAAGTATTTCCGAAGCGGAAGCACTGCCTTTATCAATTAAGACGTTGACTGGGTAAGGCTTTTGTTCTTTCAGTTTTGAAAAATATCGTTTCCGGTCGCCATTCCGTTCTGCGATTTGAATATAGGGCTGATCCTTCGTAATAAAATGTTTCAAAATATCTTCCACACTTTGCAGATAGCCGCCAGGGTTTCCTCTCACATCCAGTACAAGACCTTCTATGCCCTTTTTCTCGAGCTGTTTCAGGCTTGACGTGAAATCCTTCGCCGTATCTTCAGAGAAGCTGGAGATCGCAATATAGCCTGTTTTATGACCATTGACCTCTTTTACAGAAGAAGTCACTGTTTCAAGCGGGATTTCTTCTCGTTTGATATGGAACGTCAGCTCTTTTTCAATCCCGTTTCGTTTGATTGTTAAGGCGACAGACGTACCTTTTTTTCCTCTTATTTTCAGTACAGCATCGTTTAAGCTTTTTTCTTTCATCGGCTCACCGTCAATGCTGATGACCTCATCTTTTGGCTTTAGACCTGCTTTTGCCGCAGGGGATTTTTTAAAGGCGGAGACGATAATGATCTTTCCTTCATCCATCCCCACTTCTGCCCCAATTCCCTCAAAGGAAGAATCAAGCGAATCAGAAAATTGCTTTGCGGTCTGCTTGTCCATGTATACTGAATACGGATCGTTTAACGTCGAAAGCATTCCTTGGATCGCGCCTTCAAGCAGCTTTTGCCGATCCACTTCCTCTACATATTCATTTAAAATAAGGTCATAGGCTTTCTCGATCTTTTCCATCCCATTCTCTTTCGCCTTATCACTTGATTGAGCTTGTCCAGCCATTGCAGCGGCTGCTTGCGGTGACTCCGCATGAGTTCCCTCTTTATGCGTCATCACACCTGCACTTATTAAGAGAACGACACTTGCCATAATAGATGCGATTTGTTTTTTCATATTTGGCCTCCTTCTTCAACTCTTCCTGATGACCTGAGTTATTATATGCCAGAAGAAGGGATTTCATGTAAAGACATTCTCCCGTGAAGGCTTGACGAATCATTTTATTAGGTGTAATTTTTATTTTGTTATGATTGAGAAGGAGTCTTCGCTATGTATATTATCTTGACGATGCTTTTATTAGGAATTTTATTAGGTTTTGTAGGAGCAGGCGGGGCGGGATTTGTCATCGCATTGCTTACATTAATTTTTGATATCCCTATCCATACCGCACTTGGGACGTCATTAGCCGCTATGGCATTTACGACACTATCAGGTGCATACAGCCACTACCGAGAAGGGAACATTCAGCTGAAATCTGGTTTGATTGTCGGGGCTCTTGCTTGTATCGCTTCTTTTGCTGGGGCTAAGGTTGCTCCTTTTATTCCAGAAGAAAGTCTGCACTATTTAACAGCAGGAATGCTTTTTTTATCCGCTGTTTTTATGATGATCAAACTATTTGTTCTTAATGAAGA
The DNA here is from genome assembly GCF_017161885.1 of Bacillus sp. 3a. Taxonomy (NCBI): domain Bacteria; kingdom Bacillati; phylum Bacillota; class Bacilli; order Caryophanales; family Bacillaceae; genus Bacillus; species Bacillus sp. 3a. Next base: position 1,011,021 of record NZ_CP067376.1, on the reverse strand, counting down.
GGCTGAACAGCAGCCGCTTTCTTCACGTCAGCTGATGACAAGAGGCATTATTTTAGGCCTTGTATCTGGGATGCTGTCAGGCATGTTTGGTATCGGGTCTGCACCATTCATTCAAGTAGGGCTTTTGATTTTACTGAAGCTGTCGATTAGGCAAGCCGTTGGCACGACCATGCTTGTCATTATTCCGATTTCCATCGGCGGTGGAATTGGATATATTTCAGAGGGTTATGTTGATTTTATCTTGCTGATTCAAATATTAATTGGAACCGTATTAGGCGCATTTATCGGCGCGAAATTTACACGCCTTGCACCGAAGCTCTTATTGAAATCAGCTGTTCTGTTAACACCTATTATTGCCGGATTACTGCTGCTGTTTTAATTCTATCTAGACCAAAAAAGCCGATAACATCATGTTATCGGCTTTTTGATTAGCGGATATATTGCGCTGGATTGACTGCATTTGATTTTGCGCCATTCCATAATCCTTTATGAATTTCAAAATGAAGATGCTGACCATGCGATTGGCCGGTATTTCCCATATAGCCAAGGAATTGTCCTTGTTCGACTCTCTGTCCTGTTGACACACTTCTTGTAGACAGATGGGCATATACAGTTTGATACGTCTGTCCATTGATATTGTGCGTAATGAACACAACATTTCCATAGCTCGATGAGTAGCTTGAGTTTGTGACGGTTCCAGATGCTGCTGCATAGACAGGAACTGTGCCCTTTGCTGCAATATCTAATCCGAAGTGGTTTCCGCCAGAACGTCCGCCAAAACCAGATGAGAAACGCCCTGCAGCTGGTTTAATAAAGCCTGAGCTGCTTGCTGGTGTATCAGATACTTGATCTGAGCCGCCGCTGTGAGGTGCAGGTGCATTTTTTTCAGCTGCTTGTTTTGCTTTCTCCGCTTCTTCCTTTTGTCGGTGTGCTTCCTCAGATTTCACTGCCGCTTTTTGATTCGCAAGGATTTCTTGTTCATTCTCAAGCTTGCCTAGTTCATCATGTGCATGATTTTTTTTATCTGTCACATCACCTAAAATGTGTTCTTTTTCTTTGTGCTTCTTAGATAAATCTTTTTTCAGTGCTTCTAGCTCTTTCAGAGATGTTTCAAGTCCGCTTAGCTGATTATTTAGCTCTGCTTCTTTTTGCTCCACCAGCTTTAAATCATTTTCATGTTCTGTAATCATGTCTTTGTCTGCTTCGACAATCGTTGTGACAGCCCCAACACGACCGACAAAATCACTAAAGCTGCGAGCACCTAGCAGCACATCTAAATAGTTGATCGTACCGCCGCTTTTTTGCATGGAACGAATTCGGTCTTTGAAAATGGCTTTTCTTTTTTCAATTCGCTCATTGATGACTTGAATGTCTTTTTTTAGCTTCTTGATCTCTTGCTTCGTTTTTTTAACTTCTTTCTCTTTTTCAGCGACTTTTTCAGTTGCAGTACTTACCTTTTGGTCAATTTGTTCAATTTCTTTCTTGAGCTTTGATTCTTTCTTTTCAAGCTTTGCCAGCTCTGACTTCTTCTTCTTCAAGCTTGATTCAGTCTTCGATGTTTTCTCTTCGATTTGTTGACGTTTTTGATCTAGGTCTTCGTATGCGAATGCACGATTCTCGTTACCTGGAATGTATAGCCACGTTGTTCCAATAAACGCTGCCATTCCAGCCATCATCAGCTTTCTTTTCAAAACGATATTCCCCTCCCATGACAACTGTCGACATGAAGAGCCGACCGGATGAATCAGATCAACCGGTCACATCTTCTATAGAATCCTCGAATGCTGCCATCAAAATATATTTATACTTTTAAGAATTTACGGATAGACGTTAAGCTTCCCCATACACCAATAATTGCCCCGATCACTAGCAGGATTAGTGATACTTGATAGACAAACGGGTTGTATGGAAGCATTGAAATAAATGAGCCTTGTACTCTCGGTGCGACCCAGCCTACTGCATATTGATACGTGCCAAGCAATAGGGCAATTGGTATAATGGAACCAAATACACCAAGCAATAATCCTTCAATGAAGAATGGCCAGCGGATAAACCAGTTCGTTGCACCTACCAGCTTCATAATCTCAATTTCTTTACGTCTAGCAAAAATCGTAATTTTGATCGTATTGGAGATTAAGAACATAGCTGTAAATAACAGCCCAATAATGAGCACAATACCGACATTACGCGCTACTCCGACTACATTAAAGAGTCGGCTGACCTCTTCTTTTCCATAGGTTACTTTATATGTACCCTTTAGTTTTTCTAATTTCTTCGCTACTTTTGGTGTATCGTGAGGATCTGTTGTTTTCACAATAAACGCATCGTTTAATGGATTTTCTTGATCAACAAGTCCCATGGATTGTCCATTTTCTCCAAAGCTTTTAATCAGTGCTTTCAGTTCGTCATCCTTAGATGAGTACTTCACATCACTGATTTCAGGAATCTTTTCAATTTCTGCTTTTAATTCATCCTGCTGCTTTTGATTCGCCGTTAATTCGATTAATACTTTTACTTCTACTTCTTTTTCAGCGTTCGATGCCATGTTATTCAAGTTGAGCATAATCACAAGGAAAACCCCAACTAAAATCAATGTGACAGTAACCGCACTAATTGATGCAAATGTCATCCACGTGTTTCTTCCAAGTGAACGGAAGCTCTCACGTAAATGCCGCGAGAGAGTTTTAATCATAAATTCCGTACTCCCCTCTTGCTTCGTCACGCACAATCATTCCATCTTCGATTGCAATGACGCGTTTCTTCATGGTGTTTACAATTTCTTTGTTGTGTGTCGCCATAACCACTGTTGTCCCGCGGTTATTAATCTCTTCGAGCGTCTTCATGATTTCCCAAGAAGTGTCTGGATCAAGGTTTCCTGTCGGCTCATCTGCAATGACGACCTCAGGGCTATTGACAATCGAGCGGGCAATAGACACACGCTGCTGTTCACCGCCGGACAGCTGGTCAGGAAATTGACGCGCTCTGTGCTTTAGCTGAACCAGATCGAGAACATCAAGCACTTTTTTCTTAATGATATGAGGCTGTTCACCAATCACTTCAAGAGCAAATGCTACGTTCTCAAACACAGTAAGAGTTGGAAGCAGCTTGAAATCTTGGAATACTACGCCAATTTCTCTTCTTACGTAAGGAATTTCTTTTTCCTTCATTGATCCTAAATCTTTGTTATTAATTAAGATTTGCCCTTTGGTTGGCTTCTCTTCACGATACATCATTTTGATGAAAGTGGATTTACCAGCACCACTGGGACCAACAACATACACAAACTCTCCTGGATGGATAGAGACATTGATTCCATTGATCGCCTTTACGCCATTAGGATAGATCTTGTAGACTTCCTTCATTTGAATCATGTAATCACCTAATCTTTTCTTATTCGCTGACTAACAGCTTATCATGATGTTTTGACACTTCTCGTCAAAAAACGTTATGTATGGTCACGCACATACCCTTCGATACTTACTAACAATTTATGTCCTTTTCATCCAAAAAGATGAAAAAATTGAATCGTCTCATTTTCAACAACTCCAATTATACGTCATGAATCGACGCAATGGTATTACATTTATATTTCAAAACTTATAAATAAAAGGTAAATAGAATAATCAAAACCGAAAAACGTGCCTTTATACCCTTATTTTTTAAATAAAATTTAATATAATGCGTTTTCATACTATCTAAAAGTCTTTTTCTACATATAAAAAAACAAAAAAACCTTGTCGATTAGACAAAGGTTTTATTTTTTCTCTGCAAGCCATTTTGCTACTTCTTTTGCTTGCTTCTCATCTACCATACCGCTTGGCATAGAGCCTTTACCGTTTTGCGCAATATCTGCGATTTGGCTTTCATTATATTTCTTCCCTACTTCTTTCAGGCTTGGTCCGCCTCCGCCAGATAGGTCTTTCCCATGACAGCCAATACAGTTTTGCTGATAGATCTCCTCACCACTGCTCACAGATGAAGCACTTTTGCTGCCTTCTTTATCACTGTTGCTTGAATTTCCTCCACAAGCCGCGAGAACAAGAAGCATCGCTGCAAACAGCATCGTTAATCCGCTTTTTTTCATCTATTTCCCTCCCTTACAATCATTTGGTCAACGCTATTATATCCTTGTTTATGCCCTTTTAAAACCCTCACCAAGCACCTCTTTTGCATCCATCACGATGACAAATGCTGATGCATCGATTGCTTTCACCACTTGTTTCAACTTTGTGAATTGTGACTGCCCAACGACACACATCAAAATTGGGCGGTCATGATCGGTATATCCTCCGACTGCTGAGATCTTCGTCACACCACGGTCAATTTGATCAAAAACCGCCTGTCTGACCTCATCTTCATGCCCTGTAATGATCATTGCCATTTTTGAATGACTGAAGCCAGCCTGTACCACATCAATCGTTTTACTAGAAATAAACACACCAATGACAGCGTATAGCCCCTCTTCAATTCCAAAGACCGTCATCGCAGCCAGAACAATCAAGCCATCCATCATCGCTAAACAGGTGCCTAGCGTGAGTCCTGTGTACTTATTGATGATTTTGGCAGCGAGTGCCGTTCCACCCGTTGATCCATTCCCAAGGAACACGAGCCCTATTCCGATCCCAATGACCACACCGCCAAAAATAGCCGCCAGCAGTGCTTCATGTGTGACAGGTGCAATATGTCTTGTGACAAACACCATGAAAGGTAAAAAAATCGAGCCAACGAGTGTTTTCACTCCAAATGTACCGCCTAATAAATAAAAGCCAGCGATAAACAGTGGAATATTGAGCCCCCATTGCACATAAGCCGCTTCAAAGCCGAATGACTGCATAATGGTACTAATGCCGCTCACACCGCCTGCTGCGATCTGATTCGGTAATAATAACGTATTAAATCCAATCGCCACGATGGCTGATCCGATTAAAATGAACAAATAATTTTTCACTTCGATCCAAAATTGTGAATGTCCCTGCTTCATGTCTTTCTTCCTCCGTTACTTCTGAATGCACACCTATTTTAAGCCCTCTTAAAACGATTGTAAATAACAGCCAAATGCAGTGCTAATGGATTAATACTTTATCACACAGACGGATCAGCGCACTTGCCGGTTGGCATAGGAGTAAATGATGGTATATTTAATATGTACATGAGAAAGAAGGGGCATGCGATGAAGAAAATACTGAAGATAACAGGTATGACATTACTTGCACTGATCATCTTAGCTTTTGGTGCTTTCTATACATGGAGCCGCTTTACATATGGACCATCAGAAGCATTAAAAAAACAGGTCAACATTGAGCAAGTGGAACATAAAAACAATGTTTATACATTTGAAGCACCAAAAAGTGATACTGGCATCATTCTCTATCCTGGGGCAAAGGTGGAACCACTTGCGTATGCCTATATCGGGGATACGCTGATGAAAAAAGGCTACTCTGTCTTTATCCCTGACATGCCATTTTCCTTTGCGATTTTCAATCCAAACAAAGCGCAGGACATTATCAAAGATCACCAAACAATCAAACACTGGTATATTGGCGGACATTCACTTGGCGGGGCAGCTGCCGCTATGTTTGCGGAAAAAAATCAGAGCAAGCTCGATGGACTCTTTTTCCTAGCATCTTATCCAGCATCAGACGACCTAAAACAATCGTCACTAAAAGTCCTCTCTATTTCAGGTGAAAAGGATGGGCTGGCAACACAAGAGAAAATCAAGAAATCGAAAGCAAATCTGCCGTCTCAAACCGTTTATCATGAAATAAAAGGCGGGAATCATGCGCAATTTGGCATGTATGGCAAACAAAAAGGGGATCAGCCAGCGGACATTCCAGCCCTGTCGCAGCAAAATGATCTCATTCAGACAATGCTTGACTGGCTGAAGCCAGCAAAAAAGCTCCCGTAATGGGAGCTTTTCATTATTATTTTTTTGTCACTTCTAAAAATTCTTCAGCATCTGCTACAGCCAAACGAATGGCTTCTTCCCAAAATGCTTTTTGGGTAAGGTCAACGCCTAGATGCTTTTTGGCTAAATCTTCTACTGTCATTGAAGCAGTATCCTTTAATAATGCAATGTATTTCTCTTCAAACGATGTACCAGCCTGCAATGCTTTTGCATAAATTCCTAACGAGAACATGTATCCAAAGGTGTATGGGAAATTATAAAATGGAACATTCGTGATATGGAAATGCAGCTTAGACGCCCAGAAATGCGGATGGTATTCATCTAATGAGTCACCGAACGCTTCCTTCTGCGCTTCGACCATCAATTCATTCAACCGATCAGCCGGCACTTCTCCTTTTTTACGCTCTTCATAAAAGCGCTGTTCAAATAAGAAACGAGATTGAATGTTCATGAAGAATGCTACACTGCGCTGCAGCTTATCCTCTAACAGGCTGAGACGCTCCTCTTCATTTGCCGCTTCTTTTAATGAAGCATCAGCTACAATCATTTCTGCAAAGGTCGACGCTGTTTCAGCTACATTCATTGCGTATTTGCGATTCAGAATGCGAACATCCTGCATCACTTCCTGATGGAACGAATGACCAAGTTCATGCGCTAGTGTCGCCACATTGGATGGACTTCCTGAGAAAGTCATAAAAATACGTGATTCTCCGCTGTCAGGGAAATTTGTACAAAAGCCGCCTACCCGTTTGTTTGGACGGTCCTCAGCTTCTACCCAGCGTTCATTAAAGGCTTTTTCTGTAAAAGCAGCGAGCTCTTCTCCAAATCCAGCGAAATGTTTCACAATAAAAGCAGCTGCTTCTTGATAAGGATAGATTTTGGTCTCACTGCCGATAGGAGCCCCAACATCGAACCAGCTCAGCTTATCCACTCCAAGCATGTCAGCTTTTCGGTGTAAATAATCAATGAATGGCTGCTTATGTTCATCAATCACAGACCACATGGCATCAAGGGTTTCTTGTTTCATACGGCAAATTTCAAGCGGCTCTTTTAAAATGTGCTCCCAGCCTCTTGCTTCATACACTTGCAAACGAAAACCAGCAAGGTGATTGAGCGTACTAGCAAATAAATGTTCATCCTGCGTCCATGCATGCTCTAGGTTGTGGTAAACGGCCTTTCTGACTTCACGATCTGAATCATCCATCGCATTTTCTGCTTGGCCTACAGAGATCATCTGTGTTTCTCCATGCTGTTCAAACGGAATTGTAATTTTATTCACTAAGCTGGAATAAAGCTCATCCCACGCATGGTACCCATCTACAGCCAGCTTTTGAATCAGCGTTTCTTGTTCAACAGGTAATTGATCCTTCACACGGTCTCTCCGCTCATTTAATATGTAGCGGACATCTGAAAAGGCTGTTGAATTCATCAGTTCTTCCCACTTGTTTGCTGGGATAGCAGCAAGCGCTTGATCAAACAGTGCAAGGATTGTTCCTAAATCAGCTTCCAGCTTGGCAATCGTACCTCGAAGGCTGCCTGCTTTCATATCCTTCGTATTTTGGGCTTGGAGGCAGGTTACAAATGAACCTGCTTGAGATAATTTTTTATATGTAGTTTCATACGTGTCAAGGACAGACGTTAATTTGCTTTCAATGTGTGTATCTTCTTTTGAAAAGGCATTCACCTTTTGTCGTAATTCAGCTAATAGCTGCTGAATATGTTGCAGGTATGTCTTAAATTCTGGTGAAGAACTGCCTCCTTTAAAAAAGGTATCTAAATCCCACGTTTCTTGCAATGGTGTTAATCCCAAAATATTTCCCCCTTTATTTGCTAATTTCATCATACAAAGGATATAGAATCAGTATGTCGTATGTATTCCTTTATATTCATTATATTTTCTCACAATTAAAAAAACCCGGCAAGAAGCCGAGTTTTTATGATAATTTCGAACGCAGGTACGCATCGATAAATGAATCTAAATCTCCATCCATCACCGCTTGAACATTTCCCATCTCCGTATTGGTTCGATGGTCTTTCACAAGAGAATAAGGGTGGAATACATAAGAGCGGATTTGGCTTCCCCAGCCAATTTCTTTCTGCTCTCCTCTGATTTCATCCAATTCTGCCTGCTGTTCTTCGATCCGTTTTTGATAAAGTTTCGATTTCAGCATTTTCATCGCACGTTCTCTGTTTTTAATTTGTGATCTTTCTGTTTGGCACGTCACGACGACATTCGTTGGAATATGTGTGATACGAACGGCAGAGTCCGTCGTATTCACGTGCTGCCCGCCTGCTCCGCTTGCACGATACGTATCTACCTTGATATCCTCTGTCCGAATATCAATATCAATTTCTTCATTGAATTCCGGCATGACATCACAGGAAACGAAGGATGTATGTCTGCGGCCAGAAGAATCAAAAGGAGAAATACGAACCAAACGATGGACACCTTTTTCAGCTTTTAAGTAACCGTACGCGTTATGCCCTTTGATGAGCAAAGTCACAGACTTAATTCCTGCCTCATCACCTGGAAGGTAATCAAGCGTTTCGACCTTAAAGCCTCTGCGCTCTGCCCAGCGAGTGTACATTCGCAGAAGCATAGAACCCCAGTCCTGTGATTCAGTACCGCCTGCACCTGGGTGAAGCTCCAGAATGGCATTGTTTTTATCATAAGGTTCGCTTAAAAGAAGCTGCAGCTCAAATTCGTTAAACTGCTTCGTTAAGTTCTTCAGCTCTTTTTCAAGCTCTGCATGAAGCTCCTCGTCATAATCTTCCTTTAATAAGTCATGCGTCATTTGCAGCTCTTCATGTGATTCACTGAGCTCATGGTAGGAATTCACAGAATCCTTCAGTGCATTGGCTTCATTAATAACGCCTTGAGCCTTTTGCTGATCATTCCAAAAATCAGCCTCTGACATCGTCGCTTCAAGCTCTGCGATTTTGGCCTCTTTTGTTTCTAAGTCAAAGAGACCCCCTAAAATCAGCTAGCCTGCTAGCCATATTTTCAAGCTCTTGTCTAATTTCTACTAATTCCATATCCTTCACCTCATAGATGTATGGGGGCTGACATGAATAGAAAGAGGTTTTCACCTCTTTCCATTACTTATTCTGTCTTCCCATGACAATTTTTATATTTCTTGCCGCTTCCGCAGTGACATGGGGAGTTTCGTCCAATGTCTACGACTTTACGTACCGGCTTCTTCTTCACTGTCTTCTCCTCATCGCCCTCTTGCGGCTGATGAGCCGTTGTTTGACCTTGAACCACTTCTTCACGTTCTAGGTTGTTTTGGATTTCTGATTTCAAGACATACTTGGCCACGTCATCTTCAATTGAAGCAACCATATGCTCAAACATCGCAAATCCTTCCATTTGGTATTCACGAAGCGGATTCGTTTGTGCGTACGCACGTAAATGAATACCTTGACGCAGCTGATCCATTGCATCGATATGGTCCATCCACTTCGAATCCACCGCACGAAGAACGATGACTTTTTCAAATTCACGCATTTGTTCTTCGCCAAATGTTTCTTCTTTTGCATCGTATTTTTCTTTAATACGATCCATGATGAAGCTTGTGATTTCATCTGCTTCTTTACCGAAGATATCTTTGACCGTAATGGCACCTTCGTCTAAATAGTTCGTGTTGATTAATTCAACAAGACCATCTAGTTTCCATTCTTCAGGCAGCTCTTCTTTTGGTGTATAAGATCCCACAGCACGCTCAATTGAAGATTGGATCATATTGATGACAATTGATTTTAAGTTGTCAGAATCGATGACTTCAAAACGCTGTTTGTAGATTACTTCACGCTGTTGACGAAGCACATCGTCGTATTGCAGAAGCTGCTTACGGGAATCAAAGTTGTTCCCCTCTACACGTTTTTGAGATGATTCAACGGCTTTAGACACCATTTTACTTTGGATTGGTGTAGAGTCATCCATGCCAAAGCGGTCAAGCATCGCCATCGTCCGCTCTGCACCAAATCGGCGCATCAATTCATCTTCCATGGAGAGATAGAATTGGGTAATCCCTGGGTCTCCTTGACGTCCAGAACGTCCGCGAAGCTGGTTATCAATACGACGGGATTCATGACGCTCTGTCCCGATAACAGCCAGACCACCAAGTTCTTTTACACCTTCGCCAAGCTTGATGTCTGTACCACGTCCTGCCATGTTTGTTGCAATGGTCACAGCACCTTTTTGACCAGCCTCTTCAATAATTTGTGCTTCACGCTCATGGTTTTTTGCGTTTAACACTTGATGAGGAATGCCTTTATTTTTAAGCAGCTTAGAAATAAGCTCAGATGTCTCAACTGCTACTGTTCCGACAAGAACTGGCTGCCCTGTCATATAGCGCTGCGCAACATCCTCAGCCACTGCTTTAAATTTACCATCCATTGTGCGGTAAATTAAATCAGGTCTGTCATCACGAACCACTGGTTGGTTGGTCGGGATTGACACAACCTGCATGTTGTAAATGTTACGGAATTCTTCTTCTTCTGTTTTTGCTGTACCAGTCATACCAGATAATTTTTCATACATACGGAAGTAGTTCTGGAACGTAATTGTTGCTAGTGTCATGCTTTCGTTCTGCACTTCAAGACCTTCTTTTGCCTCGATGGCTTGATGCAGACCTTCACTATAACGGCGTCCTTTCATTAAACGTCCTGTGAAGGAGTCAACGATGACTACTTGGCCTTCTTCTACCACATAATCCACGTCTTTTTGCATCGCAACATGTGCCTTCAGTGCCTGAGCGATGTGATGGTTCAGCGCGACATGTTTGACATCAAACAGGTTCTCAATGCCGAATGCTTTTTCCGCCTTCGTCATTCCGCTTTCAGTCAGCTGCACACTTTTTGTTTTAATATCATACGTGAAATCATCTTCGATTTTTAATGTGCGGACAAATGCATTGGCTTGTACATAAAGCTTTGTTGATTTCGCAGCTTGTCCTGAAATAATAAGAGGTGTTCTCGCTTCATCAATTAAAATGGAGTCAACCTCATCGATCACGGCATAATGAAGCGGTCTCTGAACCATTTGCTCTTTGTAAAGCACCATGTTATCTCGTAAATAGTCAAAGCCGAGTTCATTGTTTGTTGAATACGTGATATCAGCGGCGTACGCTTCTCTTTTTTCATCTTTGTCTAAGCTGTTTAAGTTTAAGCCGACTGTTAAACCAAGAAACTCAAAAATTTTGCCCATTTCCTGCGCATCACGGCTTGCCAAATATTCGTTGACTGTCACGATGTGGACGCCTTTTCCAGAAAGAGCATTTAAATAAACAGGCATTGTTGATGTCAATGTTTTACCTTCACCTGTTTTCATTTCAGCGATGTTACCTTCGTGAAGCGCGATGCCCCCCATGAGCTGCACCTTAAACGGGAACATTCCTGTTACGCGGCGGGATGCCTCGCGAACCGTTGCAAATGCTTCAACCAGCAGGTCATCCACGGATTGTCCTTTTTCAAGTTTTTCTTTAAATTCAATCGTTTTATTTCGTAAAGCCTCGTCAGATAATTTTTCAAAATCTTGAGCGAGAGCTTCGATTTCATTTGCCTTTTTTTCATATCGGCTGATCGTACGTTTCGTAGGATCAAACACTTTGTTTAAGATTCCAAGCATATAATAACGCTCCTCTATTTCATGCAATTTTTCGGCATGTCCAAAAGTTTGACAGGTCCATATTTACCTGCATTTATCATACCATACCTTCTTTCATTTCCAAAGAATTTGCCATAATTTCGCACAAAAAACCCGCCCCTAATGAAGGGAACGGGTTTACTTTATTTAGGTTGTTTTTAAATCAGCATCAACTGATATTTAAGCGTTTGGCTCAATGAGTCCATATTTACCGTCATTTCGGCGATAAACCACATTGGTCAAATTTGTCTCAGCATTTGTGAAAACGAAGAAACTATGACCTAACATGTTCATTTGGAGAATGGCCTCTTCACTATCCATCGGCTTTAAGTTGAAACGTTTTTGTCTGACGATTTCTGTTTCATCAATCTCTTCGTCATCTTGAACTGCTACTTCAGCCGTACCATTTCCTCCAGCAAATAAGTGCTTTTTGGCACCTTGCTCGCGGAATTTACGGTTTACTTTTGTTTTGTGCTTTCTAATTTGACGTTCTAATTTACTGGCTGCTAGGTCTACTGCATTGTACATATCCTCATTATGCACCTCAGCTCGAAGTGCTAGATCAGTCATTGGAATGGTAACCTCAACTTTAGATTCTTGATCGTTGTAAAACTTCAAGTTCACGTTGACTGAAGCATCTACATCTGTCTCAAAATAACGCTCCAGCTTTCCAATTTTTTTCTCGACATGATCTCTTAGTGCAGGTGTTACGTCGATGTTTTCTCCTCTGACATTGTAATTCATGTAAAGAACGCCTCCTTTAAAATTAAGGATATGTAAACCTATTTCTGCTTTTCCCTCCTTTTCTCCTGCTCAAACGTAAAAAAAATGTGAATATTTATTGAAATTTGTCGAATTTTGCGGTGCTTCAACTGTTGCTTGATAGGTGATGAATATATATTCGGCTGATTCTTGAAAAAGACCAGCGCACATTAAATGGTAAAAGATGAAATCGATGTTTTCAGCGATTGAGATAAGGATTTTAAATCCTCCGCAGCGGCTTTCATCTCTTCATTGGCGGCTAATGATTCTTCAACAGCAGCAGACATGTACTCTGTTTCTTCTGAGTTTCGTTTCGCACCTTCTTCAATGACACCAACTGTTTGAGAAATTTCCTCTGTACTAGCAGAAATTTGTTCTGCAGTGGCTGACAGCTCTTCTGCTTTCATTGAAATATCACGAATAGATTCCAAGATTTCATGGAAGCTCTGTTCAGATAATTGTGATACTTTTACACCCTCTGCTACATCCCGCTCGACCTTCGTCATCGATTGTGATGACTTTTCTGTATCTTTGTTCACGTTTTCGAGTAATTGACTAATTTGATCTGTCAGCTGACTAGATTCTTCTGCCAGTTTCCTCACTTCATCTGCTACAACTGCAAAGCCTCTTCCATGCTCTCCCGCTCTTGCTGCTTCTATAGCTGCGTTTAAAGCAAGCAAATTCGTCTGGTCAGCAATGGCATGGATATGACCTAACAGATCTTGAATGCCTGTAAACTGCGCTTGCACATGGGTCATTGTAGAATGGTGTTCATTCACAGACTCTTTAATAGAACTCATTTGTTTCACAAACTGTTGAATAAGGGCGGCACCCTCTTCAGCCTTTTCAGTCACTGAAATTGAGTGACCCGAAACATCGGACGTGTGTACAGCTGCATTTTGCATGCCAGTCGACACTTCCTGAATGGCGGATGCTACTTTTCCGACCGCATCTGATTGTTCACGTGAAGCTTCACTGACCTGTTCAATCGAGCTAGATGTCTGCTCACTAGCCGATATCGTTTGACTGATGGTTTCCTCAAATTGAGCAGCAGAATCAGCAAGCTGTCTTGATCCGCTTTGCACCTGCAAAATAAGCTGACGCAAATGAGCCGTCATTTGATTAAAGGCTGTGCCGAGTTGACCAATCTCATTTTTAGAGGTCACTTCAATCTCTTCAAGGGTAAGATCACCATCTGCCATCCTTTTTGCGGCATTTGTGACAGAAACAATTGGTTTTGTCATGCGATGAACAAATCTGATCCCAATCACCAAAAGGCCAACAATAAACGCTGCACTGACCAAAATGAGTGTAAGCAATAATTGATTACTATCTTGATTGAGCTGATTGATTTTTTGATCACGTTGTTTTAGCTGATGTTGAGCGAACTCTTTTGTAAAGGTATGTATTTCTTGTTCGATAGGTTGTAATTCTTGACTGAGGCGGGTGTTGAATTCTTTTTGATTTTGCATATTTAATGAATTAAATAATCGATTTGTTGAGGTGTAGTAGAGATAATTTTTTTCTGAGATTTGATCTAATAGATTTTTTGCTTGTTTGACCGTACTCATTTTCGAAGCTTCTGCTGTTTTCTTATTAATATCTTCATATGTTTGCTCAATTTTCTGCAAATTTTCAGCATCTTGCACGACGACATATGTTTTAATCTGTGCTTCCTGCTTTTGAAGAAGCGCTTCTAATTCCAGCGAGGTCTGATAAAGCTTCACTTCCTTGCTTAATAGCGCTTTATAGGATTGATCTGTTTTGTAATAGAGAAAGCTTGAGAATCCTAACATACTGATAAACAATACACATATGACAATAAGCCCAAATAAAAATTGATTTTTTAGTCTCATAAATTCCTCCGAATGGTCTGAATTGGACAAAAATTAATGAATGACATACGGCCTCATACAGGCATGTATTTCATCCATCCACTTTCTATATTCAGGTATAAAGTATGTTTTCAGGAATGATTGGAAGTGATTTGAAGGGAATGTATAGAAAGCTAGTATATCAAAACTTAAAAATATTTGATCAAACGAACGAATCGTTTTGGCAAAGTGTTCATTTTCAATAATTGAAAGCAGAAGAGGATGTGTTGTGTCTAAATGAAAGAAGGCATGGATCAGATCATTAAAGATCCGATCCCCTTCTGTTTTGTCAAAATCCTTCTCAATTTCATCTAAATAGTTTAGACTCTCTTCTATCGTGTATAGAAGTTCATAATATGTGGTTAATAAAATATAGTCATTTGAACGATACGCCACAGGTCTCACCTATTTATTTCCGTTTATCGTAGTATACGCCGTCACTCGTTATGGGCTGGTATGGATTTTGATAATTCAGCTGTTTTGTTTTCTTTTTTTGAATGGCTTGAATATCTGCTTTTATCCCATTTTGGATAACCGTTAATTGTTGCGCCATCTGTTGATCTGTTTGGATGATTTCTCGGATTTTCTCTTTTTCTTGATCCGTCAATTCATGCTGTATATCTCTCATTAATTCGTCTCTCTCAATTAAAAAGGCATCAAAGTCTTCAACCAGTGTCTCACTTTGCGGATTTTCCGCTATTTCGGCTGCCATTTTTAATGTTTGATCATGCAGCTGGTCCACAATACTCATAGAGAACCCCCGATAGAGTGGTGACGGCCTTTTCGATCGGTTTGAATGACTTCCTTCCACGCATCACGGAAATCAGTTACGTACTCTTCTACTTCATTCAATATCTCTTCGTCATTTTGAAGATTGGCTTCTATCAGTCTGCGATAAATGTAATCATACATACTTGCCATACTCTTTGATACGTCATAGGAACGATTTAAGGTGACATTTAATTCTTGAATGATGTTTTGAGCCTTTTTTAGATTCAAGTTTCTCGTTTCTGCATCCTCTTTTTGAATGGCATGCTTCGCTATTCTGATGAACTTTAAGCAGCCTTCATAAAGCATAAGCGTCAACTCGGCAGATGTTGCGGTCTCAATAGAATTTTTCTGATAGGCGGCATAAGGGTTCTGTATTGCCATATGTTATAAACCTCCAATTATTGTCCAAGCAGTTGAGAAAGGTAGCCAGATTGGTTGTTTAGCTTTTGAATTGCACTATCCATGGCGTTAAACTTCGTATAGTAACGGGCTTCAACCATCTTCAAACGGTCTTGGAACGTACTCATTCGTTTGGTCAAAGAGTCAAGGTCCTTACCAAGTCCGTATTCCTTTAATTCCATAGTTGTGCTGCCAGCCTTTTTTTGAATGCTCTTCGAAAAGTCTGATAAGGAATTTTTGACACGATAGATAATTCCTTGTTCTTGATATTGCTGCTGCGCTTTGTCTTTATCCTTTGAATCCACATTTAAACTACCCGATATAAACATTTGTCTGACCTTCTCCGGGTCTTCTTCAATGGCTTTCTTTAATTTCTCTACTCCATTACTATCCTTACTAAATTCAAGCTTCCCGCCATCTTTATAGCTGGATGATGTCGAAATACCGATTTGTGTGAGTTGAATTTTATTCCCATCACTTGTCGTAATATTAGCATACAAATCACTTCTTATTTTAGAGGCACCAGATCGTAAAATGGAATCACTTCTCAGCAAGCCAGACTTCGCAGTCGTTTCCCATAGCTCTATTTCTTTTTCAGACATCGCTTTTTTCTCTTCAGCCGTTAATGGATGATAGTCTCTGTTTTTCTTTTCATTGACTTTACCATTAATCTGCTCAACGAGCTCATTGTATTTATCAACAAATTGCTTAATTTTATCATAGATTGCATCCACATCTGTTGAAACGTTTAAGCTGACGGGCTGATCCGTGGTTGCTTTAAGCTCGTACGTAATATCAGCCTGTGTGAATGTATTGTTGTTATTTTCCATTTTCAGACCATTAATCTCGTATTGCGCCTTCTGTCCTTGAGTAGTCGCAACTAATTTGTTATCTCCATCTACTTGGAAGCCTAATTGCGTTAAAAACGAAGCCGAATTGCCATCAGCTGCTTTAATACTGACGCCTTCACCCGTTGTCCGAGAAGTAAGAGCGATGGTATCCACGTAGTTAGTGCCATCAGAGATTTGGCCTTTGTAAGCCGTCACACCTAATTGAGCGTTGTTTAGCTTTTTCACGATGTCATCGATTGTATCGGAATCAGAGGTATTGATCGTCACCATTTTCGGTTTTGTTGAATCTGGTGTCGTCACTTCAAACGTAAACGTGCCATTTGCTGGTGTAAATCCAGATGTACCAGAGGATTTGAAGACAGAAGCTGTCGCTAGTTGAGTGACATGAATAGAGCCAGAGGTCGCATTTGTTGATCCAGTTGCTGTGACAGCAGATTCATTAGAGCTTGTCACCTTTTTGGCGCCATATGTACTTGGACGCGTTAAGTTTAAACTGTTGATCAAATCATCTAATTCTTTAATTTTCGAGTTAACCTCGCGATAGCTGTCTCTTTGCCATTCAAGTGTTTGTTTCTGACGCGTCATTGTATCAAGTGGTGCTTGCTCCGTTTTCATCAGCTTTGATACGATTTCATCAATATCGAACACATTTGAAAATCCAGTAATACGATTGACCATTATTTATGTTCTCCCTTCATTTACATTCTTTTATCTACAAATAGACCGACAATTTCTGTCATTGCTGCATAGAAATCAAGCCATTCCTTAGACGGAATTTCTCTTATGACTTCTTCTGTTTGGTTATCTACGACTTTGACATAATATTCATTGAGTTTTTCATGTAATTCGAATTGAAGATGAAATTGAGTAGGCTCAATGAGCTGGTTTGCCCCTTGAAGCGTTTTTTCAATTTCTTCTTTTGAAACAACCTTGCCATTTGCTTGTGAGTCAGAGTACACATTGTCATTTTGGTTATTAGAAACACGGGTTTGAAATGCATCGATAATTGGCTCTAGCGATGTCAACTTACCAACAGACATAGTTATTCAGCTCCTGTGCTTTAATCTATCTTTTATATCGGCTTTGAATTTGCAAATTAAATATAGATGGACCGATTTGTTAAAGTTTCCTATAGATCATGCACCTCCGTATCGAAACGCTTTTACACGGAGAAGGATAACTGAATGCGATAAAAAAATCCTCACTTTTTTTGTGAGGATAATTGAGAGAGGAGATCTAAGGATAAACTCGCAGCACGATTGTTCTCTTCTTGAATAGACAGGTACACTTCTTTCCTGTGAATATCGATGTGCTTAGGAGCCTCAATCCCGACTTTCACTTGATCGCCTTCGATTGAAATAATCTTGACTTCAATATCATCGCCTATTTGAATCGACTGGTTTAATTTACGAGACAGCACTAACATGAGGATGCCACCTCTAACAAATGTTTTGTATGATAGGCTGAATCATGCAAAATCACCTGCTTGGCTTTCATGTTTTTCCGGTTCACAATAATAGGCGCTCTTAAATTGGCTGTCGTTTTTTCAATAGATGATTCCATTGTTAAAATAACCATTACTTCCACATCATTGGCATCTTCTACTTCCAGAATGTCTACAACCGTTTCGTCTAAATCAAATTCGTATTGATTGAAGAATAAAAACGGGCTGCTGACGATAAAACCTAATGCCGAGTTATTTAATGATTGAAGAACTAAAAATGGAGACTCTTCTGATAAAGGCAAAATGACAAACTGTTTTTGATCCAGAAATCCTGGTATCCCGTTAGAGAAGTGAATGATTTGCTCCTCTTTGATTGTCACTTCACCATGGTATTTTGTTTGAATGATCATAATTCACGACCTTTTTCGTTTTTCTTAACTATACCTTATCACCATTTTGGCCCGTTTCGTCAACTTCTATCTTTAATTCTGGATATTGTAACATATCAATATTGACCTTACCTGGCTGGTAGTTAACGATTGGTTTATGAGGTGTGGCCTCTATGATAGCTTTTTGCGGCTCCACATCAATTTGAAGCTCAGAAGGCTGATAGTGAATTTTCACACTAAAGAATGAAGGTATCACACCAATGGTGAATTGTTTTGCTGGGGGACTGCCATTGATTTTGGCAAACTCAGCAATCGCATTCCCACCATTCTCGATCTTGATGAGTTCACTTCCTTCTTCCGCTCTGCGACCCATTCCTTCTCCAACAGCACGCTTCCCCTCAGCTGCCCATTCCTCAGAACGTCTAAAAATCGACTTAATGTCCATATCGGCAAATGCCTCGGTTTGATCAATGGTTAATTTCGACGGTGTCCTTTTGATATTCATGACAGCTCGTGGCTGCTGAATCTCAAGGTCCGCTCGTGGCTGCTCTACTTCTTGCCGAGAAGGAGTTGTCGACATTTGAAGTTTTGCATAGGTTTGCTGCATTAACAATCTAGGGATTTGCATATGTTCACCTCCATGATGCAAAAAAGCACCCATCGGATGCTTTTTATTATCTTAAGAAATCTACAAGAGATGGCTGAATGACTTTAGCTGTTGTCGCTAAAGCAGCTCTATTCACTGTCTCTTGTTGAAGAAGATCAAGAATTGCCTTTTCACTTTCAACATCTTCATTATCTGATTTAGCATTTTTCAGTACTTGGTATTGTGAAGTCAAACGACTTCCTACTAAGTCAACACGATTCGAACGCGCTCCTAGGTCGGATCGCTCAGCACTCATCACTTCTTTGAACTGATCGATACTTCCTAGTGCATCATCAGAATTCGCAAACGTTCCATTTTTCAATGAGTTTTCTAAATCAGTCAGCATTTCAATGACATTTTGACCGTTAGCCTGTCCGCCAAACGCTGAGATTGGATTTGAGTTTACATTTAAAGTGATACCATCAGAAATATTCGCTTGAACAGCATTCGCATCTGTATAATTTTCGAAGTTAAATGTATACGTTCCGTCTGCATTCTCAACAACTGGTTTAACATTTGTATTTGTCCCATTAAATACGAACTTACCTAGCATTTGAGTGTTCATTGCATCAATGATTTGATTCTTCATCTGACCAATTTCCACTCCGATAGCTGCTAAATCTTCGGGCTGCTTTGTTCCATTTGCCGCATCAAGCACTTTATCTCGTATATTTGACATAATATCAATGATTTCAGTGACACTTGTTTCAGATGTATCAATCCAGTTTTGTGCTTCATTTAAGTTATTTTTATATTGTTCATTTCGAAACAAGGCAGTACTATATTGAAGACTTTTTACGGCTGCAACAGGATCATCAGACGTTTTTGTAAAACGTTTGCCTGTTTGTGCCTGCTCATTAATTTTAGAAAGTTTTTCATAACTTTTACTAATATTTCGAAGTGAGTTTTGAGAAATCATACCTTGTGTGACTCGCATCCGTTATCCCTACCTTCCTACGACACCCATGCCGTTTATGACCTTATCCAATACTTCATCTTGTAATGTCATAATTCTTGCAGCCGCATTATATGCATGCTGGAATTGGATCATATTCGTCATTTCTTCATCAATGGAGACAGCGCTAGTCGACATTCTACGTTCATTGGCTGAATTGACAAGAGCAGCTGAACTGCTTTCAAGCGTCATGTTCTTTTTCCCTTGTACCCCCATCTCAGCAATAACATTTTGGTAATAATCCTGGATTGTCGTTGTATTGCCGCCGATTGGTAACTTTAAGTCTTGTATATTAGCTAATTTCGTAGCATTCGATCCGTCACCTTGTGTTTGATTGAGAGATGCAGCAATATTATCTGTTGATGCTAAAATGACATCGCTCACTTTAATACGAGCTGCCAAACCTTTATTCAACTCATTGTTATTTTCGATATCAAAAAAGTCTTGTCCACTTGCACCATTTAACGTGTACCCCTGCTTATGTACATCGTTAAATGTATCCATGAATACTTTTGCTACTTCATCGAGCTCTGCAAGCATATCTGGATACATGCCTTTTTCAGCACCGTTTGACATGTAGCCATAAGCCTCAACAAGTGCTTTTACTTTACCGTTCACTTGTAATTGATCCGCTGCAATTGTTGTTGTTCCGAATTGAAGTGAGTTAACAAGTCCCGTTGTATTATCATAAGAGATTTGCAGTTCAGACTTTTCGTTCGTAATACCATTCAAAATGTTTCCAGCAGATTGTCCATTTGCACCGATAATGTCGATGTTGACAGTTCCTTCAGCAATTTTGAGTGCATTACCGCCAGGTGGATTGTAGCTGACCTTAATATCAACAAGTGAGGATAGTTGATCGACCAAAGTATCACGTGTATCATAAAGATCATTTGGAAGATATCCATTTGGCTCAACTGCTGCAATCTGTTTGTTCACTTCATCTATTTGAGATAAAAGAGTGTTTACATCTTTGGCTGTTGAATCGAGTTCCGTTTTTAAATTCTTTTGTATCGTTGTTAAAGAGGAGTTGAGCAGACGGAATTGGTCAACTAAAGCCTGTGCACTTGTTTTAACAACTGTACGTGCAGAAGCTGTATCAGCATTTTTTGATTCCGATAAGACCTGTAATGATTTCCATAGGTTATCAAAAGCTCTGTTCAAGCCTTCATCCGTCAAATCATTCATAACCCCTTCCATCTGTGAAAGGGCATCTGACTTCGTTGAGTAGTAAGATAAGTTATTATTATGATCTCTGTATTGTAAATCTAAAAAGCTGTCTCGAATTCTTTCAACCGTTCCAACTTGTACGCCTGTCCCCATTTGGCCATACGTCTTGCCGTCATAAACAGAAATGACTGGATAAGGATTTTCTGCTTTAAAGGTCACTCTTTGTCTTGAGTAGCCCTCCGTATTTGCATTGGAGACGTTGTTTGATGTGACATAAAGCCCTGCACGCTGGGCTGTGATTCCTCTTTTTGCCGTTTCTAGTCCCATGAATGTAGAACCCATTGGTATCCTCCTTGTTTACGCCTTTGAATCAAACAAAGCCCTTTGCTGTTTAGGCTTTGAACTCTCAAGACCATTTTGTCCGTAATTCATATTTTCTTTATTAGGGTTAACGAGATCGAATGTCAGTGAAATAAATTGAAGTGACTGCTGAATAAGCTGCTTGTTCAGTTCATTTACATCTTTTAGTTCCACCATGATGTCATTTAGTTTCTCATATAATGAAATGAGCTCTTCTTGATCTGTACCTTCAGCCTTTTCGATACATGCAGTGATGGTTGGTGATTGATCACTTTGTAAAAATTGAACGGTCGCATCAATTCGTTTTTCTTCTAATTGAGAAATGGCCTGAATATACTTTTGCTCTAAATTCAGGACCTCTGAAAGAGCATCAATCTCATTGCTTTTCAGCATTTCTGTTTTATCCTTAGACAACTTTAAAAGCTGTTCATGCAATCCATAGAGACGATGCAGTTCTTCAATAATTATTTTAACTGACATTCACGCTGCTCCCTTTTGTTATTGTTGTTTATAAAAATTCAGCATTTTATCTGCAATGCCTTTTGTATCTACTTGATATGTTCCGGCTTCAATGCTTTTTTTAATTTGGTCAATTTTATCTTGGCGTTCTCTCATAATATTCGGCACCTTTTGCATTTCGATTGCCTTTTTAGAAATTTCGACTTTATCAGTTGATTTAGCTTGATTCGATTGCAACGTTTGTTTCTCATATGTTTTCTTGTAAGGATTTACTGGTTGTGTTCCATATCGATTAATTTTCACGGGATTCCTCTCGCTTTCCGTTACAGTCTGTCTTGATTCTATCCATTTTATCGACCAAACTGCAACTTAGTTTAGGGAATCAGTCGTTTTTAGGATTAATGGCATAATAGGTGTCTTTTTTCCTAGATTCAATCTCCCTTTTACGCTCCTCTTCTTGGTTCATTTGGCTGATTTGCGAATGAATATCCTGTTCACATTGGCTGCATAGCTTGTTTTTCCTGATCGCTTTGCCACATCTTTCACAAGGATAATTAATATTTGGAAATTGACTAATTTGCAGTCTTTTCAAACGAATAAATTTCAAGATTAATTCTTCATCAACTTCTGTTGCTTCTACTATTTCAGCGATGGTTGATTGTCTATTACTTTGTTTTCTCAAGAATTTATATACGATATCAAAAGAACGTTCTTCTTCTTCAAAGCATTTGTTACAAACCGTTTGGATGGTGGTTTTTAAAAATAGCTGATTACATTGTGGACAGTTTGCCAATTGATTCATAACCAAAACCCCTTACGTTATTTTCTTTTCTTATTATCGGTTAATTATCATGATTTTTAACTACGTATCAACGTAAAAGAAGAAACACTTTTAGCACCTGCGTCTTTCAAAATTCTTGCCGCATCATAGATGGTTGCTCCCGTTGTATAGATATCATCAACTAATATAATATCCCTTTGAACAATCGCATCTGTTTGCTTTATTTGAAACAATCCTTTTTGATCTAGGCGTTCATTTTTCTTTTTTTTAGACTGCTTACTTTGATGTATTTTCACGAGTGGCTGCAATATTGGCTTATCTAGCAAAGAAGCGATTATCACGGACTGATTAAATCCTCTTTCTTTTAGTCTTTCATGACTTAAAGGAATCGGTATCAGCAATGGGTCTTTTATGCAGAAGGAATGTTTAAATGCTGCTTGTACATCTTTTTTAAACAGCTCAGCTAAAGCCGTATCACCCCGAAATTTAAAGCGGGCAAGGACATCTTTCATCAACTCGTTGTAAGTATAAACTGACCTATTTTTTACAAGGATTTTAATAGAATCAGAGCGTTCATTCCATCTGTTACAGTCCTGGCACAATTGGTCATTTGACTGCGCCCTTCCGCATGTTGGACAAATAGGACGATCAATCTTTACTAAGTGATTCTTACATGCTACACAAAGGTGATCATCATTTAATAGTAGGAATGATTTCCATGTAAAAGCAGGCACAAAATGTCCCTCGCAAATTTGGCAAATCAATTGGTTTCCTTGTTCAGCAGCAGACGATTTTCACACCTTGGAAATGCAGAGACCTTGGAAGCTGCTTCTGTCAGAATGACCAGCATCGCAGTATTCTTCTGTTTATCCACCATCTCAGATTTACTGTAAGATATTTTATCGATATCTGTTATATATTGTGGTTTCACTTGATTCAGTGAAATCGCTAATACATCTTCCATACACTTTTCACAATGACAAATCATGTTTAATTGGTTGAGATATTGATTGAGAATTTCCTTGAGTAGTATTTCTTTTGCATTGAGTAGCATATTTGTCTCTCCTGCCATTTGTGTATTGTGAATATAATGTACCATGATTTAGTTGAACCCACACTGTTTTTCAGAAAACTCTTTTGCAGCCGTATCATTCATTTTTGCGATATGCTTCTTTGCTTGTTTCATACTTCTCGTTAAACCAAAATGAAAAAGGAAAACATCTCCTGTACAATAATCCGGGTGTCTGCCTACCCGTCCAGATATCTGAACAAGTGCACTCTCTGTAAAAATAGTAGATTCCGAACCTAGTACTCCCACTTGAACATTTGGAATCGTTACGCCTCTTTCTAGAATAGTGGTTGTAACTAGTACATCGTATACGTAATCTCTAAAGTGCTGAACCTTTTGTTTCCTATCCGGATCATCAGCAGATACTCCCTCCACATTTAAGGATTGTTCTCGAAGAATCTTCGTTACCTTCTTCATGGTAGCAATTGAAGGAACAAAAAGTAATATTCTTCTCTTATTTGCAATATGTCTCTGCATCCAATTCATCACTTTAGGGGGCAGCTGGTTCTTTTTTAATTTCTTTTTCCAATGACCGATCCAATGAAAGGTCGGTACGGGTAATGGTTGCTCGTGAAAACGCAAAGGAATTTTTATCGCTTCCAGTTTTCCACGAGAAACCTCTCTCGTCATTTTTTTAGAGGGTGTCGCACTTAAATAAATCCTGACCCCTCTGTTCTTTCTCATCGCCTTTAGAACAGCAAATTGGAGACGCTCATCCATTGAATAAGGGAAGGCATCGACTTCATCTACAATGAGCACATCAAAAGCATTTTTGTATCTCATCAGCTGGTGGGTTGTGGTGATCACAAGCGGTGTTATTTGAAACCTTTGAGAACTGCCTCCGTAAAGTACGGTAATTGTCACCCCTTGAAATGCTTTTCTAAGCCGTGGTTCGAGTTCAAGCACTACATCTGTTCTAGGTGTCGCAATACAGACATTCATTCCTTGATTTAACGCATATTCGATTCCGTGAAAAAGTACTTCCGTTTTCCCTGCTCCGCAAACCGCCCAAACAAGTAGATCAAATTTGTTTTTAATAGCTTCAATCATTCTTTCTGACGCTCTTTTTTGTCCTTTAGACAGCTCTCCCTGCCATGTTAATTCGGCTCGACATGTTTCTACCATTTGTGGACCTGTCCATTCATAAAGAAACCCACATTCTGCTACTTTTCCCATCATGATGCATGATCTACAGTACACACAATCCTTTTGACACACTTCACATGGAGAATGAGCGAAATACCGCTTGTGTGATACACCGCACCGGCAGCATGTAAAACCATTTGCTTTCCTCTCAATGGCTGGAGACCGATTGACTAAGCCCTTCTCCTCCAGCCAATCTAAATTGGACTGTGGGCACTTTGTTTCAACGGTGAGCAGATGGCGTGAATGCAGCTGCCGCATTAGTTCCATTGCTTTGTCCATATTCAACATTACCAAACACCTTTCAATTGATGTTTGGCTATTATGCGCAAAGACATGACATTTCGTCCAACAGGTAAAATAGAAAAACAAAACCCCTTTTCCATAAGAAAAGAGGTTTTTTAGGAATTATCTAATCACCCAGCCAAGGGCTAAAGAGCCTTCACCTAGATGGGTGCCGATTACGGCACCAAAGTAGCTTTTATAAAATTCAACATGAGGATATTTTTCTGATAAGTGCGCAATTAATTCTTCTGCTTCTTCTTCTCTATTACCATGTATCAGTGTTGCTCTCATCGGAACACCACGTGATGCATCTTCATCAAATAATTCAAAAATACGTGAAATGGCTTTTTTACGTGTGCGGATCTTCTCAAAAGGAACAATTAGCTTGTTGTCAAAATGCAAAATAGGCTTTACCTTTAAGAGGCTTCCAATAAAAGCCTGAGCACCATTTAATCTGCCGCCTCTTTGCAAATGAGTTAAATCGTCTACCATAAAATACGCCCGCTGACTTTCTTTCAGGTAATTTAGATGTGCTAACACTTCTTCTAAAGAAGCACCTTCTTGGATTTTTTCAGCAGCTTCTAACACATAAAAACCTTGTGCCATACAGCTTGTTTCTGTATCAAACGGGTAAATATCAATCCCGTCAACTAGATCATTCGCTGAGACCGCACTATTATACGTTCCACTAATTCCACTTGAAAGGTGGATACTAATCACGGCGTCGTATGTTTCACTTAGTTTTTCATATAAGGCTATTAATTCACCGAAAGCAGGCTGAGAGGTTGTTGGAAGATCTTTGTGTTTTTTGATTTCTTCATAATATGTCTTCCAGTCCATTTCTATTTCTTCACGGTATGATTCACTGCCAAAGATGACGTTAAGGGGGATCATATGAATATTATGTTTATCACGCAGCTCTTGTGGTAGATAAGCAGTACTGTCTGTTACAACGGCTATTTTCATTCTTAAATACCTTCCTTATTCGTTAAGTTACTCTTTTTTATTTTAAAAGAATGATCATTTTTTCATTAGATTTATAATAGTAATCAAAAAAGCCTGCCTAATCAATAGGCAAGCCCGCTATATCCGAAAAAGACTCCTTACCCTGTCTATCATTTCCCTCCACCTAAAATGTGAGAGAATAAAAACAGGCGAAAAAGGAGTACTTGTCCGGAACATTATCTCATTTCTACCCAGCCGTTTTTAATAGCTACAACAACAGCTTGTGTACGATCGTTTACATTCATTTTTTGCAAAATGTTACTCACGTGGTTTTTAACTGTTTTCTCACTAATAAAGAGCGATTCACCGATTCCTCTGTTGCTCTTTCCGTCAGCTAACATTTGAAGAACTTCACATTCACGTCTAGTTAAGATATGAAGTGGTCTGCGAATTTCAGGATATACCTCATGCTGTGGATGTGCTGAAACGCCGCTAGTTGCCAAGCGTCGGAATTCATTTACTAAATTATGAGTGACTTTCGGATGTAAATAAGAGCCTCCGTCAGCTACAACTTTCACTGCTTCGATGAGTGTGTCTGCATCCATTTCTTTTAGCAGGTAGCCTCTCGCCCCTGTTTTCAATGCATGTGTTACATAGTTTTCATCGTCATGAATAGATAGAATAATGACTTTTGATTCGGGATAAAGCTCAACAAGCTGCTTTGTAGCCTCAACACCATTTACATTCGGCATATTAATGTCCATAATGACAACATCCGGATGATAGTGTTCTACGATACGTGCAGCTTCGTCACCGTCGTCTCCTTCTGCAACTACTTCAAAAGTAGGTTCAAAATCTAAAATCCGTTTGACACCTTCACGGAATAATTGGTGGTCATCAATAATTACAATATTTACTTTAGTCACAAGCTACGCCTCCCCATGTTTATTGTTCTACACCTGAACTTTATGGTCAATATGTCTTTTGACTCTATTTTACAATTTTATTTTGCAATGTTAGTGGCACGCGAATCATGATGAATGTCCCTAGACCTATTTTTGAGTCTATGGTCATTTTACCTTCCAGTAAGTCTACGCGTTCTTTCATGCCAAGTAAACCGAAGGATTTGTTTTTGTTTGTTTTCACATCTTTCATATCAAAGCCTTTTCCATCGTCTTTAATAATTAAGGTCACAAAGTCTTTCGTTACTTCTACTTTGACAGAGATTTCTTCAGCTTCAGAATGTTTTAATGAATTTGTGACAGCTTCTTGGGCTAGTCTAAACAGTGCTACTTCAAATTGAGAAGCAATTCTTTCGTTTTCTGTATCACCTAGGCATTGGAACGTAATTTTGGTTTTTCCATCATATTCTTCAATTGTGTTTAAGTATTTTCTCAGTGTTGGAATCAGACCCAAATCATCTAAAGCCATCGGTCTTAAATCATAAATGATTCTTCTCACTTCGTACAGTGCATTTCGCACATTCTGTCTGAGACTTCTAATTTCTTTAAAGCCTTCTTCTGTACCGCGGTCTCTAAAAATCCGTTCAATTAATTCGGAACGCATCATCACGTTTGCCAGCATTTGAGCAGGGCCGTCATGAATTTCCCGAGACACTCTTTTGCGTTCTTCTTCTTGGGCTTCAATAATTCTCAGCCCAAAATCTTGTTTTGCCTGAGCATCTTCAAGTAAAACGCCAACCTGGCGTAAATCCTGGTTGAGATAGTTGAGAACAACTGTAATCTGACTCACAAGCGTTTCAGAACGTTCAATAACGTCTTGTAAGCTTAATAATCTTCTTTCCAGATCGTCTCTTCTTTCTCTCAGCTGCTTCTCGCGCTGCTGAATCATGGTGAGTTCCACTTGCAAGTTATGTGCTTTTTCGTAGGCCTCACGTATTTCTTCTTC
Organism: Bacillus sp. 3a; assembly: GCF_017161885.1. NCBI lineage: Bacteria > Bacillati > Bacillota > Bacilli > Caryophanales > Bacillaceae > Bacillus > Bacillus sp. 3a. The sequence goes on along the minus strand of NZ_CP067376.1, from coordinate 983,258 downwards.
GCTGAATTTGTTGAAGTTTCTGCTGACCTCAGATAAGCGGTTTCTAGCATGTCTTGTATGGACTTCCAGCTTATCCCCAAAATCAATTACTTCGTTTACTTGCTGTTTGATTTGCTTCAGCTCTTCTACTAGGCTTTCATATTGTTGACGGGACTGTTCGCCTATTCTAAATACTTCGTCCTTGCTGCCATCAACTGTACTTAGCATTTTCATGATGATTGAATCCAATAATTTCGGATCCATTTTGGGTGTTGTCATGGCTTTTCCCTCCCGTAACAGTGATGTCATCTTTTTTTATTATAAATGTCATTGATCTGCATTTTATGTCGAATTATAATGAAAGAATGCGTATAAATCTTGAAGTTTTTATGACGACCCTTTTTCCGCTCCTATCATCATAACAAAATACGCTGTAAAATTCTAAAACCAATGCAAATTTTCACTAGTCTTACAATTTGCTTGTCAGGAGGGTATGTCTTTTGCTGAATCGCTATCTTACAGTAAAAAGTCGTGGCGAGCATGAGATCGTCATTGAAAAATCACGTTTTATTTGTCATATACAGCGTGCTGTCTCAGAAGAAGAAGCACAAGCATTTATACAATCCATTAAAAAACAACATTGGAATGCCACACATAATTGTTCAGCCTATCTCATTGGTGAACATGACCTGATTCAAAAAGCGAATGATGATGGTGAACCAAGCGGTACAGCAGGTGTGCCAATGCTTGAAGTGCTAAAAAAACGAAAGCTGAAAGATACAGTTGTTGTGGTCACTCGTTATTTCGGCGGTATCAAGCTAGGTGCCGGTGGATTGATTCGTGCCTACGGAAAATCTGTATCAGAAGCTATCAACCATGTTGGAATGGTAGAGCGCTGTTTAATGCGTACAATGCACACAACAATAGATTATACATGGCTTGGAAAGGTAGAGAATGAGCTTAGAGCCTCATCTTTTCAGCTAAAAGAAATCCATTATGCAGAAGATGTTATTTTTGAGACATATGTCGAAGAAACACAAACAGAGCAGTTCATTGAGTGGATGACTGAGCTGACAAATGGAAAGAGTGTTACAAAAGAAGGCGAACTGATTTATTTAGAAAAGGACATTGGTCCGATAAAGGAGACAGATGAATGGCACAACGAGTAAAAGTGCGTGTACGAAAGAAAAAGAGTAAGAAGAAGAGAATTATCAAACGTATTCTGGTCTTATTTTTGCTTCTTATCATCTGCATGGGCGGATTTGCAGTATATAAAATCGTCAATACTCTTCAAGCTGCTGACAAAACATATGATGAACTAAACCGTGGAGAGAAATCGAATCTTCGTGATGCTGTCATTGATATTAAGAAAAAACCTTTCTCTGTATTATTTGTCGGAATTGAGGATTATGCCACAAAGGGTGATCATGGCCGTTCAGATTCACTCATTGTCGCAACGATTAACCCTCAAGACAAAACGATGAAAATGGTTAGTATTCCTCGTGACACACGCGTACAGCTTGCAAGTGATACAACAGGAAGTAAAGAAAAGATCAATGCAGCATTTGCTAAAGGCGGTAAAGATGAAACGATTGAAACTGTCGAACAATTCTTGCATATTCCGATTGATAAGTATGCAACCGTTGATTTTGACGGATTCAAGGATGTCATTGATGAAGTCGGCGGAATTGATATCGATGTTCCATTTGACTTCAATGAAAAAAGTGATGTTAAAAAATCGAAAAAGATTTACTTCAAAAAAGGCAATATGCACTTAAACGGGGAAGAAGCACTTGCTTACGCACGGATGAGAAAACAAGATCCACGCGGTGATTTCGGACGTAACGATCGTCAGAAACAAATTTTACGTGCAATGATTGATCAAATGGCGAAGCCAAATAACATTGCAAACGTCGATAACATTGCTAAAGAAGTCAGTGATCACATTACGACCAATTTCCGTATCACAGAAGGTCTTGCGCTTCAGCAAATCTACAGCGGATTTAAAGGAGATGACACAGAAACTCTTTCTATTAAGGGATCAGACCTTTATTTAGGGCCAAATCGCACGTATTACTTTGAGCCAGATCCGACCAATTTAGCTAACGTGCAAAATGAATTACGGACGCATTTAAAGCTTCCTACTGAATCTTCAACTGAAACAGATTCACAAACCAATCCGTCCTCTGGTGAAACAGGGTCAAGTGATACAACTAACTCATCGACCAGCACACCTGGACAATAATAAAAACAGCCCAGTTCCTAGGAACGGGCTGTTTTTTACTGTCTTTTGACCATTCGTTTATAAAATTTCGTAAATGGTTTAAACTCTTCATTCACCAAGCCTGTTACTTCTGCAATCACTTGCATGAACATGACCAGTAAAAAGATAATAATCAGTGATAACCAAATGGTGGCACTTGTCAGCAAAATTGCACTTAAGCTAAAGACTAAGCCAATCATATAAATCACGATGACAGCCATGCGATGAGACAAGCCAAAGGCCATCAGTCTATGATGAATATGAGACTTGTCAGGTGCTGAGATCGGCTGTTTGTTTAATATTCGTCTAATGATGGCAAAGGTGGTATCGAAAATTGGGACACCTAAGATGATCACTGGGACAACAACACTAAACAAAGTGACACTTTTGTACAGCCCTAATAGTGACAACACCGAAATCATATAGCCTAAAAAAAGCGAACCGGTGTCACCCATAAAAATCTTCGCTGGATGAAAGTTGTAAAAGAGAAAGCCGATGGTACTGCCAATGACAACAAGTGATAATGAAAGAATCAAAATTTTATCAGCTGAAAATGCCATCACGGCAATGGTTGATAAACCGATGACAGAAATACCGGCAGCCAGTCCATCAAGGCCGTCAATTAAATTAATGGCATTTGTGATTCCGACAATCCATAACACGGTTAGGGGATATGCCATCCAGCCTAACTCAATTCGATCTGTTAAGAAAGGAACAGAGAAAAAGTCCATTTTTAAGCCTGTGCTTACAATCAGGCAAGCAACAAGAACTTGGACGAGAAATTTAAATCTTGCACTTAAATTATATTTATCATCAAATATACCTAGAATGACGATAAGTACGGCACCAACTGAAATTGCTGTAATTTTATTATGTAGAAACAGCCCGCCTGCTAATGCTCCAGCCGCTACCCCAATAAAAATTGCCAAACCGCCCATTCGAGGCATTACTTTATCATGAACTTTTCGTTTATTCGGCTGGTCCACTGCACCAATCTTAATTGCAAACTTTTTGACGATTGGTGTCACAATTAAAACTGTAGCCAGAGAGACAAAAAACGCTAATAAGGCGCGTTCGTAATCCATAGGTCAGTCTCCTTCTAAATTGAAATCTGTATTTTGTATATTGGCCGCTCTTTCCATTATACAATTGAATAGAGGTTGATCACAAGCTCCCCCTGTGAAGAAGAAACAAATAAAAACGCACAATCCCTGATGAATTATGCGTTTTCTTTAATATTCGTTAGTTCCACCATATTTGTGAACAGCGCGTGCCAATCTTTTTTCTTCGCTCGGCTTTGTCTTAGATGTCTATAGGTCATGTCGTCTTTTTTGCTGATCACTTTTTGGCAGGCTTCTACGAAGAGCGCAGGATCCTCGCCTTCTAAATATTCATACACATCATTCTCTTTTAGCCTTTCCGTTGACGGAAGATTTAAACCAACAACCGGTATTCCTGCGGCTAAAAATTCATATAGCTTGAGCGGAAACACGGCTTGATTGTAAGGAGATTGTTTGTATGGCATCATGCCTACATCAATCAGCTTCATATACGCAGGCACTTCTTCTGGTGCAACAGCACCTGTCCAAATCACATTCGGCAGTTTAAGTGCATGCTGAAAAGATGGATCACCATTTGTTCCATCCGGACCGACAAATAAAAATGTCCAATCAGGCTGCATGCGGGCAGCTTCTGCTATCATGTCAAAATCCAGCTTCGGCTTGATGCCTCCAATAAAACCAAGAACAGTTCCTTCTCTACCTTGCAGCACATCCTCCTTACATGGAAGATTGCTTTTTGCAAACACATCGTACTCAACGCCATTTTCCACTGTAAACACATCTTTTGGTTCGCCCATAAGACGCTTTTTGATTTGATCGTGTAAGTATTGAGAAGAGCATGTAATGCTGTGTGCGTATTTGATGATTCGATTTTCTGCTTTCACAATGACACGCTGCCTCATATAAGAAAGCAAATTATTTTTGCCGCTTATCGGCTCTCCCCACAGGTCACTGCAGTCATAGACAATATGTTTCCATTCAAATAAAGAAGATAAGAGCGGAAAGCCCGGAAACGTATACCATAAGCAAACAGCGATTCCCTTCTTTTCTTCCTGCCGCAAATGCTCAAGAAGAGGGGTCAATTTATGAATATAGAACATGTCTTGATATCGGCCAAAGCGGAAAAATTTGCTCTTGAGCACATCAGGAATGGTCAATTGCTTCATTCGATCGGTTATGGGCTGAAAGGGAGCTGTATGGCGGGATGCAGATGGGCATACCCAGATGACCTCTTTCGTTTCTGGATCAGATGCTAGAAATTCCGCCAGTCGATGCCGTCTGTACCTCAAGCCGTCCTGTCCCCATTCTCCCGTCGCTACGATAACATGTATGATCGAGTCTGCTTTCACCTTTATCACCTTTTTTCCCTTCTGTTTATAAGCGCTTCTTCACAGCATTTGTCGCATAGTGCATAAAACACCAAGATGCTTTGACAAAATGAAGCTGCTCAATTTCTCTGTAGACGAACCACGTTTTTTTCGCTGCTTTCCACTTGTTACTAGAGATCGAGTTTCCAACGATGCGGTATTCACTGAGCGGTTCACTCATTCCATAGGCTGTAAATCCTCTTTTTAATATGGACAGCCACGTAGCTAAATCCTGTCTTGTGCGGATGTTCGGCATTTCTACATGTCCGATCTTCTCTACATCAAGCATCACCGTTAAACAGCCGATAATGGTATTTTTCAAAGCTTCATCATAAGTTAATCTTGCTGGTGCAGTGACAGTTTTTTCTAAAGGTTCTCCATTTTCTGCAATGATGTCATATGCCGTGAATGTAAAGGCATAATCGTTTGTCAGCATAAAGTCTACCTGCTGTTCAAGCTTCGTTTCTTTCCACTTATCATCGCTATCTAAAAAAGCAATAAAGCGGCCTTTTGCCTGTTTGATGGCTGCGTTTCTAGCGATGGCGGCTCCCCCATTTTGCTCTAAATAAATGACGTGGATTCTGTCGTCTGCTTCACTTAAGTCCCCAAGCAGCTTCCTTGTTCCATCTGTTGAACAATCATCTGCGATGATCAGTTCCCAATTAGAATAGGTTTGGGCAAGGACGGAATGAACTGTATCCGTTAAATAGCGTTCCGCATTATAGGCCGGTGTAATGATTGATACTAACGGTTGATTGTTCACCTAAGACTCATCTCCAGTTCATCATTAAGATTCTTTGAATACTTCGGGTAAGACCACAAACATGAGCGAGATACTAAAGCCAATGACAAGTCCAAGCAGTGCTCGCTTTTTCGCTGACATGCCTTTATTGCCTTCATCAAGAACTTGAGCAGGATCAACAATCTTCGCCTGCTTCATTCCAAGCTTTGTAGACTCCAATTCATATAAAAATCGCTCTTTATCTACTTTGGAATCGTTGCTGACAGATTCGTCTTCTAGAGCAGATAATCTACTTTCAATCACCTGCTGCCTTTTTGTAAATAATGCTTTGTCTTGCTTCAGAAATGTATCCGACACCTGCTTCACGACAGCTAAAGCATGATCCTTATCAGCATCTGTGAAGGACAGCTGTAATTGTGTATCTGATTGATTGGTGAGGATGAGGCGGCTTTTCACATCCTGCCTTTCTTCTTCTTTCACATCACTGAGTACTTCATTTAAAAATGCATCGCTTTTTAATAGAGATGTCACTTCTGCGATATTGTTATACACTCCGTCATCATATTTACCAAGTGTAAGCGTAACGGCAGCTGTGTAACTAGACTGCTGCACTGTTCCTTTGGCAAAAAAGAATCCAAAAGCGCCTAATACGACAGGCAGCAGCACAAGCCATACAATATACTTTTTGATTCGCTTCCCTATTCTAGATATGAAACCAGACATGTTCATTCTCCCAACATTGACGTATTTGCTTTTTCATTAGTGTAGCCATACCAGCGCAGCATCACACACGGTTTACCAAGCGCTGTTTGTTTTTCAACATATTCACCGCTGCGATCACGAGTCCTAAAAAGACCCAGTGGAAATATAAATTCGAGACAGAACTAGGACTGATACTTGAAACGAGAAAGCTCAGCATGGCAGCAAACAAACCTTCAATGATCATTTTTGCTGATCTTGTGTCAGCCCATTGGTATTGTTTATACAGCGTGAACATGAGATAAGCGTAGACGGAGATATAGCCCAGCATGACCGCAAATCCAAAGTTCGTCATCACTTCCAGCAGCCAATTGTGCACTTCAACGACTTGATCTGTATCAAAGATCGAAAAGTGGGCTAAGTAGTAAGACACATTCCCCGCTCCGACACCAAACCCGTATGAATCCGTAAAGAAATGCCATGCATTTTTGATCAAATTCGCTCTCGCAATGTTGGATGGGAGTGGTTCACTAAAAGAATGCGCGACCTGAGAAGCGAGAAACAAGTCATAAAAGACTGAATAAATCTTGGCTGAAAAAACAGCGATACAGATGACACCAAGTCCGCCGGCTGTGATGAGTGACCACTTTTTGAGAAAGCGCGGCATGAGAAGCCACACATAAATGGCCGCTCCTGCAAATATGCCAAGCAGGCTGGCGCGGGATTCTGTTAACAAAATGAGATACAGTGCTGCGATGGCGCCAAATAATCCAAATGCTTTGATATAACCATTTTTCATTTGCCGCATACACGCTAAATACAAGAAAAAGCTAATCGATAAAAACGTCGCAAAGTCATTTTGGTTAAAAAAGACAGCTGTAGGATAGTGCTGTTTATACGCCGGCCCAAGATACAATGAAGTGTTCGGTAAATGGTTCAAAGTAAAGTGATTATAAAACCCTATCCCCATGACAAATACAGTCATGATGAGCCAAATGCTATAAAAGGTGACCACTTGATCCATTCGCTGAATGTACATGACCACAAGAAAGACAAAACCCATCCCCATAGCAAGCAGGGACATATATTTAAGACCATCTGTCACCGAATGAGCCCACAGCAGTGAGATGAGCCCGTAAAGAAACCATGCAGCGAAAAAACCAAGAATGCCTTTTACACGAATCTGCTGCCACTGCGATATGTACGTCCCCTTATCTCTCATCCGCCATATGAATAAAGCAAAGGCGGCAATGAGCATGATACGGTAGAGAAAAAGACTAAAGAACCCGGCACTAATTGAAAAGAAAGCGTTGTTGAGAAAGGTCAATGCAATTAAAAGATATATGGCTGACATGAACACTTGCTCACCATTCATGTATAGCTTCATTAACACGAGGAAAGCCGTCAGGACTAAAAGCAGGACCGGAATGGCGACGATCTTTTTTAACCCGGCGGGCTGCGCAGACGCCAATTGTACAAGTCCTAGCCCTGCTGCAAATAATATAAATCCGATCATGATTTGCCATGCTGTTTGTTTCACACTCATACCCATTTTCCTCCTAAGCAACCCATCCGATTTGAGGGATTAAGCCTTGACTTCCTGTTTATAGTAGGAAATGGTACGAGCCAAACCTTCCTGTAAACTCACAACAGGCTCCCATGCTAAGACTTGTTTCGTTTCCTCATTTGCCAATGTACTATGCACGATATCTCCTGCACGCTGCGGCTTGTAAATCGGTTCAAGCTGTGATCTCGTTACCCGTTTCATCGTTTGAAACAGTTCATTCACAGTGATGGAATCACCACACGAAATATTTAAACAAACGTTTGATTGGGCTGTTAAAGCTGCAACATTTGCTGCCGCTAGATCACCCACATAGATAAAGTCTCTTGTTTGTTCCCCATCTCCAAAGATAAAAGGAGCCTCATCCTTTGCAAACTTATCAGAGAAAATAGAGACAACACCGCCTTCGCCAAGTGCATCTTGGCGCGGACCATATACATTGCTGTACCTGAGAATACAATAGTCCACATCATAGAGTGATTTTGCCATTTCTAAATACCGCTCTACTGTCAATTTTGCTAAGCCATAAGGTGAACCAGGCTTCAGCCGGTGAGCGGTGTCTACTGGCAGATACACCGGGTCTCCATAGACAGCTGCTGATGAGGCAAAGATGACTTTTTCCACTCCTGCTTCAGCCGCAGCTTTCATGACGTGCAGAGATCCTTTGATATTGACCTCTTCGTCATATACGAAATCCTGAACGGAAACGGCTACACTTACTTGTGCTGCAAGATGAATGATATAATCCGGTGCGATTTGTTTGATCAAATCAATCGTCGCTGGCTTTGTGATATCTGCCTCCATGCATTGCACGGAAAGATGAGCAATATTTTCTCGTGATCCAGTCGAAAAGTTATCAAGAACGATGGGCTCATAGCCTTTTTCTAGTAAAGCCTCTACCGTATGTGATCCAATAAATCCGCTTCCCCCAGTAACCAATACTTTCTTCATCCAAGCTCCCCCTGTTATTGTGCCTTCGATACCAATTCTGCTTCCCATACACTTGGGCGGCCGATAGACTGGTAAATAAATCCTCTCTCTTTCATTTCTGCTGGATCAAACAAATTCCTTCCATCAATTACAATCGGCGAACGAAGCAGCTGCTTGATCTGATCTTTATCCATCTTCTGTACGTCATCCCATTCTGTTAGGATGAGACAGGCATCTGTATCTTTTACTGTTTCGTACAGGTCGTTGCTGAAAACCGCCTGCGGGCCAAGCTCACGTTCAGCTTCTACATAAGCAATCGGATCATAGGCTTTCACAAAAGCCCCCAGCTCTCTCAGCATTGGGATAATATCTAGTGCAGGCGCTGAACGCATATCATTCGTATTCGGTTTAAAGGCGAGGCCTAAGACAGAAATGGTTTTTCCTTTAATATCACCGAACACACTCATCAATTTGCTGACCAGGTGGGCTCTTTGGTTGTTGTTCGTTTCAATGACAGATTCAATCAGCTTGAACCGGTATCCGGATGTTTCGGCAATTTTGAGAAGAGCCATCGTGTCTTTCGGGAAACAAGAACCTCCAAATCCAATGCCTGCTTTTAAAAATTTATGCCCGATTCGGCTGTCTAATCCAACTCCTTCACTGACTTTTTCAACGTCAGCGCCTACCCTTTCGCAAATATTTGCAATGTCATTAATAAATGAGATTTTTGTGGCAAGCATGGCATTTGCAGCATACTTAATCATTTCTGCACTTTCTAAGTTGGTCTCTACAACCTCTGTTTGAAACGGATCATGCAGTCTTTTGATGATGCTAGAGGCATGAGTGCTGGTCGAACCAATGACCGCCCGCTCCATATTCATCGTATCTTGAATCGCTGAGCCTTCTCGGAGAAACTCTGGATTGGATACGACATCAAAAGGATATTTACTGCGCGATGCCTTTTCCACAATGGCTTGAACGAGACGGCCTGTTCCAACGGGCACTGTGCTTTTATTGACAATGATTTTATAGCCATTCATTTGTTCACCGATCGTTTGAGCGACAGCCTTCACATACGTTAAATCTGCTTCCCCCTGCGGTGTCATCGGTGTCCCTACGGCAATATAGATAATCTCTGATTCCCTAATAGCGGCAGGAATATTCGTTGTAAAAAACAGTCTTCCTTCTTCTGTATTCTTTTCAATCAATTCTTTTAAACCTGGTTCATAAATGGGAACGACACCACTTTTTAAGCTGTTGATTTTTGATTCATCGATGTCACAGCAGATGACACGATTTCCGATATCAGCAAAACAAGTACCCGATACTAACCCGACATAACCTGTTCCAATCACAGCAATTTTCTTCAACATTTTTCATCCTCTCAGTAAAAGCATATTGTCCGTTCCAAGCTGTTTATCTATCTATCATTCTTTGCACATTTCATCTTGTTTAAACGATGGATGTTGATTGATTGAGCACCTTCTCATATTGCTGAATGAGATGTTTCGCATTATGTTCTGATGAATATTCTGTATGAACCATTTCATGAAGATCGTTCTTCACTGCTTCATTCCATCTATTTTCATAAAGACAGGCGTGAATCGCCTCTTTCAGCTGACGCGTCGAACGTGGTTCAACGAGCAGGTGTTGATAGGTTGAAAATAAGGATGGGAGACCACCAACCCGGGTTGCAATGACAGGTACTTTTAAAGCGAGCGCTTCTAGAACGACGGTTGGCATTCCTTCACTGTAGGAAGGGAGTGCAAACAGATCAGCTGCCATTAAGTAGTCTCTCACCTGCTCATTCGGCACCTGCCCTGGGAGTATAATAGATGCTCCCGCCCGTTCCTTGAGTTCCTTTGCAAGGGGGCCTTTTCCAACAAAGACTGCTTTCACTCCATCCATGCTGCTGACAGCATCAGCTAATTCAAGCAAGCCCTTCTCTTTCACTAAACGCCCGACGAAAACAACGAGCTTATCTTGAAGCGGTAAACGTAAGTGTTTTCTGATGCCTTCTTGACCTTCTTCCGTTCTGGAAAATGATCGGAGCGGAATACCAAGCGGAAGACATTTTGCTTCTACCTTCGTCATCTCATTTGTCTTTTTAGCCAGCTCCTCACTCACTGTCAGAACAGCAGATGCCTGCCTCACCGCCGTTTCAAAGGCTGCCTTCGCCCCTTTGCTATAGTTCGGATATACGTTCACATCACTGCCGTGCAAGGTCAGAAGATAAGGGATTTTCGTTTCTTTCTGAATAACAGCCGCCGCTCCGCCAGACGGCATGGCAAAGTGCGCATGGATAAAATCTGGTGACAGCTGATGACGCTGCATTGCTCTGAGAACGGAAGCCGCTATTCGTTTACTCGGCTGCGCCCATTTCAGCTGTCCAGGGAGCGCTGGATAAGGCGGTCTGTAAACCTTCACTCCGTTCCTCACTTCCTGTTCAGGCAGATCCCTTTTCTGCCGATAGGATGCCTTGAGCATCCGTAAAACCGGCGGATTCACTGGATTAGGACAAATGACAGTCACTTCTATTCCTTGTTTGAACAGCTCCTGTACTTGCGTTTCATGAAATACGCCCTCACTCGGATGTTTTTCACTAGGATATACACTTGTCAGCCATAGTACCTTCATGACGAACGACCTCTTCTCAATAATTTGCCAGCAGCCTGCGGATACATTTTGATGAGCAGCAAGCCATACAATGCAGCACTGACACAAACAGTCAGTAGTAATTGAAGTGAAATATCTGCTGACGTCAGCTTCATCCCTTGATGTAAAGCTACCGCACAGACCGCCATGAGCAGCGTCATGACAGCAGGTTTTCCAAGTGATTTTAAATACACCTTCATATCAAGCTGAATGACATATGCCATAAGCCATCTGCCGACAATAAAGTTGAGCAGACTGACACCTGAGTAGATCCAAGCTACTGTGAGCAGACTGCCTGTAGTGACACCTGCATATAATGCGCAGCCATACACGATGAGCATTCCCGTATCCCAATAAAAGGCTAAGTCCGCTCTCCCTTTTGCAAGAAGGATTGAACCGTTTGGATTCATCAGCACACGCAGCAGGCCGACAATGCACAATATATTTAAAACCGGGACCGCTACTAGCCATTTCTCTCCAAACACGACTTCTATAAAGCTGTCTGACACCGCAGCAAGGCCGATTAATAATGGAAAACTAACCAATGCGAGCATATTCGTCATACTTAGGAAGCCCTCTCGCAGCATGGAGTGATCCCGCTGACTTTTTGCGAAAACCGGGAAAGCCACTCTCGTCACAATCGGATTTATCTTCAGCACGGGTATTGTCACAATTTGATACGCCAAGCTGTAAATACCTAACGCTTCCGCTCCAAGAAACCGGCCGATTAAAATCATGTCGATGTTTGATCCCGCTCGGTTGACCAGTCTGGATGCGAGCTGGAATGCACCGAATGAGAAAAATTCCTTCACTTCTCCTAATGCAAATACAGGTGCTGGACGCCACTTCTTCCAATAAGCCGCTGCATACATGAGACCTTTTCCTGATTGCAGCAGCACTTGAGAAATGACATAGGCGACAATCGGATTCATGAAGAAGGCGAAAACGAGTAAAACGAGCAGCGATATGATGGTCGCAATGGCTTCAATGGTGCTTAATGTTTTAAAGGCTAAGTCTTTTTGCATCATATACTGGTACTGCTGGCCAATCGGTGCGATCAGAAACATAATCGATAATAGCTTGAGCAGACCCTCTAGCTCTGGCCGGTTATAAAAAGCGGCTATCATTGGGCTTAGCAGGATGAGCAGACAAAACAAGAGAATCCCTGTGAGCAGGTTGATCCAATATAATGTAGATAATTGACGTTCTGTCGTTTGTTCCTTTTGAATGATTGCTGCCCCAATTCCTAGATCAAGTAAAATCTGCGTAAATATTGTGACAGTTGTGATCATGCCAACGAGTCCAAACTCCTTGAGTGACATCACGTTCCCTAAAAAAGCGAACTGTGCAATTTGGATGATGGTGATGATCAATGCGGACAAGCTTGTCCATTTTGCCCCGCCTAGCATGCTTTTTTTCATACTTGCCATTTCTCTTCCCTACTTTACTTATCTGGCTCCGTCACCAGTCATGATGACTTTTAACGTTTTTACCATAATCTTCGTGTCGAGAGAAAATGTCAAGTTTTGAATATACTGTAAGTCGTGTGTTAATTTTTCACTTGGACTCATTTCATATCCGCCATTTACTTGAGCAAGACCTGTCAGCCCCGGCTTTACCGCCAATCTTTTTGTGAAGCCTGGAATCGTCCGATTAAATTCTGCGGTAAACATCGGTCTTTCTGGACGAGGACCTACGATACTCATTTCTCCTTTTAACACGTTGATAAATTGCGGAAGTTCATCAATTCTTGTTTTACGGATGAATGCCCCCACTTTGGTGATACGCGGGTCATTTTTTTGCGCCCATTTCGCTCCTCCGCTTTCTGCGTCAATTCTCATCGATCTGAGCTTCCATAATTTAAAGTAAACACCGTCTTTCCCGACCCTTTCCTGCATATAAAAGGCTGGCCCTGGTGTTTCCAGCTTAATCAAAAGAGCAAACAGCAAAATGATTGGCGTACTCAACATCAATCCGATGAACGAGAACATTAAATCTATGAAACGTTTTGCAAATAAATAACGAACCATATGTTCTGTTAAGGCAAAAGAGTGATTTCGTCTCACTTCATATTCTCTGTAAAGATTCATCGCTTTCTCTGCACTCACTGACCTGCACCTCACCATTCAAAGTAGTTGTTGTGTAAAGAGATGTTCTATGAAAGTCAGTTTAGCAGAGCAACATTAAGCAAATGTAAATGCGCTGTTAAGTCTTGTAAAACTGTGTTAAGAATGTGCACTTATATCAAGTTATGCCCTTTTCAACGTAAAAAAGACCCGCAATTCTGCGGGTCTCCGGGTCTTTTCTTTATTTTGCTTTTACAGATTCGATCGTTTTTAATCGAAGTGTTCCGTTTGCATCTTTTGTATAGGTTACTTTTACTTTTGATTCTTCTTTTAAGCTGTTCACTTGTTTAGAAAATGTATTTCCGAATTGAATAGCTACTTCTTTTCCATCAATGTTGACAGCAATTGTATGTCCATCAGCCAAACCAACATATGTGCCTTCTTTGGTGACTTCATTTTTCTTACTAGTTGTTGATTCTTTCTTTGTTTTAGATTCACCTTTTGAGTCAGCTTTTGATTGGTCTTTAGCAGGTTCTTCTTTTGTGATTTCTTTGCTTGAGCTGTCTTTTGCCTCTTCATCAGATTGACTTGCTGGCTCTTCTGTTTGAGCAGCTGTTTCTTTGCTTTGATCATCTGATTTTTCATTTTTTGATGATTGATCTTCTGATTTTTCGTCTGCAGCCTTATCTTTATTTTGATCGGCTGCTTCGGTTGTTTCTTTTTTGCTGTCTTCTTTTTTGTTATCGCTTGATTGATTTGTTGTGCCGCACGCTGTGAGCAATACACCTAGAAGCAATACTAGAAACGGCATTGTGATTAATTTTTTCAAAATCGTCACCTCTTCATGATTTGTCGGTTTGCTGTCGTTTGAAGATTTATGTGTAAACCATTCACCTTCTATGTTTCAATTATAACAAACATAACCAAAAATGAAATGTATTTTTAACTTGACACTTCTTTTATCGGTTCATTTGGCATCAAAGTAATTGGACACACCAGTTGCAATTCCAGAAGCCAGCCGATCCTTTGCAGCGATAGATTTTAAAATACTCGCATCGATTGGACTTGTTACAAAGCCGGTTTCTAGCAAAATACTGGGCATTCTAGAATATTTGATGACGTAGAACCCTGCTGTTTTCACTCCTCGATCCCTCGTTCCAAGGGCACTGACCATTCGAGGCTGAACCTGTTGTGCCAGCTTGATACTATGAGCAGCCGCATATGTCGTATCATAATACGTCTCTGTTCCATTCGCACCGCTGTTATCATTTGCGTTGGCGTGGATACTGATGAATATATCAGCACTTGCCTGGGCTCCTTTACTGACACGTGTCTGCAAGGAGTCAAATGTATCAGAAGTTCTCGACATGACAATAAGGGCACCCGCTTGGTGAAGCCTTGACCGCAGCTTTAATGCTACTTCTAAATTGATATTCTTTTCAAGCAGCCCATTCCCTACCGCTCCAGCATCCTGCGCACCATGACCTGGATCAATAAAAATCGTTTCACCTAACACCGCATTTTTCAACTGCGTGATGACATTCGTTTGAACGGCTGATGTTCCGCCTACAACAGAAAAAGCTGACATCTGTTTGGCTCCGATGACTTTTCTGATAGCATCCGGCACCGTTTGAGCGTCTGTAAGAAGAAGGGTTTGGCCCTGTTTCGCTGCTATACTTGCCGCAGCGGCTGCATCTGCATAGGCATACCCATAACTTATAAATGTTTGGCTTGTCTTCATTGGATACGTTTTAGCAATTTGGGCAGCCACCTCATACCGATTGGCTCCGCTTATTCTGACTGGTGATGGAAGCTTTTGAAAAGCCGTTTTATTGATACTTGCTTCTCCGCCAATCACAATGGTCCGCTTGACTGCTTTGTTTTTTAATAGATTGGCTGTTTCCTCGCGCAGTCCTTTCGCATCTGTTAATAAAATGGGATAGCCTTGTTTAGCAGCGTATGGAGCAATCGCGACAGCATCAGCATAAGCAGAACCATTCACGACGACTGCCGCACTAGCACTCTTCATGTGCTTCGCCACATTTGCCGCCAATTCATAGCGGTTCTTTCCTTGAATACGGGAAACAGATAGATTCATTGCTTTTAGCTGCTTCACGACGTTTTCAGAAATACTCGCAGTCCCTCCAAGAATCGTTACCCGCTTCGTTTTGAGCTGCTGCAGCCCTGTCTTTAAAGGACCTGAAAGACTGCCAGCATTCGTTATCAGAACTGGGGCCCCTTGCTGGTAAGCATAAGGCACAGCACTCAGGGCATCTGCATAAGCATCACCGCCCACAAGAACAACGGCAGGCGCTTCCTTCCAGCCCCTTTTCGCGGTATTTACAGCCACCTCATATCGATTGCTTCCTTCTATCCTCGATACAGTGTGCTGAGCAAAAACGGATGGTGTATATAAACATAGTGAAATAGCAATCAGTAACATACATTTGATATCAAAACGCATGAAGTCAACCTCCTTGGTTTGAACCCTTCACCAAAGATGCTTCATGGACTTTTGAAAAAAGGCTGCCGAGTACGTTCTCGAGCAGCCTAAGAGGAGTATCTGAGGCACCCCTCAGGTTTGTGTTTTCTTATCTAAAATAACCTGACACACCGCTTGAAATGCCTGACGCTAATCGATCTTTATACGTAGCAGATTTCAAGATGTTTGAATCAACTGGACTGGAAACAAAACCAGTTTCCAAAAGAACGCTCGGCATCTTAGAATATTTAATGACGTAGAAGCCAGCTGTTTTCACACCACGGTCTCTTGTACCTAGTGCGCTGACCATTTTAGGCTGGATGTTTTGCGCCAGCTTCAGGCTGTTTGCAGCCGCATAGGTTTTGTCATAATACGTTTCTGTTCCGTTTGCACTGCTGTTATCGTTTGAGTTCGCATGGACACTGATAAAGATATCTGCATTTGCTGACGCACCTTTGCTCACTCGTGTTTGAAGACTATCAAATGTGTCTGATGTTCTTGACATGGTCACAAGTGCACCAGCGTTGTTTAATTTCGTATTTAAACGCTTTGCTACATCTAAATTCAAATTCTTTTCATATAATCCGTATCCTACAGCTCCTGAATCATGCGCACCATGACCTGGATCAATGAATACTTTTTTCCCAACAGCCGGGTTTTTCAGCTGGTTCACAACAGTTGGTGTCACTGTATTTGTACTGCCTACGACAGTAAATTTGGTGATTTTCTTACTGCTCACTGTTGCTCTTGTTACTTTTGGCAGTGTCTTTTCATTCGTTAGAAGCAATGCTTTGTTTTGCTTCGCTGCAATGCCTGCAGCAGAAGATGAAGTGGCATAACCAAATCCTCTTCCTACATAGGTATTATTGACACTCATATTGTACTTTTTCACAATATTTGCCGCGACATCATAACGAGTCGAGCCTTTGATCCGTGTTGGTGATTTCAATTGGTTATAAGCTGCTTTTGTGACGTAATTCTCTCCGCCGACTACAATGGTTTGTTTCACATTGCTTGCTTTTGCAACAGAAGCGATTTCAGAACGAAGTCCCTTTTTATCTGTATATAGAATTGGGAATCCTTTTTGAGCTGCTACAGGTGCAATCGCAATCCCATGTGCATAGAAAGAACCCTCAACGACAACGACGCCTGCTGGCTTTTTCATTTTTTTCGCGATATTGGCAGATAGCTCATATCGGTTTTTTCCTGAAATACGCTGTGTGGAGATGCCCATTTTCTTCACTTGGTTGACCACGTTATTTGACACACTTGATGTGCTGCCTAAAACGATCACCGTCTTTGTTTTTAATGAAGTTAAGGCTTTCTTTGTATCACCCGAAAGACTTTTACTGTTTGTGTAAAGAACTGGTCCATTTTTTTGATATGCAAGTGGAATTCCTGCTGTTGCATCTGCATACGCAGTTTTCCCTACTAAAACGACTGTACTTGCAGTTCCCCATCCTTTTTTCGCTACGTTTGCCGCTACAGCATATCTGCTCCCGCCATCAATTCTTGAGACTGAATTGTCTGCCAATGCTGTTGGAACGATAACGAAAATGGCGATGAGGCTGAGGATGGCTGTTTTCATCATTGAGCGCATCTTCTATGTCCTCCTTTTACCCTTTAATAGTTTGTTAGTTTTGTACCTGGATAGTAGAACGAGAGTATGGAAGAATATGAGTTTCCAGATTCAGCTCTCGCTTTGGCTCCGTATTGGCTCATACCAATGCCGTGGCCATATCCTTTTCCTGAAATCGTGAAGTCATTTGTGTTGTTTTTGACTGACGCAAACGTGCTTTTCACCTTTGTTGCGCCCATGACTGATCGAAACTCGGTCATCTTCATACTTGCCGTTGTGCTTTTGTTTACCGAATATGTGCCTGTTTTGTTTTTCAGATGGTATGTCAGTTTGATCGATACCGTCTTCGCACGCTGTCCTTTTGTTTTCCCTGAGAACGTCAGGCTTGAGATCGATGCGATTTTCATATCAGATGCAGCAGTTTCTTTGTTTTTGAGCAGCCATGATTTCAAGCCGGCAAGGTCAGCTGCATTTGTCTCTTTTGCTTTAGACCACTCAGATGCTGCTGTGCTAGCAGTCCATGTCGTGCCTAGCTGTTTTTTAGAGAGTTTCAGTGTCCATGGATTGACTGGATCTTTTGGATCCTTTTTGGCCACTAAGTATGGCAGTGCATTTCCCCATACTTCTTCACTTGCCTCTGTATAACCGCCGTTGCTAGAGTAATAGGTTGCTGAAATGAGCTGATTGTTATATTTCAGAACCTTTCCTTTTGTGGCATCGACAGCTTTTGTCGAATTTGTATACCAGTTATATCCTCCATATACTTGGAAGGCTGTTGTATCAGGGACGACTTTCCCAATACTTTTCACCGAATACGTTCTAGCAGCAACCGCCTGTGCTTTTAACGCTTCGACATTCCAGCTTGCAGGCATTTCATTTGGCACTACACCTTTTAAATAGTCTTCAAATGGAATATGTTCGAGAGTTGGCCTGATATACCCTGATTCAATTGCAAAGTTTACACTGCCCAAGTACGGCTTTCCTGCAATTTGAAGGACATTTTTCGTTGAATATTTCTCAGGAACAACTCTTACTGTGTTATACGTCTTTATGCCTTTTAATGAAATTTTTCCGTTAGAAATATTCAATTGGTAGTTTTGATTTTTTTTCAGATAGACTTGTTTGGCTAATGAGTTTTTCAAGCTATCTTTAATTGCACTTGTGCTGCCAGCAAGATGATAAGCATATGTACCTTTTTCCTTCAGCAGTGCTTTTAAAGACGCTGTGACAGAATCGGGTTTCACATACACAACGGTACTGTTAGATTTTGCAGCCAATTGCGACAGCGGCATCGCATAAATATAGCTAGAGGCTTTTGCCAAATAAACTTTATCTGCATTAATATTTAATTTCTTTATAATATTCACAGATAATTCATAGCGATTGGCACCGCTGATTCTTGTCACCTGTGAGGTTTTTTTGATTTGATTTTCAACTTTTTGTCCAGTACTTTTCGTACTGCCGATGATGATCACTTTACTTGGCATTCTATAAGACGGAATGGAATCTTTTTTTGTTAACAGGATAGGGTATCCCTTTCTCGATGCGTAGGATGCAATGGCAATCCCATTCATAAATGAGTTCCCGCCGACAACGACAGCTTGCTTATAGTTACCCATTTCTTTAGCGATTTTTTGGGAGATTTCAAACTTATCTTTTCCACTAATACGTCTGACTTTGCCATACTTTTTAATAGACTTCTCAGCAGCTGTTGAAATGCTTTTCGTATTTCCGACAATCAGAATGTTATCCGGCTTCATTTTCTTGAGCTGGTTTTCTGTTGTTTTCGTCAGTTTTTCAATATTCGTATACAAAATAGGTGCGCCCAGTTTGTATGCTAACGGTGATACAGAAATTGCATGATCAAATGCATCACGACTGACAATGACAACAGTTGATGGATTTTTCCAGCCAGCAGATGCGATGCTGTTGGCTACTTCGTATCTATTTTTGCCGTCATATCTTTTCGTCACAGCAACATTTGATCCTGATAGCTTGTATTCCCCAGTTGTTGAGATATCCATGCTTGTTTTGTTTCCGATATAATTAGACAATTTCACTGAAATTGCCGAGCTTGCCATGGCAGACTGAAAGGGTGCAACTAGTAGAGTCAGTATCATGAGAACGATTAGTGTAACGCCTGTTTTCTTCAATTTTGTTCATCCCGCCCATCTTTTTTACTTCTGTTTTTCAATCTTCTGGATTTCCTTTTGACCATTGTCATTAATAAAGTAAGAGATTTCTACTGTGTCTCCTGGTTTAAATTCATTTAACACATCTTTAAAATTTTCCGTAAATTCATAGCTTAGGGTCGTATTCACTTTTTTCACTTCGACTGTATGTGCATCAGCCATTCCAATAAATTCAGCTTTCTCTTCCAGTACCTGAGGAGTTGAACTGCTTGTCTTGTTTTCTCCTGAGGACTGCTCAGCCGTTCCACATGCTGTGAGCACGATACCTAGTAGCAGTATTAAGAACGGTAAAACGACGATTTTCTTCATTTTTTTCACCTCATGTCTTTGTATCGTCTTATAAGTTATTATTTTAAGGTAAATTTAAGGTTTTTTGAAACCTTTTTTTTGTTACAACGTCTATATCTAGGTTCAGAGTAAAAAAATAACTTGTTTATCAAGATTCGTAAACCTATAATCATGGAAGAATCATAGAAAAGGTGAGGGACATTATGAGAGCTGAAAGAAAAAGAAAGAAGAAAAAGGTTCTTTGGATTGTTTTATCGATTATTGGCTTATTCGTATTAGCAACTGGCGGATACGCATATCATCTTTGGAACACAGCAGCATCGACCGTCGCAGGCATTCAGGAGAATTTAAAGAAGTCAGATAAGCGTGACAAAGATGTCGATTTAAGTAAGAAAGACCCGATTTCTATTTTAGTCATGGGTGTCGATGAACGAAAAAATGACCGAGGCCGTGCAGATACATTAATATACATGACAGTAAATCCCAAAACGAAAACGACCGAGATGGTGAGCATCCCGCGTGATACGTATACGAAGATTGTCGGAAAAGGCACAATGGATAAAATCAACCACTCCTATGCATTCGGCGGTACACAAATGGCAGCAGATACTGTAGAGGAACTGCTTGATGTACCTGTTGATTACTTTGTCAAAGTGAACATGGAAAGCTTCAAGGATATTGTTGATACACTTGGCGGCATTACAGTAAATAGCACGTTTGCATTTAGTTATGACGGCCATTCATTTGGTACAGGCGAAATTAACCTGAATGGGGATCAAGCCCTTGCGTATACGAGAATGAGAAAGCAAGATCCAAAAGGTGACTTCGGACGTCAGCAAAGACAGCGTCAGGTCATTGAAGGCATCATTGCAAAAGGTGCCAACATTTCATCTATTACGAAATTCGGCGATATGTTCAAAGTCGTAGAAAATAATATGAAGACAAACATGTCATTTGATGATATGTGGACGATGATGAATGATTATCGTGATGCAAGACAGCATGTGAAGCAGCACGAGTTGAAAGGATCAGGCACACGTATCAATAACATTTATTACTACCAGCTTGATGACAGCAGCCTTGCGAATGTGAAGAAGGAATTGAAGGAAAGTTTGGAGCAGTAAAAAAGAAGACTACAGAAATGTAGTCTTCTTTTTTATGATTGAAATGGAACTGGTTTTTCTTCACTTAATCCAAAACGGTGGAGAAGCTCTTCGACAATTCGTTTTGACGCTTGTCCATCACCATATGGATTAGACGCCTTCGACATGTTGTCGTACTCTTTCTGATCAACTAACAGCTGTTTTGCCATGTTGTAAATGGTCTCTTCATCTGTACCCGC
The DNA here is from genome assembly GCF_017161885.1 of Bacillus sp. 3a. Classification (NCBI taxonomy): domain Bacteria; kingdom Bacillati; phylum Bacillota; class Bacilli; order Caryophanales; family Bacillaceae; genus Bacillus; species Bacillus sp. 3a. The sequence goes on along the minus strand of NZ_CP067376.1, from coordinate 962,049 downwards.
GAGCTTAAGCGTGCCAGCTTTCACACCTTCAGGGCGTTCTGTTGTATCTCGCAGAACTAATACTGGCTTCCCTAGAGAAGGCGCCTCCTCTTGTACACCGCCAGAATCCGTTAATATAAAGTGTGAGGCAGCAGCGAAGTTATGGAAATCAACGACTTCAAGCGGCTCAATTAAGTGCACACGATCAAGATCACTGAATTCTGTTTGAGCCGCATCACGAACAGCAGGGTTTAAATGTACAGGATATACAACCTGAACATCTTCAAACTCTTCTACAATACGTCTAATCGCTCTAAACATGTTTTTCATCGGTTGGCCGAGATTCTCCCTGCGATGAGCCGTTAACAAGATCATTTTATCTGTGCCTATTTTCTCTAAAATAGGGTGTTGATACTGCTCTGTAACCGTTGTTTGCAACGCATCAATCGCAGTATTCCCCGTCACACAAATCGTCTCTTCTTTTTTATTTTCAATTAAAAGATTCTGCTTTGCCTCATTTGTAGGAGCAAAATGAATATCAGCAATAGTGCCTGTCATTTGTCGGTTCAATTCTTCAGGGAACGGCGAGTATTTATTGTGTGTTCTTAAACCCGCTTCAACGTGACCAACCGAAATTTGGTGGTAGAATGCGGCCAAGCTTCCTGCAAAGGTTGTTGTTGTGTCTCCATGAACAAGGACAATATCAGGTTTTTCCTCTTGGAATAGTTGATCTAGTTTCAAGAGTGCATTTGATGTGATTTCGGATAATGTCTGGCGTTCTTTCATAATATTTAAATCATGATCCGGACGAATGTTAAAGGCTTTCAACACTTGATCAAGCATTTGCCGATGCTGTGCAGTCACAGTGACTGAGGATTTGATTTGCGGATGTTTTTTCAGTTCAAGGACAAGGGGTGCCATTTTAATCGCTTCAGGCCTCGTCCCGAATACAGTCATTACATGTAATGTTTTCAATAGTCGATGCCTCTTTCCTTCTCATTTATCATAAGTGTATTATACAAAAGAATAGGAACGAATCCTAATCATTCTATTTTCAATTTTTACATCTCCTTTACTCTTTTCAACATAAAAATTTACACAAACTCTTTACAATAGATAATGAATCAGATCATGCATTTATCGTAAATCATTTGTCATTTCTATCATTTGTAAGTTACACTTTATGAAAGATGAAAAATGAAGCCAAATCATTTTTTTTATATGTAAGGAAGGTGCAAAGTTCATTGAAAAAAGTACGTAAAGCCATTATACCAGCTGCAGGTCTTGGGACACGTTTCCTCCCTGCAACAAAAGCAATGCCTAAAGAAATGCTCCCAATCGTTGATAAACCAACCATTCAATATATTATTGAAGAAGCTGTTGAATCAGGAATCGAAGACATTATTATCGTCACTGGAAAAGGGAAAAGAGCCATTGAGGATCATTTTGATTTTGCACCAGAGTTAGAGCGCAATCTTGAGGAAAAGGGAAAGAGCGAGCTTTTAGAGAAAGTGAGAAAATCCTCTAACATTGCTGACATCCATTACATACGTCAAAAAGAGCCGAAAGGACTCGGACATGCTGTTTGGTGTGCACGTAACTTTATCGGTGATGAGCCTTTTGCTGTTTTATTAGGTGATGACATTGTTCAAGCCGAAACACCTGGACTGCGTCAGCTAATGGACGAATACGAAAAAACCCTTTCATCTGTCATCGGGGTTCAGCAAGTAGCGGACAGCGATACGCATCGCTACGGGATCATCGACCCACTTACACAAGAAGGACGCCGCTATCAAGTCAAAAACTTTGTTGAAAAACCGCCGCAAGGAACAGCACCATCGAACCTAGCCATCTTAGGGCGCTACATTTTCACACCAGAGATCTTTATGTACCTCGATCAGCAAGAGATTGGTGCAGGCGGAGAAATACAACTGACAGATGCCATTCAAAAGCTAAATGACATCCAGCGCGTCTTCGCCTATGATTTCGAAGGAAAACGATATGATGTCGGCGAGAAGCAAGGCTTCATTGAAACGACGCTTGAGTTTGCTCTTCAGGATGAAGAATTGAAAAAGAAACTCATTCCATTTATGAAACAGCTTCTTGAAAAAGAAGAAGTGAATTAAAAAAAGCTGCCGGCATCGGCAGCTTTTTTATTTAATGACTGAAATAGTCAGTGTATGCTGTTCATTATCAATGACAAACAGGTTGTTTTCGCCCTTCACTGCGAACTTTGTTCGTTTCTCATTCATCCAGACATTTTGTTCTGTCAGCCCAAGTGTGGAAGGAGAGATTGGCATAATATCGCGAAACACAATCGTGTTTGCCTGACCATTTTGAATGACATAGTCGGTTTTCTCTGTGGTCAATCGCTCAATCGTATCTCCTTGATCATTTTTCACTGAACTCAGCGTTTGCATTCTCTGTTTCAGCACAGATTCTTCTTTTCCAAGGAAAGACAGTAAATACTCATACGAACCTGCCGATGCAGGTGATACATAGGAATTAAACTGTCCTGGTCCAATGGATAATGACTTTAAATCCTCTGCATTTTGAAGCGCAGCAGGTTTAACAAAATACGTTTCTGACGCAGTTTTAATTTGAACGCTTTGTTTATTTTCAGCCACAGCCTGTACTTCTTGTCCAAATACCAAAGTGATATCGGCCTTTTTTTTCATGGCTTGGTCTTTGTAAACCGTAAGTGGATCTGCCGTGACTATCAGCTGTTGATCCACCTTTTTCATATCGGGCGCTCCCTTGGTCTGCGGATGCTTCGACTGAGGCGCTTCTGTCTTATCTGATGGGATTGCACCAAATGTCGCCAATGTACGAAGCGGGCGATCTGAAAACATCGATAAGGCTAGCAATAACGTTAAGACCGCTAAAACTGTCACTTGAAATGCGGGTCCGAACAATGAGCGGCGTTTTCCGTTCTCTTGATAACGAGACACCTTTTCTGTCTTTTGTATGCCTTTTCTGCCTTCCTTATGTTCCATTTGGTATTTTTGTTTTTCTTTCTTAGAAAGCTTGTTAAACCAGTCAACAAACTCCTTATATTCCTTTACGACCTTATTCGTATCATCAAACATGCGAAGCTCACCATAATGCATCCAAGCCACCCGATCACAGATTTTTTGGATTTGGCTAATAGAGTGACTGACAAAAAAGATCGTCTTTCCTTGTTCTTTGAATTCTGTAATGCGGTCCACACATTTTTGATAGAAGGTTTGGTCTCCAACAGACAGCGCTTCATCAATAATGAGGATATCCGGATCGATATGCGCTGAAATGGCAAAGCCAAGACGTGATTTCATTCCGCTTGAATAGCTCTTAACCGGCTGGTCAATAAAGTCGCCAATATCCGCAAACTCAACGATTTTTTCATAAAGCTCGTCTATCTCTTTATTCGTCAGTCCCATCATTAAGCACTTTAAGCGAATGTTGTCTTTCCCGCTTAATTGGTTGTTCAGCCCTGCTGCAATGGCAATTAACGAAGGCTGGCCGTCCATATCAATTTCACCACTTGTCGGTGGAATGATTTTCGCTAGAAGGTTCGACATTGTCGATTTCCCAGATCCATTAATCCCTACAAAACCAATTGTCTCGCCTTCATATACATCAAAGGACACATCACGAACAGCAAAAAAACCTTTTTCATTTTTATTAGGTAAAAACAGCCCTTTGATCTTATCCGACTGCTTTTTATATAGGACGTATTGCTTGGATACGTTTCGAAACGAAACCTTTAGTTTCATCGTATAATCTCCTTACTTTTTAAAGAAAATCGACAAATTTATCCCTGAATTTCATATGAAGCAATGAACCGATAGTTAAAAGAAGAAGCGTGATCAGCCAAAAATAAAGTGTGTATTTGACATCATGGAAGAACCATTCTCCCTTTAATAAGCTATTTCTGAAACCATCAATAATATAGAAAAGAGGATTCAGTCTTAATATGTCCCCAATCCACGCTTTGTCTCCAGTGAGCTTCTCTGAGATATTCCAAAAAATCGGCAGCAAAAAGAAAAGTAATCGTGTCACAGATTGTAAAAGAAATTGATAGTCTCTCACGAGTACACTAATCGTGGAATTAAACAAACTAAACGAAAACATAAACGCGATCATACAAATAAGATAGTATATATATTGCAGCCAATGTGCGTCAGGATAGATGCCATAGGAAATCAGCACAATTAGATAGACACCCATCATAACAAAGTAGCTGAACAAGTTGGACATAATCACCACAGACGGCAGCGCACTAATCGGAAAATTCATTTTCGATACCATATTAATGCGTTTAAACACACTGTTTGATCCATCAAGAATGGTCGGACTAATGAAGAACCACGGGATTAAACCGGCTAGCATCCAGATGATAAATGGAACCTCCATGTCTCCAATGGCAATTGGCTGTCCTCCGCGAATGCCCATACCAAAAACAAACCAGTAAGCCAGCATCTGCATTAATGGATTTAAAAACTGCCATAAAACACCCAAATAATTCATCTGATATTTTGATTTTGTTTCATAAACAGCAAGTCGCATAATCAGCGGAAGTGAGCTGATTTGCTCTCTTAATATTGTAAACAATGCGTTCATTCTAATCTTCCTTAGATATAAGTTTTTGGGATTGCCTCTTTTAAAAAAATCACCGCTCATAATTGTAACAGATGTTGAGAAATATTTCACTTTTCAAAGCGAATGAGTATATTAAATAGTAGGGAAATTTGATCAAAATAAACACTGGTATATTCAGCTATTCTAGGTTACTAATTACCTTATTATATCATTGCTTTATAATTGTCATTAGAATATAATTATCAGGATAATTGCATTTCCAAAATAAATATCATTTTCCTATTATATATATTACATGAAGGGGCTTAACATTAATGAGAATCAAGCAATTCAAAAAAAATCGTTACAAGAAAGATTAAATTTATTTTAAATCCACTAATTGAGTTTTCCAGAGATTCACGACTTCGTATTAGAAGTAAATACACCTCCTATTTAGAGAAAAATCCGGTTAGAAGTAATTATATTCTATATGAAGCTTATCATGGCAAAAGTATTTCTGGAAATTGTTACGCAATTTTTCTAGGCTTGATGAAAGATAGTACTTTTAAAGATTTACATCATGTTTGGGTCATTAATGATTTCAATGATCCAATGATTGCAGAATTAAAGCAGAAAACTTCTAATATTTCCTTTGTTAAAGTTGATAGCAACGAATATCTAAAATATTTAGCAACTTCAAAATATTTAGTTAATGATACGTCATTTCCTTTTTACTTTATTAAAAGAGAAGAGCAAGTATATATCAATACATGGCATGGAACTCCTTTAAAAACTTTAGGGAAGGATATTAATAAAAGATCAATGTCTGGTCATAAAAATATCCAAAGAAATTTGCTTCATTGTGATTACCTTATTAGCCCGAATACTTTTACGTATGAAAAATTACTAAAATCAAATGATGTATTTGGGATATTTGCCGGGGAAATTGCAAATATCGGTTATCCTAGAGTAGATTTAACATTAAACACTAACAGTGAAAGTGTTAAAGAAAGATTAGACTTACCTTTTAATAAAAAAATTGTACTTTATGCTCCAACATGGAGAGGAACAATAGGTGCCGAAGAGGATACTTGCTATACATTGCATAGTGAAGTGGTGAAAATTCAGCAGGCGCTTGGTGATGATTACTTAGTACTTTTAAAATCTCATTACTTTTCTTATAAATTTTTTAAACAGAGTGGTCTTGAACATCTTTGTGTTCCAAACTGGATTGATACAAATGAACTTTTATCAGCTATAGACATTTTGATTACAGATTATTCAAGTATCTTTTCGATTTCCTACCTTTAAAAAGACCTGTCTTTTTCTATATGCCTGACTTACGTGAATATGAATCAGAAAGAGGTTTTTATTTAGATATAACAAAACTTCCAGGACCTATCTGTGAAAATATAGTTGATTTAATTGACAGCTTAGGCCAGCTAAACAGTTTAAATAACTTCAATAAACAGTTTGAAAGTCAATACAAAGAGTTTTTAGATGAATACTGCTCTTATGATGACGGAAATGCTACTGATCGACTCATTGACATAATATTTAAAGGGAAAAATCAAGATGAATTAATCAAGGTTGAAAGCAATAAACAAAATTACTTTTTTATTGTGGGGGCTTCTACAATAATGGTATAACCGTTTCAGCGACTAATTTATTTGATCAGATTGATTACAGCAAATATGAAGTTGTTGTCATTGATAACTCAAATTATCATAAAGATAAATGGATGAACATACAAAAGCTTCATCCTAATGTTCATATTATTTATAGACCAGGTTTTGTTAATAGAACATTAAAAGAAACATATAAACAGAATCTAATTTTCCGTCGTGGTTTATACAATAACAAAATGTTAAAATACACTCCAGTAAACTCATACAAGAGAGAATTAAAGAGAATTATTGGTAATACGAAGTTTGATGTAGGAATAGATTTTGGAGGATATAACAAATTTTGGACTCTTCTTTTCGCATTCGGAGATTTTAAAGTCAAAAGTATTTTCCTGCATGCCGACATGATGAAAGAGTATAACAAGAAAGTGAATCACAAATATAAACATCGTGGTAACCTAAAAGTAATTTTCTCACTGTACAAGTTCTTCGATAGAATTGTTTCAGTTGCCGAATCGACTAACATAGAAAATCACTTGAACTTAAGCCCTTATATTCCTAATGCTTTAGAGAAAATGGTTTTTGTTAATAATGTAATCTCGCCTAACAAAGTCCTTCAAATGAAAGAAAATAAAGAGATTATAGAATTTAATAATGAGAAATATTTAATTACTTATCAAAATGATAAAAACGAATCCATCGGTCTTAATCTATCTGGGATTCCACTTCCAAATAAGGAGTATATCAACTTTATAACTATAGGAAGATTATCTCCTGAAAAAGGGCAAAAGAAATTAATTTCTGCTTTCTCACAATTACACAAGCATTATCCAAAAGCTGTATTGTATATTGTGGGTGAAGGGCCTTTAAAAAGAGAATTAAAGGATCACACAAAAAAGTTACATCTAGAACATTGTGTGTTTTTTGTTGGACAACTCGAAAATCCATTTTCTTTACTAGATGAATGTGATTGTTTTGTCTTATCTTCAGATTATGAAGGGCAAGGCTTGGTTCTCATGGAAGCAATGATTTTAAAGAAACCAATTATAGCTACCGATGTAACTGGAGTACATTCCGTCTTAGAGGGTGGATATGGATTATTAGTTGATAATAATGAAACTGCGCTATTTAATGGTATGTCTGATTTTATCCAGAATAGTATGGAACAAAAATCCTTTGATTACGAAAAGTATAATAGCGAGGCGCTAGATCTCTTCTACAAAAATGTCTGTACAAAAACTAATTAACCACTTATATAGAATAAAATTATATGTATTAAAAAACACCTTTGGATAATGGTCAAGTATTGAACTTGATACCTTCCAAAGGTGTTTTTCCATCTATAAGAAAACAATCAAAAGCGTTGTGAATTAAAAACTACTTCAACGACCCGCTTCGAAGATTCTCCAGTCTCTAAGTAACAGAATTTCTCATAAAACGGTGCAAATGAAGCTGGTAGTGTAAAGTCTGGCTGTTCTGTTTCTCTCACCCAGTCAATGACACTTTCTGTCTCTTTCACAAGTGGTCCAGGTGCTTCTTGTTCAAAGTCGAAGTAGAAGCCTCTAAGCTTGTCACGATATGTTTCAATGTCTGGCACATAGAACAGCATCGGACGTTTGAGGTTTGCATAATCAAAGAACACAGATGAGTAATCTGTGATGAGCAGATCAGAAATCATATAAAGGTCTCTAATGTCTTCGTAATGAGAGAAGTCATAGGCAAAGCCTTCATATGGTCCTAAATCAAAGTTTTCAGCAACTAGATAGTGCATACGCAGAATGATGATATATTCATCTCCGATTGCAGCTCTCAGTTCATGCAGATCAAGGTCTAAATCAAATTTGTACTGCCCTTTTCTATAAAATTGATCGTCTCTCCATGTCGGTGCGTATAAGATCAACTTTTTATCCAGCGGCAGGTTCATTTTTTGTTTCAGTGCTCTCATCGTTTCTTCATTGTTTTGATTGTGAAGGAAGTCATTTCTCGGATATCCTGACTCAATCATGGTCTTTTGGAATTGGAACGCACGTGTAAAGATTTCAGTCGAGTAGGCATTTGGAGAAATGAGATAATCCCAATTCGAGGCTTCTTTTGTGAAATTCTTTTTGTATTTCTTCGTGTTTGTTCCAGGCATATGCACCTCGTCCATGTCCATTGCCAGCCGTTTTAACGGCGTACCATGCCAAGTCTGCAAGTATGTTGTGTGATCTGGCTTTGGAACCCATAGCGGCAAACGGCTGTTTACGACCCAATACTCGGCTCTTGCCATCGCAAAGATCCATTTCAATGACAGACGATTGATATAGTAGATGCCTTTTTCCTTAAACGGTGCTTCATGACCCTTTTTAACGCTCCATATCAGCGTATATTCAGGGTGATGTTCTTTCATATACTCATAAATCCCACGCGGGTTACAACTGAATTGTTTTCCATTAAAGCTTTCAAATACAACGGTTTTCTTTTTCACAGACAGCTTACTCGCCAGCTTAAAGGTCGTTTTAAACGTTCTTGTCACAAGGCGGTTACGGACTTTTCTGATTTTGCCGATCTGCTTTTTGAATTTCTTCCATTTGCTTTTGACGTAATACTTCGCACGTGTTTTCATTGTGTAATCATTAATACGAATGCCAAGTGTTTGTCTCTTTTTCTTTCGGTACACTTCATATCGAATCGGTACATCGTTTCGTTTATGAATTTGAACAAGTCCTTTAAGTTTGTTCGAGCGGTCTCCAAGCACTAAAGAAGTGGTTGTTAATGTTTCCTCTGCTCCGTTCACATCGCAGATAAATTCAAGATAGAAGCGATATACAAGTCGTTTGTTCAAGGAATAGGTCAATTCCTCTAAAGGAACCTCTGCTAAAAATTGATAAAGCTGTGGTACACGTTGATCATCACGGTATTCGATCACTTCATCTTTTATATGGGTGATATTGACCGGAAAACGATGCTCAATTGGTTCTTCACCATTTTTCTTCAATAGCAGCTTTGCTTCTTTGATCTCATACGGATGTTCTGCACTTAATACGCCTGCATACCCGGATAGAGATAACATACACCCTTTGTTGAGATCGATATGATTGAATTTCACAACCTTTAGCTCACGCTTGATTTTCAAAGAAGCATTCCCTTTGTCTGTACGGTATGGAATGATACACAGCATGGCGTCTTTATTTTCTAAAAAGGTCAGCTCAGGCTTTTCTATTTCCATTTTTAAACGGCGTTTATAGTTTGACGTTTTCTCTTCAGATTCAATATCTGTATTGATACCCTCTTCTTTTACTTCTTCTTCCTCTTCTTCGGAATCAGAATCATAAGCTGAGTCCTCAAGCTCGTCCTCATCCTCTTCTTTGTTTGTGCTCAAATAGTCCGTGACATACAAGTTATATGTCTGGCCTTGCTCTAACGCAAGCGGCAGCGATGCTTCATTCAATACCAATTTGAATAGATTCTCTTCTTGATGGACAAGCGGAAGGAAAAGTTCTTGTTTCGAAACTCTCTCCCTCATAAACAAATAAAATTCTCTATCTGTTAATGGCATGTCATCGTTGATGCGAATCAGCATTTCTAGTTTCTCATGGTGATTTTTTAACCCTTCAACGACACTCTTCTTATGAATTCCCTCTTCAATCATTAATCGTTAATCTCCTCTGTTCAGAAATCTTACCGTTGTGTAATATCACTATTTCACTTTCCAAGAATAGTTGCCTTGTTTCGTTTGATATGACCATCCATCGATGGACGATGGTTTATTCGTAAGCAGCTCACCTTCTATTTCTAGACGCTGCAAAACCTCTTGAAGTTCTTCTGTTTTAAAACGAATGTAAAAATCCACAAATTTCGTTTGGTTGATTTCAATGTTTTTCTTTGTTTGAAAATGGCCGATTGGGAAGCTGACTTGATGGTTCTCATCGATTGTTTGAGAGATGATTTCAGCTCCATTCACTCGATCATATCCTGCGAAATCAATTTGCACATGATCCGCATGACTCATTTCACCTTTTAACTCGAGTTGAAGGTGAAGAACATGATGCTCAGAGCTTAGATCACGCAAGACCCATTTCATGCTGTCAACGATCCCTCTCAGTTCATCTTTATGCTCACGATTTTCGAGCATATGATGAATCGCCGTATTCCAAACAGTCTCTTCGTCAGAAGGAACAAGATAAAAATAGGCTTGTTCCCCCAATAGTTTTTCGACATCTTCTTTATGTTTAGTATCCCCAAAAAAGACAGCATCCACTTGCTGTTTTCTTATTTGTTTAAATAATTCTCCATATTGAGAATTGATTTGATGCAGATCTTCCTCATAATGTGCGTGATGCACAAATGCAGCGTAATAGGTTGTTTCAGGCTGATCGATTTTAAACAGGTGGCGGTCCTGATCACGATCCTCTGTGATCATCAGTTTCAAACGGTTATTTTGTGATTGAATGCTGGATAACCATAATTGTTTAATATCCGTCTTCTTTGTAAATGTTTGAATTCCTGTTTTTTTATACCAATTAATATGCCGGACTGGATTCTTTTTTACTTCTCCATGGTAGATGAACTCCATATAAATACTGCCATCGTCATTGATCAATTCCTCTAAGTATAGTGCACCTGTATGGGGAACAAAGCTTTGTACTCTGCATAAAACGCCCTGCCAATTATATTCTTCCCTTTTCACCAATTGCTGCTCTTCATTATATTGTTCAATATAACAAATGGGAGAAGAAGATCGTTCATATCTCGTCACCTGAATCGTGGGTTCATCTGCCGGAATCACTGCTTCATTGATCGAATGCGATGATTCACTGACAATAAATTCCGAGTAACGTCTCTTACTACCGCTTTCCGGTAGAATATAGTGTTCATACACATTCAAGATGTCAACATCAGAAGAAAAGATCTCTTCCATGCGGTGAATACTTTCCTTTACATTTGCATCATAATTCAAAGTTAAAATTGCAGTACGTTTGTGTTGATCAGCTAATGGTTTTATTCTTGCTTTTAAAGACTCAGTTAAGCTCTCATCCTCTTTTGGTACATCACCCATAATAAAATAGTAGTCCATATCAGGCATGTCAACTGATGTCATTGTTTCATGTTGTTCAGGTTGATCCAATGTGTCTTCAACTTTTTTCTTCATCCAATTTTGAAACAAAGGAAGCTCTCCTTCATAATATTGTTGACTTACTCATTGTATTTTACATGAAAAAGTACTTCTTACCAAAAGATAAGAAGTACTTTTTTGATCTATTAAAGTCCAGCAATTTCTTCTTTAATTTGGGTTGTCGAGATGCCTTCTGTTCTCTTCAAGTATACGACTTCGCAATGTTCTTTTAAGAAATCGAACTTGCCTTCCCAGTCATCTCCCATAACAAACACATCAATATCATGCTGTTGCACATCATGAATTTTTTGATCCCAGCTGTTTTCTGGAATGACTTCGTCAACATAACGAATGGTTTCAAGAATCAGCTTTCTATGCTCGTAACTGTGATAAGCTTTTTTTGATTTTTGTAAATTAAACTCGTCTGTAGAAATAGCCACCACTAAGTAATCTCCAAGCTGCTTTGCACGTTCTAGCAGCTTAATGTGCCCCCAGTGTAATAAATCAAATGTACCGTAAGTAATAACTTTCTTCATTGCAAACATAAACTCCTTTCTTTCATCCTTATTCGTCTGCTTTAAGCAGTAATGTTATCCGTAATCTTATTATCATCGATCATTTTTTCGCTCTTTGGAACTTCATTATATCACAACGCCTATGAAAGGTTAAGAAAATGTAAAGACAAACTATTTCCAATTTATTGGGCGCAGGAGGAAAAGTCCGAGGAATCAATGTTTCACAGAGGATCGTCCATTTGAATTGATGAAAATGTCATGAAATTTAAAGGTTTGTAAAGTTATTGTTAATATTTCATGGAGCATCTGTGATAAAATGATGAGTAGGCGAAGAATGAATTTACAATGAACGTTCATAGATAACAAGTTAAAAAGGAGGTCTAAACAATGCAAACAGAAGTGGTCTCTAATCTTTCTTATGTAAACGGCGACTTAGATGAATTTATCAGCTATATGAACCAGCATCATATTTCTCAGAGAAGAGGCGCCATGATTGCGACTGTCAATCCAGAGATAGGCTATGCCGTCATGAAGGATCATGCGTACCATCAAGTCGTCTCATCTGCGGATTATGTACTGCCGGATGGCGTAGGCGTCGTATTGATGTCCCGCATGACCCAAAGTCCGCTTAAGTCTAGAATTGCCGGCTTTGATGTCTTCATGTCTATGCTTGATCTAGCAAACAAGCAGTCTAAAAGAATCTTTTTATATGGTGCGAAAAAAGAAGTGCTTGAGGCTGTGAAACAGCGAATTGATACGGAATATCCAAATGTGGTCCTTGCCGGAAGCTGTGACGGCTATCAAGCCGATAAACGTTTCGTTGCGAAGCAAATCGCGCGCTCGAAACCTGATATGGTGTTTGTTGCATTAGGTTATCCAAACCAAGAGAACTTTATTTACGAATACCGCCATTTATTCCCGCAGGCTGTTTGCATCGGTTTAGGCGGAAGCTTTGATGTATTTAGCGGAACGGTGAAGCGTGCACCACGCTGGATGATTAAGACAAATACAGAATGGCTGTACAGATTGATTGTGAATCCATGGAGATGGAAACGAATGCTCAATATTCCTAAGTACGCTTTTGCCGTCTTAAAGGAAAGCAAAGGAAAAAAACGTTACTATCCTGAGCAGGTAAAGGATCAGACGAAGCAGCTGTGAGAGACTGATAAATGATGAATATACGCTCAATGATGATTTCATGTTACGCAGCTTTTATTTCTTTCATTGGATGGCTGATGAGCAGCGTGAAGCCTCGTGAAAACCAGGTGACGCTGCTTGTTTCATTCCAAGAGAATGCGGCTGCTCTCATTCATACTTATCAACACCAGGCGAATATGACAATGAAGCTTACTGTCCTCTATACGAAGCATGCTTCTGCGATAGAAAAGGACGAGCCTCATCTGTCATTTCGCTATTTTCATGAAAAAAATCCTCTCCATCTCATTCAATGTCTGTATACGATGTTTAAAAGCAAGGTTGTCGTGACAGATAATTATTTTCTCATGACGAGTGTGCTCAGAAAACGGCCTTCTACCACCTGTATTCAAGTATGGCATGCCAATGGGGCTTTGAAAAAATTCGGGCTCGAAGATGCTTCAAATTCTGAACGAAGTCCCCGTGACATCGAACGCTTCAAACGTGTCTATGCGTCTTTCGATTACATTGTGACAGGCTCAGATCACATGCGTGAGATTTTCAAGACCTCGTTTGGGGTCAATGATGAACGCTTTTTACCAACTGGTGTACCACTGACTGATGTGTACTACGAACAGCACCAGCCTTCCTTGAAGCTAAATAATGTTCCAAAAGGGAAAAAGATCCTGCTCTATACACCAACTTATCGAGACTTTGCAATGGACGGTCTTGTGCTGCCTTTTTCAAAAGAGCAGTTACAAACTGATCTGAATGGCGATTACATTCTGCTCGTCAAGCTTCATCCTGCGGTCAAACATTTAGCGAAAGCAGAAACAGACGGTGAATGGATATTTGATGTGTCCGATCAGCCGCTCTATCCATTGCTTTGTGCTTGTGATGTCCTGGTGACAGATTATTCATCGATTGTGTTTGAATATGCACTGCTCGAAAAGCCTGTGTTGTTCTTCACGTATGACTTAGACACTTATCGAGAGAAACGCGGCTTAGTCGATCGGTATGAAGATATCATCCCTGGTAAGGCTTGCGTCACTCAAGACATGCTCTTGCAGGAGCTTTTACACCTAAACGGATCAACCAATAAAGAACGAATTAAAACCTTTGCTGAGGAATGGAACCAATATTCAAAGGGACAATCCAGTCAGCAGCTCCTCTCATTTATTGAACAGCAGCTGCTCCTACACAAAAAACGTCCGGCTTCTCATTAGGAAGCACGGACGTTTTTTTATTTGTTATACACCGGGATATCATAATACAGTGTATAGTCATCAAGCAGGTTATACAAACTATACATGCGAGTGACTTGCTTAGAAGCCCAGCCAATATCTGTTGCATATTGATGAGTCGCTGCAGCCGACCAGCGCATTTTATAAATTGTATCTTGCTTGTATGTGGCATTATTGATATAGCTGTTGCCAATGAATTTTGCTCCGCCAATAATGGCCGCCTCTGGCGTGAACCATTGTTGTTCATACGCATACTTTGCACCAAGATAATTTGGATTGCTGTCATATGCGCCAATGCCATACATGTTATAAACTTTCTTTCCATTATACAATGTACCATTCGCTAAAATGGAACTTCCGTTACCCGTTTCAAGCAACGCATGAGAAATAAGATAAATTTCGTTGATATGATACGTTTTTGCTGCTGTAATAAAGGCTTGTCCTTTACCCGCAAGAATCCCTTTTCCTGCTAAAATCTTTGAATTGACCTCTGCTGGATTGAGATTCGCAGCTTCAGAGAGTTTCAGAAATTGAAAATAAGATTGCGTGCCTTCGGCAATATTAGCTGGATCTACATATTTTTGCACCTCTGTTGCACTTGCATTTCTCCAGCCGAGGTTGATCCTGATCCAGTTCCCTTCTTTCCCAAGCTGTTTCACTTTTGCTCCTTTATTGAGCTGTGCCACAATGTTGCTTGCAGAGCTCGAATCAGGTGTAGAACGGACATTTAAACCATCCGTATTCACTGTCGATGTGGCTTGGTCTACATATGCTGCATAAACATAGGCCGCACCATCTGTCTGTGGTGATACCTTCATTTGTTTGTTGACCATCTCATTGATAGTAAGGTTGTAGTTCGTTTGCATGACCATTGGGCCATTTTTAATTTTTACGGCTGTGGCAGTCCAGCCATATTGGCTTTTCACAAATGCAATGGCTTCATTTACAGTTGGTAATCCTGTAAATTGCTGCGTAATGTTAATTTTGTAAGTTGGTTTCGTTGTTGTTGTATACACAGCGGTTTCATTCCGTTTTTTGAAAAATGCCAAGCCTTGGTCACGCAGTGCAGCGGTTGAGATGACACCTGTTTTGATCTGATATTGAGCATAATCGGCTGCGCCTGTTTTTTGTGCAACAGCCTTCATTTTTTGTTTCGTTAAATAGCTGAGTGCTTGATTCAGTTTTGTCTGATTCACTGTCGGCTCTGTCATGATACGGTATTGCTTGACCGCTTCTGTCAGCGTTTTTGTACTGCTGGGAACGCCATTTTTCTTGATAATCTCTTGAGCCTGCTTCACTTTAGTTTGTTCATATACAGGTGTTGTCTTAAGACTATATGTTTTGCTGACAGCTTGTCCCTTACTTGTCTTGATGCTGCTTGTCAGCTTCTGCGTTTTTAAGTAGGCGGCACCTTTATTCACTTTCGCTTGGTCCACTGCTTGATTGACGACGAGTCGATATGTGCTGTCTGATACCTTGCCTGTTTTTTTCGTTGTCGCAGATACTTTTTTCTTTTGGAAGAAAGCCGCTGCTTTTTTCGCTTGGTCATCTCCTAAAAGGTTTCCCGTCACGACTTGATATGGCTGTGTGGAAGAAATCTTTTTGGAGGTGTAGCGCCATTTCTTTTTCTTGAAAAAGGCTACCGTTTTGCCGTAAGCTGTATCGTTCAATTGATTGAGCTTCACGATATAATTTTTTGTTTTTCCCACTCGCTGGACAGCACCTGCAGCACCGGTTTGTTTCTTAATCTGAGCTGCAGCTGAAGCTGCTTGTTTGTTGTCTTTAAAATAGCCTGATTCCAAGCTGTAGACATTTTTTAAGGCACCAGTCTTTTGAATCTTCCCGCTGATCTTTGCTTCTTTTTGCAGCTGAGTAAGGAGCGTCTGTGCTTTCGACTCGTTCGCTTGTGCAGCGGATGTGACGATGTAATACGGCTTACCCGCTGTCACCGTTTGAAGCACTGCTGTTAAGCCGGATGCCTTTTGAAAGCCTTGCAGAATGGTATTCGCCTTACTTTGTCCAACAATACCGCTTGAAATCAGCTGATACACAGTGCCAGCTTTCGTTTCGGTTTGGTATGTACTGGTGACACCTGCCTGCTTTTGCAGCTCAGTTTGAATATTTTTCACTTTCGTTTCAGAATCAATGGTTCCTGATATGACCTGATAAGAAGGTTTGCTTTGATTGATGACTTCATAGGAGCTATTGAGCCCTGATGTTTTTGTTAGCTCAAGTGAGAGCTTTTTCGCCTGACTTTCATCATTGACTGGGTCAGATACGACCTTTTGTAAAGGAAGGCGGTCACCTACTGGAGACACCGTACCACTCATGCCCACTTCTTTTTTTAATGCAGCTGCACTTGCATTCGCTGCTGCTTGCGACTCATATCCTGAAGCAGTGAGCTGATAGGTCGACGTAGTTCCTGAGGTTTGATAAGTGGCTGTCCACTTTTTGTCTTTCTTTAGTGTTTCCACTGCTTTTTTCACTTCTGCTTCTGTTGTAAATACCTTTGAGGTGTTCATCGTATAAATGGATTGATCGACATAGGAGGCTGCTTGCGCTTCTTTACCCGTGTGTAATGTCATACCAAAGGCAGCTGCGAGTAACATAATCTTGATGGTTTTTTTCACGTTCCCTGTCCCTCTCTTAACTTTGCATAATAGTCTACTAATCTCTTTATCGACAAAAACAAGTACTCTTTCAAGTCATTTATGCAATAGAAAAATAGAGGACCCCCTCGAAGTCCTCTTTTCCTTATATGTGCGACACAATCAGTTCACAAGATCCTTCAATTGAGAAGCTTCCTGTTTCAGCCGGCAGAATAAAATGAGCGCCCTTTGGCAGTGGATATGTGTGTCCGTCATGCTCTAAAGACCCTTCTCCATGAATCACACTGCATAGCAAAAACGGATAATCCTGCGTAAGCTCTACTTTTTGATCAATTTCCCATTTATACACAGAGAAATATTCTGCTTCGACAAATGTACGAATGGTCACTCCCCGCCGTGTTTCAACTGATTCATCTGCATACCCGTCTACATGAGGAACTGTTGTGACATCAATCGCTTGCGCAAAATGAAGTTCACGTTCGTTGCCATCCTGGTCTTTTCGTTCATAATCATATACGCGATAGGTTGTATCTGAGCTTTGCTGCGTTTCAAGGACAAGCGTTCCTTCGCAAAGCGCATGGATGGTACCGCTTGGCACATAATAAAAATCACCAGGCTTAATCTTCACCCGCCGCAAAAGACCTTCCCAATCTCCACTATTCATCATGGTGACTAGCTCAGTTCTTGTTCTTGCATTGTGCCCATAGATCATTTCTGCTCCTTCTTTGCAGTCAATGATATACCAGCACTCTGTTTTTCCAAGCTCGCCATTTTCATGTCTTTCCGCATAATCATCATCTGGATGAACTTGAACGGACAAGTCTTGGTTTGCATCTAATATTTTAGTTAACAGCGGGAAGCGGTCGCCTTCTATCCCCCCGAACAATTCTCTATGATTGTTCCAAAGTTCGATCAGCGTTTTCCCTTTATATGGACCGTCTTGCACGATACTTGGTCCGTTTGGATGAGCAGAAATTGCCCAGCATTCTCCCGTTTGATCAGAAGGAATATCATAGCCAAATTGATCCCTTAAGGCTGTACCTCCCCATATTCTCTCCTTCAATTCAGGCAGTAAAAAAATTGGTGACTGCTTCATTCAGGATGACTCCTCCCTTTGCTACCCTTTGATAATCCTTACCTAGCTTGATGAAAACTAGTAAGTCTCAACTTTTATTATGACGCTATCTAAAGAGAAGTCAATCCTTTCAGTACAACGAATGAAAACGATAACACAAAAAATATTTTACCCTTTGACAGAGCCAGCAAGAAGCCCTTTGACAAAGTATTTCCCAAGAAGAATATAGACGAGTAGTGTCGGCAGCGCAGCCAATATCGCTCCTGCCATTTGGACGTTCCATTGCACAATTTGACTGCCTGATAGATTTTGCAAGGCAACCATCACCGGCTGATGCTCCGCAGTGGTCATCGTGACCGCAAATAAGAATTCATTCCACACATTTGTGAACTGCCAAATAGCCACCACAACAAATCCTGTGATCGAAAGCGGAAGAATCATATGTCTGAAAATCCCGATAAATCCTGCACCATCCATTTTCGCCGATTCAATCATTTCATCTGGGATGCTCACATAGAAATTTCGAAACATGAGCGTTGTGATCGGAAGTCCATATACGACATGGACAAGCACAAGCCCTGGAATTGAATTATACAATCCGACTTCACGCAAAAATTGAATGAGCGGGATCAGAATACTTTGATATGGAATAAACATCCCAAAGAGCATCAGCGTAAAGACGATTTCTGACCCTTTGAAACGCCATTTTGATAGGACATAGCCATTCATTGCACCTAAAACAGCGGACAATAAAGTAGCAGGAATGACAAGATAAAGAGAATTCATTAAATTGGGCGCCAGCTTTTCAAACGCGATTTGATAGCTTGAAAAATCGATAGTAGATGGCAGCGACCACATTCGCTCAAGGGTGACTTCACCTAATGGCTTCAAGCTTGTGACGAGCATGACATAAACAGGCATCAGAAAAAAGAGACTGCACAAAATCAATAAAGCATAAAGAACTGGACGGACAAACCATCTGGCTGTCATGATGAAGCCCCCTTCCGGCTCGACAGGAGATATGGCACGATAAAGACCGCAACAGAGATCAGCATGACAACCGCAATGGCGGCACCGCCTGCATAATGGTTTCCTCTAAAGGTCATTTCAAACATATACACGCCCGGAACATCCGTGACAAAATTCGCACCCGGTCCTGTCATCGAGTAAATCAAATCGAAGATCTTTAAAGAAATATGAGCCATGATGATGACAACACTTGCAGTAATCGGTTTTAAAAGAGGGAAGATGATTTTCCAGTAAATCTGCCACTCCGTTGCGCCATCCATTCTAGCAGCCTCTCTTACTTCCTCTGGAATTCCTCGCAGACCCGCCAAATACATCGCCAGAGAGAAGCCTGTCATTTGCCAAACAGCTGCAATCACAACAGCAATCATGGCCGCAGGTACACCAAACTCAATTTTCCCCCAGACAAATCCGGCCAATATGTTCGTATCCGTATACCACTTAGGCTGGATACCAAGCGTTTTCAAAAATAAATTCACCCCAGTTGACGGGTTTAAAATCCATTGCCATACGACTCCTGTGACAACGAAGGAAAGGGCCATCGGAAAGAAGAATAAATTCCGAAAAAGAGATTCCCCCTTGATCTTCTGGTCTAGTAAAATCGCAAGTGCGAGACCAGAGACAATGACCGCTCCAATAAAAAATAAAGTGAAAAAGACCGTGTTTCGAAGATCTGATTGAAAGCGGAAATCTTGAAACAGCATGACATAATTGCGAAGACCTGCGAAAGAGAAATCAGGAACAAGCGTGGTCCAGTTTGATAATGACACATATCCTGTCCAGCCAATAAAACCGTAAACAAAGATGAATAATAAAACCGCTGACGGGGCTAAAAAGAGCAGCGCCAGCAGCTGGTCTCCATTCCATTTTTTCCGCATACGTTTAACTTTGTGCACAGGTGTTTTTGTCATCGGCGATGTGTCCATGCGCATGAAGCTACACTCCTTTTTAAAAAAGAGGCGGTGCCTAGCCGCCGCCTCCTTCGTCTTTATTTCATTGCATCTTTTAAAGATGAAACAAACTGATTGCTGTCTTTTTGTGTCACGAAGATATTGACGGCTTGATTCGCTTTTGTCACAAACCCTTCTTCAGCAGCTGAGCCATGAGCAAGAGACGGCGCCAGTTTTGACTCTTTAAATGCCTTCATCGCCGATTTTCCGTATTCATCATATTTTGATACATCTGCATCCACACGTGCTGGAATCGATCCTTTTAGCGGATTAAACGCATCCTGTCCTTCCACAGATCCTAAAACGGATAAGAATTTCTTCACGTTTTCTGGCTGTTTCACACCCTTTGGCAGTCCAAATGTATCGGTGATCACCATAAAGCTTCCTTCCGTTCCAGGAGTCGCCGCGTATCCAAAGTCTTGATTCACCTTCAAATCAAGATCATTCACAAAGTACCCCTTCGCCCAGTCGCCCATGACATTCATTGCCGCTTCTCCTTTTGCCACGAGCTGTGAGGCATCCTGCCAGTTACGTGAACTGTGATCGTCATTGACGTATTCGAGCATACGTCCAAAGATGTCTGCCGCTTCCTTCACTTTCGGGTCATCCATTTTCATGTCGCCAGCCCAAAGTTTTTGATAACCATCTGCACCTAATACACCCAGCAAGACACTTTCAAACAAATGAGTCGCTGCCCAAGGCTCCTTATCTCCAAGTGCAAGTGGTGTGATTCCTTTTTTCTTTAATGCATCTGCTGTTTTGAAAAATTCATCAAATGTCGTTGGCGGCTCTAAGCCTGCATCATCAAATACCTTCTTGTTATACCAAAGCACATTGCCCCTGTGAATGTTCACTGGCACGGAATAGATTTTCCCATCTTTGCTGACAAGGTCAATCAGTGATTCTGGAAATTTGTCTTTCCAGCCTTCTTTTTCATATAAATCATCCAGCGGCTCCATTTTGCCTGCCGCGACCCAGCTCTCATTCAGCTCCGCCCCGCCATGCACTTGAAACGTAGCAGGCGGGTCATTTCCCTGCATACGGCTAGTCAGGACAGCCTTTGCATTCGTACCAGCACCACCTGCGACGGCTGCATTTTCAATTGGAATGTCTTTATTCTTCTCTTCAAACAATTGGATGAGTGCCTTCAGCCCGTCTTCCTCACCTGCTCCTGTCCACCAAGAGAAAATTTCGAGTTTTTCCGCTCCGCCTTCTTTTTTTGCCTCTGAGTTCGTCGATGAGCTACAGGCAGTGACGATAAGCATACAGAGTGCCAGCAGTGTAAAGCCTAATTTGAACTTCATAATTGATCCCCCTATCCCCATTTTGTAAGCGTTATCAAAATAAGTATAATGGCAGATCCTTGCTTTTTTTCAGGCAAACTTCTTCACTTTTTTATGAAATTCTTCATTTTTTTACGGCCTGTTTTCGATATTCCTTCGGTGAACAGCCGACCATCTTCTTAAACACACGGCTGACGTAATTAGGATCTGTATATCCTGCCTGAAAGGTAATTTCTTTTAAGCTAAGCGTGCTGTCTTTGAGGAGCTTTTTGATTTTATCCAGCCGGCAGGCTGTCACATACTCTTTAAATGTCAGACCCGTCTCATCTTTAAATCGTTTTGTGAAATAGGTGGGACTTAAATCAACATAAGCGGCCGTTTGCTCAAGCGTGATCTGTTCACAATAATATGTTTTGATGTAACGTTTTGCCCGCTCGATGTCATTGATGGTCTGGGTTCTCGCTTCATACACATCAAATAGGTGTTCACAGCACTGGCGGCATTCAGCTGCGGTGCTGATTGTCAATATCGATAGGTCTGTACGGAGTCGTGATTTGAAGAGAATCAGCAGTTCTTTTACCTGCGAAATCGTCGCCCCCTCTAATTGAAAGGCATCAAATAAAGCCAGCGCATCCTCTCTTCTCCCTTCCTCGAGCGCTTGCATCATGCTGTCTGCAAGCTCCGGCAGATGAATCAATGGACCGGGCTTCACCTCTGTTTGGTAAAAGCCATAACGAACAACGCCGCCACTCTTTTTTCGCTGATAATAGGAAAGCTTCGCCTCTGCTGCACTTTTCTGAAGATGAAGCGGGTTTGAGACTGGGTGCCCTATGCCAACGACAGGTGAAGGCTGACCGTTTGTCATGGCAGCTCGAATGGCTTGCAGCACCTCTGCCTTTAGCGGACCTGGTCCCTGCTGACTATAAATGAGGCATGTAAACAGTTCTCCCCCCATCTGAATAGGCACCGTATGAAATCGTGCAGATTTCTGTAAATCGATCAACAGCTGATCTCCTTCTGTCCGCTGCACAGCGATGATAAGACCTGCTTCATATTCGGAGAATAGTTGTTGAAACTCCATGGATGTATAAGATTGACCGTTCATGACATGCGCTTCAAGCCACTTTGACTGCTGATCGGCCGCTGCCGCCTGCCGCAGAGTCGCCTCCTGCTGAATCTCTGCTGCTACAAATCGAATGGCTGCGATGGTTTCATCTTTGTCAGCTGGTTTGACGAGGTATTGTTTCACCCCTTCCTGCATCGCTTGCTTGGCATAATCGAATGTATCGTAGGCTGTCAGCATAATGAATTTTGTATGAGGGCTGATTGCTTTGATCTGTTTGATCGCTGTCAGTCCATCCATGCCAGGCATCTGAATATCCATGAGCACAAGATGAATGGACTCAGATCGCACGAATTCAACCGCCTTCTTTCCATTTTCCGCTTCTCCTGCTATATGACACTCTGGAACCCATTCGGTTAAGAACTTCCGCATCGCTAGCCGTTCTATTTTTTCATCATCGACAATCAGCACGTTCAGCATGCCGGTCCCTCCTTCATCGGAATAGCCAATTGTATGGTGGTGCCTTCGTTTGGCTTTGAATCAATTTGAAGGGCATCTTGCACCCCGTAAAACAAGCGCAGTCTTGACATTACATTTCGAAGACCGATTCCTGTCGAGTGGCCTTTACTCAATATGTTCGAATCTTCCTCTTCTTTTTCTGACAGCAATCTTCTTTTCTCCTGTTCATTGATGCCCATCCCATTGTCCCGAATCCGAATCATCACATAGCCGCCTTCTTGATAGATCGAGAGCTCGACAAGTCCCTCTTCCTCCTTTGGCTCGACGCCATGAATAAAGGCATTTTCAACAAGCGGCTGTAAGGTAAGACTTGGGATATGCACAGATAAACACGATTCATCGATGGACGTTTTGCACGTAATTCGATCGGCAAATCTCGTTTCTTGTATATGAAAATACTCTTTCACCACTTTCACTTCTTGTTCCAATGTAACGGATGTACTAAGAGCAGACAGCGAATACCGCATCAGCGTGGAAACGGATTGAATCAACCTCGATGTGGCTTCTGCTGATTCTAAGTAAGCCATACGTGAAACGATGTTTAATGTGTTAAATAAAAAATGCGGATTCATTTGGTTTTGCAGCGTTTTTAGCTTCATATCTTTGATTTTTTGATCCAATGCTGCCTTTTGTTTGATCTCTTCAATCATCATTTTCATCTCTTGTCGCATTCGCTGAAAGGCTTCATTTAAAACAGAGATTTCATCCTTTGAGGTGACATGCAAATTTGCTCCATCAAAATGTCCTTCTGATACTTCTTTTACGCTTCGGGACAGATGAACGATGGGTCTTGAGATCCCGCCAGCAATCATATAGGCCATCCATAAGGCGACCCCGATTGATAACGTAAACAGGCATAAGGTAAAGAGCGCATAGGTTTGATGCCTTTTTTGAAGAGATTGATAGAGTATCTGATACTCAGATAATTCATCATCAAGCAGGGTCATCGTCTGCTCTTGTATATAGGAAGAGACGGTTCTCACTTCCTTCACACTTGCAGCATATTCTTCGATTTTCCCTTCTTTTACATGTGTCATGGTCGCATCACTTTCATTGATGAGCGTCCGCATCATATATTGATATTTTTCAATAGAAGGAATTGCCGCATGAAGACCGGCATCCTTTCGCAGCGCTTGATCGTATGATTTCATTTTCTGTTTTGACGTAAGATATTCTTTGGCAAACTTACGATCCTTTTCAATGGCATAGGCATTGACCTTTTCATACATCGTTTTCGCCTCTGTCGATATATCATTGAGCAGGAGAAAAGAACGAAAGCTCCGGCTATATTCTAATGTGATTTTTGAACTGCTCCAGTAGACAAAAAAAGCGGCTACGTTGCCAAGAAGCACAAGGATTAAAAATGCCAATAACAGCTTACTTCGAATCCTTCTCATGGCTGCACCCCCTGCTTTCTGTCTGTTTGCTGAAGAGGCAGATCCCCGCGCCGGATCACACTCGTTCCCGTGTACTGAAGCGGTTCTTCTTTTTCACCTTTTTGCAAACGAACAAGCGATTCAACCGCTTGATAGCCCATTTCATAAGGATGCTGCACGACCACGGCATCAATCGTTCCATCATCAAGCGCCTGAATCGTATCAGGCAATGTGTCAAATGCAAGCACATAAAAATCAGTGGATGATTGATACTGTGCGATTGCTTGAATGATGCCTGCACCATCTAATGCACTTGTGCCATAAAATGCGGTGAGCTTCGCATGATCGTTTAATAGTTTATAAGCGGCACCTGAGGCACCTGACTTCGTAATGGCTGATTCTTCTATTCCAGCAATATGAATGCGTTTTTCAGCGGAGACGGCATCTCGAAAGCCTTTGACACGCAGCTTTTGATGAATGGCATCCAGCCTGCCTGTGACAATTCCTACATACTGTTCACCTTTTGTATCTGCAATGAGTGCCTGTCCTGCGATAAAGCCTGAATAGTAATTGTCCGTTCCTACATACACTTGACGTTTGCTCCCCTCTGCATCTGTATCGACGGTGACAACATCAATTCCTTTTTCCCTCGCCTTCTGAAAAAGCGGTTTGTATTTTTTCGCCTCAAGTCCCTGTGTCATAATGCCGTCAACATGTCCAGCGATTGCCATATCAATGGTTTTCAGATGATCGTCTACATCCGCTTGCTTTGGGCCCAAATATTCTAGATACACGTGATGAACGTCTGCCGCATCCGCAGCTCCCTTTTGTACAAGCTGCCAATATTCATTATCAAGTTCCTCCGGTACAAGGACAAAATGATATTGATACGTTGACTCCGCTTTATCGGAAGCGCTTTCAATTTTAAATAAATCTTGACCTAATAACGTTAAGAAGATGACAGATACCACACAAAATGTGAGAAATGCGCTCATTCCAATCCACTTAGATAATTTCACCGAGTCCTCCTCCTTTCCACTATTCCCGCATAAAAAAAAGAGCTGCTTATAAGCATACTCTCTCGACCTCTATAATTCCTTTGTCATAAATAAACTGTTTGGATCTTCTTGATATGTACCAAAAGGCGGACAATACTGAAACCCAGCGCTCTCATATAGTTTTCTTGCTGGTTCAAAGAAAGCCATTGCGCCTGTCTCTAAGCTGACACGTGTGTAGCCGCGCCGTTTTGCCTCTTGGAGAAGATGATTCAGCATATATCTCGCTACACCTTTTCGCATATGGAGGGCTACGGTTCTCATCGATTTGATTTCCCCATGTTCACTTGACAGTTGCTTTAACGCTCCGCAGCCAAGAAGCTCCTCTCCATCTCGCACACTCCACACGGTGACATCTTGCTTTTTTAAATCAGTTAATGGAAGGGCATGAATGCTTTCTGGCGGCGAATGCTCCTTCATCTCTTCTATATGTGCGGTAATCAGCTGGTCAATTCGTCCATCCGTGAGTTCATCTTGTAGAATGTACATTTCCATCACTCCTTCACGATCATTGTACGTGAAGAGTTGAAATTTCATCTGCTGTTATGTCAGATAAACGAACAAACAACCGGCATCAACGAGCCAGTTGTTTGTTCGTTTGACAAGTATTTATGAAGAAAGAACGGCTTGTAATTCCTCTGCTGTACTGCTTTCAAGCTGACTTCCGATACCAACAGCCACCGCGCCTGCTTTGAGCCACTTTGGAACATCAGCTGGATGAATGCCGCCCGTAGGAATAAATTCAATCTCTGGAAATGGACCTTGTAAGTTTTTCATATAGGATAAACCGAAAGAGCCGCTCGGAAAAAGCTTGAGCAAGCAATAGCCATCTGCTTTTGCCTGCATGATTTCACTCGGGGTGAGAACCCCTGGTACATAGAGTGTGTCGTAAAATGAAAGATGTTCTCCAATCATAGGAAGGTATCCTGGACTAACGATAAACTGCGAACCTGCCTCAATGGCTGATTGCGCCTGCTCCAGCGTCGTAATTGTTCCCGCTCCTACTATGAGGTCCTGCTCCTCCTGAAAGGATGCGATGATGCGTTCAGCATTTGGCGTGGTATACGTCACTTCAATGGCACGAACTCCTTTTTTCTTTAAACGCTCAATCATTTCAATACCTTCTGCTTCACTACCCGCTCTCACAACTGCGATCAATTTACAAGACGCGAGCTGCTTTTTAACGCTCAAACTTGCTGACTTTCCCATATCTCTCATCCCCTTTCATGTACTCCCGCCTTTGATATCGCTTGGCTTCTTTCATAAAAGCCTGAAGCTCCTTCCGGGTTGGCAGTCCGTCCTTATCGCCAGGTGACATCACTGCAAGTGCCCCGACCGCATTGCCTCTTGTCACGGATTTTTCATGTGATAAGCCGTCAAGCAAGCCGCTGATGACCCCCACTGCAAATCCATCACCAGCTCCAACTGTGTCTACGACATCCTGCACATAAAACCCATTCACAATTCCCTGACCGGCTGCACTTTTATAAAAGGCACCTTCTGCCCCTAGCTTAATGACCACTAGCTTGACACCTTTTTGCAAATAAACATCTGCAATCTCTTCTGGCTCGTGATAACCTGTGAGCCTTTGCCCTTCTGCAAGCCCTGGAAAAAACCAATCCGATTGTGAGGCGATATGATTCACCGTCTGAATCATATCTTTCTCCTCTTTCCATAGCTGAAGCCTTAGGTTTGGATCAAATGAAATGGTTTTGCCCGCTTCCTTCATTTCTTGAAGGGCATGAAAAGAAAACGCTCTCATTTCACTAGATAAGGCAGGCGGAATACCAGTCATATGAAGGTGGCCTGCCTGTTTGAAATAAGCGGCGGGAAAGTCGCTTGGACTCATTGTGCTCGCAGCAGAGCCTTTCCGATAATACGTGACGTCAGGGTCTCCTTCCGTCACTTTAGATTTAAGTAAGATTCCCGTTTGAGACCCATCATTTGAACGGAGCACTGCACTTGTATCGACACCCTCTTTTTGAAGCTCTTCTAAAATAAATGTGCCAAGTGAATCTGCTCCGACTTTGCTCACCCAGCCCACATGAAAGCCCAGCCTCGCCAAGCCGACAGCCACGTTACTCTCTGCACCAGCAAGTGCCTTTTGGAATGTATGCACTTGATGAAGCTCTCCAACTTCTTTTGCATAAAACATCGCCATTGATTCCCCAAATGTGACCGCATCCAACGCTTTCACTCATTTCTCCCCTTTCTTGGTACCGGTTTCAAATTGGTTGAAAAAGAGAGAGCATGCACGTATGTATACTCTTCTCTGCCTATCATTTATAAAGATTTCCTCATAATGATTTCTCCATCAAGCTGAATCGTTTGGGGCGCACTTTCATCCCCTTCTAGCCGCGTCTTGATTTTTTGCATGGCTGCTTTCCCCATTTCATGAGATGGCTGGGCAACCGTTGTGATTCCAGGTCCAATCAGCTTATACCATTCTGTATCATCAAACCCTGCAATGCCTATCTCTTTAGGTATCTTCACCCCAAGCTCTACAAGTTCACTAATCAGCTTCAGCATGAGTAATCCATTACCGGCTAAAATCGCTTTTTTCTGTTCGTTTGATTGTAAAAAACGGACAATCTCTTCACGCATTTGTTCCTTTTGCTTTAAATCAATTTCTGCAATGATCGGCTTCTTATGTTTACTCAAAGCTGTCTGTTCATATGCTTCCTTTCGTTCTTCACGAGGGCTGATTCCATCGACAGGCTCAGTAAAGAAAGCGATGTGATCATAGCCTTTCTCATACATTTGTTGAAGCAGCCGGATGGTGATATCACGGTTGTTCGTGGTCACTGTGTCTACTTTCAGTTCAGGCAGCTTCCGGTCCACAAGAACAATCGGTACACCGTTTTTCTTAAAATCCTCCAGAATGTCATTGTTCTGTCCTGTCGTATTGATGATGAGCCCTTCAATATAATGTGCATTCAGCTTTAGGAGCATTTCCCGTTCTTTTTCTGGACGATTATCTGTGTTGCACACCATGATGCTGTATCCATTTTCATCACAAATCTCTTCGACCCCGCGAAGTGTTGCCACAGAGAATGGATTCGTAATGTCGGCTACAATAAACCCAATGACCTTGCTTTTTCTGACCTTCAATCCTTGAGCAAGCTGACTCGGACGATAATGGAGTTCTTCAATGGCTTTCTTGATTTTTTTTACCTTTTCTGAAGAAATTTCATTTGTTCTGCCATTGATATATCTGGATACAGTTGATTTTGAGACCCCTGCATATGCTGCAACTTCATTTATGGTGACTTTCGTTTGCTTTTTCTCTTTCATTCAAAAAAACTCCCACAATTGATCTTCTCATTTGGTTCGAAACCGATTTCAAATAAACTTAAAAAGAGCATATCATAATTGAACGCATTTCAGAAGGTTTTTTTGCATGATGATAGAAAGAATTTGTCTAATCAGAGTAAAAGAAAGCGATTTCAAAATAACAGTTGACGGCGCTCTCTTTTTCCTCTAAAATTTTCCTTGAAACCGATACCAAATAAAATATCAATATTTGTTTCAGATGGAAAGGGAGGCTTATCCAAATGGAAAATCGTTATGCTGTACATCCTGAGCAGGTCAAACGTTTTACAACAGAGGAACTTCGTCGTCATTTTCATATTCCTACGCTGTTTGTCAGTGGTGAATTAAAGCTCTATTACTCGCATGAGGACCGCGTGGTGATTGGCGGAGCGATGCCGGCAGCTGAGCCGATCACACTAGATGCCGGAGACTTTTTACGGACGGAGTATTTTCTTGAAAGACGAGAAATCGGGATTGTGAATGTCGGCGGCCAAGGAACGGTCACTGTTGATGGTGAGGCCTTTGTGCTGGAGCATAAAGATTTCTTATATATTGGCCTTGGTCACGAAGATGTACAGTTTACTAGTTCATCAGGCGAGCAGGCCAAGTTCTATTTAGTATCAGCCACGGCTCACAGGGCGTACCCTACGCAAAAAGCAGCCATCGCTGAATTAACACCAAACCACTTAGGGGAAGCAGCTGCTTCCAACGTACGAAACCTGTATCAAGTCATCCATGCAGACGGCATCCAAAGCTGTCAGCTCATGATGGGCATCACTCAGCTTGAAACCAATAACACATGGAATACGATGCCTGCTCATATTCATGATCGCCGGATGGAAGTGTACTTATATCTTGATATCGAAGAGGATGCACGGGTCTTTCATTTTATGGGGGAGCCATCTGAAACGAGACATCTTGTGGTGGCAAATGAGGAAGCAGTCATTTCACCTGCCTGGTCCATTCATTCAGGCTCAGGAACAGCGAATTATTCATTTATTTGGGCAATGGCGGGCGAAAACTATACGTTCAAAGATATGGACTTTGTCCCAATGGATCAGCTGAGGTAACGAGGATGATGACAACTTCATATGCAGCGTCCCTCTTTTCCCTTGAAGGAAAAACAGCCCTTGTGACAGGCCCCGGAACCGGTATTGGGCAAGGCATTGCCGTGGCGCTTGCCAAATCAGGTGCAGATATCATCGGTACGTACCATCACACACCGCTTGAAGAAACAAAGGCGCTAGTCGAACAGGCAGGCCGATCATTTCATGCGGTTCAGGTTGATTTTTCTAATCCTCAGTCTGCAAAGCAGGCTGTCGATGCCATATTAAAGAAGCATACGATTGATATTTTAATCAATAATGCTGGAACCATTAAAAGAGAGCAGGCGGCTCACTATTCAGAGGAAGATTGGCATACGGTCATGGATGTGAATATCAACAGTCTCTTTTTCCTCACGCAAAAGGTTGGACAGCAGATGCTGAAAAATGGGCAAGGGAAAATCGTTAATATCGCCTCCCTTCTATCGTTTCAAGGCGGCGTCTTTGTCCCTGCTTATACAGCAAGTAAGCATGCTGTCGCTGGGCTGACGAAAGCTTTTGCCAACGAATGGGCAAGCCAGCATATTCAAGTGAATGCGATTGCGCCTGGGTATATTGCGACTAATAACACACAAGCCATTCGTGACGATGAAAATCGAAATGAAGAGATTCTGAAACGAATTCCCGCCGGGCGCTGGGGAAAGCCTGAGGATCTAGCCGGTGCTGCTGTTTTCCTTAGCTCACCAGCTTCTGATTATATGAACGGCCACATTTTAGCTGTTGATGGCGGATGGCTTGCAAGATAAACAAACGAGAGAATTCCTATCCAGGATTCTCTTTTTTCTATTTGTATAATTCTCCACCTTCCGAGTCACTCTATAAAAAACATGTGATGAGGGTGAGGTATTATGAAAAGTCGTATTGAACAAGATATAGCGTCCGTCATTAAGCGTGTCAAAAGCTTTGCCGGAAGAAGTGATGATATCGTGTTCCACTCTTTTTCATTTGGTCCTTCCACTATTTCTGCATGTCTCGTGTACGTTGAAGGACTCACAGAATTTGAGATGCTTTCTAAGCAAATCATTTCACCAATGCAAAAGGAACTCGACATCACTGAGGTTGGTTCTACTACACTTTCCTCCCTTTCAAAAACGTTCTTTGGCATTCAAAATGATGTGCTGGATGATATGAACCTTGCCATCGAGCAGTTATATAGCGGCAAGGCTATTTTATTTGTAGATGGAGCGGCTCAAGCGCTTGCGCTCCATACAAATCTTTTTCAATTTAGGGAAGTAGAAGAGCCGCAATCTGAAGTTCTAGTGAGAGGACCACGGATCGGATTTATTGAGAATCTTGAAAAAAACACGGCTTTACTCCGTGAACGGGCAAACGACCCAAATCTTGTGATTCAAAAGGTGAGTATCGGTACTCGCAATAAAAAATCCGCTGCTCTTGTGTATGTTCGCGATATTGCTGATCCTAAACTAGTAGAAGATGTTCTATCACGCATGACCGAAATCAAAATGGATGACATCCCTGAAACCGGCTATATTGAACAGTTGATTGAGGACAGTCACATCTCCATTTTTCCACAAATTCAAAACACAGAACGTCCTGACCGGGTGATTGCATCTGTGCTTGAAGGAAAAGTCTCCATTTTGCTCGATGGGACTCCTTTTGCCCTTATTTTACCTATGACACTTACAGCTTTAATGCAATCTCCGGAAGATTATTATCAGAGGTGGACAAGCGCGACTCTTTTGCGTTTACTTCGTTATATTGCCGTGCTCCTCACGATTTTTTTACCCGGGCTTTACATTGCACTTGTCTCTTATCATCCCGGTTTATTACCGACAAGAATGGCACTCACCATCGCAGGCAGCAGGCAGAATGTTCCCTTCCCTCCTGTTGTCGAAGCCATTCTCATGTCTTTTACGATAGAGCTGCTGCGTGAAGCTGGACTACGGCTTCCAAGAGCCATCGGACAGACAATTGGGCTCATTGGCGGCGTAATTATTGGTCAGGCAGCTGTCCAAGCTAATATCGTCAGTGCCTTAATGGTGATTATTGTGTCACTGACTGCATTGGCTGACTTCACGGCACCGTCATATGACTTTAGTTTCCCACTGCGTATTTTGCGGTTTATGGCGATATTTAGTTCAGCATTGTTTGGATTATACGGCTTAATCATGTGTTATTTATTTGTGCTTTGTCACTTGATGCAATTAAAGACATTTGGTTTTGACTATTTCACACCAGTGTTGTCTTCACCGTTTTCAGATCTAAAGGATACGTACGTTCGTTTACCAATCGGGCTATTTAAATCCAGACCAAAAACAGCAAAAATAAAAAATCTCAAAAGACAAGGAGATTAAACGATGTACAGACCTGAAAGGCTATCATTGTTACAAGTCACCATCCTCTGCAGCTCTACAATGATAGGCGCTGGAATTTTAACCATTCCACGCAGTTCTGCCAATTCAGGATACCCTGATGGCTGGATCATTGTATTAATACAGGGCGTCATCTTTGCTTTCGTTGCTTTTTTGTTGGGGTGGATTGCCGAAAAAAATGCACCAGACACCATTTTTGAGTCAAATACAAAAGGAGCAGGGGCATTCTTCGGGACGATCTTTAATTTAATGCTGGTCGCCTATTTACTAGGCATTGTCGGCTTTGAGGCACGTGTTCTCGGCGAAGTGGTCCAGTTTTTCCTCCTGCAATCGACTCCCATGGCAGTGATTGTAATGATTTTTCTACTTGTGGCGATCTATCATTTGAAAAGCGGTATCTTTCCAGTTGTCAAAATGGTGACCTATATTTATCCGATCACCATGGTCATTTACATAGCGCTCATGCTGTTTTGTTTGAAAATATTTGATTTTGATTATTTGCGTCCTGTGATGGCGCATGGTTTTAAAGATTTTAGTAAGCTGTTCTCTCAAACCTTTATTCAATTTACAGGCTTTGAAGTGATTTTGTTTGTCGTGCCACTCATTTATAAAGACAAATGGTCGAAGGCAAAATGGGCAGCTGCCATCGGCGTTGGCATTACGTCTCTCGTGTACTCCCTCACACTCTTTATAGTGATTGGCTCCATGACCGTGGGTGAAACGAAATCTCTCACTTGGCCAACCGTGTCCCTCATTCAAGCGCTTGAAATTGAAGGGGTGTTTATCGAACGATTTGATATTTTCTTACTGACGATCTGGACGTGTCAGCAGTTCATTTGTATGCTGGGCTTTTTCCAGTTTGCAATTAAAGGCTGTTTCACCGTTTTTAAAACAACCAATTTAACGAGACTGTTATGGCTGCTATTTTTGATTACATCAGCCCTCTCACTTTTCCCTAAAAATATTAATGAAGTCTTTTACTATTCTACTTTACTCGGCTACGCATTGTTCGCGGTTTTAGCCATTCCTTTTATTACTGCTATCCTGCTGATGATACGCAAAAAATGGGGAGGTCGTTCTGCATGAAAAGAAGGCGTATACTGTTATTCTTTTTTTCCTGCTGTCTTATCCTTTTATCAGCAGGCTGCTGGGACTTAAAGGATATTGAAAAACTATCGTTTGTACGCGGTGTTGGCATAGATGAGGAAGAAGAGAATGGGGTTAAGCTGACCTACCAAAACCTTGTACCGAAAACGGGTGGAACACAAGAAGCCGATTCTCCCGGCTATGTGAATGTCGTCTCGAAGGGAAAAAATGTGTTAGAGGCTGTCAGTAATGTCGCCTTAAAGGACCCGCCGATCTATAGTGATCACCTGAAAATCTTTTTGTTCGGCAAAAACCAGGCTGAGCATCACGATATTCAAGGAACACTCAATCATTTTATTCGAGATGATGAGGTTCGGCGCAGCAGCTATCTCCTCGTGTCACGAGGAGATGCGTCAAAAGTCATCAACCAAAAATTGAAATCACAGCAAAAGGTTCCGGTTGAACATATCTTCGAAACATCCAAAAACCGAAGCTTTAACGGAAAAATCGCACTGCCAACACGTATTGGCCGGGCGTCTGATTACTTTCAGATGGGCGTTAGCTTCCTTGTGCAAAGTGTAGATGCGGTAGACGGTGAACTTATTTATGATGGGGCAGGTATCATTCACGGAAAAACAAGAAAGTTGATCGGTTTCATCTCTTCAAAGGATGTCCAATATTTAAACTGGGTAACGAATCGGATCTCAGGCGGAGTTGTACCTGCCACCTACAAAGGTTACCCGATAACGTATGAAATAAAAAAAGCTAAAACGAAGGTCGAGCCCTATCTGAAAGATGGAAAGGTTTCCTTTAAAATTAGCGTACAAACAAATGGAAAATTGTCAGAAGATCAATATCCCCCTGAAAACTCATACGATGAACAGTACATCAAACGATTTGAGAAGGTTTTTTCTCGTAAAATTAAAGAGCGCATACAAAAAACGGTCAGTCATATGCAACATGAAGTAGGTGTTGATCCTATTTTTTTAAGCCGGCAGTTTCGTATTAAGTATCCTGAATATTGGGATCAGCATCGAGATGAATGGGACAAACTATTTCAAGAAGCAGACATAACGTATGACATCAAAGTGAGCATCTTGAACTTTGGCGCAGAAGGCGCAACAAAAAGCTTCAAATGGTAGTGCCAAAAAGCGGTTATCCCGATGGGGAACCGCCTTTTTTACGCACAACGATTAGAAGCTGGTATAGCGTCACTTGATCAGACAACGCGTTTGTTTGAAAGCCAAGTGACGCGCCTATTCTTGCCACCTCGTCAAAAAACAATTGGACGTTTTGATCAATCTGTACATTGATCGGCTGCTCGATCACGCGTTCAAACAATGGGTCTGGAAAAAGCGCACGCATCGTGTTTGGTGTGAAGAACCGTATATGGGTTCGGTCTAAAATTCCTACATCTTGATACGTAAAATCCCCTGTCATCAAAGGAAGAAGCACCTCTGCATGCATCATGTTAGGCAAACAGCAAATGATGACACCGCCTGGCTTTAAAGATGCGTGGGCTTGCTCAATGATGTGCCAAGGTTCTGACACATGCTCTAAAACATCTGAAAAAATGACCGCATCAAAAAAGGCCTCTTTCTCTGACCATGGGTATTCATCTGCATTTGCCTCGATGATTTCTTCATAATACGCCTTTGCGACCGCTGCTTTTACCGTATCCACCTCTACCCCGTACATGTGTACTGACTGACGATTCATTAGTTCAAGCCCGGTAGCCCCTGCGCCGCACCCAACATCCAGCACGCGAGCAGCGTCCTCAGGGAGTAATTCCGCAAAGTACGGATGAGGGGTGATCAAATTTAGATCTATGCCCCACTTATCTAAAAATCGAAGTCGATTCTCAGTAAACAGTGTAGAGATGTTCGTTTCTTGATTGGCATTGAAGGTAGCATGACCATGATGATGCACAAAGGAATCATGCACAATTTGCAGCTGATATCCTTTTAGTAATGACCGCAAACATAGATCGTCATCCTCAAATGATCCATATACAAACCGCTCATCAAATAATCCCACATCCTCGATCAGCTTTCTTTTCACAAGCAAGCAAAACCCTACAAGCCGGTGCACATAAGTTCTCTGACCTTTTCTCTTAGACGTATACTTCTTAGCAAAGGCTGGGAGCTCCTTCACATCTGTATACGATGGCTGGACCATCTGAGGGCCGCTCACATAATTAGAGACGGGCCCCACCATCCCAATCCGCTCTGATGCAAATAACGCCTCTTTTAATGGAGGAAGCCAATTTTCCGTCAAGATCGTGTCATTATTTAAAAAGAGAATGCTGTCTCCTGAAGCTTTTTTTGCTCCTTGATTACATCCCTTTGCAAAACCTTCATTCTTTTCATTATCAATGAAAATCACATCATCCAGCTCTCTTACATATTCCTTCGTGCCGTCAGTTGACGCATTATCGACAATGATGAGTTCATATTGGTCGCTATCCGTATGCTGTTTAATGCTATCGATACATTTTTTCGTCAAATGCAGTTCATTGTACGTCAGCATGACAATGCTTGTTTTCCCTTTCATCTCATTTCCACCTTTCTCCCGCCTGTTCCATATGTATGTGATAGGCAGCACGTTCAGAAGATGAGGGAATGTCCTTTCTTGATTAAACGTTTGTTTAACATAGAAAAACCAGCTGCACACGGCAGCTGGCCTTTGTTCATACCGTTTTTCCTTCGCCACTTGCGACGGCACGATTTCTCTTTTTTAAATCTTCTTCGATTTCTTCAAGACTTTTCCCCTTCGTTTCGGTCACCAAGTATTTCACAAATAAGAAGGCGCCTACGCCAATGACCGCATAGATGAGGAAAAGATTACTGATACCAATCGCGCTTAATAAAGCTGGGAATGTCAGCGAGATGATTAAATTTCCTGTATGAAGAAGGAAGGTCGAGACACCTGTACCGATTCCCCTGACATGTACTGGGAATAGCTCTGGGAGCATCACCCAAACAACTGGCCCCCAGCTGACAGCAAAGATGACGATAAAGAGACCTAAACAAATAACGGTTGTCCATCCTGCAGCTGTTGAACCTTCAAAAAATCGGTTGACCACTGACAGGACAATTAAACTAAGGACCATTCCTGCATTCCCAAATAGGAGCAGCGCTTTACGCCCTACACGGTCAATGATTTTAATGGCAACAAACGTCATAATGACATTCACTGCACCAATTCCAACAGTTCCTAAAATCGCTGCTGAATTCCCAAAGCCAACACTTGTGAATGTTTTTGGTGCATAGTAAATGATCGTATTTGTACCGATAAACTGCTGCAGAAAGGCTAGGCCGACACCGGCAATCAATGCTGGGCGTACCCACGGCTCAAATAATTCCTTAAAACCGCCTTTCTCTTCACTTTCCGCCTTTTGAATATCTGAAATTTCTTCTTCCACTTCTTGCTGACTTTTTCTGAGTTGAGATAATATCTTCTTCGCACGGTCAGCCTGTCCGTGAACAAACAGCCAGCGGGGACTTTCCGGCATAAACAAAATCCCGAATAATAATAGAACAGAAGGAACAACCGCAATTCCAAGCATCAAGCGCCATGCCTCTGCATCCGCTAAAGCGTAGTTCACAATATAGGCAAGAAGAATACCAAATGTGATCATGAGCTGGTTTAAAGAGGACAGTGCCCCTCGTGATTCCTTTGGCGCAAGTTCAGATAAATATAATGGAACAATCGTTGTCGAGCACCCGACAGCGAGCCCTAGCACAATTCGGAATAAGACCATCACTTCTGTATTCGGTGCAAGAGCTGTACCAAATCCGCCGATAATAAACAAAATAGCTGCGGCGATGATGGCTTTTTTTCGCCCAAATTGGTCTGTCAGCTTTCCAGAAAGAGAGGAACCGAGCATCGCCCCGATTAAAATCGAGCTGACGACAAGCCCCTCTGTAAACGCATTTAAACCTAAATCCTCTTTCATAAATAAGATGGCGCCAGAGATGACACCTGTATCATAGCCATATAAAGCACCGCCAAGGGCGCCGAAGAAATAAAGCCATCCATTCCGATTTTTCATATACATAACCCCACTTTTGTCTCTGTACTCTTATGAAAAGTCATTTTCCTCACTTCCTGTCATTTCAAACATTTCGATGTTTTATGACAAATATATTTCATTTGTGTATCTTTGAAACTTTTTACGAGAAGAAAACGTCAATTAAGCGTTAGTGAAAAAAATGTCGCACTATATCCCGTTTTAAGGTATATTTGTTTTAGTTTGTAAGCAGAAAGAAGGACATCTTTACTATAAAATCATAGCGAGGGTTTAAAATATATGGATCAATCACGAAGTAAACGCAAAGGGAAAAAGCGTTTAAAACCATGGGTGAAAGTCACTCTTTTTATTATTAGTATTCTTTTACTGACAACTGCTTCAGTCACAGGCTATGCCTACTATAAAATAACAAATGCTGCCAAAAAGGCTCAAGTATCTCTTGATCGCGGCGCACAATCTGTGAAACGGATTGAAGCATTCGATCCAGGAAAAGACAGCTTTTCTGTCTTGCTGCTTGGAATTGACAGCAGACCGGGCGAAACAGTGAAACAAGCACGAAGTGACGCAATGGTTTTGGCAACCATTAACCGCACAAATAAAACCGTTAAATTATTAAGCATTCCTAGGGACTCATACGTTAATATTCCAGGCCACGGTTTTGATAAAATTACTCACGCACACGCATTTGGCGGTGCAGATTTAACAGTGAGCACAGTTGAAGATTTACTAGATATTCCGGTCGATTTTGTCATCCAAAGTAATTTCGTAGCGTTTAAAGAAATCGTCAACGAATTAAACGGTGTTCCTATTAACATCAAGGATGAGTATCTTGTGAAACAGATTAAAAAGGATACAAAAGGCAAGGTTGTGCTTCAAACTGGAACTCATACACTAGATGGTGATCAAGCGCTCGCATATGTGAGAACGAGAAAAGCAGATAGTGACTTAATGCGTGGACAGCGACAAATGGAAGTATTAAAAGCCATTTTTGATAAATCAAAATCATTAACGTCTATTCCGTCATACGACAATATCATTGATACTCTCGGTGATAATGTGTCAACCACCCTTTCTATGAAGGAGTTAGTCGGTCTTTTCCCGCTTCTGACTTCATTGAAATCGGTTGATACCATTCAGCTTAAAGGATCTGATTATCAGCCAAACGGGGTTTATTATTTCCAATTGGATCAAAACCAGCTGAACGAAGTGAAAACTGAATTGAAGAAGCAGCTTGAATTATCATAAATAAAAGCGTCCCTTTGGGGCGCTTTTTCTTATTTCCTTGATCATTCACTCATTTTTGTTTAGCCTTGATAGTGAGGAATCAACCATCCTTTTTTATGAGAATGAAGAAAATCGTACATACTTTGAAGAGGCTATTGCATGAATGAAGGAGGATTTGACAGCGATGAAAAAAATGATTGCGATTGATTTAGACGGTACACTCTTAAATACAAAAAGTGAAATATCCGCTCAAAACCGAGAGGCATTGATTCGTGCGAAGGAAGCTGGATATATTGTGACGATCTGTACAGGGCGGGCAACTTTTGATGTCAAGGAGCTGCTTGGCGATTTGGACATCCCCATTATTGCGGCAAACGGCGGGACTGTCCATACAGAAGGATACGAGCTCTTCAGCCGAATCACACTGGATCAAGAAGCAGGCAAGCGGGCTGCAAAGGCATTAGTGGAACGAAACATTTACTTTGAAGTCTATACAGATGATGCTCTCCTCTCTCCTTTTGATGGAAAAGAGAAGCTGAAAGCAGAATTTGATCTGATCAAAAGCGCAAACCCAAATGAGGATCTCGCTGATCTATGGGAAGGAGCCATGACGCAATTTAAACAATTTGGCATCAAACCAGTGGATGATATCCGTGAGATTTTTGAGTCGAACGAACCGACCTATAAATTACTCTGCTTCTCTTTTGATATGAACAAACTGAACGAAGCACGAAATCTTCTGGCAGACATGCCTGAGCTTTCATTGACCTCGTCTGGAAAACATATTATTGAGGTGCTGCCAAAAGAGTCTGGAAAAGGACATGCCCTGAAAAAGCTCGCAGCCCATTATGGTGTAGACCGCTCACATATTTATGCAATTGGTGACAGCCCAAACGACCTTTCTATGTTTGAAGAAGCAGGCCACCGCATTGCAATGGGGAATGCTGTTGATGTCATTAAAGCAAAGAGCACCTTCATCACAAAAGGAAATCATGAAGACGGTGTCGCTTATTTTATTGATCTTCTTTTACAAAATCAATTCCATGAAAAAAAGACGCTTGTCTGATCAGCGCCTAGAGAGAAGTCCAGAAGTCCGATACAAGTATTGATCGGGCTTTTTCTTTATTTTTTGATTCTAACAGCCGTTTCATATTTGTCCTTCCAGTACGTACTTGTTTTCATATTGGTTAAGACAACACCGTTTGAGACAGTCACATGAATGACTTGATTGGATCCTGCATATATCGCCGGCATCAATGATGTTCCGCTGAAGAAGACAAGATCTCCCGGCTGAAGCTCAGAACGTTTCACAGGTGTACCTGCTTTGACTTGACCTGATGCGTAGCGGGGCAGCTCAATGCCAAGCACTTTTTGATACACGTACTGCGTGAACCCTGCTGTATCAAATCCTTCCTTTGGGTTCGTACCGCCTTTGACATAAGGGACTTCACCAATATACGTAGCGGCTTTTGATACGATAGGGTCCTCTTTCGCAAGCTCCAGATCTGTTAACCGTTTCGCACCTGTCCATTTTTCGCGCCAATACGATTCAGACAAATAAGAAATTGTCACACTTTCAGAACGGCTCGCATGAATAAAGCGGTCGCCTCCAATATACATACCTACATGAGAAATTCCAGGCTTATATGTGTTGCTAAAAAAGACAAAATCCCCAGGGCGGATATTGTCTAATGATACTTTTTCTCCAACGATCCACTGCTGTTCAGCACTTCGAGGTAAATAAATCCCAAGCGATTTTTCAAATAAATACTGTAAAAATCCTGAGCAGTCGAATCCAGTCTTTGGATCTGCTCCTCCAAATTCATAAGGAATTCCTAAATAGGTCAGCGCATCTTTCACAAGAGGGTCATCAGAAATTTCTTGCGTGCCGGGCAGGCGTTTGACCGCATAAAATCGGTCTGTCCAATATTTGCTTTTGCTGACATCCGTTTTCACCACACCTTGACTAAGCGTGATGTGGATGACCTGATTGTTCCCAGCGTACAACGCCACATGTGTTGGGATATCCTTTGTTTCTTCAAGGCTTCGGAAATACACAAGGTCACCGGGCTGCGCTTTATCCCATGATACCTTTTTTCCAATCTGATATTGGTCGATTACCTTCCGCGGCAAATCAAATGTTTCGGATGTCTTGTACACATATTGAATTAACCCAGATGCATCAAAGCCCGTTTTTGGATCGGTTCCTCCTTTATGATAAGGTGTTCCAATCAGCTTTTCTGCTTGCTCCAAAAGAGATGGTGTTTGAGCAGATACCGCTGATTGAGACATGAACATCAGCCCTACAAGCGCACACCCTCCTATCAATATTCCTTTCCATTTCATGATCTTTTCCCTCCAATCTTCTATAGTTTCGGCATGATACCTTTCATTTTACACCCTTTTTCGACAAAAAAAGAGCACGCGATGTGCGTGCCCTTTATCCTTTTTAGGTTATTTACCTGCTTCCGCTTTTGACTGCTTTTGCTGTTCAATTTTCTGCATTTCAACCGAAATCTTTTG
The DNA here is from genome assembly GCF_017161885.1 of Bacillus sp. 3a. Classification (NCBI taxonomy): domain Bacteria; kingdom Bacillati; phylum Bacillota; class Bacilli; order Caryophanales; family Bacillaceae; genus Bacillus; species Bacillus sp. 3a. Next base: position 921,327 of record NZ_CP067376.1, on the reverse strand, counting down.
TTTTTCGTGATCTGTCAGACTGTCACTAAATTTAAAAGCAGACATAAAGACAAAGACTAAAATTAACGCAACAAACGGCCAGCTTGCTTTTAGGAATTTCATTTCTTCTCTTTCCCTCCGTTTTCTTTTAAGTTTTTAACTTTATCAGCGTGATCTACTTCAAAGAAAATGTGTCCGTCTTTTTCTTTCCAATCTGCATTCGTTCCATTGGTCAGCATACGGATAATGGCTTTTGATTCTAGAGATCCTGCTTTTACTGGAGCAGGTGTTGCTTCTTTGATGTACATTGGGACAACTTCAAATGTCGCTTTTCCATCTTCATTCAGATGATACTGAACAAGTGCAGAATCACGTGTTCTTGACCAGCCTTGGTCAAAAATAAAGTTGCCTAGGCTATAGAAAATCGCTGTTCCGTTATAGACTTCCATTGGTTCAAGGACGTGCGGATGAGCACCGATAATGATATCAGCTCCGGCCTTAGACATCGCTCTTGCCAATTCTCTTTGTCTGTCGTTTACTTCATTGTTGTACTCCTGTCCCCAGTGAGCATGAACAACGACGAGATCTGCCTTTTCAGCAGCCTGCGAAATCATCGGAATAAAGATAGATGGATCGGCTGGCAGAATACCCGCCTGGCGATTCGTTGCTTTGAAATCTTTCCCATACACATCTGTAAAACCAAGTGTAGCAATTTTGACACCATTTACTTCTTTATACGAAATGTTCTGCTTCGCATCTTGGAGGTTACGGCCTGCACCTGTATAATCCATACCATTTTGTTCAAAGGCATTGATCGTGTTGTTCAGCCCTTTTTCACCATAGTCTGCCGCATGGTTATTCGCAAAGTTTAAGACAGAGAAATTTAAATCCTTCAACGCTTGGACAGAATCTTCATCTGTTTTTAAATGAATATTCTTTTGGGCTGCCTGTTCCTTATCTGATGCGACGGGATGCTCAAAGTTACCTGTCACATAATCTGACACATCAAAATATGGCTTGGCATAACGAAAGAGATGCTCTTTTCCATAGCGGTCTGTTACTTTCTCTACGTTTCTTCCAAACATAATGTCACCGACAAACGAAGCGGTCAGGATGTTTTCTGGATTCTTTTGTACAGTTGGCACTTGTGCTTTCCCGATAAACGTAAATAGAAATGTACAAGCAATGACGATCGGTAAAGCAATTAATACGTGTTTATTCGTCTTTTTCTTTTGATTCTTTGTGATTTTCAGCAGCTTTTCCTGAAAGCTCAATTTTTTATTCATCATTGGACACACCTTATCTTAAAATAGATAGTAAACATACATGATGGCAAATGTTGCACCACTTAGAAGTAACGTGCTTCCAAGGGTAATTGTAAGACCTTGCTTTTGAATCGTATTTGCAATCAATCCAGGGACGATGATTCCGATTCCGCGGAATTCTGCTATTTCAAATGGGACCACTGGATAGAAGAAATCAAATATCAGCTTTAAGGCAATCCCTGTAATCAGCATCGCTGCAAACTTTCTGCGTCCGTATAAAATCATGAATTTTGATAAGCCAAAGCGAACGATCACATACGTAAGCAAGCTGACAGATAAGACGACTAAAATGAAGACTGGCTGGTTAAATACGAGCGCCAGATAACCCGGGACAACAAGTCCAGCTGGTACGATTCCTGTTTTTTCTGCAAAGATTAAACTAAGTAGAACACCTAAAATTAACGAGATATAAAGATCTGATCCGAACATTTTCTATATTTCCTCCTAGCTGACAAGCTGCTTAATTTTGTATTCTTGAATTTTTTCGATTAACGGTTCAGCGGCACCATGGATATTGCCGACTCCATAAACCACTCGATTATGAAGCTTTTTCTCAAGCATATTCATAATTTCTTCTGTAGATTGATATTCAAGGTTGTGTAAGTGGTCAGCCGGAATTTTCCCTTCCTCATATGCCTTCACAATTGGATCAGTTGTTTCACCAATTAAGACAAGATCACTTGCTTCAATATATGGAAGTACATCCTCCGCAAACTGGATCGTTCTATCTACCCGATCCGCACGGCAGTTCATAATAATAATCGGTTCATCTGTTGGATATCCAATTTCTTTCACACGCTTCCAAATGTTCAATGTAGATGCTGCGTCATTTGCCGCAAATCCATTTACAAAGTGTCCAGGTGTTTTCGCGTCCATTAATGGGAGAATTCTCATCGCTCCTGGATCAGGCGGCGCATTTAACATTCCTCTGAATGCCGTATCTTCATCAATCCCTAATGCTTGGGCAACACCAAGTGCAAGTGAAGCATTATCTGGGAAAACCATGTACTCAAATTTCCGCAAAAACTCATCGGAAATCTTGGAATTATCCGCAACAATGACTTCTGTGTTGCGTTTTTTCGCAATCTCTTTAAAGAAATCTGTATATTCACTATCCGTAATAACCAAGTGTCCATTGTAAGGAATTGTCGCTGTAAAGGCTTCTGCTATTTCATCAAGTGTCGGCCCCATAACGTCCATATGGTCTTCAAGAACGTTTACGATCACGCCAATATTTGCTTGAAGCAGCTCTTCCTGAAAGATAATTTGGTAATCTGGATTTACCGCCATACATTCACTGACGATGGCATTTGCTCCTCTTTCAACTGTTTCTCTCATAACTTCTTTCTGCTCTCCGATATTCGGTCCTTGCGGTTTCCTTTTAATCGGTTTCTCCTCTGGCGTATCCCAATAAATCATTCTTGCATCCGTTCCCGTTGTTTTACCGACAGTTTTATAACCTGCCTCCATTAAGATACCGGTTGTCAATCTTGTGACGGTAGACTTTCCGCGAATACCATTAATATTGACGCGCACCGGCAGGGCATCGATATTTTTCTGATGACGCTTCTTTTCAATAAAGCCAATCCCTAACATGATGACACAGGCTATAACGATTAACCACATCGCTATCTACATCTCCTTTTTTTATGAGTGTGATATGTAAATTCAATCAACAGTATATCTGTTCAGCATAAAATCACAATCGGTATTATGTAACATAATCTTTCACTTCCTCGTATGCCAAATTCCTCTAATCAGAAGGCTTTTTTGCCTACCCATCCTTTAAATGAAAAGGCCAAAAGGCGGACAAAAATCAATCTGAATTTCTGCTGAATTCATGAGAAAGCGTTACCATCAATGATCCGAAAATCTTTTGTCCTTTTCTCCCTAAATTTTTTGACAATTATTAAGATGTATTTTGAATCAATGTTTTAAAGCCCGCTCTTCTCTATAACATCAGTCATATCAGCGCTTTAAATGAATAGTGCGTGTTTTGGAATGTTTTATATTTTTGAACGAACAGGTTAGAAAGTCATCCTCATTGGTCAGATTGCTATGTGTTGACCTATGACAAAGGTCACCTCTAAAAAAATCAAGTCATATGCTTATTTTTAGGTCACAAAAAATTGGGATAAGATGTAAATATTTGATCATTTCGGTGTACCTTCTCTTTACGATATTCGCACCTTATGACCTAAACAATGAAACATTATTCATTTGTTTTTATCAAGATTCATCATTTCTTAACATTTTTAATGTGAATTTAGTTGAAAGTTGTCAGCTTATGTCATGCTTTCCCCAAAGGAGACGAATAAAATCCGCTTCTCCGCTTACACTATGGGTAAAAAATCTGTGAGAGGAGGCTAAAGATGCCAAACACCAATGAGCAGACACGCCTGCATTTTTTATCAGGCAGCTTCGAGGAAAAAATCCGTATCCTAAAAAAAACATTTCAGCAAAGCGGCGATTTTGAATACCGAGAGTTAATGGTGAATGAAACAAAATCTGTGCTGTTCTTTATTAAAACAAGAATTGATGAAGGCAAATTAAATGATTTCATTATCGGTAACTTATTAGGCTCTCCTGGAAAGCAGAATTATATAAAGTCTCTTAGCACACTTGAAACAGGCGACTTGACGCTGATCACAGACAGTATTATTGCGGGAAGTATTGCCTTTCTTGATGAAAACTCCTCGCAAATCAAGCTGTTTGCTGTCGGACAGCCGCCGCTGCGCTCTATTACTGAACCGTCTTCTGAAAGTATTATCGCAGGTGCACATGACGGGTTTGTTGAAAGTCTTGATACCAATATCTACTTACTGCGTTCGCATTTAAATGATCGGAAACTCGCCATTCAATATCATAAGGTCGGTACAAAATCGGAAACAAAGCTTGCAACGGTTTATATATCTGATATTGCCAATCAAGAAAAGGTCGAAGAAGTCAACAGACGGATTTCTTCTATTAAAGTAGACACACTGATAAGTCCTGGCTCTATCGTTGAGGCAATTGAGGAAGATTCATATTCTATTTTCCCGCAGCTGATTGATACAGAACGTCCGGACAAGGTAAGATCTGCGATTCTTGAAGGCAGAATAGTCGTACTCATGGATGGCAGTCCAATGGCCATCATTCTGCCTATCACGTTCTTTAGTTTTTTTCAGTCGCCGGATGATTATAACAGCCGCTGGATTCCTGCTACGTTTATTCGTATTCTTCGTTATCTTGCCTGCATCATCGCAGTCATATTGCCATCTTTTTATATTGCGGTTATTGCGTTTCATTATGAGGTTGTCCCAGATGAACTAGCTATTACGATGAAGAACTCTATTATCGGCATTCCCTTTCCTCCATTGATTGAGGCTATGCTGATGGAGATCACAATTGAACTTATACGTGAGGCTGGGGTGCGTCTGCCTAAACCGATCGGGCAGACCATTGGCATCGTAGGAGGTTTGGTTATTGGGGATGCGGTTGTACAAGCAGGACTTATTTCGAATGTCCAAGTGATTGTAGTCGCTGTGACGGCTGTCGCTTCATTTGTACTTCCGTCGTTTGAAATGACGTCCACCATCAGGATGCTTCGTTTCCCGCTCATGTTTATGGCATCGATGTTTGGATTTATTGGCATTTCATTTGGGCTCGCCATTATTCTCATGAATTTATGCCGCCTAGAATCACTAGGGGTGCCATATTTATCACCTGTTACTCCATTTAACTGGCAGGACTTAAAAGATACTGTGGTTCGACTCCCAATGTGGATGTACAAAAACCGCCCTGTTTATTTAAATCCGCAAAAGAACAAACAAATTGAACAACTGAGAGGGTGGAAAAAGAAAAATGAAAAATAAAATATCTCCACCTCAAGCTGTTTTTTTTATCATCCAATCTCAAATTGGTGTTGGTATTTTAGCGCTCCCCCATTTGCTAATGAAAGACATGGGACACGATGGCTGGATGGCAATAATTGTCGCGTGTTTTTTTATCCAAATCATCAATACCATTTTTCTTTATATCATCTACAAGTATCCAGAAACGTCATTTTTCCAAGCGCTGATTGAGGTCTTTGGAAAATGGATTGGACGCACCTTGGTCGTGCTCTATACGGTATACTTTGCCTCAGTCTGCATCGTAGTCCTTTCTATATTCACAAGGATTCTTGGCATATGGGTGCTCCCGCTCACACCAAACTGGGTGATTAACCTATTACTGATGATATGCATTGTCTATATCGCAAAGGAGCAAATTACAGCCATTGTCAGGTTTAACTTTATCTTAACTCCCTTTTTGCTCATGCTCTCTCTATTGATGTTCTATTCATTGAAAGGAACCAATATTGATTACCTTCTGCCCTTTTTCCAAACAGATATTTCTCAATTTCAGCTTGGATTGAAGGACGTGGTGCTGTCAATGAATGGATTTGAGATGATTTTAATCATCTCTCCACTGATGAAGGGCACCATTAAGGAACGATATAAAGTGATGACCATTTCAAATATATGCACGACGCTTTACTACCTATTTATTACATTAATTTGTTTTATGTTTTTCAGCCCAGCTGAGCTTGATGTTATCCCGAATCCTGTTTTGTATCTATTAAAAACCATTACATTCGGTGTCATTGAGCGCACGGATTTAATTTTTCTAAGCTTTTGGGTCTTTGTCATTTTAGCCACACTGAGTAATTATCTGTACTTTTGTGCAAATGGTGTGTCCAGTATGCTGAAGAAAAAAAATCACAAAAAATATGTCTACTATTTTGCCATTTTGATTTATGCTGCAAGCTGTTTTCTTTCAACTGATAACTTTAGAATTCAGCGCTTCAATGACTTTACTACCGCTGCACAATATTCATTTATATACACACTTCCGATCATGATGGCCGTTATCATCTTTATCAAACACCGCAAAAAGAAGGTGAAATCACATGCATCATAGGTACATATTGACACTGCTTATGTGTGTTTCCCTCATTTTCATGCCTGGCTGCTGGGATCAAAACCTATTAAAAGACATCTCTCTCGTATTAACTTCAGCTGTTGATCAAGGAGAGGATGACAATGCGAGATATTCGATTACCTATCGAAAGGTGCAGCAGTCTCAAAGTATGCAGCAAGGGAATTCAGGCAGCTATTTAACCACTGTTCTCACAACCGATGCGCCTACTTTAAGAAAAGCAAGAAGCAACTTTAGCCGGAGTGTAGACCAAAAAATTGATATGTCTAAAATGAGGGTCCTGCTGATCGGTGATGAATTTGCCCAAAACCGGCTGCTCCCTTACTTAGATATGTTTTATCGCGATCCCAAAAGCCCTTTGCTCGCAAACTTGGCAGTGGTGCAAGGCGGGAGTTGTGTGGACTTAATCAATTCTCTGCTCAAGGAAAAACTCATTGTGAGCGACTATTTAAACAACCTGATCACTTCTGCATCACGCTCCTCACAAGTTGCACCTAAGAACATTCAAAATATCCGGTCCAAAATGCTGCAAACCGGCGAGGATTTCACACTGCCATTACTCTACTACGATAAATCAAAAAAGTTAACGAGTGTAAGGGGGGTCGCCTTATTTGATAATGAGAAAATGAAAGGAGAACTTTATGCGCAAGATGCCATTCTGCTCACCATCATGGATGGAAAAATGGGCAGTTATGCAAACTTCACAAAAAAAGTAAGAAGTGATATGAAATCAAAGGAGAACAATTACATCAGCATTCAAGTTACCGATACAAAAAGAGACATTAAAATCGTCAATCCTGATCATCGAAACGTAACCTTCTCTCTTGAGTTTGAATTCAATACCTCTGTTATTGAATATCCGAAAGATAATTTAGATACAGACAAGAAAATTGAAATGCTAAATAAAAGGCTGTCAGCTATTTTGACTAAAGATGCCGAAAGAGTCATTGCGGCCCTGCAAGAAGCAAATTCTGACGTCCTAAGCCTTGGCAGAAAATATAGGGTAAAACACTATGATGAATATATGAAAATGAACTGGGTCACCGATTATCCGAAGGTGAAAATCATTCCAAAAGTGAAAGTGAACATTACACAAACAGGTATTATTAGTTAAGAAAAGGAAGAAGCCTTCTTTCTTTTCTTTTTTTATTTTTTTTAGATTGTCATTTCGATGCTTTCGTGATAATCTATGTGTGTAAACGGTTACACATTCATGAAGGGAGGCTCTCCATTGGCTACAATTAAAGATGTCGCAAAAGCTGCACAAGTGTCTGTTGCCACTGTTTCACGCGTGCTCAATGATACTGGATATGTTCATTCAGATACGAAAACTCGCGTGACGCAAGCGATGCAGGAGTTGAACTACTTTCCCAATGAAGTGGCTAGATCCCTTTTCAAAAGAGAATCACGCTTAATCGGCTTAATCTTGCCTGATATCACAAACCCCTTCTTTCCTCAGCTTGCTAGAGGCGTTGAGGATGAGATTCATGCGCACGGTTTTCGGTTATTATTCGGAAACAGTGATGAAGATCGAGAGAAAGAAATGGCATACTTGCAAACCTTTAAACAAAATCAAGTGGTCGGTGTCATCGCGGTCACAAATGAACCTGAGTCAGATATATACAATGATGATGATCTGCCTGTTGTGTTTTTAGATCGAACAGTTCCACATGCACCTTCTGTTTTTGCAGATGCTGCAGCTGGCGGGAAAATGGCGGCAATGGAATTAATCAGACGCGGTAGCCGGCAGATCACACTGTTAAAAGGACCTGCCCATCTGCAAACAGCGCGGCAGCGATTCAAAGGCGCACTCGATGTTCTCACGGAAACAGGTGTCGACTTTCATGTGATGTCTAATGCTTCCTTTTCCTTTCAAGAAGCTCGAAAAAGTGCCAAGGCCCTTTTCCAGCTGTACCCAGAAACAGATGGGATCATTGCCAGCAATGATATCGTCGCAACAGCGGTCATCCATGAAGCGCTTCGAATCGGAAAAGCGATTCCAGGAGACGTTCAAATCATTGGATTTGATGATATTCCGCAAAGTGAGCTGCTCTTCCCTTCCTTATCGACCATAAGGCAGCCCGCCTATGAGATGGGAAAAGAAGCGGCACAGCTGTTAATCAAAGCGATTCAGAAACAACCGATAGATCAACCAGTTATTCAAATGCCCGTCTCTTTTATTGAACGAGAGACCACAAGAAAGGTGGATTCACAATGAGTCATATTGTTGTAGTAGGAAGCTGTTCAATGGATTTAGTCGTCACTTCAGATAAACGGCCAAATGCCGGTGAAACGGTTTTAGGCGAATCGTTTAAAACGGTCCCAGGCGGGAAAGGTGCCAATCAGGCAGTCGCAAGCGCCAGACTCGGTGCCGATGTATATATGGTCGGCCGAGTTGGTGATGACGCTTATGGCCATGATATTCTCAGCAATTTACAAGCACAAGGTGTCCGTACCTCATATATGAAACCGGTTACCGAAATGGAGAGCGGCACAGCTCATATCATTTTAGCAGAAGGTGATAACAGCATTGTAGTGGTCAAAGGGGCAAATGACGAGGTTACTCCTGACTATGTAAGTAATGCTCTTTCTACAATTGATGATATTGGGATGGTTCTCATCCAGCAGGAAATACCTGAAGAAACGGTCGAAGCGGTCTGCGCCATTTGCAGTGAAAAAGAAATCCCTGTCATTTTAAACCCTGCACCAGCCCGTAAAGTATCGAAGCAGGTTTTAGATCAGGCTGCTTACATTACACCGAATGAACATGAAGCTGTTCTGATGTTTGATGGTCTGCCAACCAGAGATGCCTTGCGTCAATACCCTAACAAATTACTAGTCACAGAAGGAAAAAATGGGGTTCGATACTTTGATGGAACGAAAGACGTGTTGGTTCCAGGCGTTCCTGTCAAAGCAGTCGATACAACAGGAGCTGGCGATACCTTTAACGGAGCCTTGGCTGTCGCTCTAACAGAAGGCAAATCCCTCTATGACGCACTTGCCTTTGCCAACCTTGCAGCATCAATGTCCGTCACAAAGTTTGGCGCACAAGGCGGCATGCCAACAAGAGAAGAATTGGAGAAAAAGAAATGAAAAAAAACGGCATCCTAAACAGCCATATCGCCAAGGTGCTTGCTGACCTTGGCCACACAGATACAATCGTCATCGCAGACTGTGGTCTTCCTATCCCAGAAGGTCCAGTCAAAATTGACCTAGCATTATCAATCGGCACACCATCCTTTCAGGAGGTCACCTCCCTCCTTCTTCAGGAAATGGCCGTTGAAAACATCACTGTAGCTAGTGAAATCAAAGAAGCCAATGAACGAGATCATTTATTTCTTAAGAAAGCGCTCTCAAAATCGTTACATGAAGTAGACCACGAGACGTTCAAAGACATGACCAAACAGGCAAAAGCAGTCATTCGAACGGGTGAAGCCACCCCATACGCAAACTGCATTCTTCATGCCGGTGTCATCTTTTAAAAGGAGGAGCCAGATATGAACATAGAAATGCATAACATCCATAAGGCTTTTGGAAAAAACACCGTTCTCTCCGGGGTCTCCTTTGACCTCGTCACAGGTGAAGTCCACGCACTCATGGGTGAAAATGGTGCGGGAAAATCAACTTTAATGAATCTGCTTACAGGTCTTTATTCTTTAGATCAAGGAACGATACAAATCGACGGAAAAGAAACCGCTTTCAAAAATCCGAAGGAAGCGGAGCAGCACGGCATCGCCTTCATTCATCAGGAGCTCAACATATGGCCGGATATGACCGTCTTGGAGAATCTATTCATCGGGAAAGAAATCTATACGAAACTCGGACTGCTAGATACTAAGAAAATGAAGACCCTCGCCCAAACGCAGCTGGACCGTTTGTCTGTGAATCTCTCACTTGAACAAGAGGCAGGCAGCTGTTCTGTTGGACAAAAACAGATGATTGAGATTGCAAAAGCATTAATGACCGATGCAAAGGTCATCATCATGGATGAGCCGACAGCAGCTCTTACGGAACGGGAAATCGAGAAGCTCTTCCAGGTCATTGAATCTCTCAAAAAAGAAGGCGTTTCCATAGTCTATATTTCTCACCGTATGGAGGAAATCTTTGCCATCTGTGACCGGATTACGATCATGCGTGATGGGAAAACGGTCGATACGAAGGCCATACCTGAAACGAATTTCCATGAAGTCGTCAAAAAAATGGTCGGCCGTGAATTGACAGATCGATATCCTGAGCGAACGCCTTCTACAGGAGACATTGTCCTTGAGGTGAAACAAGCAACGAGAAAAGGACAATTTCAAGATATCAGCTTCTCAGTTAAAGCTGGAGAAATCGTTGGTGTTGCAGGCTTAATGGGTGCTGGCCGGACCGAAATGATGCGGTCGCTCTTTGGCCTTGATCCTCTTGATCAAGGAGAAATATGGGTTCATGGAAAAAAGGCTGTTATTAAAAAACCAAGTGATGCCGTCAAGCTCGGCATCGGCTTTATCACAGAGGATCGCAAGGATGAAGGATTGATGCTTGATGCATCCATCCGAGAAAACATCGGTCTGCCAAACTTAAAAAGCTTCTCTCCAAAGGGATTGATTGATAAGAAAACAGAACAGGATTTTGTCGACCTTCTCATCAAACGACTGACGATTAAAACGGCTTCCTCTGACATCTCTGCCCGAAGCCTGTCTGGGGGAAATCAGCAAAAAGTCGTCATCGCCAAATGGATCGGCATACAGCCGAAGGTCTTGATTTTAGATGAACCAACACGAGGAGTCGACGTCGGAGCGAAACGAGAAATCTATCAGTTAATGAATGAGCTGACCGATCGAGGCGTTGCCATTTTAATGGTCTCCTCTGAGCTCCCAGAGATACTCGGGATGAGCGACCGGGTGCTCGTCATTCATGAAGGAACCATCAGCGGAGAATTAGACAAAGCAGAAGCAACGCAGGAACGAATTATGACACTAGCTACAGGAGGGAAGTAACATGAAACCACTTACTTCAAATGGACGATTTGATCACATCATGCAAAAGCTTGGGCCATTCTTAGGACTCATCATCCTTGTCGCCATTGTTTCTATTTTAAACCCGGCCTTTTTAGAGCCATTAAACATCTTAAACTTACTAAGACAAATCTCCATTAATGCCCTCATTGCCTTTGGCATGACGTTTGTTATTTTAACTGGAGGCATTGATTTATCTGTCGGTGCCATTCTCGCACTATCCAGTGCCTTGACTGCCGGCTTTATCGTTTCTGGCATGGACCCGATTTTAGCCATTATCGTCGGCTGTATCATCGGTGCCGTTCTTGGGATGATCAACGGTCTTTTAATTACAAAAGGAAAAATGGCTCCTTTTATCGCAACGCTTGCCACGATGACGATTTTCAGAGGTTTGACACTCGTTTATACAGACGGAAATCCGATTACTGGGCTTGGCTCTAACTATGCCTTTCAGTTATTCGGCCGCGGATATTTCTTAGGCATTCCTGTTCCAGCGATTACGATGCTTCTCACCTTTATCGTACTTTGGGTACTGCTTCATAAAACACCTTTCGGCAGAAGAACATATGCCATCGGCGGGAATGAAAAAGCGGCTCTCATCTCAGGAATCAAAGTACCACGCGTGAAAATTATGATCTATTCATTAGCAGGCTTCATGTCTGCCTTAGCAGGTGCGATCTTAACATCTCGCCTAAATTCAGCGCAGCCAACAGCTGGTACGTCCTATGAGCTTGATGCCATTGCTGCCGTCGTACTTGGCGGGACAAGCCTGTCCGGCGGAAGAGGAAGAATTGTCGGCACACTCATCGGGGTGCTCATTATCGGTGTCCTGAACAATGGTATGAACTTACTTGGCGTTTCATCATTCTATCAATCTGTTGTGAAAGGGATTGTCATCTTGATTGCAGTCCTATTAGACAGAAAGAAATCTGCTTAAGGAGGCAGCCGCTATGAAAAAATATCTTATTCTCATCCTGACTCTCTCATTGTTCATGCTTTCTGCCTGCTCACTTGAACCGCCGGAGTGGGCCAAGTCATCAAAGGATGGCAAGAAAAAAGACATCAAAATTGGGCTGTCGATCTCGACGTTAAATAACCCATTCTTCGTTTCTCTGAAAAACGGTGTGACAAAAGAAGCGAAAAAGCTAGGCATTGAAGTCGTGATTGCAGATGCACAAAATGATTCAGCTAAACAAACAAGTGATGTAGAAGACCTTATTCAGCAAGGCGTCGACGCATTGCTTATCAATCCAGCGGATTCATCTGCCATATCAACCGCTGTCGAATCAGCAAACGCTTCAGATATACCTGTCATCACATTAGACCGCTCAGCCGAAAGTGGAAAGGTAGAAGCACTTGTCGCCTCAGATAACGTCAAAGGCGGAGAAATGGCAGCTAAATTTATCATTGACAAGGTTGGCAAAGGAGCAAAAGTCGCTGAATTAGAAGGCGTACCAGGCGCTTCCGCTACACGTGAGCGTGGAAAAGGATTCCATCAAATAGCGGATAAAGATCTAAAAGTGACAGCAAAACAAGCTGCTGACTTCGACCGGACAAAAGGACTGAATGTCATGGAAAACCTCCTTCAAGGAAACCCTGACATCAAAGCCGTTTTTGCCCACAATGATGAAATGGCTCTTGGCGCACTAGAAGCGATTCAAAGTTCTGGAAAAGACATTCTTGTCGTTGGCTTTGACGGAAACGAAGATGCACTCAGCTCAATCAAAGCAGGAAAGCTCTCTGCAACAGTTGCGCAGCAGCCAGAGCTGATCGGTCAACTGGCAGTCGGTGCTGCAAACGACGTATTAAAAGGGAAAAAAGTACAAAAGAATATCGCAGCTCCACTCAAACTAGAACAGAAGAAATAAACAGAAAACCCCCGAATTCCCTCGGGGGTTTTCCTATTACTGTGGTCTTTTCAGCACAAATGACGTGCCTAAATGGGCATAATCATTACCTGCTAGGCGAGCGACTGGTTTCAGTTCATTAGTAGAAACATAGCCTTTTTCTGCATCATAAACACCCTCATCTAAATGTGCACATACAACCCGGCCAATGATATGATCAACTGTGATCTCCCCTTCATCATTTTGAAAGGTCAGATGTTTTTCCAGCTGACATTCAAAACGAATGCGCGCTTCCTTGATTCCCGGCACTGAAATGACATGACTCTCTACTTGATGAAGTCCGGTGCGATCCAGCTCACTCTCTTCCCGAGGCAATGTAGCAGCTGTTTCATTAATATCTTCTATCATGTCTTCATCACTCACATGGACGACAAACTCTTCCCTGTCAATGATATGCTGCGCAGTATCTTTCATCTGACCATCACGTCGTCCGATAGAAATCGCAATGAGCGGCGGGTGTCCGCTGATGACATTAAAGAAACTAAATGGTGCGGCATTGACAACATCTTCTTTAGACAGACTTGTAATAAACGCTATCGGTCTTGGAACGATAGAACCAGATAATAATTTATATGCCTCTTTTCGTGACAGCTGATCCATTTGCAATGTAATCAATTCAGGTACGCCTCCTTTTAATGTAACGACATCATACCATAACCCGTTCCCTATACCTCTTATTCCAGCTCGGTGCGATGCAGGATATGGTGAACAAGATGAAATAAAGCAGGATTATGATTTTCCCGTCTATAGGAAATCGTCCATTCCGCCAGAAGTTGTTCATCCTCAATGGCCCGATATACAACATCCAGATTAAATAAACGCCGGGCTGATTTTGGAATCACTGCAATACCGATCCCTGCTGTGACGAGGCCAATGATCATTTGATATTCCGCCGCTTCCTGCACGATATTTGGAGAAAACCCGTACTTTTCACATAGCAGGACAAAGTGCTGATAAAGAGACGGCCATGATTCCTGTGATAAAGAAATAATTGGTTCATGCCGGATATCTTCAATCGTGACCGTCTCTTGTTGAGCCAATCGATGATTTTTTGGAATCGCAAAAATACATTCACTTTGCTTCATCAAACGACTCACTAATTCTTCATGCGGCGGTGTAGGATGTAAAAAACCGATATCAATCTCACCATTTAAAAGTGCCTCTAGCTGCTGCGGAACAGAAAGCTGCTGCAGCTCAATACTGACAGAAGGATACAGCTCCCTGAATTCACGTACAACAGGCGGCAGAATATCATACGTCGCCGTTCCAACAAAACCTATGATGATTTTCCCCAGCTCTCCTCTTGCTGTATGACGGGCATGATCAACGGCTTTATCAAGCTGCTGCAGCACTCCCCGAACCTCATGTAAAAAGACCTTTCCAGCTGCTGTTAGCTCCACTACCCGCTTCGACCGGTGAAATAAAGGAAAACCCAATTCTTCCTCAAACTGCTTAATTTGCTGACTAAGTGGAGGCTGTGTCATATTCAACCGCGCGGCTGCTCTGCCAAAATGCAGCTCCTCCGCTACTGTGACAAAATACTGCAAATGTCTCAGTTCCATCCTTTCACTCCTCACACACTTATTCGTGAAACATATCAAAACCACGTTAAACATATATTGGAAAATTTATTTTATGAAATGTATAGTAAATCATATCATGAAAATATATTTTCATAAAAAATTTTACTTGCCGAAAGGAGTGCGGGGTAAATGAAATCTCAAGCACAACCCCTAACAAGACGAGGAGCAGAGTTGATTGTTGATACGCTGATTGCTCAAGGTGTGACCCATGTTTTTGCGATTCCAGGTGCAAAAATTGACGCTGTATTTGATGTATTAAAAGACAGAGGTCCAGAGCTTGTCCTATGCAGACACGAACAAAATGCAGCCTTTATGGCAGCTGCTGTTGGACGTTTAACCGGCAAACCAGGTGTTTGTCTTGTCACATCAGGTCCTGGTGCATCTAATTTAGCAACAGGTCTATTAACAGCCAATACAGAAGGTGATCCTGTTGTCGCAATCGCCGGAAACGTCATTCGTGCAGATCGTCTGAAACGAACACATCAATCACTCGACAATGCGGCATTATTCAAACCAGTCACAAAATATAGCGTTGAAGTACAAGACGTTCATAATATACCAGAAGCGTTAACGAATGCTTTTCGCGCGGCACAAAAAGGGCAGGCTGGAGCAGCATTTATCAGCTTTCCACAAGATGTCGTGACAGAACACACCACACAAACACCAGTGTCTGCTCACCCTTCTCCAGAATTAGGTCCTGCACCAGATGCTCTCATCAGTTCGGCTATCGCCAAAATTCAAAATGCACACTTACCTATTGCGATTGTGGGAATGAAAGCTAGTCGTCCAGCTGCTGCAAATGCCACAAGAGCATTATTAAAAACACTTGGTATCCCATTTGTTGAAACGTACCAAGGAGCCGGCGTTCTCTCAAGAGAGCTCGAGTCTCAATATGTAGGCAGAATCGGCTTATTCCGTAATCAGCCGGGTGACCTTCTCATTGAACATGCAGATGTCCTTTTGACCATTGGCTTTGATCCAATCGAATATGATCCGAAGCTTTGGAATCTTCAGCCGCAGCAGCGTCAGATCATCCATGTTGATGACATGCAGGCAGATATTGACCATTTTTATGAGCCAGCGCTTGAGCTTGTAGGCAATATTTCTGAAACCGTCAAACATCTAGCGCATGACAGTGTTCCCCTTTCTCTAAGCAAAGAGAACATAGAATTCGTCACTGAATTACAGGAACTATTAAGCGACATCGAAAAGACACCAGAAAGAGAAAGTCATCGATCTCACCCTCTGGATGTCATTCATACATTGAGACGTCTGATTCCTGATGACACGAAGGTCACGTGTGATATCGGATCTCACGCGATTTGGATGTCCCGTCACTTCCGCGTCTATGAACCGAATTCATTCCTGGTAAGTAACGGCATGCAAACATTAGGCGTCGCATTACCATGGGCAATTGCGGCTTCTATCATGAATCCAGATGAAAAGATTATCTCGGTCTCAGGTGATGGCGGTTTTCTCTTCTCCGCAATGGAGTTAGAAACAGCTGTCCGCAAGAAAACAAACCTCGTTCACCTTGTTTGGAACGACAGCACATACGACATGGTCGCGTTCCAGCAGGAAATGAAATATGAGCGTACATCCTGCGTTAAATTCGGGCAGATCGATTTAGTGAAATATGCGGAAAGCTTTGGAGCGACTGGACTAAGAGTCAACTCACCTGAGGAGCTTTCAACCGTCCTTCAAAAGGGTATAAACATAGAAGGACCTGTGATTATTGATATTCCGATTGACTATCAAGACAACCCTGACCTCGCCAGTCAAAAATGGCCAGAAGTCTTTCGCAAAAAACATGCAATGAACGTCAGATAAGACTTCGATACATTACATTAAAGGAGTGAGCGGTTATGGGTATGATGCACCCAATGAATCAACAGAATGACACAAGACAGCATGACAAACAGCAAGAGGTCTATCAAGTATCGACAATGACCTCCCTGCTGGAAGCCGTATATGATGGAGATTTCTCCCTCGCACATATTCCTGAACACGGTGATTTTGGCATCGGTACATTCAATCAATTAGATGGAGAGCTGATCGGCTTTGACGGCGCATTCTACCGGCTGCGCTCGGATGGAACAGCGACACCGGTCACCAATCAAGATTATTCACCTTTCTGCTCTCTAGCATTCTTTGAAACAGATATCGTTCATCGAATTGATGCACCTATGACGTCCAAAGAACTTGAAGAAGAAATCGATCGCATTTTACCAAGTAAAAATATCTTTTATGCGGTCCGCATTGATGGATCATTCAAAAAGGTTCAAACACGTACGGTTGAAAAACAGGAAAAACCTTACGTTCCGATGGTAGAAGCAGTCAAGTCTCAGCCTATTTTTGACTTTGAGGATATTCAAGGTACGATCGCAGGCTTCCGTACACCGCAATACGCACACGGTATTGCGGTGAGTGGATATCATCTTCATTTTATTGATGAAGATCGAAGTGTTGGCGGACACGTATTTGATTACACCGTTGATCAAGTCACCATCCGCATTTCTCAAAAACGCCATATGAATTTACATCTGCCAAATACGCAGGAATTCTTCCAAGCAGACATTGATAGAGCTGACCTTGCACAGCAAATTGCAAGTGCAGAAAGCAGTCCGGATCAATAAATGAAAACACCCCGATGAGATCGGGGTGTTTTTTTATGCATAAAGATAATTTCTTGCATACAATGTTTTCGTTTCGATAGCAAATGATAATTCATCCATTCTATTCGTAATAAATATGATAGAATATCAACAGAAGAAAGGTGGTTATACGGTGTCAAAAGACTATAGCATTCCAAACCTAACATTAGACGAAAGAGATAAACAAATTTTATCCCTATTACACGAGGACGGGCGCATGTCTTATACAGATCTCGGCAAACAGGTCGGTCTGTCACGTGTTGCCGTACAAGCCCGCATTCAGCAGCTCGTTGAAGCAGGGGTCATTGAACGATTCACCGCTGTAATTAACCCCGCGAAGGTCGGCATTCATGTCTCTGTCTTCTTTAATGTAGAGGTAGAGCCGAAATTTTTAGAAGCGGTTGCCCTTCAGCTTGAAAAGGAAACGGCTGTCACAAGCCTTTATCACATGACAGGACCAAGCAAGCTGCATATGCATGGCATTTTTCAACATGAACAGGAAATGGAGACTTTCCTGACAAAAAAGCTATACCCGCTAGAAGGCGTTGTCAGTGTGGACTGCCAAATGCTCATTAAACGATACAAAAGCCGCATGGGCATGAAATTGTAGACAGGAGTTGAACCACTTGCAATCATATATCGAACTCATTATCGCTATGGTGCGAACCGGTATTCTCGGTTTTGGCGGAGGCCCTTCCGTGATACCGCTTATTCGCCATGAAGCGGTGGTGAAATACCAATGGATCAACGATGACGAATTCGGAGAAACACTCGCCATCGCCAATGCATTACCAGGCCCGATCGCAACAAAAATGTCAGCATACCTCGGCTATCGATTAAAGGGCGTATCTGGCGCAATTGTCGCCACAGCTGCTCATATTTTACCAACATGTCTCGCCATGGTAGCCCTTGTCACACTTGTCAGCGTCTTAAGCTCCTCACAAATCATTCAAAATATGATTGGCGCTGTGACCCCAGTCATTGCTGTTCTTTTAGGTATCATGGCATATGAGTTTGGACAAAAAGCGCTGAAAGGCTTCGGCATGATCTTCGGGGTCGCTCTATTCCTTCTTGCCTTTATTGGGCTGCAAGTGCTGTCCATTCATCCAGGAATTATTGTCATGATCTTTTTACTTTATGGCGCCTTTCATTTTAAACTGAAAAATCGCTGGAATCGGCCAAATAAAGAGAAAGGAGTGTCTTCATGATGCTGATTCTCTTTTTATTCTGGGCATTCTTTTTATCCAATCTATTAGGATATGGCGGTGGCCCTGCATCCATCCCGCTCAATTATGAAGAAATCGTCAATCATTTTCATTGGATGACGAACGAAGGATTCTCCAATATGCTGGCTTTAGCCAATGCACTGCCGGGGCCAATCGCTACGAAGATTGCAGCATATGTCGGCTATGACGTCATGGGCTGGCCAGGCTTTATCGTGGCACTGCTTGCAACTGTCCTGCCATCCGCTGTTGGGCTGATTTTATTGCTCAAACTGATTGACCGCTTTCGTCAATCTCCCGTCGTAAAAGGCATGACCTTATCCGTTCAGCCTGTCATTGCGATGATGATGCTTTTATTAACATGGGAAATCGGCGGAGATGCTGTGAAAGCCATCGGCTGGACGCAATCGCTCGCCATTGCTGCGATCTCCTTTTTCTTGATGACCAAATTCAAGCTGCACCCTGCCTTTCTTATTGTGGCTGCTTTCTTATATGGCGGATTCATTCTGCCGCATTCATAAAAACCGATAACATTCACTGTTATCGGTTTTCTTTTAGATATAAATTGGAGAAACTGATCTGCGCCCAATCGAATGATACTCGACCCCCGCTTGTTCTGCCGCTTCAAGTGTATGACAGTTTCGTCCATCGAAAATAAGCGGCCGCTTCATCCATTTCTTATAGGAAGCGAGTGGAAACGACTGAATATCCGCCCACTCCGTTAATAGACAGACCGCATCGGCATCCTTGATCGCTTCCTCAATCGTTTGAGCAAATAAGACTTGATCCGGCAGCTTGCGAGCTGCATGCCGGGCAGCAACAGGATCATATGCCACAAGCTCCGCACCTAATTGATGGAGCTCATGAGCGATCGGAATAGATGGCGCCTCCCTCATATCATCTGTATTCGGTTTAAAGGAAAGACCAAGAAGCGCAATTCGCTTCCCTTCAAGAGCTGCCCCCAGCCGCTCCTCAATATTTCGGATAAAACCTGCACGCTGCTCATTATTTACTTTGATGACAGCCTTTAACAGCTCAAAATCATGGGACACATGCCCTGCAATTTGGACAAGTGCATTTGTATCCTTTGGAAAACAAGAACCTCCGTAGCCAATGCCCGCTCTGAGAAAGGAAGAACCAATCCGCTGATCAAGCCCCATTCCCTGCGCCACCCATTCAACATCAGCCCCTGTTTTTTCACAAATGGAGGCAATCTCATTCATAAAGCTGATTTTTGTCGCAAGAAATGCATTTGATGCGTACTTGATCATTTCAGCACTTTTACGGTCTGTTTTCACCAACGGAAGGTGGAAATCAGCATACATGTCCTCCAGCTGATCTAATACGGCTTTTGTTTCAGCTCCAATCACTAGCCGATCCGCCCTCAATGTATCTGAAATGGCAGAGCCTTCCCGTAAAAATTCTGGGTTAGATGCAATCGCTAGTGGCTCCTTCCGTCCTAATTCTTGATGGATCAACTGATCGATTTGATCACCCGTTCCGACAGGCACCGTACTTTTCACCACAAGAATCGCCCCTGACTTTGCTTTTAAACCCATCTCTTTTGCAGCCTGAAACACATACTGTAAGTCAGCTTGGCCATCTGCCTGCTGCGGGGTGCCGACTGCAATCATTAACACATCAGCCCGCGGGTAGACTTCCGCTCCATTTATGTGAAAATGAATTCGTCCCTGCTCAAGGTTGCGTTTCAATAACTCTTTTAACCCGGGCTCATACATTGGGGGGGTTCCCTGTTTCAGCTGCATGACCTTTCGGCGGTCAATATCAATACACGCCACATCATGACCTGCCTCCGCTAAACACACACCTGTCACAAGCCCCACATACCCACAGCCTGCAATCGCAATATTCATGACTCCATCAGCTCCCCATACTCCTTATGCTTGTAATGACATCGTATGCCGGGAGCGTTCATTCCATTCTTAAAAGCATACAAAAACCCCCTGCCATCACTAGCAGGGGGTCACTTTTATGAAACAAGACCATTTCGAATATGAGCAATCAGATTTTCAAGCATTTCTTTTGTTGTGACATCATTTGAATTTTCACCAATATCATGAGCGTACATCAAAATCTTTAAAAACTCTTCTTGATTTAAACCCTTATTATCCATGTCTGTATCCTTTCGATTCCACTAATTTCATTATTATATGCTGTAAGGTTGGTTTATGCAATACTCTATTACATCATTCGACAGCTTTTGAAATTTATGACCATTTTCATGAAAAACTTTTTTATAAATCCCCATTGAGCTATAATAAAAGAATTGGAATCTTTTACTTGGTTAGGAGCGGATCAAATGCTTCAGCACAACATCAACGAAGAAGAAATCAAACAAACAGCCGAACAGATCAAAGAACTTCTTCCTGCAACAGATGAAAACAAACAACTCATCAAAAAAGCATTGATTACTTATAGACAGGACAGCGTATATCGGCTCAAGCAAGAGTCTGATACCGAATGGTCAGCTTATGTACATGATGTCGTGGCAGCAAGAGTCCACCTTCATGTGCTGTTTCCTGTGAGAAGCAGCTGCTCATGTCCAGCAGATGGACTTTGTAAACACATTCTCGCTGTCTTCTTTTCGCTATACGCTCAAGTAGAGAGTGTGACCGGATTTACAGAACATTGGTCAGAAAAGGATGAATTACAGCGCAGCAAAGAACTGATTCGCCAGCACTTCCAAGTGAAGCGCCCAGACGAACAATCACTCCAAAGCTGGCTGACTTTTTTCCAAGAGGAATTTAACCTCTGGCTGAAACGGACACCGAAGCACCAGCAAACACCGCAACATTTATATTACGGCTATTTATCGATCCTAAAAAAACACGCACCTGCTTCACCTGAATTCAAGAGCTTGTATGCGATTCATACGTCGATCGATGTATGGCTGAGGCTTCATGAACTCATCGACCTCGGCCGGCTTGATGCCGAAAAAGACTTTTATTCCATGAATCCCTATGTAGAACAGCTCATGAACACCATTTTCGATTCAGTGGATCATTTGAAGACATACGCCCTTTCCTTTTCCCTCGATCCGTTTCTTGAAAACACACCAACTGCCGTTCGCACACTTCTTCAAATCAATGGACCTTTCCAGCATGAACGAGTAGCGGTCTTTATGGAGATTTGGGGCACCATATTAAATAGAGGGAAATGGGTCAAAAAAGAAACAGAATTACTAAAGAACGCCCAGAAGAAAGAACAAACGGTTGAACGTACCATCGGGCTGATGCACATGGATTATTTACTGAAAGAAGACGAAAGCCTCTTTCAGCAATTACAGCTGCTCAATGCGGATATGCTGCCAAATGTGCTCAATTGGCTGAAGGATCTCACAAACCGAAAGGACTGGAAGCGGCTCAAGCTCTGGTATCATGAAATCACCTATATATTAGAGGAATATTGCCAGCTCGACCTTTCCTACAGAGAACTGCGGGGAGCCGTCAGTGATTTCTTCTTTTATTTAGATGCATACTTTAAGCAGACGAAGGATCATCATTTATATGAACGTTATCTCCAAATCTGTATGCCCTATGCGTTTACAGAATACAGTCAGCTCTTGTATGCACAGCAGCGTTATGCGGAATGGATTGAGATTCACAGCCTTGTTGGTTTCTCCATTAGTGAACTGGAGAAGGATTTGATCAAACAGATTGCAAAAGAGGAGCCAGAAGCCCTCATTCCATCGTACCACCGTGAAATCTCACTGCTTCTCGATCAAAAGAATCGAAGTGCTTATCGAGAGTCTGTAAAAATGCTGAAAAAACTGCGCACGCTTTATCATAAAACGAAAAAAACCGCGATCTGGGAAAGGTATGTAAAGCAGCTGCAAGATTCAACAAAACGGCTGCGTGCGTTCCAAGAGGAAATGAAGAAAGGAAAATTGATTGATGACACGCCATAAACAAATTGTCATTCATGCAGAACAAACTGAAGATTTCTCTTTCACCATTTCAGCGCAAGCAGAGGACGGACACCCTGTTCCGCTTAATGAAATGAAGAGGCAGCTTTTCCAATGGCACGAATCTTCTTTCTACGGAACATTTTTAGAAGATGTCAGCTTTATTGGCACTCCTGCCTTTCTATTAAGCCCTTGGATGACCGTTGAATTGCTAGGAAAAAATTCATTTAATACGTTTAGTCATGTGACATTAACGGATGAAACGGAACCACTGATGAAGACAGCCTCCACCATTTACGAATTCATCGAGGACGAAGATTTCGTTCCCGATTATGAGGCGTGGACAAAAGGCGAGCTTCGTTTTAAAGATAAAGAAGGCCTATTAGACGGCTATACGGCTGATTGGTTCTCCTTTGCTGTACAAGATTACATTCAGTATGATGATGCCTTGCAGCACAAATGGAACCGTATGACTGCACAATCGCCTGCGCTCTCATCCTTCCAAGGACATTTTTTAGATGAGCAGGATTTCCTGGAGACGATTGGCTGGATTGATGACGAGACGCCGTTCACTGTCGGCTTGCGCTTAAACGAGCCTGATTTTGACGGTGATGATTGGAAAATCGAATTGTTTTTACGTGATAAGAAAAACAGCGACCTTCACTTTTTTGAAGGCATTCGTTCATTGAAAAGGTCTTGGCACCCGTATCAAGATAAAATTTCAAGAGAGCTGGAACGATTCAGTCAAATTGTGCCTTGGCTTTCTTTCACATCTGGTACCACACTTATGTCAGAAGAAGAAGCATGGCTCTTCCTATCTGAAGCAAGTGAAACACTTGTCAATATGGGCATTGAGATTCTGCTCCCATCATGGTGGCAAATTGTTAAAGACAGCACGATGATGTTAAAAGCAAGGATTTCTTCTACACCGCGAGGCGAATCGCATGTCGGAATGGACGCATTAATGGACTTTAATTGGCGCTTTGCTACAAACGGCATTGAACTGACAGAAGATGAGTTCAACGAACTTGTCCAAAGCAAACGACGTCTTGTCAATATTCGAGGACAATGGATCAAAATAGATCCGACCTTCATCCAGCAAATGAAAAAGTGGATGGAGCGTGCCGAAAATGAAGGGCTTCACATGTCTGATATTTTGTCACGCGAACTGGCAGATCAAGAAGCTTCCTCTGAATCGATTCCAGAACTGCTAGACAGTTCAGCATTTGCCCATATTCAATTTGAACTTTCATCGCAATTAAGAGGGCTTGTCCACCAATTAAATGATTCGCACGAGCTGCCTTCTTACGAAATGAGTGAGTCCTTCAAAGGCACACTGCGTCCGTATCAGCAGCATGGCGTGAATTGGCTTTTATTTTTAAGATCTCATGGATTTGGGGCTTGTTTAGCAGATGATATGGGACTTGGAAAAACGATTCAAATGATCGCGTATTTCACGTATTTGAAGGAGCAGGAGCAAAATGCCGCTCCATCTCTCATCATTGCGCCGACCTCTGTTTTAGGAAACTGGCAGCGAGAGCTCGAAACATTCGCACCACATTTGAAGGTTGCCCTGCATTATGGCCCATCGCGTCCACAGGGAGAGGACTTCACAAAAGCATACGAGTCAACAGATATTGTCTTGACGTCTTATGGACTCTCACATTCTGATCGTGATGAATTAACGGCAGCAAAGTGGAATACCATTTGCTTAGACGAAGCCCAAAACATCAAGAACGCCCATACGAAACAATCAAGAGCGATTAGACAGCTCAAAGGACAGCATCACATTGCCCTCAGCGGGACACCAATGGAAAACCGTTTGACAGAGCTTTGGTCCATATTCGACTTCGTCAACAAAGGATATCTCGGCAGCCTGACCAGCTTCCATAAAAAGTTCGTCCTTCCGATTGAAAAAGACCGTGAAGAAAAAAGAATTGAACAGCTCCAGCAGCTGATCAAACCATTTTTATTAAGACGAACAAAACAAGATGAAGAGGTTGCCCTGAACCTGCCTGAGAAACTCGAAGAAAAAGAATTCATTCCGCTCTCCGCTGAGCAGGCGTCTTTATATGAACAGCTCGTGAAGGATACATTTGAACATATGGCATCATTAACAGGGATGCAGCGAAAAGCCATTATTTTAAGTATGCTTGGCAGACTCAAACAGATTTGTGATCACCCTGCACTCTATTTAAAAGAGAGCGGTACAGATGTGAAACTGCTGAAACGTTCGTTAAAAATGGATAAACTCGCAGAGCTGTTAAAAGCGATACATGAGCAAGGAGAAAGCTGTCTCATCTTTACGCAGTATATTGAAATGGGCAACATGATCAAGCAGCTGGCAGAAAAGATGTTTGGAGAACCAGTCCAATTTTTAAATGGCAGCCTCTCAAAACAAGAGCGGGACAAAATGGTGGATCGCTTCCAGAAGAAAGAATTCAACATCTTAATTCTCTCTTTAAAGGCAGGAGGAACAGGACTCAACCTAACCGCCGCAAACCATGTCATTCACTACGATAGATGGTGGAATCCTGCTGTGGAAAACCAAGCGACAGACCGAGCTTATCGGATTGGACAAAAACGATTTGTTCACGTCCATAAGATGATCACAACGGGCACAATCGAGGAAAAAATCGATCAAATGCTCGAAACAAAACAAACATTAAATGATCAAATTATCCAAAGCGAAAGCTGGATTACAGAGCTATCGACAAACGAACTAGAAGACTTATTTACCTTAAGTGCCGCCGCTCAATCATCTTAATCACAGCAAAAAGAGGACTTTTCTCAAGCCTAATGAAAAGTCCTCTTTTTTGTTTCATATAAACGTACGCTAAATGTTCAGTTTTTTCAATGCAGATTTCACATTCATAAACGTATTTAATTCACGGAAGTCCTCTCTCATTTCTCCCATTTTCATTGCAAGATTCGGTTTAATTCCTGTCACAATGAGTTCAGTACCTGTCATTAAAATCAAATCGTTCAGCTTAAAGATCGCATCTGCCACAAATGAATCCACTTCTAATAATCCGGACAGATCGACAATAAAATAATCATCCTTGGATTGAGAGATATAGGTGGAGACCGTTGAAATGATCTTATCAAATCTAGGCGCTGTTAACGTACCAATGATCGGTAACACAGAGATACCATCTTTCACCGGAACGATGGGGACAGAAATATTCAGCACTTCATCAATTGATTGCTCAAGAAGCTCCTGCTGTTCCTTCTCTTTCGTGACATCCTTTTGCAGACCAACGAAATAAAGACGTTTTCCTTCCTTTTCGTCAATCCAAAGAGGAGCGACACTTAACTCGTTCCAAAACATTTGTCCAGATTTTTTATAATTTTTCAGCTGAACCGTGACAGCCTCTTTGTTCTCAATGGCTGTTCTAATTTGCTTGAGAGCGATTTGCTCAGTTTCATCTCCTTGAAGGAAACGACAATTCTTCCCCAATACTTCGGGTTCTTGATAGCCTGTCATATCTAAAAAGCCCTTATTCACATATATTAAAGGATTATCAGGTAAAGACGGGTCCGTCACCGTCAGGCCAACCTGAGTATAGTCCAAGGCTTCCTTGATTAAATGCAGATTTTCGGACTTATAAGATTCCAGCGCCATTCGTTTAGTCTCCTTAATTTCCTTACAAGTGGGTTTTATTCATAATTAAATTATATGATGTTCCACATCATGTGTAAATAGAAGTGGTTCTGAATTCCTCTTTTGTAGAATGCGCTTCATCCTATGTGATTTATACCACGACATCTAATTCATCTATTTCAAAAGGTGCCGGATCATATGCGCGACTCCGTGTTCATCATTTGATAACGTCACGTGATCAGCGATTTCTTTTATATCCTGTCTCGCATTTCCCATCGCAACCCCAACACCAGCTGCTTGAAGCATCGATTCATCGTTTAAACTGTCTCCTACAGCCGCTGCCCTACTTAAAGGAATACCTAGTCTTTCTGCCAGCCTTGTTAATGCCTGCCCTTTAGACGCGTCCTTTGAACCAATTTCAAAGTTATGATCAGCCGAACTGACCAATGTTAAATCTGAATCATCACCAAACTCATCCCATCCGGCTTTCAATCTGTCTTGAAAGAAAGAAAAACCTAAGATGTTGTAAAATGAAAGCTTTCGATCCTCACGAAACAATTCTTTATATGTATCAATATAAGAAAAACCCGACTGGCTGTATTGAACTTCTGCCGCTTTCTTTAAGACATTCTGATCCGTTTCTGGATTTGCACTTTTTAAACGGTCCATTTCAATCGCAAGAAGCTCTCTGCCGCGATTCGGTGTGAAAATGGCTTCGTTTGTAAAGACTTCATAATAATAATCACGTTCTTCAAGCCATGACAGGATGTGTTTAGCCTTTTCTTCTTGTAAAGCAGCTGAATGGTACACTTGTCCAGTTGGATCATGAATCACAGCTCCATTGGCACTAATCACCCATGTATTCATACCAAGCTGGTCAAAAATAGACCTCACATCAAAATACGCTCTCCCTGTTGACACGACAACCTCAATTCCATTCGCAGCTGCTTCCTTTAATGCCTGCTCGTTTTCCTGACTCACTTTGTGTTCACTGTTTAATAAAGTTCCATCTAAATCCGTTGCGATTAATTGAATGTTTGTCATCGTTCTCTCCTTTTTGTCTTTATTTTCAACCGACATACCGTAACAAAATCCATCATCATTATGAAATGAGTATCCACTATTTGCAAGAGCTGATCGGTTAAACAGTGAATAAAAGGGTATCCGGCCACGCAAACATGACCGGATACACACAAAGGGGATTCACAAGGGGACACATGACCTATACAAAGAAGCATTGGTTCTATATTACGCAGTGTTCATATGCACAAGGCAGCATCTATCAGCTTTAGCTAGAGGGGGGCTGTCAGATGATAGACGTTACCTTTTGATTCGGGACTTGCCTCCTTTCCTTTCAGCTACCCCTAGTCTACGGAGAAAGACCGTATGTGACAAAACAGGAAAATAGCAAAATAGGCCTTTAAATTCTCTATATCCTCATTAATTTCTGTTTTTTACCGCTTGCGTATAAAACATCATCTTGTTTTGTTTGATGAAATACTTATTTTTCATAAATTGATAAAAAATATCTGAATGAATCCAATTACTAGAAGGCATGTGAATATAATCAGATCCGTCCCACGCAAACCAATAAAAACAAAGTCGGCCATCATGAACCGACAGCTGAAACTCAAAACAGTCCATTTGATCCTCGGTGACATATTGAAACGTGAGTGACTCTCCTTCTTCCATATACACATCACAAAATGAAAGAATGTCTCCCCACGAATAAACACGTATATCACTCTTTGCCTTGTCGTAGCCAATATGAATGTTTCTCAATTGATAGGACTCCATAAAACATCTCCTTTCACTCATGTGCAGTTAGTTCTAAGCAGGCAGCGGTTTCATTTATACAGATGTTGTATGCTATAATGATACTTACGAATAATGAACGCTTGTGAGGTGATAAATATGAAAACCTTTAGGCTGATTGATTTAAAAATTGAACTTGATCCACAGCAAGATAAAATGTCCAGCATTCCCCTTCGTGACGGTTTAATCATTAATAAAGAAGACGGTGAAAATCACTGGATGATCGAAGCACTCATTCCAAAGAAACATAGACAGGTGTTTGAGGTGCTCTTTCAGCAGCACACAGAAGTGAAGATTCTTGTAACGATCACTAAAGAAAACAACCGCCCTGTTCATCTATCTGTCCAAGTCAAAAACATCGTTGCCTTAGAAGAAAACATTTCTGTGTTACTCGATGGTAAAATGATTACAAATCGTTACAGAACAGAAACTGAAGAAGTATTAAAAGACCTCGTCAAAGAGGGGCTGTCAGGAGAAAAACTACTGGATGCTTTTAAACAAAACACATAAAAAAGAGCGGGATCAGCCGCTCTTTTTCTATTGCACATCTTTAGACTGGCTTTGATTTTTCAATAGATCTCTAATTTCAGTTAGCAGAACTTCCGTTTGATCCGGCGTTTCCACAACCTCTTCTTCCTCAACCTTTTTCCGTTTTAACTTATTCAAATAACGAATAAAGATAAAAATGGAAAACGAGATAATTAAGAAATCAACCACTGTTTGAATAAAGTTCCCATATAAAATTTGAGCCGCTCCGATTTTAATGGATAGACCGCTAAAATCATGCCCTCCAATAATAATACCGACAAGCGGCATAATTAAATCATTCACAAGAGAAGTGACAATTTTGCCAAATGCTCCCCCAATGATGACACCTACAGCCAAGTCAATGACATTTCCCTTGACGGCAAATTCTCTAAATTCTTTCAGCATCCTTTATCACCTTCATCTTTTTGTGTCTAATATGACGTTTTTTTGTCAAAATTGCAAGTCCTTGTCCGTTCTAACTGAACGTTTTTAAATAAAAAAGCGATTCATGCTTGATGAACCGCCAGGAAAATCATGATACTTTAGGACCGATAGAAAATGTCAGTTCTGCTTCACATGCAACTTCGCCATCTACTGTCGCTACTGCTTTTCCTTTTGCAACCGGCCCGCGGAGGCGCGTCACTTCAACCTCTAAACGAAGCTGGTCACCGGGCTTGACCTGTCTTTTGAAGCGGCATCCGTCAATCCCTGCAAACAAACCAATCTTTCCTTTGTTTTCTTCCTTGCCTAACATAATCACACCAAAAACCTGTGCGAGTGCTTCTACTATAAGCACACCAGGCATGACTGGGTAACCAGGGAAATGGCCGTTAAAAAATTCTTCATTCACTGTGACATTTTTAATTCCAACCGCTCTTTTTTCTCCCTCAACCTCTAGAATACGGTCGACCAATAAGAATGGATAACGGTGTGGAATAATGTCTTGAATTTGCTGAGCATCAAGCATATCTTGATCTCTCCTTCTTTTCTATATCGCTTATCTTCATTTGATTCCTATAGAAGTATATTATGAATGCTGGCATTTTTCAATATTCGCCTTATACATATGGTAAAAAATAGAATCTACCATTACCAATTGTCATCAAATATAATCCACACTACACTCATTGTTTTTTCACAAATATGGTAATATATATTACAACATTGATTGAATAAGAGGGTAAAAATGAATTTTATGAGCGATAAATCCATAAAAAAACTTCTCCATTCCTGGTATACAATGCTAAAGCATCGACATTTTTCGAAGGCTGAAGAAATCAAAAAAACACTGCTAAAATATAAACGCAAATTATCAAAAAAACAGGAACTCTATTTCCATTATCAGCTGATGCTTTTCCGTCATCAGCTCTGGATGAATCAGACAGATGACTTAGAAAAACTCAAACATGAACTGCTGCCCCACAAAGATGAAATGAACGAAGAACTGCAATATTATTTTTATTTCTTTCTCGGATTATATGAATCTTTAAAAAGTGATCAAAATGATGCGATTCATTATCTCGAAAAGGCAGAGGAACGACTGCCATTACTTAACGATGAGCTGGAGGAAGCAGAGTTCCATTTCCGTACAAGCGGTGTTTATTATAACAACCGTTACTCGTTGTTATCGATTCGTCATATTCAAAAAGCCATGGATATTTTTGCAAAGCACGGAGATATCCATAGCATCTATCGGTGTAAAATTGTGCTCGCTCTTAACTATAGCGACCAAAAAAAATATAAGGAAGCGGAAGATATTTTCATTGAAATTATTGATTATGTGAAAAAGATTGATGATCAAGAGCTGCTCGGTATCGTTTACTATGATGCTGGCTTTATTCAGTCAAGACAAAACCGTCATAAGGAAGCGCTAGAATACTTCAAAAAAGCACTTCGTCTTCCAGCATACCGAAAGTCAGCACACTCCTATGTATCGTGCCTATACGAAACTGTGCGTTCCTGTTTTAAAGAAAATTTAACCGATGAAGGGATGAAATATATTCAAAAAGGACTGAAAGAAGCCGTTGCTTCCCAGTTTGATATATTAAGAATGAAGTTTCAAATCTTATCTCTTCTCTACAGCCAAACGCCAAAGGCAGATGAGCAGATCGCCACGCTCGTCACATGTCTTGAACGAAAAGAAGCCTGGATTGATCTTGAGGATCTGCTTGCTGATGTCTCAGATTTTTATAAAAAAAAGGGCGACTTTGAGCGAGCCGCCTTTTTTATCATGAGAGGCTGATACCAGCCTGCTGATTATCGAATTGTATTAATTAATCCCAGCATTTGATCGCCCATCGTAATCGTTCTAGAATTCATCTGATAGGAACGCTGTGTTGTCATGAGGTCTGTTAATTCTTTCGACATGTCCACATTTGACGTTTCCAGTGCACCTTGCTGAAGCTGAATCGCCTCTCGGTTTGCTCCATTTAGTGCTGTTAATGCGCCTTGATAAGTTCCGTCGACCGAGAACAAATTATCTCCTTCAGAGACAAGTGCTGACGAATTATTGACTTGTACAACGCCTAGATTCACTTGCTGATTCGGTTGATTATCTCTTGAAATCGCCGTAAGCCGTCCATTTTTATCAATTGAAATATCACGGAAATTCGCATTTAAGACGATTGCATTTCCGTTTTCATCAAGAATCGGATAGCCTTCGCTCGTGACAAGCTGCACTTGGTTACGGTTATTGCCCGGCTGTAAGTAAAGTGAGCCATCTCTTGTATAACGGATATTACCGCCGGCGTTGACCTGCAAATACTGCGACGGCGCTCCGAAGGCAACATCAAGATCACGTCCTGTTTCTTTAATCGAGCCTTGCAGCGAGTTAATGGACGCATTGACCATTGTACCCGTTCCAAGCCTTAACCCAGCAGGTGTCAGACGACTGTTTGCCACCTGCTCATTTTTTTCATCTACCTGATTAAACTGTTGTCTGATCAGCTCTGAGAAACGGGTATTTTTCGCACGGTATCCTGTTGTTTCACTGTTCGCGATGTTGTTGCTGATGATGTCAAGCTGCTTTTGCACTTCATTCATCGATACAGCTGCATTTATCATCGTTCTAAGCATAATTTTCCTCCTTTCTTTTTCATTTCTTGATTAGTACACTCTGCCAATTTCATTCACTGCTTTTTCTAAGCTTTTATCATACGCCTGAACCACTTTTTGGTTTGTTTCAAATGCTCGGTAAGCCGTTGTCATATCTGTATATGATTTCGTCACATCCACGTTCGACAGCTCCGATACGCCTTGGCTTAACGTATAGGACATTTGACCGTTATTGACTGCACTTGGCAGGGGCTGGTTATCAGCTGTACGGTATAAATCATTTCCTTCACGCGCTAGGTTTCTTGTATCCATCGCAACACGTACATCGATTTGACCAAGATTTTGGCCATTTTCAGACACAGTACCATCTGCATTCACTTTGAAGTTCTCACTCTGAACCGTAATCGGCTGACCCGTCACGGAAAGAAGAGCGCGGCCATTAATGGTCAGCTGATTTTGTGCGTTCAATGTAATGGAGCTGCTTTTCGTATAACGAACGCCTTCTGGTGTGTTGACCGCATAAAATAGCGCTGATTTCTGATTGGTCTCCGGATTGATCGGCACATTATTTTCAACTAGTGCTACATCTGTTGTTTGATCTGTTGTTTTTAAAGTTCCCTGTGTAAATTGAGGGATTAATTCCTGCATATATGTCCCAGTATTGATTCCACCAATCGGCGATTGCAGTGGAACACTAAAGCCTTTGCCTGAGGATGTTTGGAATCGTCCTGATTCCATTCGGCTCAGCAGCATTTCTGGAAATGCACGCATTGCCCCTTCATCCGCTTTATATCCTGGGGTATTCGCATTTGCGATATTATTTGAAAGCATTTCTGTCCGCCGCTCTTGAGCGATCATGGCAGATGTTGCGGTGTATAGTCCTTTTAACACGTGCTCACCTCATTCAAATTCTTTCACATGACCTAAACACAATCTTCTATGAAATATATCGGCTGATTAGCAGGGTTCTTTAATAAAAATCCCCCATTCTTTCTAAAAAGAATGAGGGAAATCATTAGCTGAGTTTACGCTTTGGCAGCTTGTCCATATTATCAAGCATCACGCCCGTACCAACTGCTACACAGTCCATTGGATTTTCAGCAACGAAAACTGGTACTTTCAGCTCTTCTGCAAGCAATTGATCAAGCCCGTTTAGAAGAGCTCCGCCACCTGTAATGATGACGCCGCGATCGATAATATCAGCTGATAATTCAGGCGGTGTTCTTTCAAGAACTTGTTTCGCAGCCTGAACAATCGCAGATACAGATTCACGCAATGCTTCTTCTACTTCTTTGCTTGTGACGGTAATCGTTCTTGGTAATCCTGTCACCATGTCTCGTCCACGAATCGAAATCTCTTCGTGACGTGCGTCTGGGAATACCGTTGCAACTTGGATCTTAATATCCTCAGCCGTGCGCTCACCAATCAACAGCTTGTACTCTTTTTTAATGTAGTTTAGAATTTCCAGATCAAATTTGTCTCCAGCCATTTTAATAGAAGAGGCGGTTACAATGTCACCCATTGAGATGACAGCGATATCTGTCGTTCCGCCTCCAATATCTACGACCATGTTTCCACTTGGCTGAAAAATATCCATACCAGCACCAATCGCTGCTACTTTTGGCTCTTCTTCAAGAAATACATGCTTACCACCGCTTTTTTCAGCAGCTTCTTTGATCGCCTTCTGCTCAACAGATGTAATATTTGTCGGGCAGCAGATGAGCATACGCGGCTTAGAGAACAGCCCTTTCACATTTAATTTGTTAATAAAATGCTTGAGCATCGCTTCAGTTACTTCAAAATCAGCGATTACGCCGTCTTTTAATGGACGAATCGCAACAATATTCCCAGGCGTACGTCCAACCATACGTCTAGCCTCTTCTCCAACAGCCAAAACTTTCCCGCTGTTTTTATCAAGAGCTACCACAGATGGTTCATTTAACACAATTCCTTTTCCTTTGACATGAATCAGTACATTTGCAGTACCAAGATCAATTCCAATATCCCTAGCAAACATCTATATATATCCTCCTTGAAAATCTGTTTCCATAGCAAATACCACATTCTGCCCTAATTATATATTCTATCATAATTTGCAGAAAAAAAGATATTTCTTTACAAAAGTCTTTACAAAATTTGTGGTTAGAAACTACCGATATGAGGAAGATATATATATCATGTTTATGAACAAAGAACTAAGCTTACTGTTTCACAGGTTCGCCTTCTAGAATTTCTTCTTTTTTATACTTTAACTTGGTGGCTTCTCCTCCTCGCAAGTGGCGGATTGATTTATGATAATCCAGTATCTCCTTCACTTCATTAGCCAGATCTGGATTAATTTCTGGCAGTCTTTCTGTTAGATCCTTGTGTACAGTACTTTTAGAGACTCCAAATTCTTTCGCAATAACACGAACGGTTTTCTTTGTCTCCACGATATACTTTCCTATCTTGATTGTTCGCTCTTTGATGTAATCGTGCACACCACTCGACCTCCCTAAAATGGATGTGAGAAGTGTGAAATGAGATCCGTATGAAGATTATCCATTTTCAGCGGCGCTTGTTCGTCGTAATTTCTCATCCATTAGGTAGTAAATGCCAAACACGATCCCTCACCTCAAACACTCTCTTTGTCAGGTTTGTAACAGTGTATTAGCATTGAATAGGGAATATGCTAAAAATGAAGATGGGACAAGGGATTTATCAGAAAAGGCAAAACAAAAAATCATTTCGGGGCGCGAAAATTTCCACTTTACAAGAAAGGGTTCAGCACGTAAAATAGAAAAGGTGAATTTATTTACCTAGCTAAATATTTAAAAAAGGTGAGCATATGGATACGTTAAATAGAGAGTGTTTACATCAAATACATCAAGGCGCACGGCTGCTGTCTAAAAAGGCGAACGAAGCGCTTGCTGCTTATGACTTGTACATGTCACAGTGGACTGTGCTTTTTTGTTTGGATACATTCGGCCCAAAAACCCAAAAAGACATCTGGACATATTTAAACGTCGAAGCACCGACCATTACCAGAACCGTCACCCGCTTAGAAGCAAACGGCTGGGTAAAACGTGTACAAGGCAAAGACAAACGTGAGAATCTGATCGTGATGACAGATGATGCAAAAGCCCGATTTGAAGAAATCAAACGCACGATGGAACAATTTGAAGAAGAATGTCTTTCAGATTTTACCTACGAAGAAAAACAACTCCTCCATACACTTTTACACAAATTATCTACTGAATAGGAAGTGATATACACCATGAACGAACGCATATGGACAAAAGATTTTATCATGATTGTCCTGGTGAATTTATTTACGTTCACCTCTTTTTATGCCCTTTTGACATTACTGCCCATTTACACAATGGATAAACTAAATGGAACAGAATCACAGGGCGGTCTCCTTGTGACGGTCTTCTTATTATCTGCTATTGTGACAAGACCTTTTTCTGGCGCCATTATTGAGAAATTCGGCAAAAAACGGATGGCGATTTTCTCTTCTACAGCCTTTGCCTTACTCACTTATTTATACATTCCGATTGATCAATTCCAAACGCTTCTTGTGCTGCGTTTCGTACAAGGAATCTTTTTTAGTATTTTGACGACAGTCGCCAGTGCCATTGCGGCTGATATGATCCCGAAACATAAACGCGGGGAAGGACTCGGATACTTTGTGATGTCCATGAACCTCGCTGTTGTCATCGGTCCGTTTATCGCACTAAACCAAGTAGGAAAAATAGGATTTCATTCCTTATTTCTTCTCTTTTCCATTATCGTGACGATCGGAGCCGCTTTTACAATGCTAATTAGACAGCCAGAGCCTGAAAACGGCGGAAGCATCGTCTTCCGATTCACGTTTTCTCACCTGTTTGAAAAAGGCGCATTAAAAACAGCGGCCGTCGGTATTATTATTTCTTTCTGTTATTCGCCGATTATTTCATTTATTTCAGTATATGCCAATTCACTCCATTTGATGGGTGCAAGCAGTTATTTCTTCATTGTGTTTGCGGCTGCAATGCTTGGATCACGTCCATTTACAGGCAGACTTTTTGACCGAGTTGGAGCTCACGTTGTGATCTATCCTTCGATTGCCCTTTTTGCTATTGGTTTATGGATGCTGACAGCGACACATTCAGCCACAATGCTTCTTCTATCAGGCGCTGTGATTGGACTTGGCTATGGTTCGCTCGTGCCATGTTTACAAACACTTGCGATTCAGCACTCACCAGCTCACCGTACGGGGTATGCGACGGCTACTTTCTTTACTCTGTATGATACAGGTATTGCTGCCGGCTCATTTGTCTTTGGACTCCTTGTCAGTTTCACAGACTTTTCAAATGTGTACCTCATTGCAGGCATTGTTGTCTTGCTGAGTATGGGCGTCTTTTATTGGAGCGAACGAAAACCCCAGGAAGCAAATGCACAAAAGGTCTCCCTTTCAGAATAAAAGGATACTATTTTAAACTTCGCCGGAAACATGCTAAAATATAGGATATTTCATATAGAGCATACAGGCTTTTTTGAAAAATAGTTGGCATTAAGCGAAAGTATAGGTGATGTTTTGAATTACGAATTGTTTAAAGTCATACACGGGATGGCTCACCATTCTGAGTTTTTAGATCAGGCCATGATCTTTATTACGAAAAAGGCCATTCTTGTGTACGCCCTTGTCTTATTGATTTGCTGGTTTTTAGGGAATCACAAATTTAAGAAGCATGTCTTCTTTTCCGGTGTAACAGGCATTGCAGCACTTATCGTCAACTTTGCCATTACATTGTTTCATTATGAAGAGCGGCCGTTTGTGGCGCATAAAGTCGACACACTCATCCCGCATTCAGCAGACGCTTCCTTCCCAAGTGACCATACAACAGGTGCATTGGCTCTTTCACTAGCCATTCGATCCCGTAATAAAAAGCTCGGCAACATATTGCTCGTCTTTGGATTACTTACAGGATTCTCCCGCATCTGGGTCGGTCATCATTATCCATTTGATGTTTTAGGCAGCTTGGTCGTATCGATTGTGGTTGTCTTTATCATGAATAAATTATGGAAGTTCTTTGACTCTCCTATCGATCGTATCGTGACATTTTACGAGACAATTGTAGGGAAAATTTTCAGAAGGAAGACAAAGGATCAGGGCTCAGACCTGTCCAATTCTTAAGCGGCCTTGCGATAACGTGATGAAGATTCTTCTCTCACTTATCGCGCCGCTTTTTTTATTGGCTGTCTCCCTCTAACCATATTTGAAAAATAAAGACTGACGCCAATGCCAATAAGAGAAATGATGATCAACGTCCAGCCTAATTGCGCAAAATGAGCACCAGCAATTTCATCCCCAAACAGCATACCAAGCACAGCAGACGACAGAATAGAACCAAGGTAGCGGCATGTTTGAAAAAGTCCAGAGGACGTGCCAATCATTTGCTGAGGGCTTGCCTTGAGCATCGCAGCTTGAAGCGCGACATTCCCAATCCCATAACTGAGCCCAAGCAGCGCCAGAACCAATCCTTTTCCCCATAATGGCGCAGGAATAAAAAAGAAAGTCATGGCAGACGCTCCAGCTAGCATCAATACAGCACTCGCTAAAACTGGATGGCGTTCATCCCCGCGATCCACCCACTTTCCTGTCAGCGGCGATACAATAATGCTCACCCCTGACATACACAGCATAAAAAGACCCGTCATCTCCACACGCCAGCCTAACTCATCCTGAAAATAACTCGGCAAACCAAAAAAGAGACAATAGAAAAAGATATTTAAAATGATAAATTGCACATACACAAGTGACAGCCGCTGCTCTTCTCTGAACATCCGTATTTGAATAAACGGTTCATCCACCTGATACTCCCACCAGATAAAAGCGCCTGCACTCAGGAGACAAAGAATGCCTTGAACATATTGAATGCCATCACCCAGTGATAATAAAAATGAAAGCAGGAGAACAATGCAGACGGTAAAAAGAAGCATCCCTGGCAAATCGAGTGTTCGCACAGTTTCGCCTATGCGCAGCTTTCTTTTTTTCTGCTCTTTCGGAAACAACAATAAACCGAGAAAGAAACTGATCAAAATAAACGGCAGATTCACTAAAAAGATAGCCGGCCAGCCGCCAATGGTCATCAGAAATCCGCCAAGCGTCGGTCCAAGCGCCGTCATCGCTGAAGCAAAAATGGATAATACCGCTAACGCCGAAGCCTGTCTTTCTTGAATATGATCCCGAATGAGTCCGACCCCAGAAGGATAAATGGCACTGCTTCCAATCGCCTGTAACAAACGGATCACAATCAGCACCGCAAACGTTGGGGCAAACGGCGCGCAAATGGCTGAGACTGCGACAAGAACGAGACCGAATAAAAATAAGGTTCTCCGGCTCATCACATGATCCCCAATCCGGCCGCTCACTGGCTGTGTTACTGCACTGGCTAAATAAAAAGAAGAAATAAGCCAAGATACGGTCGTAAACGACAAACCGAATTCATGCTGAATTTGATGCAAGGCCAAAGAAATCATTGATGAATTCAGCGGATTCAACATCGTTCCAAAGGCAATAGCGGTTAAAAAAACTTTTCGATTGTCTCTCCACTTGTTCATACACTGACCTCCTTTTTGCAACCCTTTCGTTATTATGAGATTCATTTCCCTTTTTTACCCTAATCAATTCAAGTTCTCTCTTAGAAAAGCAAGACATACATTCTAAAAAGGACGATTGTTGGAATAACACATATAAAATTGAGAATATGAGGAACAAATGGTAAGATGCTACACATATTTAAAAGCCTACTTTCTCCTTATATGGAGACCGGCTGAAAAGGAGGAGAAGCTTATTATTAAAAAAAGACGGTTTTGGGTCCCAGCCCTTTTCTCGGTTGCAGTATTACTTCTGTCTTCGTGTGGTTCAAATGAAACAAATGGGAACGGAGATAAACGTAATTCTACAGCAAAAGGGTCGCCAATTTTGGAGGATGGAAAATTTATTTTTGCAGCATCAGGTGAATTTCATCCGTTTAGTTACATGGATGGAAATCAGATGTCCGGCTTTGATATCGATGTAGGCAATGCGATTAGTGACAAACTAGGTCTCGAACCTATACAGAAAAAATATAAATTCGCAGGCATCGTCGAAGGCGTGAAAGCAGGTAAATTTGATGCGGCAGTTGCAAGTCATACCATCAATGAGGAACGAAAAAAACACGTCCTTTTTTCTAAGCCCTATTACTACTCTGGTCCGCAAATTTTCACAAGACCCGGATCAGACATTCAGCATGCTGATGACTTAAAAGACAAAGAAATTGCTGTATCCAAAGGATCGTCCTACGCTGATATTGCTAAGGAACATAGCGGGCAAGAACCAAAATATTATGATAGTGATGTCGTCGCCTTAGAAGCACTGGCCAAAGGAAAACACGATGCAGTCGTAACAGATTTCGCCACAGGTGCAGAAGCGATGAAGAAAAAATTGAACATCACAGCGCAGGAAAGACTCGGACAAAGTGAGCAGGCAATTGCTGTATCAAAAGAAAATGAACAGCTCATAAAAGAGATCAACGATGCGATTGACGCACTAAAAAAAGACGGAACATTAAAACAAATTAGCGAAAAGTACTTTGATGAAGACATCACGGTCAAACAAGATTAAAACCACGATTGTGCGCCTTTTTTATAGGCGCACTTTCTTCAAATGGAGATGATTGTTTTGCCTACCCTATCACACTTTTTTCAGACACTGATTGATTCTAGAGGTATTTTCTTAGAAGGAATGCTGATCACCTTACAGCTGACGGTGATCAGCATCTTCATCGGTATGTTCATCGGGCTTTTCTTTGCTTTATTGAAAATATCCCGCATAGCCGTTTTCGGTTATATCGCCAATGCGTATATCTTTCTTGTACGCGGAACACCACTTATTGTTCAAATTTTCATCCTATACTTCGGCCTCACAGAATTGAATATACCCGACTTCTGGGCTGCTTCCATTGCGCTCGCCTTTCATAATGGGGCCTATATAGCGGAAATATTTAGAGGTGCCATCCAATCCATCGATCAGGGGCAAAAAGAGGCAGGACGATCTCTTGGGATGGGTCGTTTTTTAACAATGAGACGCATCATTCTCCCTCAAGCGATGCGGCGCGCCCTCCCCCCTCTTGGCAACCAGTTCATTATCGGCTTAAAAGATTCATCACTCGCCGCATTTATCAGTGTCAATGAACTATTTAACGTCGCCACCACGCAAGGCTCCAACAGTTTTGATAATATGACGTATTTACTTGTTGTCGCCGTCTATTACTTAGTTCTTGTCCTGCTCTTAACATTCGCTGTCCAAACCTTTGAGAAGAAACTATCAGCCAGTGACCAATAGGAGGAGAAGCATGACAGAATCAAAGGAAATCATTCGTATTGAAAAACTCAATAAATATTTTGGAGAGCTTCATGTTTTAAAAGATATCGATCTCACTGTTTATGAAAATGATGTGGTCGTCTTAATTGGCGCAAGCGGTTCTGGAAAAAGCACCCTGCTCCGCTGTATGAACTTTTTAGAAATAAAAAATGATGGAGATATTATCATTGATGGCAGCCCTGTTCATCCAAAGCGAGATCAATTAAACGAAATGAGACAAAAAATAGGGATGGTGTTTCAGCATTTTAATCTTTTCCCGCACAAAACTGTGCTTGAAAATATCATCGAAGCGCCTGTTATGGTGAAAAAAACAAAGAAAGCGCAAGCCATCGCTGAAGCCAGCGCCTTGCTAGAAAAAGTCGGACTTGCGGATAAAGCCAACGTATATCCTTCTAAACTATCAGGCGGCCAAAAACAGCGTGTAGCCATAGCCAGATCTCTCGCCATGAAGCCTGATGTCATGTTATTTGACGAACCTACGTCTGCCCTTGATCCAGAGCTTGTAGGCGAAGTGCTGCAAACGATGAAAAGCCTCGCAAAAGAAGGCATGACCATGGTCATTGTCACACATGAAATGGGCTTTGCGAAAGAAGTTGCCGATCGTGTCGTCTATATGCACGAAGGCCGTATCGTCGAAGAAGGCGTCCCTTCGGAATTGTTTGATTCTCCTAGGGAGGAACGTACAAAACTGTTTCTTAGCTCCATTTTATAGGTCAAACGCCCTTCATTTTTAGTGCTTAACTTACGTTTTTGCTCATTTTTTACGAACTTTTCATCCATTTATATTGAACTTAACCAAAAAACCATGTCAGATAAACTTACATGTATATGTTATATATGACTTTTCTCTCTATAATGAAGAATTAAGAAAACAATAATTCTGAATGATTCGGGGGAATGCAGCATGCAAATGGGTGATACAGTATTTATGTTCTTCTGCGCACTACTCGTGTGGTTAATGACACCGGGTTTAGCTTTATTCTACGGAGGACTCGTGAGAAGTAAAAACGTGTTAAGCACAACCATGCACAGCTTAACGTCACTAGCGATCGTTTCAATCGTATGGATCGTATTCGGTTATTCCTTAGCTTTTGCACCAGGCAATGCATGGATCGGAGGATTAGACTGGGTGGGCCTGAAAGGCGTAGGTTTTGAGCCTGGTTCCTATAGTGAGACCATTCCACATTCATTGTTCATGATGTTCCAAATGACCTTTGCCGTCTTAACAACAGCCATCATCTCAGGAGCCTTTGCTGAACGGATTCGCTACTCAGCAGTCGTTGTATTTACACTCCTTTGGGTCACATTTGTATATGCTCCAGTCGCACACTGGGTATGGGGCGGCGGTTGGATTGGCGAAATGGGTGCGCTTGACTTCGCAGGCGGAAACGTGGTTCACATCTCATCCGGTGTTGCGGGTCTTGTCGTGGCAATTGTGCTCGGGAAGCGTAAAGAAGCGGCAAGCTCTTCTCCGCATAACTTGATCTACACCCTTCTTGGCGGAGCAGTCATCTGGTTTGGCTGGTTTGGTTTTAACGTGGGTAGTGCTCTTACATTAGACAGCGTGGCCATGTTTGCCTTTATTAACACCAATACAGCTGCTGCTGCAGGAATCATCGGCTGGCTGTTAGTAGAGTGGATGATCAACAAAAAACCAACCATGCTCGGCGCGATCTCTGGAGCCATCGCAGGTCTTGTCGCCATTACACCTGCCGCAGGCTTTGTTACACCGTTTGCTTCTATTATAATAGGAATCATTGGCGGGATCGTCTGTTTCTGGGGAGTCTTTTCACTCAAAGCCAAATTTGGCTATGATGACGCACTAGATGCATTCGGCCTTCACGGAATTGGCGGTACTTGGGGAGGAATTGCAACAGGACTTTTCGCCACAACTTCTGTCAATGACGGCGGAGCCAATGGCTTATTTTACGGAGATCCTAGCTTACTTTGGAAGCAAGTGGTCGCGATTGTTGCTACGTACGCTTTTGTTGCCGTTGTGACATACGTGATCATCAAAGTGGTCAATGTCTTCTTCAAAATTCGTGCAACCGAAGAAGAAGAATCAGTGGGTCTTGATTTAACCATGCACGGTGAAAAAGCTTATCAAGATTAAAGAAAAGGGGTGTCTCTATGAGCAAAATGTATAAAGTGGAGATTGTCACACGTCCAGCTAATTTTGAAACATTAAAGGTGGAGCTTGGAAAGATTGGTGTCACCTCGATTACCTTTTCAAATGTACACGGCTGCGGCTTACAAAAGGGACATACAGAGCTATACCGCGGCGTCAAAAAGGAAAGCAACGTGTACGAACGATTAAAGATCGAAATCGTCCTAAGCAAAGTACCTGTCGAACAGGTCGTAGAAACAGCTCAAAAGGTACTTCGTACAGGCGAACCAGGGGATGGGAAAATTTTTATATATGAGGTAGCGAATACAATCAACATCCGGACAGGTGAAGAAGGACCTGCCGCCCTATAGTGTATCCTCCGCCGAGTGGCGGGGGATCTTTTTAAGCAGAAAAAACCTCTGCATATTCATATACACAGAGGACCTTGTAAGACATTAAGATTGTTTTGTTTCTTCTGACTGACTGCTGTCTTTAGAGGAATCAGAAGACTTTTCTTGATCAGAGGATTTACCCTTCTCATCAGACTTTTCTTCAGATTTTTCTCCAGCTGGCTCTTTGGCTTTATCTTCAGCAGCAGGTTCTTTCGTTTTTTCCTCAGTCTTTGGCTGAGCAGGTTCTTTTGCTTGTTCCGTCACTTCTTGCGCTGCTTTTTCAATTGTAGAAACAGGCTTGTCAATGAAGCTAAGTGGATTAAGCGCTAAACCTTCCATACGAATTTCAAAATGCACATGGTTGCCGCTTTCAGCACCATATAGATTTTTACCAGAAGCACCGATGACATCATTCTGCTTGACTTCATCGCCTTCTTTGACACTCACTTGTGACAACGATTGATAAACAGTCGATAATCCATCTTCATGTTCAATTTCAACAACGTGACCAAGAACTGGATCTTTTTTCGCTTGAACCACTGTTCCACTAAGAGCAGCTGTGACATCAAACACTTTGCCATCTTTATCTGCAAGATCAATACCTTTGCTCAAGGTATAGGTGTTATTATAGTTTACAAGTGCTGCTTCTTTCTCTTTTTGGTCAGCATCTGCTTCATAGAACTTTTTCACGACAGAAACATTATCAGAATTCTGGACCGGCATTGCGACATTTTCAATTGGCTTTCCAACTTCAACGGCATCATCGCGCTGTTCTTGCCCTGTTTGATTTCCATCAGATAGTTGGTCTTTCACATCTTTTGATACAGCTTGATACCAAAGAACGGCTGTTAACACGACCGCTGCGCTGACCAAGTAAATAGCAGGGAATACCCAGCGCTTACGGAAAAATTGCTGAACTTTTGTGATTTTGGAAGTACGTTTCTTTTCTTCCTCTCTCATTTTTCATCACCTCAGCAACATTCTGAACACTTTTCAAAAAATATATACACACGAAATCATTTTTCTTTTTATTTTGCGCAATCGCATCAATAATATGTATGATAAATGAAAAAAAGATGGGAGACTTAATTGTGAAAACTTTCAACCGTATAGCAACAGAAGATGACCTCAAAGCGATCGTTGATATCTACAATTCAACCATTGCTTCAAGAGAAGTGACCGCTGATACAGAACCAGTTTCTGTCGAGGACCGCCGGCAATGGTTTTTGAATCATTCCGAGAAAAGACCTCTCTATGTGAAAACAGATGAGGATGGAAATATATACGGCTGGCTGAGCTTTGAAACGTTTTACGGAAGGCCTGCATACAACGGGACCGTTGAAATGAGTATCTATTTAAACCAAGACTATCGAGGAAAAGGCTTAGGATCACTTTTCTTGCAAGAAGCCATTGATTTAGCACCCTCATTAGGCATTCGAACGTTACTTGCCTTTATTTTCGGGCACAACGAAGCCAGCATTCGACTATTTAAAAAGCACGGCTTTGAGACATGGGGCCACCTGCCACGCATCGCAGAAATGGACGGCAGCAGGTACGATTTAGATATCCTAGGAAAAGAATTATAAAACGAGCGTCTCCCTGAAAAAGAGACGCTTTTTTATAGCGCAAGTCACAGCTGTAAAAAGTGAAGTGAAGAGAGAAACAATTTAATCAATCAACATTCACTCTTCCTAAAGCACTACTTACTCAAGTATGATAAAGAGTGAATACATAAAGGAGTGAACACCATTGCAACAAACTGAGAAAATCATTCAATCTCTTCATTCAATCGTAAAGTGGGGAAAGGTTGGTAGTATCTTTCTCTATATTTCAGGCGGTCTGGCTATTCTTATTGGTTTTTGGCTTGTTCTTCCTGCAGCCCTTGGCGTCTTCCTCATTATGATGGGAATTCATGTACAAAAATCTGTAAAAGTAGCTGAACACTTGATTCAGGCTCCAGATACTTCTTATGAAGAATTATTAGAACAGTACGCTAAGATGATGAAAATGCAAACACTGTTTGCCATTTCAAGTATTGCCGCAGTTATTCTTTCATTCATTGCTATCGTTTTGATACTTATACTAGGCGGGTTAGCCTTCCTTCAAGAAATTCCTTATGATGTCCAGCAGTATGAAGGTGATTACGAACAAGAACTCGGTGACTTTTATTAATGGAGAGGGGTATCAATAGTCATTCGATACCCCTTTTGTTTGTATCATTTGACTTGGATCATTCTCCTATGCTTGACATTCAGTCTTGATCATTTTAAAATACAAATCGTAACTATTACGAATTAAAGGAGGATCCTATTACTTATGCGCGTGAATATTACGTTGGCCTGTACTGAAACAGGTGACAGAAACTACATCACAACAAAAAATAAAAGAACGAATCCTGACCGATTGGAGTTAAAAAAATATTCTCCTCGATTAAAGAAATATACCCTTCATAGAGAAACAAAATAGAATTTTAGATTATAAATCGTAAT
This sequence comes from Bacillus sp. 3a, assembly GCF_017161885.1. NCBI lineage: Bacteria > Bacillati > Bacillota > Bacilli > Caryophanales > Bacillaceae > Bacillus > Bacillus sp. 3a. Next base: position 876,397 of record NZ_CP067376.1, on the reverse strand, counting down.
GATTACTTTTTAAGTGAGGCGGAAAACAAAATGATCGTTTTCAAAAGGACAAAAACAAATGAATAAGCGTATACCTGTTACAGTATTAAGCGGCTTTTTAGGAGCAGGAAAAACAACGATATTAAATCATGTTCTTCAAAATCGCAAAGGATTAAAAGTGGCTGTGATCGTCAATGACATGAGTGAAATTAATATTGATGCAGAACTAGTCAAACAAGGCGGCGAGCTTTCTCGATCAGATGAGAAACTCGTTGAATTATCTAACGGCTGTATTTGCTGCACTTTGAGAGAAGACTTGTTAATCGAAGTAGAACGCCTTTGTAAAGCGGGTAATATTGATTATATTGTCATTGAATCAACCGGAATTAGTGAACCAATTCCCGTCGCTCAAACGTTTTCTTATATTGATGAAGAAATGGGTATAGATTTGACCCGCTTTTGCCGTCTAGATACGATGGTCACAGTAGTAGATGCAAATCGTTTCTGGACTGATTTCCAGTCAGGAGAGAGTTTATTAGATCGTAAAGAAGCGGTTTCCGATGACGACGAGCGAGAAATTTCCGATTTACTCATTGATCAAATTGAGTTTTGTGACGTTCTTATTATCAATAAATGTGATTTAGTATCTCCCTCTGAATTAGATCGACTTGAGCATGTGCTGAACAAACTACAACCAGAAGCATCTATCATCAAAACCTCAAAAGGTATAGTACAGCCAGATGACATTTTGAATACTGGTTTATTCGACTTTGAAAAATCAAGTGCTTCTGCTGGGTGGATCAAAGAAATCAACGCAGGACATGGTCAGCATACACCGGAAACAGAGGAATACCAAATTTCATCTTTTGTTTACGAAAGAAGACTCCCTTTTCATACCGGCAGACTGAATGCTTGGTTAGATCAAATGCCTGAGCAGATCGTTCGTGCGAAAGGTTTTACTTGGCTTGCCACACATCATGATTTAACCATTTTAATTTCACAAGCTGGGAAATCTGTTGCGATTGAACCAATTGCATACTGGATTGCTGCTTTGCCTGAACAAGAAAAAGCACGGATATTAAATCAGGAACCAGAGCTTCTAGATGAGTGGGACGCAGAGTTTGGTGATCGCCATACAAAACTTGTGTTTATCGGTGTAGATTTGCCTAAAGCAGAAATCATTCGTACTCTTGATCAATGCTTGCTCACACCTGAGGAATTTGATCAAGATTGGACTACATTTGAGGACCCCTTTCAATGGAAAATACAAAATTAGGCCAGGAGGGTTTTAATTGGCAAAGAAATCTAAGATTGCTAAAGAAAAAAAACGACAGCAGCTTGTATTGAAATATGCAGAATTAAGGAAAGAGTTAAAAGAAAAAGGTGACTATGAAGCTTTACGAAAATTACCTAGAGACTCTTCCCCTACCCGCTTAAAAAACCGCTGTGAATTAACGGGCCGTCCCAGAGGTTATTTACGAAAATTCAAAATGTCTAGGATTGCTTTTCGTGAGCTTGCCTATAAGGGTCATATCCCTGGAGTGAAAAAATCGAGCTGGTAAAGAATGATTTGATCTTATCACAGCACTCGTAAAAGTAAAGCCGCACACAATGAGGGAAAATCTATTTTCCAATCTTATCTCAATCTTTTTGAGGTGCAAAATAGCAATTTAAAAACCAGCAGAGATTCTGCTGGTTTTTTATAGTGACCGAGTTCATAAGATAAAAAGACCTGTTTTCAAAAAAGGATTTTCAACCACGATTATGACATTTTCTCTTCTTTTCAAAAATACATGATCATGATACTTTATTGTCACTACCCACCGATGTATGACATCTCAACCTTTTTCTGATCTTTTTTCTGCTCTCTCTCGGCTGAATATTGGTCATGTCTATTCGACCATAATTCCTTTAACCTGTTCGTTAATTCTTCATTATCTTTTGTCGTACGAATCATCTGTTTCAGATCAAAACCCGATGATGCAAACAGACATGTAAATAATTCCCCCCGTGCAGACAGCCTTGCTCTGTTACATGTTCCACAAAAAGCATCTGAAACGGAAGAAATAATGCCTATCTCTCCTGAACCATCTTTGTAAAAAAATCGTTTGGCTACTTCACCTGTATATTGAGGAGGTTCTGGTTTGATAGGATATGTTGAATCAATTAATTCAATTATTTCTTTCTTTGTCATGACATGTTCTAGATTCCATTTATTCGTATTACCGACATCCATAAATTCAATAAATCTGAGAACGTGTCCTTCTTTTTTGAAGTAAGCTGCCATTGGTAAGACATCCTGATCATTCACACCTTTTTGAACCACCATATTAATCTTGATAGCAAGTCCAGCCTTTTTTGCAGCCTCAATACCATCAAACACTTTTTGGATAGAAATATGCCTTCCGTTCATTTGCTTAAAACGGTCAGGATTTAATGAATCTAAACTAATGGTGACTCTATTAAGACCAGCTCTCTTCAACTGATCAGCATATAAAGGTAAAAGCGTTCCATTGGTTGTCATCGCAATGTCTTCAATCCCTGGAATGTTTGCGAGCTTTTCTATTAAGACAGGCAGATCCTTCCGCATTAAAGGTTCTCCGCCCGTGATGCGTATTTTTACCACACCTAGGTTCTTTACAAAAAGGGTAGCAAGTCGTTCAATTTCTTCGAAACTAAGCAGTTCTTCTTTTTTCAAGAAAGGATAATCCGGTCCAAAAATTTCAGCAGGCATACAGTACGTACATCTAAAGTTACAACGATCAGTTACTGATATTCTTAAATCGCGCAATGGCCGATGTCTTTTATCTAAAATACTGACCATACTTTGCCTCCTATTCTGTAATACGCTGAGGATGCGTGTAAATGTTAAAGGATTTCCCTCTGACGAATCCAACTGTCGTAATATTTAATTCTTCTGCCATTTTAAGCGCCAGCTCAGTAGGTGCTGATTTTGAAATGACGATAGACACTCCTAGTTTTGCTGCCTTCAATAGAACTTCTGACGATATCCGGCCGCTGAAAACAAGGATTTTATCTCTAAGTGGAATACGCTGAAGTAAACAATATCCATAAATTTTATCTAAAGCATTATGTCTTCCTATATCAGTTCTAGTGATGAATAGCTTCTCTGTGTCACACAGTCCAGCATTATGCACTCCACCAGTATGTTGAAATAATTGGCTTTCTTCTTGCAAACACTTCATGAGATGCATACAGGTTTCAGCAGAAATACTGATTCGATCAATGGCCGTTTTTGCCGTCTTCACATCTTGAAGGAAATAAAAGTGTCTTCCTTTCCCGCAGCATGAACCAATCACTCGTTTTGTAAAATCTGATGAATCAAATCCACTTGAGTGAACTAAATCAACATAGGCAAAACCCATACTTTCATCTATTGTAAACCTTTTAATCTCATTTTCAAATCGAATGACCCCTTCTGAAGCCAAAAAGCCGATAACCAATTCTTTCAGGTGCTCTGGGGAACAAACAAGTGTCACAAATTCTTCTCCATTCACCATCACAGTTAAAGGATATTCTTCTACAATTTCATCAGTTTTGCAGGTAAACTGGCCTTCACGGTATTGGTGTATGACTCGTTTCTTTTTAACAGAAGAATTCATTGTATGATCTTCCTTTCAATGCAAATTTAGTTATATGATCCAACCAAATTGTGATATTATTTTAAAAAGTCATAAAAATGTAACATATTTCTATCTTATCAAACTTCTTGATTGCTTTATATGGGGGGAACAAAATGAACAAATCGAAAAATCGCTGGCTCATCGCAGCAAGTGCTGTAGGAATTCATTTATCTATTGGGTCTGTTTATGCTTGGAGTGTTTTTACGAATCCTTTACATGAAGCCTTTCAGTGGTCATTAACAGAAATAAGTCTCACCTTCAGTATTGCTATTTTATTTTTAGGTTTATCTGCTGCTTTTATGGGACATTTCGTTGAAAGGTATGGCCCAAGGGCATCGGGGCTCTTCTCAGCTATTTTCTTCGGCATCGGAATGACTGGGTCAGGATTCGCTGTCCACTTGTCCTCACTGCCTCTCCTCTATTTATTTTATGGTGTACTCGCTGGAATCGGTTTAGGGGTAGGCTATATTGCACCTGTATCAACTCTAGTCAAATGGTTTCCGGATCGAAGAGGTCTTGCAACCGGCTTAGCCATTATGGGGTTTGGATTTGCTTCTCTTATTTGCAGCCCAATTATTCAATATCTCATTGAAAAAGTGAATATCGCAAATACTTTTTATATTCTTGGAATCTCCTATTTTATCATCATGGTGATCTCATCTCTTTATTTATCACCACCAACGTCTGATGACGTCAAACAATTTGACGTCTTTAAAACAAAGAAAAGAAAAATCCCTCAAGATTTATCACAGCTTACAGCAAATGAAGCGATCAAAACAAGACGTTTTTATTATTTGTGGCTTATGCTTTTTATTAATATCACATGCGGAATCGCTATTATTTCAGTAGCGTCACCTCTTGCCCAAGAAAGTGTTGGGTTCACTGCAGGTGCTGCAGCTACTCTTGTGGGCATTTTAGGTGCTTTTAATGGTTTAGGGCGCATTGGCTGGGCATCGTTTTCAGATTATATAGGAAGACCGAATACGTATACGATTTTTTTCAGTATCCAGCTCATTGCTTTTCCATTACTCCCCTATTTAAAAGAACCGCTCATCTTTTCAATCGTTATGGCGATCATTTATACGTGCTATGGAGGAGGATTTGCTTCAATTCCAGCCTATATTGGGGATTTGTTTGGTACAAAGCAGCTTGGTGCCATACACGGTTATATTTTGACTGCTTGGGCCGCTGCGGGATTAGCAGGACCACTATTTTCATCCTTTATCCGAGATATAACAGGTAATTATACACAAAGCCTTATGGTGTTCTCTGGCTTATTTTTCATTGCTTTTATCATATCACTTCTCATTCGAAAGGATATTCAGCAGCTAAGAGAAAAAAACCTAACTGCTGCTTCCTCTGTCTCAGCCCGATCTTAATTTGAATTTGACAGAATCACAATCTAAAGGTAATTTTTAGATATGAAAACGCTTTACAAAGTAATAGGAGGGTGATGATCTCATGGGGAAAACAAAACATAAGGGGCCTGTTAAACTCAATAAAAAACCCTCACCAAAGCTATGGGCCTCTTTTGTACCAATGGGGCTTGGCAAAGTGAAACCGAAACACATTCGAGATACGATGAAAGTGGCATGGGAGAACAAAGATAACCTTCCCTACGCGTACCGTATTTTAACGCAGGGTGTTTGTGACGGCTGTGCCCTTGGCGTCTCAGGACTGTATGATCAAACGCTCGCAGGACCTCATATATGCACCACAAGACTAAATGTGCTTCGTCTTAACACAATGCCAGCTATTGATCCAAAATGGTTTGAAGATATTCAGCAGCTAAAGCAAATGGACAGCACCTCTCTTCGCAAGCTTGGTCGGATTCCTTATCCATTGATTCGAAAAAAAGGTGACAATGCCTTTACACGTATTTCTTGGGATGATGCACTAGATCAAATCGCAGCTAAAATCCAATCAATTGATAAACGGCAGCTTGCTTTCTATTTAACCGCTAGAGGAATTACAAATGAAGTTTATTATACGGCTGCAAAGGCTGCTCGATTTATAGGGACGAATCATATTGATAATGCTTCTCGCATTTGCCATTCACCAAGTAAAACTGCTCTTAAACGGTCCCTTGGCATCGGTGCTTCCAGCTGTAATTACAGTGATTGGATTGGAACGGATGTATTAATTTTTTGGGGATCTGTCGCAGCAAACAATCAGCCTGTTTCCACTAAATATATGTACGCTGCTAAAAAGAAGGGAACAAAAATTATCGTCATCAATCCGTATAAAGAGCCTGCTATGGAAAAGTATTGGGTTCCTTCTATTCCAGAGAGTGCTTTATTCGGTACAAAAATTGCAGATGATTTTTACCAAGTCAATATAGGCGGAGATATTGCGTTTATGAACGGCGTCATCAAGCATTGGTTTGACATGGAGCAGCATGCTCCCCATTCGGCTCTTGATCACGAATTTATTCAAAAACATACAACAGGCATACAGGATTTAAAGCAGCATGTCGCACAATTGAAGTGGGAAGACCTAGAAGCATCATCAGGTTTATCAAAAGAAAGAATGAAGGAATTTGCGACACTGCTTGCCAATGCTAATTCAGGCGTTTTTATTTGGAGTATGGGCCTTACTCAGCACCGCTTTGCAACTGATAATATATCACAGGTTGCCAACCTTGCCATGCTGCGCGGATTTATCGGCAGAAAACATTGTGGTGTCATGCCAATTCGAGGGCATAGCGGCGTCCAAGGTTCTGGTGAAATGGGTGCTGATCCATTCGTTTTGCCGGGTAGTGATTTTGATGAAGAGAATATTGCAAGAATCGAACGTATATGGGGGTTTGACATTCCTAAATGGCATGGTGACACCATTGGGCAATCCTTTGAGAAGATGACTCTCCCAAAAGACCATCCGCAAAAACTCAAAATGCTGTTTACGAGTGGCGGAAACTTTTTAGAGACGATGCCAAATCCGGAAGCGATCGAAAAAGCATTATCTGAACTTGAACTCCGTGTTCACCAAGATATCATTTTGAATACCTCTACGCTGGTAGACGCTGAAGAGGCGGTGATTGTGCTGCCTGCTATGACAAGGTATGAACAACCAGGCGGCGGCACATCAACCAGTACGGAACGCATGGTATATTTCAGTCCAGAAATTGAAGGACCTCGTATCGAGGAAGCCAGAGCGGAATGGGACATTTATGTTGATCTTGCGAAAAGAGTCCGGCCAGAAGATGCCGAGCTGATACATTTTGAAACAGCTGAAGACATTCGTCGTGAGATTGCGGTCGCCAACCGAAATTATGATGGCATCCAGCATTTACGTCACAAGGGAGACGTTTTTCAATGGGGAGGCGCATGGCTTTGTGAAGATGGCGTGTGTCCAACACCAGACGGCAAGGGACATCTTCTTCCTGCCCAGCTGCCTCAATATCGAAAAACCGAAGGACATTTCAATATCACGACAAGAAGAGGAAAGCAATTCAACTCCATGATCTACAGTGAAAAGGACGCCTTTAATGGTGGAAAACGTCATTCTATCCTAATGAATGAAGAAGATGCAAAAGAGCTTTACGTCCAAGAAGGTGATCCAGTTGTTCTCTTTAATCAATATGGATCCTATCAAGGAGTGGCTCAATTCGGAGAGTTGAGACGCGGCAATATCGCAGTTTATTGGCCGGAAGGGAACGTTTTAATTCCTAAAGGTGTGTATGAGAGCTACTCACAGATTCCCGAGTATAATACAGCAGCCATATTAGAAAAAGCCGAAACCTTCCATGCAAGAAAGGATCAGCATTATGTGGAGAAACGAATTGATGAATTAGAAACGACTTTGAATTAATCGTCAACTTAAAAACAGCTGGGGTTGTTTTCCCCAGCTGCCATTCACTCTCTACCGACCAAAAGCGCTCGCTTCCTGTTGAAGAATATGGTTCAACTCTTCGGCATTTGCAGCCGGTTGATATTGTCCTCCACCCGCTTTTGCAACAGATTTAAGACTTTTTGCTTCCTTTTCATTCACATCGAAGCCAATGATATTGACGATTGTATCTATTCCGTCTTCATGTAATTCCTTTGCTGCTTTTGAAGGGCTTCCACCACAAGTTTCTTCACCATCACTGACAACATAGACAATATTTTTCCCTTCAGCTTGGTGATCTTCAAAATCTTGTTTCGTATCCGTTAATGCTTTTGCAAGTGGTGTCCAGCCAGTTGGCTTATACACATTCAGTGCTTGTTGAAATGTTGATGGCTCATATGATCCAAATCCGTAAACGGCTTCAGAACTTGAACAAGAAACGGCTTTCCCTGCATTTTTATTGGTTCCTTCATGACCAAACACACGAAGTAGAACTTGTGTATCTTCTGATAAAATACTCGCAAAGCTTTGAATAGACCGTTTGGCGATTTCAATTTTCTTTTCACCTTCAACTGACTGTGCCATGCTGCCGCTTAAATCGAGTAATATTACCACATGAGCAGGCGGCTCCTGTTTTGTTACAGCATGAGCTGGTGAAGAAAGGAGCAGGACAAGGCTAGCCAAAATGGTTAATACGATATTTCTTTTCATCAATAAAGACCTCCCTTTTTTACTTTTGTACAGAAAAAGAGAAACGAAAGCATGAATCAATCGTTTCCCTTTTGTTCAGCAAGTTATTCGTGTAGTTTTAATGATTCTGCTGAAAAGATAGATCCCATTTCTTTACCTGTGCTTGCTTGGTAGTAATGGCCTTTACCAGCTTTGGCTACTTGCTTCAATTGACCTTCATAGCCATCGTTAAAGTCTAACCCGATCACATTTACAACAGTTGACCCTTTTGAGTTATGCAATTCTTTTGCTACTTTTACTGGATCTCCGCCACAAGTTTCCTCACCATCAGTGATTAAGTACACAATATGCTTTGTTCCCTCAGTAAGCTGCTCATCCGCTTGCTTTGCATTTTCAAGTGCACGTGCAATTGGTGTCCAGCCAGTTGGCCCAAGTCCGTTTAAAGAGTTCTCAAAGCTGTCTTTTTCATAAGGCTGTACGCCGTAAACGCCTCTAATGACTTCACATGATTGAGCTTTACCTGAATTTTTGTTGTTTCCTTCAGAACCAAACAAGCTCATACGAATTTTAGCGTCTTTTGGAAGTGACTGAGCAAATTTAAATACCTCTTGTTTAGCGAGATCAAATTTGCGCTCTCCCTCTACTTTTCTTGCCATACTTCCGCTTGCATCAAGTAAGATTGTCACTCTTACATCTTTGTTATGTTTTTTAACTGTAGATGCTTCTGCAAATACTGGTGAAGAGATTGACATAGATAATGTCAATACAGCTAAGGTTACGAGTGAGAATACTTTTTTCAACATAATTTTCCTTCCTCCTTATGTATTTAATTGAAACACCTTAATCGTAAATTATTCTGTCTTGGAATGGTATAGGACTCGGTCCCTTTTTCTCTTTCATCAAAATCACTAAAATTCTGTCAGATGTCTAGATATTTTCACCTAACACACCCATTATCCTCTCGTTTTCTCTGTCTTTCGAGGGACTTTGTATCGGCCATCGGTTCTTATCGGGACGTAAATGTTTAAGTTTTCCTTCGGTGCGTCTTAAGTCACAATTTGTCACATTCTGTTCAAACCTCTTTGTACACAAAAAAAATGCCTCATTTCTGAGGCACCGTTGATTTATTTTTTAGCCATATACGTGTTGAGAAAACGATCGGCTGATTCGATTTGAATTCCTTTATAATAATGTTTCACGATGGCATCTACTTTCTTGCCTGACTGCGCCATATAATGTGCACCATATTGACTCATGCCTACACCATGACCATATCCTTTTGTTGTAATCACAATCTGCTGGCCTTGGCGTTCCCATGTGAAGTCCGCTGAATGAAGGCCTAGTGATTCCCGAATGTCTCGGCCTGACAGTGTTTTACCGTTGATCACGGCTTTCGCTACTTGGTTTCCTGGTGTCCGTTCTACAATCTGTCCGACCTGAGCCTGCTGAGTGAGTGTCACACCTAATTTTTGCTGAAATTCACTGACCGAGATGGTTTTCTTATTTTGAAATTTTGGCGATTTTTCGTCCCATTTACTCGAGACACTTTTCAAATAAGGGATTTCGTTTTTCCAATAGGCTTCGGCATTTTCCGTTTTTCCGTTACTTGTTGAAAAGAATGAAGCATCAATTGGTTTCTCGTCATAAGTCAGCACTTTTCCTTGTGTGCTGGCGACAGCTTCCGTGACCTTTTTTAATTTCCAATTGTACGCTTTCCCCCAAATTTTCTTGAGTTCCTGTTTGTTTTTGTAAACTTGGAACATTTGGGTATCATCTACAAGAGAGCCCTTAGGTGATTTGACAGTCTTATCACTGATCATTTGTCTGACGATATATGTTCTTGCTGCGAGCGCCTGTGCCTTGAGTGCTTCCATTTCAAAATCAGCTGGCATTTCAGATGCTACGACACCGATCACATACTCTTCTAAGGGGATATTTTCTACCTGCTGATGAGCTGAGCGATAGACGGGGATAGCGACGGGTGATTGCTTCAATTTGACTGAACCCTTCACTTCTTTTTTAACTGATGGTTCTGCTGCTACGTGCTGGCTGGCCGCCGGTTTCCCTTGGAACGTCGGCAACACAAGTAATGTTGGAATCATTAAAATAATGATGCATATTCCTGCGATTGTCCATATCATTGGTTTCATATTTGGCTGCCCCCATTTGTCATTGAATCTCTTTTATCCTATGGGCAGGGACAAGCTAATATGACAGCTTCTTTCATTTAGTGGACAAGTCTTTTATGAAAGGTATGGGCCTGTTCTTAGAATGGATTTTACTGTTCGTCTGTATGAATAAAATTTAAGATGGTTGGATACACTAATGATAAGCTTCGTGAAATGAGGCATTCTATGATTCTAAAAAAAAAATCAGCATGCCCCAATGGACACACTGATTTCTTTCATGATTAAGCGTTCAGATCTGATACAACTTGTTCTTGTGTCACATCTGCTGATTCATCGTTAACTCTTTCAATATCTGCACCGATTGCTGCAAGCTTTTGGTGGAAGTTCACATAACCACGGTCAATATGCTTCAACTCAGTGACACGTGTATGACCTTCTGCCACTAATCCAGCAAGTACAAGTGCTGCTCCTGCTCTTAAATCAGTCGCTGCCACTTCAGCACCTTGAAGTTGAACCGGCCCATTGATAATGACAGAGCGACCCTCAATTTTAATATCGCCATTCATGCGGCGGAATTCTTCAGCATGCATAAAGCGGTTTTCAAACACCGTTTCTGTGATCATGCTTGTTCCGTTCGCACGAAGCAATAGCGCCATCATCTGAGATTGCATATCCGTTGGGAACCCAGGATGCGGCATTGTTTTTAGATCGATTGGCTTGAGCTCAGATGGTCCAATGACTCTTAAACCTTCTTCTTCTTCAATGATCTGAATACCCATTTCTTCCATTTTTGCAACAAGTGATGTCATGTGCTCTGGCACTGCGCCTTTTACAAGAACATTTCCTTCTGTAATGGCTGCTGCCACCATGAAAGTACCTGCTTCAATTCTGTCAGGGATGATGTTGTGTTTTGCACCGTGAAGTGTTTCCACACCTTCGATTTTGATTGTACCAGTACCAGCACCGCGAACCTTACCGCCCATGGCATTGATGTAGTTTGCTAAATCAACAATTTCAGGTTCTTTTGCTACGTTTTCTAAAATCGTCGTTCCTTCAGCTAATGCTGCTGCCATGATGATGTTTTCAGTTGCCCCTACACTTGGGAAATCCAAATAGATTTTTGCACCTTTTAAACGGCCTTTTACTTCAGCCTCGATGAAACCATTACCTACTTGAATTTTAGCTCCCATTGCTTCAAAGCCTTTTAAATGCTGATCAATTGGTCTTGAACCAATCGCACAGCCTCCAGGTAATGCAACTCTTGCATGACCTGTTCTTGCTAAAAGTGGTCCCATGACAAGCACGGATGCTCGCATTTTACGGACATACTCAAACGGAGCCTCAGTTTCTAGTGCATGAGATGCATCAACTGATACTTCGTTATTTTCAAAATGTACTTCTGCTCCTAAATGACGTAACACTTCATTGATTGTATATACATCGGAGAGCGTAGGTACATCACAAATTACGCTTTTTTCTGTACTTGCTAACAAAGATGCAGCGATAACTGGTAAAACGGCATTTTTTGCGCCTTCTACTTTAACTGTGCCGTTTAACTTTTGACCGCCGCGGACGATGATTTTTTCCAAGGTCTTCCCCTCCGCGTCCCAAATTCTCTATATTAATATTCAGTCGTTACGATTGGTGTGCCAACCGTAATCGTATGATTTTCGTTCATTTCCGAACTTCTGATGGCAATTTGAACATTCATTTTATCATTTGAAGTCATAATGAACTGTTCCCACTTATCTGTGTAAGCGGAAAGCGACACAAAATTAGACTCAACGAGATACTCAACTGGTTTTGCTTGAAATTCATTTGCTAACATTTCAGCTTTTTTTTGCAAAACAACATCCATCATACCATTTACATGACCATCGAGACAAGTAAAAATTACAATTTTCTCTTGTAATATGCTTTTTGCATGACGTACGAACTGATCATATGTATGCTCCCAGGTATTCAGTGGGCGAGCACCTTTTTGCTCATATAATAAATACGACTTTTGATTTGATTTTGTGTCGGTCTTCACGAGTAAAATTTTCGATTCTGTATCATTTTTTTCATCTTTGTAAATTCCTGTGACTTTGGTGACATGTTGTTCTTTTTTTTCGGTCCACTCATACTGTCGTAGTTCGTCTTTCAAACGTTTCACTTTTTTTGAAAATTGTTCGGATGAAATATCTACATTTGTTTTGGCATGAAGGGTCCACCCATCGACTTCGATTTGCTGGTTTTTTAGACCTTCTGCTATTTGAGCGAGCGGAGAAGATTCTTCCGCACGAACACCTTGAATCATCAGAACAAAAAAAAGAATAAACGCAAATAATGGCCAACCTTTCAAATACTTTCTCACTTGTCATTCCCCCTTGCTACAAGTGTTGCCGCAAGGAGGGCAATGCATACGTGGAAAAGTCAACAAAAGGCGAGCCTTTTGACCCTTCTTTTTACGTTCCCGCAGAAGGCCGTGACCAAACCTTTTATGTTAGAACATATAAGGAATTTGTCTCGAGAAATTTAAGTAATCAAGAAAGAAATTGCTGACCGCAGATGCGATAGCAATGGTAATGAGCATCATCAGCAGCCTTGCTTGAACGATTTTCCCTTTTTTAATGAGTGGATCAATATTTACAGCAAGCAGTGCCCACCATGTAACCGCGATAAAAAATAGGTGGATCACAATGCCCACGATTGCTTGTTGTCCTACGTCTTCCATACAGTTGAATCCTCCTTTTATTTATTTCTGTAAAGGAAAACTCCCTTTCATTATATCCTCGAAAATCGGAAAGATGAATCATTTGGAAAAAAGAGCTACATTTAGTGTAAATCCCCTCTTATCCTGATGCCAAGGAGATGATATACTGCGTGTGGAAGGAGCTGAACACATTGAAAGATTCTTTTCCTGACTTTGTTGATTTGTACGGAGAATTGGTTCCCTCATTTGATCATGAATGGGAGGCCATTGCTTTCTACTTTGATTATAGACAGACACAGCTAGAAGAATTAGCACAATTGTGTCATTTTCATAACATTTCTTTGGATTACTCTGAGGAAAGCCTGTATCAGTTAGAATCACTATACTTTGATGCATTGTCCAAGCAGCTGTTCGCTGAGTGGAAAATGCCAATAGATGCATTAGAAGCGATGATGAGTGTGTATATAGGAGAGGTTGTCATCCGTCATCATTCAGATGCTGACTGGGTGGTGCGGCCTTATATGGATTCTCCGCATAAATATACGCTTGGCTTACGCAGAAACAATAAAACATGGCATTGTAGTACGCAATTTTGCGAGCACTTATATCTAGAAAAGCAAGCATCTCATCCTTATGTGTCGATGTACCAATCTCTCATGTCATCCTAAAAAAATCCTTCTTATCACAGTGATAAGAAGGATTTTCTGTTTTATTTCCCTGCTACATTTAAACGGTTTAACGCCCGTTTTAATGCGAGTTCCGCCCGGCGTACATCACTTTCATTCGGGTGGTTCAAATGCTCTTCAGCACGCTGTTTCGCTGATTTAGCACGATCGACATCAACTTTATCTGATGTTTCAGCGGCCTGAGCAAGAATCGTTACTTGTTCAGGGCGGACTTCAACAAATCCGCCACTTACTGCAACCAATTCAGTTGATCCACTATGTTTTAAGCGAACTGCACCGATTTTTAGCGGAGCAACCATTGGAACGTGGCCAGCTAAAATACCAAGCTCACCGCTTTCTGCTCTTACACTGACCATTTCCACATCCGCTTGATACACTGGGCCGTCGGGAGTAACGATATTGACTTGAACGGTCTTCATGCTTTTACCCTCCTAAGGACCAGATTAGGCCTCTACACCCATCTCTTTGGCTTTTTCAATCACTTCTTCAATGCGTCCAACTAGGCGGAATGCATCTTCTGGAAGGTGATCGTATTTACCAGACAAGATTTCCTTGAAGCCTTTAACAGTTTCTTTCAATGGCACATAAGAACCCTTTTGGCCAGTGAACTGCTCTGCTACGTGGAAGTTTTGAGATAGGAAGAATTGAATACGACGCGCTCTGTGTACCACAAGCTTATCGTCCTCAGATAATTCATCCATACCTAAAATGGCAATAATATCTTGAAGCTCTTTATAACGCTGCAATGTTTGCTGCACTTCACGCGCAATCGCATAATGCTCTTCACCAACAATCTCAGGTGCAAGTGCACGAGATGTTGAAGCAAGAGGATCAACTGCTGGGTAAATACCCATTTCAGTCAGCTTACGCTCAAGGTTTGTCGTTGCATCAAGGTGAGCGAACGTCGTTGCAGGAGCTGGATCCGTGTAGTCATCCGCAGGTACATAGATCGCTTGAATCGATGTAACCGATCCTACGTTTGTAGACGTGATACGCTCTTGCAGCTGACCCATTTCTGTTGCAAGTGTCGGCTGATAACCTACCGCTGAAGGCATACGTCCAAGAAGGGCTGATACTTCAGAACCTGCTTGTGTAAAGCGATAGATATTATCGATGAAGAACAATACGTCTTGACCTTGTTCATCACGGAAATGCTCTGCCATTGTCAAACCAGTTAGGGCAACACGCATACGTGCACCTGGTGGCTCGTTCATTTGACCGAAGACCATGGCTGTTTTTTCGATAACGCCAGAATCTTTCATTTCGTAGTAAAGGTCGTTTCCTTCACGTGTACGCTCTCCAACACCAGCGAATACAGAAATACCGCCGTGTTCTTGTGCGATGTTGTTGATCAATTCTTGAATCAGAACGGTTTTACCTACACCAGCTCCACCGAATAGACCGATCTTTCCACCTTTGATGTAAGGAGCAAGCAGGTCAACAACTTTGATACCTGTTTCAAGAATTTCAACTTCTGTAGAAAGTTGATCAAAAGAAGGCGCTTGTCTGTGGATTGGATCTCTTTGAGCTTCCACACCAAGTGGCTCATCTAAGTCAATGTTATCTCCCAGTACGTTGAATACACGTCCAAGTGTTACGTTACCAACTGGTACTGAAATTGGTTTTCCAAGGTCTACAGCTTCCATACCGCGCTTCACACCGTCTGTTGATGCCATTGCGATGGTTCTCACTGTATCGTCACCTAAATGTAGTGCTACTTCTAAAGTTAAGTCGATATCAACTTCACTTTCGCTTTCCGCTTTATGCGAAACTTTGATCGCATTATAAATCTCAGGCAAGTGACCGTCTTCAAAACGAACGTCTACGACTGGTCCCATGATCTGACTGATGCGTCCTGTTTTCATTGCATTCCCTCCTGACAATTATTTCTATTCTAAGGCAGCTGCTCCGCCGACAATTTCTGTAATCTCTTGTGTAATCGCTGCTTGACGAGCACGGTTGTAAGAGAGTGTCAGGCTGTCGATCAATTCTTTTGCGTTGTCTGTTGCACTCTTCATTGCTGTCATTCTTGCAGCATGTTCACTTGCTTTGCTGTCAAGAAGCGCACCGAAAATCAAACTCTCTGCATATTGAGGAAGGAGAACTTCAAGAATTTCTTCTTCAGAAGGCTCAAACTCATAAGATGCGGAACGTTTATTTGGTGTCGCTGCGGCCGAAAGGTCCGTTAGCGGCAATAATTTCTTCTCTGTTACTTCTTGTGAAATCGCACTGACAAAGTGGTTGTAGAACATGTAAAGTTCATCAAACGCTTCATCAGAGAACATTTGAACTGTACTGCTTGCTAATTCTTTAATATCAGCAAACGCTACCTCGTCTCCAAGCCCTGTTACTTCAGAAATAACTGGAATACCACGCTTTTTGAAGAAGTCGCGTCCGATTTTACCAATGACAATCACCGCATATTCATCAGCGGATTGATGACGAGATTGAATGGTTTGGTAAGCGGCACGCAAAATCGAGCTGTTAAAAGGTCCTGCAAGCCCTCGATCAGATGTAATAACGAGATACCCTGTTTTTTTGACAGGTCTTGAAAGAAGCATTGGGTGCTTAGCACTTGTTCCAGTTGCGATTGCAGCAACCACTTCCTGGATTTTCTCCATGTAAGGAACAAAAGACTTCGCATTGTTTTCAGCACGATTCAGTTTCGCAGCTGATACCATTTGCATCGCTTTTGTGATCTGACTCGATTTTTTCGTTGACGTGATCCTTGACTTTATATCGCGTAATGAGGCCAAAGATTTCACCACCTTTTTTCAGGAATCCGTGTTCATTTACGTGAAAAGAGAGAAAAAGAGAATCTTTTTCTCTCGGAAAGATTACTAATTAGTTGCTTGGTGCAAACGTACGTTTAAAGCCTTCGATTGCTGTCTTCCACTCTTCATCAGCAGGCATATTTCCTGTTTGAGAGATTGTGTCAAACAAGCCTTTATGGTTTTCTTCAATGTACAAGAATAACTCAGCTTCAAAACGTTTAACATCAGCAATGGCTACATCGTCTAAGTATCCTCTTGTTAGTGCGTAAAGAATCGCTACTTGTTTTTCAACTTTAAGCGGTTTGTTCAAGTCTTGTTTTAAGACTTCAACTGTTCTTGCACCACGGTTTAATTTCGCTTGAGTGGCTTGGTCTAGATCAGATCCAAACTGAGCGAATGCTTCAAGCTCACGATAAGAAGCAAGATCCAGACGAAGTGTACCTGCTACCTTTTTCATCGCTTTGATTTGTGCAGAACCACCTACACGGGATACAGACAATCCTGCGTTTACCGCTGGACGTACGCCTGAGAAGAAGAGGTCAGATTGTAAGAAAATCTGTCCATCTGTGATGGAAATAACGTTTGTTGGGATATATGCAGAGATATCGCCAGCCTGCGTTTCTACGAAAGGCAATGCTGTGATAGAACCGCCACCCTTTTCGTCACTAAGCTTCGCTGCACGTTCTAATAAACGAGAGTGAAGATAGAAAACATCACCAGGGAATGCCTCACGACCTGGAGGACGACGAAGCAATAATGAAAGCTCACGGTAAGCTGCCGCTTGTTTAGAAAGGTCATCATAGACAACAAGTACGTGCTTGCCGTTATACATGAATTCCTCACCCATCGTTACACCTGCATAAGGAGCAAGGTAAAGAAGTGGAGCCGGCTGTGATGCAGAAGCTGTGACAACGATTGTGTAGTCAAGCGCACCATGCTTACGAAGTGTTTCAACAACACCACGAACCGTAGATTCTTTTTGTCCGATAGCTACATAAATACAGATCATGTCTTGATCTTTTTGGTTTAGAATCGTATCGATTGCAACAGATGTTTTACCTGTTTGACGGTCACCAATGATCAATTCACGCTGTCCGCGGCCGATTGGAATCAAGGCATCAATTGCTTTAATTCCTGTTTGAAGCGGCTCATGTACAGATTTACGATCCATAACACCAGGTGCTTCACTTTCGATTGGACGTGTTTTGCTTGTTAAAATTGGACCTAGTCCATCAACAGGCTGACCAAGCGGGTTCACAATACGTCCGATTAATTCTTCACCTACTGGAACCTCCATGATACGACCTGTACGTTTTACGTCATCACCTTCACGGATATCTTTGTAAGGTCCTAAAATAACGATACCTACGTTAGACTCCTCAAGGTTTTGAGCCATACCCATTACACCGTTAGAGAACTCAACCAGCTCTCCTGCCATAATGTTGTCAAGGCCATGTACACGCGCGATACCGTCCCCTACTTGAATGACTGTACCGACATCTTTTACTTCAATTTCTGATTGATAGTTTTGGATTTGCTGCTTTATCAGCGCGCTAATCTCTTCAGCTTTGATACTCACTAAGGTTTCACCCCTTCTAACGATTTTCGCCTGCAAGCTGACGTTCAATGCGGGAAAGCTTTCCACTCACACTGCCGTCATAAATGCGGTTTCCGATACGGATTTTCACTCCGCCTATTAGATCCTTGTCAATCACATTTTCAACACGCAGTGATGTGACTCCGGCTTTTTTGGCAAATACTTCAGATAAAGATTGAATTTCAGCACCGCTCAGCGGTTTCACTGAATACACGACCGCATCGTCTATTTGTTTCGTTCGGTTTGCAAGTTTCACAAACTCAGACGTCATTTCAGAGAAAATATTCGTGCGTCCGCGGTCAATCAGTAAATACATTGTGTGCAATACATAAGTAGAAACACCTTTGAAAGCTTCAGCAATCAACTGTTTCTTTTTGTCTGCTGTAATCTTTGGATGAACAAGGAAGTCATTGAGTTCTTGATCAGTCTTTAGAACTTTTTTGATCTCATTCAGCTCTTTTTCAGTTTCGTCTACTGCCGAAGAAGCAAGAACGATGTCAAAAAGAGCAGAAGCGTAACGCTTAGAGACAATAGTTACGCTCATCGGCTTTCGCCTGCCTCTTTAAGGTACTCTTGAATCAATTTCTCTTGTGCCTGCTCATCAAGTTCTTTTTCAATCACTTTAGATGCAATCAGCACAGATAGTGATGCAACCTGCTCACGCAGTGCAGCCACAGCTTGTTCTTTTTCTTTCACGATTTCAGTTCTAGCAGACTCTTTCAAGCGCTCTGATTCTTGACGTGCTGCTTGAATGATCTCTTCTTTTTGTTTCTCACCAATCTTTTTCGCATTTTCGATGAGTGTATGTGATTCTTCGCGTGCTTCTTTCAATAAGACACGTTGTTCTTCAAGAAGCTTTTCAGCTTGAACGTGCTTTTGTTCAGCACTTGAAATTTCATTTCCTATATAATCTTCACGCTGCTTCATAATACCTAATAAAGGTTTAAGCGCAAATTTCTTTAAAAGTGCAAGCAAGATGAGCATAGCGATAAGCTGGAATAACATATCACCGGCGTTGAAACTTAAGCCCCCTGCTCCTAAAACCACTGGTAACTGAGACATTTAGTACGGCAACTCCCTTCTTTAAATAATATGTTAAGAAACAAAACATAAAGGAATGGCGAAGTTTCGAACTAATCTGATCTTCGCCATTAAAATTCATATTAGAACGCTTCTCACATATTAACCAAAGAATGCCAAGAATGCGATAACGACAGCGATAATTGGAAGTGCCTCAACTAAAGCGACCCCGATGAACATAAGTGTTCTTAGTTCTCTACCAGCTTCTGGCTGACGAGCGATTCCTTCAACTGTTTTAGATACGATTAGACCGTTACCAATACCTGCTCCTAGTGCTCCTAAACCGATTGCAATTGCTGCTGCTATTAAATTCATTAAAAAGCTCCTCCTTTAAAATAACGTCCTTTTTGGACTCTCAATTTTTTAGTGTTCGTCGCTGACTTTATGGGAAATGTACACCATTGTCAGCATGGTGAAGATAAATGCTTGGATTGTTCCGACAAACAAACTGAATGCCTGCCATACAATCATCGGCACGATGGCACCTAATGTACCAACGATACCAAGCGCAATATTTTGCGTGTAGAAATTGGTTGCAAGTCCTGCAAGTAACCCAAGAAGAATCTCTCCAGCGAAAATATTTCCGTAAAGACGCAAACCAAGTGTTAGCGTGTTTGCAAATTCTTCAATAAGTTTCAATGGTACTAAAAGTGGAATTGGTCTAAAGTAGTCTTTTGTATATTCCTTGACTCCTTTTGCCTTGACACCGTAGAAGTGTGTAAGTCCCATGACCATAATTGCTAGTGTCATTGTGATTGCAGGATCAGCAGTTGGTGATTTCCACCACAAGTTGTGATCGACCGTAATCGAGAACGGCAGTCCAAGCATGTTTGAAACAAATATGTACATGAGTAATGTAACGCCAAGCGCTAGAAATGGGGCTCCTGTTTTCATGTCCATCGAACTACCTATGATATTTCGAACAAAATCAACGATCCATTCCATGAAGTTCTGCGCCTTAGTCGGACGAATAGACAGAACACGAGTAGTCAGCACCGCTATGAGAAGAACGATGATACTAGCAATCGTAATCATGAGAACATTGGATAAGTTGAACGTTAACCCTAAAAATTCTGTAGTTTTTGAACTGTGACCCAAAGAGTATTCACCTCTCTTCCATAGTAGAACGTTTAAGTTGAATGAAGGAATCTATCATAATGACAGGATATATTGTCATTAATCCTATAACAACACCTGCCAGATGAACTTCATTAGGGTAACGCCAAGCAATCGCTACTGCGAGAATCGCGTTGGCCCACCTGGCTGTACTTCCCATTGAACGAATGGATTTTCCTTTTTTAACCGCTCGATCAAAAGCGTGCATTCTCCGTATAAGTAGGAATAAATTAAAGAAAGCAAAAATTGTGCCGATAATGAAACCAAGAAACAGTGGTTTAAAACCAGGCATGGCATAGCCAAACACAAAAATTGCCAATAGATAGAACATGTATTTACTCTGTCTGCGGAAAATCGCGTTTGGATCGTTCATTCATCTGACTCCCGATGAAAAGTATTGTAAAAAAGGTGATAAATGGTGATGAAAACTGCGTAGAAGACGCTGATGATAAGCCGTCCTATTCGAAAAAAATCAATCACCCATCGGTCTAATTGCACAATCAGACTTGAAATCTTTAGATCTATGGGATGCTGCTTCATTCGTTGATACAAACCCTGATTATTAAAGGGTTCACAATGAGGATTAGTAGAGTGCTATAGGCTATGAAAACCTTACCATAATACCCTCGTTTAGCATACAATAGCGTCTATGATGTGTCAATCGGTTGAAAGTTAAAAAACTTTTCTATACTGATAGAGCACACAAAATGTTCACAATTTCATCAAACTTTAGGAGAGATGTGACATTCATTGAAAAAAACAGCCAATGTTCAGTATACATTGATTTTTCTAAGAACGGTATCAACCGTTTGTCATATATTTCAAAAAGCCCACATGCACGTTTGCATGTGGGCTTTTATTAAGACTTTCTTATTTCGTTCCGTACATACGGTCACCAGCATCACCAAGACCTGGGATGATGTAACCTTTTTCGTTTAGTTTCTCATCTAATGCTGCAATGTAGATATCAACATCTGGATGATGCTTTTGCATTTCTTCTACACCTTCAGGGGCAGCAATCAGACACATAAAGCGAATGTTTTTCGCACCGCGTTTTTTCAAGCTGTTTAACGCTTCGACTGCTGAACCGCCAGTTGCAAGCATTGGGTCTACTACGATAAATTCACGTTCTTCCACATCTGATGGAAGCTTCACATAATATTCAACAGGCTTTAATGTTTTCGGATCGCGGTATAAACCGACATGTCCCACTTTAGCAGCTGGAATGAGTTTCAAAATCCCGTCTACCATTCCAAGACCTGCTCTTAAAATTGGCACAACCCCGAGTTTCTTCCCTGAGATCACGTTTGATTTCGCTACTTGTACAGGTGTTTCTACATCTACCTCTTCAAGCGGTAAGTCTCTTGTGATTTCAAATGCCATTAATGTTGCGACTTCATCCACTAGCTCTCTAAATTCTTTAGTTCCTGTATGAACGTCACGAATATATGTAAGTTTGTGCTGAATAAGCGGGTGATCAAATACATAAACCTTTGCCATTGCTTGCTACAACTCCTTTTCTGTCATCTTCCGGTGAACTTTGCACACTTCCTACAATTCTACATAAAAAGACATCATCTTTCAATATGATTCGCAAATCCTACAAAAAAAACCCACATGCCAAAAATAGGCAAATGGGTCTGTTTTTTAATAATCTAATTCGTTATATAGAGGGAAACGGGCCGTAAGATCAGATACACGCTTTTTCGCCTCTTCTAATTTCGCTTCATCTTCATGATGTTTTAGCGCAAGTGCAATAATGGAACCGACTTCTTTCATCGCTTCTTGATCAAAACCGCGGCTTGTTACTGCTGCTGTACCTACACGTACACCGCTTGTGACAAATGGTTTCTCTGGATCATAAGGAATGGCATTTTTGTTCACTGTAATACCGATTTCATCAAGAACGTTTTCTGCAATTTTTCCTGTGATGCCAAGAGAACGCAAGTCGATGAGAACAAGATGGTTATCTGTTCCGCCAGATACAAGCTGAATATCTTCAGATAAAAGTGTTTCAGCTAGTTGTTTTGCATTATCAATGACGTTTTGTGCATATGTTTTGAAATCTCCGTTCAATACTTCACCGAAAGAAACAGCTTTTGCAGAGATGACATGCATGAGTGGTCCACCTTGAATACCAGGGAAGATCGATTTGTCGATCTTTTTACCAAACTCTTCGCGGCATAGGATCATTCCGCCGCGAGGTCCGCGTAATGTTTTGTGAGTTGTTGTTGTCACAAAATCTGCGTAAGGAACTGGATTTGGATGAAGACCTGCTGCAACAAGACCAGCAATGTGAGCCATGTCGACCATAAAGTAAGCACCGACTTCATCAGCAATCTCACGGAACTTTTTGAAATCAATTTGGCGTGGGTATGCACTTGCACCCGCAACGATGAGTTTCGGCTTATGTTCACGTGCTTTTTCAAGTACATCTTGATAGTCGATATGCTGAGTTTCTTTATCTACACCATATTCTACAAAGTTGTACTGTACACCACTAAAGTTTACAGGGCTTCCATGTGTTAAATGCCCGCCATGTGATAAGTTCATGCCAAGTACTGTATCGCCATGCTCAAGAATTGTAAAGTATACGGCCATGTTCGCTTGAGCACCTGAGTGAGGCTGTACGTTCACATACTCAGCGCCAAAAATTTCTTTTGCGCGGTCACGTGCGATATCTTCCACAACGTCTACATGTTCACAGCCGCCATAGTAGCGTTTACCAGGATAGCCCTCAGCGTATTTGTTTGTTAATACAGAGCCCTGTGCTTCCATGACTGCTTCGCTTACGAAGTTTTCTGATGCAATTAATTCGATTTTGTCCTGCTGGCGTTTCCGCTCTAGTTGAATTGCTTTGAATACTTGTGCGTCTTGCTCAGGTAAATGTTTCATCAGCGAAATCCTCTCCAATCTATTTCCATTCGATGTTTTCACCATCTCATTGTACACGGTTTTTGAGTAAAATGTAAAAGTTTTTTTTGGAAAATCGACTTCTTTTTTATGAAAACCCGAATATTCAAGTGGTAAAGCGTCTTCATCATTCAACATTATATTAGAAATATATCGAAGCTATGATCTTGTATAAACGGCTCGTTCTCCGCCAATCAGCTTCGGACGCGTTTTCGCAAAAGTCACATGTGCATGTCCTAATCGATGACGACTGAGGCGGACAGGTACAGCGACTCTCTTTAAGTGCATCCCAATTAACGTATCGCCGATATCAATACCAGCATGTGCCTCAATGCATTCGACCAATACAGGATGTTCCATTTGCTGATATGCATGAGCCGCCATCGAACCACCCGCTTTACGGACAGGTACTGCAGCTACGATCTCCAGGTTAAAACGGAAAGCCACTTCTTCTTCAACAACAAGGGCACGATTTAGATGTTCACAGCATTGAAAGGCGAGTTCAATCCCGGTCTCTCGTCTTAACTGATCCAATTCTTGATAGATAGAGGCAGCAATTTGCTCACTTCCTGCAGTACCAATATGCTCACCAGCCACTTCTGACGTACTGCAGCCAATGACTAAGATTTGCCCGGCACGCAATTCAACTGTTTGATGAAACTCTTTTAACATTTCAAGCCAATCTTGACCAATGTTCATGTTAAGCGCTCCTTATAGGTGCTTTTCTTCGTAATCAGCAATTTTGCCAATCCGCACAGCATGGCGTCCTGCTGTAAACTCTGTCGTCAGCCAAATGTGCGCAATCTCACGTGCTAATCCTGGTCCAATCACTCGCTCTCCCATTGCAAGAACGTTCGTATCATTATGTTCTCTCGTTGCTTTCGCACTAAATGTATCATGAGCCAATGCACAGCGAATTCCTTTTACTTTATTTGCTGAGATGCTCATGCCGATGCCTGTCCCACAAATTAAAATGCCGCGGTCGACTTCTCCGTTTGCCACCATATTGGCTACAGGGAAAGCATAATCTGGGTAGTCTACAGAACCTGATCCGCATTCACAACCCATATCAATGTATTCAATCTTCAATTCATCCATCAGTTGTTTGATTTCTTCACGAATATTCGTTCCGCCGTGATCGGATGCAATGGCTACTTTCATCGGGCAATTCCTCCTAAGGGTGAGTTGATCTGTTATGTCTTACATTCATTCTTTATTCACAGTTATATTTTAACCTCTACCTAGTGATTTGCAAACAATAGCAGAAAAACCGTTGAGGCAACGGTTTTACAGGTTATCTATTATGATGATCTTTTTTCAGCTTCTCAGCGAGCTGATACAGTAAGGCTTCTAGTTCATCTCGAGTTTCCTGATAAACAGAAAGACTTCCTCCAAACGGATCGGATACATCGCCTTCTGTTCCTGTCGCAAATTCCTTTAAAGTGAAGACCTTGCCTTTTGCATGCGCATATTGCTCTGCAATCAACTGTTTATGCTGCATCGTCATCGTGAAGACGTAATGAGCTTCGCGCAGAAGATCCTCTGTCAATTTTGATGATGAGTGATTCAGTGGAATGCTTTTCTCAAATAATGCTTCGATCGCTTGAGGAGAAGCCTTCCCTTCATCGGAGGCAAAAATGCCCGCTGATTTTACAGTGACCTCTAAACCTTTTTCATCTGCAATGGAAGCAAAAAGGGCTTGAGCCATTGGACTTCTGCATGTATTTCCCGTACAAACAAATAAGATTTTCATCTTTCGCCCTCCTTTTCTTCTATTATATAGCATTTCATTCTACATGTTATGTAAGGAGACTGGCTAGAGCGGAAATAATAATTTGATACCAAAGGCTAGTAAAATGATTCCGCCAAGCGCACCGCTATATGAACCAACCCATGACCGAACCTGTTTACCGAGTAATAATCCGAGCCATGTGAGGAGCATACTAAAAAAACCAAACAATAATATAGTCATCCACACCTGGGAACCGTAAATTCCGAGGCTTAAACCAACGGAGAAGCTGTCTAGGCTTACACTTGTCGCAAAAAGAACGAGACCAGCCCCAACTGGTGCGATAAAGGGCTTATCCTCTTTGCGGATAGAAGCAACAATCATTTGCAGTCCCAGCACCAAAAGCAGCGCCCCGCCAATATAGGTGGCAAGAAGACCAAGCCATCCAGATAAGAGCTGACCTGTCAGCATGCCAAAAAGCGGCATAAACATATGAAATATCCCAATAACAAGTCCAATATAAATGATCTGGCGGAACCTCAGCTGAATCATTCCCATACCAAGTCCAACCGAAAAAGCATCCATCCCAAGTGCAAAAGCCATGATGCTGAGTGTCAGCAATTCGCCAGCTAGTTCGTTCATGTAAATCCCCCTTGGACACACATTCTTCTTTAACCTATGTTTGTCCAAGAAAGGTTAGAACTATTGGAACGAAGGGAGTGTACGCCCTCCTGCGGCTTTTTGCAGACGGTTCATAATGGCAGAACCGACTCCCTGCTCTGAAAAGGCTTCTGAAATGATCAAGTCTACATCTGTTTCATCAAATTGTCTCAGTACACGATAAAGGTTTGCAGCAACCGTTTCAGGTTTTTCTCTCCATCCACAGCTGTACACAACATCTGCCGCAAACAGCGATTTCTTTTCTTCTGTTGTCAGCACTCCGACTTTTAAACCTTCAGCTCTGTATTTCTGAATGTGACACTGCATGTCTTCATCACTTCCATGAAAGATATACATCTTGGCTTCAGGTGCATAATGTGTGTATTTCATTCCCGGCGATACAGGCGCTTCGTCCTTTTTTGTCAGCCCTGGGTCCACACTCACCGTCCCCACGACCTCTTCTAATGCTTCTTTTGTAATTCCGCCTGGTCTTAAAATCACTGGGGTCTCACCGATACAGGATACAACCGTTGACTCAACGCCAATACCTGTTGAACCGCCATCCACAATCCCAGCGATTCTTCCTTCGAGATCACTGGCTACATGGTCAGCTTGAGTTGGTGAAGGCTTTCCCGAACAATTGGCACTTGGTGCAGCAATTGGCAGACCCGCTGCTCGGATCAGCTCAAGCGCAATGGGATGGTCAGGCATTCTCACACCTACTGTGGATAAACCTGCTGTAACCTGCTTTGATAAAGTGCCTGGCTTACACGGAAGAACGATGGTTAAGGCGCCCGGCCAAAAGGCATCCATCAGCGCCTTCGCTTTTTCACTTTCTATATGTGCAAATTCGTGAAGCTGCTGAACCTCCGCAATGTGAACAATCAACGGATTATCACTCGGACGCCCTTTCGCTTCATAAATTTTCATAACGGCTTCTGTCTCTTTCGCATTTGCCCCGAGTCCGTAAACGGTCTCCGTCGGGAAAGCAACCACTTCATTTTGCTGCAGCAGATCGGCCGCCTGTTTAATTTGTGGATAGTATGTGGATAAATCCTTTTCTAAATCCACAGACCACCTTTTTGTATTTAACATCCTACAAACTCCTTTTAAAAAAGATAAAACTGTTGATATATCTCAATTATCCTTTTGAAAGTATAAAAGATGATGATCAATAAAACAAGCGTTGTCCACAATTTGTGGATAACGCTTGTTTTGTAGTGGATAAGTATGTGTATAAGTCCATCATTTTGTGATTAACTGCCTTTTTTTTGCAGGACCACAGCCTGTTCTTTCCCCAATGTCTCTTTCGCATGTGCAGAGCTCCATATGCTTTCTGGAATTTCCTTTAAAGGCGTAAAGCCCATTAATGCCAAAAAATCATGGGAAGAGGAATGGTTTGCGACGACATAAAAAGTATCCACACCCATTTTTTCACCGAGCGTTTGAACACTTTGGAACAAAGAGACAATGTGTCCCTGACCGAGCTTATCTGATATGACAAGAGACCGCAGCAATCCCTCTTGTTCATTGAGCTGTTCAAGACCTAAGCAGCCTGCCAGCTGACCATCCGCATCTTCCATCACTACAAATGCCGTTCGCTCCGCAAGTGTTACTCCGCCTTTTGCTTGTCCCTTTTCAAGAAAAGCATTGATCGCCGGGACATCTTCTTCTGTGGCTATTCTTAATTGATAATACATGCTTTCACCTCTTTTTGATCTCTTACTTCAACTCTATGAGGCAAAAACCGATTTATACCTTTTTTAAGAGAAAAGACTAGAGACCCATTCGAACAAAAAGAACTTTACTTCACCTGTCTCTTCTTCCTCTTCTTTCACCACTTCATTAACAGACTCTTTCGTTTGCTTCGCTGTCACTTGTTTATCATCATCCCCTTCTGGTGAGGCGATGGCTTCTCCGTTTGAAAAATCGATAAAGCAGAGCGGTGGAAATAACACACACCACCAGTTGGCACCGTCTCCTTCTCCAAGCGTAATTAAAATGGCTTCATATTTCCCAGCAGGGTAGACGAAATTTCCATAGAGCTTTGTTGGAAATGAAGCTTTTTGAAAACTGACCGATACGGATTGATCAATGTGCTGTTCCTTCAATTTCGCTTTAGCAATACGATTGATTTCTGGCAGCTTTGATCGAATGACACGTCTTGCTTCTTCAATGGATGTGAGGTCTTTCACCCACTCCGTCATATTCGCATTGACCTCGTCACGAATACTTCTTTTCACATCCTGATCCGCTGAACGATCACTATTTGCTAAAATGCGTAATCGAATCGCCTCATCTGGTATGACAACAGGCTGATTTGCAGAAGCAGCGGCTGTCTCCTCCTTGCCAAGGTTTGCAAAAGCACCGCATAATAATAGAAACATATAAAGACAAATCATCGTTTTATTTTTCAACATTGTGTGTTCCCCCCACTTTTTCTCTTCGCTACAAACATTGTGTCCAGGAAACTCATTTCATAAACAGTCAATATGAATTTTTTAATAGATTATGAGTCAAAACAAAAAAGCCGTTCTCATTAAGAACGACTTTTGAGTGAGGATTGGTAGTCAGAAGGATATAGTCTCCCATCCCAATCTCGACTGATTTTTAAACCAGATTCTGTTTTAATGACAGTCATGGCTCCTTTTTTCTCGATTTCTTTTTTGACTTTCCCTTTTTGATCGATAAATTGGATCACCATTTCATAGTTAAATTCAATTCTGTCATCGCTTTCATCTGAAGGCGTAAACATAATTTTCTTCAGCTTAATTTGACAATCCTGATCCTTCGCCGCTTCTAATATGCTCGGGAACATGCTGTCTTGTGTATATTCTTGATATTCATGTTCGGTTAAATAAACCTTCAGCTTCTCTTTCATGTCAGATAGGTCATCCGTTCGATTCACTGTGTATTGTGCTTTTTTATAGCTTTCTCCAAATGCTGCTGCCTCTTTTTTAAAGCTCGGTTTACCACAAGCACTCACAATCAATAGTACACTGACGATGACCAACACCATCGCATACCTTTTGTTCACACCATTCGCTCCTTCAAAACAAATTTATGTAAAAAATCATGATCAGAATGTTCATTCTTCTATATATACGTTTCTCTTTTACCATAAGTTTCATCTTTACATAATAAAATAGTCCGGCTTTCTTCAGCCGGACTTTCCGTTTTGAATGTGTGCGCAAACAGCTCGATCTTTTCCGTTAATATCTTTGACGATGCAGACATCCGCTTTAGGAAATGCCTGCTCAAGTAGCGCTGTGACATCTTGACCTTGCGTATGTCCAATTTCAAAGACAACAACTGCTTGATCACTCAGCACGCTGGGAAGATCATGAACGAGACGCTGATAAAACCACAAGCCATCGCGTCCGTCCGTCAGCGCATTCACCGGCTCATGCTTCGTCACAACCTCAGACAGACTGTCCATTTCTTCCGCCGCAATATAAGGTGGATTGGAAATAAATACATCTACTTTAATGCCTTGAGCTATAACCGGTTCAAGCAAATCTCCATGTAAAAAATGAACGTCTGCACCGAGCGCTTGTTGATTGCGTTTTGCTACCGCAAGCGCTTCTTGTGAGATATCAGTTGCTGTGACAGATAGTGATTTTTTTTCAAGAGCCAGCGTAATCGCAATGGCTCCGCTTCCTGTGCCAACGTCAACTGCTTTGAGCGGCTGATCGGGCGGGAAAACGTCACCTACCAAATTGAGCGCCGCCAGAACAACTTCTTCCGTTTCAGGACGAGGAATAAGAACATGCTTGTTCACCTCGAAAGGACGTCCGTAAAAGAATTCAATACCCGTTAAATGCTGAACAGGAACACCCGCCTTATGCTGTGTCACAAATTTGCTGAACAGTTGATCTTGCTCCTCAGGCAGCGCATCATGAAATCGTGCAAGAAGCTCACTTCTGCTCCAGCCGAGCACATGCATCAACAGGAGTTCTGCTGCATTTTGGTCTCTGCCAGCTTCCGTTAACAAAGAAGAAGCCCATTTAAGGGCTTCGAAGATTGTTCGCTCTTTATTTTGCATCTTGAAGCTTTCTTGCTTGGTCTTCCATAATTAGTGCATCAATGACCTCGTCAAGTTTTCCTTCTAAAATTTGATCAAGCTTTTGAATCGTCAATCCGATGCGGTGGTCTGTTACACGGTTTTGCGGGAAGTTGTACGTACGGATACGCTCTGAACGATCCCCTGTTCCAACCGCAGATTTACGTGTTTGATCATATTCAGCCTGTGCTTCTCGCTGGAATTTATCATAAATTCTCGCACGAAGTACTTTCATGGCTTTTTCTTTGTTTTTAATTTGTGATTTCTCATCCTGACAGGACACAACAACACCTGTTGGAAGGTGAGTTAATCGAACAGCAGACATGGTCGTATTGACACTTTGTCCGCCAGGTCCGCTTGATGCAAATGTATCCACACGGATATCTTTTTCATGGATATCAATTTCAACTTCCTCAGCCTCAGGTAATACAGCGACTGTCGCAGTAGATGTATGGATCCGTCCGCCTGATTCTGTTTCTGGAACACGCTGCACGCGGTGTGCACCATTTTCAAACTTTAGTTTGGAGTATGCGCCTTTCCCGCTGATCATAAAGATGATCTCTTTATAACCGCCTGTGCCAGTGACACTTGCTTCCATAACTTCCGTTTTCCAGCCTTGCATTTCAGCATAACGGCTGTACATACGGTAAAGATTTCCCGCAAAAAGAGCAGCCTCTTCTCCACCCGCTGCACCACGAACCTCCACAATAACGTTCTTATCGTCATTCGGATCTTTCGGGATCAGCAAGATTTTCAGCTCGTCTTCTAAACGTTCCGTTTCTTCCGTGAGCTCTGAAATTTCTTCTTTGACCATGTCGCGCATCTCGGCATCCAGCTTCTCTTCGAGCATTGCTTTCGCATCATTCAGCTGGTCGTATGCCGCACGATATTGTCTATATACCTCAACAGTTTCTTGAATATCGGATTGTTCTTTCGAATATTCACGAAGCTTCTTAGGGTCGTTCACCACTTCAGGGTCACTTAAATATTCATTTAGCTTTTCATAGCGTTCTTCAATTGATTTTAAACGGTCTAACATGGTCTTCACCTCTGTTTTGTGCGTAACAGTCTAATTATAGTATAGCGGGGTATGACAGTCAAAAAAATTTCCAAAACAATTGAATTCCTGCAATTTTTCGCTAGAAAACACGATCTTTGGCGATTGGTTACTTGTTTTGTCTAACGTGAAGGAACAGGAACTCCTTAAAGAGAATGGTACTTGTAATTGAAAAAAGGGAGGGCATTTGGTTTGAATACAAATGAGGTTGCAAAGGAAATTGGTGTTTCTTCAAAGACGATTCAGCGCTGGGTCAAACAGCTCAACATCCCTGTCGCCCGGAATGAACTTGGACATTATGAATTTCATGATGATATTGTACAGCTGCTCAAAGAGGTCAAACACCAAATGAGTGAAGGTGTGATCCTCCAAGATATTCAACTGCCAATCCATAAGGAAACCGTTCGTCAATCAGCACCTGCTGCCGAAGCTGATGTCTCTATACAGCGGATTGAAGCATTAGAAAAACAAGTGAAAGCGCTCATTCAGCAGCAATTACATGTCACTGATGTAGAAGACCGCCTGCAAGAGCTTGAACGGAAATTGGCTAAAAAGGCAGATGAAGGTGTATCGTATCAGCTGCTTCAGCACCGCAGAGAAATTGAAGACTTATCCACAAAATTTGACCGCCTCGCCGCAGCCTTGAAACAACCGTCACAAGTAGAAGAAAAAAAGGAAATCGCACACCCCGACATCAAAAAAAAGCGTGTACTCTTCCCTCTGTTTCATTCATTTCGCTAAGAAAGGCTGCCTCGTTTGGCAGCCTTTCTACTATATTATACGGTAAGTGCAATAATGATCGGTAATGTGATGAGTGACATGATGGCACTGATCACAAATGCGGATGCAGTTTCCGCCTCTTGTTTTTCAAATCGTGTTGCGATCATTGCTGCAACAGCTGAACCTGGGAAGGCTACAAGTAATACAGCTTTTGTAATTTCATCAGCCGAAAGACCCATAAGAACAGCAATAAAATACATAAGTAATGGTTGTACAGCTACTTTTAGCAATGCAATACTGAAGGCTGGCAAGCTTAATTTAATTTTGCGAATACCAACAGTGACACCGACTGCGAATAACGCAACCCCTGATGTGACGCTGCCAATTTCCTCTAACATTTCATGTCCGATTGCAGGAAGTTTAAATCCTAAAAGAACAAGAATGATACTGGCTAACGGTGCAAGTGCAAGCGGCTCTGATAAACCGTGCAAAATTGCTTTTGTCGTCATTTTTAGGAAGCTTTCGCCTTCTTTGGCTTTTCCTTTTGTTTTTTCACCGACAGTTGACACAATAATAGCAATTGGATCAAGCAATGCATTTACAACTATTCCGGTAATCGCAATCGGAATTGCAACCTCTTGAGCTCCAAATAAACTGCCCAAGACCGGAATCCCCATAAATGCAAAGGTCGGTTGTGCTGAGTTTAACGAGAAAACAGAAGAATCTGTTAAATCATATTTAAAAGCAAATTTCGTAACTAAAAGGATAATGATATAAAAACCAACGATTCCGAAAATCAATGCAACGAAAAATGGAATTTGACTATAGAATTTATCTTTTGGTGTTGACAGAATACTGGCGATAAAGTGCGCTGGTAAAGCATACTTTGTAACAAGTGTACTTACACCTTTTGCAGATTTAGCGTCATAGCTGCCGAAGTTCCCTGCGAACCAACCCAGCGCGATAACGAAAAAAATCGGTGCTAGGAGGATCAAAATATTTAAAAAGTCCATCTTACTCTTCCTCCTTAAATCCTTTACATGTTTCTTATTTATTGCGGCATTGCTTAGATTACCCGAAGCAATGCCGCATTACACATTTTATTATGCTCTTACAATTTTTTTATATTCAGGAATCCACATTGCGTCTTTCACAGCTTGTTCGATGTTGTCAGGCGTTTTTCTTGCGACACCATCTTCAATTGCTGCTTTCGCTACTTCAACAGCTACATGAATTGACACTTCTTGCAATTTATCAATACTTGGAAGAAGACCAGCACCTGGTTTCTCATGATCAACCATTTCAGCAATTGCATTCGCAGAAGCAACGAACATGCCTTTTGTGATGATTTTTGATTCTGTTACGATTGAACCAAGACCAAGTCCAGGGAAAACGAACGCATTGTTTGATTGTCCGATTTCATGTTCAATTCCGTTATACTCAACGTTTTCGAACGGGCTTCCTGTTGCAATAAGCGCACGGCCGTCAGTCCATTTGAATAGATCCTCTGGCACAGCTTCAGCAAGCGGTGTTGGGTTAGACATTGGCATGATCACTGGACGCTCTGTATGAGCTGCCATTTCTTTAATGATTTCTTCAGTGAATGCGCCGCCTTGACCTGATGTACCGATAAGGATGGTCGGCTTCACCCTGCGAACAGTTTCAGCAAATGAGATTTGCCCTTTTTCATCGCGTGCCCAACCTTCTACTTCATCAGAAGTACGCAGGTATGGTTTTTGGAAATCAAGCACTTCATCTTCAAATTGATCTGTTAGCAATCCTCTGTAGTCTAATGTCCAGAATGCATTGTTTGCTTCTTCTTCTGTTAGACCTTCAAGAACCATTGTGTCACGCATTTGATCTGCGATTCCAATACCAGCTGATCCAGCTCCGAAGATGACAACACGGTGATCTTTCAATTGAGTACCAGTTTTCTTGACAGCTGCAAGAACACCCGCTAAAGTAATGGCACCAGTACCTTGAATATCATCGTTGAACGTTAAGATGTTATCGTTGTATTTTTTCATGATGTTACGCGCATTTTTGTTTCCAAGGTCTTCCCAGTGAAGCAATGCTTTCGGGAAGAATTTAAGTGCTGCTTTCACATAAGCATCAATGAATTCTTCGTATTTTTCACCTTGTACACGTTTATGATGGTTCCCAATGTATAATGGATCATTCAATAATTTTTCATTGTTTGTTCCAACATCTAATACAACTGGAATCACGCGGCTAGGATCAATACCTGCTGCAGCCGTGTAAACAGCTAATTTACCGATTGCGATGTTGATACCACCAACACCCCAGTCACCAATTCCAAGAATACTCTCAGAGTCAGTTGCAACGATGAGGTCAATATCTCCAGCAGTTGCGTGCAAGTTTTCAAATGCTTTCTCGATTCCGTCAATGTCGTCGATTGAAAGATAGACACCATGAGGTCTTCTGTATTCATGGCTGTATTCTTGAATCGCTTCACCAACAGTTGGTGTGTACACAACTGGAAGCATTTCACGAAGCTTTTCTGTTAGAAGCTTGTAGAACAATACTTCGTTACGGTTTTGCAAATCACTTAAGTATACGTTTTGACGAAGACGATCCGGCTGAGCTAGAAACTGCTTGTACGCTCTTTCCGCTTGCTGTTCTAAAGTTAGAACCGTTGGAGGAAGTAAGCCTTCTAGTCCAAGCTCTTGTCTTTCTTCTTCAGAGAAAGCAACGCCTTTGTTCAACGTTGGAATCGATAATACATCTTTACCTGTCAAAGTGGTTTCGAGGTACCCTTCTTTTGTTTTCTTCACGTTGTTCATCAAAAACTACCCTCTTTCTAAAATATAAATAAAGTGAACTATTAATCCAAAGAACGATTAAGGAGAAAAATCCTTAATCAAAAAAATTATGACAAGAAATCGAACTTTTCGTTTAAATGCTTTACACTACAGTTAGTCATTTTATGCCTGCTTATGACAAAACGCAAGCGTTGAAAATTAGATAATTTAATCGTAGTGTTATTTAATTTATTTAAGTACAAATGATGGGTGTTCAGCCAAAATCTCGAAAAACGAAACACAGCGGCATTTGCTATTTTTTTATTTGTCAAGTGTTGTACCAACATCAAGTCTTGGTACTTCATGGTGATGTCTGCATCGTGCTTCGTATGATTCCTGCGCACCTACTAAAATAATAGGATCATCATAGGATGCGGGTTTACCGTCGATCAAGCGTTGTGTTCTACTCGCTGGGGAGCCGCATACCGAACAAACTGCTTGAAGTTTTGTTACAAGCTCTGCACATGCCATTAAATGCGGAACAACACCAAATGGCTCTCCTCTGAAGTCTTGATCCAGGCCTGCAACAATGACTCGATAGCCTTGGTCAGCCAATTGAGTGACAATGTCAATGATTGTCTCATCAAAAAATTGCACCTCATCAATGCCAATGACATCGGTTCTTTCTGATATGTGCGTTATTATGTCTTTTGGTGAGGCTACTGCAATCCCATCTAATGATGAACCGTTATGTGACACAACTGAGCTTGTACTATATCGGTTATCAATCGCTGGTTTGAATATTTTTACTTCTTGTTTGGCAAAGGTGGCCCTTTTGGCTCTCCGAATCAATTCTTCCGACTTTCCAGAAAACATACTGCCGCAGATGACTTCAAGCCAACCGCTTTGTTTCATCACATACATAAGGTCTTCTCCCCCGTTTTAAAGTTCCATCAATCCACGTAAAAAAACAGGCAAGAACGGATTCCTGCCTGTTTATTGTATCTATTATTACTTAAGACCGTATTTTTTGTTAAAGCGGTCAACACGTCCATCAGCAGAAGCGAATTTTTGACGGCCTGTATAGAAAGGATGGCACTCAGAGCAAATCTCGATGCGTACCTCTTCTTTTACTGATCCAGTTTCAAACTCATTTCCACAAGCGCATTTGACTGTAGCTTTTTTGTAGTTAGGATGAATTCCTGTTTTCATCTACTGTCATCTCCTTCCGCCCTGAATCCAATTCGGAAACAGAGTTAATATCTCAGAAATAAATTCTGAAACGCACATGATAAAATTATAACAGTGTGAGTCTATGATTGCAAATGTATTTTTTCAGAGAAGCTATCTTCTTGATGCAGACATATTGGCTTGTTTCCATTCTTGCGTTAAAATATCGAAAAATTCTTGGTTTGTCTTTGTTTTTCTCATTTTGCGCATGAACTTCTCAGCGAAGTCAGGTGTATCTGACATCGATTTTCTCATCGCCCATAAACGATCAAGATGCTCTTTTGGCACAAGCAGTTCTTCTTTTCTCGTACCAGAACGGCGAATGTCGATCGCAGGGAAAATTCTTCTTTCGGCCAAAGAACGGTCCAAATGAAGCTCCATGTTCCCAGTTCCTTTAAACTCTTCATAAATTACGTCATCCATACGTGATCCTGTATCAACAAGTGCAGTGGCTAAAATCGTCAAGCTTCCGCCTTCTTCAATGTTACGCGCAGCACCAAAGAAGCGTTTTGGGCGATGGAAAGCCGCAGGATCAATACCGCCTGAAAGCGTTCGGCCGCTTGGCGGAATCACAAGGTTGTATGCACGAGCAAGCCTTGTGATGCTGTCCATTAAGATGATGACATCTTTCTTATGTTCAACAAGACGCATCGCACGCTCTAAGACAAGCTCTGCTACTTTAATGTGGTTTTCCGGTACTTCGTCAAAGGTTGAACTAACAACATCCCCTGCAACAGAACGTTCGATATCTGTTACTTCTTCTGGGCGTTCGTCAATCAAAAGGACAATCAGCTCTGCCTCTGGGTGATTTTCAGAAATGCTGTTGGCAATTTCTTTAAGCAAAATGGTTTTCCCAGCCTTAGGCGGTGCAACGATTAAACCACGCTGTCCAAATCCAACTGGCGCCATCATGTCCATAATTCTAGTAGACAGGTGATTAGGCTGTGTTTCAAGAATCATTTGACGGTCAGGAAATAGCGGTGTGAGTGCAGGAAAGTGAACACGTTCCTTTGCTGATTCTGGGTCGTCCCCATTTACCGCTTCTACATGAAGGAGGCCATAGTAGCGTTCATTCTCTTTTGGAGGTCGTACCTTTCCAGACACTTTATCTCCATTTCGTAAATCAAAGCGTCTGATTTGTGAAGCTGAAATATAAATGTCTTCAGAACTTGGGGAGTAGTTAATCGGTCTTAAGAAACCAAATCCCTCAGACTGAATAATTTCAAGAACCCCTTCCATAAATAAGAGATCCTCTTGCTCAGCGTTCGCCTTTAAGATGGCAAAAATTAATTCTTTTTTTGTTAGTTTGCTGTAATAAGAGATTTTGTATCGTTTTGCTAACTCATACAGCTCTTTTAATTTCATATTTTCCAAAGATGAAATCGATACATCTTTCAATATGGACACCACACTTTTCTAGTCAATGTATTTCTTTACAAATGCATGACCATTGTATTTGATTAGCTTTTAATTCCGTTGTTGTTGGAATGACCTCGCTCTGATGGTAACGCTCCCACTCGTTTTATCGTGAAAGATAGGAACAATGTGAAATAGAGCTTTGTCAACATAGAGAAGGATAATGAGTATATCGTCATGATGCGGCAGTATTTAAACTTGTTGAAGCTTAAAAGAAGTAAATTCGCAGAAAATTTCGCAGCACTCTTTAGTTTTACCTCATTTGCAGAGAATATTCAACTTTTAAAAGAAAATGATATACATTTGACACCTATATGAAAAGCGGGTAATGAATACCCGCTTTCAGATTACGGACGAATGACAAGATTCGGTTTTTTCTTTAAGCTGTGTCTGCCATCTACGAAACGAACCGTACCTGATTTCGCACGCATGACAACACTATGTGTTGTTCCAACAGAGCCTTTGAATTGAACACCTTTAAGTAATTCTCCGTCCGTTACACCTGTCGCTGCAAAAATGGCGTCATCTCCTTTTACGAGATCTTCCATTCTGAGGACTTTCCCAACATCCAGCCCCATTTTCTCACAGCGTCTCAGTTCTTCCTCACTTTGAGGAAGAAGCTTACCATGAATTTCACCACCAAGTGCCTTTAACGCAACAGCAGAAAGGACACCCTCAGGCGCTCCGCCTGAACCAAATAGAATATCAACACCTGTGTGATCAAATGCTGTATTAATGGCTCCTGCAACGTCACCATCGTCGATCAGTTTAATTCTTGCTCCTGCTTCTCTCAGTTCAGCAATAATTTTCTCATGTCGATCTCTGTTTAAAATCGTTGCAACCACATCTTCAATATCTTTGTTTTTTGCTTTTGCAACAGCGCGAAGATTATCAATGACAGGCGCTTCAATGTCGATGCAGCCTACCGCTTCTGGACCTACTGCGATCTTATCCATGTACATATCAGGTGCATTCAGCAGGTTGCCATGATCTGCAACTGCAATGACAGCTAAGGCATTCCAGCCGCCGCTTGCCACAATGTTTGTTCCTTCTAATGGATCAACAGCGACATCCACGCGAGGTCCATATCCGTTCCCAAGCTTTTCCCCAATATAAAGCATTGGTGCTTCGTCCATTTCTCCTTCGCCAATGACCACTGTTCCCTTCATCGGAATGGTGTCAAATACATCACGCATTGCACTTGTTGCAGCATCATCCGCTTCGTCTTTTAATCCTCTTCCCATCCAACGGGCAGATTTTAATGCAGCTGCTTCTGTCACCCGTACTAGTTCCATCGATAAACTTCTTTCCATTTTTGTCCAAATCTCCTCTCACAGTCAAAGCCTTATGAATTTTGAAGTTCTTCTATTTCTTGGTCATTCAGCTTTTCACGCCAGATGGTTGCACCCAAGCCTTCAAGCTTCTTCTCAAGCAAACTATATCCTCTGTCTATATGTTCAAGCCCTGTGATTTCGGTCACACCGTCTGCCATTAACCCTGCGACAACAAGACAAGCGCCTGCACGCAGATCACTTGCTTTGACCTTTGCTCCTTGGAGCTGTGTTTGTCCGGTAATAATAGCAGATCTTCCTTCAACCTTCATGTTTGCACCCATTCGACGCAATTCGTCAATGTGCTTAAAGCGGGCTGAGTAGATCGTATCTGTGACCACACTCGTGCCTTTTGCTTTTGTTAACAGCGCCGTCATCGGCTGCTGAAGGTCAGTCGGAAAGCCCGGATACACAAGGGTTTTGATATCGACAGGCTTGAGTCCTTCGTTTCTGCCAACGATCAGCATCTGATCGTTGCTCGTTTCAATGGTGAACCCCATTTCTCTAAGTTTCGCCGTAATTGATTCTAAATGAGTTGGGATCACATTATCAAGTACAACTTCATCTCCCATCGCTGCACCAGCTATTAAAAATGTTCCTGCTTCGATGCGGTCAGGGATGATTGAATGCTTACAGCCATGAAGAGATTCTACACCTTCGATTCGAATGACATCGGTACCCGCACCTTTGATTTTGGCTCCCATGCTTGCAAGCAGTGTCGCTACATCAATAATTTCGGGTTCCTTTGCAGCATTTTCAATCACCGTTTTTCCTTCAGCCAGTACGGCTGCCAGCATGATGTTGATCGTCGCACCTACACTGACAACATCAAGATAAATCCGAGCTCCGACTAATTTTTCAGCGCGCAAATAAATCGCACCCTGCTCGTTTGTCACCTCGGCTCCAAGTGCTTCAAAACCTTTGATATGCTGATCAATCGGCCGAGGTCCTAAGTGGCATCCTCCTGGCAGTCCGATGACAGCCTGCTTGAATCTGCCCAGCATGGCCCCCATTAAATAATAGGATGCACGCAGTTTTTTCACTTTTCCATTAGGAAGCGGCATACTGATCATGGAAACAGGATTCACAACCATTTCACCTTTTTCAAAAGTGACCTTTCCGCCAATTTCTTCTAACAGATCACGTAATGTGTCGATATCTGATATATGCGGAAGGCCTTCAATGGTTACTGGAGAATCAGCAAGAATCGTGGCAGGAATCAGTGCCACAGCACTATTTTTCGCACCACTAATATGTACGGTCCCGCGCAAGGGATCACCGCCGGCAATGTTTAACTTTTCCATATTTGTCTCCCTTCTTAAAGAAGATCACTGTTGGAGTTATACTGTTTGTGGATGTCGCGCTTTAAAAGGTCTTGTCCAAAATTTAGCCAATATCAAGAGAAAGAATACAGGTTAAACGAAATTTGTCGGAAGAAAAATAATCGAAGCTTTGCGAGGCTGTGATGTTCTCTTCTTTGCACAAAACATTTCTTAGCGTTTATAAGGAAAACTGCGGCAAACGAGAGACGATCCCGCCTGCCACAATCATTTATTTATTCCAGTCTGCTAAAAATTGCTCAATGCCTGCATCCGTTAATGGGTGTTTCGTCAGCTGCTTGATGACTTTCAGCGGCATTGTGCCGATATGAGCACCTCTAAGCGCAGCCTCTGTCACATGCTGCGGATGACGAATAGATGCAGCAATGATTTGTGTATCTAATCCATGAACATCAAAAATAGTTTTCACTTCGCTGATGAGATCAAGACCATTTTGGCCAATGTCATCTAAGCGGCCAAGGAATGGAGAAACATACGTCGCACCAGCTCTAGCTGCAAGAAGTGCCTGGTTTGCACTAAAAATCAATGTGACGTTTGTTTTAATTCCAAGGTCTGTTAATGCTTTGACAGCTTTAAGGCCATCTGTAGTCATTGGAATTTTGACCGTGATATTCGGTGCGATGGCAGCTAGCTCTTTTCCTTCTTCAATCATTTCCTCTGCTTTTAAGGAAATCACTTCTGCACTGACAGAACCTGATACCACATCAGTGATTTCGCGAAGGCGGTCGTGGAATGAGACGTCCTTTTCTTTCGCTACTAAACTAGGGTTTGTTGTGACGCCTGCTAAAATGCCAAGCTCGTGCGCCTCTTTGATATCTTCAATATTCGCTGTATCTACGAAAAATAACATAACTGTGCCACTCTCCTATCAATAAATTGTCTGAAATGTAAATTTGATTGCGCTTTCTCAAGATATGGAGAAAACCGCCTGTGACTCAGGCGGCTTTCGGTTCTCATCAAATTATGCTTGGTTAGAAGAACCAAATTCGCGCATTTTGCCGATAACAGTCGCTTTAATTGCGTCACGAGCTGGTCCAAGATATTTACGTGGATCATACTCTTCTGTTTTTGCAGCAAGTGTTTCGCGTACTGCTTTCGCAGAAGCAATTTGGTTTTCAGTGTTTACATTGATTTTTGCTGTACCAAGTGAAATTGCACGCTTGATGTCAGCAGTTGGGATACCTGTTCCGCCGTGAAGAACAAGTGGAAGACCAGTTGTTTTACCGATTTCTTCCATTTCAGCGAAACCAAGGTTTGGTTCACCTTTGTATGGACCATGTACTGAACCTAATGCAGGTGCAAGGCAGTCAATACCAGTGCGTTCTACGAGCTCTTGGCACTCTTTTGGATCAGCATAAATAACGCCCTCAGCGATGACGTCATCTTCTTGCCCACCAACAGTTCCAAGTTCAGCTTCTACAGACACACCATGGAAATGTGCAAGTTCAACGACTTTCGCAGTTGTTTCCACATTCTCATCGAATGGATGGTGAGAAGCATCGATCATGACAGAAG
Organism: Bacillus sp. 3a; assembly: GCF_017161885.1. Classification (NCBI taxonomy): domain Bacteria; kingdom Bacillati; phylum Bacillota; class Bacilli; order Caryophanales; family Bacillaceae; genus Bacillus; species Bacillus sp. 3a. Next base: position 835,443 of record NZ_CP067376.1, on the reverse strand, counting down.
TAAATCCTGCATGAATCGCTTTTGCACAAGATTCAAAGCTTGAACCGTGATCTAAATGAATCGCAACAGGAACTGTTACATTATATTCTTCGATTAACGCTTTAACCATTGCGACAACTGTTTTGAAGCCGCCCATGTAGCGTCCTGCTCCTTCAGATACTCCTAAGATAACAGGAGATTTCTCTTCCTCAGCAGCTTGTAAAATCGCTTGCGTGAATTCTAAGTTATTTAAGTTAAACTGTCCAACAGCGTAACCTTTTTCCTTTGCGTCTTTCAACATTTCTGTCATTGAAACTAAAGGCATGATGAAAAATCCTCCCTATGTAGCTAATTTGCTTGCTAAAAAAAGCTCTCCACCCTAGCATGACCAGAATTTCTCGCCATATGTAAACTTTCAAAGTCAGATCGCTTTCTTCTTCTTTTCTAGAATACCAATTATTCGACAAATCGGCAACAGAATGACTCGATTCAATCATTTCCATCTAGCCATTTGTTTCAAGCGGCAGGTATTCTTTAACAGCATCTCGGATTTCATCAATATCAAAAGGCTTAGCGAAGTGCGTCAATGCACCGAGTTCTTTGGATTCTTGGATCATATCTAATTCTCCATAGGCTGTCATAATGATGACACGAATGTCTTCATCAATTAATTTCATTCGTTTTAAAATTTCGATACCATCCATTCCGGGAATTTTCATATCAAGCAGGACAAGGTTCGGTCTATGGTTTTTCACAATATCTAATGCCTGAAGTCCATTGGCAGCTTGAAAGGTTTGATAGCCTTCTTTATGAAACACTTCATTCAATAATATTCTAATACCGTACTGATCATCGACAATTAAAATTTTCTCATTCATCTGTTACACCCCATTACTTTCATTTTTCGCCATAAAAAGAGCTGTTGTTAAATAATTCTGTTTGATTTTCACATTTCCTTTAATTATAATAGTTTACTTTACGACATTTTCTGAGCATTTTTCCTAATATTCTCTTTATATTCTATTATAAAATGATCTGACCGAAGGAGGAAATGAGTCTTGTTAAAAATTTTTACGACCCAGTTATCAGGTATTTTTTCACGTATTGGAGAAAAACAGGCTGAAGCGATTGAGGACGGTGCACGCCTTCTTGCACAGGCTGTGGTCAGTGGACATGCCGTTTATTTTCACGGAAAGAATGAACTGGCTGCTGTCGCCCTAGAGGCATCTGAAAGCAAGGAGCCATTTCCCGGTGCGAAGGTACTGCCGCTCGATCAAAAGGAGCGCAGCTTACTTCATCCAAGTGACAGGGTGCTGCTATTTTATTCAGACCCAGAAGATCCAGAAATTCAATCTCTTGTCAAAGAACTGCACGAACAAGGTACGCCCGTTGTTGGTGTAGGACCGGCACAAAAGGAGCCGTCCACGATTGAAGAGCATTGTGATGTCCACATTGATTTCCAGCTCAAGAAACCGCTTGTGCCCGCTGAAGATGGGACAAGGTTTGGTTATCCTGCTTTAATGACCTGCTTATACGTCTACCACGCTCTATCGTTTACTGTGAAGGAAATCGTCGAGGAATATGAATAAAAAAACTGCCGAGAAGTGATATTCTCGGCAGTTTTTTGTTTTATTTTGATTCAGATGCTTGAAGTGAAGCACCAACGAAATCTCTAAATAACGGCTGTGGTCTTGTCGGTCTTGAAACAAATTCTGGGTGGAACTGAGAAGCAAGGAACCAAGGGTGATCCTTCAGCTCAATAATTTCAACAAGACGTCCGTCTGGACTTGTACCTGAGAAGACAAAGCCTGCTGCTTCCATTTGCTGTCTGTATTCGTTATTAAACTCGTAGCGATGACGGTGGCGTTCGTAGACCACTTCGTCATTGTATGCAGCAAATGCTTTTGAGTCTTCATTTAATTTACAAGGGTATAGACCGAGACGAAGTGTTCCGCCTAGATCATCTACATCCTTCTGTTCTGGAAGAAGGTCAATGATTGGGAATGCTGTTTCAGGATCAATTTCCGCTGAATGAGCTCCCTCAAGGCCTAGTACGTTTCTTGCGTATTCGATAGATGCCACTTGCATTCCTAAGCAGATTCCGAAGAATGGCACTTTGTTTTCACGGGCATATTGTGTAGCAATGATTTTCCCTTCTACTCCGCGGTCTCCGAAGCCTCCAGGAACAATAATACCGTCAACATCTTGTACGAAATCAGCGATATTCTCTGCTGTCACTTCTTCTGCATTGATCCATTTAATTTGAACATCTGCATCAAACGCATAACCAGCATGACGAAGTGATTCAACGACTGAAATATAAGCATCTTGCAGCTCAACATACTTCCCTACAAGACCAATTGTGACTTGTTTCGAAAGGTTTTGCACTTTATCAACAAGCGCTGTCCACTCCGTCATGTCCGCATCTTGGCAGTCAAGTTTCATATGTTCACATACTAGCTTGTCCAGCCCTTGTTTTTGTAAATCAAGCGGAATGGAGTATAGCGTGTCTGCATCCTGACATTCGATAACAGCTTTTGTATCAATATCACAAAATAGCGCAATTTTGTCCTTCATATCTTGCGTCATTGGCATTTCCGTTCTGACCACGATGACGTTTGGCTGAATACCAAGACTGCGAAGCTCTTTTACACTATGCTGTGTTGGTTTTGTTTTCAATTCACCCGCTGCACGGATGTAAGGAACAAGGGTACAATGAATGTACATCACGTTTTCACGGCCGATGTCACTCTTCATTTGCCGAATGGCTTCAAGGAATGGAAGGGATTCGATATCTCCTACTGTTCCGCCGATTTCTGTAATGACCACATCTGCACCCGTTTCTTTTCCGGCACGGTACACGCGGTCTTTGATTTCATTTGTAATGTGGGGAATGACCTGTACTGTTCCACCTAAGTAATCACCGCGGCGCTCTTTCTTCAGAACAGTAGAATAGATTTTACCAGTTGTGACGTTGCTGTACTTGTTTAAGTTAATATCAATGAAACGCTCGTAGTGACCTAAGTCAAGGTCTGTTTCCGCACCATCATCTGTGACAAAAACCTCACCGTGCTGGTATGGACTCATTGTCCCTGGGTCTACGTTGATGTATGGATCGAATTTTTGAATGGTAACATCCATCCCTCTATTTTTCAGAAGGCGGCCTAACGATGCAGCCGTGATTCCTTTTCCAAGTGAGGAAACAACTCCTCCTGTTACAAAAATATACTTTGTCATTTCGTATGCTCCTCTCTTTTTTACCCTTGCATGTCTACACATGCACAGCTTCATCCTTTTTAGAGTGTATCCCTAAATCTCTTGAAAAATAAGAAAGCTCCCTTTCAAATAAATGAAAGGGAGCGTAAATGAACGTATCTTTACGTACTCTTTTTTAGAGAGCCCAAAATACATACTACATAGTTCGCTCAGGAAAGTCAAGACGGTTTTGTCCTGTTTTGAGGACCGGTTTGAGAGGGTTATTTCTCTTCCTCATCATCGTCTAAATCGTCTTCATCAATCTCCGTTAAGCCGTCATCATCTTCATCATCATCTTCGTCGAAGTCTTCAAGATCTTCTTCAATTTCTTCATCATCGTCTAGGTCGAGATCATCGTCGTCTTCAACAAGATCAAGGTCTTCTTCAAGCTCGTCGATTTCTTCTTCCTCTTCGATCTCATCGAAGTCGTCTTCAACGACAGCTGCTTTTGATTTTTTCTTTTTCGCTTTTGTTTTCACAGCTGGCTGAACTTCTTCTTCGATTTGATCAACTGGATACCAGCTGCGAAGTCCCCATCTCTGATCACCTAACGAAATAAAGCGGCCATCTATATTTAAGTCTGTATAAAATTGAGCAAGTCGATCATCAAGATCGGATTTTTGTATTCCTTGCAAACGGACAATTTCATCTATTAACTCGGAAAACGTAATTGGTGTTTTGCTGTCTCTGAAAATTTCATAAGCAAGTTCAACTAAAGACATTTGTTTGAGCTGTTCCTGTGAGTATTCTTTCAAACTCAAGGTCAGACACTCCCTTTCTATTACATGTATGTATCCATTTATCAGTGAAATAATAAGTATTTATACCTTATTCTTACGACAAACCATACCTCTCATTATAAACAAATTAGGGGAGTTTATGCCACCTTTATTGATGTTAATTTTTGATTTTTCTCACGGGGAGCACCTAGAGTGTGTACGGCATGCTTTTTGTCGTTCAGTTTTTTCTCGTCTGTTTTAAAATGGGATGTTCTGAATGAGTGAGACAACGATAGGAATCGTGAATAACATTCCAGCAGACATGAGTACGATTAGTTTTCTGCGGCTGTTTTCTTTTTCTTCCTGCTTTTTTGGAGATTTCGAAAGCTCCGCGGACACCATGATCCAGATCACCATCGTGACGATTGCCAAAATGCCCATAATTGTTGAGTTCATAACCTCCATATTGATATTTTCCCTAATTTTAACATAACACGATGATGATATGGATGAACATTGACAATGCGCTTACATTTGAAAACTGATGACGAACGAAAACAGACCACCTCACGTTCAGGCGGTCTTTGCTTGTTTTCTACATATCTAGCAGTTTCCTTGAGATGACCAGACGCTGGATTTCCTGTGTTCCTTCATAAATTTGAGTGATTTTCGCATCACGCATGTATCGTTCGACTGGATAATCCTTTGTGTAGCCGTACCCGCCGAAGATTTGAACCGCTTCTGTCGTCACCTTCATCGCTGTATCACCGGCAAAGAGCTTGGACATGGCTGATTCCTTTCCATACGGGAGGCCTTTCGTTTCAAGCCATGCCGCCTGATAAGTAAGCAGCCTTGATGCTTCAATCGCTGTTGCCATATCAGCCAGCTTAAAGGCGATCCCTTGCTGCTGAATGATTGGTTTGCCAAATTGTTTACGCTCCTTGGCATAATCAATCGCCGCATCAAGAGCGCCTTGAGCAATCCCAACCGCCTGTGCAGCAATGCCGTTTCTGCCGCCATCGAGTGTCATCATGGCTATTTTGAACCCTTCTCCTTCTTGACCGAGCCGGTTCCTTTCATGAATTCGGCAATCTTCAAATCGAATTTCAGTTGTTGGCGAAGAACGTATGCCCAGTTTACTTTCCTTTTTGCCAACGGAAAAACCAGGTGTCTCTTTTTCTACAATAAAAGCAGTTGTATTTCGAGACGAAGCTTCTTGGTCTGTTACGGCAAACACAATATAATAATCTGCAATGCCCCCATTTGTAATAAAAATTTTCGCCCCGTTCAAGACATATTCACTGCCTGCTTTTACGGCCATTGTCTTCATTCCGCCAGCATCTGAACCAGAACCGCTCTCAGTAAGCGCGTATGCTCCTATCTTCTGTCCTTCTGCAAGCGGCTTTAAGTAGTTCTCTTTTTGTTCCTTTGTTCCGAAAGTATAGATTGGCCATGAAGCAAGAGATGTATGAGCGGACAGAGTGACACCTGTAGAGGCACACACTCTTGAAAGCTCCTCAACTGCTATGACGTAGGCTAAATAGTCACTGCCAATTCCGCCCACGTCTTCCGGCCAAGGGATACCCGTCAAACCGAGCTCCGCCATTTTGCGAAAAATAGATGGATCATATGTCTCTGTTTCGTCTCGCTTTGCTGCTGTTGGCTCAACTTCATTTTTCGCAAAGTCTCTCACCATTTTTTGAATCATTTCATGTTCATCACTTAATTGGAACTGCATCGTGAGCCACCTCGTTTCATATTAGCTGTTTACAGATGACCAGCCTTTGAATTTCACTTGTTCCTTCATAGATTTCACAAATTTTCGCATCACGAAAGTAACGTTCTGCTTGATAGCGATTCGTATAACCATCCATGCCTAGCAAATGGATCGCTTCTGTACTGATCTCTACCGCCGTTTTTGACGCAAATAGCTTTGCCATTGATGCTTCCTTTGTGACCGGTCGATTTGCCTCTTTGAAAGAAGCCGCTTGATAGACGAGCAGTTTGGCCGCCTCAAGCTTCGCCGCCAAATCGCCCAGCCGAATGGTCGTTTCAAGACCTGCTGGATGCTTCTTTAAATAGACCACTGCCTCGGTTAAAGCGGCTTCTGCAATGCCAAGGCTTTGAGCCGCAATTCCGATTCTCCCTGCATTTAGGCTGGACATGGCAATTTGAAAGCCCTCTCCTTCTGCACCGAGCAGCTGATCTTTTGGAATCCGCACGCCATCAAAATGAAGCGTGACTGTTTTTGAACCGTGCAGTCCCATCTTTTTCTCATCTTTTCCAATCGTAAATCCCGGCGTATCTTTCTCGACAATGAACGCCGATATATTTTTTCTCGCAGAAGCCGGATCAGTCACCGCAAAGACAAGATATATCTCTGCTTCTCCGCCGCTTGTGATAAAGATTTTCGTCCCATTTAATACATAATCGTCGCCCACACGCTCTGCTCTTAACTGAATACTGGAGGCATCTGATCCAGCCTTTGGTTCAGTCAAACAAAAGGCGCCCAGCTTCTTCCCGGATGCAAGCGGCGGCACATAAGTTTCTTTTTGTTCCTTCGTTCCAAAAGTCAAAATAGGCATCGTCACAACAGATGTATGAACGGACACAATGACACCGATGGTCGCACTCACTTTCGATAATTCATGGATTGCGATGATATACGTTGTAAAATCTGCTCCTAAGCCTTGATACGAAGCTGGTATTGGAATCCCAAGATAGCCTTGCCGTCCCATTTCACTTAAAAGGTTTTTTGGAAACCGGCCTTGTTCCATGGCTTCTACTTCAGGGAATATACGCTGGCGTGCAAATTCTGCTGTCTGTTCTCTCCAGAGACGCTGTTTATCCGTAAGCAAAACATCCATCTTGACTCCCCCTATGAGTGGTCGTGGTATGTGTAAAAACCTCTCTTTGTTTTTTTGCCCAGCCAGCCTGCATTCACGTATTTTTTCAAAAGAGGACAAGGCCGATATTTGCTGTCTCCAAGTCCCTCGTGAAGGGTATTCATAATAAATAAACATGTATCAAGTCCGATGAAATCAGCTAGACGAAGCGGCCCCATTGGATGATTCATCCCAAGTGTCATCACGTCATCAATGCTTTCTGCATCTGCTACGCCTTCATACAGGGTGTAAATGGCTTCATTGATCATTGGCATCAATATGCGATTTGATACAAACCCCGGGAAGTCTTCCACTTCAATTGGGGTTTTGTTTAATGTCTTCGCTGTTTCATAAACAACTTGATATGTGTCATCACTCGTTTGCAGTGCTCGAATGACTTCAACCAGTTTCATGACAGGAACCGGATTCATAAAATGCATGCCAATCACTTTCTCCGGTCTGCTCGTCACAGCTGCTAATTCTGTGATCGACAAGGAAGACGTGTTTGTCGCAAATATGGCCTCAGCCTCTGCAAATTGATCAAGTGTTTCAAAGATTTGTTTTTTCACACTCATTTGTTCTGATGCGGCTTCTATGACTAAATGAGCCTGCTGCATGTCTTTTAAATCTGTGGAAACGGCAAGCCGCTGCGTAATATCTCGGACTGCCTGATGTGCCAGCTTTCCTTTTTCTGCCCGCTTCGTCAGTTGTTTGGTCATGGAGGAAATCGCTCGATGAATCTGCTTTTCTGATACATCATGGAGCAGGACTGTATAGCCTGACTGAGCAAACACTTGGGCAATGCCTGATCCCATTTGACCAGCCCCAACGACCATAACGGTCTCTTCTATACTCATCAATAAACACCTCCCTTTTCATCTACCTTTATCATGATGGCGTCTCCTTGACCGCCTCCGCTGCAAATCGCCGCAATGCCAATGCCTCCGCCTCTTTGTCTTAATGCATGAATCAATGTCAATATGACGCGTGTTCCGCTTGCCCCAATCGGATGACCGAGTGCGACAGCCCCCCCGTTGATATTCATTTTCCGCCGGTCGAGCCCGGTTATTTTTTCACATGCCAAAGCCACAGCTGAAAAGGCCTCATTGATTTCAAACAAATCAATATCCTCTAGGCGCTTTCCTGTTTTCTTTAAAAGCTTCTCGATAGCAAAGGCTGGTGTTTTCGGAAAATCCTTCGCCTCTACAGCAACCTGAGCATGACCGAGAACGACTGCCATTGGCTTTACGTCATGCCGTGCAGCATACGTGTCTTTCATTAAAAGGAGCGCACTTGCACCATCATTGACACCTGGTGCATTTCCAGCGGTGATGGTCCCCTTCTGATCAAAAACAGGCATGAGCTTTGACAGCCGTTCATATGACGTATCACGCCGCGGAGACTCATCTTCTGTGATCAGCCGTTCTCCCGTTTTTATTTTGACGGTGACGGGGGTGATTTCATGTTGAAAAAAGCCGTTTTTTTGCGCTTCGATGGCCCGTTCATGACTTCTGAGTGCCCACAGATCCTGCTCTTCGCGCATGATGCCGAGCTCCTTTGCAGCCGTACTTCCATACTCACCCATATGAACGCCTGTAAACGAACAGGTTAACCCATCTAAAATCATCGCATCTTGTACTGCACCATCTCCCATTTTGTAGCCCCATCGCGCTTTTTTTAGCAGATAAGGAGCGTTAGACATGGATTCCATACCACCCGCTGCGATGACCTCAGCATCTCCGGCTCGAATGATTTGATCTGCCGTGCTCACACTGCGCATTCCGGATGCACAGACTTTATTGATGGTTTGTGTTGGAACAGACCAAGGAAGATCAGCATATCTTGCTGCTTGCCTTGAAGGAATCTGCCCTTGCCCTCCTTGTAACACACATCCCATGATGACCTCATCTATTTCATGAGAACCCGAAACTCTTTCCAGTGCAGCCTTGATCGCTATACCGCCTAGTTCTGCGGCAGTCAAACCACTGAGAGCACCGCCTAGTTTTCCAAATGGTGTTCTTGCTCCAGATACAATGACCGTCGTACTCATATATGCCCCTCCCCATTTGTTACCGCTTACATATCATTTAGGCAGCTGATGAAACAGCGCCATGGATAAGCCGATGAACATCCTATTCATCGGCCTGTCATGTTTACGACACCTGCTTTCCAGGCTCACCAAACACTGATTTTTCAAGAAGTTCGGCGACATCAAATGTGCCTACCTGCTCCTCTACTTCCTTCGCCTTCGTCCCATCTCCCAGCATCGTTAAGCAATAAGGACACCCTGAGCTGATGATGGACGGCTGTACCTGTAACGCCTGCTCCGTTCGTGCAGTGTTAATCCGGGTACCCGTCTCTTCTTCCATCCACATTAAGCCCCCGCCTGCTCCGCAGCACATACCAGTTTCACGATTGCGCTCCATTTCTTTCAGCGTCACACCAGGAATGGCTTTTAAAATGTCTCTTGGCGGGTCGTACACTTCGTTATATCTGCCTAGGTAGCAAGAGTCGTGGAAGGTAATCACTTCGTTTACTTCATGTACAGGTGTTATTTTCCCTTCTTTCACTAACTCTGCGAGTAATTCTGTATGATGGTACACTTCTGCCTCAAGTCCGAAGTCTGGATATTCATTTTTAAATAAGTTATAGGCGTGTGGATCAATCGTGACGATCTTTGTAACGCCGTTTTTCTGGAATTCTTCAATGTTTTTTGCAGCAAGCTCTTGGAATAAAAATTCGTTTCCGAGTCTTCTTGGTGTATCACCTGAGTTCTTCTCTTTATTGCCTAGGATCGCAAAGGAGACCCCCGCTTCATTGAGTAGCTTCGCAAAGGCAAGCGCAATCTTTTGGCTTCGATTGTCATATGCCCCCATTGACCCAACCCAGAATAAATAATCAAAGGTTTGCTCTGCTTTTTTCAGCTCTTTCACTGTCGGCACATGCACATCTTCTCTCAGTTCACGCCAATTTTCTCTTTCTTTCCGGTTCAGCCCCCACGGGTTCCCTTGGCGCTCAATGCTTGTCATGGCACGCTGTGCATCCGCGTCCATTTTCCCTTCGGTCAGCACAAGATATCTGCGCATATCAATAATCTTATCAACGTGTTCATTCATGACAGGGCATTGGTCTTCACAGTTTCGGCACGTCGTACATGCCCAGATTTCTTCTTCTGTAATGACCTCTCCAATAAGAGAAGGATGATATATCGAGCTGGCAGCCGACTCTTCCGCACCTGCTCCTCTCGCCTGCAGTGCCAGCTGGTTTCCTGTTGTCTGCTTGAAGGCTAGCTGCGGGACCCAAGGTGTCTTTGATGTAATAGCGGCCCCTTTATTGGTTAAATGATCTCTTAACCTTAATATCAAATCCATCGGAGACAGCATCTTCCCTGTCCCTGTTGCCGGGCACATATTCGTGCAGCGCCCACATTCCACACAAGCGTAAAGATCGATGAGCTGAGACTGACGGAAGTCTTCAATTTTCCCCACACCGAAGGTCTCTTGTGTCTCATCTTCAAAATCGATTTTTTGCAGCTTGCCTGGCGGGTCTAATCTGCTGACAAATACGTTCACAGGCCCTGCAATCAGATGGGCGTGCTTTGACTGCGGAACATATACTAAGAATGTCAGCAAAATAAGAAGATGCACCCACCATGCGGCATAAAAAACAATGGCAGCCGCCAGAGGTGAAATTCCGCCCAGCAAGAAAGCAATACTAGAAGCGATTGGCTCAGTTGGTGATAGAGAGTGTCCATGCCAGATGATGTTCATGCCGTTCCCAAGTAACACTGTCAGCATTAAGCCGCCAATAAATAAAAGCACTAGACCCGATTTGAAGCCTCGTTTTAAACGAACAAGCTTCTCCACGTATCTTCTATGGAACGCCCATACAACGGCCACTAAAATGAGAAGTGTGACAATCTCTTGGAAAAACGTAAAGACGCCGTACACCGGACCTAAAGGAAGCCCGCTGTCTGGAATAAGCCCCTTCAGAATAAAATCAAGGGCTCCGAACTGTACAAGGATAAATCCGTAGAAAAACAGCACATGAATGATGCCGCTCTTCTTGTCCTTTAACAGCTTCTTTTGCCCAAATACATTGACCCAAACACGCTCTAAGCGTTTCTTCATGTCTTGTTGAAACTCTTCTTTTTTACCAAGACGAATATACGCCGCTCGTGTTCGAATGAGATAAACAAACAAATACACTGCGTAAGCGGTCACCGCCGCAAATGCGATCAAGTTGATGATTAAAAGGCTATTCATCTTGCTCCCCCTTTCATTCCCCAAAACCCACTTTGTTCCGTTTCCATGTTGTACCTCTATCATAAATAATGAATGAGTATTCAGTCAATATTTTTTGCGCGTTTGGGTACACTATTGAAATATGCAAAAAAGGAGGAAGTTTCATGATCGCATTGATCATCCTACTCGTACTCATTGCCATCGTTTTGCTCGTCATGTTAGACCTTTATATGGGAAAGAAATATTTTTCTACGCATGCATTTGAACGGTCTTTTGACCAAACAACCGGCGATGCCACCTTTTATCATGATGGCGAACCATTTTTCGAGCAGCTGCTTACCGATATACAGCAGGCCTCTTCTTCTATTCATATGATGTTCTTTATTGTAAAGAACGACAAGATTGGTCAAAGGGTCTTACAAGCATTGAAAGCCAAAGCAGAGCAAGGCGTTTCCGTCTTTTTGCTGACCGACCGATTAGGCTCCTATCCGTTTGATCAAAAGGCGATTGACATGCTAGAAAGAAGCGGGATTCAATTTTACTTTTTAAATAAGCCTCGTTTTCCTTTTTTGATTTACCGTCTAAACATGAGAAATCACCGTAAAATTACGGTGATTGATGGGAAAATTGGCTATATTGGCGGATTTAATATAGGCGATGAATATGTTGGGAAGAAAGGCCGGTTTGGCATTTGGAAGGATTATCATTTGCGGATGACTGGACAGGTTGTCGCAGATCTACAGCATGTATTTCTGAATGATTTGTACCGTTCGTCTGGCATTCATCAGCTGCAATATGAGGTTTTCCCTGCATTGGAACCGGGAACATTACAATGCACAACACGCGCGACTGCCGGTTTTTCTTTAGAAGCTTTATTTCTCCAAGATATTCAGCAGGCAAGGAAACAGATCATCATCTGTACGCCTTATTTTATTCCATCAGCCCCTCTTCTAAAGGCGCTGCTTGATGCACGAAAGCGGGGCGTCACAGTTGAAATCATCATTCCAATGAAAGCGGATCATCCACTTGTCAAAGAGGCTGGCTTTCATTATTTGAAGGACCTCATTGCCTCTGGATGTCTTGTTTATCGTTTTTATAAAGGGTTTTATCATTCGAAAGCCATTTTGATTGATCACAGCCGCTGTATGATCAGTACCGCGAATTTTGATAAACGCAGCTTGTTTTTAAACGAAGAAGTAGATGTAGCCATTGATGATCCCGCTTTTACTGCACACGTAGAAGAAAAGATTCGGGAGCATATGGAGGTTTCTGAGATCTTGACAGAAGAAACATTGTCAAAGCGCCCGCTTTTCACTCGGCCGCTTGAGTGGGTTGCCGCCATGTTCTCGTATTTTTTATAAAGGAGATGACCTATGCGTTATCGATTTGGTTATGTATCCAATGCCGTCACCTTGTGGGAAGCTTCTCCTGCCAAGTCGCTGACCTTTGCAAGATACAGCAAGCTCGCTAAGGAAGAAAGAAAAGAAGCTTTATTGCGAACAACGAAGGCCAATCTCGTGAATACATTAAGAACGCTTTATTTCGCCATTGCTCATGATATCCCGCTTTACCGTTTTTCAAGCTCGATCGTCCCGCTCGCGACCCATCCAGAGGTGCTCTGGGACTTTGTGACACCTCTTCGCAAAGAATTTCTTGAGATCGGCAAGCTGGTGAAACGGCACGGCTTACGGGTCAGCTTTCACCCCAATCAATTCACCTTGTTTACTAGCCCCAAACCTTCCATTACAGAAAATGCCGTCATCGATATGACGTATCATTATCAGATGCTTGAGGCGATGAAGCTGGATAAGGAAGGCTACATGAACATTCATGTAGGCGGGGCGTACGGCGATAAAGAATCGGCTCTTCAACGCTTTGATGAAAATATCAAACAGCTTCCAGCTCATATCAAAGCGAGAATGACACTTGAGAACGATGACAAAACATATACGTCGCTCGAAACGCTTGGTGTATGTGAAAAGCATGATATTCCGTTTGTTTTTGATTACCATCATCACGTGGCAAATAAAGATGACGATGCCGCACTCGATGACATCCTGCCAAGAATGTTCGACACGTGGACAAACACTGACATTCCGCCCAAAATCCATTTGTCTTCACCAAAATCAGAAAAAGCTATACGCAGTCATGCAGATGGAGTAGATATGAATTTTGTCTTACCGCTTTTCCAAGCATTAAAACCGTATGGCCGGGATGTAGATTTCATGATTGAAGCAAAATTAAAGGATCAGGCTCTGCTCCGTCTAGTCGAAGAGCTGTCTGCGATAAGGGGCAATCGGCGGACGGGCGGAGGAACCATTGAGTGGAAATCATAAAGAAAGGTTTACCTTTGTGCAAATGGGGGTAACAAAGCTATTGTGAGAAAGTAATTAACAGGAGGATATGAAGATGTCTCAAATCTATTCAATCCGAATCGCTGCGAAAGCGTTGAATTTACATAAGCTTATTTCTCTTTATGAAAAGTGCCAGCAGGCTCAGCATCGTATATATGTGTATTCTAAAAAAACAATGTGCAGCATTAAGAACATCGTAGAGCTTGAAACTTTCAGGCTCACTCATTTAGAATCTGACTACTTAATTGTCGTAGAGGGGAAAAAAGCGCAAGATCTCCTTCAGCCGTTTGAAAAAGAGACGGTTTCATAAAGAAGAGCAGCCGCGGGCTGCTCTTTCAGATTGGTTGACAAAGGGCTAAAATGATGTTGATTTTAGCCCTTTGTCTTCTTTTCAGCGTGATAGAAAACCTTTGCAGCCTAGGAAGGACGAGTACCGGAGCGGAGCGAATTTGACATTCGTGAGCACCGGCACGCAGGCCTGACACCGAATGCGAGGGTTTGTCTACATGCTGGGAGAGCAGCCGCGGGCTGCTCTTTTGCTATATCCACTCTTCTGTCAGCCAAACTTGTTTAGAAGCTGCATCTATTTTCACTTGTGCCCCGATTGGCATCGTAAGCATTGGGTGCGTATGGGCACAGTCAAAATCAGCGATGAGTGGTCTCTTCGTCTCTCCGAGCACCTCAAGTAAAATCTCGTAAGGCTCTTTGCCCGTACCCTCATCATCAAACAGCTCATGTTTTCCTAAAAGAATCCCTGACACCCGTTCAAACACTCCATTTACTTTCAATAAAGAAAAGTTCTTTTCTACAACTGACGCGGTTTTCATACAATCTTCAATGAGAAGGATGTCTCCGTTTTGGATGGCTGGCATGAACTCACTTCCCCAAATGCCGTACATCGCATTCAGGTTTCCACCAATCAACCTGCCTTCTGCCTGTCCCTCTATGACGCACAGCCAATCATTCGGACGCTGCTTTTTGTCACGCGTCTTTTCTTCCCAATTGATTCGTTCATCTGTCCAAAAAGGCGGTTTTTCAATCTGATAAGGAATGCTTTGAGGAAACATCAAGATGTCCTCAAATGACTGATATGTATAATCGACAAACGGTTCAAACTCGCCAAAAGAAGGAACAAGCGCAGGCCCGTAGAAAACAGGCAGGCCCGTTTTTTCGTACGCCGCTAGTAGAATCGCTGTCGCATCTGAATAACCGATCATGATTTTTGGATGTTGATTCAGCAGCTCAAAATCAAGATAAGGCAGCAAACTATTTGAATTCGTACCGCCAATCATTGACATGATGCACGCCAAGTCCTCTCTAGCCATCAGCTCATTCAGCTCATCAGTTCGTTCTTGAATTGTACCGGAACGGTAGTGATCCTCTTTCCCTGTTAATGATCCTGGAACCACAATGAATCCTTTTTGCTCAAGCCACTTCTTCGCCCGCTGATACCTAAGAGGCGAGGTCGCTGATGCAGGACTGGAAGGTGAAAAAATACCGATCTTATCGCCCTTTTGTAATCGCCGAAGCCTCTTCATCCCATCAGATCCTTCCTACACGCATTTTTTCTATCCTAACAAAAAAAGCCCTTTATCAAAAGGGCTTTCTCTTCAATGACCAAACTGCGCTTCATGCAGTCTGCTGTACACGCCGCCCATTTGGATGAGGTCTTGGTGGCGGCCTTGTTCTTGGATGCCTTCCTCTGTCACGACGATGATACGGTCGGCGTGTTTAATTGTTGCCAAGCGGTGGGCAATGACGAGTGTTGTCCTGCCGACAGCCAGTTCGCTTAGTGCATCTTGTATGGCTTTTTCTGTTTCTGTATCAAGTGCTGATGTGGCTTCATCTAAAATAAGAATCGAAGGATTTTTTAGGAACATCCGCGCAATTGACAAGCGCTGCTTTTGACCGCCTGACAATTTGAAGCCGCGCTCGCCTATCACCGTATTTAATCCTTCTGGGAAACGCTGAACAAGTTCCTCTAAATGCGCACGACGTACAGCCTCCCAAATCTCTGCATCGCTGGCTTCTAGGTTGCCGTACGCAATGTTTTCTCGAATGGTGCCTGAGAATAAAAAGACATCCTGCTGCACAATGCCGATCTGCTGTCTTAAAGAAGAGAGGGTCATCGATTTTGTACTCACGCCATCAATCGTAATTTCCCCTTCATCCACATCATAAAAACGTGGCAGCAAACTGCAGATCGTCGATTTTCCGGCTCCTGAAGGCCCGACAAACGCAACGGTTTCTCCTTGTTTGATCTTCAAATCGATATCCTTTAACACATGACTGTGCTCATCGTAGCCAAATGTCACGTTTCGATATTCAATTTCACCTTTCAGCCCAAATACATCACGAGCTCCCTCTGTATCCTTCACATCTGGCTCTGTTTCAAGTAAATCGACATAGCTTTTAAAGCCTGCAATTCCTTTTGGATACATTTCAATCACTGTGTTGATCTTATCAATCGGTCTGAATAGGACGTTTGTAATCAGAACAAACGCGATAAATCCACCTGCCGTTAATTGACCCTGCAGAACAAACCATGTCCCTGCTAGAAGGACAAACAGTGT
Source organism: Bacillus sp. 3a (assembly GCF_017161885.1). Taxonomy (NCBI): domain Bacteria; kingdom Bacillati; phylum Bacillota; class Bacilli; order Caryophanales; family Bacillaceae; genus Bacillus; species Bacillus sp. 3a. Next base: position 819,434 of record NZ_CP067376.1, on the reverse strand, counting down.
CACAAGACGTGTCAGAATGTAACTGATTGAGCCGTTAACCGACATGATTTTATATGAAAGAAGCTTCGCTTTCCGAAAGCGGTTGTTGTTTTCAGCAAAACGCTTTTTCTCAAAATGTTCGTTGGCAAAGGCTTGAACAAGACGAATACCGCCGATATTGTTTTCAACCCTTGCATGAAAGTCTCCAATGTCATTGTTCAGCTGTGTAATCGCCTGTGTCATCTTTTTATTAAAATGAAGGGCAAGCCAAATGATGACAGGCATGATCAGGAAGGTTAAAATAGCAAGCTGCCAGTTAATCATTAGCATGACAGCAAAGGCGCCAAGAATCGTCATAATCGCAATAAACAAATCCTCAGGTCCGTGATGAGCCACCTCCCCAATGTACATGAGGTCATTTGTCATCCGAGACATAAGCTTACCCGTTTTGTTGTTATCAAAAAACTTAAATGAGAGACGCTGAAAATGATCAAACAGCTTCTTCCTCATATCTGTTTCAATATTGATGCCAAGCATGTGTCCCCAGTACGACACAATAAATTGCATAACCGAGCTGAGGGCATAAATGATAAACAGAGCAAGTGCGGTCCAGGCAATGACTGTCCAGTTCCCTGTTGGTAATAACGTATCAATGAAGTAGTTCACGATTAGCGGGAAACCAAGTTCCATTAATCCAACTGCGACAGCGCAAAAGAAATCTAAAAAGAACAGACCGCGATAGGGCCTGTAATAGGCGAAAAAACGTTTTAGCATATGTAAAAGGACCTCATTTCCTCTATAATTGATAATCATTTTCAATTATAGAGGAATCCTCTGCAAAATACTAGATCAGGAAATGATTTCTTCGACTGGAAATCCTCATAATACGCCAGAAAACAATCGGGCAAATGATTCCTTCAACCGCTCTTTTAAGCCTCTTTTATAAAAATGTACAGGACCCATTTGCTCACATTCCTTCATATCTTCCTCATAGTGGGCCATCAATTGTTCAATTGGCTTTTTCGCAGCTGTAAAGACATTGACCTCGAAATTGAGCTGAAAGCTTCTCATATCAACATTGGCGGTACCGACGGAGGCGAGTTCTCCATCAGCAATCATCACCTTTTGATGCATAAACCCTTTTTGATAGTGATACACCTTGATGCCCTCTTTTAGAAGCTCAGAAAAATAGGATCGTGTGGCATATTGCGTGAGAAAACCGTCATTGATCTCCGGTACCATCACCCGTACATCCACTCCTCTTGTGGCAGCGATTTTGAGCGCAGTGCGAATCGATTCGTTTGGTACAAAGTAAGGTGTGGCAATCCAGACAAATTGTTTCGCATTAGAAATAAGAGCATCATATAAATCACTCATACTTTCTTTCATATCAGGTCCAGTTGGTACAACCTGAATGACATCATCGCCTGTCACAGAATGCGGCGTATGATACTTTGGATCATCAATTAATACTTCATCTGATACATACTCCCAATCCAGCATAAAAACGGAGTGAAGGGTCTGAACAGCCTCACCCTTTAACATGGCATGCGTATCACGCCAAAAGCCGATCTTTTCATCTCGTCCTACGTATTCCTTGCCGACATTTAACCCCCCGACAAACCCTGTCTCTCCATCAATAATGACGATTTTTCGGTGATTTCTGAAATTGAATTTTTGATTAAAGAATCCATATTTTAAAGGTAGAAAAGGAGCAACCTTGACCCCTGCCTGCTTCAAGCGTTTAATATCTTTTCGGGAGAAGCGGATGCTGCCTGCCGCATCATATATGAAACGGACCTCTACCCCTTCTTTCACTTTTTCAATCAAAATCTCCATCATCCGGTGGCCGAGGAAATCGGATTTGAACATGTAATATTCAATATGAATGAACGATTTTGCCTTTTTTAACTCTTCAAAAATTCTGGGGAACGTCTCCTCCCCATTCTTTAAAATCTCCATATCACTATTTGTGTTCACATGCATACCTGTTGCTTTTTCTGTGTAATGAAAAAAAGCACGCTGATTATCGGTTAAACGTGACTCATTCGGCTTACTCTCAAGCTCAGAGATTCTGCGTAATTTCTCGCGGTTATACATTCTCTTTGATTTGAATAAATGACCCTTTACATAGAGCTGCCCTGAGAACAGATAGAACATATAGCCAATGATCGGGAAAAAAATGAGCACATATATCCATAACAACGTGTGCTGTGATGTACGGTTCTCCAGCATGAGTGAGATGATACTAAATAAAATAATGGCGATATAAATCGCTGCGTACAGCTGAACGCTCCACGCCGGCACAGTCCACCAATACACCACATATGCCCCGAATATCATAAAATATAAAAATAAAAATTCCAGTCTTCTCTTTTTCACATTCTCCGCCCTCATTCTGTCTTTTTCTCTTCCATACCCTTTGCACAGCTTGTATGAAACGCACGACCCATTCCTTTCTCCTAGCCTTTACAGACTTTCGCTATTTGATCCGATATAATAAAGAAATATGTGATGGAAAGGAAGATCTGTTTATGCATACCCCCTCACCTCTTAAAAAAGGGAGCCATATACGTGTCATTGCCCCAAGCCGAAGTGCCAGCATTTTATCAGAAGAAGGAATTGCTCAAGCGAAAAAACGTTTAGAGCCTTTAGGCTTCACTGTCTCTTTTGGACAGCACGTGTTTGAATGTGACCTTCATTCCTCATCATCTATTGAACACCGCTTGTCTGATCTCCATGAGGCGTTCAAAGATGATGAGGTTGATGGTATTTTGACAGCCATCGGAGGCTTTAACTGCAATGAACTTTTGCCTTATATTGACTACGACCTGATCCGTCAGCATCCTAAAGTCCTTTCCGGCTATAGTGATATCACTGCACTTGCAAACGCCATTACAGCGAAATGTGATATGGTGACATATTCTGGCCCCCATTTCTCAAGCTTTCAAATGGAACAGGGACAGGAGGAGCAGACCGCTATGTTTCAAGCTTGCTTGATGAACGGCAGCGAACCGTTTGATGTGAATCCTTCGACAAAATGGAGTGATGACGCGTGGTATCTCGATCAAGCGAACAGACAGTTTCATCCGACGAAATGGAACATATATCAGGAAGGAACAGCTGAAGGCACCTTGTTTGGCGGAAACCTTTGTACACTGAACTTACTGCAAGGGACATCGTTTATGCCGAATGTAAAGGATGCGATCTTATTTGTGGAGGATGATGAGTTGGTGTTCCCTGAAATGTTCGCCAGAGACCTTACCTCCCTCTTACAGCATGCACAATCAATCAAAGGGTTGATCATCGGGCGCTTTCAGAAGAAATCCAACATGACAGAGGAACATTTAAGATTCATCCTAGATAAGCATCCAATGCTCAAACACATCCCAGTGATTTACGACGTCGATATCGGACATACACAGCCAGTCTTCACCTTCCCAATTGGCGGAAACGTTCAGCTAACGTGTAAAAATGGAGACGTGAAGCTGCGCATTCATTCATAACTTAAGGCCAAAAAGCACCCGAATAGGCGGGGCTTTTTTCTATGCCATTATCTTTTTTAAAATTTTTTTAGAAAAAGTGATCCAACCCTTCATTCCCTTCGTTAAGTAGATGTAAAAAACATAATTAATACGCTTGGATAATTTTCAAAACCCCGCTATCTCTTGAGGATAGCGGGGTTTTATACGAAAAAGCCCCACTCATTCAATAGAGTGGGGCTTTCTTTCATTTCATTACATCTTTTCCGGAGCCGATACACCAATTAGTTTTAATGCATTCGCAAGCGTAATTTGTGTTGCTTTCATGAGTGAAAGACGTGCTGTTGTTTTTGTTTCATTTTCTGCGTCAATGACCTTCTCGGCATTGTAGAAGCTGTGAAGGGCTGATGCAAGGTCATAAATATAGTTCGTCACGCGGTGCGGAATACGCTTTTCAGCTGCTTCTGCTACAACTTCTGGGAAGCTGCCAATGATTTTTAGAAGATCGTATTCTTTTTCCGATTGAATGTGAGAGAAATCGGCTTTTTCAAGGTTCGGTTCATAGCCTTTTTCTTCACCTTGACGCAGCATGCTGCAAATTCTCGCATGTGCATATTGTGCATAGTACACAGGGTTTTCGTTAGACGTAGAAATCGCTAAATCTAGGTCAAAGTCCATATGTGTCGCCGCACTTCTCATCGCAAAGAAATAACGAGTCGCATCTAAGCCGACTTCTTCAATCAGATCACGCATTGTGACGGCTTTTCCTGTACGCTTACTCATCTTCATCTTTTCGCCGTTTTTGTAAAGATGCACAAGCTGAATGATTTCTACTTCAAGCTTGTCAGCTGGATATCCAAGTGCTTGGATCGCCGCTTTCATCCGAGGAATATAGCCGTGATGGTCCGCTCCCCAAATGTTAATGAGCTGGTCAAAGCCTCTGTCCAATTTGTCTTTATGATATGCGATATCTGGAAGCAGGTAAGTGAAGCTGCCGTCTTTTTTAATCAGCACACGGTCCTTGTCATCACCAAAATCAGTTGAACGCAGCCATGTTGCGCCGTCTTCTTCAAAGACATAGCCTTTTTCACGAAGTGTTTCCAGCGCTGGTTCGATTTTTCCGTTTTCATATAAAGAGGTTTCTGAATACCATACATCAAATGGTACACGGAAATTCTCAAGATCTACACGTAATTTCTCTAATTCGTATTTCAAGCCGTATTCACGGAAGAACTTCATCCGCTCTTCTTCCGGTTCATGTACGAAACGGTCACCAAATTCATCCGCAAGCTTTTGTCCGATGCCTTTGATGTCTTCTCCTCTATAGCCGTCTTCAGGCATTTCTTTTTCAAGACCGAGCGCCTCAAAATAACGTACTTCTACAGATAAAGCGAGGTTATTGATTTGATTCCCTGCATCGTTGATATAGTATTCACGGCTCACATCGAACCCTGCTTTATCAAGGATATTGCAAAGGGAATCTCCTACAGCTGCACCGCGGGCATGTCCAAGGTGAAGGTCACCTGTTGGGTTGGCTGAGACGAATTCGACTTGCACCTTTTGACCGCCGCCTGTATTCGTTTCGCCATAAGCTTCTTTTGCCTCAAGAACAGCTGGAATGAGCTTTGTTAAATACTGATTGTTCATATAAAAGTTAATGAATCCTGGACCCGCGATATCCAGTTTTTCAATGGAAGCTTTCCCTTTATCAAACGCATTGACGATGTCCTCTGCGATTTGACGAGGTGCTTTTTTCGCAATGCGGGCAAGCTGCATCGCCATGTTGGTAGAGTAATCTCCGTGAGTTTTGTCTTTCGGCACTTCTAAAAGGACATCTGGCACCTGGCTTTCATCGGCAAGTCCTGCTTTGACAACTGCCGCTATGATTTCTTCTTTTAACGCATCTTTGACCTGTTCTGCGATATTCATGAACGTAAATCCTCCTTATACGAAATCGATAATGTATGTAAATGCTTTTGATCTTCTCCTGTCAGCATATCGTACGTAATGTGCAGCAGCCCCTTGTCCACATCGAGATCAATACCATGTGTGTGCACATCTAGCTGAAGTGTACCGAATGGCATCGTGTAATGTGTGACGGTCGTTTCTCCAATGAGAAAGCGCTGCTTCATTTGAATAGCCCCTGATCTCATCACAAAAATTTCTTTTTCACTCATTTTCACAACGGTTTTTACTTGACCCATTTCATGTTCTTCATGGTAAGTGAGATACGTTTTGTCATTCTTCTCTTGGTACGTTCCAGTCGTGCGGAATTCGATCGTTTCAGCCGGCTCCGTCTCTGGTTTCATCACTGACTTTACATGAATTGAAATTTGGTTTTGTGTCATTTTGCACTTCCTTTGCTAAGACCCGTTTAACTAAAATAGTATACCATAATCATGATCGCCTATCATACCATCATTTCTCTTCTTCATGGCGATTAAACTTCGTTTTTCATCTTCAGCCATCCCTTTAGAAAAAAAGAAAAATACAACTGACCACTACGACAAGTCCAGCCTTTACACCTAAGTCTTTTCTTTTCATTAAGTAAAAAAGAGCCTGTATGCCTGAACTTGCCAAAAATGCCTGAAAAAAATCAAATGGTGCAATTTGATCCTTTTTAAAAACCACCTGCATGAATAACGCAATGGCCGTCAGATAGAAAAAGCCTCGATCGTGAAACAGCCCCAGCATCTCTTCCTTTGCTTCCTTCTTTGAAGCAAAAACAGGCGGATCAGCTGCGAGCTCTCGTTTCAATGTGAGAAAGCCTGCCCCTAACACACATAAAGCGAGGAACACCATCAATATTGACGAAAACATGAGCTCCCTCCTTTATTTTTTGACCAATGTAAAAAAAGAGCTTGTCCACATGAGATGACAAGCTCCTCTATCAACTGATTATTTCACAAATCCAAGCAGCATTTCGCGTAAAAGTTTACTCGCTGTATTCGCTGTTTGGTCAGAGTGATCATATACAGGTGCTACCTCGACAAGGTCTGCCCCAACGACTTTGACGTCAGATCCTGCAATCGCATGAATGGATGCAAGCAGCTCTTTTGATGTAATACCGCCAGCATCTACCGTTCCTGTACCAGGTGCATGTGCTGGGTCAAGTACATCAATATCGATCGTCACATATACTGGACGCCCTTTTAGCTTTGGCAATACTTGCTTCAATGGCTCGAGTACTTCAAATTTAGAAATGTGCATACCCGCTTCTTTTGCCCATTCAAATTCTTCTTTCATCCCAGAACGGATGCCGAAAGAGAATACATTTTCAGGTCCAATCAGTCCTGCAACTTTACGAATCGGTGTTGAATGTGAGAGCGGCTCACCCTCATATTCCTCACGAAGATCTGTATGTGCGTCCATATGGATGATGGCCAAATCAGGGTATTTCTTATACATCGCACGGAAAACCGGCCAAGACACAAGATGCTCGCCGCCCATTCCTAATGGAAACTTCCCTTTTTCTAAAATGCTGTCGACATACTCTTCAATTAAATCTAAGCTCTTTTGTGCATTCCCAAAAGGAAGTGGGATGTCACCCGCATCAAAGAATGGCACCTCATGCAGCTCACGATCTAAATAAGGGCTGTATTCCTCTAGACCGATCGATACTTCACGAATGCGGTTCGGACCGAAACGTGAACCTGGGCGGTAGCTGACTGTCCAGTCCATCGGCATGCCGTATAAAATGACCTTTGCATCTTCCCATGTCGGATGACTTCCAATAAACACTTTTCCTGAATAAGCCTCGTCGAATCTCATGCAAGATTCCTCCTTTTACGCTTCAAAAAATGCGCAAACCGTCATTTGCGCATGTCCATTTCGCTTGATTTATTTGATTAAGTCGCTCACAAATTTCGGCAGAACGAATGCCGCTTTGTGCAATTCTTTTGTGTAATATTTCGTCTCAATATCAAAGAAACGGCTGTCTTCTACAGCAAGTGGATCATATTTTTTAGAACCGATGGTGAATGTCCAAAGACCGCTTGGATACGTTGGAATATTCGCTGTGTAAAGCTTTGTAATTGGGAAAATTTCTTTTACATCACGCTGTACATTTGTAATCAGCTCAGGTGTGAACCAAGGGTTGTCCGTTTGTGCAACGAAAATACCGTCTTCTTTGAGTGCTTTTGCGATTCCTGCGTAAAATCCTTTAGAGAACAGGTTCACAGCTGGTCCAACTGGCTCAGTCGAGTCAACCATGATCACATCATACTCGTTGTCAGCTTCAGCAATGTGCATAAAACCGTCTCCTACTTTCACATCTACACGAGGATCGTCTAGTTTCCCAGCAATAGAAGGAAGGAATTTCTTCGAGTATTCGATGACCTTTCCATCAATATCAACAAGTGTCGCTTTTTTCACACTAGGGTGTTTGAGGATCTCACGAATGACACCGCCGTCTCCTCCGCCTACAACAAGAACATTTTCCGGGTTTGGATGAGTGAAAAGAGGAACATGTGCCACCATTTCGTGGTATACAAACTCATCTTTCTCAGACGTCATCACCATGCCGTCTAAAAACAGCATATTGCCAAACTCTTCTGTTTCCACCATTTCTAAATGCTGAAAGTCTGTTTGTTCTGTGTGAAGGGTTTTGTTCACCTTCAATGTAATACCAAAATTCTTCGTTTGCTTCTCTGTATACCAAAGTTCGCTCATTGTTCATCTTCCTCTCATCCAATAATAAACAAACATCTATTGTTAGCGCCTTTTATCGGCTTTGACTATATCGATTGTCCAAGAAAAAAGTATAGTGGATTCATATCAAATTGTAAAGAACCGCATGAGTTCTCTTCATTTTTTAAAGCGCTCCTGCAATCGCTTGTTTAAAACGGTTTTCTTTGTTCCATACTGATAAAAAACCGTCAAAATGGGGGCTTTGCATGGACACAATCATGAGTAATAAAAAAATCCGCATGACCGTGAAAACGATTCGAGCCTGTTTTTTTATCGGCTTGCTCGCTTTTCTATTTGCAGGTACCGTCTTTTTGACGTTTCTATTAATAGCTAAATGGCAAGGTGCCCCTTCTGTTCAAGTTCCCCAATCCACGACCATTTATGCAGCTGATGGCTCAAAGCTTGGAGAATCCAGCTTTGGAGAAAAGAGATATTGGGTGCCATTAAAGGAGATGTCTCCTCATATCAGACAGGCAGTTGTCGCTGTTGAAGATAAAACCTTTTATGAGCATCATGGCTTTGATGTGAAACGGATGGCAGGTGCTGCGGTGGCCGATATTCGTGCCATGGCTAAGGTGCAAGGTGCCAGCACGATCACCCAGCAATATGCACGAAATCTGTATTTAGATCATGATAAAACGTGGAAGCGGAAGTGGAATGAAGCCTTTTACACGATTCGTTTAGAACAAAACTATACAAAAGATGAGATTTTAGAAGGATACTTGAACACCATTTATTATGGTCACGGAGCGTACGGTGTGGAAGCAGCGTCACGTCTGTATTTCGGGAAAAAAGCAAAGAACTTAACCCTCGCTGAATCTGCCCTTCTTGCCGGTATCCCAAAAGGGCCTTCTCTCTATTCCCCTTATGTGAATGAGGAGAAAGCCGGCGCAAGAAAGAATATGATTTTGAGACAAATGCACGAGGATGGCATGATTACGAAAAAAGCAGCCGATGACGCTGCGAAAGAAAAGCTGTCCTATCGCCCTTTGCAAAAGAAGCAGCTGCAAGCAAAGCAAGCCCCGTATTTTTATGACGATGTGATTCGAGAGTTGAAACAAAGCTTGGGATTAACAGAGGAACAGATTGAAACCTATGGGCTTCATATCCAAACGACTCTCAATCCAGAATTACAGAAAATCGCAGAAAAGACGTTAAAAAATACGATGAATTCCAAATCAGAAATCCAAATCGGCTTTGCCGCCATCCATCCCCAAACAGGGCATGTACTTGCCCTCATAGGCGGGAGAGATTATGAGAAAAGTCCATTCAATCGGGTGACACAAGCAAAAAGACAGCCCGGTTCAACCATGAAACCCCTTCTCTATTACATTGCCTTGCAAAACGGGTTTACACCCGCAACCGTCATGCGCAGTGAGGAAACGGTGTTTGAACTGGATGATCAAGGCAGCAATGCCGCTTATTCACCAAGCAATTATCACGGCTATTACGCCAATGACGGCATTACAATGCTTCAAGCTTTAGCATTGTCTGATAATATTTACGCTGTAAAGACCCATCTATTTTTAGGAATGGAGCAGCTTGTACGTGCTGGCAAGACATTTGGAATCAAGGAAAAACTAGATCAAGTCCCCTCTCTTGCCCTGGGCACGTCTCCTGTGAAACCAATTGAAATGACCAATGCATACGCCATGCTGGTCAATGGCGGAAAACGCGTCAAACCAACCTTTATTACGAAAGTAACCGACGCAAAAGGCAATGTGCTTTTTGAAGAGAAACAAAAACGAGAACAAATCCTTGATGAAAAAGCAGCATTTGTCACCACCGACATGATGTCAGGCATGTTCAATGATCAATTAAACGGTTATACAAGTGTCACTGGCCGCACCATTATAAAGGATCTTACAAGAACATACGGAGGAAAATCAGGGACTACAGGCGCCGACAGCTGGATGATCGGCTTCTCTCCCCAGCTCGTCACAGGTGTATGGACAGGCTATGATAAAGGCCGCACCATTGACTCAGTCGAAGAAACGGCCTATGCGAAAAAAATATGGGCTTCCTTTATGGAATCAGCTCTCTCGAAGCAGCCAGCCTCCTCCTTCATGCCGCCAGACGGTGTCAAAGGAGTATATATTAATCCAAAAACCGGCGACCTCGCAGGTCCAGGATGTGAATCAAAGGTATTCACCTATTTTATAGAAGGAACGGAGCCGACAGGGGTCTGCTATGGTGCTGAGAACAAAGCCTCTGAGCAGGAACCAGTTCAAGATCAAAAGCCAAAGAAATGGTGGGAAAAGTGGCTGAAACGTTAAAAAAGGCATGAAAAACCCCGAGATCTGCATCTCGGGATTCTCCATGTCCTAGCTTTAACACCAGTTTACTCAAAAACCGGAGAGAATTGGTAGCCATCCGCCAATCTTCACAAAAATTTCACAATTATTCAGGGACAGCCAATCCTTCTTTTAATTCATCTGTTGATGCGTCCCATAGCGCTTGATTATGACCTTTTAAGAAATCAGCCAGCACCTTTTTGGAAACGTCATCCATATGACTAACGACAATTTTTCGCTTCATCGATTTATCCATTAAATTCACATGCTCTGGAAGTGACTTATACCCGCGGCGGATCGAACGGTCAACGGTCATTTCACAAGCCGTCACACCTGCATAATAAGGCCCTTCTTCTCTGCGGTCAATCGTCACCCATACAAGCCAATACGGTTTTCCGTTCGGCACCTCTTCTTTTGTTTTCAAAAATTTAATTCCTTTTTCGACGGCACTTCTTGCATGCATGGCACCAATATCAATGACAGCTTCCTTTTCCTCTACATCAATGATGACTGGCGAGATATTATCAAGGCTGAGTGCACCTGCCCCAAAGCCTCCATGTCCGTCGGTTGCATCTGTTTTTTTAATGATGTTAAAACCAATTGGTTTCTTCTTTTTACCTTCCATTTATTAAACCTCCTAAAGCAGCGGCTTCAAAATAAGATTAAACAATTGTATGATTTGATTCCGCATTTCGATCAATGGACCAAACACAAACTGTCCCAGCGGTGTGATCACGAATATGAGAAAAATAATGATCCCATATTGTTCAAATTGCGTCATTTTCGCCCGGATACGGGGGCTGACGACGTCCTCAATAATTCGATACCCATCCAGCGGCGGAAGTGGTAATAAGTTAAATAGGAACAAGATGACGTTTAAGTTAATAAAGATTAAAAAGAAATTATCGACTCCCGGCTCAAAGCGCATGATCCACTCCCCGCCAAATTTCTGAAGAAGCACATACACAAAAAAGCCCAAAAACGCCAGCACCAAGTTACTTAATGGCCCAGCAATGGAGACACAAATCCCTGCTAAGCGCGGTTTTTTAAAATGGTAACGATTCACCGGTACAGGTCTCGCCCAGCCAAACCCGGCCACAAAGATCAAAATCGTTCCGAATACATCGAGATGCTTCAGTGGATTTAACGTCAGTCTCCCTTGATTCTTAGCCGTCGGGTCTCCGAATCGGTACGCAACATATGCATGCGCCAGCTCGTGCATCGTAAATGCAACAACAAGCGTAATGGCGACATATGGAATAAGTTCTAATGGATAAACAAGAAATTGGTTCAAAGGCATGAATCCCTCTTTCTTTCTATACAATGATTTACTTCATTCAGTATACTATAAGAAGTCCCTTAAACTAAAGGGAAGCGTAGCATTAAAGGAAAAAGGAGGTTTTCGCCATGCCGATTGTCACCGTTCAAATGCTTGAAGGAAGAACAGACGAGCAGAAAAGAGCTCTTGTGGAGAAAGTCACTGATGCCGTTGTAGAAACAACAGGCGCAGGGGCAGAAAAAGTCTCTGTTATTATTGAAGAAATGAAAAAAGAACACTATGCCGTAGCAGGAAAACGCATCAGCGACCTGTAAGCATAAAAAAAGGACAAGCACATGGGTGTTTGTCCTTTTGTCTCTTATTTTATTTATCTGTACCAAGCTTTATTACGATTCACTTGATTTTTATGAGCCGCATCAAAGAAATCGACTGTGTAGGAATAATCATAATTCATTAAGCAGACAATGCCGCTTCCTTGAGGGTCGTGCGGTAAGCCAAAGTTATGACCGTATTCATGCGTAGCCGCTTTTGCAGTGTTCGCTGTTCCTTGATCAAGGTTAACGGCGAATGCACTTCCGCTTGGTGCACTATTGTAGACATAAGCGATTCCGCCAGCATCAAAGTTTGGATTTGCTGTAAATCCAGTGACAAAATCGTATCCTCTGCCATCAAAGCTGCGCGCAAGGTTGGAAAGGATTTGTGATGAATTTGATCCCGAAGACGTCCAAGATCCTACGGCTTGTACGACAAAGTCCACATCATGATCACGGTTAAACGTGACATCTGCTTGCTCGATGATGCTGACAATCCGTGTTTGCCAGTCACTATATTTCGCACGATACTGCGCATCAGCGACCGCATAGACAGTGACCTTCTGACTGCCTGTGCTTGCTTTTGTTGAAATAGAATCTCCTGTATTGGCCTTAAAGGTTCTCGAGCCTACCTGCTTACCAGACTCATCTAATACCTTTGTTGTCACATCTCGTTCAATTGGAGGTGCTGTCGTCAAATCTTTAAAATCTTTTGCTTTTGGCAACCCCTCACTAATATGGGTTTCGAACGGCGCATGACCATGATCATGCCCATGACCTGCACTCGCTACTGGTGCTGAAGCTGAACTTACCCCCGGTAACAAACTACCTACCAATAAAAATGACAAAAAGACTGAACGCTTTTTCATTCCTATCCCTCCTTTGTTTTTCACAAGGTTATATATTCACTGAAAATTCACCATTTTCCTTCTATTCAGTCAAAAACAGGGAATTAGATGCACAGGAAGAAAGTCGAATTACGTCATTTTCACTAATTTTTCGGATATTTTGACACACATTTCATCGAAAAATAGCGCTTTTGGTCTGGGTCTTACAAAACAAAAAAAGCCCTAAAAGTCGGGCTTTTGTTCAACTAGTTCAATTCCTTCAACTGATCAATATAAGCAAGGGCCGCCTCAAATTCTTCGTCCGTATAGCGCTGCTTGCTTTTAATGGTGAAGACCTTTTCCTTCACCTCATCTTCTGGCAGGTTATCAAAATATAAAATCGTTGAGACAAGCTCTAGGAAACGGGATGATTGCTCGTTCATCTGCTGCGTCAGCGCTTTGAGGTCAGGCATGTCCACTTCACACTGATCGAGAAACTCTTTCCCATTGTCCGTCAGCGAATAGCGATATTGATAGTATCCGCCCTTTTTTTCCTTCATTTCGTCCAAGAATCCAAGGTTGCACAGCTCTTCAATTCTGAGCGTCAACTCCTCTGAATAGGGGCCATAAAAATGAAAATCGTATTTCTCGTAAAAAGGCAAATCTAGCTTTTTTGCTATGTAAATCATCTTTTGCAGCTTCTTCCGACCAACGATTTCCCCTGATTCAGAGAATACCTTCATCAACTTTGCATGCTCTTTCAACAAATTCCCGACATCTCCTTTTTCAGTACTTCCTTATCCCAAACCAAGCAGCTTCATGATCGCCTTTTTTTCTTCAGCTTTTTCCGACATATCTACAATTAAGTCCATCGGGAAATAAAGTTTATGATCGGTTCTTCGTTTACCGGAAATGGCGTCAACAATATCCGACTGTCTCGACAGTTCTTTAATATGACCGCTTTGCGTCAAAAGGTGGATTGGCAGCCTCTCTTCTTCCTCCCCTGGTCTGTAGAAGTCATAGGGCAAGTCAGAGGAAGAATCGACCACTAAATAATAGTCAGGATCAATTCCTGCCTCCTTGAACAAGGCGGTCAGCTTGAAATATTTCGTCATTTCTTCATTTGGATTAAACTCTGTATATTGGAACAAACGGCGGTTCATAAAACGGCGGCACAAATCAGCCAGCACGTGATCTTCTTCATCTTCCCACGCCTGAAAATAAAATAAGACAATGGATTCATCCAGCTTAATATAGTCCTCTGTGGTGACATTCCCCTCAAAGATTGAATAAAAGTGAACGGGGGCATGTGTAAAAATATAACCCGTTTCATGCAGCTCTTTTGCCCGATGAAGGATTTTCGTTAAAATCACTTCCGCACTGCGTGTCACTGGGTGGAAATAGACTTGCCAGTACATTTGATAGCGGCTCATAATATAATCTTCAACCGCATGCATCCCGCTCTGCTTCATCACAATCTGATCTTCTCTCGGGCGCATCACACGTAAAATACGTTCCATATCAAAGTGGCCGTAGCTGACGCCTGTATAGTAGGCATCACGCTGCAAATAGTCCATTCGGTCGGCATCAATTTGACTTGAGATCAAACTGACCACCTGTTTGTTTTGATACGTTTTGGCAATGACTTCAGCCACATGCTTCGGGAAATCATCACTCACCCGGCAGAGCACTTCATTGACTTCCGTCTGCCCTAAAATAATATCTCTTGTAAACGATTCATGGTCTAAGTGGAAGACCTTTTCAAAGGAATGAGAAAATGGACCATGTCCGAGGTCATGAAGCAAGGCTGCACTAAGTACAAGCTCGCGCTCCCCTTCATCCCATTCAGGCCGCCCTTTAAACACATCATCCACAATTCGTCTCACAATCTCGTATACACCGAGTGAATGATTGAATCGGCTGTGTTCTGCACCATGAAACGTCAAATAAGTAGTTCCTAGCTGTTTAATTCGTCTCAGGCGCTGAAACTCTCTTGTTCCTATTAAATCCCATATTAATGCATCCCTTACGTGAACATAACGGTGCACAGGATCTTTAAATACCTTTTCCTCAGATAATTTCCCTTTTGGATACGCCATCGTTTCGTCCCTCTTTTTTTAAGACGTGTTTCTATTATATCGGGTAACTTTTCCCGAAAACATCCTTGAATTTGCTGGTGAATGTGTTCTCAAAGATTGCACGGACGTAAAAAGCCCGACCTGACAGGGACGGACCTCTTTTTAGGTCGACTGAACACATTCAGTGACATTTATTTGACTTTTTTTTGAACCTTTTCGAGTAATTCATCTTCTGTTGGTGCGGATAATGGGCGATTGTTCACAAACGCAAAAGCTTTTTTTCGTCCTGGACCACAATAGGATTGACAGCCGATCTCAATTTTTGCATCAGGATCAACCGATTTGAGTCGAGGCAATAACGTCTTTAGGTTCGTCGCATCACAATCGTCACATACGCGAAACTCATTAGCCATGGTCTTACGCTTCCTTTCAATGATGATACTTCATTCTATATGAAACAGTTGGACAGCCAATCGTGAATAATATACCACCCAACATTGTACATCGAAGCGGCTGGACTTGCAAGACGCTTTGCCACCCCAATCATCCGCTTACATAAAAGCTAGTATTTTCCACTATCCTTTTAGCAAACTTGTATAAACCTTCTTGAACTTGGCTAATCTAATACCATCAAATCATATGGGGGTTTAAACACATGTCAAAACAAAGACAAGATGCTTGGTCAGAGGAAAATGATCTCCTCCTGGCAGAAACCGTCTTACGTCACGTCAGAGAGGGCAGTACGCAGCTAAATGCGTTTGAAGAAGTAGGAGACAAGTTGAACCGCACCTCAGCGGCATGCGGTTTTAGATGGAATGCTGTCGTCAGGCACCAATATGAAAAAGCGCTGGCACTTGCCAAAAAACAACGAAAACAACGGATGCGCGCACTTGGCAATGGCCAGCCTGCGAAAAAACGATTACTTTATCAGCCGCAAGTAGAAGAAACGGTCACTCAAGAGGAATTCTCACAGGAATTGGAGCCAGCAAAGGAAGAAACATTTGCACCAGCTGCTGAAACAGCCGAACAGCTTCAGTTTGTGGATCAAAGCTACAATGAAGAGTTAGCTAGTTTATCACATTTATTGTCACAGGCTGCTCCTGCCCCAAATACCGCAGAGAAAAAGCCGGAAGCAAATCCATTTAGGCAGCATCAAGAATTAACCATGGACGATATCATTGATTTCTTACGCCGTTATGAAGGCGATGGTCAGCAATCCACTGCCTTACGTATGGAAAACAGCCGCTTAAAACGAGAAAACAATGAGCTTTCTCATAAAGTCTCGCAGCTAGAAGCTGAAGTGAAAAAGCTTGAAAAGGATCAGCTCACGATTCAAGAAGATTATGAAACACTCGTGAAAATCATGAACCGTGCAAGAAAACTAGTTTTGTTTGAAGAGGACGATAGTGCCGCACCAACCTTTAAAATGGACCGGAACGGCAACCTCGAAAAAATGGCAGAATAACAAAAAGTGCTCCCCGCCTCGGGAAGCACTTTTTTAAATGCCCAAAAATAGCATCATACTAAAAAGGACATTGATCAAAAACACGAACATAAAAATATATCTGACCTGCCTTACCTGAAAATCACCAAACATAAAAATATAAAGACCTGCGATGCCAAGTGTCAGGACAGGCTGAAGAAATGGCACTAAAAGCGAAATGCCGTAGCCGGCTCCCATGATGACAGGAAGCCATAGTAAATAGAGGTAACCGCCGTTTTTGGATTTCAAGAAACCACTCCCTCTCTTTCTTCTATCTGCTTGATTTCAGGCTGAACAAACTTGAGTCCGGCCATTGTGCGGCCGCGTCTTTGTGATGTCCAGACTGCAATCGCCGGCTGATCTGTGAGAGATTCTGTGTCAATGGTGATCAGCACTTTCTCATGTAATTCAATTGAAGCTTCAGACTCGATTTTGCACCCAGATAAACTAATATCATGTATGTTCACCGGCACCTTCTCTTCTAACCGGCCCTCATAGGACAGCGTGCCTGTCACGCTTTGCAACGGTCTTCTCACCCATTTGCGCCTTATAGCCCTTGGTACTTTCTCCGTTTCTCTTACAAAGCGGAGAAATGTCCGAACAGCATAGGATTTTTTCTCACGATCCGTTATCGATACATGCTCTCGTGTGAATAAGAAGCGGATCAGTGATAGATACTCTGATTTTTCTGTATCAGTAAAAGCAACACCAACCATCAGCTTGTCTCCATCTGGATGGCTCCAAACCACATCACACGCCACACTTTGATCCTCTGAAAAGAACAATTGCATTTGTCCTTGATTTAAAGAAGAAGCTTGATCCAATGGAATGGATAGACGCGCACCTGAATCACTCATATCTAGTAGAAAACAAGCAATCGACTCATCTTGATGATCAGAACAGAGCTGCCCCTCTTTTTCTATGACAAACCGCTCTGATTTTCGATAACGCGGACGATCAAACGCCACAATCAGTGCCATGAATAGACCTGCACCGTTATAAAGCACCCAAAAAATATTAATCAACGTGAGATCAGCATTCATCGTCCCATTTACCTTCATATCGTATCCTATTTTCACAAGGACAAGCAATGAGAGCAGCAAGAAGATCAAATGAGGAATCATCGTTTTCAAATGAAAATGTCTCTTGTCCGTTTGAATTCCCTTCGGCGTGACAAGGAATTCAACCCTCTTCTTCAAAAACAGCTCACTTAAAGCTACACCAGCCAGATGGAATGCCATAGAGCTTTCGTAAATATGACTCCAAAACATACTTCTTTTTTGATTCGACACCAGTTTAAACGCTAAATACGAACTAAAGAACGCCGGCAGCCAAAACATAAAAATGGACTGGAAATCTGCCCAGAAACTTTGAATACCAAATAATAAAAACAATATTGGTGTAAGAATGTAAATCATTTTAAACAAACCGTTAAACCAATACACAATGCCATCTAAATAAAGAACTCGCTGCATAAGCGTTAAGCCGCGAACCTTCAATGGATTAAACTTACGGGCGCACTGAATGTTCCCTCTCGACCACCGGTCTCTCTGCTTTAACAGATCAAGCCAGCTTTCAGGTGCCAGACCGACGGCTAATACTTCTCCGACAGACACAGATTTGAACTTCCCTTGGAGAAGCATTCCGGTCGCCATGTCTTCTGTAATCACTCCAGTAGCAAATCCGCCAATTTCCTCTAAGGCCGTTCTTCTAAATACAGTATTACTCCCGACATACATCACCGCATTGAACCGATCCTTACCAGCTTGGAGGGTTTGCATAAAGAAGTCCTGTTCATTTGGAATTCGATCCTTCGAGAACATATTATATTGGAAAGGATCTTCGTTATAAAACGCCTGTGGAACTTGAACAAACGCAGTCGCTCCATCATGAAAGTAAGGCACTGTCTTTTCTAAAAAGGCAGGAAGGGGGACCATATCAGCATCAAGTGTGAGAATCAGCTCCCCATTCGTTTGAGACATCGCATGGTTTAAATTACCCGCCTTAGCAAACTTGTTATCTGTTCTTGTCAGATAATGAACGCCAAACTCAGATGCAAGCTGCTCCACAGACTCCCTCTTGCCATCATCACATAAATAAATGTGGACGCTGCCTTTTGGATAAGACAGATTCAAACAGCCTGCCACCGTGCGTTTCAGCACTTCAATTGGTTCATTATATGTAGCTATGAAAATATCAACTGTTGGCAGCCTGTCCAAATCACTGATCATGACTTGTTTTCGATTTGAAGGCTTCCAAACAAGTGTATAAAACACAAGCAGCTGTAAAAATCCAATACATTCACAGGCTACAAGCAAGATGCCCATTATCATATTAAATGTACCTTCATGCGGCAGTGTAAAGAAGAGACGCCAGCAAATATAGGCAGCATTTGTTAACACACAGAGCACAATGATGATTTTTTTAACAGTAGAGGCCAGCGGCTGAATACGATACATCACATACAACACAGACAAAACACAAAGCATCAACAGCGGGTAATACGTGGTGAATAACGACAACAAATTTACCTTCTTTCTTACGCCATAAATGACTATCACATATAAAATTTCATAACAAAGGAGGGGATTTTTTCATCACATTGCCCCTCCAAATCTATTCAAGCAGCCAAATCAACTATTATTTCCATATCCTATCTAACTGATTTGAATAAAAATCAATCGCTTTTCGATAACTTAAAATAGCAGGATCTTTTGTCGTTTCAGTTAAACAGTTCAGTAATATTTCCATCGCTTTGCTATGTTCCTTTAAATTATACAAAGTCATGGCATAGAACGTTTGAATGGCTTTGTTGCCCGGATAAGTTTCCATCCCTTTTAGGAATATCTGTTTTGACTTTTCATATTCTCCTAAATTTCTGTATGTACTTCCTAACCCTAGTAAAGCGTCTTCTAGTTCTTCTGAAGACAATCCTAACTCAATGGCCCTTTCATAAAAAAAGACAGCTTGCCTTTCCTCTCCTAACAGGTCATAACTCCAGGCACATTGATAATGAATAGAGGCATCGTCTGGATACTCCTCTGCAAGATGAGACAGCATTTCATTTGATTCTTGAAGATGTCCACTTTTTCGAAGTTCAATGGCTTTTTCAAGCTTTGTTTCCATCACTTCACCTCTACTCTTTTCAAGATGAAAAGGCTGATATTTATGAAAACACCTTTTCATTCCGCTCAATCATCCGCGTCATGTTTTTCTCAAATTCCAGCTGTTCTTCTGCGTTCAGGCCCGAGGATGTCAGCTGATCACTAAGCTTTTGAAGCTCCTCTAGTAATAAACGCATGAGAAGCGTACAATCAATTGGTTCACCGATTAATTCTGATAAGGATGCCATCGTATCCGGCTGTATATCAGGAAATACTGCCTTCACTTCTTGCCGTTTATCCTTTAAGGCGGCGTCATAAAAACGGCGGATCAAGTCGGCACGTTCACGCCCGCTTCCATCTGCACACAAATAAATTTGCACAGCAACCCCACCGCGTAATCTACGCTGAGAAATGCCTGCAAATTTCTTTCCATTGATACTTAAATCGTAGCTGCCTGGACAATAAGAGCCGACTATTTCATAGGCTTCAATGTCCACATCATACATAGACAGCATCCGGCGAATCAATTCCACCATCGCATCATATCCGCGGTCAATATCAATGCCCTTCTTTTGTTCCGCAAAGATTAAAGACACATTCAGTACACCTTCATCCAGCACCACAGCAAGACCGCCTGAGTTGCGCACAATCACTCGATATCCCTCTTCCTCAAGCAGCTTTACGCCATCTTGGAGAAATGGAAGTCTTGTATCCTGAATCCCAAGCACAATCGTATTGTGATGCACCCAAGAACGGGCTGTCGCTGGTGAAAGGCCCTTCCCCACCGACGCGCAAAGCGTATCATCCATCGCAAAGGATTGCTTCGGGTCCACATAAAGACCAAGACTCGACTGATCGATAATCCGCCATTTCGGCTGTGTCAGTAACTCAATAGGTTCATTTTTCATCTCCTGCATATCCTCTCGTACATAAACTGTGTTTATTATAACATGTGATGAATGGAGGGAGAATGCAAAAAGCTCTATGACATTTGGCGTCACAGAGCGTTTCAGTTGGATGATTTGGTTTTCTTGTTCTTGCTTTTCATGTTGAAATATACAGAGATATCATAACCACAAAACCAGCAGTAATCCATGGATTCCAAGGCAATGTGAACATCTCCTTTATGAGATTACACTTCTATGATACAGCCCTCACTCACCCATTTCAGAAAGTTTTCGGTCAGGAGCTCTGCATGCTGAGGGTCCATTACACCAGCATCCACGATCCATACCTTTTTCTCCTCTTCAGCCAGCCGCATGAGAAGTACTCGTCCGCCACCATCGTCGCCAATCGCCACATAGCCGCTCGCATATTGCTGAACCTCCCATGTTGCATTGCGTTCCGCAATGTCCTCAGTGCCGTATAGCAGCACCTCACCGCCAATGGAACATCCATTTGTATATTTCAGCAGTTCCTTATAAAAATGGGGCAGCAGCATGTTTAGCTGGGATTCTGCCTCTTTGATATGTATGCCACTGGCTGGTTTGTTCACGTGCAGATGTGGGATTTGGGGTAAATTGATCATTTTTAAGGCCTCCTCTATTTTAAGTTGCTGATTTTTTCATCACCCTTTTATACAAACGAAGAAGCATTTTTAAAAGAAAATAGAAAATGACCACGTCAAGTATAAAACCCCACAATAGAAATTCAAAAGCATGATGTCCGTGCAGAACTAGCCAATCAATAGGGAAACCGCGATAATCAGCATCTGAGTAAGAAACTCCTCTCAGCAAAGCTGTTCCTATAACAATCAGAACACTGATACTTAATAGCCAGTTGGATGTTTTTTTGTTTTGTTTATGTTCCATAGTCATTCCTTTCTCTGTTTTGCTGCCCGATACAAGACTTGATTCCAGTACTACAGACAACCGTCCTATCTATGACAGCATTTCTTTAAGCAAACTCTCTGCTTTATGTAATTCATCTAGAAAGGGGTTTAGATAATCATTATAACTATCCAAATAAGCTCTCACCCCGCCAATGATCAAAATCTTTTGGAGATCTTCATTGTTCTGAATGATCCTTTGTGCATTTTTATATCTTTTGTATATTAATTGGAGAACACCTTGATTGATCTCTTGTGGATATTCTTTTTCTAGGATGTTAATGACTGTTTGGATTTGTTTCGTTAGTTGTTGTTTTTTGTTCATTGAACGCTCCTATTTTCAAGGTTTTATTTAAATCATTCAATGGTACTTTACTGTTAATAATATTTATTGATCTTTGATGATACACATGCGCTATCATATTTCAGCCCAAACTGCCCCAGTTATGAACCTACAGAAACCGGTTTTGCCAACGATCAACTTGAAGCATATTTCGCTAACTCATAAATAATAAAAAGGCCCTCTTACCGAGGGCTTGTCAATTGTTACTCATCTGCCAATTCCCATACTATTTGACCATCTACCAAAATCTTATTTGGTGGATCATCATAAAGAGATATCTCAACTAAAGAGCTTTTCTCTTGAATTAACCAATCGTATACACTGCCACTGTTTTCATTAGGATGAGATAGAATATCATTTACTTGGAATGCAGCAGCAATATATTCTGTAAAATGAATATCATCTTCATCTAACATATTATTTGTTTCAAAAACTGTATCTAGTTTTCCTAAGAGTTTCAATCCACTTTTCCATTCCAATATCATATCTTTTTTCTCATACTTTATTAATGTTCCAATCAAAGAATCATAACCCATTTTTTACCTCCAATTCATCATTTTAAGGCCTCGCTGGTACGATGTGAGCACCATCTTTCCCATAATGTATCATTCCCTTATTAGTCTCTTCATACTTTCCAGTATCAATATTATAGTATTTTCCTATCGCTTGGCCAAAGTCTATCCTTTCTTTATTCTTACCCAATTCTTTGCCTGTCCCTGCATATTTATCCAGCAATTCCTGTGCCTTTTTATTATCTCCGTAAAAAATGCTTTTCTTTTTTCCATTTGCTATTTCTTGCTTATAATTTGGTGTTTCTGGAATATGTTTTTCTTGAGCTCCTGATTTTACTTTTGCAGGGAAACCATTTACTTCACGGTACGGTCCTTTTGGTACGGATTGTTTACCGTAAGTAGGTGTTTTAACCCTCTTCACATTCTTCCCTTGTTCCAACCTAAAAACATATTTCCCAACCTTCACTATTTTCGTTATTGGGATGATAGAGGCGGCGGATAGTGCTTGGTCTGTGCTGCTGATATTTTGGCTGGTTTCTGGGTCTTTGCCAGTAACGGCTCGGTAGCCGTCGTAGATGCCGCTGTATTCTAAGATGATGTTTTCGGTGGTTGAGACGACTTCACCGTCTAATATGCGTTTAGCGTTGCCACGGCTGCGGCTTTCTGGAATTTGGTCGACTTCTTCTATTCTTATTTCGCCGTTTGCGATATACGTTCGGATGATTTGTTTATTGGCATAAACGGTGTATCTTCCACCAATAAAATCAATATCCGACGGATCCGTGACGACTTCATCTGCGATGTCGAATTCTTTTAACTTTTTAATGTCTTTTACGTTGTATAGTCTACCATTTATGACTCTGATATCTCTATGAATCTTGTTTTTCCCGTTCACAGCTTCCTTTTGTAATGTCGTAAGCGATGGATCGTTTGCTGTGACTTGTTTACTGATGTTTTTATGGTTGTCATTCCGAACAACCGTCTCCACATTCGCCTGTTGTTTCTCTTTCAGTTTCTTCAGCATGATCATCAATGGATTGTCTTTTGGGTTGTCTATTTTATCTTTCAATCCACTGATGGTACTGCTTACTTTTTCTTCTTTTCCATCTTTGAAAATAGAACCCTTTTGATAGCTCGTGATGTCGATTTTTGGGCCGGTGAACATGGTACTTAAGGTATCTATGTATTGCTTCATTGTTTGAAGGGAGCTTTTGGTTTCATGTAAAGCACTTGTCTGCTCCCTGTCAAATGCATGAAGCAAACCAATAGTTCTTGATGTCTCAAGCCATGCCTTTTGATAGTTCTGCTGAAACACTGATTCGTCTACATTTGGCAAATGAACAATATGACCAACTCTGCCGATGGCATGGTTTACCTCTGATACAATTTCAGAAATCGTTCGTTCAGCTTTTTTTAAGCCTTGATCAAGATCATGTTCGATAAATGCTTGTGATATATAGCCGTGCTCATTTGATTCTAGTGCGTGAAGAGTCTGCTTTGTGTTTTTCAATGCGGCGCTATATTCCTCAATGACGGCCTGGAAGAATTGCAGGAAAGGAATATGGCATTCTGTATAAAAGGCGCAGATGGCTTGTCCCGCCTCTCCCTTTAGTGCGCCATCGAGTGAGATGATGTGATTGATTTGTTTTTCTAGGAAGCTGATTTGCTGTGACTGCTGCTTTAACGCATTCAGCGTTTGATCTATTCCGTTTATTAGCGCAAAGGCGTCAAGGGTTTTCATTGCGTTCTCCTTTATTTTCTTTTACTGCTGGAAGCAAGCGCCTTGTCCGTTTCAATCATGGTGTTCACCGCTTGTTCTGTTTGTACAAGCTGTTTCTGAAGAATGCCTATATAGGATGTACTTAATTCGTTCAGCTGCTGATTGATCTTTTCTAATGTGTCTGCCGTCAGGAGATGATTTCTCCCTTTGATGGTGGTTGGAAGGGCTGCATTCATTTGAGCGCCTGATTGCTTTGCATGCTGTAATACTTGTTTGACCTGACTGGCATCTATTTTAATTTCTCTCGTCATGTGACTACCCTCTTTTTTCTTCCAGTTGTTTCTGCTTTTCTTTCTCTATTTTTCTTTCAACCGAATGAATTTCATGTTCTAACGAATGGATATCCGATGTTAAATCACTGATTTTCTCATTGATTCGATTTAATAGATTGGTTAGCTGTACACCTTTTATTTCCTGACTAGCGGAAGCCATTTCGTCTCGAATGTCATCAAACGTGTCTGCCAAATGGCCAAACCATGTATGTGATGTCAGGTCTGGATGAGTGATTTTTTTGCTGGCATCTGACAGGGCCCATTTTGCCTCTTTGATTTCTTTTCGGCACATATTGAGTTCGATGATTTGTTCTTTTTTGATAGATATATCTGCCTTTAATGAATACAAGGCTGCTTTATATCCGATGATTGCTCCAGATATGGTCAAACACCTCTATTCCTTAAATAGTCCTCCGTTATGTTACCATTTACTATCACAAGAGGCATATGATTGAAAGTGAATTTACCAAAAAATGAATCGTATGTATTGGGTTTTAATACCTATTTCCCGCGCACAAAAAGCTGGATCCATTTACTGAATCCAGCTTTTTATTGCTTATTTGAGCGATTCACCTGCTGATGCTGATGCTGATGGATGATCGCTAAATGAGGTGTCTTTCTTTTCAGGAATATAATGGAGAGAGAAACCAACAAGACTAAAAAAGGCACTTAGCACCAATGTTGGGTTTTTGAATAGGTTCGTACTTGCAATGATCATATCTCCCTTTTGCAAAAGAATCCCTAGTATTTGACCGAATACCAACAGGGCTCCTGACGTTAAGAACAGGACAAGCAGCACTTTAAATAAAAATTCCATCAATGCTCTCATGTGTTTCTCCTTTCTATACTGGAAGTATTCCCATTCCGATGAGCCAGCCAATTCCTACGATCGGCAGCATATAGTAGAGAATCAGCGGTATAAACGTTTTCTCCGGTCTGGCTCCTGCAAGACCAGAAGCAATGAAAATTGATCCTGATGCCGGCGGGGAAGCGCCTTCTGTTGATGAAAAAGCAAGAATGGCGACAACAGCCACAACTGGATCCACTCCGACTGAGACTAAAGCTGAAAATGAGACAAGTCCAACAGCTGTTAATGTGGCTGTAGAAGATAATGGTCCAGCCACCAGCGTGACAAGAATACCCACAATGAGCACCATGAGCCATTTCGGAATGGTAAGCACTGATGTGATTTGCGTCAAATCTTCTGCCAATCCTAATTCAGCAAGCACCTGACTAGCAGCAACAGCAAACAGCATCAAGGCACCGATCGTTGTAAACTTAGGTATAGCCGACTTGAAAAACTGAGACCAATCTAGTGCAGACGCCTTTTTTCTCCCAATTGTTAAACTAATCAACATCATGAGAATCGGAATCCACGTAATTAAAGAAATTTGATCCATTGCCTCTGGTCCAATGTTTGGATTACTTTTCAAGTAGTTTGCCAGCGGACCTATCGTGACAATGATAGGAATCAAGGCACCGAAAAAAATAAAGATCGACTTCCACCCTTGTTTCACAGCTTCCCTAAAAGGAAGAATATCATCTGGCGGCATGGCCTGAATTTTATTCTTTTTCACCAGAATATACACAAGAATAAAACGGTATACGACTTGATACAGCCCTCCTATTAATAGGGCAATATATAAATCTCCCTCAGATACAAGGGCTGCAATTGGTGCAAACCCCAGCATGATAAACATTGAAGAGTTCGGAGGCAGTGCCGCCCCAAGTCCGCCATTCCCTGCTAAAATGGTCGCTGTATGCGTTCGGCTCCAGCCTGATTTAATCATCCAAGAGGCTGTGATAGAGCCAGTGGCCGCTGTGTTTGCAGAATTTGAACCTGAAAGTGCACCTAAGACTGCTGAACCTAACGTACTCATATAAGCCGCTCCACCGGGAAGTTTTCCTACAACCGAATTTAAGATTCGCAAGAGTGCATGAATTAATTCCAGCTTTTCGATTAAATAGGCCATGAATACAAATGCAACAGCTGCATAGAGCACCTCATATGTGGATGCAAATTTTAATCCATCCCAGAAAAGTCTTAATGCATCCAATCCGCCAAATAATGTGGTTGCAATAAAGCCTAATAGCATGGCTTCTCCCATATTCCGCTTCACGACGACATTCCATATAATGATGACAGCTATGAATACAATCAACGCAATAAAACCCATATCGTTTTTTCGCCTCCCCTTCGTTAAATAAAACGCTTACAATTTATTGCCCCTGCTGCATCACGTCAATGACTTCTTCCCAGCTGGCCGGCTTTTTCCCATTAAACCGTTCAGCGAATTGAAAGTCTGCTAATCTCTCTAGCTTCTGTTGTGCTGCCCGAGACATACTGGCATCAACCTCTGCTTCATCCAACATTTCAATCGAGCCAAGAAGCTCGATCGCGCGTCTTTTCGCATGAAGTGCACTCCCTGTCACAAGACGGTTCATGGTCTCTTCAAAACTTTTGCTATCCATTGTATCGCTTAGTGAAGAAATCACTTGATGTTCCACGTTGTACTTTTTTGAAATTTCCAAAAATTCAACCATGAGACCAACGATCCCCTTCATATAAACGCTTCTGATCAGCTTCAAGGCCGAAGCATCTCCTGGCTGGTCACTGATTTTTTTAATATTCATGCCATAAGCATTCATTACTTTCATGAATTGGTCAGTTCCACTGCCGCTTGCCGTGATCGGAACCTTGTGTTTGTTAACTGGAAGAGGCCCTAGCATGGCAGCATCTACGAATAGAGCTTTTTGCTTTTCAATTTCGTTTGCCACTTGTTTTTTGATGTCTGGTGTTGATGCCGATACATCTACATATAATTGATTCTCTTTCAAACTTCCCGATACGGATTGGGCCACTTCTAAGGTTTTATTCGCTGGCACAGCAGCAATGACAATATTAGATTTCTCAATGACTTCACTAATACTGCTGGTTAATTGAACTCCTGTCTGCGATGCTTTTTCCTTCAACGCGCCAGCCAATTTCTCGTTTTGTAATAGTACATCATACGCATAAAATTGATCTAATCCTTCTGTTTTCAATCCTGTTGATAACTCATATGCAGCTTCTCCATATCCAATAAAGCCTATCTTCATCACAGATTCCCCTATCCCTGATATTTTTTCATTCTGCCTTCCAGCCATGCCGGTGCTAAGAGACTGATGTCTTGCTTTCCTTCGTTCATATACTGTTGAATCGTTTGTAATCTTTGATTTTCATACGCTTGTTTCTCTTCCGCTAGTGTCAGCAGGTGTTCCGCCTTTTCCTTTGGAACGATGACGACTCCATCATCGTCAGCAATGACTAAGTCACCTGGTGCTACTTTGACACCGCCGCACGAGATGATTTGATTCAATTCCCCAGGACCATCTTTAAAAGGTCCATTTGGCATAAACCCCTTACTGTATATCGGAAAAGCCAGTTCTTCTAAAGCGAGTTTGTCACGAACAAGCCCGTCAATCACGATTCCTTCTATTCCTGCAGCCTTTGCTACACCTGCCATCAATTCCCCTAAATATGCATGACCCTTATGGTCTTTTCCATCAACAATCAGTACATCTCCTTCTTTCGCAGAATAGATCGCTTGATGAAGAAATAAATTATCCCCTGGCCGTAAGCTGACGGTAAAAGCTGTACCTACTATATCCATGCCTCTTGCAACTGGTTTGATTTGATGATCCATTGCGCCGGTGCTTCCCATCACATCTGCCAGCAAGGTCGAGTTCAGTTTTTTTGCCCGATCTATTAGATCATTTGACACGAATTGAACAGTACCCATTGTTTCCATCATCCCCTTTGAGTTATATCCATTACATTTATTTTTATATAAAGTAATATATATTACTTTTGTGATAAGATCATACCATCTCATTTTTATTTAGTAAAGCGCTTTCAGAAAATTTTAAAATAAAAAAAATGAGTCACCACACGACTAATGTGTTGTGTGATAACTCATTTTCGTTAACATATGATTGATTTGATCTAAACGAGGTTTTGTCCTTTCAGGATCATTAATGGCTAAGGCACTTAAAATGTAATCTACGATAAAGATAGCAGATACGACAGAGTTATGAGAGCCCGCACTTGCTGAGGAACACGGTAATACATATTGTGCATACTTAGTTAGTGGAGAGCTGTAGCTGTCTGTAATTAAAAGCACTTCCACCCCATATGACTTCGCTGCCTCCAGCAAGTCCTTTATACGCTTTGCATAGCGAGGATAGCTGACCGCTATAATGAAATCATCAGATTGAAAATGAACGAGTTCATCGACCCAGTCGCTTTTGTCCGCATCAATATATTGACAGTTCCCCAAGAGCCGATTGATTCCAAATGACAGATACTCACCAACAGGTCTTCCACTTCGGACACTTGTACACAGAACCTGGCGGGAGCTGGCTATTTTTTCAACAATATGCTGAAAGGTTTCTTCTGTGATATTGTCTAAAGCGTACTGGATATTTTGAAATTGCAGCTCTACATGATTATGCAGGAGCTTACTTTTATTTGAATGTTTGAGGTTCGCTTCAAGTCTCGTTTGAGGGGCAGCTTTATGCTTCATATTTGATTGAAGCTCTTTTTGAAGCTCGGAGAAACCGGAATACCCTACAGCAGCAGAGAATCTCATGATGGTCGCTGTACTCGTCCCTACTTTTGACGCCAATTTATCTACAGTTAAAAACGCGACCTCCATCGGATTGTGCACGATATAATCTGCAATTCTCCTTTGTGCCTCGGTTAATCCCGCGACCTTATGCTGAAGCTTATGTATGAAATCGTCCATTATAGCACCTGCCCATTCTATCGGCTTTATCTACGATCAAAATTTTTTCTTTTCCCCTATATTGTACACATTTGTCATCAAAAAAACAGCCAGCACGAATCTATCGTACTGGCTGCCTTTGTCGAGATCATTATAGTGCTTGAGCTGCTGTGATAAGCGCAAGGTTGTAAACGTCTTCGGCATTACAGCCTCTTGATAGATCGTTTACTGGCTGGTTTAAACCTTGAAGGATAGGACCTACAGCTTCAAAGTTACCTAAGCGCTGTGCAATTTTGTAGCCAATGTTTCCAGCTTCGAGGCTAGGGAAAACAAATACGCTGGCGTCGCCTTTGATGACGGAATCTGGCGCTTTTTTCGCTGCTACTGAAGGAACGAAAGCTGCATCGAATTGGAATTCTCCATCAAGTACAAGCTCAGGTGCCTTTTCTTTTGCAATGCGAACTGCTTCAGATACTTTTTCTGTTTCGTCTGATTTTGCTGAGCCTTTTGTAGAGAAGCTAAGCATTGCCACACGTGGTTCGATATCAAACATTTTTGCTGTGTTTGCACTTTCAATCGCAATTTCAGCTAGATCTTGGCTGTCTGGAGCAATGTTGATTGCGCAATCAGCAAACACATATTGCTCTTCGCCGCGAGCCATGATGAAGACGCCAGATGTTTTCTTTACGCCTTCTTTTGTTTTAATGATTTGAAGTGCTGGACGCACTGTGTCAGCAGTTGAGTGTGCCGCACCGCTCACAAGCCCGTCTGCAAGACCTTTATAAACAAGCATTGTACCGAAGTAGTTTTCATCCAGTAATGCTTTTCTTGCTTGCTCTTCGGTTGCTTTGCCTTTACGTCTTTCTACGAAAGCTTGTACAAGCTCTTCAAAACCTTCATATGTATGAGGATCATACACGTCAACACCATCAAGTGTAAGACCTAATTCTTTTGCTTTAGCTTCAACTTCTTGTTTTTTTCCTACCACAATTGGCTGCAATACTTTGCCATCTGCTAGTTTTTGAACGGCTGTTAGAATGCGTTCGTCCATTCCCTCAGGAAAAACGATCTTTACTCCTTTACCTGCAACCTTTTCCTGAACTGTTGAAAAAATATCTGCCACTTCAATACCCTCCTTGATTTTACAAAAAAAGCGTTCTCTTTTAAGCATACTCTTCTTCTACCTAAATTCAAACTACCAACTTGTATTATAGCGCTTACAAATTAAATTCTTATTTTTCAAACTAATTTAATCAATTTTGAGAAAAGCTGTTTTCTTCGTTCAAGTTTTGATCACATCTCCATTTGGACAAACTATGTTATAGTTGGAACAGATGGAAAACTGTTAATAGGAGTGAAAGAAATGAGCGAACAACATACAACAAATGAAGCAGCTCAAACACTAGATGGCTGGTATGCGCTGCATGATTTTAGAACAATCGACTGGACAGCTTGGAAGCTGCTGACAAGTGATGAGC
The DNA here is from genome assembly GCF_017161885.1 of Bacillus sp. 3a. Taxonomy (NCBI): domain Bacteria; kingdom Bacillati; phylum Bacillota; class Bacilli; order Caryophanales; family Bacillaceae; genus Bacillus; species Bacillus sp. 3a. Next base: position 788,929 of record NZ_CP067376.1, on the reverse strand, counting down.
GCCAAGCCATCATTCATGAATTCACAGGTCTATTGGAAAAATGGAAAACAGCTGAGCAAGATAAAGCTGGAAGCCAAACAATCTATAGTATTGTCGGCCAAAAAGCAGATATTATGCTCATGATTTTACGTCCGACAATGGAAGAACTAGGTGAAATTGAACTTGAATTCAACAAAACACGACTAGCAGAGTTTACGATTCCAGCTTATTCGTATGTTTCAGTTGTTGAGCTCAGCAACTACTTAGCAGGAGGCGGCGATGGCGGAGATCCTTACGAGAACCCGCATGTACGTGCGCGCTTATATCCAGAGCTTCCTTCTTCTCAATACGTGTGCTTCTATCCAATGGATAAAAGACGTTCTGGCAATGACAACTGGTACATGCTTTCCATGGATGAGCGTAAATCTCTTATGAGAAGCCACGGTTTAATTGGCCGAAGCTATGCTGGGAAAGTAAAACAGATCATTACAGGTTCTGTTGGTTTTGATGATTATGAGTGGGGCGTTACCCTTTTCTCTGATGATGTGCTTCAATTTAAAAAATTGGTTTATGAAATGCGCTTTGATGAAGTCAGTGCACGCTACGGCGAATTTGGTTCATTCTTTGTTGGAAACCGATTAGCAAACGAGCAGCTGGCGTCTTATTTCCATGTATGATAAACTCTTAAGGCTTCGGATCTTTCCGAAGCTTTTTTATGTATTTGTTTAGAAAGGTGATCACATCTTCATTTTCAGGATAAGTAAGAAACAAAACTCCTAACTCACAACAATACAGTGTGGAGTAACATCATTTTATTTCTTTAGCCTGCTTTCAATAAATTGAAGTGTGTCAGCTGCTATTCTATTTCTAGATAGTACAATTCCAGCATGCCCACAACTGTATACGTGCCTTTTAGGTTGATTCCATCTATTCCACAGAGTATCAGCATCGTTTATGTCAATATACATGTCATATTTTCCTGATATTAAGAGTACATTTTCTTTGTCTACGAGAAGTTTTGCTTTACTAGGGTTCATAATATCCCAAGCTTTGTCGAGTTCTTCATACGTTGTCCCATGTTCCTCCAGATCTCTTCGTATATACTTCCCAGGAAGAGTGTTCCAGATGGAATGCGCAAGATTGTTCGCATAAAAAGCTGATACAACAATATTCACGTCTTTCTCGACTGTTGCTAATAAGTTTGTTAGCCATCCTCCTAAACTCATACCAACTACGATTATGTCCCCACCTTCATTTTCCTTGATCCATTTAATCAGCCCTCTAAGTTCAACAATAGCTTGCTGGGAGGATTGCACTGTTCGACTTATATTGGCGCTAATCATGTGTTCACCAGAATATGTTGAATTTTGTGGTTCCCTATCGAAATGATAAGGCAGCGTGTAGTAATACATATTCCAATCATAATGTTTAACGATTTTATTGTAAAAAATCTTCTTGATTCTGTCGTATGAATCCATTCTCCATCCATGTACAAAGATTACATTAGGCTTGTGCTTTGACTCTTTTCGTAAAAACACTTCCCCAGAAACCTTGTCATTCTTATCTTCACCAGATTTGATGCTTGAATTAAAAGAAAATATTCCACTTTCTAAGTTTGCTGTATGGTTATCGATGTGAAATTGTAAATCAATTGGCTGAGCACTAAAAAAACGTTCCCTATTACCTACGTCAATAGGCAAATTATTATAGTGACTTTCTTTGCTTCTTGTTCTGTGCATATCCATTAATGCTGCGTAATCTATTACTTTTAAAAGCTTCAAAAGAATGAACTCCTTTAATCTCAAATTATTACTATACAAATATTTCAGCATAAAAAGCTGAAAAGAATACAAAAGGCTAAAATAAAAATCATTTTAGCCCTTTGTCAACAATCTGAAAATTTTTTATTTCACCACGGTCATTTTTGGCTCTTCTATTTGTTTCAAGCGTTCCTGAATGGGATGAGAAAAAGACTGCTCTGACAAGACAATATGTGAGACAGTTTTTGTAAATCCAGATACTTCTTGAATAAAGGCTTCAATTTCTTCAAGAGAAGAAACTGACAGCTTAATGAAAAAGCAAGACTGCCCTGCCACTCGATAAGCAAAAAAGGCGCGTGGATGCTCATTCATAAAAGTCACAAAACGCTGATACTCCCCATTTAACACCGTAACTTCCAGCAGGCAGTCAATCAGAAGCCCTAATTTTTTATAATTGACCTGAACAGAATACCCTTCGATAATCCCTGCATCCTCTAATTTACGCACTCTTTCTGCTACCGCAGGTGCTGATAAATTCACTCGTTTGGACAATTCCCTCATGGATAAGCGGGCATCTTCTCTCAATTCATTTAAAATATGCACATCTACATCGGTGATTTTCATTCGTACCTCTCCTGTCCAAAAATCGTTCCATTTGAAAAGTATTTTATGATAATACTTATGATGCGAAATGTAAAATAAAACTAAATAATGGTAGAATTTATTTTAACGGAATTGAATGAAAAAGCAAGTATGGAGGGATCACTTGATGAAAGAATCTTTAGACAGCCAGGCTTCTAAAACATTTCCCATCACACTTGCCATTGCACTCACACTTGGCGTTTTTGCGGCGGGATCGGAAGAGCTGGTGATTTCACCACTGCTGCCTGATTTATCAAACTCCTTTCAGCACTCTCTTGATATTCTCGCCCTTTCCATCAGCATTTATGGGTTAGCTGTGCTGGTTGGGGCTCCGCTGCTCGTTCCTTTAGGGGACCGGTATTCAAGAGAGCTGTGTTTGATTATTGGGCTGTCTTTCTTTTTGATTGGAACAGTGATGTGTGCTGCTGCCCCAAATTTGGCCTTGTTTTTTGCAGGCCGTGCTATTTCTGGGCTGGCGACTGGTGTATTTGTGCCAACAGCCTATGCTCTCGTGGGCGACCGGGTTCCATATGAATATCGCGGCAAAGTGATGGGACTCATTGTATCGAGCTGGTCTCTTTCTCTTGTCCTTGGTGTGCCCATTGGCGCCTTTATCGGTCAAAGTTTGAACTGGCGCTGGACATTTTGGATTTTCGCCATGATGAGCCTCGTTGTCCTGCTGCTCGTCATCCTTGAATCTCGAAAACAAGTCGCAGCAGCTGATAAGAAGGCACCTCAAGCTAGGGAGAAATCAGGCGCTTTATGGGGGGCTTTGAAAATCGAACGTGTTCCTGCCTATTTGACCGTGACATTTTGTAACATGCTTGGATTTTATGGCATGTACTCATTTTTAGGAGCTTACCTGCAAAGTCTGTTTTCCGGAGGGCAATCAACAGCTGGACTTCTGATCATGGCTTATGGTGTTGGCTTTTCCATGAGTATGTTTACTGGGAAATTAGCAGATTGGTTTGGCAAAACACGCTCACTTTTCTTTGTGCTGGGCGGCATTACGCTCGTTCTTGCCTTGCTTCCTTATGCACCGTTCTCATGGACATTGCTCATTTTTGCTTTATTTATTTGGGGTGCCATGCAAAGTTTATCTGTCACGCTTTTGAGCACCGTCCTAAGCGACTGCTCCCAAACCCACCGAGGCAAAGTGATGGCTTTTTACAGCCTTGCTTCCAATCTTGCCGTTATGCTTGGATCAGCTCTGATGGGACCTGTTTATGTCCATTTCGGCTATCATACGGTAGGGCTTGTATGTGCACTCATTACGCTTGTTGGTTTTCTCATCAGCTTCGTCAGCTATAAACGCGAAAAAACTTTACAGCAGAAACATAAAAATACATTTGAAACGTGAGCTCATTTCACTGCACATCTTGATATGTGCAGTTTTTTAGATCAATTTTTAATATCATCATAAAATACATTTTTTATAAATTTTGTTGACAATTGCCAATTTTATTTTTTATAATCTAGTAAAAATTTGAAAAAGATTGGATGGTAAACATGATCTTAAAGAATGATGTTTTTCATTTCAAAGAAGAGCCCATCGTTTCACCTAAGATGTTTACAGTCAATACATTAGGCCCTAAGGGGACAAGCAGTGAATATGCAGCAAAACATTTCATCTCTCATTCCACCACTACACTCGGCACCCATACGAAACTATCCCTTTACGACACATTCGAAACTTGCATTGAACATACTCTCTCTAACGCACTCCAATACACTCTCGTTCCACACGCATACGAAGGAATCAAACACTTCTACATGAGACCTGACCTACAGCTTTTACAAATATTCAGATGTGACACGCCCATGTATGGGTTGGCTGTCAGACCAGATTTCCCCTTTCAAGAACAAATGCTTCACCATTTAAAAATTGTTTCTCATCCTGCACCTGTGAATTTGATTCAATATTTTATTCATCAAAATGCTGAATTTGAGCTTGTCAATTCTACAAGTACAGCCGCACAAAAAGTAAGAGACGGAGAATTTGATTTCGCTTTAACCAATGAGGTGGCAAGAGCTACATACGGGCTCACCTTCATTCGAACATTTAAAAGCATTCCTATGAGCTGGTCTATATTCGGAAAAGGAGAGATGTAACATGACAACTGAACAAAAGGTGCAAGAATTATATTTTCCTCAAGCGAAAAAACGAGAATGGGATAATGGTGTCATCCAATATTCTACTGTCAGAGGCGATACGGAAGTGTTAATTTCACACGTCCCTCCTCACACGATCATCGAACCTCACGAGCATCCAGAAGCACAAATCGGCATCGTATTAAAAGGCGAACTTCAAATGACGGTTGGCCAATCGACCCAATTGCTGACCCCATTAGAATCAGCCTATATTGCACCACCATTCGTTCCTCACGGCGCATCGAATCTGACAGATGAAGAAGTGATCGCCATTGATATTAAGAGATTAAAAGATGGCGAAGAATATACGGCTCCTCCTACTTATTTCTTAGACATTTTCAAAACGCGTGATTTACTTCCTGGTATGGAAGTGACTTTTTTTGTAGAGGACTGGATGGAGCTTATGATTGCCAACATTCCGGGAAATGGCGGGGAAATGCCTTTTCATAAGCACCGTAATGAACAAATCGGGATTTGCATTAGCGGTGGGTATGATATGACAATTGAAGGCTTTACAGAAAAGATGGAATTTGGCACGACTTACTTCTGTGATCCAAAAGAAGATCACGGCGCCATTAATCCAAAGCCAGAAGCATCAAAGTCTATTAATCTCTTCTTCCCTCCACGCTATAACCGCTTAAAGCCAAAAGCGTCTAAGGTGAAGAAATGAACATTGCCGGAAAAATCGTCCTGATTACAGGAGGTGCGTCTGGGATTGGGCTTGCCGCCGTCAAGCTTTTCCTTGAGCACGGAGCAAAAGTAGCAGTGGCTGATATCAATGAAGATAGCGGTAAACAACTCGTTGAATCATTGCCTCATGAACATGCTGCGTTTTTCAAAACAGATATTACGAATGAGTCTGACTGTCAAAAAACCGTTCAATCCGTGCTGAGCCAATTCGGGACAATTGATGTTTTGATTAACAATGCAGGCATCGAAATTGTCTCACCTATTCACGAGATGACACTGGAGGATTGGAACCACATTCTACAGGTCAACCTGACTGGTGTATTTCTCATGAGTAAGCATACATTGCCGCATATGCTTGAGAAGAAAAGCGGAAGTATTATTAATACTGGATCTGTCGGAGGTCTCGTTGGCTGGCCTGACATTCCTGCATACAACGCAACAAAGGGCGGTGTCATCCAGCTCACCAAATCGATGGCGATCGACTATGCCGCTCATCAAATCAGGGTGAATTGTATCGCCCCAGGCATCATTGATACGCCATTAAATGAAAAATCCTTTTTAGACAATCATTCAGAAAGTCTTGAGGTTGTCAAAAAGGAAAAAGCAAAGGTGAATCCCTTGCTTCGTCTCGGAAAACCCGAAGAAATTGCGGGCGTGATGCTGTTTCTCGCCTCTGATCTATCCAGCTATATGACTGGAAGTGTTGTCACAGCAGATGGCGGATACACCGCTAGATAAAAAGGAGTGCTTTCATTGAGTAAAAAAACCGTACTTGTCATTGCTGACTTAGGAGGATGCCCGCCCCATATGTTTTATGAAAGCGTGGCAGCATCTTATCATATCGTTTCTTATATCCCGAGACCCTTTGCCATTACAAAGGGTCACGCTGAACTAATCGAAAAATACTCCATTGCCGTCATCAAAGATCGTGATTATTTTGAGACACACCCTTCTTTTGAACACCCTGATTCTATTTACTGGGCACATGATGATTATTTGAAATCAGAGGAAGAAGTGGTAGATGACCTAGTCCGTGTGGCTTCCTTTTTCAAAGCTGATGCCATTACCACCAATAATGAATTATTCATTGCTCCAATGGCAAAAGCAGCTGAGCGGCTGGGGCTGCGCGGCGCTGGGGTAAAAGCAGCTGAAATGGCACGTGATAAAAGCCAAATGAGGGCTGCATTTAACGCTGCTGGTGTCAAAGCGGTGAAAACTCAGCCTGTCACGACTTTAGCTGATTTCCAGCAAGCTATTGAACATATCGGGACACCACTTATTTTAAAGCCTACATATTTAGCAAGCTCCATTGGTGTGACCCTTTTTCATGACAAAGCCGGCAGTGATGATCTCTTTTTAAACGTACAATCCTACTTGCAAACAATTCCCGTCCCAAACGCTGTGACATATGAAGCACCATTTGTCGCTGAAACGTACTTAGAGGGCGCTTACGAGGATTGGTATCAGGAGGATGGCTATTCCGATTATGTCAGTGTAGAAGGGTTCGTGGTGGAGGGGGAATATATCCCTTTTGTCATTCATGACAAGACCCCTCAAATCGGTTTTACAGAAACGGCTCATATTACTCCCTCGATCCTAGACAATGAAGCCCAGCAAATTATCATTGAGGCAGCAAAGAAGGCAAATGAAGGGCTGGGCCTTGAAAACTGTGCGACCCATACAGAGATCAAGCTCATGAAAAATCGAGAAACGGGACTGATCGAATCCGCAGCTAGATTTGCTGGCTGGAATATGATTCCGAATATCAAAAAAGTGTTTGGGGTGGATATGGCTAAGCTGCTGATCGATGTATTAGTCGATGGAAAAAAAGCGGCGCTGCCAAAAGAGCTGCTTTCTGGACATACGCATTATATAGCAGACTGCCATTTATACCCTCAGCATTTCAAAGAAAGCGGACACATACCGGCAGAGGCCACACATATCACCATTGATCATATCCATATTCCGCAGGATGCTTTAGTTGGAGATACTGTGATCGTCAATAAATCCGTCCCGTCCAAAGGCACCTTTGTCGATCTATCTTTATTTGAAGCCTTTAACGGCATCGTGTCGCTTGAGTTAAAAGGGTCATCCTCACAGGATGTTGCCGCATCCATCCGCAACTTACAGAAGCAAGCTGCCATTCATTTAATGGATGAATTAGTCAAGGGATAGAAAGAGAGGGTAACGTGGTGGAGATCTTACCATCTAACATGATTAAACGGCTGCCAGAACAGAAATTTGGAACCGTATTTGAGAAAATTGCGCAAAAAGCACAAAACGGAGCCAACATCATAAACCTTGGTCAGGGAAATCCCGATCTTCCTACTCCTGCACATATCGTAAGCGCCCTTCAAGAGGCAGCAGCCACTTTGCAATTTCAGCAATATGCACCTTTTAGAGGCTTCGACTTTTTCAAGCAAGCCATTGCAGATTTCTACAAAAAGGAGTTCGGCACTGAGATAGACCCACAGAAAGAAGTTGCTCTTTTCAATGGAGGGAAAACAGGCCTTTATGTCATGAGTCAGTGTCTGCTTGACCCTGGGGACGTTGCCCTCATCCCCGATCCAGGATACCCAGAATATCATTCTGGGATCTTGATGGCAGACGCTAAGCCCTACTGCATCAAACTTGAATCGAAAAATGGCTATTTGCCAAATCTCTCTTCAATTGATCCGGAGGTGCTTAAAAAGGCAAAGGTTCTTTTCTTAAATTATCCGAATAACCCAACAGGTGCTGTGGCAAATGATGCATTTTTTGAAGAGGCTGCTGATTTTGCATCGGCTCACGGACTGCATGTCATTCATGATTTTGCCTATGGTTCATTTCATTATGAGCAAAAACCAGTAAGCTTTCTGAACGCTCCTCTTGGGAAAAGCGTAGGAGTGGAATTATATTCTCTATCCAAAACATTTAATATGGCAGGATGGAGAGTCGCTTTTGCTGTAGGTAATGAGGACATCATCCAAGCCATTAACGCCTTCCAAGATCATGTGTTTGTCAGTATGTATGGCGGATTTCAACAAGCCGCAACCGTCGCCTTGCAAAGTGATGACAGTCACATACAATCATTAAAAGAGGTCTACCTTGATCGAATTCACTTCTTCATCCGTCAGGCCGAAAAGCAGCTAGGATGGTCCATCGAACGTCCAGCTGGCGCCTTTTATTTATGGGCTCCCATCCCTGATGATTTTGAACATTCTCATGCATTTGCTGACTATTTACTCGAACATACTGATGTTGTTGTCACGCCAGGGGGTGTGTTTGGAGCACATGGAAGCCGTCATGTCCGCATCTCAATGGTTGCTCCAATTGAACAGCTTGCCCTGTTTATCGACCGGCTTCGCATCCTTCCGATTCGCTTTAATCAAAAAACCCGCATATAGCGGGTTTTTTGATGTCATATACTTTTCATCGAACCACCATCGACGGATATTTGTTGTCCTGTAAGATAGGAGGCTTCCTCTGATGCGATAAAAGCGGCCAATGAAGCCATTTCATAAGCTGACCCCACTCTTTTCATTGGAATTCCTGACGCTACAGCCTGTACAGCTTCTTCCCGCGATAATGCCTGTTTACGCATCATGTTTCCGATAAATTGTTCATACCGATCTGTAGCTATAAATCCCGGATTTAAACAATTCACTGTGATCCCTGAAGGTGCAAGCTGTGTGGCAGCATTTTTACTAGCATTAATAATCGCTGCATTCATCATACTGTTCGTAAACATTTGGTCACCAGGCTCCTTCCATAGGTTCCCGACAATTTGAATGATCCGGCCATATTCATGTCGTTTCATCATCGCTGCCGCACGCTTCATCGTATCAATGTACGCAATGGCTTTTTGAGAAAATGCTACCATCATCTGCTCGCTGTCACATGAATCAAAGGTATCCGGCTTCCCCCCTGGAATGTTATTAATCAACACATCCAGTCTGCCAAACTCTTTTTCTATTTTCGTAAAAGCCTCAGCCCTCACTCCTTCATCTGACATGTCCCCACAGAAAATAGCCACCGGCTCCTTTGTTTCTGCCATACGCCCAATGTGCTGCTGCGCTTCTTCTAGTGAGGATTGATTTCTAGAATTGATGATGATCTTTACATTGTCTTGAGCGGCAAGCTTTATGGCGATGGCCTTTCCAATCCCTGTACTTGCTCCTGTTACAAACGCAATTCTTTTAGACAAACTCATCCACATCCCTTTTCTTATCAGCTTCGTACATATACATAAAATGACACATATAGAATGTATTTCAACAAAAAAAGACCTTTCTCCTGCGAAAGGCCCCCGTTCTCTATTTAAATGTCGTTTCCCAATTAAACCCGATCGTTTCGTCATTCCAGGCGATTCGCTTTTCATCTGGGTTTTTCGGGTCATACGATTCTGTTGTGAAATACACAATTTGCAGCGGCGTCTCACCTAGTACACGGTAGCCATGCGCGACACCCTTTGGGATGAGAAGCAGCATCGGATTGTCTTCCCCCATATAATACACATCGGTTTGCCCCTTTGTGGGAGAGTCCTCACGCAAATCATATAACACGACCTGTGCATGACCTGCCGGGAAGAACCAAACGTCGTCTTGTTTTTCATGATAATGAAAGGCTTTGATTACGCCTGGAAAGCTTTTCGACCAGGACGCCTGACCAAAGCGTTTCAGCATCGGTTCATCATCTCGAATGAGCTCTGCAAAAAAGCCGCGGTCATCACAATGTTTCATGAGTTTTTTTGTTTGAACACCATCAATCATGCTGTTGCCATCTCCCTTCTTTCTGCAAATATTCGTGAAGTGCATCCTTCCAATGCCTCGGCTGCCAGCCTGTGGCTTCAATCACTTGAAGATCTAAGACAGAATAGGCTGGACGTGGCGTTTGGAAGCCGTACTCCTCAGTGGAAATCGGCTCAATTGTAGCGGACAAGCCGCTTTTCATCACAATTTCTGACGCAAAATCAAACCAGGAACAGCTTTCTCGATTACTGACATGGTACACGCCTGCCTTCTGATCAAACAAATGAATCAAGGCCTCGGCTGCATCCTTTGTATAAGTAGGAGACCCTATTTGATCGTTCACAATGCGCAAATGATCCTTCGTTTCAGCGAGCCGAAGAATGGTATTCACAAAGTTATGCCCCTCATGTCCGTAAAGCCACGAGGTACGAATGATTTTCACTTCGTCTGACACAAGCTGAATCAATTCCTCACCAAGCTTCTTACTCTTTCCATAAATGGTTTGAGGATCTGCTTGTGCATCGACTTGGTAAGGGGTGTCCGCCTGCCCGTCAAACACATAATCTGTACTGACATGTAACACATCAGCGCCTGCGCGCTTTGCTTCCAGGGCTGTATAGTAGGCGCCAATGCCATTCACAAGATACGCCTTTTCGGTTTCTGTTTCACATTGATCAACAGATGTATAGGCTGCTACACTGACAACAATATCAGGCTGATAGTGTCTCATCGCATGTCTAACTGCCTGTTGGTCTGTGATATTGAGCATGTTCCTCGTTAAGGCAATGACGGTCATGTCTTTTTCTTTGAGCTGTCTGCTCATTTCTTTCCCTAATTGGCCGCCTGCACCGGTGATTAAAACTTTCATCCGTCACCCTTCTTCGCTTTGATCGTATTTGGTTCGATACCAATTGATCGTTTTTTCGATACCTTCTTCAAATGACGTCTCCTGCGTCCAGCCGAGCTCGCCTTTTAGCTTACTGGCATCAATGGCATACCGTCTGTCATGTCCTTTTCGGTCTTGAATAAACGCAATTTGATCATGACTGATTCCGAGCTGCGATAGAATCGTTTTGGTTAAATTGAGATTTGTTTTCTCATTGCCGCCGCCAATATTGTATACCTGCCCGGCTGTGCCGTTTTCGAGCACCTTCTTCACAGCTCTCGCATGGTCCTCTACATACAGCCAATCGCGAATTTGCCGGCCGTCTCCATAAATCGGGATTTTCTCTCCATTGACTGCTTTTCTAATAATGGTCGGTATTAATTTTTCCTCATGCTGATACGGTCCGTAATTGTTGCTGCATCGTGTAATCATCGCGGGTAATTGGTGAGTGTGGATATAGGATTTCACAAGCAGGTCTGAACTCGCCTTGCTTGCTGAATAAGGATTATTCGGTGAAAGTGGTGTTTGTTCTGTGAAAGCAGGATCATCTGGCTCCAAATCTCCATATACTTCATCTGTTGAAATATGAATGAGCTTTTTCGCCTTTCCTTTTAAGACCGCTTCAAGCATACGATACGTTCCGAGGACATTTGTTTGAATAAAAGGCTCTGCCGATTCAATGCTGCGATCAACATGCGATTCTGCCGCAAAATGAATGATCGCATCATAGACTTCGTCAAATGCTTGATCCAGCTCATGCTGAAGGGTAATATCCCCTTGAATAAACCGAAAATGAGACAACTTTAATAATTCATCCATCTCGTCTGGATGACTGGCATATGTTAATTTATCAAAAACGGTGAGCCTGACATTTGTATCCTGAAGCAGCAGCTTCACAAAATTCAGTCCGATAAAACCCGCTCCGCCTGTAATTAAATAAGACTTCGTCATTCGGATCCCTCTTTTTTCTTCATCGTTTCAAACATTTTCGCAGATGCTTCGTGGAGAGATTCATGTGTTCCTGCATCAATCCACCACCCTTTTAACATATCATAGGTCAGCTGGCTATTTGAGATATAGAGATTGTTCACGTCTGTAATCTCTAATTCGCCTCGATCTGACGGCGAGATTCTCTCAATATATTGAAAGACTTCTTGATCATAAAAATAGATGCCCGTGACGCAGTAAGATGAGCGCGGATGCTCCGGCTTTTCCTCTATTGATAAAATCCGTTGGCGCGTGGCATCAATTTCTGCAATGCCAAACCGGTTTGGATCTGCCACTTCTTTCAACAAAACCTTGGCTCCTCTATCTTGCCGCTGAAAGGCTTCAACAAAAGGGTTTAGCGAATCCTCAAATACATTATCACCAAGCATCAGCACAAACTTCTCCCCTTTGACAAAGGGCTTTGCATAGGATAAGCCGTCTGATATCCCAGACGCTTCAGGCTGTACCTGATATACGATGTTCATCCCCAGTTCCTGCTCGCTTTCAAGCAGCTTTTGAAACAGCGGGATTTGTTCTTCTTGTGATATGACCATCACATCTAAAATCCCTGCTTCCTTCAATTTGAACAATGACCAATAAATCATTGGATATGGACCAACCGGCAATAAATGTTTATTGAAAATCTTCGTTAAAGGCGCCAGTCGTGATCCCTTTCCTCCTGCTAAAATAACTCCCTTCACATCTACACATCCTTATGTTCTTTTTGGTGATGATTCATGAGGTGTATAAGAATGTTTTTCACTCGTTCAGTTCCTTTTCCATCGATGAGTGTCCGTCCATTGAGATGGATGCTCCTGCGGAGAAAATAGCTGCCGGACAGCCTTTCCACAGCACATCGTATATCTTTTTCATCCACAAGTTCACCTAATCCAAGATGACGGCAGGCTCCCTTTTGTGCAAAACGAGCGGCTGTCACTGCTTGGTGGTCGACTTGTGAAAGGACAATACTGGGCACTCCGATACAAACTGCCTCGTATAACGTCATCCCGCCAGCCACTATTGCCAGATCAGCTTCCGAAAGGCGCGCAGGTAATTGATCTGTATGACGAATGAATTGAATATGCTCAGCCTCTATTTGTTTTTCAATGCGGGAGGCTTTTCCTGTAACCGCTAAGATGTGTAAGTGGTCAGCTTCGAGGAGTGCTGATACAGCCTTTGATAACAATCCGCGCGGGTCACTGCCCCCAAGGCTGATGACCACCTTTTTGCATTCTTTTCGAACCTCATATGTGTCTTTTAATCGGCTTATCTCTTGATCTAACAATAAATAAGGTGTTCCATAAAAATATTCTGTCCCATCTACTTGCATGTGCTTTTCGTCCAGACCGCCATAAATGCCGTTCACGACAGCATCGGCAAGCTGACAAGCTTCTGCTCTTATTTCTTCAAATAAAACCAGCCTTGCAGAGCCGGAGGACGCTTTGATCAATCGAAGAAATTGGAGGTCACAATCAAGTACATCAATCAGCAGAAGATCTGGATTCAGCTCTTTTATGTCCTGCTCCATCTGAAGGAATGCCTTCGACTCCTGCACCAAATGAACGTGCCAATCTGGACCTGAGAGCATTTCTACACAGATCTGTTCATTTGTATAGAAAGATATGTCGTTTCCTTCTTGAAACAGTTGATTTGCCAGCCGTTTCATTCTGACGACATGCCCCATTCCTCTTAAAAACCCACCGTACACAACAATCATGATTTTCTTGTTCATTCAGCATCCTTCTGTTTCACAAATTGATTCAACCGAACAATATCAGGGTCTTGTTCGCAAATGGTGATGAGTTCAGCCGTAGGCACAGCAATGGAGCCGCCAGCTTTCTCTAGTAAACGGGTCGCAAACACATAATCTTCTTCTGTATCAATCGTGAATCGATAAGCAGGATATGCAAGTTCTTTGGGCGGTGTGAATAATTGCAGGTGAAATTGCTCAGGATGCTTTCTGATATAGAGCGTGACATGCTCACGCTCTGGCTGCGTAAGGGGAAAATTGTCGATTTCACTTAAAATCTGTGCGTCGATCATTTCCCCGGAAATACCGAGTGGTGTTCCAGCCGTATACGTGTAATCAGCCTTCTCTTGTCTATGTTTTTCAAGCATTTTCGACAAAAGGACTGGATCTATAAATGGGTTATCTCCTGTTAAACGCACAATGGTTTGCGGTTCAAAATGACGGACAATCTGCGCAAATCGCTGCAGTACATCCGTCTCACTGCCACGAAATACTTTATAGCCCTTGGAGAGACAATAATGAGCCAGCAGATCATCTTCTGCCTCAACTGTTGTGGCGATCATGAGATTCTGCGTTTTGTGATTGTAATGATCTGATTGCTTTACTCGTTCAACAATCAGGTCGATCAGCGCCATACCGCCGATCGGTTTCATTACCTTTTTTGGCAGCCTTGTTGAGCCCATTCTCGCCTGTATGACAAAAAGGACATCATTGATCATTTGGCGTCTCCTTCATGAGTACATCTTTCCACGAAACCCCTGTATGGGCTGGGATATCTCTGACAGCCTTTGCGCCAAGTAAAACCGCCATATACCTTGGATGCAGACCTTGGCTTTTTTGTCCTGGACGTAACACGGCTAGATTTTCTGCGGTCAATGTCTCGCCCTTCGCAATGCCTTTTGTCGTAAAAATACCTCGATACGCAAATTCACGAATCTTGCCTTCAATAGCTGTTGTCGTTTTATAAGAACTGCCAAGGAGCTCTTCTGGCACTGAATGAATGTCAGCTTCTTTTAAATTCCGCTGCTTTTCTGCCGCTCGAATATGCTGAACCATTTCCTTCAATTCTTCAGGATCAAGCGCAAAGGAATGATCAGCCCCAGGTAACGTTTTATCGACTGTAAAATGCTTTTCAATAATTGCTGCCCCAAGCTTCACAGCAGCTACAGGCGCTTCAGTTGGATGCTCACTATGATCAGAAAAGCCAATGACTGCGTCGGGAAATGCCGCAGCCAAAGTTTGAAGCACGCGCAGATTCGTGTAAGCTCTAGGTGCTGGATACTTTGCTACGCAATGCATGATAGCGATCTGCTGATTTTGCTCGCTTGTAATCGCCTCGTATGCTTCATGGACATCCGAAATGGTTGCCCCGGCTGTTGAGAATATGATGGGCTTTTGAAAAGATGCCGTGTGACGCATAAGAGGCAGATGATTGATTTCATAGGATGCCAGCTTGAAAGCCGGCGGATCGGTTTGATTCAATAGATCCGCAGATTCTTCGTCACACACTGTGCTTAAAAATATCAGCCCTTTTTCCGCGCAACGTGACAATAACACCGGGAGCCATTCTGACGGCAGCTCCATTTGTTCCACTAAAGAAAAAATAGACACCTCTTCCCCCTTGGCTGTTTCGTACAAACCCGGTTCCTTTTGATACATCCGATCAGCTTGAAACATTTGAAACTTCACCGCATCGGCACCTGCTTCTTTAGCCACATCAATTAAAGCAAGCGCCTGATCCAGCTTTCCATCATGGTTAATGCCTGCCTCTGCAATGATAAAGACAGGCGCACCACCCCCTACTTTGCGATCTCCGATATAGAAATGCGCCATCTTACCTCTCTCCTTTTTTCGGCCACACATGGTAATACAAGAAGGCATTTTTTGTTCTAAAGCCTAGCTTTTCGTACAGCTGAATCGCTGTTGTATTATGCATCTGAGTTCCGGCAGACATAAACCGATGCCCTCTCTCATAAGAGGCTTTTATTATCGCCATCACGAGCTTTTTTCCGATCCCTTTTCCTTGTGCATCCGGTCTAATGGACAATAAATCAAGCACTAGTTCATCGCCCTTTGTTACACCTTGGATCAATCCAATGACTTCACCGTTCACCTTTGCCGTGAGATTGATATCTGCACGTCCGAGTAAATTGTTTCTCATCCATTCCTGAAAGAAATGCTGGACGACATTCTGATCTAAAAAAGGATCAAGTGCGTACCGGCTTTTCCCAAACGCCTGATGAGCAAGTGAGACCGCCTCATCGTAATCCTTTTCATCTGGCAGACTAATAACCACATCTTCACCTGTTGATGGAAGCTCCATTTGAACAGGCGGCGACTCAAGACGAGTGAGACCGCCCACATAGTACACATGTGACAGCCTTTGAACGATGCGGTTTTTTACAAGATCAGACGCTTCAAGACGTAAAAAGAAAAAATCGCATTTTTCAGTTCTCATCCAATTGATGAAACGCTCCATCAATTCTTGAAAAGAAGACGCTGACTCCGCTTCTACAAACTTCACATGAAAAATATGCTGATCAAAAATGCCGCTTTCCCATTTAGACCATTCATATAACAGGACTGCTTTGAGCTGGGCGCCATTAACAAGAGCAAACTGCTTGAAGCCGTTCATTTGTTCCGCTTGTTGACCGTATTTCTCCAGCCAAGCAGCGAGCACCTGATCATCTACAGCATGAACGACCTTCATGATGATGCCCTCTGTTCTTTTAAAATAGACAACACCGCTGTGATAACATCCTGCACATCTTCATCTTTCATACTTGGATAGAGCGGCAGTGAGAGCGTCTGCTTGTAGTATGCGAGTGACTCAGGGAAATCCTCTGGTGAATAGTGATATGTTTCCTGATAGTATGGATGCAAGTGAACAGGGATAAAGTGAACACTCGTGCCGATTTTATATTCCTTTTGCAGCTGATCAATCAGTTCATCCCGCGTGATGAATGCTTCTTTTGGATTCACTTGCAGTACATACAAATGCCATGCATGTCTTCCTTCTTGATGCACAGGCGGCAGGATCAGACCCGCTTCTTTTTGAAAAGCCTGATTGTATGCTTTTGCAATCTGTTCTCTCCGTGCCTGCATGTCATCCAGACGGTTTAGCTGAACAAGCCCTAACGATGCCTGCACGTCAAACATGTTCATTTTATAGCCTGGTTCCTCGACCTCGTAATACCACGTTCCTTTTTCTCCATAACGATTCCACGCTCCCTTGCTCATCCCATGGAGCGCTAGTCTTCTAATCCGAGCAGCAAGCGCATCATCATTTGTTGTCAGCATGCCGCCTTCACCAGTCGCTAGGTTTTTCGTTGCATAAAAGCTAAAAGCGGTCGCATCACCAATGGATCCAACGGGCTGACCGTGGTACGTTGTGTAAAGAGCATGGGCAGCATCTTCAAGTACAAATAGATCATACTTTTTGGCAATCGCTAAAATTCGGTCCATATCGCACGATTGACCGGCAAAGTGAACAGGAACAATCGCTTTTGTATGTGGTGTAATGGCCGCTTCTATTTTCTCTGCATCCAGGTTGAGTGTCGCTGGATCAATATCGACAAATACAGGCGCTGCCCCCGTATGGATAATCGTATTAGCTGTTGCGCAGAATGTCAGAGGGGTTGTAATCACCTCATCCCCAGTCCCAATCCCTCTTGCCTTTAAGGCTAAAAATAAAGCAGCCGTACATGAATTGACAGCGATCGCATGTTTTGCACCTGTCAGCTGCTGAAATTCTTCCTCAAACTGTCTTACTTTTGGTCCAGTTGACAGCCAGCCGGACTTTAATGTTCCAATGACTTCATCAATTTCCTCCTGCTCAATGAAAGGCAGAGCATAAGGAAGAAATTGTGCTCTCTTTTTTCCCATATCGCTTGCACACCCCTATCTTCATCTCTGAAAATCCACACCAGTTTTTGTTTTGAGCAGAGAAAGCAGAACATCGATAGATCGCGCATGCGGATAATGCTGTTTAATGAACTGTGCTCCTTGCTGCTTTGCCAGTTTCATCTCTTGTTCATCCGACAAAATACGAATGGCTTTCTCAGCTAGTTCAACAGGGTTTTCCATATGATAGCTGCCAAGCGACTCGTAATATGGGTATCTTCTGCCTTCTGTCATTTTCCCGATCAGCACACTCTTTTCAAAAAGCATCGCTTCAAGACCAACTGTGGATGTGAGCGTAATCACGATATCCACATATGGCAGCAGGTCATACAGATCAATTTCTTTTTTAATCAATTTCACATGATTTCCCGCTCGTTCAATAGACACATAGTCATTTAATCGATTTCGAGCAATTTCCCAAGGATGCGGCTTCATGATCAGCTGAATGTCTTTCCGTTTGGCGATCGTTTTAAGAACATCGCCATAAAAGGCTTCAGAAAACGGCTGCGTTGCCACAAGCACAGTCTTTTTAGCCGGACTGAAATTCAATTTACGAAAAATGAGATCCTGTTGAAGCGGCGTTCGCTCCTTCACCAAATCAAACCTCGGATGACCTGTGATTTCCACCTGTTCCGGCTGACAGCCTTTGTCTACATACCAATCCTTTTCATACTTTCCAAACACCCCATGGCAAGTCGTAAAAATCGGTAAAAAGGCTTCGTCTCCCATAAGCGCGCCATGCTGAAGACAGATACTCGTAAGCTGGCGTTTCACTGTTTGCAAAGCGAGTACGCGGCTGTAGACATCCTCTGTCGTTCCAACAATAACAGCTGCAATCGGCTGCATTTGAAATAGCATTTCTATCTGGTCAATGACATCAATAAATTGCACAATGTCCTTTCGCAGTTTTTCTCTAAAAAAGACATTGCCAAAGACAGGGTGGTGAGCGTAAGGTTTAAGAAGAGCATTTGCTTTTTCAATATATTCAGCGTGGGCTTCTTTATTAACCTCTCCGGCTAATTCCGGCTTACTGATCACGGGTAATCCGTAATAATCCGCCTTCTTCCAGCGAGCGAGCACCACCGTTTGGTTTGGATGGAACCGCGTGTAATTTTGTTCCGTAAAACGCAGGTGTTCAAAGTGAAGCAATACCTTTCCATTCGCCGGACGATAATCAATACGCTTGATCTGCTGTTTATGCTGATCAAAAAATGGCTGAATCTCTTCCGGTAATGGACAAGCGGTTGTCAGTTCTTGACCGAATGCCTCATCTTCCATGCGTTCCCTCACTTCAGGACTGATATATTGATAAAAATTACTGATCAGCCCAAGAGGAATTTGCTTGTAGGACAAATCCTTCATCAGATTCACATACTCAAAATACACCTGCCAATAATGATGAATATAGTGCGTCACTTCAGGTCACCTCCCATGTCTTTGTTTTAATATACTGCGAAGCTCCCAGCAGGTGGACTGCTCGGGAAGTGCTTGAATAAAGGCACTTTTCTCTTCTTCTGCCAGCTGATAATGAATGGACTGTTCTGTAATGTAATTTGTATCTAATATTTCATCAAAGGGATAGAACGGATAAAAATGATTTAACCGGAAAAAGAAACGGGCATCCCCTATTCGATAAAAATGCGGACTCTCGTCCCAGTAAGACCCAAATTCCTCATGAATTTTTGATAAAATGGATGTACGATGCACGACCGAGCAATGATCTATGGCGCAGGGGGCATTCCATTGCACTGTTTGCGCCGGCCGAATCGTTTCCTTCACTGGCTCTTTTTTGCTATTTAAATAGATCACTTTAGAACTAGAATAGACAATATCCTTACCTGGATGGGCATCTAGATAATGAGTGAGCTTCTCTAAACGGTCCGGGGCGTAGACATTGTCATCTGTGGCATAGGAAATATACTCCCCTTTTGCCAGTTCTAATGCTTGATTAATCAGCACGGCGTAGCGAGTTTTCGCTGTTCTCTCTTCCAGCGTTTTGACACCGCTTTGGATAAAATGAACGCGGGGATCTTTGCGAAACGGTTCAATAGCAGCAAGGGTTTTTTCGTTTGATCCATCATCCATGATAAAAAGTTCAAAGTCTGACAGCGTCTGCTGCAGGACCGCTTCAATCGATCTGCCGACGTAAGCCGCCTTGTTGTAGCTCGTCATAATGACAGTTACTTTTGTCAAAGTTTTCACCTCGGTCTCTTTCAAACTATGTTTATCATATGTGTCTCCTCTTAAAGAGACTGTAGAGTGACCTATTTTTTATAAAATTGTATTTTTTTATTGATCTATCTTTGAAAAATGCGAACTTTTTGGTAATATAAGTAATCATTTGTGTGTATTAAAGGAGTAAAGAACATTGGAAGCTATGAAGAATGATCACTCCCAAGAAGAGGAAGTAAAAGGATTTTTTCGATTTTTTAAAATTTTCGTCGCGACAAAAACGATTATTCGCTCATATCAACATTCCAATATTCCCATTTGGCTGATGATGCTCCTTGCAAGTATCGCCGGTACGGGCTGGATCTACGAAGGGTATTTTAGCGAGTATATGGGCAATCATATTCCATTCCCTTTTATTCTGTTACAAGGAGCGGGATATGGTATTTTGGCAGGCAATATGATTCTATTTTTCGGTGTCCTCATCATCAAGTGGTTAGGACGTCTCTTTTTCGGCTGTCAAACGGCGTATCGAGATATACTCAAAGCCTGCACACTGACGGTCTTTTTCCCTTCTGCTTTATTTTCACTTAGTTGGATTTTCACTGTTGGGATGCTAGGTCCGTATACGTTTGTTAAAATCTCACCATATTTAGATCAGCATTATGAAGTATGGTATTATCTCGATCTTTTACCTCTTACGGAAGCATATGCTAAGACGTGGATATTGGGAATGGCTGTTTTAGGCATTGTCGCTGTGATGAAGCTCAGATTATGGCAAGCCTTCATCATTGTGATTACACCGCCCGCCGCGTTTTTTCTCATCATGACACTTTTATTTGATATTCAGCACGCGATAAACTGGATCATGTAAACAGGACGAGTACCGATAGAATACGAGGGATTGTCTTCACGCTGAGGAATTGCATAGCAGTTCCTTTTTTTCGTTCAATGTACATATTCTCCCCTCCTGTCTCATAGTGTGAAAGAGAGAAAGAATGCTATGGAAACAACAGGTGCTTTAGCGCCTTCTGTTTAGAACACCATGAGGAAAGAGGAGGAACGTTATGAAATTGAAAAATCAATTTGGGCAAGGTTCGGGTTTCGAAGGTCAAGATTTCCGCCAGCAACAATATGGAGCAAATCCGTATCCTGCGCAGCAGATGGGTTATTCAGTCCCTCCCCAAACGCAGGGTCAAATGCAGCAGGGGTTTTCACCAATGCCGTCAACCGGTACTTCACAAGGAGGCCAAGGAACGCAGGGCGGCGGTCAGCCCTATCAAATTCCTTCTGGACCGGTTTATCAGCAGAATGTCACCGGGCAGCTGCCTATTGAGCAGTCCTATATTGAAAATATTTTACGATTGAACCGCGGCAAGGTAGCCACGATTTATATGACGTTTGAGGCGAGCAAGGAATGGAATTCGAAGATTTTTAGAGGCGTCATAGAAGCTGCAGGGCGTGACCACATTATCATTAGTGATAATAAGACAGGAACACGATACTTACTATTAACAATCTATCTTGATTACATTACGTTTGATGGAGAAATTCAATATGATTATCCTTATTCGATGTCAACATATTCTCCGAGATAACGTCAAGCATGGCAAAAGCAAGGCTCAGGTGCCCTTGCTTTTTTCTTTTGTCTAGGTTTTTGTCACACCTCTAGGGCGCTGCTCATAAAATGCCTAGTAGTTTTTATCAAAAGCCTAGAGGTGACATCAATGACTGTTGAGCTGGATTATACATCACCAAATGTCAAATTTTCATACGACCTGAATCAAAGCCCCCTTGTGAAATTCGATCAGCATAACCTGATTAATGTGTTAGGAAAAAAACAATTAAACTCGTTGGATCAAGTGTCCCTGCTGGATATATATTTGAGTAAAAGCAAAGTCGTAGAGCCTCATTATCATCAAAATGCCGCAGAGCTTGTTTATTGTATAGCCGGTTCTGCTGCCGTATCGATGCTGAATCCATTTACAAAAAAACTGCACACCTACACCATCACACCTGGACAGGTGGCAAACGTGCCTCAAGGCTGGTGGCACTATGAAGTCGCTCTCCAAGACAGAACTCATTTGTTAGCTATTTTTAACGCATCTACACCTGAAGTGATCCTAGGCTCAGACCTTCTCACCCTCACCCCTTCTCACATCATGGCCCATACTTATTGCATGAACGAAACACAGTGGAAGCAGGCGATAAAGCCTGTGAAACCAAGTGTGTTTATCGGACCATTTTGCCACCGGGAGGAAGAGTCTCAAACGCATCCTGTCCCTCCATCTCACTACGTCCCATATTATCAAGCACCGCCCAACTATACCCCTTACTGGAGTTAAGAAAAAAACCGATGCCCCTATGAGAGCATCGGTTTATTGGCTTATAAATTTTTTGCTGCTGCAATGACAAGCATGATCCAAGAGGCGATAAATGCTACTCCGCCAATAGGAGTAATGGCACCTAGAATCTTCACCTGCGTCAATGCCAGCACATAAAGGCTTCCTGAGAAGAAAAGGATGCCTGCAAGCATCACCCAGCCAGCGGTTGGAACTAGGGAAACACCTGATAGCTTATCTGCAAGAAAGGCGACAATAAATAGTCCTATCGCATGGAACATCTGATATTGAACACCTTTATTCCATATTTCTATATATTTTTCAGGGATTTTCCCTTCTAGACCGTGCGCACCGAAGGCTCCAAGTCCAACAGCAAGCATGGCGTTAATGGCACCTAAAATGAAAAATAGTTTCATTCGTCATTCTCCTTATCTCGTCAATTATATTTATCATAGCGCGGGTGAAGGGCGACATTCAACTTTCCCTTTACGTTGACACGAGATTGTCGGATTTCTTTTTCTTTCGTAACAAGACTTGGTCGACCACGATCGCAATGAGTGTGCCTAGAACAAGACCGTTGCTTAATAATGAAATGAGCACAGGATGCATCCCTTTCAAGGCCCCCTGAGGCACAAACATCGCCCCTACGCCTGCTAAAACAGCAATCCCAAGAACAAAGCGAATGCGCGGAATTTCTTCTTTCTCATACTGATCAAACTCCGACATCGCAATCCCAATCATAGAAGAGAAGACCACAAAGTTTACAGCAAGCCCCACAGGTGATGGCAATGCAGAGAAAAAGCTCATGAGCAGGGGAAACAAACTAATAAGAACAACAAGCAGACTTCCTATGAAAAAAGGCTTTCTCGAAGGAATTTTGGTTGTCTGGATAAATCCGGCTGCCCCAGAAATAGGTACAGGCGCAATCGCCCCGATCAGACCGCTTAGTAAATGGCCAAATGCTGCGACAAAACCGGCAGGACGTGCTCTTTTCCGCTCACGCAGTTCACCAAATGCCTTCACTGAGCTTTCCACAATTCGAATACTTGCCAGCATGTTCACAATGAGTAAAATCGTTATAAAAAAGGACGTGACAAGCAATCCACTGTCAAAGACCGGCATACCGAATGGAAACAGCTTCGGAAACTCGATGATTTGTTCTGGAATTCGAACCGGCTTCGCCAATCCGAGTAGAGCGAATAACAGCCATCCGCCTGCAAGTGCGAATAACACAGAAAACTGTCTCAAGTAATGCCATTTTGAGCGGCTGATCATGAAGGTGAGGATAATAATCAAGATCGATAAGCAAAAGACAAGCCCGTCTACTTGATTTCCCCGATAGCCGATGCCCATCAGCCCTTTCATAATTGGCTGACTTAGCTGCACAACAAGCAGCAGCAGGTAAATGCCTGTGACGACTGGCGTAAATAAAGACGCGAGCCAATTGATGATTTTAAATAGACTAAAA
This sequence comes from Bacillus sp. 3a, assembly GCF_017161885.1. Taxonomy (NCBI): domain Bacteria; kingdom Bacillati; phylum Bacillota; class Bacilli; order Caryophanales; family Bacillaceae; genus Bacillus; species Bacillus sp. 3a. The sequence goes on along the minus strand of NZ_CP067376.1, from coordinate 765,472 downwards.
ATAAAAAAGAAAACAGCACTAAAAATTAAAGCCCCTTGTAATGCTTGCAGGGTTTCAGGATACGTCGCAAAGATTGTACCTGTCATGCCGGCATAAAGGGTATACACACCCCACCAAAGCCCTGCTGGACTTTCATTAATCGGCAGCATATGGCCGCATAAACACTGCACCATTGCAACAAGACCAAGTGAAAAGAAAGTACTTTGAATCAGCTCCGCCGATTGCACTTGGTTCAATTCAAATGCTTGTGCAATCGCAATTGGTACGGCAATAGAAGCTGCGATAAAAAATGCCATCCACTGAATGGCGCCCAAAAATAGTTTCAAACCGATCACCTTCCCTTTGTCGTGACAAGACCATTAAAAATCAAAAATAGAGTCGCCGTTCCCGTTCTTCTCTTTTTGACCCTCATCATTTTGCTGAAATTTCTTCGCGCCACTTGTGCCCATGAGTTTCTCCAGCATGGCTTGATCTGCAGACACAGATGGTGCTGATGGTGTATGTATCGATGAAGGTGGTGAAATGACCGGCGACTGCGGCATTTGCACCTGTGATGGTGCGTCGAGAATGACATCACATAGTGAAGAAATGGCCGCCACTTGACGTTTCACCTCTTCATCATTCCCACTTTGTTTTGCTTTTTGAACCGCTTCCTCCATTTTTTGAAGCAGGCTTGATATATGAATATTCAAGGGTAGACCCTCCAATCTAAAAAAATCTCTTTTCAACATTATTTTACCAAATGAACAAACCAAATGGGTTCATTTTTTCAAAGCAGTGCGCTCACGACTCTCTTATTTGACCCGTCATCTTCATTCACACATAATAAAAGAAACAACATCGTCTATGAAAGGATTGAATAATGGACAAGCTCACTGCTCTATTTCAGAAACAAAAAGTCTTTCAGAAGCCAGCGGTTCAAGAACGCATCCGCATTCTTCAAGACTTAAAAGCAGCAATCAAACAGCATGAAAAGGATATTTTACAGGCCTTAGCCCATGATTTACATAAATCCGAACAGGAAGCCTATACAACAGAGATCGGGATAGTGTATGAAGAAATCAATCATACCCTCAAGCACCTTCACAAATGGGCGAAGCCAACTCGCGTGAAAACACCGCTGACTCATATCGGATCAAAAAGCATGATCATCAAGGAACCCTATGGAAGTGTGCTCATCATTGCTCCTTGGAACTATCCTTTCCAATTGGCCCTTTCTCCATTAGTCGGCGCGATTTCTGCGGGAAATGCTGTGATTTTAAAGCCGTCTGAGCTGACGCCGGCAGTCTCACAAGTGATCAGCACTATCATCAAACATGTATTTCAAGAAGACCATGCGGCTGTCGTAGAGGGCGGTGTTGAAGTCAGTACAGAACTGCTGAAGCTGCCCTTTGATTATATCTTCTTTACTGGAAGTGTGGCAGTCGGCAAAGTCGTCATGGAAGCCGCCGCAAAACATTTGACCCCTGTCACACTTGAGCTTGGCGGAAAAAGTCCCAGCATCGTCATGCCTGATGCCGACATCAAATTAGCAGCGAAGCGGATCACCTTTGGAAAATTCACCAATGCAGGGCAAACCTGCATTGCACCAGACTATTTGCTCGTTCATGAATCCATCAAAGAGGAACTTTTGCGAGAAATGACAGCCTGTATCCGTGACTTTTATGGTGAACATCCCGAAACGCATCCGCACTTTGGAAAAAATGTCAGCCAGCGTCATTTTGACAGGCTTACACAATTTCTCTCAATTGGAACGATCGTCACAGGTGGACAGCGCAATGAACAGGAGCTCAAAATCGCTCCGACCATTTTAGACCACATCACATGGGAGGATCCTGTCATGCAGGAGGAAATTTTCGGACCGATTCTGCCTGTCATGACCTTTGATTCTCTGCATGAAGCAGTTCATATGATCAAAGCAAGGCCAAAGCCGCTTGCGCTTTACTTATTTACAACAAATAAAGAAACAGAAACCTATATTCTAGACAACCTCTCATTTGGCGGAGGATGTATCAATGACACGCTTATGCATGTCGCTACACCTTATCTGCCATTCGGAGGCGTCGGCGAAAGCGGCATGGGGCGATATCACGGGAAGGACAGCTTCTTTACTTTTACGCATGAAAAAAGTGTCCTGCGGCAAACCAATCGCTTCGATTTTTCCTTCCGTTATCCAAATGCGAAAAACGGACTCGACTTGGTTCGTAAATTTTTAAAATAAACAGGACGAAGGGTCTCTCCCCTCGTCCTATTTTCATTCAATATCCTTGATACACCAATTGATTTCTTCAATCCCCATTTGCTTTAAATACGCGTTTACCTTTGAAAACGGCCGGCTGCCAAAAAAGCCGTTTCTTGCAGAAAAAGGACTTGGATGAGGTGACTCAATGATAAAATGCTTGTTTTGATCAATGCGTTCTTTCTTGTTTTGAGCATGTCTTCCCCATAACACAAAAACGACGGGCTGTTCACGCTGATTCAGCACATCAATCACGCGGTCTGTCACACGTTCCCAGCCCTTGCCTTTATGAGAATTCGCCTCGCCCTTTCTCACAGTCAGCACAGTGTTTAAAAGCAGCACACCCTGCTCTGCCCAGCTGACAAGTGAGCCGTGGTTTGGAACAGGACAACCAAGATCATCCTTTAGCTCCTGAAAAATATTTCTCAAAGATGGCGGATGTTTGACGCCCGGCTGAACAGAAAAGCTTAATCCATGTGCCTGCCCTGGGCCATGATAAGGGTCTTGTCCTAAAATCACCACTTTGACCTTTTCATATGACGTCAAATGAAGAGCACGATACACGTCATCTGGTTTTGGAAAAACAGTCTGCGTGCGATATTCTTCCTTCATCCATTCACGTAATTCCTGATAATACGGCTGTTCAAATTCACTTTTCATCACAGCCCACCAGCTATCATTTAAAAATGGCTTCATTGTGGTTTTCCTCCTTCTACTTGCTGCGCTAGTCTGGAGATCATCGGTTTTCCATCCCACACAATCTCACTCTCTGATTCTCTTTTTTTCATCGCTGGTTCTTCTAATAATATCGCAAAGTTCGCTGTCGGCAGATCGCCCAGTTCATGCTTTTCACTTAAATCATCTAAGTAGTTTTTCCTTGTTTCACCAAGATCACTAGATTGATTTCCACCGCCGTCAAAAAACGCATAGATCACGCTCGCAGCTGGCACTCGTTTCACTCGGGCATGCTGTGATACACGCAAAAAGAAGTCCCAGTCCCAATAATGATGCATCGCTGGATCAAAATAGCCAATCTCATCGTGTATACAGCGTTTGTACATACTGCCTGAAGGAACATATGTAGAAAAGACACGCATATCCTCAATATCTGCTGTATAAGCAAACAAACGTCTCGACAGTGGAAAACGGGTCGCGCCTTTTTCTTCAAATGATACAATTTCTGCATCAGAAAAGACAAAATCGGCATCCTCCAGCGCCTTGCTCATGCGTTCGATATGACAAGGTGTGAAGTAATCATCGTCGTCACTCAGCATGATGACGTCGCCTGTCAGCTCCCGCACTCCCACATTTCTGGCATTCACATGCTGGACATTCTCATCTAAATGAATCAAGCGGATCGGAAGCTCAGGGTAAAGTTCCTGAATGATGTCGACTCGCTCTCCTGCATCATTGACGACAACAATTTCAAAAGGCGGTACGGTTTGTCTTGTAATGGATTCAAGCAGCTCACACAGTGCGCTGAGCCGGTTATGTGTCACAATTAATAAGGAAATCTTCATATGCAGCTTACTCCTTTAATAGATTCGTCTTTTTCCATTAAAACATAAATTGACTTACTTCTCATGATATAAAAGGCGGTTTGATTTGATGGGAAAATGGGAATTTTTGATGAAAAGGAGTGATGATGATGGAATATATCACGGTGGAGAATAGTAAAGAAGCAAAACAGACCATTGACCACATTCATTCATCGGGATCATCAAAGGACGCTGTTTTTGTTTTTGCCTACGACCCAGAACGCTCTGATACCGTAACAGAGCATACAGACGCCAAAAGCATGACAGCGGTCGATCAAGGAATTTTGGATCAAGTCGCCAATGTCATTCGCACCCGGGATGATGAACTGATGGCCAAAATGATGTCAACTGGGGCCGATCAAGAGTTAGCCTTAACGCTTTTAGACGAGATGAAAAAAGGGAAATTGGTGATTTGTAAAAGGTAAGAAAGAGAGGCGTTCCGAAGAGAGGAACGCTTTTTTATGCCGTTTCATTGTGATAAACGGAAAAGCTGATTATAATAAGGGATAGAACAATAACTGCTACACATCACATTGGAGGTTCAGCAACTATGTCTATGAATAAAGCACTCACCATCGCAGGTTCGGATTCAAGCGGCGGTGCAGGTATCCAAGCAGATTTAAAAACGTTTCAAGAAAAAAACGTCTACGGGATGACAGCTTTAACCGTTGTCGTTGCAATGGACCCACATAATCATTGGGATCATCAGGTGTTTCCAATTGATACGGCGACAATTCGCGCGCAGCTCTCTACCATTGTAGAAGGCATTGGTGTAGATGCACTGAAAACGGGTATGCTTCCTACCGTCGACGTGATTGAGCTTGCAGCTGACACCATCAAAACATATGACCTTAAAAATGTCGTCATTGATCCTGTTATGGTTTGTAAGGGTGCAAACGAAGTCCTTTACCCAGAGCACGCGGAAGCACTGCGTGAAAAGCTCACGCCACTCGCAACCGTTATCACACCTAATCTTTTCGAAGCAGGTCAATTAAGCGGAATCGGCGAGATCAAAACGATCGAACAAATGGAAGAAGCAGCAAAACGCATTCACGAACTTGGTGCAAAGTATGTGGTCATCACTGGAGGCGGTAAGCTAAGCGAAGACAAAGCCATCGATTTGCTTTATGATGGACAAACCTTCGAACGCCTTGAAACAGATAAAATCGACACAGAATACACACACGGCGCAGGCTGCACATTCTCAGCAGCAGTCACAGCTGAACTAGCGAATGGATCAGACGTGAAAGAAGCCATTTATGCAGCAAAAGAATTCATCACGGCTGCCATTAAAGGCTCTTTCCAGCTAAACGAATACATTGGACCAACAAAGCATTCTGCTCATCGTTTTGACAAATAAAACAGAAAAAACCGATTCGCCTTGTTAGGAGGTGAATCGGTTTTTGTTTATCGAAAGCTTCGTCTCTGTGCAAACAGCCAATCTGTTAAGCCTGGCGTCTCATAAGCAGGCGTCCATGATGCATGGTCATATCCATACTTACTTGCATACTCCGTATAAAGCGGCTGGCCGCCAGCTTTTTGAATAGCTTGAATGGTATTTCTTGCATAGCTGATAGGGATAATGGAATCATCTTCTGCATGAAATGCCCATATTGGCTTGTTTGCTAAAATTCCTGCCTTGCTTGGATCTGCTCCCCCCGCAATAGGAATCATTGCTGCAAACAAACGAGGATATGTGATGTTCAACTGGTACGTGCCAAATCCACCTTGTGATAAACCCGTCGCATAAATTCTTTTCTGATCAATCTGATAAGAAGTTAACACATGCTGAAGGACATCATAAGCTTTGTGTAAATCTGGTGAAAATTGAAACACGTTCGTCAGATCAATTTCATTTTGCAAATTTCTTGTTAAAGCAAAGCCTCCATCGACAGCATCTCGCGCCTGAGGTGCAAGTACATACGAAGGATGTTTCTTTTGGACTTCAGGAGAAGCCCATAAAACTGCACCATCATTCGCAAGTAACTGCTTTTGATTGTCTGTTCCCCTCTCCCCGCCTCCATGTAAGAATAGGACGAGAGGATAGGCTTTACCCCTTTTATGGTTTTTTGGAATATACAGCCGATAAGGCATTCCTTTGTATTCGAAAGATAAAAAAGATGATGCAATGTCCTCTCGTGTGACAAAGCGATAATTGTACGTAGACGTGGAAAGGCGGCGGTTTTTCTTGTAAACGCTTACTTTTAAAGTCGTATCAGTTTCGATATGAATGGGCTTTTTGTATAACTGACTTTGAGTTGTCGGCTGGCTGCCATCTGTTGTGTAATAAAGAGAAGCTTTTTGAACGTGAGAATGCAGAGCTACCTCTTGTGAACGATAATATTGACCAGATGGGACTGAAGCAGTTGATGCAGCATACGACGTATGATTTCGGGCAGAAGAAACGGAAGGAAAAAGAAAACTCATAGAAAATAGGACAATCATAAAGGTGATCAGGCATTTCTTAGTTGTATGGTTCATATCGTTCCTCCTGTACATGCTCAGATGAATTTTTTATTTATTATTGATCATGACAATACAAATGTCAACGCTTTCATTTAAATTCCTGAATAATCAGACATAATACAAAAAAGCGTACCCGCACGCAGGTACACTCTTTTATCCATACATGAATGCCTATTTTTGCTGATCGGACTCTTTCGCCATTTTTCGAATAAAGGCTTCAATGGATTCAACAAATAAAGCATATTCTTTCATTTGTTTATACGTATCTGACAGCTTCTCTTTCACTTCTTCCTGCTCTAAAGAAGGTTCACCGAGAATAGATTGAACTTGAATGAGCAATTCTTTATATTCTTCACGTTTATCTTCAACATGATCTGCCATTGTCTCCAAGCGTTTTCTAGTCGTCGGCTGCTGTTTTGAATTCAAGTAAACAACCCCTTTTTTTGTCCTACCGCATTTGGATAAACGTCAGCCTCAGCTGTATATATTTTAAAATGATACCATAATTCCACCTGTTATCATATATGTAAAACGTCATCAAACCGCTTTAGGCCAACCTTGTATATACACGTTATAGGCTTTAAGATACAGGCTGATCTCACTAGAAAAAAGCAGATCATTGATCTGCTTAGATTGTAGAGAAATCCATGTTTTTCTAAAATTTTTTGCGTAAGTATGATGAAGTGTTTTAATGAAAAAAAGCCTACCATAATCCGAACATTTTTTCACAAGCAACATTTATTTTTTGCAAAAATGAACGACAGTTCCGATTGAGTTTATCCTCTTTCTATTCCTGAACCATCATTTTGTACCTGGCATCAATCAAGCTAAAGTATATTAAGACATTTTGGTCTTCTTCCATATTTTTGCGGGCTATTACAATCTCTTTTCTTTTACTTTCTGCATTTAGTATGTCCTGTTCCGTTCCAATCACCGATCATCTTAGCAACAAGTGGGCTTGCTACTTTCTCTGCCAAACAGACCTCCCCCTATCATTTTCCCTTTATTTTCATTATTACAAGTATGTAAAAAATAATTAATACAAATGTTAAAATAAATAAAGCTCATGTTCGTGAACACAAGCTTTGACTGGTTACTATGTTCTTTTATAGCCATAATACACGTCTCGAATAATTTTTGTAATTACAGTGGTACACATGCATATAAAAGTCATAATCCCTACCCAATACATATTTGACATGTCAAAACCAGTATAGGCAAATATGAAAATGGTTGATGTGATAAATGTGATCATTAGAACCACATAAACCTTCTTAAAAATTAAATAGCCAATACCCCCCCAAGTTAAATACAACAACGGCAATGTGAATAACACAAGACCCATGGGTTGAAGATAATGTAAGTTAATATACTCCACTCTCCTATACAGCTATCTTATAACTTCCATGCTTGTCATTTCCCAATCTCTATCAGATTTTAGAGATATTTCTTTGGAGTCTTTGCTTTCAATATTATATTCAATAATTCTGCCAATAACTCCATCCTTATCTCTATCAAACATTCTTACCAATGCATAAATCTTGCCGCCTAAAATCTTGACCTCTTCTAAACGTTCGTCATCTGATTTAAAATGAAGTGGAATTTTTTCAGACGATATCTCTTTGAGGTCTTTGTTGAATGTCTTGACTTCTCCTTCATAGGAAACTATCGTAACTCTCTCCTTGTCTACATTGATCTTGTAGATAGTGAAACCTTTATCCATGACAATCTTTCTTTTCGTATCTAGAGTTTTCTTGTCAAGTATAACCAACATAGAATTTTTCTTACTATCAACGGCATCATTTACGGCAACTAACAATTCTTTATTGTTTAATGACTTCAAAGATTCATTGTTGTCAGGGAAGAAGACCGAGGCCATGTCTATCTCTTTTCGTTTTTCTTTATGATTTTTTGAGTCTATGGAAGAAGCTATAACACTATCGTTATTATTATTAATAACGGCATATATTTTCCCATCTTCAAATACTGCTGAAGTCAACGATCCTTCAAGTTCAACCTGTTTTTTATTGCCTCCATCTTCTTTCCAGTAGACTAATTCTCCTACTAAGCCATTCTCTGTAAAACCAACGTTAATGTCGTGTAATACATACCCATTAGAGTAGTTAATAAAGAATGCACCCTCGTCATCTGTAGATTTTGAAAGTGATTTTGTTTGTAGGTGATTTACCTCACCATTATTCTTATCTATTAATACATGATAATTAGACCTATTAGATGAGAAGTACATATTATTATCACTCTGAGTAGACGAAGTAAATCCAACGCAGTCTTTTAATGACACGCTTGATAGCTTACTCCCTGTATCGTTGTAGTTTACTATCTCGCATCCTCTGTCCATCATCTTTGAATGAATTACAGCAAATTTACTATCTTTCATATTGCTCAGTTCTCCCTTAGAAGAGTCTCCCACAGCCTCTTCTTTCTTTGAACATGCTGAACAAACAACTGCTATGGCACAAGCTAATAAAAATAACTTAAAGTATTTCATTCAATCATCTCCTTTCGATTTTAAACAAGCAAAGCAATCGGGGAAAATCCCCGACTGCTCAATAACTTACTTTTTTTTATGATAAAAAATCTTCGTGTTGTTAGAGTTTACTAATTCCATTGGAGACACAACTAAATCGTTTTTATAATGGTCGATATCGTGACCTTGATTTTTCCAAGCTCTCCAAGCTAATTGAGAGCAATAGAATTTTTTTGTAGTTTTCTTGTCAAACCAGTTCAAATTGTATGGCTTCTTTTGATTAGCTTGTTTTTCTGCATACTTAGCTGCATTTACATATTTGGTATTATTAGACTTCTTCACCCACAGCCCATATACCTTTTTTCTATTTCCCCAAGTATTATTATAGAATCTAACTCCATGCTGTTTAATTGGACTCCAACTTTTGTGCCAAGATTCTACGGTATTTGTCTTAGTTCTCGACACAACAGCCGCATGTCCAAAGCCAATCGCTGAACTACCTGAATCCAAGTCGTAGCTAACCAACACATCTCCTTTAGTTCCTAATGTCTTGGACTTTGCATTGACATTCATCTTATCTTTCTCTTCATTGTACTTAGGTAAATACTCGTCGATCACTCCATCTTTGATGTATTGATCGATATCTTTCTGCGACTCTTCGAATATAGCTTCTGCTTTTGCTTCCGTAGATACAGAATCATATTCCTTTTTGCTCATCTCGTAAAGCTCATTAATCTGTTCAGAGGTCATTCCCTCTGCTTTCATTTCTTCTATTTCTTGCTTGGCTCTTTCAGTGTTCATAGAAGGGTATACCTCTTTCGCTTGCGCATTTCCCCCCAATCCAAACCCAGTGAATAACACGGATGCTGACAACAAGGATGTGACAATAACATTACGTTTTTTCGTATTACTACCTCCAATTACTTTTTTAGCGCGGTCCACATTTACCATAATATTAGTTAATATGGATTATGTAAACATAAATAGAATTTTAAGGATATTTAATATGTAATGAATTGACATGTTAATTTTGAGTGAATTTTTAAATTAAAAAAGAGACTATTCGTATTAGTCTCTTTTTCACACAGGTACATTTTCTTATTGTCTACTCGATCCAACATCTTGATAACTCTCTCGTGATGACAACCTGTTTCCTCTAATTCTTCTCTTGAAACATCAATGTCTAGGAGTGGCTTCTTTTTGTCTTTGGAATTAACCAAGGCGTAGCAGACGTAGACATTTTCTCTACTTGTTTAGCAGATCAAAAACCTGCTTCTCTTTGTAAATGCCAAGTCTTCAGTTTCAGCTTTGTTTCATTTCTTCCACTGATGGAGATCGATTTATTTCCCGGGGAAGGAAAGTAACGTGCAGTAAAAACTTCTCGGCCACCATTTACAAAGATCTCAATCGACGATGCATCAATAAAGATATGAAGGTCGTGTAATTCCTCTATAAGTGCTTCACGAACTTCCTTTGATCGATCTTCAAATCGATCCCGCTCTAATGTCAGCTTCCCTTCCTCTTTATCATAGATGATGCGTGCAGCTGCACGGATACAGCATTCAAACCCTTTTTGTGTGTCAATTTGATCAATGAATACCTCTGCGCTCGTAATATCCTCTACAGGGATGGAATGAACAGAACGTTTAATATGAAAAACATGCTCTTGTTCATTGGTCCGCATGGATTGAAGTTCACTTACTGGTTTTTGAATCAGATGTCCGTCCTCATCTAAACGGAGTTCTCTCGGGATCGTGAGGCAGTGTATCCATTGATAAGAAATTGTCGGATGATGCTCTTCTCCTTGATCAGGCACCCCCATCCACCCGATTAAAAGTCGTCTGTCTGATTCGTCTAGAAAGGTTTGCTGCGCATAGAAGTCAAAGCCACGGTCCAGTTCCTCAAACGCTCCGTGTGTATATTGATACGAGTGATCATCCAATGTGCCAACAAAATAGCCTGATTGATGTGTGTTGTGATATTTTAAGCCATCTGGCTCTAGTCCTTGTGGTGACACGATCAATACATCCCGGCCGTCTAATTCAAACAGATCTGGACATTCCCACATATAGCCGAAATTGTCTAAACCATTCTTTCCGCTGCCTGCAATCGTGCCTTGAAACGTCCAATTATCTAACGTATCAGAGGTAAATAAGACAAGGTGTCCTTTCAGGTCTAAGCTTTGTGCACCAAGAACCATGTACCACTGGCCATTTCGCTTCCATACCTTCGGATCTCGAAAATGGGCTGTGAACCCTTCAGGGAGCGTTGCCACGACACCTTTTTTCTCAAAGTGAATACCATCTTCCGAAACAGCTAAACATTGATACGTCTCACGGTTCCCTTGTTCATCCCGAACGTTTCCAGTGTACATCACATGCATCTGCCCATCGTCTATAAATGCACTGCCAGAATAACAGCCGTTTTGATCAAACCAATCACTTGGGGCAAGAGCGGCTTCTTCGTGCTGCCAATTGACTAGATCTGTCGATGTATAATGCCCCCAGAATTTTGCACCATGCCCCGTTTTGAATGGCTGCCACTGATAAAAAACGTGGTAAATTCCTTTCCACTGAATCAGCCCATTCGGATCATTTAAAAGACCGACTGGCGGCATCAAATGAAAATGCTGCCGGTACACATCCTTTTTGACCAAATGCTCATAGTTTCGAATACGGTCTGCTATCTTTTGACGAAGTGCTGCGTCAGTTGTTGTCATGACTGTGACCACTCCTTGATTATTTTTCGACTTCTTTTACTTTAAAAATGATAGTGAGAATAAATGAAACAGCAACAGCGATTAACATACCAATCACATAATTGACCACATTCTGAAGACCGAATGGTGCTGCAATCGCAATCATCGGTATGCCTGTTAAACCATAAGCATTGGCTGCTACCTTCGTGAAAACGACGAATGCCCCGCCCAATGCGCCTCCAATCATCGCCGCAATAAATGGTTGACGATAGCGAAGGTTTACACCGAATATGACAGGCTCGGTAATTCCTAAAAAAGCAGAGAAGGCAGCAGGAAGGGCAATTTCTTTTGTCTTTGCACGCTTGGCTAAGAAAAAGACAGCCAATCCTGCTCCGCCTTGCGCGACATTGGACATTGCCCAGATCGGCAGCAAATAGTTACGCCCAATATCATTCAGCAATCCTGCCTCAATCGCATGGAAGCTATGATGAACCCCTGTGAGCACAATTAAAGAGTAAGCACCGCCGAAAATGAGTCCTGCTAAGAATCCTGCATGGTCATAAATAAATGTCAGTGCACTCGAAATTCCTGTACCAAGCATTCTTCCAAGCGGTCCAACTGCAATAAACGTCACAAATCCAGTGACAATCACGGTCACAAATGGGGTCACAAGTAAATCAATACTGTTCGGAACCACTTTTCTTAAATTCTTCTCAACAAGGCACATGATATATACGGTCAATAACACTGGAATGACCGTCCCTTGGTAACCAAGAAGAGCAATATCAACATTGAATAAATGCATATACTCTGGTTTTGCTTCCGTCAATCCCCACGGATTAAGCAGATTCGGGTGAATCATAATTCCCCCAATGACAGCCCCTAAATACGGATTTCCGCCAAACTCTTTCGCTGCACTGACCCCAATTAAAATCGGTAAAATGATAAAGGCTGCACTTGAGAACATATCAAGCATTTGGAAGATCGCTGAGCTTGGATCAGCCCATTTGAAGGCTTTCATCATGCCTAAGAGACCCATTAACAAACCGCTTGCCACAATTGCTGGAATGATCGGTACAAAAATATTTGATAACGTCTTTGCAAAACGCGCAAGTGGATTCATTTTTTGTTTCACTGCTTCATCATGACTGACAGGCTTTTGATTCTCGTCGCCAGTCTCAAGACCAGTCTCACGAACAAATGGTTCATACACTTTGTTGACAGATCCCGTTCCAAAAATGACTTGAAATTGCCCTGAACTTGAGAAGGCCCCCTTCACTCCTTCAAGTTCTTCAATGGCCTCTTTGTCAATCAAATCCTCATTTTTCACCACCAATCTGAGTCTTGTTGCACAATGCGTTGCACTGATGACATTTTCCTTGCCGCCTAACAGTTTCGTTAATTCTTTAGCTGTTTTTTGATAATCCATGATGTCTCCTCCTTTTTTAAAGCAAAAAAGACCTAAAATTCACCAACGAGTAAAGGACATACACGTCCCCTCGTTACGCAAATTTTAGGTCTTGCCTGCCTGACAGTCACAATCCCGCGATATCAATTTTTGATGACGCTTTCATCATAGTATAAGACTGTGACATGCGTCAACCTCTTTTTTCAAATCCAATGACCCATATACACTAATAAGAGTAGTGTGCATAAAAAAAAGCCTGCATGCAGGCACGATCATTTTAAACCAATTCGGCTTCCTGCAGACGCTGGACATGCAGCGTGATGTAGCCGATCTCCGATTCAGGGAGATGAAGTCCATATTCATCTTTTAACAAATCAGCGAGTCCAAGTGCACACCGGTACGCCGTATCATACTTTGTTTGGATAAAAATCAGCATGTCTTCGTCCATGATTTGAAATGCCTCATTCGATTCCAACCTGCCTAATGCATACCTCAAATGTGTCACAAGCCGCTGATAGGAAATACTATCCTCATCAATTGAATGCTGAAAATAGCTTTCAATATGCTCGATCATTTCTTTAATCATCGTTGTATATTTCACGGTCTTTTTCATGGACTCCGTATTCATTTTGGCCGTATGAATATGAAGTGCCACATATCCTGCCTCATCGTCCGGCAGTTCAACCCCAAGCCGCTCCTTTACATAACGAATGGCATACTTTCCAATCTCATATTCCTGCTTATATAAGACTTTGATCTCACCAAGCAATTTATTATATAGCACAATGCCTTTTTGAAGGCGTTCAATGGCGAAGGACAAATGATCAGTCAGTGATATGTGAATGTGATCACTGAGCGGCATCATGAGTTTCCCCTCTGCATAACTGATGATATGCTCTGCCACCTCAATATGCGCTTCTGGCAATGTGGCAAGAATTTGTTTGAATTTCTCATTTTCTTCACGCACAACAAAGATTTTCTCTATCTTTTGAAGAGGAACGACGTCATTTTTCCCCTTCTGAAAAGCAATTCCGGGTCCCATCACAATTTTCTCCTGATCGCCCTCCTTCACAACCACTGCGTTGTTATTCAATATTTTATATATCTTCAAGGGGTATCCTCTCCCAGCAGATAACATTTCTTAAGTGGGATTTTACCCTGTTTCACTTTTTCTGTAAAGGTAAGAGCGGACCAGCACGCGCCTCTCGCATCGTCTTCTCTTCAAGCATCATCAGACTTTGAGTAAACCGCTTCTCTGCCCTGCGTTTCTTCTTATGTTCTTCTGCCAGCTTCTCCAGCTCTCTCTCTTTCACTACTTGAAAGAATCCGGCATCCGCCGCGGCCGCCTGAAACCCTTGATTCTTCATCATCACACCAGGGTTCACAAGCACATTCATCATGAAACCAAACCATACGCTCAACCAGCTTTTTAATTTCTTCACTGAACATCCCTCCGCTTTTCTTAGAATCTAGCAGCTCTAGCAAAACAACTGCTCCTATCATATCCCGAGAAAAAAGAGAGGTTTGTCACAATCTGGGTGAAAAAACCAACTAGTTTTCAGAAGTTTTGTTGAAAAGTGCAGAAGATCATCATGTGCCTGGATGTTTCATTGAAAATTTTATACACACGCTATCCCAAAGATAAGCACACCTTATCAACAGGGTTTATCCACATATCAACACCCTCTCACTAGATTTTGTGTATGCAAATTTTTTATTTTCCATATATGTATCTGAATAATCGAGTTATCAACAGACATTTGTGAATAAGTGCGACTTTATAAACAAAATAGTTCTTTATAACTATGTAAAATAAGACCATTTTAGTAAAGGAATTGTTTTCAACGTATTGAATACTTAATAACGGGCAGTGAATCTTTCCTATTTATCCACAAAAAGAAAGGCTATCTCCCTAAAAACACAGCTAGAAAGGGGAAAATTAATGAAAAAGGTCATATCTCGTTCTTCTGTTCTATTGTTCTCCACTATTTTTATTTTATCCACATTCTTTACCGGTCAACAGGCGGCTGCTGCTCCATCTAACAAAAAGATGGAACTAGAAAAAGCAGAAATCTTCGGTGAAATCAATGTCAACTCGAGAAAACAAACCACTGTCATTGTTGAATTAAAGGAAAAATCCTTAGTTGAAGCCAAGCAAGAAGGCAAATCACAAACAAAAGCCTCCCTCAAAAAATCTCGAACAAAAGTAAAGAACGCAGCACTCAAAGAGGTAGATAAAGCGAGTGTTCGTCAAGAATATGAAAAAGTCTTCTCTGGTTTCTCTATGAAACTTCCTGCAAACGAAATCCCGAAGCTGCTCGCAGTTGATGGAGTAAAAGCCGTTTATCCGGATGTTACATATAAAACCGATGAAGTGAAAAAGGAAAGCATCCAGCTTCCAAACGAAGATGTCTCCCCGCTTATGGATAAGAGCGCTCCATTTATCGGTGCACCAAAAGCATGGGATGCCGGCTATTCTGGAAAAGGGGTCAAAGTCGCAGTCATTGATACTGGAGTAGACTATACCCACCCTGATTTAAAAGGAAACTTCGGTTTATACAAAGGCTATGATTTTGTTGATAATGATTATTCTCCGCAAGAGACACCTAAAGGAGATCCTAGAGGCGAATCCACAGATCACGGCACACACGTTGCAGGAACGATTGCGGCAAATGGACAAATTAAAGGGGTCGCAAAGGATGCCACGCTTCTTGCATACCGTGTACTTGGACCAGGTGGATCTGGAACAACTGAGAACGTTCTTGCAGGCATCGACCGGGCTGTTACTGACGGAGCAGATGTCATGAACCTCTCTCTTGGAAACAGTGTCAATAACCCTGATTATGCAACGAGCATTGCACTCGATTGGGCCATGTCTGAAGGCGTTGTAGCTGTTACTTCGAATGGAAACAGCGGTCCTAACAACTGGACTGTCGGTTCTCCCGGCACGTCAAGAGAAGCCATTTCTGTCGGAGCAACCCAGCTTCCGTACAGCCTTTACAATGTGAAATTCCCGAATTATTCTACTGCAAAAGTCATGGGATACTACCAAGAGAGTGATTTAAAAGCGCTTGACCAAAAACAAGTCACACTCGTCCAAGCAGGAATCGGTGACGAAAAGGCATTTGAAGACATCGATGTGAAAGGAAAGGTGGCCGTAATTGAACGTGGTGCCATTGCTTTTGTGGATAAAGTCGACAATGCAAAAGCCGCTGGTGCAATCGGCGTTGTGATGTATAACAATACCGATGGAGAAATTCCAGTCGACGTACCAGGTCTCGCACTTCCTACAATTAAGCTGTCAAAAGCTGAAGGAACAGCGCTTATCAAAGCCATTGAGGCTGGAAACGATACAACGGCTTTCTCCATTCAATTTGTCAAAGAACTTAGTGAGCAAGTCGCTGACTTCTCATCCCGCGGACCGGTTGTGGATACGTGGATGATTAAGCCAGATTTATCAGCACCCGGTGTCAGCATTGTGAGTACGATCCCAACGCATGATCCTTCTCAGCCTTACGGATATGGTTCTAAGCAAGGAACAAGTATGGCATCTCCGCATGTGGCAGGAGTTGCAGCGATCATCAAACAAGCAAAACCATCGTACACAACTGAACAAATCAAAGCATTGCTGATGAATACAGCAGAAAAACTATTTGACGCAAATGGCAGCCCATTCCCTCATAACACACAAGGAACAGGCAGCGTTCGAATCATGGAATCACTTCAAGCGTCTTCTATCGTTTCTGATGCGAGCTATTCATACGGCACTTTCTTAAAGGAAAAAGGCGTTCAAATCAAAACGAAGAAATTTAAGGTAGAAAACCTTTCAAAAGCACCGAAAACGTATACCATTGATTACAAATTCAATGGCAGCGGCATTAGTACAAACGGAACGAAAAAAATCACCGTCAAAGGGAATTCCACTGGATCCTTTACTTCCGCAGTCCAGGTGAATTACGGAAAAACCAAAAAAGGGACGTACCAAGGCAGCATCACCATTCGCGAAAATGGCAGAAAGATCACGGAAATCCCTACTTTATTGATTGTGAAAGAGCCTGATTATCCGCGCGTCACTTCTGTTTCCGTAGAGCCGGACAATCGTGCTGGAAGCTATGTCATTAGCAGCTACCTGCCTGGCGGTGCTGAGAACCTTGCATTCCTTGTCTACTCAACAGATGGAGAGTATTTAGGTGAAGCTGGTGTTTATCAACATGTTGATAAAGGCGAGCACCGCGTAAAATGGAATGGCACAATCAATCAAGGACAGAAGCTTGAATCTGGTGAGTATACAATGCTTGCGTATGCAAGTTTGAAAGGAAAATCAGATACCGTTCAAACGAAAGAACCTTTCGAAATTTACCCTGAATAAATGTGAATCACAAGAAAAGCCTTGTATGAGCGGATAAGCTCATCAAGGCTTTTCGATCATATATGGAGGAAGAGAAACTCATGTTGATATGGCTATGGATCGTTTCTTTTTTTACTGCTTTTTTTCTGACGATCACATTGGTTTATTTTCTAACCTTTTTACATACGAAGCAGCCTCGTCCTTTTCAACAAGCATGCGAGCTGACTGTTTATGCTTCCTGTATCTATCCGCTCAGCCTGCTGGTGTCAGCCGCCTTCTTCCTCACCATGATGCTCCTTTTCCCCTTGTACTGGCTCCGCAGGCGATAAATATACATACGTTATGCATCAAAGGCTTCTTTTAATAAACGATACGATGTGAGCCTGTCTTGCATGTGATGTGTGATGGTCACAGCGATCAATTCATCTGTCCGATAAGCCTTCGCGAGTGTGGTCAGCTGCTTTTTCACAGATGCTGGTGTTCCAATGACCATCCTTTGACGATTGGCAGCCACTCGTTTTTGTTCATAAGGACTGTAGGAATACGACTGTGCCTCTTCATATGAAGGAAAGCCTTCAAGATTCAGCCCCTGTTCATTGGCAAGTAAAGATAAATCTAAGCTGACAGCCAGTTTTTCTGCCTGCTCCTCTGTTTCGGCACATAAAACAAAGACTGCCAGACTGACACGCGGCTGATCACCGAATACTGAAGGTTCAAATCGGTTGATATATTGCTCCACAGAGTCTTCTCCGCCTTCACCATTAATAAAAAGCGCAAACGTGTAGCCTGCACCTGCTTTCGCCGCAAGCCTTGCACTCCCTCCAGAAGAACCAAGCATCCATACTTCTGGCGCGGTCTCTACCTTCGGAGAAGCAGTCAAATGAGGCAGCGGGTAAAATTCATCCGCTAGATCATGTAAATAGACCTTCAATTCCTCTACCTGCTCAGGATACTGGTCGCCTAGACGCTTTCGCTCCCCATGATGAAGGGCAATGGAGGAAATAGGCATACCACCAGGGGCACGTCCAATCCCAAGATCGATTCTGCCAGGAGCCAGCGCTTCGAGGACCCTGAAGTTCTCTGCTACTTTATAGGCGCTGTAGTGCGGGAGCATAACGCCGCCAGAGCCAATGCGTATGTGCGACGTAACGGCTGATAAATGGCCGAGAAGCACCTCTGGACTCGATCCTGCAAGCCGGTTTGAAAAATGATGCTCTGATACCCAAAAACGGTGATAACCCCACTTCTCCGCCTGCTTCGCCAGTTCAACCGTCTGCTTCAGTGCTTCAGCAGGCGTAGCGCCTCCTATCAAAGGAGATTGATCCAGTATACTTAATTTCATTATGCTGCACCTCTTACAGAAATCCCCCTCTCTTAATGGAAAGGGGGATTTCTTATTTATTTTCGATTAAAGCCCTTCTCTTTCACAAATTCTCCAAGGAAGGCACGCTTTGGCTGGCTGAAGCCCCGCAGCATCTGCTCAGACCAAGTATCTTTTCTCTCACCGTTTGTTCGTGCTTCATAATATGCGGAAATACGATCGTCGTATTCTTTTAAATAACGATCCACATGCGCTTCATCTTGCTGATATGAATTTTCATGATAGATTAGTTCAACTGGCAGCCGTTCCTTTTGTGACGACTGATTAGCTGGATGGCCAACAGCCAGACCGAATAACGGCAGCACATAAGATGGCGTTTCAAGCACTTCAGAGACTTCTCTCAGCTGATTACGCAGTCCGCCAATATAGCAGATCCCAAGTCCCATTGATTCTGCAGCAACACTGACATTTTGTGCAGCCAATGCCGCATCGATGACGCTAATGAGAAAGGCTTCCGTATTCTCAAGCGCCTCCTGATGATTCTTCCCTGCTTTTTTTGCAATATGATCATGGCGTTTCAAGTCTGCACAGAAGACAAAGAAATGCCCGTTCTTCTCAACGTATGGCTGATTCCCAGCCAGTTCAGCAAGCTTGGCCTTCTTCTCCTGATCTGTCACTCCAATAATACTATACGCCTGTACGTAGCTTGATGTTGAAGCAGCCTGTGCACTTTTGATCAGTGTCAGCACCTCTTCTTCTGTCAAACGCTCGTCTGTAAACGAACGAATGGATCGATGATTTAATATGGTTTCTATCGTTTTGTTCAATTCGAAGACCTCCTTCACTTCTTCTATCATAAGGCAAAGACATAGGGCTTTTCAAAAATTAAAACTCGCATAAAAAAAGACAGCCTATACTTAGACTGCCCTTACTCGTTTTATTTAAATAAATAACTTTGATATTTCGTTAATTGAACGCTTGCGTTATAGGCGATCCCGAATCCAATGAGAACGGACAAGACAGAGCTTCCTCCAAAGCTGATAAATAAGAGTGGAATCCCTGTTACCGGCATCACGCCTATGTTCATGCCAATATTCTGGAACGTATGGATTACAATCAATGCTGTATATCCTACGCAGAAGAATGACGCAAATCGGCTATAAGGATGGATACGGTCAATCAGTACGACAAGCCGGTAAATCAAGAAGAAGAACATGATCACAACAAACGCACAGCCGATAAAGCCAAAGGCTTCACCTATAATGGAGAAAATCATATCCGTTTGTGCTTCAGGAACGTAGACCTTTAAGTTTTTAATGCCATTCCCAAAAATCTGCCCTGCACCAATGGCCATAATCGCCTGCTCTACTTGATATTTATCAGATCCAGATGCATCCTGCGTCTGTGCTTGGTTGGCTGCCGAAGAACTATCAGGCAGCCAAGCGGTAATCCGGTTAATTTGGTACTGTTGAATGCCGATTGTTTTCGCAAAATCAGGGAAGAGAATGATGACGGCTAACACAGCGGCAACCAATAGTACAACCACTGAACCGATGAGAGAAATCAGTTTCCAATTCACCCCTGATAAAAACACCATCACCACAACAATAAACATACAAACAGCCGCAGTCCCTGCATCCTGCAAGAAGATCAGTCCAACTGGTACAGCTGCCACGCCGGCAATTTTTAATAGAAGGAAAATATCATCCTCTAATGTCCTTTTTCCTCTAGGTGAAGACTTTCCAATAACAGATGCGAGCATCATAATCAAACCAATTTTCATGAACTCTGAAGGCTGAAATGTCCCTATTCCAGGTAACACAAACCAGCTTTTTGCACCATTTTTGATTGGGGCAAAATCATGACCCCCGATTTGTGCAGGAGCGATTTTCAGAAGAATTAACAGCATAATGCCGCCTATAAATATATATAAGCTCAGTTTCTCTAATTGCTCTAAGTCAAAATAATTAATAGCAACAATACATATAACTCCGACCATATAGTATATGATCTGTCTGGTCCATGCATTAGATCCGTACTGCCCAAATTGACCCGCAGCATAAATCGCAATGACACTGATGGCAAAGAAGGCTAAAAATATAAAAATCAAATCTCCTTGATAGTAAGGAGATGTATTCTGCTTGTTCATGAACTAACCACCCTTATTACAAAACATAAAAGCCCTTATTTATATTAGATTGAAATTTTCACAAAATCAACTCACCTTAAATATGACGGAAGATACATCCGAAAGGTTCCATTCAATTTTCAAAAAATGAAATACTTTTCATCCTAACAATAGGAAAAAATCCCTCTATACACTTTTCATTCAATCGATCTCAAGTCCTTTAAAAAGTTTATTTTACAGATTTTAAGGGGAAAATTCAATGACCTATGTGGCAATATAACAAGTAAACATCAAACGAGCATAAGCTGCACTGAGGAAAGAGGAATAAAACCATTTTGTATGGAATAAGGCCCATTTTCCAATTATTACGTTTACTTCAAAGTCAATTGTGGTATAATACTTGTAACAAAATGTTCACAATATATCCTAAAAACAGACACAATTGCATCCTGACCTCTCATTTGATTTGAATATCAACTTACAAAGGAGTTGGATACGATGGATATGTTCTTTGCGTACCTATGTATTGCAACGGCTACACCCCTGTTTTTATGGCTGGAAAACAGAAAAATTGCATTAGCATCTATTCCACCCATTATGATTATGTGGATTTTCTTCGGTCTTTACATGACAAGCAGTTTATCTCCAGCAGGACACACCTTCATGATCGCATTCTTTGCCATTAACGTGATTTTGGCTCACATTGCAGCGTTCCTCATCTACGGACTTCCATTCATTCGCAAGAGATTCAGCAGCAGATAGATATCGCCCAACTATTGGAAGCGTTATCACCATCATGATAAAAACCACTCACCTTCAAGAGATGAGTGGTTTTTTTATTATTTCTCTGAATGCTCAGACTGCTTTGGCGCAGACGGTGAATACCCGTCTTTACTGTTCTCTCCGTGGCTGTAGTGAGCCGCAAAGATCCAAACAGATCCGATGACGAAGATAATCGCACAGAACAGACCAAACAAAGTATTTCCGACTTGAACAGTTCCGTTTTCGCTCTCTGTCATGTGCATAAACATGAACAGCTGCAAGAATGCTTGAATGAACGCAAAACCAAAGATAATCCATAGTTTTGCGGAACTGCCAATTTCAGCTCCAATCGCAATCCAGAATGCTAAGACTGTCAGCACAATGGATAGGATAAAGCCAACTACGTGTTTCCAAGGGAAGTGTTCGTGCTCTGCTGAGGAATGTGTTTTTCCAGCCATATCACAAAAGCCCCCCTAATCCGATCAAGTAAACAGCTGTGAAGATGAAAATCCATACAACATCAAGGAAATGCCAGTATAGACTTGAGATGAAAATCTTCGCTGCTGTTTGTGGAGTTAATCCACGCTTTTTAATTTGGAACAAGATCCCGGTAATCCAGAAGATACCGATCGATACGTGTAGTCCGTGAGTTCCTAAAAGTACAAAGAATGCAGACCAATACGCACTTGTATGGATGCTCGCACCTTCATGTACATAATGGAAGAACTCGAAAAGCTCAAATCCAACGAAGCCTGCACCTAGAAGCAGTGTGAGAATCGTCCAAATGACAACCCCTTTTGTACTTCCACGGCGCATTTCATGAACAGCAATCCCGCATGTAAATGAACTAACCAATAGCAGGAATGTCATGATCAATACAAGCTTCATATCAAACAGCTCAGCTGGTAAAACGCCGCCAGCTGTTCTGCCATGTAGAACAAAGTAGGTCGCAAAAAGTGTTGAGAACAACACGATTTCCGCGCCAAGGAATATCCAGAAACCAAGGATGTTTAAACGTCCGGTTTCAGACTGATATTCAAGCGGTGCATTTGCATAGCTGCTATCATTATGTCCCATTACTTCTGCGCCTCCTTATTCTTTTTCTCTGTTTCAATGACTTCTTCAACAGGAATATAGTAGCCATCGTCATACTCGAATGAACGTAAAATCATCGTTGCGAATACACCGATTAAGCCAATAACGCCAATCCAGTACCATTCAAATACAAGACCAAATGCACCAAGTCCAAAGAATGCAGACATGATCAGCGGTCTGCCTGAATTATGCGGCATGTGAATTTTCTTGAATTCTTTTTCAGGATGAACGTCCACATTGTTTTGCTTCCAATGATGGAATGCATCTGGTGTTGTCACTTCTGGAAGTGCTGCAAAGTTATAATGCGGCGGAATTGCAGAAGATGTCGCCCAGTCAAGTGTACGTCCTTCTCCCCAGCTGTCTCCAGACACTTCACGTTTTGAGTGTCTCCAGCTGTAGTAAATGTTGTAGCAAAGGATGATGAATCCGATACCCATCATAAATGCACCAATCGTTGAAATAAAGTTTAGTGCAGTCCAGCCATCTTCTGGTCCATACGTATAAATACGTCTTGGCATTCCTTGCAGTCCTAAGAAGTACTGCGGGAAGAAACAGATGTTAAATCCGATCATGAATACCCAGAAGAACCATTTGCCGATTCTTTCGTTTAACTTGTAACCAAACATTTTTGGATACCAGAAAACAAGACCAGCAAAACAAGCAAATACAGTACCTGCGATTAATACATAGTGGAAGTGGGATACAAGGAAGTACGTGTTATGGTACTGGTAATCCGCAGCTGCCATCGCAAGCATAACCCCAGTTACACCACCGATTACGAAGTTCGGGATGAAACCAAGTGCCCAAAGCATTGGTGATGTAAAGCTGATACGGCCTCGATACATCGTAAAGAGCCAGTTAAAGATTTTCACACCTGTTGGTACAGAAATCGCCATTGTTGTAATCGAGAAGAATGAGTTAACCGCTGCACTGTTCCCCATTGTAAAGAAGTGGTGAACCCACACAAGGAAACTAAGAACAGAGATTGCCACAATCGATACAACCATCGCTTTGTAACCAAACAACTGCTTTCTTGAGAACGTCGCAAAGATTTCTGAGAAAATACCGAAAGCCGGCAGGATAACAATATATACCTCAGGATGTCCCCAAATCCAGAAAAGGTTCGCCCAAAGCATCGGCATACCGCCTGCTTCGAGTGTAAAGAATGCAGAACCGAATAAACGATCAAATGTCATAAGTGCTAAAGCAACTGTTAGTACAGGGAATGCAAACACGATGATGACAGACGTAATCAATGTTGTCCAAGTAAACATTGGCATACGCATGAGCGTCATACCTTTTGTACGCATTTTTAAGATGGTCACCATGAAGTTAATACCTGTCATAAGTGTACCAATACCTGCAATTTGGAGCCCGAGCAAGTAGTAGTTCTGTCCAGGTCCTGGTGAGAAATCATTTCCGGCGAGCGGCATGTAACTCGTCCAGCCTGCACTTGGTGATCCTCCAATAACGAAGGAAATGTTGAACAGCATTGCTCCGACCATAAATGTCCAGAAGCTAAGGTTGTTCAAATAAGGGAATGCAACGTCACGTGCACCAATTTGAAGAGGAACAACGACGTTGATTAAACCAATTAAAAATGGCATCGCCATGAATAGAATCATGATCGTACCATGCGTTGTAAAGATTTCATTATAGTGGTTTGAATCTAAAAACGTATTATTAGGAAGCGCCAGCTGCGCGCGCATCATCAGTCCGTCTACCCCACCGCGGAAGAACATAATCACAGCAGCAAGGATATACATGATTCCAAGCTTTTTATGATCAACTGATGTCAGCCATTCTTTCCAAAGCCATTTCCACTTTTTAAAGTAGGTTAAAACAAACACAATGGCAATGGAAGTGAGAGCGATAGAAATTTGCGCACCAAGAATTAATGGGTCTCCAGTTACAAAAAACTCATCCCATTTTAAATGCATAACGGCCTCCTCCTTTCCTTAGTCAGTTTATTCTTTTTCTAGTTTACTTTTATAGTTCTTCACATTCTCGAAAGGATCTGTCTTGGAATGCGGAGAAACTGATTGATAACCTAAACGTTTGCGTGCTTGGAGTGCATATTCAGAATCCTCTCCATGCTTCGCAAAGGATAAATGTGTTGATGAGAATGTCTGCACATCTGCAGCATCAGGAAGCATCAAGTAGTCATACGTTTTCTTCGTTAACTTTGGTGCTTCTTTCTTCGTTTTGTTTACCCATTTATCATAGTCAGACTGCGTCATCGCATTGACTTTGAATTTTTGCTGAGCAAAGCCCGGGCCTGTGAAGTTGGCGTTTCTTCCTTGGTATGTGCCTACTTCATCAGCTTGAAGATATTGTTCCATTTCCATTCCAGCCATCGCATACTTCTCCCCGCCTAGCTGAGGAATCCATAGTGATGCCATTGTATCAGCGGAAGTGATTTTGAATAAAACCGGCTGATCTTTTGGAATGTTTAAGTAGTTCACTGTCTCAATATTTTCCTCTGGATAACTGAAGATCCATTTCCAATCGACAGCTGTCGCATAAACGACAAGTGGATCTTTATGGCTTGTTGCTTGAGGTGCCTCTTCCAAAGAGTAAATTGTTTTTACAGTTGGAATCGAAAGAGCAGCAACGATTAATATTGGGATCACTGTCCAGACAACTTCTAGAAGCGTATTCCCGTGTATTTCTGGGTTATAAGAGGCGTTTCCAACGTCCTTACGCTCACGGTATTTAACCAAAATGATGGTAAACAGTACAAATACCGCACCAACGATAAAGAGCATGAATCCAATAGATAAAAGGATTAAGTCTTTTTGTTGTGCTGCGACTGGTCCTTTAGGATCTAAAACAGCGATATTGCTGCAACCTCCTAATACAAAAACACTCACGAGCATCGCTAATAAAAGCATAGGTTTAATGGCTCTGAACAAGAAGATCACCATCCTTCCTTAAATAATGTATAAATTGCTGAATAATTGTGAAAAGCCATCTGCCTTCGAAAACTTTTCTTCCCTTTGTAATGCTATCAAAATCTGTTAGAGTTAGCTTCCCTTTTTTCAAAAGTTCATTTATTTTTCAACAGATTTCTCTCAAAATGTCATAAATTCGACATAAATTTATATTATTGCACACACAATAAATTTCTAGGATTTTGAAAAGTTGAGAGTTGAAGGCAAAGGACAAACAATCAAGAACTTTGTCAAATTTAGGTTTACCACAATAAAAAGTTTGGTCAAATTTCAATTTAACTTAATGAAATTTTATCTAGGTAAACAATTTCAAAATAGGTATCCCCACATTTAACAAAAACCTTACTTATTTTAACGCAAGTTGACAAGAAAAGAAAGTATCGATCCTCTGACTATACGGTGTAAGAATTGGCAATCATGATGAATATGTGGAATCCCGCTAAATCAATTCCAGCAAAAAACCGGCTCAGCGCCGGCATTCTGCAGTTATTCATCTCTTACTAAAATATCAGGGCGTCTATAGATGTCCCCTTCATGCTCAACGTCAATGTATGTCCACTTGCCTGTATAGGTTAAAAAGCGGTTACCCTCTTTCTCTACGACCATCGTATCCTCTGACTTCAATCCAGGCAATGAAGGATTCCAAGTAAACACTTGTTGCAGCTGAATTTCTTCCTTCGATGAGGGAACTGCAATGATTTCTCTAGATACAAAGCCCGTTTTTCCCCCTTGATGAAGCTTTTTCCAGCTATCAGAGAAGCCTTCTTTTTCATACTGAGCAATACCTGCTTTCAATACATCTCCCAATGTCTTACCAGGACGCGTGGCGGCATTCATGACCGTGTCAATTCGTGCAAGCCGCTCTTTGTTCTCTTCAAGCCCCTTTGGAAGCTGACCGAAGTAAACAGACCTTGTGACATTCGCCACGAGTCCATGCCGTTCAGCGCAAAGAACAACAAGCGCATGCTTTTGAAGTTTTTTGTCTGTCGGAATTGGATGACGGTATTGATGAATTCGGTCATCTGTTGCCACAAGCAGTACTTCTATCGTCATTCCCTGCGCGATCGCTTTTTGAGCCGCAAGCGAAGCGATTTCGTGCTCCGTCTGTCCTGGAACGATTTCTTTACAGACACTCTCTACAATGACTGCTGTTTCATGACAAAGAGTTTCATATTGGCGGAGCTGTGATGCAGAAAGAATGGATCGGACTTGCGACAAATCCGGCTCGATCCATTCGAATCCATCCATTTGAATGTCTGATCCGATCCGTTTGTCTTTTGTGAGTGTTTGAATGTGTGCCGTATCATCCTCAAACCAGTCCATCGTTACCACTTGAAATGGGTGATCGATATACGCCATCTCTTCTTCAATGATCCGCTTTTCTTCCATTTGATTCACAATGAGGACGATGTCGTCTTTTAACACGAGAAGCTTGCACACGCCCTCTGGTGTATTTAACACGATGTGATTTCTTCTTCCTCCTGTCAGCCAGGAGAAGTTATTACGCTTTTGAATCAAGACACCGTCGAGCTGTTTTTCTTCCATTAATGTTCTTACTTGTTCAATCATCTAATCACCTGCCTATATGAGTGTATGAATGAAACGTTTAAAAGCTGTTTTCCCTTGCTCGGTTCTTTTAAACACACCCGCCTGTGAGAGAATACGAGAAAAAATCATACCGACTTCTTTTTGTAAAATGGCTTCTGTATTGTCCTCTGTAAAGGTGTTCTCTTCAAGCAGACGCTTTGCCCATGTTTCGTGTTTCGTGATAGCAGGGCGGGCTTTGATTTCTTCAAGGGGGTTTTTGGATAAGAGCGCTTCTTTTAATTGGCTTAATTCCTCTGCTAATCTACCAGGAAGAACTGCAAGACCCATCACTTCAATTAATCCGATATTCTCTTTTTTAATATGATGGACTTCTTCGTGCGGGTGGAAAATTCCATCCGGGTGCCGCTTGTTTGTACGATTATTGCGCAGCACTAGATCTAATTCATAGTCATCGCCATGGCGGCGTGCAATGGGTGTAATGGTATTATGTGGCGTCTCTCCAGTATGAGCTAGCAGCTCCACTTCTTGATCTGAATACATTTTCCACTTGGTTAAGATAAAGTCTGCGGCGTCTGCAAGCGTCTGCCGGTCGCTGCTTCGAAGCCGGATGACAGACATCGGCCATTTCACAATCCCGGCCCTCACATTCGGAAAGGCATTCAGAGAAAAGACATCTTCCACCTCCGCTTTCGCCATCGGAAATTCATGCGCACCGCCCTGAAAATGGTCATGACTTAATATACTGCCCCCGACAATCGGAAGGTCGGCGTTCGATCCGATGAAATAGTGCGGGTATATATATATGAAAGAAAGCAATCGTTCAAAGGTCTTTTTGGTGATGCTCATCGGCTCATGTTCGCCTTTGAACACAATGCAGTGCTCGTTGTAATACACATAAGGTGAAAATTGTAGAAACCAAGATTCATCTGTGAGTTTCACAGGAATAATCCGGTGATTCTGTCTCGCTGGATGGTTGATCCGCCCCCCAAACCCAACGTTTTCTTTACAAAGGAGACAAAGAGGATATTGCTTTTGACTAAGCTTTTTGGCTTCAGCGATTGCTTTTGGGTCCTTTTCCGGCTTTGATAGATTAATTGTGATCTCCAGCACGCCATCATCTGTTGGTGTAAACCACTGCACATTTTTGGCGATTCTGCCTGTATGAATATAGTGTGCGTGCTGCTGCATTTCATAGAACCAGCTTGTAGCCGCCTCTGGCCCTTCATGCTGGCGTTTCTCTTCAAACTTTGCGTAGATGACACTTGGAGGCGCCACCAAGCATCCCATGATTTTCGCATCTAGTAAATCGCGATACGTATCCGTCCCCTCAGGGATAAGGCCAGTCTCAACTGCCCAATCCAGCATCGGCATTAAGATGTCTTCAAGCTCCGCCTCCCATGAGACTGTTCTTGGCTCAGCTTCATCCAGCCCAAGCACCTCTAGCAGCCGATTTCTCGTATAATCGATATCTAGTCGTGTGATCAGCTCATGATTGATCCCGTATTGAATCAGCTGTTCCAGTTTTTCAAAAATATCAACCGCCATTCTCTCTGTCCCCTCTCTTGCCTGCCTGTTATGCGTTATTTACTCTGGTAGCCGTCTGGATGCTTCTGAAACCAATCCCACGCACTTTGAATGATGGTGTGAAGGTCAGCATATTGAGGTGTCCACCCTAATTCTTGCAGCGCTTTTTCAGAAGAAGCAATCAGCTTTGCTGGATCTCCCGCGCGTCTGTCAGCCACCTGTGCTGGGATCGCATGCCCCGTGACGTTTCTAACAGCATCTACTACCTGCTTCACGGAGAAACCAGTGCCATTCCCTAAGTTATATGTTGCACTTTCTTTTCCAGCGCGCAGACGATCAACAGCTAAGATGTGCGCGTCTACTAAATCCATGACATGAATGTAATCCCTAATACACGTGCCATCCTCTGTCTCATAATCATCACCGTAAATCATGATCTGATCTCGTTTTCCTAAAGCCACTTGCAGAATAATCGGAATGAGATGTGTCTCAGGCTGATGATCCTCTCCGACAAGTCCTTCTGTATGAGCGCCAGCTACATTAAAGTAGCGAAGCACAACGTATTTCATTCCATATGCCTGCTCAGACCACTTCAGCATTTTTTCAATGGCTAGTTTCGTTTCTCCATAAGGATTGGTTGGATTCGTCTCATCCGTTTCAACGATCGGCACTCGCTTTGGTTCACCATATGTGGCAGCGGTTGAAGAGAAAACGATGTGTTTCACATCAAATTCATTCATCACCTGAAGTAAGGCTGTCGCTCCTCCAACGTTGTTGTCATAGTACTTTAGCGGGTCTGTTACACTCTCGCCGACAAGTGAATCTGCGGCAAAGTGCATCACCGCTTCTATTTGATGTGTTTTGAAAACCTGTCTTAAAAAATCTTGATCTCGTAAATCTCCCTCTTCTAAAACAGCTCCCTTCAAAACAGCTTCTTTGTGGCCTGTCTGCAAATTATCCACTACCACCACTTGTTCACCTTTCGCTAAAAGAGCCGCTACTGCATGGCTGCCAATGTACCCTGCTCCCCCGCACACTAAAATTGTCATTACACTTCCTCCTTCGTGAGTTCTCTTGCGCCGCCTCCAATTCCAGCTGTGTAAAAAGAGGCTTGAATGCCTGTCTTCTCTTGATAAATCGCACCCGTTTCTTTTATAAATGATGCCAGCTGCTTTTCTTTCACAATACTGATCGTGCAGCCGCCAAAACCCGCGCCCGTCATACGAGAGCCAATCGTTCCAGGATGGAGCCAAGCGGCTTCTGCAAGTGTATCTAGTTCAAATCCAGTCACTTCATAATCATTCTTTAAAGAAAGATGAGAAGACTTCATAAGCGCACCTATTTCATCCATTTTATCATCTTTCAGAAATTTGACTGCTTTTATGGTCCGCTCGTTTTCTGTCACTACGTGTCTTGCACGTTTGCGGCATGTTTCATCCTGAATCAAATGGGCATGTTCGGCAAATCCATCTGCCGTGAGCTCACATAAGTGGGCAAGATCGATTTCTTTTCGTAAATCGTTTAAAGCTGATTGACACTCTGACCGGCGTTCATTGTATTTGGAGTCTGCCAGTGTCCGCTTTTTGTTTGTATTGGCAATGACAAGCGCCAGTCCCTCTTGCCGAAACGGACTGTATTGAAAATCAAGGGTATCGCAATTGAGCAAAATGGCGTGATCTTCTTTTCCAAGAGCAATTGAAAACTGATCCATGATGCCGCAATTGACGCCAATAAATTCATTTTCTGCACGCTGCGAAAGGAGGGCAAGACGGGCATTTGAAACGCCGAATGAATGCCATTCATTGATGAAGACGGCGGTGACAAGCTCAATCGAGGCAGAGGAAGACAGGCCTGCGCCATTGGGAATATTGCCGCCGTATACAATGTCAAAGCCTTCTTCTATCTTCATCCCTGCTTCGATAAACTGATGGAACACACCCTTCGGATAATTCGCCCAGCCATCCGATTCTAAGTAAGCGATTTCAAAAAGGTCGAATTCTTTCACACCATCGCCATCAAAGTTCAAGGAATACATTCTCACGCGGCCATCTGTCCGCTTTGCACATGCTGCATATGTACCGAGAGTGAGCGCACAAGGGAATACATGACCTCCATTGTAATCTGTATGTTCACCAATCAAGTTCACTCTTCCCGGGGCAAAAAAATAGCGAAGTTCTTCTTCTCTATCCCCAAATTGTTGGTGAAATGCCGTGCGTAACATATCGATCATATCCATTCCCCTTTTCTCTTCTGATACTCTTATTTTAGTTGCGTGAACTGCGTCAGTTCAATGGTAAAAAAATCGTTAAAAAATACCCTTTTTTTGCTGCGAATGGTACGATGTGATATGAGGTGTACCATGATTCAAATTAGAAAAAGGTTGTTTTTTGCTGCGAAGGAGGTTTTCCAATTTGAAGAAGGAAGCATTTGCATTTCGTTTTCACCATTCTGATGTTACATTGCCGGCACAAATATGGTCTGTTGGCTGGGAGGTTCAATCATCTTCGTTATACAGCTGGAATGGCGTGGAGCGGAAGGATCAGGGCAAGTGCATCTTTCAGCTCACACTGTCTGGACATGGCATGATTGAAATCGGACAGAAGCGGTTCAAAGTCTTGCCGGGGCAGGCCTTTCTTGTGAAAAGCCCTAGTGCCTATCAATATTATTTTCCAGAGGACAGTGAGCATTGGGAATTTCTCTATTTGACGCTTTATGGGGAAGCCTGCAATCTTTGCTTTGACCAATTTATAGATCAAGGAAAGCAGGTCATGCGTTTTCATCCTCATTCCAAACCGATCCGCCTGCTGAAGAAAATTTATGATGAAGCCAGTGAAAGACGGATTACCAATCCATTTGAGGGGTCTAGCCTTGCTTATCAATTTGTCATGGAACTGTATTCATATTTGCCAAAGCTTGAGGGACAAATGGAGAAATGGCCTGAGCCCATCGTCCAAGCGGCCTTGTTTGCCAGCCATCATTTTCACGAGGAAATTGGCCCAGACGATATGGCAGCTGCGGCACGTTTATCCAAAAGTCATTTTACGAGAGAATTCAAAAAGGCCACTGGCTTCACACCTATTCACTACTTAACCAATATCCGGTTAGAAAAGGCGGAAACATTACTAAAAACAACGAAATACTCGATTGAAGAAATCGCCATACAGTGCGGCTACCGAAATGCGAATTACTTGAATAAAGTCTTTCGAAAGAAAATCGGCATGTCTCCAAAGCAACTGCGGGAAACAAGCGATGCATAATAAAAAGCAGCCGCTGCATCATAGGCTGCTTCTTTTACGCTTTTGACAGGTCAACATGAATTCTCCCTTGTCTTAAAACAATGGTCATTTGCGTATCAGGGGTCATTAAATTTTCTAAAATGTCCGTTGCCGTTTGAAGCGCAATGTCCATTCGGTTGATCTTTTCCTTTTCTTGTTCCGAAAACGCTTCTGGATGTGCGGTCATTTCTTTGACTAGCCTCAGCACTTGTTCATGCTGCTTTTCTGTTTGTTGATATATGGCATCATATAAGTCGTCTGGCCTGCTGCTCATTTTACATCACCTATCTTTTTTTATGTGTTAAATCGCATCTTCTTTTGTTTTCTTGAAGACGAACCACTTACTGGCGACATAATTGACCACCACAATCACAAAGTTGACGAGAATTTTTGCGACGGTTTCATTGAGCGCCAATTGGCTCACAAATAAAATCATCAGCCCCAGATCTACACCTAGAGACATGAGACGGACACTAAAAAATGAAGAAAGCTCACGCATGAGGCTTTTTGTGTCACGAGCCTTTTGCTTGAAGACATACTTCTTATTGGTGATATAAGCAAAGAGAACAGCAAATACCCATGAAACAACCGTAGCTGTTTTGTAATCCATGGAAAACATCTCAACGAATAAATAGAAGCTGACGATATTGACAATGGTTGTACACACACCCATCACAAGATACATGACAACTTCTTGATACTTTTGAAAAAGGCTATACATGTCTTTCTTCATTCCTTCTTGGTGGTTTCTGTTTCTTTTAGAATACCATCTTGAGAAGAACTTCCCAAACGAACAATATGTATGTCCTGTAAAGATGAAATTTGTTCTACTCGATGGCAAATGTCAACGCAATTGGTTTATATGAGTCAAATGTTTTAGGTCTTTATCATTATTTTAATTTATAATCTTTCAACTGACTTTACAATTGTTTATTATTAGAAGTAAGATTTCAATATTTATGGGTTTTTTAGTCATTTTTTTAGGGACGTGGTAGGTGATAGATTTTACAAAATAGGTTAAATGTCATCATTTTTCGACAAAAATTTATTTTGCGCTGTTTTCAACCACACGTACAGTTACTAGACGGTTTGTTCAAGTCATTGGTTGCAGTGAATATGTCTTATTGAACTGGAGGATATTATGGATACGCAAGTGAAAAGAAGAGTTGACGAAGAGTGGGTTTATTTGATTCAGGAAGCGAAAAAAATTGGACTAGGCATCGAAGAAATACAAGCTTTTTTAACATCCAACGGTGATCAGAAGATGATAAACAAACCGTAAATCAACGCCGTTATCCTTTGTCTTTCAGACTGCTTTGGCTATAAGTTCTGACCTGTCAATTGACCTTTTGAAAATCCTTTCATGACGATACGCTACAATAATTGAACACCTCTCCATACCAATCCCTTCACTCAATGGGGTTCTGTCTTTCTATATTAGGAGGACAGTCCATTTCCTGTTCTTTATATGATCCCTTTTTAACCGCCATTCATGAAAATTGTCCTTCTCACGTTATAAAACCAAGCTGCTCACCCATATATTAAGCATGAAAACAACGAGAAAGCAGAAAGGTGGGTAGAGCGTGAGTTCAGATTCCCTTTCGTATTATCACCAAAAAAAGGATCAGTATTATCATGGGGTAAACCCGGTCATCGTCAGCCGTATCCGCGCGGAATGGACGTCTTTATTGGATATCGGATGCGGCACAGGCAAGCTTGGAAAAGTCCTGAAACAAAAGGGCCGGACCATTTATGGTATTGAGTCATTTGAAGATGCAGCAAAAGAGGCTAAGCAAGAGCTGGATCATGTTCTCTGCGGTAATATTGAACAGATGGCTCTCCCTTATCAACATGAACAATTTGACTGCATTATTTTCGGAGACGTCCTCGAGCATTTATTGGACCCTTGGGCCGTTTTAAAAAAGGTGAAGCCCTTCCTTAAAAAAGAGGGTGCCATCCTGTCATCTATTCCAAATATCGGCCACATTTCAACGGTTTTAGAATTACTAGCCGGCAGATTTACTTATACAGATGCAGGGTTAATGGATCAAACACATTTACGTTTCTTCACCCTTCACGAAATACATGCACTCTTTCATTCAGCGGGTTTTCGCATTCGTGAATTCGAGGCCATACTCGTACAGCATCCTTCCTATGCAAGCGTGTTGAATGATCTACATGAATTACTCATGAAACACGGCATTCGTTCTGATTTTCACGATTCTGCTACAGCCTATCAATATGTGGTCGAGGCGGTTCCATTTCATGAGTAATCCGACGATTCTGTTTGTTTTATGTGTGAATGATGAATCGATGTTTCAAGCTTGCTTCCGGCAGCTCGCTTCACTTCCAGCTCCTCATGGATACCATGTGGAGGTCTTACCAATCAGACATGCATCAAGTATGACCTCTGCATACAATGAAGCCATCACTCATCCAGCTCAGTTTAAAATTTATCTTCATCAGGATACCTTGATTGTCAAACAGCATATGCTGCTTGAACTCATCCCGCTTTTTTTACAAAATCCATCACTTGGCATGGTTGGCGTGATTGGAGCAGAAAACGTGCCTGACAATGGAATTTGGTGGGAGAGTTCTGATTGCAGGGGAAAAGTCATTGAATATCGTCACGACACCTATCAGCTGCTTTCGTTTGAAAGAGACCGTCAGCAGCCCGAAGCGCAAGATTATATCAAAGCTGCGGCCATTGATGGTCTATTCATGGCAACACAATACGATGTGAGGTGGCGTGAGGACCTCTTTGACGGCTTTCATTTTTATGATGTCTCGCAGTCCTTTGAATTCACTCAGAAGGGCTATGAAGTTGGGATTGCAAAACAAGAAGAGCCTTGGTGTATTCATCAATGCGGAGATCATTTTGACGCAGAAACATATGAAAAAGCGAGACAAACATTTCTTGCAAATTATCGATAGAAAGCACCCTTTTCGGGTGCCTTTTTTATGATATACTGTCATAAACAGCCAGATCGTCTCATATGCATTGGAGTACCTTGTCCCTAATTCGTACAAAGGAGGAAACAATGGCAGACAAAAAAGTTCATTATAAGAAGGTTGCCGCTTCAGAGGATTTTCGAAAACTTCTTGAGGAAAAACGCAGATTTATCGTACCGATGACGATTTTCTTTTTTCTCTTTTACTTTTCACTTCCAGTTGCTACATCCTACTTCACCTTTTTGAACACGCCGGCAATTGGCGCGATCTCATGGGCTTGGTTATTCGCCCTCACACAATTTGTCATGACCTGGGTTTTATGTGGACTTTATGCGAAAAAAGCAGCTAAGTTCGACAATTATGTAAGCGCTTTAAAAACTGAATCAAGAGGTGATGACGAATGAGCATGACCGCTTTTAGTTTGTTCGTAGCGATCGTAGGGCTCACATTGGTCATCACATATTTTGCTGCGAAAAAAACAAGCAATGCGAGTGATTTTTACACAGCAGGCGGAGGTCTGACTGGGTTTCAAAACGGCCTTGCCATTGCTGGAGACTATATGTCTGCTGCATCATTTTTAGGGATTGCTGGAATGATCGCGTTAAACGGATTTGACGGCTTTTTCTATAGCATTGGTTTTCTAGTAGCGTATCTTGTCGTTCTTTACGTTGTGGCTGAACCGCTTCGAAATCTGGGGAAATATACGATGGCCGATATGATCGCTGCACGTTTTAAACGCCCTGCCATCCGAGGGGTTGCCGCCTTTAATACCATTACAGTTTCCACTTTTTATATGATTGCACAGCTCGTTGGAGCAGGTGCATTAATCAAGCTGCTTCTTGGCATTGATTACTGGATCGCGGTGCTGATCGTGGGTGTCCTGATGACCATTTATGTCGTGTTTGGCGGCATGATTGCGACCAGCTGGGTACAGATCACAAAGGCTGTGCTTCTCATGCTTGGGACGCTCATTATTTCTCTGCTTGTGTTTGCAAAGTTTGATTTTAGTCTGCTGAAAATGTTTGAACAGATGAAAACTGCAACCCCGCTTGGTGAATCGTTTCTTCACCCGGGAAATAAATATGATGTGCCTTTAGAAACCTTGTCTCTTAACCTCGCCTTAGTGCTTGGAACAGCAGGTTTGCCGCACATTTTGATCCGTTTTTATACAGTAAAGGATGCGATTTCTGCGCGAAAATCGGTTCTTTCTGCTACTTGGATCATCGGGATTTTTTATTTAATGACGGTTTTCCTTGGCTTTGGCGCTGCTGCCTTTGTTGGAACAGAAGCGATCACGGCAGCAGATACAGCAGGGAATATGGCCGCACCTCTTCTGGCACAAGCCCTTGGAGGAGATTTATTATTTGCCTTTGTTTCCGCTATCGCCTTTGCAACCATATTGGCAGTGGTGACTGGGCTTGTTTTATCCGCCGCATCTGCTTTTGCCCATGACTTTTATAGTCAGATTATCCGCAAAGGAAAAGCGAGTGAGCGGGAGCAAGTGAAGGCGGCGCGCTTTGCTTCAATCGGCGTGGCGATCCTCTCTATCATTCTTGCATTATTTGCCCAGTCCTTAAACGTCGCTTTTCTTGTGTCTCTTGCCTTCGCAGTGGCGGCAAGTGCGAACTTACCTTTGATTATCTTCACTGTTTTTTGGAAACGATTTAACTCTACGGGTGCCATCGCAGGAAGCTTAACAGGCCTTCTGAGCGCACTGATCATTGTCTCGCTCAGCCCAAGCGTCTGGGATCCGTCAGGAGCAGCCATCTTCACAGGAGAGCCGCTCATCCCGCTGTCGAACCCTGGAATTATCTCGATTCCACTCGGATTCCTTGCCGCCTACTTAGGCACGATATTCTCTTCTGAAAAAGCAGATGAAGACACCTTTACAGAAATTCAAGTAAAAGCACATACAGGCATGCATATGGATACTGATTCATAAGGAAAAGCCGGCTGCTCAGCCGGCTTTTTAGTAGCGCTGGAATAACTCTGGGTTTTTCGGAACGTTTTCTAAATAAACGATCTTTCCTTGGTCGTCCAGCTCTGCGATATCAATTCCTTCTGCTGTATAGACACGGCCATCCGAAAGCTTTCCGCAAACGGCCCAGTTTGTTTCATACTTTCCGTCTTCTCTTTTCATCCACCCATCCCACATATGCTTAATGTCTTCATGCACGTGGAAAAATGTGTTCAAAAACTGTGTGAACGCTTGAATTCCAGGCTTTTGGGCGCCATTTAAGACAATCATGACATCGTCAGAAAACAATGCCAGCAATTCATCCAGCTGCTTCTTCCCTTTTCCTGCTTCATCATATCGGCGAAAATACGTATCGAGCACTTCCATGTTCATTCTCCTTTATTTACCTGTCATTTCGAAAATAATCAAACTAATGTGATTGTACACAATTGTTTCTCTCCTGTCTTTTTTCCAGACATAAGAAAAGACATGAATTGATCCAATCCATGTCTCCTTCAGGTTAAAGGGATGCTTTTTCTGTTTCAACAAGTGATTTCAGCTCTTCTGCTGCTTTTTTTGGATCGGCGCTCTGGCTAATAGCACTAATGATGCTTATACCGTCTGCCCCAGCTTGTATCACTGGTGCAGCGTTTTCGTATGTGATCCCTCCGATACCTACAATCGGAATTTGAAGGGCATGACGGCGGACTTCAGTGATCAAAGACACACCCTGGACACTGCGTGTATCCTTTTTCGTTTCCGTTGGATAGACTGGGCCCATCCCGACATAATCTGCTCCGTCCTTCATGGCTTGTTTCACTTCATTTAGGTTATGCGTCGACACGCCTAATATTTTATTCCCGATCCTTTCTCTGACGTCTTTTGCGTTTGTGTCTTCTTGTCCAACATGAACGCCATCTGCATCAAGATCAATCGCTAGCTGTACATCATCATTCACAATAAAAGGAACATTTGCTTCGTGGCAAAGCGCTTGAATTTGACGAGCCAATTGTTTCTTCTCTTTACCTTGCAAGGCTTTTTCACCCTTTTCACGAAATTGAAACATGGTGATTCCGCCTTGAATGGCCTCTTTCACAACATCGAGCGGCTGCCTCGTTGTATTCGTTGTGCCCATAATAAAATAAACCGATAATTGCTGTTTGATTTGCTGTTGCTCAGCCTTTGTCATGTGAAACTCCCCCTAATTTCCCTAGTGTCAGCACATCTTCGCCGGTTGTGTGTGATAATGCATTTAACAATTCCATTTGAAAGGTTCCCGGTCCTTTATCCTTTGCGCTCAGAGCTGCCCTTTCAGCGGCGACACCATAAAACAGCAATGCAGCGGCCGACGCATGAAGCGGCTGTTCACCTGCTGCACAAAATGCCCCAATGACAGACGTCAGCAAACAGCCGGTTCCCGTCACCTTGGTGAGCCATTCATGTCCATTATGAATGGACAGCACCTCATCTCCATCTGACACCACATCGATTTTTCCTGTGATTACCACTATTGTCTGAAGTGCAATGGACGCTTGTTTGGCTAATGCCGATACATCTCCATTCGCCGCTTTCGCATCAACGCCTTTTGACTCCCAGCCATCCACTCCAAGTAAATGAGCCACTTCAGCAGCATTTCCTCTGACAACGGTCATTTTCACTTTCTTTAACAGCTGTTTAGCGGCATTCGCTCGAAACGTTGTCGCACCGACGCCGACAGGATCTAACAAAACCGGTATACCTTTTTCATTGGCGGCTTGTCCAGCGAGTATCATAGCTTCCACCGTCTCTCTAGTCAGTGTGCCAATATTAAGCACAAGTGCATCCGCTAATTGCGCCATTTCAGCCACTTCTTCTTTGGCGTTTGCCATGACTGGCGAAGCACCTAAAGCAAGCAGTCCATTCGCTGTAAAATTCGTCACGACTTGATTGGTGATATTATGAACGAGTGGATTTTTTTCTCGAACCTTCTCCAATAAATGAGACGCGCAGCTTGTTTTCATCCGTATCGTCCTCCCTTTTACTCTGCATCCCACACATAGGATTTCGTATGCTTTAACCATTCTCTTGCCGCAAACGACAAATAGCGGTCTTTACGCCAAATGACACCTAAATGCCACGGGATCGACGGGTTTAGGGAAATGACCTTTACCTTTTCAGGATCAAGATCACGGCAGATTCGTTCTGGCAGAAGTCCAATCCCTAAGTTTTCAGCTACCATTTCACTAATGAAATCCCACTGAGACGTTTCATAAATGACATTTGGCCGGAATCCCGCATTCATACATTCATTCAAAATCCGGCTGTGCAGAACAAAATCTTCTCTAAAGAAAATAAAAGACTCTTCCCTTAAATCAGCTAAATGTACCTCCTCACGACCAGCCATCGGATGGGATGGATGCGTCACGAGCTTCATGTTCTCTTTAATAATGGTGTACGTATGAAAAATTTTATCATTTGCAGGCAGAACAATGACACCAATATCAAGCGACCCATCCTCGACCCCTTCCTCTACTTTAATGGAGCCGTGCTCAACCAATTGAAATGTGACATCTGGATATTGCTGGCGGAATTCCCCCATGACATTCGGGAAGAAACTTGACCCAATCATCGGCGGCAGTCCGATTCGAATATGCCCTTTTTTCACATTCATTAAATCATTTAATTCATTCGTTAAATTCTGAAATGACTGCGTGATTTCACTCGCCTGTGTATACATGGTTTGGCCAGCATCTGTCATTTCAACCTGCCGGCCATTACGGTAAAATAACTGCACCCCCAGCTCATCCTCCAGGTTTTTGACCATCTTGGAAATGGTCGGCTGCGATACGTAAAGGGACTGCGATGCTTTCGTGAAGCTCTTGAACCTTGCCACTTCTAAGAAATATGTTAAATGTCTGATGTCCACCTGATTCATCCTCCCTATAGACAAAAGGAATAATTACTATTCGATATATGTATTTTACCTATAACTGAACGTGCTGTACACTTTAAAGTAAGCTCATCACTTGGAACGTTGTCATGTTTTTGTGAAACACTGAACAATTTATATAGAAAAAGGAGTGAACAGAAAGTGAAATTGCTCAAAACGCCGCTGATTGCTGCCCTTCAGATTATGGCCTTGTTTATTTTTGCGAAATTCATGAATGTGCTGGCGGCCTTTTTGCATTTAAGAATTCCGGGCACGATCTTAGGCATTCTTGTCATTTTCTTATTACTTCATTTTAAGATCATTCAATTAAAATGGATAGAACTTGGCGCCGTATGGCTGCTCGGAGAACTGCTGCTTTTCTTTATTCCATCAGCAGTTGGTGTCATTGATTATGGAAAACTGCTTTCTCAATCTGGCACAAGTATTGTTCTTGTCGTCTTAATTAGTACGTTTGTGGTCATGCTCTCAACTGGTATCATGACGCAAATGATTGCGAAACGAAAGGAGCGGAAAAAACTATGTTAGTTGGCGGACTATTTCTGATTTTAACAGTTCTTTTATATCTCGGATCAAAAGCGGTGTACAAACGGCATCCGAAGGTCTATGTCTCCCCATTACTTGTGACTCCGCTTGTCCTTGTCGTCTTGCTGTTAATCGTCAACATTCCTTACGATGCTTATAATCAAGGCGGGAAATGGCTCACGAATATGCTGCAGCCTGCGACTGTTGCTTTTGCCATTCCTTTATATAAGTATTTTCATATCCTGAAGAAGCATGCAGTGGAAATTCTTTTGAATGTGGCTTGCGGCTCTGTCATTGCGATCTTATCAACGGCATTTATCGCCAAGTTGTTTCATCTGGACACAGGCCTTATTGAGAGCCTTGTCCCAAGATCGGTTACAACACCTGTAGCAATGAGTGTGTCAGAAATGATCGGCGGCATGCCGTCCGTTACGGCTGTGTTTGTCATTTTAACCGCACTGTTTGGGTCGATTATCGGTCCAATGGTGATCCGTTATTTCCGCATTGATAATGACATTGCCATGGGCGTCCTGCTTGGAACAGGTGCACACGGTGCAGGAACATCGAAGGCCTTTGAAATGAGCTCCGTCTCAGGGACGATCTCAAGTGTATCGATGATTATTTCAGCCATTATTACATTATGTGCAGCACCTATCCTTATGTCGTTTGCCTTATAGAAAAAAGCCATTCCTTATCGGAAATGGCTTTTTCTTATGCTTGTATGAAGACAACCTTTAAATAGTTTCCTTCGGGATAATTCTTCGTTGTACGGAAATCCTCAGGAAGTGTATATTCTTCAAGTATCCGATAGGTTTGCCCTGATTCTTTAAAAGCCTGTGCAATAAACCCTTTAAATTTCTTCATGCCAAATGCACTGCTATTCGTTGATGCCACAATGACGCCGTTCTCAGCTGTAATTTGGATGGCTTCTTTTAATAGCTTCTTATAATCCTTCGCCGCACTGAATGTGTGCTTTTTCGTTCGTGCAAAGGAAGGCGGGTCTAAGATGACGAGATCATAGGTCCAGCCTTTTTTCGCTGCAAACGGAAAATATTTAAAGACATCCATGACTTTGATATCCTGCCCGTCCACATCAATACCATTGACTTCAAACTGCTCAGATGTTTTTTTCAAGCTGCGGTTTGCAACATCCACACTTGTCGTACGGCTCGCCCCGCCAAGCGCAGCTGCCACTGAGAAAGCACCTGTGTAAGAAAACGTATTGAGCACAGTCTTTCCTTTTGCATAACGCTCTCGGATCGCTTTTCTCACATGACGCTGATCAAGGAAAATACCCGTCATCGCGCCATCATTTAAGTAAACCGCCACGTTCATGCCGTTTTCTTTCACGATGAGAGGAAATTCACCTTTCTCTCCCTTCACAAAATCATCATCTTCTATATACTGTCCAGACGTATCAAATCGTTTCTTTTCATAAATGCCTTTATAGTCTGGATACACGTGCTCAAGTGCAGCCAATACATCTTCCTTTAATGTATAGACTCCTTCGCTATACCATTGGATGAGGTAGAATCCGTCATAATGATCAATTGTGACGCCGCCAATTCCATCACCCTCTCCGTTGAAGACGCGGAAAGCAGTCGTCTGTGCATCACGAAATAAATGCGTTCTGCTTTTCGCCGCCTGCTCAATCCTAGAGACAAAGAAAGCTTGATCTATTTTTTCGTTCGCATCAAAGGTTAGTACCCAGCCGATTCCTTTATTTTGTACACCATAATACCCTTTTCCTAAAAAAGCGCCCCGCTCATCTACCCATTCAATGAGCTCGCCTTCCCGTACACCGTTCACATGCGATACTGCATCTTTGGAAATGAGCGGATATCCTTTTTTCACTTGTTCCGCAAATGTTTGTTTTAATGAGATTTTTTTCATTTGTGTCATCCTTATCCTAAATTGACTCTCTCTATCCTACCATATGAATGTATACGTTACTTCTATTATGATAAGATGAGGAGAAAAATATCAACATGACATAGAGGAGGCACTTCGTTTGACGACATTACGCTTAGATCATACAGGTATTATGGTTTCGAATATTGATCAGTCGATTGATTTTTATGAAAAAGTGGTGGGCATGAAATTAAAGGACCGCATCACTCATACAAATGGAGTGATTGAGCTTGCATTTCTCGGTTTTAAAGATGAAACCGAAACCGAAATTGAGCTCATCCAAGGCTACAGCAGTGACCTGCCATCTGAAGGGAAGGTCCATCATCTTGCCTTCACAACAGACAACATTCATGCTGAATTCAATCGTATTCAAAAGCTGCAAATTGAATTAATTGATGAAGAAATCACGACATTACCAAATGGATATTGCTACTTCTTTTTCAGAGGGCCAGACCAAGAGTGGATCGAATTCTTCCAGCGCTAATATTTCCTAGGAAATGGGGCCGCTAAATCTATCTTCCACTTATTCATAAAGAAAAGAGTAAGAGCATATACATGCCCTTACTCTTTTTTATAACACCTTACTAAGAAATGATTTTGTACGCTCATGCTGCGGGTTTCCAAAGAGAGCTTCTGGTTTGTCTTCCTCGACAATATATCCGCCATCCATAAAGATGACACGGTCTCCCACCTCTCTTGCAAAGCCCATTTCATGTGTGACCACAATCATTGTCATGCCTTCGACAGCTAATTGTTTCATTACAGCTAATACATCCCCTACGACCTCAGGATCAAGAGCTGATGTCGGCTCATCGAATAATAGTACTTTCGGATCCATTGCCAACGCTCTCGCAATGGCGACACGTTGTTTTTGTCCACCAGATAATTGGTTAGGGTAGCTTTTGGCTTTGTCTTTTAAGCCGACTTTTTCAAGCAAGTCTAACGCTTTTTCGACTGCTGCCTTCTTCTCGATACCTTTTACCTTGATCGGTGCAATCGTGATGTTTTCTAAAACGGTTTTATGAGGGAATAAATTAAAGTGCTGAAACACCATGCCTACTTCTTGTCGTACTTTATTGATATTCACCTTTGGATCTGTAATCGTGTGTCCGTGGACA
The DNA here is from genome assembly GCF_017161885.1 of Bacillus sp. 3a. NCBI lineage: Bacteria > Bacillati > Bacillota > Bacilli > Caryophanales > Bacillaceae > Bacillus > Bacillus sp. 3a. The sequence continues at coordinate 722,291 of NZ_CP067376.1, read as the reverse complement.
ACGACTTCTCCAGCCGTGATATCTTCTAATTTATTGAGGCATCTTAGAAACGTGCTTTTCCCTGATCCAGAAGGACCAATGACACACACTACTTCCTTTTCCTCGATGACTGCATTAATATCCTTTAACACTTCGTGATCGCCAAAGGATTTCTTTAAGTTTTTCACCGTAATCATACTCATTTGATATCAAATCTCCTTTCTGCGTAGCTAGCCAGTAGAGAAAGTAAATAAATGATCACGAAATAAATGACACCGACAATGAGCCAGACATTCAATGGATCAAATGTAGCCGATGCTTGAACTTGTCCTCGCTGCATAATATCGGCAATCCCGATAATAGATAAGAGAGATGTATCCTTCAAGCTGATGATGGCCTGGTTTGTAATCGCTGGGAGCATGCGGCGGAATGCCTGCGGAAGGACGATAAAGCGCATGTTTTGCCCCCCTGTAAAGCCTAAAGAGCGCGCAGCTTCTGTTTGTCCTTTATCAATAGACTGAATCCCTGCACGAATAATTTCTGAGAAATAAGCTCCTGCATTAATCGCTACTGTAATAATTCCTGCAGGCACTCGATCAAGTGAAATGAATTCAAGTGTATTTAAACCAAAATAAATGAAGAATAGCTGTACGATAAATGGTGTACCTCGAATGGCATTCACAAAAACGAGTGCGATGAAATTTAAGATTTTAAATGGTGACAGACGGAATAATGCCACAATTAACCCGATGATAAACCCTAAAATGATGGCAACAACAAAGATATATAAAGTGGTTTGCAAACCATTCATTAAATACGGAAATGCATTAATAATAGTATCCACGTTTCTCCCTCCCTAATTCACATACGGCTGACACATAAAGAAAGCGCGCTCGGAGCGCGCCTCGCTTGTGTTATGACTTCAAATATTTATCAATAATTTTGTCATATTCACCGTTTTTCTTTAGGTTCTCAAGGCCTTTATTGATCTTCTTCAATAGGTCTTGGTTTTTCCCCTTCATGACAGAGATACCATACTGGTCTCCATTCAAGCGGTCTCCAACTGTTTTCAATTTTAAATCTTGTTGTGCGATCGCATACGTAATGACAGGATAATCCTCAATTAAGGCATCTGCATTTCCGTTTGATACTTCCTGGAACATAGATGGGCTGTCATTAAATTGAACGACTTCATACCCATATTTATCAGCGTTATCAGATGCGAATTTTGCACCAGTTGTCCCATTTTTAACAGCTAGCTTTTTCCCCTTTAAATCATTAATAGATTTGATGCTGCTGTCCTTTTTCACAACAACTGTCAGTCCAGCGTCGAAGTAAGGATCTGAAAAATCTACTTTCTTCTTACGCTCATCTGTAATACTCATTCCTCCCATTCCAACATCAAGCTGTCCTGCCTGCATCGCTGGAATGATGCCTGAGAAGTCCATCGCTTCAAGCTTCACTTTGAAACCTTGGTCTTTCGCGATTGCATTAATTAAATCAACGTCTATCCCTTCATATTTACCGCCCTTTTCAAATTCAAATGGCGGATAAGTTGTATCTATCCCAATTTTATATGTGCCTTTGCCTTCTCCCGAACCACTGTCCGATTTTGATCCACAGGCTGCCATGACAAGCACAACAATTAGTCCCATGATCAATAACATCGATTTCTTCATAAAACACGACCCCCATTGTCAGTTTTGTCTAAATATTCGCAATAACAATAATACTATACCACGCTAAAGCTATAGTGTGTGATATTTTTTATCAATACCAAAGATCCATACAATTCTAGATCAATAGTCTCTTTAAATTTTACTTTTTTGCGAATAACTCATTTTATTCTAAAAGAAGAGTCATTCACAATTATGATGTAAGATAATCTCACAAAAAACGAGGCAGTGCCTGGATAAATGATGTTTCTCCCTTGCATACGAAGGCAAACTCAAATACTTGCTTCCTCTCTTTATTGATATTGTAATATATTTTTTTCAAAACCCTCTTTTTACCTAAAAAAATGTAAGCGTATACAAAAAGAGCACTGGCTCCCTATTTCTTTCACTAATGGTTGAATTTACATCAAAAAACATGTTTTACAAACTGCACGAGAGAGCTTAAAATATAAGAAGATACTGGAATATGGGAAGTGGATTCAGAAGAACGGTGACTGATAGATGAAGAAAGGAGGATATGAATTGGCAGAAGCAGGTGTTTTGTCGTCCGTTGATGTAGCGAATATGCTCAATGATTGGTATGTCATGATGAAAAAAAGAGAGATACAAGGTGCTATCCAGTTAAAAGAAGACATTCTTCAAGCGTTTGATCGAATGGAAGAAAATCAGGACGTCTTACTTTACTATCAACTGCTAGAGTACCGTTTTAAAGATCTAATAGAAGATACAGCTTCGTTAGATCATAGTCTTTTTGTTGATGAAAATGCCATCCGTACGGATGATATGCTCAGCTATTATTTCTATTTCTTTAAAGGGATGTATGAAATGCGCAGAGGCAATCAGGATACGGCATTTCACCATTTAAAATTGGCCGAGGATAAATTAGATCTCGTGCACGATGACATTGAAAAAGCCGAATTTCATTATAAAACAGGGTGTCTTTACTATAATATTAGGTCCACGCTTCTCTCCATCCACCACTTAAAGATGGCTTCATCTATTTACGACGCAGATCCATGTTATGTGAAAAAATCAATCAGCTGTCAAATGATGCTTGCTTTGAATTATGCGGATCAGTCGAAATATGATGAGGCAGAATCGCTGTTCGAAGAAGTCATTCATTCACTAGAACAGATGGATGATCCAGATTTACTTGGACATGCCTATTGCAATGCAGCCTTTATTAAAAGTCTTAGAAATGAATACAGTGAAGCTGTGCCACTCCTAGAAAAGGCTTTAATGATAGAATCATTCGAAACTTCTTCTCCAGGCGGCTATTTACTTGCCATGTACGCCTACACAAAAGCACTATTTAAGCTGAAAAAGCCAGGTTTGTTCCACTATTATGTACAGCTTTCACTTCAAAAAGCAGAAAATTTAAAACAACGAAACATTTCACTTAAATTATCCATTTTAGAAACACTTATGATTCAGCCAGACAACATGATTGAGCAAATCAAGGCTTATTGCGATCAATTAGAATCAATGAATTTCCTTGTTGACCTTGAAGCTGTTTGTCAGGATGCAGCAGCTTACTTAACGGATCTTGGGCTTCATGAAGAATCCTCTTATTTTAGAAACAAGGCGTTGTCCTTGAAAACTTGTTAAGAAAATGGAGTGATATATGATGAAGAAATGGCTCATCACAAGTGCGATTTTAACCCTCTTGATAACAGGTGTTTCTGTTGGTACTTCCATTCAAAAAGACAGTCAATCAGCACAATCTCAAGATATTATTCAAAAGAGAGACCGTGGAACCAACCCTTAATATGAAAAAAAGCAGCTGTGATCAAAACAGCTGCTTTTTGATGTGCTAATCAATTTCTCGTTTAATATTCTGCATTTTTTCATCTAAGTAATGGGCAATATCTGCGGCTTCCTTCAGTTCATCAGTCAGCTGATGAGGAACATCGTTTTGCAGTTTATAATAGATTTTATGCTCTAGACTCGCCCAAAAATCCATCGCAATGGTCCGCACCTGAATCTCAACCTTCACATGCTCCACACGATTTGTTAAGTAGACTGGTATCTCAACAATTAAATGAAGGCTTCTGTAGCCATTTGGTTTCGGATATTGAATATAATCCTTCACTTCAAGGATCTTTAAATCCTCTCTTTGCCTCAATACATCCATAATGTTATAGATATCTTGAATAAAAGAACAGATGATGCGGACACCTGCGATATCATGGATATGCTCCTTGGCACATTGTGTCGTGATGTCGCATCCTTTTCTTGCTAGTTTATTCACTATGCTTTCAAAGGATTTAATTCGTGATTTTGTATGCTCTATTGGGTTGTGTCCATGGATTAAATTATACTCCTGGCTGATAATTGAAAACTTTGTATCCATTTCATCTAACGCAAATTTATATACTAATAGTTCATTTTTCCAGTCTTCCATGACATTTTTCAAATCTTCTACATGAGTTGCTGACATATTCATTTTCTTTTTGTCATCTCCTTTTGGAAACGGCAGCTGCACCGCTTTCCGTTTACTAGACGGAGAGAGGACTCGAATGGTTTTAAAAAATACGCAGTTAGGCTCGTTGTTTGTAATATGTCAGCGCCAGTGCAAGGGCCAGCACAGAGCCTTTCACAATATCCATTGCATAATAAGGGACAGACATCATCACAAGCCCATTTTGTAAAATACCGATGAGTACAGCCCCGATAAAAGTGCCAAATGCGTTTGGCTTACCTGCTCCCATGACGGAAAATCCGATAAAAGCAGCCGCTACTCCATCCATTAAATATGGTGCACCCGCATTAATTTCTGCTGTCATGACCCTTGAAGCCAGTACGATACCGCCGATCGCTGCAAATAAAGCAGAAAGCAGATAGGCCGCAATTTTGTATTTGTTCACATGTATGCCAGACAATCGAGCCGCTTCCTTATTCCCACCGATGATGTACATGAATCGGCCGTGCTTTGTGTAGGACATGAAAACATGCGCAAATAGTACAATGGCAGCCATAATCAGAATGATATATGGCACCTGTCCAATTTTGCTGAAAAAGGCTGGAATCGTTCCCGTTGAGAACGTGCCATCTGGAAGCACCATATTTTCAGAAATAGTCGCCCCTTTCGTATACGTTTGAGCCAGCCCTTGAATGATAAACATCATGGCTAATGTCATGAGCATATCTGGTATTTTCATTTTGACGATCATCCATGCATTTAGCAAACCAACAATGATAGATGCCGCTAGTGCAGAGAGGATTGCAATTAGTGGGTTTTGCGAGAACCATACGAACATAGAAATGACAATCGCATTTGATAGCGTAGCGACTGATCCAACTGATAAATCAAAGCCGTTTACTGCCAATGAGATAGTTAAGCCCACCGCAATGATGGTCACTATCGAAATAGATCGTAGAATATTGATGATATTTCCTGATTGCAAAAACGCTGGATTCGATGCCGCAAATACCACAATCAACACGACAATGGTTAAGATTGTGCCATATCGATAAAAGAAATCAAACAGATGAAAGGATGGGCGCTGTTTTTTGATTTGCTGCACAGGGGCCGGAATTTGTTGTTCGCTCATGATTGTCCTCCTGTTGAATGATATAAAAGCTCCTCTTCAGTCGTCGGTGCGGTCATTTCCCGGGCAATGCTGCCATCATACAGCACGTATACTCGGTCAGCGATACCTGCAATCTCTGACAGCTCACTCGACGCATAAATGACAGATTTTCCGCGGGCGGCAAGCTCTGCAATCAAAGTGAAAATATCTTTTTTCGCTCCAACGTCTACACCTTTGGTTGGTTCGTCAAAGAGATACACATCTGCCTCAGCCAGCAGCCATTTTCCGATAGCAACCTTCTGCTGATTTCCACCAGATAGATGCTTCACCTTTGCTTCAAGAGACGGCGTTTTGACACCAAGCCGTTTGACGATGTCGCCTGCTTCCCGCTTTTCCTTCGAACGATGTAAGAAGCTGAATATCCGTGAAAATGAGTGAAGACTTGCAGCCGTTAAGTTCCACCCCACGCTCTCTTCGGTCAGAATCCCTTCTTTTCTCCGCTCTTCCGGCACAAGAGCCATTCCAGCTCTCACCGCTTGATGAGGCGATGTGATGCGAATGGTTTGACCATGAAGCTGCACGGTCCCCGTCTTTTTTTCTGAGGCACCGAAAAGGGCTTTGCACAATTCTGTTTTTCCAGCACCGACAAGTCCTGCGATCCCGAGAATTTCTCCTTTTTTGACATAAAAGTGAATGTTGTTTAATTTATGTTGATCGTTTAGCTCTTTCACTTCAAGCACAATTGGTGCATCTTTCAGTGGCCTGCGAGGCGGGAATTGCTCCTCTAATGGTGCACCTAGCATTTCTTCAATGACCTGCTGCGGATTTATGTCTTTGACAAGGTGAGCTGCGACATCCGTTCCATTTCGCATCACAGTCAGTTCATCACAGATGGTGAAAATTTCAGGCATACGGTGAGAAATAAACACGATCCCCGTCCCATTCTGTTTCAACCGATCAATCATTGAGAATAATTTGCTTGTTTCTGCATGACTAAGCGGAGCCGTTGGTTCATCTAAGATTAAAATGCTGCATTTAATGGAAACGGCCTTGGCAATGAGCACCATCTGTTTTTCGGCAAGGGTCAGATCGCTGACAAGGCGTTTTGTGGAAATGTCGATGTTCATTTCTTTTAATAGCTGAGCCGCTTTGCGATGCAGCTCTTTCCAGCTGACAAATGTTTTTTTCTCAATCTCATGCATCATCATATTCTCACCAACACTTAAGTAGGGAACAAGAGCCGTATCCACTTCTTGATGGACCGTCTGCACACCATATGAGGATGCATCCTTTGGGGTTTGAATGGATGCCGCCTGGCCATTGATGTGGATGGTCCCGTCGAAGTGGGAATGAGCGCCAGAAAGAACCTTCATTAACGTTGACTTCCCAGCACCATTTGCTCCAATCAGTGCATGGACCGTCCCTTTTTTTAATGTGAAATTCACTTGATCTAACGCTTTGACCCCTGGGAATTCAATTGAAATATTTTTCATACGAACAAGCGGCGCTGTCATAGGTGTCCTCCTTCTCTTGATATCATCTGAAAAACGAAACACCCTCTATGAAAAGAGAGTGCACGTCGCTTATTTTGTATAATGCTTCTTCAAGGTCTTCATCCAATCTTCCTCAAAAGCAGTCGATGAACCGAATCCCTTCACTTCGTCTGCAAGGTTGACCATGTTAATGGCTTTTCCTGCTTGCTGAAGCTGCTTTTGCGAGATGAGAGAGGCCTCAAGGTCATAGGAAGATGGTGTTTTCTCACCAGCTATTTTCTTCGCAAGAATCCTCACGTCGACTGCACCGATGAGCTTCGGATCAACCGCTGCTGTGTACTTCCACGGACTGTCCTTCGCCGTCATTTCTTGAAGATCCGCATTTGACACATCAATTCCGTAAATCTTCACTTCTGTTCTTCCTGCTTCCTTTAACGCTCTTGCTGCCCCAATGGCAAAGGCATCCCATGTGGCAAAAATAGCGTCCAGCTTGCCCTTTGGATACTTATTCAGCATGGCTGCTACTGCATTTTGCGTTTGAACAGACGTATCAGAGGAGGCAATTCCAAAGCGGTCAAGCTCCTTGATCCCTGAATGTTGTTTAAGCGTTTCTTGATAGACCTTATTTCGTCTCACCATTGGCGGGAATCCATCTACCCAGAGGTACGCAATATTTGCTTTTCCTTTGAAATCAGACACGAGCGCGTCTAATGATTTTTTTGCTAATTGTTCGTCATCTTGAGACGTCACTGTGACCCCTTTGATGTCCTTCAGCTTAGGATTCGAATCAAATGCTACAACCGGAATGCCTTTCGCTGTGATCTTTTTCACATCAGCGACTGTCGCCTCGTCGTCCCCGTGAGAGATGATAAAGCCATCATAATTTTCTTCCAGCGCCTGAGAGATGGCATCATGGAATTTCGCTGTATCACCATTTGCGGTGTAGACATCTACCGTAAAGCCGAGTGCTTCACCTTCCGCCTTCGTTCCAGCTAAAAATTGAGCTGTATGATCGTCTCCTCCAATTTTGCGGATGACTTTAATTTTTGCCCCCTGTCCCTTTGCAAATCGCTTCGGTACATTGTCAAAGGAAACCTTTTCGTTCGTATTTGCCTTTGAGCCTGCACTTGATCCGGCGCCGCAGCCTGTTAACAGGACGGTCAATGCCGTTAATAAAACAAGAAATGATGTAAAATGCTTACGCTTCATTGCTGTTCCTCCTCAAGTTGTTTTTATTTTTCACATCGGAAAACTAGGTAAAAAAGTGGAAATACGCCTGTAAAACAGGCATTTGATTCGAAAAAGAGACGAAAAAAAGCCTCTCTTGGAAAGAGAGGCTTGATCACCGTTGCATGAAACATGTATCGGGAAGTCTTCCTCTCTTATCTGTCAAAGCTGTAACAGCTTTGCAGGAATTAGCACCAATTTCTAAAATAGAAACGGTTGCTGGGCGTCATAGGGCCAGTCCCTCTGCCTCTCTTGATAAGAGATCCGTTATGAAATTTGTTTTCGTTGAAATGTCTTCTTTACTTTAATGTGATGTCACATCAATGTCAATGACTTTTTTGAAAATTTCTAAAATATCATCAGCTTCCGATGATTTTCTTCGCAGGTGATGATTTCTTTAGACGGAAATCATATTTTTTCTCATTCACAAATTGTGGGTTGAGATGTGCTGATCCTTTATCTTGACCGCTTTTAGAGAGATACGTTTTGTAGCCTTCCATCCATTTCCCGCGCCAAATCCACTGTGATGCTTTCGCACCTTTGCGGTCATCATAAACGTTCTTCTGGAAGGTATTCTTTTGGTTCACTTGATAAAGATTCACGACCAAGTAATGCGAGGCACTAGCTGACATGATATTATTCGTGATTCGATTGTTCACTGCTTGATACTGCATTAGCAATTGACCGCCTTCTAAGCCGGCTGTGTCATTTTTGTACAAAATATTATGTGAAATCGTCGTATTGGTTGTACCGCCCCGCTTCTTATCATAGCCGCCAATAGAAATGCCTGTATAACGGTTTAAATATACTTGATTGTGTTCGATGCGGATGTGGTCTGCCATTTTTCCTTTATGTTCGCTTGTGACTTCAATCCCCAGATCATTGTGATGTGAAATGTTATGATCGATCACAATGTCTTTTCCGCCATCAACATAAATTCCGCCAGCGGAGATGTCGCTGCCATAGGCTGGGTTTCCTGCACTCGTAATTTCATATACTTTGTTTCTAGAGACGACCCCATTTCTCACTTGATCATACTTTTTGGAGGGTGCTACGTTCTCAAAACCAATTAAATCAATACCAATATTATCAGTGTGCCGGACCGTGTTATGTGTCACACGGAACTTTTTGACGTTTCCATTTAGCACAAGCGCTTCACTGAAGCCCAGCTTTAATTTTTCAACGGTATTTCCTTTGATTTCAATGTCTTCAATCGCTGCAGGAGCTTTTGTCCCATAGACAGCAATTCCATGTGCATTTCCATTTTTATGTTTCGTCTGAATGTCATACACTCGGTTATTAAGCAGTTTGACGCCTTTACCGCTTCCTTTGATGAAAATACCAACTGGTGTCAAATCTTCTTGATTCGTCTTAAGATGTCCTACAGTCAGGCCTTTGAGGGTGATGTAGCTTTTTTGATCGATCGTGACAAGTCCTCCATCGGCTTGATTTCCTTTAAGGGAAGCCCCGCTAATTACAGGTTTTTCTTTTCCGTAAGCTTGAAAGACAACGGGTGCTTTCTTTGTTCCTGAATGGCGGACAATCAATTTTTCTTTGTATGTACCGCCTCTCATGTAAATGGTTGCCCCAGCCTTCGCCATACTTGCTGCTTTTTTCAACGTGCGGAAAGGTTTTTGCTTTGTGCCCGGGTTTTTGTCGTTTCCGTTTACCGCTACGTAATAGGCTGTGCTTTGCTTAGCGCCAGCCTCATCTGTCATCGCCTGACAGCCAAAGCTGATCACGGTCATGAATAAAATGAGTAAAATACCTGGTATCGCTCGTTTCATCTTGTTATTGCTCCTTTCTCTTCTCTTCTTCCTTTATCGGTTAAAAAAAAGAGGATTAAAATATGACGATGTCCCTTGCAATGTACTAGTCAAAAGGTGTATGGTTGAAAGAATATCTTACAGGAAAACCATTCGTTTTTAAATTGTCAGATTAATCAGTTAATAATGCATTTGGATTTTATTTCTTTTTTTAAAAGGGGTGACAGAAGTCAAACTGACAGCAGAGAGAAGGAAAGCGCTTTAACAGATTTTTCTTGTCTGAATTCCAGAAAACCTATTGCTAATATTTTGTGAAGGTATAGAATAGAATCATAATTATTTCATATTATTAGAATTTTCAAATAATCAAACAGCAAGGAGATTTACAATGCCAAAACAACCCATCCGCGTTGAACTTAGTTCAACAAAAAAACCAAAACCTCAATCTGATCAACTTGAATTCGGAAAAATCTTCACAGATCACATGTTTGTGATGGATTATTCAGTTGATAAAGGCTGGTACGATCCAAGAATTATCCCTTATCAGGCCATTCCAATGGACCCAGCTTCGATGGTCTACCATTATGGTCAATCTGTTTTTGAAGGCTTGAAGGCTTATGTTTCTGAGGATCAAAAAATTCTCTTATTCCGTCCGGAAAAAAACATGGAGCGCTTAAACAGATCCAATGACCGCCTGTGTATTCCGCAAATTGATACAGAAACAGTATTAGAGGGCTTAAATGAACTCATTCGTATTGATAAGGATTGGGTACCTGATGCAGAGGGCACTTCCTTGTATATTCGTCCATTCATTATTTCCACTGAGCCATATTTAGGCGTTGCACCGTCTAGCACGTATAAGCTGCTCATTATCTTATCTCCAGTGGGATCATACTATAAAGAAGGCATTCATCCGGTCAAAATTGCAGTTGAAAATGAGTTTGTCCGTGCCGTTAAGGGTGGAACAGGAAATGCCAAAACAGCTGGAAACTACGCCTCAAGCCTTAAGGCACAGCAGGTTGCTGAAACGAAAGGATTTTCACAGGTTCTTTGGCTTGATGGGGTCGAGAAAAAGTACATTGAAGAAGTCGGCAGCATGAATATCTTCTTTAAAATCAACGGAGAAATCGTGACGCCTGAATTGAACGGCAGTATTTTAGAAGGCATCACACGTAACTCTGTACTTGAGCTGTTAAAGCATTGGGGAATTCCAGTAACAGAGCGCAAAATTTCAATTGATGAGTTAATTGAAGCACATCAATCTGGCGAGCTTGAAGAAATTTTCGGGACTGGAACGGCAGCTGTCATCTCTCCTGTCGGAGAATTAATTTATCATGATCAGCCATATGTGATCCAAAATGGTCAAACAGGCGAAGTATCGAAGAAATTGTACGAAGCCATTACTGGCATCCAAAAAGGGACACAGCCAGACATCTTCGGCTGGACAGTTGAAGTTGACTCAGTCGTCAAGCAAGCATAAGCATATAAAAGAACCTTTCATTCAGGGACTGACCCCATAAGATGAGACAAATAAAAAACACCTTCAAGTTTGAAAACGGATCGTTGTAATCCGAAATAAAACATGGAGGTGTTTTTTCTATGGGGACAAGAGTGAGTTATCCGGTTGAAGTCAAGCAGAAGGCTGTAGACATGAGATTGGCAGGCGTATCTATGAAAGAGATCATGCAGGAATTGAATATCAAAAATAAAACGCAGGTTCAGACATGGGTGAGGTGGCATAAGGCTGGGGATACACACCGGTTCGAACAGCCTGTTGGAAAACAATATACCTATGGAAAGGGTCCCGAGTACTCTTCCGAATTAGAGAGACTGCAGGCAGAAAATCGCTATCTGAGTCAACAGAATGAAGTTTTAAAAAAGTACAACGAATTGGAAAGGAAGTTGATAAGGAAACGTCAATCAAACTAGTAGAAGAATTGTGCAAAATGATGACAGTACAGGACATTTGTGTCCATTTAAGCATCTCTCGCGCTTCGTACTATAGATGGAAAAAAGATCTGACTCAGAATCATTCTAAAAAACAACTAGAGAAGCAAATCGGCACGTTGTGCCGAGAGCACAAGTATCGATATGGATACCGAAAAATCACAGCCTTACTAAAAGTGAGAATGCGTATTAACCATAAAACTGTTCAACGTATCATGCAGAAAAACCAGTGGCAGTGCCGGGTTAAAATGAAAAAGCGTAAGAAGAATGGGCAGCCCTATGCCGTGGCCGGTAATATACTGGATCGGAACTTTCAGTCTGATCGTCCTCTTGAAAAACTAGTAACGGACATCACGTATTTGCCTTATGGACAGAAACAATTGTACCTTTCCAGTATATTGGATTTATATAATGGAGAAGTGATTGCGTTTACGATTGGTGATAAGCAGGACACAGACTTTATTTTAAACACACTTGATCAGCTCCCAGCACTGCCTGAAAACTGTGTGTTACATAGCGACCAAGGTTCTGTGTATACATCTTACGAGTATCAGAAAGCTGTTCATATAAAAGGCATTACCATGAGCATGTCCCGTAAAGGGACGCCCGCTGATAATGCCTCCATCGAATCGTTTCATTCCTCGCTAAAGTCTGAAACGTTCTATCTTAACAGCATTGATCGAACTACGACCACCATCGTAGAACGCACTGTCAAAGAATACATTTATTATTATAACAACATTCGTATTCAAACAAAACTAAACAACCAATCACCGATCAACTATCGGCAATTGGCTGTATAAAGGTGTTTTGATCCCTGTCTCAAAAACGGGGGTCAGTCCCTTCATGAAGGGTTCTTTTTTGTTTATCCACCTCTCCTTCATCCCTTATAATGGTAAATACACATGAATAAGGAGAGTGATGGTATGTTTTTTACTTATCTACTAGCGTTCTTTGGAATCTGCATCGGATCGATGATCGTCGCCACTGGTTTCGACGATTCACCGTTCCTCACTCGGTTTCTATTTAAGGCGCTTGGGATTTCTATCCTTGCTCTTTCCATTACTTTTGTGAAGGTCAGACGAAAGAAGTTACAGAAAAAAAGGCGAAATAGACTTAGTTGACCCGTCTGCTTCCCATCAAATCGTGCACCAAAACAAGACCGACACCCCAACAATCGCCCCTGTGTATATCCACTGTTTCCTTTTGATGCTCCGTTTTTTTTCGATCAGTAAAAAGATCTCTGGCAAAAAGATGATCATGATTTCTAGGATAAAGACAAGATAATAAACAAGCGGCATTGGCTGGAAATCAAATTTTCTTGCATCTCCTCCAATCGTTGCAAAATACATCAACAGATTGGTCACCGGAATGGTAAAACAAACGAGCAGACGGAGAACATAGATCCACACGTATTCCTTATGCCGAATGAGGCCAACAAATGAAGCAATAAGACCATACAAAAACAAGATTACTGTACAATAACTCATGACAGGCTGTACGACAAACCCGTAAAACATTAAACCAATTGCAACCATATTCCAACAGTCCTTTCTTTGAAGCCATACATGCTGTTTTTTCTAATCATACACTTCTTTCTCCAGTTTCCATATGGGGCAATCATAAAAAATGACCCCATGAAGGGGCCATTATGTGTTAAGCATTGACTGATTTGAAGAATTGCGGTAAATGCTCACGATGCGCTTCGAGCATTTCGTCTAAAATTTGCTTTGCAATGTCGTCAGATGGGACGAGCGGGTTGATGGTCATCGCCACAAGAGCTGTCTCGTAATCTCCTGTCACAGCCGCTTCTGCTGCCACACGCTCGAATGATTTGATTTGTTGAACGAGCCCTCTCACAGCTACAGGCAGATCACCTATCGCGATTGGTTTTGGTCCATCCTTCGTAATGATACAATTTACTTCAACCGCTGATTCAGCCGGAATGCTGGCAATCGCCCCTCTGTTCACTGTATTGACTGGCTGGATGTCGTGCTTATCATTATAGATGGAGCTGATTAAGTTACAGGCCGCATCGCTGTAATAGGCCCCGCCTCTTTTTTCGAGCTGTGGTGGTTTAATCGACAAATCAGGATCTTTATAGAGCTCAAATAATTCCTGTTCGACCTGCTGTACAACCTCTGCTCGTGTTCCTTTCTCTTGAGCCGCCTTTTGCTCTTCTTCCAGCATATCTTTCGTTTTATAGTAATAGCGGTGATACGGACATGGGATGACCCCTAATCCTTTCACAAAAGAAGGCTCCCAGTTTTTCGCTTCAATGTTTTTCATGGACCACTGGCTGTTTGGATTTCCTAGTTCATCTAGCACTTGATCCATAATGCTGACCCCGTCTAAATATACGTCTAATCCATAGACCATGTGATTGAGACCGGCAAACTGTACCTCGATGCGTTCAACGTCCACATCAAGCGCTTTGGCAATCCCCATTTTGATCCCAATCGGCACATTGCATAGACCGACCACTTTTTTTAGATTCGTGTAGCGTAAAACAGCTTCTGTGACCATGCCGGCTGGATTTGTAAAGTTCACAAGCCATGCGTCTGGGCAAAGCTCTTCCATATCCTTCACAATGTCTAGAATGACTGGGATGGTCCGAAGGCCTTTAAATAAACCGCCTGGTCCGTTCGTTTCCTGACCGATGACGCCGTATTTAAGCGGTATTCTCTCATCCTTTGCCCGTGCTTCCAGCAGTCCTACACGAAATTGTGTCGTCACAAAATCTGCATCCTTCAAGGCTTCCCGGCGGTCAAGAGTCAGATGTACCTCAATCGGCAGACCCGCTTTTTCAACCATACGTTTCGCCAGAGCGCCCACGATGTTTAACTTTTCCTGACCCGCTTTAATATCCACAAGCCATAATTCCTTTACAGGTAATTCATGATATCGTTTAATAAACCCTTCGACGAGCTCAGGCGTATAGCTCGATCCACCGCCTATTGTGACAATTTTGATTCCTTCTTTCATGAATTGACACCTCCGAGTTGCTTCATTTTTTCATGGAGTTCGATGATTTCTGCTGCGAGCTCCTTGACGGTCATTGCGTTCATGAGATGATCCTGCGCATGAATCATTAAGAGGCTAATATCCGTCTTTTCGCCCCTGATTTCTCCTTGGATCAGCTCTGTCTGTGCGTGATGCGCCTCATTTAACGCGTCTTGTGCGTCCTGCAATTTTTGCTTCGCCTCATCAAAGTTTCCTTGTTTTGCACATGTAATGGCCTCCATCGCGGAGCTTCTGCCATTTCCGCCGTGCAGGATGAGTTGAAACACAATTTGTTCCATTTCCATCGGCCGCATCCCCCTTGTTCCCTCTATTACATGCTGACGACATTTTCATCAGTTGATGCTTTTGTTTCTAGCTCACTTTCTTCTTTCAATTTCTGCTTATCCCACATTCTAAAGAATGGGTAGTATAGAGCAAATGACAGCGCAAGGTTAATCAGCTGCATGACAGCACCAGAGATTTTGCCTCCTGTGGCGAGATAGCCTGAAATGATTGGCGGCATGGTCCATGGGACAGCGATCCCGGCTGGTTTTGCCACAAGCCCTGTGCTCATTCCGATATATGTGGTGATGATCATCATGATTGGCGTAAGGATAAACGGAATGAGGAGCATTGGGTTCATGACAATCGGCATTCCAAAAATGATCGGTTCGTTGATGTTAAAGATGGCTGGCCCAATGGCAAGGCGGCCAAGCTGTTTCATTTGTTTACTTCTGGCGCGTAAGATCATGGTCAGCACCAAAGCAAGCGTTGCGCCGCTTCCGCCGACGTTGATGAAGATTTCAAAGAACTGCGCTGTGAAAATATTCGGCAGTACTTCTCCTGCTTGGAATGCAAGACGGTTCTCATCCATTGCACCGAGCCAAATTGGCCCCATGACGCCGCCGACAATGGTGGCTCCGTGAATACCACATGCCCAGAGGAGCATTTGCACACCCATCGCAACGATACTGCCGCCTAAGCTGCCACCAAGAATCGATAGCGGTGTGCCAATTAAGACCGTGATGATATTATGAATACTCTCAAAAGGTGTCATCTCAATCACAAGTCTAGCGACCCAGATCAGGGTGATGACCACAAAACCTGGAATAAGTGCAATAAACGATTTACTGACTGCTGGCGGTACACCATCAGGCATTTTAATCACAATGTTCCGCTGTACAATGAAGCGGTAAATTTCGGTTGAAAGCATGGCAATAATCATGGCAACGAATAAACCTTTACTGCCCATCAGTGTGACAGGAATTCCCCCGCCTACTAGGATAGCTTCTGTTGAGCCTTCAGGTGTAAAAGGTACTTGATATGGTGTAGCCAAAAGGAAAGCCGCAACAGCGATCGCACCAGATGATAGCGCATCAACGGCATACTTTTCAGCAAGCCTGTAAGCAATCCCGAAGGTCGCAACAAGTGCCATAATGTCAAAGGTTGCATTCACAGGATAGGATAGTTTCGTGGCCCATTCTGCTCCGAAGATACTTGCCATAAAATCGCTGTATCCTGGGATCGGAAGGTTGGCTAAAATGAGAAACAGTGAACCGACAATAATGAGAGGCATGGTTAAAACAATTCCGTCACGCAATGCTTGTAAATGTCTTTGAGCGGCAATCTTCCCTGCAAACGGCATGACCTTCTCTTCTAGAAATCGGTTGAATCCATTCATCCCCTCCGCCCCCTTTATCCGTTCACTAACTGTTCAGCAGATTTTAAAACCTCAGCGCCATTACATACGCCATAATGCACAGTATTAATCACGTCTACTGGGATTCCTTTTTCTTCTCCGAGCTTTTTCATTTGCGGTAATAAATATCGAACCTGAGGTCCTAATAAAAGCACATCGGCTTGATCAATATGATTTTTCGCAGAATCTCCTGATACTGCCCAAATACGATATTCTTTTCCTTGTTCTTGTGCGCTTTTCTCCATTTTTGTGACAAGTAAGCTTGTAGACATACCTGCTGCGCAAACCAATAAGATGTTCATGTGTAAACGCCCCCTTTTCAAAGTGTGAAGCTATTCTTTACACATTCATCTTATTATGAAACCGCTTTCATAAACACCCATACTTTTTCCTTTAGGAAGCGGAAAAAGTTAGTATCACACAGTTAGTTCTTGTACGATGGAGCCTTTTTATACATGATATCAAGCATGTCTTCAAATGTATCACAGGCGATCAGATGCTGAATGAATTTCACATTATGCACAAGCTCCCCCAGCAGGCGGTACATGCCTTTTAAATCTTTGGCATTCTCTTTTTCGACACAAAGCAGGCAGACAAATTGAACCTTTTTCTCTCCCCAAATGATTGGTTTTTCTAATGTACATATCGCCCAAAACGTCTCATCTGTCAGCGGCGTCATCGGGTGCGGAATCGCTGTATAATGTCCGAAAGAGGTAGGGGCAGCCTCTTCTCTTTCCATGACAGATGGTGTGAGTTCAGCTGGCGCTAAGCCCATATCGATGACTTTTTGCGTTAAAAAGGTGATGACCTCTTCCTTTGTTTGAAAGGCGCGTTTTGTAAAAACCAATTCCTTTTTCATATATTGAGAGGCCAATGTCACCCTTGTTTCACTCGTCAGGGCTTCTTCAATTTTTAAAAAATCACCGCCTCCCAAAATGGTGTTCACTTGAATGACTGGAACCGGTAAATCCATATGAATTGGGATCGTTGTAATAATCAAATCCAAGGCATGCAAAGAGACATGCGGAAGCGAATATAGCTCTGCTGTTCCTAAAATGGTCAGCTTTGATCCAAATTGTGACCGCAAACGATCCTGCAGCAGCCTTGCACTCCCTGCACCAGACGCACAGACAATGAGACACCGCTTCGGCGGGATCTCCATTTTCCTCCGCTCTAAAGCCGCACCAAAATGAAGCGCCATATATCCAATTTCGTTCTCATGAATACTCAGCCCTTCCTCTTCTTCAAGAACCCTGCTGGCGATAATCCCCGCTTCAAAAGCAAGGGGATACCCCGCTTTTATTTCATCAAGCATCGGATTTCTTAAGTTCATTCCATATTTACATCGGTTGATGGCAGGCTTTAAGTGCAGACTCAATCCAATCATTAGTTCCGTATCACCGGCTAAATCAAGCTGCAGTTTTTGATCAATAGTCTTCAGCATGAGCTGTACAAGCCGGCTCGTGTCATCATCTACTATTTGTTTTTGACCGCTCGAGGAAAAGGACTGTACCATTTTGGCTGTTCCTAGCAAATGAATGGTGATATAGACAATTTCCTCTTGTGGAAATGAGACATCCAGCAGCCCTTCTAGACGCTCCACCATTTTTTTAGCGACCTTGTATTCTTTTGCCCGCGGAATGTCGTTGATTTCCTCTGGAAGAACAGATACATAGTTTCCGTGTCTAATTCGTTTGCAGGCAATGGCGACATGAACGATTAAATTATTCATGCAAATGTCTGATAGATTCATACCTTCCTCATTGATATAATTGATCATTGTTTTCTGAATCAATTCGAGTTCATGCTTTGGCAAAATGGTAACAGCTGTGTTCATCATCGTTTGATAAGAACGACATTCATTGAATAAATATTCTGACATACAATAACGGATTTTCATCTCTGATCCCTTGATTCGGCAGCCTTTGCCCGGCTTCGCTTCCAGCTTCAGACCAAAGGGCTCCAGCTTACGTTTGACCGATTTCACATCGTTGCTCATCGTTGATTTACTAATAAACAGCTGCTCCTGTAAATCCTCCAGCTTCACATAGGATTCTGCCAAAAGAAGCCTTTTTAAAATAAACCGAACACGCTCCTCTGGCAGCACAGCAAGCGGCTCTTCCTGCTCGACCTCCTCCTTCATAAAACGGCGAAAGGCATTCTCATCGTTGATCAGCAGCTCATAGCCGGCTCCTCTAACAGCTGTTACAGCTGCTTGATAAGGGGCAAGACGGTCGTTCAGTTCTTTGATGTCTGTACGAATGGTGCGGCTTGTCACTTGTAAACTGGCAGAAAGTGCAGCGCTTGTGAGCGGGGTCTCAGCTGCCATGAGCTGACTTAAGATGTGCGCCAGTCTTTTACTCAGCATCAGATCGGCCTCCTTATGTAGGGGTGGAGAATCTGCCTTGTCTGGACAAGTTGTATACGCTTGCAGTTCTCTTCATTACTCATATTCTACTGAAAAGAAATAAAAATTGCCAACTCATATATATGACAAATGCCCCTATTTATACAACTAACCATATCTAATGTCCTATGAATCTTTTTGAAAGATACTTGCGAAAACCACGAAAAAAAAGGCGTACACCATCGTGTACCCGCCTTCTTTATGAAGAAATCAGCTGGGTAAAGACAACCAATCTTTTTTCATGCGTACCTGCTGCATGATCAAATGTCCCTGTACACAGGCTCTGTATGTTTGCATAAAAAAAGCCGGATTATCCGGCTGATACGTTACGACGTTTAGATGCTTTTCGCTCTTTATATATTTTTCTCACCAATGGATAAATCACAGGTGCCCATTTGACAATTTGTTTCAGCCATTTTTTCATTTCTCCCGCGCCTCCTTATTGTCATCCTTAAAAGACGATTCCCCATCTTGTCATGAAATAAACAGGTGCGGGAGAGCAGGAGTTAAATCACGCCTTGTGCGATCATGGCATCTGCCACTTTACGAAATCCTGCAATATTTGCTCCAACCATGATGTTCCCTGAGTGTCCATATTCGTCTGCTGTCTCTGTACACTGACGATAAATAGACTGCATCATTTGTTTCAGCTGAGCATCTACTTCTTCAAATGTCCAAGATATTCTTGCACTGTTTTGTGCCATTTCCAGTGCTGATACACCTACTCCGCCAGCATTGGCCGCTTTTGCTGGCGCAAACAAAATACGATTCTCTTCAAATACTTTGACCGCCTTAAGAGTGGATGGCATATTGGCTCCCTCTCCTACAGCGATGACACCATTTGCCACAAGCTGCTGTGCATGCGCCTCTGATATTTCATTTTGTGTTGCACATGGCAGCGCAATATCACAAGGAACGGACCAAATTTGTTCGCAATCTTCAATTAATTCAGCATGCGGGTGAATGTCTATGTATGCCCCAATCCGCTGATTCTCGACTTCCTTGAGCTGCTTGATGGTCTCAAGCGAAATTCCTTGAGGATCATAAATCGCTCCGCTTGAATCACTGCAAGCCACAACCTTACCGCCTAATTCGATTACCTTTTCCATTGCATAGATAGACACATTTCCTGAGCCCGACACAACAACGGAACGTCCTTCAAATTGAAGACCATGTGCTTTCAGCATTTCCTCCATGAAGTACACCAGTCCGTAGCCTGTTGCCTCTTTTCTCGCTAAGCTGCCTCCGAATCCAGGGCTTTTCCCCGTGAGTACACCCGCTTCATAAGCACCGCGCATTTTCTTGTACTGTCCGAACATATAGCCAATTTCGCGTGCTCCTACACCAATATCACCTGCTGGCACATCTTGATCAGGTCCAATATATCGGCCGAGTTCACTCATAAAGCTTTGAACGAAACGCATGATTTCTCCATCAGACTTCCCTTTAGGATCAAAATCCGATCCGCCTTTCCCTCCGCCAATCGGCATACCAGTCAGTGCATTTTTAAAGATTTGTTCAAACCCTAAAAATTTGATAATGCTTGCATTGACGGTTGGATGAAAGCGAATGCCTCCTTTATAAGGACCGATGGCACTATTGAATTGAACCCTAAATCCTCGATTGACTTGTACTTTGCCCTCATCGTCTACCCATGGCACTCGAAATACCACAAGCCGCTCAGGCTCAATGAGCCGTTCTAAAATGCCTTGTTTTTCATACTCTGGATGCTTTGCAAAAACTGGGACGAGTGATTCCAGAATTTCTTTTACGGCTTGCTGGAATTCCTCTTCTCCGGGATTTCGTTTTTCCACCTCTTCTAACACACGGTGGATGTAGCTTTGTGCTGTTTGTGCTGCTCGATCTAAGGTCAACATGTCGCATCTGCCTCCTTGTAGATATCTTCACACATTTAATTGTTAGATTTTCTAACGCATATTGA
Source organism: Bacillus sp. 3a (assembly GCF_017161885.1). Taxonomy (NCBI): domain Bacteria; kingdom Bacillati; phylum Bacillota; class Bacilli; order Caryophanales; family Bacillaceae; genus Bacillus; species Bacillus sp. 3a. Next base: position 701,619 of record NZ_CP067376.1, on the reverse strand, counting down.
GACTAATTTAACACCAATTGTAAAATCTGATCAATATTGATAACAGATGAAAATGATGCCGAATTGAGATAGATCAAGCAGCCGCAGCGATTGTCATTAAAAATAAGCGCTCAAGGAATGACTAATGTGCTAGAAACGAACAAGCGAATGTTTCTCGTCCCGTTTTCTTTGACAAATACATGAATCATGATAAATTTCTAGCTCGTTTTCCAACGAAAAAAGGGTCAAAAGTTTGATCGGATGCACTCAATCTTTTCGGGGCTTCCCGCCTCTTTTTCGATCAGGTAACACGACACAAAGCCAATACAAAATAGAAGACGATGGAAAGTTAATGAGACCGACAATGCCCCAGAACCACTTGTAACGCCCTCTTTTCTTTGCATCCATAAATAAAAGAAAGCCCTGTGCAAACAATAACGGCAAGACGCACAATAAGATGATCATTTCCGTCTGACTCATAAGGAAGACCCTCCTTTGATATGTTGATATTCCTTGTAGCCAACAACAAAGCAGATGGGGACGCTCACTATTTGGAGAAGAATGAAGATGATAGGCAGATGGGTAATGGCAGCTGCAAAGAGTGCCAGAATGGTCAAACTGATCAGAATGTATGCCAGCACTTCTTGTTTAAAACGCCTTTTCTCTTGTTCCTTCGCCTGTTTCAGCATCATCATGACAGCCAGCTCACTTGGCTTTTCCACTTCAATTTGTTCGTCTAGCTGCTTAAGCTCTTCTTTTAAACGTTCGGTCAAACGATCTTCCTTCATAAATCCCACTCCTTTCGAATTTTCTTTAATCCATGATGGACCCTCGATTTCACAGTGCCTTCTCTCATTCCGAGCATTAAAGCTATTTCTGGGTAGGTAAATCCATAATAATAGTGGAGAATAATCGGGGCTCTCTCCTGAGCCTTTAATTCATTTAAAGCATCCCACATGTCATGCCATGTGTTCCCCTTTTGCTGAACGTCCCATTTAAAGCGGCGTATGGCTTCCTGATTCGCTTTTCCTTCTCTCATTTGTTCACGTTTTCTTTTCTTCTGGTGATCTAAAAATTGCCTAGATGCAATCGAAATGAGCCAGGTTGAAAATAAGGCATCTCCTCTAAATGAAGAAAGTTTCATATACGCTTTCAGCATCGTTTCTTGCATGATTTCCTCTGCCAGCTCTTGTTGAAGGGTGAGCTTCAACATATATCGGTAAAGAAAGGAATAATGATGCCGATAAAGGGCTGTAAACGCGGCATCATCTCCCTGTTTTGCCCGCTGAATCAATAATGTCTCTTCTGTCTGCTCCAAACACACCCCTCCTTCCTTTTCTTCTCTTACTCATGAGACGACACGGATGACAATATCGTTTAAAATGGACCTTATTTTTTAGCATATCTTCTATGATTCTCGTTTTATATCCAATTTTTTCTTATGTAATGATTATGGCATTCCTTCTTCTCTAACAAAATGATGCGTTCGTAATCATCTTGATTTTCTACGAAACGGAGAGCCTCCTCTCCATAATCAAGATGTCATCCTCATACCTATCGACAATGGTCCTTATCTCATGAAGATGAAAATGAAATAATCATTGGCTTAGCTTCCTAGAAAATCATGGAATACGCTGCGCCTATCCTTAGCCGATGATACCTTTTTGCATGCTATGCTCATCCTACATTCCGAAAGAAGCAATGCTTGTGAAGGAAGGAGGATTGGTTGAATCACAGCTTATTTTGGAAACGTTTTCATTAAAATAAAATAGAATGGAGATGTTGACTTTGAAGAGAAAAGTTCCAATGTTAGCCGGTGTATTAGCTGTTGGCCTCGTCACTTCGTTATTTGCACCAAACGGGGAGGCAAAGGCAGCAGCCAAATATCCAGAAAGTCCTTCTATTATGGCCAACTTTAATCAACAAGGCTTCTCCACATTAAATGGCGGCACAACAGGCGGTGAAGGCGGTAAAACCGTCACAGTCAAAACTGGAAATGAACTATTGGCTGCCCTCAAAAATAAAGGAACAAACGAAAAATTAAAAATTGTTGTAGACGGGACGATTACCCCTTCTAATACATCAGCCAATAAAATCGATGTGAAAGATACGAATAATGTCTCGATCGTCGGTAAAGGGACGAACGGCGAATTGAATGGGATTGGCATTAAAGTATGGCGTGCCAATAATATCATCATCCGCAACTTGAAAATCCACCACAGCAAAATCGGTGACAAAGATGCCATCGGGATTGAAGGCGGTGCTAAAAACGTATGGGTTGACCACAATGAACTGTACAATACATTAAACTCTGGTAAAGATGATTATGATGGTTTATTTGATGTAAAAAATGATTCCGATTATATTACCTTCTCATGGAACTATGTTCATGACAGCTGGAAAACAATGCTCATGGGCAGCTCTGATAACGACAACTACAACCGGAAAATCACATTCCACAACAACCGCTTTGAAAATCTAAACTCTCGTGTACCATCTATGCGCTATGGGGAAGGTCATGTTTATAACAACTACTATAAAGGCATCCAAACGACAGCGATCAACTCGCGTATGGGCGCGAAGATGAGAATTGAACACAACGTATTTGAAAATACGAACAATGCGATCGGCAGCTGGGACAGCCGTCAAGTTGGTACATGGCATGTCATCAACAACTCGTATATTAACAGCACAGGCAGTCTGCCTACGTCTTCAACAGGTACGTATAACCCTCCTTATAACTACTCTTTGCTTAACGTGAACAATGTGAAATCAGAAGTTGTATCAAATGCCGGTGTTGGAAAAGTAAACCCTTAAACCACAAAACGTTCGGGCAGAGATTTCCTGTCCGAACGTTCTTGTCATGTCATTTATTTAGATAGTAGAAAACGGACGATCCATCTCATACAATTTTTGATAGCGCGGGTTTTCTTTCAGTAAATCCTGATGCTGACCCTGCATCTCAATGCGCCCGTCTTCAATAAACATGATGCGGTCACATGCCTCACAGCCAGTCAGGTGATGGGTAATCCAAATAACTGTTTTTCCTTTTAACACACGGAAGATGGTTTCAAGTAATTCACGCTCTGTCCGCGGATCAAGCCCGACGGTCGGTTCATCTAATACAACTACCGGCGTGTCCTGCAGCAATATCCGAGCTAACGCCATACGCTGTCTTTCTCCACCTGAAAATCGAACCCCTGTCTCCTGAACACCTGTGTGATAACCTTCTGGCAAAGACTCAATGTAATCATGCAGCTGCACTTGTCTAGCTGCTTCTTTCACCTGCTCTTCTGTCGCCTCTGGAGATCCTAAACGAATATTGTTTAAAACAGACGTATCAAATAAATAAGGCTGTTGATTGAGCACAGACACATAGGCAGACACCTTCTCTTGAATGCTTTGAACCGATTTCCCTTGAATGCTGACCGCTCCTTGATTTGGAACGACTGCCCCTTCTAACAATTTTAAAATGGTCGATTTGCCTGCACCGCTTTTTCCTAAAAGCGCGAGTGATTCCCCTTGCTTCAGAGAAAAGGACAGGTCTTGAAGGACATATTGATGCGTGTCATACCGAAAGGACACTTGATCAAAACAGACAGCTTCATCGTGAGAAAGGGCTGATTGATCCACTGCCTTGCTCTCAGCTTCTCCTTCATATGACTGCTTTTCATAATGATGCAATCTGCTGACAGCATGCTGGTAGACGGGAATATCACCTGCCGCATCTGACAGCGGAAGAAAGGCTTCTGTTAATGGAAACAGCACAAGTACAAAGGCTGCAATCAGTGTGTGTGACATGGATCCTGACTGAACGACCGAGCCGCTCCAATACACAACAAGCACGACAGCTCCTCCAATCAAGAGCTGTGCCAAAAATTGACGCACACGGATAAATCGGTGTTTCGCTGCTTCAAGTGCTAACAGCTGTGCTTCTTTCTGTTCATATCCATCCACAAAATCTTTCTGCCTGCCGCTGAACAGCCAGTCACTAACGCCCATGACTGCATCTGTTAAATGGCTGTACAGTTCATTTCTGCCTTTTTTCATTTGAATTTGTCTTGCCCGGTTCACAAGCACTGTGACGTATGGGAAAACGAATACGAGAAGTGCCATATAAAGCAGCATCAGTCCAGCAAAAGGCCATGAGAAAAGGCCAAGTGCTCCAATGGATGCGGCATATAAAAGCAGTGCACCGATAGATGGAAAGATGGTTTTTAAATAAGCGTCCTGCAATCTCTCCACATCATCTGACAAGAGACCAAGCATTTCACCTGTCCCCAGCTTTGTCTGTTTGGCACTTCGTTCAGCCATGTCATAGAGGCGTACACGCATTTTTTCAATCATTGTCAAAATGAGCTGATGACTTGCCAGCCTTTCTGCGTAGCGGGCAGCAGAGCGCGAAATACCAAAGGTACGTACAGCCACGATTGGGACGTAGACCATGAGTATATTCTCAGGTCTTGTCGCAGCTTTTGAAATGAGAAATCCAGACGTGTACATCAGCATAGAAGCAGAGAATACCGCAATGGCTCCTAAAAATAAAACCAAGGCAAACAGCTTTTGATTCTCCTTGATATAAAGTATAAACCAGCCTTTACTGACCATGTGTGACCGCCCCCATTTGCTCCTGTACCAATTGATAATACACGCCTTTTCTTTGCATTAATGATTCATGTGTCCCCATTTCTGCGACGGTTCCTTGATCCATGACAATGATTTCATCCATGTCCGGCATCCAATGGAGCCTGTGTGTCGCTAAGAACACAAGTTTATGTTCAAACAGTGGAAGCATTGTTTTCTTCAGTTCATACTCTGTTTCAATATCGAGATGCGCCGTTGGTTCATCTAACAGCATAATGGATCGCTGGCCCAGCACAGTTCGAGCAAGCGCAATTCTTTGCGCCTGTCCGCCGCTTAGCTCTCTTCCCTGTTCTCCAATGACCTCATCCAGTCCATTTGGCAGCTGCGTAACCAGCTGAGATAAGCCAGCCTCATGCACAGCTCTTTCCACTTCTTCGTCTGTAGCATTCGGTTCATAAAAACGAATGTTTTCTCTTAATGTCATGTGAAATAAATAGGGATGCTGCGGCATATAGACAACTTCCTTTTGCCATTCGTTCATCTGTAAATGAACAAGCGGCTGGCCGTTTAGCGTAATTTGACCTGAAGACGGTTCAACAAAGCCGCCGAGGACATCGGTTAATGTCGATTTCCCTGAACCACTGGCACCAATGATGCCGATTTTTTTCTTCCCTTTGACAGTGAGATCTACATCCTGAATGGAATAAGGGGCATGTTCATCATGCTGAACACAAACATCTTGCAGCGTGAGCACGGATTGTTCATCCCACTTTTTCAGCTGCACAGATTGTGTCTCCTGAGCGCGGAAGCCTTTTTCTTCTAAAATGACCTGCATCGCTTCATTCGCTTCTTTTCCATTTAACGTCGCATGATAATCATTTCCCACTTCACGTACCGGCAGGAAATACTCCGGTGCCAGCATAAGCGCCGTCAAAGCCGGCAATAACAGAAGCTCTCCTTCAATTAAACGTAAGCCAAGAAAAACAGCGACGGTTGCAATCGATAGCATGGAAAAGAAATCGAGGGCAAACGATGACAGAAAGGCGACCTTCAGCGTACTCATGGTCGCTTTTCGATATCGCTTTGACACCTCCGCAATATTACGGGAGTGTTTTTTGCTGATCCCTAAGTAACGAAGCGTCTCAAGGCCGCGGAGAGAGTCAGTAAAATGATTGGATAATTTCTCATACGATCTCCATTGTTTGGCCGCTTTACGCTGAGCAACAAGGCCTAGCAAAATCATAAAAATAATTAAAATTGGCAGCGTCACAATTAAAATGACGGCTGATGTTTCATCTAATGTCCACACATAGATAAGGACCATCGCCGGAATCACTGCCATGTTCACCATTTTCGGCAAAAACAGCTGTAAATACTGACGGTATTGAGCAATTCCTTCCATTGCTAATGTGACAAGCTTTCCTGTCCCTTTTTTCTTTACAAAGGCAGGCCCTAATCGAAAGAGTTGGTCTAGCAGCTGCTTTCTGACGTCTGCTCCAATTCGGGAAGAGTAGGTAAACATGACCTTCTCCCGAATCAAGGTGAGACCGTGCCGCACAACAAAGGCAGCAAGAAACAGCAGGACGTAAGGCGTTGCCTGCGAGAGGCTTTTCCCGTCAAACAGCGTTGTAATGGCATGTGCCAGCCACTGTGCTTGGAAAATAATACTTGCTCCTTGGATGAGTGACACAATACCTAAGAGGGCAAGGAGCCCTCTCATTCCTTTTAATTGAAGCAAACGTTTATCCATTAGTAGGTCATTGGCTCCTTACCGCTTACACGTTTACGGAAGACGTAATAGCTCCAAATTTGATACCCAAGCACAAAGGGCAGCAAAGAAACGGCAACAATCGTCATGACCGTCAGTGAATAAGATCCAGATGCAGCGTTTTGAATTGTGAGATCAAACGAATGGCTGATTGAACTAATCATGACGCGCGGGAACAATGCAGTGAACAGCATGGCCACCGTCACCATGATGCCTGCTCCTGTAAATAAGAATGTCCAGCCATCACGTTCTTTTCTCATCAAAACAAGGGCAGCTATATAACAAACCACAATCAGCACAGTTAACGGAATGGTGATGATCGGGCGTACGGTATAAATGTCTGTTTCAATGATGGACACACCGACAAAAATAACAAGAACAGGGAGGGCAATGAGCAGGACACGCTGGCCCAGTGTTCTTGCACGATCTCTTAAGTCACCTTCTGTACGAAGTGTGACAAAAATCAAGCCATGCAGCAGGCAAAGAACCGTCACAGCTAACCCGCCGATCACAGAGTAAAGATTCACAAAGTCCGTAAATCCAGCGTACATGTTCATGTCTTGATCAATTGGCATCCCGCGTAAAATACTCGTGAATAACACACCGAGCAAAAACGGCGGAAGCAGACTGCCAAAGAAGATCACCCAGTCCCACGCCTTAATCCAAGAGGCTTTCTCAACCTTCCCTCGGAATTCAAAGGCGACCCCGCGCCCAATGAGCGCTAAGAGAAGAACCGCAAACGGAATATAGTATCCGCTGAACATCGTGGCATACCAGTGAGGAAATGCAGCGAAAATAGCACCGCCAGCTGTAATCAGCCAGACCTCATTCGCATCCCAGAAAGGACCAATCGTATTGATTAAAATGCGGCGCTCGTGCGCGTCCTTTCCAAGCAGCTGCATGGACATCCCGACACCAAAATCAAATCCTTCTAAGAAGAAAAAACCAACAAACAATACTGCGACAAGAATAAACCAAATCTCGTTAAGATATGCCATGATATGCGCCTCCATCAAATGGATCTGTAGACAGGTCCGTTTCATCCTTTTGATCTGTATCTTCTTCAGAATGTGCACCTTTTTTAATTTCTCGAATGAATAAGTAGGCGAGCACAATAGCAAGAATCAGATACATCGCCGTAAAGCTAATGACTGAGAATAACAGCATGCCATACGATACGTTCGGTGAAATCGATTGAGCCGTCGTCATCATACCAAAGACGGTCCACGGCTGACGCCCGATCTCAGTCATGATCCAGCCGGCTGAGTTCGCAATAAACGGGAACGCAATCATCCATACCATGAAGCGTAAATACCATTTGTTTGTTTCGAGTTTCTTTCTAAAGCTTAAGTATAAGCCAATCATACTAGCAAAAATCATCAGCATGCCGGCACCGACCATGATCCTAAAGCTCCAGAATGTTGTTTTCACTGGTGGAATGTAGTCTCCAGGGCCAAACTTGGCTTCATATTCTTTTTGAAGTGTCAGCATGCCCGGAACATCTCCACTGAACTTCTGATAAGCCAAATAACTTAAGGCAAACGGAATATTGATCTCCGCAGAGTTTTCTTTTTTATCTGTGTCAATGTTGGCAAAAAGTGTCCAAGCCGCTGGATCTCCACTATCCTTCCACAGGGCTTCACTTGCTGCCATCTTCATTGGCTGTGATTTCATTAAATGCTTCGCTTGATCATGTCCAGAGAACGCCACACCTAAACCAGAAATTAAAGCGAGGACCATTGCAATCTGGAATGATTTTTTGAAAAAGGCAATTTCTTGTTTTTTGATCATTTTATAGGCACTAACTCCTGCAATAAAGAAAGCTCCTGTTGCCAGCGCACCAAACAGAACGTGCGGGAACTCAACCCAAAGCTGCGGGTTCGTCACAAGAGCGCCAAAATCATTCATTTCTGCACGGCCATTTTTAATGGCAAATCCAACTGGCTCCTGCATAAATGAGTTGGCGAGTAAAATCCAAAACGCCGAAAAGATCGTACCAAGGGAAACAAGCCAAATGCACAATAAATGAATTTTCTTCGGCAGACGATCCCAGCCGAATATCCAAAGTCCAATAAATGTAGATTCAAGGAAAAAGGCCAAAAGCGCTTCAATGGCAAGCGGTGCACCAAAGACATCACCGACAAACCTTGAATAATCTGACCAGTTCATCCCAAACTGGAATTCCTGCAGAATCCCTGTTACCACACCTACTGCAAAGTTAAGTAAGAACAGGTGACCCCAAAACTTCGCCATCTTTTTATAGATGTCTTTTTTCTTGACGACATAAAGGGTCTGCATCAATGCGACGATAAACACCAAACCTATTGACATAGGAACAAAAATAAAATGAAATAATGTCGTTGAAGCAAATTGAAATCTTGCTAAAAACAGCTCACTCACAGCCTTACATCCTCCCTTACTTTTACATGCCGAACGATTCATGCTCACCATTTCACAAAATGTTCACTATTTGTTCAATGTTTCACAAATAAAAGTCCATTTGAAATGGTTCACTCGGTGAAATTTTACTCTTGATTTTCATTCGGTTAGTTATTTATACCTGTACTTTACACCCATACGCTTCAAAAATAAAGTAAATTTTACCTAAAATTTGGATGGTATTGTGTCAGTTGTTTGAATACTTTGTCAAGAATATGTGACGGGAAATAAACAACTGCAAAAAAATAGCGCTGCATGTGAGCCGCAGCGCTTTGTTTCTATTTTAAGCTTTTTTCTGTAAAGCAGGTCTTGTCACTTGGACTTCATAGTACGTAATTTTGTTTTTTAATAGGCCTTCAGGTTTCGCTTTTCCATGAGCGTGTGCATCACCAAATGCCTGAGATTTTGTCCAGTTCACAAAGTCTTCTTTTCGATTCCAGCGGGTATGAATAGTCACTTCATCGTAATCGGTTGTCTGCTGTGTGACCCAGACCTCCATGCCTAAAAATCCTTCCATGAATTCTACTTGTCCCTGCTTGTTAAAACGCTTGACGAGGTGGTCTGCACTGCCTTTTTCTACTCTAACCTGGTTGTTTACAATGATCATGTTTGATTCATCTCCCTTTTGTTGTTGGATCGAAGCGATTGGGATAATGAGCGGATGCTCTCCATCTAGGTGAACCTCTGCCTGAATCCCAAAGACCTCTTTAAAAAAGTTTTCTGTTAATACTTCCTTTGGTGTCCCTATTTGGTAAACCTGACCACGCTTCATTGCAATCAGGCGGTCACAATATTTTGCTGCCTGCTGCAGGTCATGAAGAACCATTAAAATGGTGATCCCATGCGTTTCATTCAGCTGTTTGAGCAGCTCCAGTAAATCAAGCTGATGCGCAATATCTAAGTAAGTGGTAGGCTCATCCAGAATAATCGTCTCTGTCTTCTGAGCCAGTGCCATGGCAATATACGCCTTCTGTCTCTCTCCGCCTGACAATGTATGCAGCATCCTGTTTTCATTCACGCGGCTATTTGTCACATCAAGCGCCCACTCTATCGCTTCCTGATCTGTCTTCGAGCTCTTTTTCCAGATCGAACGATGCGGACTTCGTCCAAGTGCGACCAGCTCACGTACTGTCATCGATGGGATGGCCGTTCTCGTCTGCATCAGAACGGCGATTTCCTGTGCAATCTCCTGTGCTGTCATTTCTTTTTGCGGTATATCGTGAATATAAATCATGCCGCTTTCAATCGACGTAAGGCGTGCGGCCGCTTTAATAAACGTCGACTTCCCTGACCCATTCGGTCCAATAATTCCTGTTACACTTCCTTTAGGCACAACTGCTGAAATAGACGACAATCGAAAGCCTCCTTGACTGAGGCTCACGTCATCCATCGCAATCACATCCAACTTAACCCCTCCCTTTCTTTTTTAATAAATAGAGGAAGAAAGGTGCACCAATACAAGCAAGCAGAATACCAACAGGCAGTTCAACCGGTGTAAACCATACCCGTGCTGCTGTATCAGCAAAGACCACAAGTACGCCGCCGCCAAGCATTGAGATCGGCAGCAGGTAACGGTAGTCATCTCCAATTAAAAGGCGGATAAAATGAGGGACGACAAGACCGACAAATCCAATTAAACCGCTCACGCTTACAGCTGCACCCGCCAAAAGCGCCGCAAGTGCAATTAAGAAAAATCGGGTTCGCTCGACTCTAAGGCCGAGCAGCTGTGCTGACTCATCACCAAGCAAAAGAAGATTTGCTGGCTTGATCGCAAAAAAACAAAGACACAATCCAGCAATCGCATAAGGTGACACAAAGCTCAGATGATGCCAGCTCCGTCCATTTAATCCTCCTGATAAAAAAGGCAGAACGGCCTGCACACGCTCACTATAAAGCACCATAAATCCATTCATGACTGCACCAAGCAGGGCATTAACTGCCACACCCGCCAGAATCAATTTCAGTGGTGAAACCCCTTGATCGAACGACAATATATACACAACAAGTGCCGCTAATAAAGCCCCTAGGAAGGCAGCCGCTGGAAGCAGATATGTGAATTGAGGAAACACAATCATGCTGAGTACAGCAGCTAACCCACCGCCAGCAGTCACACCGATGATCCCGGGGTCAGCGAGTGGATTTCGGACGACTCCTTGTAAAATGGCCCCTGATGCTGCAAGACAGGCTCCGACGATGAAACCTATGAGAACGCGAGGCAGACGTAAATCCATGACGATTTTTTCATGGACTGGCTGGCCTGATCCCGTCAAAGCAGCGATCAAATCTGGCAGCGATAATTGAACAGAACCTAATGCAAGCCCTAGACATATGCCCACACCTAGCGAGAAAAGCAGTCCCGGTATCAGCCATCTTCGTCTCGACTGTCTTTTTTGAAAATCTAACTCTGCATTCACCTTCATGATGACAATCGCTTCAATCTCTTCTCTAGTTCATCAATCGCCTTTATAACGTCTGCGCCTGGGTTCGTCCCGAATAAATCACTAGGCAGAATCTCCACGCGGCCATTCTTGACAGCTGATACGTCGTGCCATGCTGCATTCTGTTTCATTTCACTCATAAAGCCCGCTTTCACATCGTCAGGATTGCTGTGTGTCATGAGCAGAATGAGATCGGGATCGGCTTCGATCACCTTTTCTGCATTGATTTGGGCGTATTGAGGAAATTTTTCGAGTGCCGGTTCATTCTCAGCGATGTTTGCGCCCCCGGCGATGTGCAGCAAATCTCCGCTCAAGGATTGGGGAAGTGCCGCCATATATGTGCCGGGTGCACCGTACACAACGAGTGTTTTCACTTTTTTCTTAGGCTGCTTGACTTGCTTTTTCCGCTCATCAATTTGATCATTGAGTGCTTTAGCCTTTTGCTGCTTCCCAAGCAACTCCCCAAATAGCGAGATTTGACGCTGGATGTCCTTCACTGAATTGGCGCTTGTCAAAAGAAGCTGTGAATCAATTCCTTCTATTGTAGAGATGTCCTTGCTGTTTAATTGTTCATTTCCAAGCACCACATCAGGCTTTAAGCTTGTGATTAGCTCTACATCAAATTGATGCGTTGTGCCAATCGTTTGTACGGACTTTGCCTTTTGTAAGCTGTCTGGTAACTCGGCGGTTGGCCGGCCGACCGCCTCACCGCCTAAAGCGTACAGAATACTCATGTCCCCGGTCGACAATGCGACGATACGCTGAGGGGATTCATCAAACGACAGCGTTCTTCCGGTAAAATCCTTTATCTTCAGCGCTCCTTGCCCGCTCCCTTTCTCTACAGGTGCTGCCTGACTGCATCCGCCGAGGAGAAGCATCATGACGAGTCCCGCTAAGATCACATGTGAAAATTTCAACCGTCTGTCTCTCCTTTTCTAGTAAACTTCCTTTAGCTTTGCCTGTACCACGAGACGCCCGCTTTTAGGTGCTAGCACATGATCACAGGTCGATAAGGTGAGGATGAGGTCATCTGTGGACACGTCTGTTTTCGTTTGATAGATTGATTTCTTCCGCACAGCTTGCAAGTAGTGCGCATATTCGCCAAGATCTTGAAAATCGGTTTGAATATAGTCAAAGTCAACCGTCGTTTCATACAAAGCAAAAATCTCCGCTTCATAGCTTTGATACAGCGTATCGTACTGAAATGTCCGGTGCTCTTGGAAGAAATCTTTTTTTAGATAGTTTGTGAGTCCAGCGAACATGGATCCATCCCTCATCCGATGGCCATACACCACTGTATTTGGGCTTTCATGCAGGACATCATTACGATAATCCATAAAGATACTGCCTGCCCGGGTGTCGTTTTTTAAATAATTGCGAGTTAAGTAGAACGCATTATCGTGAGATTGAACAATCGGATACTGAATCATCGTGTCTTTCATATTGATCCAGCCGACAATGTCCTCATTCACCTTCCGCAGCTCATCAAATGACGAACGGATCTTTCCCTGCTCCCGTTTTTCAGTCATATCTTCTTCATATCCATACATCGTCTGTGCCTTTGCAAGCACCTGGCGATTTTGATAATAACCGAAAAGTTCGAAGCCGATGGCTGTCCCGCTATAAATCAATACGCCTAAACAAACGATCGTCAGCATCCGCTGCCAAAGCCGTTTTCCTCGTTTCACACTGTCTCACCTGCTTTTTGCCCAGCTTATATACCAACAGGCACGATGTACATCCCTGTTTCTGCATCCTGTCTAATCGTGACGGACACATCATAAATGTGACGCACGTTTTCCTCTGTTAACACATCGTTTGGCTGTCCTTCACTGATAACCTGTCCATCCTTCATCGCTATGATAATATCGCTGTAGCGGACAGCCTGATTCATGTCGTGCAGCACCATGACAATCGTTAATCCATGCACGGCATTCAGTTCACGGATCAGCTCAAGAATGTCAAATTGATAGTAAATATCCAAATAAGTTGTCGGTTCATCTAAGAAAAGGATCGGTGTTTTTTGCGCAAGTGCCATCGCAATCCATACACGCTGCCGCTCTCCACCTGACAGTGAGGCGAGCGGCACCTTTCGTTTGTCTGTTAGCTTTGTACTGGACAGCGCCCACTCTATCGCTCTCTCATCCTCTTCCTTGTCTCCTCCGCGCATCGTCTGGTACGGCGTTCTGCCGAATGCCACGACCCGTTCGATCGTTAAATCAAGCGGCGCTTCATTTTGCTGATGGACGACAGCGAGCTTTTTTGCCAGCTCCTTTGGCTTGAACGTATTCAGCGTTTGCCCGTCTAAGTGAATTTGCCCTTTATTTGGATAATGATTATTCGCCATTAAGGAAAGCAGTGTGGATTTTCCCGAGCCATTTGGACCGATAATGGTTGTGATTTTCCCCTTTTCAATCTTTGTTGTGACTGATTGAACGATGTCCTTCTGCTGGTCATATGAGAATGACACCTCACGAATGTCCATGGAGACGGTCCCCCCTTCTTAATAAAAAGATTAGAAACGGCCCGCCAATCACGGCCATGATCGTAGAAGCAGGAATCTCATTTGGCGCCACAAGCGTCCTGCCAAGCGTATCAGCCGTCAAAATAAGCAAAGCCCCGCTTAACGCAGAAAATGGAATCAGTACCCGGTGATCCGAGCCGACAAGCCTTCTTGAAATGTGCGGAATGAGCAAGCCGACAAAGGCGATCACGCCCGCTACTGCAGCTGTCACCGCCGCAAGTAAAACGGCTGTGATGGAAATCAAAAGGCGCATTCTGGTCACACGCAATCCTAAATTTTTCGCTGTCTTGTCCTGAAGAGCCAGGAGGTTGCACCACCTGCTGAAGAAGAGTGCAACGATAAGGCCGGCGACACCATAGACACCGATTAAACGGACATCTCCCCACGTTTTCATCGTGAGATTCGACTGTCCCGACTGATTAATCGTGATATTGAAATAGCTGCAAATGGTCACAAATGCTTCAGCCATTCCAGTAAACATGGCATTGATGGCGATCCCAACCAAGATCATGCGGATTGGGCTTAAACCACCCTTCCAAGACAGAACATACACGAGGAAACATGCAATAGCTCCGCCTAATACCGAAAATAAAGGAGAGTAGAAATAAAATTGAGGAAGCGCTGTAATCGCCATTAATGAAAAGAAGCTGGCTCCTGATGAAATGCCAATGACGCCGGCATCAGCTAACGGATTCCTCATGACCGACTGCAGCAGTACACCGGAGACAGATAAGGCGGCCCCTGTAAACATCGCGATAAGCATGCGGGGAATTCTCAAATCTTTAATGATTTCTACCTGTGCATGTTGACCGGTGATGAGCCCTTCTAATAATTCAATTGGGGTGACATGAATGCTCCCAGTAATGGCTGAATAAATAAACACGCAGACCAGTAAGAGACTGACTATCAGAAATAAAATCCCTGTTTTTTTCATCTTGAACGTCCTTTTATCATTAAGATTCGCCGCTTATGACGGATACAACATACGAGTCAATTCATCTAATGCTTCTGCTGCCTTTAAATTGCCTGTTGTCCCGAATAAGCTTTCTTCGAGGTCATACACCCGGTCTTGTTTGACCGCATTGAAATGTTTCCAGATGTCATTTGTTTTGAATTCTTCATCAAACATTTTGACGACTTCGTCTGGCATCCCATGTACGGCCCGGAGAATGATATCTGGATTGGCTTTTTGTAAATATTCCGTATTGGATGCCAAATACTCCATTTTCTCGCCTTCCACAATGTTCTTTCCTCCTGCGATACGCACAAGATCACCAATATATGAATTCTCTGTCGCCACCAAATAACTGCCTGGCACACCAAGCAAAATCAGAACGGACGGCTTGCGTTTTCCTTTCGTCCTCTCTTGAATGTCTTTCTTTTTTCGCTCAAACTCAGACACAATGCGTTCAGCCTGCTTCTTTCTGTCATACTGATCTCCAAGCTTCGTGATGGCCTTCTCCATGTTGGACATGCTCTCAAGATTTAAGTATGTAGCAGGGACACCTGCTTGCTGAAAGGGTGTCTCTAAATCATATTGAAGGGTTGTGACAGACAGGACATCTGTCGGTTGAAGTGATTGGATGATTTCCATGTCCGGGCTCATTGGATTGCCGACTTCCGGCAGTCCTTTGTAACGAGCTGGCAAGGATTTTTGACTTGTTGGCACCCCGACAAGATCCACCTCTAAAGCATCCATGATCTCCGCAGCAGCTACAGTCGTTGCTACAATGCGCTCACTTGATTCAGCGCTTTTTTTGCCTTTTGCTGAGCTTTCTGCTGACTGTGAGCAGCCCGATAAGATCACGCACACACTGAGAGCAGCGATCAAGGTACATAACATTCGATGCTTCAAAAACAGAAGCCTCCTTTCGAAAAAAGAGAGTGGATGCGCCGACATAAATGGCGCATCTCACTTAAAATAAAACGAACTATCTTGTCCGTGTTTGATATTTTCTAACGAGTACGAATAACGAAGCGCCGAATAAAAGAATATACACCCAAAGAAGAGAGGTATCTCCCGTTTTCGGATTCAGCTGTCCAGACTCAGATTTGGTTTGATCATCTGATGGCGTAAATGTCATCTGCTCCGCACCCGTTTCCTCAGGTGCTGCATTCTTAAGTTGATTTGTTTGAGAATCGTGATCATTTGGATTTTTGACAAAGCCGATACTCTCATCGTCTCCAATGACTGTTGAAATTCCGCTTCCCTCACCAGGAGCGATTCCTTTTGTGTCATAGACAAGTTTGACATCATACTGCTCATGGTAGTTCGCAGCTGGAATATCAATTTTTACGCGTGCAGCCTGAGCTCCACTTAAACTTTTTGCTTCATATTGAATAACGCGTGTATCTGCTTTTTCATCTGTTTTCGCAACAAGAGTCTCTTCAAACTTTCCGCCTGTTCCTACTTGGAATGACGTGATGGCTGAGCTGTTCTTCACTGTATATGAAACGAAATGGCGGCCATTTTTTACAACCAGTGTCGCAGGACTCACAACGTAATCGTTCATGCGAGAAAGCTCATCCTTATCTGCTTTCTTCATTGAGAAAGGAAGCTTGTATACACCATCTTTTAGCTGAGCCGTCTCTTGATTTGCTCCGCCGTTATTTGTTTCTGTTGTTGGTGTGTTTGGTTTTGGTGTTTCTGGTGCAGCTGGTTTTTCTTCCTCTACCACCTGCCCGTCCTTCACTGGAGCGATACTCTTTGAATCAAATTGAAAACGAATATCGTAGGTTTGGTCATAGTTAGCGGCTGCTACTACAATGTGTACTTTTCCTTTGACCTCGTTTTTCAAATCATCTACATCAAATGAAACCACTCTTGTATTCTTTGCTTCATCCTTGCTGACTGTTTTGGCTTCTTGATAAGAACCGTTTTTCTCTGTTTTTAAAGAAGCGACAGACTTATGGTCCTTCACCGTAAAGGAAATGGTTTGCTTTCCATTTTTGACAGTTAAGGATGCAGGGTGTGAGAAGTAATCACTCATTCGAGATGCCTCATCCGTATCCCCTTTTAGCACACTGTAATTAATACGATATACGCCATCTTTTAATTGATTTTGCGCAGAATCATCTGGTTTTGTGCCATTGTTATTGCCTGGTGTTGTCGATTGATCGTCTGGTTTTGTACCGTTTTGGTCATCTGGTTTTGTTTCGTTACCATCTGGCTTTGTACTGTTTTGGTCATCTGGCTTTGTTTCATTATCGTCTGGTTTTGCAGGCGTAACGAGTGTTAGGCTGCTTTGATCAAATGCAAGCTGTACGTCATATGCTTCGTCATAAATAAAGCCGCCTAAATCCCAGTAAATTTTCACCCAGCCGTTTAATTTCGCTGATAAGTCGTCGACAGTAAATTTGATCACGCGTGTATTGGCTGCTTCGTCCTCACTGACCGTTTCAGTGGTAACGAGAGCACCATTTTGTTCGACCTTGAAATCTGTTATTTCTTTGCTTTGCTTCAGTGTGACATAGGCTGTTTTCTTGCCATTTTCCACAATCAGCTTAGCTGGCTTTTCTGTATAGGTATCCATCATGGACGCTTCTGTGCTGCCGTTTTTTAAAATGGTGAATCCGACTGTGTATTCACCATCAACAAATGATGCCGCTTGAGCTGTTCCTTGAGGAATCTGAAACGCAGTCAACAAACTGAATAAAACGAGCAGAATGGCTGCCTTTAGATGAAAAAGACGTTTCAAATGGTGACACTTCCTTCCGTTAATGCTTGATGATCCACTTTCTTGCTAAAAACCCGCCTGAACATAAGACAAGCACAAGGAGCCACCCTATTTGGCTTGTATCACCAGTTTGAGGATTTTCTTCTTGTTTCGTTGTGGATGAATCAGCTTTGTTCGTTGATTCTTTTGATGGCTGCTGACTTTCTGCTGCACCCGCTGATTGCTTTGCACTGTTAGACGAAAGTGACTTGATGCTGCTTTCATCAAATTTCAGCTGAATGGTGTAATCATGATCATAATCAGCAGATTTCACAGTGACATGAATTTTTGACGTGATTGGTTTAGACAAGCTTTGAGCCTGGAACTGAACGAGCCTTGTATTGGCTTTTTTATTTGTTGAGAGAACGGTTGTATCGACATAGCCGCCATTTCCTGGTACTTTAAATTCCGTTACCCAGCTGCTATTTTTAATCGTCATTTGCACTGTCAGGTTCCCATTTTTCACTATCACTTTTGCTGGCTTCAGCCAGTAATCATTTGCCATTGAGACCGCATTTCCTTCAGCTTTCAGCACTGTATAATTGACGGAGTATGTACCATCCTTTAATGCGGCAGCCTGTGCGTTTGAAAAAGGCAGCATAAGTGCCAGTAAAAAAACCGCCATGAAGACTGACAGCCTCATTCTTTTTTTCATCAAGCGAATTTCCTCCCTTTTTATTGAACAGATGCCGCATCAAACTTGAGACGAATGTCGTAATTGCCTGTATATCCGATAGCCGGTACAGTCACACTCACTTTTGCTGGTACGACCTCAGTCAGGCTGTTCACATTGAATTCTACTGTCCTCTTATTCGCAGCTGTATTTGTACTAATCACCTTCGCATCTTTGTAGACACCTTGATCGAGCGTCTTAAAGCTTGTAATCCAAGAGCTATTCGTTAACGTGACTTGCGCTTTGATTTTTCCATCCTTTACGACAAGCTTGGCTGGTTTTTCGAAATACGTATTCGCTGTTGAAGTCGAATCGCTATCAGCCTTCCATACCACATATTGCGCTGAATATTGACCATCTGCTAAGCCAGCTGCTGAGGCTGAGCTAACAGGAGCTAGAGCAAATAATAGAACAAAACTAAGGAATAATAATACGGGTGATGTTGAACGAATGACTTTCATGTGATCACTCCTAAATGATATTGATAATTATTCTCAATAGACAATAAAAAAAAATAACCTTCATAAGTGCTGGAACACACTTATAGATGATTATGATAATCATTATCAATTGAGTTGAAAAAATAAATCTTTGCTTCCTAAAGTCAAAGATGTCTGCTTCTAAATGATGGATTGATAAGAGTTTTAGGCAATCTGTCCCATTCATAATACCATGGCATAACCTCCATTCCATTACAGGGAAAAGAACCCTCTTCTCCTTGATATTATATAATGGGTGAAATAATTGTCAATATCATTTTTCATACTATTGTCTTAGTTTTCTGGAAAATCACACACAAAAATTTCGATCAGACACACTGATCGAAATGGATTAAGAAGGAACATGTTCCTCTATTTTGCTGTTTTTACGCTCTAAAGACCAAGCATACATTTCACGAATAATCGGTTCAATTTTCTTCCCTTGCACCGTTAATTCGTATTCAATCCGCACTGGAATGTCGGGGTATACTTTTTTCTCAACAAGCCCCTCAGCTTCTAGATCCTTCAGCCTTTCTGATAGTAATCTTCCGCTGATGTTCATTTCATTTTCAAGCTGACAAAAACGCTTAGGCCCTGTCAGAAGCTGATTGATGATGAGAATGACCCACTTCTTGCCTAGAATCTCCATGGCATCTGTAATTGGGCAGCCATCTACTTGAGCCATATCTTACTCCCTCCTGCTTTTTTATCTTTTTTTCATTATAACATAATTAATTACTTGAAATAAGTCACTAACTATTATATAGTTTAGTTACTAAAAGTAACAAGGTATTCATTTTTTATAGATTTTCAAAAACATTTGAACATGCCGATGCATATACCATGAAGGAGATGACCGAGCTTGAAGACAATTGAGCAGCTAAGGTTGGGTGTGACAGAATTACATGTGTCCAGCTTTGATCGTTCTTTACCTTTTTATACAGACATTTTAGGATTTACTATATTAGAAAAGACCGATTCCACGGTGACACTTGGCAGCAATGCAAAGGAACCGATTCTTTTGTTAAAAGAAGATGCACAGCTCAAAGAAAAGCCTGATCATGAGCCAGGACTTTATCATTTTGCTGTTTTATTACCTACCAGAAAAAACCTGGGCACATGGCTGGCACATGTGATCAAAAAAGGCTATCCTTTAATTGGAGCAAGCGATCACTTTTTCAGTGAAGCCATTTATTTAAGTGATCCTGACGGCATTGGCGTAGAAATTTATGCGGACCGTCCTCAGGACATTTGGGTAGGTGAGCATGGAGAACTGAAAGGTGGCGGAAATGCACCGCTTGATGGAGATGGACTCCTGCAGGAAGCCGCTGATACCACATGGGAAGGACTCCCTGCGGGCACAGTGATGGGACACTTGCATTTCCATCTCAACCCAGAAGAAGCAGATTCCTTTTATGTCCATACGCTCGGTTTTCATATCCGAATGGCTCCACCAGCAAGCCTATTTATCGCCGCTGGTGTGTACCACCACCACCTTGCCTTTAATGCATGGGGACGCGGACGAAAAGGAGCCATTGATCCACGTTTCTCAGGAATTAGAAGCTATACACTGGTTTTCCCAGAAGAAGCAGACAGACAATCCGTCATCGAACGCTTGACAAAAGCAGGCACTCAAGTCAACACGACAGGAAAAAGCAGCGAATTTGTTGATCCATTTGGCGTTCTCGTTCGTTTACAGATTGAAGAAACAGACTAAAAAGAAGGTGCAGAATATGGACAAACACACAGAGCTTAAAACAGCCATATTAAAAGATAAAATCAAACGAGTACAGCAAGAAGACGGGTATATATATATCACTGGACCCATTAAACTGCCAGTGAATTTAGACGGCAGAACCGTCATGTTTAACTGGTATTCATGGTTAAAAGATGATGGAAAAGAGCCATTGTCGGATGAAGCTTTAATTGAAAGCCTCTCGTCCCGCCAGCTTGCTGATCATCAGCAGTCAAGCGTTCTTGTATATGGGGATTTCGAGCACGCTGACGAAGCTCTTATCCGCATGCATTCCATTTGCCACACAGGCGATATTTTCGGAAGCAAGCGCTGCGACTGCGGATTCCAATTGAAGCAGTCTATGCGAATGATTGAGGACAATGGAGCAGGAGCCCTGTTTTACTTAGCCAATCATGAAGGCCGCGGCATTGGTCTTTTCAGTAAAGCCATGGCTTATATTCTTCAAGAAAACGGCTACGATACAGTAGAAGCGAACGAAGCACTTGGTTTTGAAGATGACACACGTCAATACGAAGAAGCCATTGCCGTTCTTCAAACACTTCGTACAAAGCCGGTCAGACTTATTACCAATAACCCGAAAAAGACAGATGCGATCAGCCATGCAGGTTTATCTCTTTCTGGACGCATTCCGCTTTGGGGAGATGTCTCTGAATTTAACGAAAAATACTTGCAGACAAAAATCAACCGCTCAGGTCACATGAAGGCGGAGCAAGAGGTGCGTACGATTGCCACATCATGAGCGATATATGAAGCTAGCCCTTGATAATGCACGGGCAATGAAAGGTCAGACATCTCCGAACCCGCTCGTCGGGGCTGTGATTGTGCGAGAGAATGAAATTGTTGGAGTCGGCGCTCATATGAAAGCCGGTGAACCGCATGCTGAAATTCATGCACTTAACATGGCCGGGGACAAGGCAAAAGGAGCCACGATTTATGTGACCCTTGAGCCCTGCTCCCACCATGGACGTACAGGCCCTTGTGCGGAAGCACTTGTAAAAGCCGGCGTCGAAACCGTTGTCGTGGCGGCACTTGATCCAAACCCGCTTGTCGCTGGCCGCGGGATTGCCATTTTACAAGACGCGGGTATCCAAGTCATCACGGGCGTACTTGAACAGGAATCCATTCTGATGAATGAAGTGTTTAACCACTTTATTACGAAAAAAACACCTTTCGTGACGCTCAAAGCAGGCATTACCTTAGATGGAAAAATCGCCTCTGCCACGTCTGACAGCAAGTGGATTACATCTGAGACATCCCGTTATGACGCTCACCATATCCGCAGTATCAATGATGCGATTTTGGTCGGTGCTCAAACCGTCATTCACGATGATCCTTCATTAACTGCGCGGATTCCAAATGGGAACAATCCGATTCGAATTGTCTTAGACTCTAAGCTGTCAACACCACTGACAGCAAAGATCGTCACCGATCAGATGGCACCTACATGGATCTTTACAACAAAGCAAGCCGATGAGAAAAAACGAGCGGCTTTAGAAGAAGCTGGCGTACGTGTCTTCATGACAGACAGCGACACGCGGGTGCCCCTGCAAGAAGTGCTTCAAGTGCTGGGAGAAAAAAATATCTCCTCTCTCATGATTGAAGGCGGCGGCCAGATTAACGCCTCGTTCTTAGAACAGCAGCTTGTAGACAAATTGATCATCTATATGGCGCCTAAGCTCATTGGCGGACGACTTTCCCCTTCCTTTTTTGGAGGCGAGGGCATTCGCCTCATGAGTGATGCCATTGAACTGGATCAACTCGCCGTAGAACCACTCGGAAAAGATATCAAAATGACGGGCTATCCCGTTTATCAATAACAAATAGGCTGTCGAGATTTCCTCGACAGCCTTCTTTTTGTCTTCTAGTCTCTTCTCTCTAAAAACTCAATTCGATTCCCAAAAGGATCTTCTACATAAAACCGATTGGCTCCCTCCAATGGCTCATCTTCACTTATACGAATATGATGCTTCAATAATGCCTCTTTTAATTCCGATAGACTCTTTACAAGAAAAGCGGGATGAGCTTTCTTTGCAGCTTGAAAATGTTCCTGAATGCCAATGTGAAGCTGATGATGACCGCATTGGAACCAGACACCTCCGCGTTTAGCTAGATTACTAGGCTTAGGTATTTCTTTCATCCCTAAAATTTCGCCAAAAAACAAACGAGCTTTCTCTTCACTGCCTTTTGGAGCAGCTAGTTGAACATGGTCGATTCCAAAAAAGTTTGACATATTCCCCTCTCCCTTTCTTTTCTCAATTGGTTTTTCTATGTAGGATTTCTTAAGTTTTGCGTTGCTGAGCAAATTTGTTTGTTACTTCATTGGCGGGCTTGATACTTTGAGTCTTTCATTGAGGTGTTTCTTACGATGTAGGGTTTGAATGACAATTTTAAAAAACAGAACTCCCCTGGTCATGAAAGTTCTGTCTATCTAAGTGTCTCTTATAATAACAGTTGAAACCAAGACATATCATGTCAAGGTGTATGGGCGGTGATTCATTTTGGTGAAACTTGTCGTAAAATGTTTCATGTGAAACATTGATCGTTACTTCCCTTCGACCAGCCTGCCAAAGCTTTCTGGTGAAAGTCCCGGTGAAATGCGGACGCGGTGCAAGGACATCATGCCTTGTTCCTTCTTCGCATGTCCTGGTTCAGTGGTGACAGCCATTTGATATCCAGCTTCCTTCGCCAGCTTCAACGTCTCTTCATTATAGCGCCCGACAGGATAACTGACCATTCTCGTACGCTGAGAAAACCGCTGATCGAAGAATGTCTTTGATCCTTTTAACTCATCTTCCTGCTGCTGCTTTGATAATCGATTGAGCTCTAAATGATGAATCGTATGACTCTCAATCGATATCCCATGTGCCATCATCTCATCCATTTGCTCATCCGTTAAGTGATTTGGACGGCCAATGGATTGCTCAATCATGAAAATCGTTGCTTTCATTCCATACTGCTTTAAAATTGGAAATGCCTTTGTATAGTTATCCGTATATCCATCATCAAATGTAATGAGGACACTCTTCTTACTTGGCATCGAATTTGTTGTGAAAACGCGGTACGCCTCTTCTGGCGACAGTGTGACATAGTCGTTGTCCTTCAGCCATTTCATATGAGATGCAAATTCGCTCTTTGGCACACGTAACGAGTTGCCGCTTGAGATACTATGATACATCAAAATCGGAAGCTCGACCGGCTCCTTTTGCTCCATCCAGGTTTTTGCCTCTATCACTGCCGTTTCTTTTTTCTGCTGAATCTCTTTTGTTTGTAATGGACCCTTTTCCTCTTTGACGACTTGCTGGCTTCCTTCCGCCTGCTCCTTCATTCCCATACAGCCCGAAATGAGCAGCAGCATAAGACCAATCGTCATCAGCATACATGTTTTCTTCATTCACCAATCCTGCTTTCTCTTTATCTACCGAATGATTATAACAGAAATTGGTTATTCATTGACAACTATTTTGACAGAGTATTCATTTTTTTACACATTTCGATCATTTCGATGGCAAGCAGATGGATGGTCTCTGTTGTGAGCATTTGATCTTCTGCGTGTATCAGCAGTAAAGAAAACGGAAGCTGTTCACCTGCCGCTTCTTTTTGAATCAGCGACAAGTGCAGGTTGTGGATGCTTCGAAACGCTTCCTCCCCTTTTTCGATCAACTGCTGCGCTTTTTCAAAATCATCAGCTCTTGCTAGACGAATCGCTTCTACATAATGACTTCTTGCCTCGCCTGCATGGGCAATGATTTGAAAGGCTGCTCCCTGCATTTCCTCTAATACCGTCATCTGCTTCTCCTCCAATTACTTAAGATTCATTTGCTAGTTTCAGTGCATGCTCTAGAATTTTTTCTCCGTTTGCTGTTCCGTATAATCTCACATTGACGACATCGACAGGGATTTGATAAGGTGCCGCTGTTTTTTCTGCTGCTTTTTTCATAAAACTAACTTGCGGTCCAAGTAAAATCGCCTGTACATCCTCTCCATGCTCTTCTAGTTCATCCGCAATGGCTCCTTCAGGTATAGCATAAATATAGTAATCCAGTCCTTTAGCTTCTGCGGCAGCCTTCATTTTGGACACCACAATGGACGTTGACATTCCTGCTGCACAAGCGAGAATGATTCGTTTCATTTCTCATCACTCCTATTGATAAATGACTTCTGTTTCAACTGTCAGTTCCCTAGTTTTGATTAATGTCTGATACCAATACGCAGATGCTTTCAGCTGACGATTTCGTTCATTCTCCAGCTGGATTTCGACTAATCCGTAGCGGTTTTTAAAGGCATTCATCGGTGAGACATTGTCTGTAAATGCCCAAAGCATATAGCCTGTGCAATTTGATCCTTCTGCTTTCGCTTGAAGTGCCCGCTTCAAATGCTGGCTGATAAATGAAATGCGATACTGATCATCAATGATACCGTCTTCTGTTTTAAACCGTTCTTCCTTTTCGACACCCATGCCATTTTCGGCCACAAACCACTCAATATTTCCGTATTCTTCTTTTATTCTCATCCCCATATCATAGACAATCTTCGGGTAGATTTCCCAGCCTCTGAAAGGATTCATTTTTCTCCCTGGAAGCTCAAACATATCGTAATAATAGGATGGATGAAAAGGTGTTCCTTCGTTCCAAGCCTTACTCGGTGCCTTGACACGATGCGGATAGTACAAGTTAAGCCCAACGACATCCACCGTATGATTCTTGATGATCTGAAGCTCTTCCTCTGTGGAATCGAAAAGAATATCATGCTTTTTCAACACATCGATCAGTTCCTCTGGATACTCCCCTTTGATGGAAGGATCTAAGAACACTCGATTAAAAAACAAGTCATACATACGTGCCGCTTCTTGGTCATGCGGGGCAGACGATCTTGCATACGTCACTTCTGGATTGAGAATCACGCCGATTTTGGCTCCTGCCGATTCCTTCAACCCCATCTCCTGAAACAGCTTCACCACTTTTGCTGTTGCCAGAGCTTTATGATAGTTCCACTGCATCCATTTCTTCGTATTTTGCTCAAACGGATATCGGATGGCATCTAGATAAACACGTGTCTGGACAACAATCGGTTCATTAAAACTAAACCAATGCTTGACCCGGTCTCCGTAGCGCTCAAACACCTTTTCTGCATAAAGAACAAACAGCTCGACAACATGCTTTGATGACCATCCGCCGTACTTCTCAAACAAAACGGCAGGAAGCTCATAGTGCTCTAAGCAAAACATTGGTTCTACACCTGCTGCGATTAATTCATTGATCAGATCATCAATGTAACGAGCATATGCCTCATCCACTATCCCATTCTCGTAATCTATGAGAAACCTCGACCAGTTGATCGATGTCCTGTAATGTGTCAGCCCAATCTCTTTCATTAAGGCTACATCTTCAGGGTAGCGCTCGTAAAAGTTTGTCGCACCAGCAGGACCATAGCCTTCGTGCCACACATGATATCCTTCCTTATACCATAAGTCGATGTACGAGTCCTGATGCGCCCGCTTTCCCTTCCATCCCTCGGTCTGCCAAGCAGAAGCCGCAGCACCTAGGATAAAATCACTTGGAATCTCAATTCTGTTCATGTCGCCGCCTCCCTTTTCTTCGTCTGAATGTTTATTCTGAATCTGGTGCTGCTTCTGGCTTGCGGTTAGACAAGAGAACAAACGGTAAATAGATGAAAACAGCCACCACAATACAGATAAGCTGTGTGATGACAGCGCCCATACTGCCAGCGGTGGACAGCCATGCATTTACAAGCGGCGGTGTCGTCCATGGCACCATCACGACCGCTTTTCCAGCGAATCCTGTAGCCGTTGCAATATACCCAATCGTACCTGTCACAAGCGGCGTGACGATAAATGGGATCGCCATCACAGGGTTTAGCATGACAGGTAATCCAAAAATAACGGGTTCATTGATGTTGAACAGTCCGGGTCCTGATGAGAGCTTGGCAATGCTTCGCATCTCTTCCCTTCTCCCAGCAATAAAAATCGCAACTAAAAGGCCAATGGTCACACCTGAACCACCGATGCTCATATACACATCCCAAAACGGCATCGTGATGATATTCGGGATTTCTTTCCCCTCTTGAAAGGCTGTCATATTCACTGCAATCGATCCTAATAAGAGCGGCTCCCGGATCGGCTTAATCATCTGATTGCCATGGATGCCGATCACCCAGAAGAATTGCGCCACAAACATCAACGTTAAAATCCCAGGCAGCCCCTGTACAACACTTTCTAACGGACGCTGCACCACGTTATACACTGCTTCATGCAAATAAATGCCTGTCACACGATGAAATGCAAAGCCGAATGAACTAATGATTGTAATTGTAATGATCGATGGGAAAAGTGACGAAAAAGATGTTGCCACATTCGACGGAACCGAATCCGGCATCTTGATTTGCAGCCATTTCACCTCGGTCAGCTTACAAAAAATCTCCACAGATACGATCGCAATGATCATCCCTAAAAATAAGCTTTTTGGATCAGAAAATTGTCTTGCCAACACGTCAACAACCTCACGCATCGATCCATCGACTTCAAGAAGAAGTGTCGTTGGAATAACAGATATAAATGAAATCAATGCCATCAATCCTGGGAACAGAGACTTGTGACCGTTGATTTTCCCAAGCTCAATCCCAATGAGGAACACAGCCCCAATGGTTAAAAAGTTCAGCGTGGCATAATTGATTGCCTTCATAATAGGCTGAAGCTCTGCTAAAAACCTGAATATCTCAAAATGAGCAAGCCCTGTCTCCGGGCTCATGATCATATTCGCCACCAGTACAGCAAAAGCTCCTGTAATGATGATCGGCATCAGTGTTACAAATGCTTGTTTAATCGCCATAATATATTTCTGGTTGGTGATGCGATAAGCCACATGCCCCATAACATCTGCCGCTTTCTCCTTGAAGCTCATGATCCGTCTCCCCCTTTGCAAAAACTCGTGATCATCCTCCTTTTTGATGTTATTTTAAAAGCGCTTTCATTAACATCTAATCTTTTTCCTCACAGATGCGGAAATGGGTGCCGCGTTTTTTCATTTGGATACTCCAATACTTGAAGCGCAGCTGTCAGTTCTTCAAATGAAGCGGCTTTGATGAGCTGTTCCACCACTTCCTTCCGTTCTGTCAGCCGCACAAGAAATTGATAAAGCGACTGTAATTCTTTTTGATACGTCTTCTGGATGCTTAACAAGCATACGACTTGTACTCGATCTTCTCCCCACAGCACCGGCTTTTTCAACGTACAGATCGCACAAAACGTGTCATCTGTTGCCGGTTTAATTGGATGAGGAATCGCAATCAAATGACCGAAAGATGTGGGTGATACTTGCTCTCTTTCTAACAATAATTGTTCGAACTCTTCTGGGATTCGATGCTGCTCCTTTAGCACGTTCACAAAAAATTGAAGAACCTCTTCCCTTGATTGGAGATCTTGCTGAAAAAATGTCAGCGCCGGACTCACATACCGCAAAACTCCTGTATCCTGTGAATTCTGCACAAATCGTTTCAGCCGCACAATATCATCGTCACTTAGAATCGTATGTACATCAATGACTGGTACCGGCAACGTGTTTTGAAGCGGAATGGTACTAATAATAAAATCAATGCTTCTTAAATCATACGAAGGAAGTTCCCCGGCACTTGCAGTTCCAGCGATCTCCAGCCTTCCGTTAAAAGCTGCCGTGAGTTTATGAAGAAGAAGCTGACTGCTGGCGACACCCGTCGCACACACAATAAGACATGTCTTCTTTACATGCTGTGATTTTGTCCGCTCGATTGCAGCCCCAATATGAAGTGCCAAATATCCGATTTCATCCTCAGGAATCTCAACACCCTCTTTTTCCTTCAGCCATCTGCCCATATAAACACCCGCCTCAAACGCAATGGGATAATGCCTTTTAATGTCTGATAAATAAGGATTTCGGATGTTCATATTGTATCTAAAGCGATGAATGGCAGAACGCAAATGAAGACTTAATCCAACGATCAGCTCCTTATCAAACTGAATATCAAGTGACATGTGCTCCTCTACATAAGCAAGCAATTGGTGAGTGAAACGAAAATGGTCTTCGTCCAGCAGATGAAATAGCGTATGGCCAGCCTCTCCATATGCCATCATCTTTGCTCCCATTAAGTGAATCGCAATGTACGCCATTTCAGATAACGGAAAATCAATCGCTAATACGCGGCGAATATCTTCTGCCATTTGTTGAGCTACCTGAAAAACTGGCTGCCCTTGAATTTCTTTCAATTCCGCTTCTGGCATCTTGACCAGCTTTTTTTCTTCAATTCGTTTGCATGCGATGGCAATGTGGGTCACTAAATTACTTAAACCGATTTCTGATAGATGAAGTCCGGTAGCTTTTGTACGTGAACGCACGATGTCCTGAATCAATTGATACGTTTCTTCAGGTAACAATGCAGCATTCGCATGCTCCTGCTGAAACACATGCTCTGCCATACAATATCTTAATTTCATTTCATCGCCTGTCAGACGAAGGCCATATTTAGGCCGGTGCGATATAGAAAGTCCATGCAATGAAAACAAGTGCCTGACAGCTTTCAAATCATTTTTCACTGTAGATTCACTCACAAATAATTCCTCTGCCAATCCCTCTAATTTGATATAGTCTTCTGACAGAAGCAGCCTTTTTAATAGATAAGCCACACGGTCCTCAGGCTGATTGGGAATGGACGGTTCCTTCTTCTCATTCCTTTCTCTCAGTGAGGTTTTCAAAAATGTACGAAATGCTCCATAATCTTCAACGCTCAATGTATACCCTGCCCCGCGTTTAATATGCAGTGCGGCACCATGTTCTTCTAAGATCACTTTAAGCGCTTTCATATCTGTGCGGATGGTTCGTGATGTGACTCCGATCACACGTGCAATTTCTTCACTTGTCAGTTCCTGCTCCGCTTGCATCAATCGTTTCAGAAGCTCCTCCTGACGTAGAGATAGCATGGGCTCTCCTCCCTTGGCATTTACTTTTGCCTATCATCATAAACGAAAATAGAACTCTTTGCCCAGTATTTCTTTCAAATCGGGAACCTTGATATGGCTCATTCGTATGAATATGAAACTAGAGGAGGGATGCTTTTATGTTTGTTGTCATTATCATATTAGCTTTTTTAGGAGCCATCATTGCCAGCTTGTTCGCATCAAATGATAAACGTGCATCTGCTAAGCGTTCTGCACATCATAGCTCAACGACGAGCACTTATACTGATTCGTATACCCATCACGCTTCTGAAGCCTCCTGTGGGAGTGATTCAGGTGACAGCGGCGGTGGTGGATGTGACTAAACAAAAAAACAGCCGCCTTTTAAGAGACGGCTGTTTCGTTTATGGTTTTAAAGAGCTTTCCAGCCCCGTTCAATCAAATGTTTAACATCCTTTGCAAAATCCTCGCCCTTTTCCATCACGTCCTGAGCTCTTCCTGCAAAGTTACTGGCAACAGCCAGCTCCATTTTTTTCAATTCAAAGTGTAAGATTTTTTGATCAATCTCTGTTATATATTTTTCATATTCATTGTTGACGACGTCGTGCATCACGCTGTAAGCATCTTTCCGGTGGCGATGAAAGTCGGTTCCTCTCTCGCCTTTCCATGACGAATCTAGTGCAGGCTTCTTAATTTCTTTGATATCTGACTGGGCAAGATCTTGTTCTGTTCGAATATTACTTTTGGCTGTCTTTAACCGAGAGATCATTTCGTCAAATTCTGCACGTTTGTTCTCAATTCCCATATGCAGATGGTGCAGCATCTCGGATAAACTCATGTCATCCACCTCTATCTGACCTCATACGAAAGCACGGCGTGAGCGCCTTTGGAAACCATCGACTCACTTGATTTTTCCAATCCTGACATTTCTATCGTTCTGCTTTCATTAAGTATAGTATAAGGCGAAAAGCCTCAGGCTTAAATAGGGAAAAGGTGTCCTTTTAGCGACCCGTTTGGAAGAAAAACGGAATAATACAAGGTCTTACACCCTGAATTTTATATGAGACTTTAATACCACAATCGCATTATGTCAATGGTACCCATAAATAAAAGCGATTGTGCTGATTATTTTGCAGCAATCGCTTCGTCTTGTTCTTTTAATGTTTTCACGTTAGAGCGTGTATCCTGAACATTTTTAATTAAGGCTTCTTTAAAGCTTGAGACCATTTCGCTCACTTCTGCTTCACGTGCCGTCCACTTGGTTACAAATTCAAGGCTGTTTTCACCCGCTTTATCTGCTGCTTTTTTCATCGCTAAAGCTTCGACGGCTTGGGAGACTTCATCTAGTTTATCCATAACTGTTTGGTAGTTTAACTTAATTTGTCCCATTGTGATATCCTCCAGATTTGTTCAGCATGAAACTCGTTTACAAGCTGCTCCATGCTTTTGAGATCAAGCGTTTTGCGTCCTCTACTGCGTCTTCTCCTTTTTCAGCAAGACGTGCGGCGTCTCCAGCTAAGGAACTGGCAAAGGATAACGCAGCTTGTTCTGCTTCTAATGTACTGATTTTGAATTCGATACGGCTCACGTAGCGTGGGTATTGGTCGTTCACGATCGTTTGCAGCGCATCATGTGCTTCATTTCGGTCTGTTTTGAAATCCTGGCTTCGCTCACCTTTCCAAGAGGTCCCAAGCTTTGGCTGCTTGATTTGCTTTAAATCTGTTTCTGCCGCATCTTGTTCACGTTCAACCTTGCTTTTCGCCTTTTTGAGTCGAGCGATTTTCTCTTCAATTTCTGCTTTTTTATTTGAAATGCCACCGTTAAGGGCAGACAGCATATCCGATAAGCTCATATGGGTTCCTCCTCCTGTCAAAAAATAAAAACGCTGCTTAGAGTCTCTCTAAACGAGCGCAAGGTGAATAGCACTTTTTCCAATATTGTTATTATAAGGTTCAAAGACTCATGTTTGAATAGGGATTTGTGCCCTTTTTATGGGATAAATATGCTTTCATTCTGCTTCACACTACCCCTTTCGACCTCATTTATAGGAGGTCTAAACTCCTGTTCGTTTGCTATATGTCACATATAGTCTCACGGTCCTAGGACAAACAAAGCCGCCCCATTCAGGAGCGGCTTTTGCAAACGGCTTATGAGGCCGATTCTTCTCTTTCTTGTTGATCTTTCACGTACCAAATGAATTTACCTGTATATCCGTAAATGATTGCAAGACCAATGGCAACAAAACTCAACCACATAAATGGTAAATAAGAGAATGTCGATACGCCAAGAATTCCTGCCATGTAAATACCGTTATCTGACCAAGGGACCATACCAGACGTCATTGTTCCCCCGACCTCAGCGTTTCTAGATAGAACGCGTCTGTCTATTTTTAATTTATCATAGCTTTTTTCCATAATTTTCGGTGTAAGGATTAATGAAACATACATCGCACAGCCAAAAATGTTTGCGAAGAACGCAACAACCAGTGTAGATAGGGTGACATTCCCTGCATTATATAATTTCTTCTCGAAAGTAGCGACAATCACTTTTAAGACGCCGAGATATTCAAGTACTCCACCAAAACCAAGTCCGAGAATAATGACTACTAGAGATCCAAGCATATTCACAATACCGCCGCGATTTAACAGCGTATTTAAGAAATCTACATCTGAATTAATAGAGAAGCCATTGTATGCTGAACCAATCGCATCAGCTGGATTCATTCCTTGGAAAGCCATCGCCCAAATAGATCCTAAAAGAGCACCAATGGCTATAACAGGCATTGAAGGTTTCTTTAATACGAGCAGTAATACAACCACTACTGCTGGGATGATCATCCAAATGTTGATTGTGAATGTATCATGAAGGGCATCTTTCAAAAATTCTACTTTACCTTGATCAATGTTGCGTCCGCCATACATAAAGCCTGTAACCGTAAACATAATCGCTGTAATCACAAAGGCTGGTATGGATAAAACCATCATTGCTCGAACATGCGCCAGCACGTCCACTTTTGAAAGAGAAGAAGCGAGCACTGTACTATCTGATAATGGGGATAATTTATCTCCGAAATAAGCACCAGATAGGACGGCCCCAGCAACGATCGGAAGTGGAATACCTAGGCCTTCACCAATTGCGATCATCGCAATCCCAGCCGTTCCAACCGTACCCCAAGAAGTTCCTGTTGCAACGGACATAATTGCACAGATGACAAGTGTAGCTAATAAGAATATATTAGGATGAATAAATTCTAAACCATAGTAGATGAGCGTAGGAACAACTCCACCTGCAATCCATGTTCCAACAAGTGCACCTACTGCAATTAAGATTAAAATGGCTTCTAACCCATTCGATATCCCTTTTGTAATCGCATTTTGGAGATCCTTATATGAATGCCCCAATCGAATACCTAAAGCAATAACCATAAACCATGAGATAAACAATGCTAACTGAATATCTAATTTGAAGTAAAGAGTAAATGATAAAACAATCGCTAAAAACAAGCCAAGTACAGCTACGACTTCTAAAATAGATGGTAGACGTGGTGATTTCATTGTGTTTCCTCCCTTTGTGCGTGCGTTAAGCGTTTTCAAAATATTGTGAAAAAAGTGTGTCAATTCGAAAGAAGTGAATTGCCTGTTTTTCTCTTTTTCACAGGCAATTCCACATATTAATAAAATAAAATTTTTGATATTATTATCGCTCTAGGAGCTCTGCACCCGCAATGCCAGGCTTTGTCATCTCAAATGGATTTAAGATAATATCAAGTTCTTCTTCCGTTAAAACATCGTACTGCAAGCAAAGATCTCTGATCGATTGTCCTGTTAAAATGGCTTCTCTTGCAATTCTAGCGGCTGCTTCATAGCCTAAGTGAGGGTTCACGGCAGTGATCACGCCTGCACTTTTTTCTACATATTCTTTCAAACGTATTTCATTTGCTTCAATGTCCGCTAAGCAATGATCTGTGAATGAGCGGAATCCGTTATTCATTATACTAATAGATTGAAGCAAGTTAAAGACCAGAACAGGCTCCATCACATTTAACTCAAGCTGGCCTGCTTCAGAAGCAAGACAGATCGTGTGGTCGTTCCCAATGACTTGGAATGCGATTTGGTTAATGAGCTCTGCCATGACTGGATTGACTTTCCCAGGCATGATGGATGATCCAGGCTGGCGGGCTGGCAATGCGATTTCAGCAAGACCTGCGCGCGGACCAGATGCCATTAAGCGAAGGTCATTGGCAATCTTAGACATGTTCATCATACATACTTTTAAAGCGGCGGATACTTCTGTGTAAGCATCTGTATTTTGCGTTGCATCCACGAGATGCTCTGCGCCTACAAGAGGAAGACCAGATATATCAGCGAGCTTCTTCACCACGATCTCAATATAACGAGGATCTGCGTTTAAGCCTGTCCCAACAGCTGTTGCACCCATATTGACTTCATATAAATGCTGTTTTGATTGGTTGATTCGCTTAATATCACGGCTCAGCACACGGCTGTAAGCTTCAAATTCCTGTCCCAAACGGATTGGAACAGCATCCTGAAGGTGCGTACGTCCCATTTTGATCACATGATCGAATTCTTTCGCTTTCTTTTGAAAGACGTCCTGCATGACTTGCATCGTTTCAAGCAGAATGTCTAACTGCTTGAGCACAGCAATGTGGATTGCCGTTGGGAATGAATCATTCGTTGATTGCGACATGTTCACATGTGTGTTTGGGCTTAAATGAATGTATTCTCCCTTTTGATGTCCCATGATTTCTAGTGCTCTGTTTCCAATCACTTCATTGGCATTCATATTCATGGACGTTCCTGCGCCGCCTTGAATTGGATCGACAATAAAGTACTCGTGCAGCTTGCCTTCAATGACTTCATCAGACGCTTGAACGATGGCATTTCCAATTCCCTCATATAAACGTCCAACTTCCATATTGGCTTGAGCTGCTGCTTTTTTCACGATGGCAAAGGCTCTGATTAGTTCCTCGTGCATCCGATATCCTGTAATCGGGAAATTCTCTTTTGCACGGAGGGTTTGAACCCCATAATACACGTCTGCTGGAATTTCTTTTTCACCAAGAAAATCCTTCTCATAGCGATAAGTTGCTTGAACCATCTCTTATGACCTGCTTTCTATAGAATAGTTAAATCACTAAATCTTCTGCGATTGGCGTTTCCATAATTTTTTTGACTTCTCTTGGATCTGTTGTTTTGCCTAGTGCCCACATCAGTTTCGGCACGATAGCTTCTGTATTCATATTTCTTGAACGTGCCACCAAATCTTGATTGATCTTGCGTCCTACCTCATACACACTCATGTCTTCTCCTTCTTCAAGACACTGAGTGGTGATGACAACAGAAATGCCTTCTTCCAGCAATTCGTTGATCTTTTCTAAAAGGTTTCTTCCTTCGAAAGGAATTCCGCCGCTGCCGTAGCTTTCGATGACGACTCCTTTGTATACACCTTTGATTGCATCTAAGAATTCAGGCTTTAGACCTGGATGCAATTTCAAAAGACAAACGTCGGTGTTTAAGGATGCGTCTAATTTAAGCGGTTTCATTGACGATCTTTTTACTTTGCTATTGTATTCAATTTGATGGTTTTCAATCGATGCAATATATGGGTAGTTAATGCTTTCAAATGCATCGTAGCTTTTCGTTCTTAGTTTGATCGCACGTGTTCCTTGGATGACCCTGCCATCAAACACGACATACACGCCGCCAACACCGTCACATGCAAAGCGAATTGCATCTGTGATGTTTTTCTTCGCATCTGTTTTCTTAAAAGTAATCGGAATTTGTGAACCTGTAATCACGATCGGCTTATCAGGATTTTGCAGCATATAAGACAGCGCTGCTGATGTATAGGCCATTGTATCGGTTCCGTGAGTAACGACAAATCCGTCATACTGATCATAATTCTCATAAATGGCTGTTGCGATATCAACCCAGTATTCAGGCTGCATATTTGTACTATCTATACTCATTAGGGACTTTGTGTCCATTGTATATTCTGCATTAATTTCGTTTAAATAGCTCAAAAGATCCTCAGCTTTAACACCTGGAGCTAAACCATTTTCACTCTCTACAGATGCAATCGTCCCACCAGTCGTTAAAAGCAATAATTTCTTCAACAGGTCCACCTCTTTCGTAAAATTACTTCGTTTGTCACACATATTATAAGCTAGCTTGTGCTATTCTATAATATACGCTTTACGCGTACCTTCATTGCCATTATAGTCACATAACGCGAATTAATCAAGAAATTGTTACGCATAACGCGTACATTCTATGTCAAAATATGATATACTGTTGTTGTAAATAAAGGAGCGTTCATGTATGATACTCGATCGTTTAACCACCCTTAGAAAAAAGAAAAAATGGTCTCTCCAGCATACGGCAGATCGCCTAGGTATCGCCAAAAGCACCTATGCCGGTTACGAATCTGGGTACCGACGACCTTCGCTTGAAGCAGTGAAGCTGATGGCTGATTTGTATGATACGTCCATTGATTTTTTACTTGGTAGAACGGACGAGCCAGAGATACAACGCAAAATCTCTGATATCAAAATTGAACTGACGGAAGCAAAAGAAGGAACCATTTATGTAGACGGCGTTCCCCTAAATGATGAAGAAATCAAACAGCTTGTTGCCTTTATTCGGGCGAAAAACACTCTAAAAGTATAAACACAGAAAAGAGAGGCACCTTATATACAGGTGCCTCTCTTTCCTTTTCAATCTCAATATGGAGAAGACAGCTGGCTTAATTCCTCTAGCCGCCGCTTCGCTTCTTCTTTATTAAACGAACTATAATAGCGATAATTCTCCTCATCTAAGATGCGGTAATGCTGACTAAGTACATTTTGCTGAAGGCGAAACGTGCCTTTTTTGACAGACGTCCTCCACCAAACCTTGCCGCCAATCGTACGCTCTACTGATAGATGTAATTCATCATGTGCCACAACTTCCAAAATCTCGAGCGGGTCATCCCCTAGGGTCCCTTTCAAAATGTCACTATCTCTGAATAATGCACATACGGCCGCGGATTGCGTCCAGTTGAGACGCAGCCTGTTTTTTTCAACCTGCTGTAGATGCCGTTTCGATAGACCAAGTACCTCCGCCATACGATCCTGCGTATAATCCTTTTCTTTTCGAATCCGTGCCATTTGTTCTGTGACGAGGTCGATTACCATCTCTTTATCCATCTCTCATCACCTCTTTCGAGTGTTCAGTCTTTACTGACATCATACACGATTTCTTCGAAAAAGTGGCGCCTCATCCTATAGAATTCTGACAAAAACAGCTTAGTCGGTCTTTTCTTCTCCTTGGCCATGCTGCTGTCTCCAATTTTCTTGGGCTGTCTGATGTAAATATGGATAGATCTCCTGTTTGACGCTCTGCTCAAATACTTCTTCATCTAAAATGCTGTACGCCGGAATTTTGATCAATTTCCCATCTACTTTCCGAATGAGCACATCCATGAAAAGAAATCCTCTTATACTGTAACGATGCCTGCGCATGTCAATTGATTGAATATCTTGAAAAGAGATCGTTCGCTCCCGGTGCAGCACAGCGCCATTCTCTCCGCGCTGAATGCGAAAAATCACATTTCCCCTCTTCGTAAAAGCAGGCAAAATCATCAAAAAGGAGATCCAGCCATAGACAATACCTAATAGTCCGCCTAAAAATAAAAACAATGTATAGTTCGATTCAAATGTAAGAGCTTCCGAAAATAACCAAATACCGATGATACCGAAGCCGCCCGTTGCTAAGAATGCCCATACTCTTAAAAAAGGTCTGCTCCTTACTTCTATTACTTCACTTGGATTCAAGCGTCATTCTCCTTTTCTCCATTAGAATATAGAACGTAACCCGTCTTGATGAGCCGTCTCAATGCGAAATTGATTTTCTTTTATTCCTGATACAAGCCACGATTGGTTCTCACCTGGAATTACAAATATCATCGACTCCACATCAGGCGTATTATTTTTGTCATAGACGACCTTCATGAGAGAGTCCATCTTTCCTTTTCTCGTCTGTACATCAGAAACAAATGCCTTCACGAGCTCTTGATTCTCCGCTTTATTCAGGAAAGATGGCCACTTATTTTTCGCTTCGCTTGCCTGTTCTAACAGCATTTCAAATTCCTCTGCCTGCAGGCTGATGACAGGTTCAGGGTGATCATTCATCTGTATGTTGAAAAAGGCTGTCACTTGCTCCTCTGCCTGCTGATCGCTGCCTAGTTTGCGAATCTGATGCACTTGTTGATCATAAAGCGTATGATGCGCATATACACCCGCCTGTGTTGTGTGAAAAGAGGTGCTGACTTCTTCATCTGTGTCTCCAAATTTAGATGCCTTGATCGTGTGAGAGGCATCATTCATCGCCTGGATGAAATGACGGTATTCCGCTTTATAACGGTATTGTCTGTTTCGAAATTCCAGTACACCTTTTGCAAGCAAAGAGCGGCACGCAATTTCAAATAAAAACCCCAAGCGCTCGTCCTCTACTTCAGGATAATAGGCCTCCTTTAAGGACATCCCTTGTTCAAAATAGCCTTCACTGTAAAAACTAAAGATGAGTTCCTCAATACTTAGACTTAGCTGATCCAACTTGATCTCTCCTTATCCAAAAGAAAATGCACCCTTAAAGAAATCGCCTGCACCCTTTATGAGCGAATCTGCGGTTTCTTTTGTTTTTTCTATCCCTTTATGTATCACCTGATTTGCCTGATCAATGGTATCATTCACTGCTTTCACACCTTGACCCGCCAGTTCGAATGCTTTTTTCCCTTTATCCACGACTGCATGAATCGGGTCCTTTAATTTCACTGCCATCTGTTCAGCAAAACCGGATGTCAGCTTGGCGACTTTTTCTCCAATAAATCCACCTACTGCTGAACCAATGGCTCCCCCAACAACGGTTCCAATCGGACCTGCAAAGCTTCCAAGAGCACCGCCGACAACGGCACCTGCGACAGAACCGCCAGCGATAAAGACCGTATTGTTCACTGCATTTCCAACAGCCTTTGCATTTTCACGCTTAAGAACTTCTGGCTGATCACCGAATTCTGCATAGTTCTCGGCAATTTTCAATCCACAGCCAACCGTTTCTGTTGCACCAGTGACAACTGTTGCAATGATGGCATTTCCTTTCGCAAATCTTGCACCATTTTTCAGAACAGACTTAATCGCAGCCGTGTCCTTCCAATTAATACTTCCTTTTGTAAAATCACGGACACTGTTTGTGAACGCAACTGTATCGTCAGGATAAAATTTTGTGAATTTCTTATGGACCAAGTCAGCCATCGGCCAGTTCGATCTTTTTAATAATTCTTTTTTACTCAGCCAAATCCTTGCTAACCGGTCAAATCTCGTTCCTTCTACCCGGCTGGTCAGATCAAGCAGCAGCTTTGAATGCTGCGCTGCATATCGGCCATTCTCTTTAATGAAAGTCGTCATCCCAAGCCCGTAATATTTCGCCTGCATCATCACGATACCAGCTAAGCTCGTGAGTGTACCATATTGATCATAGATACTGTACAATTTCCGCAATATATCATCTGCTTCGACCATTTTATCCGTTGCATGTCGAATGGCAATATCATCACTGCTCAATTTGCTGATTAATGCCTGTCCTGCTCCCCATGCATCCCCGACACCAGAAAAACAGCTTCTATACCGAGGATCGCAGCCTAAAATCAGCCCGTCCAGTTCACTATGTAAATCGCGGTGCTTCGTTTCAATGGCTGACAGCTCGCCTACAAAATCATTCGCCAGCCCAGTCAGCTGATCTGGATCAACCACAATGTCACGTGCCATCACATCATCTCCCTTCTCGGTTTCTTTCTCTCCGTTCTTCTCGTCTCTTTCGCTCAAGCTCTTCCATTCTGGCAATTTCAGCTTTACGCTCCTCAATTTTGACTGCTGCATCCCGCAGTTCCTGACTTGTTTCAAGCAAATCTTTTTCAAATTGATCGTAGCGTGCCGTTGTTTCTTCAAAGCTTTGATCAAATTTATCCCTTGCTTCTCCCTGCCAGCCTGATCCTACTGCCTTCAGCCGATTTTCCAGCAGCTGCTTGGACTGCCGAATCTCATCAGCCGCTTCCTGAAACTTTTGAGCGAGTGCCAGCGTTTGACTAGAATCCAACTTTCGCACCCCTTTCTCCCAATTTAACGTACAAATGGATGATTTTATATGTCCTCATTATAAATAAAAAGACACCCGAAAAAATCACCCTAAAGAACCATTCAGCACATTACCTAATGAAAGTAGGCCTTTTTCCTCTCTAATTGCCAGAGAAAGCCTTTCTTGTTATGAAGCGCATTCAAGACGTGATAAAATGGACGTATTCTACAAAAGGAGTGACGTATAGATGAAAGAGGAAATGATTCAGCGTTTCACAAGTTATGTGAAGGTAGATACGCAGTCAGATGCAGAAAAGGAAAGCTGCCCATCTACTGAAGGACAATTGAACCTGGCGAGACAGCTTGTTGAAGAGATGAAATCCATCGGGATTCAAGAAGTGACTATGGATGAAAACGGCTATGTCATGGGAACAATCCCGTCTAACACAGACAAAGACGTGCCGACCATTGGCTTTTTGGCTCATATCGACACAGCCACTGACTTCACCGGAAAAAATGTAAAACCGCAGCTTCATGAGAACTATCAAGGCGGCGACATTACCTTAAATGAAGATCTACATATCGTTTTATCTCCACAACAGTTTCCAAATTTACAAAAGTACCAAGGACATACGCTGATTACAACAGATGGCACAACCCTGCTTGGTGCAGATAACAAAGCTGGTATCGCAGAAATTATGACAGCTATGCATTACCTCATCGAACACCCAGAAATCAAGCATGGGAAAATCCGCGTCGCTTTTACGCCAGATGAAGAGATTGGCAGAGGGCCTCACAAGTTTGATGTTGATGCCTTTGGCGCTTCCTATGCGTACACAATTGACGGCGGACCGCTTGGCGAGCTGCAATATGAAAGCTTCAACGCAGCAGGCGCGAAAGTATCCATTAAAGGAAACAACGTCCACCCAGGAACAGCAAAGGACAAAATGGTCAGCGCTGCGAAAATTGGGATGCTCTTTCACAATAAACTTCCTTCTGAAGAATCTCCAGAATATACAGAAGGCTACGAAGGCTTTTTCCACCTAACGAAATTTGTAGGGGAAGTAGAAGAAGCTGAGCTGCAATATATTATCCGTGATTTTGATAAACAGAAATTCAACAATCGCAAGGCACTGTTTGAAAAAATAGCAAATGACTTAAAAGCCACGTACGGAGAAAACAGCATCACCCTCAGCATTCAGGATCAATATTATAATATGAGAGAAAAAATTGAGCCGGTGAAACATATTGTGGACATTGCTCATGAAGCCATGGAAAATCGCTCAGTAACACCGGTCATTGAACCAATCCGCGGCGGCACAGATGGCTCCCAGCTTTCATATAAAGGTCTACCAACGCCAAACATCTTTACTGGCGGGGAAAATTTCCACGGTAAATATGAATTTATTTCCGTTGAAAACATGGTGAAAGCAACCGAAGTTATCGTTGAAATTGCCCGTTTATTTGAAGAAAAAGCATAGACATGTTTACAACCGTTCCTGTTCGGGAACGGTTTTTTAATAAAAGTTTACAATTTTCTGAAACTTTTATGACACTTATTCGTACTAATAGAGACAACCCCAGAAAAAATTCTTCTTGACGAGTGAAATAACTGGAAATATAATAGTTAAAAACAACCAGTATTTTAGACCTAAAATAGCAGATTGAATGAACCTTAAGAACTAAACCAAGTCTGCTGCTTATTTTCAGTTATAAACATCACTCACCCTGTCTACACTTAAAGAATAGGATGAATTGGAGGAATGTCATATGATGATTTTATTGATTATCGCTTCACTTTGCTGCTACTTACTATTCTCTTTCAAAAAAGATAACCGCACCCAAAAAAGAAAAAGCGCAGAGCTTTCGGAGTTTGAAATCTTTCGTATGCGCCGCCACTACAACGGAAAACGCCGTCACCCACTAAACGATGCACCTAAACAAGTATAGATCCAAATAAAAGAGCCTCATGAGGGGGCTCTTTTGTTGAATAAACAGCAAAAAACGACCACTGAATCTGGTCGTTTTTCTTTTTATTTATATACCTTCGCAGGCACTTGAATCATAGGAATTCCAACATAATAAGGTGAAATTTCATATGGCTGGAAGACAACAGCAATTCCCTTTTTCGTGAAGTAATACTGCGTATTGTAGTTGATTTCAATGTCGCTTTTTTTCAGGTTCGCGTAGAATTTGCTTTTATGTTTCTTTGTGTAGTTATAAATATAATCTCTTACTTTCGTACGCTTTTTCTTTGTTTTCACAACGTCTGTCAAGAACAGCTGCTTTGTTTTTTTCTTTGTTAACACATAGTTCATGCTGGAAACCATCGTGTCTCCGTGCGCTCCACCGTTATACATGTAATCATAGTTTAAGATACTCAGTTTCTTACCATTGTTAAATTTCGTTTTATACGTTCTCTCATACGTGACCTTCCCGTAGCCTTCTTTTTTCGCTTCGTCCTTTAAGTACAAGTAAGTAGAATAAGAAAAGGCGATATCTTCTTTTAAATCACGATTGATGGTTTTCATATGCGTCTTGCTTAGATTTTTCACCTGTGCATATTTGAATGTTTTTTTCTTCTTATAATAGTGTGTACTTACTTTTGCTTTTTTTGCTTGTTTGGCATCAGCAGATCCAACTGGCGCAAACAAGGAAACAATCAGTGAGAAAATGAGCAGGCTGATCGTTAGGCCTTTTTTCATTGTCATAGTAAAAACCCCCATTTTTGTCTATTACCAAATGAGTATACCATGACAAAAGAACCAAAAGAAGTATTTTTTCCATATTATTCTTCATTTTTCCACATCGGGTTTGTTTACCGTTTTCATAAGTTCCTGTATGCTTAATGTAGAATGCTAGATGAAGTGTGGTGTTTATCATAGAAGAGAATATTTTTAGTCACATTCGGACAACGTTTCATAGTTTGTCCCCAACCCAGAAAAAGA
Source organism: Bacillus sp. 3a (assembly GCF_017161885.1). Lineage (NCBI taxonomy): Bacteria > Bacillati > Bacillota > Bacilli > Caryophanales > Bacillaceae > Bacillus > Bacillus sp. 3a. The sequence continues at coordinate 659,245 of NZ_CP067376.1, read as the reverse complement.
TTGCCAATTACATTTTACAAAACCCTCAGAAAGTTGTGCTTCATTCTATAAGTGCACTCGCTGCTGAATGCAGCACAAGTGAAACGACGATCTTTCGGTTTCTAAGAAAAATTGGCTATGAATCGTATCAAGTGTTTCGTGTCCATGTCGCACAGGATATCGCGACCAATACACCTCAATCCATATACGGTGAGATCGAGGCAACCGATAGTGTAGCTGACATTAAACATAAGGTCATAGAGTTAACAACAAACTCTATACAAGATATGAAGCATATTTTAGAAGATCATGCCGTCACACAATTCATTGAACACATGAAACAGGCACATAAAACCGTCTTTTTTGGAGCAGGCGCGTCCAGCTTTATTGCTGGGGATGCTTATCATAAGTTCCTGCAGCTTGGTTTTGAAGTGAGCCTATGCAGTGATCCGCATATGATGAATATGATTGCAACACACGCCACGGAACACGATTTTATCGTCGCAATCTCCCATTCAGGAGAGAGCAGAGAAATTCTTGACGCCGTACAGTTTGCAAAAGAAAAAGGGGCAAAGGTTGCTTCTATCACCAGCTATCCGAAATCTGAGCTCGCAAAGCGGTCTGACTTTCATCTGCTTAGCTCTTCAAGAGAGACAACCTATCGTTCAGACTCCATGATCTCCCGTATCAACCAGCTTGTGATCATTGATGTACTATACGTCACCGCTGTTTTAGAGCTAGGATCAAATGCCATTGAAAACGTGAAACTATCTCGTTTAGCCGTAGCTAAAAATAAAACATAAACACAAAAGACCGGAGCTGATTCCGGTCTTTTTTTGTGACTTTTTTCATATTTTCCGTTGACACGTTCCTATCACGTCATGTACATTAAATGAACAATAGTTTATTTACTACTATAAAATTTAAAAGATAGTATATATACTAACAAAATGAAAAGAAAGCGCTTTTTGTAAGGGTTTTCTATATAGGAGGCGGACAACGTGACAAAGAAGATTGGATTCATTGGACTAGGTATTATGGGGAAACCTATGGCACTCAATCTATTAAAAGCTGGTCATACTTTGACAGTTTTTGACCTAAATGAGGCAGCGATTCGATCGTTACAAGAAGCCGGAGCAAAAGGTGCTGTTTCAGCAGCTGAGGCAGCTTCTGAAAGCGATATCATCATCACAATGCTTCCTAAAGGAGAGCATGTAGAGGCAGTCGTTTCAGGTGATCAAGGCATTTTAACGACAGCTGCACCTGGCACTGTCATCGTAGATATGAGCTCAATTTCTCCTGTCACCTCTAGGGCCTTAGCTGCTCTTGCCAAACAGCAGCAGGTGGAATTTATCGATGCACCTGTCAGCGGCGGAGAACCGAAGGCAATAGACGGAACACTCGCCATCATGGCTGGCGGCGAAGAATCCATCTTTGAGCAAGTGAAGGATGTCCTGCTTGCGATGGGCACTGAGGTCGTATTAGTTGGGGCAAATGGAAGCGGGACAACAGCGAAGCTTGCCAATCAAATCATCGTCAACTTAAATATTGCGGCCATGTCCGAGGCGCTCGTTCTAGCTGCTAAATCAGGCATTGCCATTGATAAGATGTATGAAGCGATCCGCGGCGGACTGGCAGGAAGTGCCGTGCTCGATGCAAAAGTTCCTCTCATCTTAGAACGAAATTTTGAACCTGGCGGACGCATCGACATCAACTTGAAGGATTTAACCAATGTCATGGAAACTGCTCACGATATCGGTGTTCCTCTTCCGCTTTCTAGTCAGCTGCTCGAAATCTTCCACGCCCTCAAAGCGGACGGAAAATCCGGGCTTGATCATGGCGGCATCGTTCAATATTACGAAAAAATGGCTCATGTCGAAGTAAAGAAAGGATGAGATGGTCATGAAACAAAGCACTGACATACTGAATGCCATTCCGAAAGCAGATTCAAAGGCCATTCAATCAGCATACGAACAAGCACTGAGCAGCTTTCAGCATAAAGTTATTGTATTAGACGATGATCCAACAGGGATTCAAACCGTACATGGCGTCTCTGTTTTCACCGATTGGTCAGAAGAAAGCATTGAGGCTGGTTTTCTTGAAGATAGCCGCATGTTCTTTATTTTGACCAATTCTCGCAGTATGACAGAGAAAGAAACTGCCGCTGTGCACGAAACAATCGCTGCAACCATTGTAAAGGTGGCTGAACGTCTTAATCAGGACTTCGTCATTGTCAGCCGAGGGGATTCTACTCTTCGCGGACACTTTCCGCTTGAAACCGAAGTACTCAAAATAACCATTGAACAGCAAAGCTCCCGCCATTTCGATGGTGAAATCCTTCTTCCTTTTTTCCAAGAAGGTGGACGCTTTACGATCGACAATATTCATTACGTACAGGAAGGACATGAATTAATTCCTGCTGGTGACACAGAATTTGCAAGAGACCGTACATTCGGCTTTCAATCATCTCATCTTGGAGAATGGATTGAAGAAAAGTCAGAAGGAATGTTCACAAAAGAGAACACGACCTACATTTCATTAGCTGATCTGCGTGCTTTACGCATTGATCAAATCAAACATCAGCTCAGGGGTGTGAAGGATTTCAAAAAGGTGGTTGTAAACGCGGTGGATTATGACGATGTCAAAGTCTTTGTCACCGCTCTCATTGAAGCCATTCAAGCAGGACAGCAGCTGATGTTTAGAAGTGCGGCGGCGCTCACAAAAGTACTTGGCGGTATAGGAGATCAAGCCTTATTAACAAAAGATGCCTTGATACAAGAAGAAAGCCCGCATGGTGGTCTCATTATGATCGGTTCTCATGTAAAAAAAACAACAGAACAATTAAAAGCGCTGCAACAAAATAAAAAGATGGCTTTTATTGAATTTAATACCCACCTCGTGTTAGAGCCTGATGCCTTTCGCGAAGAAATTAACCGCGTTATTCAGCAAACTGAAACACTGTTGGCAGGTGGTCAATCTGTGGCTGTTTATACAAGAAGAGAACGGCTTGATCTTGGGGATGATCGCCAAGAGGAAGAACTAAAGCTCTCTGTAGAGATTAGTGATGCTGTGACAAGTATTGTCCAGCGTCTCACCATTCGTCCTAAGTATCTTATTGCCAAAGGTGGAATTACCTCCAGCGATATTGGGACAAGAGGACTTAGCGTGAAACGTGCGACCGTGGCAGGTCAAATCAAACCAGGTATCCCCGTTTGGCAAACAGGAGAAGAAAGTAAATTCCCTTTCATGTCTTATGTGATTTTCCCGGGAAATGTTGGGTCAAAGGATACGTTAAAAGAAGCTGTAGACATACTTGAAGGATAAGGCATAGGGGGTGTTTGCGCCCCCTTATGCACCACAAAGGAGGAAAGATCATGTCGTTAGTGTTTATTGGACTTGGCGTTTTGTTATTGCTTTTACTCATGGTTGTCTTTAAGTTAAACGCTTTCATTTCTTTGATTATTGTTTCTTTAATTGTTGCTGTGTTAGAAGGGATGACACCACTAGAAGCGATTGCTTCTGTCGAAAAAGGACTTGGCAGTACGCTCGGACACCTGGCACTCGTTCTCGGTTTTGGAGCGATGCTTGGGAAATTGATGGCTGATTCTGGCGGTGCTCAGCGTATCGCGATGACACTCATTGACCGATTTGGCATCGGAAAAATCCAATGGGCGACGATGCTGACTGGGTTTGTGATTGGAATTGCTCTATTTTATGAAACCGGATTCATTATCTTAATTCCATTAGTCTTTACAATCGCTCAAGCTGCAAGACTTCCTGTGCTGTATGTGGGTATGCCGCTCGTCGCTGCACTCATCACCACACATGGCTTCCTCCCTCCTCACCCAGGACCGACTGCCATTGCGAATGTCTTTCAGGCAAACATGGGACAAACCTTATTGGTTGGGATTATTTTAGCGATTCCTGCTGTTTTAGTAGGCGGACTTCTGTTTACGAAACTATTTAAAAAAGATCAGTTGCACGCACATATCCCAAAGAACTTATTTAATCCAAAGGAATTCACAGAAGAAGAAATGCCTAGCTTCGGCATTAGCATTTTCACCGCTGTTTTGCCTGTATTGCTTATGACATTCAGAGCATTTCTAGAAATTTTCTTCCCATCCTCCCCATTGCTGCCAACTGCTGAGTTTTTAGGCGAACCGGCGATTGCACTATTAATCTCAGTGCTGCTTGCCATCTACACGTTTGGGCTTGGAAGAGGAAAGAGCATGCAGGATGTAATGAAGTCCATCACGGATTCTATCGGCTCTATTGCTATGATTCTATTAATTATTGCAGGCGGCGGTGCCTTTAAACAAGTGCTCATTGATAGCGGTGTCGATCAATACATTGCAGGGATCATGCAAGGAAGCACACTTTCTCCCCTGCTTCTGACTTGGCTCATTGCTGCTGTCCTTCGTGTCTCTTTAGGATCAGCCACTGTCGCCGGTCTCACGGCGGCTGGCATTTCTGCACCACTGATTGGCCTGACGGGTGTCAGCCCTGAATTAATGGTGATCGCAACAGGTGCCGGCAGTATCACGTTCTCTCATGTGAATGATGCGGGTTTCTGGATTTATAAAGAATACTTTAACCTATCAATGGCTCAAACTTTTAAAACGTGGACATTGATGGTCACCGTGCTTTCACTTGTCGGACTAGCTGGTGTTCTTGTCGCTGATTTGTTCATGTAGGAAATTAAATTGTAAAAACCATTGACTTTTCCCTGAAAACGTTGAATAATTGTGTTTATTAAGAAAATTGAATCAAAAGGTAACCTTATTAAGAGTGGTGGAGGGACTGGCCCTGTGAAACCCGGCAACCGCTGTTCCTAGGAACAGAATGGTGCTAATTCCTTAAGCAAGCAAATGCTTGTTTGAAGATAAGGCAGAGTTCTCACAGTATATGATGCTCTTCCTTATCTAAGGAAGAGCTTTTTTATTTGATTTTTTAACCTGAAGAAAGAAGGGATTCAGCATGACACAAGTACAAACCATTGGAAAGAAAACAACGAAACCGCCATTCCGCGCAGATCAAGTAGGAAGTTTACTTCGTTCAGAGCGCATTAAGGAAGCACGCAAGCAAAAAGCAGACGGTACGCTGACAGCAGAGCAGCTCCGACAAATTGAAAACGAAGAAATTACACGTATTGTAGAGAAGCAAAAAGAAATTGGGTTAGAGGTTGTCACAGATGGTGAATTCAGACGTGCCTGGTGGCATTTTGACTTTCTTGAAGGACTCGATGGAGTTGAAGGATTTGAAGCAGATCAAGGCATTCAATTCCATAACACAACGACAAAAGCTAGAGGGATCAAGGTAACAGGCAAGATCGATTTTACAGATCATCCAATGCTGGAGGATTATCGTTTCCTTCACAGCATCGCTGGTGATCATACGGCTAAAATGACGATTCCAAGTCCGAATATGCTCTTTTTCCGTGGAAAGCTTGAAGAAGGAGTGTATGACAGCTTAGAGGAATTCCACCATGATGTGGCACAAGCGTATAAGAAAGCCATCCGTGCTTTTTATGATGCAGGCTGCCGCTACTTGCAGCTGGATGATACGGCATGGGCAGTGTTCTTTTCCGAAAAAGGCCACGAACAAATCAAAGCCTTTGGCCGAGAAGAAGATGAACTTCGTGAATCGTTTGCGAAGACAATCAATGAAGCTGTTGCCGACCGCCCAGAGGATTTGGTGATCACGATGCACATTTGCCGAGGTAACTTTAAATCAACTTGGGCAGCTGAAGGTGGTTACGAAGCAGCGGCAGAAACAATTTTTGCCGGCTTAGATCTTGATGGTCTCTTTTTAGAGTTTGACGACGATCGTTCTGGCGGATTTGAGCCCCTTCGATATGTGAAGAACCCAAACCTTCAAATCGTACTAGGCCTTGTCACTTCAAAATACGGAGAGCTTGAGCCAGTTGAACAGATTAAAAAACGCATTGAGGAAGCGGCTCAATATGTAGACATTAACCAAATCTGTTTGAGCCCACAATGCGGATTCGCCTCAACAGAGGAAGGCAACCTGTTAACAGAAGAGCAGCAATGGGAAAAGCTGCGTCATGTGATTGAGATTGCTGATCAAGTGTGGAAATAAAACATCTTGTTCTAAGCTCTCTAAGCTTAGGGGTTAAAAAAAGAACTGCCAATGCAGTTCTTTTTTAGTTACGTAATCTAGATACGATATTTTCTTGTGATAGTTCTTTCTTCATACGTTTTGTGATAATGTATCGCACAAACCATTTATTTAATAGAACCAAGACAATTAGAAGTCCAACTGCTGTTCCGCCAATCCATAGAATGATCTCTCCCGGTAATTGTCCAAGCAGGAAAGCTCCCAAGACAGCAATGAATAACAACGCAATAATATACACTTTTAGGTTCATTTTATCTATACTACGGTAGAATTGCTTGATAATATCCTTTGGTGACATCCCATTTAAATACAAGGACAACAAATCTCGATTCAAAATACTAATCAGTGTATGCATCTGACCTCGATAAATAAATGCAATCACCACAAATAAAATGATCTGAAATACGACAAGCAGCAAAAATGACAATTTTGAATTAGCAACTAGCTTTTCTAACCCTTGTGCTTGGTAGTATACAAAAACATCCTCTTCATCAAACATCCGATCGAACTGGTTCACAAATTCATAAATATCCTCGGTTTTATTTAAATTAACAATGAGTGTTCTAACACCATCGTAGTTCTCACCAATCTTAATTTGATTACTCAGCTTTTTATACAGATCACGTGATAGGTAACTGTAATCTTTTAAGAAATAGTTCCCTTCTCCTTTGTAGTACTCAATATTCGCTTTTAATGGTTCTACTTCACCATCATAAACTTTTACTTTTTTACCTTTAAATCTTTCTGGAAGCAGGATAGTGTTTTCTTTTAGATCTCCTTCATAACTCACAGCCTCTTTTGTTGTCGGATTGAATGATAAAGCCGACAATATATCCGTTTCTCCATTTGCTTCAATAGATAACGAGACGTCATATTCATAGACAATGTCTTTGACATTCGGCATACGCTTAATTTTATCTGTATCGTACTGATACTCACCAGTTTTCGAATATCCATTAATTAAAACCATTGATAGACGATCATTAGTCAATACGTTTTTATAAATATTATCAGCTGAGATCAGGATAGTAAATATAGAGAAAAAGATTAACATCAGTAAAACAAAATTCAAAACAGCTAATTTTCTCAGGGTCGATCGATGTTTCTTTTTTAAATACTCAAAGACGAATGATGTTTTCATATGGATGGGTCCTTTTTATTCAAGTCTTCAAAACGAAGGACAACATCAGCATGTTGCACAACGGTATCAGAATGTGTAACGACTAAAATGGTCTTCGTTTTCTTCAATTCAGATAACATACCAAGCATCATCTGAATATTATCTTTATCAAGGTTATTTGTTGGTTCATCTAGTAGAATCAATGAATAATTAAACAGCATGATTTTCAAAAAAGCAGCGCGCTGCCTTTCTCCACCTGATAGATTACTCACGATGACATCAAGTTTTTCGCTCATTTTAAGTTTCTTAGCTTGTTCTGTTAATCTTTCATTTGAGATTTCTTGTTCATTAATTAAAGAGATGACATGTAGATTTTCTCTGACAGTTAAAGACTCTATTAAGTTCAAATCTTGAAAGAAATAGGCAATTTTCTTACGGTATTTATCAATCTGTTCTTGATTTGTAAAATCAATGGACTGATTGAACAAAGTCATCTTCCCGGCACTCGGTTTTTGAATCAATGCAATAATGTTAATAAATGTCGTCTTCCCACTACCACTTTCTCCATGTAGGGCATAAAGGCCAGGGCCTTCAATATGTAAAGACAAATTTTTCAAGATGGTTGCATTCCCATATTGAAAGCCGAGATTGTCGACTTTTAAAATCGACGTATCTCCCTTATTATCTAAGTTCACTAGCCATCTCAATCCCCTCTAATAAATTAAGTGTGTGATTTCCATAAACACCTAATTCAAAATCGTAACTTCCTTTAGATGTGCAATAACCTAAGCCACATTGCGAGGCTTTAACTTTTTTCTTAATTTGAACTTTTGGCACATCCAGATTATAGCGTAATAAAAGATCTGTATATAGATTGAGAATAATGTGATAGTTATTTCCTTGATAAGAAATAACTTCATTAAACATATCTACCAATTTATTCTTATCTTCTTGAGTTATATCTACAATATCATATTTCATAAGTGTTGTTAATAAATCATCTGAATCGCTCCACTGCACAGTACTTTTATCAGCTTTTTCTCCTTTAAGCTTAAAGCAATAGTACATTTCACTACTGTTCTCTATGTTTTGACATGTACCACTAGGAATCAATGTTTCGTCAAACGATAAGCCTAATTCGTTCGTGATTTGTTTTGCAAAGAACTGATTTTGATAACTGCTTATTTGGTCTTTTTCTTCTAGTAACCCTTCATATCGATTAGTTAGAATTTTCCTAAATTCTTCTGCTTGATCAAGATCAGCACTAGAAAAAATGTTTGACATTAGATAAAGATTCCTTAAAGAATCTAATGAGTAAAATAATGAAGGAAAAGGCTTATAATTTGAAGGAATGTTAAAAGTAAGCTCATTCTTTTTTTTTTATGATTCATATCCTGTAATAACTGAATGATTTGAAAATGAAACCAATATGTAATTTCATCTCTAAACAAAATGGTTTTTTGGTTATCTTCATTAAAATAAATATTCGTTAAATGTTTGACATTAGGTTCTATCTCTACCATATTCGCCAATATAAGAGATGCATAAAGAATGATAGGTTCGTCATAATCAAATAGAGAAAGACTTGTATATTGTTCCAAATCAGATTGAATTTCTTTTTCTAAAAATGAAGGTATCTTATGATCAAAATATGATGTCAAGATTAGAAAATAATCGTACTCTATTTTATCTTGCGGAGACGGCTTATCCAATTTGGAGAAGGTTTCTTTGACTAGTTTAACACCGCTAGAATCCTTTATTTTAGTAAAAGTATCATATAATAAGAATAAATTTAAATAGGAATCCATACCGGTGATATCTTTCTCGGAAAATTTACTTTTATTCACATTTTGAGAAAGTGCCACCTTACAGAAAAATTGATTTTTTTCTTCCCTACATTCTACTGGTTTACTATTGTGCCCGTGAGTTTTTTGATAAAGTGCTAGTGTGTTATGAATTAGTTCAGATGGTTGTTGTTGTTGGCTGTTGACCTCAAAGACTTGACCTCCTGACTCACTCTTCATATAGGAGTGGATGGTACGTACAAAGTCTTTGTTATATATCTTTCTTTGCATAGACATATTCTCTTTTGACTACACCCCGTTACAATCAATATAATTGAGACGATAAATATTAGTATTCTATACATGATGTATTCTCCTAATATTAAAATAAATGCGGAATAACTGAATCGAATAAACTTTTAGATTTAGATTTTAGCTGTAGCTGTATAAGTTCTGCTGCTATTTTGATCTACTTCAGTTGTCGTATACATACCTAGATAAATAGCTAATCCACCTGCACAAACGTTCCCTGAAGTAGTGTAGATTTTACCTTTCGTTGACTTACTATAAGACTTACTTGAAGCACTTCCTGAAGCTCCCGTTCCTGGAGCAGAAACACTTCCACCAACAGTATAGAAACTGACATCATGGTGAAGCTTCTTAAAGCCTGTACGTGTTGTCTGACTTTGGGCTTTAAATTTACCGCAACCTTTAAAATCAGACCAATATGGTAAATCCGCTTTAGCCGTTACCTTAGAAATAGTTTTCACTGCTCTATAAGCTTGAGCATCTTGAACATAAAATAATGATGATGCAACTACAAAAATAATAGCTACATATAAAAATTTAATTTTAGACATATTTTCCCCCGATTTCTCGATACAGTTATTCCACAACAGGGATAATTATCCTATATTTCCAAATTCATATCAACCATTACTAGTCGACATATTACGACAATTTTCACAAAAATATCATACTTTTCAGCATAATTGTTAAATTCAACCAAAAAAGAAAAACCACTCAAGGCATGAGTGGTTTTTCTTTTTTATGCATCCAAATGTTCACCATTTGTCGCAATCACTTGTTTATACCAATCGAAGCTTTTCTTTTTCTTTCGATCTAATGTACCGTTTCCTTCATTATCACGGTCAACATAAATGAAGCCGTAGCGTTTTTTCATTTCAGCCGTTGATGCGCTGACAAGGTCAATTGGGCCCCAGCTTGTATAACCGATCAGGTCAACACCGTCTGCGATCGCTTCTCTCGCCTCTAGCAAATGGCTTCTGAGGTAATCAATTCGGTAATCGTCTTGAATGGATCCGTCTTCTTCTACTTGATCGACAGCACCCAATCCATTTTCTACGATAAACAATGGTTTTTGATAGCGGTCATACAGCTGATTCAGTGTTGTACGAAGTCCTTTCGGATCAATTTGCCAGCCCCAATCACTTGCTTCTAGATAAGGGTTTTTCACACCTTCAAATAGGTTACCGCCAGTCACTTGTCCAAGAATTTCTGGATCTGTACTTGTCACAAAGCTCATATAATAGCTGAAGCCAATATAGTCCACTGTATGGTTTCTTAAAATGTCTTCGTCCCCTTCTTGGAACTCGATGTTGATGTCATTTTCAAGGAAATAACGTTTCATGTAACCTGGGTAATAACCTCTTGCCTGTACATCTGAGAAGAACAATGTTTTACGGTCTTGCTCAATTGCAGCAAACATATCTTCTGGTCTTGAGCTGTACGGATAAGTTGTCATCGCTGCAATCATACAGCCGATTTTCGCATCAGGAATGATTTCGTGTCCTGCTTTGACAGCCAAAGCACTTGCAACAAATTGGTGATGCGCTGCTTGATATTGAATGCTTTTCTCGTCATCACCCTCTTCAAATACAAGTCCGCCGCCAGTGAAAGGCGCATGTAATACAACGTTGATTTCATTGAATGTCATCCAATATTTCACTTTGTCTTTAAAGCGAGTGAACAATGTTTTCGCGTATGTTTCATAAAGATCGACAAGCTTACGGTTTCTCCATCCGCCGTAGTTTTTCACAAGTGCGAGCGGCATTTCATAGTGAGAGATGGTGACAACTGGCTCAATTCCGTGCTTATGCAGTTCATCAAATACTTTTTCATAAAAAGCAAGGCCTGCTTCATTCGGTTCCGCATCGTCGCCATTTGGGAAGATACGCGGCCAAGAAATGGATAGTCTGAAGCACTTGAATCCCATTTCTGCAAAGAGTGCAATATCTTCTTTATAGCGATGGTAGAAATCGATTGCATCATGATATAAGTTAAGGTCTTTCATTGATTCATCGAATGGGTGCATAATACCATTTGGTGATACATCAGCTGTCGATAAGCCTTTTCCATCTTGATTATATGCGCCTTCAACTTGGTTGGCTGCAACAGCGCCGCCCCATAAGAAACCTTTAGGAAATGTTTTTTCTAACTTGTTCATGTTGAATACCCTCCTCTTTTTCTTCTACACTGACTGTAAGCAGTGTCTCTTTCACTGTAATCGTTCCATCTGTTTTCGCATCAACTTGTGCAAAATCGTTTGTGTTGGTGACAATAACAGGTGTGGTGACATCATAGCCTTCTTGCTGAATGCCCTCGATATCAAAATCAATGAGTACATCTCCTGCTTGAATCAGATCACCTGACTGCACATGACTTGTGAAATACTTTCCGCCAAGTTTTACCGTGTCAATCCCGACATGAATGAGAAGTTCTGTACCTTGTTCACTCTTCAAGCCAATGGCGTGTTTTGTGTGGAAAATGGTTTCAACCTTGCCGTTGAACGGTGCTACAACACGCCCAGCTGTTGGTACAATGGCTGCACCTTTACCCATAATTTCATTAGAAAATGTTGCATCATTTACTTGATTGAGTGGCTTTAGTTGACCTTCAAGCGGGCTTTGTACCACTTCATTTTGAAGTGCTGCTGTATCTTTCTTTTCTTCTGGTTTGTCTGCTTTTGTATCATCTTTCACTGGTACATCTTTGAATCCTAGAACAAGTGTCATGATCGTTGCTACAACAAATCCGATGACTAAACCGATGATTGAGTAGACAAATGTTGGTCCAATGAATGTTGGGAGACCTGGAAGGCCTGCTGATCCAGATATCACATATGATTTTACTTTAAAGATTGACATGAACACGCCGCCTGCTGCTGCACCAATAAGGGCTGCAAGGAACGGTTTTTTCAATCGCATGTTCACACCATACATAGCAGGTTCAGTAATACCCATTAAGGCTGTGATACTTGTAGACATCGCCAATGATTTGAATGTTTTGTTTTTTGATCTTAAGAAGACACCGAATGCTGCGCCTGCTTGTGCCATATTCGCTACAAACATCATTGGAAGAATGTAGTCAAAACCGTTTAACGTAATGTTGTTGATCATGATTGGAAGCAGTGCATAGTGCATGCCCGTAATGATCAATGGTGACATGAATCCGCCGATCAAGAGTCCTGCCAAAAGACCTGCATGTTTGAACAATAAATCAATTCCACCTGAAAGGCCACTTCCGATAATCCCGCCAAGCGGTCCAACCGCGATGAGCATAACTGGTACAACGACTAGAAGTGTGACTGTTGGAACAAGGATGATCTTTAATGATTTCGGACTATATTTTTCTGCGAATCTTTCAACATATGAACCAAGCCAGATGGTGAGTAGAATTGGAATCACCGATGAAGAGTACACAACGGCAACCACTGGCAAGCCTAGAAATTCTGTATTTCCCGCGCCCAGTAAAGCGGTTAACTGCGGGTGCAGTGCTGCTGCTGCAATGGCAGCCGCGATATACTGATTTGTGCCAATTTTTTTGGCTACGCTTACAGCAAGCAAAATCGGTAAGAAGTAAAAGGCTCCATCTCCAATGGCTGTTAAAATCGCATACGTACTGCTTTTATCTGATATCCACTGGAATGTGAGCATCAGTGCCAAAATCCCTTTGATCATACCGGCCCCAGCGATGGCTGGAAGAATCGGTGTGAAGACACCAGAGATAAAATCGAAAAGCTTTGATATCACATTTTGTTTTGACGCTTCTTCTGTACCGCCTGACTTTACATCAGATGATAGACCTGAATCAGCGACCATCGCTTGATAGACATTTGAGACATCATTGCCGATAATGACATGATATTGGCCTCCGCTTTGATTCACGCCCATGACGCCGTCTGTTGATTGCAGCTTCTCTTTATCTGCCTTGCTTTCATCGTATAAGTTGAAGCGAAGTCTTGTCATACAATGCGTGACGTGTTTAACATTCTTTTCACCGCCGACAAGTTCTAGCACTTCTTTTGCTGTTTGTTTGTGGTTCATTGTGTTACCCTCCAATCGTTGATTTCATCTTGATATAGAAAAAACCTAAACATCCATTAATGTCCGAGAAATAGCGATTCAGACATTAATCGATATTTAGGTTTTGCCTGCTTAACCAGTAACAATCCTTCATAGCGATTGATCGTTATTTAATTTTTATAAGTCTTTAGATATAAAAAAACCTAAATCACGCCTTATCAAAGATAGGGACAATGATTTAGGTTTTGCCTGCTTGACCAGTAACAATCCTAAAAGATTGTGGGTTATTTAGTTTATATTTATAAATTATCATGTTAATTTTGTGATGTCAACGCTTTCTTTTTGAATTTATTTTCTTTTTATTACTCTGTCTATATGCAAAGTTAAATATAGCATTTCATCTTCTATGAGACTTCGGTTGTATTCTTTTTGAACATACTCGTTAATTTTTTCTGCGCATTGAAAAGCTGCGGTGTTTTTCTCTTTTACCACTTCATACAGAAACTCATTTTGATTTTCCATTTGTGTTTCGTTAAACAGACGCTGACCAAAAAACTTCAAATGCGTCACAAAACGGAAATAATTTAATGATTCTTCGTCCAAATCAATTTGAAAGTGATACTTAACGATGTTTAAAATGTCTTGAATGAGTTTGGTGATTTGAATCACGTTTGGCATTTCTTCATTGAGCTCTGCATTGACAATATGCATGGCAATAAAGCCTGCTTCATCCTCAGGAAGATGGATGCTCAGCTTGTCCTCAATGATCCGAATAGCTTCTAAACCGCATCTGAACTCATCTTTATACAGCCGTTTGATTTCCCAGAGCAAGGCATTTTTGATGTCCATTCCTTTTTGATGACGTTCAATGGCAAAGGTGATATGATCCGTCAGCGTCACATAGATGCTGTCATTTAAATTTTTGTTAAGGGTTGTTCTCGCATGCTCAATAATCGCCTCACACACTTGCATATACTCGATTGGAATATCATAAAGCAGGGTTTTGAATTTTTCTGATATATCTTTATTTTGAATAGAAAATACTTTTTCGATTCGTTCTTCGTCAATCGGGTCTCCGCTTTTCTTTTGAAACGCGATCCCTCTGCCCATAATGACCAGCTCATGCTGCTCGTCATCATACGCACTGACAACATTATTATTGATTACTTTAGAAATGATCAATTGATACCCCCCAGTACATTCCGCTTTTTCGAGCATTTTATCGTTGATTCATATGTCATGTTATTATTATTTTCAAAAAAGAGGACTTTAAGATGATTTTACATTTTTTTTTGATACGGTCAACTAGAAAGAATGACATATTACCTCTCAAAAATGACGAAATAGGGGCAAAAAAGTCTAAAAACATACACAAAAACACTCTAAAAAGAGTGTTTAAAGTGTGTTTTTTACAAAATCAGGAGCAATCCCAATTATAGACGACATTCTCGAAATTTTTTCGTTTAAGGTCTTCTGGTTTGATAAAAAAGTTGGCAATACCGCAATCTCCCCACATCAAATCTACTTCATCATCTGAGTCAATTTGTAATAACAGAACGGTATGTTCTTGATCTACATAGGTACGCGGATCTTCTTGTGTAAACCCCGGATACCCGCCCAATTTGTGACCAAAGCCACTCGCTGTTTCATAAAATTCATCCAGCAGGGCATCTGCTTCATCGCCATTAACACCATCTGCATCTTCGAATAGATCCCAGCTGTTCTTTCCTGTGACTTTTTCAAAGCGGAAATCTCCTACACTGATCGTTTCGCTTGCTAATTCACCTGTAATTGCGCCTTCCTTCGTTACAGGAAAATAAAAATCGTCTGGAATTTTCACAAAAGAAAAATCAGTCATTAACTCTTCTTCTGCCAAGAAAGGTTCCTCAATAAATTTGATGCGAAAATCTTTTTGCTCTGTTTTATGGTCAATATTCATCCCAAAAAGATCATCATGCACAGAAATAAAAACTTGCAAAAGTCCTGTTTCTGGATAATCCTTCAGCTTCGGTAGCTGGCCGAAATTAATTTGTGCCAAAAGTTTCATAGGATGTCCTTCGCCGTCAACTGGATATTCGTCGTTTTTTGGGAAATAAGGATCACCAGCTATTTTGCTGTCGTATGGTCCTGTTTTTCCTTGTTTCATCTGCAATTGAATCATTGGTTTTTCCGTTTCATCTAACAATGGACGGTAGGGTGCAAGTATTTCTTTCAGCTTCGCTGATTGTGTCACGATGATCTTCCTCCTTATGAATAGGTCTAATGACAAAACTAGTCTCTCTTTTTCTATCATACAGAAGTGTATCCTGCCTGTCAGCGATAAAACGGTCATAATCCTAACAAGTTTCTCACCTTGAAATGATAAAAAAACCTCCGATTCAGCTGGAGGTTTTATCGCTCTTTTATTTCACTTGATAGTTCACTAAGTCGTTTGCCAATGATTTCATTGTTTCGTTTGTTTCATGAAGGCCTTCAATAATTTTTGTAAAAGTGCCAACAAGTTCTGCCTGATGCTCAGAGGAAGCGACAATTTGCGCAATTTCCTCTTCCATTCCTTTGATTGACCCCTGCACGTCTTTTAGGGCTGTTTCAATATCAGTTGTCGCCTGTTTCGCGTGAGTTGACAGCTTTCTCACTTCTGTTGCGACCACTCCAAAGCCTGCTCCTGCTTCCCCCACTCTTGCAGCTTCTATTGATGCGTTGAGTCCAAGTAAGTTCGTTTGATCAGAGATACCTTTGATGAGATTGGACACTTGATTGATTTTAGAGGAATTTTCGACAGTGGTTTTCGTATTTTGTAGAATTTGTTCACTTGTCGCTTGTAGTTCCTCTGAATGTGCGGCAACCTGTTGTACCATTGCGACTAGTTTTTCGGAAGCTTCGTTGCTCTCCGTCATGATGTGCTCTAATCGTTGTTGATTTGTTTGGTCATATGCCACACAGAAGGCAGCAACCACTTGACCTGATTCATCTTTAATTGGAACGGCTACGATATCCATTGGAATCCCGTATACTTCTTTCGGAATTTGGATAAACGATGGTTCTCTTCCATTTTTCAGCATGGCAAAGTTTTGGAATCCAGCATCTACTGTATCACCAGCTTTAAATCCTAAATCAATATTCCCATGCTGCTGATAATAAAGAACCTTCTCTTTCCCTAAGACAGAAAAGGTTAGCTGCTCTCTCATAGCAAGTCCAATGATTGGTAAAGCGTCTATTATGTTATCAATTCTCTGTGACATTCGCTTACGTTCATCCTCTCTTTTTCTCAGTACACCTTCTTTATCGGTTCGTTATATGATCTATTACAGCCTGTAATGTGTACTAATATCAATCAAATGACCTAAGACATATAAAAAGCCCACATTCTATCAAGAGAATGTGGGTGTTTTTTAAACAAAGTAAATGCACATGAAGACACTGATACCGATGAGAAAAAGATACATATAGTCAATCCATGAGGTGCTGATGATATGATAATACGTTCGCTCTCTCGTCCCTGTGAAGCCCCTGGCTTCCATTGCAATCGCTAAGCGTTCTGATTTTCGTACGCCTTGCGTAAAAAGGGGCAATGCATAACGCATAAAGGCTTTCCAGCTGTTTTTTTGCTTGTAGCCTCTGATTTTGTGTGCAGCTTTCATTTGTTTTAATTCACTTTGAAATAACGGAATAAACCGGAAACCGGCAAGCATGCCATACGCCCATTTTGGGGACATTCGGCATTGATGAATCAGACTCATCATAAATGCCGTCAAATCTGTTGTGGACGTAAAAAGGAGACCAAATGTCACAAATCCCAGCATTCTAAAAGCGATGGTAAGCCCATTTCTTAAACTCTCCTCTGTGATATGAAACCACGCCCACTTCCAAACGGTATGATCCCCCTTGCCGAAGGCCGCCATCATCCAAAACACCAGAATAAAAAAGAGCAGATAAGGGACAAGCCTTGTAACGAGATACTTCATATTCCATCCACCTAAAACAACTCCAATGCTGAGAGCAAACAGCCAAATGATAAAGGTAGTTTTAGGGTCAGAAATCGCCATGAGACAGCACATCGCAAGCAGATGAGCGAGTAATTTCATGACTGGATTCACAGTAGAAAGAAAGGAGTGATTACTTTGCAATCGTCAGCACGTCCTTTCTTTCTGCCACATAGCGATAATGTAAAGGAGCTCTCAGCTGATAAGCATCGACAAGTTCTTGATTTGAAAATAAATCATAAGGGGTGCCATCATACACATGCCTCCCTTGATGAAACAGAAGCACTTGATCGGCACACTCATCGACAAGCTCCATATCATGTGTGACCATCACAATGGTCGTGCCTTGGCGCTGACGCTGTTTTAAACGCCTCATCAATTCCTTCGCCGTTTTTTCATCCTGCCCGAAAGTCGGCTCATCTAACAGCAATACATCTTGATCAAAAAGGAGCATTGTGGCAACACTTAACCTTCTTTTTTGCCCTAAACTTAAGGTGAAGGGATGTGCTTTTGCATGCTTCTCTAAACCGAACTCTTTCAGCAGCTGAACCGTTTTTTCTTGTACGACTGATTCTGGCCAGTTTCGCTGTCTGCCGCCAAAGGCAATTTCATCGAATACTGTGTCTTGTATAAATTGAAGCTCCGGATTTTGAAACACAAAGCCTGCTTTTTCATATAGTTCTCGGTCTGACCACTTTTTTAGGAGTGTATCTTTTAAGAAAATGTGGCCTTTTTTCGTTGGCTCTAAACGAACCAAATGTTTGAGAAGTGTGCTTTTTCCACTTCCATTTTCCCCAATGATCGCCACCCAATCCCCTGATTTGATATCAAGCTGGAGATCACTCATAATCCTTTTTTTCCCGTAGCTTAATTGAAGATTTTCTGTACGAATCATTGTCTTTCGTTCGATTGATGGCACCTTTTCATGCTGCTCTTTTCGTGCTTTAAAGGTTTGCATAAAGGTTTGACTCAGTGGATGAAATGGATCTTGAATGATCGTGGACCATTTCTCGGGAAATAATTTGGGCCGCCAAATTCCAGCCTCTTTCATTTCTTCCTCATATGCCGTGAGCACATCTTTTGGAGCTCCATCTGCTAAAATGCTGCCTTGATCATCTAATAAAATCACCCGGTCCATCCATTCGATGACACCGTCAAGCACATGCTCTACAAAAATCATGGTCTGCTGCTGATCGGCTGCAAGCTGCTGCAGCAGTTGAAATATGTCCATTCTACCTGCCGGATCAAGCTGTGCGGTTGGTTCATCAAAGAATAGAACATCCGGCTGTAATGCGAGTAAACAAGCAAGTGCCAATCGCTGCTTCATGCCGCCAGATAAAGTGTGAATCTCTGTATGCGGATCGACATCCAGTTGGACTTTTTGCATGAGCTGCTGAATGATGTCATCCATCTCTTCACGAGGGACGGAACGGTTCTCTAAGCTAAAGGCAATTTCTTCATTGACGCGGTGCATACAAAACTGAGAGTCTGGATCTTGAAACATGACGCCTGTATGTCTTTGCAGCACCACTTCCCCCTGCATGTCTGCTTCCACATGCTCTGGAATGATTCCAGCCAGAACCGAAATGAGCGTAGATTTCCCGCTTCCGCTCGGTCCTAAAATAAGCACCTTTTCCCCTTTTTGAATCGTAAGGGAGATTTGATGCAAAACGGGCTTAGGCTGTTCATAAAAACGGACAGAGAGTTCATTGCACGCGAGAAATGAATTCATGCTGTTCACCTTTGTTTCGTTTTTCTTTCATGATGGCATATTGATTCAGTACACCTGTTTTGGATAGTGCGTCTACCACCACTTTCGCAAGGCAGCCGCCAAGTATCATTCCACTGATCATTTGAGTCACAAGGGTCATAAGTAAAACTTGAGGCGTGTAATAACCAAAGCCATTTGCCACGAGACTGTACGCCATCGCTCCGATAGCGGCAAAGGCACCAGAGAGCATCAGTGTCCACATGCGATATCGTTTATAACCAAAAAGAGCGAAGGCGATTTCTGCTCCGAGTCCTTGGCATACACCAATTAACAGAGCTGAAAGTCCGAAGTGGCTGCCGGTCAATAATTCCACAGCAGCGGCGGCTGTTTCTGCAATCAGAGCAGCCCCCGGCTTTTGAATGATATATGCAACGATTGGACTTGCAATGACCCATATTCCAAACATGATGTTGCCTCCTGCTGGGCCAACAAGTGCTGTAATCGGTAAGTATAGCGTGGACCATCCTAAATAGATCACACCGCACGCAACGGATAAAATCACCGCAAGGACGACTTCTTTCATCTTCCATGTCATGATGAATGCACCCCCAGTTGAACTGGCCACTCTTCAACAGTGAAGGCCATTTCCCAAAACTTGTACTCGAGCTGGCAGCTTAAGATAAAGTGCTGTTTCATTTTTTCCTTTTCCTTCTCACTTGCTGCTTCCACCAACTGATCGAGCCGCTTGCAAAGCTCACCTGTAACAGAATCAGTTAATCCTCCATAAAACGTGATCCACTCATAAAACGGATGTGAAGGGTCTGGCTGCACATCTGTGAGCATTCGTTTCCCTATCTCCCAATATGTCCAAGGACATGGAAGCAGGACAGCGATGATTTCACCAAGCGTACCTTCTTGCGCAACTTGCAGCATGTGATGAATATAGTGGTGAGCACTCGGAGCCAAAGAAGCACCTTGGAGCTCATCATATGCTACCCCTGCCACTCGGCAAAGGTTTTGATGAGGGTGCGTCTCACTATCTAGTACAAACGCAATCTGCTGATGGAAAAACGCAATATCCTCCCTGTCTGTACATCTGCTGAGCGCTGCTGCATAAATTTTAATGAATGCTTGTAAGTATTCTGCATCTTGTTTGACGTAATGAATGATTTGTTCCTTTTCCAGCTTTCCTGCTGCCAGGCCTCTGACGAACGGATGCTGATAAATGGCTTCAAATAACGGTTCTGCTTCTTTCCTTAATTGCGTAGAAAATGTCATAAAAAAAGCCTCCTCTTCTTCAGTTGAATAAATGAAAAAGCCACCCCAAATGGAGCGGCCTTCTTATCGATTCAATCATGAATAAGACAAGGTCCAGCTCCACTTCCCTCCGCTAGTACGAACTAGATCAGGTTCAAAGGGTCCAAGATTTTCTCTTGTCTCAGTCATACATGACTCCCCTAGTGGACTTTTGTCATTTAATTATCTTTACTCTACACATGTGGCGATTTGATGTCAACCGCCTTTCTTAATTCAACGTTCTGATTGTTGGCAGCTTCTCGATCCCTGCAGCATAGTAGAAATTCAGCACACTGAAGAAATCAATCGGCTTTCCTGTTTTTAAATCTACAGCTAAAATATGATCACCGTAATTTGTCATATCATCAATATCTAAGCGTCTTGGTGTTGTCTTCCCGAGTGTATCAACAAAGCTACTATGGTAGTACTGCCCGCTAGCAAACGATGATTCATGATACATAAATAAAGTCTCCACATCTAAGTAGACGAGAATGGCCTCAGAGGAACTTGCATATGGAGCGGAGTACGACACTGGTGCCGAAATACTTTTCACTTTTACACTGTCAACAGAATGAGTTCTCTGTTCATATTTTCCATCATATGAGAAGTAAAACACACGCTCCCATTTATAATCGGCGGTCTTTGTTTGCTTATTGTACACTTTTGTACCATTTGCGAAAACATCACCGTTTGCATACTCAGCTACAAAATATTGCAAGGTGGACGAAAGGGATACAGCCCCCGTGAAATTGGGCGGGTTTTTTGCATTCACTTGTATCGTGTAGGAGTCTCCAAATTCTCCGCCGCTTGTAATACCGAATGCATAATCACCTGCTGGTAAATTGGTCAATCCAAGCAGGCTGCCTGCCGGTTGAATTAAATCTGTCGGGTAGGCTTGTCCTGTTTCATAATCAACAACAAATAATTGAACAAAATAATCAGGGTTTGAAGAGGTAATCCGGCTGATGAGTGCCTGAGGTGAAGATGTGCTTAAAAACCATAAATCAACTGGGTCGTCCTCTGTTAAGACAGCCGATTGATTAATAGCTAGTCCATCAATGGAGCGAACGGCAGACGTGCGCATTTTGCCTTCTTTAGCAGCTTTTCGTTTGATACTGATTCCTTTCTTCTTATTCACTTTAAATGATTTTTTCACTTGCTTCTGTTGAATAGCGATTCCTTCATCCTGCTTCAAAAACGATTCTTGCACTTGCTGAATCGCTTTTTCCGTCAGTGGTGATATTTTCCCTTCTGATTTCGGTGCTTCTTCTGCTTTTAATGCTGGTGAAAACAAACCTGTTGCGACGAGTAAAACAGACAGTAAAGCTGCAGTGATTTTGACATAAAATGCTCTCACAGGAACATCCCCTTTTTCCTCATTTGGGTTTTTTACCCTGTGATTATTTTACCATTATTCTAATAATTGTTTTGGTCTTTTTTGGGACATTTTTATAACAAAAAAACCAGCCACATGAGTTACGACTGGTTTTGATCGTTTTATGCAATGGTTTTGACAAACAAGCGTGCTGTTTCTGCACTTGATCCCGGGTTTTGTCCAGTGATGATTTGTCCGTCAACAACAGCAAATGGCGCAAAGGCATCTCCTTTTTCAAACGCTGCCCCCTGCTCACGAAGTTTTGTTTCCAATAAAAATGGAACTTTTGATGTCAGCTGAACGGCTTCCTCTTCTTCGTTTGTGAAGCCTGTGATTTTTTTGCCTTCGATAAATGATTTGCCATTTTGGTCCTTCACATCAACGAATGCTGAAACACCATGACAAACGGCTCCGATCGCACCATTTTTATCTGAAACCGCTAAGATCGCATCCGCTACCAGTTGATTAGACGCAAAGTCGATCATAGGCCCGTGCCCTCCAGCAAAGAAAATTCCGTCATAATCAGCGGGATTCACATCTGTAAGCGCCTTTGTGTCTTGAAGTAATTCATATACATCTTGATATTGCGCTGGGACACCTTCAGGAATTGAATTTTTGTCAATTGGTACAGTGCCACCTTGAATAGAAACAATTTGTACTTCTAGTTCATTTTCTTTAAAAATATGAAATGGCTCTGCTAACTCTTCTAGCCATAAACCTGTTGGGTGTCCATTCATTTCCGGGCTGCTTGTTGATACTAATAACACTTTCTTACTCATCTTGATCATCCTTTCGATTTATCCTGTGGCTATTTTATATTTTGCACAATTAAATATCAAGCAATATGACTTTAGACCAGCTCATTATGTTATATCCGATTTTCTAAAAATTATGGTATGACTCCAAATCTAATCAATATGTCACATTCTATTGGTAGGGAATTTCATGTAAAATTGTCATTGAGTGATATAATATGAGGAAAGATTGACAGTTCTCTCGTCACATGAGGGATTTTTAAAGGAGTGAAAAAGAGATGAAAACCTATTCGATTGTGATGATCATCATCACGCTCTGTATTATATTGGCCGTCTTTTTGATGAACCTAACGGGGGTCATGTACGGAAAAATCATTTTGGCCGTTGCCGTAGCCCTTTGTCTAACATCCATTATTCGTTTGATGGGTCTTCGAAAAAGATAAAAGCCGCCCTCACTAGGGGCGGCTTTATTTAAGATTAGATCGCCAGCATCAGTGCAATGAGTGCAAGCAGTGCTGGTACTCCTTGTTTGATGATAATTGATTTATTGGATGTTACACCGCCAAATACTGCTGCGATGAGCACACAAAGAATGAAAAACAGCTGAATCATATATCCAACGGTATTCGATCCAAGAATGAGCCCCCAAATGAGTCCTGCAGCTAAAAACCCGTTATAAAGCCCCTGATTGGCAAACATCACTTTGACATTTGGATCTTTTTGCAAGTGTTCTGGCAGCTTAAAAGACCGCTTCGCCATCTTTGATTCCATAAAAAACATTTCTAATAACATGATGACAATGTGTTCTAAAGCGACAATTCCTACTAAAATCATTGCTAAAATATTCAATTTAGTTAATTCCTTTCTGGTAGACGTTCACGAATCTCTATTTTGTCCGTGTATAAATCAAAGTCTTGTATCAATTCTAGCGCTTCTGTAAAGCGACTTTGTGGAATGTCTTTCATTTTTCTCACGCCGAATTCCTTTTTAATAAAAGCCATGATGGTATTGATATGAAGCTTACCGTGGCCAGCATACTCCAAATGGCTGCAAAAAGTCTGCATCGTCCCTCGAATCACCTTTAATTGCTTGGCAGTGACACAACTCATTGGTAACGCTCATCCTTTCCTTTGTTTTAACAGCTAAAAAGAATCATGGTTGAAAGAAAAACCTTCCAGTGTCTATTATATAATGGTTTCATTCGGATATCAAAATAAAAAAGAACAGACATTCGATTTAAAAAACAATCGTGCCCTCACAATCCTTTTCTTATATATCAAAAAGCCGGATTCAATGGTAGAATCCGGCTTTCTATTTAGTTACTTTTCGAAATTAACACCTTTCCAACAGAACGATCCTTACTTTGTCCAACGACTTTAAAGGATAACCCATATGTCGGTACATCGCGTCCTGCATCTGGGTTGTTTGGATTCACATAGTTCTTTTTATCACTAAATGTACGAGCCGGGCGAATGTAGCGATCTTGCAAAGTTAAGCCCGTTGTTGCTGTATAATCTATATTCAGCTTCGTACTTGGATTCAAAGAGAATGCTGCATCATGTACTTGGAACCCTGTTGCGGCAATGGAACCGTCACTCCATTTTAATACTTGCTGATCTGCATCTACTACGCCAAGGAAGCCGTTCCCCGGATGTTTTCCTACCCAGTTATCACTGTATGATTGATCGACATACCAAACGACCAACCCGTTATTATAGCTCATCAGACTTGCCCCGCGTTTAATATGCTTTAAGCCTTTATCGACATCAGCATAAGAGCGCCACTCTAGTAAATAGTATTGTGCTGCATATTGTTTTCCATTAGATTTTGAGAATCCATTAAAGGTAAAAGTAGGCGTGTCCTCGGCATCATCTGACCATACTTTCGTTCCATCTGCCGTGATGTTCAGGTCATCTACGAATAAGCCTGGAAGTGAATAGCCTGCATCAGTTGTGTAACGGAATTGCAGGTCGATTTTCTTCCCTGCGTAAGCAGACAGGTCAAAAGCTGCATCTACCCAGCCGTCTGATTTTCCGTCGATGCCATTGCCTTCGTTTGCACCTGCTTCATTTCGATCATTCGTGATGTTACCCGCGATGGTCTTCCATTGATCAGTCCCTGTTTCACGCACTTCGACATACGCATAATCATAATCTTCTTCAATATCGTACCATGCTTTAAATGTCAGCTCTGCTTTGCTTCCTTTTGACAAATCAATACCTGTTGTCGTCATGGTTGCATTCAAATTGTCACCCGTTCCGCTGAAATACGAATATTTCCCTTGAGCAGGTGTCGTAACGACAATCTCTTTATCTGGTAAATCGACTCGAACGGCATCATGGTTCGTTCCTTTTGTTGCTGCTTCATCAATTAATACTGTTTTGCTTTTCTTTAATGTTTTACCATCGATGGTTTGTCCAGAAAGCCAGTTGCCTCCATGCAGATTTTGAAGCATTTCTTTCGCATATGGGCTAAAGCCTGTTGGTTCCGTACCAGGAACTTTACCTGCCCAGCTTCCGCTTGACATGATCGACCAGTAAGAAACGGGCTCTCCTCTGCCTGTGTACTGTGTATCGTACTCGTCAGGAAGACCAAGATCATGTCCGAATTCATGTGTGAACACACCTGCTGCGCCATCCTCAGGCTCGATGGTGTAATCCAATGCGCCTAATTTCCCGCCTTGACCAACTTCCGATTCAGTATCCGGAATTTCAAATACATCACCAAGTGACCAGCGGTGTGACCAAATCGCATCAGCGCCAAGTTGTCCGCCGCCTGCTTCTTCACCTACGCCGGCGTGAACGACCATCAGATGGTCAATGATGCCGTCTGGCTCGTTATAAACACCGTCGCCATCAATATCATAGCGGTCCCATTGATCATACTCGCTTAGATCAATATTCGGATCTTTTGCTGCTGCTTCGAGTGCTTCTTTCACCAATTCGCGCGGTCTGCCGTCACTGCCTGAATCGTCAGGTACGTTCCCGCCGTAATAAGCTGCTTCATGCTTCGCTGTATACCATCCTGCAACTGTTCCACTGACTGTGTAACTCCCGCCGGACTGCTTTTCATAGTATTGCTTCATGGATACTTTCCGTTTCCCATCAGGACCGATGTAGCCATTTTTTCCGAAAAGCATATCTTGATAGTGCTGTTGATCGTACTTGTCATAGTACATATCAGTCTCTTCTTTTTTAATACTATTATGCTTATAATCTTTAAAATCTACTAATAAAACCAATACTTTATCATTGCGGACGTCACCTTTATACTTTTCCTTTTTGACCGGTTTTACTTGATTGCTTTCTTTTCCTTTATGCTTCTTTAATTTTTTCTTTTTGGCAAGTTTGTTATGTACCTCTTGTTTGTATTCTTTCAGGAATTCAGGCTCTTCTGTTAAGGTGCTGGCACTTTGTTTCATTGCTGATTCTTCTTTTTTCTTTAGATAGTTCTTTAATGCTTTTTGGGTTTCTGCCTCATTGGCATTCTTTTTGATCTTTCCTTGTTTTTTCAAGGCTTTGACAAGACGGTCTTCATTCACGACACTTGAGTCAAATGGAATACCTGAATAATGACCGCCATCAGAGGATGTTGATTTTTCTGTGGTGTGGGCAGATAGAGGGGTGCTGAAAGCTGTCAATGTGCCTAAACTTAGGACAGCGGTTAGTGCAATTTTCGTCCATTTCCCTTTTTTCATATTGGTTCCTCCCTATTTTGGTAATAAATAATATCTAATTCTAGCATATTCCAATATAGTTAAGTCGAAAAACATTTTATTTTCAGAAATTTTGTGGAAAATGCACAATACGTGAATGAAAGGGGTGGAACCATTTGTCGAAAATAAAAGAACCCTAGGCGTTAACCGCCTAGGGTGTTTGTTGTTTTTCTATGAAAGCTGCTGGCCTTGAAATGCAACCACGTCAAGTGGAGCGGCTAAGAATTCTTTTGCCTTCGCGACGAAAGCCTGGAAATGAGCACTTGCATTATGGCTCTGAACCGCAGCGTCATCTTTCCACACTTCTACCATTAAAAAGGTATTTTCCTTTTCTGTATCCTTGAACAGCTTGTAGGAAACATTGCCTTCTTCAGCCTGTGAAGCTTTCATTAACTCATTGATTTCTTCTAAAAATACGTTTTCTTTTTCTGGATGAATGGTCATCCCTGCATGAATAATAATCATTTGATCGTCTCCTTTTGAAAAGATATTATTTCCACTCAGCAATACGATCAACCGGTAAGCGGTAAGATGCATAGCCTTCGTCGGCTGCTTTCCCAATTGATAGCAGCATGACTGGTACATAACGTTCTTTATCCCATCCAAATGTTTCAGCGATGACTTCTTTATCATATCCGCCAATTGGATTTGTATCATAACCGTGTGCACGTGCAGCAAGCATAAGCTGCATAGACACAATCCCACCGTCAATTAAGATGGTTTCGCGGTTCACTTGCTCCGGAAGAACCTCAAAGTGTGCAGTTAATGCAGCAATTTGTCTTTCTTTCACTTCTTGCGGCATGTAGCCATGCTCTACTGCTTTTGAATAAATTTCTTCTAAGTATTCATTGCTTTTCATATCTGCAAATACTGCAATGACAGCTGCTGATGTTGACACTTGAGTTTGGTTGAATTTTGCAAGTGGTGCAAGCTTTTCTTTTCCTTCTGGGCTGTCAATAACCATGAAGCGCCAAGGCTGTGCATTTACTGATGATGGTGCAGTTGTTGCTTCTTCTAAAATCTCTGTCATTTCTTCTTTGCTGATTTTCACAGCTGGATCATAGTTACGAATAGAGCGGCGCCCTTTCATAATTTCCATAAAATCGTTTGTTTTTAATGTTGTAGCCATGTGTAACACTCCTTTAGGTTGTTTGAATCTTTTCGATGTTTTGTTGTATACGGATGAGCACATCAGTGAGAAGCCTTCGTTCTTCTTCACTTACGTTTTCAAGCATTTCTGAGATAAATCGTTCTTTTTCTATTTTAGAAGCTTCGATTCTCGTTCTGCCTTCTTCTGTTAAGCGGACAAGTGTGACTCGATTATCTTCTGGTTTTCTTCTGCGTGTGACCATTCCTTTTGTTTCTAGCTGTTTTAAATGACGCGTCACAGCTGCACTATCAATATTTACTTTTTTCTGCAAATCTGATTGGCTGATTTCATCGGCTTGGAATAACAGCGATAGCAACTCAAGTCTTGATTGGCTGATGCCCGTGCATGCTTCGAACTTCACGCCCATCATACGGTTCACGCACTGCAAACGATATAATACCTCTGCCTCTTCAGAGCAAAATGCAGTCAATGCCATCCCCTCTTTTCTATTCAGAAATCAATTACTTGATATATCAATCATTGACTCGTCAATTAATATACACCCATTGTTTGATGATTGCAAGAGGTTTGTTTCATAAAGTGAATTTTTTTATTTCAATAGAAAATGACAAGCATAAAAAAAGACAAAAGCGACGAATCACTTTTGTCCTTTTTCTTTATTCAGTAATGACCGTGTGGATCAAAGTTGGTGCATCAGCATGATCAGCAATGCGGATGTTGTCATAAATTTTCTCCATGACATTTGCAACATCTTCACGATTCGCATGGAGAGTCACAAGTGAATCTCCTTTTTCAACACGATCGCCCACTTTTTTGTTCAGCATGATGCCGACAGATAGGTCAATATCGTCCTCTTTTGTTGCGCGTCCTGCTCCAAGGATCATCGCTGCAACACCGATTTCGTCCGCGACGATTTCAGCTACGACACCTGATTCTTTTGCAGGTACTTCGATTTTGTAAGGTGCTTGCGGCAGTTTTTCAGGCTGATCCACAATTGAGCTGTCTCCACCTTGGTTTTCTAAGAATTCCTTGAATTTCTCAAGTGCTTTGCCGTTTTTCATCACTTCAATCAGCTTTTCTCTTGCTTCATCAAGTGTGTCTGCTTTTTTCGCAAGAACGACCATTTGACTTCCTAATGTGAGCACAAGCTCGTTTAAGTCTTCAGGACCTTCGCCTCGGAGTGTGTCAATCGCTTCTTTCACTTCAAGGGAATTTCCAATCGCTAATCCTAGCGGCTGAGACATGTCAGAGATAACCGCCATTGTTTGTCTGCCTACGCTGTTTCCGATGCGCACCATGGCTTTTGCAAGCTTCTCAGAGTCTTCTGGTGTTTTCATGAAAGCACCAGCACCTGTTTTTACATCAAGTACAATCGCATCTGCACCAGCAGCGATTTTCTTACTCATAATGGAGCTTGCAATAAGCGGAATTGAGTTAACCGTTCCTGTCACATCACGAAGAGCATACAATTTTTTATCAGCTGGTGTCAGGTTGCCTGATTGGCCAATAACTGCTACTTTATGACGGTTCACGAGCTCGATGAATTCGTCTTTTGTAATTTCTACGTGGAAGCCTTTGACCGCTTCAAGCTTGTCCACTGTACCGCCTGTATGCCCAAGACCGCGCCCTGACATTTTCGCAACAGGTACATCTAGTGCCGCAACAAGAGGAGCGAGTACAAGCGTTGTTGTATCGCCTACACCGCCTGTTGAGTGCTTGTCTACTTTAATACCGTCAATGGCAGACAGGTCAATTGTATCTCCTGAGTTCGCCATAGCGAGTGTTAAGTCTGCACGTTCTTGATCCGTCATATCTTGGAAGAAAATCGCCATAGCCAAGGCACTTGCTTGGTAGTCAGGAATTGTTCCGTCCGTATAACCTTTGACAAAGAAAGAAATTTCCTCTGAAGATAATTCTTTTCCGTCACGTTTTTTCGCAATGATATCTACCATTCTCATTGTTTTCACCATTCCTTTTTTTAAATTAGTAAATCAAACCGACAACGCCTGCTGTTAAGAAACTGACAAGAGTTGCACCGAATAACAGCTTTAATCCAAAGCGTGCGACAACGTTCCCTTGCTTTTCGTTTAAGCCTTTGACTGCTCCAGCAATGATACCGATAGAAGAGAAGTTCGCAAATGATACAAGGAATACAGAAATAATCGCTTCTGTACGAGCAGTGAAATGCAGGCCGTCTCCAGATAGAGCGAGCATCGCAACAAATTCGTTCGATACCATTTTGGTTGCCATAATGCTTCCTGCTTGTACTGCTTCGCTCCAAGGTACACCGACAAGGAACGCAAATGGAGCAAAGACATATCCAAGTACATCTTGGAAAGAAACACCGATGACTGCTGTAAAGATACCATTAATCATCGCAATTAATGCAACGAATCCAATCAACATTGCAGCAACAACAATTGCTACTTTGAAACCATCCATAATGTATTCGCCAAGCATTTCGAAGAAGGATTGTCTTTCTTCCTCAACGACTTCAAGCATGTCTTCATCCTTAGACACTTCATATGGATTGATGATTGATGCGATAATAAATCCACCAAATAGGTTCAGCACAAGTGCTGTAACCACGTACTCTGGTTTAATCATTTGCATGTACGCACCAACAATCGACATCGATACCGTCGACATTGCAGATGCACATAATGTATAAAGACGCTGCTGAGGTAATAATCCAAGCTGTTTCTTAATAGAAATAAAGACTTCTGATTGACCTAAAATCGCAGACGCTACTGCATTGTAAGATTCTAGTTTCCCCATACCGTTCACTTTACTAAGCAAATATCCGATTCCGCGTACGATAAGCGGAAGAATACGCCAATGCTGCAGAATACCGATTAACGCCGAGATAAAGACGATCGGCAGTAAAACATTGATGAAGAAAGTGGACGCATTATCATTCATTAACCCGCCAAATACAAAGTTGATTCCTTCGCCGGCATAGCCTAGAAGCATTTGGAATCCTTTTGCAAAGCCTCCGACTAGAAAGTTTCCAACACCTGTATTGAGCAGAATATAACCTAAAATAAATTGCAGTACAATCATGACAATTACTGGACGGAATTTCACTCGTTTTTTTCCATTACTAGCCAGCCATGCAATGGCGAGAATCACTAGCAAACCGATGATACCAATCACGTATTTCATGTTTTTCCTCCTTGAATGAATTCGTTTACATTAATGCGCTTGTATGGAACAAACCCTATTTCGCAAACAAAACGCGGAAGAAATTCCCAGAAGTGAGTTCCTTCCGCATATGACTTTTTCATCATTTATGAGTCATGAATGTTATCCTACCATAGGATCGTATGAATTAATAGTCTTTCGAAGGAGCTGATTGATCCCCTTTGATAATGGAAACGCCTGCACTTGCGCCAATACGGGTAGCACCTGCAGCTGTCATTGCCTCAACGTCTTCTTTTGTTCTCACGCCGCCTGATGCTTTCACACCGATGTCAGGTCCTACTGTTTTACGCATTAATGCAATGTCCTCAGCCGTTGCACCGCCCGTACTAAATCCAGTCGATGTTTTCACAAAATCTGCGCCCGCTTTCACTGAAAGCTCACAAGCTTTGACTTTTTCTTCATCAGTAAGTAAACATGTTTCAATAATGACTTTCACTAATGCTTTGCCTTTTGCTGCGTCTACAACTGCACGAATATCTTGTTCAACCACATCATATTCGCCGTCTTTCAATGCCGCAACATTGATGACCATGTCCACTTCTGTTGCACCGTTTTCAATGGCATCCTTTGTTTCGAATGCTTTCACTGCTGTTGTGTTTGCGCCTAACGGGAAACCGATGACTGTACATACATCAACACCTGTTCCGGCTAGTTCTTTCGACGCTAGAGATACCCAAGTTGGGTTTACGCAAACAGATGCAAATTGATGAGTCTTTGCTTCTTCAAGTAACTGCATAATTGCAGCTCTAGTTGTATCTGGTTTTAGTGCTGTATGATCAATGAGCTTTGCTATCGTCATGCTTCACACTTCCTTTTAATTATGATACTTTCATCATATATGACGAATGAACAATTGTAAACATGGTTATGAAATTTTGTTCATCTATTTTGTGACATTTAAAAGAGCCCTCGCTGTGTGCTGATCGATGATCAATACATTGGCATATTTCCCTCTTAGTGCACCGTGTATAGAAGCCACCTTTCGATGACCGCCAGCGACAAGAATGGATCGTTCTTTTGTCCTTAAATCATCTAGCTCCACGCCAATTGTGCGGTTGTTAATGGCTTCACTGCAAATGCGTCCATCTTGATCATAAAAACGCGAGCAAATGTCTCCAACACTGGATTCCTTGAGGAGCGCTTTTTCTTCTTCACGGAAATAACCTAGTCTAAACAAAAGTGCTTCATCTCTTACCGTTCCAACAGTAAACACAGCGATATTTGCCTGCTTGCCCATTTCAATAATTCGCTGAATATGTCTGTCCTGCTCAACCATCTCCTTGACGGCAGCACTATCAAATACAACAGGAAGCGGCAAATAGCGCGGTGCTGTTTGAAAGGCCTCAGCAAACAACTGGATGGTTTCCGCAGAATATGTATTCACATGAGAGTGGCTGATTCCGCCCTTGAGCTGGACAACCTCTACACCTTTTACCTGTTTAGGTTGCATCTTTTGTGCAATTTGATACATAGTCGTTCCCCAGCTCACGCCAACGATATCGCCGTCTTTCACCGTCTCTTGCAAGTAATCTGCACCAAATCGGCTCAAATAATCGGTGATGGTTGGATAGTCGTCCTTTGGCGAAAATACCACATGAGCTTCGAGCAGATCATATTTTTCCTTGAGCAGTGAAGAAAGCTCATTTAAATCCTCAAACGGATCCATCACCGTAATCTGGACGTATCCCTTCTCTTTCGCATATTGAAGCAGCCGAGATACGGTCGGTCTCGACAGGTCGAGCTGCTTGGCAATTTCCTGCTGGCTGTAATCAGACAAATAGTAAAGCCTTGCCGCTTCAATACTCAGCTGTTGTTTCTCTCGATCCATTCATACGCCCCCTTTTTTCTTCTATCATAACAAATTGTTCACCTCATCATGCACAAATGTTCATTTAAAGAAAATTGTATAAGCGGCATGAAAGGTCTCATTCTTTTCTAATGTTTGAATGCCAAACTTCTCTTTATACTGTCCATTCGTCCCTTCCCTATCGGCGATGCCATACCACGGCTCAATACAAACAAAAGGAGCCATCGTTCCTTTTTCTTGATCATAAGGCGACCAAATGCCAACGAAAGGAAAGCCAGTGAGATCGACCTCAACTCCGTGACCTGCCCCTGAAGTCAATGACACTCGATTGATATGGCTAAAGATCATCGCATCATGCTGAAAAAGCTCTGGGCGAAGCTGGATCGGCTCAAGCTGAATGCCTTTTTCTTTCTCCCTGACAAGTGAATTCCGCAGTTCATATTGCACAGGGAGATGTTCAGTGGAAGGTGTCAATGTGAGTGAATAATCTGGTGTTTGCTCACCTTCAACAAGCGGAATACGAAATGCTGGGTGTCCTCCAATGGAGAAATACATCGTATCCTCTCCGTCATGATCAATTTCCCAGGAAATCTTCAGTCCATTTTCCAATAGTTCATAACGAATTCGCGCTGTAAATTCATACGGGTATTGCTTCACGTGCCGGCCTCTTGATTCATATTGAAAGGTCACCGTATGCTCCGTTTCTTCATATAAATCAAAATTGACATCACGTAAAAACCCATGCTGTGTGAGCTCAAAGGTTTGATCGTCAATCTTGTATTGATCATTCATTAATCGCCCAACAATCGGAAACAAGACAGGCGACACCCTGCCCCAATAAGCTGGATCACCAGACCACATATAGTGACGCCCGCTTTCCTTGTCAAGCACCTCCCTGACTTCCGCTCCTTTTTCATGAATCTGAACCAATAACTGATCATTTTCAATCGTTTTCATTCAATACATCCCCTTTCCTTCTACTTTTATTATGACAGGGATTTTGGTTTTGAGTATAAAAGAGTTCGTTAGAATAAAAAAGACTTCTCCCTTCTAGGGAAAAGCCGTTAAAATTACTTATTCATCATCTTCTTGTATAGTCCATCTAAGGCCTTTGATTTGTTTTAAACTCTCAATTTCTTCTTCGTTTTCAGGAAAAATATAGCTCTCCTCTTCATGTGAGCTTGAAACCAGCCACTCTTTCCCATTTTTGAAGAATGATAAATCCTCCAGTAAATTAGGGTGAATCCACCCGTATAGAGAGTTCGAAAGTTCTTTCAACAGATTTTTTGTGTGTTCATTGGCATAATAATAATAAACATATGCTGTTTGACCATCTCCTAGAATCGTGGTAGCCCATTCAGACTCTTCCTTCATTTCTTTAAGAGATGGAGAAAGTTTATCTAGAATTTCACGATAATCAGCAAAATCAGCAAAATCTTTTCTAAAAACTAATTGGAACTCATCACATACTTCACAACATAAATCGATGAGCGCATTGTATTCCTTCTTTTTTGGTTGACGATTAAGGACAATCATCGAAAACCTCCTCTATCTGGACTTCTTATCTAGGAGCGCCAAAAAAAGCATGTGCTCCAGTTCTTTCATATTTACCTTTTAATTTATAAACTGGATGATAGTGATAGTGTTTATTTTTTCCTTTTTTGTCAATTTCCGCACCTATTACTTTTCCAATCGGACTGGCTGCTTTAGCAATAGATTGTGCATTGCTTTTGGAAGTAGACCATGTATCTTTTTTCTGAGCTAATCTTTTTACAGCGTTTGCACGACTTACACCTTTTCCAATAAATAAATGAGGTTTATCTTTGTCTCGATAAGCAATAAAGTGATTATGTTTATTGTCTTTCCTTTTTATAAATTCAGAATAAGCAATATAGGTAACACCTACTACTGTTACTGCAAGTCCCAAAGCTAATAAATGTTCTAATAGAACTGCCCCAATAGCAATACCAATAGGAATAACAAATGCAAAAGATGCTTGAATATCTTCAGAATTCACTTCATATTTCTTATCATCTTTTGTATCTTTAAACGTAACATCTAAATTATCATTTAAAAGTGTCTGCAAGTCAACTTCATAATCCTTTGAAACCTTTTCACCTTCACTACCAATTTCTTCAGTTTGATAACTGATTTCTGCTGTTTTTTTATTTAGAGTTAGAATACCAGTTACTCCCTCTTGTTCCTGTGAAATTACATATTTTTCATTGCTATCTTCTAAAACATGAAAATCTTTTGTGGTAACAGCCTCTGTTTTATTTGGAAATTGGAAAAACAAAGTTATAACCAGCGATAGACATATAACAATTGAGATTAACTTACTTATTTTATTCATCCTAAACTATACCTCCGAGTTTCCTGTTTTAAAAAACAATTTTATTTAAATAATCTTCAATACCATTTTTTAAGATTTTATATATTTGTTGGTTTAAACTTTCTTCAGAATTAATATTAAAACGTTCCCGGTACTGTAAAATTAAGCTTACTACACCTGTAATATGGGCACTCGCTAAAGAGGTGCCACTTTCAATTGCATAATTGTTATGAGGCCTAAGAACTGGTATATCTACACCCGGAGCAGCAAAATCGTAATTTCCTTTAGATGAAAATTCAGCTACCTTCTTATGCTTATCCACAGCGGTTACAGAAAAAACATTCTCATAAGCAGCTGGGTAATCCATTTTTCTTCCATACTTATTACCAACAGCAGCTACTATAATTATGTTTTTTGTATTGCTTTGTCTATAATCTTCTTAACAGCTGGATCATCTTTCATTAATCCAAAACTAGCATTGATAACATCAATTTTATTATCAATACACCATTGAACAGCTTTGACAAAATTTTTTATTGAACCCTTGCCTGTTGAATCTAGAATTTTAACAGGATATAACTCTACATTCTGCGTTATACCCACAAGTCCAATTTCATTATCATTAGCTGTGATTATTCCAGCTACAGCAGTACCGTGCCCTAAACTGTCCTCTTGTTCTCCTCCTGTGCCAATTGTGTTTAGTCCTTTTTTAACTTTACCTACCAAATCAGGATGTGTCCCATCTATCCCACTATCAATTATTGCTATTCGTACACTTTCTCCTCCTCTATTATTTTCCACATATTTTTTTGTTAACTTTGTGCCCCATGGAATCTGTTGATGAATATTAATAGTGAAGTTTAAATTTTTTGAGTGCAATTCAAAACACTTAAAATAAATTAAAAGAACTATTAATATTATCAAAAATCTTTTTATCAAACTATTGATTCAACACCACTCCTTTTTTTTCATATATTATTCTATATTATGGTTTTAAGTCAATATAAAACCAAAAATGTTATATATTAATATATGCTGGTTTACAATAAAAATTTATTGAATAAATTCAAACTAAATATTATGCGTTAACGTCTATTATATATACAATATATGAGTAACCTTTATTAAATACAGGTTCTTTTTCAATTGATGGGGGATTCATTTTCATGAACAGCAAGGAAAATCGTTTTCGTTATATTTTAGGATTAGATGGACTAAGAGCCGTTGCTGTATTGGCAGTCATTGCTTATCACTTACATATCGGACCCGCAAGCGGCGGGTTTCTTGGCGTTGATTTATTTTTTGTCATTTCTGGTTACTTGATAACAACGATCTTGTTACATAAGCAGGATTTAGGCTATCAAGAGCTTTTGCCATTTTGGATGGGACGGATCAGGAGGCTTCTTCCAGCCGCTTACATCATGATTTTTATAACCGTCAGCTGGTGCGCGATTGCTGGATCAAACGCATTATTGTCCATTCGTGGCGATGCCATATCGTCCTTTTTTTATGTCAGTAACTGGTGGTACATTTTTCATCAGCTTTCATATTTTGATAGCTTCAATGCCCTATCTCCACTGAAAAATTTGTGGTCTCTGGCAATAGAAGAGCAATTTTATATCATTTGGCCGGTACTGTTGATTGCAGGGCTGAAATGGGTAAAAAACAGATCGCATCTTCCTATGATCACCTTTGGACTTGCACTTGTCTCTGCCTTATGGATGGCGATTCTTTATTCACCAGATACCGATCCAAGCAGGGTTTATTATGGAACAGATACTCGTGCATTTGCGCTCCTGATTGGATGTAGCCTGGCATTTGTGTGGCCTATGCAAAGACTATCCAGCAAAAAATTACTTCCTGTTGGCAGACGTATTTTACATATTGCCGGGTTCGGTTCGTTTGCGATTTTCCTTCTTTGTGTTTATGCAGTGGACGATTTCGATGCCTTTCTCTATCAGGGCGGCATGCTTTTATTCTGTCTGAATGCGGCCATCTTAATTGCGTGCGTCTGCCACCCTGCAAGTCTTATAGGGAAATGGCTGTCCTTTCAGCCACTCGTCTGGCTAGGTAAGCGGTCTTATGGTATTTATCTGTGGCATTATCCCATTATCGTACTGACCACACCGGTCATTGAAATTGGACAGCCTTCCATAGCGCGTGTCACAATGCAGCTCATCACCATTTTACTAGTTGCTGAAGCTTCCTATCGCTTCATCGAACAACCGATCCGCCAGCATGGCTTCAGACAATATTTTTCCTCTTGGTCTATTTGGAAAAAAGGAATCAAACAGTGGTCTACATCTAATAAGGTGTTCCTTGGAATCACCGCAGCTCTTTTGATCTTATTTATCATTGGCATGTCTAACTCGTCCACTTCCTCCCCACATGTGAAGGAAGTGACGCAAATTAAGACCGCACCGAAAAAAACAGCCGAACCATCGGAATCAAAAGCGAAGAAAAAGAAAGAAAAGCACGAGAAAAAAGCGGTTGATCAAAAACAATTTCACCAAATTCTTGCCATTGGTGATTCTGTCATGCTAGACATTGCGCCGAATCTTGAAAAAGCATATAAACAAATCACCATCGATGGGAAAGTTGGCAGACAGATGAACGAAGCCGTCAGCATCGCCCCTCAATACAAATCATTTAATCAATCTGATGCCGCTGTTATCATTGAACTTGGCACAAATGGTTATTTTACTGAGGACACGCTGAAAGCATTCATTCAAAACTTTTCAAAGGCACATATTTTCCTAGTGAATACGAGGGTTCCAAGGTCATGGGAAAATGATGTGAATGCGGTCATTCAGCGAGTGGCTGATCAAGATCAAAACGTCACCTTAGTCGATTGGCATTCAGCCGCTACTGGCCAGCCATCCTATTTTCAGTCTGATGGTGTCCACCTTTCAAAAAAAGGTTCTGACACATTGACACAGCTCATCACAGCAAGCATTAAGAAAAAAGGGGATGTGTCGACGTCATCATAAAAAGACTAGCAGAATGCTAGTCTTTTTTTCAGCGTGATAGAAAACCTTTGCAGTCGAGGAAGGGCGAGTACCGGCGCGGAGCGAATTTGACATTCGTGAGCACCGGCACGCAGACCTGACACCGAATGCGAGGGTTTGTCTGCACGCTGCTTTTATGCTGTCAAAAGGCTGGCTCTTATCGCTAATGCCTGCTCTTTCTTTGTTTTTTGATCCATCAAAGCAAAATAAACGTTCTCAAATGTTAGTGAAAATAATTCTTCAATATGAAAAATTCCTGGCTGAAACCGCCTGTTCAATAAATGCAGGGCCGCAGCACAGGCGACTTGAGCTGTTGCTTGAGACTCGTCGTGTCCTTTTATACCAAGCGCTGCATGATGAACCTTTTTCCCATCCGTCCCTGCCGCTTCCACTTTGACTGCATATTGATCTGTACCCGCTTGAGAAGATTGAATCATTGAAATGGCTCTGTCCTTCATCTTCGGCAGTGTAAGAAACGACGTCAGTCCAAGGCTCCTTGTGAAGGCCAATGCACCCGTCGCGAGACGTGAATCAAAACAAAGCCTTGTCGTCACAGATGGCACATGAAGTGTGGAAAGCAATGTCTGTTGATCAGAGAAGGGGAATCGATAGGCATACCGCTTTCCAAGCGGTTCACCAAAGTTGACCTGTCTGCCTCCAGTAAAGCTTTTCACTCTTTTCCGCTGATCATGCTCAGTGAGTTCATATTCAGTATGGACATGATCAATCGTCCATTCAATCGCGGCTTTTCCATGCTGATCCCCCAACCCAAGCATAATCCCAATATCTATTTGATCCACTGATGAAAGCATAGAAGCCGCTTTCGCAGCTAATAAATTTGTAAGACCGGGCGCGAGGCCTACACTGAGCAAAGCCGTGGCACTGATTTGCTGCTGATCCAGCTGTGCCATTTGCTCCATATACGCCCCCTTTGCAGAAATATCGATATAATCAATACCTGCCCGCAGGACGGTTTCAGCAAATGACGTGTCATCTTGATCGAGACACATGATCACCAGCTTTGTTTCATCCATCCAGTCAGAATGTAATGGCTGACTAACATCTAGTTTGTAAGGACGGACTCTTCTTTTTGTCTGCTGTGAAAATTGTTCGGCCTTCTCATAGCTCCTGCCCGCCGAAACAATTTGCCCTGGATACACTTCACTTAACTGAAGACATATTTGCTGTCCGACATGTCCATAGCCGCCAATTACCATCACCTGTGATCTCATCTCTCATCCGCCTCTCTACGACCTCGTTTGCAAACAAGCCCTTTGATCATTCCTGCCTGAAAATAAGGTCTGATGTCTCGAAACCCCGCCTCAATTAAATGTCCTCTCATCTCCTCCTCAGGCACAGGATATGTTGCACGTCCCACCCTGTCACTAAAGGACGAAAACACTTCTTTTCCTAGACCTTGCCGCTCCATGAAAAGAGACAGCATATGAAGCTCTTGCTGAAATGCGCTGGAATTCATCTTTCCTTGTATAAATGCGAGTACAAACGGGGCCCCTGGTTGAAGCCTTCGGGCAATCTCCTGTAAAAATGGCAGCCGATTTTCTACAAAATGAATCACGAGCAGGCTCACTGCGGCATCGTAAACAGCTTTAGCAGACACCTTGTTTAATGTGGTCTCATACCAGGTGACACGCGCCTCCATATGGAGCTGTGAAACCCGCTGTTTCGCCATATCCAGCATAGATGCAGACGGATCGACTCCTGTGATGAGCCAGTCTTCTTTTCTCTGAAGCATGTTGATGACCTCTTCGCCCCCACCCGCTCCGACAGTTAGAATACGAGAGGCCGCTCCCTTTATTTCAGTTTCTAATACATCTACTGATAACTCATGCAAAAGGTGATAGCCGGGTACTTTATGTGAAATCGTTGCTGCGTATGATTCAGCAACAGGGTCGTGCCAATGCTGGTTTCCTTTCATATGATTCTCCTCCAGTTCCTTTCCGCTTTCCATCGTTTCCTGTACACTAACGATATGACGTCTTTATTGTAAAAAGAGGCACAAGAAAAAACGATCCCTAAAAGTGGGGGTTTTTGAGGAGGAGATCATGTGGTCAATCCAGCCACTCATTTTCAGCAGATAAGGCAGCACATTCGGGACGAGCTTGCTGCTGTCATTGATTTTGATGCCGTCTGTATCACAACCATCGATCCAGCCACTCTCCTCTCGACAGGTTCCTACACTGATGAACCGATTGAAGAAATTCATGACCAGCTCTTTCAAAATGAATTTTTAAAAAGGGACGTGCATCAGCATGAGTTTCTAGCCACAGGCCCTATTCATGCTGCGAGTCTCATCCAAAGTGGGGCATATTTGAACAGCGAGCGCTATCAGCATATTTTGTTACCTAACGGTTGGTCTGATGAATTGCGGGCAGCCCTTGTGATTCAAGGAGAATGCTGGGGTATCGCCAGCCTTTATCGTCAAAAGGGCAAGGAATCTTTTCAGAAGCGAGATATACAAGCAGTCATCGATCTAACACCGGCACTTGCAGCCAAGCTGAGAGATGAGCTTTTCAAAAAAAGAGACATTGAAGATGATGATGCGGCGGAGCAGCAAGGATTTCTCATTCTTTCAACTCATTACAAGCTTCTTTATGGAAATGAGACAGGGCTCCATTGGCTTCGTACATTTCAAGCCTTTGAACAAATCCATGACCAAGCCGTCATGCCCCGCCCGTTCAGAGCATTAGGCGCTAAACTTTTATACGGCGGCACCGATCAAACAGCAGCAAGCATCACAAGAATGCCTACGGGGGCCTTTCTTTCCCTTCAAGCCTTTCGATTGGCGCAGGCTGACAGGCAGGAGGAGGCTGTCATGATTCACATCAAACGAGCCCAAACAAATGATATTCTTCCTTATGCAGCGAAAACGTACAGGCTGACAGAAAGAGAGATGAACGTCCTCGACTGCTTATTAAAGGGCCAGTCGACAAAGGAAATTGCGAGTACGTTATATATTTCACCCCATACCGTTCATGATCATGTGAAAGCGATGCTGCAAAAGACGAATTTAAGCAGCAGACGTATGCTTGTTTACTTTTTCTCCAATATATAAAAAAGCGGCTACCGCACTGGCAGACCGCTCTTTTCTTATTTTCCTAAAACCAGCTCATGCAGGACATGTGCTACTCCGGCTTCATTATTAGATTTTGTTACAACATCTGCTACGGCTTTAACATCTTCAATGGCATTTCCCATAGCGACGCCGCAGCCCGCAAACTCTAGCATTGAGACGTCGTTCCCGTTATCCCCAATAGCCATGACTTCTTCACGAGGAATTCCCAGCTCCTTCGCTAGAAGCTTCACGGCATTTCCCTTACTCACATCAGGATGCAGGATTTCAAGGAAGAAATCTGTACTTTTTACCATCATATATTTTTCCTTCACTTCAGATGGAATGGCTTGTATCGTTTTTTCCAAACGTTCTGGCTGATCAATATACATCATTTTTGGAAGTCTCATCGATGAATCTGCCTCTTCAACAGGCATATATTTCAGCGGCAGTTTTGTTAAGTAGGATTCAAGCACTGTGTATTCACTAATATCGCGATTCGGTGTGTATAAATTGGCTGAATCGAAATAATGCATCGGCGTGTCCAGCTGACGGCTCAATTCATATAACGAAGTTAAGTCATCATAGGATAATGTCAGCTCTGACACCACTTCATTTGTATGGCTGTTTTGAACAAGCGCTCCATTATAGGCGATCACATAATCTCCCTCTTGATCAAGCTGAAGATCAGCTAAATAGCGATTTACCCCGCCAATTGGCCGGCCTGTACATAAAACAATTTTAATCCCTTCTGCCTTAGCCTGTTGAATGGCTTCAAACACTTCATCCGGCACCATATGTTGATCATTTAATAACGTACCATCCATATCAATTGCGACTAATTTATACATTCACTGGTCCCCTTTTCTCAGCAAAAACGTGCTGTCACCATTTTGAGCCACCATTACGATGATGACAGGTTATTTCATTACTATTTACCTATTTTAGCCTATCGTTTTTTCTTCACGCTGTCTACTTGTTCTTATCTGTAACAAATATCACATGAGTCTACTCTATTATAACGCATTCTATTCATCGTGCTGATCACCCATTTGAAACAAGTAAAATAGAAAAATTGTCCACCACTATAGAATGTTTTGAAACGAGCAAATCTAATTGTATGATGAATAGCAAAGAAAGGAGGTGCAGGGAATGATTACGTTTACGAGAGGTAAATTGTCAAAAATGTCTGGAGTACATATTGAAACCATTCGTTTTTACGAAAATGAAGGGGTGCTCCCAGAGCCCAAAAGAGCGCATAACGGCTATCGTCTATATGATAAAAAATATGTACTCATGCTGTCATTTATCACCGAAGCGAGAAAGCTAGATTTCTCACTTAAAGAAATTCGTGAAATTATCAAATCACTTTTCGAAAAAAAGTCAAAAACAGAAGCTGAACAGCTGCTCGAGCAAAAAGTCGAAGATATCCAGCACTCTATTCAAGAGTTAAAAAAAAGGAAGGCAGCTATTCAATTGTTAACAAAGCAAACATTAGCAAATATCAGCTGATTGTAAGGGCTGCCAAAGGTGTGCCGGTGTTGATCACTGGCACACCTTCGCTCAGGTATCTCAGTACACGTTCAATGAAAACATCGGTTATACTAGAGTCAGCTTAACGAGTGGAAGGGGTTTTGAGAATGAACATCGCAACCATCGGAACAGGTATCATTGTGGAAGGCTTCCTGCAAGCGATTGAACAGCTCGACGGTGCTTCTTGTCACGCTGTCTATTCAAGAAAGGAAGCAACGGCAAAGAAGCTCGCAGACAAATTTGGGGTGCAGACAACTTATACGGATCTAACTGCTATGCTAGAAGATCCTCACGTAGAAGCCGTTTACATCGCATCACCGAATCGTTTACATAGCGAGCATGCAACCGCTGCATTGAAACACGGAAAACATGTGATATGCGAAAAGCCTTTCACCTCTAATGTGAAAGAGCTGGAAGCCTTAATCGCTCTCGCAAAGGAAAAGCAGCTTCTCCTATTTGAAGCCATTACGACCGTTCATATGCCAAACTATCATTTGATCAAAAAACACCTTCATCAATTAGGTAAAATCAAACTGGTTCAATGCAATTATAGTCAATATTCAAGCAAATATAATCAGCTGCTAGCCGGCGAAACGCCAAATGTCTTTAACCCTGAGTTCTCTGGGGGAGCGCTGATGGATATTAATATCTATAATGTCCATTTCATCATGAACCTCTTTGGATCACCAGAGCAAGTCCGATATCAGGCAAACCGCCATCCAAACGGTATTGACACATCTGGTGTTTTGACGTTCACTTACAATGATTTTATTGCGACAAGTGTCGGCAGTAAGGATACAAGCAGCATGAACTTTGCATTGATTCAAGGAGAAAAAGGCTTTATTCATGTGAAAAATGGGGCGAATGGGTGCGAGGAAGTGCTGCTGCATGTTGATGACAGGGTCATCTCACTCAATGCACAAACGAATCCAAATCGTCTGTTTTATGAAGCAGAAGCTTTCCAGCAGATCATTGAAACAAAAAATCATGAACAGTGCTATGCATGGCTTGATGAAAGTCTCTCCGTGATGAAAGTTCTTGATGCCGCAAGAAAAGATGCAGGTATTGTTTTCCCAGCAGATCAAATTTAATGAAAAAAACCGCCTTCTATGAGAGGGCGGTTTTTTTCATTAAATACTCTTTGAATACGCCACAAGACGCTGAGACATGTGATTCACTTCATCGACTGCAGCATTCACTTGCTCTGTTAAAGCAGCCTGAGTTTGCGTAAGAGCTGTCATATTCGAGATATTTTCAAGAATTTCATCAATTTGTGTTTTCATATCCGTTAAACTAGATTCAATATTTTCCGTTGCATTGGCACTATGCAGCGCCAGCTTTCGTACTTCATCTGCAACGACAGAGAATCC
This sequence comes from Bacillus sp. 3a, assembly GCF_017161885.1. Lineage (NCBI taxonomy): Bacteria > Bacillati > Bacillota > Bacilli > Caryophanales > Bacillaceae > Bacillus > Bacillus sp. 3a. The sequence continues at coordinate 615,629 of NZ_CP067376.1, read as the reverse complement.
GCGGCCTTGTTCACCAGCTCTAGCTGCTTCAATCGCAGCATTTAGACCAAGCAGGTTCGTTTGGTTTGCCACTTCTTTGATTAAGTCAGAAATATTTTTTGTCTCATCTGCACTATTTTTTGCTAAGTGTGCGGCAGACGTTGACTGCTCTTGAGCGACAGCCAGCTCCTGTGCTTGATTTGTCACAGAGCTAATGCCCGAAACCATCTCACTAATAGAACTTGAAAGCTGTTCTACTTGTGAAGCCATTTCATCTGCTGTTTTCTCTTTGTTTTTTTCTAACGTGATGTCACGAATGGTTCCTGCCACACGAAGAGGCACACCTTTTTCATCACGGATGGTTTCACCACCTGCATGATACCAGCGGTACTCACCATTTTTGCGTTGCAATCTGTAATCAATATCAAACGGTGTGCGTCCAGAGTGGTCATTTAAATGATCTGCAAAGGCTTGTAAAGCCATTTCTTGATCCTCAGGATGCAGACGGTCGCTCCAGCTGCTCAGAACATTCGGGAAATCTTTTTCGTCTGTAAAGCCAAGAGTTGTTCTGAACTGCGGAGACCACCAGAATTCGTTATTTGGATTGACTGGATCGCCGGCCTCTACCACCATGTCCCAAGGAGCTTCGACAAGCGCACGGTTGATTAAGTCATATCTTGTGACAAATGCTTGCATCTCTTCTTCTTTCAATTTCTGATCATGAATATCAAAAAGAGCTCCCGCCACACGAAGAGGGACACCATTTCGGTCACGAACGGTCGTTCCAGTTGCTTTGAACCAGCGATAATCCCCGTTTTTTAACTTTAAGCGATATTCAATATCATACGGCGTACGCCCTGAATGATCCAATAAATGCGAAGCAAATGCATCTAATGTATATTCTTGTTCATCCGGATGAATTCGAGATGCCCAACTGTCTAATAGGTTTGGAAAATCGTGCTCATTTTGAAAGCCGAGCATTTTGCGGAAATCATCCGTCCATGTGAATTCATTCTTTGGGTTGACCGGGTCTCCAGCGATGACGACCATATCCCATAAGCCAACTTGAATGGCTTTTGTCACTAAATCCATCCGCATTTGAATATTTTCATTGGCATCCTGCATCTTTTGCAAAGCTTCATTCATTTGTGCCACTGCTTCTATCGTTTGGCTAGAAGAAAATGCAGCAGTATCTAATCTTGCTGAAAAGTCTCCCTTTTCAATTCGTTCTATTAATTGGCTGCTTTCACTCAGAAGGACTTCAGCCGATGAATCATTTGCTTTTCTCTTAAACATCTTTCATAACTCCTTTCAACTCTAACATTCTTGAAATATTTTACAGTTATAAACAATTCTTTATTAGGACTTTAGTAATACAAATGATATATCGACAAAAACTGAAAATTGTTTATGTAATAAATAAGGCAAATGTTCATTTATTTGAAGTTTCGTTTTTAGATATGTATAAAATAAGTTAATTATGGATATAAATATATTTTTTGATAGAATCAACCTCTATTTTTGTCTGAAAAATCTCTTTTTTTATATTGACACTGACGTCTTGAAAAAAGAAAATGGAACATAAGCATTTTTAAAAAAGGAGAACGTCATGAGCGCGAATCAGGAGCAACAAGAATTAAAAAAGCTTTTATCACCGCGTCACATTCGCATGATTGCGATGGGCGGGGTCATTGGTACAGGAATCTTTAAAGGAAGTGCCGATACAATTGGTTTAGCAGGCCCTGGGGTCATTTTTTCCTATGTATTTGCCGGATTGCTGCTCCTCATTGTAATGGCAGCATTAGCCGAAATGGCCATTGTGTATCCGGGAAATAATCTTCGCGACCTTATACAAATTGCGCTTGGTCAACGTTTTTCATTTGTCGTCGGGTGGGTTTACTGTTTTATGTGGCTCACTGTATGTGTCATTGAGATTATTGCAGCTGGCAGTCTGCTTCAATACTGGCTGCCGAACGTGCCGTTATGGTCACTCTGTTTACTTTGCTCACTCTTAGTCATCGGAATTAACTTAAATAATGTAAAATACTTTGGTGAAATTGAGTTTTGGTTCGCTGGAATGAAGATTTTCGTTATTATTGTCTTTATTATTCTCGGTGCAGCATTATTATTTGGGATCATTCCAAACGAACAAAGCACACCAGCGCTTACCAACTATCAAAACTTCGTCCCGAATGGATGGGGTGCGATCTTTGCATCACTTTTAGTGGTTATTTTCTCTTATGGAGGCTCTGAATTGATCGGGCTGACCATTACTGAAACAAAGGATGCGGAGAAGGTCTTGCCTGGAGTAGTCAAAAGTATGATGTGGCGGATTATCTTATTTTACACATTGCCGATTTTGATCATCTGCGGACTCATTCCTTGGAATCAAATTGACCCAAATAACAGTCCTTTTGTCCAAGTCTTTTCTGCTGCTGGTATGCAGGGCGCCTCTCACTTCATTAATTTTGTCTTGATTACAGCCGTTCTATCTGCGGCCAATTCTGGAATTTATGGAACGACGAGAATGATTCATTCTCTTTCTAAATCAGACGGCGGTCCGAAAAAACTGGCACAGGTCAACAAAAGAGGCGTACCCATTTTAAGTTTATGGGTTACCGTTCTATTTCTTCTCATTGGAACATTTTTTGCTTACTTATATCCAGACCAAATTTTCAGCTACATGCTGGCTATTCCTGGTTTTGCTGTTTCACTCATTTGGATCAGCATTTGTATGGCACATCTGAAGCTGCGTCCAAAATATCCACAGGAGCCGTATTTCAAGGTGTGGCTGTTTCCGTATCTAACTTTATTTGCAGGTCTTGTACTCAGTTTGAGCTTTGTTTTGTTCCTATTCAGACAAGAAAACCTGCCTAGCTCCATTATCAGCATCGGTTTCTTAGTCGCTGCCATCATCGCTTCATTCTTAATGAAAAAGAAGGCTTAAATACCAAAACCCGCCGAAATGGCGGGTTTTTTTATGAGCTGCTATCTTCTGTTACCTCAAAATCAATCGACGCTTTTGGAATGCCGTTGATGATAATCGTTAAAGTATGGGTTCCCTCATAGTGCTTTCTCGTCGTCATATTTTGAAAGGACTGAGACCTGATAAATTCTCTATGTAACGCTGAACTTGTTTCAAACTCTGTGATTTTAAATACCTTTTGATTGCGGGTACCCCGAGCTTTGACATAGTCTATGGCATACTCTACACGCAGCTTTAGTGGCTTAGCCGCCTGAAGTGTAAATTGAAAGGTCATTTTCTCTCCAATACGAATAGGGTCTTGCACTACCTTCAAATCTGTTACTTGAACAGATGGATCATCCCCATAGCCAAACAAAGCCATGATATCTGGATCGCCTTTTTTTAGTAAGGTACGAGATGCATGTTTGATGATCCAGTTCGTATGTTCATTCGTTCCATACCAGCTTTTAGCCGTCTTCTTCATCAGATCAGGCCGAATCGCTGAAATGTCATTTAAGTGGTTCGCTACACTTTTTTGCACATAGCGCGCTGGGTCCGACTTCAAGTTTTCTAAAATAGGCAGCGTAACCGAAGGATCCTTTTTAAGTGCAGGAACAGTTAATCCCCATGGCAAACGTGGTCTGCATCCTTCACTCGCCAGCCGCCGAATATGCTCATTTTGATTCTGTGACCATACAAGCATTTGCGCCAGCATTTTGTCTTGACCCTGAATCAGAAAAGGCCGAACGGCAAATTCAGAAGTGGAAAAAGGCGTAAAGAATTCGAGCGCCTTGATCGAGATATCCCAATGCGCTAGGCCATATGTTTCGACGTAGTCTGGAAATACAAGCGCACTAAGTCCTGAAAAATGCGGGGCTGTCTGACGCAGCACCTCAATTGCCTGCTCATAATCCTTAGGCAGACAGGCATGCATCGATTCAGTGACTCTTCTCATTCTGCCTTTTAACTCAAGCTGCTGCCAATCCTTTTGAAACACAAGCCGCTGGAATTCTCCAGCATCAAACCCAGTCGACGCTTGTGCAAGTTTCTCCGCTAATTCTTCAATAAATAATTCATGATAAACGTGTTTTAATGGTTCGATCGTGTCCGCCTCCCGCTTCTCAATATCTTTATTTTACCCCAATCTGACAAAGGTGGTATTGCCAAAAGCAAAAACAGCCCTATTCCGAAGAATCAGGCTGTTGCGTTTCACTATATAAACATATTAATGATCATAATAAGTGCAATGGCACTAACAGAAATGATCGTCTCCATAGCCGTCCATGTCAAAAACGTTTCTTTAATGGTCATACCAAAATACTCTTTGATCAGCCAAAAACCAGAGTCATTGACGTGAGACAAAATCAATGAACCCGCCCCTGTAGCTAACACTAGAAGCTCTCTGCTCACATCCGGCATAGATGCAGCAATTGGTGCGACAATACCAGCTGCAGTCATCATGGAGACCGTAGCAGATCCTGTTGCTACACGAATAACCGCAGCAATCAGCCAGCTAAGCAAAATTGGCGAGATCGGCGAGTGTTTTGCTAAATCTGCAATATAATCACCAACACCCGAATCGATGAGCACATTATTGAAAGCCCCGCCTGCTCCAATGACAAGCAGAATAGAAGCAATCGGTCCTAAGCACTCATTACTAAAGGAAAGCACCCTGTCACGGCTCATCCCTTGCACAAAGCCAAGGCTGAAGAAAGAATACACCGTTGCAATCAGCAGTGCTGTAATTGGATCTCCGATGTACTTAAATACCTGATACCAAATATTGTCCTCTGGTAAAATAATATCCGCCAGTGTGGCAAGAAGCATTAAAATCACTGGCACCAAAATCGTAAACATCGTATTTGCAAAGCCGGGAAGTTTTCGATCTTCATTGCGTTCAGTAAATTGCTTTCTCAGCAGCTCTGGAACTGGTTTATGAATCCGCTTTCCAATCCACTTTCCATACAGCGGCCCAGCAATAATAGCTGTCGGCAAACCGACAATAATGGAAAAGAAAATGGTTTTCCCCACGTTGGCATGATAGATGCCGACAGCTGCCATGGCAGCTGGATGAGGCGGCACAAGACCGTGAACGACAGACAAGCCAGCAATGAGCGAAATCCCAATTGTCACGAGCGAGATGCCCGTTTCAATCGCAATCGTAAACAATAAAGGAATGAGAAGAACGAATCCGACCTGGAAAAAGACAGGTATTCCCACAATAAAGGCAACAAACATCATCGCCCAATGCACATTTTTTGTCCCAAACCGGCCGATTAATGTGTGAGCGATCCGCTCAGCTCCACCTGATTCAGCCATCATTTTCCCAAGCATGGTTCCAAGCGCTAGAACTATGGCCAGCAATGATAACGTATTGCCTAACCCCGTTTTGATGGATTGAATGATTTCCTGCAGGTCCATCCCTGTGGCAAAACCGACTAACATAGAGGTAATAATTAAACTCACAAACGGATTCAACTTAGCAACTGTTATGAGGATGAGTAAAAGGACAATTGCGGCAATCACGATGAATAAAAGCATGCTCTCCCACCTTTTCCCTGATGTTTAATGATTTTGTTTTAATTGAAGCGCACTAATGACATCAAATTCATCCTTGAGTTTGTCATAGAGACGCTCATATAAGTAAAACAGTTCTATGTATGTTTCATTGTTCTCCATATTTGGTTCATGACGGGCAGAGATTCGAATCCAATCTTGAACCTCTTCTATCTCTTCCATATAACCTAAACTATGAAGTGCGAGCACAGCCGCCCCAAGTGCTGATGCTTCGTAGCTTTCTGGGACAAGTACTTCCCTGCCCATCGTATCCGCTAAAATTTGCCGCCACAACGGAGATCGCGCAAATCCGCCCGACGCCCTGACATCCTTTGCTGAACCGGTTAAATCCCTTAAGGCAACACCGATTGAGAACACACTCATAATGACGCCTTCTAACACAGCTCTTATAAAATGCTCCCGCTTATGCTGAAGACCGATCCCAAAGAAAGTGCCTCTCGCATTTGGATTCCAATAAGGTGCACGCTCACCTGTTAAAAATGGCAGAAACAGCAGTCCCTCTGAGCCGGCTGGAACTTTTTTCGCAATATCAATCATCAGGTCGTAAGGGTCCACTCCAAGACGCTTTGCTACCTCTACCTCCGAGGATCCAAATTCATCCTTCAGCCATCTCAGCATGATCCCGCCATTATTCGTCGGTCCTCCAACCACCCAATGCTTATCAGTCAACGCATAGCAGAACGTTCTTGACTGTTCATCTGTTATTGGTTTGTCCACGACCGTACGGACTGCACCGCTTGTCCCAATCGTGACAGCCACCTCACCTTTTCCAATCGCTCCCACACCTAAGTTCGCTAGAACCCCATCATTCGCACCAACAACAAATGGTGTATCTTCCGCAATGCCCATTCGCAGGGCGATCTCTGGCTGAAGCCCTCTCAGCTGATACGTCGTGGGAACAAGTTCAGACAATTGATCAGCCTCAATTCCAGCAATACGCAGCGCCTGCTCATCCCATTGAAGCGTTTCCAAACGGAACAGTCCCGTTGCTGAAGCGATTGAATAATCGACGACATACTGACCGAAGAAATGATAAAGAATATATTCTTTGATAGAAATGAATTTCGCTGCCTTCTTGAAGACATCAGGTGCCATTTCCTTGATCCACCGTATTTTTGAAAGCGGTGACATTGGATGGATCGGTGTACCGGTTCTTTTATACACTTGGAAGCCGTCCATGTCTGAAGTGATTCGCTTCGCTTGTTCTGCACTTCTGTTATCTGCCCAAATGATACTGTTCGTTAACGCCTTGCCATCCTTATCCATCACAATCAAGGAATGCATCGCTGTACTAATCCCGACGCCTATGAGATGTTTTGCATCAAATGCTGCTTTCGTCAACGCACCTCTTACACTTGCAATGACGGCTTCTAATATATGTTCAGGGTCCTGTTCAACCCATGCTGGCTGGGGCTGAATGAGATCATAAGGAACCGAATGCTTTGCTATCACTTTCCCCTGTGGTCCAAACAGAACCGCCTTTGTACTTGTTGTTCCAATATCCAAACCAATTACCGCCTGGTTTCCCTTCATCTGTATCACGCCCAATCATTGATTTGAAATCATATTTTATTGTTTTGATATACCTGTTAAATCCCATTATAGGAATAATTTTTTCGACATTCAACGACTAAAAAGAAAATTATTTTCACTTAAAAGCTCAAAATCGTTACCACAACGGCATTTTTCACTAATAGAAAAATTTATTTTTGAAACCATTACACCCTTTTTTGTGAAATGGTTTCTCTCATTTGTTTTAAATTCGTTAAAGTTTCCTGCTGTCTTAAGTGAGCAAGTGCAAAGTATAGTACGTCAATGACAGTGAGCTGAGCAAGTCTTGCAGACATCGCTTCTGTTCGAAAAGCCGTTTCTTGCGTCGAAGTATACAAGGTGACATCGGCAAGCTGGCTCAATGGAGAGCGCTGATAACTTGTGATACCGATGGTTTTCGCTCCTTTTTCCTTTGCTGTTTTCATTGCATCGAGTAAATCTTTATTCCGGCCAGAATGAGATATACCAATCACTGTACTGTGCTGGTCGAGAAGACCGGCAGACATCGCTTGAAAATGGGAATCGGTGTGAACAATACAGTTGATGCCTGTCCTCATAAATTTATGAAAAGCGTCTGTTGCAATGAGTCCGGACCCGCCACTCCCATAAAACTCTAAGCGCTTTGCTTCATGAATGATTTGAATGGCTTTTTCTACATCCTCTGGATTCAGTAATTGAAAGCTATCCTTTAATGCAGATATATTTGCCTGAAAAACCTTTTGCATAAAAACGGCCGTATCATCATCAAGACTCATTTCTTCATCTACATAATCAGGCTTTGTTTGATCTATTTCCTGGGCAATTGCAATCTTCAAATCTTGAAAACCCTCAAATCCAAGCCTTTTACAAAGACGAAAAATCGTTGCCTCTGAACTCGCTGTCTTTTTGGCAAGCTCGACAATAGACAAATGAATAATATCGCCAGGTTCACTCGTAATATGTTCTGCAATTCCTTTCAGCTTTGGCGGCAATCCTCTGCTTGCTGCGCGTATTTTTTCAATACTACTTAAACTGACAGAAGCCAATTGACTTCACTCCTTCCTTAATCATGTTCCTCATGTTTCCATATTATAAAAAAGAAGCCTGTTTGCACAGACTTCTTTTTTATGAATTCATCGTTTTGATCAATAAATCAAAAAAAGCTTCAGCATCTACATCTGTACACACTTGGACATTGCGCTCTTTCTCCCATTGGTGCTGAAAATCACAGATCATTTGACCGTCACAAAACTCACTCTTCGTCTCCACTTCTACATGAAAAGCCTGTGTGCTTACAAGCTCCTTGTTAATGGCAAGACTTACAGCAAGCGGATCATGCATGGCACACGCCCACACACCATTGCGCTCAAAATAGCGCTGTCGGTAAATGCTTGTACTCTCTCTGATATAAGCTGCCAACGTTTCATTTTGAATGGCATCGATTCTCTCATCCGTTAACAAGACCTGTCTCGTGACATCTAACCCCACTTGAGTCAACGAAGGGAACCCAGCATCCAGCACCAATTTCGCTGCTTCTGGGTCTGCATATGTATTGAATTCCGCAACTGGTGTGACGTTTCCCTGCCCCTTCACGACACCACCCATAAAAATGACTTCTTTCACATGATGAATCAGCTCAGGGCATTTTTTCACCGCAAGGGCTAAATTCGTTAAAGGCCCTGTCAACACAAGCGTGACCTGCTCCGAATACTGCAGCACTTGTTCAATGATAAAATCAGGCGCAAAACCAGCATCTGCTGTTTTCTTTGGCTGGACATCCTTTAAAGCCCCGCCAATTCCATCCTCTCCGTGTACCCGATGTTCATAATGAGGCGCTCTTAAAAGAGGGGTTGCTGAACCTTTGATGACAGGAATGTTATCTGCCTCAACCAGCTCAAGCACTTTACACGTATTCAATGTAGCCGCATCGACAGACACATTCCCGCATACCGTCGTAATCCCCAAAATATCAAACTGCTTACTTTTCACTGCCAGCAAAATCCCAATCGCATCATCGATTCCAGTATCTACATCTAAGATCAATTTCTTTGTATTTGCCATGGGTGAAATCTCTCCCTTTTAATAGTGTTGTTAGGTGAATGATAGCATATGCCTGCTTCAACTATTTGGGTAATATTAGCAGGTTGATCTTATTACTCTTTTTCTCCGATATCCTTAAGATACTGTTCCCGTTCTTTTTCTGAAAGACTATTTAGAAAATCTTCTTTTACTTGAGGATCAAAGTCATCCCAGTTCTCAAAGCGATCTGATAAATCAGGATCATAACTCATTGAACCTATTTTTTTAGCTCTATATTGTAAAGAAGCTGAAAATCCGTACTTCTCCGGTTCATTATTTATATATCCATCGATTGTAATATCCCCCATAGGATTGATGGTCACATCTTTTTCAAACGTTATGGTTTTAATAAAATGATGAATGTCTCTTTTATGTAAATGCTCTTCAATCTTAGGTTTCATCTCCTCTGCAAGCTCTTCTGCTTTTTCTTGGTCGCTTTTTTCTTTTACCTCTACATTTACATTTGATTGACTTTGCTTATTGTGCTGAACGATTAACGAAATCACTGAGACAAGAATGATCACAACTATTACAGCAACAAGTTTTATTGTATTTTTCATATCTAGCACTTCCACCTTTTTATGAATGAAACATAAAAAAACAGGTACATAAATACCTGTTTTACTTTTTTTCTCCAATGTCTCTCAGATACTGTTCACGTTCCTCCTTAGTAAAACTTTTAAGGTAATTTTCTTTCACTTCCGGCTCATCTTTATATTCTTCCCAATCTATAAAGCGGTCTGATAAATCAGGGTCATAACTCATTGAATCAACCTTACCAGATTCATATCTCAACAATGCTTCGAAACTAAATCTCTCGGGTTCATCATTGATATATCCTCTAATAATGATGTGCCCCATCGGATTGATCGTTACTTGATTTTTGAAGGTGATTTTTTTTATAAATCCGTGAATATCAGACTCACGTAAATCCTCTTCAATTTTTGGCTTCATCTTCTTTGCATACTCTTCTGCTCTTTCTTGGTCGCTTTTCTCTTTTTGTTGCATACTGTTATTCCCTCCTGCATCATCGGGTTGGTCTCGTTTATGCTGGATAATTAAAACGGCTGAAATAATAATAATGATAATGATAAAAACAGACAAAAAAACTTTAAGGCTTTTCATATTATAATATCCACCTTTTCAACTTCAATTTACCTCTAATCATAGTTAAATATTTTTTCCACTTAAAATAGATATTTATCCCATAGTATATTATAATTTACATTGTTGTTAATATATTAATTACAGGAGTGACGACTTTGTCTAAGTTAAGGTCATATGCACTAACAGATGAGGATTATAATTTAATTTCTTCAAGATCTTATAGTATAGAAAACTATAAAAAATCTAAAGAAATAAAAATTAGCAATGGTAGAAAAATGTATGTCGTTGACTATAGAGAAACAGAAAAAGGACTTAACTCATTAACTCTGGTATCAATGGATGACTTTATTCGATCCGGTAAAGGCAAAGACCTCACCAAAATCAAAAACGCCGTCATCGCATACCGTGGTTCTGAACCGATTGGTGCAGACCAATATAAAGATACCATTAAAAAACATGGAAAAAAAGAGTCAGATGATCTTCTTTCTACCATTTTGACGAAGCTGCCTCCTTTTAGTCGATCGAAGGGTTCACAGGAAGTGACGACTAAGCTGACAACAGGCACAACCGCCTATACAAATGAAATTGTTCAGGATTGGATGGTTTCAGATACAAAGTATCTGATTAAAAATATTCCATTTGAGCATGGTGCAGAGAATCAAATGGTTCAAGCGGATCGATATGCGAAAGAAATACATAAGAAAATGCCGAATGCCAAAATGTATGTGACAGGTCATTCACTCGGCGGGTCAAATGCTTCCTATGTTCTTGTCAAAAACGACTTTATTCAAGGCGGGGTCACATTTGAGAATCCAAATATTTATCCAAATCTATCAGATGGTCTACAGGCTAAAGCATTAAAAGGCGATTACCGCAGTAGATTAACAGAATATATCAATCTCAATGACGGGCTTTCTCTTTTAAATCGGCATACGACAGAAATCGGTCGAGTGAAAGTGATGTATGATGCCGCTCTCCCCGAAGGTGTCGATTACTCCGAGGACTCCTCAAAAGCCGTCCAATTCATGAAAGACCTCCTCAATCGGGCAATGAGTGTGAATCCTTCACTGGATGCGAATTTATTCCTTGAAGCAATCGCTGGCAGCCATGGCTTAGATCGTTATACCTTTTCGCCAGACGGCTCCGTTCAAACCATTGATGATATGTTGAGAAAAAACCCTTCACTTACCACGGCCATGTTACATCAGTTGAGTCAATCAAATGTTGATCCTCATAGTGTGGTGGCGATTTTAATTAAGTCCCACGTTCTCATGAACACAGGGCGTAAATTCTCGACATATGCCGATCACCATATGCAGCAAATCATTCGTAAAATCGAGAAACTCGATGACAAAGTGGATCAATCTGTAGAACGGGTACGCTCAAGGTATAAACAAATTGTTGGCTTTGGTTCTTATGATCAGCTGACGGCTTCAGATGTGGATGCTGTGATTCGCCACTTAAAAACAGAGGGTCTTGAGAATGAGTTCTATTCGGTCAAAAAGTATGATACAGCGATTGATAACGCTATGAATTTAAAAAGATGGCTGGACTCAATATCAGACGATATGAGCGAGCTAGGAAAACAATACCACGATGCAGATACAGCCCTGGCGAAGAACATGGGTATTTCTTAAGGAGTACGATAAATGGAATTTTCAAAGAAACAACCAACAGATGCAGATCGTTTTTTGCAAAGAATGACAGATACGCATACATCAAGCTCCATCTTCTCAAAAGCAAACTTTGACACGGAAGACATGACACCAGCAGAGCTGGCAGCTTTGAAAGCAAAGATCAAAGAAGAACAGAAAACGGCACTTATCAGAGCCATCCGGCATCAGCTTCAAAATGAATTTGCAGAAGATCGCCAAGAAGCGGAAAAAATTTTAGATCTAATTGACGACCTTCTGGTCAAAGTGTATAAACAGCAACAGCGCATCCATACGCACATGTCAGGTGAAGCCATAGACACCTTAATAGAAAAAATTGAACAAAGACTCAAATTTTACGAACTGAAAGAAGATGTTCAATCTGCCATCAACTCGATTGGCATTTAGATGAACCTTCCATCCGATGAATCTTTTCCCTGCCTCACTCGTATATACTAAAAGAGTGATTGATTTGAAAGGAGATCTGTTTGTGGGATATATTTTGTTATTTTCGGTTGTGATCGGTCTTGTCTTGACCCTTTTGCTCACACCACTCAGGTTGATCGTTAGAAAGAAAGGGACAGAACAGCAGGTGCCGCTCATGTGGATTGCTGGCCTTGCTTTGCTGTTCATGATCGGTATTTTTGTTTTCTATTACATTACCAATTTAGACCGTAACCCTTCATCTCTATGGCTGATTGGACTTGTTGTGACAGCAGCAGGCGCCTTTTTGTCAGTGGGATTGGAGCGTAAAATCAAAGGCGTGCTGTTTCTTATTCTATTGCTGCTCGGTGTTTACATGGCGACAGCTTTTCTATTCAATGCGAATGAGAAATTCGATGTCTCCAAAATGGAGCAAAAAGTAGAAATCAAAGCATTTGATGAAAAAGAAACACCTGCGAGTGTGCCGCCTCAATTTGCCCGGAACAAAATGAAGAAATCGTTCGGACAGGTGCCAAACACAAGCTACTATGAGCTTGGCAGCTTGCAAATTCAGAAGGTCAACGGTGAGTATGTATACATCGCTCCAGTGGAGTTCTCGGACTTCTTTAAATGGATTCGTGCAGGCAGCACGCCGGGTTACTTTACATTAAGTGCGACCGACTCCTCTGCTAATCCAAAGTTCGTGAAGACGGAGATGGTCTATACGCCTTCCTCCTATTTCAACAAAGAAATTGAGCGGCATATCCGTCTCCAGTACCCAGATTTGATTTTCTATGGCGGCACACAGCTGGAAATCAATGATGACGGCAAGCCTTATTACATTCAAACGTATGGCGATTTCATCTCTGCCCGAAACGGCTTTAAAGCTTCCGGTGTCGTCGTTGTTGATGCCAAAACAGGTGCGACGAAGAAATATGCTCTAGATCAAGTACCTGCCTTTATCGACGGTGCTGTTTCACCAGAGGCGGTCAGTCTGCAAAACAGCTATTTCGGAAACTATATTCACGGGTTCTGGAACAGTATGTTTGGAAAGTCAGATGTCAAGCTGCCTTCCGATGAAGGAACGGAAGCCAATGTGAGCCCGGTATTTGATTCAAAAGGAGATATGTATTACTTCACAGATTTCACAAGTCCAAAAGAGGGCGTTGATTCCATGCTCGGATATGCCCTGACAAATGCCCGAACAGGAAAAGCGACTTATTATACCGGAAATCTTGAAGAATCCTACATGGATTCTCAGGGCGCTCTGCAAATTATTGAGAAACGATTCATCGAGAAGAAATGGAAAGGCCGCATGCCAATTCTCTATAATTTCTATGGGGAAGCCAGCTGGCTCACACCTGTTCTCGATTCAAATGGATTCCTGCAAAACTACTTTATCGTTTCTGCAGCCAATCCAGAAATCGCCGCGTACGCTTCTACACCAAACGAAGCACTAAGAGCCTATAAGACAGCTCTTCAAAAAGGCGGCGGTACTGTTAACAGTTCCTCTAAGCAAGAAAAGAAAGAAGTGGCAGGGAAGGTCAAACGAGTCTACAAAGAAAAGACCGGTGATTATACAACCGTCACCTTCCTGCTAGACGATGGGAAAAGCTACACTATGTCATCTGAAAAAGAACCTCTCGTCATTTATTTAAAAGAGGGCGATCAGATCACCATGAAATATACAGATACAGGTGAGATTTTCCTTCCAGTCGATGAAATCAAAATTAAAGGGTTATAAAAAAAGACGTTTCTCCTACTGAGGAGAAGCGTCCTTTTTCTCTTTCCTTAACAATTCAACGAGCAATTCCTTATTTTTATTTCCCCCGGTCATCGGTGACTCGACATAGGAGAACTTTCGTTTGAAATCCATGCCTCTGACAGAAATAACAGCCAATTCACCGCCAATGCTGCCTCGCTGGAGGACATATTTAGATAAAACAGAAAGACCCATTCCATGGATCACAGCTTCTTTAATCGCTTGATTGCTGCTAAAGGTTACAAAGGTTCGCGCTTTCAGTCCATTTGATTTCAGGACATGCTGTAAATATTCTCCTGTCCCTGATCCCTCTTCTCTCGTGATCCATGTTTCGTTTTGTAATTGATCAATGGTGACATCTTTTCTCTTGGCAAAAGGATGATCTAATGGCGCCACAATATAAAGCTCGTCCTCTAGAAAAGTTTCTACAGAAAGCTCTTTGTCATTGGTCTGTCCTTCGATCAAACCAATGTCAACATGGAATAAACGGACATGTCTAGCGATCGCCTCTGTATTATCAATGACCACCTCAATATCAACATGCGGATAGAGCTGATGAAACTCCGCCAATATTTGCGGCAGCACATACTCACCAATGGTGAAGCTCGCCCCGATGGTCAGCTTTCCTCTTGCCAGGTGGTGATGCTCATAAATGTCCTGCTTCGCCTGTTCATACAGACGAATGATTTGTTTTGATCGATGGTACAGCATATCCCCAGTTGGTGTAACGGTTAATTGCTTTGGTGAACGATTCAGCAGAACGGTCTGGAATTCCTGCTCCAAGTTCTTAATATGAAGACTGACACTTGGCTGAGAAATTCGCAGCTTTTGGGCTGCTTTTGTAAAGTTTTTCTCCTCCACCACTGTCACAAATGTCTTCAGTGCATCGTAATACATCGGTCCCTCTCCTATCAGAAATCTTAATCCAACACCTTACCTATATATATCTTACTAATTCCTTTCCAGCACGTAAAGAACCGCCTAAACGAAAACAATTTAATAAAAATATTTACTAATTTTTTTAAAGACTCTATACTAAGAGGAGATATTTTCTATAGGAGGTGCTGATTTGGCAGCTAAAATAAAGGACATTGCAGAAAAAGCAGGCTTATCCATTGCAACGGTATCTCGCGTACTGAACCAAGATCCCAACCTATCTGTCACCGATCAAACACGCGAAAAAGTATATGCCGCCGCAGAAGCTTTGTCCTACCAAAAGAAGACATTCAAACATTCATTAAAAAAAATCGCCTTTCTCTATTGGATGACTGAAAAGGAAGAGCTTGAAGATATTTATTTTAAATCCATTCGACTCGGCATTGAGGAACTCACCAATACTCGGAGCTTAAATGTGACCGCTTACAATCCGTCTGATGGGCTACATTCCATTGATTCTGCTACAGAAGGAATCATCGCCATCGGCCGCTTTAAAACGTCAGAACTTGACCAATTACATGCAATCACTCCGCACATTGTCTTTATTGATACGACACCAGATGAAGACCGTTTTGATTCTGTAAAGCCGAACCTGAAACGAATTGTTGAAAGGATCATCGATTCTTTTATCGAAAAAGAGCACACATCTATTGGGTTCATTGGCGGCACAGACCTTGATCTGAATACGAATGTGCATATTCCAGATATTCGTGAAACGACTTTCCGTGAATACATGATGACCCGCAATGTGCTTGATGAGCAATTGGTCTATATCGGTCACCATTTCTCAGTAGATGAAGGCTATTCGCTGATGATGAAGGCGATTGACGAGCTCGGTGATGATCTGCCCACCGCTTTTTGTGTCGCTAGTGACCCTCTTGCCATCGGCTGCTTACAAGCATTAAATGAGCGAGGATTTTCTCTGCCGAATCGCGTCAGCGTCTTTAGTATCAACGATATTCATGTGTCTCAATATGTGTCGCCGCCGCTCACCACGTATCATATCCATACGTCATTACTTTGTGAAACAGCGATCGATTTACTTTTAGAAAGACTTGTGGACGGCAGAACACTACCTAAAACTGTGCTAATTGCCTCAGAACCTGTCTTTCGGAAAAGCACCATATAATCAACTGGAAGCCCCTCCTAATGTGGAGGGCTTCTTTTCTCTCTATATGAGTAAAAAATTTTACTTAATAAATTTATTAAAATATGTTTACTTTTTTTACTTAAGTTGATATTCTCACATTAAGAAAGCGTTTTCTTATCATCTGTGAAAAAAGAACGAGAGGGGATTACCAATGAAAAAGGGAAAATGGGCGACATTATCAGCAGTTGTCGGTACTGCTGTGCTTCTGCTTTCAGCATGCGGGCCAGGAGATGACAATTCAAGCGGGACTCAGCCAGCATCTACAGGTACAAAGACCTTGCTAGTATGGGAGGATGTCAAAAAGTCTGATGGGATTCAAGACGCTGTAAAAGAATTCGAAAAACAAAACGATGTGAAAATCAAAGTGGTCGAAAAAGCGTATGCCGACCAAATCGAAGCTCTCCGCCTTGATGGAGCAGCTGGGACAGGCCCAGACGTCATCACGATGCCTCACGATCAAATTGGATCAGCCGTCACTGAAGGACTATTACAGGAAATCAAACCTGATCAAAAAGTGATCAATTCCTTCACAGACGAATCCATTCAATCACAAACGATAGACGGCAAGCTGTATGGCCTTCCTAAATCCGTTGAAACGACAGTGCTTTTCTATAACAAAGACCTTGTCAAAAAGGCACCAACTACACTTGATGGCTGGTATGACCTTTCGAAAAAGCTGACAAAAGACGGGAAATACGGTTTTGTTGCGAAATGGGATGAAATTTACTATGCACAAAGTGTGTTAGGCGGATCAGGGGGCTATATTTTCAAACAGAAAAGCGACGGCTCTTATGATGTCAATGACATTGGTCTGAACAACGATGGCGCCATCGAAGGCGGAGCATACATTCAAAAATTCTTTAGCGAAGGACTTTTCCCAAAAGGCATCATTGGTGAACAAGGAATCAATGTCCTCAACTCCTTATTCACAGAGAAAAAGGCGGCAGCTGTCATTTCTGGTCCATGGTCATTTGGTCCATATAAAGAAGCTGGAATTGACTATGGCGTAACAGAGCTGCCAACACTCCCGAACGGAAAGCATATGAGCTCATTCTTAGGTGTAAAGAGCTACAACGTCTCCTCTTATTCTAAAAATAAAGAACTTGCTGAGAAATTTGTTGAGTTTATCACGAATGAAAAAAATTCGAAGAAGCGATTCGAAGTGACAGAGGAAATTCCACCAGTGAAAAAGCTGATGAAAGATCCAATCATTACTAAAAACGCCAATGCAGATGCTATTTCAAAACAAACGAAATATGCCACACTGACACCGAACAACCCAGAAATGGCAGAAGTGTGGAAGCCGATTGACAGCGCATTAGGTCTCATTGCAACCGGCCGGACAGATGTGAAAAAGGCATTTGATGATGCCGTCAATCAAATCGACTCTCAAATTAAAGCAAATCACTCTAAATAATCATCAAACACGGGTAGCCTTTACGTCTATCAAGCTGCCCGTATTTGATCTAATTTCATATGAAGTAGGTGTTAGACGTGACGGGTAACCTTGAACTAGACCGCACACACATAGTGGAATCAAAGACACACCGGAGACGGGCGCTAATGTTCTCCTTAATACCCGGGATGGGGCAGATATACAACAAGCAGTACGGCAAAGGGGCACTTTTTTTCCTGTTCGGCGTCTCTTTTTTCATCGTATTTTATGATTTATTCAATATTGGCTTTTGGGGGCTGTTCACACTTGGTACGATGCTGCCTCGTGACAATTCTGTTTTCCTTTTGGCAAAAGGGATAATTGCCCTGTTAACAGCTGGTTTTGGTATCGGTTTTTACGTACTCATGATGCGTGATGCTTTTATGAACGGAAAGAAACGTGATCAAGGGGTTCCGCTTCATTCCATCCGAGCTCAATATCATCAGCTTATCGACCAAGGCTTTCCTTACTTAATGAGCACTCCTGCTTTCTTTTTACTTCTTTTTTCTGTTGTCTTTCCTATTATGTTCAGCTTTGCGCTTGCCTTTACGAACTACGATTTATACCACTCGCCTCCTGCCAATCTGATCGATTGGGTAGGGATCAAGAACTTTCAAAATATCTTTTCAATTGATATTTGGAGAGACACCTTCATTGATGTACTTGGCTGGACCGTCGTATGGACTTTGGCTGCGTCCACCCTTCAATGTGCCATCGGCATCTTTCTAGCGGTTCTGCTTAATCAGAAGGATTTAAAAGGAAAAAGGTTTTTTAGAACGATTTTGATTCTTCCTTGGGCTGTTCCGGGTTTTGTGACCATTTTGGTGTTTGCCGGACTGTTCAACGATACATT
This sequence comes from Bacillus sp. 3a, assembly GCF_017161885.1. Lineage (NCBI taxonomy): Bacteria > Bacillati > Bacillota > Bacilli > Caryophanales > Bacillaceae > Bacillus > Bacillus sp. 3a. The sequence goes on along the minus strand of NZ_CP067376.1, from coordinate 597,181 downwards.
TGGAGCCATTAACAACACACTTTTTGCATCGATTGGAATTGATCCAAAACCATGGCTGACAGATCCATTTTGGAGCAAAATTGCCCTCATTGCGATGCAGACTTGGCTTGGATTTCCTTTTGTTTTCATTATGACAACCGGTGTTTTGCAAGCAATTCCAGAGGATCTATACGAAGCTGCGACCATTGATGGGGCAAACTTCTTTCAGAAATTCCGGTCCATCACATTACCGCTTGTCCTTTATTCCATTGCGCCTATATTAATCACGCAATATACGTTTAACTTTAACAACTTTAATATCATCTACTTATTTAATGGCGGAGGACCGCCTGTCGCTGGCTCAACTGCTGGGGGAACGGACATCTTGGTTTCTTGGATTTACAAACTCACGATGCAGTCTTCTCAATATGCACTCGCTGCCGCTGTCACGATCTTACTTTCAATCTTTGTCATCGCCATTGCACTCTGGCAGTTTAAGAGAACGAATTCATTCAAAGAGGAGGACATGATGTGATATGGGATCAAAACAAAACAAGCTCATTCGCCTGAGCATCACTTATTTTATCCTTTTCATTGCCTCCATTTGTATTCTATATCCACTGCTTTGGACGATCGGTGCTTCCTTTAACCCTGGGAACAGCCTCATGAGTACAAGCATGTTTCCGAAGAATCCAACGTTCAGCCACTTCACCGAGCTGTTCTTCGGTCAGGGGGCACTTTATGCAAAATGGTATTGGAACTCAATGAAGATCAGTATTGCCACAATGGTTTTAACGCTCGTTCTTGTCAGTTTTACAGGCTATGCCTTTTCCAGATTCCGCTTCAAAGGACGGAAAAATGGGCTGATGCTCTTTTTGCTGCTGCAAATGATTCCTCAATTTTCAGCGCTGATAGCGATTTTTGTTCTTGCTCAAATGCTTGGACTCATTAACAGCCACCTTGCCCTGATTTTGATTTATGCAGGTGGACAAATTCCGATGAATACGTATTTAATGAAAGGCTATCTTGATGCGATTCCAAAGGATCTCGATGAATCAGCCAGAATGGACGGCGCAGGGCATTTCCGGATTTTCATCCAAATTATTATGCCGCTCGCTAAGCCCATCTTAGCTGTTGTCGCAATCAACTCATTTACAGGTCCGCTGGGTGATTTCATCATTTCCAGTGTCATTGTCCGCTCACCCGAAATGTATACGCTCCCAATCGGTCTGTACAATCTTGTGTCAGACAAAATGGGTGCAAGCTACACGACCTTTGCAGCCGGGGCTTTACTCATTGCGATTCCAGTCGCTTTATTGTTCCTTGTTTTACAAAAACAATTTGTGTCCGGTCTCACACAAGGCGGGACAAAAGGATAAGGGGAGATTTGATGAAGAAATGGTTGCTTGTCACTGTTGTCGTTTTCTTTCTGATGGGATTAGGTATTCTGCCTGAAGCAAGGGCCGATACGATTTCTGTGAAACCGATCAATGGACTGCAAGGTGATTTCATCAAGGGAGCCGATATCTCGATGCTTGCAGAAGTGGAGAAAAGCGGCGGCAAATACTACAACCAGAACGGACAGCAGGTTGATCCGCTCAAGCTATTAAAGGATAAAGGCGTCAACTATGTGCGTATCAGACTGTGGAACCATCCATATGACAATCAAGGCCGTGCTTATAACGGCGGCACTAATGATCTCAATACAGCCATCGCTTTATCGAAACGTGCAAAAGCACAAAACATGAAAGTGCTGCTTGATTTTCACTACAGTGATTTCTGGACTGACCCCGGTAAACAATTCAAACCGAAAGCGTGGGCATCCCTCTCACAAAGCGATTTAGAAAAAGCGGTCGGCACTTACACTGGTGATGTGCTCAAAGCGATGAAAGCGCAAAATGCCTTGCCGAATATGGTTCAGGTCGGGAATGAGTTGAACTCAGGTATGCTGTGGCCAAACGGAAAAAGCTGGGGTGAAGGCGGTGGTGAATTTGACCGGCTCGCTGCTCTGCTAAAAGCTGGCACAAATGCCGTCCGCTCTGTCGATTCAAACATCAAAATCATGCTTCACCTTGCACATGGCGGAGACAATGGTGCATCCCGCTGGTGGTTTGATGAAATCACAAAACGAGGCGTCTCCTTCGATACGATCGGTTTATCTTATTACCCGTATTGGGACGGCGGCTTTAGCGGGCTTACGTCCAATATGAATGATATTAGTGCCCGCTATAACAAAGACGTCATCGTGGTAGAAACTGCTTACGGCTTTACAACAGCAAACGGTGACAACCTAGATAACTCATTTAACCAAGACTCTGTCAATACAGCCGGTTATCCAGCCTCACCTCAAGGTCAGGCATCTTTTATACGAGATCTATCCGAAAAAATTTCACAAGTAAACAACAACCGCGGGAAGGGGTTCTTTTATTGGGAGCCGCTTTGGATTCCAGCAAAAGGCGCTCCGTGGTCTAGTCAATACGGGCTCGCTTATATCCAAACAACCGGGACTATCGGAAATGCGTGGGAAAATCAAGCGATGTTTGATTTCAACGGAAAAGCACTGCCTTCTCTTGATGTATTTAAACAAATGACACCGTAACTAAAAGGATAGGACGTGACAAAATGGGAAAGCGTTATCCACTCGTTCACCCAAATGTGAAAGGCTTTTTGCATGGTGGCGATTACAATCCAGATCAATGGCTCCATATGCCAGAGATCATAGACGAAGATTTTAGATTAATGAAGCTTGCACACTGTCAAACATTCTCCATCAACATTTTCGCATGGAGTAAGCTAGAGCCAGCAGAGGGTCAGTATGACTTTGCATGGCTGGATGACATCATGGAACGCTTGGCAGCACAGGGGGCACACGCCATTCTCGCAACGCCAAGTGGAGCAAGACCTGCTTGGCTGTCACAAACATATCCAGAAGTATTGCGCGTCGAAGCGAATCGTCAGCGTAACTTACATGGACTGCGCCATAATCATTGCTTCACCTCTCCGGTTTATCGAGAAAAAACGAATACACTCAACCGGCTGCTTGCGGAACGCTACAAGGATCATCCAGCACTGATCATGTGGCACATTTCGAATGAGTACGGCGGCGAGTGTCATTGCGAGCTGTGCCAGGAAGCATTTCGAGACTATTTGAAGGACAAATACAACCACGATCTTGAGGCTTTGAATCAAGCATGGTGGACGGGATTTTGGAGCCACACGTATAGTGATTGGTCACAAATCGAATCACCCGCACCACACGGGGAGCACATGATTCACGGCATGAACCTGGATTGGAAGCGCTTTGTCACAGCACAAACGATCAATTTTTATCAAAATGAAATTAAGCCGCTGCGGGAATTGACGCCTCATATCCCAGTAACCACGAACTTTATGGGCGACTATCCGCATATGCGTCCATTTCTTGGGCTGGATTATCATCAATTTGCAAAAGAGGTCGATGTGATCTCATGGGATAGCTATCCTGCTTGGCACAGCGGCAGAGAAACAACGGCCGAATTAGCATCGAACGTTGCCTTTGTACATGATTTGTACCGTTCCTTAAAGGACGGACAGCCGTTTCTCGTCATGGAGAGTACGCCGAGCCTTGTGAACTGGCATGAAGTGAACAAGGTCAAACATAAAGGCATGGCACACCTTTCTGCCATGCAGGCAATTGCCCACGGATCAGACTCCGTGCTTTATTTCCAGTGGCGGCAAGGCCGAGGCGCCTCTGAGAAATTCCACGGTGCCGTTGTTGATCATTCTGGTCATGAACATACGCGCGTGTTTCAAGAGGTAGCTGATCTAGGGAAACAACTGGAGCAGCTGCACCCAATTGCGGGCACATCCGTTCAGCCAGAGGTCGCCATCATTTATGATTGGGAAAATCACTGGGCCATTGATGATGCGCAAGGCTTAAATAATACAAACAAACGCTATGTAGAGGCTTGTCAAACTCACTATCGAAGCTTTTGGAAAAAGGGTATCTCTGTTGACATAATCGGGATGGAAAAGGATTTCTCATCCTATCGTGTGCTCATTGGGCCAATGCTCTACATGATCAAACCAGGCGTTGCAGAAAAAATTGAAGCCTTTGTCAAAGCGGGCGGCATTTTTATCGCGACTTACTGGAGCGGCATAGTCGACGAAAATGATCTCTGTTTCCTCGGCGGTTTTCCTGGCCCTCTCCGCCATGTACTTGGCATTTGGGCAGAGGAAATCAACACATTGATGCCTGATGAACATGTGTTAATGACCACAGGGAATGGACGCACCTATCATGTCGGACAATATTGCGAATCTGTACATCCTGAAACGGCCTCTGTGTTAGGGCATTTTGAAAATGGCTGCTACGAAGGACAGCCAGCCCTGACTGTCCGTTCATTAGAAAAAGGGAAAGCATACTATATAGCCTCAGAAAATGAGCAGTCTTTTTATGATGAGTTTTACGAAGACCTTATCGCAGGTATTGGCATACAGCCCGTCCTATCCACTGCAATTCCAGAAGGAGTCAGTGTACAAAAACGAACAGACGGGTCGCAGGACTATGTGTTTTTGATGAATTTTACAGAAGAGCAGCAGAACATGTCACTAGATTCAGAGGCAAGCTATGAGAATATGCTGACTGGACAGCAAGTGCCTGAGCAGCTTCAACTTGATCCTTACGAGTATGTCATCCTGAAAAATCGTTGAAAGAAGCGTCCATTTAATGGACGCTTTTTAATTTAATAAGTCTAAATACCCATATTAATTATTGTGAACTTTAATCGTTATTTTTATCTAAATTTTTTTACAATATTTGATGCCGCGCCACGACTGGTCCCTCCATCCTTTTTTACCATTGTATAGGTATGAAAGCGGTTGCTTAATACTCATAAATTTGATACCCTTTTTTTTCAATGCACCTGTGGGAATGCATTGGATGAAAAGTATAGACAAATGTAAACGTTTTATTTGTAGGGGGAGGGGCTTATGTTAACGTTTGTTGGATTGATGATTATTTTAACGATTGTTGTGCTGCTGATTTGGGGGAAAGCAAGTCCAATTGTCGCCATGGTCATGGTGCCTTTAATAGGGGCGCTCATTGCGGGATTTGGGATCAATGACATTCAAACCTTCTTTGAGGAAGGGATTATCAAAGTATTGCCGGTGGCGACCATGTTTATCTTCGCCATTTTATTTTTTGGTATTTTGCAAGATACAGGGTTCTTTGAACCTGTAATAAAAACGCTGATTAAACTGACAAAGGGAAATGTGGTCACAGTTGCGATGGGGACAGCTCTAATAGGAGTCATCGCTCATTTAGACGGAGCAGGAGCGACTACATTTTTATTAACTGTACCTGCACTGCTTCCACTTTATAAAAAATTACATATGAGTCCGTACTTATTGCTGTTATTGATCGGGACAAGTGCTGGCTTAACGAATATGGTGCCGTGGGCAGGCCCCACAGGGCGGGCAGCAAGTGTGTTGAATATGGACCCATCTGAACTATGGGTGCCGCTCATTCCCATTCAGCTCATTGGGGTCGTTCTCGTATTAGGAATGGCATTTATTTTAGGAAAAAGGGAAGAAAAACGCATTCGGGTGAAAATCGCCGCAAATGAAATCGCTGCTGTTCAATTAGAAGGCGCAGATTGGGACCGGGCTATTCAATCCATTAGCGAGACAGGTGATGCCGCTTTAAAACGTTATCACTTGATTTGGGTGAATTTCATTCTGTTTATAGCCGTAGTTGTCCTTCTTGTGCTCAACGTGATTCCGGCTAGTTATATGTTTATGATTGGTCTTTCTCTTGCACTATTAATTAACTATCCGAAAGTGGATGTACAAATGGAGAGAATCAAGGCGCATGCACCTAGTGCACTCATGATGGCCGCTGTTATTTTCTCCGCAGGTTCATTTCTAGGAATTCTCGAAGGAACGGGAATGCTAAAAGCTATTGCTGTGGACAGCATTCAGATTCTACCTGCTTTCCTGCTTCCATTTTTACATATCATTGTCGGGCTGTTTGGGGTACCACTGGATATGCTGACAAGTACAGACGCTTATTATTATGCACTTCTGCCAATTGTCGAATCAATCACATCTGAGGTCGGCGTGACGGGCACTTCTGCGGCGTATGCCATGATGATCGGAAACATCATAGGAACCTTTGTCAGTCCTCTCGCTCCAGCCGTATGGCTTGCGATCGGTCTTGCAGGAGTCGATATGGGGAAACATATTCGCTACTCTTTCTTCTGGATGTGGGGATTCAGTATTGTTTTATTGATCGCTGCCAAACTGATAGGCATTATTTAAATAAAAAAGACATGCGCACAGCGACGCATGTCTTTTTTCATTATGAAGGATATTCACTTGTGTGAATGTCTGCATTCGGCTTTCTAATAAGAGACATTAATCCAATGATAAACAATAGAACCATTGGAGCGAATGCAAGGCCAACTGTTCCAATTAAAAGAGTCACAGCAGAAACCAAGAAAAGAATACCTGAAAGCACGGCACGACGGTCGGTTTTCAAGAAAATCACACCTACAATCGAAAGCACAGCCGCAATGGCGGAAACGACCATGAACTGAGTACCAAACGCATGAACCGAAGCCTGAAGCGTTTCAATCGGCAATGTTTCCCCTTCCTCTTTTAACACTTCATTGATTTCATCATAAAATGATGGACCCACAGAAAGGATTAATGCCCCAAACCCGACACCAATGGCATTGAGGACAATACTAATAATCCCCATAATTTTTTCACCTTTACGTTTAATCATGTGTAAACCTCCTAAAAAATTAAATTAACCTGTTTTTACTTCTCGTTTTTGGAAGACGATTAAGGCAATAGCTAAGAAAATAGCCCAATAGATGACTAGGACGGTTAGTGAGAATCCTAGAGACATACCTTCGATAAGAGTAACCTGTTCCATAAAGTATTGGGATGGATCGTTTGCAAATAACAGATATTTTGACCAATCAAAGAAGAGCATTAAAATACCTGTGACTGATCCACCCACAATATACGCTAACACACTAATGGCAATGGAGATAGCTTCACTTCTAAACACTGTAGAAATGGCGAACGAAAGGGTTCCCAAAACGACAAACATTGCACAATGAGCAAGATAATAATAGACCATATTTGCAAACTGCGAACGTTCAATCACTTCACCATTTTGATACACCAAATTCACATAATCAGTGTTAAGTCCAAAGAAAATAGCACCCAATATGAATGACAAAATAAATAGCACCACAACAAGTAAAAGAGCATACAGCTGCACCGTAATATATTTAGATATTAGGATCTTTAGCCTTGATGGTGGACGAATCAATAATAATTTAATTGTACCATGCTTGTATTCAGCCGACACAATGGTGGAAGCAATAATGATCACAAACACACCGACTAGTTGAAGTAAATTGGCGTTTGTTTTCACATAATCCCATACACTGTGGCTAAACTGATCAGCCGGCGGCAAGTTATGCTTGATTCGATAATCATTAATAGCGATCTCTTTTTCAAGCTCTCTTTTAAAGAAACCATTCTCTGTCTCTTTGAGCTCCTTCTTGTTTTCCTTATTCATCATTTCTAGCTGGGTTTTCCAATCACCTGAAGCATGATCTTTGTCATTTGTTTTCACTACAAAGATCAGCGTGGCAACCATACCTAACACAAGAAGCCCAACCATAATCCAAGTTCCAACACGATAACTGATTTTCATCCACTCGTTTTGAATGAGGCGAATCATACGTCTGCCTCCTTTTTACCTGTTAAGCTTAAGAACTTATCTTCTAAGGTTTGTTTTTCAATTTTGATCTCGTACAAATGAATAGACGCGCTGCTCAAATGACGGATTAATTCTGGCATTTTTTGTTCTGGCATAGAGAAAAATAAGTACTGCTCCTCTTCTCTTACAGTGACGCCTTCCTCAAATGCATCAATGAGCTTCTGTGCTCCTTCAAGCTCCCCGGCTGCTACCTTCATTCGATAATTAACCAAATCATCCTGCTTCGTCTCAGCACGCTGATCCTCAATCGCAATCAGCTTTCCGGTTTGGATAATTGCAAAGCGATCACACATCAATTCCATCTCTGACATGAGGTGACTTGAAACAATCACAGCCAGCCCTTCTTCCTTCGCAAGCCTTCTCAAGTAATCTCGTATCATTCGAATCCCCTCAGGATCAAGTCCATTGGTCGGCTCATCTAAGATTAGCAGTTTCGGTCTATGTATGAGTGCCTGCGCAATGCCCAATCGCTGTTTCATTCCTAATGAAAATGTACGCACACGCTTATGTTTCACATGCTGTAAGCTGACTAGCTCTAACAGCTCATCAATTCGCGCTTCATCCACTTTCCCATTCATTCGGGCAAAGTGAACAAGATTTTGTCTTGCCGTTAAATGATTATACATTTCTGGATTTTCAATAATCGCACCGACATGTTGGATGGCATGCTGATAGGATGTTTGAATACTATGACCATTAATCAGAATGTCACCAGATGTAATGGGAGAAAGACCGACCATCATACGAATGGTTGTTGTTTTCCCTGCACCATTTGGTCCTAAGAAGCCAAAGACTTCGCCCGCTTGGACAGAAAAGCTCAAGTCTTGAACAATCTTTTTCCCGCTAATATGTCTAGATACATTATGCAGTTCTAAAACGTTCGTCACGTTACCTCTCCTTCTTTGTCTAAGTATCATCTATCATTCTATTTCCTGATAAACACCATGATCCGTCAAAAATAGAAGAACACTTCCATATGGTACAGCAATGCCCAAAAGTTGTGAAGGGGATTAGCCAAAATTTAGCGAATCATCTGCCTTTTTTAAGGTAGAGTTAAGAAAACTGCGGATTTTTATGTGAAAAGAGGCTTGATTTTTTAAAAAATGAACCTTTTTCAACAGGTATATATGTATGGAATTTTGTTTGAGATTATTCCTTTCACCTATAAATAAAGAAAAGAGACCCTCTTACAGCCTCTTTTCATACATTATATCTTTTTCACAAACTCTGATTTTAATTTCATTGCGCCGAAGCTAGGAATTTTACAATCAATGTTATGGTCGCCTTCAACTAAACGAATGCCTTTGACCTTCGTTCCTATTTTCAAAACGGATGAAGAACCTTTTACTTTTAGGTCTTTAATGACAGAGACCGTGTCCCCATCACTTAACAGATTCCCATTCGCATCTTTGACCACAAGCTGTTCCTCTGCCGCTTGTTCTTGTTCAAGTGACCATTCATGCGCACACTCAGGACAAACCAGCAGACTGCCGTCCTCGTAAGTATAAGGTGAGCTGCACGAAGGACAATTTGGTAGATTAGACATTTTTGTTTCCTCCAACTTTCTACATCATTTATAACAATTTTACCACATTTCGATAGAAAGGATTGTGATAGAAAAGGAAACATTTTTCATCATTTACTTTTTTATTCCAATTTCTAACACAGCCGCGATATTCCGAGCTGTTCTTTCTACATGAATATCCGCATCTTGTATCGCCTCAGAAAGAGAGGTAATACCTGGAACAATGCTAAACAGTGCATCAATTCCATGATCGTGTACGACTCCACTGTCGTTTGCAAGAGAGCCTGCAATACCAATCACAGGCAGATTATACTGCTTTGCTGCTTTGGCTACGCCGATTGGGGTTTTTCCATAAATGCTCTGCCGGTCAATTCGGCCTTCTCCCGTAATGACAAGGTCTGCCTCCTTGATGACGTCATCAAAATGAACAGCCTTCAGCACAATATCGATTCCTCTTTGCAAATCAGCTTTTAAAAAGCCTAATAAACTCGCACCAAGCCCTCCTGCCGCTCCTGCCCCTGCTGCATCTCCAAAGCAGACATTGAACTGCTTTTCAGCTACTTGTGCAAAATGAGCCAGATTCTTGTCTAACACTTGAACCATTTCTTCATCTGCTCCCTTTTGAGGACCGAAAACAGCAGACGCTCCTCTCTCACCCGTTAAAGGATTATCCACATCACAAGCCGCCTCCAGACGGACGGATTGCAGTCTTGGATCGAGTCCAGATAAATCAATTGAAGCTAATTGATGAAGTGCCCCGCCGCCTGACGTCAGGGAATGTCCTGTTTTATCAAGGAAATCTGCACCTAATTCTTGCATCATTCCAACGCCGCCATCATTTGTTGCACTTCCGCCAAGCCCAATGATCACGTGCTTCGCTCCTTTATCCAGCGCTGCAAGTATTAATTCACCAGTTCCTCTTGATGTCGTCCATAATGGATTACGTTTTTCTCGGGGTACAAGATGTAAACCAGAGGCTGCAGCCATCTCTATGACAGCAGTCTGACCGTCTCCTAACATGCCAAAAAAGGCATTCACTGGCTCACCAAGCGGGCCCGTGACCACTTGATTGACAATGTGCCCGCCCGTCGCATCAACCAACGATTGAACGGTCCCCTCTCCTCCATCTGCCATCGGCAGTTTGATATACTCTGCGTTTGGCCAAACAGAACGAAATCCTCGTTCAATGGCACATGCTGTCTCATAAGCAGATAAACTTTCTTTAAATGAATCTGGTGCGATCACAATTTTCATCCTAAAGCCCCTCTTTTCTTGTCATGTCCTCAGCCAAACAGCTGGAAAACGCCAAAAATAATGGTTGATACAACGGTTAACGTCAAACCGATTAACGATTCAAAAGGCATGAGCTTCAAACGCTCTTTAATATCCATTTGAACACTTCCAGCTGTTGCATGGAAAAAGCTCCCGTGCGGCATATGGTCAAGCACTGTTGCGCCAGCATGAATCATGGCTGCCCCTGAAAGAGCAGATACACCAAGCCCAATCAGTGTTCCGCTAAACACACCACTCGCTACCGCTGTTCCTGCTGTTGTCGAAGCGGTCGCGGCTGACATAAATATCCCTGAAGCTGGCGCAAGTAAATATGGAGGTAAACCCGATGCATCAAGTATCTGAATAAACACATCTTTTAAGGAAGAATTTGATACGATTCCTGCTAATGTACCTGTCCCTAATAACATGATTGCGACACCTGACATTTTATGAAGCCCCGACATCGCATAATCATTGAGAAATTTCCCTTTTTTCATGAAAAGAGCGCCTACAATTCCTCCAATCGGCAAAGCGATCATTGGGTCTATATTGATTTGAAAAAGCGGCCTTAAAGCCAACAATAAAATGGTCACCAGCGGACCAGCCAGTGCTTGAAAAAAAGAAGGTATTTGAACTTTACATTGCCCAGTTTCCTCTTCAAGAACGGGTGTCCCTTTGTTTGCAAGCTTTTTAGCTAATACATATGTAACAGCCAACCCGAACACAGCTGGAATGACACCTGCTGCCATCATTGAAGTCAGAGGTACACCAAAAGCGTCTGAAGCGGCAATGGCATTCGGATTCGGTGACATGATATTTCCTGCCTTCCCGCCTCCAATCATAGCAAGGAGTATTCCCGTTTTTGAGAGCTTTGCGCGTTTGGCAATGGCAAGTGCGATGGGCGCTACCGTGATAACCGCAACATCTACAAAAACGCCCACTGTTGTTAAAATCATCGTTGCAAGAGCGAGTGCTAATAGTGCCCTCGCCTCACCAAGCCTTCTCACGATGGCCTCAGCGATAGATAACGCTGCACCTGATTCAATGAGAACACCAGCCAGTACACCTGCGGCCATAATTCTAAGGACAGCCGGAATCATGTCCTTAGCTCCTTCCATCATAACGTTGACGGTCTGAACAATGTCTACCCCGCCAACCAATCCGCCTATGAATGCACCAGCCAGCATGCCATAAGCAGGTGATACTTTTTTTAGAATGAGAACAATCGCGATCACAAGCGCCGCCATGGCTCCCAGAGTACTTACCGTCACATCTCCACCCATTCTCAATCCCCCTAAAAATATCTTTCTCCAATTGTAAGCGTTTACCCTAAGGGATTGTGTTGTGAATCTGGATGAACTTTTTTAACTGACCACTCTTCCGAATTGTGCATTTGCACAATCAAGATAGTTGAGTCATTAGCTGCGCCATATAAAGCTCGATTAACTGTTTTACATGACGAGGGTCTTTTCCGGTCAATCCTTGAATTTTGTCTAAACGATAACGCAATGTATTCCGATGAATAAATAAACGATCAACAATTCTTTGCAAATCACCGCCCTCTTCAATGTAAACCCTTAATGTATGGGCGAGCTCTGCTTCATGTGTCAAAGGCTTGTAAAAGTCAGTCCATCGACTGTTCTTTTCAGCAATTCCCACCTTCATGAATAAGCTTTCCAGCTGATACGATTCAAAGAAATACATACTTTCTTCCGGATCAAGAGCCTTCCCTAACCTCAGGGCTTCTCTCGCATGCTGAAAAGAAATTGGCAGCTGGCTGATGTCTTCAGCGACAGTCCCTATCCCCACTAACACTTGGCTTCCTACTGCTCTTTGCATTGTTTTTTGCAGATGACCTGCCGCCTGCTTTACTCGATGTTCAGGTATGGGCTGACTTAAAAGAATCAATTCATGACAAAAGGTCATGCCAAGTAAATCATCCGCATTCTTATCATATTGAATCGCATGCATCAATTTATGAACAGCATCCTCTGAGGATGGAACTGGCTGAAAAACAATAGCCATTCGGCGCTTGTCTAAATCCATCCCCAGCCAAGCAGCTCGATTTTTCAGCTGATGATCCCCAACATCAGAATATGAAATCAACTGATTGACAATTTCACTCTCTATTCGATGACGCCATTGAACCCGCTCAAGCAGAAAAGATTGCTCTAACACCAGTTCAGCTGCCATCTTCACCAGCTCGGCATGATGCCGAATCTCCTCTGGTTCACCAGTAATTCCAATCACACCAACTACTTGTTCATGGAAGCAGATAGGCAAGTTAATCCCAGGTTTCACCCCTTCTAAGCGCAAAGAGGTCTCCTGGTCAATTTCCACACTGTTCCCGCTTGTCAGTACAAGCCGTGCACCATCATGTTTCTGGCCAATCCTGTTTCGTTCACCAGAACCAATAATGACACCATCTGCATTCATCACATTGATGTTTTTATGTAAAATATGCATCGTACGTTCAACCATTTCTTGAGCCAATTCACTGGTCAAAAATTGCATTTGTCATCTCCCCTGAAGGTTTTTTTCATTCAATGTATCATAGTGTCTTTGAACAATAAATGCAAAGTGTTTAAAAACCAGCCATTGACAAAGACACCCTGAAAAGTGTTTAATCAAATCAAAGGACCGACCGACAGTCTAGTTAAAAGAAAGGATGGCTTTATGAGAACCGTTAAACATCCTGAGGAACGTAAAAATGACATATTAAACGCAGCCGAAGCGCTTTTTTCAACCAAAGGCTATCAGAAGACAACGATTATTGACATATTAAAAGCCGTTGGCATCGCAAAAGGAACCTTTTATTACTACTTTGCATCCAAAGAAGAAGTAATGGATGCCATTATTGACAGGATCATCAAAGAAGATATCATCGTAGCAAAGCGTATTGCAGATGAGCCAGACCTTCCAGTCGTTGACAAACTATTTCGTATCATCATGGCGCAATCACCTCAGCAAGGAAGTCATAAACAGGGCATGATCGATCAGTTCCATCAGCCTTCTAATGCAGAAATGCATCAAAAAAGCTTAATCAAAGCCATTAAAGAACTATCACCAGTGTTGGCAGATGTCATTCAGCAAGGTGTAGAGGAAGGGACATTCAAAACGAAGTATCCGCAAGAGACGGTTGAATTTCTTCTTGCTTCTGCACAGGTCATATTTGATGAAGGCCTTTTTCAATGGACAGCCGAAGAAAGTATACAACGCGCTTTAGCTTTTATTGATATACTCGAGTCCTCATTGCATGCAGAAAAGGGGAGCTTTTCATTCCTGCTAAAGCGATTATCTGGAGAGCTGGATGAAAATAATCAGTGATTGGTCACTTCAATACCAATCCTGCATACATTATAGACTGACGGTCGGTCTAAAAGGAGAGTGATATTCATGTCTTTGTTATCCAAAAGAGGGTCATCCCACTTTATCTACCTCGTTCTCGGACAGATTATTTCCGTTTTCGGATCTTCTCTCATTCGGTTTGTTCTATCTTTACACGTATTGGATATGACGCATCGAGTTGATTTATATGCCTTACTTTTCGCTTTATCCAATATCCCGCTCCTTCTCTCCCCGTTAGCTGGTGCAATCGCTGACCGGTTTAACAGAAGGAACTTAATGATTTTATTTGATGTCCTCACCGGCATGATGATTCTTGCCTTTTATTTTTGGTTATTTTCGGGAAATGATTCACTCTATATGATCGGAGCTGTCATGATACTGCTTGGCGTGATGAGTACGTTCTATGCTCCCGCTGTCATGTCCAGCATTCCACAGCTAGTGAAACAAGAGCAATTAGAACAAGCAAACGGCATTGTCAATGGCGTTCAGGCACTTTCAGGTGTTCTCGCACCTATTATCGGAGGAGTTTTATACGGAATGATTGGAAGCCAATCCATTATCGGTGCAAGTGCCATCGTATTTTTTCTATCAGCTTGCATGCTTTTAAGGTTAAACATTTCCTTCTCCCCTAGTCCGCTGACAGAGTCTACGGGCAAAGTGCTCATAAAAGATATGAAACAAGGATTTTCTTATATTGGCAGCCAGCCATTTTTAAAAAGAGCCATGCTGCTTGCTGCAATGTTAAATTTCATCCTTACACCATTTTTTATTGTTGGGGGGCCAATCATTTTAAGGGTCACAATGAAGAGCAGTGACATCATGTATGGAATAGGCATGGGCTTGATTGAGTTCGCTGTCATCGCAGGGGCTCTGCTAGTTGGACTTGTAGCGAAGCATTGGCGCATTCCTACTTTATATCGCTGGCTTCTTGTCATCGCAGTCATCTTGCTGCCTGTGGCGTTCTCAACATCTAAAACAGCTCTTCAATTTGGTACTTATCCAGCTTATTTTCTCTTTTTAGCAGGATGTCTTCCAATTGCTATGCTGCTAACTATAATCTCAATCGTTGTGATTTCACATGTTCAAAAGAAAACACCAAATCATCAATTAGGAAAAGTGATGGCCAATCTGACAATGGTTTCTCAATGTGCTGCTCCGCTTGGCCAAATGATGTATGGATTTTTGTTCAATACGTTTTCAGCCACCATGTATGTGACGGTGCTCATCGTCAGTACTTTCATGTTTGCACTAGCCTGCTTAACAAAAAATATGCTTCAGCATGAAGGAGAAGCAGCCTCATGAGATTAGCGTTTATAAAGAAAGACTTAACCCGACACCGTCTCATTTCAATCGGCTTAACCATTTGCATCATGATGACTTCATTTCTCGCAGCAAGTGCAGCTCAAATGATTGTACAGCTGAATGGTTCCATTTCTAACCTGCTCCATTCTGCCAAAGCGCCAGACTTTGTCCAAATGCATGACGGCGACCTAAATGAAAAAGACATTGAAGCATTTTCGAGCAAGCAATCCATGGTAAAAGCCCATCAAATCGTCCCAATGATACCAATTGAACATGCAAACATCAGGTTCGGACATGAGCCTGCCAAAGCAGGTGTGATGGATCATTTATTTGTGAAGCAAAATCGCAACTTTGATTTTCTTCTAAATGAACAAAACGAAAAGCTCACTGTCAATAAAGGTGAAGTGGCTGTCCCAATTTATTTTCAACAAAAGTATCAGCTCAACATAGGTGAAACGTTACTGATTGAGAAAGGAGCTAATCAATTCCCCTTTCGCATCAAAGCGTTCTTGCGAGATGCACAAATGAACCCCAGTCTTGTCAGTTCAAAAAGATTTCTTCTTCATAACGAGGATTGGGATGCAATAAATCAAGTGTTTCATCACAAAGAGTACTTAATCGAATTTTTACTACATGATGCCGCTCAGACAGATACCTTTCAAGCAATCTATCAATCATCACAACTGCCACAACAAGGTCCATCTGTCACACTACCTTTACTGCGTATGCTGAATGCATTGACAGATGGAATGGTCATTGCCATTCTCCTGCTTGTTTGCCTACTGCTCATCAGTATAGCCCTTCTCTCACTCCATCTTGCTATGACGGCTTCAATAGAAGAGGATGAACGTGAAATTGGCATACTGAAGGTGCTTGGGATCCCTTTAACAAGAATCAAGCAATTATACGTTGGTAAGTATGCCGCGCTTGCTTGTGCAGGGTGTATAGCAGGATATGTGTTAACGCTTATATTTGGTGATATGTTTACAACCAATATTCACCGTTACATGGGGAATCAGCCTTCTTTTGCTCATTGGTTAATCCCGCTTTTTGTTTCTATTGCGACGGCAATAATCGTCATCTCTTGCAGCTATGCTGTCCTAAGAAAGTTTGGTCAAATATCAGCTGCTCAAGCACTTCAAGGCGTTATTAATTCACCGAATCATAAGAAAAAAATACCTATGCACCTCAAGAAAAGCAGGTTCATACCAATCAATATTTGGCTTGGTTTAAAAGATCTGATATCAAGAAAGAAGTTGTACACAACGATTTCTTGTATTATTGCACTCTGTACATTTTTAATGCTCATGCCTATTCAGCTATGGCATACCTTACAATCACCGGATTTCATCACATACCTTGGCTCTGGTAAAAGTGACCTTCGAATGGATATACGCCAAGGAAATCATCTAGCGAAAAATACAAACGAACTAGAATCAATGATTCGTCAAGATCAGAGCATACAAACAGCAGCCATCTATAAAACTACTTCTCTTCAGGTGAAATCAAAGGAGAACACATTAGAAACGCTCTACTTAGAAACAGGTGAGCTCTCAGCATTTCCTCTCACCTATTTAAAAGGGCGTCAGCCTTTAAAGAATGAAGAAATTGCCTTATCCGTATTAAATGCAGATTCACTTCAGAAAAAGATAGGAGAAAGAATCACTCTCGTAAATAATGGGCATGAAATCCAAAGAACGGTGACAGGTATTTATCAGGACGTAACCAATGGGGGCAAAACAGCAAAAGCAATATCACAGCCATTTCCTCAAACAGCTCTTTGGCAAACCATTCAAATCCAACTAAAGCCAGGAGTAAATATTGCAGAGAAAAAGACAATATTTGAAAAAAAGGTATCTCCTGCAAAAGTGACAGATATGAAAGAATACGTTCATCAAACGATCGGCAGCACAGCAGCTATTGTAAAAGTCATTGCATTTTTTGCTGCATTAGCTGCCCTTGGAACAGCCAGCTTAATGCTATTCATGTTCCTGCACATGTTAAAGGCGAAAGATTCGAGCCGAAACCATATGCTAAGAACAATTGGATTTTCTATAACAGATATAACAGCACAATATATAACGAGTTTTATCGTTGTTCTGTGTTTTGGCGCCTTTATTGGAACAATCGCGGTCAATACCATTGGTCCTGCTTTGATGAGTATAGGTGGAGCAACATTAGGGGCGTCGAGCCTTCAGTGGCTGTCACCGCAATGGGTGTCAGTTGTGTACCCCGTTACACTATTTATTGTCAATTTAGCTTTGACCACCTGGTTATTGAAGACGTTTTTTTCCAGTCCAACGACAAGGCAAACACTTTTATAAGGAGATGTTTCACATGGAACACTTGATTGAAACGAAGCGATTGTCATTGCATATCGATTCATTAAAAGGAGAAAAACAAACCATTCTTAAGAATATTCATTTATCGATAAAGCGTGGGGAATTCGTAACCATTATGGGACCTTCTGGATGTGGGAAAACATCCTTACTTTATCAGCTTAGCGGCATAGAAACAGCTTCAACAGGAGAGATCAAATATAAAGGCCGATCACTATCAGAAATGACAGACAAACAGTTAAGTGCCCTGCGCTTAACAGAGATGGGGTTTGTCTTTCAGCACAGCCACTTATTAAAAAATCTTAATCTATTTGACAACATCATTGCTGCAGCTTATTTAGCAAAAAAAAAGCCAAGACAAGAATTGAATGAACGAGCTCAATATTTAATGGAAAAACTTGATATTGATCATTTGGCAAATAGATATTTGACAGAAGTATCGGGAGGACAATTTCAAAGAGCCGCTATCTGCCGAGCGCTCATGAATGAACCAGACATACTTTTTGCTGATGAACCAACAGGTGCTCTTAATTCCAGTACAACGAAGGAAGTGATGAATATTTTTTCAAGAGTACACGCTGAAGGAGCAACACTGCTGCTTGTCACACATGACCCCAAGGTGGCTCTTCGTTCTGAAAAAATCATGTTTATGAATGACGGAGAAATTGCAGACAGTTTACAATTAGGAAGATATGACCTTTCAACTGCCGAGAAACGAGAAATGAGATTAAATCAATGGCTGCAAGATTTAGGTTTTTAATTTGAGTACAAACAGGCAGGAAACTGCCTGTTCTACTTTTTCTGGCACTCAAAGGAGTAATCCATAGACAAACTATTTGTTTCTAAGATGATTTTGCCGCCAGCTTGTTGACAAAATTCTGTCAGCAGCCCAATTTCTTTGCTATAAAAGTATCTCTTTGACATATAAACAGTCACTAAAACAAGTAACAGAGTCGCAATAATGACTGTGATTTGTCTATTTAACTTTGAAATCTTTTTTTCATTTCAACATCCTTTCTAAAGGGCTGAGTTTGTGTTTAATACTTACATTTGGCTGCATCTATCAGTTTCTTATCTCATGATCTAGCAACATCATACATGATTTTCTTTCCTAGATCGACCTTCCATTTTCCCTCTGAAATAGCTAAAACTTCTTTATTTCAAATATACGAGCGATATTTTCGTTCATTATCATAAAATCCATTGTATATATCCCTTTTTTAGATTTCCAAAAAGAGATTTTATTCATTTGTGCTAACAAGCAATCACCCTTACAATATCGTACATCACATGACCTTAGGTCCTTTTTATTACCTCTTGTCAATCACTTCGCAGAAACGATTATATTTTACCAAAAATTGTGATATCGTTTTTTATGAAACAGGTGAAAGGATCTTAAAGAGGTGAAATTTCCATGGCTATCATTTCTGCTGAACAGGTGGGGAATCGTTTAAATGATTGGAGAATTGCAATTCGCAAGCATGATGTACACAGTGCAAAAGCAATGTATACAGAATTAAAAGAATTACTTCAAAAAATGGAAGAAAATCAGGAGGTCTTGACCTATTACTCATTGCTAGAAGGCAAGTATAAGCTCATGTTATATGAACGAAGAGGTACAAAACTGAAGGAACAGCCAGAGCCAGATTGCCCCTCTAAAACAAACGACTTAATTGAATACTATTTTTACCTATACAAAGCCCTTTACGCTTCATATAAAAGAGACTATGCATCAGCCATTGGACTGTTTAAAATTGCCGAGAAAAAACTACAACACATTCCTGATGAAATAGAAGTAGCAGAATTTCATACGAAAATCGCTAACTTATATATGCTGCTTCGTCAAAGCCTGATTTCTCTACACTATATTCAGAATGCTATTGATATTTTCAAAAGTCATGAAGGATATGAGAGAAGACTAGCTGCAGTCTTTGTCATCGCCGCTGCTAATTATATGGACATTGGTGACTTTATAAGAGCAGAAGACTACTACAAAAAAGCATTACACATCGCAGACAGGCTCAACGATCATTTTCTAACATCACAGCTTTATCATAATATCAGCATTTTGTACGCCGAAGCTGGCGAATCAAAAAAATGTATTGATGCCCTAGAAAAGGCTCTTAGTGATGAAGACTATCTCTCTTCGTGTTACTTTCATCACTCCATGTACATGTTAATGAAAGAGTTGCTTTCTATCGATGAAAGGACACAAGCTCTCTATTACTTCGAATTGGTGAACCAAAAACATGAATCAGAGAAATGCCCCATCTATACAGCAAAAATGAATTTGCTTTACCATCTATATTTCACTGAAGATATGGCTCAAAAAGCTCAAGCCTGTTTCGATGAAATCAGCATTCTTAAAAAATTAAAAGATGCTGAAGGAGTCTGTGAATTAAGTGCATTAGCTGCTAAACACTTTGAAGAGCTGGGAGCCATTCATCAAGCCTATCTCTTTTTAAAGGAAGCTGATTGCATGAAACATCCTATCATTGACTGGGGGAATTCTAATGAAAAAAATGAGTTTATTGATCATCACTTTGACCATCGTTGTTTTAGGACAAGCAGGGGCTTTCAATTCATTAAATGATGGCAATCCTAGTACAACAGAACGACCTATCGGAACTTAATATAAACATTGGTCATACAAAGAACCACTCGCCTCATCAAGGCAAGTGGTTCCACATTTATTTTAGTTGCTGATAAGATATGAGGCGGTGTATATGTACCGCAAGATAAGTAAGCTCATCATTAGGAATGACGATACTATGCACCTGTTTAATATAGTCTTTGATTTTAAAAGCAACATCCATCGCTTGAGGATATAAGTGTGCAATTTGTTCAAATAACTCATTTTCTTGATCTGATAATAATTTATCAGCATAAAATCTTTCTACGAAGAATTTCACATGTGTAATGAACCGGCTGTAATGAATATTCTCTTGATCCATTTCCATATTCAACGTATAGCGCACAAGATTGACAATACTTCCGATCATCTTGGCGTATTTCATACCATCTTTCGACTCGGACTCTTCACCTAATGCATTAATTAAGTGAAAGGCGATATTGGCAGCTTCTTCTTTTGGTAATTGTATGTCCAATGTGTCATTGACTAACTCAAGTGCGTAATTTCCTACTTCAAATTCTTCTGTATAGTAATTTTTGATTTCCCAATACACGCGATTCGTAATATTAATATTCTTTTTCTGACGTTCCACTGCAAAATTCAAATGATCCATTAAGGTAAAATAAACACCTGAATTTAAATTTGAGTTTAAACGTTTTTCTGCATATTTGACGATGTGCTGAGTTAAATCGATTAATTCCTGCGGCATTGAATCTAACAGTTGAAGAAATTCTTTTGCTCTCATGTTATCGACTGACATAAAGACTTGGTCCGCTTTTTTCTCTTCTATCATTTGACCTGGTTTCTGTCCATAGCCAATTCCTCGGCCGAACAAAACCATCTCCTGTTGGTTCTGATCTTCAGCCAGGACCACACTCGAGTTTAAAACTTTTTTGATTTTAAACATCGTCATCACCTGTTTTCATGATTGTGGTGTTCAATCAAGCGATTCTCCGTTCGTCTCAATGACTTTTTGGTACCAATAAAATGAGTCTTTTCGAGATCGTTTTAATGTCCCGTTCCCGTCATCATCTTGATCTACGTGAATGAAGCCATAACGTTTTGACATTTGTGATGTACCTGCACTAATAATATCAATCGAGCCCCAGCTCGTATATCCAAAGAGATCGACGCCTTCTTCAATGGCTTCTCTCATTTGACGGAAATGCTCTTTAAAATAGTTAATACGATAGTCGTCATGGATTGAGCCATCATTTTCAACTACATCCTTTGCACCCATGCCGTTCTCGACTATGATAAGAGGTTTTTGATAGCGATCATACAATTCGATCAAAGAAATTTTTAGACCAACCGGATCAATTTGCCAGCCCCAGTCAGTTGAAGGAAGATAAGGGTTTTTGACTCCACGAATGGTATTCCCTTCTGTCTCTTCTAATCCTTCTTGGGCTGATTCCGTTAAAGACATATAGTAGCTAAATGAGATAAAATCTACTGTATTTTCTTTTAAAATGATAAGATCATCTGCTTCCATTTGAATATGAATATCTTTTCTCTCAAGCATGCGCTTGATCATTGGTGGATACTCGCCAAATACTTGAACATCTGCATAGAAATAGTTTTCTAAGTTTTGTTTCAAAGCTTGTTCCACATCATTCGGGTGGCACGTATGCGGATACGTTGTCAATTTTGTCAGCATACATCCTACCTGGCTGCCTGGGATGATACGATGGCAATCTGCTGTTACAAGAGCAGATGCGACAAATTGATGATGAAGTGCTTGGTACACCGTCTCTTCTACTTTTCCTTCTGGGCAGCGATCAGGAATAATTCCCGCTGTAATGAAAGAGTGGCGGTGAATACTATCAATTTCATTAAAGGTGAGCCAATATTTCACATCATCTTTATAACGTTCGAAACAAACATTGGCGAACTTCACAAAGAGGTCGATTACTTTTCTTTCAACCCAGCCGTTATATTTCACACTAAGGGCTAATGGCATTTCATAATGAGAGAGTGTCACGATCGGTTCTATGTTGTGTTTTTTCATTTCTGCAAATACACGATCATAAAATTGCAACCCTTTTTCATTCGGTTCCGCTTCTTCTCCAGTAGGGAAGATACGACTCCATGCAATAGAAATGCGAAGTGTTTGAAATCCCATTTCAGCAAAGAGAGCCAAATCCTCTTTATAGTGATGATAGAAATCAACACCTCTGCGCTTTGGGTATTTTTTATCGTCTGGATCTTTCATCGCACGATCTATATTTTCAGTGGTAACAGCAAGATGACCTTCATAATCTTCTACACTCAAGTTGGAACGGTACATTGCAATATCTGCAACAGACGGTCCCTTTCCATCTATATTCCAGGCGCCTTCTGCCTGGTTAGCAGCAATGGCGCCGCCCCATAAAAATCCTTTTGGAAAACCTTTGATTTTTTTCATATGATTATCCTCCTAATTGTGTAACAACCATCAATGTATCTTGACGATTGACCTCTTGTAATGGCTGTACCTTAATATCATATTGATCTGTATTTGTGACTACAGCAAGAGTTACTGGATCATACCCTGCTTCCATGATTTTTTCTAGGTCAAATTCAATCAATACATCACCCGCTTGAACACGATCTCCAGCCTGCACCTTTGGATGGAAATACTGTCCTTCCAACTGAACGGTGTCAATGCCGATGTGGAATAATACTTCAACTCCATGGTCCGTCTTCATACCAAGTGCATGGTTTGTTTCGAACAGTAAGGTTACCTCTCCATCTACTGGTGCATAAAGTGCTCCCTTTGAAGGTACAATGGCAATTCCTTCTCCCATGACCTTTGAAGAGAAAATATCATCTTTCACTTCAGATAGAGAGATCATTTGACCAATCACAGGGCTTTTGAATGTTTCTCCTGCTCCAATTTTTTCAGCAAACCCAGCTTGGTCCTTTGTCTTTTCTTCTACAGTTCGATCTTTACCTAATACAAAAGCAGCGATAAAGGCGACAATAAACGAAATGACCGCTCCAATGATAGCAAACATCAAATTTCGCGGGAGCTCATCTGATATAAACATCGACATGCTTGCTAACCCAGGGCCAACAAGCACAAAGGCTTGTATACCAACTAAACCAATGAAAATCCCGCCAACAAACGAACCCATCATAACACTTCCAAGGACTCGCTTATTTTGCAGTGTCACACCATACAGCGCCGGCTCTGTGATGCCAAAAAAGGCTGATATTCCTGCCGAAATGGCTGTTGATCTGAGTACCTTGTCTTTTGTTCGAAGTGCCACAGCAAAACACGCTCCACTTTCCGCGATATTATGCGCAAGTGATGCCGGTAAATAAAGTGCTTCTTTCCCAAGGGTTCCCATCGTTGTGACTGCATAAGGGACCATTGCTTTGTGCATGCCTGAAGCAACCATGAATGGGAGGACCGCTGCTAAAATTGCGACAGCTACCCAGCCTACCGTATTAAACATCGCAAGAATAATAGATGAAAAGCCTTGCCCCGCTGTAAAACCAATCGGTCCTAACAGAAGTAGCGTAACTGGTACAGTAATGACCAATGACATCATCGGAACGAAGAAAATCCGAATTGGTTTTGGTGAAAACCGTGTAAAGAATTTTTCCATTTTCGCGTAAAGCAATACAGAAAGGATTGCCGGAAACACTTGATATGCATAAGCTATATTTTTTACATCGAATGAAAGTAATTGCGCACCTTCTGTAAGCATCGCCGTCATGTTCGGCAGAAGGAGCGCACCGACTGCTGATAGAGCGACCAGTGGATTTACTTTTAGTTTATTCGCCGTCGTTACAGCAACTAGTAAAGGCAGAAAGTAAAGTGGTGCATCACCTACCATGTTCAGTATTTGATAGGTTTGTCCCTTTGCATCCATCCAGCCTAATAAAGAGAAAAGGAGAAGAAATGATTTTAAAATTCCTCCGCCTGCGATAGCTGGTACAAGCGGTTGGAAGACACCGACAATGAAATCTAACAGAACTGTGCCTGCTTTTCTTTTTTCTTTTGGCTGGTTGGATGGCACGTCTTGGCTTGATGAGGTGCTGCCTATTAAACTAGTTACCTTTTGATACACTTCAATGACATCATTCCCAATGACTACTTGGCATTGTCCTGACATTCTGACAGCTATAACACCTGGTGTTTTTTCTAGTGCTGGTACATCTGCTTTTTTCTGATCGATTAGTGTGAAGCGAAGCCTTGTTGAACAGTGTTCAAGGTGCGCAATGTTTTCTTTGCCGCCTACATGCTGTAAAACGTCTTTGGCAACTTGTGTGTAATTCATTTTTTCTTCTCCCCCTTTTCCCATACACGAGACCTATATTTTGGCAACAAAAAAAGGATCTAAAACGACAAATAAAAGAAATTCATCGTTTTTAGATCCTGCCTGCATGACCAGTCACATGTCTAATTTATTCATATTGGATTTGTTTTTAGTATATATTGATTATATGAAAGCGTCAACATTTATTTTTCTAAAAATTATTAAGGTCTTTATACCCAAATTACTCTTCTTTCATTGTTGAAGTAACCTTCCTGTTTTTTTATACAATAAATATCCTTTTATCACTCACCAAAAACTACTTCCATCTAAAAACCAGATAAGTTTAAAATGACTTATCTGGTTTATCATCATCTATTTTTTCTTTTCTTCAGCCTGCTTTTTGAATGCTTCCGTTTGTTCTTGATATTCCTCTTTCGTGACAGCTTTAAATTCTATTGTACCGCCTGCCATTTTAAAAGGAAATTTAATTGATGTTGCATCTCGATCAGTTTCCCCTAAAATAAACCCCTTTTCAATTGCAGGATAAGTACTCAAATCAAACATTATCCCATCTGAAACACCACCGGCTGTATGTTTCGTTTCTTTATATGGTTCACCACCATCTCCTGGGACCGTTCTCATCAAAAAAGAACCTGCCCATTCAGACTGCATATACATCCGTTTTACTTTTAGAAATAGCTGGTATGAACCATCCTCCGCTGTATATAGATAACCATAAGCGCCTGTTACTTTCTTAATAAAGTTTCTTACATAATCATGGAATCTATTCTCAGAGTCCTCCATCAATTCATCATATCGGTCATGAATGTCCTTTTGAACAGCACGTAGTTTTGTTTGATCAACTGCTTTATAGGTGATGCTTTGCTTTTCACCTTGTTTTTTCACAGAAAGATCTTTTTCATCAAGGTGAACTTTATATGTGATCGTCTCTTTCTCTTGCTTCACTTGAAATTCGTAACCGTTTTCAACAGTTTTACCAGTTAATTTATATTTGTTGATAAATAGGTTGGGATCAAAGTGTCTT
Source organism: Bacillus sp. 3a (assembly GCF_017161885.1). NCBI lineage: Bacteria > Bacillati > Bacillota > Bacilli > Caryophanales > Bacillaceae > Bacillus > Bacillus sp. 3a. Next base: position 571,709 of record NZ_CP067376.1, on the reverse strand, counting down.
TTTGGGTTTTCCTCCAAAATGGTTTCATTCAGATAACCAGTGACTTTCCCTTTTCTCTCCGTTACCTTGAACCAGTTCACTTGATCCCTTGTCTTATATACAAAGGCGTAAGAGTTGTTCAATACACTCTTTTTTGCATTTGCTTGGTATGCTATCCAGCTGACAGCAACGATGACTAGTACCGCTAAAATTCCTACGATCCAGATTTTTGATCTATTCATACATACCTCCTCTGATCATTGATCTGACGGATTTTTATTTTTTCTATCAATATATTGTGATGCATCTCCTAGCGATCTCTTCACCTCCTTCATTGGATTTTTTCTAAAACCTCTTGTATCACCAGTAGATATCGCATATTATATATCTAAATGATATATCTTTTAGATAGGTGTGCTGATATGAAAAAATACAATGATACGACGTATGCGATTTTAGGTATTTTAACGACTGATTGTAAGTCAGGATACGAAGTGAAGCAATTAATTGATAGAAGCCTGCATCATTTTTGGAAAATCAGTTATGGACAAATTTATCCAGCTTTAAAGTTAATAGTCGAGGAAGGCCTTGCGGAAGTTTCACCTGCTGCTACTTCTGGCCGATCAGACAAGCGGGAATATCATTTGACTGAAAAAGGACTGAATACGTTAAGAGAGTGGCTGGCGCAGCCGCTCGATCAGTTACCAACAGAGCGTAATGAGGTGTTATTAAAGTTATTCTTCGGTCAATATCTTTCGTTTGAGAAAAAATTGGTGCTTTTACAGGATTATGAGCGGCAGCTCCGTATTCGTTATGAAACTTATGTTTCAATTGAACAAAACATTCAAGAGCTTTATCCAGATGAAGCGGATGCGAAGTATTGGCTGTTTACTTTAGATTATGGGAAAAGAGTGGCTCAAGCAGGAATTGATTGGTGCGTGGACACATTCCATTCGATGAAGAAGGAAGGGTAAATGAATGAAAAAGGACATACGTGCTGGCAGATTTACAACGGACAATTCTGATTCGATTGTTGTGTTCATCATCGGAATGAGAATCAACAAACGCTGGGCCATTCATCAATGGCTGCCTGTGTTCATGGCAATGCCTGGCATGATCAAGGAGCTGTATACCCATCAAGATGAGCTTGGGTTTCTTGGAACAGAGAATTACTTCGGATTACGCACGACAGCGATGATTCAATATTGGAAATCAACCGATGACCTCCTTGCCTATGCCAAGATGAAGAAGCATTTGGCTGCTTGGAAAGAATTTAACCACAGAGCACGAAATAATGACGCGGTCGGAATTTATCATGAGACATACCAAATTCAAGCTGGCTCGTATGAATCCATCTACGTGAACATGCCTTCCTATGGACTGAGCCAAGCAAAATCCCCTATTTCAATAAGTAAAGGACAACAAACAGCGAAGGAACGCCTGAATACAACAAATTCCTAGAGAGCGATTCTCTAGGAATTTCTTTTTGCAACGGTCACAAAATGCTTTAATATGCGGGCTGTTAATCCCCATATGGTGTAGTTTTTGTAATCATAAAACCATTCCTCAATCGAACGGCTTCCCCAGCTGTATTTTTCACCATTCATGATTTTTTCATAAGGGAAGTCCTCGCCTGGTGTTGGCTGAACGGATACATGATGCAAGTACGGCTCATATTGGCTGAGCCATGATAGAGGCACGGTAAAAGTCTCCTCTACTTCTTCTTGATTAAAGGAGTGTTTCACTTTTTGCTCATCAATGATACCAACATATGGGTATACCACGAAGGATGGAGAAGCGATATAAGGACTAAGCTGTCCAAGGATCTCGACCGATTCTGGCGGAATGCCCAGCTCTTCATGTGTTTCTCGCAGTGCAGCTTCCTGTGCAGTTTCGCTGCCGTCAAGCTTGCCCCCAGGAAAGCTAATATCCCCCGGCTGTTTTCTCATGGTGAGCGATCGTACCTCAAATAATATATGCCATTCTCCATTTACTTGCACCAAAGGGATAAGGACTGCTGCTTTGAACGCTGTCTCTTCTCCAATGAACAACGGCTGTGATTGATGTAAGTCATTTTTTAATTGATCAATGAACACGGACATCACCTGTTTTCTGTTTCTCTTTCCTTTAGCGTATCATGGTTCTCCTTTTGAATAAAGATGATCCTTCTGACAATTATTTTTATCATTTTGACAACTTCACTTGTCAAAATGAATATAATGCTTTACAATCAAGGAAAGATTTCAAGCAAAATTGAGGTGACAGAATGAAAAATCGGTTAAAAGAGCTTCGTGCGCGTGATGGTTTAAACCAAACTGAGCTGGCAAAGCGTGCAAAGGTCTCTCGTCAGACCATCAGCTTAATGGAACGAGATGAGTTAATGCCGTCTCTCTTGCTCGCGGTTAAGCTTTCACGAATTTTTCAGGAACCCATTGAACGTATTTTTCTATTCGAGGAGGATGAACTCTCATGAAAACTGTATACAAAATGCTCTTAGGTGCTCTCCTTGGCTTTCTCGGCGCTTACTGTCTGCTGGCAGCCGAATTTGAGATGACACTTCTTGATGTTGCATTTGAAGCGACTCTTGTCATCAGTGGATTGACGATTTTATTGATTATTTATTGTTTTTCAGGGATTTCACGTATGAAAAAAAGAGTGTCTCTTTCGGTCTCTGGAGATGAGGAGGATGAACTGGAAGCAAAACAATATCGGACCTTTACTGATTTGACTTTAGCCAATACGGTAAGTACCATTTTTTCCATTGTTGCCATCGGTATCGCGATCGTCACCGAGCAGCCACTCTGGCTGATTCTCGTCAATGCTGCTTTATTTATCGTCACCGTTATCATTTCATATATATCGATATCTGTTCTAAAGCTTGTCTACCCTAATCGGAACCTGCCAAGTCCATCTGACAAAGACTACAGTAAAAAGCTGCTCGCCATTTCGGACGAAGGCGAAAAGCATGTGATGCTTGACGGACTGTTTCATACGTATCAAATGATGAATATCCTATTGACCAGCGCCATGTTTATTTTGATTGTGTATTCCCTTGGAGCCAATCACTCTCAGCTGTTCTCAATCATGGTCATTGGACTTGTTTTAATCATTTTGAATGCAAATTATGTGCTAAAGATTAGAAATCGTTAAATGAACAAAAGCACAGCCTCATGCAAAGGCTGTGCTTTTTCCGTTCATTATGACGCGCGGCGTTTCTTTCGTGCATAAATCAATAGTAAGAAACAAAACCAGACCGGCGTTAATAAGAGCGCGGGGCGTGTTGCATCTGCAAACAGCATGATCACTAGAATCGCAGCGAAGAGAACCAAAACACATATATTCACAAAAGGTGTGAACGGTGCTTTAAAGGTAGATGCTGCATGCAGTTCAGGCTTTGTTTTTTTATATTTCAAATGACAAATTAAAATAATACTCCATACCCAAATGAAACAAATGGCACTGATCGTGGTAACAATACCAAAAGCTTGCTCGGGAATCAGCTTGCTTAAAAGAGCTCCAACCGATACCACAATCGTCGAAACGAATAGCGCATTACTTGGGACAGCATGCTTGTTCAAACGTCCGAAGGAAGCTGGACCCTGCTTTTGATGACTGAGATTATACAGAATGCGGCTTGTCGAGAACATACCGCTATTACAAGCTGATGCCGCAGATGTCAGGACGACAAAGTTGATGAGCCCTGCTGCTACTGGTATCCCAATGAGTCCAAAGGTTTTCACAAAAGGACTTTCTGATGCACTGAGCTCAGTCCATGGGTTGATACATAGTAAAACAAAGATCGCACCCACATAGAAAAATAGGATTCTTAATGGAATCTTATTAATCGCAGAAGGGATGTTTTTTTGCGGATTGGCTGTTTCTGCTGCGGACACACCGACCAGTTCAACTCCCACATACGCAAAAATCACCATCTGGAATGACAATAAGAAACCTGTGACACCATTCGGGAATAACCCGCCATGAGACCATAAATTCGTTACTGTCACCGGTCCAGCATCTGTTTGAAAACCAATGATTAAAAGAACCATTCCAACAGCGATCAGTAATAGAATCGTAATTACTTTAATGAGTGCAAACCAAAATTCCATTTCTCCGAAAAGCTTTACCGTCAACAAATTCAACCCGAGTAAAATCAACAAACAAATGATGGCAGGAATCCACTGCGGGATGTCAAACCAATACTGCACATACACCCCGACCGCAATGACATCCGCCATCGCTGTCATAATCCAGCAAAACCAATATGTCCACCCTGTCACAAAGGATGCCCACGGGCCGAGATAGTCCTCTGCAATATCGGTTAATGACTGATAGCCTGCCTTCGATAAAAGCAATTCTCCAAGTGCCCTCATGACAAAAAAGATGGCCATTCCGACAATTAAATAAGCAAAAATGATTGATGGACCTGCCAATTGAATAGCTTTTCCAGATCCTAAAAACAACCCTGTTCCAATGGTTCCGCCAATGGCAATCAATTGCACATGACGGTTTGATAAATCTCGTTTTAATTCTTGTTGTGCCAATGCTAACACCCTCCTACGACACGATCTTATACTGAAATAATGAACCCTTTAAAAAAGTCCATAAAAAAAGAGATTGGATGCGCTCCAATCTCACGGTCATAAAAGAATAGCAAAATAGAGAAAAGTCATACACGGCATCATCCATGCACCACAAATACAATATTTCGTACTCTTCTGTCCTTTTGCCTGAGATTGTGAACCCTTCGGCGCCGCACACACATGCGGTCTCTCCAGAAGCTGCTCCTGCTATAGTGTGACCCACAGCATTCATAGCCTTCGTTATTTAATTAAAATGTTGCTATTTCTGAATAATTTTATATTTTACGCCTCATTCAGAAAGCTGTCAATGGTAATCTTTTATGATTTACGGCGGTACGCATATGTCTTCACTTCATCAATCCCCCCTGATTCATGTATAATAAATCAAAAGATGTTCGGCTCGTTTGATGGAGAAATCCCTCTTGATCATGAACAAAGTTAAGCAATCCATGGAAGTTGGTGAAGATAAATGAAAAAAATGAACAAACAGCGTGTTACATTACAGGAAGTCGCCAAGCATGCCGGTGTCTCGACTTCAACGGCATCACTCGTTGTTCGAAATAATCCTAGAATCTCTGAAGCCACTCGAAACAAAGTACTGCAATCCATGGAGGACTTAGGATACGTATACGACCGCGTTGCTGCTAACATGCGGTCAAAAAGCTCAAATATCGTTGGTGTGATTGTGACGGATATTTCTAACACCTTTATTTCGGAGTTTTTAATTGGCGTACAGACCACACTTGAATCGCTGGGCTATACTGTTTTACTTGGTACAACCTTTGACAGTGTCGATAAACAGGAGCGGCTCATTTCCACCATGGTAGAGCACCGAGTGGGCGGGATTATTTTAAACCCAGCTTCGAAAAGCTCTGCTCGAACGGTCAAACAATTAAATCAAATTCGCACCCCAAAAGTACTGGCAAATCGTGAATTATCAGACGTGCAATGTGACTATGTCGGTGTTGATTATGAACAAGGTACTTGGATGGCGGTTCATCATCTTCTTCAAAAGGGACATCGCCGCATCGCTTTTTTAGGCGGCATTAAGACCTCTTCGACTTGGATTGAGCGGATGAAAGGTTTCAAAAGAGCTCATGACGAAGAAAATGTGACGATTGATGAGTCGCTTATTATTGATATAGTACCTACTCGCGAAGGCGGGAAAGAAGCACTCGCCCAAGCGATGGATCAGCCCGAGCCCCCTACTGCTATTTTTTGCTTTAGTGACTTAGTCGCTTTTGGAGTCATTCAAGCACTGTCAGCACGGGGCATCCAGCCTGGTGAAGATATCGATGTCGTTGGATTCGATAATGTTCCTGAAGCGGAAATGTACCATCCGCCGCTCACCACTGTATCCTCCTTCCCCCGATCCATCGGGGTAAAAGCAGCGAACCTTTTATATCATAAAATGAACGAACAGGATGAAGAGCTGCAGCGATTGATTTTAAAGCCTCAACTTCATATTAGAGAAACCTCTCCATCATGATGAAAAAGAGAATTGTGTGCAGCAGTTCTCTTTTTTTATTGATCAAGTCAACTATTTCTTTGTTTCATTTTTCTTTTTTTAAATCACAAAGTCATAAACTTGACACATTTAAAATGCAGGAGTATATTTATCTCGTTGCTTCTTTTAGTATATCGTTATACCTATTTCGTCATATCATTATTTCTATCAAAAAACAGTTAAAAGTGGTTTTTTATGATTCTGATCAAATCATGAAGTTTCACTTCCTAATCAAAGCTGTTATTATTTTTTACATTTTAGTAGAACGATGTACTTGATTGAAGAACAGATGAATATTCATTATTTTTTCATCAATCACATAAGGGGTGTTGTGATGGGCTTCATATTATTCATTTTGAAGGAAACAATAACAAAGGGTATACAAAGAATTTGACCTTAAAGGGGTTTCAAATATAGGAGTGGGAACATGAAAAATCCTTATATAAAATCGTCACTTGGCATGTATTTAAATTACTTCATGCTTGGCATGATCAACATTATTGTAGCTTCCAACATGGACAGCTTATCTGAACGCTACCATGTAGATATTCCGAAAATCAGCTTGCTTGTATCGGCGATCGGAATTGGTAAACTCATTGCGCTCTTTTTCTCAGGCCGGTTAGCCGACAGCTGGGGACGTAAGCCTGTCATTATTACAGGAAATTTTCTTTACTTATTATTCTTAATCGGTATTCCAACGACAACAAGTTATACACTGGCATTTATCTTTGCGATTTCAGCAGGTATTGCCAACTCACTGCTTGATTCAGGAACCTATCCTGCCTTGTCAGAGTCATTTCCTAAAAAAGCAAGTTCGGCTTCTGTTTTAGTAAAAGCGTCTGTATCCATTGGGGCGACTGTTCTTCCATTTATCTTGGCATTCCTAGTGGCACATGACATCTTCTGGGGCTGGGCGTTCTTTGGACTAGGGCTTCTTTATTTACTCGTAGGGATTTACTTAATCTTTATGCCATTCCCGAACCATAAGCAAGTTTCTTCACAAGACGCTCTTCCAGTACAGGATCAGCTGAAGAAAGAACCAAAAATGCTTGGCGAAGGCTTAGCTGTTGTACTGATGGGATTCACATCGACTGCATTGTTTGTCGTATGGCAGACATGGCTTCCGCAGCTCGGGTTGAAATTAATCGGACTTGGCACAGAACAAGCCACACAGCTTCTTTCTTATTTTAGTATTGGTGCACTGGTATCTGTTCTATTGCTTTCGGTCGTCTTAGATAAATTCATTTCACCGATTATGGTGGCGATCATTTATCCAATTGGGGCGTTCCTTGCAATGCTTTCACTTTTCCAAATCGAAACGTACAGCATTGTCATTGTCAGCACCTTCTTCTTAGGACTATTTACAGCGGGAATCTTCCAGCTGGCGATGAGTATTATGATGAAATTGTTCCCGACAAATAAAGCAACGGCTTCATCCTACGTCAACATTGCGGCAAGCTCAGCGTTTATTCTCGTGCCGCTCATTACAAGTGGATTGGTCAGCTCGTACGATATTAAAATGACGTTATTTTTCGATATAATCATTGCGGTTATTAGCGTATTACTAGCGGTCTTTGTTCTTGGACGCATGAAAAAATTATTTAGATAATTAAAGGAGATGTCAATCATGACAAACATACATGAACGAAATATTGATGGAAAAACAAAATTAGTCGGTCTTCTTGCTACACCAATCGGGCACAGCCTTTCACCACGTATGCATAACCTTGGCTATACATTAACAGGTATCAACTATGCTTACCTTGCATTTGAAGTAGGGAATGATGAACTAGAAGCAGCCGTAAACGGTATGAAAGCAATGGGTGCAGCTGGATTTAACGTCTCTATGCCGAACAAAATGAAAGTACTAGATTACTTAGACGAACTAGATGATTCTGCAAGATATACACGTGCAAGTAACACTGTAGTAAACAAAGATGGTAAGCTCATCGGCTACAACACAGATGGTCTTGGATATGTGAGAAACTTAATTGAACATGGCGTTGAATTAGCCGGCAAAAAGGTCACACTCGTTGGCTCTGGCGGCGCAGCAACTCCGATTGCGATTCAGCTTGCACAGTCCGGCATTCGTGAAATTAGCATTTTTGCTCGTAATGACCAATACTTTGTTCAAGCAGAAGAAAATGTAAATTACATCAACAACGAAATGAAATCTTTCGGTGTCAAAGCAAACATTTTCCCACTTGAAGACAAAGACGCGTTCCGCCGTGAAGTAGCAGAAAGTGCGATCCTGGCAAACGGGACAAGCCTTGGCATGAAACCACTAGATCAACTCAGCATTATCGATGATACACTTGATGTACTTCGTGAAGATTTGATCGTGACAGATGTGGTATACAACCCGCAAAAAACAAAGCTTCTTGCACAAGCACAGGAAGCTGGCGCCAAAACCATTAACGGTCTTGGAATGATGCTGTGGCAAGGTGCACTTGCTTACAAACTCTTTACTGGTGAAGATATGCCAGTTGATCAAGTAAAACAAATTCTTTTTGAAAATGACCGTTTCTAAAATAAAAAAGACAAAGGGCTAAAATGATCACCATTTTAGCCCTTTGTTTTATTTTCAGCGTGATAGGAACGGATTTAACATTCGTGAGTACCGGCGCAGAGGCCTGACAAAGGATGCGAGGATTTGCCTACACGCTGAGACGACTTCCTGCGGAGGTCGTCTTTTTTTAATCATGTGCCATGACTTGGCGGTATCGATACAGGATATACAGTGCGCCGATAATGGCCGCAACAGCCACCACTGCATCGAACATAAAGATTTGTAAAATGGACGCGTGACTCTGAATTAAACCTGTTACGACCGGGATGACGATAGCCGACACGCCGCCCGCTGTAGAGATAATCCCAGTCATCGTCCCTTTGTTTTTCCAGAAGAATTCAGCCATCACAGTTAACGTCAGCTGAAAAACTCCTGCCGTTGAAAATCCCAATACAAAAGCATTGACGGTTCCTATAACTGGTGATTTCACGACCAAGAGCACACAAATGGAAACAAGTGTAATGATTGGATAGATCAGCAGTACAGTGACCGGCCGGACAAAGCGGCGCAGCAGAAACGCGAGCATCACGACAGACAGCAGCCCGCCCATGCTATAGTAACTGAGCAGTTTTACAGCACTGCCCGATGTCATCCCCAAGATGGCCTCACCGTACGTAGGAAGCCAAATTTGCGGCAGCGCATACAGTCCATTTGACGTAAAGCTGATCACAATGAGCGCGATCCCTTCTCTCCAAAATGTAGGCTCTGTCGAGAAGCGCGGAAGTCCGTCATGCTCCGTTACCTGGACTTGCTCCACCTTGCGATGATTCGGAAATGGCAAGGTCCACAGCATCAAGACATTCACAAGATAGATCAGAGCAGGAACAAAAAATGCCATTCCATAAAACAAATCATGCTCTGCTAAAAAGAAAATCGCCAGTGGCAAAATGGTTGCCCCAATGGAGATAAAGGCCTTCACCATCACATTCGCAGATCCCGAGTTTTGCGGAAAAGCCTCCATTAACGCAGGATACGTTCCTGCATCCATTGCCGAATTCGCGACCCCTGCCAAAATCGCAAACGCAAACGCGATTTGATAATTCGGAGACAATGGGATTCCGATGAGGAACACCGCCATCAGCACACCAGAAACCAAAATGACCGGCTTCCGCCCAAAACGATCTGACAGTACGCCTGATAACCCATACGTGAGTACCCTGCCAATGCCAAGCGCCGAAATCATATAACTAATTCCCGCACTATTGGTATCTAATTGTTTGATTAAAAATGGCATATTTGAAGCCAAAATAATATTGACCATACCTAATAAAAAATAATTAATATACAGACTAGAAGCCGTTCTCACATACGGATTCCTCATCCTGACACACCCCTTAACACCATCGCAATGAAGTGACAAATAAAGGTTACGCTTACAAGATCTCATATGTGAGGAAGAACAGCTTTGCAGCCTTCACGTTCATACATCTCATCATGTCATGCAGCTCACAGCTTACACGCCCTTCATGTATCAAGCATTTCTTCAATTTTTCACTGCTCTTATTTTATACGAATGCGAAAGGTAAAGATAGTGAATTGCTTAAATTTGAAGGGAATTCATTGATCAAGCGTATGACACCATCGATAGAAAAAAGGAGTGGTTAACTGCCACTCCTTAAATGATGTCTCAATTCTGTTCATCGCAGCCCCCAAATACTTAGCTCATAAAAATATTCTGTTCTCTCGATGCATAATCCAAAACGGAAATATTCTGCTAAAAATAAAATCCCCATACCCACTTGAAAATTTTGTTTGCTCAAGAAGGCGGTTTAAATGAATAAAGACTTCATTCACATTCACTTTAAGTGCTTCAATTTCATGCTCTCGATAGTGTTCTCCATGTATTTGGATTTTATGTTCTCTCGATTGAAGGAAAGCAAATACCTTCTGACAAAACAATTGATTTTCTTCAATATCTAAAAAGGGGTGTTCTGGAAGTGTCATATAGCTTAATTCGTTTATTAAGTGTTTTCTTCTGCTTTTTCTTTTTAAGGTTTTGATTTTTGATTTTCTGTTGTTATTCATAGAAATCACCATTTTAGGGTTACCGTACTTTTTGTATTCAAACATCTTCAGATTTCTAATTAAACAAAAGCACTTGTAGCCTGAAGGACTAATCAAGTGATTGAATCATTATGTTTCTACTCGTCAATAGCAATATTTAATCTTCAAATATTTCTGGTATCTTCTCTTTCCAAATCAACAAAAGCTCTATGAATTCCTTCGTTTCAATTTTATTTTCATGAGGTTCTTCAATCCTATAATGATGTTCAACTATTGTTTCATTTTTTTTTTGATAATTACACTTGTAGCATTCAATGTAATTTCAAAGTTTTCGTATTCTCCATCTGTAACATTTTGAATATATCCTAAATACTCATCCGCTTCTTCTACTGTTGAAATATCTTGTATAAAATCTGCGAAAATACTCATTTCTTCTGGGAGTATTATTGCTAAGTTACCAAATTGATTTTCCTTAAATTCATATGAATACTTCATATAAGTTAATACATTCATACTAAGGGTTTATAGTGACTAATTTATACAGTCCAACTCGTCATCTGTTTCAAAGCCACAAAATTTAATCTTCATTTATTTGCTCGTCAACTTCTTCTAGATACTTTTCTGTATCCAAATAAGATTCAATAAGATTATCTAAAAATTCAACACTAACCTCTCGACTATCTTCATAAATATGCATTCTAGCTCCAGCTTTTTCTAGTAAACTGATCATATTTTTCATCTCTTTTAATTCATCAATATCTAATAAATTATAAGATAAAATAAAATCATTTTTATTTATTGCTTCTTTTATTTCAGAAATACTTTTATCTGTATGTTTTCTTAGAATCGAGATATATTTGATTTGATTATCATCTTTCTCTATTCGCATTTTCATTTTAGGCATTTATTTTCTCCTCCATAGTTTAGAAATCGTCAATAGGTTTAATTCTTTCTCCAGGCAGACTGTTCTTCCAATTACCTCCATGCCAACCATTAAAATGTTCATTTGGTGTAGCTGGATATATAATTTCACCTTTGTTCGCTAAATGTGGATATTGTGATGCACTGTAAGAATGGTGACCTTGCACAGTTTTTCCATCTACTTTAGGCTTCTTACCATTTAGAATATCACTTAATTGCTGCTTATCCCAGTTTCTGGTTGGTTCCTCTTTATTCAAAATCCTTTGACGTTCCTGATACCAAAACTCATTCACACCAGTGTTTCTATGTTTGGCAAACTTTTTATTCCATTTATAATTTTCGTATTCTAATTTCGTAATCGTCCTATTCTCAAATTTGTCTTTCAACTCTTTCATCTTCTTAGCGCTTAACTGCTTTCTTTGTATAGGGTGCTTCCTTAAATCTAATCCCTTGGTTCTTTCTGCTATAATTTTCTCAGCAACTTTTTGTTCACCGATCCTCAGACTACCACTGATGCTCTTTTTACCAAACGGCAAAAGCATCCCCAGCGCCGCATTCATACTCGCTTCCTGCTGTTCTTTTGAGATCTTGTTTCCAAACATGTCTCGGCCTGTGATCGCTTCGCTGAAGCCGTTGGTGGCGGTGAGTCCATATAAGCCTTTTTGAGATGTTTTTAGGGCGTCAAAGGATTTTTGTGATGTCTTGTAGATGTCGACTGCCCTGACTGCGGCTGATGTGGCTTGGGTCGTTTTATAGACTGCTTTCCCGCCTTTGAAAATGCGTCCTGCCCAGCCGACGATTGGGATGTAGCCTGCGGCTGCCATGCCTCCTGCGGCGACTCGCTGTCCTGCCGTGAGCTCCTCGCCTGTGATTGGATCAACGCCTGTTGCGGCACGTTTTGCATCGTTCACGCCGGTCAGTTCATTCACGATGGTTCCGCCATAATCTAGGGCTTTTTCATACCAAGGGCGGTTGGCGAGCGCTTCTTGTTCCTTCGCAATCTTTCGGGCTTCTTCTTGTTCTTTTTTGATTTTCAGATATTCAGAAGTTTGCTTCTCAATATCGCTCTTTGCCTTGTAGATGTCGCTATTTTGATATGCTTTCTTATCAAAATTCATAGGCGAAATCGCTTTTCCGTCATTTGTCGAATTCATCATTTCAGCGTACAATGCCATTGTAGCTTGCTGCTCTGTCTCTGACAAAGCATATTCATCTTTTAAATTTTGATCAAGCTCTCTTAGTTCTTTGACCGTCTTTTTTCGTTCATCTTCCGCATCTTCTATTTTTTCATCAAAGGTTTGGCTATCAAATACCTCTAGGGAAATGAGGTCATCAATGTCTTGAAAAATCGTTTTGAGTGCCTTTTTTTGATCCTTCACAATGCTTTTGGCATTCTTGATGCCCATATGTACTGCGTTGTCTAAAAAGTGTTCTTCTACAAAGGTATCGCCGCCAAAGCTCGTATCATCCAGTGTCCCAGAAACACCTTCATGAAAGGCTTTTTGTTTATCAATGAAGCTGATAAACATGTCTACATTTCCAGCAAGCTCTTTATAGAAACTTTTAATATTATCTGCACCTTTCCCAGTGAAATCATCACCGAGATTGGCCACACCTTGTAATGCCTTTTTTAAATCTACCATTTGTTCGCGGAGTTCCTGATAGTGTTTTGCCCTTGTGTCCATGGCACTGGTTAGTGCTTTTGCATCAAGTATCTTGCCCAGAAGAAGTCACTCCCTCCATTATTGATCATAAAGTCTATTTTATCGTGACCTTCAAAACGGAAAAATAGACTAAATGACATAAAAAATGGAATAGACTCTCTATTTAACGGTCAAATAAAATAAAGCTAGACAATGCACTTTGCTCTGTCTAGCCTTACTTTATACTATTTTATAAACATTAGTTGGCCTTTATACCAGACTATGTGATAGAACTATTAGAACATTAATCCCTGTTCAATCTTTTCAGTGATATGAGATAATGCCAACTAAAACGAAAGGAGAATCAAAGTGTATAAAGGAATCATTTATGCAATTATGGTGATTTTCGGCTTTTGGATTTTTCTACAATTATCCTTGAACATCAATATCTTTCAAAACCCAATGAACTATTTTATTGTTATTATCCTCTTTTTCCTTTGTATTCAGGCGTTATTGAAGCGTAGGCAATAAAAAATCACTCAGGTACATACACTTTTTTCAGAGGTAATAAAGATCTTGTCTCAGCTGGCATATGCTCATACCAATGTACAATAAGATCTACAAGTTCTTCTAAATCCACTAGGTGAACTTCATTATGCTTCGCAACAGCTTTGGCATTTGAAGTGAATCCACCAGTAGAAACGAATAAACTGTTTGCATTCATGGGATTAGCCCCTAATAATTGTTGTACTTCTGGGGAACTAGCTGAGGTTTGCCGATGCTTAACTTGTACTTTTATAATAGGTTTTTCAAATCCAAATGCATCTTTATAAGCTAATACATCAACACCACCATCAGGCCCTTTTGGGCTTACGCGAACATTATATGACATGGCTTGCAGTAAGCCCCCGACTAGATCTTGCATCTGCCACGGATCCAGTTTATCTACCTTATCTGCAATCATAACAGTTGCTTTGCTGACTAAATCTTCAATAATTTCATCTTCTGCTGTTTCATCTTCGTATACTGCAATAGAAGTAGGGTTCTTTAGTAAATGTTCAATCTCTTGCCCCCAATCATCTACACGAAAAACAGTTGATATAGAACCGAGGCTGTTCTTAGCTGGTTGACTGAGGGAATCTCGTTTAACGGCGGTTGACTCCCAATTCACCTTAATATGATTTGGATACATTTTATCTCCAGTTGCTTCATCAAAAAAATGCGGAGCAGTCACCGTACCTACTCGATATTCACGACTCTCTTTTAAATATGTAATGATTCGATCTCCCTTTTTAATTTCTCTACTGAACCTCCATATCTGACTAACCCAGCTTCTCCTTGTAAACGGTTTGTTCTCGGCGAATATGACATCAGCTCGATCATTCATCTCTTGCTTTGTTTGATATTGTTTTGGATTACCTAATTTCGGCCACCCAATCGATGCAATACCTTCCTTTTCCCATATTGAAATTAACTCATTTTGGTCACCTGCACGAACCATCCACCATTTCGTCATTTACGATCTCTCCTATTCCATCCCATAAATATTCTTACTAAATTATAAGACTTATTTCTTGTGAACAAAAGGATATACTCACCATTTTTGTCGAAAGAAACAGAAGAACCCGGACAAGCGAATACACGCTCGTCCGGGCTTCTATTTTCCTTTATTACACTTCTTCACCATTCGTTGCGATGACGTTTTGATACCAAGTAAACGAATCTTTTTTAAGGCGCTTCATTGAGCCGTTTCCTTCGTTGTCGCGGTCAACGTAGATCATGCCGTAGCGTTTTTTCATTTCGCCTGTTGTGAATGACACGATATCAATGATGCCCCAAGGTGTGTAGCCAATAAGGTCCACACCGTCGTATTCAATCGCTTTTTTTAGTGCTTCGATATGAGAAGCGAGATATTGAATTCTTTCTGGATCGTGAATAGAACCGTCTTCTTCCACTTGATCTATTGCACCAAATCCATTCTCTACGATGAATAACGGGATTTGATAGCGATCGTAAAAACGATTCAATGTATATCTTAAGCCTGTCGGGTCAATGGACCAGCCCCAGTCACTTGATTTGATATAAGGGTTATCTACACCATGCGGCAGGGCTCCGTTGACAATGTCTCCGTTGTGATCAGACACCGTATCACTTTTAACCGTTGTCGACATGTAGTAGCTAAAGCCTAGATAATCCACTTTCCCTTTTCTTAAGCTTTCTTCATCGCCTTCTTCAAATGGAATGTGATAGCCTTCGCGTTCGAATTCTTTTAATGCATAGCTCGGATAGTAGCCGCGCACCTGTACATCTGGGAAGAAATAGCGCTGTCTCATATATTCCTCTGCGAGCATGACATCCTCTGGATTTGAGGAATATGGATAGATTGGCACGTGAGACACCATCGCTCCAATTTGGAAATCAGGATTGATCTCTTTTCCTTTGGCTACTGCCCATGCACTTGCAAGTAATTCATGGTGTCCTGCTTGATACATGACTTCTTTGGCATTTTCGCCTTCTTTGACTGATACCCCTGAATTTGTCCAAAGGAATAGTGGGTTGTTGACATCCATTTTGTTATTGATTTCATTAAATGTCATCCAGTATGTGACCTTGTCTTTGTATCGATTGAAACACACTTCTGCGAATTTCGCGAAATACTCAGCGACTTTTCGGCTGCGGAACCCGCCGTACTCTCTTGCTAAATGGAGCGGCATCTCAAAGTGAGACAGCGTAATCACAGGCTCGATGCCATGCTTGAGCAGTTCATCAAAAACATCATCATAGAACTGTAAACCTGCTTCATTCGGTTCCGCTTCATCTCCCTTAGGGAAAATCCGGCTCCAGCCGATCGATGTACGTAAGCATTTCAAACCCATTTCGGCAAACATCGCGATATCTTCCTTATAACGATGGTAGAAATCGATCGCTTCATGGTTCGGATAAAATTTATCTTCTTCTATCGTCTCAGTTATTTGTCTCGGTACTCCGTGAGCACCTGCTGTCATCACATCTACAACACTTGGGCCTTTTCCTGCTTCATTCCATCCACCTTCAAATTGATGTGCAGCTAATGCTCCGCCCCATAGAAAATCTTTTGGTAATGTCATTATTCATTCCTCCTATTTCACAATTGTGATCATGACGTCTGTTGGCTGACATGTCGATTGTTCTTCTACAATCACATCTTCATACGCTTGTGTATTGGTGATGATGACGGGTGTGATTGTTTTTAATCCCTTGCTTTCAATGGCTTCTTGATCAAATGTCATTAACAAGTCACCCTTCTTCACCTTGCTGCCTTCTTTGATATGAAGAGTAAATGCTGAGCCATCTAGGGAAACCGTATCAATTCCTACATGAACTAGTAACTCCACTCCGAATTCTGAACGCAGTCCAATTGCATGCTTTGTTGGCGCAAGCATGACGACACTGCCGTCAAACGGTGCATACAGTTTGTTGTCTGTCGGTTCAATCGCAAACCCTTTACCCATCGCCCCCGAGCTAAATACGGCATCAGGCACTTCAGATAACGGGATCACTTTCCCTGCAAGCGGTGCAGGGATTGTTTCTTCATTATTCATCGAAGCATTCATTTTTTCTCCAACTTGATCTTTATCAGACGTTGCACCGGCTGTCTGTTCCACTGTATCTTCCCCATAACCAAACATTTGAATGAGCACAACTGGTAAGATCAGCGCAATTGCGACACCAATCAATATGCCGATGATCGATGTTGGATAATCTGAACTAATTCCGTTTACAATCGTCAGTGGACCAGGCAACCCCGCATACGCAAAGTAATAAGGCGTAAAGAAGCTGGCAGCAATGGCCCCGATCGCTCCAGATATACATCCGAAAATAAATGGTTTCTTGAAACGGAGGGTGACCCCATAAATCGCAGGCTCAGTAATTCCAAAGAGACCTGTAATTCCCGCTGAAACCCCGACTTTTCGTGTTTCGCGGTTTCTTGCTTTTAAAATAACCCCTAACACTGCGCCGACCTGAGCGATAACAGCGATGGTTTGATATGCCTGGAAGGAGTCACGTCCATATTGTTCAAAGTTGGCGAGCACCATTGGCGTGATGCCCCAGTGAACACCGAAAATGACAAGCACTTGCCAGAAACCTCCGATAATGGCACCTGCTAAAGCTGGGACATGTTCTGCTAAGAAATTGTATCCGTTTGCAATCCCATTTGCACCGGCTGTCGAAAGTGGACCAATTAATAGAATGGTTAACGGAACCATGACGACCATACAAATAAATGGGACAAATAACGGTTTGACCACCTCGTGAATACGTTTGTTTAAAAATCTCTCTACATATGAAAGGATCCATACCAAGAATAGCGGCGGCAAAACAGATGACGTATAAACCGTTTCAGATAACGCTATGCCTAAAAAAGTAACGCCTTCCCCTGATGCTACGCGTCCAGCAATCTCCGTCCAAGATGGACTGACAAGCGCTGCTGTACACGCTACGGCGATATACATATTCGTTTTAAAATGCTTGGCTGCTGTGATGGCGATAAAGATAGGCAAGAACGTAAACGGCGCCCATGAAATAAAGCTAAAGACTTCATACGTTCCGGTTTTCGAGAAGCTTGGAAATAATAAATTAATAAGGATAAGTGCACCTTGTAAAATACCAGCGGCGGCCAAAATATACACAAATGGTGCAAACACAGCAGACATGGTCGCGATGACACGATTCAGTACCGTTCCCTTGTTTTCATTTACCTGATCATCATCAGACGGCTGCAGCTGAACAAGGCTGGAAAAATGCTCGTATACCTCACCAACATGCTGACCGATGACGACCTGAAATTGACCGCCGTTTTCCACCACGGTAATGACGCCAGGCATTGCATTAACTGCTTCCTTTGCCTTTGGATTCGAACGTTTCAGAACCAAACGCAGCCGCGTGGCGCATCTTGCAGCACTCACCACATTTTCTTCTCCGCCAACTGCCTCTAAGATGTCTTCTGCAAGCTTTTGATAATCCCTCACTTTTGACATATAAACCCCCCCCTTTATCACTGCTAGTATATGTACATTATAATTATACCGGTACAATTTATCAATACATATATAATTTCAAATAGCATATCAAAGGAAATTTGGTATGTGCTATAATACAAGAACAATAAATCGTGAAAACAAAGAGGAATGGCCATGTTAAAGTATCAACAAATTGCGAGCGATATTGAAAAATATATTGTCACCCATGAGCTGCAGCAAGGGGATAAGCTCCCTGTACTCGAAACACTCATGAGCCAATTTGCTGTGAGCAAAAGTACCATTATCAAATCGTTAGAATTACTCGAAAAAAAAGGAATTATCTATCAAGTGAGGGGCAGCGGCATCTTTGTTCGAAGACACCGGCGCAAGGGCTACATCAGCCTTTTATCCAACCAAGGGTTTAAAAAAGATTTAGAGGAATTTCAACTGACATCAGAGGTTTTAATGCTAGATACCATCAAGCCGTCCGAAGAAGCTGCACTTAATTTGAACATTGAACAAGAAGAGGATGTTTTTTATCTAAAACGAATTCGTTACATCAATGGACAAACCTTATGTTTAGAAGAATCCTATTACCGAAAAACGATCATTCCTTATCTCAACACAGAAATTGCTGCCGACTCTGTTTTTAAATTCGTCAGTGAAGGTTTGGGGCTCAAAGTCGGTTTTTCCGATATGTACTTACAAGTAGGCAAATTGAATGAAACCGAAGCGACACACCTCGGCCTCAAACAAGACGATCCCGCCCTCCGCGTCGAGACGGTCTTTCATCTCACAAACGGCCAGCCCTTCGACTTCTCGAAAATCACCTATAACTACATGCAGTCCCAATTTTTTATTCAAGCGAATAATTATTATGGGTGATAGATGGAAAAAGCCCCTCATAAGCTGAGGGGCTTTTTGCAAATAACCTATCACTTGTAATAGTTATAATCATTGAACGTTGCGATCATATCTTCTTGTGTGCCATTCTTCCCGCGATTGGTATTAAAATATAACGTTCCGTCATCGAAATCAACAGCTTCTATTTCAAAAAGAGTAAATGCACTGCTCGTAATTCGGAATGAAAGGTCTTTTCTAGTAAACAACTCTTTTGAAAAATCTTTTGCAGGTGTTTCCTTTTGCTCTTTCAGCATTTGATTGATATTTAACGGGTATGTGAGAATGACACTCACATTAGAAGCTCCGCCATTGGAGTCTGGCTTAGATAATGGTACATATAATGTTCCTTGGTAGAAAGAAATACCTTGAAGAATGTACTTAGAAACATCAACCACTGATTGATTTACAATCGCTTTCGTATAATTTAATGTAAACGTTGCCTCATATTCAAATTGTCCTTTTTGGTCATTAAAATTCCCAATAAAAAAGCGATTGCCAGACCTTACAATAAACTTGTCCGCTCCAACAGAATATGTGATACCGCTAATTGATAAATTCGCCCCTTGGTATGGAAGGACATAGGATTTAGCCACTTTGTACGTATTTTTCTTCGTGTTCACACTTAACTTCACTATCTTTTTTACATACTTTACACCATCGGTCATAGGCGCTACATATAAGCTAACTTGATCATCACCTTTTTGAGCTTTCACAGCTAAGTCATTGGCATGTCCTAAGTCATTGCTAGTACTGTTGGTGTCAGAGTTTTTAAGGAGCTTCAAAGTTCTATTGCTTGACGAGCCGTTCATTTTAATGGCGTACAATTGCGTCAAGTGATTTGACGTATTTATTTTTGCAGCATAAATCATATTATTATTACGATCTACAGCCATCCCTTGCATAGAAGTATAGAACCCAGAACCTGACATTGCAGAATACGTTGTATACGTGTTGAAATATCCGGATTGTGCCTGAACAGTCGCGGACCACATACTGCTGCAAAGGATGACAGCCATTAGGATAAAACACTGTACTTTTTTCAATATAAACACTCTCCAATCATTGAAATTTAAATGTTTGGCTATTAAAAATAAAATCGTCATCCTAGAAATGAATGACGATTTTTTAAAATTGTAAGATTAAACTCTACTTTTCAGCTTTAAACGCCTTTACCGTTTTACTGCTTTCCGACATGCCTTTCCCAGTGACGGTGAAGTATAGTTTTCCTCCCTTAGCACCTAGTTGTTTGAAAGTGACTTTTACAACTTTGCCTTTAGTAGCTGTTGACTTCCCAATAAGCTTTCCTGAAGAATGATAGATTTTAACAACATCTTGATTTGTGAGTTTACTGACCGTGACCACGTCTTTTTTCTTTTTATTGTTCACGATGTTGATTTGGTTGCTTTTTAACGAAGCAGACGGCTCACCTTTAAAAGAAATAGCTTGCTTTCCGCTTTCCAGCATCTTATCACTATTGCGCGTGACAAACACTTTACCGCTCTTAGTTCCTACTTGTTTGACGTACAATTTGATGGATGAACTGTTAGCTGGTTTTGATGTGGTTAGTAATTTCCCGCCTGCTGAGTAGACTTTAATCACATCTTTTTTCTTCAATTTACTGACTGTAATGATGTCATTTTTATTTTTAAGATTATTGATTTTGACTTGGCTGGCTTTTAAAACGTCTGACTTTTCACCCTGATAACGAATTGGTACTCGATTTCCTTCTTTTAAATCAGGCTCTTTCATACTGATATAAAGCGTTCCACTTGTTTGGCCCAATTGTTTGATGGAAATTGCCATGTTCGAACTTGAAGCAGTCTGCTGGGCAATCGCTTTACCGCCAGAGGCTTGTTTAAATATTTTGATGACTGATTGCTTTTTGATTCCTTTTATCGTCACTGTATCATTTTTCCCTTTGTTGTTCGTCACCTTCACTTGGGATGCTGCAAGTGGAGAGGTGACGACTTTTTTGACGGTGAAAGCTGGGAGGGAAACCTTTCTCTTTCCACTTTGCAACGTGATTGTTACCTTAGACCCTTGTTGTAATTTCCCCGTTTTCAATTTAAAATCTTTGCCCGGCGTAATGTTGAATGGTCCAAATTTCTTTTTCGTTGTGCTAGCGCTGAGTTTCGACATTGTTTTTATTGTGTTATTCGCTGAATCAGATTGCACCTCTACAATAGCTTGATCGCCAAACGTACTCATGCCATTAATGGTATCACTTGAATCATCGATTTCTTCCACAAAAACTTTCTGTACATCTTCCTGAGATTGATCCGTTTCACTCGGATTATCAGCCATGAACGACTTGACTGTAACTAAGTCACCACCGATTAACTTTGAAACAGGAACATCATAGACGCCATTAGAGTCTGTCTGACCTTCCCCAATGACTCTTCCCTCTCCATCTAAAATATTGATCATACTTTTAGGAGTTGCAGTTCCGCCCACTGAAGTTGAAAGCTGAGTAAATGGATCAATAGTTGGAGCGGTTGATCTCAGTTGGAAAGTGGTCTCATACAAAGCATTATCATAAGAAGGTTCCAACACTTGAAATTTACTTTGATTTAATAATTTTATTGTGTCTTTGTCTAAACTCAATTCAAAGTTGCCATCACCATCTGCAGTCATCGATTGAATGATGTCACTTGATTTTTGATTTTTAAAGACGATCTTTGCATAAGGAATTCCTGTTTGGCCTTTCACTGATTTAGACCATTTTGTCGTAGGAATAAGTGAGATTTTCTTAGGATTCACAATTTTTTTGTAAACGTCAATATTGCTGCCAGTCGTCATTTTCACTGTTAGGAATGTACCTGCATTTAGGGGAGGCAGCTTTAAATGAATGGCATCATTGAATGTGCCTGAGGCAATCACTTTGCCATCTTTCATGACCTCTACTTTTGTGTTCTTCACAGTTTTCCCAGTTAACTCCTGAGAAGTATCATATATCGGATCTAATGAGCTAAAAGATTCCTTGAAAACATACACTTTGTTTGAAGAAAGCATTGTTCCATTTTGGTCATATGTATCTAACTCAAACGTTTGGCCTGAACTAAAGTTCCAAGAAAACAACTTAAAGTTTCCGGCACTATCTGCTTTTGCGTAGTGCATATATTTAGATTTCCAGTTACTCGGAACACCCCAATCTGCGAATGCAACGATTGCGTTTGGCGCTGTTTTACCTGTCAGATAATTATCACCATATTGATAACGATCAACCGTTGTTTTCGTTCCACCCTCTGTGGCACTCACACTTTCTTGTATATGAAAACTCAACATCATCACACATAGAATAGAAGCTACTAATTTCAGGACCATTTTCATAAATATATCCTCACTTTTCCTATTAATGTTTTTATATACAAATATTATACATTTCATCTAGTATAGATACAAGAGTTAATAACATGACTAAAGACTTATCAAAATACCAATTTAATAGGTACAGGGAACCCTCCTTTCTTACATGAACACTTCCGATTTAAACTATCAAAAAGATTCATTTTACGAATGCATCAAACAAACTTATGATTAACGTAACAAGAGTGTATAGGAGGGTTCGTCAGATGAGAGACATTAGAGTGTATCATGTCGATGCGTTTACAACTGAGAAATTTGGAGGAAATGCCGCTGGGGTGGTGTTGGATGGTGAATTTTTAACAGAAGATGACATGCAGAGCATCGCCAAGGAGTTGAATTTACCGGAATCGGTCTTCTTGCTGCCTGCCCATGATCAGGAAGCCGATTATCGTGTCAAATACTTCACCCCGACGGAAGAGGTCAATTTCTGCGGGCATGCGACTGTTGGATTGACTTGGCTTCTGGCTACGGAGCTAGGACTGGCTAAAGAGAGATCAGGGGTTGTGTTAGAAACAAAGATCGGCAATGTTCCTGTTGTATGGAATGAAGAAAACGGCAAAGTCGTTAATGTGGAAATGACGCAGGTGACACCGAAGACGCAAGATTTTGTCATCGATTTAGAAGAGCTTAGTGACATGCTTGGTGTGAGCAGTGACCGCCTTGATCCTTCCTATCCTATCAAATTAGCAAACACCGGTAACTGGCATCTTCTTGTTCCGATGAAGGACCAACAGGACATTGATCAAGCGGCACCAAACTTAGCGGCTTTAGCTAGAATGAATAAAGAGCATGGCATCTCGACAACCCACCTTTATACGTTTCACCCCTCAAAAGAATGCGATCTTTATACGAGGGATTTTGCACCTGGGATTGGTATACCCGAAGATCCTGTGACGGGGGCAGCAAATGGGGCGTTGGCTGGATATCTTTATTTGGAGGGTATCATTTCTCAGCAAGAAATCACTCACCTGAACATTGCCCAAGGGGATGCCATCGGCAGACCTGGCTTGCTTCGTATCACAGTCATTCCAAATGAATCAGAGCCGGTGATCAAAGTGGCAGGCGCAGCTGTCATCACGATCCGCGGCGTGTTGACTTTATAAAACATCAGCTTGAATGGGGACTTCCTGTTCAAGCTGATTCTATTTAAAATGATTTTTGACCGTTTCGATCCACCTCTTGGCCGATGGGGAAGCTGTTTTGAATGATTTGAGCGCCAAGTTGACCTCACGAAAGACGCTCGTCTCCAGTGGAATGACTTTCGTATGAGGTATGTGCGGCGGCAACACTAATTTGGGAATGATCGTGATCCCAAGCCCTTCTTGCACCATAGAAATGAGCGTATTGTTGTCTTCAATTTCAAACAGAACATGAGGCTTCACGCCGCCTCTTTCTTTTAACAGCTTCTTAACGAGTATGTCACAGCCCGCTTTCGGCATGATAAAGGCTTCATCATGTAGCGAGTCCACTTCAATCACTTTCTTCGTATGAAAGCGATGATTCTCTTGTATGAGCACCACCAACTCATCCTGAAAAAGTGGAACGGTCTCAAATTCCCTCGATGACTGCGTTAAAAAACCAACATCAACCGTCCCTGAAGCAATCCATTCCTCAATCTCCTCATAACCGCCTTCATATAACTCCAGCTTGATATGCGGATAGCTTTGCGTAAAACGATGAATAAGGCGTGGAAGGACATTTGAAGAAAAACTGGGGAATGTCCCAATCTTGATGCTCCCTACTTCCATCCCTTGAATCAGCGCCGCCTCCTGCTCAAGCAATGCCGCATGATGCATGATTTGCCGGATATGCGGCATCACCCGCTCACCTGCGTCCGTTAACGAAAGCCCGTTTCGATTCCGCCGAAGCAGCACAATCCCTAATTCCGACTCAAGCTTCGCAATATTATGACTCACCCCAGACTGCGTCAGCCCAAGCTTCTCCCCGGCTTTTGTAAAACTACCGCATTCGACGACTGTTAGAAATACTTTGTATTGGAATGTGATCAGTGTGCTCACCTCGTTGTTTTTATTTCGTCTATAGATTTCATTTTTAGTTTCCATTAGTATTTGTAAGAATTGTGATTTGTTCTAAATAGAACTGAAGAAGAGTGCTTTGAAGCACTCTTCTTCAATTAGATAATCACAGAATGACTCTCTTTAAAATATCATAATTATTTTATGATTTTTTCCTTGATCAAACTAAAAACTTGTTTTTTCTACTTCTGAGCTAGTCATATATTCATCATCAGCTGAATAATCATCTTCAACACTGCTAATTAACCAGGTCTTTTTATCTTCAATATATTCCAAGGTAAGTTCAACTTCTGAAAATCTTTCTTCGCTTTCACTGTCAACATATTCAAGCACTTCTCTTTCTTTAACATGAAACTCCACTGGAATATGTATCAAATGTGAACCGCCACTTCCTAATTCATAGGTTGCTTTAGAAAAATCAATTCTAGTTCCTAGTGCCTTTCCTTCATAATAATTATTTGAATCATAATCAGCAATCACTTCTATATAATCTTTTTTAAGATTATCAGACACATTTTTTAACTTATTTGCGTCCTTTGAATTTTTAGCTTCAACCCTCTGTTTTGCAAAATCATTTATTACTTGTTTAATATTTTCTTTAAATGTTTTATCAATAATTGGATTAGGTGTTAAATCATATTGATTCGTTGATCCACCAAAAGAAGATGAGTCAGTATCTTCCTCAACTTTTATTTCGTATTCTTTACTCTTGCCCACTCCCCAAGGAAATTCAGCTTTACCTTGAAGGGTTATCCCATCTTTTACAGGACCAAACGTAGTACCTTCTTCTATTTCCTCTCCAGTTCCTTTTCCATTTACCACTATTTCAGTATTAGGCATTGATGATGAAACATTTACATTATCGCCTGAAAAATTAAGACTCACTGTTTTTTCAAAAGAATCAGCATCAAAAAGTGTGATTTCCTCCTCATCATTTACTGTTGTATAGTTAAACTTCTTTTTTCCTTTTACTTTATACACACCTGGTCCATAATAGCCCAGAAGTTTAGAATGGTTGTTTTCTAAATTGATTTTCTCACCATTAAAAGAGAGCTCTGCCCCTTTCATGGCTTCTATTTCTACCTTATAAGCTCTTGCCTTAAGTGTATATTTCTCGCGCCCAAATAGACCTTTCTCTTTTTCTATAAAAAATGGACCCATAGACAAAAAAGCTTTTCCAAATAGACTCTCAGTAAATGTACCATCCTTACCGTCTGAATTATAATACTTTGCTTGATACTCTAATAACTCTACTTGATTTTCAAATTCTTTATTTTCATTTTTTAGATAGTTAATAATGCTTTCGGCATCCTTCTTGTCCCATGACATCTCCTCTTTTTGAAGCTTTACTAATTTAACTAAGCCATTTGCATCTCCATTTTCCACTTTTTCCTTAAATTCTTTCGCCAAATCTGCTGGGTTTGTTGAACGTCCAGCCACCAAAAAGATAATAATAAGTAAAAGAACTGCACTACTACCGATAATGAATAACGTCTTTTTCTTCATTCTTCAAACTCCTTAATCAATTTATTTGATTATTATAACATTAAAGTTAAATAATAGAGCATAACCTAAAAAATTCATAATTTATGAATAATAAGATTCAATAAAATAAAAAACCTCGAAGAACTTTAAGCTCTTCGAGGCTTTATTGATATTCTCTTACTAATTCGTCGTCGCCGACGACGAAGACCTAGACGCTGCTTCATCAGCTTTCACACAATCAATCGCAACAACGAGCGCAATCATCACAGGCTCCATTTCTTCTTTCAAAATATCAACCTTATAGCTGTCACCCCAAGTAAACCATTCCTTCTTCACCTGACCAATCACTTCGCCGTTCTGGAGCACCTGGAAATTCATATCCCACCAGTTACCTTGCACTTCGATCCCAGCAGCATCAATTGAATATTTTGCTTTAAAGAACGTAAACTCTTTTTTAATCGTCAATACCTCTTGACCATTAACTTCTACTAGAAACTTCGGTAAAAAGGTAAACATTTTCTTCGTAATCACAGCGATTTCATCTCGTTCTGTATTCAAAATGGTAAACGTCTTCGGCATCTTCATAAAGCTGCCTTCGACCACATATACATCGTTCTCCTGTTGATCCTTTACCGTAAACCTGCCGCTCAGGCTAAATACTTTCTGCTTCATGTAAAGCTGTTTCATATATACCTCCGATTCAGTTCAAAAATTTATCCGTTCTAACATTACCTCTGATTATACCAAAAAAAAGAATGTACAAAAAACCACCTGATAGCAGGTGGTTTTCTATTACTGATTCATTTTCAGAGATTCCTTTTCATATGTTTGAAAAGCATTTTCCATTCCCATGATGACCTCTTTAATTTTGACATAACCACTTGTGTAAGGAATAGAATCTCTAATCTCTTCCCACATAAAATGATAGAATTTCAGGTCATCCGTTTCACACATCACAAAATCTGTGTAATCCTTACCCGGAAGAGCTTCAGCATCAAAAAAGCGCACCTTCACATGTTCCTCATATTTCTGCATCAACTCTTGCAGCGAAGCCGCATGGGTTCTTCGCTCCTCTCGTGGTAAAGCAAGCCAAGATGGATAGAACTCTAATAAAACAACCATCATATATTTCATCATCATACCCCCGATTCTTCTATGATGTGATGATTGTACGTCAGATCTAGGGAGTATGCATTAACATAGGTTAATGTTCAGCTGTATGGAGCAGCCTGCTCAGCGAAACCGGAGAAATGCCAATATATGAGGCAATATGATATTGAGCGATACGTTGATGTAACCCAGGATATTTCAATAAAAACGCCTGATATCGCTCAATTGCGGGCAAATATAGCAGTTCCCTCTCACGCTCTTCCTTTCTCGTATACAGCCTTTCTACACTAACCCGAACAAAGCGCTCCCACATATGACTTCTATCCATCAACATTTGAAGCAGATCATACGGAATTTCAATCACGATCGAATCCTCCATCGCTTCAATCGAATAAGGAGAAGGCTGCCCGTTGATCATACTTGCATAAGAAGTAGCAAAATCATCTTCCAACGTAAAAGCCACATTGTACTCCCTTCCATCCGGTAACAAATAGAACAGACGGAAGAGCCCCGTTATGCAAAAATAAGCATGCTTCACCGGATCGCCAGCTTTGATCATACATGTACCTGCTTTTAATTGTTTAATCGTTGTTCCTTCTTTGAAGGCTTGCCAATGATTTTGTTCGATTGGATACTTGGATATTTTGGTTTTGAAAGTGTCGTAAGGGTCAGTTATTTTGTCCATCTGTTTTTTACCTCCTAATAAGGAAAACTCAAGCCTACTTGGGGATTGTTTTTATGATCAATGCCAAAAATAAGTCTGTCACAATACATGATGCAAAAAAAGTCCCGTTTGAGGGAAATTACTCAAATGAGACTTTTTTTAGTGATTATTTAATAACCATTTACAAAGTAATCAATGGTTTCTAATTCCTCTTCTTTCAGTTCTCTGTTCACGTAATGTTGATATTCTTTCGTGATTTTCTGCTTATCTCCACCACATTGATCAGTGAATTTCGCTATCATCCGAAGTTTGTCTGTTTCCTGACGAAACTCCTCTTTTCTCCACGGTCTTTGGTGTGAAGGAATGTACGTTTCTGCATCAAAAGTTTCTAACTCATCTAAAAGACGCAATATTTCTTTCACCGTGTAATGTACTTTTTCGGCATACATTTTTGGATAAATGCAATCAGCAAGAAAAAGAATTTTCTCTTCTTTCACATACACGATCACGGAATCTGCCGCATGATCGCCTCCAACATGCTGCACGACACAAGTAGCCCCGCCAAGATCAATTTCCACCCGACGGTCAAACGTCACATCCGGTAAAACCACCTGAATATCTCGATGATTCTTATATTCTTCTTTTATCGCCTTCGCGCAAAACTCAATCTCCGTTCCTTCCCTCACCCGCTCATCGATTGCCTCATCAGACCACGAAAACGGAACAAGCTTCTCCATTTCCTTTCTGGTCTTTGCAGAAGCAATCGAAACCGAATCAGACAGCGCTGACAGACCAAAAATATGATCCCAATGCCAATGCGTGAGGACAACGAGATCGGGCTTGGCGTTCTCGTGTTTTAAGGTTTCTTTGATAAAGTATTTGGCATGATCTTCTGAGTTACCGGCATCGATCATTAATGTTTTGTTATTGCCTACGACCATGCCTAGGATGGGGCGGTCGGTGAGTGCTACTGGTGTGATGTACCAAAAACTCTGACCTATTTTTTTAATTGAGTGCAAAGGTGCTTCCTACTTTCTGTCATTATTTTTTAAAATCACGTTTTTTCCCATCGTTCTACTGTTTAAGTATATCGAATTTCATTACTCGAAGTAGCACGCGAAGCCAATATTGTTACAATGATCGCGATTGCAACGCCTAAAGCACCTGCCCAAGTAACAGAAGATAGAGAAACCCTCTCTACAAAGATACCTCCAATAGCTGCACCTGCAGCCATCGCTAATTGCATCATTGACTGATTGAGACCTAATAGTATACCTGATGACTCTGGCTCCATTGTAGCTAAGTGATATTGTTGAGTCGGACCAGAAGACCATGCAGCAAATGACCATAATATTAAAATGAGTAATACTCCAACATAAGAATGCGTAACTAGTGAGAGCAATATGAGCATGATGACATGTAATGTCATTCCACTAATCAGAGTAAAATTCACACCCCATCGATCGGTACTAAATCCACCAAACTTTGACCCAACTAGACTAGCAATCCCGAATACAAGGAGAACTCCACTCAGCAATTTGCTGCTTACACCCGATATATTTAAAAGGTAAGGGGATAGATAGGTATAGGCAATTGAATAACCACCGAGCCAGAAAAAGGTGATGGCTAATCCCAACACTACTTTTGGTTTTTTAAAAAGAGCGAGTTGTTGAATTAAAGGTACAGGTTTATCCCCTTGGATTTTTGGAATCGTAAGAGAAATGATCACCATGGCTAATAATCCGAGTAAGGCTATTCCTCCAAATACAGCTTTCCAACCAAAGAAATCACTAGTCATTCTGCCCAGTGGAACGCCAATGATCAATGATGCTGTAAATCCCATTACTACTGTAGCAATAGCGGTACCTTGCTTACCTTTTGGTGCAATTTTTTCAGCAATTGTTAATGCAGTAACTACGACCATCCCCGCTCCAAGAGCCATAATAATTCTTGACACAATAAATAATTGATACCCAGGGAGGACGAATGCAAGAATATTACCTAAAATAAAAACGCTAAGTGAAAATAACATTAACTTGCGTTTATTCATTCCCGATGTTAAAGCCATTAATACTGGGGTGAAGATGGCATACACAAGAGAAAAAATCGTAATTAACTGGCCAGCTGCAGCTATCGTAATCCCTAATGATTCAGAAATATTATCCAAAATACCAGAGATAATATACTCTGATGTACCAACTAAAAAACTGACAATAGCTAAAATGTAAATCTTTACAGTGTTTGACAATGTAAATCACTCCTTATATATAATACATTCACATATCTAGAATTGTTAATATGTATAGACAAAAAAACATATTACGATAAGTCGATTTGTATTTAATAAATGAAACTGAATTCTGATGTATGAATTCAGTTCATTTATTAAATATTTTTTTCTAGAATCTCAGCAATTTTTTTTATGGCATTTTCATCTCTTTTATAATACGTGTATTTACCTATACGCTCTGTCGTAATTAATCCAGCTCGTAATAAAATTGAAAGGTATTGAGATGCTGTTGATTGCGTCATTTTCAATTTATCTGTTATTTGACTAACACATACCCCTGTAGTATTCATATCAATCCCTTCATGGGGTGTAAAATGACGATCAGGTTCCTTTAGCCATTGTAAAATTTGCAATCTTGATTCATTGGATAAGGCTTTGAAAACTTCTATTGGCTCCATACAAACCATTATATTGATAAATAACGATATGTCAACATGTGTTGTTTGAGAGCCCATAAAACTTTCTATTTTACTAGATCACTCCCGCCGCTTTAGGCTTAATCGGTTTTTTGCAGAGTGGTTATATCTTCCATTTCAGTGCAATGGAGATGTTTGATGGAAAAGGATTAGAGTACTTTTTTGCTGCTTGTACAGCTAAATTTAGCCTTCTCACCCCTCACTAACTTATGATAAGGCTCACCGTGATGCCTTTAAATGAGGTTATTATCTACCAAGGTTATTAGAATATTATTTTATGTTGGATAGCGTGATCGCCTCCAACATGTTGCACGACACAAGTAACCCCGCCAAGATCAATCTCCATCCGATGGTCAAACGTCACATCCGGTAAAACTACCTGAATATCTCGATAATCCTGATATTCTTCTTTTATCGCCTTTGCGCAAAACTCAATCTCCGTTCCTTCCCTCACCCGTTCATCAATCGCCTCATCAGACCACGAAAACGGAAGAAGCTTCTCCATTTCCTTTCTGGTCTTTGCAGAAGCAATCGAAACCGAATTAGGCAGCGCCGGCAGACCAAAAATATGATCCCAATGCCAATACGTGAGGACAACCATATCGGGCGAAGCGTTCTCGTTTCCTAAGGTTTTTTGGATGAAATAGTTCGCATGATCTTCTGAATTACCAGCATCGATCATTAATGTTTTGTTATTGCTTACGAACATACCTAGGATGGGGCGGTCAGTGAGTGATACTGGTGTGATGTAGGAGAAGGTTTGGCCTATTTTTTTGATTGTGTGCATGGTGTGCCTGCTTTCTAATATTTTTATGTTTTATCCCCGTTGAATTGTTATGCGCTAGTTAATCAAATATTATTTCTTTAACAAATGTTTGGCTAACTTTCGATCTTCTTTATCATCCGTCTTAATGGAAATATGTTCAATCAATTCCCTTGTGGCCGCTTGCTGCGAATACGAAGGAGACCATTCCTTTAATACACTTAAAGCATGATACTGTAAATTTCCATCATCTGATCTAAGTGCGGCTTGAATCAATGGTAATCCTACACCTTCGTGTTCATATAAATCTTGCACAATATATTGTAGACAAGCCACTTCATCATCTGAAAGACTTGATAACGTAAAATGTGTTTCTGCAAATGTGCAAAGCTTTCTAATATACTGGGGATAATTGGTGTCCATCACAGCAAAGTATATTTCACTATTTGCCGGATCTTTCTCAAGTAAGGCAAATAGATGCTCAATCACATCTAAACGATAAAAGAGAGCGACTTTAAGTGCTTGGGAGCTAAAACCCTGTTGTAACGCATCGATTGCAAGCTTTGGCCATCTACTGTCATTGATAAACGGTTGAACAGCTTCCTGGATAGCCCTATAATCGTCCTGTTTCCATGAATCATTCAAACGCTCTCCCCAAATATCTTGATTATCATTTAAAAACTCACTTATTTTCAATATTGGATAAAAGTCCTCAATTGCTTGGCAGTGCTTATGAGCATGGTGAATAAAACAGCAGAGAACTGAGCATGCATTTGGATACTCTTCGATTCCGTAGATAGAAACCTCATCTTCTAGTAGTGCTTGAATGATGAGACTCGCTCCATCATATAATTCTTT
The DNA here is from genome assembly GCF_017161885.1 of Bacillus sp. 3a. Classification (NCBI taxonomy): domain Bacteria; kingdom Bacillati; phylum Bacillota; class Bacilli; order Caryophanales; family Bacillaceae; genus Bacillus; species Bacillus sp. 3a. The sequence continues at coordinate 539,612 of NZ_CP067376.1, read as the reverse complement.
AGGAATTTCATCTTCGGATAAAGCTGTTTCCAGATCACCATTAAGAGCGCAAGTATAGGCTAAGTATTCATTCATGATTGTATTTTCGCAGCCCTTTGTTAATAACCATCGTTTTATTTCTGGCGTCGATGCTTCCAATTGCTCAACAGCCGAAATTTTTCCCCATCCATCGACGGACTTTGCAAGACGCCAAACATGTTCGTTTCCTTGAATTGTGCCATTCTTCAATGCAAACGCGACATAAGAAGTAAATTCTTCGTGCATACCTATTGTGAATAAGAGCTCTTTGTATTTTTCGCAGGTCGTACATCCTAGTATCGTGACCGCAAATTTTACAACCTCCCGATGTGCTGCGTGTTCAAGAAGCCATAACGCTTCTTGCTGTACAAGAGACTCATCCCATTGTGTTTGCTGAAATCGTTCGATTAATTCACTACTGCGGCTCGCCATATTGTCAGAAATGATTTTTTCGTAAGTCTTCTTTCTAGTTTCATTTGTAGGATGATTCAGTTGTTTTTCAAAAAGCTTCAATAGTTTCGTCACATAAAAAGGGGCAGGTCGTTCATCTACATAATAATCAGATAAACCGGGAGCAAATCGTGGTTCATTTTCATAAAATAAATAATCTTCATCAGGTAAACGGTCGTCTACTATTTTATGATGTGTTCGAATTTGTTGTTGAATAAAGGGGACGATTTTCTCTTTATGATCCCACGGTAGAAAGTCTATCTTCATTGAATCATCTAAAACCTTTTCATGATCTACTTTCACAATACAACGAAATCGTACATACCCGCCAAGTTTAACGGACACCTTGTGTTTTGTACCATCTTGAAGCTCCAATATCCCCGACAATTTTGAATATGGAATTATATGAGACAATACACTTTTTCGTTGTTTTCTATCAACTGTCACACCATCAATGATTAGTTGTTCTTCTTTTATTTGGTTTATAATTTCTATAGAATGCCCTTTGTAATCAATTTTCCACGTTTTATGTATTTCTTTTTCTACATCTTTTACTACGTTACGCATTTCACGTTTAAAGTCAGCTTTAAAACCCATGAAAGTCTCCTTTAAGTATGGATGGATTGCATATGATCAGTATCTGTATCTCAAATAACCCCTTTTTCTTGTTGTGGTTTCATATTTTTGAATATTTGTTTTCATGTTATATAATTCGATATTTAACTAAGAAAATCTTTAAATAATAAATCTATAGAAAACAGGAAATTCTCTGTACCTTAACTAGTTATTATTTTAGAAATAGGTTTTAAAAAACTATCGTTCTTATGATAAAACTCATCGTTACTAGTCTAAATGCGATTTATATTTTAACTTTTCCATTAATACTTTTTCAAGTTTAGTTGCCAAATGATTAATTCTAATCAACTCATTTTCCTGATTATCAACTATTTTTCTCTTACTCCTTTGAACTTTTAAGACATACTCACATAATTCATAGATATCTGCATCCTTCCAACCTGAACTATAAAAAATCTTGGTTGAATACTCCGGAACTCTCTTTCCATTTGCTAATTGATTTTCTCCCATTACAAGTAATGAATCAAACAACAACTTTATACCTTTATCGAAAGTAACAAAAATTGGTACTTCTCGATAATTGGATATTTCCGCCAGTTGGGAAACTTGAGTTGGCAGAAGCATATCAATTGACGCTGCATATATTTTATTTAAAATTTTCTCTATCCCTATAGAAGGACTAGTTTTTTTAATATATTTGGTTCTTCTCCTAAATAGTGAATAACAAAAGATGTACCAATGGGTGAGATTACATTTATTTCATCAGCCATAAAGTGGAACATTTCTTTAATTTTCGTTTTCTTATCTCTATCATCAAAATGTTTTAATAAATATGCTTTTAATATAGTTGTATAAGTTATCACTGCTTGCTTTTTAAACAGACCATTTTTAAGTAAGAGCGGTGTTTTACTAAATCTTATATCCACAGTCAGCAATTCATTAGTAGATAATAAATCGCTTCTAAAATCCATATTAAATAATTCACCTATACAATCTACCATTACTTTATACTTTTCAAAGTCTAAATTACCTGTAGTTTTTGATCTTGATGCTTCCTCACATGCGAGTGCATATATAATTCTTTTAGCATTATTCTTAACTGTCTTAATTACTTTTTTCAAAGTCACCTTTTTGTTTTTCATAATGTCTATTAAAACCTTTTCTATCTGTAATATAGTATCTGGCCATGATTGCAAAATTTGTGTCTAAAATAAAGATAAATTCTCTATCATCATTTTCCTGTATTAATTTATCAATATTTTCAATTTTCCCATCAATCCATGCCGTTGAAAATACACTCATTTATCCATCTCCTTATATTTCTATCCGTTATACGGTCCCTGAATTTTAAGAATTGTAGATTTAAATCTGTCTCTAATAGAATTTAGTGTTCTTCACAAATTTAATTATTCATAGGCTTAATTCATCATTCATCCTATTTTAATCCATTCATCAAGACATAACTGAAATAATTGTAGACTTACCCATACTTCCCATTCTTAATGAATACCTAATCGCTCTCCTATAGCAAAATACTCCCCATAGTGCCTTTTTTAAATTTACCATTTTGTTAGCGGAGTTCCCGGTAGTGTTTTGCTCTTGTATCATTAGCATTTATAAGTACTTTTGCATCAAGTATTTTATTCAGGGAAAGTCACCACCTTTTATTTAGTTCACCATGTATTATTTTACCATTCTTCTATCAATTGGAATATTTCGAGTTTATTATCAAAAATAGCAAAAGCTACACGCTAAAGCTGTGCAGCCTTTTGTGCCTTTTAAGTTTTCACTGAATTCGACTGTGTCCTATTTCATATCATCTTTTAAGCTGCATAAGTTCAGTCAGTGTTCTTGCGTTTGATCACCCCCTTTTTTGGGAAATAATCATCTCGGTCATATCTATATCACATAAAAACTCTGTTAAAAAAGGGGAAAAGGAATAAGCATAATAGCACATTCCTTCAGACTACTCTTCTAGCATATTATCAATTAATTCATCCAGTTCCCTTAATCCATGCTTGATTATTTCTAAATCACTTTTCTCTGTAGTTAAATCTATCGGCTGCTGGGTATGTACCGAAGTGTGCGCTGTTTCTCCTCTTTTAGAGCCAAAAGAGTCCATAGTACTGAGCCATGCTGTATCTAATTCAAATACATCTATCCCTAATGGAACAAGCAGATTGATGAGGTTTTTTTGTTTAAGTCCATGATTCATTTTAATCTTTTCTTCTTTAAAATCTGCACATAGCTTTCCTATCTTCTCGTCTAACTTCATATATTTTCTATTATTACCTCTTTCACCTACATCCCTATACCCGTTGATTTCAGGATTATCAAGAAATTTGTAATGAGCAAACAAAGACAATAGACTTGTTTTAATCTTATTATGCTGAAACCAGTTACTTCGTGAGTGGTTTAACAACTCTAAAGCTCTGTCCTCTAAATAACTTTCCACTTCAGCGTGACATAATACTCTATAACCTCTACACATGTCTAATTCCTTAGGATTTAAATCTAAGAAAGACTTTTCGTACAACTGTGATACATAATGATTTTCTAAATCATTTAATCTACTTTCTAAATTATAATATCTAACGGAATAGGTCTTAACATCTTCCACCATTATTCCTCCATCACTCTTCTCAAAAAACCATCAGATTTCTTTAACTTTAAGATAGGAAATTCTGTATAGGCTGATATTATATCAGCAATCTTATTAAACCTATATTCAACCCTAGATAACTCTTTAGTAGAAGAAGAAATGGACTCATTGAAATTAACATCATGTGTACTAATGTTTTCAAATTCTTTTTTAAAGCTTTCCTTATTCTCTTTAACAACTTTATATATTTCCATATTCGATAGGTAAAAAGTAAATACTTCGAATAAAGGTCTATTGAATCTATTATTGTACTTCTTTCCGTTAAATCTACTAAAAGCACTTTTACCAAAAATATCAATACATAGATTGATGGCTTTTTCTAACTCCTTAAAGTTTTCCTTGATTTCATACTCCCTTTTCTCCCAATCTTCATTTAATAACAGACAAGTATTATCTATAAACGATTTTATGTTACCTACATTACTTTCTAAGTTATTTTTAATAGCATAATACCTTAATGCAAGTTTTACATCACGCATACGGGAGTCAGGTTCGTTATTATTAAGGAGTTCCCAGAATGTTCGACTATTTGCAGTTGCATCATCTAAAAAATCTAAGAATGGCCCCGGATGAAGTGCTTGTCTTAACTCTTGTGGCGAAAGTTTTTTACTTCCTGTATTTAATCGAAGGAAGACTGTAAATAGGAATTCCTCATTTGGCCAATTTTTTATAACAACTGTTCGAATTGTTTGATTTTCAAATTGATTTTTGTAATCAACATAGCTATAATCGCCTTCAATTTGTTCAATGGTTTTTCCATTTAGTTCTTCTAGAAATTGAAGTCTCTTCAACTTTAGCTTGTCAAAACCACTTTCTTCGTCTACGCAAAATTGTCTAATCGCAAGGAGTCTCTGCTTTCCATCAATTACTATATACTTACCTCTACGGTCTCTTTTTTCAGCGAGAATTATTGGCGGAACAGGAATTCCCAGCATTAATGACTCTACTAGTCTTGATTTCTCCACTTCACTCCATGCGTCTCTACGCTGGAATTTAGGGTTTAAATCAATATTACCTTTGCTTAGTTGAGAATTAATAGTTTCTACTGTCCAATCTGTTCCCCAAATTACTGCTTCTGAAAAAGCTTCAGGAACTGTTTTTAAATCTTCTTCACTTTCTTCTTCATATTTTTCAAATTCTTCATAATTCACTTCAGACATTTTTAACACCGTCCTTATAAGTTTCAAGTTATTGTTTAATTTTTATAGCCACTTTATTTTTCTAAAAACTGTAAATAAAACCTCATTCACTTATGATAAGGCTCCCCCCGAACAATCCGAAACGCCCGATAAATCTGCTCCACCAACACCAACCTCATCAATTGATGCGGGAACGTCATTTTCGAAAACGACAACTTCTCATTCGCGCGCTGCATGACGGCATCACTTAAGCCAAGGGATCCGCCTATAACAAAACATACTTTGCTTTTTCCGTATGTTGCCAGCTTATCTATTGTATCGGCTAATTCTTCGGAAGTTTTCATTTTTCCTTCGATGGCGAGGGCGATGACGTGGGCGTCGGGGTTGATTTTGCTTAGGATGCGTTCGCCTTCTTTGTCTTTGATGATTTTCATGTCTTGATCGCTGAGATTCTCGGGTGCTTTTTCGTCCGCGAGCTCAATGATATCGATTTTTGCGTAAGCCTGTAATCGTTTTGTATATTCGGCTATGCCTTGCTTTAAATATTTCTCTTTTAATTTTCCTACTGTGATAATTGATATATTCACAGGTCATCCCCACCTTAAGAACAAGTTATTCATATAAGTTATCAACAATTGTGGATAAAATTTGTGTATTTTGTGTCCGATCATTCGTTCCCCACTATATATATTGCAGGTTCATCGCACAATTCACAGGTTGTGGATAAACTGTGTGTATGTTCGATTTTTCTGAATTCCGGCGGCGTTTCATGATCATCTATGTACATGTCTAATACGGTTTCTATGTGTTCTGCACACGCATAAAATGTTTTGTTCATAAGTTTCTGATTCCTCCAATAAGTTCTCTGGTTATTCACAAGTGTTTCGCTCATTGTCCAATATAACCGATTTATTCACATGTTAATAGTCTTTTACCATTTCCCACATCTTTTATCCACAAACCAAACAAAAAAAGCCTCCACTCCTGTGAAGGCTTCTTTCTATAAAAATGGATTATAAAATCTCGTTCCTCTAACAAATGTAATCACTAGCGACACGATCAGCACCACACCAACAAACAATAACGCCGCATAATCTGCTTTTTGAAAGTCTTTTGCCGTAAACCATGTGCGCTTTTTATGCTTTCCAAACCCACGCAGCTCCATCGCATTGCTAATCGTCTCAATCCGCTCCAAGCTGGAGAAAATCAACGGCATCACAATCGATAGCGCATTTTTGATTCGTTTCCCAAGTTTTTCATTCTTCGATAAATCAATGCCTCTTGCTTGCTGAGAAATCGCGATCGTGCGAAAATCCCGCTGAATATCTGGAATATAACGAAGAGCAATCGCTACCGCATACGAAATCCGATAGCTGACCCCAATTCGGCTGAGAGATGAGGCGAATTCACTTGGATTTGTTGTCACAATAAATAAAAGCGCTGCTGGCATCACGGTCACATATTTTAGCGTAATATTCAACTGATAGAAAAGCTGTTCAAGTGTGACATTGTACCAGCCGGCAATATGAAATAGCTCGTGCTTCGCTCCGTAGATGGCGACACCTTGCTGGGGCGCAAAGATGTAAATGGCGATGTTATTGATCAGTAGGAAAATCGCCAGGACAATCACCACGAAGGAAATATCACGAAATCGTACGTTCGATAGCTGAAAGAACACGATACTAGCAACTAGCATAAACACTAAAACGCCTGTATCATACGTGAGCATCGCTGCGGATGACCAGAGGATAAAGCAAATGAGTTTGGTTGCACCTGTCAGCCGGTGAATCGGCGACGGGCGATCGATATAGGACAGCATGTCTACAGCCATGTCATTCGTTCCTTTCTGTCAACCTCAATGAAGCGATCCACGAGTTCATTTGGATTTGGCCAGTCTGCTTTCAGCGCCAGTTCATACAGCGACGTTTCCTTTAAACTCGCCTTTTGAACAAGCAGCTGATCTGTCAGCACTTTGGCTGGTGTATCATCTGCGATTTTTTCTCCATCTGAAATGACAATGGTTCTTGTTGTGTATTCAAGCATCAAGTGCATATCATGGGTGATCATGAAAATCGTGACACCCTGCTGGTTTAATTGCTCTAAAAACGTCATCATCTCTGTGTAATGTTTAAAGTCCTGTCCTGCGGTTGGTTCGTCTAGGATGAGTATTTCTGGCTCTAAAACAAGAATAGACGCGATGGTGACGCGTTTTTTCTGTCCAAAGCTGAGGGCTGAGACCGGCCAGTTCCGAAATGGATACAGTCCGCACACTTTCAAGACCCGCTCCACCCGTTCCTTGATCTCGTCTTCCTTTACGCCTCTTAAAACGAGCCCGAGTGCCACCTCATCAAAGATCATTTGTTTTGAAATCATTTGATTGGGGTTTTGCATAACAACACCGATTCGTTCGGAGCGCTGTTTGATCGTATCTCCTGTGATGTCATCACCATTTAAAAGAATTGACCCTTTCGTTGGCTTTTCAAATGCACAAAGCACCTTAGACAATGTTGTCTTGCCTGCTCCATTGGCTCCTGCGATGCTGATCATTTCTCCTTTTTTGACGGTAAAAGAGATGTTGCTCAGCGTGTTTGGTCTTGTTGGATAGTCAAAGCACAGCTCGCGCACTTCTAGTAAATCCTGTGCTGCAATCTGCTCTACTGATGGCTCAGATGCTTCCATCCATTGCTCGATTTTCTCTTTTGCCTCGTCGTCTAAGGTGAGACGCTGTAAATCAGCGATTTGATCTCCTGGCGCAACCGGAATGCCTGCATATTTCATCGCCTTTACATATAAAGGCTCACGTAAATACGCCGCTTCTAATACGTTTGAGGCGAGCAATTCATCTGGTGTCATATCCGCTACAATCGTTCCTTCATTGACAACGATAATGCGGTCCACATGACGGAAGAGGACGTCCTCTAATCGGTGCTCAACCATCACGATGGTTTTTTTCGTTTGTTTTTGCAGCCGGTCAATGAGGTCGATGACTTCTTTACCTGTTGCGGGATCAAGGCTTGCAAGTGGTTCATCAAACAGTAAAATGTCGACATCGTTGACAAGTACACCCGCAATGGCGACACGTTGTTTTTGCCCGCCTGACAGCTCATGCACGGACGATGCCAGCTTTCCGTCTACCTCTGTTAATCTGGCAGCTTCCTCGACACGTGTGTTCATTTCTTCGCGTGTGACTTGATCATTTTCAAGTGTAAATGCGATGTCTTCTCCAACGGTCAGCCCGATGAATTGTCCATCAGGGTCCTGAAGCACCGTTCCGACAAGCTGTGAGAGGGAGAAAATGTTCTCTTTCTCTGCATTTTTCCCGCCGATGTGAAGACTTCCTTCCATAGAACCTTTATAAGACGCAGGAACTAGCCCATTGATACAATGGGCTAGTGTGCTTTTTCCCGATCCAGACGGGCCTGCGATGAGAACTTTTTCTCCTTCATAGATGGTCAGGTTGATATCCTTTAATGTTGGTTCTGCCTGACTGCGATACTTGAATCCGAAATGTTCGAATTGAATCATCGGTTTCTTCATTTATGTGTTCCACCTTGCTTCATGATGTTTCTTTCGATAGGCTGCCGCTTTTGCTTCTCGTTTTCGCATAAGCTGCAATGATGATGGTTCCTAGTACACCAACTGTGATGATGTTTGAAATCCCTGCCACGATGCCTTGAACAAACACTTTGTTCGCAGGTTCTGCATAGATCACAATGTCGAGTACAGGAGCAATGATAAACCAGCCTAATGCCTGGGCGCCTGCTTGTACGGCATTAAAGAGCGTGATTTTCTTCCAGCCGAAGTCGCCCTCTTCTACTTTTAAACGGTTAGAAATAAAGCCGATCAATAAACCAACGACACCCGATACAATAATCCAGCTCCACCAAGGGCCAAATGTGGTCGCATCTTTAATGAGATGGCCAATAAAACCAATCAGTGCGCCTGCAACAGGACCAAATAGCACGGCCATTAATGCAAGGAATGCGTATGAGGTTTCAATTTGTGTATTCGGAATACCAGTTGGAATGGAGACGAATCGTCCTAGAATCACAAAGACGGCTGCGCCAATTCCAATGGCAACGACAGTTTTCGTTGAAAGTTGTTTTCCTGCCATGATGTATCCTCCTCTTATTCGTATATAATGCGCGGAGCTTTGCGAATCGAAAGGCGCCAGCCTGTGCCTGTACCGATGTTATAAGCCTTTGCAAATGACCCTTGATTGATCGCCACGCCTAAATGGTCGAGTGAATTGACATATACGAGTGGTTCGCCTACCTTTAAGTCGGCAAAAGATCGTCCATAGGTCATGATATTTTTATACACATTTTTCGGCCCGTTGGCAATGGTAACTTCTATTGCATCGCCGTAATTAATTGAAAGCTGTTCAAATAGCGTGTGATGAATGTTTGTCCATAGGTTTCCAAACCTCACATCTAAAATATCAATCGTGCCTGTGATCACATCTTCTTCGGCATAGGCCTGAACGACTGGAAGATGGATAATATCATCAATATTCGCCTTTGGCCCAACCTCTTCAAAAGAAATCACACCTGATGCAATTCTCGCCCCTGTATAAGCGTAAATATCTCTCCCATGGAATGTATGTGATTTTCCCGACTTTGGCAGCCGGTTAATGGTTTCATCTAAATAACGGGCTTCCACAATGCCAATATCCTGGGCAACGTGCGTGAGTGTCCCGTTATCTGGGGTAATGATATAGTGTGAGCTTGTCGTTTTGACGACAAGACTTTTTCTCTCTGATCCAACGCCCGGATCAACGACGGAAACAAATACCGTCTCTTCCGGCCAGTATGTGACGGTTTGAAGCAAGCGATAAGAAGCCTCCCAAATGTCATACTGCGGAATATTGTGTGTTAAATCAAAAATACGGATGCTGCTGCTGACCGTATTTGCCACTCCGTACATTGCACTGACAGCTCCATCATCAATGCCGAAATCTGATTGTAAAACCAATGCATGTTCACTCATGTCAATCTCCCTTTCATTTGAAAAAATGGATGTGGTGTTTCACGTGGAACATTTGAACAATTGTATGAAAAAAGTGGACAATAAAAAATACCCCATCCTTATCTTTGAATCATAAGGACGAGGTATTTGTCTCGTGGTACCACCTTTATTTACTGTTTGCTCGCGCTAAACAGCCTCTACAAGTACAAAGCTCCAATCTGGCTCATATACTGTGGTTTTGATAACGAGTACCAACTCTCGTCGTCACCTACTAATATCATAGATATGTTCAGCACGAGGCTCAGAGACCATTTTTCGAATCATTATTTTTGCTTCTTTTCAGCTGCCGAAGCTCTCTGTGAAAAAATTGATGATTGTACTTTCTCTCGTCATTGCCTGTATAACTATCTTGAATTAAAGCTATCATACATGATGTTTTTTCATAAATCAAGATATTTTTCTGAACATTTTTAAAAATGAGTCAACTGGTGCTGGAAGAGTCTTCTTTTTATGAAATTTAAACAAATGTTAAAGAGCGAGATATGGTGTCTTTCTTTTCTAGGGGTATAATAAAGGTGAAGGGAGGTACAGCGTGTGTGGACCATCTGTATGAATGAGTTTAAGCAGCTCTTCAAAAGCACAAAATCTATTTTAACAATTGTTATTATTTTCATTTTATCTACTTTTGTTTCAAGTCTTCCGTTTATCGCTGCTCATCAGGAACAATGGGAGCTGGCAAAGGATCCTTATTCTATTGGGAATGAACTGGTGATGTCTTTATTTGGTTTCTTCCTTATTTTTTTGTTGTCTCATGATATTTTAAGCCGCGAAATTCATTTGAAAACCATTCGTTTTCTCGTCAGTAAAACAACCCGTTTGAACATTATCATCGGGAAATATCTTGGACTGATGCTGTTTTGGCTTAGCTGTATTATGACGACATATGTGCTGAATATGGTGATTTCACACCGTTTTCTGTTCTCAGATGCCTTAAAAATCTTAACCTTTATCAGTGTCGGTATCTCATGTGCTTTATTTTTGTCCATGCTCTTTCCAACACCGCAGAAATCAATGTTTGTCGGTATGTTATTTTCCTTTCTTTTCCCAATCGTCAGTATGATTTCTGTTCTTTCTTCAGAACGAATGATTCATTGGTTCCAATATATGACGCCTTATTATTATGCGCGCTGGAGTGAACCGCTGACCTATGTCCTAATGAACACGGCATTGACCGTTATCTTACTCATTGGAACTGCACTATTGTTTCAAAGGAGGGATGTGTAGATGCTTCATACAAAAGGGCTCACAAAAAAATATCGTACAAAAGTCGCATTAGATCATATTAATCTTGATGTCAATCAGGGCGATATCTTCGGCCTCATTGGACCAAAGGGATCTGGTAAGACGACGTTTTTCAATATCATTACCGGCATCTCCCGCCCTACCTCTGGTACGTTTACAGTGATGAATATGCCTTCGCTAAAAAAAGTGAGACAGCATATCGGTGTTCTGCCTGAATATACGGATTTATATGAAGGTCTTACGGCTCTTGAGCATATTGCTTACTTATCAAAAATCACCGGAACACGCCAGAAGACGAGTGATTATGAAGAACTGCTCGAATTTGTCGGCTTACATCACGATCATCAGGAGAAGGTCGGTGCCTTCACACCTGGTATGAAAAAGCGGCTTGGAATGGCGCAGGCCATTGCCCATCAGCCGGAATTTATTTTACTCGACGAGCCTTTTGCCGATATTGATGCAGATTCGATTTTCCACATTCAGCGGGTCATTGAAACATTAAAGGATGAAGGGAAAACCGTCTTTTTAACAGCTGACCGCCCAAGGTTCACCAATAGTATTTGTACCAAAACGGCGTTCATTTCTGAAGGAAAATTAGTGTCCCCACATACTCATCCTCAAGAGAAAACCATCACATCCTCAAACATACGTGCAACCTTCAAGCATGCATGGATTGATGATGAGGTGAAACCTGTTCTCACGCAGTACCTACAAACTGTCGGAACAGATCTTGTGATCAGTGATGACGAGACCTCATTGTTAATTCGTTCAGAAGCTCAAGTTCCAGCGATCATTCGCGCTTTCGTGAAGTGTAAAGTCGATTTATACAGAGTCACGGCTCAGGATGCCATGATGTCCTCATAAAAAAGTACCGTACGCTTTCTGCACGGTACTTCTTCTTTTTTATAAAGGTTTACTCATATAAATACCGGTTTCTGCAAATCCCGTTTTCTCGTACAGCGAACGGGCGATTTGATTGTGAGCAAAGACATGGAGCGAGAGTTTTTGCACACCTAATGACTTTGCCTGCTCCTCTAATGCAGCAATGGCCTGCTTTGCAAAACCTTTTCCTCGATAAGCTTCAAACAAAATAAAGTTATAAATAAATCCTTCATGCTGCGGGTGATTCGGGTCATAACAAAGCCAAACCCAGCCAATCGCTTCATCTCCGTTTAAGAAATTCCACAGCTCATGATGCTCTGTCTGAAGTCCTTCTGGAAGAAGCCTGTCAAATTGTTCTTCTGCGTTCGCAAGTGATTCTTCCTTCTTCCATGTTCCTGCGAGTACCTTTTCTTCCGCATACCGCTGAATGGCTTTCTCCATCAATACATCGTAATCAGTTTGTGACATCCGTTGTAGTGTAATCAATCGTACCGCCCCCTCTCCATTATCATATGATGAGCATGCAAAAAAAACCAGTCCCTTACTGGAACTGGTTAGCCGCCATATCGGTCGGTTTGAGAAAGTTTGATTTCTGCTGATTTTTTCTTCCCGCTTCGGTAAAATTGCACCTTTACCTTGTCGCCGACCTTCCTTTGATATAAGTACTTACGAAGATCTACGATATTTTGTACACTCTTGCCATCAAAGGAGGTCACGACATCCAGCTCTTTTAGTCCCGCTTTTCCTGCTGGAGATAAAGGCTCAACACTCATGACAACAACCCCAGATGTGACCTTGGAGGGCAGCTTCAATGTTTCCTGCCAGTGGTAGCTCGCAATATCCGCTAATGATTTCATGCCGACGCCAAGATACGGACGCTTTACCTCTCCGTAGCGCTCTAAATCCTCTATGACAGGAATGACCAGATTCGCTGGAATAGACAGCCCGATTCCTTCTACCTCTGATTCAGCAATCTTCATTGAATTGATGCCGATCACCTTTCCGTCCATATTGATCAAAGCACCACCGCTGTTTCCAGGATTGATGGCAGCGTCTGTTTGCAGTACTTCTGCATTCCAATCCGTCTGTCCGTCTCCATTTGAGTCAACAGGGATCGCACGCTCTGTGCCTGAAATGACTCCTTGTGTGACAGAGCCTGCGAATTCAAGCCCTAATGGATTTCCAATGGCGATGACTGGCTCACCCGGCTTCACATGATCTGAGTTACCGAAGGCTGCGGTTTTCTTGATTTTATCACTTTTGACAGTGAGAACAGCTAAATCCATGAGCTGATCGCTGCCGACAAGATTGGCACTAATTCTTGTCCCGTCATGGAGGCTCACTTCAAGCTGGTTGGCGCCTTTGATGACGTGATGGTTTGTGACAATATAAAACGTGTCACCCTTTTTCTTATAGATCACACCTGACCCGCTGCCTGCTTCTCCGCCTTCCTCCCAAAAGCTCGACTTTTGGATATTAATGACGCCGACCACCGTATCTGACATATTAGACACCACTTTCGTGACAGCATCATTGACGTTTACATTCACCGTCTTTAAAGGACCCTGTGATGCTTGCCCATCACCGTTCTGATGCCATCCAAAGGGACTGCCGCTCTGTCCAGATACATAGGGGAAAAAGAATCCCATTAAAAAAGCTCCTACCAATACACCGATCAAACCAGAAAGAAAATATCCTTTTCTGCTTCGTCTCGGCTTCCACTCTACATCGCGATAATCCACTATGTTTCCTTCCTTTCAGTGAATAGATGATGTATATAGTGTTGGTAAGAAGCTCTTATCTTAATCATACGATTATAAAAATCATACGGCGCAAAGCGGGGTTGCTTTTTTCGGGTCCGTATCAAATAAATCAAAGCCGTCCCCCACAACAAAGCCCTTCATTTCAAGCGTCTGCTGGACCGCCATACGGGCTAAATCCTTCATGTTGTTGTCTTGACTCAAGTGAGCCAAATAAATGCGTGAGGTGGCATCTCCAATGACATCTGTCATTGCAAGAGCAGCATCTTCATTTGATACATGTCCGACATCGCTTAGAATTCTGCGCTTAATGCTCCATGGGTATCGGCCCATTTGCAGCATCCCGACATCATGATTGCTCTCAAACACAAACGTATTGGCTGACTTAATAATACCTTTCATGCGGTCACTCACATAGCCTGTATCCGTCATGAGGGCAAGTTTGCGCCCTCCATAATGGAACACGTAAAACATAGGCTCTGCCGCATCGTGTGAGACGCCAAATGACTCGACATCAAGGCCGCCAAAGGATTGAACGGTCTCCATATCAAAATGGAATTTCTGCTCTGTATCAATTTTTCCGATATGAGATTCCATCGCCTTCCATGTTTTCGCATTTGCATAGACAGGAAGCTTGTACTTTCTTGCCATGACACCAAGCCCTTTAATATGATCGGAGTGCTCGTGTGTCACAAAAATGCCGTCCAAGTCCTCAGGCTTGCGGTCGATTTGGCCAAGCAGCTCGACCATCTGTTTGCCGCTTAAACCAGCATCCACCAAAAAGGCATGCTCGTCTGTTTCTAAATAAAAAGCGTTCCCCGTACTTCCGCTCGCTAGTACACTGAACTGCAAGCTCATGTTCTCTCACTCCATTGAAGATTTGTCATCTTTCTCTATATGATCAAGTGTTGAGCCATCGATGGCATTGATCAAATATTCTTCCTCTGTCTTTTTCTTTGAACCTGCTGATACGCCTTCAAGCTCCACCCGCCATACAGGAACCATGACTTGCGTGCTTGCCCCTGGGTATTGCGTATAGTAGCCAAGCTCTACCTTTTTCACGGTCGTGTTTTGACTCAGCATATTTTGCGTATATAAGTCCTTCACGGTTTCAAGTGCTGGGACAAGGGTTTCTTTTCTCACTTCATTAATCGATGTCACCATCGATTGCTGATAAGAGACGACTTCGTTTTGATCATTGAGATTTAAGGTGATTTGCCCGATGGTTTCGGTGTCATCAAGGCCTTCTTGGAAGATGTATTTCCCTTTATACGTTTGGAAAAAGACGATTTTCCCTGTCTCCTCATCTATATTCCACAGCTTATAATTCTTCCCATCCAGCAAACGCTGGTTCACAAGGTTCGTCGCCGCTGTTTTAATATCCTTTTTCGGCAAGGCAACTGGCTTGTTGAAGGTCATTTCAAGCAGCGTGACAGGATCATCTTTTTCTGTTTTCGGGAATGTGCTTTTCGCCTTTTGATCAGCTAATCCGTCGACATCCTTTTTCGTATATTGCTTCTTTTCAGCTGTAATGCGGTATCCAATCTTCGCTTCATCTGATAGATTGCCATATTTGATCCCGTCTGCCTTCATTTCTTCCAGCGTATCCGTTTTTTCGATAATCGCAAAATGATCGGTTGACCGTTTTTCAAAGTATTGAAAACCTAGAAAGATATCGAGAACGAGAAAAGCTAGGATAAAGATCGTTTTGGTCTTATTCCACTCCATGATTCTCGCTCCCCTCTGTCAAAAGATCATTCGATAGAATCACGGTTTTGCCGTTATATTTCATGCACCATACAGGCTCCAGCCAGACAAACATCGCTTGATCTTGATCTGATGGAGTTGAAGCAGCTTGATATGCAGGGAAAATCTGTTCAATTTTCTCCAGATCATCATATTTCGTCTGCTTGATGATCAAGTCCTTCAGCTCTGTCCCGTTCATCAGCTTGACCTGTTCACTTTGACTCGCTTTATTGCCAAGAATATAGTTTGGACGCTTGTAATTCAAAATGTCATCATTCGCCCATTGAACTTCAAGGGAGGTCATCCCAAATGGATGCTTTGTACTGTTCACAATCGGCAGACCGTCCATAAACATATTAAAGGACAGCTGTTGGTTGCTGTTGATACCAAAATATTGATAGTCATCAGTAAAGCTTCCCGTATCATTGAAATATTTCACGCTTCGCTTAATCAAATCCCCCGTTTGGAAAACAGTGCTGGAATTGATATTGCGGTGCTGATATTGAATGCGGTGGTCTTTTTGATTGGCTTCAAGGCGGCTTGTGCCATCTGTGTACACTGTCCGGTTTAAATTAGATTCCTCACCGACAAGGCTCGGGTCCGTAAACAAAGCGTCTTTGAACTTGTTTGTCTTAATCGTTTCGATAAAGAACATCTTCGCTTCAAGCTGCTTTTGCTTTCTCGGAAGAAGGAAATCTCGTTTAGAATTCGTCGAGAATGTATAAAGATCATAGCGCGGCATCTCGTTTTGAGCCGCTGCGATACTGTTCATTAGATTACGGTAATTGGCGGACTCAATTGTCAGCTCAAGCACCGTCTCCTTGCTGTATGAGACCAAATATACTTTTTTATTCGCCTTATCCTGCTGAGCGAACGGCACGATCATCCGATCAAACGAGTTGTATTCAATGGACTTGTTCGGCCATTTAAAGAGCGCTTGGAAAATATCAATCGGAATCGGATCATTGAACACAAGATCCAATGTCTTCCCTTGTCCTTCGCGTCCATAGAAGAAATTCTTAAATTTCTGCTCGGAATATTGATCTGACACATCATTAATCTCTTTGACATCCCAAAGGCTCACATCATTCCAAAAGTTTTGAAAGAGTTCCTTTTGATCCACTTTAAAATGCTCTCCATTTGAATGGATGAACATCTCGCGCGGCTTCACGACATCAATGAGACTTCTAGGCTCGTCGCTTGAAATCTTCTTCGTTTCCACGACCTTTGTGCCGGTATCTGCCTGATCCTGCATGACGGGCTGGAACATCCAGATATTCCACGTAAATACAAGACTGATCGCAATTAGGATTGTCAATATTATGGTTTTAAAGGTCTCACGCTTCATCCCAATCATCCTCTTGTTCTTCATTGTACGGAAGGGTAAAGGTCACCGTTGTCCCTTTTCCTTCAATGCTGTCAGCCCAAATATCTCCGCCATGAGCTTGAACCATTTCTTTTGCAATCGCAAGACCGAGGCCGGTTCCGCCAAGCTTTCTTGTTCTTGCTTTATCTACCCGATAAAAACGTTCAAAGATTTTATCCATATCCTTTTTCGGAATACCGATTCCTTCATCTTTGACGCTGAATAACACAAGGCCTTTCTCTTCATCCAGATCAACGGTAAACGTGATATGTCCACCCTCTGGTGAGTATTTCATGGCATTGGAAATGATATTATCGAGCACCTGTGTAATTTTATCTTGATCGATTTCTACATATACTTCACGCTGCGGCAGGTTGCGGATAAAATCGACATGCTGCTCCTTCGTCATTTCAAAACGATCAATGACGAGCGAGATAAACCTGATAAAGTTCGTCCACTCACGATTGAATTGATAATCCTTGCTGTCGAACTTAGACAGCTGCAGCAGGTCATTGACAAGCCGGATCATGCGCTCCGTTTCATTTTGCGTGACACTGAGAAATCTTGGCGCAAGCTCTTTATCACCAATCGCACCTTCAGCCAGTGCCTCAAGATAGCTTCGCATCGTCGTCAGCGGTGTGCGCAGCTCATGCGATACGTTCGCGACGAATTCACGGCGTTCCGCATCAATTTTCTCCTGCTCTGTGACGTCATAAATGACCGCAATTAAGCCATCAATTTTCCCATGCTCTTTCTGAATGACGGAGAAATTAACACGCAATACAGACAGCTGATCTTCGCGCTCAATTTCTATCAGCATGGAATCTTGATTTTCGACTAAATCTTCAAATGTATGAGTTTCCTCTAAGCCAAGCAAAGACGTGATCGGCATCTCTAAAGCTGTTTCACGTGAAACATTTAACAGCTCTAATGCGGGGCTGTTTAATAGAATAATCGCACCGTTTTGATTCGTTGCGATGACACCGTCCGTCATATAGGCAATGACAGAAGAAAGCTTTTTCCGCTCCCCCTCCGTCATCAGCTGAGCTTCCTCCAGCTCTCTCGTCAGATGGTTAAAGGTTGTCGCAAGCTGGCCAATCTCGTCATGTCCATACTTCCGGACCTTTCTGGAGAAGTTCCCTTTGGCAAGCTCGATCGCCTGCTTTCTCATATCTGAAATAGGATGAGTGATCGTTCTAAAGATGAAGATACCAAGTAGAGCAGTCGTCCCAAGTGCAATCAGTGTCCCAGTCGCTAAAATGGTGTTAATGGTTCGCATTTGGTTAAACACACTTTCCATTGAAGACACAACATAAATCACACCAACGGTCTCTTGGTTCTCATTTTTTACGGCTGTCGCAGAAATACGCACCCTTTTATTTGACTCAGGGTCATAGAATTTTTTCTCATAGTCTTTGCCAACCGCAAAAATACGGCTAATGATTTGATCAGTGATTTTCTTTCCGGCAATCTCTTGGCTGCCGTTATTGACAGAGGCAATGACCTCTCTGCTTTCATCAATATAGCTGACTTCAGAGATTTCATTAGACTCATCTTTGTTGTTAAAATCGTTTAATATCTTTTGAGCATCCTCTTTTAATTCTGCCTTGCTCTTCGATGAATCTTGTTCTAGGTAATACGATAACGAGTAGATTCGCTGATTCAAGGAATTATCATATGAATTAATTAAGGACTGCTCTAGCTGCTTCACAAAGTACACGCCAATGATCTGCATGGCAACGATGATCAGCAGCACGTAAATCAAGGTCAATTTAAAGTGAATCGAGCGGAAAAAACCTACTTTACTCATAAGAATCTTAGTCCTGCTCTGGGTTTCTTAAATAGTAGCCGACGCCTCGTCTTGTCACGATCCAGCTCGGGTGGCTAGGGTTGTCTTCAATCTTCTCACGAAGACGACGGACTGTGACGTCTACTGTACGGACATCCCCGAAGTAATCGTAGCCCCATACCGTTTGCAGCAAGTGCTCACGTGTCATGACTTGTCCGATATGTTTCGCTAAGTAATGAAGCAGTTCGAACTCACGGTGCGTTAATTCTATCGTTTCCTCGCGCTTAGACACCACATACGCATCTGGATAAATAACAAGTGATCCAACCTCAATATCATTTGATTCAGATTCTTCCTCCGTCTGCGGAGCAGCGGTTTGTCTTCTCAAATTCGCTTTCACACGGGCAAGCAGCTCACGTGTGCTGAAAGGTTTCGTCACATAATCATCTGCGCCAAGCTCCAGGCCGATGACTTTATCAATTTCAGAGTCTTTTGCTGTCAGCATGATAATCGGCATGTCATATTTCTTTCTCACTTCACGGCATACTTCAACACCATCTTTATTCGGCAGCATAATGTCGAGCAGAATAATGTCCGGCTTGATTTCTTCTACCATTTCAAGGGCTTCGTTTCCATCATATGCACAATGAACCTCATAGCCCTCTTTCCTTAAATTAAATTCCAATATATCAGCAATCGGTTTTTCATCATCTACGACAAGAATCTTTTTTTCCATTGTGATTTCCTCCTGCATTTTTAGCATCTATGTCATTCCATTTTGCATGTATCATTACGCCTTTTTCGTTTATGAAAAAAAGGCTCACTGTCTATTATAACGTTTTACGTGGCAAAGATAAAAATAATAACGGCTTTCTTTTCTAGTAAACGTTGGATAGGAAGGCGCCGCCCGAAAAAATTGATGACTTTTTCCTTTTTTATTGAAACTTTTCCAATCACCAGCCGTCTATATAGATGTAACGTCTTCTTCTTATGGAGCCGGGCCCTACCTAGGTCCGGCTTCTCCCTTTTTATGCCTTCTTTTCATAATAAAAACGCACCTGCGATTGCAGATGCGTTTGGAAGTGGCTCGGGACGGAATCGAACCGCCGACACACGGATTTTCAGTCCGTTGCTCTACCAACTGAGCTACCGAGCCATCATCAAAAAGATGAATATGTATAAATGGCGGTCCGGACGGGACTCGAACCCGCGACCTCCTGCGTGACAGGCAGGCATTCTAACCAACTGAACTACCGGACCTCAGTAACTTGCCCGAAAAAGCAATCGTGGTGCTCCTTCAAGCAAGTGAGGAAAAAATTAGCTTAACGCTAAAGTAAATCAATGACCCGTACGGGATTCGAACCCGTGTTACCGCCGTGAAAGGGCGGTGTCTTAACCGCTTGACCAACGGGCCAATACATGGTGAGCCATGAAGGACTCGAACCTTCGACCCTCTGATTAAAAGTCAGATGCTCTACCAACTGAGCTAATGGCTCTCGGTTTGTGAAAAGTGAATCTGAAGAAGCTGTATTGCGCCAAACCAATCGCTTTAAAAAAGCTGGAACATCGCATCCTAACAAGTTTCAGAGACCTTTGCAACAACGAGATTTATAATATCATAGAGTAATTACATATGGCAATACGTTTTTCGACATTTTTTAAAAAAAGTGTCGGATTTAAATATCTCCTATCAAAGCTCCCACTTCTGCAACCGCCTTCATTAGATACGCCTTTTCGGATGTCTTCTGCCTACTCAAACACATAGACACGTTTCAGGCCGCTCAAAAATGGCTATACATGAAACAAGTGACATTGTCATTGAAAAAGGAGGAAGCAGTATGAGTTCATTCAAATTAGGAGATAAAATGCCCAACTTTTCACTTCCAACAATACAGGGCGATCACATTGATTTCGACAAACATTTAGAGGAGCATCAAAGCTGGCACCTGATCGTTTTCTTTAGAGGATCTTGGTGTCCGGTATGTGTAGAAGAGTTAAAAGAGCTCGAACAGCAGCAATCATATTTTCAGGACAAGGATATTCACTTGATGGCGATTTCCACGGATAACCCTGATGACTTGAAGGCATTTGCGGATAAAGAGGGACTGTCCTTCCCGATCATGTATGACCATGACCTCACGTCATTAAAAGCATATGAAGTCCACTATCACGGGGAAGATGCCCCATATGAAGACCACGGGGTGCACGGTGAACCCGCCTATTTCTTATTAAATGAAAAAGGTCAAGTGCTCTATCAGCAAAGACAAACAAGTCCGTTTGGCAGACCGCACGCCAACGAACTACGCAAAATCATTCAGTACATCCGCAAAAATTTAAAAGGCCAATATAAAAGCCTGAAGTAAGGAAAAAGCCCTCGCGATGAGGGCTTTTTTTATGAACGCTTTTTATTATATAGCCAGTCTGCGGTGAAAAAAACAAAGATACCCGCCATGAGAATGACAAAAGTAACCGGTGGTCTGTCACCTTGGAAAAACGCGTACAGCGCATGCCCTCCTAATGCTAGAAGATAAAAGACAAATGCCGGCACAGCAGCTTTATGTGCATTCGCTTGTTCTCTTTTCGTCATTTTTTTAAAAAACATTGTGCTCTCCCCTTTATGATGCTTGTTTCATCGTCACCCTGCGAAGTGCCCGTGAACGGATATATTCCATTGGTCCAATTCTCCAAACCTTTAGGCAAAATGCTGAAATCGCGATTTGCAGAAGTGAAATCAACAGCCATGCCAATACAATAAGAGGCGCATTGATTTGACCGCCAAGACCCAATCCCCAGCTATAAAAAAGAATGGAGCAGATGACATTTTGCAGAATGTAGCAGCTAAGCGCCATTTTCCCTACATATTCAAACCAATTCCACATGAACCATGACTCCGTGCGTGCGAGGAGCTTCGCAATGACAGCTATATAGAAAATAGAGAGAAATGGTGAAAAGGCGTAGCGCACCATAAATTCCACTAGATCGTTCGGAACGAAGACTAGTGCATTCAGCGGCAGACCAACCCACAGTCCAATTCGGAACAATATTCTCCGGAGAGATTGTCCGCGTTCATTTGCATAAAATACACCGGCTCTCATCATCCGCACACCTAATAAAAACAGAAATGTGTTCATTGGAATAATAAAGACCGCTTCTTCTCGGTACATGAAGAAGTGTTGTAACCGTTCTTGAACCTGCGAAATCCATGTCTCTGGCAGCTGCTCTTCCAGCGCTGGTTCACCGCTTTGATCATCGGTCGCTGACTCCATTTCAGAGAGGGAGTACAGCATCAGACATGACATCACGAGCAGATGAATCACACCTGAGAACACCATGCCCTTTTTGATGCGCCTGCTTCCTCCCCGTACAATGTAAGCCACAAGCAGCCCCGTAACGGCATAGCTCATGAGCACATCATATTCCATCACAAGTGTAAAATGAACAAAGCCTTCGATAAATAAAAATAAAAGAATCCATAAATAAGTACCCGGCCAAGGCGTGTCCTTCCTTTTTGCCTGCTGGTATTTCAGCTCCAATCCAACACCAAACATGATCGTGAGCAGCGAGAGCATTTTTCCATAAACGAACATGGAGACAAGACTTTCTAGAAAACTACCATTTTCATATTCATCCGCAATCTGATCTGTCGCAAAGGTATCCCCTGCATACGCAAAAAACCAGACGTTCGTTCCCAAGGTGCCTAGTATGGCAAAACCTCGTAAAATATCTAATAATCGTATTCTTTCTTTCACTAGAACGCTCCTTCCTCCTATACAGTTATCATATTTTGGTAATGACCGGAAGTCCGTTCTACTGAAATTAAGAAATATTTAAACAAAAAAACACCAGTAAAATGCGAGATTTTACTGGTGCCTCATCAATCTATTCTTATGGACGGTACACGCTGCGGACAACGTTCGTTTGTGAACGATCTGGTCCGACTGAGAAAATGGAAAGTGGAATACCTGTTAATTGTGAAATGCGCTCTAAATAATGGCGGGCATTTGCAGGCAGTTCACTTAAGTTCTTTACGCCTGTAATATCCTCTGTCCATCCTGGCATTTCTTCGTAGACAGGCTCACATTTCGCTAATTCATTTAGGCTTGCTGGGAATTCCTCAGTGATTTCTCCATTCAATTTATAAGCGACACAGATTTTCAATTTTTCAATCCCTGTCAGTACATCAATTGAGTTAAGAGATAAATCTGTAATTCCGCTCACACGGCGTGCATGACGGACAACAACGCTGTCAAACCAGCCGACACGGCGCGGGCGTCCAGTTGTCGTACCGTATTCACGGCCAACCTCACGAATTTGATCGCCAATTTCATCATGGAGTTCTGTTGGGAATGGGCCATCTCCAACACGTGTTGTGTACGCTTTTGACACGCCGACTACATGTTGGATTTTTGTTGGTCCTACACCAGAACCAATCGTCACGCCTCCAGCTACCGGGTTAGATGACGTCACAAATGGGTATGTCCCTTGATCAATATCAAGCATGACCCCTTGTGCTCCTTCAAATAACACGCGGCGGCCTTCATCTAGTGCATCATTCAAAACAACAGATGTGTCTACGACATATTTTTTCACTTGCTGGCCATATTCATAATACTCGTCTAAAATATCTTCAATCTTGAAGCCTTCTGTGTCGTACATTTTCTCTAAAAGACGATTTTTCTCTTCTAGATTGCGTGCAAGCTTCTCTTCAAATACTTCACGATCTAATAGATCTGCGACGCGGATACCAACGCGGGCAGCTTTATCCATATAAGCTGGTCCGATTCCTTTTTTCGTCGTACCGATCTTGTTAGCCCCTTTCCGCTCCTCTTCTACCTCGTCCAATTTTAAATGGTAAGGCAGAATAACATGGGCTCTATTGCTGATTCTGAGGTTATCTGTACTCACATTCCGTTCGTGAAGATACGCAAGCTCAGTGACCAACGCTTTAGGATCAACCACCATTCCATTACCGATGACACAAGTTTTCTCTTTATAAAAAATACCGGATGGAATGAGGTGTAGCTTGTATGTCACTCCATCAAATTTGATCGTGTGACCTGCATTGTTTCCCCCTTGATAACGGGCAATCACCTCTGCATTTTCTGAAAGGAAATCGGTAATTTTCCCTTTCCCTTCGTCACCCCACTGCGTACCTACTACGACTACTGAAGACATATCGTGCACCTCCGTTAACCTTTCAAAACGTTATCTCTTTCAAACACATTTATTTTATCAATGCACAATGAAAAAGTCAACGCGAAATCCGAACATTAATATCTCGAAATTGAATTTTGTTCGTTTTAAATATGAGAAAAAGCGCTTTAATCGTCTCTTCAATGCTTAAAAAGGGAGATTTTGAGTAAAAACAACGATTTTGATTTGTCCCTATTTTGATTGATTTTGAATCAGCTGAATCATTGAACTTGCCATAAAATCAGGTGAGTACGGTCTTCCTGTCCTCAGCCACCATTCAGCCGTGCCAGCATAAGCGGACATGACGAATTGCTTCTGCATGTCGAGAGGAACAAGATGCCGAGCAGCCTTTTTACCTGCGACCTCCTCTGCCCCTAAAGAAAAGCTATCTTCAAAAAAAGCACAAACCGTTTGACGAATATTGAGCTCTCGGCCTCTTTTCAAGAGAATTTGATACTCCTCTTCATGTTCCTGCAAATGCTGATAAAAGCGAAAAATATACACATATGCTGCATGCTCTTCTTGCCAATCTTCTTCCGATACAGGAGCAAAAATAGCATCTTTCATCACATCAAACATCTCAGCCATCACCTGCTGGGCAAGATCAAATTTATCCTCATAATGCTGATAAAAAGTCGTCCGGTGGATGCCTGCCCTCTTCGTCAAATCCTGTACAGAAATTTTGCCCCACTCTTTTTCTCTTAATAACTGAAATAACGCTTTTCTTAAATGCTGTTTTGATTCCGTTGCGCGCTTATCCCCTCTGTAGCAGTCCGCCACAAGCCGCTCTCCCCTTCCTCTTTTCTTCAACAGATTTCGTTTTTCTGTTGGTTGAATCCCCCAGGCTGATGAATTAACTTTAATCTAACACAATGAAAAAAAGGAATCATCTGACAACCCATAAGGAGTGATAATCGTGGAAACAACAACACCAAATGCCGTGCAAAAAGCGTTATTAAGAGGGAAACATAAGCAGGATCCGTATCACCCGTTCGATTGGTATGCCAACATGCGTCAGACATCACCTGTTCATTTTGATGAAGCCAGCCAAACGTGGAGTGTATTCACCTACGAGGAAGCAAAGCGTGTGACAATCGATAAAGATACCTTTTCGAGTCAGCCGCCTAAAGACCGGCGGAAGCATTCCTTGATGAAAACAATGGTGATGATGGACCCGCCCAATCACACTCGCATCCGCTCCATTGTCAGCAAAGCCTTTACACCTCGAGTCATGAAATCGTGGGAGCCGCGTATTCAAGAATTGATGGAAGAACTCATGGCAGAATTAGAAGGAAAACAAGAGATTGACCTTGTTCAAAACATTTCGTATCCACTCCCAGTCATCGTGATCGCAGAGCTTTTAGGTGTGCCGTCAGAGCATAAACAATCCTTTAAAGAATGGTCAGATATTCTCGTCAGTATGCCTAAAAGTGAAGATACGGAGGATGTCGCTGAATGGCAGAAAATTCGGGACCAAGGAGAAGCTGACATGATGGCGTTTTTTGCAGACACTATTGAAAGAAAACGTCACAACCTCGGTGATGATTTGATTTCTCTCCTCATCCAAGCGGAGGAGAATGGAGACAAGCTGTCAGCGGATGAATTAATTCCATTCTGTAATCTTCTTCTTTTAGCTGGCAATGAAACAACCACTAATTTGATCTCCAATATGGTCTTTAGCTTGTTAGAACAGCCAGGTACGTATAAAGCACTCGCTCAATCTCCTGAACTTATTCCTCGAGCGGTAGAGGAAGCAGTCCGTTTTCGTGCACCAGCTCCTACGATCGTCCGCTATGTCACAGAAGACACAGTGCTCGGAGGAAAAATGTTGAAAAAGGGGGACAATGTCATCGTGTTTCTTGCGTCTGCCAACCGGGATGAGCGTCATTTTTCAAACGCACATGAATTTGATATACACCGCCATCCTAACCCTCATATTGGTTTCGGGCACGGCATCCATTTCTGTCTAGGCGCACCGCTTGCTCGTCTTGAAGCATGCACTGCTATGAAGGTCTTAATGGAACGATATGAGGCGCTGGAGCTTCTCTCTTACGTTCCAATGACAAGCAGCAGTATGTATGGATTGAAAGAGCTGAAACTGCGTGTGACATCTCGTTCATAACAGAAAAGACTCCCGGACGTGGGAGTCTTTTTTTAAACGGGGGTGATTCCATCTGTGTTCATGAGGACAACTCGGTACCCATCTGGATCTTCAATGGTTGCTCCTCCTCGTTCCCAATATGGATTTGTTGAGGTGACTTGCCGTCCGCCAAATGAGAGCAATCTCTTTTTCATTTGCTGAAATTCCTCTGCATCTGGAATATAAAAAACAAGCAGCTGTTCTGGATGCGGGACGGGCAGGCTGTCTTCTTCTTCATGTTTGGTGATTTCTAAATGAACATGCTGGTGAGGCAGCCCTAGCATCACACCATCGTACCCTTCATGCTGATCAAATGAGCCTATTCGTTTGAGCCCTAAGCCTTCTTCATAAAAAGAAACAACCTCTTTCATGTTGACGGTTGGGCGTGCGATACGTAATTGAGCGGCTTCAAACTGTTGAAATTTCATCAGTCTTCACTCCTTTTCTCCTTTTAGTATACGCTCTCTCTTTTTCTCTCTCCTCCTCATTTTGATTGTTTTTTCAATCATTCTTTCGATGTAGATCAATCAAAAAAGCCCAGCTTCTTGAGCTGGGCTTTAAGCACCGGGCGGAACTCCCGCATCATCAAATCTTCTTTCCAGATTGACGAACTTGTTATATTCTTTGACGAACGCCAGTGATACTGTACCAACTGGACCGTTACGCTGTTTGGCAATAATGATTTCAATAATGTTCTTATTCTCTGATTCTTTGTCATAGTAATCATCACGATAAAGGAATGCCACGATATCGGCATCCTGCTCGATACTTCCTGATTCACGAATATCAGACATCATCGGACGTTTGTCCTGACGCTGCTCTACCCCACGGGAAAGCTGAGACAAGGCAATAACCGGAACTTCAAGCTCCCTTGCCAGCGATTTTAATGCCCTAGAGATTTCAGAAACCTCCTGCTGACGGTTATCACTTGACCGTCCGCTTCCTTGAATGAGCTGCAAGTAGTCAATCAGGATCATGCCAAGACCATTTTCTTGCTTCAAGCGGCGGCATTTCGAGCGAATTTCACTTACTCTAATTCCAGGTGTATCATCAATGAAAATCCCACTGTTTGACAGCGAGCCCATCGCCATTGTCAGCTTGCCCCAGTCCTCTTCTGTCAGATTACCGGTTCTTAGGTTTTGTGCGTTGATATTCCCCTCTGCACAAAGCATACGCATAACGAGCTGCTCAGCTCCCATCTCTAAACTAAAGATAGCAACACTTTCGTCCGTTTTGGTCGCAACATTTTGGGCAATGTTCAATGCGAAGGCGGTTTTCCCTACTGATGGACGAGCCGCTACAATGATTAAATCATTTCGCTGGAATCCAGCTGTCATCCGGTCAAGCTCAGAGAAACCTGTTGGAATCCCTGTGATATCGCCTTTACGGTTATGAAGCTGTTCAATATTATCGTATGTTTGAACAAGTACGTCCTTAATGTTTTGAAAGGCTCCTGAGTTTTTACGCTGCGCCACTTCCATAATGGTCTTTTCAGCATCGCTCAACAGGTCCTCTACTTCATCCTCACGCGTGTATCCATCTTGTGCAATGGTTGTCGCCGTACGGATCAGACGTCTTAAAATGGATTTCTCTTCTACAATTTTTGCATAGTATTCAATGTTTGCGGCAGTTGGGACAGAGTTCGCAATATCGGTTAAATACGAAATCCCGCCTACCTCTTCTAGTAAATCTGTATTGGCAAGCTCAGATGTCACCGTGACAAGATCGACCGGTTCTCCTCTATCGCCAAGTACAAGCATCGCATTGTAAATCTTTTGATGCGACATTCTATAGAAATCCTCTGGAATTAATACCTCAGAAGCGAGCGTTAGCGCAGATGGTTCTAAAAAAACAGCACCTAATACGGCCTGCTCGGCTTCTATATTTTGCGGCGGCAGCCGGTCATCGAGAAGTTCCGTCATGCCAAGCACCGTCCTTTCATAAAAAAATACGCTACTCATCATTTTAACATTTTCATCAATAAAAAAGTGAAAAACATCGACTATAGTCAAAATTACCATGTTGATATTTTGTGCAAACCAGCGCATTTCAATAGAAAAGACTCTGTAACATCAATTGTTATAGAGTCTTTCGTTATCGCTAATGATTTTGTATCTGTCATCGTTCAAGTTTTGTTAATCTATCGCTTTCTTAACCCCATAATTCACCTTTTGACCAATGTCTTGTAAAGAACCGTTTTGATAACCAATAGATAACACCAAATCTGGAATGGAATCAAACCCGTTTTTGGCTAGGTCAAATAGCTGTGCTCCATAATGTGAAGCGGCAACGCGCGCATTTTCTGCTGTATATGGATTTTTAAGAATTTCTTCTTTGTATAGATCAAAAATATTCGTTCCGTTATCCGTTACAAATTGACCGTTTACAATGCTTAAATCCTTTAAATTGTAGCCTGTGACCGTTTTGATTTGATTGACAAGATGGAACTTGGCCAGAGAATCCGGTGTGAATTGAGTAGAATCATCATTTCTGCTTTTCATGATATGGAAAAATAATTCTCTTGTATTGTTGGTTGTATTTAATACGTCTTCTATTTGTTTCATCAGCGATTCATCTTTTGAACCACTTACCACTAATTTAAAATTGTTCGGGTCAATGGTAAAGGTTAAATTCGTGTTTTTAGGAATGGTTATACCGTTTTTAGAGAATAAATCTTGTAATTGTTCGTTCACTTTTTGACGATTGAGTATTTTCTTTTCTACACTTTCTTGCGTAGGATCGTACCGTTTTTCATTACGGAAGATGGCGTCATTGAAGTCATATTGTCCACCTTTATTATTCCTTGCCCAACTCATTTCCATAATGTAAGCAGCTTCTCTTTCCGGTTTTGTTAGATCACTTCTGAAATAAGAAGAGTAAGGGTTTCTATACTTATTATATATATGGTCTTGAGGATCATTGAAACGTTTATTTTGTTCATTTATTTTTTCGTATTTTTCATCTAATATTTTCATCCGTCTATCAGATTCGGTCATCACCTCATTTGTACTTTTAATCGTTGATTGGTCTTTAGAGTCTATTCGGTTCTGATTGTTTGAAGCTGCCGTGTATGACGTATTAATATTCATTTTGATTCTCCTTTTTTAAAAAATTAGTGATTATTAAATATATCGGCATTTCAGTTAAAATTTGTTAGTTTTGATCCGATATAGTAATTATTACAAGGAGGGTTAAAATATGACAAATACTATCTTCAAACGTTTTTTATTACCTGCATTGGCATTCGTGCTTGTTACTAGTTTTTTTGCACCTCATTCAGCGGAAGCGGCTATTACGGGGAATAACAGTCCTAACACAGCCAGCTCAATGGGATATTGGAAAAATAGTCGTTCAGATACAACAATCTTACCTGAAGGTGAAAATGAAGCGTATTATCAGTTCACGATCAATAAAGGTGAAAGGGTTTATGTAAGAAGTTCGTATAATAAGCAATATACAGGGATGAAAATCGAAGTGTATAATTCGAAAAACTCTAGGACAGGGTCCGAAGTTATTAATCCTGATTCAATAACGCCATTTATTTTTGCCAACACTGGTGAAGTTACTTCAACTTCAGAAACTTATTTTGTGAAAGTGACCCGTGGTACATATACGGGAAATATGTATTTTACTGTCTCCATCCAAGATCGTATCAAATCTGGAAATGGGACATTCAATTTTACGGGGACTGCTACTAACTTGGGGAATTCTTCTTTAAATTTTTTAGGAGTTGATTCTTCAGTCATTACAATGGATTTAACTAATAATTCCACAGTTCCTAAACGTGCTATCGTTAAATCGATTTCAACGACTAGTACCCAATCGCCTAACCAAGGAAATGTCACACACAAACTGATGGCTAGTGAAAGTAATATTTGGTACACATCACTTGTTTCATCTGCAACAAGTGGGTCCTATCGTATTTCACTGGAAGATGAATTAAAAGTCGCGCAAAAATGGAGCTTTAAGTACAACGCAAAGGCTACTGCGAGATCTACTATGAGCAATGTCAAAGCCGATATTCGTTACGAATATGATGTCACAGATGGATTTTAATTGAATGGTGTTTGCAGAAAAAAAGTAAGGGGACATCCCTTACTTTTTTCATTTCCGCATTTTTGATGCTATATGATATTTGGCCAACTTTAAAACAGCACCGTGCTTCCATAAGAAATACGCTGCTCATAAAAAGTGAAGGTGTTAATGGTGGTTTTGCTTGAGGGCGTGTTGAAAGAGGAGGATGGTGATCATATCGGTGGCTCGCTGGTATAAATCCCATTGTTCATAGGCCGCAAATGTCATCCGTATTTCATGTAATGATTGCTTCATTTCATGATATTCTTCCACTGTAAACGTATTAAACGTATTTTTCAGTTTGAGCTGATGTTCAAGCAGTTTTAGCCTTAGCTTTCCTAATGGAGTTTTCATTCTGCCTACATTCCCTTCGATCTTGTCTTCCTTAGAAAATTGTATATGAATTTACGCATGAATTTGAATAAGTTGTGAGATATGCTCACCAGCTTTTCAAAAAATTCTCCTCTTTTTTCCTAAAAATACAAGAAGGTCTATAGACTTATTTTTCCTCAAAATGATTTCAAGGAGAAAAACCTATATATATTCCTGAATCAAACAGAAGAAAATGGTAAATATCCCGTGACGGTCAAGGTCTTTGGCATTTCTCCTCTTTTTAAATGACTCAGTCCGGCATTCCCTATTTCCATTCATTTGGTAGTTATTTAGTCCTTTATTTTCCGAAAATTTAGATCAAATTATCAATTACACCACTTAATGAACATTTGACTTCATAATTGATAACCATTATCATTTGATTTGCTTGCGTGATAATTGAGAATCATTTTCATTTGAAGGGACCATTCTTCAATCTCTACACTCATCCTATATCCGCAAGCCTGCTTTTATCAGCATATGAGAGTCAATTTGAGGAAGGGGATATTTTACACATGTCCAAACGCCCTGAAGGAATAGGTACTGAGGATTCTCTTTTCAGTGAAAGCCGTCCTTTTTTTATACCTGGGACGGAGCAGCTGGATATCACAGCACACCCTTACAGACTTTTTATATTTAAACCGAATACAACTCCTCCAGCGGCTGGTTTTCCAGTCATGTACGTGCTTGATGGAAATTCACTTTTTGGCTCAATGGTCGAAGCACTTCGTTTACAGTCAAGAAGGCCTGAAAAAACAGGTGTCGTACCTGCCATCATTGTTGGAATTGGCTATCAGACAGAAGCTCCCTATCATCCGCTCAGGCATTATGATCTCACTCTTACCGGCCCTGACGCTTCCATTGGTGGCAAAAGAAAGGACTTCTCCAACCATACATATGGCGGGGCCTCTGCGTTCTTTTCTTTTTTAGAAAAGATTGTAAAGCCTTATATCGAGCAGCGCTTTCCGATCAACCAGAGTCGTCAAACACTGTTTGGACACTCTCTTGGCGGTCTTTTTGTATTACACACACTATTTGAGCACCCTGATGCTTATCAGACATATATTGCGGGCAGTCCTTCTATCCACTGGAACAAAGAATTATTTCTAGAAAAGGAACACCAATTCACCAGCCATATACGTCAGATGTCTATGAATGTCAGGCTGCTTGTAGGTGTAGGTGAGTTAGAAAAACATCATCCATGTCAAATGAATGATCATGCACATGGACTAGCAAATCGTATGCTGCCTTTATCCGCATATGGCTTGCATACGTCCTATCACGAATTCCCTGATGAAGGACATACGTCCGTTTTACCGGTGCTGATGAATTACGCTTTTCGTTTTGCACTCTATCATGATGATCCTTTCACAACCACAGACATGAAGGAAAGGCAGTGAACACATGAAACACAATGGTCTATCTCAAAAAATTGCCTTGATCACAGGCGCAGGTCAAGGTATTGGACAAGCAGTCGCAAAAAGACTAGCCGAAGAAGGGGCGATTATTGCAGCAGTTGACGCAAATGAAGAGCAGCTGCAAAGCACCGTCCAGCAAATGAAGGATGAAGGCATACGTGCCTTTGCCTATCCAGGTGACATCACCGATCAAGCTTCTGTTCAGCATATTGTCGATCAAATTGAAAAGCAGCTTGGCTCTATTTATTTACTGGTCAATGTAGCAGGCATTCTTCGAATCAGTTCTATTGACAAGCTTAGTGCAGACGACTGGCAACAAACTTTCGCAGTCAACACACATGGTGTCTTTTACGTATCTCAAGCTGTCTCCAAATACATGATGAAAAGATCAGAAGGGGTCATTGTGACTGTCAGCTCTAACGCAGGTGCCATTCCTAGAATGAATATGGCTGCCTATGCCGCTTCAAAAGCAGCAGCTACTTCCTTTACAAAAACACTTGGTTTAGAGCTGGCTGCCTATGGCATTAGATGCAACGTCGTCTCTCCCGGCTCTACCGCAACACCCATGCAATGGGCTTTATGGTCTGATGAACAAGGAGAAAATCAGGTAATTAAAGGCTCATTAGAGACGTATAAAACCGGTATTCCTTTACAAAAAATCGCTGATCCTCAAAACATTGCTGATGCAGTCATCTTCTTTGCATCTGAGCAATCCAGTCATATTACGATGCAGAACCTCACGATTGATGGCGGCGCCACACTCGGAATCTAGCATTTCATTTAAAAGGAGGCCTTTTCATGAAACATTCACTATTGTCGTCAGAAGAGAAAATACAGTTGCTTCAAGACTATCAGCCAGGCGCTTTTTTTCTTGCTTCACCTAAACGCACGATACTTGCCGAAGGGATTTTCCAGCATATTGAAACCAATCAGCTAAATGAACTATCCACAAGGGTAGCGCATGTATTTGACGATGCCAAACAAGCTGGTATTCAAACACCGATTGTGTCAGGTGCTGTCCCGTTTGATCCGGCGCAGCCCGTTCGTTTAAATGTACCAGTCCATGTACAGTTTAGTGATCCACTCGAATTTCAACAAGGTGATGAGGCGTCAGAAGCGGCATCGCCATCCTATGAGGTGACACCTGTCCCCGCTCCAGAGGTCTACATGAATGGTGTGAACGAAGGATTAGCTAAAATTGAGAACGGAGAGCTTAGCAAAATCGTACTCTCTCGATCTCTCCATCTCAAAGCAAATCGAGATATTCATACGAAAACAATACTCGAACGACTGGCTCGTCATAATACAACTGGCTATACGTTTGCTGCAAATGTAGCTGACCCGGCATCTTCCCAAAAGCGCACACTTCTTGGGGCAAGCCCTGAACTGCTTCTTTCAAAAACTGGTTCATCTGTGATTTCCAATCCACTCGCTGGTTCTCGGCCGCGCAGTTCAGATCCAGTAGAAGACCAGCGCCGCCGAGATGAACTCCTTACCTCAGCGAAGGATTTACACGAGCACGCAGTGGTTGTTGAAGCTGTCACTAAAGCGCTTACTCCATACTGTCATACACTAGATGTGCCTGCATCACCATCCGTCATTCAAACAGAAACGATGTGGCATTTATCTACTGTGGTCAAAGGTGACTTAATAGATTCCAGTGTGTCCTCAATTGATTTGGCACTTAGCCTTCATCCAACACCCGCAGTATGCGGCACACCTACAGCAGATGCACGTGAAGCCATTCAAGCGATTGAACCCTTCGATCGAGGATTTTTCACAGGAATGATCGGTTGGGCAGATACAAATGGTGATGGGGATTGGATTGTCACCATTCGTTGTGCAGAAGCTGAGGGTCACTCTCTCCGTCTCTTTGCTGGTGCAGGAGTGGTCAAAGGATCAAAAGCAGAAGAAGAGCTAGCTGAAACATCTGCAAAATTCAACACGATGCTTCACGCGATGGGCATCCATCAGTGATAAAAATAAATAGGAGATGACAAAAACATGTTTGTTCAACCACCTACATGGCCAGAAGAATTTGCAAAACGCTACCGTGAAAACGGCTGTTGGCGTGGGGAAACCTTTGGCGGTATGCTTCGTGAACGCGCCGCATCGTTAGGAAATAAAACAGCCATTACATACGCTGATACGCACATAAGCTACCAAGAACTTGACGAACGCGTCAGCAGTCTTGCTGCCGGTTTTCATCAGCTTGGAATTCAGAAAGGAAGTCGAGTTGTCGTGCAGCTTCCTAACATTCCTGCTTTTTTTGAAGTCATTTTCGCTTTATTTCGAATCGGTGCTTTACCCGTCTTCTCTCTGCCATCTCATAGAAGCAGCGAAATCACTTATTTTATTGAGTTTGCCGAAGCAGATGCATATGTCATACCAGATATCGATGGCGGCTTTGATTATCGATCACTCGCACGTCAAGTGAAAGAAAAGCTTCCCTCATTACCTCATGTCATTGTTGCAGGGGAAGCTGAGGAATTCCTTGGCTTGGATGATCTGCGCAAGGACCCAGCACTTGATCCTCAAATTCATGTAGAGGCAAGCGATATTGCGTTTCTTCAGTTATCTGGAGGCAGCACAGGCCTTTCAAAGCTCATTCCTCGTACACATGATGACTATATTTATAGTCTTTGGAAAAGCAATGAGGTGTGCGAGCTCACACAAGAAAGTGTGTATCTAGCTGCACTTCCAGTTGCACACAACTATCCATTAAGCTCGCCTGGCGTCCTTGGAACGTTATACGCAGGCGGAAGAGTCGTTCTTGCACCTGGATCAAGCCCTGATGTCGTCTTTCCACTCATTGAAAAAGAACGGGCGACCATTACCGCTGTCGTTCCACCTATCGCATTGATTTGGCTAGAGGCCGCTCCTCATCGATCAGATGACTTATCGAGTCTTGAAGTCTTACAAGTCGGTGGTGCTAAATTCAGTGCTGAGGCAGCAAAACGAGTGAAGCCTGCCCTTGGATGTAAGTTACAGCAAGTTTTTGGCATGGCAGAAGGTCTGGTCAACTATACCAGATTAGATGATCCTGAACATATCATAATTCATACACAAGGACGCCCGATGTCTGAATATGATGAGGTACTAGTGGTAGATGATGAGGACAAGCCCGTCCCGCATGAAGTGGCTGGACATCTTTTAACAAGAGGGCCTTATACGATTCGCGGCTACTATAAAGCCGATGAACAAAACAAAAAAGCATTTACACCCGATGGTTTTTACAGAACAGGTGACATCGTGCGATTAACCAAAGAAGGAAATGTTGTTGTAGAAGGCAGAGACAAGGATCAAATCAATCGTGGCGGCGAAAAGGTCGCCGCAGAAGAAGTTGAAAACCATTTACTTGCGCATCCTGACATTCATGATGCCGCCATGGTGTCTATGCCAGATCCATTTCTTGGCGAACGCTCATGTGCCTTTGTTATTGCGAAAGGAAACAACAAACCAGCACCGCACATCTTAAAATCATTTCTAAGAGAACGCGGGCTCGCAGCCTATAAAATTCCTGACCGCATTGAATGGATCGATGCGTTCCCACAAACAGGTGTAGGCAAAGTCAGTAAAAAAGCATTAAGAGAATTAGCTGCAACCCATACTGCTAACGTATAAAAATAAGGAGTGAAAATCATGGCAATCCCTACTATTCCTGCATATCCAATGCCAAGCACACAAGATTTACCCGAAAATAAAGTGAACTGGATACCTGATCCGAAACGTGCTGTTCTGCTGATACATGACATGCAGCAATATTTTTTAAATGCATTTCAACAAGATACATCACCGATCACAGAGTTAGTTCAGCATATTGAACAATTACGTAATACATGCAATGAACTTGGCATTCCAGTCGTCTACACAGCTCAGCCTGGTGACCAAGACCCGAAGGATCGTGCCTTATTAACAGATTTTTGGGGACCTGGACTTGGTGATGATGAAGCATTGACAAAAATCATTGATCAGCTTGCTCCATCTGAAGCAGATACAATGCTGACAAAATGGCGTTATAGCGCATTCAAGAAATCTAATTTTTTGGATATTCTTCAAGAAGGCGGGCGTGATCAACTGATCATTACTGGCGTATATGCACATATTGGCTGTATGCTGACAGCCGCAGAAGCATTCATGCTCGATATTGAAACCTTTTTTGTCGCCGATGCCGTCGCTGACTTTTCACTGAAACATCACAAAATGGCGATGACCTATGCAGCTGAACGCTGTGCAGTCACCACAACGACAAACCAAATCATCAGTCGTTTAACAGGACAAGAAGCAAACAGTGATGATTTATCCTTTGAGGCCATCGTTCACCAAGTAGCTGAGTATCTCCAAATCGAGCCAAATGAAATACCACTTGATGAGAATCTCGTCTACCTTGGGCTTGATTCTATTAGAATGATGAGCCTAGCGGAAAAGTGGAGGCAGCAAGGAGCGACAGTCAATTTCGTTGAGCTTGCAGCAAATCCAACGCTCGCTCATTGGCGGACTCTTCTTTTCCCAGAAAAGCAGCCATCTATCCCAAATATCGATTACTTGTAAAGGAGGTATACCCTTGTCGATCCAGTCAGTCGATTCATTCCCACTAACCGGTGCCCAATCAGGCATTTGGTACGCGCAGCAGCTTGATCCAGCTAATCCTATTTTCAATACAGCAGAGTATATAGATATTAAAGGTCCTATTGATCCCATACATTTTGAAGCCGCCATTAGAAAGACTGTCTTAGAAGCAGATTCCTTGTATATGCGCTTCATTGAAGATACTGACGGTCCAAAGCAATGGTTCTCTTCTAAGAAAGAGATTCCATTCCAATTAGTCAATTTACAAAATGAAAAACAGCCGCTTGATGCGGCTAAAGCATGGATGAAGGCAGATCTTTCAACACCAGTCTCTTTAGAGAAAGATGTATTATTCCGTGAAGTACTTTTTCAGCTTGCTGACGACCGATTTATCTGGTATCAGCGCATTCATCACATTGCCATTGATGGATTCGCCTTTTCGCTCATTGCACGTCGTGTTGCTGAGGTCTATTCAGCCTTATCGCAAGGGACACCTATGCCTCCTCAAACATTTGGATCCTTACATGACGTAGTTCAAGAGGAGTCCACTTATCGACAATCCAATCGATATGAAGCTGATCGAACGTTTTGGAAAAATCGCTTCGCTGATCAACCGGAAATTGTCAGCCTTGCTGAGCTTGCCCCAAGAACGTCGGATCATTTTATTAGAAAAACGGCTGGCTTCGATGCCGAAAAGGTAAGCAAAATGAAAAGAAATGCTCAAGCCTTCGGTGGTACGTGGCATGAAATGATCCTTGCAGCATCCGCATTATATATGCATCGTATGACTGGTGCACATGATATTGTTTTAGGACTTCCTGTGATGATGCGCCTTGGATCGTGCGCCTTACAAACACCCGGAATGGTCATGAACCTGGTACCATTTCGTTTAACATGCAAACCAGAAATGACACTCTCAGCTCTTGTTCGCCAAGTATCTGAGGAACTAAAAGCCATTCGCCCTCATCAAAGATATCGTCACGAGGACATGCGGAGAGACTTTAAACTCATCGGAAGAAATCAGCGATTATTTGGCCCACAGATCAATATCATGCCATTTGATTATGATTTCATGTTCGATCAGAGCATTGGTCAAGCACATAACCTTTCAGCAGGACCCGTGGATGATATATCGATTAACATATACGACCGCGCGGATGGGAACGGATTTCAAATCGACTTTGATGCAAACCCTGCCGTTTACAAAGAGCAAGCAGTTGACGCTCATCAGCAGCGTTTTCTGCAATTGCTGGAGGAAATAACCGGACTAGAGCAAGATCAGACAATCAGTCAATTCAACCTTCTTTTGTCTGAAGAGAAAGAGAACATCCTCAAGCACTGGAATGATACAAAACGAGAATTACCAAAGGAATCTTTACGGGAACTATTTGAAAAGCAAGTGAGCAAAACACCACAAGCAAAAGCATTACAGTTTGAAGGAATTACTTTGACCTATGAAGAGTTGAATAAGCGGGCTAATCAATTAGCTCATTATTTGAAAAAACATGGCATTGGACCAGAACAATTTGTCGCAATTGCTCTGCCTCGATCCATCGATATGGTCGTAAGTCTATTAGCCGTCGTCAAAACGGGAGCTGCATATCTGCCATTAGACCCTGATTACCCTAACGATCGAGTCGCCTATATGCTAGAAGATGCCAAACCGGCGTGCTTGCTCACAGTCAAAGAGACAGCAGACGGTTTGGACCATCCGCACATCGTTCAACTGGATGATTCAACTGTTCATCAGGAGATAGCAGAAAGTCCGCATCTCAATCCGACTTGGAGCGATGGCTCTCCACATCACCCCGCCTACATCCTGTACACATCAGGATCGACAGGCAAACCAAAGGGTGTTGTTGTAACAAAACGAAATGTGATCAACTTTATATTGTCCATGCAAGATTCATTTTTATTAGATCAAGAAGACCAGCTTTTAGCGGTAACGACCATTGCCTTTGATATTTCCGGGCTGGAAATGTTCCTCCCGCTTTTACATGGGGCTGCTATTTTATTGGCAAAAAAAGAAACCATACAAGAACCAGCAAAACTTTCAGACATGATTCGTTCTCATCATGTCACCATCATGCAGGCAACGCCAACGTTGTGGCATGCGTTGGCAGATGAGTACCCTGACGTGATAACAGGTATGCGTGTTCTTGTTGGAGGAGAAGCACTCCCTGCTTCCCTTTTGCACACATTGCAATCTCTTCAATGCGACATTACTAATTTGTACGGACCTACAGAAACGACGATCTGGTCTACGATGGAAAATGTCACAGCACACCGGGAGAATAGCGGGCCGGCAATCGGTAAACCCATTTGGAATACGAGCATTTACATTTTAGATGAAGGACTAAACCCAGTCCCAGCAGGATCAATTGGTGAACTTTATATTGCAGGTGAAGGAGTATCCAGAGGATATCTTGGACGATATGATTTAACGGCTGAACGTTTTGTCGCTGATCCATTCAGCACAAAAGGCACGAGAATGTATCGTACCGGTGATTTAGCCAGATGGCGTGAAGATGGTTCGATTGATTATATCAGCCGTGCCGATCATCAAATTAAAATACGCGGCTTCCGTATTGAACTAGGTGAAATCGAAACCGTAATGATGCAGCATCAAGCCATAAAGCATACATCTGTTATCGTTCGTGAGGATCAACCTGGGCAGCAGCTTCTTTGTGCGTATGTTGTGCTGACAGATGGCTCTTCTCTGCACCCTTCAGAGCTCAGGCAGTTTGCGGCTTCATTACTTCCTGATTACATGGTGCCCTCTGCTGTTGTCGTGTTGCCAGAACTTCCACTTACACCAAACGGCAAAATCGATCGCAAAGCATTACCAGCACCAAATATGTCTTTAGTCAGTTCTGAGCGGACACCTAGAACACCACAAGAAGACATGTTATGTAGTTTATTTGCAGAAACCCTTGGCCTATCTCAAATTGGCATAGATGATAGTTTCTTTGACTTAGGAGGACATTCCTTACTCGCCGCTCGCCTGCTTAGACGTATACGCGATACACTTGGTGCAGACCTAAGCATGAGTACCCTTTTTGAATCTCCTCGGGTTGCTGAGCTTGCGCAGCACATTGACAAAGCGAAGGACATTCGGCCGCCGCTTCAGGTTGAAGACAAACCAGATGAAATTCCATTATCCTTTGCCCAAAAACGGCTCTGGTTCCTTCATTGCCTTGAAGGGCCAAGTCCAACTTACAATATTCCACTTGTCATTCAGCTGACAGGTACACTAGATCAAACAGCTCTCATTGGTGCTTTGGCAGATATCACTGAAAAACACGAAACCCTTAGAACCATTTTTCCAAATAAGAATGGCATGCCAAGGCAGGTCATTTTACATCCGAAAAGTGTTCAGCCTGAACTCCATGTCACAGCTTCAAGCGATCAACAAATTGAGAATCAGTTAAACGAAGCCATTCGCTATAGCTTTCAGATTGAAGAAGAACCTGCACTTCGAGCTGAATTATTCACGCTTGATGCAAACCGATCCGTACTGCTTCTATTGCTGCATCACATCGCTGGTGACGGCTGGTCACTTGCACCTTTGACACGAGACTTAGCGGCAGCTTACGAAGCCCGTATACAAGGAAAATCCATCTCCTTGCCAGCGGAACCTGTTCAATATGCTGACTATGCTATATGGCAGCAGAAGCTGTTGGGCAGTGAAGAAGAGACGAATAGTCTATTTGCCAAGCAGCTCAGCTATTGGAAAGGTGCCTTACATGACCTGCCTGAAGAACTTGAGCTTCCTTACGACTTCCCGCGTCCACAGGAAGGAAGCTTCAACGGTGCGACGATAGACTTTACGATTGAACCCGCTTTACATCAGAACCTCCTTGAGCTTGCAAAGCAGCATCAGGTGAGTTTGTTCATGGTGCTTCAAGCATCACTTGCAGCATTACTGACACGCCTTGGAGCGGGGACAGATATCCCAATCGGCAGTCCGATTGCTGGACGGAATGACGATGCACTTGACGACATTGTAGGCTTGTTTGTGAACACACTAGTATTACGTACAAATACAGCTGGTAATCCAACCTTTAGTGAGCTATTGAAGCGAGTGCGAGACGTTGACCTAGCAGCCTATGAGCATCAGGATCTGCCATTTGAACGGCTAGTCGAAATCCTAAACCCAACCCGGTCCAGATCAAGAAATCCATTGTTCCAGGTCATGCTAGCCTTCCAAAATACACCGAAGGCAGAAATGAAGCTGACACAACTTGACTCAGATCTTTACGTGAAACCAGTAGGGTCAGCTAAATTTGATCTGACCATCGAATTAACAGAACAAAGAACGGAAACTGGGTCAGCAGCAGGTTTAACAGGATTGTTTGAATTCAGTACAGATGTATTTAAACAAAGCACCATTCGAGCAATTGCTGACAGAATGAAGCGATTTTTAACTGAAGTGACTGAGCGCCCACACGTGCCGATTGGTCAAGTGAACATTTTATCAGATAAAGAGCGGCAAACATTTCTCCCTGATAAAAAGACATTCGCTCAGTTAGATCAAGCACATAGTCTCCCGGCCTTATTTGAAAAAACGGCGCAGCAATACCCTGATCGAGTGGCTGTA
This sequence comes from Bacillus sp. 3a, assembly GCF_017161885.1. Lineage (NCBI taxonomy): Bacteria > Bacillati > Bacillota > Bacilli > Caryophanales > Bacillaceae > Bacillus > Bacillus sp. 3a. Next base: position 498,588 of record NZ_CP067376.1, on the reverse strand, counting down.
ACGTATGGCAATAGGCAGCTGACCTATGGTGAGTTAAACAACAAAGCCAATCGTCTTGCTCATTTATTAATAGAAAGAGGCGTTGGACCAGAACAGTTCGTTGCACTTGCCCTGCCTAGATCAATCGACATGCTCGTAAGCTTGTTAGCCGTTCATAAAGCAGGCGCAGCCTATGTTCCGCTTGATCCTGACTATCCAGCAGACAGGCTGGCATACATGATACAAGATGCCAAACCCGTTTGCAGCATCACAACAAAAGCAGATGCAGTGCATCTCCCTGCTGATTGCGATTTGATTTTGTTAGACGAAAAAGAAACGAGCGATCAATTGCTGACTATGCCAAGTCATAATCCGGCTGATATAGACAGAATTGAACCGCTATCTTCTCTGCATCCGGCCTATATTATTTATACATCCGGTTCTACAGGGAAACCAAAAGGAGTGGTCATCCCACATCAAAATGTCATCCGTCTTCTGACATCTACTGAACATTGGTTCCATTTTGATGAAGAGGATGTTTGGACAATGTTCCATTCTTATGCCTTTGATTTTTCAGTATGGGAAATATGGGGACCACTTTTATATGGCGGCAGGCTTGTCATTGTACCTCATACCATCTCTCGCTCTCCTGAAGAGATGCTGCAGCTTCTAGTCGAGGAAGGGGTAACTGTGCTTAACCAAACACCTTCTGCCTTCTATCAGCTCATGCAGATAGACAAGGAACAACAAACACTAGGCCAAGCATTATCACTCCGCTATGTCATCTTTGGCGGTGAAGCATTAGAGCTTAGCAGATTAGAAGATTGGTACAGCCGTCACTCAGACTGTAAGCCAAAGCTCATTAACATGTACGGCATTACAGAAACCACCGTACATGTTACGTACAATGAACTCAATCGAGATATGATCACAAAGAACTCCAGCAGTTTAATCGGCGAACCGATTCCTGATTTACACGTGTACGTACTAGATGAACACCTACAGCCTGTTCCCCCTGGGACGACAGGTGAAATGTATGTAGCTGGAGCTGGCCTTGCAAGAGGTTATCTAGGCAGACCTGACCTAACATCAGATCGATTCCCTGCCGATCCATATGGCGCACCTGGCACAAGGATGTATCGCACAGGCGACCTTGCGCGCTGGACAGAAGAAGGGGCTCTTGATTACATTGGCAGAGCCGATCATCAAATTAAAATACGCGGCTTCCGCATTGAACTTGGAGAAATCGAAGCCGTTCTGGCACGCCACGATGCAGTTGCACAAGTTGCCGTCATGATGCGAGAGGATCAGCCTGGCGACAAACGCCTAGTCGCCTATATCGTCCCAACTGAAGAAAACCGTTTCGATACAGAGACCCTTCGTCATTTTGCAGCAGCCAGTCTTCCTGATTACATGGTGCCCGCGGCATATGTACAGATTGACGCCATGCCGCTTACAGCAAACGGGAAGCTTGATCAAAAATCACTGCCAGCCCCTCAATTGTATTTACAGCAAACGGATGGCCGCGGCCCAAGAAACCCGAAAGAGGAAATCCTATGTCATCTCTTTGAAGAGGTACTTGATTTGCCTAAAATCAGCATAGACGATCGCTTTTTTGACATTGGCGGGCATTCACTGCTTGCAGTTCGTTTAATCAGCCGCATTCGTGATGCACTTGGTGTCAAACTAAGCATTGGAACATTGTTTGAAGCACCAAATGTGGCAAGTTTGGCAGAGAAACTAGAAACAGGAAGCGATGAAAACGCACTAGACATCTTGCTCCCGCTGCGAACAAATGGAGAAAGATATCCTCTTTTCTGTGTTCACCCAGCAGGTGGTCTGAGCTGGTGCTATGCAGGTCTCTTGAATACATTAGAGAAAGACATCCCTATTTATGGATTACAGGCACGAGGAATCGCAAGAAAAGATGACTACCCGCACACACTAGATGATATGGCTGCGGATTACATCAAGCACATCCAAACGATTCAGCCAAAAGGCCCTTATCATCTTCTTGGCTGGTCATTAGGTGGAAACGTTGTACAGGCAATGGCTACACAGCTCCAGCAGCAAGGTGAAGAAATCGCACTCGTTGCGATGCTGGATGCCTATCCAAATCATTTCTTACCGATTAAAGCAGCACCTGATGAAGAAGAAGCACTAATTGCTCTTCTTGCGCTCGGCGGTTATGATCCAGATACCTTAACAGGTGAACCGCTCACGATGAAAAGTGCCGTCGACATTTTGAAAAAAGATGGCAGTGCACTAGCAAGCTTAAGTGAAGATGCCATTAGAAATCTAAAAGAAACCTATGTGAATTCAGTTCGATTGCTCGGAGAATATCAGCCAAAAACTTATCAGGGGGACATATTATTCTTTAGATCTACCATTATCCCAGATTGGTTTACACCAATTGATCCCGAAGCATGGGCACCTTATATCAACGGAACAATTGAACAGCACGACATTCATTGCCGGCACAAAGACATGTGCCAGCCTAAACCCCTAGCAGAAATTGGTGTCATCTTAGACAACGCACTGCATCGGGTCAAACAAAAGCACTAAGAATAAAGGAGAGATGACAAATGACAAATCCCTTTGATCGTGAAGACGGTGTATTTCTTGTGCTGGTCAATGAACAAGGACAGCATTCACTTTGGCCATCATTTGCACCAGTGCCAGATGGATGGGAAAAGGTCTTTGGTGAAGACACTAGAAATGCCTGCATCGATTATATCCAGACACACTGGCAGGACTTGCGGCCATTAAGTTTAACAAAAAAACCAGCGCTAGCTCATGGAAAAACGGAATAAATCATCGCACCCTGATCTCACTCAGGGTGCTTTTTTGACAGAATAAACATCACCATCTTTCAGCTCTTTCTGCTACAATTTAATTGAGAATGTTTATCAACTAAAAAGAGATCAGGTGGTTTTATGGGAAACAATAATCAATTACGTACGTTGGCAAATGCCGAACAATTCATCTATCGATTAACAGATACTGAAAAAATAAATAATGCAGAGCTTCCACATACGGAGCAGCAGCTATCAGATACATTCTGCCTCCTCTTCAGCATAAGCGGCAGCGGTTTACTCACATTGAACGATCAAAAATGGCGATTGAAACATCTGACACTCTATACGATCATGCCTGGGGAAACATTTATGTTGAAAACAGAGCCTTATCAAAAACACGAGCTCTACCTTTTTCGCTTTCAGCTCTACACGCTGCAAAATCAAAACATAGGAGAAGTATCAACGGAACATGCCCGTTCTTTACTGAATAAATGGCAATTTATCGATATTAGTTTAATTGAACACATTCATTCTTTACTGTCCGATATGACAGAGGAATGGCAAAGACCTGAATCTATTAGCTTTTTTAGAAGCCAAACTCTTTTCCAACAGCTTATTATGCAGCTTTTTACACTGCATAAAGAAGATATTTGTGACACGACACATGCCCTTTTCAAAACAAAACAATATATCGATCAACATTCCGAAGAACCCCTCAGCCTGACAAGTCTATCTCATATGGCTGGTATCAGCGCCAATCATTACAGTGAGCTATTTAAAAAGCATTTTGATGTGAGTGTCACTGATTATATCACCAAGAAAAGGATGGCTAGAGCCAAACAATTAATGGCAAAAGGCAACGCAAAGCTCAAAGACATTGCACTTGAAATCGGCTATCAAGATCCGTATTACTTCAGCCGCATCTTTAAGAAAAAAACGGGCATGACCCCTTCTACTTATATGAAAAGCCGTCAGCGGAAAATTGCAGCCTATGGCCATTCCATACTCGGCCAGCTCACACCCATTCATATCATCCCATATGCTGCTCCCCTTCACCCAAAATGGACAGCACATGATTTTGAGCATTATGCAGAAGAAATTCCGATTCACCTGAGTGCACATCGGATCAACGAGCACGCTGAAGCCAATTTACAGCTATTAAAGGAAACAAAACCTGAGCTGATCATTGCCAATGATCATGTGACAGAGGAAGAAAAACAAGTGTTAAAAACCATCTGCCCTGTTCACTTTGTTCCATTCACACAATTGGATTGGCGCACTCAATTTAGACAAACAGCTACGTTCCTAAACGAAGCGAACGAAGCAGAAGAATGGTTGATTCATTACGAGGAACTCGTCAATCAAGCGAAAAAGGCATGCCTTTTTGATCATCCACCAAAAACCGTCCTGCCTCTTCGTATCTTTCAAGATCAGCTCTATTTGTCTGTGAATCGCACCATGTCAGAAGTAATTTTTCAAGACATTAGCCTTCTGCCAGCTTTTCAGAATGATGGTCAGCTAATAGAAAAAAAAATCAGCATTCGCTCTATACAACAGCTAGATCCAGACGCCATCTTCCTCTTCCTGCATAAGGAGCCAAAAACCATTGCTTTTTATCAAAAGTTAAAGCAGCAGGCGTCTTGGCAAAATCTCAAGGCTGTGACGCAGCAAGCCGTCTATCCGCTCACTTCTGACCCTTGGCGTGAATACACAGCAGCCAGTCATCAACGAGTCATTCAGGACCTTTTATCTTTTTTTCCGTAAAAAGTCCATCCTTTGACAGAGATTTGTCTATGGATAAAAGGACGAAAGCCTAATACAATCTTTAATTGAGAACAATTATCAGTTAAAGGAGAAAACAAATGAAAAAATGGTTCGCATTGCTTATCCTTTGTATCATGACGGTCACCGCAGCAGGCTGTGGTGCTGCAGACAATAAACCTGCTTCAAACACAGCCAAAAGCAAGTCAGCTGAAGCAACAGAAACAAATATCAACTACTTAGATCAAACGTACAAACTCAAAACGCCAGTGAAACGAATCGTCATTGCTGGAAGCCTTGAATCAATGGAAGATGCAAAATTACTTGGTATCGAGCCTATTGGTGCTTCTACTGTAGGCGGCACATTCCCTGAATTATTTAAAGACATCACAGCGAAAACGGAAGGCATCGGTGAAAAAACAGAACCGAACCTAGAAAAAATCCTAAAACTAAAACCAGATGTGATACTTGGATCAACAAAGTTCCCTCCTGCAACAATTAAAAAACTAGATAAAGTCCAAACGACGATCCCAGTATCACATGTCTCTTCCGACTGGGAAAGCAATCTTTTATTACTCGGTGAATTGACTGGAAAAAGTGAAGAAGCGAAAAACATCATCTCTGATTATCAGAAAGATCTCAAACAAGCGAAAGAAACCCTGAAAGAAAAAAGCAGCAACAAAACAGCTGTCATTTTGCGCATTAGACAGGGCGACTTGTACGTGTACCCTGAAGACGTATACTTCAACTCTACCTTATATGGGGATTTAGGATTTAAAGTACCAAGTGATATCAAAAAAGCCAAAGCACAGGCATTGATTTCATTGGAGCGCCTAGGAGAACTCAATCCTGACTATATTTTTGTTCAGTTCTCTAAAGAAGAAAACTCATCGAATCCAAATGCATTGAAAGACTTAGAGAAAAATAAAATTTGGACAAGCCTAAAAGCTGTGAAAAATGGGCACATCAATGAAAATGCCGTTGACCCTATGCTTCAAGGAGGAACAGCACTAAGCAAAACAACCTTCCTTGACAAGGCTGTCAAATGGTTAGATCAAAACAATTAAAAAGATGCGTGATCAGATGGTTGACAAAGGGCTAAAATGTTTAGCCCTTTGTCTTCTTTTCAACGCAGTTGAAAACCGTTAGGAGAGGATACACATGAACGGAACGTTTCTATATGACGAGCTTAACGGGCGTCAGCTTGATATTTACCTTCCGCAGGACACCTCTATTGATGTCCCAGCTGTCTTTGTACAAGATGGCTCTTCTTTGTTTAGAACACACCTGCTAGAGATCGAAAGAATGATCGAAACCAAAACCATCTCACCAATTATCATCGTCGGCATACACCCCTTCAATCGACTTGACGAATATACACCATGGAAGGCGTCATCACTGCGATCTGGGTTCCCTGACTTTAAAGGCGAGGCACAAACGTATGTGTCATTTTTAGCGAATGACTTGCTCCCATATATCAAAAGAGAATATCCAGTTCAAGAGACCTGTCATGAACATAGCCACGTAGGTGCTTCATTAGGCGGGCTGTTTGCTATTTATACTTTATTCATGCACCCTGATCTTTTTAAAAACATCGCATCGATCTCCGGGTCATTTTGGTATCAAGATTTTCTACCGTTCGCTAAACAACAAAGCATTCAGTGTGTGAATCACTTTATTTATTTGTCTGTAGGCAGTGAAGAAGGGAAAGGAAAAACATCTGCTCAACAGCACATGCCTTTATTCAACAAACAACTGCATGATCTTTTATTACAGAAAGGGATGCAAGAAAGACAGCTGCAATATCACATCGAACAAGGGGAGGGGCATCATCTGAAACAATTTCAAAAAAATTTCTTATCGGCCCTAAAGTGGTTTTATCAAAGAGAACGCTAATTTTTTATCAGCATAGCGCAAAGCCGATATGATATATTGGAACGTATAGATTGAAAGAGGAGGGATTTGCGCATGAGACCTTTACAAATCTCAGCCGATACCGCACAAAAGCTTGCTGCATCACTCAATGTACCGTTAGAACAAATTATGCATATGCCGCAGCATATCTTATTAGCTAAATTAGCGGAGCTTGAACAGAAGAAAGATCGTTCTTCTTAAAGAAATAAAGGAGTTTACATTCATGGAACAACAACTAGAAAAATCAACATTACATCCTCGCAGTACAGGACAAACCATCCTGCTGATTGCTGGAATTCTGCTTATTGCATTTAATCTTCGGCCTGCCATTACATCCGTTGGCCCTGTGATCGGCGCGATTCGCTCCGATTTACAGCTTTCAAATGGACTGGCGGGTTTTCTCACGACATTACCACTGCTTTCATTCGCATTGCTTTCTCCAATTGCCCCTAAAATCGGAAAACGACTTGGCAATGAACGAACCCTCTGGCTTGGACTTGCTGTCCTTCTCTTTGGGATTGTGATTCGCTCGTTTGGCACCATCACCTTCTTAATGATTGGCACGGCGCTGGTCGGCGTTGGAATTGCGATTTGTAATGTGCTCTTACCGGGGCTTGTGAAGCATAAATTTCCTGCACATGCAGGTTTGATGACAAGTGTATATACGACTTCAATGTCCGTCTTTGCTGCACTTGCATCAGGTGTCAGTGTTCCGCTCAGTCATACGATGCCTGGCGGCTGGAATACATCATTCCTTGTATGGGCTGGACTTGCCCTTCTCGCCATGATGGTTTGGGTGCCGCAGCTTCTTCATCAGAATACAGCGGCCGTCAAAAGCATCTCGCTCACAGAGCAGCCGATATGGCGTTCACGTGTTGCATGGCAGGTGACCTTTTTTATGGGTTTGCAATCATTCCTTTTCTATAGCAGCATCGCATGGTTTCCTGATATCTTAACATCACATGGAATGAACCTGTCGACAGCTGGCTGGATGCTGTCCATTATGCAGTTTGTTGGGCTGCCATCCACCTTCTTAACGCCCGTTTTTGCAGAAAAATTAAAAACGCAAAGACCGCTTGTCGCCGGCCTTGTCCTTGTGTATTTACTCGGCATGATCGGACTTCTTCTCGGAGGATCGACGCCTATTCTTGTCATCTCTGTTCTATTGATCGGCATTGGACAAGGGGCCAGTATCAGTCTTGCCCTCACATTCATTGGATTACGTACAACCAATATGGAACAAGCAGCTGCCCTCTCTGGAATGGCGCAGTCTCTCGGTTATTTATTAGCTGCTGTTGGGCCGTTCATGATTGGAATCCTTTTTGATTCCACACAGACATGGACACCCGCGATTATCATCTTTATTGTCATCCTATTTTTCATGTTTTTATCCGGTATGCGTGCCGGACGCAGCGTCTATATTTCAGATCCTTCATAAAAAAGAACCCGCCTCCTCGTGAGACGGGTTCTTTTCTGCTTATGCCTGCTCTGTCACATGTACCTTTAACGTTGCTTGTACCTCTGGATGAAGCTTTACCGGTACATTTGTATAACCTAACGCACGGATGGCGTCATTCAGCTCGATTTTGCGCTTATCGAGTTTAATTTGATGATCTTTTTGCAATTTATCAGCGATTTGTTTGCTTGTAATTGAGCCAAACAAACGGCCGCCTTCACCTGATTTTGCAGTGAGTTCCACTGTTAACGCCTCAAGTGTTTCTTTTAATTGTTTTGCTTGTTCAAGCTCTTGGATGGCATTCTTTTTCTCTTTGTTTTTCTGCCCTTCCAATGCGCTTAGGTTCGTTGGAGTTGCTTCAACAGCTAACCCTTGTTTGATGAGAAAGTTGTGAGCGTATCCGTCAGCTACATTCTTGACTTCGCCTTTTTTCCCTTTGCCTTTTACGTCTTTTAGAAAGATGACTTTCATCTTTGAACCCCTCCTTCGAAATATTCGTCTATGGCAGCCTTTAACTTCCCTACCGCTTCTTCAATGGTTATACCATAAATCTGGGTAGCAGCGTTAGTCAAATGACCGCCGCCGTCTAATGCTTCCATAATAATTTGAACGTTGATATCCCCTAATGATCTAGCACTAATGCATACTGTGTCGTCATCTCGTCTAGCGACAGCAAATGACGCTTCTACCTCACTCATTGACAACAGGGAATCAGCCGTCTGGGCAATCGTAATTTGATCATAATACTCCGACCTGTCAGATGGCAACGAAGCAATGGCCACCTGATTTTGATACAGCTCTGTATGCTGAATGAGTTTTGCTCGTTTGATGTAATGATCGACTGTTTCTTTTAAGAATTTTTGCACAAGGACAGGATCTGCTCCCTTTGCACGAAGGTAGGATGCTGCATCGAACGTTCTTGACCCCGTTCTCAGGGAGAAACTCTTCGTATCAACGATGATCCCAGCCAGAAGCGCAGTCGCCTCAATCATGTTAATCCGCAATTTCTTCGGCTGATACTCTAAGAGCTCTGTCACAAGCTCTGCTGTAGATGAAGCATACGGCTCCATATAAACAAGTAAAGGATCACGGATAAATTCCTCGCCTCGTCTATGATGATCAATGACCACGACGTTTTCAATCTTATTCAGCAGTCGTTCCTCCATGACGAGAGACGGTTTATGTGTATCCACGACCACAAGCAATGTGTCATCCTTTGCAAGCTCCATTGCTTCCTCTGGTGTGATAAAACGTGACCAAAGCTCTTCATAATTCTTAATTTCACTAATTAAGCGTTGAACACTGTCGCCAATCTGGTTGGCATCAATGACAATATAACCTTCTTTTCCATTGGCCTGGGCAACCTTTAAAATCCCAATGGATGCACCGATTGAGTCCATGTCTGGGAACTTATGCCCCATGATCATGACATTACCGCTTTCAGATACAATTTCTTTTAAAGCATGAGAAATGACCCGTGCGCGTACGCGTGTCCGTTTCTCCATTGGATTTGTTTTTCCACCGTAGAATTTCACTTTTCCATTCGGCTGTTTAATGGCGACCTGATCCCCGCCTCGTCCGAGGGCAAGGTCAAGACTCGACTGCGCAAGTGCTCCAAGCTCTTTCAAAGAAGGAACGGAGGCACCGATCCCGATACTCAGAGTGAGCGTCGCACTATGTGCCCCTGTTTTCTCACGGACCTCGTCTAAAATGGAAAACTTCGACGCTTCAAGCTCAGCTAAAATGCTCTCATTTAGAACCGCCATAAATCGTTCAGACGAAATTCTCTTCAGAAAAATACCGTATTCTTGTGCCCAATTGTTGAGCAGAGACGTCACTTCACTATTAATCGCGCTGCGCACTTGATCATCAAGTCCCTGCGTGACATCGTCGTAGTTGTCTAAAAAGATATAAGATAACACCGTTCGTTCATTTTCGTACTGTCGTTCAATCTGTACCTGCTCCGTGACATCAAAGAAATATAAAAGGCGCTCTGACCGTTTAATAATGACTTTGAATTTCCGGTCATTCAGCGTCACATTTTCGGTCTCGACCTCTTGTTTAATAAGAGGCACAATGGACTCGAATGTATCGTACAAGGATCTGCCGACAAGTGTGCTTTCATGAAAGCATGAAGCGAGAAACGGATTGGTCCATTCGATATAATACTGGTCATTAAACAGCATAATACCAATAGGCATCTCCATTAATGCTTCTTCTCCAACCTTTTTGACTCGATAGGATAATGTTGAAATATATGAATCAATCTCTTTCTGCACTTGCGTATCTGCCCACTTTAAGAAGTAGAGCACACCTGCAAGGACGAAAAGACCAACTGCTCCTATGATCCAATTGAAATAAAGGTTGAGGAGGACTGTGATCACCGCAAGAACAATTAACGCGAAGATCGGATACTTGATGACAGGTTTTCTATAGAAGCTTGGCACTGATATCAACTCCTCAACATTCAGAGTGAATTATTTGTTTTTTACTTTTTCTCTTAAATCAAAGCCTATGTCAGCAATCCCTATAATTCGCACAATCACACCGATCGGCGGAAAGAAAACCGTTAACACGACAGCGAAAATGGGTACCGCTTTTGAGATGTTTTTTTCGTGGCAATAATAGAAGAGAAAAGAAAATCCCTGAATAAGCACCAGTATAAATAAAATTTGAAACGCACTCGTTTGAACGAGCCATAAAAAGCTGCCTTTTTCCGTCTGAATCAGCATCAAAAGCAATGTGAGTAAATAATACCATACCATGCTTTTTGGCAGCCGCATATCCTTAAATTTCTTCAAGGACGGCATGTCTTTGACAAACCGTTTGATCAGAGGCTGCACGAACCAGTGATTCACGAAAGCCATCAGGGTGACCAAAATCAATAACGCTACAGGTAAAGCACTTAATGCCGTATCCTGCATCTCTTTAAACTGTTTGAGCTGTTTGGCTATGTCCTTTTCAGAAGCCCCGGATTGCTTTAAAACACTCTCTACCATCGGCATCATTTGCTCAATTGACTCTTTCGCGATACTCATGATATCGATCTGAAAAAGCTGAACACTGACAACAAAGGAGATGAGAAAACTGAACAAATAGATCAGCGCACCTGTAATGATGGCATTCCCGGGCTGCCTTCTGCTGTAGAAAACACCCATGCCTAAACCGACAGCAATCAGAATAGGTGCACTCATGAGTCCAGTTATAGACCCAATTAAAAAGCTGATCACTATGCCAATAGCGCCAGCAGCAATTCCCTTTTTCAAGCCGTGTCTGATTGTATAGAGAATGATTGGAATCGGAGCAGCTAGAAAGAAAATAATGGATAATAGCGGCACATACAAATAAAACAGCGTCATGACCGCGAAAATACTGATCATGATTGCGCCCTCTACTAACGCTTTTGTTTGTTTCACACCTTCACCTCTATCCAATCCTTTTGTCTATATCTTGCTCAATGTGTACTTCTATGTATACGTATGATGTCAGCTCCATCATGTCTTGCCCCAACCTTTATTTTACCATAGCGGTAAATCTCAAGTAAAATGCAGGCTGTCCTGGGAGCGTTTCACGTGGAACACCGATATGGAATGGCATATGCAAGTTTTCAAACAGCATGTTACAATTTTTTAGATTATTCTTAGCTATAAACCCTGAATTCAAGGTCAAAAGCTGTTAGAATAGAAACATCATCAATAAATGTAAGAAGGAGAATTCACATGGGAAAAACACTCGTATTCGGACACAAAAATCCTGACACAGACACGATTTGCTCTGCTATTGCTTACGCTGATCTGAAAAACAAAATCGGCGTTCAGGCAGAAGCCGTCAGACTTGGAGAAATTAATGGAGAAACACAATACGCATTAGATTTCTTTAAACAAGAAGCACCTCGTTTCATTGAAACGGCTGCAAACGAAACAAAGCAAGTCATTCTTGTCGATCATAACGAATTCCAGCAAAGTGTAAGCGATATTGATCAAGTACAAGTAACTGAGGTCATTGACCACCACCGTATTGCCAACTTTGAAACAAGTGAACCTCTTTACTATCGTGCAGAGCCTGTAGGCTGTACAGCAACGATCTTAAACAAAATGTATAAAGAAAACCAAGTGACGATTGAAAAAGAAATCGCTGGTTTGCTTTTATCTGCGATCATTTCTGATTCCTTACTATTCAAATCCCCAACATGCACACAGCAAGATATTGATGCTGCACATGAGCTTGCAAAAATCGCAGGGGTAGATCCAGAAGTTTACGGCCTAGACATGCTGAAAGCAGGCGCTGATCTAAGCCAAAAAACGGTTCAAGAATTAATTACACTTGATGCAAAAGAATTCGCACTAGGCAAAAGTAAAGTGGAAATTGCACAAGTCAATACAGTAGATATCGCTGAAGTGACAGCAAGACAGGCTGACATTGAAGCAAAAATTAATGAAGTCATTGCAGCAAAAGGTCTTGATCTATTTGTTTTAGTCATCACAGACATTTTAGAAAATGACTCCCTTGCTCTTGCACTAGGTGCAGAAGCAGCAAAAGTAGAAAAAGCATTTAACGTCACGCTTGAAAACAACACAGCTTTACTAAAAGGTGTTGTATCAAGAAAGAAACAAGTCGTACCTGCACTGACAGACGCACTTTCTTAATAAAACACGACAAGACTGCTGAATCATTCAGCAGTCTTTTTTGTCTATATTCTTTTTAATGAATATACATATCACTAACGAGAACATCCTTTAGCACACTTGTTGGGATCGTAAATTCAACAACACCCATGTAACCAGGAGCCACATCATATTCATTAAAGGAAATCACAAGCTTTCCTTTTGAATTGATATAGAAGTTTTGATCCGGCTTAATTTTCTTAAATGGATCTGTTTCTTCCTTGCCAATCCAGTATATTTTGTCTGAATCCTCTTTCATCTGTTTCTTCATTTGTTCTTTAATATTTTCACTAATCACATCAATATAACGATCATCTTTAAACAGGCTTGGTAATGTAATGAGTACATGGTTTTTCTTATCAACCGTATCATACGTCATTTCCTCTGCCGCAGAAGCCTGAGTCGTCACCTTGTATCGGCCTAGTGAAAGGATTTGATCATTGTTCGTTCTCACTTCATAACCGCTCTCAACACTTAAATGACCATTTTTATAACCCTTTGTTTCCTTTTCAAAATCTTGATACAGCTTTTTGTTTTCAGCTAAATATTTTTGATTCAGGCTGTCTTGTAATGTTCCGTCCCCAAGTCCTGAAACGTGTGGTGTTTTGAGATCAATATTCGTTCCTTGATCGCTCTTTTTAAATTCTGTAAACGTTACGACTTTCACCAGCTCGCCAATGACAGGCACCTCTGAAATCGCTCTTGCTGCCTGTGGACTGACATTAACCGTTGTAACAAAAAGAGCTGCCGCCGCAACAAGCCCTATGGTCCATTGCTGAAAATGAGGTTTTTTATTTTTTCTTTTTAACGTTCGTTCAACCATCGCATCATATTCCGGTGGAATAGGAATTTCTAAATATTCATCTTTTAAATGTTCCAAATACTTATCCATTTATATTTCCTCCTGTGATAATTCTACTTTTAAAAGCCGCAGCGCCTTATATAATCTTGTTTTAATGGTGTTTTCATTTTCATCGAGAATCTGGGCGATGTCCTCTAGTTTTAAATCTTCAAAGAATCTCAAAATAATGACGACTCGATACATCTCAGGCAAATCCTCTATAGCCCGTTTGACGTCTTGATCCTCGTATACATCTGATTCACCCTGAGATAAGAATTCAAGCGTATCATCATCTGTCACCTGCACCCGCTTCTTCTTTCGTAAAAAGTCTAGGGCAGCGTTCACCACGATTTTATAAAACCAGCTATGCATCTTGCTCGCATCCTCTAATCGGTGAACAGATTTGAGTGCTTTATGAATGGCCTCCTGAACAACATCCATAGCATCTTCTGGGTTTTTGACATAACTATAGGACAACCGATAAAAACTGTGTTTATGTTCCATGACGTAATCCGCAAATTGATCGTCTATTTTTCGTTTCTTCATTTTACAAAGAGCTCCTTTATCTTAAATGCGCATCTGTTATTTCTTACATTGGATAGACGCGCACCTTTTGAAAATAGTTTGCGCTCGATTATTTTTTAACATGTCTCGCATTTACGTTCCTATACAAAAAGAGCGAACCTAATGGGTTCACTCCTTCCAAGCGGATAGTGTTTGATGGACAAACTGTTTTAGTGGAGAAAGCGGATGAATGATAGAAACGCCTGTCTCCCGCTCCACCTGCTTTGCCGCATGAACCATCGAAAGCTGCATCACGCAAATGTCTCTCCCTTTTTGCTTCATACATCTTCTCAGCTGCTCCTTGATTTGTTCATCATAAGCTTGCATATCACCGTTTAGGCAGAGATGAAAGACATCCTCCATCACAACCATTTCTACTTCAACCTGTTTGCCCCTCTCTGTGGCATATGATTCAAGCCGCTGCATCGTCCCTTCCACTGTATCTGGGTTGGAAAACACCAGTTGAAGAGGCCTTTGTTTCTCACAAATCAGCTCAAATAACGGTTCATCGATCGGAACAATCGGTTGTTTAAAAAGGTGCTGCTGATCACCCAAAGCGGCAATGTATTGTGTACACGTGAGCAGAATGAGATCGGCTTCACTTTCTTGTTTTAATCTGTTGATAGCATACATTTGCTGCTTGTGTTGATCAAATGCAGGATCTTGTGTCGCGCGTTCTATAAATGATGAATCGACCCTGTGATGCAAATCAACATCTATATCACCAAAAACATCTTCTATATATGATTGATTGGATGGATGGGCGTGAAGGCAGTGTAATCGAATCATCTGGTTTGCTCCTCGTGAAAGTTTTCAATCATTATATCAATCCTTGTATGAAACAGGGAGCAACATGACCATATTGTTAGGGAGATATTGAAGGAGGGATTCGAATTGAAAGAAGATCAACAGCCTAAATCATCTTCAGAGTCAGAAGAAACCTTAACGAATCGGCAAGGTCATCCCGTAACAGATAATCAAAATATGAGAACTGTTGGGAATAGAGGACCCACTACGCTTGAAAACTACGATTTCCTAGAAAAAATCAGTCATTTTGATCGTGAACGCATCCCTGAACGTGTTGTACATGCACGCGGTGCCGGAGCTCACGGTTACTTTGAAGCCTACGGCACATTCGGGGATGAACCCATCTCCACCTATACGAGGGCAAAATTGTTTCAGGAAAAAGGGAAAAAGACGCCTGTTTTCGTTCGTTTTTCTTCTGTGATTCACGGCGGTCATTCGCCAGAAACATTACGCGATCCGAGAGGGTTTGCGATTAAATTTTATACAGAGGAAGGCAACTGGGATCTTGTAGGGAACAACCTGAAAATTTTCTTTATTCGAGATGCTTTAAAGTTCCCTGATTTGGTTCATGCCTTTAAGCCTGATCCTGTCACCAATCGTCAGGACGGCGAGCGTATTTTTGATTTTGTCTCACAATCACCTGAGGCGACGCATATGGTGACATTTCTCTTTTCACCATGGGGCATCCCAGCTACATACCGGCACATGCAAGGCTCAGGTGTCCATGCGTACAAATGGGTCAACCATGAAGGAAAAGCGGTGCTGGTTAAATATCATTTTGAACCGAAACAAGGCATTCGCAACCTGACCCAAGAACAGGCGCAAGCGATCCAGGGAGAAAATTTTAACCATGCCACACAGGATTTATATGAAGCGATTGAGCAAGGAGATTATCCTGAATGGGAGGTATATGCACAGATCATGGAAGATGATGCCCACCCTCACCTCGACTTTGACCCGCTAGACCCGACAAAGCTTTGGTACAAGGATGACTATCCATGGAAACCAATCGGACGGATGGTATTAAACAAAAATCCAGAAAACTATTTCGCAGAAGTCGAGCAGGTTGCCTTTGGGACTGGCGTACTCGTAGACGGTTTAGATTTCTCAGATGATAAATTGCTTCAAGGCCGTACCTTCTCCTACTCTGACACGCAGCGATATCGTGTAGGGCCAAACTATTTACAGCTCCCGATCAATGCACCGAAAAAGCATGTCGCCACCAATCAGAGAGACGGTCAAATGGAATACCATGTCGATCAAGGCAAAGGCCAAAATCCCCATGTGAATTATGAGCCATCGATCCTCGGAGGATTAAAAGAAGCCAAACAGGATGGAAAGGATCATACGCCTTTTGTAGAGGGTGAAGTCAAACGAGAAGCCATTGACCGCCCAAACAATTTTGGACAAGCGGGAGAAACGTATCGCCGTTTTAATGATTGGGAGCGTGAGGAACTGATTAAGAACTTAGTCAATACTCTTGCGACATGTCAAAAGGACATTCAAGACCAAATGATTGAAAACTTTACAAAAGCAGACCCCGATTACGGAAAGCGTGTCGCTGACGGCTTAAAAGCCTTTAAACAAGAACAGCCAAGTGGACCTATCGGCTCTACAGGTGCTGCTCAAGCCGTGGACGAAGCCATCAACAACAGCACACCATCAGATCCTTATTAATGAAAAAAAGAATGCAGCGGCGAGGCTGCATTCTTTTTGTATACATCTATTAAGCGTTTTGACCTTTTTTGATCCATTCTGCCACATTGACTGTACGTTTTGCCTGATGTTTCACAGCTGCTTCTGCATCCTCTTGGATTTTTCCATTTTGGTCAACAGTGACACTTACGCCATAAGGGTTGCCCCCTGCACCGTATAAGGAATCATCTGTGTATCCAGGAGCGGCAATAATGGCTCCCCAGTGGAACATCGTCGTATATAGGCTGAGAACCGTCTGCTCCTGTCCGCCATTTGCGTTTTGAGCTGAAGTCATCGCGCTGACTGCTTTGTTTGCCAATTTACCTTGGAACCACAAGCCGCCTGTTGTATCTAAGAACTGCTTCATTTGAGCTGGCAGGTTACCGAAACGTGTCGGCATGCTAAAGATGATGGCATCTGCCCACTCTAAATCACTTAATTGAACCTCTGGCACATCCTTTGTTTCGTCTAAATGTGCTTTCCATGCTGGATTTGAAGCGACAACTGCTTCTGGTGCCAATTCAGCAACCTTTAATACTTTGACCTCTGCGCCAGCTTCTTTTGCTCCAGCTTCAGCCCATTTCGCCATCTGATAGTTTGTACCTGTTGAACTATAATAAATAATCGCTAATTTTACGTTTTCCATTTGTTCCAGCTCCTTTTGTTTGTTTTGCCCAAAAAGCTTCTGTAAAAATCCCACCTGTATTCCCCACCTTATTTAAAATTGACGACGATACCATAAAGCCGCAGCATCGACTTCTTCTCTCGTTAGCTGATGTCCGCGATTTTCCCAATGAAGTGTAACCGATGCGCCTGCACTCTGGAGCAATTGCTCCAGCTCCTGTGATTCCTCTGGACGGCACATTGGGTCATTTTCACCAGCTGCTATAAAGACTTGTTTCCCCGCTAATGAAGGCAACGAACCCCCGCGTCTTGGAACCATTGGATGATGCAGGATAGCTCCTCTTAAAGCATCCCCATAATGGAATAACAAGCTTCCAGCAATGTTTGCCCCATTGGAATATCCGATAGCCACCACATTGTGACGATCAAACCCATATTCATCAGCTGCTTCGCCGATAAATGTATATAGTTCCTCTGTACGCTCAATCAAATCCTGCTCATCAAATACACCCTCTGCCAAACGTCTGAAAAAACGCGGCATGCCGTTTTCTAATACATTCCCTCTCACACTAAGAACAGATGCATCAGGATCTACTATCTGTGCAAGCGGCAATAAATCTTCTTCCGTCCCGCCAGTTCCATGCAGTAATAACAGCACAGGTTTTTGTTCATTCTTTCCTTTTCGAAAAAGATGCTTCATCATGAATCTCCTTTCCCTTTAACTTCTCTCACTTCAATTGGCAGTACAATTTGTTCAATCTGACTGCGCTGCGTCTCATATTGCGGTGGCAGTTTCAATGCTTCACCCATTGTTTCCACTGATTCATCGTGTGCAAACCCTGGAGGATCAGTAGCAATCTCAAATAATATGCCGCCAAGCTCTCTAAAATAAATAGCATTAAAATAATTTCGATCTTGCACAGGTGTCACTTGATACCCGCTTTGTGCAATATGGCTTTGCCAATCTAATTGGTCCTGATCATCTGTTGCTCTCCATGCAATATGGTGCACAACTCCAACACCCATACGTCCTCGTGGAACAGGTGTGATGTTCACATCAATGACATTGCCTATTTCACCAAACGAACGGAATCTCACATAGTCTCCTTCTTCTCCGACTCGTTCAAGTCCCATCGTTTGCTCTAGCAGCTGCATTGTTTGCTCCGGATGCGAAGTTAATAAAACAGCTCCGCCAAATCCTTTAATGGCTACATCTGGT
Source organism: Bacillus sp. 3a (assembly GCF_017161885.1). Classification (NCBI taxonomy): domain Bacteria; kingdom Bacillati; phylum Bacillota; class Bacilli; order Caryophanales; family Bacillaceae; genus Bacillus; species Bacillus sp. 3a. The sequence goes on along the minus strand of NZ_CP067376.1, from coordinate 480,266 downwards.
GTGACACCATTAAATGTCCACTCGTTTTGCTTTCCTTCCGCACGCTCTACTAGCTCAATCAATAAGCCGTGTGGATCTTCAAATGAGAGAAAAGCTTCACCAAAGCGTTCAACCATTTCATAAGAGACATTAAACTGCTCAAGACGATCCTTCCAGAAAGAGAAAGCGCCTGTCGGTACGACATATGTCGTCACGCCCACTTGCCCTGCACCAATTTGACCTTTTTGTGCCCCCGGCCAAGGGAAAAACGTAATAATTGTCCCTGGAGAGCCGCCTTCATTTCCAAAATATAAATGGTATGTGCCCGGATCATCAAAATTCACGGTCTTCTTCACAAGACGAAGTCCTAAAACACCTGCATAAAAATCAACGTTCTCCTGAGGATGACCCACAATTGCTGTAATATGGTGAATTCCTTCTGTTTTTTTCACTTCTAATGACCTCCTATTTGAAGTAACAAGCCTTTATTCATTATGTCTTTACTAATGTCTTTATATTATCTCGAATTCGAGATATTAGATTAAAAAAATATATTTATCTCGAATTAAGGATATGATGTTTTTAAGTAAAAGTCAATGATTTTTGTTTTTCTTTTAAAAAAGCAGAGCTGCTTTGCATGAAACAGCTCTGCTTTTCCTTGGATTATTGCAGCAATTTTTTCTTTTTTAAATAGGCTTTCGCTACCTGAAATGCATCCTTCCCCTTCACATTGACTTCATAATTCATTTCTCTCATCTCATCGTCTGTGATTTGACCCGCAAGCTTATTGAGAGAGGTCTCAATCTCAGGGAATTCAGTTAATGTCTCCTGCCTGAGCAGCGGTGCTCCTTGATATGGCGGGAAAACATGCTGATCATCATCAAGCACCTTTAATTTGTATTGTCTCAATTCACTGTCTGTCGAATACGCATCGACCAAATTGATATCCCCTTTCTGAATCGCTCGATAGCGAAGCTTCGGCTCCATCGTTACGACATCATCAAAGGAAAATTGATAGGTCTTTTGAATGCCTCGATACCCATCCTGACGATCAGAAAATTCTAAGGTGAATCCAGCTTTTATGCGGTTTTTGATCTTACCTAGATCTGAAATGTTGGACACTTCATATTGATCAGCCAGTGACTGCGGCACGGCTAAAGCATACGTATTGTTGTATGCCATGGGCTCAAGAAGGCGAAGCTGAAAGGACGATTCCAATCCACGCCGCGCTTGCTCATACACTTTTCTTTTATCTGTGCTTTTTGCTGTTTCTTTGAGGAATTCAGAAATCGCTGTACCCGTAAACTCAGGATAAATATCGATATCACCAGAGCGTAAAGCCTGGAAAACAAAGGACGTCTTACCAAGACCGGGCTTCAGGTTCACTTGAATATCTGTATCCTGTTCAATTAAAAGCTTATACATCGAGATCAAAATCTCAGGCTCTGATCCTAACTTCCCGCCAATGGTGATTTCCTTCTTTCCTTGCTGAAACAGCACGGGGGCAGCGACAACAGCTCCTGCAATCAGAGTAAAAACAGTCACAGAGATCACAGTCTTTTTAAAGGAAATTTTCTCAAAGGTACGCAGCACCACATCAAATAGTAGAGCGAGTAAGGCAGCTGGTATCGCACCAATGACAATGAGAGACATATCATTTCGATCAATTCCCAGCAAGATTAAGCTTCCTAATCCCCCAGCCCCGATCAGTGCTGCCAGGGTGGCGGTCCCCACAATGAGTACCATCCCGGTTCGAATACCCGCCATGATGACTGGCATAGCAAGAGGAAGCTCTACCTTTAATAACCGTTTGCGATGATTCATCCCCATGGCCTGTGCCGCTTCTCTCAGAGAAGGATCAACCTCCTGAATGCCTGTATATGTATTTCTTAAAATAGGGAGTAGGGCATAGACCACAAGCGCAATAATCGCAGGTACTTGCCCAATCCCCACGAGAGGAATCAACAAGCCAAGAAGTGCGAGCGACGGAATCGTTTGTAAGACGGCCGTCACCCCGATGACCCACTCCGCTAACTTTGGAACCCTCGTTAAATAGATACCTAATGGAATAGCAATCAAAATCGCTAAAAATAAAGCAATAAAAGAAATTTGAATATGCTCAAGTAAGGCGTGTCCCAATTGTTCTTTGCGTTCCCATAACACACGGGTCCAATCATTCATGTGACTCGCCCCTCTCTTTAGGAGAATCAGCTAAATACTGAATTACTGCTTGACGATTCACTAGTCCAATCCGCTCTCCATTCTTTTCAACAGCCAATTCCTCGTGCTTTGCCAATTGAGACAAGACTTCATCCAGTGAGGCATGTGCTGAGACCGCCTCATAGGGTAAAAGAGCTTCGTGGGCTATCGGTTGTGCCAAGATTTCCAGCTCAAAAGCTTGATGTCCCACATGGCGGGCAGCCCCTGAAACAAACTCCTGTACAAAGGCATTGGCTGGATGTTGAACCAATTCCTCAGGACGTCCGATCTGCACTACTTTTCCTTCATTCATCACACAAATCCGATCACCCAGCTTCATAGCTTCCTGCATATCATGCGTCACAAAAACAATGGTTTTTTGTATACGGCGCTGCAAATCAAGCAGATCAGCCTGCAATTTCTCCCTCGTTAGTGGATCTAACGCACTAAAAGGTTCATCCATCAGGACGATCTCAGGATCAGCTGCAAGTGCACGCGCCACACCGACACGCTGCTGCTGTCCACCAGAGAGCTCTGCTGGCTTTCGATGCCGATACATAGCAGGATCAAGCCCGACCATCAACATGAGTTCATCGACACGCTGATTGGTCTCATTCCGGCTCCATTGTTTAAGCTCTGGCACCACAGCAATATTTTCTTCTATGGTCATATGAGGAAAAAGCGCAATTTGCTGCAAAACATAACCGATATCCCAGCGCAGCTCATACATATCATACTCACTTATTTTTTGACCCTTTATGTAAATCTCACCTTCTGTAGAAGAAATGAGACGATTGATCATTTTCAATGTCGTCGTTTTCCCGCTACCACTAGGTCCAATCAATACAAAAAACTCACCTTTCTGAATCTCCAAATCAACGGATTGAACGGCATAGCGCTCATCAGAAAATTGCATCGATACCTTTTTAAATTCAATCATCTTCCCACGCCCTGACTGCAATTATTTTCTAGACTATCAATATGACAGATCAACCTCATATTTGTATAGAATAAACTGTCACTTTTACATACTTCCCTTCGGTTGACTGTCAAAAACAACTCTAGCAAAAATAGATGAGATTCACAGTGAGGAAAATAAAAAAAGCGAAGAGCTCGGGGCTCTCCGCTTTTTAAGTCAACGACTTACTCACCAGTAACGTATGGAAGTAATGCCATTTGACGTGATCTTTTGATCGCTAAAGTCAATTTACGTTGATACTTAGCGCTAGTTCCTGTTACACGACGAGGTAAAATTTTACCACGCTCAGAAACAAACTTTCTAAGAAGATCAACATCTTTGTAATCGATGTGCGTGATACCGTTAGAAGTAAAGAAACATACTTTACGACGTTTCGCACGACCGCCTCTGCGTCCACCTGCCATTTGTTTTCACACCTTTCCTTTAGTCATTTTTTCAGATCAATTAGAATGGCAAATCATCATCGGAGATGTCAATCGGTTTACCATCGTTCGCAAATGGGTCATCATTAAAGCTATTTCCCTGATTACGATTTTGGTTGTTTTGATTGCCATATGGATTTTGACTTGGTTCATTTCCAAATGGATTCTGATCGTTTTGGCTACCGCCATAATACTGGCCTCCGCTATTGCCACCGCCGCTGTATCCACCTGAACCAGCACCGCCGCTCTTAGGCTCAAGAAATTGAACACTTTCAGCTTGAACCTCTGTCACGAAGACACGCTGTCCTTGCTGATTTTCATAGTTTCTTGTCTGCAAACGACCGTCTACACCGGCAAGACTTCCTTTTTTCAAGAAATTAGCCACGTTCTCGGCTTGTCTTCTCCAAGTAACACAGTTAATGAAATCGGCTTCACGCTCTCCAGATTGATTCGTAAACGTACGATTCACAGCTAGAGTAAACGTGGCTACAGCCGCACCATTAGGCGTGTAGCGAAGCTCAGGGTCTTTTGTTAGTCTTCCGACCAATACAACACGGTTTAGCATATTGAAAGACCACCTTTAAATATATATTTCAATGATTTATACTTCTTCTTTAACAACAATGTGGCGAATGATATCGTCACTGATCTTAGCTAAGCGGTCAAATTCTTGAACTGCTGCAGCGTCAGATTGAACGTTTACGATTTGGTAGAAACCGTCACGGAAATCGTTGATTTCGTATGCAAGACGACGTTTACCCCAATCCTTTGTTCCAGTGATCTCCGCACCGTTAGAAGTTAACACGTTATTGAAACGCTCGATAACTGCTTTTTTAGCCTCATCGTCAACTGTTGGGCGGATGATGTACATAACTTCGTACTTTCTCATCTGATTGCACCTCCTTTTGGTCTAAGCGGCCCTAAACGGGCAAGGAGCAATAAATTATATTACTCACAATTGTATATTATAACAAATTACTTGGCCTATGACAAGAACCTATACATTAAAACGGAAATGAATGACGTCTCCATCTTTCACTACATATTCTTTACCTTCTAGACGAACCTTTCCTGCTTCTTTAGCAGCAGACATGCTTCCGCCAGCTAGTAAATCCTCATACGCAACCGTTTCAGCACGAATAAATCCACGCTCGAAGTCTGTGTGAATGATTCCAGCACATTCTGGCGCTTTCATTCCTTTTTTAAATGTCCAAGCACGTACCTCTTGCTCACCTGCTGTGAAATACGTAGCTAATCCTAGAAGAGAGTAAGATGCTCTAATTAGCTGATCAAGACCTGACTCATTAATACCAAGCTCTTCAAGGAACATTTGCTTCTCTTCTCCTTCAAGCTCTGCAATTTCAGACTCGATCTTCGCACAAACGACGATAACTTCAGCGTTTTCACCAGAAGCAAACTCACGGATTTGCTGTACATATTCGTTGCCCTCATGATCCGCTACTTCATCCTCACTCACATTTGCTACATAAAGAACTGGTTTAGATGTGAGTAAATGAAGCTGTTTCACAAGCTTTTGCTGCTCATCAGTAAATTCTACAGATCTTGCCGATTTCCCAGCTTCAAATGCGTTCATTAGCTTCGACAAAATCTCAAATTCAGCTACTGCTTCCTTGTCCTTTTGTTTTGCAAGCTTACTCACACGAGCTAAACGCTTTTCAACTGTTTCTAAATCAGCCAAAATCAATTCGAGATTAATCGTTTCAATATCTGCCACAGGATCAACCTTACCAGCTACGTGTGTAATGTTATCATCTGCAAAAGCTCTAACCACGTGACAAATTGCATCTACTTGTCGAATATGAGAAAGGAATTTATTCCCTAAACCTTCACCTTTAGATGCACCTTTGACAATACCCGCAATATCAGTGAATTCGAAAGCAGTGGGAACTGTCTTTTTCGGCTGCACCAATTCTGTTAGCTTTTGTAAACGCTCGTCAGGAACTTCTACAATTCCGACGTTTGGATCAATAGTACAAAACGGATAGTTAGCAGACTCCGCTCCAGCCTGTGTAATTGCATTAAATAGCGTTGACTTCCCGACGTTAGGTAAGCCAACAATACCAGCTGTTAAAGCCATTCTTTCATCTCCTCTATATCAAACGTGCTCGTTATACTGCGTAATATGAACCTAGAGCAATTATAAGTAGGTTTACATGAAAAGACAAGCTAACCATCATGCATTTTCAATAGAAGAAACATCGTCAAAAAGAATAAATCAATGCTTCAAAACGAGAAAATGCACCTGGCTTTGCTATAGAAAAGACAAATTTAATAAAAAAAGCATGAGGCCTACTTAAGCAGTTGGCTCCTCATGCTTGACGAGAATTTTCTTCATTTTTCGTTCAAAATCTCTTCTTGGGATCATCACGCTGTGTCCGCAGCCTTCACATTTAATACGGATATCCATGCCCAAACGAATGACCTTCCACCGATTGGCACCACATGGATGGGGCTTTTTCATTTCTACAACATCATGTAACCCAAACGCTTTGTCTGCCATCAGCCTTCACCTCTCCTTGCTCACTTCATTGAATCTATTGTACAAAAAAACGGCGATGAAGGGCAATGCACAAAACAAAGAGTCTCTTTCAATCGTTCATCCTATTCTTTTTTAGAGAAAAAACCCTCCTTTTAGATCATTTTATTTGTGACCAATAGTTACTTAAACTCCGTTTTTTTTCAATATTGTCACAAACACTGTAGGTCAAAAGGTTTTTATTGGTAGAACGCGGTGGTTTTTCCATATTTTTTGATTTATGATATCTGCATAAATGTTATGTGAGGGAGCAGGTACGATGGTCAATCGAAAGGATAGATTAACTGATAAAGAATATAAAATCATATCCGATCATGCTGGAAATATCGACAATTACCAGCAGCACCATACGATAGAAATAGGTCAGCAAACACTCACTGTCCACGATTTTCTAAAGATCGACCAAAAATTATATGGTTTAACGATGCAGCCGGAACAATCAGATGAATTCATCGTCGCTTTTCACTGTCCGCTGCCACATCAAATGAGGGTGACATCTAAGCAAGATGTACACAATGCGGCACAGTCATTGCTCAAAACAGACTATGCCTATCCAATTGAAAGAAAGTCCCTTGACGGCAATCAAGACCATGTCTTTTTTAAAGGGAAGGAATACATAGAGAAAGTCTGTCAGAAGCATCCGAATGCAGGTATCCATCTCACTGGACAAGCACTTGCCGGTGCTGTTTGTGCTTATGTTGCAACAGAACAGCCAGCTGTCAAAAAAGCCGTTACCTTTGACAGCCCAAATATATGGAGTATCCTGTCGCCTTCGATTCAGCAAAAGGCGCAGCAAGGTCAATATAAACGCATGTTGACTGAATATATTCAGCCTAGTCATTACGTCGGTTTACTCAATCGTCATGATCAAGGAGTTGGGCAAGTCAAGTACACCGTACCGCCACGGCAGCAAGACTCAGTCCAAGAATCCGTTAAATACAAAAAAAGGGAAATTGACACCTTTTTAAAATCAGCTTTTGCATCTATGAATATAGAATGGAACGAATCCTTTGATACAAATGCTTTTTTAGCTCTCGTTTCAGGTGAATTCAAAGCAAATGGATATTCATTCCATCCGAATGGATCTGCCCGTATTTTAGATGAACAGCTTGATCATAATACAAGTTTTACAGCCATGCTGCTGCAAGAAATTCATTCTGGACGTGCATATGCACAAAGCGGACTTGAAATTATCATAAAATCCCATTTACTAAAAAATTCATCCTATGATCTGCAAAGCATTATTGAACATGAAGTGCACACTGTATTTGAAAAAATCGATGGAATGGATGAAAGTGTAAAAGACGCCGTCCATCATGTAAAACAAGAGCTTAAAGGACTCGTAGGCTTTGGCCACTATGATTTATTAAGTCATAGTGATGTGGAAGCACTGGTAGACGAAGTGAGGATGGAACAGTCGCATTCCTCCTTTTATTCACACGAAAAACAGCTGAATGCCTTGTACACCCTGAGGGATTACGAACAAGAGCTTTCTGCTCTTTCAAGACATATGTACACAATGGGTGATGACTACGCCAAGGCAGATAGACGCCTTGCAATGCAAATGGGTATTCATTAAGAAAGGAGTCATCGCATGATCAATCAAAATAAGCCTCCTAGTGACGCCCAGCGTTTCTTACAAAATGTGAGTGCCCGCCGCTCCATGTCTGTATTCGAAAATCAATCGGCACCACACACACAAACACAGTCTCCAGAAGAAATTGCCGCCATTCAGGCCATGCGCAGAGAAGGACAGCGAAAGGATCTAAAACGGCTGCTCAAAATGCGGCTGCACGACGAATTAGCAAATACTCGCGTGCACTTGGAGTATCAATTGGCTAAAACAGAAGACATAATAAACCAGACGACCATTGTCAAACAACACATTTCCCAGCATTTAAAGGGACAGGCCATTTCAGAATTAGAGGATCGCCTCCAGCGTCTCAAGCAAATGCCTGTCTATGATGATATCAAAGAAGCGATTGATTCAATTCAGATCAAATAAGCACAGCTCTAAAAAAGAGAGGTGCTTATTTTGTTTTATCAATATAATTTTTGGGACAAGAAAATATCTTTTTACTTAAAATCGGATACAGCATTAAACAGACGAGCAAATAAAGATTCAACAAACTATAAATTGGATACAAGAAAGCAATCAAATCAGCAAATCCAAGAGATGTTAAAGGAGCCATCAAAAGAAGCATCACCAATACAACCAGCCAGCGGGGCATTCGTACAAAAGAAAGCATCCGGCTTGATAATCCAAATAAACCTGCTGCCGTCGTCGTATAAATTGCTAGACAAAGGACAACGGTCATAAACACAAACAAAGAAGTCGGCGCCCCTTCTAATACTGTAAACAAAGGAATTCCTTCTGATGAAAGGCTTCCAGAAATATCAACTAGTATTTCGTTATACACATACGAGATGACACCAAAAATAAGACCGCTTAATATACTCGCCACTTTGGCTTCCCCGAGCCCCTTCATTTCTTTCCCAACCGAAGACAGCACTGCCACAACAGATAATATATTCAAAGAAGCAAAGACAATGCTGGCAGGCCAATTGTACTGCTGCCCAAAATCAATCCGCCACACATGATCATGATTCATATAATAAAAAACAAACGCATAGATGAGCCCCGCCACCAAAATTGGTATAATGAAAGCATTCACAGATAAAAGCCCTTTCACATCCCAGAAAAAAATCATAAATGAAAACAAACAAAACGCGCCGATGCCAATCCAAAAAGGCACATGATACATCTCAAGAGTCACACCGCCGCCGGCAATCATGACCGTCGTTGTCGTGAATAAATATAGGACAATTAACACGTCATACACCTTAGCCAGCCACGGACCGACAAGCCGTTCCAGCACTGGAACAAAGTGATCGGCACGCACCTCATAACTGATTTTTAACACCACATAGGTAGACAGCATAAACATCAATGTAAACAGTAGAATGGCTAGTCCGCTATCAATGCCAAAAAACTGCCAAATTTCCTGGCCGGAAGCATATCCCGCTCCTATTAAGCTTCCTAAAATTAAAAGCGTCCACCTTGAACCAGCCTTCCACACAATCATCACCTCATAGGTATAGAATTAAGCTTGTTTCCGTATACTGATACTAACTACTATGACAAGGAAGTGAGACCTATGAATAGCAAGAACGGTCTTTTTTTTAGAAATAGGGTAAAAGAATACGTGTCCCATACGGATACAAACGCCATTCAACAGCTTAAAAGTATTTTATTCTCGCATCTTCAGAAAGCAGGAAAAAGACCCGTTGCCATCGTCTGTATTGGAACAGACCGCTCAACTGGCGACTCTCTAGGTCCACTTGTTGGTACAAAGCTTTCAGGTCTAGATTTGAAAAAGCTTCATGTATATGGAACACTCTCTGACCCAGTGCATGCGGTCAATTTAAAAGAAAAACTCGCTGAAATTGAACAAGCTCATAAACACCCGTTTATTGTAGCGGTTGATGCCTGTTTAGGAAGAGTGAAAAGTGTCGGTTCCTTCCAAATTGGTGATGGTCCGTTAAAGCCTGGAGCTGGTGTGCAAAAGGAGCTGCCAGAGGTAGGAGATATTCATATTAATGGGATCGTCAATGTGAGTGGTTTCATGGAATACTTCGTCCTCCAAAACACACGTCTTCATCTTGTCATGTCTATGGCCAATATACTTTCTGAAAGTCTATCTCACATTGACCAAATGGATTGGACGAGAGAAAAAAGCCGGTCTCTCTTCACCCCTATTCAAAATATCACTGGGAGAATATAAAAAAGACCATCTCATATCAAGATGGTCACTCTGATGATTCCCTCGTAGAAAGCAATTCAAGGATTCTTTCTAAATCTTCATTCGAGAGGAATTCAATCTCAATTTTCCCTTTTTTCTTCTGTTTCTTGATCGTCACTGAAGTACCAAAGTAGTTTTGTAAGAAAGACTCTCTTTCTTTCAACACTCGATCCTTTGGTGCTTCTTTTTTCTTTGTTTCACGTGGAACATTTTCGTTTAACTGCTGAACAAGTTTTTCAACCTGTCGTACGTTTAACCCCTCATCCACAATTTTCTTTACCAAAGGCGCCAGCTTCTTTTTGTTCTTTAAGCTGAGCAATGTGCGGCCATGTCCCATTGATAACGTTCCATTTGCAATCAGCTTTTGGATGTCATCCGGTAAAGTCAACAGACGGAGATGGTTCGCAATATGCGGTCTGCTTTTCCCTAATCGCTTCGCTAATTCCTCTTGCGTCACACTTAGATGATCCAGCAAGGAAGCATATGCTTCCGCTTCCTCTAGTGGAGAGAGATCCTCACGCTGCAGGTTTTCTAAGAGGGCAATTTCTCTCATCAGTGTTTCTGAAAACTCTCGAACGATTGCAGGAATTGTTGTCAGACCAGCTTGTTGTGCTGCGCGGAAACGGCGTTCTCCTGCTACTATGTCATATCCTTTAATCGATTTACGAACAATGATCGGCTGTAAAACCCCGTGCTGCTGAATCGATTCTTTCAGATCAGACAATGCATCATCATCAAACGTTTTCCTTGGTTGATACGGATTCGGACGCAAATCCTTTAATTTGATTTCTTCAACCGTTTCTTCATTTGAGTCTACATTGTTAAATAGTGCATTAATACCCTTTCCAAGACCTTTAGCCATTCGCATCCACTTCCTTTGCTAAGTCTAAATAGACATCTGCACCTCTTGAACGTGGATCATACAAGATAATCGGCTTTCCATGACTAGGCGCTTCACTCAGCCTCACATTTCTCGGAATGACGGTTTGATAGACTTTATCTCTAAAGTACTTCTTCACTTCTTCGATTACCTGAATCCCAAGGTTTGTTCGGGCATCAAGCATTGTCAGCAAGACACCTTCAATGGCAAGATCGGTATTTAAATGTTTCTGCACGAGACGAACTGTGTTTAACAATTGGCTCAATCCTTCAAGCGCATAATATTCGCACTGAACTGGTATTAAAACGGAATCGGATGCAGTTAACGCATTAATCGTCAGCAGTCCAAGTGATGGCGGGCAGTCAATAATCATATAATCATAATTCTGCTTAACAGATTCAAGTGCTCTCTTCAGCCTCACTTCCCGTGAGATTGTAGGCACAAGCTCTATTTCAGCCCCTGCAAGCTGTATTGTCGCAGGAATGACATCAAGATTTTCGACCTCTGTCGTCTTAATCACATCAAGAACATCTGCATCATCAACTAAAATATCGTACACACACTTTTCTACGTCGGCCTTCTCAATCCCAATACCACTCGTGGCATTGCCCTGCGGATCAATATCAACCAGCAACACTCGTTTGCCTATGTATGCTAAACACGCACCCAAATTAACAGAAGTTGTCGTCTTCCCGACGCCGCCCTTCTGGTTGGTAATCGCTATGATTTTCCCCACGATGTCACCCACTTTCAACTTAACAAGTTTCTCATTCATTCATACTTTCTATTCTATCAAAAAAAGTATGAAACGTTTGCTTTTTTTGTTTCCCTATTATAAATTCGTCAGTGAATGTGCCTTTTCGTACATAAAAGGAAGAATGAAAACGCATCGGAAAAGTATATTGATATATCTTTTTGGATGCCTAAATTCAATTGTACGGCATTTGCTCACAAGGCTGGGTTATTGTTTGTTCACAAGTCATAGTTCTTCGGATCAGCTTCAGCAATCATTATGTGGATCGTTCCCTCTTGGGGCGAATGCTGTACAGTCACTTCTTTAGACATACCGCTTTGTTTCATCATGATTTTATCATTTCATTTGCAAAAGCAAACAGTAAATAACAAATGATAACAAAATGATAATAAAAAGATTTACAAAAAAAGCTGACGAGTGGCGCTCATCAGCTTTTTTCTATTTAGGAATTCGAATCGTTAATTGGATATATTCCTCAAACTCTTCTTCCTCGGTATTTATTTTAAGTCCGCTGTCTTCTACCATGTGGAGAGACTGACGAATGGTATTCATCGCAATTCGTGTATCACGACTAAACGCCTTACGTTTTGGCTTCGGTTTGCGATCCGTTTTTTGTTCAAGCATCTTCACTACACGCTCTTCAGTCTGTTTCACATTCAACTGCTTTTCGATGATTTCCTGCAATAGCGCGATTTGTAATTCCGGAAGCTTTAGGGGCACAAGTGAACGTGCATGCCTTTCAGAGATTTTTTTCTCTAAAATGGCTTGTTGTACCTCTTCAGGCAACTTTAAAAGTCTTAATTTGTTTGCAACAGTTGATTGTCCCTTGCCTAAACGCTGAGCAAGCGCCTCTTGTGTTAAATCATGAAGCTCTAAAAGACGTGCATAAGCATGAGCCTCTTCAATAGAAGACAGCTCTTCTCTTTGCAAATTTTCAATCAATGCCACAGATGCCGTTTCCGTATCAGTAAAATCTTTTATAATAGCGGGGATTTTCTCCCATTGAAGAGTCTGTACCGCCCTCCAACGTCTTTCGCCGGCGATCAGTTCATATTTTCCTTCTTCTTCTGTTGGTCTAACAACAATCGGTTGGATAATGCCATGGGTATGAATCGTCGTGGCCAGCTCTTGTATCTTTTCTTCTGAAAAAATGGTGCGTGGCTGAAAACGGTTTGGCATAATTGTGTCGACCGGGAGCTCCTGTATCTCTTCCTTTAATGTATCATGCTCAGCAATCTCTGCCTCTATTTCGGTTTCACGCTCAGGATGTTCTTTGTCTCCAAGCCCGAAGAAGCGTGAGAGTGAATGCTTCATGAACCTACACCACCTTTAAAAACTACCTTTTTATAATTCTATTTTCTCATGTTTTTTCCTTCTGTAAAATCATAAATATTGAAGAAAAATCGACCTTTTACATGATCAACCTTCTATTGGTGATTTATTAGGTGTCCCTGGTTTTCTAGGATATTTTTTTGGTGTTTGCTTTTTCTTTTCAATGACAATGATGTTCCGTTCGCTTTCTTCTAAAGGAAGAACAAAGGAATGCTTTTCAACAACCTCTCCTCCGAGAACTGTGACAGCTTTTTTCCCTGCTTGCATTTCTTCATCAGCGGCAGATGCTTTTAAGGCAACAAACAATCCTTCCTTTTTCACTAGAGGCAGACATAGTTCGCTCAAGACGGATAAACGTGCAACTGCTCTAGCAGTGACAAGATCATAGCTTTCACGCTTTTCCTTACGTTGTCCAAACGTTTCCGCACGATCATGATAAAAAGTAGTATCTTGTAAGTTTAATCCTTTTGCTAACTCATTGAGAAACGTAATTCGTTTCTGAAGAGAATCAACAATGGTCACATGTAGATGAGGGAAACAAATTTTAAGAGGAATGCTTGGAAAACCAGCACCAGCTCCAATATCACAAATCGTCGTCACTTTGTGAAAATCAATAAAAAATGCTGCTGATATTGAATCATAAAAATGCTTTAAATACACTTCTTCCTTTTCAGTAATGGACGTTAAATTCATTTTCTCGTTCCATTCTACAAGCATGCGGAAGTAGGTTTCAAATTGTTCAAGCTGCACAGGAGAAAGAGTGATCCCTTTCTCCTCTAGTGCTGCTGTAAATTGTTCAATGTTCATGCCGACATCCTTTCTATTCTGCTATCTTCGCAATACGCCCCTGCTCTAAATATACTAAAAGGATAGAAATATCAGCAGGGTTAACGCCTGAAATACGAGAAGCCTGTGCAACAGAAAGCGGTCGGACTTCTTTCAGCTTTTGTTTCGCTTCAGTTGCAATCCCTTTGATGGCATCATAATCAATACGATCAGGAATCTTTTTGTTCTCCATCTTTTTCAGTTTTTCAACTTGCTGGAGTGACTTTTCAATATAACCTTCGTATTTAATTTGAATCTCTACCTGCTCACACACATCAGAAGGAAGCGGTGTTTCAGCAGGAGCTAATTTCACAACAGATTCATAATTCATTTCCGGGCGCTTCATTAAATCACTTGCACGAATGCCGTCCTTCAACTCACTTCCACCGAGTGAACGAATAAATTCTTGAGTCTCTGCTGTAGGTTTAATGATGACAGAATATAAACGTTTTTTCTCTGCTTCAATGGCTTCTTTTTTCTGCTGGAATGCTTGGAATCTTTCTTCAGAAATTAATCCAATTTGATAGCCAAGTTCAGTTAATCTTAAATCAGCATTGTCATGACGTAGAAGTAGACGATACTCAGCACGTGATGTCAAGAGACGGTACGGTTCATTTGTTCCTTTTGTGACAAGGTCATCGATGAGAACACCGATATATGCATCAGATCGGCTTAAAATGACTTCTTCTTTACCTAATGCTTTTCTTCCTGCATTAATACCTGCCATAATCCCTTGACCTGCTGCTTCCTCATAACCAGACGTACCATTAATTTGGCCGGCTGTATATAATCCAGAAATTTTCTTCGTCTCAAGTGTAGGCCACAACTGAGTAGGCACAATCGCATCATACTCGATGGCATAACCCGCTCTCATCATTTGAACATTCTCGAGTCCTGGGATGGTTGAAAGCATGCGCTGCTGTACATCCTCCGGAAGACTTGTAGACAATCCTTGAACATAAACTTCCTGCGTATTACGACCTTCTGGCTCTAAGAAAATTTGATGTCTCGGTTTATCATTGAAACGAACCACTTTATCTTCAATGGACGGGCAGTATCTAGGGCCAGTTCCTTTAATCATACCTGAATACATTGGAGAACGGTGAAGATTCTCATCAATAATTTGATGAGTCTCTAAACTCGTGTATGTTAACCAGCATGGCAGCTGGTCAGTAATATATTCAACCGTTTCATAAGAGAATGCCCGCGGGACATCATCACCTGGTTGAATTTCTGTTTTACTATAGTCAATCGAGTGGCTATTCACTCGAGGAGGTGTTCCTGTTTTAAAGCGAACCAAATCGAATCCTAGTTCTGCTAAATGATCCGATAATTTAATGGAAGGCTGCTGGTTATTTGGACCACTTGAATACGATAAGTCTCCTAAAATGATGCGGCCTTTTAAGAAAGTCCCTGTCGTTAATACAACAGACTTTGCACGATAGTTCGCCCCCGTTTGAGTAACAACACCTTTACATTCATCATCTTCTACAATTAAATGATCTACCATACCTTGCAGCATTGTCAGGTTTGGTTCATTTTCCATTGTTTTTTTCATTTCATGCTGATATTGGAACTTATCTGCTTGCGCTCTTAACGCACGGACAGCAGGTCCTTTCCCCGTATTCAGCATGCGCATTTGAATATGCGTCTTATCTATATTTCGTGCCATTTCTCCGCCTAGAGCATCAATTTCTCTGACGACAATCCCTTTTGCGGGGCCGCCTACGGACGGATTACATGGCATAAAAGCAACCATATCGAGGTTGATAGTCAATACAAGTGTTTTGGCGCCCTGTCTTGCAGAAGCAAGAGCAGCCTCAACTCCAGCATGACCGGCACCCACGACGATTACGTCATAATTGCCAGCTTCATAACCCATTTCTTATGTTCCTCCCTTTACTTTCCTAAACAGAATTGAGAGAATAACTGATCAATCAAGCTTTCATGAACAGCATCCCCAATAATTTCACCCAGCTGTTCCCAGCAGCGTGTTAAATCTATTTGAACTATGTCGATCGGTACGTCCATTTCAATTCCTTCTAGAGCATCCTCAATGGATTGTTTTGCTGCCTGAAGAAGGGCAATATGCCTTGTGTTACTTACATACGTTAAATCTCCACTTTCAATTGAACCCGTGAAGAATAATGATTGAATCGCAATTTCGAGCTCATCAATCCCCTTTTCTTGTAATAATGATGTAGTAACCACTGGACGATCCTTCGCTAACTGCTTGACCTTTTCGATATCAAGCTTAGGCTCAAGATCTGTCTTATTCACGATCACGATGATATCCATGCCTGAGACGGCCTCAAATAGTTTGATATCCTCTTCTGACAATTCCTCGCTATAATTGAGCACAAGTAAAATCAGGTCAGCTTCTTTTAAGACCTGTCTAGATCGTTCAACCCCTATACGCTCAACAATGTCCTCCGTCTCACGTATACCCGCAGTATCGACTAAACGAAGCGGTACACCTCTAACATTTACATACTCCTCAATGACATCTCTCGTTGTGCCAGGAATATCCGTTACAATCGCTTTTGTTTCCTGTACAAGACTATTCAACAAGGAAGACTTCCCAACATTCGGTCTTCCAATAATGACAGTGGATAAGCCCTCGCGAAGTATTTTCCCCTGCTGAGAAGTCGTTAGCAGTGACTCAATTTCCTTTTTCACTGATGTTGCCTTTTCAACTAAAACTCGATGCGTCATTTCTTCAACATCGTCATACTCAGGATAGTCAATATTGACTTCAACATGGGCCAGAGTTTCCAATATCTCACCGCGAAGTCGTTTAATCAAACCGGAGAGTCGTCCCTCCATTTGAGTAATCGCTACATTCATCGCACGATCTGTCTTTGCACGAATCAAATCCATTACCGCTTCAGCCTGTGAAAGATCAATTCTTCCATTTAAGAAAGCTCGTTTTGTAAACTCACCTGGCTCCGCTAATCTTGCTCCTTCTCTTAAAGCAAGCTGTAGTACTTTATTGACCGTTACAATTCCGCCATGGCAGTTAATCTCAATAACGTCTTCTCTCGTAAATGTTTTTGGTGCTCGTAATACTGACACCATGACCTCTTCTATTACTTGCTCAGTGCTAGAGTCCACAATATGACCATAATGAATCGTATGTGAATCCACCGATACAAGTTTTTTCTCCTTAGGACCTTTATACATCCGATCAGCAATCTGTACCGCATCAGGCCCGCTTAAACGAATAATCGCAATTGCTCCTTCACCCATCGGTGTAGAAATTGCTGCAATTGTATCCATCACTCATTCACCTCTTTCTCTACTTAATAAACAGTCTGTTATCTATTAAATGGACATTGTCCATCTCTATATCAAAAACGCTTAATCCAAAATTTAAAGATACCATAAATGAAAGCGAAGTGAAAGTATCCCATATCTAATTATCCACAGCTTTGCATCTTATCTATTTTAACACTTAACTTATCCACATGTGAATAACGACGTTTGGAACTTGTCTTCACATCTTACACCTAAATCCAATAAATTTAAACGCCCTGATCCCTATACTTACTTGTTAAATTGGCGTTTTGCACCCATATCACACACTCATTTTTTAGAAATAAAGGATGAATCCTCTATAAAAAGCAATTTTTCAATAAAAAAAGACTAAAATCCAGCTTTGCCGAATCTTAGTCTTTCTGCTATTTTTTATACAGCACCACAACATGACGTTTGCTGCCTGTATCTTCAGATGCCGTTGCAAGTTCTTTAGAGAATGCAGCAATCGCATCATGAACAATTTTTCGTTCATTCGAAGGCATTGGTTCTAAATGAACCTTTCTCTTCGTTTTTAAAACCCGATTTGCTGTTTTGACTGCATATTGTTCAAGTGCTTCTTGTCGTTTCTTCCTATAATCGCCAATATCAATTGTTATATGATGATACTGATCAGAATAACGATTAAACACTAGCTGTACCAACGTTTCTAAAGAGTACAGTGTTTGGCCTCTTTTTCCAATCATTAATGACGTTTTATCTCCATCAATGTGGTAAGAAATCTTTTTCGGTTCCTGTTTGGAAATAATTTTTGCTTTAGGATCAATAGACTTAACAATTTTATCTAAATACTGTGTAGCTAATTTAAATGCATTTATCTTTTCTACTAACTTGACCACAGCTTGTCTTTTACCAAATAATCCTAAAAACCCTTTATTTCCTTCATCTACTATTGTGATTTCTACTTCTTCTTGTAGTAGCTGAATTTGTTTTAGTCCGGAATCTACTGCTTCTTCGATTGTGCGACCGACAGCAGTTATTTCCTTCATTTTTTATTCCCGCCAGCTTTTTCTTTTGTATCAACTTTTACTTGAGGTGTTTTAATCACCAATGTTTGAATGATCATGAAAATGTTACCTACAACCCAGTACAATGAAAGTGCTGCTGGGAAACTAATTGCAAACACAACGATCATAATCGGCATCACCCATAGCATGATAGCCATTTGAGGGTTGTCCGAAGGATTTCCAGCCATCATCAGCTTTTGCTGAATGAAAGTAGCTACACCCGCAATAATAGGTAATAGGAACAATGGATCTGGGCTGCCTAAGTCAAACCATAAGAATGTATGCTTTTTAATTTCTGCTGTTCTCATAATTGCATGATAGAAACCAATAAGGATTGGCATTTGAATTAAAATTGGGAAACAGCCTGCTAATGGATTGACGCCATTTTTTTGAAAAAGAGCCATTGTTTCCTGCTGAAGCTGCTGCTGTGTTTTTTGATCTTTAGAGCTATATTTTTCACGAAGCTTTTTCAATTCAGGCTGTAATGCTTGCATCGCTTTTGTACTTCTTAACTGTTTAATCATTAATGGTAAAATAAGCAAGCGAATTAATAGTGTCACAATAATAATCGCTACACCATAGTTTTCACCAGTTAAGTTTGCCATGTACGTGATTAATTGAGATAGCGGGTAAACAATATAAGAATTCCAGAATCCCTTACTATCTGATGTAATTGGTTCATTGATCTGTGTACATCCTGCCAATAAAACCAATACGCCAATCAAGCTAAATATTAGTAATAATCGCCTTTTCAACAAGATTCCTCCCATTACTTCAAACTTTATTTAAGTTGGAATTGATTAAGAAAGTGACTCACCTAATCAGTATGGTAACATTTTTTCTTTGCAAAGTGGTGGTTTCATTTTAATTCACTAGATGAAGGAAGCGCTTTTAAAAATTGATTCAACGAAAGTTTCTATTACGAAGACTTTTTCGGTTGTTGTTGATAAACAGCGGATTTTCTAAATAAATGTTGGAGAGACTTCTTTGTTTCTTCAAAGGTCAATTCACTCGCTGGTTTTCGTGCAATGACAATGTAGTCTTTTTCTTGCTTTAACTTATGGCCTTCCTCTAAAAACACCTGACGGATCAGACGTTTTATTCGGTTTCTAATCACTGCATTACCAATCTTCTTACTGACAGACAATCCTAGACGCAGTTCAACTTGATTTGGCTGATCCAGCTGGTAAATAACGAATTGGCGATTTGCCATTGATTGACCTTTTTTGAACACCTTTTGAAACTCTTCATTTTTTTTTAGCCTGTTTCGCTTCTTCATGTTTTCTTCCACTCCGATAAAAACTGACAGTTCATTTACGATTTTATGTAAAAAAGACCACTGACATTATTCAGTGGCCTAAGCTGATAATTTTTTTCTACCTTTGCTGCGGCGTCGCTTTAAAACTAGACGTCCGTTTTTAGTACTCATACGGCTGCGGAAGCCATGAACTTTACTACGCTTACGGTTATTTGGTTGAAACGTTCTTTTCATTTATGACACCTCCCTGAGGAATAGCTGTTTAAGACAGTCTAACTCATTATATTTGTGTAACCCATCGATTGTCAATATCAATGATAAAACTCTTATTATCAACCTTATAAGCATAACATAAGTTATCAAACGAAGAAACCTTCTTTTTTAGTTTCCAGCATTTTATTCTTTTTTTCCTCCTAAAAGACCTTCAAAACAAGAATGTGGATATTTTTCCGGCATATTTAGACTATCCACACCCATTATCGACATTTTTTTCACACAAATAACCGATGTGGATAATTATTTTTCAACAGGATGTAAAGTGTGTGGATAAGTTTGTGACACCCATTGCACCATCTTGTTTATTTTGATATTATATTTGTGTTTTAACTCTTAATTACTTATCTGGCCCATTTATATTATCCACAATTTGTGGATAACCTGTGGAAAGTTATTACACAGCCTGTTGAATTGTTTATCCACAGCTTGTGTAATTTGTCGAAAAGACGTTTTTCTACTATATTAATTGTTTTCAACAATGTATGTGCACGAATGGTGATGACCATTTGCTCTTTTTCGTGTTCTATAACAGTTTGATACTGGTCATTTTAAAAAGAAAAGGAGGGGGGAGAAGCCTTATGGAAAATATTTTGGATCTGTGGAATAAAGCACTTCAAAAAATAGAGACAAAATTGAGCAAACCCAGTTTTGAGACGTGGATGAAATCGACAAAAGCCCATTCTCTTCAGGGAGATACGCTTACAATTACGGCACCTAATGAATTTGCTAGAGATTGGCTAGAGTCAAGATATCTTCACTTAATTGCTGATACCATCTATGAACTAACAGGTGAAGAGCTCAGCATTAAATTTATTATTCCTCAAAATCAGGATGAAGAGGAAGCCATGCCAAAGTCTCCTATCAAAAAAATGTCTAAAGAAGAGCCCGTTGACATTCCACAAAATATGCTGAATCCAAAATATACATTTGATACTTTTGTTATTGGTTCAGGCAACCGTTTTGCTCATGCCGCTTCACTTGCAGTCGCGGAAGCACCAGCAAAAGCATATAACCCGCTTTTTATTTATGGGGGCGTTGGTTTAGGAAAGACTCACTTGATGCATGCGATTGGTCATTACGTGATCGACCATAATCCATCAGCCAAAGTGGTCTATCTATCATCTGAAAAATTTACTAATGAATTTATCAACTCAATCCGAGATAACAAGGCTGTCGACTTCCGTAACCGCTATCGGAATGTAGATGTGCTTTTGATAGATGATATTCAATTTTTAGCAGGAAAAGAACAAACACAAGAAGAGTTTTTCCATACATTCAACACACTTCACGAAGAAAGTAAGCAAATCGTCATTTCTAGTGACCGGCCTCCGAAGGAAATTCCGACACTTGAAGACAGATTACGCTCTCGATTTGAATGGGGCTTAATTACAGACATTACCCCGCCAGATCTAGAAACGCGTATCGCGATCCTGCGAAAAAAAGCAAAAGCAGAAGGCTTAGACATTCCGAATGAAGTCATGCTGTACATTGCCAATCAAATCGACAGCAACATTCGTGAGCTGGAGGGTGCTTTGATTCGTGTCGTTGCATACTCATCTTTAATTAATAAAGACATTAATGCAGATCTAGCAGCTGAGGCGCTAAAAGACATCATTCCTTCATCAAAGCCTAAGGTCATTACAATTAAAGATATTCAAAGAATTGTAGGGCAGCAATTTAATATTCGATTAGAGGATTTCAAAGCAAAGAAACGTACAAAGTCAGTTGCTTATCCAAGACAAATTGCCATGTACCTCTCTAGAGAAATGACCGATTCCTCTCTGCCTAAAATCGGAGAAGAATTTGGCGGTCGTGATCATACGACTGTCATTCATGCTCATGAGAAGATTTCGAAATTAATTGTTGAAGATGAACAGCTTCAGCAGCATGTCAAAGAGATCAAAGAACAATTAAAATAACCAAGCTGATATAATGAGTACGGGAAAATGTGAATAACTAGAGCATAGTCATACACAGTCTGTCCACATGTGGATAGGCTGTCTTTCCTTTCTTTTTCTCGACTTATCCACATATTCACAAGCCCTACTATTACTTCTACGATTTTTATTAATAAAATATATATACATGTCATTAAGAAAATTTAGGAGGACCACTATGAAATTCACGATTCAAAAAGATCGTCTTGTCCAAAGTGTCCAAGATGTATTAAAGGCCGTATCCTCTAGAACAACGATTCCTATTTTGACAGGGATTAAAATTGTTGCGTCTGATGAAGGGGTTTCTCTAACAGGAAGCGATTCTGATATCTCAATTGAATCTTTCATTCCTCAAAGAGATGGAGATTTAGAGGTTATCACCATTGATCGTCCGGGAAGTATTGTGCTTCAAGCCCGCTTCTTTAGTGAAATTGTAAAGAAACTGCCTATGTCTACTGTCGAAATTGAAGTAGAACAAAATCACCTGACGATCATCCGCTCTGGTTCAGCGGAATTTAACTTAAACGGCTTAGATGCTGAAGAATATCCGCATCTTCCACAAATTGAAGAGCATCATGCATTTCAAATTCCGACAGATCTGCTTAAAAACTTAATTCGTCAAACTGTTTTTGCAGTGTCCACCTCAGAAACACGACCTATCTTGACAGGTGTAAACTGGAAGGTGGAAAAAGGTGAATTAATATGCACAGCAACGGATAGCCACCGTCTTGCATTAAGAAAAGCGAAGTTAGATATTAACGAGGAAAGTTCGTATAATGTCGTGATTCCAGGGAAGAGTTTAACTGAGCTAAGTAAAATTCTTGATGATGGACAAGATCTTGTGAGCATCGTCATTACAGAAACCCAAGTTCTTTTTAAAGCACAAAACGTGCTGTTCTTCTCAAGGTTGCTGGATGGAAATTATCCAGATACAGCCCGTCTGATCCCGCAAGAAAGTAAAACGGATGTCGTGGTCAACACGAAAGAGTTCCTTCAAGCCATTGATCGGGCATCACTTTTGGCAAGAGAAGGACGTAATAATGTCGTGAAACTGTCAGCTGATCCTGAACAAAGCCTTGAAATCTCTTCTAATTCACCTGAGATCGGTAAAGTGGTGGAGACGGTTCAAGCAGATGACATTAAAGGGGAAGATCTTAAAATCTCCTTCAGTCCAAAATATATGCTGGATGCGTTAAAAGTATTAGAGGGAACAGATATTCATGTAAGCTTCACTGGTGCAATGAGACCGTTCCTGCTGCGTACGCCGAATGATGATTCTATCTTGCAATTGATTCTTCCGGTAAGAACGTATTAATTCAATCTAAAATGGCTGCTGTGTGAGTGCACAGCAGCTTTTCTTCTCGTTTTCCATGCTTTCTTTCATCCCAGTTCGCTTTCCCCCTTTCCTTCTTGTCTTGTTTTTTAGTACAATTAGATATTAGTGATATTGAAAGAGGTCGATACAATGCCTAATCTTATAACCATTGAAACAGAAATGATTACATTAGGGCAGTTTTTGAAATTAGCCGAAGTCATCCAATCTGGCGGAATGGCGAAATGGTTTTTAAGTGAACATGAGGTGTTCATTAATCAAGAGCCAGATAATAGACGGGGACGCAAACTATACCCAGGAGATGTTGTCGAGATTGAAGGTTACGGCACATTTCAAGTTGTGAATTAGAAACGGGTGACAATACATGTACATTCAAAGTCTGGCGTTAACTTCATACCGAAACTATGAACACACTGAGCTTCAATTCGACAATAAGGTGAATGTCATGATCGGTGAGAATGCCCAAGGTAAAACGAACTTGATGGAAGCGATCTATGTATTGTCGATGGCAAAGTCTCATCGTACGTCAAATGATAAAGAACTTATCCGATGGGACCAAGACTATGCTAAAATAGAAGGTAGAGTCATTAAAAAAAATGGTCCACTCCCAATGCAGCTCGTGATCTCAAAAAAAGGGAAAAAGGGCAAGGTCAATCACATTGAACAACAGAAGCTCAGTCATTATGTTGGTGCGTTAAACACCATCATGTTTGCGCCAGAGGACTTAAGTCTTGTGAAGGGCAGCCCGCAAATCCGCAGAAGATTCCTCGACATGGAGATTGGACAAGTTTCTGCTGTCTACTTGCATGATTTATCGCTCTATCAAAAAATCCTTTCTCAGCGGAATCATTACTTGAAACAATTGCAGACAAGAAAGCAAACGGATCAAGCGATGCTGGAGATTTTAACAGAGCAGTTGATTGATGCGGCAGCGAAAGTGGTCAAAAGACGACTGACTTTTACGAAACAGCTCGAAAAATGGGCGCAGCCGCTGCATTTTGGGATTTCTAGAGAGCTAGAAACACTTACGCTCCAATACCAGACGGCAATAGAGGTATCAGAAGCGTCAGACTTGTCGAAAATAAAGAATAGCTATGAAGAATCGTTTCAGAAACTAAGAGACAGAGAAATAGACCGAGGGGTGACCCTGTGGGGACCTCACAGAGATGACCTGCTTTTCTTTGTGAATGGTCGGGATGTTCAGACATATGGCTCTCAAGGGCAGCAAAGGACAACAGCTCTTTCACTAAAGCTGGCAGAAATTGATCTGATACATGAAGAAATCGGAGAATATCCCATTCTTCTACTTGATGATGTGTTATCTGAACTTGATGATTACAGACAGTCTCATTTGCTCCATACCATTCAGGGACGTGTACAGACCTTCGTCACCACAACAAGTGTTGAAGGCATCGATCACGCCACCCTGAAAGAAGCGGAAATTTTCAGAGTAGCCAGTGGAAAAGTAATTGACTGATAAATGAGGTGTGAGTCTTGTATATTCATTTAGGTGATGATTGTGTTGTTTCTACACGAGAGATTGTCGCAATTGTTGATTACAAAATGAGGTCGTCTTCTGTTGTAGAAGAATTTCTACAAAAACAAGAGGAACATATCATTTCGTTATCACAAGGGACACCCAAATCCATTGTCGTCACAACTGAATCTGTTTATTACTCTCCTCTTTCCTCAAGCACGCTCAAAAAACGTGCTTCGTTTGTGGTTGAAATTGAAGTCTAAAAACTCAATTCATATAAATATATCGTTTAAGAAAAGTGTAGGTGAATGTACGTGGCAATGGAACAGCAACATAATAGTTATGATGAAAATCAGATACAGGTGCTTGAAGGATTAGAAGCTGTTAGAAAACGTCCAGGAATGTACATTGGGTCAACCAATGCAAAAGGGCTTCACCATCTTGTATGGGAAATTGTCGACAACAGTATTGATGAGGCATTAGCTGGTTATTGTACAGACATTACAGTGCAAATTGAAAAAGATAACAGCATTACAGTAAAAGATAATGGCCGCGGGATTCCTGTTGGAATTCATGAGAAAATGGGGCGTCCTGCCGTAGAGGTCATTATGACTGTTCTTCACGCTGGCGGTAAATTTGACGGCAGCGGTTATAAAGTATCAGGCGGTCTGCATGGTGTAGGGGCATCTGTTGTAAATGCATTATCTACTACCTTAGACGTGACTGTATACCGTGACGGGAAAATCCATTATCAGCAGTTCAAACGCGGCGTTCCAGTGGGAGATTTAGAGGTTATTGGTGAAACAGATGTAACCGGGACAACCACTCACTTTGTGCCAGATCCAGAAATTTTCACGGAAACCATTGAATTTGATTACGATACACTTGCTAACCGTGTTCGTGAGTTAGCCTTCTTAACAAAAGGTGTAAACATCATCATAGAAGACTTGCGTGAAGGCAAAGAGCGGAGAAATGAATACTGCTACGAAGGCGGTATTAAGAGCTATGTAGAACATTTAAACCGCTCAAAAGAAGTCGTTCATGAAGAGCCTGTGTACATCGAAGGTGAGAAAGACGGAATCACGGTTGAAGTAGCATTACAATATAACGATTCCTATACAAGCAATATCTATTCCTTCGCCAACAACATCAACACGTATGAAGGCGGAACACACGAAGCTGGTTTTAAAACCGGTCTAACGCGTGTCATCAATGACTATGCTCGTAAAAATGGCGTATTCAAGGATGGGGATGCGAATTTAAGTGGTGAAGATGTGCGAGAAGGCTTAACAGCCATTATCTCCATCAAACATCCAGACCCTCAATTCGAAGGACAAACGAAGACAAAGCTTGGGAACTCAGAAGCGAGAACCATCACAGACTCCCTTTTCTCTGAAGCACTTGAGAAATTCTTGCTTGAAAATCCTGATTCTGCGAAAAAAATTGTGGAAAAAGGACTGATGGCAGCTCGTGCAAGAATGGCTGCCAAAAAGGCTCGTGAGCTGACAAGACGTAAAAGTGCACTGGAAGTCTCCAGCTTACCTGGGAAACTGGCGGACTGTTCTTCTAAAGATCCTTCCATTTCTGAACTCTATATTGTAGAGGGAGATTCTGCGGGCGGATCTGCTAAACAAGGCCGTGATCGTCACTTCCAAGCGATCTTACCGTTAAGAGGGAAGATCCTAAACGTAGAAAAAGCTCGTTTAGATAAAATTTTATCGAACAACGAGGTTCGTTCAATGATTACAGCGTTAGGAACTGGAATCGGAGAAGACTTTACTTTAGAGAAAGCACGCTATCACAAAATTGTGATCATGACAGATGCCGATGTGGATGGAGCACACATTCGAACGCTGCTCTTAACATTCTTCTATCGCTACATGCGTGAAATCATTGAAAACGGTTATGTGTATATTGCGCAGCCGCCTTTATATAAAGTGCAGCAAGGAAAACGTGTGGAGTACGTGTATAACGATAAACAGCTGGATGAGCTGTTAAAATCACTTCCTCAAACACCAAAGCCTGGACTTCAGCGTTATAAAGGTCTTGGAGAAATGAATGCTGCTCAGCTTTGGGAAACAACAATGGACCCTGATGCGAGAACACTTCTTCAAGTCACACTTGAGGATGCGATCGATGCTGATGAGACATTTGAAATGCTGATGGGAGATAAAGTAGAACCGAGACGAAACTTTATCGAAGAAAATGCGCAATACGTGAAAAACCTTGATATTTAGATAGATCCCTCCTGAGAACAACCTTATTTCTTGTTTGGAATAAGGTTGTTTTTCAAGAAATAGGGGCGTGTAACGAATGTCCTGGTTTTCCGTGTTTTCGTTGATTTTCTAGTAAATAAATGTGTATAAAGCCGAGATTATTGATATAATGGAGAATAGTCTTGTGAAGATAAATACATATTTTACTCCCACATAATTTATTTCATGTGATACGTAAAGGGAGGTTCTTATAGTGAGTGAACAACATACACCAAATGTACGCGAAGTAAATATTAGTCAAGAAATGCGTACGTCCTTTTTAGATTATGCAATGAGTGTTATTGTTTCGCGTGCATTACCAGATGTGCGAGATGGCTTGAAGCCCGTGCATCGAAGAATTTTGTATGCGATGAATGACCTAGGTATGACAAGTGATAAACCATTTAAGAAATCTGCACGTATCGTTGGGGAAGTTATCGGTAAGTACCACCCTCACGGTGACAGCGCTGTATACGAAGCGATGGTTCGGATGGCGCAAGACTTCAACTATCGAAATATGCTGGTTGAAGGCCACGGGAACTTTGGTTCTGTCGATGGAGACGGTGCAGCGGCAATGCGTTATACTGAGGCGCGTCTATCTAAAATTTCAATGGAAATCCTGCGTGATATCACTAAAGATACGATTGATTATCAAGATAACTACGATGGCAGTGAAAGAGAACCAATCGTCATGCCTGCTCGTTTCCCGAACTTATTAGTCAACGGGGCAACAGGTATCGCTGTAGGGATGGCAACCAACATTCCGCCTCACCAGCTAGGTGAAGTGATTGATGGGGTACTGGCGATAAGTCAAAACCCAGAAATGACAACACAGGAACTAATGGAGATCATTCCAGGACCAGACTTCCCAACTGCGGGACAAATCATTGGCCGAAGCGGAATCCGCAAAGCATATGAAACAGGCCGGGGTTCTATTACATTACGTGCAAAGTCTATTATTGAAGAAACATCCAGCGGTAAGCAGCGGATTGTCATTAATGAAATTCCATATCAGGTCAATAAAGCACGTTTGATCGAAAAAATCGCTGATCTTGTGCGCGATAAAAAGATCGATGGCATTACAGATCTCCGTGACGAGTCTGATCGTAATGGAATGCGGATCGTGATTGAACTGCGAAGAGACGCGAACGCCCACGTTCTATTAAACAATCTTTATAAACAAACGACACTTCAAACGTCATTTGGGATCAACTTATTGGCACTAGTTGATGGACAGCCGAAAGTCTTGTCCCTCAAACAATGTCTTGAATATTATTTAGAGCATCAAAAAGTGATTATTCGCAGAAGAACAGCATATGAACTTCGTAAAGCTGAAGCAAGAGCTCATATTCTAGAAGGTTTAAGAATCGCTCTTGACCACTTAGATGAAGTCATTGCATTAATTAGAAGCTCTCAAACTGCTGAAATCGCGAGAAATGGCTTAATGGAGAACTATAGCTTGTCCGAAAAACAAGCACAGGCCATTCTTGATATGCGTCTTCAGCGCTTAACTGGTTTGGAAAGAGAAAAGATAGAAGAAGAATACAAAGGACTTGTTGATTTGATTGCTGAGTTGAAAGCCATTTTAGCAGACAATGAAAAAGTTCTTGAAATCATTAGAGAAGAATTAACAGAAATCAAAGAACGTTTCAATGATACGCGCCGTACTGAAATTGTGACAGCAGGTATTGAAACAATTGAAGACGAAGATTTGATTCCTGTTGAAAACATCGTGATTACGCTGACTCATAATGGTTATATCAAGCGTCTGCCTGCATCAACATACCGCAGTCAAAAAAGAGGCGGTAAAGGTGTTCAAGGGATGGGAACCAATGAGGATGATTTCGTAGAACAGCTGATTTCAACATCTACCCATGATACGATCCTCTTCTTCTCTAATAAAGGGAAGGTTTATCGTGCGAAGGGATATGAGATTCCTGAATTCGGACGGACAGCGAAAGGGATTCCGATTATTAACCTGCTTGAAGTAGAAAAGGGAGAGTGGATTAATGCCATTATTCCGGTAAGCGAATTTGATGAAGATTCGTATCTCTTCTTTACAACAAGACACGGTGTATCAAAACGAACCTCATTGTCTCAGTTTGCCAACATTCGAAACAATGGACTTATCGCATTAAGTCTTCGTGACGAAGATGAACTGATGGCTGTCCGTTTAACCAATGGAGAAAAACAAATCATCATTGGAACGAAAAAAGGTATGCTGATTCGTTTCGACGAGACAGATGTTCGTGAAATGGGGCGTACGGCAGCTGGCGTGAAAGGAATTACGCTTTCTGAAGATGACATCGTCGTTGGGATGGAAATCCTTGAGCCAGATGCAAACGTATTGATCGTCACCGAAAAAGGGTATGGTAAGTTAACACCTGAAAAAGAATATCGTGTTCAAAGTCGGGGCGGTAAAGGTCTTAAAACATGTAAAATCACTGATAACAATGGTCCGCTTGTCGCAGTGAAGGCGACGAATGCTGAAGCTGAAGAGGACTTGATGATTATTACAGGAAGCGGCGTGATCATTCGTATGGCCGTTTCAGATATTTCAACAACAGGTCGAGTCACTCAAGGTGTCCGCCTGATTCGTCTAGGTGATGATGAACATGTCGCTACAGTGGCATTAGTTGAACAATCACAAGAAGATGATGAAGAGAATAGTGAAGAAAACGTAGAAACTATAGAGTCAGATCAAGAGCAATCTGAGTAAAAATAAAAGCCGGTTCTTTACCGGCTTTATTTTTCTAAAACATGAGTTTTTTTGAAATTTATAATGCTTTTTTCATAGATATGTGTTAATCTTTCAAAGGAGCAAAAAGAGGCTCTATTTTTTATCTCTTTTACAGTGGAAACTTCTTAAAAAAATAAAATGTTTTTCAAGAAAAATGTTGACTGTTGATAGAGATATATGATATATTTAAGTGGTCGCTTTGAGAGAGTGACACACAAGTTCTTTGAAAACTAAACAAGACAAAACGTACCTGTTAATTCGAGTTTTTATAAAAAATCCTATGATACTTCATAGGTAGTCAGTCAAACTGGCGAAAAGCAAAACTTCGGTTTTGTACTTTTTCGGAGAGTTTGATCCTGGCTCAGGACGAACGCTGGCGGCGTGCCTAATACATGCAAGTCGAGCGGACAGAAGGGAGCTTGCTCCCGGATGTTAGCGGCGGACGGGTGAGTAACACGTGGGTAACCTGCCTGTAAGACTGGGATAACTCCGGGAAACCGGAGCTAATACCGGATAGTTCCTTGAACCGCATGGTTCAAGGATGAAAGACGGTTTCGGCTGTCACTTACAGATGGACCCGCGGCGCATTAGCTAGTTGGTGGGGTAATGGCTCACCAAGGCGACGATGCGTAGCCGACCTGAGAGGGTGATCGGCCACACTGGGACTGAGACACGGCCCAGACTCCTACGGGAGGCAGCAGTAGGGAATCTTCCGCAATGGACGAAAGTCTGACGGAGCAACGCCGCGTGAGTGATGAAGGTTTTCGGATCGTAAAGCTCTGTTGTTAGGGAAGAACAAGTGCGAGAGTAACTGCTCGCACCTTGACGGTACCTAACCAGAAAGCCACGGCTAACTACGTGCCAGCAGCCGCGGTAATACGTAGGTGGCAAGCGTTGTCCGGAATTATTGGGCGTAAAGGGCTCGCAGGCGGTTTCTTAAGTCTGATGTGAAAGCCCCCGGCTCAACCGGGGAGGGTCATTGGAAACTGGGAAACTTGAGTGCAGAAGAGGAGAGTGGAATTCCACGTGTAGCGGTGAAATGCGTAGAGATGTGGAGGAACACCAGTGGCGAAGGCGACTCTCTGGTCTGTAACTGACGCTGAGGAGCGAAAGCGTGGGGAGCGAACAGGATTAGATACCCTGGTAGTCCACGCCGTAAACGATGAGTGCTAAGTGTTAGGGGTTTCCGCCCCTTAGTGCTGCAGCTAACGCATTAAGCACTCCGCCTGGGGAGTACGGTCGCAAGACTGAAACTCAAAGGAATTGACGGGGGCCCGCACAAGCGGTGGAGCATGTGGTTTAATTCGAAGCAACGCGAAGAACCTTACCAGGTCTTGACATCCTCTGACAACCCTAGAGATAGGGCTTTCCCTTCGGGGACAGAGTGACAGGTGGTGCATGGTTGTCGTCAGCTCGTGTCGTGAGATGTTGGGTTAAGTCCCGCAACGAGCGCAACCCTTGATCTTAGTTGCCAGCATTTAGTTGGGCACTCTAAGGTGACTGCCGGTGACAAACCGGAGGAAGGTGGGGATGACGTCAAATCATCATGCCCCTTATGACCTGGGCTACACACGTGCTACAATGGACAGAACAAAGGGCTGCAAGACCGCAAGGTTTAGCCAATCCCATAAATCTGTTCTCAGTTCGGATCGCAGTCTGCAACTCGACTGCGTGAAGCTGGAATCGCTAGTAATCGCGGATCAGCATGCCGCGGTGAATACGTTCCCGGGCCTTGTACACACCGCCCGTCACACCACGAGAGTTTGCAACACCCGAAGTCGGTGAGGTAACCTTTATGGAGCCAGCCGCCGAAGGTGGGGCAGATGATTGGGGTGAAGTCGTAACAAGGTAGCCGTATCGGAAGGTGCGGCTGGATCACCTCCTTTCTAAGGATATATGGAGCAGCGTACGTTTTCGTCTTGTTTAGTTTTGAAGGAACTTGCAAAAGATCCTACAACATCATATCTTCGATATGAAAGATGGGCCTGTAGCTCAGCTGGTTAGAGCGCACGCCTGATAAGCGTGAGGTCGGTGGTTCGAGTCCACTCAGGCCCACCATCTTCTATTAAATTGGGGCCTTAGCTCAGCTGGGAGAGCGCCTGCCTTGCACGCAGGAGGTCAGCGGTTCGATCCCGCTAGGCTCCACCAACGTGTTCTTTGAAAACTAGATAACAATAAGTAATACATTCACATTGAATGCAATGCAAAGTTCATCACACATAGTGATTCTTTCTAAAGTAAGAAATGGTTAAGTTAGAAAGGGCGCACGGTGGATGCCTTGGCACTAGGAGCCGATGAAGGACGGGACGAACACCGATATGCTTCGGGGAGCTGTAAGCAAGCTTTGATCCGGAGATTTCCGAATGGGGAAACCCACTGCTCGTAATGGAGTAGTATCCATACTTGAATACATAGAGTATGAGAAGGCATACCCGGGGAACTGAAACATCTAAGTACCCGGAGGAAGAGAAAGCAAATGCGATTCCCTGAGTAGCGGCGAGCGAAACGGGAACAGCCCAAACCAAGAGGCTTGCCTCTTGGGGTTGTAGGACACTCTATACGGAGTTACAAAGGAATGATATAAGCGAAGAGGTCTGGAAAGGCCCGCCAAAGAAGGTAACAGCCCTGTAACTGAAATGTCATTCTCTCCAGAGTGGATCCTGAGTACGGCGGAACACGTGAAATTCCGTCGGAATCCGGGAGGACCATCTCCCAAGGCTAAATACTCCCTAGTGACCGATAGTGAACCAGTACCGTGAGGGAAAGGTGAAAAGCACCCCGGAAGGGGAGTGAAATAGATCCTGAAACCGTGTGCCTACAAGTAGTCAGAGCCCGTTAACGGGTGATGGCGTGCCTTTTGTAGAATGAACCGGCGAGTTACGATCCCGTGCAAGGTTAAGCAGAAGATGCGGAGCCGCAGCGAAAGCGAGTCTGAATAGGGCGCATGAGTACGTGGTCGTAGACCCGAAACCAGGTGATCTACCCATGTCCAGGGTGAAGTTCAGGTAACACTGAATGGAGGCCCGAACCCACGCACGTTGAAAAGTGCGGGGATGAGGTGTGGGTAGGGGTGAAATGCCAATCGAACCTGGAGATAGCTGGTTCTCTCCGAAATAGCTTTAGGGCTAGCCTCAAGGTAAGAGTCTCGGAGGTAGAGCACTGATTGGACTAGGGGCCCCTACCGGGTTACCGAATTCAGTCAAACTCCGAATGCCGATGACTTATCCTTGGGAGTCAGACTGCGAGTGATAAGATCCGTAGTCGAAAGGGAAACAGCCCAGACCGCCAGCTAAGGTCCCAAAGTATACGTTAAGTGGAAAAGGATGTGGAGTTGCTTAGACAACCAGGATGTTGGCTTAGAAGCAGCCACCATTTAAAGAGTGCGTAATAGCTCACTGGTCGAGTGACTCTGCGCCGAAAATGTACCGGGGCTAAACGTATCACCGAAGCTGCGGACTGTTCTTACGAACAGTGGTAGGAGAGCGTTCTAAGGGCTGTGAAGCCAGACCGGAAGGACTGGTGGAGCGCTTAGAAGTGAGAATGCCGGTATGAGTAGCGAAAGACGGGTGAGAATCCCGTCCACCGAATGCCTAAGGTTTCCTGAGGAAGGCTCGTCCGCTCAGGGTTAGTCGGGACCTAAGCCGAGGCCGAAAGGCGTAGGCGATGGACAACAGGTTGATATTCCTGTACCACCTCCTCACCATTTGAGCAATGGGGGACGCAGGAGGATAGGGTAAGCGCGGTATTGGATATCCGCGTCCAAGCAGTTAGGCTGGGAAATAGGCAAATCCGTTTCCCGTAAAGGCTGAGCTGTGATGGCGAGCGAAATTTAGTAGCGAAGTTCCTGATTCCACACTGCCAAGAAAAGCCTCTAGCGAGGTGAGAGGTGCCCGTACCGCAAACCGACACAGGTAGGCGAGGAGAGAATCCTAAGGTGATCGAGAGAACTCTCGTTAAGGAACTCGGCAAAATGACCCCGTAACTTCGGGAGAAGGGGTGCTTCTTAGGGTGTTAAAGCCCCGAGAAGCCGCAGTGAATAGGCCCAGGCGACTGTTTAGCAAAAACACAGGTCTCTGCGAAGCCGTAAGGCGAAGTATAGGGGCTGACGCCTGCCCGGTGCTGGAAGGTTAAGAGGAGCGCTTAGCGTAAGCGAAGGTGCGAATTGAAGCCCCAGTAAACGGCGGCCGTAACTATAACGGTCCTAAGGTAGCGAAATTCCTTGTCGGGTAAGTTCCGACCCGCACGAAAGGCGCAACGATCTGGGCACTGTCTCAACGAGAGACTCGGTGAAATTATAGTACCTGTGAAGATGCAGGTTACCCGCGACAGGACGGAAAGACCCCGTGGAGCTTTACTGCAGCCTGATATTGAATGTTGGTACAGCTTGTACAGGATAGGTAGGAGCCTTGGAAACCGGAGCGCTAGCTTCGGTGGAGGCATCGGTGGGATACTACCCTGGCTGTATTGACCTTCTAACCCGCTGCCCTTATCGGGCAGGGAGACAGTGTCAGGTGGGCAGTTTGACTGGGGCGGTCGCCTCCTAAAATGTAACGGAGGCGCCCAAAGGTTCCCTCAGAATGGTTGGAAATCATTCGCAGAGTGTAAAGGCACAAGGGAGCTTGACTGCGAGACCTACAAGTCGAGCAGGGACGAAAGTCGGGCTTAGTGATCCGGTGGTTCCGCATGGAAGGGCCATCGCTCAACGGATAAAAGCTACCCCGGGGATAACAGGCTTATCTCCCCCAGAGTCCACATCGACGGGGAGGTTTGGCACCTCGATGTCGGCTCATCGCATCCTGGGGCTGTAGTCGGTCCCAAGGGTTGGGCTGTTCGCCCATTAAAGCGGTACGCGAGCTGGGTTCAGAACGTCGTGAGACAGTTCGGTCCCTATCCGTCGCGGGCGCAGGAAATTTGAGAGGAGCTGTCCTTAGTACGAGAGGACCGGGATGGACGCACCGCTGGTGTACCAGTTGTTCTGCCAAGGGCATCGCTGGGTAGCTATGTGCGGACGGGATAAGTGCTGAAAGCATCTAAGCATGAAGCCCCCCTCAAGATGAGATTTCCCATTCCGCAAGGAAGTAAGATCCCTGAAAGATGATCAGGTTGATAGGTCTGAGGTGGAAGCGTGGTGACACGTGGAGCTGACAGATACTAATAGATCGAGGACTTAACCTATATTCTATTGTGAAGCATGAACATTGTTATCTAGTTTTGAGAGAACATTCTCTCCATCAGGTTTGGTGGCGATAGCGAAGAGGTCACACCCGTTCCCATACCGAACACGGAAGTTAAGCTCTTCAGCGCCGATGGTAGTTGGGGGTTTCCCCCTGTGAGAGTAGGACGCCGCCAAGCTTCTATAAGGATCAGTTCCAGTCGGAACTGGTCTTTTTTGTTTTTTCTTCTAACAGCATCATGATGTAAGCTGGGAACTTCTCTTCTGCAATCTCCATGTAGCGTTCAATCATGACGTAATCATCGCTAATGTATTGAGACAGCAGCTCGTACCACCATTCTGTTTCGTAGCGGGCAATCATACTAAGGTTATACATCAATAAGTAATGGCTGATGATCTCAGGAATCCCTAGAAAAGCATCTCGTGTTGACGGGATAAACCATTGATCCATTTCTAAATCATAATGAAGATGAGTAGCAAGTGCTGGGTTTTCTTCAAGAAATACATCAAACGTCAGTTTTTTAGCCTCTCTCTGTTTGAGTTTCCAGCTTGTATGAAACTCAAAGTATTCAATAAAGCGTTCAGCAGACATGTTATAAAGTAATGGAATATGATCTTGAATTATCAATCCATTAGCCTTTTCTACTTTAACTAAAGTCGAGGGCTGCTTCTGAAACTCCAGAATATGACTCATTTCAGGTATTTTAGACAGGAGATGGATCATCGTAAAACGCTCATCTTCAAGACCATTTAATTGAAATAGATGCTTTAACACATGCATACACAGCCCATTTCTTTGGATTTTCACCTCATCTTCACTAAAACGGTAATGCTGTTTCTTCCTCTTTCTCGATGTTACGCCATGAGCTAAAACAGAGGTTTGAGAAGGATAATGGGGGTCCACTGTCAACAAACATGCTTTTAGCAGCTGTGCCATTCCATAAAACAATAAAATGGGTTTAAGTTCTAGAGGCGCGATCGCAGCCTGTTCATAAAACGTGTGGCCATGTTTTAGAAAGTAAATAAATCGTTCACAGTTTTTATAGGCTTGCTGGTTTGCATCTTGAATGTTCCGTTTCTCATATTGTTGAAATAGAAACTTTTGGGAGGTTTCGAGCGAGTAAAAACGTTTTAAATCCTTCCATCCTGAACTTTTCATCTTCTTCCTCAACTCTCTTTATATTTTCTAAAAATTGCAACTGTTTGTTGCTTCCTTGACATGCTGTTTGCTAGTTGATAATCTACATATAATATTTTGCCGAAAAGAGGGGGATTTACTAATGTGGGAAAGTAAATTTTCAAAAGAAGGTTTGACGTTTGACGATGTTTTGCTTGTTCCAGCAAAGTCTGAAGTACTTCCGCGTGATGTCGATTTATCAGTGGAGCTAACAAGCACATTAAAGCTAAACATTCCAATTATCAGTGCGGGAATGGACACAGTGACGGAATCACAAATGGCGATTGCAATGGCACGTCAAGGTGGTCTTGGTATTATTCATAAGAACATGTCCATTGAACAGCAAGCAGAACAGGTGGATAAAGTAAAACGTTCAGAGCGCGGCGTTATTACAAATCCATTCTTCTTAACACCAGAGCATCAAGTATTTGATGCAGAGCATTTGATGGGTAAATACCGTATTTCAGGTGTGCCGATTGTCAACAACGAACAAGACCAAAAGCTTGTTGGTATTATTACGAACCGTGACCTTCGTTTTATTTCGGATTATTCAATGAAGATTAGCGACGTGATGACAAAAGAGGAACTTGTGACAGCTTCTGTTGGTACAACATTAGAAGAAGCTGAAAAAATCCTACAGCAGTACAAGATTGAAAAATTACCTCTTTTAGATGACGAAGGAACGTTAAAAGGTCTTATCACAATCAAAGATATTGAAAAAGTGATTGAATTCCCTAACTCCTCTAAAGATGCACATGGCCGTTTAATTGTTGGTGCCGCTGTTGGTGTCACTGGCGATACAATGACACGTGTGAAAAAATTAGTCGAAGCCAATGTAGATGTCATTGTTATTGATACAGCACACGGTCATTCTCAAGGTGTTCTAAACACTGTATCGAAAATCCGTGAAACGTATCCTTCTCTTAACATCATTGCTGGTAATGTTGCAACAGCTGAAGCAACAAAAGCATTGTTTGAAGCAGGAGCAGATATTGTGAAAGTCGGTATCGGACCAGGATCTATTTGTACAACACGTGTTGTTGCAGGTGTCGGTGTACCACAAATCACAGCGATCTATGACTGTGCAACAGAAGCAAGAAAACATGGTAAAGCTATTATTGCAGATGGTGGAATTAAATATTCAGGTGATATCGTGAAAGCATTAGCATCTGGCGGACATGCTGTTATGCTGGGAAGCCTTCTAGCTGGTACATCTGAAAGCCCAGGAGAAACAGAAATTTTCCAAGGTAGACGATTCAAAGTTTATCGTGGTATGGGTTCTGTCGCAGCAATGGAAAAAGGAAGTAAAGATCGTTACTTCCAAGAAGATAATAAAAAATTCGTTCCTGAAGGTATTGAAGGCCGTACACCATACAAAGGAC
Organism: Bacillus sp. 3a; assembly: GCF_017161885.1. Taxonomy (NCBI): domain Bacteria; kingdom Bacillati; phylum Bacillota; class Bacilli; order Caryophanales; family Bacillaceae; genus Bacillus; species Bacillus sp. 3a. The sequence goes on along the minus strand of NZ_CP067376.1, from coordinate 443,206 downwards.
CGGTCGTTGATACAGTGTATCAACTAGTTGGCGGTATTCGTTCTGGTATGGGTTATTGTGGAACACAGGATTTACGCACTCTTAGAGAAGAAGCACAGTTCATTCGTATGACGGGTGCAGGACTTCGTGAGAGTCATCCACATGATGTACAAATTACAAAAGAATCACCAAACTACACAATTTCTTGATAAATTGTGACAATCAAATTACATTTGACAGGGTCTAAGACTCTGTCTATTTTTTTTGTCTTTATTGTGATAAAATTTATACTGTTGTGTTGAGATAAGCCCTTGTGGATTACATATATATGAAAAACGTCGAAAAAAGATGAATACGGAGGTATGACGATTGAACAGCAAGATGTTGAAACAGCTTATGGTCTCTATCCTTGCATTGGCATTGATTGTTACAGCATTTACACCAATGTCCAAAGCAAAAGCTGCTGAAGATCCATTCAGTGTGAATGCGAAAGCAGCGATCCTTATTGAAGCTTCTACAGGTAAAATTCTTTATAGTAAAAACGCAGATCAAAGACTGCCTATTGCAAGTATGGCAAAAATGATGACAGAGTATCTATTACTAGAGGCAATTGCTGAAGGAAAAGTGAAATGGGATCAAAAGTATACGCCAGATGATTATGTATACGAAATTTCTCAGGACCGCAGCTTATCCAACGTTCCTTTGAGAAAAGATGGTTCGTATACAGTAAAAGAACTTTATCAAGCAACGGCTATTTATTCGGCAAATGCAGCAGCGATTGGTTTAGCAGAAGTGATCGCTGGATCAGAATCGAAGTTTGTTGAAAAAATGAACGCAAAAGCAAAAGAACTTGGTTTAACAAACTACAAATTCGTGAATGCAACTGGTCTGGAAAATAAAGACTTACATGGCCAACAGCCAAAAGGTACAGGTCCTGATGAAGAAAGTGAAGTATCTGCAAAAGATATGGCTTTGCTTGCACAGCATCTCATCAAAGACCATCCAGAAATTCTTGAAACAGCAAGTATTGCGAAAACAAAGTTCAGAGAAGGCACGGACGATGAAATGGACATGCCTAACTGGAACTTCATGCTTAAAGGACTTGTGAAGGAATATAAAGGTGTTGACGGTCTGAAAACAGGATCTACAGATTCAGCCGGTTCTAGCTTCACAGGTACAGCAAAACAAGGTGACATGCGTGTCATCGCAGTTATCTTGAATGCAAAAGGTAATCTTCATACAGCACGTTTCGACGTGGCAAAAAAACTGTTCGACTATGCGTTTAAAAACTTCACGATGAAAGAAATGTACAAAAAAGGTCAACAAATTAAAGGTCATGAAAACATCGAAGTGGATAAAGGCAAAGATAAAGAAGTACCTGTTGTGACGAAAGAAGCATTTTCTGTGCCAGTAAAAAATGGTGACGAAAAGAGCTATAAAGCAAAAGTAAATATCGAGAAAAAGAACCTAGAAGCTCCTATTAAAAAAGGAACGAAGGTTGGCATGCTGACGACTTCTTATTCTGGTGATGAGAAGGACTACGGCTATTTAAATAAAGACCAATCAGGTGTTGAGCTTGTGACGAAAACAAGCGATGAAAAAGCAAACTGGTTCATCCTTGCAATGCGCGGTGTAGGTGGATTCTTCGCTGGCATTTGGGGCGGAATCGTTGACACAGTAAAAGGCTGGTTCTAATAAAAAAACTGCTCTCATGTATAGAGAGCAGTTTTTTTTATTGTTAAAAGAAGAGCGATTGCTTCTGATTTTGAGGAGTGGACAAGGCTTGCTGAAAAATACCACATAACTTTTCCACGCCCTCGGTCAGTGCTTTTTCATTCACATAGGAAAAGCTGAGGCGGATATAATTCTGTTTCGGCTCTCCAGGATAGCAGACAGAGCCAGGCAGAAAAGTAATTTGCTGCTTACGTGCTTCATGTAAAAGTGCTCGTGTATCGACCCAGGAAGGAAAACTGAGCCATAAATTGAGCCCGCCCTGTGGAATTTGCCACGTTACATCTTTCGGTGCGTGCTTCGTTAACACATCCATCATCAAATCGCGTCTCACCTTCAAGGCGGTTCTTAGCTTCTTCGTATGATCAATCATTTTCTTCGATGTCAGAAACGGCAATATGGCCTTTTGTGTGAGGAGAGGGCTGCCTAAGTCATTATTAGCCTTTGCAGCTAATAAACGGTTAAATATCGAGCCTGACGCGGTGATAATCCCTATTCTGCATCCTGGAGCCAGTGTTTTACTTAATCCTCGTAAATAAATGACGTGTCCATCATGATCCAAGCTTTTAATAGGTGCTGGCGGCTTCTTTTCAAAATAAAGCTCACGATATGGGTCATCTTCTACAATGAGACAATCTATGCTTTGAGCCAATAAGAGAAGCTGTTTTCTGCGTTTCATCGACATACTGGCCCCTGTCGGACTGTGGAAAGTAGGAACCGTATAGATGAGCTTCGGTTTATATTTATCACAAATGCTTTGAAGCTGCTTCATGTTCATTCCTTCATGATCGACAGGGACGGTAATGATTCTTGCTCCTCTGCCCATAAAGACATCAATGGCCCCGGGATAGGTCGGTGCTTCCATGACAACCACATCATCCGGCCCAATAAACGTACGTGCCACCAAATCAAGCCCTTGCTGAGAACCACTTGTTACAAGGATATTTTCAGGGGTAGACGGCACATCCAACTTTTCTAAAAAGGACTGAATGACTTGTCGCAGCTGAAGATCACCTTGTATTTCACCATACTTCGACATGATTTGAGGATGTCTGGCTAGCACATGCTGCATTTCTTTTTCTAAATACCGGTTTGGCAAAAGACCTGGATCGATCATAGAGGAAGAAAGGTTAATGGCTTCTTCGACATAGTGATACTGGGCGAATTGAGACCGTGGTAAATAATCTGGAATCGACAACTGCCAATCGAAAGAAGTAGATGATGGAACCGGGGTCTCTGCCTGCTCTTGCTGCTCATCCACAAAAGTTCCTTTACCTTGCACTGTCGTTAAATAACCATCGTCCTTTAATCGAGTATATGCCTTAGCTGCCGTGACAAGACTGACATTCAGCTGCTTAGCTAAATCACGGACAGTTGGCAGCTTTTCTCCTTGCTGAAGCAAACCCGATTGAATGTGATCGATGATTGAAAAGTAAATTTGATTTGAAAGAGATGTATCAGAGTGTCGATGGATATCAATATGCATGAAACCCCTCCGTAGAATGCAAAATTGTTATACATGATTTTTAATTGTTATAGTTGTATTATAGCATGTAAATCACACTTAAAAGAGAAAACGACATTTTTTTAGCTGTAAATCCTTTGTTTACAAGGGTTTATCCTTATTTCCCGGTTGGTTTAATTGTTATACTATTCTCTTTATTGTTATACTTCCTCGCTTGTATGATAAAGATGTTGAATCAATCGAATAGACAAATGGGAGGAAACTATTGTGAGCAATAAGGGAACTGAACGAGTGAAACGTGGAATGGCAGAAATGCAAAAGGGCGGCGTCATTATGGATGTTGTCAATGCGGAGCAGGCAAAAATTGCAGAAGAAGCAGGTGCGGTGGCAGTCATGGCACTAGAACGAGTACCAGCTGATATCCGTGCAGCAGGCGGTGTTGCCCGTATGGCAGACCCAAGAATCGTAGAGGAAGTACAAAATGCAGTAACGATTCCAGTCATGGCAAAAGCACGTATCGGCCACATCGTCGAGGCTCGTGTTCTTGAAGCACTTGGTGTTGATTATATCGATGAGAGTGAAGTGCTGACGCCCGCAGATGAGGAATTCCATTTAAATAAAAATGAATACACAGTACCTTTTGTCTGTGGATGCCGCGATTTAGGTGAGGCAACCCGCCGTATCGCAGAAGGCGCTTCTATGCTTCGTACAAAAGGAGAACCTGGGACAGGCAACATCGTAGAAGCTGTGCGTCATATGAGAAAGGTCAATGCTCAGATTCGTAAAGTATCGGCTATGAGTGAAGATGAACTGATGACAGAAGCCAAGAATCTTGGCGCGCCTTATGAATTATTGCTGCAAATCAAAAGAGACGGCAAGCTGCCAGTTGTGAACTTTGCAGCAGGAGGCGTTGCGACACCAGCAGATGCTGCATTAATGATGCAGCTTGGCGCAGACGGTGTATTTGTCGGATCTGGTATTTTCAAATCAGACAATCCAGCTAAATTTGCAAAAGCGATTGTTGAAGCAACGACTCATTACACTGATTACCGTCTCATTGCAGAACTTTCAAAAGAGCTTGGAACAGCTATGAAAGGAATTGAAATTTCAAATCTACTGCCAGAAGAACGTATGCAAGAGCGTGGCTGGTAATTAAGGGAGCGCAAACGAACATGCTGACAATTGGTGTACTAGGGCTTCAAGGAGCGGTGAGAGAGCATATTCAATCGATTGAAGCCTGCGGCGCAGAAGGAAAGATCATCAAACGTGTAGAAGAGCTAGAATCCGTTGACGGTTTGATTATCCCTGGTGGAGAAAGTACGACGATGAGGAGACTTATGGATACGTACCAATTCATTGAACCGATCAAAGCGTTCGCTGCTCAAGGGAAACCGATTTTCGGGACATGTGCCGGTTTGATTATGCTGGCTAAGCATATCGAAGATCGAGAAGATGCTCATCTTGGCCTGTTAAATGTATCTGTTGCACGGAACTCTTTTGGCAGACAGGTAGACAGTTTTGAAGCAGATTTAAAAGTAAAAGGACTGGATGCGCCGTTTACAGGGGTATTCATCCGTGCGCCTCATATCATCAGCGCAGATAATGACGTAGAAATCATGGCTGAATATGATGGCAGGATTGTGATGGCGAAAGAAAACAATATCTTAGGCTGCTCTTTTCATCCAGAGCTGACAGACGATCACCGGTTAACACAGCTGTTTGTAGACATGGTGAAGTCTTACAAAACGAAGCTTGCTGTATAAAACGGTTGAAAAGAGATAAAACTTATAGTACATTAAAATCACAATCAAAGATCGAAAAAGCGTTGACGGGAAATAGTAAGAAGCCCCTCTTTCTCAGAGAGCCGATGGTTGGTGAAAATCGGTGAAAGATGCATTCTGAATCCATCCTTGAGCGAAATGCTGAAACACGAGAAGTAAGCATTTACGGTGATACCGTTACAGAGGAAAGAGGAAAGCATGCTTCTGCATGTTTTCAATCAGGGTGGCAACGCGAGAGCTCTCGTCCCTTTCATGGGATGAGGGCTCTTTTTATTTTTCGATAAAAAAAGGAGTGTTACACATGCTTGATATTAAACAACTGCGCACGGACTTTGATCAAATCAAAGAAAAATTAGCACACCGAGGCGAAGATTTAGCGGATTTTGATAAGTTTGGTGAGCTAGATCAAAAAAGAAGAGAATTAATCGGGAAAACAGAAGAATTAAAGAGCCGAAGAAATGAAGTATCACAGCAAGTGGCCGTTCTAAAAAGAGAAAAGAAAGACGCCGATCACATTATTCAAGAAATGCGTGAGGTAGGAGATGAGATCAAGAAGCTGGATGATGAGCTAAGAACAGTAGAAGAAAGCTTGCAGCACATCCTGTTCTCAATTCCAAATATCCCTCATGACTCTGTACCAGTTGGTGAAACAGAAGACGACAACGTGGAAGTGAGAAAATGGGGCGAACAACCAGCCTTCTCATTTGAGCCAAAACCACATTGGGACGTAGCTGATGAGCTAAAAATCCTTGATTTTGAACGTGCAGGAAAAGTGACAGGAAGCCGTTTCGTTTTTTATAAAGGGCTTGGCGCACGCTTAGAGCGCGCATTGTATAACTTTATGCTTGATTTACATGTGGATGAGTTTGGTTTTACTGAAGTGCTTCCACCTTATATGGTCAACAGAGCGAGTATGACAGGAACTGGTCAGCTTCCAAAGTTCGAAGAGGATGCCTTTAAAATACGTGAAGAAGATTACTTCCTCATTCCAACAGCTGAAGTGCCAATTACGAACATGCATCGTGACGAAATTCTCGAAGGTGAACAGCTGCCAATCAACTATGCAGCATTCAGTGCTTGCTTTAGATCAGAAGCTGGATCTGCTGGAAGAGATACACGTGGACTCATCCGTCAGCATCAATTTAACAAGGTAGAACTTGTGAAATTTGTCAGACCAGAAGATTCTTATGAAGAATTAGAGAAACTAACAAATCAAGCAGAAAAAGTTCTTCAGCTATTGAACCTGCCATACCGTGTCATGAGCATGTGCACGGGAGATTTAGGATTCACAGCTGCGAAGAAATACGATATCGAAGTGTGGATTCCGAGCCAGAATACGTACCGTGAAATTTCTTCTTGCAGTAACTTCGAAGCATTCCAGGCAAGACGTGCAAACATTCGTTTCCGTCCAGAACCTAAAGCGAAGCCAGAACATGTCCACACATTAAATGGATCTGGATTAGCGGTAGGAAGAACTGTAGCGGCTATTTTAGAAAACTATCAACAAGAGGACGGCACAGTGATCATTCCTGAAGTACTGCGTCCTTATATGGGAAATAAAGAAGTGATGAAATAAGATGCCGTCAAGGCATCTTTTTCTTTTTACCAAAAGTCCTACAGTTTTCCTAAATTTAGCCGATAAAAAAATTAAAAGCTTCTAGGAAAGAAGGAATAACCTTGAATAGGCTTGACTATTATGTTGAAATGGCTCATTTACTTAGAAAGGTACTAGATGAAAGTATTCTTTTCGGCATCACAGATACAGAGAAGATACTTTGTTATTACCCGTCTAACACAATAGATTTTGGTATGAAAGTTGGAGACCCATTGAACCCAGAAGACCAAAATGTGGCGACGACATTAAGAGGACAAGAATATGACGGTCATTTACCAGAGCATTTATATGGTTATGAAATTGCTGTAAAAGGTTACCCGATTTTTGATGAAGATAAAAAAGTAATTGGCTCTTTTTTAGTGGCATTTTCACATCATCGTGAAAAGAAATTAAGCGGTTATATGGAGCAAATCAATAAAGTAGCGAAAGAACTCCAAGGTGGAATTGAGCAAATTGCTGCACATTCTCAAGAGCTGGCTGCCACAAGTTTAGAAATAAGCGAACAGGCAGGAAGAGCGGAAGAGAAATCTGCGAATATTGAAGAAGTCGTCAAAACCATTGGCGGGATCGCTAGACAAACAAATCTGCTCGGTTTAAACGCTGCAATTGAAGCCGCAAGAGCAGGCGAGAACGGAAAAGGGTTTGCTGTCGTTGCTGATGAAGTTCGCAAATTATCAGATGGCTCGAAGGAAGCGGCTGAAACCATTAATACATTTTTAAAAGAAATCCAAGACAGCATTGGCACTCTGTCTGAAAACATCTCACAAATCAGCAGTTCAACAAATGAACAAGCCAAACAAGTGACAGACTTTACGAAGATTATCGAGTCATTAAATGAGTTTAAAGTAGAGATGAATCAGTTTATTGAAGAAATTAGACAGGATACGAAATAGATCAAGAGCAGCCGTCAATGGCTGCTTCAGCGTGTAGACAAACCCTCGCATTCGTTGTCAGGTCTGCGCTTCGGTGCTCACGAATGTCAAATTCGCTCCGCTCCGGTGCTCGCCCTTCCTAGGGCTGCAAAGGTTTTCTATCACGCTGAAAAGAAGACAAAGGGCTAAAATCAAAATCATTTTAGCCCTTTGTCAACAATCTGGAGCAGCCATCAATGGCTGCTTTTTTATAGGCAAATATCATGCCGAAATCATATATTGAAATTTTTTTCGAAAAGATGTTGACTTCAAATAAAATGATATGGTATATTAATTCTTGTCGATACGGAGGAATACCCAAGTCCGGCTGAAGGGATCGGTCTTGAAAACCGACAGGGGTGTCAAAGCCCGCGGGGGTTCGAATCCCTCTTCCTCCGCCATATTGATTTTTTACCTTAGTTGAATTGAACGCAAGCATAAAAATTGGAAATTGTCAAACCGCTGCATTTCGCGAATGCAGCGGTTTTTTTTATTTTGTTTTAGAGCGATTTTTTTGAATAACAGAAGCTATTTCATGAAGAATGGGATCAAGTGAGCTTTCATCATGAAGTAAGTCGTAATCTTCAATATTAATTTTAATCACAGGGCATAAATCAAATTGTTCGATCCATTCCGTGTATCGAGTGTACATTTCTTCCCAATAAGCTCGGTCAGTTTGAGTTTCCATCTCTCTGCCGCGTTCCTCAATACGATGTAAAATATGATCTAAATCCCCGTGTAGATAGATGAGGACATCAGGGTGAGGGAAGTAAGGTGTCATCACCATCGCCTCAAATAGGCTTGTATACGTTTCATAATCGACCTCAGACATCGTACCTTTGTCCGCATGCATTTTTGCAAAAATGCCAGTATCCTCATAAATGGAACGATCTTGTACATATCCTCCGCCAGATTCAAAGATCCGCTTTTGCTCCTTAAAACGCTCAGCTAAGAAATAGACCTGTAAGTGGAAGCTCCATCTTTGGAAATCTGAATAAAAAGGCTCTAAATATGGGTTATCATCTACTTTTTCAAGAGAGGTTTGAAACCCTAGCTTGTCCGCTATTGTTTTGGTCATAGTTGATTTGCCGACACCAACAGTCCCGGCAATTGTGATGACTGCGTCCTTTGGTATTTCGATATTGTTCATAGTACTTGCTCCTTTATGTTCTGTACAATTTGCTGGTAATCTTGCTGTGAGGAAACGAAGTCTGTATGATCTCCTTCAATTGTAATGATAGGAAGCCCTGGCTCAGTCTGTTTTAAATGTTCAATAGCCAGCTCGTAATCTTCAATGAGTGTTTTTAAATAAGCTGGGTCGATGTCTTCTTCAAAAGAGCGTCCTCTCATCTGTATTCTTTCAAGTAAGGTGGGAAGGCTGGCTTTTATATAGATCATGGCATTTGGTTTAGGAAGATCATCTGTTAGCAGGTGATAGATCTTTCTGTATTTATCCATGTGCTTTTTTGATAATGTTCTTTCTGCAAATATCATATTTTTATAGACGTGATAATCAGTGACAACTGGCTGCTGTTTATTCACATAGTTTTCTTCAATTAATTCTAACTGTTTGAACCGATTGCATAAAAAGAACATCTCAAGCTGAAAGCTCCATTGTTCCATATCTTCATAAAATTTATCTAAGAATGGATTTTCTTCTACAATCTCTTTTACTAAAGGAAATTGAAATTCCTTCGCAAGCATTGTAGCCAAAGTTGTTTTTCCGGCTCCAATCGGGCCTTCCACTGCAATAAAAGGGGCAGGATACATAGGCGTTCTCCTCTATCTATAAAGTTAAAGTTGTCAAACCAATGTATATTGTACCATACCCCTTCTAATAGATAGAGTGAATGGATTACGATGTCGTTCTTTTTTCAATATTAAATTGATCTGATAATAAGAGCCAATTTTGTGGGAAAGATAGACCTAATTTCCAATAAGCAATGCCGTTCAAATTTAGCTCTTTGATGAGGTTGAACTTTGCTTGAATTGATCTAGCGTCTTCGAACCAGACCTCATGCTCTTTGTTGTTGGCATCTGTATAACGAAAATGGGGTGCTTGTGCTGTTTCGTCGTATAAGATAGAGACATTGTGCTCTCTAGCAAGTGCAATTGCTTGTTGAGGACTGACGGCTTTGGCTATGGGACCGCCCTGGACGAAAGGAAGTGTCCAATCATAGCCGTATAAATTCTGCCCCATTACAATTTTATTGGCCGGTATGACAGTTAATGCATATTCAATGACTTGGCGGACAGGTCCAATTGGAGAGACAGCTTGTGGAGGGCCGCCGCTGTATCCCCATTCATAGGTCATCAACACAACGTGATCGACGATCTTACCGATCGCTTCATAGTCATGGGCTTCATACCATTTGCCCTTTTGCTGACTACTTGTTTTTGGTGCAAGTGCAACAGATATTGTCCATCCTTCTTGATGGAAACGGGCTGTTGCTTCTCTTAAAAATTGAATATAAGCATCTTTATCAGCAGGGCGTAAATATTCAAAATCAAAATGGATTTCCTTGAATTGGTACTTTTTAGCAACTCGAACAATTTCATTTAAAAATGCCGTTTTGACAGATTGGTTAGTTAAAAGAATACGCCCAAGTTCATCACTGAATTTTTCATTCTCTAGATTTGTCACCACCATGGTTAATACAGTTCTGTTCTGAGCGGCAATCTGGGGTAGTTGGTCTAACGGTGGTTCTCGCAGTGTACCATCTCTTTGTGCTTGAAAACTAAAGACGTCTAAATGGGTTAAGTATGGGGAGGCCTCTCTAGCTGCCTGCTTTAAGTTTTCACTGACTTGATTTCCCCGTGGTTCAATATAAGCATTGGAATTAATGTTCCTTTTCGGTCTTTGTGGAATATAGAGCAAGAAACGAATAGGCAGTATCGCTTCAGGCCGAATTCTGTTCACGCGTGCCAATTCTTCTACTGAAATTTTAAACCGTCTACCAATTTGATATAGTGTGTCATTTCGTTTGACCTCATAAAATTGACCTCTAATTGGAATGACAATTGTTTGTCCAATGACGAGTTGATTTGGTGTTTCGATTTCGTTAGTACGGATGATTTCATTGACTGTCGTTTTAAAACGCATAGCAATGTCGTTTAAAGTATCTCCTCTTTTGACAACATAAATTTGAATAGTCAACGCCCCCTTTGTTATTGCTAACAATTTATGAGGGTTATAGCTAAATCATGTTTGATTTTCATTCGTGATTTCCTTAGCGGTAGTGATTTTGGCTAGAAGAACGTTCTCCATCATCGTTAAAGCGTAGTCGTTATCTCTGTCGTCGTTTGAAGCGATACAATCTTTAGGTACAATTAGATTGTATTCTCGCATGTATGCGTCATTTGCAGTGAACAAAACGCAAATGTTTCCGGCAATTCCAGTTAGAATAATGTCCTCAACACCTAATTCATTTAAGAGTGTCTCTAGTGCAGTACCATAGAAGGCAGAATGCTTAGGTTTAATTAAGAAGTAATTATCTTTAGATGGTGTCATTTTCTCTAAAATAGGAGCGCTTCTTTCGTTTTTGCATGTTTCCAAAACAGCTTGGATATCAGCCTTCCAAAGTCCGTAGTGATCGTTGATATAAATGATTGGCCAATTTTCCTTGAAAGCATGTTGTTTAAGAGCTAAAATTTTATTGGTCATTTGCTCTGTTTTTTCTGCAAGCACATGTCCCATTTCAAAATCAAAATCATTAATCATGTCGATAATAAGCAGCGCCTTTTTTTGCTTTGACAAAATAAGACCCCCTTTAAAAGATTGTGATAATATGTTAACCTCAATTTCCTTTTAAAAAACATGAAAAGAGAGCCGTGCCATGACGAAAGATGAACAGTTTATGCAAGAAGCCATTACTGAAGCCTTAAAAGCAGAACAAATAGGGGAAGTGCCGATTGGTGCGATCATTGTTGTTGATGATCAAATCGTGAGCCGGGCTCATAATTTAAGGGAAAGTGAGCAGCGTTCGATTGCACATGCAGAATTACTTGCTATTGATGAAGCATGTAAAGCGACAGGGAGCTGGCGTTTAGAAGATGCTGTGCTTTATGTTACGCTTGAGCCATGCCCAATGTGTGCGGGTGCTATTGTTCTTTCTAGAGTGAAAAAGGTCGTTTTTGGTGCATACGATCCAAAAGGTGGATGCGCAGGTACTTTAATGAATTTACTGGATGATGAACGGTTCAATCATCAGTCTGAGGTCATCGGTGGTGTACTTGAAAATCAGTGTGGTGAGCTGTTAAGTCAGTTCTTCCGAAATCTCCGTCAGCGAAAGAAACAAGCCAAAAGTAAATGAATGGATGTCGTTTGCAATTTGAGCTATAAGAAGGTATACTTATGTCTGCATCACTAACAATTTAATATTCATTTTGCCGTGCTAAGCGGGGAGGTAGCGGTGCCCTGTACTCGCAATCCGCTCTAGCGAGGCCGAATCCCTTCTCGAGGTTCGTTTACTTCAAGGTCTGCCTTAAATAAGTGGTGTTGACGTCTGGGTCCTGCGCAATGGGAATTCATGAACCATGTCAGGTCCGGAAGGAAGCAGCATTAAGTGAAACCTCTCATGTGCCGCAGGGTTGCCTGGGCCGAGCTAACTGTTTAAGTAACGCTTGGGGTAGCGAATCGACAGAAGGTGCACGGTAAATCAATATTAAATGTAACTCATCTAGTTTAACTAGGTGAGTTTTTTGTTGCTGTTCAAAGAATAGCTTAACTGCTTTGGTTATACAAATAGATAAAAAGTCTTTTTGGAGCCATTTGTTTTTTTCATAAATCGCAAAAAGAACTGGTGTTCCGTTTGGGGTTTCAGATCTTTTTACAAAGCTAGAAAATACGTTTTTAATACATGGAAAGTAGAAAATCTTTAGTAGAAATCATCTTTTTGGCATATTAGAAAATAAAGGTGTGCTTTTGAATTGATCGGTGCATCATGTATAATGAAAAGGATGATAAATGGAGGAGGGCGTATTTGTGAGTTATCAAGCTTTATATCGAGTGTTCAGACCTCAAGTTTTTGAGGATGTTGTTGGACAAGAACACATCACAAAAACGTTGCAAAATGCCCTTTTGCAGAAAAAGTTTTCTCATGCTTACTTATTTTCAGGTCCTAGAGGAACAGGTAAAACAAGTGCTGCCAAAATCTTTGCTAAGGCAGTGAACTGTGAAAAGTCACCTGTTAGCGAGCCGTGTAATGAATGTGATGCCTGTAAAGGGATTACAAACGGTTCAATTTCAGACGTGATTGAAATAGATGCTGCCTCGAATAACGGGGTAGATGAAATCCGGGATATACGTGATAAAGTGAAATTTGCTCCTTCGGCGGTTACATATAAGGTTTATATTATAGATGAAGTACATATGCTCTCTATCGGTGCATTTAATGCTCTCCTTAAAACGCTGGAAGAACCGCCTGCTCATTGTATCTTTATTTTGGCTACCACAGAGCCCCATAAGATTCCTCTTACCATCATATCTCGTTGTCAGCGATTTGATTTTAAACGAATCACGACCAAAGATATTGTTGGAAGAATGGAGAAAATTGTAGATGCAGAAGGCCTTGACGTACAGGAGGGTTCGCTCGAGATTATTGCTAGTGCAGCTGATGGCGGTATGCGTGATGCACTAAGTCTCTTGGATCAAGCGATCTCATTTAGTGGTGAACAATTGACAATTGATGATGCGCTGCTCATTACAGGTGCTGTATCTCAGCATTTCATTAGTCAGCTTGCTGAAGCAATTTTTGATCAAAATATTGCCGCAGCGTTAGATACATTAAATGAATTGCTCCAGCAGGGGAAAGATGCTGCTAAATTAATAGAGGATATGATTTTTTACTTTAGAGATATGCTGCTTTATAAAACGGCACCAGATCTCGAGGGGGTCCTTGAAAAGGTAAAGGTCGACGAAAGTTTCGTGGCGCTGTCAGATCGTGTGACACCTCAGTTTCTGTATGAAACCATTGAAGTCCTGAATAAAAGCCACCAAGAAATGAAATGGACAAATCATCCAAGGATTTTCTTTGAGGTAGCTGTTGTAAAGCTGTGTCAGTCAACAGCAGGATTGACACAAGGCCATGCTGACGCTGATTTAACGGCGCTAACAGATAAAATAAACAGGCTGGAACAGGAACTATCAAGGCTAAGAGCCGAAGGTGTACCAATGTCTCCATCTCATAGCCCTCAAGAAAAAAAGGAAGCGCCTCGACCACAAACGAGTAACAAAAATGGCTATCGTGCTCCTGTCGGCCGAATTCATGAGATTCTAAAAGAAGCGAAACGGCCTGAGTTAGAAAAAATTAAAGGCAAATGGGGAGAGCTCCTTGCCCAGTTGAAACAGCAGAATAAGGTGTCTCACGCTGCGTTATTAACGGACAGTGAGCCAGTTGCGGCTGCTTCGCATGCCTTTGTTTTAAAATTCAAATTTGAAATACATTGTAAAATGGTTGCTGAAGATAAAAGCGGTGTTCGGACCAATCTTGAACAACTGCTAGAGTCTATGTTAGGAAAAAGAGTGGAATTAGTTGGCGTTCCTGACGCTCAATGGGGTAAAATAAGAGAAGAATTTTTAAGAGATCATCAGCCGGATGAACAAGCGGATGGTCAGGGAACTTCTACTGAAGAGGATCCATTGATTGCGGAAGCAAAAAAATTAGTAGGAACTGATTTAATTGAAATTAAAGATTAATAAAAATGAAAGAGAGTGGTGTTCATATGCGCGGTGGAATGGGAAACATGCAAAAAATGATGAAACAAATGCAAAAAATGCAAAAGGATATGGCGAAGGCTCAAGAAGAGCTTGCAGAAAAAGTTCTTGAAGGTACAGCTGGTGGCGGTATGGTCACTGTCAAAGTAAATGGACAAAAAGAAGTCGTTGATGTAGCAATTAATGAAGAAGTTGTTGATCCAGAAGATATTGATATGCTTCAAGATCTTGTACTTGCTGCGACAAACGATGCATTGAAAAAAGTCGATGAGCTAACGAATGAAACGATGGGTCAATTCACAAAAGGAATGAACATGCCAGGTTTATTCTAGGAGGAATAACTGAAGATGCAATATCCTGAACCAATATCAAAGCTGATTGACAGCTTTATGAAATTGCCAGGAATCGGACCGAAAACTGCGGTCCGTCTGGCTTTTTTTGTTCTTAGTATGCAGGAAGATGTCGTACTAGATTTTGCGAAGGCGCTTGTAAATGCAAAGCGTAATTTAACTTATTGTTCGGTATGCGGTCATATCACAGACCAAGATCCTTGCTATATTTGTGAAGATACAAGAAGAGATCAATCTGTTATCTGTGTAGTGCAGGATCCAAAAGATGTAATCGCAATGGAAAAAATGAAAGAATACAACGGCTTATATCATGTGCTTCATGGTGCCATTTCGCCAATGGACGGAATTGGACCAGAGGATATTAAAATTCCTGACCTATTAAAAAGATTGCAAGACGATCAAGTGACAGAGGTGATCCTTGCAACCAATCCAAACATTGAAGGAGAAGCAACAGCCATGTATATCTCCAGATTGTTAAAACCATCAGGAATTAAACTCTCTCGCATTGCTCACGGACTTCCAGTAGGCGGGGATTTAGAGTATGCGGATGAAGTTACACTGTCTAAGGCTCTAGAAGGCAGACGTGAGATGTAGGAAGGAGAAGTACGGTACATGGGTTTTCTTCGCAGAAAATCAATTCGAAAAGAATTCGATGAGAAATTAATTCAACAGCTTTTTAAGCAAAAGGAAGAATGGAACAGACAAAAAAAGCTTGTCGCAAATAGCGTTGAGCCTTCACCGGACATTCTATTCGAATTAAAGCTTGCTCAAGCGAAGTACTTTTTCTATCTGAGAGAAGCGAAAAAGAGGAATTTACGTTTAAACAACTGGAAATAGCAGGTCTATTATACATAGTCCTCTCATATGCTTGTACTATTCATATGAAGAGGAGATGAGAGGATTATGGAACCTGTTATTGTGATCGGGTCAATTTTGCTAGCTGTGCTATTGTTGTTTATGTCAGGTGTGCAGGCGAATCCATTCAAATGGTTAGGGCTTATCGGAGTGAAGTTTATAGCAGGCGCTCTTTTTTTATTTTGCCTCAACCTATTTGGCGAGAGTCTAGGATTACATGTCTCTATTAACCCTGTAACGAGTGGAATTAGTGGTTTATTGGGTATTCCGGGCGTAGCAGCTTTAATCGTTATTGAAAAGTTTATTATTTAATGAAAAATATTATTGACTTTGATTCGATAGGGTGGTAAATTAATATACGTCGCTGATGACGAAGAAACGAAAAAACATAATAACAAAAAAGTTGTTGACACTAACAACTTGGATGTGATAAGATGTTCTAGTCGCTTCTGAAGCGGTAAACAAGTTCTTTGAAAACTAAACAAGACAAAACGTACCTGTTAATTCGAGTTTTTATAAAAAATCCTATGATACTTCATAGGTAGTCAGTCAAACTGGCGAAAAGCAAAACTTCGGTTTTGTACTTTTTCGGAGAGTTTGATCCTGGCTCAGGACGAACGCTGGCGGCGTGCCTAATACATGCAAGTCGAGCGGACAGAAGGGAGCTTGCTCCCGGATGTTAGCGGCGGACGGGTGAGTAACACGTGGGTAACCTGCCTGTAAGACTGGGATAACTCCGGGAAACCGGAGCTAATACCGGATAGTTCCTTGAACCGCATGGTTCAAGGATGAAAGACGGTTTCGGCTGTCACTTACAGATGGACCCGCGGCGCATTAGCTAGTTGGTGGGGTAATGGCTCACCAAGGCGACGATGCGTAGCCGACCTGAGAGGGTGATCGGCCACACTGGGACTGAGACACGGCCCAGACTCCTACGGGAGGCAGCAGTAGGGAATCTTCCGCAATGGACGAAAGTCTGACGGAGCAACGCCGCGTGAGTGATGAAGGTTTTCGGATCGTAAAGCTCTGTTGTTAGGGAAGAACAAGTGCGAGAGTAACTGCTCGCACCTTGACGGTACCTAACCAGAAAGCCACGGCTAACTACGTGCCAGCAGCCGCGGTAATACGTAGGTGGCAAGCGTTGTCCGGAATTATTGGGCGTAAAGGGCTCGCAGGCGGTTTCTTAAGTCTGATGTGAAAGCCCCCGGCTCAACCGGGGAGGGTCATTGGAAACTGGGAAACTTGAGTGCAGAAGAGGAGAGTGGAATTCCACGTGTAGCGGTGAAATGCGTAGAGATGTGGAGGAACACCAGTGGCGAAGGCGACTCTCTGGTCTGTAACTGACGCTGAGGAGCGAAAGCGTGGGGAGCGAACAGGATTAGATACCCTGGTAGTCCACGCCGTAAACGATGAGTGCTAAGTGTTAGGGGGTTTCCGCCCCTTAGTGCTGCAGCTAACGCATTAAGCACTCCGCCTGGGGAGTACGGTCGCAAGACTGAAACTCAAAGGAATTGACGGGGGCCCGCACAAGCGGTGGAGCATGTGGTTTAATTCGAAGCAACGCGAAGAACCTTACCAGGTCTTGACATCCTCTGACAACCCTAGAGATAGGGCTTTCCCTTCGGGGACAGAGTGACAGGTGGTGCATGGTTGTCGTCAGCTCGTGTCGTGAGATGTTGGGTTAAGTCCCGCAACGAGCGCAACCCTTGATCTTAGTTGCCAGCATTCAGTTGGGCACTCTAAGGTGACTGCCGGTGACAAACCGGAGGAAGGTGGGGATGACGTCAAATCATCATGCCCCTTATGACCTGGGCTACACACGTGCTACAATGGACAGAACAAAGGGCTGCAAGACCGCAAGGTTTAGCCAATCCCATAAATCTGTTCTCAGTTCGGATCGCAGTCTGCAACTCGACTGCGTGAAGCTGGAATCGCTAGTAATCGCGGATCAGCATGCCGCGGTGAATACGTTCCCGGGCCTTGTACACACCGCCCGTCACACCACGAGAGTTTGCAACACCCGAAGTCGGTGAGGTAACCTTTATGGAGCCAGCCGCCGAAGGTGGGGCAGATGATTGGGGTGAAGTCGTAACAAGGTAGCCGTATCGGAAGGTGCGGCTGGATCACCTCCTTTCTAAGGATATATGGAGCAGCGTACGTTTTCGTCTTGTTTAGTTTTGAAGGAACTTGCAAAAGATCCTACAACATCATATCTTCGATATGAAAGATGGGCCTGTAGCTCAGCTGGTTAGAGCGCACGCCTGATAAGCGTGAGGTCGGTGGTTCGAGTCCACTCAGGCCCACCATCTTCTATTAAATTGGGGCCTTAGCTCAGCTGGGAGAGCGCCTGCCTTGCACGCAGGAGGTCAGCGGTTCGATCCCGCTAGGCTCCACCAACGTGTTCTTTGAAAACTAGATAACAATAAGTAATACATTCACATTGAATGCAATGCAAAGTTCATCACACATAGTGATTCTTTCTAAAGTAAGAAATGGTTAAGTTAGAAAGGGCGCACGGTGGATGCCTTGGCACTAGGAGCCGATGAAGGACGGGACGAACACCGATATGCTTCGGGGAGCTGTAAGCAAGCTTTGATCCGGAGATTTCCGAATGGGGAAACCCACTGCTCGTAATGGAGTAGTATCCATACTTGAATACATAGAGTATGAGAAGGCATACCCGGGGAACTGAAACATCTAAGTACCCGGAGGAAGAGAAAGCAAATGCGATTCCCTGAGTAGCGGCGAGCGAAACGGGAACAGCCCAAACCAAGAGGCTTGCCTCTTGGGGTTGTAGGACACTCTATACGGAGTTACAAAGGAATGATATAAGCGAAGAGGTCTGGAAAGGCCCGCCAAAGAAGGTAACAGCCCTGTAACTGAAATGTCATTCTCTCCAGAGTGGATCCTGAGTACGGCGGAACACGTGAAATTCCGTCGGAATCCGGGAGGACCATCTCCCAAGGCTAAATACTCCCTAGTGACCGATAGTGAACCAGTACCGTGAGGGAAAGGTGAAAAGCACCCCGGAAGGGGAGTGAAATAGATCCTGAAACCGTGTGCCTACAAGTAGTCAGAGCCCGTTAACGGGTGATGGCGTGCCTTTTGTAGAATGAACCGGCGAGTTACGATCCCGTGCAAGGTTAAGCAGAAGATGCGGAGCCGCAGCGAAAGCGAGTCTGAATAGGGCGCATGAGTACGTGGTCGTAGACCCGAAACCAGGTGATCTACCCATGTCCAGGGTGAAGTTCAGGTAACACTGAATGGAGGCCCGAACCCACGCACGTTGAAAAGTGCGGGGATGAGGTGTGGGTAGGGGTGAAATGCCAATCGAACCTGGAGATAGCTGGTTCTCTCCGAAATAGCTTTAGGGCTAGCCTCAAGGTAAGAGTCTCGGAGGTAGAGCACTGATTGGACTAGGGGCCCCTACCGGGTTACCGAATTCAGTCAAACTCCGAATGCCGATGACTTATCCTTGGGAGTCAGACTGCGAGTGATAAGATCCGTAGTCGAAAGGGAAACAGCCCAGACCGCCAGCTAAGGTCCCAAAGTATACGTTAAGTGGAAAAGGATGTGGAGTTGCTTAGACAACCAGGATGTTGGCTTAGAAGCAGCCACCATTTAAAGAGTGCGTAATAGCTCACTGGTCGAGTGACTCTGCGCCGAAAATGTACCGGGGCTAAACGTATCACCGAAGCTGCGGACTGTTCTTACGAACAGTGGTAGGAGAGCGTTCTAAGGGCTGTGAAGCCAGACCGGAAGGACTGGTGGAGCGCTTAGAAGTGAGAATGCCGGTATGAGTAGCGAAAGACGGGTGAGAATCCCGTCCACCGAATGCCTAAGGTTTCCTGAGGAAGGCTCGTCCGCTCAGGGTTAGTCGGGACCTAAGCCGAGGCCGAAAGGCGTAGGCGATGGACAACAGGTTGATATTCCTGTACCACCTCCTCACCATTTGAGCAATGGGGGGACGCAGGAGGATAGGGTAAGCGCGGTATTGGATATCCGCGTCCAAGCAGTTAGGCTGGGAAATAGGCAAATCCGTTTCCCGTAAAGGCTGAGCTGTGATGGCGAGCGAAATTTAGTAGCGAAGTTCCTGATTCCACACTGCCAAGAAAAGCCTCTAGCGAGGTGAGAGGTGCCCGTACCGCAAACCGACACAGGTAGGCGAGGAGAGAATCCTAAGGTGATCGAGAGAACTCTCGTTAAGGAACTCGGCAAAATGACCCCGTAACTTCGGGAGAAGGGGTGCTTCTTAGGGTGTTAAAGCCCCGAGAAGCCGCAGTGAATAGGCCCAGGCGACTGTTTAGCAAAAACACAGGTCTCTGCGAAGCCGTAAGGCGAAGTATAGGGGCTGACGCCTGCCCGGTGCTGGAAGGTTAAGAGGAGCGCTTAGCGTAAGCGAAGGTGCGAATTGAAGCCCCAGTAAACGGCGGCCGTAACTATAACGGTCCTAAGGTAGCGAAATTCCTTGTCGGGTAAGTTCCGACCCGCACGAAAGGCGCAACGATCTGGGCACTGTCTCAACGAGAGACTCGGTGAAATTATAGTACCTGTGAAGATGCAGGTTACCCGCGACAGGACGGAAAGACCCCGTGGAGCTTTACTGCAGCCTGATATTGAATGTTGGTACAGCTTGTACAGGATAGGTAGGAGCCTTGGAAACCGGAGCGCTAGCTTCGGTGGAGGCATCGGTGGGATACTACCCTGGCTGTATTGACCTTCTAACCCGCTGCCCTTATCGGGCAGGGAGACAGTGTCAGGTGGGCAGTTTGACTGGGGCGGTCGCCTCCTAAAATGTAACGGAGGCGCCCAAAGGTTCCCTCAGAATGGTTGGAAATCATTCGCAGAGTGTAAAGGCACAAGGGAGCTTGACTGCGAGACCTACAAGTCGAGCAGGGACGAAAGTCGGGCTTAGTGATCCGGTGGTTCCGCATGGAAGGGCCATCGCTCAACGGATAAAAGCTACCCCGGGGATAACAGGCTTATCTCCCCCAAGAGTCCACATCGACGGGGAGGTTTGGCACCTCGATGTCGGCTCATCGCATCCTGGGGCTGTAGTCGGTCCCAAGGGTTGGGCTGTTCGCCCATTAAAGCGGTACGCGAGCTGGGTTCAGAACGTCGTGAGACAGTTCGGTCCCTATCCGTCGCGGGCGCAGGAAATTTGAGAGGAGCTGTCCTTAGTACGAGAGGACCGGGATGGACGCACCGCTGGTGTACCAGTTGTTCTGCCAAGGGCATCGCTGGGTAGCTATGTGCGGACGGGATAAGTGCTGAAAGCATCTAAGCATGAAGCCCCCCTCAAGATGAGATTTCCCATTCCGCAAGGAAGTAAGATCCCTGAAAGATGATCAGGTTGATAGGTCTGAGGTGGAAGCGTGGTGACACGTGGAGCTGACAGATACTAATAGATCGAGGACTTAACCTATATTCTATTGTGAAGCATGAACATTGTTATCTAGTTTTGAGAGAACATTCTCTCCATCAGGTTTGGTGGCGATAGCGAAGAGGTCACACCCGTTCCCATACCGAACACGGAAGTTAAGCTCTTCAGCGCCGATGGTAGTTGGGGGTTTCCCCCTGTGAGAGTAGGACGCCGCCAAGCTTCTATAAGGATCAGTTCCAGTCGGAACTGGTCTTTTTTGTTTTTTAAGAAAAGGAACAAACACTCGATCTGACATGGATACATATACTAAACTACCATCTAAAACATTCTTAATTTTGTATACAATTGAAAGCGCTAGGGCATACTGAAGCTATAAGTGGAGGTGTCACAATGAGCAAAAAAGAGCGAGAAGCGATTTGTTTGATTTGTGAAGAGAAAAAAACAAAGGGAATTTATTTATATCATCAGTTTTTGTGCCGAGAATGTGAGAGAAAGTTAATTTCTACATCGACCTCGGATCCTAGCTATGCCGATTATGTTAGAAAGCTAAAAAATCTTCATACGCCGCCTTTGTATTCATAGACCATTAGATGGTCTTTTTTTATGAGCTATGGAGGATTGGGCCTGTTTTTTGGAACTTAGTTTGGACATCATCCGTAATTAATAATAAGATAAACAGAGAGCCTGATTATTCATAGGAGTCGATGAACATGAAATCAATCTTTTATACATTTATATGGGCCATCCTCTCTACTTTTTTTTCGCTTGTGATTTTAACCGTCAGTATTGGGGTTTTCCATCATCATGTTGGATTATCGATACTGTATGCGATGATGGGGTGGGGCGTGATGTTTGCAGGGAGCAGATGGGTTGCTTTCCAGTTGTTTTTAAAGAAACACGGACTGTCTCGTAGTGATTATGTATATATCAAACAGCATTTAAAAGAAGCAGGACAAAAGCTTGTACGTTTAAAGAAGGCTTTATTTGCTGTGAAGAACGTACAGACGATCAAACATAATTATGAAATTCTCCGACTTGCACGACGAATCTATACGATTACAAAAAAAGAGCCGACCCGGTTTTATGATGCACAACGTTTTTATTTTGAAAGCTTGGATTCTGTCGTTGAACTAACTGAAAAATATGCACTATTGTATAACCAGCCTGATCGCAGTCATGAGCTGGAAATGACACTAAGCCAAACTCGAGTGACGCTGACAGAACTGCAAAAGCAATTGACGAATGATTTGCAGCAAGTATTAGGAAGAGACATAGAAGCCCTTCATATTGAGCTTGAAGTGGCAGATAAAATGATAAAGAAATAATGAAAGGAGTCAAACGTAATGAAACCAGAAGATCACATCCCAACAGCATCTGCTTCCACTACAGATCTTCAGTTTCAGGTGTTTGATACCTTATCTGATGAGGAGAAACAAGAAGCCATACAGCGTGCTGAGCAGATCTCTGACAATCCGCAAAAGCTGCTTTTCTATGGTACACGTGTTCAGGAACGATTATTGGAACAATCACAACAAATGATGAAATATGTTGAGAAAAAAGATATCGATCAAATAGGAGACGTGCTTGAGGCCTTTTTGCACCAGCTGCATGTAGTAGAACCGGAGGACTTACTGCCAAAGAAGCAGGGCTTTTTTTCGAAGTTATTTCGGCGGGAGAAGCGTTCTACTCAGGAAATCATATCGCGTTTTCAACATGCAAAATCACAGATCGAGAGATTATCAGCAAGGCTTCGTTACGCAAAAGGCGGATTAATTTCGGATCATATGTTATTAGAGCGTTTATTTGAAGAAAATCAAACTTTTTTCCAAGAAATGACGCTGCAGGTTGCAGCAGTTGAAGCGAAAATGACCACTTTAGAGAAGCAGATCATATCAGAACCGGAGCAGATTGGTAATCGGACTATAGAGGAGCAATTGATGAGTCAGGAAGTCAATGCAGAAGAATATATGGAGAGGTTGAAAGAACGGAAATATGATTTGCTGCTAAGCCGGCAAATTGCGTTGCAATGTAATGCCCAAATTCGAATGATCCAGCATACGAATCATACATTGGCCAATCACATTCAATCAACAGTTTCTGCATCTATTCCTCTATGGATCAACCAAATGTCGATTGCATTAACGCATATTCAACAGCGTGCCAATTCAGCTCTTGAGAATCGAATCCAAAAAACATATGAAAAGGTATCAAAGCAGCAGGGGGAGCTTCTTGAAGAGGCAGCTTTTGCACCTATAGATACGTTGAAAAAGGTTCAACGCCAATTAGCTGAAACCTTACAGGAAACGTTACAGGTGAAAGAGCATGGAAGCCAAGAGCGAGCCCAATTGAAAAACAGCATGTATGAGGCAGAACAGCAGCTGGCGAATCACCAGCCAATAAAGGAATGAGAATCCATCTTTCGGTTCCCTTGTATGAACGTTATAATAGACATAAGATATCGTTAAAGTGAAAAGGGTCGATTTGTTTGAAAATACCTTTATATACAGCATTAGCACAACATGCGGAAAAGAAGCCTTATTCTTTCCACGTTCCAGGACATCACAATGGAGATGTCTTTTTTGATGAGGCACGGACTTATTATGACTCAATTCTTCAGCTGGATGTAACAGAACTTGAAGGATTAGATGATCTCCATCATCCAACTGGTGTGATTCAAGAGGCTGAACATTTATTGGCAAAGCTATATGGATCAGATCAAAGCTTTTTTCTTGTGAATGGGACAACTGTCGGAAATTTAGCGATGGTGATGGCAGCCTGTCGTGCGGGAGATGAGATTTTCGTCCAGCGAAATTGTCATAAGTCTGTTTACCATGCGATTGAGCTTGCAGGAGCAACGCCTATTATGGTAGAAGCTGAGATAGATCAACACCTGCATGTTCCAACACATGTGACGGATGAAACAGTCAAAAAAGCCATTGCCAAACATCCTAATTGCCGGGCGATCGTTTTGACTTATCCGAACTACTATGGTCATGCAGCTGATTTATCAAAACTGATACACATGTGCCACGAAGCAGGCATGATCGTTTTGGTTGATGAGGCACATGGTGCACATTTTGTATTAGGCGGCGCTTTTCCTCCATCTGCTCTTTCCTATGGAGCTGACGTGGTGGTACAATCAGCACATAAAACCCTTCCGGCCATGACGATGGGATCCTACCTTCATCTACAGGGAGGGCGAATGGATGCCAAACGTTTGAAAACATTCCTCACGATGCTTCAAAGCAGTTCTCCATCCTATCCAATTATGGCCTCATTAGATGTGGCAAGGGCCTATGTCGAGGAGATCAAGAAAAAAGGGATTTTGGATGGAATCATGAAAGGGCTGGCAGAGCTGAAAAATGAGTTCAATCGTATACCTCAGCTTGAAGTGGTCGAGTCTGAATTGCTTTCTAACGATCCATTAAAATGTGTGATTCGATCAACAAAAGGGCTGACTGGTTATGAACTAAAACGAGTACTTGAATCAGTGGAGGTTCACCCAGAGCTTGCCGACGAACATCAGGTTTTACTTGTCTTTGGTTTAGAACAGAAGAAGGATATCCCTTTTAAACGGATAAAGCAGGTCCTTAATCAAAGCAATTCATTGCTCAAAGGAAAAGATCATTTCCTAAGAGAGGCGCTGGCTGATGACAACGAGGAGCATAGACAGGATATAGAAGCCGTCCCATTTGAACATGCAGCAGGACGGGTTAGTGCAGAATCGGTTATTCCATATCCACCGGGTATTCCTTTGATCGTTAAGGGAGAGCGTATTGAAATCGATCAGATTGCGGCTTTAAGCCGTTTGCTTGGACATCAGGTTCATGTTCAAGCCAGTCAGGTGATTCATCAGAGAAAATTATATGTTTATATAGAAGAGGAGACACTATGAGCGGTATGTTTATTACGTTTGAAGGGCCAGAGGGTGCTGGAAAAACGACAGTGATTCGAAAAGTGTATGAAGAAATGGAACGCCAAGGATATGCAGTGATGGCGACACGTGAGCCTGGCGGCATTGACATTGCAGAGCAGATTCGTGAAGTCATTTTAAATGAAAAAAACACAAAAATGGATGCGAAAACAGAAGCTTTGCTGTATGCAGCCGCAAGAAGGCAGCATTTGGCTGAGAAGGTAGAACCGGCATTACAGCGCGGGCAGACGGTTTTATGTGATCGTTTTGTCGATAGCTCCCTTGCTTATCAAGGCTATGCGAGAGGGCTTGGGATTGAAGAAGTAAAGTCAATTAACGACTTTGCTATCAATGGCACGATGCCGCAAATGACCATTTATTTTTCAATTACACCTGAGGAAGGGCTAAAGCGAATTGATGCCAACCAGGGAAGAGAAAAGAATCGATTAGACATGGAGACGCTGAATTTCCACCAGCTTGTCAGAGAAGGCTATGAACTGCTTATTGCACAATCGCCAGAACGATTCCGTGTAGTGGATGCGTCTCAGCCGATGCAGGCTGTCTATGAAGAAGTCCTTCAATTGATTCAGGACACATTAAAGCAAAATCAAATATGACCTAATTCCCAATCGTTGTTATAATATAGAGGAAGACATCGGCATGTCATCTGTGCCTAAAATAAAGGAGGCCAATCAAATGAAATTAATTGTTGCCGTTGTACAGGACCAAGATAGCAGCAAATTGTTGAAAATATTGACTGAACATCATTTCGGCGTGACAAAATTAGCTTCAACTGGTGGGTTTTTAAAGTCTGGGAATACGACTTTTATTATTGGTTGTGATGATGTCCGGGTGGATAAAGCATTACAGCTTATAAAAGAAAATTGCCGTAAACGTGATCAAATGATCGCGCCTGTCTCCCCAATGGGCGGAAATGCAGATTCATACGTACCATACCCTGTTGAGGTTGAAGTTGGCGGAGCTACTGTTTTTATTCTGCCAGTTGAACAATTTCATCAATTTTAAGGATGGGTTGCTGTGAAAATTAATCAAGATATGCGGCTGCGTTTAGAAAAGCGTGAACTTCAAGCGATGAAAGGAAGCCAGACATCTGCCTCCTTTAAAGCTTCGATGGAAACGCAAAGCGGCAAACTGCGCTTAGAACAGCTGACGGTCATGCTGAGTGATATCGAAGTGTTCGGAAAAAAGCTCGCAAAGTCACGAAACCTAAAGGATTTGGCTAGGTTTAAAGGACTGGTGAAGCGCTTTGTGAAAGAGACAGTCGATAATGGACTAAATATAGAAACATCAAGGAGCTTTGACATTTATGGCAACACACGTACACTTGCTTTGGTCAAAGCCTTAGATGAAAAGCTGATTGAATTAACCGAGGAAATGATGGATCAAGAGAAACCATCTATTGATTTGCTTGAACGTATTGGAGAAATAAAAGGTTTATTGATTAACCTTTACACATAGAGAGTGATAACATGGCAATTAGCTGGGATGACATGAATGATTTGCAGCCGCGCGTCATGCGGCTGATTTTTAATAGTATTGATAAAGACCGACTTGCGCACGCCTACTTATTTGAAGGAAAAAAAGGAACCGGAAAACTGGATGCAGCGATGCTTTTGGCTAAGAGCTTTTTTTGTTTGGAATCAGGAGTGAAACCATGTGAATCCTGTCAAAACTGCAAAAGGATTGCATCAGGAAACCATCCCGATTTACATCTTGTGCAGCCCGATGGCCAATCAATTAAAAAGGCGCAAGTGCAGGCATTGCAAGAGGAATTTACAAAAGCAGGTGTAGAATCTCACCGGAAAATGTATATTATTCTTCATGCGGACAAAATGACGGTCAATGCCGCGAACAGTTTATTGAAGTTCCTAGAGGAGCCTAATCGGGAAACGATGGCGGTTTTAATCACTGAGCAATCGCATAAAATGCTGGATACGATTATTTCAAGATGTCAGATGCTCAGCTTTCAGCCGCTGCAGCCACAATCCTTAGAGCAGCAGCTTTTACAAGAAGGCGTATCTCAGCATCTCGCAAGGCTTTTGTCGAATTTAACCAATAATTTAGCAGAAGCACTCGAATTAAGTCGAAATGATCAGTTTGCAGAGTCTAGAGCGAAAGTGATAAAATTGTATGAAGTCTTACACCAGCGAAAAGAACATGCATTTTTTTATATACAGGATCAATGGATGCCTTTTTTCAAAGAGAAAGACCTTCAAGAAACAGGTCTGGATATGCTTTTATTTATATATCGTGATGTATTGTCGATTCAAATAGGAAATGAAGATAAAGTCATTTATCAAGACTTATTCCAGACAATGAAGCAGCATGCGCTGCATTCCACACAGCAGATGGTGACCAGCCAGATCCTTGCTGTATTAGAAGCGAAAAAGAGACTTCAATCCAACGTGAATGCCCAAGGGCTGATGGAGCAATTGGTGTTGATGTTGCAGGAGGGATAAGCTTGTACAACGTAATTGGTGTTCGCTTTAAAAAAGCGGGCAAAATCTATTATTTCGATCCTAATGGATTTCATATAGAAAATGATAGTTGTGTCATTGTAGAAACGGTTAGAGGGGTTGAGTACGGACAAGTGGTCATCGCCAACAAAAAAGTAGATGAACACGATGTGGTTCTCCCTCTGCGTAAAGTCATTCGTGTAGCAGACGAACGAGACCGGCTCATCGTTGAGGAAAACAAAGAAGCAGCGATGACAGCCTTTGATACATGTCTTCAGAAAGTAAGTGAACATGGGCTGGAAATGAAATTGGTTGATGTTGAATTTACATTTGACCGAAACAAGGTCATCTTCTACTTCACAGCAGATGGCAGAGTTGATTTCCGTGAGCTAGTGAAGGATCTTGCATCAATCTTCAAAACGAGAATTGAACTTCGCCAGATTGGTGTAAGAGACGAGGCAAAAATGCTTGGCGGCATTGGTCCTTGCGGGCGAATGCTTTGCTGTTCGACATTCTTAGGAGACTTTGAACCAGTGTCGATTAAGATGGCAAAGGATCAAAACTTGTCGTTAAATCCGACAAAAATTTCAGGCCTATGCGGACGTTTGATGTGCTGCTTGAAATATGAGAATGATGAGTATGAAACAGCGAAAGAACAATTACCGGATATCGGCGAAACGATTCAGACATCTAATGGCTCTGCAAAGGTAGTAGGGCTCAATATTTTAGAACGAATTTTGCAAGTTGAATTAACCGGGCAAGAAAAAGTGATAGAATATACATGGGAAGAATTATTACAAGAAGGCGTTGTATCTGCACAAACAACTGAGTAACGAGGTGTGCCACCTTGGATAAAAAGGAACTATTTGATACGGTGATTAATTTAGAAGAACAAATCGGTTCTCTTTATCGCCAGTTAGGTGATTTGAAAAATCATATCGGTGAAGTGATTGAAGAAAATCATCAGCTGCAAATGGAGAATCAGCACTTGCGTGAACGTCTGGATCAGTCCGATCGAGACAAATCATCTGAGGCAGAGAATGATTCTGCCCAGAAGCCAAGTCATTCTGATATAGGAGAAGGTCATGATAACCTGGCCCGGTTATATCAGGAGGGCTTCCATATTTGTAATGTACATTATGGGAGCATTCGTAAAGAGGGAGACTGTTTGTTCTGTCTGTCATTTTTAAATAAAAAATGAGAAAAGGCTTCCGCTGAATCGGGAGCCTTTTTCACAGGAAAAGAAAGGATACATCATGGTTTCGTTAAGAGAAGATGAACGTTTAGATTACCTGCTCGCCGAAGATATGAAGATTATTCAAAGTAAAACTGTGTTTGCCTTTTCATTGGACGCGGTGTTATTAGCTAAATTTGCGTATGTGCCAATCCAAAAAGGAGAGATCATTGATCTTTGTACCGGAAATGGCATCGTGCCATTGCTGCTTTCAACTCGTTCTAAGGCCTCGATTACGGGTGTTGAAATTCAAGAACGGCTGTTTGATATGGCAAAAAGAAGTGTGGAGTATAATCAACTTGCGCACCAGATCGAATTGATTCATGGTGATTTGAATGATATGCCGGAACGCTACGGCAACCATAAAGTTGATGTGATTACATGTAACCCGCCATATTTTAAAACACCCTCTAAGGATGAAATCAATGAAAATGAATATTTGGCGATTGCACGGCATGAAATTCATTGTACATTAGAGGATGTTATTCGTGTTTCTTCCACGCTGCTAAAGCAAGGGGGGAAACTGGCGATGGTTCATCGACCAGGAAGGCTGCTTGAGATTGTTGAATTAATGAAAAAATACCGAATTGAGCCGAAACGAATTCAATTTGTTTATCCCAAACAAGGGAAAGAAGCCAATACCATCTTGGTAGAGGGCATAAAAGATGGAAAACCAGATCTGAAAATTCTTCCGCCTCTTTTTGTTTATGGGGAAGATCAGGAGTATACAGATGAAATCAGGACGATACTGTATGGAGAAGCATAATCATTATTTCTATGTATTAAAATGTGCAGATGGCAGCCTGTATGCGGGTTATACAAATGATTTACAAAAAAGACTGATAACCCATAATAGTGGAAAGGGAGCAAAGTATACAAGAGCGAGACGGCCGGTTGAGCTTTTTTATCATGAATGTTTTGCAACCAAAAGAGAAGCCATGCAGCAAGAATATCGTTTCAAAACGTGGACGCGGAAAAAGAAAGATATTTATATAGAAGAAATGCGAATGGAAAAGGAGGCGGCACATGAAAAAGACACAGAAAAGCTTTGATGGTCAATCTGGCATGGGTATTCTTTATCTTGTCCCAACCCCGATCGGAAATCTAGAAGATATGACATTCCGAGCGATACAAACATTAAAAGATGTAGACTATATTGCCGCAGAAGATACAAGGCAAACGAAAAAGCTTTGTCATGTATACGAAATTGATACACCCTTAACCAGTTATCATGAACATAATAAAGACAGCAGCGGCCACAAGTTAATCGAATGGCTAAAAGAAGGGAAAAGTATCGCACTTGTGAGTGATGCTGGTTTACCAACGATTTCAGATCCAGGGGCTGAAGTGGTTCGAGATTTTACTAGCATCGGAGGCTATGTCATTCCGTTACCTGGCGCAAATGCTGCACTAACAGCACTCATTGCATCAGGAATCGCGCCTCAGCCATTTTTCTTTTATGGTTTTCTCGACCGTCAGAAAAAAGAAAAGAAAAAGCAGCTTGAAGCCTTGAAGAAACGTCAAGAAACGATCATTTTCTATGAAGCGCCCCATCGGTTAAAAGAAACGCTGACTTTAATGAAGGAAGTGTGGGGGAATCGGAACATCGCAATTACGAGAGAACTGACGAAAAAATTCGAAGAGTTTATTCGTGGGGATTTAGAATCTGTGTTGACATGGGCTGCGGAGAATCAAATTCGAGGTGAGTTCTGTCTTGTGGTACAAGGAAATGATCAAGCTGAAGAAGAGCTGAATGAAGAAGCTTGGTGGACGTCCTTATCTGAAAAAGAACATGTGATCCATTACATAGAGGAAGGATTAACGTCGAAGGAAGCCATTAAACGTACAGCTGTCGAACGTGGTGTACCAAAGCGCACGATATACGATGCTTATCATATTGAACAATAAAGAAAGGTTCTTGCAAACGGTGCAAGAACCTTTTTTATATGAACCTTATTTTTGTGATTGAAGTTGGTTTTGGATTTCGTTAATGATTTGCTCTGCACCTTCACGGCTAAGAACTAATTTACCATTAGCAAGTTTAAGGTTATCGTCTGATACTTCACCTGTTACTTGGCAAGTCATGTTTGGTTTATATTTTTTTAAGATAATTTTTTCATCATCAACATAAATTTCCAAAGCGTCTTTTTCAGCGATTCCTAGCGTACGGCGAAGTTCGATTGGAATCACCACGCGTCCTAATTCGTCAACTTTACGTACAATACCTGTAGATTTCATCTTCATTCTCCTCCCAAAAAGTTCTTATTCTTAAAATAATATTATCTTCGTCATTATTCGACAAATTCCTTACATTCCTAGCATAACAAGGTTTCCATAAATCGTCAATCATTTTGTTTACTATTGTTTGTAAAATATGACTCTTAAAGTCAAAAGACCTTGAAACTACTGGTGTATAAGGATTTTGTAGGCTTTTCCTATGAAAATATAAGAAATGACGAGATCAGATTAACAAGACTTTTGCCCTAATTTAGCCAAATGTAAATCTGGAAATAGATTTCATACGACAATATTCGACAAAATGTCGACGGGTTTGTCGTTTTTTTCGAAAAACTCATCTTTTTCGATCATTTCAGCTTGTTCTATGTATATATGCTTGATCTTAAAGGCTAAGATGGTATCATAGAGAAAGCACAAGTGCAAAATTGAATGAATTGATCTGACACATTTTCATGTAATGATGATAACCGCTCTCGTCCATTGGGCGGGAGTTTTTGACATTTACACACACGCAGGAGGTTCCGACATGCCGGAAAAGAAAAAAACGTTTTATCTGACAACACCTATTTACTATCCGAGCGGAAAATTACATATTGGACATGCTTATACGACAGTAGCAGGAGATGCTATGGCTCGTTATAAACGTCTTCAAGGCTATGATGTGATGTATTTAACAGGTACAGATGAGCACGGACAAAAAATTCAGCAAAAAGCTGAAGAACAAAATATCACACCGATCGAGTATTTAGATCCAGTCGTTGAAGACATTAAATCATTATGGAAGAAACTCGACATTTCGAATGATGACTTCATCCGTACAACAGAAAAAAGACATACGAAAATCATTGAGCAAGTCTTCCAAAAGTTGCTTGATCAAGGCGATATTTATTTAGATCAATATGAGGGCTGGTACAGTATTCCTGATGAGACATTCTATACGGAAACACAGCTTGTTGATGTTGAGCGTAATGAGAAAGGGGAAGTCATTGGCGGGAAAAGCCCTGACAGCGGCCACCCTGTTGAATTAATTAAAGAGGAATCATATTTCTTCCGTATGAGTAAGTATGCGGACCGTTTGCTCGATTATTACGAAAAAAATCCATCGTTTATTCAGCCTGAATCAAGAAAGAATGAAATGATTAATAACTTCATTAAACCAGGTTTAGAGGATTTAGCAGTATCAAGAACAACCTTTGATTGGGGAATTAAAGTTCCTAACAATCCAAAACACGTCATTTATGTATGGATTGATGCGTTATTCAACTATTTAACTGCGATTGGCTATGGAACAGATCAAGATGAAAAATATAAAAAATATTGGCCTGCCAACGTACATCTCGTAGGAAAAGAAATTGTACGCTTCCATACGATTTATTGGCCGATTATGCTGATGGCATTAGATCTGCCTCTGCCGAAACAAATTTTCGCACACGGCTGGCTGCTCATGAAAGATGGCAAAATGTCTAAATCAAAAGGGAATGTGGTAGATCCAGTCACATTAATTGATCGTTATGGTCTCGATGCCCTTCGTTATTACCTGCTTCGCGAAGTACCATTTGGTGCAGATGGTGTGTTTACACCAGAAGGATTCGTGGAACGTGTAAACTATGATCTTGCCAATGATTTAGGTAACTTGCTTAATCGTACAGTTGCGATGGTCCAAAAATATTTTGACGGCACATTAAGCAGCTATAAGGGCCCTGTTAATGAGTTTGATGAAGAGCTGAAAGCAGTAGCTGAACAAACAGTCAAAGCCTATGAAGAAGCGATGGAAAATCTTGAATTCTCTGTGGCTCTTTCAAATGTTTGGACATTAATCAGCAGAACCAATAAATATATTGATCAAACAGCTCCATGGGTGCTGGCAAAGGATGAAACAAAACGAAAAGAATTGCATTCTGTTATGTATCATTTAGCAGAATCACTTCGAATCACTGCAGTACTCTTAACGCCGTTCCTAACGAAAACACCTGAGAAAATCTTCTTCCAGCTTGGAATTGAAGAAGAGAAGCTCAAAAGCTGGGATAGTATCCTATCATTTGGTGCGATTCAACAAGCAACGGTACAAAAGGGAGAGCCTTTGTTCCCGCGTTTAGAGGTTGAAGAAGAAGTAGCCTACATTAAAGAAAAAATGCAGGGAAGTGCACCTAAGGTAGAAGAAGAGAAAGTGGAAATCGAAGAAACGGAATTACCTGAGCTGGGAGCAGAAATTGCATTTGATGATTTCTCAAAAGTTGATCTTCGAGTTGCACAGGTATTGGAAGCAGCCCCAGTGAAAAAAGCGGATCGTCTTTTAAAGCTTCAGCTTGATTTTGGATTTGAAAAAAGACAAATAGTCTCTGGGATTGCCAAGCACTATCAACCAGAAGAATTAGTAGGGAAAAAGCTCGTTTGCGTAGCAAATCTTACCCCAGTTAAACTCAGAGGGGAAATTTCCCAGGGAATGATTTTAACTGGAGAAACAGGCGGGAAATTGCAGGTTCTTGAAGTAGATCAAACTCTAGCAAATGGAACAAAAATTTTATAAATCAACAAAGGTGTTCCACGTGTAACATTTCGTCGAACACCTTTTGTTTTTTAGCAGAATTGTCGAAAGGAGCAATCAACCATGTTATTTGATACACATGCCCACTTGAATGCAGAACAATACAATGAAGACTTAGAGCAGGTAATCGAAAGAGCGAAAAGCGAAAAAGTTGAGAAAATCGTGGTGGTAGGGTTTGACCGCCCGACTATTACGAGAGCGATGGAATTAATTGAAGAGTATGATTTCATATATGCAGCTATCGGCTGGCATCCAGTCGATGCTATTGATATGACAGATGAGGATTTGGCTTGGATCAAAGATTTATCTCAACACGAAAAAGTGGTTGCGATTGGAGAAATGGGTCTGGATTACTATTGGGACAAGTCGCCAAAAGATGTGCAAAAGGAAGTCTTTAGACGCCAAATTGCTCTTGCGAAGGAAGTGAAGCTTCCAATCGTTATTCATAATCGTGACGCAACGGAAGATGTCGTGACGATTTTAAAGGAAGAGGGAGCAGCTGAAGTTGGAGGTATTATGCACTGCTTTACTGGCAGTCTGGAAACTGCAAAAGCATGTATGGAGATGAACTTTTATATTTCATTCGGTGGACCCGTGACATTTAAAAATGCCAAAAAGCCAAAGGAAGTTGTAAAGGAGATACCGAGTGACAAACTTTTGATTGAAACAGACTGCCCATACTTAACGCCAGTGCCATTTAGAGGGAAACGTAATGAACCAAGTTATGTCAAATATATCGCAGAACAGATTGCGGAGCTGAGAGAAATCAGCTTTGAAGAGCTTGCTGAATTGACAACAAAAAATGCAAAAAAAGTTTTCCGTATAAACTGACAGTATATGATGTCAATCCTTGTTTAAGCTTGTCCAATTGTGAAACATAACGAAAAAGTTCTACACGTTTGCGCCTCCTCATAGGATAAGTTGTCGATAAGTCTTTCTTCCCTTCCTTCCATAAATCTCCCATAATAGGTTTACAATCGAGCATTTTTGTACAGTGGGTGGAAGGGTTGACAGGTTTTGAGATACTCTATATAATCTCTCCGAGGAGAAGGAGGCGTTTTTCATCGTACAAAAAATGAAAAATCTGTTTTCTGTGAAGCTAGGAAAAGGCAAGGTTTTATTGCTAGTTGTTTGCTTGCTTTTAGCTGGAACTGGAACGGCTTACGGTGCGCATGAGCTCACTAAGCAGTCCATTACCATTTCAATCAATGGTAAAGAGAAGACAATTCGTACACATGAAGAGACAGTAGCTCAGCTGCTTTCAGACCTTGGCATAAGGACCAAGGCGGAGGATCATATCTCTCCAAGTCTAAATACAAAGATTCAAGACAACATGAACATTGTGTATGATGCGGCTATACCGGTTCATCTGACCCTAGACGGGAAAGAGAAAACGATATGGACAACAGATCAGACGGTTGGAGCATTATTGAAGAATGAGAAGATAGATATTGGGAAGCACGATCAAGTAACTCCAGGAAAGAATGACAAGTTAACAAAGGATATGAATCTTGTGGTTCAGCAGGCCTTTCAGGTCAGCTTAAATGATGGAGGAAAAGATAAAAAAGTGTGGACCACTTCGACTACGGTCGCTGACTTTTTAAAGCAACAAGAGCTAAAGCTCAAGAAGCACGATAAGATCAAGCCTGCGTTACATAGTAACCTTTCTAAAAAGAGCGCAGATATAAAGATCACTCGGGTGGAAAAAGTCACCGATGTAGTGGAAGAGAAAATTGCTTTTGATACCAAACATAAAAAGGATCATTCTCTTGAAAAAGGGAAAGAGAAGGTACTTAAAAAAGGTGAAGAAGGTAAATTGAAGAAGCACTATGCCATTGTGAAAGAAAACGGCAAAGTGGTGTCTAAAGAATTGATTAAAGAAGTGACCGAAAAAGATAGTAAGGACCGATTAGTGGCTATTGGTACACAAGTGGCCAAAAAGGAACCTACAGCGTCCCCTGCGGTTTCACGAAGCAATGAATCGTCAGGAAAAGAATTTTATGTGGCGTCAACAGCCTATACAGCGAGCTGTGCTGGATGTACGGGCAGAACGTCTACAGGCTTTAATTTAAAAGCAAATCCGGGTGCAAAGGTCATAGCAGTTGATCCGAGTGTCATTCCGCTGGGCTCAAAAGTGTATGTGGAAGGCTATGGATATGCCGTTGCATCAGACACTGGATCTGCTATAAAAGGGAATAAAATTGATGTGTTCGTCCCAAGTAAGTCGGCAGCTTATCAATGGGGAAATAAACGAGTGAAAATTAGAGTACTCAAATAAACACATCAAATCATTTATATGAACAGAGGGCTTTGCGCACCCTCTGTTTTTTTGGTTATAATAGAAGCACTGTTTTCTAATTAATTAGACGCAAAAGCAGCATGAAAGGTTTCGTTTTTTAAACCAAAAAATGTAGATTGTTTTTGCAAGCGGAGGAATACATGAAAATCAAAGAAATCATTGTGGTGGAGGGTCGTGATGACACTGCCAGAGTGAAGATGGCGGTTGATGCAGATACGATCGAAACAAACGGATCCGCCATTGGCGATACAGTCATTCAACAAGTGCGTCTTGCGCAGGAGACGAGAGGGGTCATTATTTTAACAGATCCTGATTTTCCTGGTGAGAAGATCCGTAAAACCATCGCAGAGGCAGTTCCTGGCTGTAAGCACGCTTTTTTGCCTAAACATCTTGCGAAGGCGAAGCGGGATAAAGGAATTGGTGTCGAGCATGCTTCCTTGGACAGTATTCGGGAATGTCTTGCCCATGTCCATGAAGAAATGGAAGAATCGGAAAGTGACATTACATTAGACGACTTATTTGACGCAGGCCTTATCGGTGGCGAAGCATCGAAACGCCGCCGCGAACGACTAGGAGTGCTTTTAAATATAGGATATACCAATGCGAAGCAGCTGCAAAAGCGCCTTCACATGTTCCAAATAACCAAACATGATTTTATTGCGGCCTTAAAGACCGTCATGCAGGAGGAAGCCGATGAATAAAGATATTGCGACACCCGTCAGAACGAAGGAAATACTGAAGAAGTACGGTTTCTCTTTTAAAAAGAGCTTAGGGCAGAACTTCTTAATTGATACAAATATTTTAGATCGCATTGTCGATCACGCGGAGGTTACAGATGAGACCGGCGTCATTGAAATTGGGCCTGGTATCGGCGCATTGACAGAGCAGCTCGCTAAACGTGCAAAGAAAGTCACCGCTTTTGAAATCGATCAGCGTTTATTGCCTATTTTAAACGATACGCTTTCTCCATATGATAATGTCACGATCATTCATCAAGATGTATTAAAGGCGGATGTGAGAAAGGTCATCGAGGAAAATTTTGCTGACTGTAAAGAAGTGATGGTCGTAGCCAACCTTCCATATTACGTGACAACACCGATTATTATGAAATTGCTTGAAGAAAACCTTCCATTGAAAGGGATTGTGGTCATGCTGCAAAAAGAAGTAGCAGATCGTATGGCAGCTGCCCCTTCATCAAAGGAATATAATTCACTGTCTATTGCAGTTCAATTTTATACGGAAGCAAAAACGGTGATGGTTGTGCCTAAAACGGTTTTTGTTCCTCAGCCAAATGTCGATTCGGCTGTGATTAAGCTGACTGTTCGTGAAACGCCTGCTGTCTCAGTAGAAAATGATGCGTTTTTCTTTCAATTGATCCGAGCGAGCTTTGGCCAGCGCCGGAAAACCTTGATGAATAATTTGATGAATAATCTACCTGATGGAAAAAAACATAAAGCCATCATTGAAGAAGCACTTCAAACAGCAGATATTGATGGAAAGCGCCGCGGAGAATCATTATCTATTGAGGAATTTGCCCGTTTGTCGAATGTTTTACAAAAAGCCCTTTCGTAAGGGCTTTTTTCTTTTGTTTTTCACCACTTCAACTGTTCGGGCATAGGCTAGAAAGAACAGCACATATGAAAGACGATACCAACAGGATATGAGCCTGATTGTGGAGTGAACAGCATGCAATTTCAAATAGGAGATATGGTGACGAGGGCATCCTATCAAATGGATATTATGTTTCGAATCATTCGAATTGATGAGACAGATCAGCACGAAGCCACTGCCATATTGCATGGGAATGAAGTAAGGCTGATTGCTGATGCTAAGATGTCGGATCTCGTCTTAATTCAAAAAGAGGAGCAGCTGACAAGGGAGAAGGACGACGAACGGAAAATTAACGAATCGCTCGACTTACTAAGACAGGATTATCAGCTGCTGCGTGAAAAACAAGAGTATTATACTTCTGGACAATATCAGCATCAGGAGCAGTATTTTCACATGCCTGGAAAGGTCCTTCATTTAGATGGAGATGCTTCATACTTAAAGAAATGCTTAGATGTATATGAACGAATTGGTGTGCCTGTATATGGAGTGCATTGTCATGAGAAGAAAATGCCAAGCGTGATCGATTCGTTACTTGATCAATATCGGCCTGATATTTTGGTCATTACAGGGCATGATGCGTATTCCAAGCAAAAGGGCGGCGTAAATGATATCGGTGCCTATCGCCATTCTCGTCATTTCGTTGAGACGGTTCAAAAAGCAAGAAAGAAAATTCCTCATTTAGATCAGCTTGTGATCTTTGCAGGCGCCTGTCAATCTCATTTCGAATCATTGATCCAAGCAGGTGCCAATTTTGCAAGCTCACCTTCACGTGTGAACATCCATGCGCTCGATCCCGTCTATATCGTTGCGAAGATCAGCTTCACTCCATTTGTAGATCGAATCAACGTGTGGGATGTGCTTCGTAATACATTAACAAGAGAAAAAGGCCTTGGAGGCATCGAGACGAAGGGTGTTTTAAGGGTAGGTATGCCATATAAAAAAGACCATGAATCGACATAACCCGACTGATTTCAGTCTGGTTTTTTTTATGTGTAAAAAGAAATTTCAAACGGATACATAATTCACCGGAATTTGAGAAAAATAGGGAGGAGAAAAGGTAGAAGTTTGTCAAAATTATTTTGTTGACAATGGCTCGTGTTGGTTGATATAATTTAATTTTTATTTGACAAAAATGGGCCGTTGTTGTATAATTATCTCAGTGAGGTGGATGCAATGGCGAAGACTTTGTCCGACATCAAAAGATCGCTTGATGGTAACTTAGGTAAACGTTTGACGTTAAAGGCTAACGGAGGCCGCCGTAAAACAATTGAGCGTTCGGGCATTTTAGCTGAAACGTACCCTTCTGTATTTGTGATTCAATTAGATCAAGATGAGAATTCGTTTGAAAGAGTTTCTTACAGTTATGCAGATATACTGACTGAGACGGTCGAATTAACGTTCGATGATGCCGCTAGCTCAGTCGCCTATTAATGGGCAGTGAACTTCTTGTTTACTGCTTTTTGTTTTGCCTTTTTTTCTGAATGGGAGTCTGTCCATTTTTTGAAAGGGGTAAAAGAAAGGATTCGATACAAAATAAGAAAGCCACAAAAGCAG
Source organism: Bacillus sp. 3a (assembly GCF_017161885.1). Lineage (NCBI taxonomy): Bacteria > Bacillati > Bacillota > Bacilli > Caryophanales > Bacillaceae > Bacillus > Bacillus sp. 3a. The sequence goes on along the minus strand of NZ_CP067376.1, from coordinate 404,550 downwards.
TGGCACTGATTCGAATTCTCGACTAAAGGGGCTGTTTCGTTTGGGTAGACGCCGAGGCATTATGTCAGATGAGTTCAAATACGAGCTGGCGAAGGATCTTGGATTTTATGATACCGTCAAAAATGGAGGCTGGGGAGAAATTCGTGCGCGTGACGCAGGTAATATGGTCAAACGTGCCATCGAATTAGCTCAGCAGCACATGGCTCAGGAAGAGAATCAACGATAGAAAAATGGTCAGGGATACCTCAGGTGTCTCTGGCTTTTTTTGTTGGAAAAGTCAGTGTGCTGGGCGTAAAAGCCAATATTCATCAGATCCATCAAATGTGATACAATATTGATACTTATGTTTAGATGGAGAAGTAGGTGAAATGTTTGCGTATTTTAGAAAAAGCACCGGCAAAAATTAATCTCTCTCTTGATGTCCATGGAAAAAGACCGGATGGATATCACGAAGTAGAGATGGTGATGACAACAATAGACCTTGCAGATCGACTTGAGCTGACGGAGCTGGATAAAGACGAAATCCGTGTATCATCTCATAATCGATTTGTGCCAGATGATCAGCGTAACTTGGCTTATCAGGCGGCTAAATTACTCAAAACAAGGTTCGGTATTCAAAAAGGAGTATCGATTGTCATCACAAAAGCAATTCCTGTTGCAGCAGGTTTAGCTGGAGGCAGCAGTGATGCTGCAGCAGCGCTTCGCGGTTTAAACCGTTTGTGGAAGTTAAATCTCACGTTAGATGAACTGGCTGAGCTTGGAGCGGAGATCGGCTCAGATGTGTCTTTTTGTGTACACGGAGGCACAGCACTAGCGACAGGACGTGGAGAAAAACTGAAGCATATCGCGACACCGCCGCATTGCTGGGTGATTTTAGCGAAGCCGGTGATTGGGGTATCTACAGCTGAAGTTTATAGACAATATGACGCAAGCAAAGTAGAACACCCAAATGTACAGCGTATGATTGAAGCCATTGAAGCGAAAGATTATAAAGAGATGTGCGGCTCACTCGGTAACGTTCTGGAGTCTGTGACATTAAAGATGTATCCGGAAGTAGATATGATCAAAAGACAGATGAAGCGTTTCGGTGCTGATGCTGTATTAATGAGTGGAAGCGGCCCAACGGTATTTGGCTTGATTCAATATGAATCGAAGGTACAAAGAATATATAACGGACTGAGAGGATTTTGTGATCAAGTATACGCTGTCCGCATGATCGGCGAACAAAATGCCCTTGATTAAATCCGTATATTAAGTTATATTATTCATAAATTATTCGGGTTCTGGGGGTAAGTTCATGAAGTTTCGTCGAAGCGGCAGATTGGTGGACTTAACAAATTATTTGTTAGCCCACCCGCACGTACTAGTACCTTTAACTTTTTTTGCAGAACGTTATCAATCTGCAAAGTCCTCCATTAGTGAAGACTTAACGATTATCAAACAGACCTTCGAACAGCAGGGAATAGGCACATTGCTCACTGTACCTGGCGCTGCTGGCGGAGTGAAATATATTCCAAAAATACACCTAAAAGAAGCAGATGACGTAGTAAACGATATCGGAGAGGCATTATCAACTCCTGAACGTGTACTTCCTGGCGGTTATTTATATTTAACCGATGTTTTAGGCAATCCATCGATTCTTGCGAAAATCGGTAAGCTGTTTGCGACCATCTTTGCTGACCGTGCGATTGATGTCGTCATGACCGTTGCGACAAAAGGTATTCCGATTGCCTATTCTGTTGCGGGTTATTTAAATGTGCCTGTTGTGATCGTTAGAAAAGATAATAAGGTAACCGAAGGATCAACTGTCAGTATTAATTATGCGTCAGGTTCTTCTAACCGAATTCAAACCATGTCCCTTGCAAAGCGAAGCTTAGATAAAGGCTCCAATGTGTTGATCATTGATGACTTTATGAAAGCGGGCGGAACCATTAACGGCATGATGAATTTGCTTGAGGAATTTAATGCAAATGTTGCAGGGATCGGTGTTCTTTTAGAAGATGAAGGCGTAGATGAACGTCTTGTCGATGAATATGTCTCGTTGTTAAAGCTTTCTACCATTGATATGAAGCAAAAAATCATTGAGATCAATGAAGGCAATTTCCACGAGTTTTTTCATTCGAAAGCGTAAGCTTTGATTAAACATGTATTTGAATGGGAGAGATTAATATGACAAAAGTTGTTCAAACCAAACATGCACCAGCAGCCATTGGACCTTACTCTCAAGGAATTATTGTCAATAACATGTTTTACAGCTCAGGGCAAATTCCATTAACCCCAGCTGGAGATTTTGTAAATGGAGATATTAAAGAACAAACACATCAAGTATTCCGTAATCTTGAGGCTGTACTTGAAGCAGCAGGTGCTTCCTTTGAAACAGTCGTGAAAGCAACTGTTTTCATTAAAGATATGGAACAATTCGCTGAAGTGAATGAAGTGTACGGTGAGTATTTCCATACACATAAGCCAGCTCGTTCATGCGTGGAAGTGGCAAGACTTCCAAAGGATGCGCTTGTAGAAATAGAAGTAGTTGCATTAGTTAAATAAACAGGCACTCTCAATGAAAGCCGTTTGGTTTCATCATATGCAGGGAAAGACATCATCATGATGTCTTTTTTTATGCTGAGAATGTAAGCGTCGTCACGAATATGACAAATAATGTATAAATATCCCGATATTTCAAAAAAAGTTTAAAAAAAGAGCAGGAGAATCACCACGATCGTTGAATACCTAAGTAATGCTTTTATATTGGGAAAAGGTGGTGAACTACTGTGGAAGTTACTGACGTAAGATTACGCCGCGTGAATACCGATGGTCGCATGAGGGCGATTGCATCCATCACGCTGGACCACGAATTTGTTGTTCATGATATTCGTGTGATTGATGGAAACAATGGGTTGTTTGTAGCAATGCCTAGCAAACGCACGCCTGATGGAGAGTTTCGCGATATTGCACATCCAATTAATTCAAGCACTCGGGGTAAAATCCAAGATGCTGTATTAAATGAATATCATCGCTTAGGCGAAGAGGAAGAAACAATTGAATATGAAGAAGCTGGAGCTTCTTAATCATACGTGAACCTAAAAAGACGGCTTTAAGAGAAAATGAATGTTTTCTTTTAAATGCTGTCTTTTTTGCGTTCTTTCTCTTGTTTCTTAAGTCTTTCATCTGTTAGAAAATTATTGTACTTCCTTATGTATCCTTGAAATCAGTCTTTATTTAGGATATATTTTTCTATGGATAATAGGGATATTGGAGGCCAATCAATGGATAAGCGGTTCGCAGTGATTTTAGCAGCGGGAAAAGGAACGAGAATGAAGTCAAAGCTATATAAAGTACTTCATCCAGTTTGCGGAAAGCCAATGGTCGAGCATGTGGCAGATGAAGCGTTAAAGCTTTCTTTAGCCAAGCTGGTGACGATTGTCGGTCATGGTGCAGAGGACGTGAAAGAGCAGCTTGGAGACAGAAGTGAGTATGCACTTCAAGAAGAACAGCTGGGAACAGCCCATGCCGTCAAACAAGCAAAGTCGTTCCTCGCGCAGGAAAAGGGAACAACCATTGTCATTTGTGGTGATACGCCATTATTGACAGCGGAAACAATGGAAGCCATGTTAAGCGAGCATCAAAAACATCAAGCGAAAGTCACTATTTTAACAGCACATGCGGATGATCCGACAGGCTATGGCCGTATTATTCGTGACGAAACAGGTGCTGTCGTGAAAATTGTGGAGCATAAAGATGCGAACGATGCAGAGCGTCAAGTGAATGAAATTAATACAGGGACTTATTGTTTTTCAAATGAAGATCTCTTCCGTGTGATTGAGCAAGTGTCGAATGAAAATGCACAGGGTGAATACTACTTGCCAGACGTTATTGAAATTCTAAAAAATGAAGGGCAAACAGTTGCAGCTTATCAAACACCGCATTTTGAAGAAACACTTGGAGTTAACGATCGTATCGCTCTATCACAAGCAGAGCAATTCATGAAGCGACGTATTAATCATCAGCATATGAAGAATGGTGTGACCTTGATTGATCCTGAGAACACGTATATTTCGCCAGATGCTGTCATCGGTGAAGATACAGTTATTTATCCTGGGACGGTCATCAAAGGGAATGTGAAAATCGGTGCAGACGCCACTATTGGGCCAAACACTGAAATTGTTGACAGCATCATCGGAGATCGAACAGTCATTAAGCAATCTGTCGTCTGCGATAGTGAGGTTGGAGTTGATGTGACAATTGGACCGTTTGCTCATATTCGCCCGTTGTCGAAAATTGGCGATGAAGTAAAAATCGGAAATTTTGTCGAAATCAAGAAAACAGTTTTCGGAGACCGCAGCAAAGCATCTCATCTAAGCTACATTGGAGACGCAGAGGTCGGAACTGATGTAAACCTTGGCTGTGGTTCCATTACAGTCAACTATGATGGGAAAAACAAATTCTTAACGAAGATTGAAGACGGCGCATTTATTGGCTGTAATTCAAATCTAGTTGCACCAGTCACTGTCGGAAAAGGGGCATATGTTGCAGCCGGTTCAACGGTTACAGAAGATGTACCGCAGGATGCATTGTCTATTGCTAGAGCAAGACAAGTCAATAAAGAAGATTATGTGAAAAATATTCATAAAAAATAATCCAAATACCCGGAGGTTTACCATACCATGTCTAATCGTTATGCTGATGCGAATTTAAAGATATTCTCTTTGAATTCAAACCCTGAACTTGCCAAAGAAATTGCCGATCGTATCGGAGTTGATGTAGGAAAGAGCTCTGTTAAACGTTTTAGTGACGGTGAAGTCCAAATCAATATTGAAGAAAGTATCCGCGGCTGTGATTGTTATGTCATTCAATCAACAAGTGCGCCAGTCAATGAGCATATTATGGAACTGCTCATTATGGTGGATGCGCTAAAACGAGCTTCTGCGAAAACTGTCAATATTGTCATCCCTTATTACGGATATGCACGTCAAGATCGTAAGGCAAAACCTCGTGAGCCAATCACTGCGAAGCTTTTTGCAAACTTGCTTGAAACAGCAGGTGCTACACGTGTGATTGCACTTGATCTTCATGCACCGCAAATCCAAGGTTTCTTCGATATTCCAATCGATAACTTAATGGCTGTGCCAATCTTAACAAACTATTTCGAACAGAAGAACTTGAATGATATCGTTGTTGTGTCTCCTGACCACGGTGGTGTGACACGTGCGCGTAAAATGGCAGACCGCCTGAAAGCGCCAATCGCAATTATCGACAAACGCCGTCCAAAGCCAAACGTTGCTGAAGTCATGAACATTATTGGTAACATTGAAGGCAAAACGGCGATTCTGATCGATGATATCATTGATACAGCTGGTACTATTACACTTGCAGCAAATGCGCTAGTCGAAAATGGAGCAGCTGAAGTATATGCTTGCTGTACGCACCCAGTATTGTCTGGACCAGCAGTAGAACGCATCACAAACTCTAAAATTAAAGAATTGGTTGTGACAAACAGTATTCAATTAACTGATGACAAGAAAGTTGGAAAATTCATTCCGCTTTCGGTTGGGCCTTTGCTTGCAGAAGCCATCATCCGTGTACATGAAGAAGAATCTGTGAGCTACCTTTTCAGCTAATTTTCTGATTAAAAAAGGCCCTAGGCATCAAGCTTGGGGTCTTTTTGCTATCATCATTCACGGCAAATAGGTTTAAAATGATTCGGTTATGGGTAATTATGAGAGTAGTGACAAAAAAGAAATAGGATGGTGCTGAATATGGCAACTTTAAAAGCAAATAAAAGAACTGATTTCAAACGTTCCACACTGCAAAAAATCCGTCATTCAGGACACGTTCCTGGTGTCATATACGGAAAAAATACAGACAGCCTGGCTGTTTCATTAGACAGCATCGATTTATTAAAGACCTTACGTGATGAAGGGAAGAATACAATTATCACCTTAGATGTGGGTGGTGAAACGAAATCTGTGATGGTGACAGAATTACAAACAGATCCGTTGAAAAACGAGCTTGTCCATGCTGATTTCCAAGTCGTGGACTTACAGCGTGAAATTGAGGCAGATGTACCAATACAGCTGATTGGCGAGTCTAAAGGGGTAAAAGATGGCGGTGTGCTTCAGCAGCCACTATTTGAACTATCTGTTACAGCGAAACCAAAAGATATCCCGCAGAATATTGAAGCTGATATTACAAACTTAGAAGTCAATGATGTCTTAACAGTTGCTGATCTGCCTGTTCAGTCATCTTATCAAATCAATAACGATCCAGAAGAAGTCGTTGCCTCCATTCTGCCGCCTCAGCAATCAGAGGTTCCTGAGCCAGATAGCGAAGAAGAGCCGCAAGAGCCTGAGGCCATTAAAGAAAAGGATGACGATGGAGAATAACTGGTCATTTAAAGACGTAACCCTCCCGCGGTTGCGTCTTTTGTGCTAGAATGAAAAGAATTCATACGTTTTTACATGAGGCAATCTGATTGGCTCATTTTTTAGGCGTGTGCTGTGTGACAAAGGAGGTTATTGGTTTCATGATTGCATTCGTTGGATTAGGCAATCCAGGAAAAGAATATGAAAAAACAAGACATAATGTCGGGTTTATGACAATAGATGAATTATCGAAAAAATGGGACATACCTTTAAATCAATCAAAATTCCATGGACAATTTGGAACTGGGTTTGTTTCGGGGCAAAAGGTTCTACTTGTAAAGCCGCTTACATATATGAACTTATCAGGAGAATGTGTGCGTCCGCTGATGGACTATTACGATATTCCCCTCGAACATTTGAAAGTGATCTATGATGATCTTGATTTGCCAACTGGCCGGATTCGCCTACGTACAAAAGGAAGTGCAGGCGGGCATAATGGAATCAAATCATTGATTCAGCATTTAGGTTCACCTGAATTTGACCGATTCCGTATCGGCATTGGACGTCCTCAAAACGGCATGAAGGTCGTTGATTACGTACTAGGACGTTTCTCAGAAGAAGAACAGCCTGACATCGCATCAGCCATTCAATCGTCTGTCGAGGCTTGTGAAGCGGCTTTAAAAAAGCCATTTTTAGAAGTGATGAATGATTTTAACAAGAAGGTATAAGAATGATAAGCGAAGCACATACTGATCATAAAATCTCAGCATGGGAGGATCACGTATGGCTTTGCATTATTACTGCCGCCACTGTGGTGTAAAGGTTGGCAGTCTAGATGAATCCGCTGTCCAAAGTGAAGCACTTGGATTTCATCACTTAACAAATGAGGAAAGAAACGATATGATTTCTTATAGGGAAAATGGTGATTTACATGTACAAACCATTTGTGAGGATTGCCAAGAGGCGCTCGAAAGAAATCCTGATTACCATCAGTATCATACTTTTATTCAATAAAAAAGCTTTGGTGTAGAAATTAGACCAAAGCGTTTTTCTGTTTTAAACAAACAGGGAGGAGGAGCCAAATGAAAAACATACAATCATTTATCAAACAAAGTGATGATTTTCAGTCCATTTTTAATGGGCTAAAGGAAGGGTTAAAAGAACAGCTGCTTGCCGGACTATCAGGCTCCGTCAGATCTTTATTTACAGCCGCGATATCAGACGAACTGAAGCGGCCAATGTTTATTGTGACTCACAATTTATATCAGGCGCAGAAGGTTACAGATGATCTAGCAAGTGTGATGCCAGATCGCTCGGTTCTTCTTTATCCTGTCAATGAACTCATCGCTTCAGAAATTGCAGTGGCCAGTCCTGAGCTGAGAGCACAGCGTTTGGATGTCTTGAATCGACTTGCGAATGGAGAAAACCCCATTATCGTCACTCCCGCTGCTGCGGTTCGCAGGATGCTTCCGCCAGTTGAGCTCTGGAAGGAGAGTCAGATCCATTTAAAGATCGGTGAAGAAATTGATTTGGAGGCGTTTTCAAAACAGCTCGTACAAATTGGTTATGACCGGACGTCGATGGTTGCAGCGCCCGGAGATTTTAGTGTGCGCGGAGGAATTATCGACATCTATGCGTTAACGGAAGATCATCCAATCCGTATTGAACTGTTTGATACAGAAATAGACTCAATTCGAACGTTTCATTCAGATACACAGCGTTCATTAGAAACCCTTCAAGAAATCAAAATAGGTCCTGCAAAAGAGTTAATTGTGAGAGGTCCGGAACGAGTGAGAGCCATTGAACAGCTTGATCAAGGGCTGGCGAAGAGCTTAAAGAAATTCAACTCAGATCAGCAAAAAGAACTGCTTCATCAAAATATATCTGCTGATCGCGAGAAGCTGCTAGAAGGCATCGTGACACAGGAAATGACGAAGTACCTGTCCTATTTCTATGAAAAGCCTGCTAGTTTGCTAGATTACACATCGCAGGATACGATTATTATTTTAGATGAAATCAGCAGAATTCAGGAGATGGAAGAACAGCTTGAACAGGAAGAAGCCGATTGGACAATTAGTCTGCTTGAAGAAGGCAATATTCTTCATGATTTATCTCTATCTTTCCCGTTCCAAGAACTGATCAATCATCAATCGAGATCCATTCTGTACTACTCTTTGTTCCTGAGACATGTCCAGCAGACAAATCCGCAAAATATCGTCAATGTATCTAGTAAGCAAATGCAGAATTTCCACGGACAGATGAATGTGCTGGCGAGTGAAATTGAACGCTATAAAAAACAGCAATACACGGTTGTCTTCTTAGGTGCTGATGAAGAGCGGACAGAAAAGCTGTCGTCTGTTCTGCATGATTATGACATTGAAGCCGCTCTTGCTAAACCGGACGCTGAGCTTGTGAGCGGACAGGTGTATATTTTACAAGGTGAGCTGCAAACAGGCTTTGAACTGCCGTTATCAAAAATTGCTGTAATCACAGAAGGTGAACTCTTCAAGAAACGTGTGAAAAAACAGGCGCGTAAGCAAAAGCTGACCAATGCAGAGCGAATCAAGAGCTATTCAGAGCTTCAAGTCGGCGATTATGTGGTGCACATTAACCACGGGATCGGTAAATATTTAGGAATAGAAACGCTTGAAATCGGCGGCATTCATAAAGATTATTTAAATATTCATTATCAAGGAAGCGACAAGCTTTATGTACCGGTTGAACAAATTGATCAGGTGCAGAAATATGTAGGATCAGAAGGTAAAGAACCAAAGCTGTACAAACTGGGCGGCAGCGATTGGAAACGCGTGAAGAAAAAAGTTGAAACATCTGTACAGGACATCGCAGATGATCTGATTAAACTGTACGCAGAACGCGAGGCAAGCAAAGGATATGCTTTCTCGCCTGATCATGAGATGCAGCGCCAGTTTGAATCTGCGTTCCCTTATCAGGAAACAGATGATCAAATCCGTTCGATTCACGAAATTAAACAGGATATGGAGCGGGAACGTCCAATGGACCGTCTGCTTTGTGGAGATGTGGGTTACGGAAAAACGGAGGTGGCTATTCGTGCGGCCTTTAAAGCGATTGCTGACGGGAAGCAGGTAGCCCTGCTTGTTCCGACAACCATCTTAGCACAGCAGCATTTTGACACAATCATGGACCGATTCCAAGACTACCCTGTCAAAATTGCGCAGCTGAGCCGTTTCCGTACAAGAAAAGAAACAACTGAAACGTTAAAAGGGCTGAAAAACGGAACGATTGATATGGTCATCGGCACACACCGTCTTCTTTCAAAAGACATCGTCTACAAGGATTTAGGACTGTTAATCATAGATGAGGAACAGCGTTTTGGTGTGACGCATAAAGAGAAAATTAAACAGATGAAAGCCAATATCGACGTACTGACATTAACGGCTACGCCAATTCCGCGTACGCTTCATATGTCCATGCTTGGCGTGCGGGATTTATCGGTTATTGAAACACCGCCTGAAAACCGATTCCCTGTTCAAACCTATGTGGTCGAGTACAATGGTGCTTTAGTCAGAGAAGCGATTGAGCGAGAATTAGCACGCGGCGGTCAAGTGTACTTCCTTTACAACCGTGTTGAGGATATTGAACGAAAAGCAGATGAAATCTCCATGCTAGTCCCAGACGCAAAAGTCAGTTATGCGCACGGGAAAATGAGTGAGAACGAGCTGGAATCAGTGATGATTAATTTTCTTGAAGGTGAATCAGATGTATTGGTTAGTACCACCATCATTGAAACGGGAGTCGATATTCCAAATGTAAACACGCTCATCGTCCACGATGCCGATAAAATGGGGCTTTCTCAGCTGTACCAGCTAAGAGGACGAGTCGGGCGTTCGAACCGTGTTGCTTATGCTTATTTCACGTATCGAAAAGATAAAGTTCTTTCTGAAGTTGCGGAGAAAAGACTTCAAGCTATTAAAGAATTCACAGAGCTCGGATCTGGGTTTAAAATTGCGATGCGTGATTTAACAATTCGAGGAGCAGGAAACTTACTTGGTGCTCAGCAGCATGGCTTCATTGATTCAGTTGGATTCGACCTCTATTCTCAAATGCTGAAAGAAGCCATTGAGGAAAGAAGAGGCGATACAACGGCTCAAGATAAATTCGAGCCAGAAATTGATCTGCAAATTGATGCTTACATCCCAGACACTTATATTTCGGACGGCAAGCAAAAGATTGAAATGTATAAACAGTTCAGAGCAATTGGATCGATTGAAGAGAGAAAAGAGCTTCAGGATGAAATGATCGACCGATTTGGTGAATATCCGCAAGAAGTGGCTGACTTGTTTACGATTGCGACAATGAAGGTGTACGCTGTCCAGGAACGTGTCGAGCTGATCAAGATGGAGAAAGGCATTGTTAGAATGACTCTTGATGAGAAAGCAAGCAGTGAAATCGACGGTCAAAAATTATTTGAGCTCGGCAGTAAATATGGACGTGAAATCGGGTTAGGAATGGAAGGCAGCAAGCTGATTATTTCTGTCCAAACGAAAGGCAAGAAGACGGAGGAATGGCTTGAGGTTGTTCTTAACATGCTTCGAGGCCTTCAAGATGTGAAAAAAGAAACCATTCCATCTTCATAAAATTTTGTTTGTCTCTCGTGTATATTACGTTTGATGTGACGGATACTAAACTCAGGGTCAAGTGGTGAATGTTGCATAAAGTGGACGCTTTTGTTCCATTCACCCAACACATCATCAAACGAAAGAGAGGCAGCAGTGAATGAAAGCAACTGGAATTGTACGCCGCATCGATGATCTAGGTAGAGTGGTTATTCCGAAGGAGATTCGCAGAACATTGCGCATCCGGGAAGGAGATCCGCTTGAGATTTTCGTCGACCGCGATGGAGAAGTGATTTTGAAGAAGTATTCGCCGATTAGTGAGCTAGGAGACTTTGCGAAGGAATATGCTGATGCATTATTCGACAGTCTGGGTCATTCCATCCTGATCTGTGATCGAGATACGTATATTGCTGTATCCGGCAGTTCGAAAAAAGAGTATTTAAACAAATCGATCAGTGATTTACTTGAACGAACAATGGATCAGCGTAATTCTGTGTTAGAAGAAAGCAAAAAAGAAATTCAACTTGTCGATGGTATTGATGATGACGTATCTGCTTATACCATTGCACCTATTGTTGCAAACGGAGATCCAATTGGCGCCGTCGTCTTATTTTCTAAAGAGCGTTCAATGGGAGAAGTGGAGCATAAAGCGGCAGAAACGGCAGCTGGCTTCTTAGCCCGTCAAATGGAACATTAGGTCTAATAACTCTATATCATTTTGATAAAACGAAAGAATGCCGATGAAATCATTTGATTTTGTCGGTTTTTTATATGGGATGAAACAAAACGAGACATGTGCCGTCTACTCCTTAGAAAGAAACGTCTTTTCATTCACGTATGTTATAATGAGTGCGTTTAACTGTAGATTTATTTTAAAGGAGTCATCCATGAAAAATGCTGTGAATCAGCCGCATTGGCTTTTCCAGGGTGCGGTGATTTTGACCATCGCAGGCTTGTTATCAAAGATATTAAGTGCCGTTTACCGTGTTCCGTTTCAAAACATCGTAGGGGACACAGGGTTTTATATTTATCAGCAGGTATATCCTTTCCTTGGCATTGCCATCATGCTTGGTACAACAGGTTTTCCTGTCATGGTGTCCAAGCTTTTGAGTGATCATGGGGAAGAGAATCGACGGATCATTACAAGGGTATCCTTGGTCTATATCACTTTACTGAGCCTGGTCTTATTTCTTTGTCTTTACATAGGAGCAGGCACAATTGCGAGTCTTATGGCAGATAGTCAATTAATTCTGCTCATCCAGATGAGTGCTTTTGTGTTTCTATTTCTGCCGCTCACTGTGATGCTGAGGGGAGTTTTTCAGAGTGACGGTCTGATGCTTCCAACAGCTGTTTCTCAATTGGTTGAGCAGCTCATCAGGGTAGGTGTCCTGCTTGTTTTATCCTTCTATTTCGTGAGGCACGGCTATTCGCTTTATGAAACAGGGGCGGGTGCGGTGTTCTCTTCTATCGCAGGAAGTGCGGCCTCGCTCATTTTGCTTCTTTTCCTTTGGCTGACCTATCGAAAGCAGTCTGCTACAAGTATGTCAGGCAAACAGGCGACACTTCGAAAAAAAGATGTTATGAAGAGTTTGGTGCTGTATACATTGACGATTTGTGTCAGCGGTTTGCTCATTTTATGGATGCAAATGATTGATGCTTTTCATCTGTATGCGTTGCTGCGCAGCGAGGGTCTCAGTGAAGCGGCGGCAAAGGCGGCGAAAGGTGTATATGACCGAGGCCAGCCTTTCTTACAGCTCGGAACGGTGTTTGCCATCAGCATCGGAACCTCTCTTGTACCATTTTTATCGGCAGCCATGAGGAATGGAGAGCATGAAACGATACGGCAAAAAGTTCGCTCATCGGTTAAGACCACGTCAGTATTAGGGATAGGGTCAGCGGTTGGACTGATTTGTATTTTAGCACCAGTCAATACAATGCTTTTTCGTAATGACTTAGGCACCGATGCCTTGCAAATATTCTGTATATCGATCGTCTTTACGTCGATTGCCATTACGCAGGCGGCTTTACTGCAAGGGCTCGGGCATACTGTATATCCTGCTGTTGTGGTGGTTCTCAGCGTGCTGGTGAAATGGATTCTAACAATTGAGCTTGTACCGTTATTTGGCATCCACGGTGCCGCGTGGTCAACTGTATGTGGTTTTCTCACAGCAGCCGTGCTCAATGCCGTTTATTTGAAGCATAAAGGATGGATTTTGTTGAGAGAGCTGTTCCCGGTGAAAATTCTTTTATCAGCCGCCTTCATGGCTGTGGTCTTAATAGGATATCAGGCTCTGTTTTCATGGGTGATTCCCTTTGAAAAACGTCCGTTTTCCGTTTTAGAGAGCCTGACATCAGTTTTTATTGGTGGTTTCGCCTTTTTATATAGTATTCTTAAGCTAGAAGTATTTACGGACGAGGAATGGAGACTCATTCCATTAGGAGAAAAGATTTTATATTTTAAACAGATGAGAGGGAATCAAAATGGCAGGTAAGATTACCGTCGTCGGTCTCGGGGCAGGCGACATGGATCAGCTGACGCTCGGTGTATATAAGCAGCTGAAGCAGGCGAAAGAAGTATTTATGAGAACGCAGGATCATCCGCTTACCGCAGAGTTAATGCAGGAGGTCCCATCTCTCACCTTTTTTGATGAAATTTATGAAAAGCATGATCAGTTTGATCAGGTGTATCAGGAAATTACCGAAATATTATTTGCAGAGGCAGCGGAAAAAGACATTGTGTATGCTGTACCTGGTCATCCATTTGTGGCAGAAAAGACCGTACAGCTGCTCGTCGCCGGGCAGAAAGAGCGCGGGATTGAGGTGTCTGTCGCTGGTGGACAAAGCTTTCTAGATGCGACATTCAACTCCTTGCAAATTGACCCCATCGAGGGATTACAATTCGTTGATGCAGGGGATATGAGAGCGGATGATCTGAAATTAACCCAGCACGTCCTGATTTGTCAGGTATATGATCAGATGACAGCTTCGAATGTGAAACTCACGCTGATGGAAAAGCTCCCCGACGATTATGAAGTTTATATTGTGACTGCAGCTGGAAGCAGTCAGGAACAGATTACTGCCGTTCCTTTATTTGAACTTGATCGAGATGTGTCGATAAATAACTTAACGAGTGTTTATGTTCCTCCAATTCAAGATGAACAGCTGCTTTATCAACAATTTGACACCTTCCGTGACGTCATACGTACATTAAGAGGTCCGGGTGGCTGTCCATGGGATCAAAAACAAACCAATGAATCACTCAAACCATATTTAATTGAAGAATGCTATGAACTGCTTGAAGCGATAGATGAAGATGACCCAGATCATATGGTGGAAGAGCTTGGCGATGTGCTGCTGCAGGTGTTACTTCACGCTCAAATTGGCGAAGATGACGGTTATTTCTCAATTGATGACGTCATTCAGCATGTCACAGAAAAAATGATTCGGCGCCACCCCCATGTGTTTGGTGACACGAATGTTTCTGAAGCAGCAGATGTGGTGGCCAACTGGGAAAAAATCAAACAGCAGGAGAAGCCAGAGCGGACCGGTTCTATTTTGCAATCGATTCCGGCGACACTTCCGGCACTAACAAAGGCATATAAGCTCCAAAAGAAAGCTGCCAAAGTAGGCTTTGATTGGACAGATGTTCAAGATATTTGGAACAAATACGAAGAAGAAAAGCAGGAATTTCTCGTTGAAGTGGCAGAGAAGACGGACGAAGGTGCAACGAAGCAGATGAAAGATGAATTTGGAGATCTTTTGTTTGTTCTCGTCAATATTGGCAGGTTCTATCACCTAGAGCCTGAAACGGCACTCGCTTCTGCCAACACAAAATTCATACGGCGCTTTCAGCATATCGAACAAAAAGCAAAGGACATGGGCCGTTCATTAGATGACTTAACGCTAGAGGAAATGGACGATCTATGGAACGATGCGAAACGCATAGAAAGAGGTGAACACACATGAGACTAGATAAATTTTTAAAAGTGTCCCGTTTAATTAAAAGAAGAACATTGGCAAAAGAAGTAGCTGATCAAGGCAGGATATCTATTAACGGAACACAGGCGAAAGCAAGCTCTGACGTGAAAGAAGGAGATGAGCTGCAAATCCGTTTTGGTCAAAAACTAGTGACTGTTCAAGTCAACGAGTTAAAGGACACGACGAAAAAAGAAGAAGCGGCTGGCATGTATACTGTGCTAAAAGAAGAAAAAACAGCAGAATAGGGCTTGTTCTAAAAGACCCTCTTATCACATACAATGCAGTAACATGCAAGTATGAGATATGGGGGATGTATAGATGAATCAATATTATAATCAACCTCAAGGTACGAAGCTGTCATCAGACGCGGAGCACAATGTCACAATGCGAAACAGAAAGCATTTAGATATTACTGGTGTCAAACAAGTGGAAAGCTTTGATAGTGAGGAATTTCTGCTGGAGACGGTCATGGGGATTCTCGCCATCCGCGGAGAAAATCTGCAAATGAAAAACCTAGACGTCGAAAAGGGCGTTGTGTCGATCAAAGGGCGTGTCTTTGATTTAATCTATGTTGATGAGCAGCACGGGGAGAAAGCTAAAGGATTTTTTAGCAAGCTGTTTAAATGACGCTGACAGTCCAGTTTTATACGATGCTTTCCATGGCGGCGATGGGCATCTGGCTGGGCGCATCGCTTGATACGTACAAGCTGTTTGTGAACCGGGAAAAAACAGCAAAATGGCTTTTGGTTATCCACGATCTCCTTTTTTGGATGGTACAGGGTCTCTTATTCTTTTACGTCCTGCTGCTGACAAATGAGGGAGAATTCAGGCTTTATATTTTTCTAGCCGTTGCTCTAGGTTTCTCGATGTATCAGGCATTGATGAAACATTTGTATCTCAAGATTCTCAAGTTTATCATGATGTGTGTATATCAAACCGTTCTCTTCCTAAAAAGGCTGGTCATGTCGGTTGTCTTCCAGCCGATACGCTGGATGATCACATTGGTCATAAGTGCTTTTCTGTTCTTGCTCCACTCGCTCTTACGTCTAGTTCGTTTTACGTTTCGGCTCGTGTGGAAGGTGCTGTCGATTGTTTGTTATCCGCTCATCTGGTTACTCAATGTGACCATTATTCATCGGATTCCCGAAAAATGGCGAACATCAATGAGATTGTTTTTCTCAAAAGGAGCAGGAATTTTACAAGGGGCCAAGAAATTATCTGGTACCATCAAAACGAAATGGAAACAATTCTGGACAAAGTAAGAGAGGAGGCCTTCAATCTTGAACAAGAGAAAACGAAATATCGCACAAATTCAAAATGATTATCAAAAACAAATGGAACAGCAAGCGCAGCGCTTAAAACGCAAACGTCGCGGACTCCTTAGAAGGCTTACCGTGTTTGGTGTAATCGTGCTCATGTTTGCTGTCTTGGTGACAAGTGCCCTCTGGTCGCAATCGTCTTCACTAAAGGAAAAAGAAGAGAAGAAGGTTGCGCTCGAAAAAGAGTTGAAGCAATTAAAAACAAAGCAGGAAGATATTTCTGATGAAATTAAGAAGCTGAAAAGCAAGGAATACGTACTCGAACTGGCACGACGGGACTATTATATGTCCAAAAAAGGCGAAAAAATCTTTGATGTGGGCAATAAGAGCGATTAGCCTTGTTGACACTTAAAATTCAGTTTATGTATAATTGAACAAATGAGATTTTTTTATAAGTCTAAGGAGGAGCACTTTTTTTATGTCGATTGAAGTTGGCAGCAAGTTACAAGGGAAAGTTACGGGCATTACAAATTTTGGAGCTTTTGTGGAGTTGCCAGGCGGTTCAACTGGTCTCGTTCATATCAGTGAGGTAGCCGATAACTATGTAAAAGATATTAATGAGCATTTAAAAGTCGGTGAACAAGTTGAAGTGAAAGTGATTAACGTTGAAAAAGACGGTAAAATCGGCTTGTCCATTAAAAAAGCAAAAGATCGTCCTCAACAACAATCAAGACCAAGCAGAAATGATTTCCGTCCGAAGGAATCGTTTGAACAAAAAATGAACAAATTCTTAAAAGATAGCGAAGATCGCTTAACATCTTTAAAACGTAACACGGAATCAAAACGTGGGGGGCGCGGAGCAAGAAGAGGTTAACTTGTTGCTGCTTTCTATATATTTTCACAACAAAGCATCTGCTGTTCAGCAGGTGCTTTTTTTCATGATCCATCCGACATTTTTGGAGATTTCGTCATTTAATTTAAAACTTTCTATTGACGGACAAGCGAATCCTTTGTATTATAGTTCTTGTGCTTCTTAGCGCATTTTCATTATGGCGGTGTAGCTCAGCTGGCTAGAGCGTACGGTTCATACCCGTGAGGTCGGGGGTTCGATCCCCTCCGCCGCTATCCTTTTAACTAGAACATAAAGCAAGGCCCGTTGGTCAAGCGGTTAAGACACCGCCCTTTCACGGCGGTAACACGGGTTCGAATCCCGTACGGGTCATATTTGAAACAGCTTTCTATAAGAAAGCTGTTTTTTTGTGCCTTCGTAAAATTCTGATGAAAGACATCGACTTTCATGAAAGTATGCCTCTTTGACGAATAAAGCGTCGAACGTTTTATGGAAACGACAACTTCTTTTGACAAAATTTCTTTTTCACCTTCGCTATAATGACAAGCAACGAATATCAGGTGGGGGATGAGAAGATGGAAAAACTAGAAAGAAGAACTGATTTAACAGGAGCGGGGTTTGAAAGAATCAGTGCGGGGCTAAAAAAGATGAAAAACCTGTTTCTTCATCACACGCATTCTCTTTTTTTCTATAAAGGGTTTATTTATGTTGTTCTAGGCTTTTTATTAGGACGAGCCTTTATATTATCTGAAATTATGCCGTTTGCTCTGCCTTTCTTTGGCTCCATGCTGCTTATTAAAAGAGATAAGGCGATGCTTGCTTGTCTAGCATTACTCGCTGGGGCGATGACGATATCACCTCAAAATGCATTGTTTGTGTTTGCGTCGCTGCTCATGTTTCTCCTTATGTCAAAGGTGGTTTCTTTCATCATCAAAGACCCAGTGAAAACATTACCGGTTGTCATTGTTCTCTCAATGCTGATCACCCGGGGAGCGTTTGTTTACCTAGAGCAAGGTGCTGTGCAAAGTTATGATTACGTCATGGCGGGTGTCGAAGCAGGACTTGCCTTCATTTTGACTCTGATTTTTCTTCAAAGCCTGCCGATTTTTACAGTCAGGAAAATTAAACACTCTTTAAAGGTCGAAGAAATTATTTGTTTTATGATTTTAATTGCCTCAGTTTTAACTGGTCTTGCTGGGATCACATTTCAAGGAATGCAGGCAGAGCATATTTTGTCACGTTATGTAGTGCTGACATTTGCCTTTATTGGCGGAGCCAGTATTGGTTGTACGGTCGGTGTTGTGACAGGATTAATTCTTGGTCTCGCTAACATCGGAAACCTTTATCAGATGAGTCTTCTTGCCTTTTCAGGCTTATTAGGCGGATTGCTGAAAGAAGGGAAGAAAGCAGGGGCAGCCATCGGCTTAATTGTGGGTTCCTTACTCATTTCACTGTACGGGGAAGGGTCAGCAGGTCTCATGACCACACTGTATGAGTCACTTATAGCGGTTGCGCTCTTTTTACTCACGCCGCAATCAGTTACTTCCAAGGTAGCGAAATACATTCCTGGTACGGTAGAGCATGTACAAGAGCAGCAGCAATATGCTCGGAAGGTACGAGACGTGACAGCAAAAAAGGTAGATCAATTCTCTCATGTATTTCATGCGCTGTCTGAGAGTTTTGCGACATTTTACGAATCCATTCCTGAAGAGAAGAAGCAGGAAGAGGATGTAGATCTTTTTTTAAGTACGATCACAGAACGATCCTGTCAAACGTGCTATAAGAAAAATAAATGCTGGGTGCAGAACTTTGATACAACCTATGAACTAATGAAACAAGTTATGCATGAATCTGATGAAAAAACGTATGAGCATAACCGAAAATTGAAAAAGAAATTTAGTCAGCACTGCTCAAAATCAAAACATGTTGAGGAATTGATCGAAGAGGAGATCGCATACTATAAAGCCAACCAGACACTGAAGAAAAAAGTCCAAGACAGCAGGCGTCTTGTGGCTGAACAGCTGATGGGGGTCTCACAAGTGATGGAGGATTTTTCCCGGGAAATAAAACGAGAAAGAGAGCAGCATTTTATTCAGGAAGAGCAGATGATAGAAGCACTTCAGCACTTTGGCATTGAAATTCAGCAAGTAGAAATCTATAGCTTGGAGCAGGGAAATGTGGATATTGAAATGAGAATCCCATATTGCCAAGGGCATGGGGAATGTGAAAAAATCATTGCGCCAATGCTTTCGGATATTTTAGAAGAACAGATTTTAGTCAAAGCAGAACAGTGTGCAGAGCATCCAACAGGCTATTGCCACGTTGTATTTGGCTCTGCTAAATCATACCGAGTGGCTACAGGCGTGGCACATGCAGCAAAAGGCGGAGGACTGGTATCTGGAGACAGCTACAGCATGATGGAGCTTGGAGCAGGCAAGTATGCCGCAGCTATTAGTGATGGAATGGGCAACGGAGCACGTGCTCATTTTGAAAGCAATGAAACGATTAAGCTGTTAGAAAAAATATTGGCGTCAGGTATCAATGAAAAAGTGGCGATTAAAACCATTAATAGTATTTTATCTTTACGAACGACGGACGAGATCTATTCAACATTGGATTTATCGATCATTGATTTACAGGATGCGAGCTGTAAGTTCCTCAAGATTGGTTCAACACCCAGCTTTATTAAACGGGGTGATCAGGTGATGAAGGTACAAGCAAGCAACTTGCCAATCGGTATTATTGATGAATTCGAAGTCGAGGTTGTGAGCGAACAGATGAAAGCAGGAGACCTATTGATTATGATGAGTGACGGTATTTTTGAGGGGCCAAAGCATATTGAAAATCATGATCTGTGGGTGAAACGGAAAATGAAAAGCTTTAAAACAGAAGATCCCCAAGAAATTGCTGATTTATTAATGGAAGAGGTTATTCGAACAAGAGCAGGCCAAATTGACGACGATATGACAGTTGTTGTCATCAGGCTCGACCACAACACACCAAAATGGGCTTCCATTCCGACCGGTACATTCTATCTTGAGAAACAAGAGATTTCTTAAAATATCGTATAATATGAATTTCTTCTGGCGATGATGGGGATATAAGCATTCAGTTACAATCCCAGGAGGAATGAAGATGCGAAAAGGTCACGTCAACCAAATCTTATTGATTACAGATGGCTGCTCAAATCACGGGGAGGATCCGCTTGCGATTGCCTCATTGGCAAAGGAACAAGGGATTACAGTCAATGTCATTGGCATTATGGAAGAAAACAGACACGATCATGAAGCAATGAAGGAAGTAGAGGGGATTGCTCTCGCAGGCGGAGGCATCCATCAAGTTGTCTACGTCCAGCAGTTATCTCAAACAGTACAAATGGTCACGAAAAAAGCAATGACACAAACCCTGCAAGGTGTTGTGAATAAAGAATTGCAGCAAATACTCGGCAAAGACACTGAAATTGAAGAGCTTCCACCTGATAAGCGCGGGGAAGTAATGGAGGTTGTCGATGAGTTAGGAGAAACGGTTCACCTTCAAGTACTCGTGCTTGTTGATACAAGTGCAAGTATGAAACCGAAGCTGCCAACCGTCAAAGAGGCACTTATCGACCTTTCCATCAGTTTAAATTCAAGAATTGGAGAAAATCAGTTTGGGATGTGTGTATTTCCCGGGAAAAACTCAGATGCTGAAATTGTGTTGAATTGGACGCCTCGATTCGATTCATTATCATCTATTTTCCCAAAACTGACCACTGGAGGCATCACCCCAACGGGACCAGCGCTTCGGGAAGCACTTCAGCATTTCAAATCAGTTCGTTCACGCAAAGGGCTGCTTGAAGCAAAGGAAGAGCATAATGATGAATTCGGCTTCTAACATCCCGTTAGGCACGGTGATTCAAGGGAAATGGCACCACCATCATTACCGTATTGTAAAAGAGCTTGGAAAAGGGGCGAACGGTGTTGTCTATCTGACCGAATCGCCACATGGGCAAGCGGCCCTTAAAGTGAGTGATGACAGTATGCTCATTGCGTCTGAAGTCAATGTATTAAAATCCTTTTCAAAGGCTCCTGTGAAAACCATGGGGCCTTCTTTTTATGATATGGATGATGCAATTTATCCCGGTATGCCTCAAAAACGCTCTTTTTATGTGATGGAATATGTCAGAGGTCCATTATTGCTTGAATTTGTGAAACAAAAGGGTGATGAGTGGATCGTTGTTTTGATGATTCAGCTTTTATCTAGCCTGGCTCATTTACATCAGGAAGGATGGATTTTTGGTGACTTGAAGCCGGATAATCTCATTGTTTCTGGTCCCCCTGCCACAATCCGGTGCATTGATGTGGGAGGAACGACGAAAGCGGGCAGGGCAATTAAAGAGTATACCGAGTTTTTTGATCGAGGCTATTGGGGATTCGGTACACGAAAAGCTGAACCAACCTATGATTTATTTGCCCTGACCATGGTGATGGTCAACTGTGCGTATAAGAAAGAATTCAAAAAAGGAGCAGAACCAGATAAACAGCTTTATCGAGCCATTGAAGGACATCCTTTATTAAAGCGATATGAAAGGGTGTTAAAGGCTGCTCTACAAGGTAAATATCAATCAGCAGCAGACATGAAAAGTGCGATGCTGAAAGAAGGACAGCTGATTGCATCAAGAAAAACGCGTCAAAAGAAGCAGCAACCAAAACCCGCGCCAAAACCCGCTGTTAATCAAAATCAACAAGTGACTACACGATCGCGTGCTGCAGCAGCAAAAAGAACGTCAGCACGTAAAAAATCAGGCGGGCTTTTTGAAACCATTCTTATCGTGTGCAGTGTACTCGCTCTTTACTGTGCATATGTGGTTTTGTTCCTGTTGTAGAGCTGTAAAAAAGCAGGCTTCTTCTTTGCTTGGAGCTACTGAAAGTGATAGGATATGTATATCTTTAAATTACCTGCTCTTTGTGAGGAGGAAGTTGTGAATAGAATTGAATCTTTTTTGGAAAAACATGATGTTTACCTTGAAAATACGACAGTCATTGTCGGGGTTTCCGGCGGACCGGATTCCATGCTCTTACTGCATGAACTTAACAAGCGCCGCAAAGGTTCCTATCAGCTGATTGCAGCCCATGTAGATCACATGTTCAGAGGAGAAGAGTCCTTTGCTGATTTGGCATTTGTTGAGGCTTACTGTCAGGAGCACGAGATCCCTTTTGAATCGTCCCGCATACAGGTCACCCAATATGCAAAAGAAAACCGCTTAAACAAACAGGCAGCTGCAAGGGAGTGTAGATATGCTTTCTTTCGTCAATTGATGGAGCAATACAACGCTCAATTTATAGCGCTTGCACATCATGGAGACGACCAAGTAGAAACAATGTTGATGAGACTTGCGAGAGGGACTGTTGGTATAGGACTCGCAGGTATCCAAGCAAAACGTCCTTTTCAAAATGGGTGGCTGATTCGTCCGCTCATTGGATACTCTAAGGACGACGTGCTAAAAGCTTGTGAAAAAGAACATGTACCCTATGTCATTGATCAAAGCAATCATACAGATGACTACTTGAGAAACCGGGTAAGAAGACACATTCTTCCCGTGTTAAAAGAAGAGGCACCTCATGTACATGAAAGCTTTCAGTTTGTAAGTGACATGCTGACTGAGGATGAGCAATACTTGCAGGCTTTAACAAAGGAACAAATGAACCAAGTGATAACGAGTCAATCGCCTAAGCAAATTGAGATTAAAACGAAGCCTTTGCTTGACCTGCCTTTGCCTTTACAAAGAAGAGGCATTCAACTAATATTAAACTATCTTTATGAAAACACTCAATCAGCGTTTTCAAACCAGCATATTCTAGGGACTTTAGACTGGTTATCTCATACCGATCAACCGTCTGGATCATTAGATTTGCCAAAAGGTTTACAAGCTGTCAAGTCTTATGATCACTGTATGTTTACCTTTGAGCGATCGCATGTATTAGACCAGTCTTATGCTCTTCACTTAAAGGCTGAGCTCGGAGAAGAGCTTTTTCTCCCAAATGGACAGTCTATCGCCGTATCAAATCATGTTCCGAAGGATGCACGGAACGGAAACCATTTTTTCTTGCTTCAAAAAGATCATGTTCGTCTCCCTTTGATCATTCGCTCACGAAAAAATGGTGATCGAATCAAACTTAAAGGGATGAATGGGTCAAAAAAGGTGAAGGATATATTTATTGATAAAAAAGTGCCTCTTGCAGAAAGAGACAGCTGGCCGATCGTCACTGACTCGGATCATCAAATCATCTGGATCCCAGGTCTGAAAAAATCCGTTTTTGAAGAAATTGATATGACAAACAGCGATCTCATTGTATTACAATATAGACAGCACGAAAATTTGTAGGGGGCAAGCAAAAGCATGAAACAAGATATTGAAAAGATTTTGATCTCAGAAGAAGAGATCCAGCAAAAAGTGAAGGAACTGGGTGCAACATTAACCAGTGATTATGATGGTAAATTTCCCCTGGCTATTGGTGTTTTGAAAGGGGCTCTTCCATTCATGGCAGACCTGATCAAACACATTGATACATATTTAGAACTTGATTTTATGGATGTATCTAGCTACGGAAAGTCTACCGTATCTTCTGGAGAAGTAAAGATCATTAAGGATTTAGATACTTCTGTTGAAGGAAGAGATATTTTGATTATGGAAGATATCATCGACAGTGGGTTAACTTTGAGCTATCTGGTAGAGCTTTTCCGATACCGTAAAGCAAATTCCATTAAAATTGTGACATTGCTTGATAAACCAAGCGGCCGCAAAGCAGACATCAAAGCAGATTATGTTGGTTTTGAAGTGCCAGATGCATTTGTTGTCGGCTATGGATTGGATTTCGCTGAACGTTACCGAAACCTCCCGTATATCGGAGTGTTAAAACCATCTGTTTACGAAGGCTGATCAGCATACGTATACATGAGGTTATTGGTTGTGTTGGAATGATTTTCTATGATACTATTGAACATAGTTGTGCTTACTGTGGGAGGAGGTAAGGAATGAATCGGGTTTTTCGTAATACGATTTTTTATATACTTATTTTATTACTTGTGATAGGGGTCGTCAGTTGGTTAGGATCCCCAAATCAAAAGCCTGAGAACATGTCTTACAGCAAATTTTCGCAAAATCTAAGTGCGGGAAAAGTGGAGAGTATCTCCATTCAGCCTGTAAGAGGGGTTTATGAAATTCGTGGTCAATTAGATGGCGCGAAGAAAGATCAATACTTCATTACCCATGTTCCAGATGGTCAAGGTGTTGACCAAATTTACAGTGCACTGAAGAATACAGATGTAAAAGTAGAACCAGCACCTGAAACAAATGGATGGCTGCAAGTTCTGACAACCATCATTCCGTTTATCATCATCTTTATCTTGTTCTTCTTCTTATTGAACCAAGCTCAGGGCGGCGGAAGCCGAGTCATGAACTTTGGTAAGAGTAAGGCAAAGCTTTACACAGAAGAGAAGAAACGTGTGAAATTTAAAGATGTTGCCGGTGCAGATGAAGAAAAGCAAGAGCTTGTAGAAGTGGTTGAATTCCTGAAGGACCCACGTAAATTTGCGGAGCTTGGCGCAAGAATCCCTAAAGGGGTTTTACTAGTAGGACCTCCAGGTACAGGTAAAACATTGCTTGCGAGAGCATCTGCAGGAGAAGCAGGCGTTCCTTTCTTCAGCATCAGTGGTTCTGACTTCGTCGAGATGTTCGTCGGTGTCGGTGCATCACGTGTACGTGATTTATTCGAAAATGCGAAAAAGAATGCACCTTGCTTAATCTTTATTGATGAGATTGATGCAGTGGGTCGTCAGCGTGGAGCCGGTCTTGGCGGTGGTCATGACGAGCGTGAACAAACGCTTAACCAGCTTCTTGTTGAAATGGATGGTTTTAGTGCCAACGAAGGTATTATTATCATTGCTGCGACAAACCGTGCAGATATTCTAGACCCTGCATTGCTGCGTCCGGGACGTTTTGACCGTCAAATTACGGTTGACCGCCCAGATGTTATTGGCCGTGAAGAAGTACTGAAAGTTCATGCGAAAAACAAACCGCTTGACGAGTCAGTTAACTTAAAAGCCATTGCAAGCAGAACACCAGGGTTCTCTGGAGCAGATCTTGAGAACTTACTAAACGAAGCAGCACTTGTTGCTGCCCGTCATAACAAAAAGAAAATCGATATGCGTGATATTGACGAAGCGACTGACCGTGTCATCGCTGGGCCGGCGAAGAAAAGCCGTGTCATTTCGAAGAAAGAACGTAATATTGTGGCTTACCATGAAGCAGGTCATACCGTCATTGGTCTTATCCTAGACGAAGCGGACATGGTGCATAAAGTAACGATCGTTCCTCGTGGTCAGGCAGGCGGATATGCGGTCATGCTTCCAAGAGAAGACCGTTATTTCCAAACGAAGCCAGAGCTTCTTGATAAGATTGTCGGCTTGCTCGGCGGTCGTGTTGCAGAGGAAATTACGTTTGGTGAAGTAAGTACAGGCGCTCACAACGACTTCCAGCGTGCAACAGGCATTGCAAGAAGAATGGTCACAGAGTTCGGTATGTCTGATAAACTTGGTCCGCTTCAATTCGGTCAATCACAAGGAGGTCAAGTCTTCCTTGGACGTGATTTCAACAATGAGCCGAATTACAGTGAAGCGATCGCTTACGAAATTGACCAAGAAGTTCAGCGTTTCATTAAGGAGAGCTACGAACGTGCGAAACAAATTCTCACTGAGAATAAAGATAAGCTAGAAATCATCGCACAAGCCCTTCTAGAAGTTGAAACATTAGATGCTGAGCAAATTAAATCTCTTTACGAAACTGGAAAGCTTCCAGAGCGTGTATACGCAGATGACGAAGAGAAAAACGATGATGTGAAAGTAAACATCAAGAAAAAAGAAGATGAGGAGATCTAATCTCCTTCTGTGAAAGCTGTCGGGATCACCGGCAGCTTTTTTATTTCGATTCATGAATGGATCGGTTTCGAATTGTTTACAAATGGAACTCAATTCGTGTATGGTATGATAGAAAGTCGAAAAATGCTCTTTTTGAGAAACTATTCAAAGTGGTGATGAAGTTGTTACTCGTGATAGATGTAGGAAACACAAATACCGTTTTAGGTGTTTATCATAATGGCGATCTAAACTACCATTGGCGAATTGAAACAAGCCGTCATAAAACAGAAGATGAATTTGGTATGTCCATCAGGGCTTTATTCGATTATGTGGGGCTGATGTTTGACCAAATAGAAGGAATTATCATCTCCTCTGTTGTCCCGCCAATGATGTTCGCACTTGAAAGAATGTGCGAAAAGTATTTTCACATAACACCCCAAATTGTAGGGCCTGGAATGAAGACTGGATTAAACATTATGTGTGACAATCCAAAGGAAGTCGGGGCAGATCGAATTGTCAATGCAGTAGCAGCAATTCATCTATATGGGGCGCCTCTAATTGTGGTAGACTTTGGAACAGCAACAACCTACTGTTATATCAATGAACAAAAACAATACATGGGTGGAGCGATTGCACCGGGTATAACCATCTCAACTGAGGCTTTATATACAAGAGCGGCGAAGCTGCCGAGAATTGAAATTGTCCGTCCTGATCACATTGTTGGAAAAAACACCATCAGTGCGATGCAATCCGGCATCCTTTATGGATATGTTGGCCAAGTCGAGGGAATAGTGAAACGGATGAAGCAGCAAGCCAAACAAACACCGAAAGTCATTGCAACAGGCGGTTTGTCTACATTGATTGGAAATGAATCAGACTGTATTGATATTGTCGATCCGTTCCTCACATTAAAAGGACTGCAGCTCATTTATGAACGTAATCGTGTCGGTGTATTATAGGAGGTTTAAATCAAATGGATTATTTAGTTAAAGCGTTAGCATATGACGGAAAAGTCCGCGCATATGCTGCAAACACAACAGATACAATCAACGAAGCACAAAGAAGACATCATACGTGGCCGACTGCATCAGCAGCCATCGGCAGAACGATGACAGCAACAGTCATGATGGGTGCTATGCTGAAAGGTGAGAATAAGCTAACTGTCAAAATAGAAGGCGGTGGCCCAATCGGCGCCATTATTGCTGATGGAAATGCAAAAGGCCAGGTACGAGGATATGTCTCAAACCCACAAGTTCACTTTGACTTAAATGAACATGGCAAGCTGGATGTTAGACGTGCAGTCGGAACATATGGAACATTAAGTGTTGTCAAAGATATCGGGCTGAAGGACCACTTTACAGGACAAACAGAAATTGTCTCAGGTGAAATTGGAGATGACTTCACTTATTATCTTGTTTCTTCTGAGCAAGTGCCTTCCTCTGTAGGCGTAGGCGTCCTTGTCAACCCAGATAATTCGATTCTCGCAGCAGGCGGTTTCATCATTCAATTGCTGCCTGGTACAGAAGATGCTGTCATTGAAAGACTAGAAAAGCGCCTGTCAACCATTGAACCAATCTCTAAACTCATTGAAAAAGGGATGACACCAGAAGAAATATTAGAAGAAGTACTTGGTGAAAAGCCTCAAATTTTAGAAACTGTACCTGTCGAATTTTCTTGTAACTGCTCAAAAGAACGGTTTGCAAATGGCATTATCAGCCTAGGGAAAGCCGAAATTGATGATATGATTGAACAAGACGGACAAGCAGAAGCTCAATGCCATTTTTGTAACGAAACGTATGTCTTTACAAAAGAAGAGCTAGAAGAGCTACGTGAAGAATTAACCCGCTAGCTCTAAGCAGCGGGTTTTCTTTTTAGAATGGAAAGGAGACGAAAGATGAGACTAAAAGCAAGAGTGGTATGGACATTTATTCTCGTGTTGCTCATGATTAATGCCGTTGTCATTGCATATGTATTAACAAAGTCACAAATGTCACAGGCTTCTTCTAACGGGAAGAGTGGTGAAGAAATTGCGTCGATTGGAAAAGAGAAGGTGACGCGTCAAGAATGGCTAAAGAAAATGGAAGACCGCTACGGAAAGGCGACTCTTGAGCAAATGATCAATCAGAAAGTGGTCAATCAGCTTGCCAAGCAAAACAAGCTGGAAGTGTCTTCAAAAGAGATCAATCGTGAATTGCTCATGCTCAAAGCGGTGTCTAATAATTTCTATGAAGATGGACATACAAGTGAGAAGGAATGGAAAGAACAGATTCGTTATCAAATTTTATTAGAGCAGCTTTTAACAAGAGATGCCGT
Source organism: Bacillus sp. 3a (assembly GCF_017161885.1). NCBI lineage: Bacteria > Bacillati > Bacillota > Bacilli > Caryophanales > Bacillaceae > Bacillus > Bacillus sp. 3a. The sequence goes on along the minus strand of NZ_CP067376.1, from coordinate 376,298 downwards.
CGTTTCTGAAAAAGAAGCGAAATCGTTTTATGAAAAAAACAAGGACTTATATCAATATGATGATTCATACCGCATTCGCCATATCGTCGTGAAGACAAAGAGCGAGGCTGAAAATGTATTAAAAGATTTAAAAGGTGGGTCTAGCTTCGAAGCCGTGGCAGCTGAACGTTCAATCGACCGTTACACCTCACCATACGGCGGAGATCTTGGATTTGTGACAGAAGAGCAGGAAAGTATCCCAGCCCTATACATACAAGAAGCTCAAAAGCTTCAGCCAGATGAATGGACGAAAGAGCCGATTCAGACCAAAAACGGGTATGCCATTATTCAGTTAAAAGAAAAATTAAATGGCCGCTCTTTCTCCTATGACGAAGTCAAAGACCAGATTAAAAGGCAGATCGCCATGGAAGATCTAGGTGAAAAGGCGAATGTCAAAACCCTGTGGAAAGAAGCAAAAGTCACATGGTTTTACGATGGAGAGCAGGACTAAAAGCATTGACAAAATTTTTTGAAATTGATAATTTAATATTAATACAATAAAATTACTCGGAGATAGAGGTGTTAGTGATGGCTCGTATTGCAAATTCAGTTTTTGAACTAATAGGAAATACACCAGTCGTTAAATTAAACCGTTTAGTAGATGAAGACAGTGCGGATGTCTACTTGAAACTTGAATATATGAACCCGGGCAGCAGTGTCAAAGATCGTATTGCTTTAGCGATGATCGAAGATGCTGAAGCAAAAGGTACATTAAAAGCCGGCGATACGCTTATTGAACCAACAAGCGGAAATACAGGAATCGGCCTTGCAATGGTAGCGGCTGCTAAAGGAATCAATGCGATTTTGGTTATGCCGGACACAATGAGTCAGGAGCGTCGCAACCTTTTACGCGCTTATGGTGCGGAACTTGTCTTAACACCAGGTGCAGAAGGAATGAAAGGTGCCATCAAAAAAGCGGAAGAATTAGCAGAAGAGCATGGTTACTTCATGCCTCAGCAATTTAGCAACGAAGCCAATGCAGAGATTCACCGTCGTACAACTGGGAAAGAAATCCTTGAACAGTTTGACGGCGAGCTTGATGCATTTATTGCAGGTGTTGGTACGGGCGGTACGATTACAGGAGCTGGTGAAGTCCTAAAAGAAGCCATCCCATCCATCCAGCTTTATGCAGTAGAGCCGACAGATTCTCCTGTATTGTCAGGCGGTAAGCCGGGTCCGCATAAAATTCAAGGAATTGGAGCAGGTTTTGTTCCTTCAATCTTGAACACAGAAATATATGACGGCATCATCCAAGTGAAAAACGAAGATGCATTTGAGCTTGCAAGAAAAGCAGCGAAAGAAGAAGGAATCCTTGGCGGTATTTCTTCTGGAGCAGCTATTTACGCAGCGCTTCAAACAGCGAAGAAGCTTGGTAAAGGGAAAAAGGTTCTGGCCATCATCCCAAGTAATGGTGAGCGTTACCTCAGTACACCTCTTTATCAATTCGATTAAACCAATCACCCCAGCATTTGCTGGGGTTTTTTTATGAATTCTGAAGATGGAAAGCAAATACTATTTTCTAAATAAAATGGATTGCATTACAATAAGGTTAATGAAAATGAAAAAGGATGATAACATGACACAACGCAGGCCGATGGGCATCAAAATTCCTTTTACGAAAGATGCATTTTTGAAAAGATACGAACAATTAACTGCTCGTGAAACACATCATGTGCTTCTTGAAAGTGCGCGCGGCGGTTCTTATAGCATCGCTGGTATTCACCCGATCGCAAAAGCGAAGGGGAAAGATGGAATGACGACTATCCATTATCAAGATGAGGTGCTGTTCAAAGAAGGTGATCCATTCAGAGCATTTACGGATTGGTTTCAAACCCTTCGAACTGAAACGAACGACGAATATCCCGACTTTCAAGGCGGAGCCATTGGGTTTTTAAGCTACGATTATGCTAGATACATCGAACATTTTAAGATGCTGTCAATTGATGATCTTCAAACACCAGACCTTTATTTCCTCGTATTTAACGATGTTGCAGTTTTTGATCATAAAGAGCACGCGCTGTGGCTGATTACGCACATAGAGGAAGCGGAATCAGGGAGTGAAGCGAACCAAAGGCTTGAAGAATGGAAGCAAAAATGGACAAGCTCTTCAGAAGAATCAGCACAATCACCTGTCAGTGAACCTTCCACAGAATTTGTACCAGCAGCACCATTCACTGAAGAAACCTTTGGGGAAGCAGTAGAGAAAATTAAGCAGTATATCGCAAACGGTGATGTGTTCCAAGTGAACTTATCCATCAGACAAGATGAACAGCTTCACACTCATCCGTATGATTTATACAAAACGTTACGTCAGGTAAATCCATCTCCTTACATGTCTTACTTGCATACGCCTGACTTCCAAATTGTTTGTGGATCTCCAGAGTTGCTTATTAAGAAAAAAGGAACTCAGCTAGAAACAAGACCAATTGCCGGAACAAGATCACGAGGCAAAGACGACGCTGAGGATCAAGCGCTGGCAAAAGAGCTCATTGAAAATGAAAAAGAACGCGCAGAGCATGTGATGCTCGTTGATCTTGAGCGGAATGACCTTGGACGCGTATCCACTTATGGATCCGTAAAAGTGAACGAATTTATGGCGATTGAGAAATATTCGCACGTGATGCATATTGTATCCAATGTACAAGGAGAGCTGCGTGATGAATGTGACGCGGTAGATGTCATGAGAGCTGTATTCCCAGGTGGAACGATTACAGGTGCTCCAAAAGTAAGGACGATGGAAATCATAGAAGAACTTGAGCCAACAAGACGTGGGCTTTATACTGGATCTATAGGCTGGTTTGGATTCAATCACGATATGCACTTTAATATCGTCATTCGTACTGCGTATTGTACAGAAGGAAAGGCCTTTATGCAGTCAGGTGCGGGGATCGTCATTGATTCTGTTCCAAAACACGAATACAAAGAATCAATTAAAAAAGCCTATGCAGTGAAAAAAGCATTACAGCTGAGCAAAGAAGAGACTATTTTGAGTTAGAGGTGAGCAGAGTATGATTTTAATGATTGATAATTATGATTCATTTACGTACAACCTGGTCCAGTATTTAGGTGAGCTTGGAGAAGAATTGATCGTGAAACGGAATGATCAAGTAACCATTCAAGAAATTGAAGAGCTCAAGCCGGATTTCCTCATGATTTCTCCAGGGCCATGCAGTCCTGATGAAGCGGGGATTAGTATGGAGGCGATCAAGCACTTTGCAGGAAGTATTCCGATCTTCGGTGTGTGTCTAGGTCACCAATCCATCGCACAAGTCTTTGGCGGGGATGTCGTTCGAGCAGAGCGCTTAATGCACGGTAAAACGTCAGAGATTAAACATGACGGAAAAGGTGTCTTCACAGGACTTCAAAATCCGCTCGTTGCAACGAGATATCATTCGTTAATTGTCAAAAACGAGACATTGCCAGAGTGCTTTGACGCAACAGCCAGCACAAAAGAAGGCGAGCTCATGGCGATTCGCCATAAAGAACTGCCGATTGAAAGTGTGCAATTCCATCCTGAATCGATTATGACATCCTTCGGAAAAGAAATGCTGAAAAATTTCATTGAAACCTATCGTAAAAAGGGGCATGAAGTAAACGCATGATCATTTATCTGAACGGTCAGTATATAGAGGAGAAAGACGCGACTCTTTCTCCTTTTGATCATGGTTTTCTATATGGCATCGGTGTATTCGAAACATTTACCAGCCTGGCAGGACAAGTCTTCCTGTTAGATTGGCATCTTGAAAGGCTCAATCAATCATTACGTGACCTTTGCATCGAATCCACAATAGAGAAACCATTTGTACTCGACATCATTCATACTTTACTGAATAAAAACCAAATAGCCGGCGGCCATGCGAGAATTCGCTTGAATGTTTCTGCGGGCAGAGGCAATGGGTTTTCTGCAGATCCTTATGAAGAGCCTGTCGTTTTTGTCATGATCTCTCCATTCCGTCCAGAATCTATTTTAGATGAGAAAAAGGGAGTCATTCTTCAAACAAGAAGAAATACACCAGAAGGGCCAAGGCGTCTCAAGTCTCATCACTATATGAACAACCTGCTCGCGAAAAGAGAAGTGGGGAACGACCCGGCGTTAGAAGGCATCTTTTTAACGAAAGAAGATGATGTGGCAGAAGGTATTACCTCAAATGTGTTTTGGCGGAAAGATGATGTGGTCTATACACCGTCACTTGATACAGGCATTTTAAATGGGGTCACTCGTCGATATTGTATAGAAACGCTCCACGCGATGGGGGTCTCGCTAAAGGAAGGACGATACCCAGTCTCACATTTGCTCTCAGCTGATGAGGTATGGATGACTAATTCTGTTCAGGGAGTTGTACCTTTCGGGAGTATAGGAGACATCCACTTGCCCAAAAACAGCCGGACCATCTCAACAAAGTTAAGAATGCAATACACAAAAGAACGTCAAGACCATAAAGAGTAGGTGGACACAATGACACAACAATTGATAAAACAGCCTAAAATCATACAGGCCAAGCATCACACCCTTAGTTATGAAGAAAAGACATTGGTCATGGGCATTTTAAATGTCACTCCTGACTCTTTTTCAGATGGAGGAAAGTTTAATCAAGTAGATAAAGCGCTGGCTCATGCAGCGCAGCTGATAGAAGACGGGGCGCATATTATTGATATTGGCGGAGAATCGACTCGCCCGGGAGCGGCACTTGTCTCGGAAGAAGAGGAGCTTTCGAGGGTCATTCCTGTCATTGAGAAGATCACAAAAGAATTAGATGTACCTATCTCTATTGATACGTATAAAGCCCGTGTCGCAGATGAAGCGGTGAAAGCTGGAGCCTCCATCATTAATGATGTATGGGGAGCGAAGGCAGATCCCCAAATGGCACATGTGGCAGCGAAGCACGATGTCCCAATCATTTTAATGCACAATCGGCCAGAACGAAACTACACACATCTGATTTCAGATATGATCGCCGATTTGAAAGAAAGTGTCCAAATTGCCCAGCAAGCGGGTGTCCGTGATGACATGATCATATTAGACCCAGGGGTAGGATTTGCGAAAAATAAAGAGGACAACCTGAAGGTCATGAATGAACTTGAACATTTTTGTCACCTTGGGTATCCACTGCTGCTAGCTACATCACGAAAACGATTCATTGGTGCTGTCTTAGACCTGCCCCCTGAAGAACGTACTGAAGGAACAGGTGCGACAGTTTGCCTTGGGATTCAAAAGGGCAGTGCGATGGTCCGTGTACATGATGTAAAAGAAATAACAAGAATGGCAAAAATGATGGATGCCATGCTGAATAAGGGAGGCGCTTATCATCGATAAAGTATATGTAAATGGAATGGAATTTTACGGGTACCATGGTGTATTTGCAGAAGAAAATAAATTAGGGCAGCGATTCCGCGTGGACTTAACAGCTTCACTTGATTTAAGTAAAGCCGGACAAACTGATGACCTCAATGAGACCATTAACTATGCAGAGCTTTACCAAATCTGCAAAAGCATTGTAGAAGGTAAGCCGGTCAATCTCGTTGAAACACTGACAGAAAGAATTGCAAACCAAGTGTTAAAGGACTTTCCGACAGTTCAGGAATGTACAGTGAAGGTGATCAAACCAGATCCGCCAATTCCAGGACACTATCAGTCCGTTGCAATTGAAATGACGAGATCGCGCACATGAACAATACAGCATACATCGCATTAGGCTCAAACATAGGTAAAAAAGAAACCTATTTAAAAGAAGCCGTCAAAAAACTGCATGAACATCCAGAGGTTCAAGTGGAATTAATCTCATCGATATATGAAACAGCACCTGTAGGATATGAAAACCAAGATGACTTTTTAAACATGGCCGTGAAAATTACCACTTCACTTCGTCCGGAGGAACTACTATCTCTTACTCAGAAAATCGAGCAGGAGTTAGGCAGAACAAGAGAAGTGAGATGGGGACCACGAACGGCTGACCTTGACATTTTACTTTATAATCGTGAAAATATTGAAACAGAACAACTTGTAGTACCGCATCCTAGAATGTACGAACGTTTATTCGTTCTTGTCCCGATGAGTGAGATTTGCCCAGAAATCGGCGAAGTACAAATAAATGCCGTAACAGACCAAGAAGGTGTAAGCATATGGAAAAAGACATGTGGGGTAGAAGAATTCGTGCATACCGAAAGCTAAAAGGGTATACTCAGGAAGGGTTCGCGAAAAGACTGGGCATCTCTGTCTCTGTCTTAGGAGAAATTGAGCGAGGCAATCGATTACCAAAAAACCAATTGGTTGGTCAAATAGCAGATGCTTTAAATATAACGGTGGAAGAACTTTCGCCAATTCTTGAGGAAGAAAGGAGGGGGAAAAATGTTTAAAATCGGAGATATCGAGATTAAAAACAAAGTAGTGCTCGCACCAATGGCGGGTGTGTGCAACTCTGCCTTCAGACTGACGGTGAAAGAGTTTGGAGCGGGCTTAGTCTGCGCTGAAATGGTCAGTGACAAAGCGATCCTGATCAACAACGCGAGAACAATGGGTATGCTATACATTGATGAACGGGAAAAGCCTTTGAGCCTTCAGATATTTGGAGGGGAAAAAGACACACTCGTCGAAGCGGCAAAGTTCGTAGACCAGAATACCACAGCTGATATTATTGATATTAACATGGGCTGTCCTGTACCAAAGATTACGAAATGTGATGCAGGAGCGAAATGGCTCCTTGATCCAAACAAGATTTATGAAATGGTCTCTGCTGTCGTAGAAGCTGTAGACAAACCAGTTACTGTGAAAATGAGAATGGGCTGGGACGAAGACCATATATTTGCTATCGACAATGCCCGTGCTGTTGAACGAGCAGGTGGACAAGCGGTTGCGCTTCACGGACGGACACGCGTGCAAATGTACGAAGGAACAGCGAATTGGGATATTATTAAAGAGGTGAAACAATCTGTTTCAATTCCTGTCATCGGCAATGGCGATGTCAAAACCCCTCAAGATGCAAAACGTATGCTTGATGAAACAGGCGTGGACGCTGTCATGATCGGAAGAGCTGCACTAGGAAACCCGTGGATGATTTATCGAACGGTTCATTATTTAGAAACGGGTGAACTGAAAGAAGAGCCAAACGTGCGTGAGAAAATGTCAGTGTGCAAGCTTCACTTAGACAGACTCATCGATCTAAAAGGCGAGCATGTGGCTGTTAGAGAAATGAGAAAGCACGCAGCATGGTACTTAAAAGGTGTCCGAGGCAATGCGGACGTAAGAAATCAAATCAATCAAAGTGAAACGAGAGCGGAGCTTGTACAAGTTCTTGATGACTTTACGATCGAAGCCGAGGCAAAAGAGCTTCAAAGTATAAAAGTAGGATAAGATTATCTTTCTTTTTGTAGCTCACTGCTAGTGCATGTACTGGCAGTTTTTCTGCTTTTCTCTGCAAAATACATTATTGGAGTGATATAAATGAGTAATGAAGGGCTTAATAACGAAGAATTAAATGACCAATTCCAGGTCAGACGTGACAAAATGAATAAAATGAGAGAAGAGGGTATCGATCCATTCGGTGAACGATATGACCGTTCTCATCAATCTGCGCAAATTATCGCTGAATATGACGAGTTTTCTAAAGAAGACTTAGAAGGAAAAGCGGCTCAAGTAACAATCGCTGGACGTATGATGACAAAGCGCGGAAAAGGTAAAGCTGGCTTTGCGCATATTCAAGACTTAGAAGGACAAATTCAAATCTACGTTCGTAAAGATAGTGTAGGGGAAGAAGCTTACGAATTATTTAAAAGCTCAGACCTAGGCGATATCATCGGTGTAACAGGAACTGTTTTTAAAACAAATGTAGGAGAACTTTCTATTAAAGCGACTAGCTTTGAGGTTCTGACAAAAGCACTTCGCCCGCTTCCTGATAAATATCATGGATTAAAAGATGTTGAACAACGCTATCGTCAGCGCTACCTTGACCTCATTGTAAATCCAGAAAGTAAGCAGACATTCATTATGCGAAGCAAAATCATTCAATCCATGAGAAGATACTTAGATTCTAAAGGATACTTAGAAGTTGAAACACCAACAATGCACAGCATTCCTGGTGGTGCATCAGCGCGTCCTTTCATTACTCATCACAATGCACTTGATATGCCGCTTTATATGCGTATTGCGATCGAGCTGCACTTAAAACGCCTAATTGTCGGTGGTCTAGAGAAAGTATACGAGATTGGCCGCGTATTCCGTAATGAAGGTGTATCGACTCGTCATAACCCAGAATTCACTATGATCGAACTGTATGAAGCATACGCAGACTACAAAGACATCATGAATCTCACTGAAAACTTGATTGCCCACATTGCCCAAGAGGTGCTGGGAACAACAACCATTCAATATGGAGAAGATGAAATTGATCTCAAACCTGAATGGAAGAGACTGCATATGGTTGAAGCGGTCAAAGAAGCAACAGGTGTAGACTTCTGGCAGGAGATGTCTATAGAAGAAGCAAAACAGCATGCTGCTGATCATGGTGTTGAAATCACGAAAAATATGACAGTAGGTCATATTATCAATGAGTTCTTCGAGCAAAAAGTAGAAGAAACATTGGTTCAGCCTACATTCATTTACGGACACCCAGTGGAGATTTCTCCATTAGCTAAGAAAAATCCTGAAGATCCTCGCTTCACAGATCGCTTTGAGCTGTTTATCGTGCGCCGTGAGCATGCAAATGCATTCACAGAGCTAAACGATCCAATTGATCAAAGAGAACGCTTTGAAGCTCAATTAAAAGAACGTGAAGAAGGAAATGACGAAGCACATCTAATGGATGACGATTTTGTTGAAGCATTAGAATACGGCATGCCTCCAACAGGTGGTTTAGGAATCGGGATCGACCGATTAATCATGCTTTTAACAAATTCTCCATCAATCAGAGATGTACTGCTTTTCCCGCAAATGAGAAACCGCTAATACATCAATCAAAGCGCCATTTTATCTATGGCGCTTTTTATTTTTCATAAAATGAAACTTTTATTAAAAAAACTATTGCAAGGAAAGATTCCAGGTGGTATATTATTATTCGTTGCCGCAAAACAGCAACGAGGTTAAAAAAAGAAATTGAAAAAAGTTCTTGACTTTAACCGATGCAAAATGGTAAGATATTAAAGTCGCTTACGAGCGATAACGAACATGATCTTTGAAAACTAAACAAGACAAAACGTACCTGTTAATTCGAGTTTTTATAAAAAAATCCTATGAAACTTCATAGGTAGTCAGTCAAACTGGCGAAAAGCAAAACTTCGGTTTTGTACTTTTTCGGAGAGTTTGATCCTGGCTCAGGACGAACGCTGGCGGCGTGCCTAATACATGCAAGTCGAGCGGACAGAAGGGAGCTTGCTCCCGGATGTTAGCGGCGGACGGGTGAGTAACACGTGGGTAACCTGCCTGTAAGACTGGGATAACTCCGGGAAACCGGAGCTAATACCGGATAGTTCCTTGAACCGCATGGTTCAAGGATGAAAGACGGTTTCGGCTGTCACTTACAGATGGACCCGCGGCGCATTAGCTAGTTGGTGGGGTAATGGCTCACCAAGGCGACGATGCGTAGCCGACCTGAGAGGGTGATCGGCCACACTGGGACTGAGACACGGCCCAGACTCCTACGGGAGGCAGCAGTAGGGAATCTTCCGCAATGGACGAAAGTCTGACGGAGCAACGCCGCGTGAGTGATGAAGGTTTTCGGATCGTAAAGCTCTGTTGTTAGGGAAGAACAAGTGCGAGAGTAACTGCTCGCACCTTGACGGTACCTAACCAGAAAGCCACGGCTAACTACGTGCCAGCAGCCGCGGTAATACGTAGGTGGCAAGCGTTGTCCGGAATTATTGGGCGTAAAGGGCTCGCAGGCGGTTTCTTAAGTCTGATGTGAAAGCCCCCGGCTCAACCGGGGAGGGTCATTGGAAACTGGGAAACTTGAGTGCAGAAGAGGAGAGTGGAATTCCACGTGTAGCGGTGAAATGCGTAGAGATGTGGAGGAACACCAGTGGCGAAGGCGACTCTCTGGTCTGTAACTGACGCTGAGGAGCGAAAGCGTGGGGAGCGAACAGGATTAGATACCCTGGTAGTCCACGCCGTAAACGATGAGTGCTAAGTGTTAGGGGGTTTCCGCCCCTTAGTGCTGCAGCTAACGCATTAAGCACTCCGCCTGGGGAGTACGGTCGCAAGACTGAAACTCAAAGGAATTGACGGGGGCCCGCACAAGCGGTGGAGCATGTGGTTTAATTCGAAGCAACGCGAAGAACCTTACCAGGTCTTGACATCCTCTGACAACCCTAGAGATAGGGCTTTCCCTTCGGGGACAGAGTGACAGGTGGTGCATGGTTGTCGTCAGCTCGTGTCGTGAGATGTTGGGTTAAGTCCCGCAACGAGCGCAACCCTTGATCTTAGTTGCCAGCATTCAGTTGGGCACTCTAAGGTGACTGCCGGTGACAAACCGGAGGAAGGTGGGGATGACGTCAAATCATCATGCCCCTTATGACCTGGGCTACACACGTGCTACAATGGACAGAACAAAGGGCTGCAAGACCGCAAGGTTTAGCCAATCCCATAAATCTGTTCTCAGTTCGGATCGCAGTCTGCAACTCGACTGCGTGAAGCTGGAATCGCTAGTAATCGCGGATCAGCATGCCGCGGTGAATACGTTCCCGGGCCTTGTACACACCGCCCGTCACACCACGAGAGTTTGCAACACCCGAAGTCGGTGAGGTAACCTTTATGGAGCCAGCCGCCGAAGGTGGGGCAGATGATTGGGGTGAAGTCGTAACAAGGTAGCCGTATCGGAAGGTGCGGCTGGATCACCTCCTTTCTAAGGATATATGGAGCAGCGTGCGTTTTCGTCTTGTTTAGTTTTGAAGGATCATTCCTTCAAAACATGTCTCTAGCGAGACAGGATTGTTCTTTGAAAACTAGATAACAATAAGTAATACATTCACATTGAATGCAATGCAAAGTTCATCACACATAGTGATTCTTTCTAAAGTAAGAAATGGTTAAGTTAGAAAGGGCGCACGGTGGATGCCTTGGCACTAGGAGCCGATGAAGGACGGGACGAACACCGATATGCTTCGGGGAGCTGTAAGCAAGCTTTGATCCGGAGATTTCCGAATGGGGAAACCCACTGCTCGTAATGGAGTAGTATCCATACTTGAATACATAGAGTATGAGAAGGCATACCCGGGGAACTGAAACATCTAAGTACCCGGAGGAAGAGAAAGCAAATGCGATTCCCTGAGTAGCGGCGAGCGAAACGGGAACAGCCCAAACCAAGAGGCTTGCCTCTTGGGGTTGTAGGACACTCTATACGGAGTTACAAAGGAATGATATAAGCGAAGAGGTCTGGAAAGGCCCGCCAAAGAAGGTAACAGCCCTGTAACTGAAATATTGTTCTCTCCAGAGTGGATCCTGAGTACGGCGGAACACGTGAAATTCCGTCGGAATCCGGGAGGACCATCTCCCAAGGCTAAATACTCCCTAGTGACCGATAGTGAACCAGTACCGTGAGGGAAAGGTGAAAAGCACCCCGGAAGGGGAGTGAAATAGATCCTGAAACCGTGTGCCTACAAGTAGTCAGAGCCCGTTAACGGGTGATGGCGTGCCTTTTGTAGAATGAACCGGCGAGTTACGATCCCGTGCAAGGTTAAGCAGAAGATGCGGAGCCGCAGCGAAAGCGAGTCTGAATAGGGCGCATGAGTACGTGGTCGTAGACCCGAAACCAGGTGATCTACCCATGTCCAGGGTGAAGTTCAGGTAACACTGAATGGAGGCCCGAACCCACGCACGTTGAAAAGTGCGGGGATGAGGTGTGGGTAGGGGTGAAATGCCAATCGAACCTGGAGATAGCTGGTTCTCTCCGAAATAGCTTTAGGGCTAGCCTCAAGGTAAGAGTCTCGGAGGTAGAGCACTGATTGGACTAGGGGCCCCTACCGGGTTACCGAATTCAGTCAAACTCCGAATGCCGATGACTTATCCTTGGGAGTCAGACTGCGAGTGATAAGATCCGTAGTCGAAAGGGAAACAGCCCAGACCGCCAGCTAAGGTCCCAAAGTATACGTTAAGTGGAAAAGGATGTGGAGTTGCTTAGACAACCAGGATGTTGGCTTAGAAGCAGCCACCATTTAAAGAGTGCGTAATAGCTCACTGGTCGAGTGACTCTGCGCCGAAAATGTACCGGGGCTAAACGTATCACCGAAGCTGCGGACTGTTCTTACGAACAGTGGTAGGAGAGCGTTCTAAGGGCTGTGAAGCCAGACCGGAAGGACTGGTGGAGCGCTTAGAAGTGAGAATGCCGGTATGAGTAGCGAAAGACGGGTGAGAATCCCGTCCACCGAATGCCTAAGGTTTCCTGAGGAAGGCTCGTCCGCTCAGGGTTAGTCGGGACCTAAGCCGAGGCCGAAAGGCGTAGGCGATGGACAACAGGTTGATATTCCTGTACCACCTCCTCACCATTTGAGCAATGGGGGGACGCAGGAGGATAGGGTAAGCGCGGTATTGGATATCCGCGTCCAAGCAGTTAGGCTGGGAAATAGGCAAATCCGTTTCCCGTAAAGGCTGAGCTGTGATGGCGAGCGAAATTTAGTAGCGAAGTTCCTGATTCCACACTGCCAAGAAAAGCCTCTAGCGAGGTGAGAGGTGCCCGTACCGCAAACCGACACAGGTAGGCGAGGAGAGAATCCTAAGGTGATCGAGAGAACTCTCGTTAAGGAACTCGGCAAAATGACCCCGTAACTTCGGGAGAAGGGGTGCTTCTTAGGGTGTTAAAGCCCCGAGAAGCCGCAGTGAATAGGCCCAGGCGACTGTTTAGCAAAAACACAGGTCTCTGCGAAGCCGTAAGGCGAAGTATAGGGGCTGACGCCTGCCCGGTGCTGGAAGGTTAAGAGGAGCGCTTAGCGTAAGCGAAGGTGCGAATTGAAGCCCCAGTAAACGGCGGCCGTAACTATAACGGTCCTAAGGTAGCGAAATTCCTTGTCGGGTAAGTTCCGACCCGCACGAAAGGCGCAACGATCTGGGCACTGTCTCAACGAGAGACTCGGTGAAATTATAGTACCTGTGAAGATGCAGGTTACCCGCGACAGGACGGAAAGACCCCGTGGAGCTTTACTGCAGCCTGATATTGAATGTTGGTACAGCTTGTACAGGATAGGTAGGAGCCTTGGAAACCGGAGCGCTAGCTTCGGTGGAGGCATCGGTGGGATACTACCCTGGCTGTATTGACCTTCTAACCCGCTGCCCTTATCGGGCAGGGAGACAGTGTCAGGTGGGCAGTTTGACTGGGGCGGTCGCCTCCTAAAATGTAACGGAGGCGCCCAAAGGTTCCCTCAGAATGGTTGGAAATCATTCGCAGAGTGTAAAGGCACAAGGGAGCTTGACTGCGAGACCTACAAGTCGAGCAGGGACGAAAGTCGGGCTTAGTGATCCGGTGGTTCCGCATGGAAGGGCCATCGCTCAACGGATAAAAGCTACCCCGGGGATAACAGGCTTATCTCCCCCAAGAGTCCACATCGACGGGGAGGTTTGGCACCTCGATGTCGGCTCATCGCATCCTGGGGCTGTAGTCGGTCCCAAGGGTTGGGCTGTTCGCCCATTAAAGCGGTACGCGAGCTGGGTTCAGAACGTCGTGAGACAGTTCGGTCCCTATCCGTCGCGGGCGCAGGAAATTTGAGAGGAGCTGTCCTTAGTACGAGAGGACCGGGATGGACGCACCGCTGGTGTACCAGTTGTTCTGCCAAGGGCATCGCTGGGTAGCTATGTGCGGACGGGATAAGTGCTGAAAGCATCTAAGCATGAAGCCCCCCTCAAGATGAGATTTCCCATTCCGCAAGGAAGTAAGATCCCTGAAAGATGATCAGGTTGATAGGTCTGAGGTGGAAGCGTGGTGACACGTGGAGCTGACAGATACTAATAGATCGAGGACTTAACCTATATTCTATTGTGAAGCATGAACATTGTTATCTAGTTTTGAGAGAACATTCTCTCCATCAGGTTTGGTGGCGATAGCGAAGAGGTCACACCCGTTCCCATACCGAACACGGAAGTTAAGCTCTTCAGCGCCGATGGTAGTTGGGGGTTTCCCCCTGTGAGAGTAGGACGCCGCCAAGCTTCTATAAGGATCAGTTCCAGTCGGAACTGGTCTTTTTTGTGCAAGTTGAGGGTACATACATTCACTTGTTTGATAAAAGATCGTGGCTTCATTTTATGTCCACAAGCAGCGTGTAAAATACTTGGATATAAAGAGAAAATGAGCCTATCGCATAAAACATATCTATAAAAAACAATAGAGAGATAGAGTATCAGCTTATATAGGGAAATTAAAGATGTGTAAGCCTATATGATTTTTATAAATGCTTACGGCTAAAGAGATTACATATATCATTAAAGTATAAAAATGAGGGACTGCTAATATTTCTGAAGGAATCGAACGTTTTAAAAGAGAATATAGAAGAGAGAAGTTCAGCTGCTGAACGTGGAACAGCAGCTGTTTGAATAGGTGAAATGACGATCATTTGTTAAAAGAAATACGCAATGAAAATTGAAATAAAATTTTTTTAATATAGCCTTTACAAATGATTAAAACCTGTATATAATAATCTTTGTCGGATCGAGAGATTCCTACATAGTGGAGGATTAGCTCAGCTGGGAGAGCATCTGCCTTACAAGCAGAGGGTCGGCGGTTCGAGCCCGTCATCCTCCACCATATTTATTCTTACATAATGTTAGGATAGATAAAGCCGGTGTAGCTCAACTGGTAGAGCAACTGACTTGTAATCAGTAGGTTGGGGGTTCAAGTCCTCTTGCCGGCACCACTTTCATATGGTAAGATAGACAAGTCGCTTTTAAAGCGAGCCATTAGCTCAGTTGGTAGAGCATCTGACTTTTAATCAGAGGGTCGAAGGTTCGAGTCCTTCATGGCTCACCATGTTTCATGCGGGTGTGGCGGAATTGGCAGACGCGCTAGACTTAGGATCTAGTGTCTTTATGACGTGGGGGTTCAAGTCCCTTCACCCGCATTGCCAAATAAAATAAAGAAATCCTGTAATGCGGAAGTAGTTCAGTGGTAGAACACCACCTTGCCAAGGTGGGGGTCGCGGGTTCGAATCCCGTCTTCCGCTTATACCATCCACGCCGGGGTGGTGGAATTGGCAGACACACAGGACTTAAAATCCTGCGGTAGGTGACTACCGTGCCGGTTCAAGTCCGGCCCTCGGCATTATAAATAAGCGCCCGTAGCTCAATTGGATAGAGCGTTTGACTACGGATCAAAAGGTTAGGGGTTCGACTCCTCTCGGGCGCGCCATTAAGATCGGGAAGTAGCTCAGCTTGGTAGAGCACTTGGTTTGGGACCAAGGGGTCGCAGGTTCGAATCCTGTCTTCCCGACCATCTTTTATGGGGCCTTAGCTCAGCTGGGAGAGCGCCTGCCTTGCACGCAGGAGGTCAGCGGTTCGATCCCGCTAGGCTCCACCAATATGATCTTTGAAAACTAAACAAGACAAAACGTACCTGTTAATTCGAGTTTTTATAAAAAAATCCTATGAAACTTCATAGGTAGTCAGTCAAACTGGCGAGGCAGGAAATGATCACATGCTAAGTTCGCTACATCGTGTAGCAACGCATGTGTGATATGCATCCTGCATACCTCGGAGAGTTTGATCCTGGCTCAGGACGAACGCTGGCGGCGTGCCTAATACATGCAAGTCGAGCGGACAGAAGGGAGCTTGCTCCCGGATGTTAGCGGCGGACGGGTGAGTAACACGTGGGTAACCTGCCTGTAAGACTGGGATAACTCCGGGAAACCGGAGCTAATACCGGATAGTTCCTTGAACCGCATGGTTCAAGGATGAAAGACGGTTTCGGCTGTCACTTACAGATGGACCCGCGGCGCATTAGCTAGTTGGTGGGGTAATGGCTCACCAAGGCGACGATGCGTAGCCGACCTGAGAGGGTGATCGGCCACACTGGGACTGAGACACGGCCCAGACTCCTACGGGAGGCAGCAGTAGGGAATCTTCCGCAATGGACGAAAGTCTGACGGAGCAACGCCGCGTGAGTGATGAAGGTTTTCGGATCGTAAAGCTCTGTTGTTAGGGAAGAACAAGTGCGAGAGTAACTGCTCGCACCTTGACGGTACCTAACCAGAAAGCCACGGCTAACTACGTGCCAGCAGCCGCGGTAATACGTAGGTGGCAAGCGTTGTCCGGAATTATTGGGCGTAAAGGGCTCGCAGGCGGTTTCTTAAGTCTGATGTGAAAGCCCCCGGCTCAACCGGGGAGGGTCATTGGAAACTGGGAAACTTGAGTGCAGAAGAGGAGAGTGGAATTCCACGTGTAGCGGTGAAATGCGTAGAGATGTGGAGGAACACCAGTGGCGAAGGCGACTCTCTGGTCTGTAACTGACGCTGAGGAGCGAAAGCGTGGGGAGCGAACAGGATTAGATACCCTGGTAGTCCACGCCGTAAACGATGAGTGCTAAGTGTTAGGGGGTTTCCGCCCCTTAGTGCTGCAGCTAACGCATTAAGCACTCCGCCTGGGGAGTACGGTCGCAAGACTGAAACTCAAAGGAATTGACGGGGGCCCGCACAAGCGGTGGAGCATGTGGTTTAATTCGAAGCAACGCGAAGAACCTTACCAGGTCTTGACATCCTCTGACAACCCTAGAGATAGGGCTTTCCCTTCGGGGACAGAGTGACAGGTGGTGCATGGTTGTCGTCAGCTCGTGTCGTGAGATGTTGGGTTAAGTCCCGCAACGAGCGCAACCCTTGATCTTAGTTGCCAGCATTCAGTTGGGCACTCTAAGGTGACTGCCGGTGACAAACCGGAGGAAGGTGGGGATGACGTCAAATCATCATGCCCCTTATGACCTGGGCTACACACGTGCTACAATGGACAGAACAAAGGGCTGCAAGACCGCAAGGTTTAGCCAATCCCATAAATCTGTTCTCAGTTCGGATCGCAGTCTGCAACTCGACTGCGTGAAGCTGGAATCGCTAGTAATCGCGGATCAGCATGCCGCGGTGAATACGTTCCCGGGCCTTGTACACACCGCCCGTCACACCACGAGAGTTTGCAACACCCGAAGTCGGTGAGGTAACCTTTATGGAGCCAGCCGCCGAAGGTGGGGCAGATGATTGGGGTGAAGTCGTAACAAGGTAGCCGTATCGGAAGGTGCGGCTGGATCACCTCCTTTCTAAGGATATATGGAGCAGCGTGCGTTTTCGTCTTGTTTAGTTTTGAAGGATCATTCCTTCAAAACATGTCTCTAGCGAGACAGGATTGTTCTTTGAAAACTAGATAACAATAAGTAATACATTCACATTGAATGCAATGCAAAGTTCATCACACATAGTGATTCTTTCTAAAGTAAGAAATGGTTAAGTTAGAAAGGGCGCACGGTGGATGCCTTGGCACTAGGAGCCGATGAAGGACGGGACGAACACCGATATGCTTCGGGGAGCTGTAAGCAAGCTTTGATCCGGAGATTTCCGAATGGGGAAACCCACTGCTCGTAATGGAGTAGTATCCATACTTGAATACATAGAGTATGAGAAGGCATACCCGGGGAACTGAAACATCTAAGTACCCGGAGGAAGAGAAAGCAAATGCGATTCCCTGAGTAGCGGCGAGCGAAACGGGAACAGCCCAAACCAAGAGGCTTGCCTCTTGGGGTTGTAGGACACTCTATACGGAGTTACAAAGGAATGATATAAGCGAAGAGGTCTGGAAAGGCCCGCCAAAGAAGGTAACAGCCCTGTAACTGAAATATTGTTCTCTCCAGAGTGGATCCTGAGTACGGCGGAACACGTGAAATTCCGTCGGAATCCGGGAGGACCATCTCCCAAGGCTAAATACTCCCTAGTGACCGATAGTGAACCAGTACCGTGAGGGAAAGGTGAAAAGCACCCCGGAAGGGGAGTGAAATAGATCCTGAAACCGTGTGCCTACAAGTAGTCAGAGCCCGTTAACGGGTGATGGCGTGCCTTTTGTAGAATGAACCGGCGAGTTACGATCCCGTGCAAGGTTAAGCAGAAGATGCGGAGCCGCAGCGAAAGCGAGTCTGAATAGGGCGCATGAGTACGTGGTCGTAGACCCGAAACCAGGTGATCTACCCATGTCCAGGGTGAAGTTCAGGTAACACTGAATGGAGGCCCGAACCCACGCACGTTGAAAAGTGCGGGGATGAGGTGTGGGTAGGGGTGAAATGCCAATCGAACCTGGAGATAGCTGGTTCTCTCCGAAATAGCTTTAGGGCTAGCCTCAAGGTAAGAGTCTCGGAGGTAGAGCACTGATTGGACTAGGGGCCCCTACCGGGTTACCGAATTCAGTCAAACTCCGAATGCCGATGACTTATCCTTGGGAGTCAGACTGCGAGTGATAAGATCCGTAGTCGAAAGGGAAACAGCCCAGACCGCCAGCTAAGGTCCCAAAGTATACGTTAAGTGGAAAAGGATGTGGAGTTGCTTAGACAACCAGGATGTTGGCTTAGAAGCAGCCACCATTTAAAGAGTGCGTAATAGCTCACTGGTCGAGTGACTCTGCGCCGAAAATGTACCGGGGCTAAACGTATCACCGAAGCTGCGGACTGTTCTTACGAACAGTGGTAGGAGAGCGTTCTAAGGGCTGTGAAGCCAGACCGGAAGGACTGGTGGAGCGCTTAGAAGTGAGAATGCCGGTATGAGTAGCGAAAGACGGGTGAGAATCCCGTCCACCGAATGCCTAAGGTTTCCTGAGGAAGGCTCGTCCGCTCAGGGTTAGTCGGGACCTAAGCCGAGGCCGAAAGGCGTAGGCGATGGACAACAGGTTGATATTCCTGTACCACCTCCTCACCATTTGAGCAATGGGGGGACGCAGGAGGATAGGGTAAGCGCGGTATTGGATATCCGCGTCCAAGCAGTTAGGCTGGGAAATAGGCAAATCCGTTTCCCGTAAAGGCTGAGCTGTGATGGCGAGCGAAATTTAGTAGCGAAGTTCCTGATTCCACACTGCCAAGAAAAGCCTCTAGCGAGGTGAGAGGTGCCCGTACCGCAAACCGACACAGGTAGGCGAGGAGAGAATCCTAAGGTGATCGAGAGAACTCTCGTTAAGGAACTCGGCAAAATGACCCCGTAACTTCGGGAGAAGGGGTGCTTCTTAGGGTGTTAAAGCCCCGAGAAGCCGCAGTGAATAGGCCCAGGCGACTGTTTAGCAAAAACACAGGTCTCTGCGAAGCCGTAAGGCGAAGTATAGGGGCTGACGCCTGCCCGGTGCTGGAAGGTTAAGAGGAGCGCTTAGCGTAAGCGAAGGTGCGAATTGAAGCCCCAGTAAACGGCGGCCGTAACTATAACGGTCCTAAGGTAGCGAAATTCCTTGTCGGGTAAGTTCCGACCCGCACGAAAGGCGCAACGATCTGGGCACTGTCTCAACGAGAGACTCGGTGAAATTATAGTACCTGTGAAGATGCAGGTTACCCGCGACAGGACGGAAAGACCCCGTGGAGCTTTACTGCAGCCTGATATTGAATGTTGGTACAGCTTGTACAGGATAGGTAGGAGCCTTGGAAACCGGAGCGCTAGCTTCGGTGGAGGCATCGGTGGGATACTACCCTGGCTGTATTGACCTTCTAACCCGCTGCCCTTATCGGGCAGGGAGACAGTGTCAGGTGGGCAGTTTGACTGGGGCGGTCGCCTCCTAAAATGTAACGGAGGCGCCCAAAGGTTCCCTCAGAATGGTTGGAAATCATTCGCAGAGTGTAAAGGCACAAGGGAGCTTGACTGCGAGACCTACAAGTCGAGCAGGGACGAAAGTCGGGCTTAGTGATCCGGTGGTTCCGCATGGAAGGGCCATCGCTCAACGGATAAAAGCTACCCCGGGGATAACAGGCTTATCTCCCCCAAGAGTCCACATCGACGGGGAGGTTTGGCACCTCGATGTCGGCTCATCGCATCCTGGGGCTGTAGTCGGTCCCAAGGGTTGGGCTGTTCGCCCATTAAAGCGGTACGCGAGCTGGGTTCAGAACGTCGTGAGACAGTTCGGTCCCTATCCGTCGCGGGCGCAGGAAATTTGAGAGGAGCTGTCCTTAGTACGAGAGGACCGGGATGGACGCACCGCTGGTGTACCAGTTGTTCTGCCAAGGGCATCGCTGGGTAGCTATGTGCGGACGGGATAAGTGCTGAAAGCATCTAAGCATGAAGCCCCCCTCAAGATGAGATTTCCCATTCCGCAAGGAAGTAAGATCCCTGAAAGATGATCAGGTTGATAGGTCTGAGGTGGAAGCGTGGTGACACGTGGAGCTGACAGATACTAATAGATCGAGGACTTAACCTATATTCTATTGTGAAGCATGAACATTGTTATCTAGTTTTGAGAGAACATTCTCTCCATCAGGTTTGGTGGCGATAGCGAAGAGGTCACACCCGTTCCCATACCGAACACGGAAGTTAAGCTCTTCAGCGCCGATGGTAGTTGGGGGTTTCCCCCTGTGAGAGTAGGACGCCGCCAAGCTTCTATAAGGATCAGTTCCAGTCGGAACTGGTCTTTTTTGTGTTTTTGGGAGGTTTGACACCATATAAATGTGGAAATAATATTGTTAGTTGAGCGATTATCTTGAAAAATCGATCGAAAAAATTTATAGTAAGATTAAAGTCAAATATAGTCAAAGTCAATGGAGGAGGAGGCGGAGTGGCACAAAATATTTCTGATATCATCGAGCAGTATTTGAAGGAAGTCTTGGATCAGAACGGTCGAGAAATATTAGAAATTAAACGCAATGAAATTGCAGATAAGTTTCAATGCGTACCTTCACAAATTAACTATGTTATCAATACACGCTTTACGAGCGAGAGAGGCTATATCGTTGAAAGTAAGCGTGGCGGCGGTGGCTATATCCGCATCATTAAAGTCAAAATGAATGATGAAGTCGACTTATTGAACAATATTATTTCCCAAATATATCATCGTTTATCACAGGCTGCATCTGATCATATCATCATGCGTCTTGTTGAAAATAACATTTTATCTGAAAGAGAAGCTAAGATGATGATAAGTGTCATGGACCGTTCTGTATTGCATATTGATTTACCTGAACGAGATGAACTGCGGGCTCGGATGATGAAAGCGATGTTAAATGCTTTGAAATTAAAGTAAAGCGGGTGAAAAGATTGATTTGTCAAGAATGTAATGAGAGACCAGCCACTTTTCACTTTACGAAAGTTATAAATGGAGAAAAACAAGAAATGCACATATGTGAACAATGTGCAAAAGAAAACAGTGATTCATATGCTATGAGTGGAAACCAAGGTTTCTCGATTCACAACTTATTATCAGGCTTATTGAATATTGATCCTAGCTTCACCACAAGTGCTAACAAGGGCTCGTCTATTTTTCAAGAAGCGAAAGAAGTGGATCAATGTCCTAAGTGTGGCTTAACCTTTCAGCAGTTCAGAAAAACAGGCCGATTTGGCTGTGCAGAATGCTATCGTACATTTGATCAGTATCTGAACCCTGTTTTACGGAAAGTCCATAGTGGAAATACAGTCCATAATGGAAAAGTCCCTAAACGAATTGCCGGCAGCCTGCATGTCCGCCGGAAACTTGAGTTAATGCAGCAAGAGCTGAAGCAGCTGATTGAACAGGAAGAGTTTGAAAAGGCAGCGGAAGTTCGAGATCAAATTCGTGCATTAGAGCATGAGCAATCTCAGCAGAGGGAGGGAGATTAACGACATGTCGCTCCAGCATTTTATTCAAGACGCTCTAAGTCAGTGGATGAAACAAAAAGGACCAGAAAGTGACATTGTTCTAAGCAGTCGTATCCGGCTAGCTCGCAATCTAGAGCATGTTCGTTTCCCAACTCAGTTTTCTCAAGCTGAAGCTGAAGCTGTTCTCCAGCAATTCGAACAAAAGTTTGCTAGCCAGGAAGTGAAGGACATTGGAAACTTTGTTCTGATTCGAATGAATGAAACGCAGCCTTTAGCAAAGAGGGTACTTGTTGAAAAGCATTTGATTAGCCCCAATTTAGCTGAATCAAGATTTGGCGGCTGTTTGCTTTCTGAAAATGAAGAAATCAGTGTGATGCTGAATGAAGAAGACCATATTCGAATCCAATGCTTATTCCCAGGTTTTCAGCTAGCCAATGCATTAAAAGCGGCTAATCAGGTAGATGACTGGATTGAAGAGCAAGTGGATTATGCGTTTTCTGAAAAGCGAGGATACTTAACAAGCTGTCCGACCAATGTAGGTACAGGTATTAGGGCTTCGGTCATGATGCATTTACCAGCATTAGCGCTCACAAGACAAATGAATCGGATTATTCCGGCCATTAATCAATTAGGTCTTGTGGTCAGAGGAATTTATGGTGAGGGCAGCGAAGCAATAGGAAACATCTTTCAAATATCAAATCAAATGACACTTGGTCAATCAGAAGAAGACATTGTAGATGACTTGAATAGTGTGACCGCTCAGCTCATTGAACAAGAGCGATCTGCACGAAAAGCTTTATATCAAACATCTAAAATTGAACTTGAGGACAGAGTGTACCGTTCCTTAGGGATTTTGGCCAATTGTCGTATGATTGAATCAAAGGAAACAGCAAAGTGTTTGTCAGATGTGCGGCTTGGAATTGATTTAGGTATCATTAAGGGGCTTTCAAGTAATATACTGAATGAACTCATGATTTTGACTCAGCCCGGCTTCCTTCAACAATATTCAGGAGGAGCCTTGGAGCCAAATGAACGAGATATAAAACGAGCAGCGATTATTAGAGAAAGGCTGCGCTTAGAAATGCATAGGAATGGACAGGAGGATGAAACGATATGATGTTTGGAAGATTCACTGAAAGAGCTCAAAAGGTATTAGCACTTGCACAAGAAGAAGCCATTCGCCTAGGCCATAAGAACATAGGTACTGAGCACATTTTACTTGGCCTTGTACGTGAAGGTGAGGGCATCGCTGCCAAAGCGTTAGAAGCACTGGGCCTTGTTTCAGATAAAATCCAAAAAGAAGTCGAAAGCTTGATTGGAAGAGGGCAAGAGGTGTCTCAAGCTATTCCTCATTATACGCCTAGGGCGAAGAAGGTCACTGAGCTTTCAATGGATGAAGCAAGAAAGCTAGGTCATTCCTATGTAGGGACAGAACATATTCTATTAGGTCTTATTCGTGAGGGAGAGGGTGTCGCTGCCCGTGTCTTAAATAACCTCGGAGTGAGCTTAAATAAAGCACGTCAGCAAGTCCTGCAGCTGCTTGGAAGCAATGAAACAGGTGCATCTGCGGCCGGCTCTAATAGCAATGCAAATACACCAACACTAGATAGCTTGGCGAGAGATTTGACAGCTATCGCAAAAGAGGACAGCTTGGACCCTGTCATTGGCCGAAGCAAAGAAATCCAACGTGTCATTGAGGTTCTAAGTAGAAGAACAAAAAATAACCCTGTGCTGATTGGTGAGCCTGGTGTTGGTAAAACAGCCATCGCAGAAGGTCTTGCACAGCAAATTATTCATAACGAAGTGCCTGAAATCCTGCGCGATAAACGAGTGATGACACTGGATATGGGAACTGTTGTAGCTGGGACGAAATATCGTGGTGAATTCGAGGATCGTTTGAAAAAAGTGATGGACGAAATTCGCCAGGCAGGAAATATCATTCTCTTTATCGACGAGCTTCATACACTCATTGGTGCTGGTGGAGCAGAGGGCGCGATTGATGCGTCTAATATCTTGAAGCCATCCTTAGCACGTGGTGAGCTTCAATGTATTGGAGCGACAACGTTAGATGAGTACCGTAAATACATTGAAAAGGACGCTGCGCTTGAACGACGTTTCCAGCCAATTCAAGTAGATCAGCCGTCTGTTGATGAAAGTATTCAAATCTTAAGAGGGCTTAGAGACCGGTATGAAGCACATCACCGTGTGTCTATTACAGATGAAGCGATTGAGGCGGCGGTGAAGCTGTCTGACCGTTATATTTCCGACCGATTCCTTCCAGATAAGGCGATTGATTTAATTGATGAGGCAGGTTCGAAAGTCCGTTTACGTTCGTTCACGACACCGCCTAACCTAAAAGAGTTAGAGCAAAAGCTGGATGAAGTACGCAAGGAAAAGGATGCGGCAGTTCAAAGTCAAGAATTTGAAAAAGCAGCTTCTCTTCGCGATACAGAGCAGCGTTTGCGTGAAAAAGTAGAAGTGACAAAGAAATCATGGAAAGAAAAGCAGGGACAAGAGAATTCAGAGGTATCTGTAGATGATATCGCAATGGTCGTTTCCAGCTGGACGGGAGTGCCTGTTTCGAAAATTGCTCAAACGGAGACAGATAAGCTTCTGAACATGGAACAATTGCTTCATTCTCGCGTGATCGGACAGGATGAAGCGGTTGTCGCTGTAGCAAAAGCGGTGAGACGTGCGCGTGCTGGCCTGAAAGATCCGAAGCGTCCAATCGGCTCCTTTATCTTCTTGGGTCCAACAGGGGTTGGTAAAACGGAGCTTGCAAGAGCACTCGCTGAGTCTATTTTCGGTGATGAAGAAGCAATGATCCGTATTGATATGTCTGAATACATGGAGAAACACTCTACATCCAGACTTGTTGGGTCACCTCCAGGCTATGTGGGCTATGATGAAGGTGGACAGCTGACTGAAAAAGTGAGAAGAAAACCTTATTCTGTCGTTCTTTTAGACGAGATTGAAAAGGCGCATCCAGATGTATTTAATATCTTACTACAAGTGTTAGAAGATGGTCGTCTGACTGATTCTAAAGGGCGTACCGTTGACTTTAGAAATACGATTTTGATCATGACATCAAACGTTGGAGCTAGTGAGCTGAAGCGCAATAAATATGTTGGCTTTAACGTGCAGGATGAAAGTCAAAATTACAAGGATATGAAAGGCAAAGTGATGGGCGAGTTGAAACGTGCGTTTAGACCTGAGTTTATCAACCGTATTGATGAAATCATTGTCTTCCACTCGCTTGAGAAGAAACATCTCAAAGAGATCGTGTCTCTCATGTCTGATCAATTGACAAAACGATTAAAAGAACAAGACCTATCAATTGAATTGACGGAAGCAGCAAAAGCGAAAATTGCCGACGAAGGAGTAGATCTTGAGTACGGTGCGCGTCCGTTAAGAAGAGCGATTCAAAAGCATGTAGAAGATCGACTTTCTGAGGAGCTTCTGAAGGGGAATATTGAAAAAGGTCAACATATCGTATTAGATGTGGAAGATGGAGAAATTGTCGTAAAAGCGACGGCTGCTACGAACTAATATAGTAAGAAAAAAGTGTGAGGCATACCAGTAAGGTGTATGCCTCCCTTTACTTATTTTCTGACCAGTATAAGGAGTTGTATTCTTCAATCTATGGCTAAGACAAAATCAAAATTTATATGCCAATCGTGCGGTTATGAGTCAGCCAAATGGATGGGGAAATGTCCAGGCTGCGGCACGTGGAACAGTATGACAGAAGAGGTCGTTCGCAAAGAGCCGGCAAACCGTCGAAGTGCTTTTAATCATTCTGTTCAAACCATTCAAAAACCTTCACCTATATCTGCAATTGAAACATCCGAAGAACCCCGAATTAAAACAAATTTAGAAGAATTTAACCGAGTATTAGGAAGTGGAATTGTCAAAGGTTCTCTTGTTCTCATCGGCGGAGATCCTGGGATTGGGAAGTCCACATTGTTATTACAAGTATCAGCACAGCTCTCAGACAAAAATCAGAATGTGTTATACATATCTGGTGAGGAGTCCATTAAACAAACGAAGCTAAGAGCGGACCGCCTTGGCATTGAAAGCGCCTCTTTACATGTTTTGGCTGAAACCGATATGGAGTATATAACGTCTGCTATACAGGAGATGAAACCTGCTTTTGTTGTGGTGGATTCGATTCAAACCGTTTATCAAAGCGATATTACGTCAGCTCCCGGCTCTGTATCTCAAGTTAGGGAATGTACAGCGCAGCTGATGAAGATTGCCAAAACAAATGGTATTCCTATTTTTATCGTTGGTCACGTGACCAAAGAAGGCTCGATCGCAGGTCCACGCCTTTTAGAGCATATGGTGGACACAGTTCTTTATTTTGAAGGCGAGCGTCATCATACGTTTCGTATTTTACGGGCGGTCAAAAACCGATTTGGTTCAACGAATGAATTGGGAATTTTTGAAATGAGAGAAGAAGGGCTCACGGAAGTATTAAACCCATCAGAAATCTTTTTAGAAGAGCGGTCGGCAGGTGTATCTGGTTCGTGTGTTGTTGCCTCAATGGAAGGAACAAGACCCGTACTTGTCGAGATACAGGCATTAATTTCCCCGACAAGCTTTGGGAATCCGCGAAGAATGGCCACTGGCCTTGATCATAATCGAGTATCGCTGCTCATGGCAGTTTTAGAAAAACGCGTGGGGCTGCTGCTGCAAAACCAAGATGCGTATTTAAAGGTCGCAGGTGGTGTGAAGCTTGACGAACCGGCGATTGACTTAGCTATTGCCGTGAGTATTGCATCAAGCTTTAAAGATGCAGCGCCGCATCAAGCGGATTGCTTTATAGGAGAGGTCGGTCTGACGGGAGAAGTCAGAAGAGTATCAAGAATTGAACAGCGAGTGCAGGAAGCTGCAAAACTAGGATTTAAGCGAATGTTTATTCCTCAGGCAAATATAGACGGATGGAAAAAGCCGAGAGGGATTGAGTTAGTTGGTGTAGAAAATGTAGCGGAGGCACTTCGAATTTCACTAGGGGGATCATAGAAATGGAAAAAGAGAAAAAAGGAGCGAGAGAACTCGATCTCTTAGATATTGTACAGTTTGTGGCACCAGGAACACCTCTGCGGGCAGGAATTGAAAACGTCCTGAGAGCCAATACTGGCGGGCTCATTGTTGTTGGTTATAATGACAAAGTAAAGAGTGTAGTAGATGGAGGATTTCACATTAATTCAGCCTTCTCCCCAGCACATTTATATGAATTGGCGAAGATGGATGGGGCCATTATTCTTAGCGATTCTGGTCAAAAAATCTTGTATGCGAATACACAGCTGATGCCAGATGCAACCATCCATTCATCGGAAACTGGCATGAGGCACCGGACGGCTGAACGTGTAGCAAAGCAGACAGGCTGCTTAATCATTGCTATTTCTGAACGGAGGAACGTCATTACCTTATACCAAGGGAATCGTCGTTATACGCTGAAAGATATTGGCTTTATTTTAACAAAGGCGAATCAAGCCATTCAAACACTTGAGAAATATAAAACGATTTTAGATCACGCCATTTCTGCATTAAGCGCCCTAGAATTCGAAGAACTTGTGACCTTTGGGGATGTATTATCCGTGCTGCACCGCTACGAAATGGTACTCAGAATCAAAAATGAAATCAATATGTATATCAAAGAGCTTGGAACAGAGGGACACTTGATTCGTCTGCAGGTCAATGAACTGATTACAGACATGGAGCAGGAAGCGGCTTTATTTATTAAAGATTACGTGAAAGAAAAGATCAAAGATCCGTATGTACTGCTTAAACAACTTCAAGATATGTCGAGCTTTGAGCTTTTAGATGATTCCATTCTGTACAAGTTACTTGGATATCCAGCTTCTACAAATATTGACGAATATGTGTACACAAGAGGATACAGATTGCTCCATAAAATCCCTAGACTGCCAATGCCAATCGTCGAAAATGTGGTTGAAGCATTCGGTGTGCTAGATCGAATTATGGAAGCGGATGTACAAGAATTGGATGAAGTAGAAGGAATTGGAGAAGTAAGAGCGAAAAAGATAAAAAAAGGATTAAAAAGGTTACAAGAAAAACATTACATTGACCGTCAGCTTTAAGAAGAGAAATTTTTCTCTATTACGGTTAAAAATGGATGAATATGGGTATATTAATGATGGTTTTGTTTTCTGTTGCTCATGATAGGAAACTTAAACATATATCAATGTCAGATGAAGGTGGATTGACAGATGAAAAATAAAGGAGGTGAAGGTATGTTAAAAAGAATCGTTCAGGCGTTTTTTATCATTTTGGGTGCAGTTGTGGGGATTTTTATCATTCCAGAGTTATTTCTGCTTTTAAATGTAAAGGACATACCTTTCATAACAAATGCTTACTCTTCAGCACTAATAGGAGCCGTTGTGTTCTTCATCATTGGTAAATGGTGCACAGGTTATGTGGTAAATTGGGTGAAATGGGTCGAGGATTCTCTATTGAAGGCGCCTCTTCCTGATCTTATATCTGGAAGTTTCGGATTAGTATTTGGACTTATTCTAGCATATCTTATTGTAAACGTGATCCCGCTAAACAATATCCCATATCATATTTTTGGTACCATTATTCCGATTTTCCTGGCTTTCTTTTTAGGATACCTTGGGTTTCAGGTAGGCTTTAAGAAGAAGGATGAAATGATAGGGCTGTTCTCCCGATCTGCAAAGGTCACAAAGAAAAAAGGAGCAGCTGATGATGAACCTGAAATAGAAGATAAAAAGCTGAAAATTTTAGACACAAGTGTTATCATTGATGGAAGAATCGCAGATATTTGCCAAACTGGATTCTTAGAAGGTGTCATGGTCATTCCTCAATTTGTACTCGAGGAATTACAGCATATTGCAGACTCTTCAGATGTATTAAAGAGAAATAGAGGCCGAAGAGGTCTTGATATTTTAAATCGTATTCAAAAAGAATTGGATATCAAAGTTGAAATTTACGAAGGTGACTTCGAAGACATTCAAGAGGTTGATAGCAAGCTTGTGAAGCTGGCGAAATTAACTTCAGGTGTAGTTGTGACCAATGATTTTAATTTAAATAAAGTATGCGAACTTCAAAAAGTAGCAGTGTTAAACATCAATGATCTAGCCAATGCCGTTAAACCGGTTGTACTGCCTGGGGAAGAAATGAAGGTACAGGTCATCAAAGATGGGAAAGAGCATAACCAAGGTGTTGCTTACTTAGATGACGGGACGATGATTGTGGTCGAGGAAGGACGCAATTACATTGGAAAAGACATTGATGTGCTCGTCACAAGTGTGCTGCAGACTGCTGCTGGAAGAATGATTTTTGCGAAGCCAAAACTTCTGGAGAAGGCGCTCTAAAGGGAGAACGAACATGTATTATGAAGTAGTTATTCCGGCTGCGGGGCAGGGGAAACGAATGAAGGCCGGCCGCAATAAGCTTTTTATTGAGCTGAAAAGAATGCCGGTCATCATTCATACACTAAAGGTGTTTGACGCTCATGCGCAATGCAAACGAATGATCCTAGCGATCAATGAAGAGGAGCGTCAAGACTTTGAAAGGCTACTCAGGGTACACGCTTTTCAAACGCCTGTTTCACTTGTCACTGGCGGTGAAGAACGTCAGCAAAGTGTATACGAAGGATTAAAGGCTGTGAAAGATGCGGACATCGTGCTTGTTCATGATGGGGCAAGGCCTTTTATTAAGCATACACAGATTGACTTGCTCGTTAAAGCGGCGATTGAAAAAGGCTCCGCGGTTGTAGCGGTACCAGTGAAAGACACAATCAAACGCGTTCAAGAAGGCAAAGTGGAACAAACCATTGAACGTCAGAGCTTGTGGGCAGTCCAGACCCCACAAGCTTTTCGTCATTCTATTTTAAAAGAGGCGCATGAATATGCGGAGCGGACAGGCTTCCTTGGAACAGACGACGCCAGTCTTGTTGAACAATTACAAGGTGAGAATGTGTATATTGTCCAAGGAGACTATACCAATATTAAGCTGACAACACCGGATGATTTATTGGTTGCCAAGGCAATTATGGATGCGGAAAGAGGGTACTAGATCATGTTGAGAATAGGACAAGGTTTTGATGTACATCAATTAACAGAGGGAAGACCTCTAATTATCGGTGGGGTCGCCATCCCTTATGAAAAGGGACTGCTAGGGCATTCAGATGCTGACGTACTGCTTCACACAGTGGCAGATGCATGCCTGGGTGCGATTGCTGAAGGAGATATCGGCAGACATTTCCCAGACACAGATCCTGAGTTTAAGGATGCAGATTCTTTTAAATTATTGCAGCATGTGTGGGCACTTGTGAAAGAAAAGGGCTACACTCTTGTGAATATTGACTGCACCATCATGGCGCAAAAGCCAAAAATGGCACCTTACATACAACCAATGTGTGAGAAAATTGCAGAAGCGCTTGAGGCAGATGTCACACAGGTGAATGTCAAAGCAACAACGACAGAGAAACTCGGATTTACAGGAAGAGGAGAAGGAATTGCCTCTCAGGCAACAGTGCTTCTTCAGAAAAAGTAAAATCCATTTTGATGAGAATAGGTTTTGATGATAAAATACGTTTATAAAAAATTGGTGTCAGACAACATGATGCAGATGAAAGGAAGTTAAACTCATGGGAAATGAAGTGCGTGTTCGTTATGCACCGAGTCCAACTGGTCATTTACATATTGGGAATGCTAGAACGGCTCTTTTCAACTATTTGTTCGCACGCAGCCAAGGCGGCAAATTTATTATTCGAATCGAGGATACGGACCAAAAGCGTAATGTAGAAGGCGGGGAGGAAAGCCAGCTTCGCCACCTGCAATGGCTCGGTATTGATTGGGATGAGAGCATTGATAAAGATGGCGGTTACGGTCCTTACAGACAATCAGAGCGTAATGATATTTACAAAAAATATTATGACGAACTGTTAGAGAAGGACTTGGCGTATAAGTGCTATTGTACGGCTGAAGAGCTAGAGGCAGAGCGTGAAGCACAAATCGCCCGCAGTGAAATGCCTCGATATTCTGGTAAATGCAGTCATTTATCAAAAGAAGAAGAGGACAAACTGATTGCTGAAGGAAGAGAGCCAAGCATCCGCTTCCGAGTGCCAAAAGGAGAAATCATCAAATTTGACGACATGGTCAAAGGTGAAATTTCATTTGAAACAGACGGCATTGGTGACTTTGTTATTGTGAAAAAAGATGGCACGCCAACTTATAACTTTGCCGTAGCCGTGGATGATCATTTGATGAAAATGACTCACGTTCTTCGCGGAGAAGATCATATTTCAAATACCCCTAAACAAATCATGATTTTTCATGCATTTGGCTGGGAGGTTCCGCTATTCGGACATATGACGTTGATTGTGAACGAGAACCGCAAGAAATTAAGTAAACGTGATGAATCAATTATTCAATTCATCGAGCAATATAAGAATTTAGGCTATTTACCTGAAGCCCTGTTTAACTTCATTGCATTACTTGGATGGTCTCCAGTAGGCGAAGAAGAACTGTTTACAAAAGAGCAATTCATCGACATTTTCGATGTAAACCGACTTTCTAAGTCACCAGCTCTATTCGATATGCATAAACTAAAATGGGTGAACAACCAATACGTGAAAGCACTTGATCTTGATCAGGTTGTGGCACTAACACTTCCGCATCTTCAAAAAGCAGGCAAGGTAAGTGAGCAGCTGACTGAAGAAGAAAACACGTGGGTACGCAAGCTTATTTCTCTGTATCACGAACAATTAAGCTACGGAGCGGAAATTGTTGAGTTAACAGAGTTGTTCTTTAAGGAGCAAATTGAGTATAATCAAGAGGCAAAGGAAGTTCTAGCAGAGGAGCAAGTACCAGAAGTGATGGCATCTTTTGCAGGTCAGCTTGAACAGCTTGAGTCTTTCACACCTGATGAAATCAAGGCTGCCATTAAAGCGGTACAAAAAGAAACAGGGCATAAAGGCAAGAAACTATTCATGCCGATTCGTGTGGCTGTCACAGGACAAACGCATGGCCCAGAACTTCCGCAAAGTATTGAATTACTAGGTAAAGAAACGGTATTAAACCGCATTAAACAAATATAAGGAAATCGTTGCGAGGGAGAAGTACAATGTACTCGTCCATCACAGAAAGAGTCTCCACCGGCTGAAAGAGACTTATGGGCAGACATTGGAAATGCACCCTCAAGACCCTTGAGGAACACGTACGTTAGTATGCAAGGGCGGTACCCTCCGTTATGGGATTAAGTTGAGAAGGCTGAAAGATAAGTAGCTTTCTAAACAGAGTGGAACCGCGTTTTCAAAACGTCTCTGTCATTTGGCAGAGGCGTTTTTTATTTGTCCAAAAAAAGAGAGCAAGTCCTAAGAGAGATTCATGGGGAAGAACGGGGGGAGCATGTGTTTTTCAAAATGCTGAAAGAAGATATTGATACTGTGTTTGATCAAGATCCTGCTGCTAGAAGCTATATTGAAGTAGTGCTAACCTATTCAGGGCTTCATGCGATTTGGGCTCACCGTATTGCGCACGCATTTTATAAGCGGAAGCTGTATTTTATTGCGCGGATCATTTCTCAGGTCAGCCGCTTTTTCACAGGGGTGGAAATTCATCCGGCGGCAACCATTGGCAGGCGGTTCTTCATTGATCACGGCATGGGCGTCGTGATCGGGGAAACATGTGAAATTGGAGACAACGTCACTGTTTTCCAAGGCGTGACATTAGGGGGAACAGGGAAAGAAAAGGGAAAGCGGCATCCGACCATTTTAGATGATGCCCTCATTGCGACAGGTGCCAAGGTGCTTGGTTCTATCACGGTTGGAAAAGGGTCCAAGATTGGTGCAGGGTCGGTCGTGTTAAAAGACGTCCCAGACCATTCCACTGTTGTAGGTATACCTGGGCGAGTGGTCGTTCAAAATGGAAAGAAAATCAATCGTGATCTCAACCATCAAGATTTGCCAGATCCAGTTTCCGATCGTTTTAAAGAATTGGAACGAGAAATGGAAAAGCTAAAAGGTGAGCTGGCTTCATTGAGCAGAAAGGAAGAACAATCATGACAATCAATATTTATAATACATTGACACGTAAGAAGGAAGAATTTGTCCCGCTTGAGCCAGGAAAGGTCAAGATGTATGTGTGCGGACCAACCGTTTATAACTACATTCATATCGGGAATGCTAGACCTGCTATTGTTTATGACACTGTACGTAAGTATTTAGAATACAGCGGTTACGATGTGAACTTTGTATCAAACTTTACAGATGTGGATGATAAACTCATCAAAGCGGCCAATGAACTCGGAGAAGATGTGCCGACAATTGCTGATCGTTTTATCCAAGCTTACTTCGAAGACGTCAGTGCGCTCGGCTGCAAAAAAGCAGACCTTCACCCGCGAGTGACGGAAAACATGGATGATATCATTGCGTTTATTGCGACATTGATTGAAAAAGGCTACGCCTATGAAGCAGATGGTGACGTGTATTACAGCACACGCTCATTTGAAGGTTATGGAAAGCTTTCTCACCAATCAATTGATGAACTGAAGACAGGTGCTCGTATTCGTGTAGGTGAAAAGAAACGAGATGCGCTGGACTTTGCTCTTTGGAAGGCTGCAAAGGATCAGGAAATCTCTTGGGATAGCCCATGGGGCAAAGGACGCCCAGGATGGCACATCGAATGCTCGGCAATGGTCAAAAAATATTTAGGTGATACGATCGACATTCATGCTGGCGGACAGGATTTAACATTCCCTCACCATGAGAATGAAATTGCCCAATCTGAGGCTTTGACAGGGAAGCCTTTTGCGAAGTATTGGATGCATAACGGGTATATTAATATCGATAATGAAAAAATGTCAAAATCACTTGGCAACTTTGTGCTCGTGCATGACATTGTGAAAGAACAAGATCCTGATGTGCTCCGCTTCTTTATGTTGTCGGTTCACTATCGCCACCCAATTAACTACTCAATGGATTTATTAGAAAGTACAAAGAGTGCGTTTAACCGACTCAAGACATCGTATGCGAATTTACATCACCGTCTTGAGAGCAGTACGAATATTACGGAAGATAATGCTGAATGGCTGGAAAAAATTGAAGAGCAGCGTGCGACATTTGTTTCTGAAATGAATGATGACTTCAATACGGCAAATGCGATCTCTGTTTTATTCGAATTAGCAAAACAGGCGAATTATTATATGGAAAATGATCATACTTCGGAGGAAGTGATCAAGGCATTTATCGGCTTGTTCCAAGAAATTACGTCTGTTCTCGGCTTCTCATTAGAAGAAAAGCACACGCTTGACGAAGAGGTAGAAGCGTTAATTGAAAAACGCAATGAAGCTAGAAGAAATCGTGACTTTGCTCTATCTGATCAAATTCGTGATCAATTAAAGAACATGAATATTGTGTTGGAGGACACTCCTCAAGGTACTCGCTGGAAAAGAGGAGAATAGGCAATGTTGAATTTTGAAAAGCTGAAAGACGGTAAACAGCTGAACGGACTTGCGCTGGCTTATATGGGTGATGCCATTTTTGAAGTATATGTGAGGCATCACCTCCTCCAAACGGGGGCGACAAAACCCAATGAGCTGCACAAACGAGCAAGCAAAATTGTTTCAGCTAAATCACAGGCTGCTATTTTATTTACGCTTCAGCAGCAAGGCTTTTTCACTGAAGCAGAAGAAGCGGTGCTGAAAAGAGGAAGAAACGCAAAATCAGGCACAGTGCCTAAAAACACAGACGTTCAAACGTATCGTTATAGTACAGCGTTTGAAGCGCTTATGGGTTATTTATTTATCGAAAAGCAGGACGAACGCTTAGAAGAGCTGATTAGTCAGGCGATTGAAATCGGAACGTCAGGGAGGAAGACAAATGAGTCAGCAACATGATTATGTCATTGGGAAAAATGCAGTGATTGAGACACTGAAGTCAGATCGGGAGTTATACAAGCTCTGGATGGCGGAAAACACTGTAAAAGGACAAGCCCAGCAGGTCATTGAACTCGCTAAAAAGCAAAATATCACCATTCAGTATGTTCCGAGGAAAAAGCTTGATCAAATGGTTACAGGTCAGCACCAGGGAATCGTTGCACAAGTAGCAGCATATGAATATGCAGAATTGGACGATCTGTATCAAATCGCTGAAAAGCGGAATGAGCAGCCTTTCTTTCTGATTTTAGATGAAATTGAAGACCCGCATAATTTAGGATCTATTATGCGTACGGCAGATGCTGTAGGTGCACACGGGATTGTCATTCCGAAAAGGAGAGCGGTCGGTCTAACAACAACAGTTGCTAAGGCATCCACTGGAGCAATTGAGCATATCCCTGTTGCAAAAGTGACCAATCTTTCAAGAGCCCTTGATGAAATGAAAGAAAGAGGAATCTGGGTTGCGGGAACAGATGCGTCTGCTAAACAGGATTACAGACAATTTGATGGCACAATGCCGCTGGCTCTTGTGATTGGCAGTGAAGGAAAAGGAATTGGCCGATTGATTAAGGAAAAGTGTGATTTTCTGATTAAACTGCCTATGGCCGGGAAGGTTACTTCGTTAAACGCATCAGTTGCTGCTGGTCTATTGATGTATGAAGTGTATCGAAAACGTTATCCGTTAGGAGAATAGAGATGGATATCCTCTTAGTCGATGGATACAACATGATAGGTGCATGGCCTCAGCTGCAGCACTTAAAGGAAAACAGCTTTGAAGAAGCCAGAGACGTGCTGATTCAACATTTAGCAGAATATCAAGCCTACACTGGGTATCGAGTCATTGTCGTATTCGATGCCCATATGGTCAAAGGAATTGAAAAGAAGCGGACTAACCACCGAGTAGAGGTCATCTTTACGAGAGAGAATGAAACGGCAGATGAGCGGATTGAAAAGCTGGCGCAGGATTTGAATAATATTCGGACGCAAATTCATGTGGCAACCTCAGATTTTACGGAACAATGGGCTATTTTTGGACAAGGAGCTCTTCGGAAGTCGGCTCGTGAGCTTTTAAGAGAGATTGAAGTGATAGAACGAAAGATTGAAACGAGGGTCAAAAAGATTACGTCTGATAAACCAGCATCTAAGATTGAATTGTCAGAAGATGTATTGAAAACGTTTGAAAAATGGCGGCGCGGGAATCTGGAATAGCTTGACGATATTTCAACCATTAATGTATAATATTTCTATCTAGGTGCGGTCGGGGGGATCGAAGTGAATCTAAACAACAGCAAGGGTAAGTCCATCAGAGAGCAATTTTGCCAGTTGGAAGATGAACAAGTCATTGAAAGGGTTCATGTCGGAGATAGTGATGCGCTAGATTATTTAATAACGAAATACCGCAATTTTGTACGTGCGAAAGCAAGATCTTATTTCTTGATAGGAGCGGATCGAGAGGACATTGTCCAAGAGGGAATGATCGGACTTTATAAGTCTATCCGCGATTTCAGAGAGGACAAGCTTACTTCATTTAAGGCTTTTGCAGAATTATGTATTACCCGCCAAATTATCACCGCAATTAAAACAGCTACTCGCCAAAAACATATCCCGTTAAATTCCTATGTATCATTAGACAAGCCGATCTACGATGAAGAATCGGACAGAACATTATTGGATGTCATTTCCGGTGCTAAAGCGCTTAACCCAGAAGACTTAATCATTAGCAAAGAAGAATTTGATGATATCGAAATGAAGATGGGTGAACTGCTAAGCGAGCTGGAAAGAAAGGTACTTGTGCTTTATCTCGATGGCAGATCCTATCAAGAGATTTCGGAAGATTTAAACCGTCATGTGAAATCAATTGATAACGCACTCCAAAGAGTAAAGAGAAAATTAGAGAAATATTTAGAGCTTCGCGAGATTAGTCTCTAATCAAACCTATATTGACAGCTTTTTCGACACTGTGATAAGGTACTAATGAAATGATGTCGAGAAAATAGGTGTAAATATGAGGAAAAAGATTACTCTAGCCTGTAAAGACTGCGGAAGCCGCAATTATACGACAATGAAAAGTGTTGCTTCAGCAGCTGAAAGATTAGAAGTTAAGAAATATTGCAAGACTTGTAATTCACATAAAACACATTTAGAAACGAAGTAAGATTTGCGTTCTTTAATCTGTGGAGGTCTTTTACATGCGTATTATCAGTTTCTTAAAAAGTGTCGGAAAAGAAATGAAAAAGGTCAGCTGGCCAAAGAAGAACGAAATGGTCCGCTACACAATCACTGTTATTTTAACAGTCGTATTCTTTGCCATCTTTTTCTCTTTTCTTGATATAGGAATCTCACAATTAATCGAATTAATTCATTAATACTTGAATAATGGTCTGCTGAACGTGCTATAATAGATCATAATATGACTTGCCAAAAAACCCGTTTTACGGGTTTTTTCAATTGCTTGAAAATATTTACCGTTACTCGAGATTCGTCAAATAGACATTATGAAATGTGGGGAGGGAAGGACTAAATAGTCCTGAACGAAAATGGAAAAGAATTGGTATGTTGTGCATACGTACTCTGGCTATGAAAACAAAGTAAAAGCGAATTTGGAAAAGCGTGTTGAATCAATGGGCATGCAGGATAAAATCTTCCGCGTCGTCGTACCAGAAGAAGAAGAAACGGATATTAAAAATGGTAAGAAAAAAGTCGTCAAAAAGAAGGTATTCCCTGGCTATGTTCTAGTGGAAATTGTGATGACTGACGACTCTTGGTATGTTGTTCGTAATACACCAGGTGTCACTGGATTCGTTGGATCAGCTGGATCAGGCTCAAAGCCGACTGCACTGCTGCCAGGCGAAGCCGAAACCATTCTGAAGAGAATGGGTCTTGAAGAACGCAAAACAGAAATCGACTTTGAACTGAAAGAAACAGTTAAGGTCATTGATGGACCATTTGCTAACTTCACTGGATCGATTGAAGAAATTGATTACGATAAAAGCAAAGTCAAAGTATTCGTTAATATGTTTGGTAGAGAAACACCTGTTGAACTTGAGTTCACGCAGATCGATAAATTGTAATTTAAAAGAGCTTGAAATGAGTGTATAGAAGTGGTAATATAGCAAAGGTACGTCTTGAGTTCACTCAAGATCGCTAGCTAGTTATTTCGTCATTCATATAAAGAATGAAGTTGTTGAGTGGGAGGGGGATTCCCCTATTACCACATCACGGACTTTAAGGAGGTGTGTCTCGTGGCTAAAAAAGTAGTTAAAGTTGTTAAATTGCAAATTCCTGCTGGAAAAGCTAACCCAGCTCCACCAGTTGGACCTGCACTAGGTCAAGCCGGTGTTAATATCATGGGATTCTGTAAGGAGTTTAACGCTCGTACAGCTGACCAAGCTGGTCTTATCATTCCTGTTGAAATTTCGGTTTTTGAAGACCGTTCATTTACATTTATTACTAAAACTCCACCTGCTGCAGTTTTACTTAAAAAAGCAGCTGGTATTGAGTCTGGTTCTGGTGAACCTAACCGTAATAAAGTGGCAACTGTTAAGCGTGATAAAGTACGCGAAATCGCGGAAACAAAAATGCCTGACTTAAACGCTGCTAGCGTTGAATCAGCTATGCGCATGGTTGAAGGTACTGCACGCAGTATGGGTATTGTCATCGAAGATTAATTTTTTGTCTTGTTGGGTTGCGAGTTTGGTTTTGACAAGTTCGCAACCCTTATTCGTGGGAGGTTATTCCGCTAAAACCACATAAGGAGGATTTTTATAATGGCTAAAAAAGGTAAAAAGTATGTAGAAGCTGCTAAGCTGATCGATCGTACAAAAGCGTATGATGTAGCTGAAGCTGTTTCTCTTACAAAAAAAGCAAATACAGCTAAATTTGATGCGACTGTAGAAGTTGCTTTTCGTTTGGGCGTAGACCCTCGTAAAAACGATCAACAAATCCGCGGTGCAGTTGTACTTCCTAACGGAACTGGTAAAACTCAACGCGTTCTTGTGTTCGCTAAAGGCGAAAAAGCAAAAGAAGCAGAAGCTGCTGGAGCAGACTACGTTGGAGATTCTGATTACATCACTAAAATCCAACAAGGCTGGTTCGAATTCGATGTAATCGTTGCGACACCTGACATGATGGGTGAAGTTGGTAAGATCGGTCGTGTACTTGGACCAAAAGGTCTTATGCCAAACCCTAAAACAGGAACTGTAACGTTCGAAGTTGAAAAAGCAATCAATGAAATCAAAGCTGGTAAAGTAGAGTACCGCGTTGATAAAGCTGGTAACATCCACGCGCCAATCGGAAAGGTTTCTTTCGAGGACGAAAAGCTTGTTGAGAACTTTGCAACAATCTATGACACAATCCTTAAAGCAAAACCTGCAGCGGCTAAAGGTGTATACGTGAAAAACGTTTCTGTTACATCTACTATGGGCCCAGGCGTGAAAGTGGATCCATCTTCTTTCTCTGCAAAATAATTCTTGACTTATGACAACCATTTTGATAATATCAAAATGTTGTAAAATAGAATAATGTCCATTTATACCGTAGACAGCAGGGGCCTTATGGCTTAATTAACCCGCCGAGGTGTATATGTCACAGTCTTACGTTAACGTATGCTTGTATATACAGCCTCCATGTCTTAATGGAGGCTTTTTATATGGAGAACCGTTCGTTAGGAACGTGATGGCCTGATCGGTATAAGTGTTACACAAAGAATGTACAGGAGGTGTAACCATGAGCAATGCAATCGATACTAAAAAAGTTGTCGTTGATGAAATTACTTCTAAATTTAAAGATAGTATGTCTACTGTCATTGTAGATTACCGCGGTCTTTCAGTTTCTGAAGTGACTGAACTTCGTAAACAGCTTCGTGAAGCTGGCGTAGAATTCAAAGTTTACAAAAACACTTTGACTCGCCGTGCAGTTGAACAAGTTGAACTAACGGGTTTAAACGATTTCTTAACAGGTCCAAACGCTATCGCATTCAGTAACGAAGATGTTATCGCACCTGCGAAAATCATCAACGAATTTGCGAAAAGCCACGAAGCTTTAGAAATCAAAGCTGGTGTCATCGAAGGAAACGTAGCGACTGTAGAAGAAGTGAAGGCTCTTGCGGAACTTCCGTCTCGCGAAGGCTTACTTTCTATGTTGCTTAGCGTTCTTCAAGCTCCAGTTCGTAATCTTGCTCTTGCTACTAAAGCAGTTGCAGATCAAAAAGAAGAACAAGGCGCTTAATGCGTACTTTACGTTTACGTAAAAAAACTTAAAATGGAGGAATTACAAATGGCTTTAAATATCGAAGAAATCATTGCTTCAGTTAAAGAAGCAACTGTACTTGAGTTAAACGACTTAGTAAAAGCAATCGAAGAAGAATTTGGCGTAACTGCTGCTGCTCCTGTAGCTGTAGCTGCTGGTGGCGGTGCTGCTGCTGAAGAAAAAACTGATTTTGATCTAGTACTTGCTGGTGCTGGAGACCAAAAAATCAAAGTTATCAAAGTGGTTCGTGAAATCACTGGTCTTGGCTTGAAAGAAGCTAAAGAACTTGTTGACAACACTCCAAAACCACTTAAAGAAGGTATTGCTAAAGAAGAAGCTGAAGAACTTAAAGCTAAGCTTGAAGAAGTTGGCGCTTCTGTAGAAGTTAAGTAATCTTCGCCTAATCTTTTGGGAAAGCTCGCTTTTACTGGCGGGCTTTTTCTTTTCTAATCTCCTGAAACGATTGAATCCAGAGGAGGTCCATTCACCATGAGTGACCACTATTATACGGAAAAGCCATCAGTGAAAAGCAATAAACAGACATGGGACTTCACCTTGAGAAACCGTACCTTTACTTTTACAAGTGACAGTGGAGTGTTTTCTAAGAAAGAAGTCGACTTTGGTTCAAGGCTTTTAATTGAAGCTTTCGAAGAACCTGACTTGGATGGCGATGTCTTAGATGTCGGTTGCGGTTATGGACCGATCGGCTTATCGTTAGCAAACGAAATGACTAGCCGTACCATTCATATGATTGATGTGAACGAAAGAGCAGTCGAACTTTCAAAGGAAAACGCTAAACATAATCGCATTGATAATGTTCGCATCTATCAAAGTGATTTGTTCTCGAATGTTCATTCCTCAGCTGCTTTTGCCTCTATACTGACCAATCCCCCAATACGGGCAGGGAAGAAAGTTGTACATGCGATCTTTGAAAAAAGTGCTGATCATTTATTGCCGGAAGGTGAGTTGTGGGTGGTTATTCAGAAAAAGCAAGGTGGACCATCTGCGATTGAAAAATTAGAGCAGCTCTTTGGAGAAGTCGAGGTTGTGCTGAAAAAAAAGGGCTACTATATCATCAAAGCTAAAAAAGTTTGACGCAGTTTCCTAGCTGTGTTAACATTATAAAATGCCAATGTGTATATTTTGCTTGATAGGCTTAAAAAACAACTATTTTGTATAAATTATGCATACTTGGGAAAACTAATAAAATCGGTATTTGTTTTTGGATGTGGTTTTCTTATTTTAGAAACCCTTTTTTCTTTTGTCTTGTAAAAGTATTTCTTTACTGACATTTGAAAGACAGAAATACTTTTTACACATATAATACGCATGATTTGAGGGGTGAATCAGTTGACAGGTCAACTAGTTCAGTATGGACGACACCGCCAGCGCAGAAGCTACGCACGCATAAGCGAAGTGTTAGAATTACCAAATCTCATTGAAATTCAAACCTCTTCTTATCAGTGGTTTCTTGATGAGGGTCTTAGAGAGATGTTTCAAGATATATCCCCAATTGAGGATTTTACTGGTAACCTTTCTCTTGAATTCATTGATTACAGCCTAGGGGATCCTAAGTATCCTGTAGCAGAATCAAAAGAACGTGATGTAACTTACTCTGCTCCACTAAGAGTAAAAGTTCGTTTAATTAACAAAGAAACTGGAGAAGTAAAAGACCAAGATGTGTTCATGGGTGATTTCCCAATCATGACAGACACAGGTACTTTTATCATTAATGGTGCGGAACGTGTAATCGTTTCTCAGTTAGTGCGTTCTCCAAGTGTATATTTCAGTGGTAAAGTAGACAAAAACGGTAAAAAAGGTTTTACTGCGACTGTCATTCCAAACCGTGGCGCATGGTTAGAATACGAAACTGATGCGAAGGATGTAGTCTATGTACGCATCGATCGCACACGTAAGTTGCCGGTTACGGTTCTTTTGCGTGCTCTCGGCTTCAGCTCTGATCAAGAGATTCTTGACCTCATTGGCGAGAATGAATACTTACGCAACACACTGGAAAAAGACAATACAGAGAATGCGGATAAAGCACTTCTCGAAATCTACGAGCGCCTCCGTCCTGGAGAACCGCCAACTGTTGAAAATGCGAAAAGCTTGCTAGACTCCCGCTTCTTCGATCCGAAGAGATATGACCTAGCAAATGTTGGACGCTACAAGATTAATAAGAAGCTTCATATTAAAAATAGACTGTTCAATCAAAAATTGGCTGAAACGCTAGTTGATCCTGAAACAGGTGAAATTCTAGCAGAAAAAGGTCAAATTTTAGACAGAAGAGTTCTTGATAAAGTTCTTCCATACTTAGAAAACGGCATCGGATTTAGAAAGCTTTATCCTAATGGTGGCGTAGTAGAAGATGAAGTAGAACTTCAATCTATTAAGATTTATGCACCGACTGATCAAGAAGGCGAGCAAGTGATCAACGTGATTGGAAATGCATATGTAGAGGAAGCTGTGAAAAACATCACGCCTTCTGACATCATTGCGTCAATCAGTTACTTCTTCAACCTTCTTCATGGTGTAGGTGACACAGATGATATCGACCACCTTGGTAACCGTCGTCTGCGTTCTGTAGGTGAACTTCTGCAAAACCAATTCCGTATTGGTCTAAGCAGAATGGAGCGTGTTGTCCGTGAAAGAATGTCAATTCAAGACACAAACACGATCACACCTCAGCAGCTGATCAACATTCGTCCTGTGATCGCTTCTATCAAAGAGTTCTTTGGTAGTTCTCAGCTTTCTCAGTTCATGGATCAAACAAACCCGCTTGCTGAATTGACGCACAAACGTCGTCTGTCAGCGCTTGGACCGGGTGGTTTGACACGTGAGCGTGCAGGAATGGAAGTTCGTGACGTTCACTACTCTCACTATGGACGTATGTGTCCGATTGAAACACCAGAGGGTCCAAACATTGGTTTGATCAACTCTCTATCTTCATTTGCAAAAGTGAATCGCTTCGGATTTATCGAAACACCTTACCGCCGGGTTGATCCTGAAACTGGTAAAGTGACACCGAGAATCGATTACTTAACTGCTGATGAAGAGGATAACTACGTAGTAGCACAAGCGAACGCTCAGTTAGCTGATGATGGTTCGTTTATCGATGATAATATCATTGCTCGTTTCAGAGGGGAAAACACCGTTGTTCCTCGAAACCGCGTTGACTACATGGACGTTTCGCCAAAGCAGGTTGTTTCTGCAGCGACAGCATGTATCCCATTCTTAGAAAACGATGACTCTAACCGTGCTCTAATGGGAGCGAACATGCAGCGTCAGGCTGTGCCTTTGATGCAGCCAGAATCACCGATTGTTGGTACAGGTATGGAGTACGTATCAGGTAAAGACTCTGGTGCTGCTGTCATCTGCCGCTACCCAGGTGTTGTAGAACGTGTAGAAGCAAAAAATATTTGGGTTCGCCGTTATGAAGACGTTGACGGACAACAAGTCAAAGGAAACCTAGACAAATACAGCCTGCTGAAATTTGTCCGCTCTAACCAAGGGACTTGCTACAACCAGCGTCCTATCGTAAGTGTTGGAGATGAAGTCGTTAAAGGGGAAATCCTTGCAGACGGTCCTTCTATGGAAAAAGGTGAATTGGCTCTAGGACGTAACGTCATGGTCGGCTTCATGACTTGGGACGGTTACAACTACGAGGATGCGATCATCATGAGTGA
This sequence comes from Bacillus sp. 3a, assembly GCF_017161885.1. Taxonomy (NCBI): domain Bacteria; kingdom Bacillati; phylum Bacillota; class Bacilli; order Caryophanales; family Bacillaceae; genus Bacillus; species Bacillus sp. 3a. The sequence goes on along the minus strand of NZ_CP067376.1, from coordinate 332,718 downwards.
GCGCCTTGTAAAAGATGACGTCTACACGTCTATTCATATTGAAGAATATGAATCAGAAGCTCGTGATACAAAGCTTGGACCAGAAGAAATCACTCGTGATATTCCAAACGTTGGGGAAGATGCTTTACGCAACCTTGACGAGCGCGGAATCATCCGTATTGGTGCAGAAGTAAAAGACGGAGACCTTCTTGTGGGGAAAGTAACTCCTAAAGGTGTAACTGAACTAACAGCTGAAGAACGTCTATTACATGCAATCTTCGGTGAAAAGGCTCGTGAAGTTCGTGATACGTCACTACGTGTTCCACACGGCGGCGGCGGAATTATCCACGATGTAAAAGTCTTTAACCGTGAAGATGGAGATGAATTACCTCCAGGTGTAAACCAGTTAGTCCGCGTATACATCGTTCAGAAGCGTAAGATTTCTGAAGGTGACAAAATGGCCGGACGACATGGTAACAAAGGGGTTATCTCTAAAATCCTTCCAGAAGAAGATATGCCGTATCTTCCAGACGGAACACCGATCGATATCATGTTGAACCCTCTAGGGGTACCATCTCGTATGAACATCGGTCAGGTACTTGAGCTTCATATGGGTATGGCTGCACGTTACCTTGGCATCCACATTGCGTCACCAGTATTTGATGGTGCGCGCGAGGAAGATGTTTGGGAAACGCTTGAAGAAGCAGGTATGTCCCGTGATGCGAAAACAGTCCTTTATGACGGTCGAACTGGTGAACCATTCGACAACCGTGTATCTGTCGGAATCATGTACATGATCAAACTGGCTCACATGGTTGACGATAAACTTCACGCTCGTTCAACTGGACCATACTCACTTGTTACGCAGCAGCCACTTGGCGGTAAAGCACAGTTTGGTGGTCAGCGTTTCGGAGAGATGGAAGTATGGGCACTTGAAGCTTACGGTGCAGCATATACACTTCAAGAGATCTTAACAGTTAAATCGGATGACGTTGTGGGTCGTGTGAAAACATACGAAGCCATCGTCAAAGGGGATAACGTACCTGAACCAGGTGTCCCTGAATCATTCAAAGTGTTAATCAAAGAACTTCAAAGTTTAGGTATGGATGTGAAAATCCTATCTGGCGATGAAGAAGAGATAGAAATGAGAGATTTAGAAGACGATGAGGAAACGAAGAAAGCAGACGGATTAGCGTTATCTAATGACGAAGATGCTGCAGACCTCGCACCTGTCGATCTTGAACGTGACGCAGTCACAAAAGAATAGCAGAAACGATTAGAGCAAGTGACTAGGGTATAACCCGAAGATTAAAAGGGAGGTAGGCCCCTTGCTAGATGTGAACAATTTTGAGTATATGAACATCGGTCTCGCATCACCTGATAAAATCCGTTCTTGGTCTTTTGGTGAAGTGAAAAAGCCTGAAACGATTAACTATCGTACACTGAAACCTGAAAAAGATGGTCTCTTTTGTGAACGTATCTTCGGACCGCAAAAAGACTGGGAATGTCATTGTGGGAAGTATAAACGCGTTCGGTATAAGGGTGTTGTATGTGACCGTTGTGGTGTAGAAGTAACACGGGCAAAAGTCCGTCGTGAGAGAATGGGGCATATCGAACTGGCTGCCCCAGTTTCCCACATTTGGTATTTCAAAGGTATCCCAAGCCGTATGGGTCTTGTTCTTGATATGTCACCACGTGCGTTAGAAGAAGTGATCTACTTCGCTTCTTACGTCGTGACAGATCCGGGCAACACACCGCTTGAGAAGAAACAACTTCTTTCTGAGAAAGAATTCCGTGCTTATTTAGATAAATACGGTAATACATTCCAAGCAGCTATGGGTGCAGAAGCAATCAACAAACTTCTTCAAGATATCGATCTTGTAAAAGAAGTAGATACACTGAAAGAAGAGCTGAAAACTGCTCAAGGACAGCGCCGTACACGTGCGATCAAACGCCTTGAAGTATTAGAAGCCTTCCGTAACTCAGGAAACAAACCATCTTGGATGATTCTTGATGTACTTCCGGTTATTCCGCCAGAATTACGTCCAATGGTTCAACTTGATGGTGGACGTTTTGCTACTTCGGACTTGAACGACCTTTATCGTCGTGTCATCAACCGTAACAATCGTCTGAAGCGTTTATTAGATCTTGGCGCGCCAAGCATCATCGTTCAGAATGAGAAGCGTATGCTTCAAGAAGCTGTCGATGCCTTGATTGATAATGGACGTAGAGGCCGACCAGTAACAGGACCAGGAAATAGACCATTGAAATCTCTTTCTCACATGCTGAAAGGGAAACAAGGACGTTTCCGTCAAAACTTGCTTGGTAAACGTGTTGACTATTCTGGACGTTCCGTTATCGTCGTAGGACCACATTTGAAAATGTATCAGTGTGGACTTCCGAAAGAAATGGCTCTTGAATTATTCAAACCATTCGTGATGAAGGAGCTTGTTGAAAAAGGATTAGCTCACAACATCAAGAGTGCGAAGCGTAAAATTGAGCGCGTGCAGCCGGAAGTATGGGATGTTTTAGAATCAGTTATTCGTGAGCATCCAGTCTTACTAAACCGTGCACCGACTCTTCACAGACTTGGTATTCAAGCGTTTGAACCTACACTTGTGGAAGGACGCGCAATTCGTCTGCATCCACTTGTATGTACAGCCTACAACGCTGACTTTGACGGTGACCAAATGGCGGTTCACGTACCATTATCTGCTGAAGCTCAAGCTGAAGCTCGTATCTTAATGCTTGCTGCTCAAAACATTTTGAACCCGAAAGATGGAAAACCAGTTGTTACGCCATCTCAGGATATGGTGCTTGGTAACTACTACCTTACACTTGAGCGCAAAGGTGCTATCGGAGAAGGTATGGTCTTCAAAGATACTGACGAAGCCCTTCTAGCTTATCAAAATGGTTATGTGCATCTTCATACACGTGTAGCTGTTGCAGCTAGCTCGTTGAAGAATGTGACATTCACTGATGAACAGCGTTCTAAATTGTTGATTACAACAGTTGGAAAACTGATCTTTAACGAAATCTTACCGGAATCATTCCCATACATGAATGAGCCGACAAAGAGCAATATTGAAGAAAAAACGCCTGATCGTTTCTTCCTTGAAAAAGGTGAGGATGTAAAAGCTGCGATCGAGAAACAAGAAATCAATGCGCCGTTCAAAAAAGGTATTTTAGGTAAAATCATTGCTGAAATCTTTAAGAGATTCCATATCACTGAGACATCTAAAATGCTTGACCGCATGAAAAATCTTGGTTTCAGATACTCTACTAAAGCCGGTATTACGGTTGGTGTGTCTGATATCGTCGTATTAGATGATAAGCAGCAAATTCTTGAAGAAGCACAAGCAAAAGTAGATAACGTCATGAAGCAATTCAGACGTGGTTTGATTACTGAAGAAGAGCGCTATGAGAGAGTTATTTCAATCTGGAGTTCTTCTAAAGATGTGATCCAAGGTAAACTGATGAAGTCCCTTGATGAAGTCAACCCAATCTACATGATGAGTGACTCTGGAGCGCGTGGTAACGCATCTAACTTTACTCAGCTGGCTGGTATGCGTGGTCTGATGGCCAACCCGGCTGGACGTATCATCGAACTTCCGATTAAATCTAGTTTCCGTGAAGGTTTAACCGTATTGGAATACTTTATTTCCACTCACGGTGCGCGTAAAGGTCTTGCCGATACAGCCCTTAAAACAGCTGACTCAGGTTACCTCACGCGTCGTCTCGTTGACGTTGCACAGGATGTCATCATCCGTGAAACAGATTGCGGTACAGACCGTGGAATCTTGGCGAAGTCTATTAAAGAAGGAAATGAAATTATTGAGAAACTTGAAGAGCGTCTGATCGGACGTTTTGCAAGAAAACCAATTGTTCATCCTGAAACAGGCGAAGTCATTGTAGCCGAAAACGAACTAATTGATGAAGATAAAGCACTTGAAGTAGTTGAAGCAGGAATTGAGGAAGTATGGATCCGTTCTGCATTTACATGTAACACGCCTCATGGTGTATGTAAACGATGCTACGGCCGTAACCTTGCAACTGGTACTGACGTTGAAGTCGGTGAAGCAGTTGGAATCATCGCTGCACAATCAATCGGTGAGCCAGGAACACAGCTTACAATGCGTACGTTCCACACCGGTGGGGTAGCAGGAGACGATATCACTCAAGGTCTACCTCGTATCCAAGAGCTATTTGAAGCGCGTAATCCGAAAGGGCAAGCGACAATTTCTGAAATTGATGGTGTCGTTGCTGAAATTAACGATGTTCGTGACAAGCAGCAGGAAATTGTGGTTCAAGGCGAAGTTGAAACTCGCTCATACACAGCTCCTTACAATGCGCGTCTAAAAGTTGTTGAAGGTGACACAGTTACTCGTGGTCAAGTACTTACAGAAGGTTCGATCGATCCGAAAGAACTTCTTAAAGTGACTGACATGACAGCTGTTCAAGAATATCTGCTTCATGAAGTACAAAAAGTATACCGTATGCAAGGGGTAGAAATCGGAGATAAGCACGTAGAGGTAATGGTTCGCCAAATGCTTCGTAAAGTGCGTGTCGCTGATGCAGGGGATACAGACGTATTACCAGGCACACTTCTTGATGTACATCAATTCACTGAAGCGAACAAAAAAGTACTATTCGAAGGCAAACGTCCTGCAACAGGCCGTCCAGTTCTTCTTGGTATTACAAAAGCTTCGCTTGAAACAGACTCATTCTTGTCTGCGGCATCCTTCCAAGAAACGACTCGTGTCCTAACAGATGCGGCGATCAAAGGAAAACGTGATGAACTGCTTGGCTTGAAAGAGAATGTGATCATTGGTAAACTTGTTCCTGCTGGAACAGGAATGCCAAACTACCGTAAAGTTAAGCCGGTTTCGCAAGTGCAGCCGTCTGACGATATGGTTCCTGTAGAGTAATCTTTCTCGTGAGATTCCTATAAAATCATCAAAAATGGTGAAGGATGTCAAGATAATCTGTCATACGATATTGACATCCTTCTGCCATGATGATAATATAACCAAGGTGCTCAAAATAAAACCTGTTACTTTGGAGGATATTCGATGTCTTATGATAAAGTATCACAGGCTCAATCCATTATTATCGGTACGAAGCAAACAGTAAAAGCTCTGAAACGAGATTCAGTAAAGGAAGTCGTCGTAGCGAAAGATGCTGATCCTGCTTTAACTGCTAGTGTATTGAAACTAGCACAAGAGAAGGGTGTAGACATTTTAGTGGTAGATTCCATGAAAAAGCTCGGCAAGGCCTGCGGAATTGAAGTTGGGGCAGCAGCTGTTGCCATTATGTTATAACGTACTTGTTTTGTTTTTGCATGCTTAAAATGCAAAAGCATTGTTTTTTGCCTTTTGATGAACCACCTGGGTATGTGGGTTATAAAAAAAGTAATGAAGGGAGGAATAACAACATGCCTACAATTAATCAGCTAGTACGCAAAGGACGCGTGAGTAAAGTTGAAAACTCAAAGTCACCTGCACTTAACAAAGGATACAACAGTTTCAAAAAAGAGCACACTAACGTAACATCTCCACAGAAGCGCGGGGTTTGTACTCGTGTCGGTACAATGACACCGAAAAAACCAAACTCAGCACTACGTAAATATGCTCGTGTACGTTTGTCTAACCTGATTGAAGTAACAGCTTACATTCCTGGTATCGGACATAACCTACAAGAGCACAGTGTAGTACTTATCCGTGGCGGACGTGTAAAAGACTTACCGGGTGTACGTTACCACATCGTTCGTGGTGCGCTTGATACTGCCGGAGTTGACGGTCGTATGCAAGGACGTTCTAAATACGGAACAAAACGCCCTAAACAAAGCAAATAATACAAACAAACATAAGGGTTTTTAGAAGTTGATATCAGATCAGTGGAGTCAGGTAACTGACAATGATATTGAGATGAGAGACAGATAGAAATCCTTTTAAAAGAGAAGGGAGGCTATTCAGATGCCACGTAAAGGTCCTGTAGCAAAAAGAGACGTATTGCCAGATCCAATTTACAATTCTAAACTTGTATCTCGTTTGATCAACAAAATGATGATCGACGGTAAAAGAGGAAAAGCACAAACAATTCTCTACAAGTCATTTGATATCATCAAAGAACGTACTGGTAATGAAGCGATGGAGGTTTTCGAACAAGCCTTGAAAAACATCATGCCAGTTCTTGAAGTTAAAGCACGTCGTGTAGGTGGAGCTAACTACCAAGTTCCTGTAGAAGTTCGCCCAGACCGTCGTACTACTTTAGGTCTTCGCTGGTTAGTAAACTACGCTCGTCTTCGTGGAGAAAAAACGATGGAAGAGCGTCTTGCTAACGAAATCCTTGACGCAGCTAACAACACTGGTGCTGCTGTTAAGAAACGTGAAGATACACACAAAATGGCAGAAGCGAACAAAGCATTCGCTCACTACCGCTGGTAGGATTTATACCAAACTAAAAAAACTATTCCCTAATGAGGAAGGAGAAATTACCCAATGGCAAGAGAGTTCTCCTTAGACAAAACTCGTAATATTGGTATCATGGCTCACATCGATGCCGGTAAAACGACAACGACTGAGCGTATCTTATACTACACTGGTCGTATCCATAAAATTGGTGAAACTCACGAAGGAGCTTCACAAATGGACTGGATGGAGCAGGAGCAAGAACGTGGTATTACAATCACTTCTGCTGCTACTACAGCACAATGGAAAGGTTACCGTGTAAACATCATCGATACACCAGGACACGTAGACTTCACTGTTGAAGTTGAACGTTCTTTACGTGTACTTGATGGTGCGGTTGCTGTTCTTGATGCACAATCAGGTGTAGAGCCACAAACTGAAACAGTTTGGCGCCAAGCAACAACTTACGGAGTACCTCGTATCGTATTCGTTAACAAAATGGATAAAACCGGTGCGGACTTCCTTTACTCTGTAAGCACATTAAGAGATCGTCTTCAAGCGAACGCTCATGCAATTCAATTGCCGATCGGCGCTGAAGATCAATTCGAAGGAATCATCGACCTTGTAGAAAACGTAGCATACTTCTACGAAGATGACCTTGGAACTCGCTCTGATGCTAAAGAAATCCCTGCTGAGTATAAAGACAAAGCTGAAGAGCTTCGCAGCAGCCTAATTGAAGCTGTCGCTGAGCTTGATGAAGAGCTTATGGAAAAATACCTTGAGGGTGAAGAAATCACAATTCCTGAATTGAAAGCTGCAATCCGTAAAGGAACATTGAATGTTGAATTCTACCCAGTTCTTGTTGGATCTGCTTTCAAAAACAAAGGTGTTCAGCTTGTACTTGACGCTGTGCTTGACTACCTTCCTGCACCAACTGATGTTGCTGCAATCAAAGGTATCCTGCCAGATTCAAATGAAGAGGTTGTTCGTGAGTCTACTGATGACGCACCATTCGCAGCTCTTGCATTTAAAGTTATGACTGACCCTTATGTTGGGAAACTAACTTTCTTCCGCGTATACTCTGGAACACTTGATTCTGGTTCATACGTGAAGAACTCTTCTAAGAACAAGCGTGAACGTGTTGGACGTATCCTTCAAATGCACGCAAACAGCCGTGAAGAAATCTCTACTGTATATGCAGGGGATATCGCAGCAGCTGTAGGTCTTAAAGATACTTCTACTGGTGACACTCTTTGTGACGAGAAAAATCTTGTTATCCTTGAGTCTATGGAATTCCCAGAGCCAGTAATCGATGTAGCTATCGAGCCTAAATCTAAAGCTGACCAAGATAAAATGAGTATCGCTTTAGCTAAACTAGCTGAAGAGGATCCAACATTCCGTACACAAACAAACCCTGAAACTGGTCAAACGATCATCTCTGGTATGGGTGAGCTTCACCTTGATATCATTGTTGACCGTATGAAGCGTGAGTTCAAGGTTGAAGCTAACGTAGGTGCTCCTCAGGTTGCGTACCGTGAAACATTCCGTTCTGGTGCAAAAGTTGAAGGTAAATTCGTACGTCAGTCTGGTGGACGCGGTCAGTTCGGACACGTTTGGATCGAGTTCGAACCAAACGAAGAAGGCGCAGGCTTCGAATTTGAAAATGCAATCGTCGGTGGGGTTGTTCCACGTGAATACATCCCAGCAATTCAAGCAGGTCTTGAAGATTCACTTGAAAATGGTGTATTAGCTGGATTCCCATTAATCGACATCAAAGCAAAATTATTTGATGGATCTTACCACGATGTTGACTCTAACGAAATGGCGTTCAAAATTGCTGCATCTATGGCATTGAAAAATGCTGTCAGCAAATGTAACCCAGTTCTACTTGAGCCAATGATGAAAGTGGAAGTTGTTATCCCAGAAGAATACATGGGAGACATCATGGGTGATATCACATCTCGTCGTGGACGTGTAGAAGGTATGGAAGCTCGCGGTAACGCTCAAGTTGTTCGCGCTATGGTTCCACTTTCTGAAATGTTCGGATATGCTACTGCACTCCGTTCTAACACACAAGGACGCGGTACTTTCACTATGCACATGGATCACTACGAAGAAGTGCCTAAGAGCATCAGTGAAGAAATCATCAAAAAAAATAAAGGTGAATAATTGATTTTGCCTTTAAACTAAAGTATAACTACTATTGAAGATCAGAAAGTGAGAGGTAACTCTTCACTTTCTATCACTCTATACCAAATACAATGAACCTTTAAGGAGGATTTTTAGAATGGCTAAAGAAAAATTCGACCGTTCCAAATCGCATGCTAACATTGGTACAATTGGACACGTTGACCATGGTAAAACAACTCTAACTGCTGCTATCTCAACAGTTCTTCATAAGAAATCTGGTAAAGGTACAGCTATGGCTTATGACCAAATCGATGGTGCTCCAGAAGAGCGTGAGCGTGGAATCACAATCTCAACTGCACACGTTGAGTATGAAACTGAAACTCGTCACTATGCACACGTAGACTGCCCAGGACACGCTGACTATGTTAAAAACATGATCACTGGTGCTGCTCAAATGGACGGCGCGATCTTAGTAGTATCTGCTGCTGATGGTCCAATGCCACAAACACGTGAGCACATCCTACTTTCTCGTAACGTAGGTGTACCATACATCGTAGTATTCCTTAACAAATGTGACATGGTTGACGATGAAGAGTTACTTGAACTTGTTGAAATGGAAGTTCGTGACCTTCTTTCTGACTATGACTTCCCTGGTGACGATGTACCAGTTATCAAAGGTTCTGCTCTTAAAGCTCTTGAAGGAGATGCTGATTACGAAGCAAAAATCTTTGAACTTATGGATGCGGTTGATGAGTACATCCCAACTCCAGAGCGTGACACTGAGAAGCCATTCATGATGCCAGTTGAGGACGTATTCTCAATTACTGGTCGTGGAACAGTTGCTACTGGTCGTGTTGAGCGTGGACAAGTTAAAGTCGGTGACGAAGTTGAAATCATCGGTCTTCAAGAAGAAAACGGTAAAACAACTGTTACAGGTGTTGAAATGTTCCGTAAACTTCTTGACTATGCTGAAGCTGGTGACAACATCGGTGCACTACTTCGTGGTGTATCTCGTGAAGATATCCAACGTGGTCAAGTACTTGCTAAACCAGGTACAATCACTCCACACAGCCGTTTCAAAGCTGAAGTTTATGTACTTTCTAAAGAAGAGGGTGGACGTCATACTCCATTCTTCGCTAACTACCGTCCGCAGTTCTACTTCCGTACAACTGACGTAACTGGTATCGTACATCTTCCAGAAGGTACTGAAATGGTAATGCCTGGCGATAACACTGAGATGGAAGTTGAACTTATCTCTACTATCGCTATCGAAGAAGGAACTCGTTTCTCTATCCGTGAGGGTGGACGTACTGTAGGTTCTGGTGTCGTTTCAACTATCGTTAAGTAATAAACATATAAAAGAGACTCCTTGCAAAAGGGTCTCTTTTTTTGCTTTTCCAGATCAGAACGGCTACTATAAGCTATAGAATCTAAATGGAACCGAGAGGATCGCTGGAATGGCAAAGACATATTTGAAAAAATGGTCGATCGGCGGGATTGACCAATGGATTAGGATGAAAGAAGATCAGACGAGTGAAACGAAGCCTGTACTTTTATTTTTACACGGCGGGCCCGGCTCAGCTCAAATCAGTTATATTGATTCCTTTCTCGAGGAACTTGATCAAGACTTTACAGTTGTCCATTGGGATCAGCGTGGCGCAGGACTTTCCTATCAAGAGAATCTTCCCGATGCATCGATGACCATTCAGCAATTTATTGAAGACACGATTGAATTGACAGAGAAGATCCTATCTTATCTAGGTCATTCAAAATTGTATATCGCAGGATACTCGTGGGGATCATTAATTGCCATACAAGCAGTACATAAGCGTCCGGATCTTTATCATGCTTATTATGGGATTAGTCAGGTAGTAGATGTGTTAAAGGAAGATATCGTATCGTACGAGCTCCTTTTGAAGAAATACCATCGCAATCGGCTGTTTGCTGGGTGTCTGCGATTACTGACACCGCCTCCATGGAAACGGACATCAGCTCATGCCTTGTTTTCTCTATATAAAGAGTTTGCGAGCGTAGGTCTCACGCATAGATGGAAGCCGGTTTTTCAAATACTAAAAGGGTTTCTTTTTAGTAAGCAATATCAGCTGAAAGATAAATGGAAGTTCATAAAAGGGCAGAAGTTTAGTCAAGACAAGTTATGGGATCAGCTCATGAATGAGAGTATTCAATACCGAGTTTCTACTATATTAATACCGTGCTACTTTCTCATTGGCGATCATGACATGATTACACCAGCTGCTGTATCAAAACCGTATGTTGATCAATTAAAAGCACCAATCAAAGAATGGTTTACCTTTAAAGACTCTGCACATTCTCCGCATATCGAAGAGCCAGATGAATTTATACGTATCATAAGAAAGACTGCTATACATCATCTTCAGGGAAAGCTTGATTTATAGGCTGAATCCCTGTATAATATGAAAAGTGTGCAAATCATAAATTTATCCGATTTATTATTGCAACACGCAGGCCAATTTGGTACAATAGTGCATGTTGGTCTTTGACTGCGATGAAGTGAGAGGTTGCTGACACACCCGGCCGCTTTGCCATGGCGAGGTGATCAGGTTTTTCTCACGGAGAACTGTCTAACGTAAGTAGGCGAAAAGGAGGGAAAATAATGGCAAAACAAAAAATTCGTATTCGTTTAAAAGCATATGATCATAGAATTCTTGATCAATCTGCTGAGAAGATTGTTGAAACGGCTAAGCGTTCTGGTGCTAGTGTATCTGGTCCAATCCCGCTTCCAACTGAAAAATCAGTTTACACAATCCTTCGTGCGGTGCATAAGTACAAAGATTCTCGTGAGCAATTCGAGATGCGTACTCACAAACGTCTAATCGACATCGTGAATCCAACTCCGCAAACAGTTGATGCACTTATGCGTTTAGATTTACCATCTGGTGTAGATATCGAAATCAAACTTTAATTCAAATAGAAAACACATATTATAGGAGGTGTGACTAATGACCAAAGGAATCTTAGGTAGAAAAATTGGTATGACGCAAGTATTCGCAGAAAACGGTGATCTTATCCCTGTAACTGTTGTTGAGGCTGCTGCTAACGTTGTTCTTCAAAAGAAGACTGTTGACACGGATGGCTATGAAGCAATCCAAATCGGTTTTGATGACAAACGTGAAAAGCTTTCTAACAAGCCAGAGAAGGGCCACGTTGCTAAAGCGGAAACTGCTCCTAAGCGCTTCGTAAAAGAATTACGCGGTGCGGAGTTAGATGCGTATGAAGTTGGTCAGGAAGTCAAAGTTGATATTTTCGCAAATGGAGATATCGTAGATGTAACAGGAACATCAAAAGGTAAAGGATTCCAAGGGGCTATCAAACGCCACGGACAATCACGCGGACCAATGACTCACGGTTCACGTTACCACCGTCGTCCTGGTTCAATGGGACCTGTTGATCCAAACCGTGTATTCAAAGGTAAACTTCTTCCAGGTCGTATGGGCGGAGAGCAAATCACTGTCCAAAACCTTGAGATCGTGAAAGTTGATGCAGAACGCAATCTTCTATTGATCAAAGGAAACGTACCAGGAGCTAAAAAATCTCTAGTAACTGTAAAGAGTGCAGTTAAATCTAAATAACTCTCTTAGGAAAGGAGGAAACAAGTCATGCCAAAAGTAGCATTATATAACCAAAACGGTTCTACTAACGGTGAAATCGAATTAAACGCTTCTGTGTTTGGAATCGAGCCAAACGAAAGCGTAGTATTCGATGCTATTCTTATGCAAAGAGCTTCCTTACGTCAAGGAACTCACAAAGTAAAAACTCGTTCTGAAGTACGTGGCGGAGGTCGTAAGCCTTGGAGACAGAAGGGTACAGGTCGTGCTCGTCAAGGTTCTATCCGTTCACCACAATGGCGCGGAGGCGGTATCGTATTCGGTCCAACACCACGCAGTTATTCTTATAAATTACCTAAAAAAGTTCGCCGCTTGGCTATCAAGTCAGTATTGTCTTCTAAAGTAATCGACAACAACATCATCGTTCTTGAAGATCTGACTCTTGATGCAGTGAAAACGAAAGAATTCGCAGGCATCCTTAAAGGATTATCTGTTGAGAAGAAAGCGTTGATCGTCACTGCGGATGCAAACGAAACAGTTGCTTTATCTGCTCGTAACATCCCTGGAGTAACAGTTGTTGAAGCTAACGGTATCAACGTTCTTGACGTTGTCAACCACGACAAACTTCTGATCACTAAAGCAGCGGTTGAAAAAGTAGAGGAGGGACTTGCATAATGAAAGATCCTCGTGATGTTCTAAAGCGCCCTATCATTACTGAACGTTCTGCTGATCTAATGACAGAGAAGAAGTACACGTTCGAAGTTGATGTCAGAGCTAACAAAACAGAAGTGAAAGACGCTGTTGAAGAAATCTTTGGAGTGAAAGTTGAGAAAGTCAACGTTCAAAACTACAAAGGTAAATCAAAACGCGTTGGACGCTACACTGGTATGACTAGCCGTCGCAGAAAAGCGATCGTGAAATTAACTGCTGACAGCAAAGAAATCGAAATTTTTGAAGCGTAAATCTTAAAAAGAAGGAGGGAAATTCAAAATGGCGATTAAAAAGTATAAACCAACCAGTAATGGTCGTCGTGGCATGACTACTTCAGATTTTGCTGAAATCACGACTGACAAACCAGAAAAATCGTTGCTTGCACCGCTACACAAAAAAGGCGGACGTAACAACCAAGGTAGATTGACTGTTCGTCATCAAGGTGGCGGTCACAAACGTCAATACCGTATCATCGACTTTAAGCGTGATAAAGACGGTATACCTGGACGCGTTGCTACAATCGAGTATGATCCAAACCGTTCAGCGAACATCGCTCTTGTAAACTATGCAGATGGTGAGAAACGTTACATTCTTGCTCCGAAAGGAATCCAAGTTGGTACTGAAGTTACTTCTGGACCAGAAGCTGACATCAAACCAGGTAATGCTCTTCCACTTATCAACATCCCAGTTGGTACAGTTGTGCATAACATTGAATTAAAACCAGGTAAAGGTGGACAATTAGTTCGTTCTGCTGGTACTTCTGCTCAAGTTCTAGGTAAAGAAGGTAAATACGTTCTTGTACGTTTGAACTCAGGAGAAGTTCGCATGATTCTTTCTGCTTGCCGTGCGACTATCGGTCAAGTTGGAAACGAGCAACACGAATTAATCAACATCGGTAAAGCTGGACGTTCTCGCTGGAAAGGCGTACGCCCAACAGTTCGTGGTTCTGTAATGAACCCTAACGATCACCCACACGGTGGTGGTGAAGGACGCGCTCCAATCGGACGTAAATCACCAATGTCTCCATGGGGTAAACCGACTCTTGGATTCAAGACTCGTAAGAAAACCAACAAGTCTGATAAATTCATTGTACGTCGTCGTAAAAACAAGTAACGGGGTTGTCTACGGTTCATTTAGGACCGTAGTTCAATCACGAAGGGAGGTTCCACAATGGCTCGCAGCTTAAAAAAAGGACCATTTGTTGATGATCATTTGATGGCTAAAGTCGAGAAATTGAATGAAACTGACAAAAAGCAAGTCGTAAAAACTTGGTCTCGTCGTTCTACAATTTTCCCACAATTCATCGGTCACACAATCGCTGTCTATGACGGACGCAAACATGTACCTGTTTTCATTTCTGAAGATATGGTAGGTCACAAATTGGGCGAATTCGCACCAAGCCGTACTTACAAAGGTCATGCTAGTGACGATAAAAAAACAAGACGCTAATGAGAGGAGGCTTTTAAATGCAAGCTAAAGCTGTCGCAAGAACAGTCCGTATTGCTCCTCGTAAAGCACGTCTAGTAATGGACCTGATCCGAGGTAAGCAAGTAGGAGAAGCAGTTTCTATCTTAAACCTTACACCTAAGGCTGCTTCACCAATTATTGAAAAAGTATTAAAATCTGCTATCGCAAACGCTGAGCACAACTACGAGTTGGACGCTAACAGCCTAGTGATTACTCAAGCATTCGTTGACGAAGGTCCAACACTTAAGAGATTCCGTCCACGTGCTATGGGTCGTGCGAGCGCAATTAACAAACGTACTAGCCACATTACAATCGTTGTATCAGAAAAGAAGGAGGGATAATCCGTGGGTCAAAAGGTAAATCCAGTAGGTCTTCGTATTGGCGTCATTCGTGATTGGGAATCTAAATGGTTCGCAGGAAAAGATTACGCTGACTTCTTACATGAAGACTTGAAAATCCGTGAATTCATCAGCAAGCGTTTGTCTGACGCGTCTGTTTCTAAAGTAGAAATCGAACGTGCTGCAAACCGCGTAAATATCACAATCCACACGGCTAAACCAGGTATGGTAATTGGTAAAGGCGGATCTGAAGTTGAAGCACTTCGTAAAGCTCTTAACAGCCTAACTGGCAAACGTGTACACATCAACATTCTTGAAATCAAGAGAGCAGATCTTGATGCTCAGCTAGTTGCTGAAAACATCGCTCGTCAACTTGAAAACCGTATTTCATTCCGTCGTGCACAAAAACAAACAATCCAACGCACAATGCGTGCTGGAGCACAAGGAATCAAAACAATGGTTTCTGGTCGTCTTGGCGGTGCAGATATTGCTCGTTCTGAATATTACAGTGAAGGTACTGTTCCATTGCACACACTTCGTGCTGACATCGACTATGCTACTGCTGAAGCTGACACTACTTATGGTAAGCTTGGCGTAAAAGTATGGATCTATCGTGGAGAAGTCCTTCCAACTAAGAAGAATACTGCGGAAGGAGGAAAATAATATGTTATTGCCAAAACGCGTGAAGTATCGCAGAGAACATCGTGGAAAAATGCGTGGTCGTGCAAAAGGCGGTACTGAAGTACATTTCGGTGAGTACGGTATCCAGGCTCTTGAAGCTTCTTGGATCACAAACCGTCAAATCGAAGCTGCTCGTATTGCTATGACTCGTTACATGAAACGTGGCGGTAAAGTTTGGATTAAAATTTTCCCTTCTAAGCCATACACAGCTAAACCTCTAGAGGTCCGCATGGGTTCCGGTAAAGGTGCTCCAGAAGGATGGGTAGCTGTAGTAAAACCGGGCAAAGTTTTATTTGAAATTTCTGGTGTGTCTGAAGAAGTTGCTCGTGAAGCTCTTCGTCTTGCATCTCACAAATTGCCAATTAAAACGAAGTTCGTAAAACGTGAAGAAATTGGTGGTGAATCAAATGAAAGCTAATGAAATTCGTGACCTTACCACTGCTGAAATTGAACAAAAAGTAAAGTCTCTTAAAGAAGAACTTTTCAATCTTCGTTTCCAATTAGCGACTGGGCAGCTTGAAAACACTGCTCGCATTCGTGAAGTGCGTAAATCAATCGCACGCATGAAAACTGTGATTCGTCAAAGAGAAATCGCTGCTAATAAATAATAATTAGAGGGGAGGCCCCGCAAACATGAGCGAACGTAACCAACGTAAAGTGTATCAAGGTCGTGTTGTTTCTGACAAAATGGATAAAACCATCACTGTTGTAGTTGAAACATACAAAAAGCATTCACTTTATGGCAAACGTGTAAGATACTCTAAAAAGTTCAAAGCACATGATGAAAACAACCAAGCAAAAATCGGAGACATCGTAAAGGTCATGGAAACTCGTCCTTTATCTGCGACTAAACGCTTTCGTCTAGTTGAAGTTGTCGAAGAAGCCGTTATTATCTAATAAAGTTCGGATTTCTTTTTCCGAAAGGAGGTAACATTAATGATTCAACAGGAGACTCGTTTAAAAGTAGCTGACAACTCTGGCGCACGCGAAGTACTAACGATTAAAGTTCTTGGTGGCTCTGGACGTAAAACGGCTAACATCGGTGATGTCATTGTTTGTACGGTTAAACAAGCAACACCTGGAGGCGTTGTCAAAAAAGGTGAAGTTGTGAAAGCAGTTATCGTTCGTACTAAGAGCGGAGCTCGCAGAAACGATGGATCTTACATCAGTTTCGACGAAAATGCATGTGTCATCATCCGTGACGACAAGAGCCCACGTGGAACTCGTATCTTCGGACCAGTAGCACGTGAACTTCGTGAAAACAACTATATGAAAATTGTTTCTCTAGCACCAGAAGTACTTTAATGAATACAATCCGCGACTCAAGGAGGTGCGATTAAATGCATGTTAAAAAGGGCGATAAAGTAGTGGTTATCTCTGGTAAAGATAAAGGTAAACAAGGTGTCATCCTTGCTGCTTTCCCTAAAAAGGAACGTGTTTTAGTAGAAGGTATTAACCTTGTGAAAAAACACTCTAAACCAACCCAAGCTAACCCTCAAGGCGGAATTTCTGAACAAGAAGCGCCGATCCACGTATCAAACGTAATGCCGCTTGATCCTAAAACGGGTGAAGTGACACGTGTTGGGTATAAAGTTGAGGACGGAAAGAAAGTCCGTGTAGCGAAAAAATCTGGGCAAGTTCTAGATAAATAGTAAATAAGGAAGGGAGGTCTTTCTCATGAACCGCCTTAAAGAAAAGTATGTAAAAGAAATTACACCTGCATTAGTTTCTAAGTTTGAATACACTTCAGTAATGCAAGTGCCAAAAATCGAAAAAATCGTGATCAACATGGGTGTTGGTGACGCCGTTCAAAACGCTAAAGCAATCGATACTGCTGTTGAAGAATTAACGTTTATCGCTGGTCAAAAACCTGTCGTTACTCGTGCGAAGAAGTCTATTGCTGGATTCCGTCTACGTGAAGGAATGCCAATCGGTGCGAAAGTAACACTTCGCGGAGAGCGCATGTATGATTTCCTTGATAAACTTATTTCTGTGTCTTTACCACGTGTACGTGACTTCCGCGGGATTTCTAAGAAATCTTTCGACGGTCGTGGAAACTACACGCTTGGTATTAAAGAACAGTTAATCTTCCCAGAAATTGATTACGATAAAGTAACAAAGGTCCGCGGTATGGATATCGTTATCGTTACTACTGCCAATACGGACGAAGAAGCACGTGAGTTATTAACTCAAGTAGGTATGCCGTTCCAGAAATAATCAATGAAAGGGAGGCGAAATCGTGGCTAAAAAGTCTATGATTGCGAAACAACAACGCAAACAAAAGTTTAAAGTTCAAGAGTATACGCGCTGCGAACGTTGTGGACGTCCACATTCAGTTATTCGTAAGTTTAAACTTTGCCGTATTTGTTTCCGCGAACTTGCATATAAAGGACAAATTCCTGGCGTTAAAAAAGCCAGCTGGTAATCCCCATAAATGGGAAGGAGGTTATTAAATAATGGTTATGACAGATCCGATTGCAGATTTGCTGACTCGTATTCGCAATGCGAACATGGTACGTCATGAGAAGCTAGAAGTACCGGCTTCAAAAATCAAAAGAGAAATTGCTGAAATCTTAAAGCGTGAAGGTTTTATCCGTGACGTTGAGTACGTCGAAGACAGCAAACAAGGAATTATCCGTTTGTTCCTTAAATACGGCCAAAACAACGAACGTGTTATCACTGGTCTTAAAAGAATCAGTAAACCTGGTTTACGCGTATATGCGAAATCAAATGAAGTACCACGTGTACTTAACGGACTTGGAATCGCAATTATTTCTACATCACAAGGTGTTTTATCGGACAAAGAAGCCCGTGCTAAACAAGCTGGTGGAGAAGTACTTGCTTACGTATGGTAAAAAAAGTTTAAGATGAATGGAGGTGCTTGGTATGTCTCGTATAGGTAAAAAACTAATCGAGATCCCTTCAGGAGTAACTGTGACAAACAACGATAACACAGTGACAGTAAAGGGACCAAAAGGTGAACTAACTCGTGCATTTCACCCTGATATGGAAATTAAAATTGAGGACAACGTCTTAACTGTAAGCCGTCCGTCTGAAAATAAAGAACACCGTGCATTACATGGTACAACACGTAGCTTGATTGCAAACATGGTTGAAGGTGTATCTAAAGGTTTCGAAAGAGGTTTAGAACTTATCGGTGTCGGTTACCGTGCAGCTAAATCTGGAAACAAACTTGTTCTTAACGTTGGATACTCTCATCCAGTTGAAATCGTTCCTGAGGCTGGAGTTGAAATCGAAGTTCCATCTCAAACGAAAGTAATCATTAAAGGTATCGATAAAGAGCGTGTAGGAGCTCTAGCTTCTAACATCCGCGCTGTCCGTGCTCCAGAGCCTTACAAAGGTAAAGGAATTCGTTACGAAGGTGAATTCGTTCGCCGTAAAGAAGGAAAAACTGGTAAGTAAGATCACTTAAAGTGAAGAAAGGAGTGACTCGGATGATTACGAAAACTAGCAAAAACGCTACTCGTCTTAAAAGACATGCTCGTGTTCGTGCGAAACTTTCAGGTACTGCTGAAAGACCTCGCCTTAACGTTTTCCGTTCTAACAAGAATATCTACGCTCAAGTAATTGATGATGTTAACGGTGTAACACTTGTAAGTGCTTCTACTCTTGATAAAGAGTTAAAGATCGAGAATAGTTCTGACACTGCAGCTGCTACGAAAGTTGGCGAACTTGTTGCAAAACGTGCTGTTGAAAAAGGAATCTCTAACGTGGTATTTGACCGCGGAGGATACCTATATCATGGACGTGTAAAAGCTCTAGCTGAAGCTGCTCGTGAGGCTGGACTTAAATTTTAATAAAAGAAGGAGGGACACATCCGAATGAGTCGTATTGACCCAAGCAAATTAGAGTTAGAAGAACGCTTAGTTACGGTTAACCGCGTAGCGAAAGTTGTTAAAGGTGGACGTCGTTTCCGTTTTGCAGCTTTAGTTGTTGTCGGTGACAAAAACGGTCATGTAGGTTTCGGTACTGGTAAAGCACAAGAAGTACCAGAAGCGATCCGCAAAGCTGTTGAAGATGCGAAAAAGAATTTAATTGAAGTACCAATGGTTGGAACTACAATTCCACATGAAATCATCGGTCGATTCGGTGCAGGAAACGTTCTATTGAAGCCTGCTTCAGAAGGTACAGGAGTTATCGCTGGAGGCCCAGTGCGTGCGGTACTTGAGCTTGCTGGTCTAGCTGATATCCTTTCTAAATCTCTAGGTTCTAATACACCGATCAACATGATCCGCGCAACACTTCAAGGTTTAAGTGAGCTTAAACGTGCTGAAGATGTAGCGAAGCTTCGTGGAAAATCTGTAGAAGACCTGTTAGGATAAGGAGGGAACAATAATGGCAAATAAATTAGAAATTACCCTCAAACGCAGTGTAATCGGTCGCCCTGAAGATCAGCGTGTCACTGTTCGTACTCTTGGTCTTAAGAAAACAAACCAAACAGTCGTACATGAAGACAATGCAGCGATCCGCGGCATGATTAACAAGGTGTCTCATTTAGTTTCTGTTAAAGAACAATAAAACATTTTTAATCGATAAGGAGGTGCCCAAATGAAACTTCATGAATTGAAGCCTTCAGAAGGTTCACGTAAAGTACGCAACCGTGTTGGTCGTGGTATTGGATCAGGTAACGGTAAAACTTCTGGTAAAGGTCATAAAGGTCAAAACGCTCGTTCTGGCGGCGGTGTACGCCCTGGTTTCGAAGGTGGTCAGATGCCTTTATTCCAACGCCTTCCAAAACGTGGTTTTACAAACATCAACCGTAAAGATTACGCGGTAATCAACTTAGACAGATTAAACAGTTTTGACGAAGGAACGGAAGTAACTCCTGAACTTCTTCTAGAGACTGGTGCAATAAGCAAGTTAAAAGCAGGAGTAAAAATTCTTGGCAACGGTAAATTAGAAAAAAAATTAACTGTAAAAGCCAATAAATTCTCTGCTTCTGCGAAAGAAGCGATTGAAGCTGCTGGCGGTACAGCCGAGGTGATCTAACTTGTTTAAGACAATCTCCAATTTTATGCGCGTGAAAGATATACGGAATAAGATTATATTCACACTTTTAATGTTAGTCGTCTTTCGTATAGGTGCTTTCATCCCTGTGCCTAATGTGAACGCCGAAGTTCTCCAGGCACAGGATCAAATGAGTGTTTTCGGAATCCTCAACACGTTTGGGGGCGGGGCACTTTTCCAATTCTCCATTCTTGCAATGGGGATTATGCCGTATATCACTGCTTCGATCATCATTCAGCTCTTGCAGATGGATGTTGTTCCGAAGTTTACTGAGTGGTCAAAGCAAGGAGAGGTTGGCCGCCGAAAATTAGCACAATTCACAAGGTATTTTACAATTGTTCTAGGATTTATCCAGGCGCTGGGAATGTCATATGGATTCAACAATATGGCAGGAGGCATGCTGATTGAAAACCCTGGTGTTTCAACGTATCTCTTAATTGCGGTCGTACTCACTGCGGGAACAGCATTTTTAATGTGGCTGGGTGAGCAGATTACTGCTCACGGTGTTGGTAATGGTATTTCGATTATTATCTTTGCCGGTATCATCGCTGGTATCCCTCAAACATTAAAACAAGTGTACGCTCAACAATTTGTAGGTGGAGATGGACAGCTGTTCATGCAAATCCTTAAAATTGCCCTTATTGTCATTGCCATTCTTGTCATTGTTATCGGTGTTATTTACATTCAAATGGCAGTGAGAAAGATTGCAATTCAATATTCAAAAGGAACTGGCCGTGCACAAATGTCTGCTAGTCAAGCAACGCACCTTCCATTGAAAGTGAATCCAGCAGGGGTGATTCCAGTCATCTTTGCCGTTTCTTTCATTATTACTCCGCAGACGATCGCATCGTTCTTCGGAACCAATAATGTGACAACTTGGATAACCAACAACTTTGACTATACTAAGCCAATCGGTATGACGATTTATGTAGCACTGATTGTTGCTTTCACATATTTTTATGCCTTTGTCCAAGTCAATCCTGAACAAATGGCTGAAAATCTGCAAAAGCAGGGTGGCTATATCCCGGGAGTTCGTCCAGGGAAAATGACTCAAGATAGAATTACGAGCATTTTGTACCGACTCACGTTTGTGGGCGCCATTTTCTTAGCCGTGATTTCAATACTTCCTATCTTTTTCATTCAATTCGCTGGATTACCTTCCGCTGCACAAATTGGCGGCACAAGTCTTCTCATTGTTGTAGGTGTTGCACTTGAAACAATGAAGCAGCTTGAAAGCCAATTAGTGAAACGAAATTACCGTGGATTTATGAAATAAAACAGAGGGCTGGGCAGCTGCCCAACCTCTCTAAGTAAGGAAGGGGAAATCCGAAATGAACTTAGTCTTAATGGGGCTTCCGGGTGCTGGTAAAGGCACTCAGGCAGAACGAATTGTTGATGATTATGGGATCCCTCATATCTCAACAGGAGATATGTTCCGCGCTGCTATGAAAGAGGAGACACAACTTGGGCTCGAAGCAAAATCCTTTATCGATAAAGGAGAGCTTGTTCCTGATGAGGTCACAATCGGTATTGTTAGAGAAAGACTTGGCAAAAATGATTGTGAACAAGGTTTTCTTCTGGACGGATTTCCGCGAACAGTCGCTCAGGCTGAAGCTTTAGAAGAAATTCTAAAGGACCTTGGCAGAACGATTGATTATGTCATTAATATTAAAGTCGATAAAGATGCTTTGATGGAGCGTCTGACTGGCCGAAGAATTTGCAAAAATTGCGGAGCAACATATCATTTAGTATTCAATCCACCTGCGAAAGAAAATGTTTGCGACAAGTGCGGAGGCGAGCTTTATCAACGTGCAGATGATAATGCAGAAACCGTTTCGACTAGACTTGAAGTAAACTTAAAGCAGACTGAACCTTTACTGAACTTCTATTCAGAAAAAGGATATCTTGCAAACATTGATGGTGCGAAGCACATTAACGATGTATATGCAGATATCAAGGACCTGCTTGGGGGATTAAATAAATGATTATCTGTAAAACTCCTCGCGAGCTTGAGATTATGAGAGAAGCTGGACGTATTGTCGCACTGACTCATGAAGAGCTGAAGAAACACATAAAACCAGGTATTTCGACAAAAGAATTGGATCAAATTGCCGAACGTTTTATTACAAAGCAGGGTGCAATCCCATCTTTTAAAGGGTATAATGGTTTTCGCGGGAGCATTTGCGTTTCGGTGAATGAAGAACTCGTTCACGGTATTCCTGGTAAACGGGTTTTACGTGATGGTGACATCATTAGTATCGATATTGGCGCAAAGTTAAATGGCTATCATGGTGACTCTGCTTGGACTTATCCAGTTGGGGTAATCAGTGATGAAGACCGCAAACTACTGGAAGTCACAGAGGAATCTCTATATAAAGGCTTACAGGAAGCAAAGCCAGGCGAACGTCTGTCGAACATTTCCCATGCCATACAAACGTATGTTGAAAATGAGAATTTTTCAGTTGTTAGAGAATATGTTGGACATGGGGTCGGACAGGATCTTCATGAGGACCCTCAAATTCCTCATTATGGTCCGCCCAACAAAGGCCCGCGGCTAAAACCTGGAATGGTGTTGGCCATCGAACCGATGGTGAACGCAGGCAGCCGATATGTGAAAACATTGGCTGATAACTGGACGGTTGTAACGGTTGATGGGAAAAAGTGTGCTCACTTTGAGCATACGATTGCGATTACAGATACAGGTTTTGATATACTGACTAAGATTTAGGTCTTCACTGAAGCCTTTCAGGCCCAAATCGGGCAGGTTGTCTGTATAGTCCAAAGAAAGAACAAGATCAGTATACAGGTGTCATCGGCATATTCGTTGACTGCCATGTACTAATC
The DNA here is from genome assembly GCF_017161885.1 of Bacillus sp. 3a. Classification (NCBI taxonomy): domain Bacteria; kingdom Bacillati; phylum Bacillota; class Bacilli; order Caryophanales; family Bacillaceae; genus Bacillus; species Bacillus sp. 3a. The sequence continues at coordinate 309,543 of NZ_CP067376.1, read as the reverse complement.
GCAGACGGAGAAAAGCGTAAATTTCATTCTCCTAAGAAAAAATATCAATCATATAACCTTTTATGATTGCGTATCTCCGGAAGTTCAGAACAGTATATTCAAAACAGGTCGGGTGATAGATGAACAATTGAGAGATTCTCATTTGGACATTTGTCAGAGAGCAAGTTACTGATTTGAAGAAGGGAGAACACTTGAATGGCGAAAGACGATGTAATTGAAGTGGAAGGTACTGTAGCAGAAACTTTGCCAAACGCAATGTTCAAAGTTGAACTAGAGAATGGTCATACAGTTTTGGCTCATGTATCAGGAAAAATCCGTATGCACTTCATTCGCATTTTACCTGGAGACAAAGTTACGGTAGAATTATCTCCATATGACTTAACTCGTGGTAGAATTACGTACCGTTACAAATAAAGCAACTCCGGAAGAAGGAGGTTGGAAACACATGAAAGTGAGACCATCTGTTAAACCTATCTGTGAAAAATGTAAAGTGATTCGCAGAAAAGGAAAAGTAATGGTGATCTGTGAAAACCCAAAACATAAACAAAAACAAGGCTAATAACAAGGAGGTGCCCAAATCATGGCTCGTATTGCTGGTGTAGATATTCCACGTGATAAGCGTGTTGTCATTTCTTTAACATATGTTTTTGGAATTGGTCGTACGACTGCGCAACAAGTCCTTAAAGAAGCAGGTGTTTCTGAAGACACTCGCGTTCGCGATCTAACTGAAGACGAACTTGGTAAAATCCGTGATATCATTGACAAACTTAAAGTAGAAGGTGACCTTCGTCGTGAAGTTTCACTTAACATTAAGCGTCTAATTGAAATCGGAAGCTACCGCGGAATCCGTCATCGTAGAGGACTTCCTGTTCGTGGACAAAACACAAAAAACAACGCGCGTACTCGTAAAGGTCCGCGTCGTACTGTAGCTAACAAGAAAAAATAAGTAAAGGAGGTAGTTAAAGAATGGCTGCTGCTCGTAAACAAAATACGCGTAAACGTCGCGTGAAAAAGAATATTGAAGCTGGAATCGCTCATATCCGTTCCACTTTCAACAACACGATTGTAACGATTACTGATGTTCATGGAAACGCAATTTCTTGGTCAAGTGCTGGTGCATTAGGATTCAGAGGTTCTCGTAAATCTACTCCTTTCGCTGCACAAATGGCTGCTGAAACTGCTGCTAAAGGTTCTATCGAACACGGTCTTAAAACACTTGAAGTAACTGTTAAAGGTCCTGGTTCTGGTCGTGAAGCTGCAATTCGTGCACTTCAAGCTGCAGGTCTTGAAGTTACTGCAATTAGAGACGTAACTCCAGTTCCTCATAACGGATGCCGTCCACCAAAACGTCGCCGCGTGTAATTTGTTTGTATAGATTTTGTGTCCCTGTCAATAATGGGTTATGATACAGTTATTTATGAGACGAATACACGACTCGTTGCCTGAGCACATACGGGACTAAACAATGAGGAATTTCGGATGGAATCTCATATGATTCTATTCGAGGTTTCGACGTTTTGAAGGAGGGTTTTATTAGATGATCGAAATTGAAAAACCAAAAATCGAAACGGTTGAAATCAGCGACGATGCCAAGTATGGCAAGTTTGTCGTAGAGCCACTTGAGCGTGGATATGGTACCACTTTAGGGAACTCCCTTCGTCGTATCCTTTTATCCTCACTTCCTGGTGCAGCTGTAACATCGATCCAGATAGATGGTGTCTTACACGAATTCTCAACGATCGAAGGCGTGGTTGAAGATGTTACAACGATTATCTTAAACATTAAAAAGCTTGCACTCAAAATCTACTCTGAAGAAGAGAAGACGCTTGAAATTGATGTACAAGATGAAGGTACTGTAACAGCTGCTGATATTACACACGACAGCGATATTGAAATCTTAAATCCAGATCTTCACATCGCAACTCTTGGCAAGAATGCGAGCTTCCGTGTTCGCTTAACTGCACAAAGAGGTCGCGGGTATAATCCTGCTGATGCAAACAAAAGAGACGATCAGCCAATCGGTGTGATTCCGATCGACTCAATCTATACACCTGTATCTCGTGTGACTTATCAAGTGGAGAACACCCGTGTTGGGCAAATCACAAACTATGATAAATTAACACTAGATGTATGGACTGATGGAAGCACAGGACCGAAAGAAGCGATCGCTCTAGGTTCTAAGATTTTAACTGAACACCTGAATATTTTCGTTGGGTTAACTGACGAAGCTCAGCATGCTGAAATCATGGTTGAGAAAGAAGAAGACCAAAAAGAAAAAGTGCTTGAAATGACAATTGAAGAGCTTGATCTTTCTGTTCGTTCTTACAACTGTTGGAAGCGTGCGGGTATTAACACTGTTCAAGAGCTTGCTAACAAGACAGAAGAGGATATGATGAAAGTTCGTAACCTTGGACGTAAATCTCTTGAAGAAGTGAAAGCGAAACTAGAAGAACTTGGACTGGGTCTTCGTAAAGACGATTGACTAGTTTCATTGTGAACTAGGATTTTCGTGTGTTTTTTATTCATACAGCATCTCTAATTAAGGAGGGGACATCACATGGCATACAGAAAGCTAGGACGCACTAGTGCACAACGTAAAGCAATGCTTCGTGACCTAACGACTGATTTGATCATCAACGAACGCATCGAAACAACTGAAACACGTGCGAAAGAACTTCGCTCTGTAGTTGAAAAAATGATCACTCTTGGCAAACGCGGAGATCTTCATGCTCGCCGTCAAGCTGCAGCTTACATTCGTAATGAAGTAGCTAACGCTGAAACAAACCAAGATGCACTTCAAAAATTATTCGCTGACGTTGCAACTCGCTACGAAGATCGCCAAGGTGGATACACTCGTATCATGAAGCTTGGACCTCGTCGCGGCGATGGCGCACCAATGGCTGTCATTGAATTAGTTTAATCACATATCGTGTATCTAAGAAAGGGCGGGACAGTTCATAACTGGATCTATGCCCTTTTTTAGGTACTACGGCTTTTTTTTAGGAATAAGCAAAGAAGAGGTTGAGCTGAGAGGAGGTCCGGTAGAGATGGGGAAGACATTAATTGACGTAAAGGACATTGTATTTCGTTATCACAAGGATGCGGACAAGCCCGCTTTAGATCAAGTGTCACTGCATGTGAATCAAAATGAATGGCTCGCCATTGTTGGTCATAACGGTTCAGGTAAATCCACACTTGCCCGTGTGCTGAATGGGCTCATTTTACCGGATGCTGGTACGGTCAAGGTTGGAGAGATTGAGCTCAAAGAAGAAAGTGTTTGGGATATTCGCAAAAAGGTCGGAATGGTCTTTCAAAACCCAGATAACCAATTTGTGGGCTCAACAGTTCGTGATGATGTGGCTTTTGGTTTAGAAAATAACGGGGTTGAGCGGGAATTGATGATAGAACGTGTAGATTGGGCTGTCAAACAGGTCAATATGCAGGAGTTTCTTGATCAAGAGCCGCACCATCTATCAGGCGGGCAGAAGCAGAGAGTTGCTATTGCAGGTGTGCTTGCCGCAAGCCCTGACATCATGATCTTGGATGAAGCAACATCAATGCTTGATCCGATTGGCCGTGAAGAAGTGTTAGAGACTGTTAGACTACTGAAGGAACAAGGTACAGTCACAGTCATTTCCATCACACATGATTTAGACGAGGCTGCCAAGGCAGACCGCGTCATAGTGATGAATGGCGGGAAGAAATTTGCCGAGGGAACGCCAGAGGAAGTATTTGAACTAGATGAACAGCTGGTTCAGATTGGACTTGATCTGCCATTCTCCTATCGATTGAGCAAGCAATTGAAGCAGCAAGGTGTGCCGCTTGCAAATGCCCATTTGACACAAGAAGGATTGGTGAAAGAGCTATGGACATTACGATCAAAGAATTAGAGCATCGTTATCAAATGAAAACGCCGTTTGAGCGTCTCGCTTTGTATGATGTCAATGCTTCCATCAAAGAGGGCAGCTATGTCGCTGTCATTGGTCATACGGGCTCTGGCAAGTCTACATTGCTGCAGCATTTAAATGGATTGCTCAAACCAACGAAGGGGAGCATTGCGCTTGGAGAGACCATTTTACAAGCCAATAAAAAGCAGAAGGATATGAAACCCCTCCGGAAAAAGGTAGGCATCGTGTTTCAGTTTCCTGAGCATCAGCTCTTTGAGGAAACCATCCTCAAGGATATCTGCTTTGGTCCAATGAACTTCGGTGTTCCTCAAGAGAAAGCAGAAGCGAAGGCGAAGGAGATGCTGAAACTGGTGGGTCTTCCTGAATCCCTATTATCTCGATCTCCCTTTGAATTAAGCGGCGGTCAAATGAGGCGTGTGGCGATTGCAGGCGTTTTAGCGATGGAGCCAGAAGTGCTTGTGCTTGATGAGCCGACTGCTGGGCTGGATCCACGCGGACGGAAGGAAATCATGGACATGTTCTATGACCTTCATCAAAAGGCAAACCTCACCACGATCCTCGTCACACATAGTATGGAGGATGCCGCTCATTATGCGGATCAAATGATTGTGATGCATAAAGGGACAGTGAAGGCAACAGGCACACCGAGAGAGTTGTTTGCCAATCGTACAGACATGTCTTCGTTTGGTCTCGACCTCCCAGAAACGATTAAATTCCAGCAGACTGTAGAAGAAAAGCTTGGTATTACGTTTCCAAGGCCGCTTCTGACCATGGATGAGATGGCAGAAGCCTTAACAGCTCTTTATCAGGAGGACACGACATCATGATGGATAGTATGATTATCGGCAAATATGTGCCAGGCTCATCCTTTGTCCATCGTCTTGATCCAAGGACAAAGCTGTTATCAATTTTCTTTTTCGTCTTTATTGTCTTTTTTGCTAATAATTACATCACTTACGGGCTTTTAGGTGTCTTTACCATTCTTGTGGTGATGGTTTCTCAGGTGCCGCTATACTTTATTCTCAAGGGAATGAAGCCGATCCTATGGATTGTCCTGTTTACCTTTATTCTGCATATTTTCATGACAAAGGATGGCGCCTTGCTATTCCACTTTGGTTTTCTGAATATTTATGAAGAAGGTCTAAAGCAGGGGATCTTCATTTCACTCCGTTTTGTCTATCTCATTATGATGACGACACTTCTTACGTTAACGACAACGCCTATAGAAGTGACAGACGGGATGGAAAAACTGCTGCACCCATTCCGTAAAATCAAGCTGCCTGTTCATGAACTTGCTCTCATGATGTCCATCTCTCTTCGGTTTATTCCGACGTTATTAGAAGAGACAGACAAAATCATGAAGGCACAAATGGCACGAGGCGTTGATTTTACAAGCGGACCTTTAAAGGATCGCCTGAAAGCTATCGTTCCTTTGCTTGTTCCGCTTTTCGTCAGTGCGTTTAAGCGTGCAGAGGAACTGGCGACCGCGATGGAAGCGAGAGGCTACCGCGGGGGAGAAGGACGGACGAAATACCGTCAGCTTGTCTGGGGCATGAAGGACACGTTCACGCTGCTTCTATTCATCCTGTTAACAGCACTCCTTGTGCTGCTTAGAAATTAGGTGATTCCTAGATGAAGGTCAAATGTACCGTTTCCTACGATGGGACACATTTTAAAGGCTATCAGGTGCAGCCAGGGCAGCGAACCGTTCAGACGGAGATTGAGTCGGCCCTTGCAAGAATGCACAAACAGGATGAACTGATTCCGATCGTGGCTTCCGGCCGGACGGACAGCGGTGTTCATGCAAAGGGACAGGTCATCCATTTTGAGACCCCGCTCTCAATCCCGATGGAGAGATGGCCTTTTGCCCTCAACAGCCTGCTGCCGGATGATATCCGTGTTCTAAAGGCTGAGGAGGTCGATGATTCGTTTCATGCCAGATTTGGTGTTGTTTCGAAGGAGTACCGTTATAAGGTCTCAACAGAAACCCACCAAAATGTGTTCACGAGACAGTATGTCTGCCACTATCCTTACCGGCTGGACATCGATAAAATGAGAGAAGCCGCAGAGCACCTGATTGGGACACATGACTTTACAAGCTTTTGTGCGGCCAATACAGAGGTTCAGGACAAGGTGAGGGTTATTTATGCCCTCGAGTGGAAAAGCGTCTCAGACGGGCTTGAAATGCGTGTGAGAGGGAATGGTTTTTTATACAACATGGTGCGGATTATCGCTGGAACGTTGCTTGAAATCGGTTCTGGTAAATTTCACCCTGATGACATAAAAGCCATGCTTGCCGCCCGAAATCGCGAAGCGGCAGGCAAGACTGCGCCTAGTCACGGACTGTATTTATGGGAAGTTTTCTATGACAACTAAACCAGGTGTAACATGTTCTTGACACAGGAAGCAGAAAGTTATAAGATATCATATGGTATGTATTTCAACCCCACAAATAAGCCCCGGAAGACTTATCTGTGTTTTGAAATAGAACGTAGCATTTGATTCAAGGAAAATTCATTGATTTATTTAGGAGGGAAACTCATGCGTACAACACCAATGGCGAACGCAAGCACAATTGAGCGCAAATGGCTAGTTGTTGATGCGGCAGGCAAGACTCTAGGTCGTCTTTCTACTGAAGTAGCATCACTTTTGCGCGGTAAGCACAAACCAACTTATACACCACACGTTGATACAGGTGATCATGTGATCATCATCAATGCTGAGAAAATCGAATTAACTGGTAAGAAATTGACGGACAAAATTTACTACCGTCACACGATGCACCCAGGTGGTTTGAAACAAAGAACTGCTCTTGAGATGCGTACAAACTACCCTGAAAAAATGTTGGAGCTTGCTATCAAAGGTATGCTTCCAAAGGGTCCACTAGGACGTCAAATGTTCAAAAAATTAAATGTGTACCGTGGTTCTGAGCATCCACATCAAGCACAACAACCTGAAGTTTACGAACTTCGCGGTTAATTATAAGGGAGGTTAACAATTTGGCACAGGTTCAATATTACGGTACAGGTCGTCGTAAAAGTTCTGTAGCGCGCGTTCGCTTAGTTCCAGGTGAAGGCCGTATCGTCGTTAATAATCGTGAAATTACTGAATACATTCCATTCGCTGCTTTAATCGAAGACGTGAAACAGCCTTTGAACATCACAGAAACAGCTAACAGCTACGATGTTCTTGTAAATGTTCACGGTGGTGGATTCTCTGGTCAAGCTGGAGCAATTCGTCACGGTATCTCTCGTGCTCTTCTAGAAGTAGATCCTGAGTACCGTACACCACTTAAACGTGCTGGACTTCTTACTCGTGACTCTCGTATGAAAGAGCGTAAGAAATACGGTCTTAAAGGCGCACGTCGCGCACCTCAGTTCTCAAAACGTTAATCAATTTTATATTGTATGGACGTTTTACAAAGGTTTGTTACAGACAAACCTTATAAAAAAAGCATCAGCATCCTGCTGATGCTTTTTTATTTGTGTTTTTTTCTGTTTGGAAACATATAAAATAGGATCATAGCAAGGTTTCTGTTTAAAACACGAAGTCTATGGAGGGGGTGTCATATGAATCTAACAACAGAAAGGTGTATCATTCGCTCATTTGCTGAAGATGATTGGCAGGATGTCTATGCATATACTTCTGATCCGGAAGTGATGAAGTATATTCCGGAAGGTGTTTTTTCTAAAGAAAATGCGCAGGAATTTGTTAAAAATAATCGTCTTAAAACAGCCAAGAATTTTGCTGTTCTATTAAAAGAAGACCAGATTTGCATCGGGCATATCGTGTTTCATTCTTACTTTGGTGAGCACACATATGAAATTGGCTGGGTTTTCAATCCTGCCTATCAAAACAAGGGATATGCATCAGAAGCGGCGTATGCTGTCTTACATCATGGTTTTCACACTCTGAACTTACATCGGATCATTGCCACTTGTCAGCCTGAAAATGTGCCATCGTGGAGAGTGATGGAGAAAATGGGGATGAGGAGAGAGGGGTATTTTAAAAAATGTATACCACAAGGAAATGAGTGGTGGGATGAGTTTTACTATGCCATCTTACAAGAGGAATGGTTCGTGAAGAGGGCTTGATCAGTTTTCATGATATGAAGTACTTTGATGAAAAAGCAGCTGATCAAATTTTTATATGAGAACGCTCTTAACTGGTATTTTAGTAAGTGAAAAACAGTCTTCCATCTAAGGAGGTGCTTTCATTGAATTTAAATCAATTGACATTTAGAGAAGCTGTGCAAGAAGATCTCGACAAAATCGTCTTCATGCTTTCAGATGATAAGTTAGGTCAAAAGAGAGAGCGTTACACTCGCCCATTATTAGAAAGCTATATCAAAGCCTTTCAATCAATCGATGCTGATCCAAATATTGAACTCATTGTTGCGTGTGACCAGGAAGAAGCAGTTGGTGTTCTTCAGTTAACCATGACGCCATTTCTTACACATCAAGGGGGATGGAGAGCATCCATCGAAGGAGTTCGTACGGCTTCGAGTCATAGAGGAAAAGGAGTCGGTTCGCTGCTTATAAAGTGGGCCATTCAACGCGCAAGCAACCGTGGCTGTCATATGATTCAACTGACAACAGATAAACAGAGGCCAGAAGCACGCCATTTTTATAAGAAATTAGGATTTGAAGCCACTCATGAAGGAATGAAGCTGCATTTGCCCCATGAATAAGGACATCATGAAGCGGAGGATTCACAAACCTCTGCCTTTTTTGTGCCTTTATTTGAAATATTTGTTATATTAAACATGTAAATCCTCTGTTATTTGGAAAGGAGAAACATGTTACTCAAAACCGGTCTAATTGTCATATGTGTGGTCATACTTTACGTGGTGGTTCAAGTCTTGCTGTATAAAAGAGATATGAAGAAAACGAAGGAAGATCTTTTGACATTTGTCATAAAAAACAAAAAGGACGTTTCAGTGACAATCATTGAAAATGATGATGTAATGTTAGAATGGAATGCTGATCAAAAAACACCACTTGCAAGTACGGTGAAATTAGTGGTTTTATTTCATTTCGTTAAAGCTGTATCGAGCCGCACCATCAAGCTAGAGGAAAAAGTGGCATTGTCTGATATAAAGCGGTTTTATATTGATAGAACAGACGGTGGTGCGCACGCGTACTGGCTGGAGGTCAATGATTTTTCTGAGCATGCGACTTTATTAGATGTTGCCAAAGGGATGATGCAATTCAGTTCGAATGCTTGTACGGATTATTTGATTGACCGGCTGGGCTTAGAAAAGATCAATGATCAGATGAAACAAGCAGGTCTTACGGAACATGATGAACTCATGCCGTTGACGCCAATGATTTTGTGGTCCGCTTATGTATCTGATCGTCGGCGGGATGCATTCAAGAAAATGAGCGGTGTATCCGAAGAACAATACAAATCTCTAATGGATGAGATTTTTAATATCATGAAATATGACCCAGAGCATAAAAAGGCGTTAGAAGAAAAAATGAAAAAAAAGAACTTATTAGGCTGGCGTATACAATCATTACTGACGCAAAAGTTGACAAAGTCTACAACCAATCAATATGCACATTTTATGAAACGTCTCCAGGATGAGCTGTTAACAATAGAAGAAAAGAGTCTTTTTAGCCAAATCGTACTGGGAGAAACATTGAAAAAGGAAACAGATCAATATCTTTGGTATAAAGGCGGAGCAACATTGTTCGTTTTCACAGGTGCTTTATATCGAAGAACAGATACATCCTCTATATCCATTTCTCTTTTTATCAATGATCCGAAAGCGAACAATTCTCACTGGATTGGGGGAGTATTCAACGAATTTATGCTTACTGCAGCAGTGGATCAAAACTTTCGACAACGATTGATACAGGCTTTCACTACATAAACATCAAAAAACAGAGGGAAACACCCCTCTGTTTTATTATTTCTGCATTGGATACGTTTTGTATACATCTTGGCGTTTCTTTTTTGACTTCACAACTCCATCAACCAGTTCCTTTTGCCAAAGCGCAGTATCGTCTTTGTACTTTTTAAAAGGGTGAGGGAGCTCTTTTTCTAGCTGTTTTCTTTTAAACGTGACGGACGGCTCGTTTTTAGAGCTCATGTTAAGTGTCACTTGCTCTACGTTATCGACAAGAATAAAAAGTGCGATGGCGTTGTATAAATACGTTTTTTCGATCGTATCCTTTTGATCAAACCAGAAGGCGTCAAACTGTTCTTCTGTATAGCCTGCATTTCCTTTTACTCCATAAGTGACGTCTAATGCTTTCCCATCGATGATTTCAAATTCACGTATTACGCCTCCAGGAAGATCTGATAAGATTTCACGAATGGCTGAATTGTCACCGAGATACGTGTTTTTGTGTGTTGAAAGTTGTTTTAAGGATATGTCTTCTATTCCTTTTATATCGCTCTTTTTCTCTGTGGCTTGACTGCTGCATGCAGATAGGACGACTGTTAATAGCAGCAGGATATACATCCATTTCTTCATTGATTTTGCCCCTTTACCATTCTGTCTATATTTAAATGACTATTTTATCACAATTTTCCATTGAGATTGTTCACTAACCGCCATTTCCATTTACTGAACTGCATGTTTTGTTCAAACCAACGAACAATACAAAGAAAAAAGGAGTTCAGTCCATGGCAGAAGTGCTTTCATTTTATCAACTAAAAACAAAACGAGATGTCACGCTTGAAAAGAAGCTTTTGCGTACATTGTCTCTTCAACAAGTAACGGCCGCTTCTGAGAAATTCACAAAGAAGCTGTTTCCATTTGCAGATGATCCAGCTGGGATTATGAGTGATGGCTGTATCGATTTCGCCATTGAAGCTTTTTTAGCTGGCGGGAGATACGGTGAGTCGAGTAAATACGGGGAATCGTTCGACGATATCAAAAAACGGTCCTCTCAGGAGGAAGCCGAGCTGATTGAAGAGCTCGCAGGTTGCTTGCAATCGTGGGGGAATATGTTCCGTATGGAGCGCAAGATGTCATGTTTATATCCATTTGCGAAGGATTTTTTAAGCATGTGGTGGCAGGAAGGCTTTCGTGAATCAGAAAAAAGACACAAGCTTCGGCTGCACTAAGCATATTTCCAGCCCTTGTCCCATATCTATAAAATAATGGTGTATGGGAGGGACAGGGATGAAAAGAAAGCTGAAGTGGACAGGGTTTTTAATCGGGTTTATTGTCCTCTTATTCTTATTCAGGTTTCAATTTCTAAATGATGATTCTTGGAAATCGTGGAATTTGCCTCTAAGCGGGAAGATCATCTATTTAGATCCGGGTCACGGCGGTCCAGATGGCGGGGCTGTAGGAGGAGAGCTGCTTGAGAAAGAGATTGCACTGGATGTATCCATGAAGATACGTGACTATTTGCAGGAGCAGGGAGCACTTGTTCTCATGACCCGAGAGGATGATTCTGATTTATCATCAAAGAATACAAAGGGTTATGCCCGGAAGAAAGCGGAGGATTTAAGGAACCGCGTTAAAGTTATCAATGAATCTGAAGCGGACCTCTATTTAAGCATTCATTTAAATGCGATACCATCAAACAAATGGAGCGGGGCGCAGACGTTTTTTTACGGAAAGTATGAAGAAAATGAAAAGGCAGCGAAGTTCATTCAAGATGAATTGCGCAGAAACCTTGAAAACACAGATCGAAAGGCGAAGCGGATCAACGGCATTTATTTAATGCAAAATGTCACAAAGCCAGGAGCTCTTGTGGAAATTGGATTTCTCTCCAATCCGAAAGAGGCTGGCCAGCTGGCAACACCTAAATATCAGGATCAAATTGCTGCCTCTATTTATAAAGGGATTTTAAGATATTTAACAGAGCAAAAAGAGCCGCCTGAATAAGGGGCTTTTTCCTTTTGATCGCAGGCAAACAGGACAGACATTGTAAGGATATGTATGATATACTTGGATTGTAAACGAATTCAATAAAGGGTGAGGTTCTGCTATGATCGGACAAGATGATGTGAGAAAACTAGTTGGGAAGATGGACGAACCTTTCCTTCATATACCGCTTGGTGAGCTGGATGCCATCAAGGAAATCAGCCTAAAGCCTGAGAAAGAGCATGTGAGTCTAAAGGTGGCTATTGCCAAAACAGGCACTGCTGAGCAGATGAAGCTGCAGCAAGACATCGTACAAGCCTTGAAAGCAGCTGGCGCTAACACAGTAGGACTTCGTTTTGAAGAACTTCCTCAGGAAACACTTGAAAAGTTTATGCCATCACAAGATGAGGAAGAAACCCTGCTTAACTCTAAAAATCCGCCTGAGTTCTTAGCGATTGCGAGTGGAAAGGGCGGCGTTGGTAAATCGACGGTTTCTGTTAACCTTGCTGTAGCGCTTGCTCGTCTAGGGAAAAAAGTCGGGCTGATTGATGCTGATATTTATGGCTTTAGTGTACCGGATATGATGGGAATCACTGTCAGACCAACAGTTAAAGGGGAAAAAATTATTCCTGTGGAGCGCTTTGGTGTCAAAGTGATTTCAATGGGCTTTTTTGTTGAAGAAAATGCACCGGTTATTTGGAGAGGGCCGATGCTTGGAAAAATGTTAAATAACTTTTTCCACGAAGTTGAGTGGGGAGACTTAGATTACTTACTATTAGACCTACCGCCTGGAACGGGAGATGTGGCGCTTGATATTCATACAATGCTGCCTAGCTGTAAAGAAATCATTGTCACTACACCGCATCCAACGGCTGCCTTCGTTGCAGCAAGAGCAGGCGCAATGGCGCTGCAAACAGATCATGAGGTGCTCGGTGTCGTTGAGAATATGAGTTATTATGAAAGCAAAAAAACAGGTGAAAAGGAATACGTCTTTGGAAAAGGCGGCGGGGACAAGCTGGCTGAAGAGCTGCGTGTATCAGTTCTTGGCCAAATTCCTTTAAGACAGCCTGATTGGAATGAGGATGATTTCGCGCCTTCTGTCTATGATGCAAGTCATCCGACAGGAGAAGTGTATCAACACATTGCGAATAAAGTCATTGAACAATTAGCAGTGAAAGCATAATGAAAGCCCGAGTGGATGAATGCCACTCGGGTGATGTTTAACTAATCGCTTCCTTCGCTATCTTTCGAGCCGGAATCACTGCTGCTTTCAGATGCTGCCTTTTTGAGCTCATCTTCGAATTTCTTCTTATAAAGAGGGCTGCTCAATGTTTCCGTAATGACTTTTTCTAAGTGCTTTCTAAACTCTTTGCTTTTTACCAGTTCACCGTATTTCTTTTCCATCTCAGGATCCTTGAGAATATCCATCATCAGCTGTTGATAGTCAGGATCCTTCATTAACTGTTTTAACATTCTTTCATGCTGTTGCTGCATGGATTTTGCGAAAGTCTCGGCAAATTTAGAATCCTCAAAGACCTTCTTCCAGAACTCTTTGCCTTTATCAGAAGTCAGTGTTTTCTCTATCGTTTTTTTCACAGTTTGTTCATCCATTACCAAAGCTTCATTCATTGCCTCGTCATTTAATAACTGTTGAATGGCCTTTTTACCGTCATCTGTCTTTAATATATCGACGACCATTTTTTTTGTTTCGTCATAGTCCATATTAGATGAGGATTGGGTTTTGGGAGCACAAGCTGTTAGAGATAAAAGAAGAAAACAGCTCATTATACGCAAGATGCCTTTTGACATACTGTGGCTCCTTTCGTTACATGTCTTACTTTTAATATGAATGTTTCACGTAAATTTATACATAACAAAAATAGGGGTTGGATCAATTCAATGAAAAGTCGGGATTTAGTTCGTTTTTTCTTCTCTGTGCTAGCTGTTGGAGCGGTCATTACAAGCGTGGTAGGCTTTGCGCTGGAGTGGGGGAAATATCAGAAGCTTTTTATATCGTTTGAAATTCTAGAGATCGCATCTGTGTTGTTTTGGTTCATTGGTGTAGGGATGATCTTTAGTGTCATTAGCCAGATGGGGTTTGTTGTCTTCTTGACGGTGCACCGGTTTGCGTTAGAGATTTTTCGGTCGCATTCTTTATGGAATACCATTCAGCTGTTTCTTGTGATTTTTGTGCTGTTTGATTTAGCTTACTTGCGATTTTTGTTTTTCGGGGAGAATGAATCATTTTTTCCATACTTGTGGCTGCCTTTATTTATCGGTGTGTTTGCATTGATCGTGGCTTACTTTAAACAGCAGCAGTCCTCTAAGAAAACATTTGTTTCTGCAATGTTTCTCATGGTCGTCATCACGTCGTTAGAATGGTTCCCGGCGCTCAGAGTTAATGAAGAGGACTGGCTGTATTTAATGCTATTCCCGCTATTAGGCTGTAATGCGTTTCAGCTGTTAGCGATGCCGCGGTTTTCAAAAGCGAAAGCTACTTAACTTCCGATGACTTTGTTTTCGTATTGGAGATCAGTTCGCCAACCGTCACATTTTTTAAATGCTTTTCTTTTATTTGTTTCAAAATAGCGGGTAAGGCTTGAGCGGTTTGGGTTGCTGAATCTGAGGCGTGAAGGAGAACAATGTCTCCGCTTTTCATTCGATCATTTACATTCTGAACAATCTGGTCGACACCCGGATTCAGCCAATCCTGTGAATTGATACTGTAATGAACAACGGTATAACCGTACTGTGTGGCTATTTTTAGTGCTGTTTCGTTAAACTGTCCAGTTGGCGGTCTTAATAGTTGAATGTCATCTAGTCCAAGCTTTTGAAATGTATTTTGTGCACGGACAAGATCTTGCTTGATTTCACTATCTTCAAGCTGGCTATAATTTTTATAAGCATAGCCGAGGCTTCCAATTTGATGGCCGTCCTCCTTAATTTGTTTCACGATATCAGGATGACGCTCAGCCCAAGAAGCAGACAGAAAGAAGGTGGCGTTCTTTATACCGTACTCTCGAAGGACATTTAAAATAGGAACAGCCTTCTCATCTCCCCAGCCAATATTAAAAGTGAGAGAGACATGTTTTGATGAAGTCTCGCCTTTATAAATGGCTCGGGGTCCATGTTCAGTTTTAAATACCGACAGCGGCGGTGCCTTTTGTACATAAAAAAAGGTTGCAGCTGCAAGGGCTGCTACAAGAATAATGACAACTTGCTTCAGCCGTTTAATAGGCAACACATATAATCGACTCAATTCAAACACTCCTGCCTTGTCCAAGATTGTTACTTGATTGTATGCAGGACAAGGATTTAAGATGCTTAATAAAACTATTTCAAAAAAAGTTTTGAAAAGACATTGACCAAGAGAATGTTTTCGTGATATATTATTAATCGTCGCTGACACACAGTGACAAACACAAAACGCTTCGGGAAATAAACTTGAAAAAAGTTGTTGACATAAGATGAAGCGAAATGTTATATTATTAAAGCCGCTAAGAACGGCGGAGATGATCTTTGAAAACTAAACAAGACAAAACGTACCTGTTAATTCGAGTTTTTATAAAAAATCCTATGATACTTCATAGGTAGTCAGTCAAACTGGCGAAAAGCAAAACTTCGGTTTTGTACTTTTTCGGAGAGTTTGATCCTGGCTCAGGACGAACGCTGGCGGCGTGCCTAATACATGCAAGTCGAGCGGACAGAAGGGAGCTTGCTCCCGGATGTTAGCGGCGGACGGGTGAGTAACACGTGGGTAACCTGCCTGTAAGACTGGGATAACTCCGGGAAACCGGAGCTAATACCGGATAGTTCCTTGAACCGCATGGTTCAAGGATGAAAGACGGTTTCGGCTGTCACTTACAGATGGACCCGCGGCGCATTAGCTAGTTGGTGGGGTAATGGCTCACCAAGGCGACGATGCGTAGCCGACCTGAGAGGGTGATCGGCCACACTGGGACTGAGACACGGCCCAGACTCCTACGGGAGGCAGCAGTAGGGAATCTTCCGCAATGGACGAAAGTCTGACGGAGCAACGCCGCGTGAGTGATGAAGGTTTTCGGATCGTAAAGCTCTGTTGTTAGGGAAGAACAAGTGCGAGAGTAACTGCTCGCACCTTGACGGTACCTAACCAGAAAGCCACGGCTAACTACGTGCCAGCAGCCGCGGTAATACGTAGGTGGCAAGCGTTGTCCGGAATTATTGGGCGTAAAGGGCTCGCAGGCGGTTTCTTAAGTCTGATGTGAAAGCCCCCGGCTCAACCGGGGAGGGTCATTGGAAACTGGGAAACTTGAGTGCAGAAGAGGAGAGTGGAATTCCACGTGTAGCGGTGAAATGCGTAGAGATGTGGAGGAACACCAGTGGCGAAGGCGACTCTCTGGTCTGTAACTGACGCTGAGGAGCGAAAGCGTGGGGAGCGAACAGGATTAGATACCCTGGTAGTCCACGCCGTAAACGATGAGTGCTAAGTGTTAGGGGGTTTCCGCCCCTTAGTGCTGCAGCTAACGCATTAAGCACTCCGCCTGGGGAGTACGGTCGCAAGACTGAAACTCAAAGGAATTGACGGGGGCCCGCACAAGCGGTGGAGCATGTGGTTTAATTCGAAGCAACGCGAAGAACCTTACCAGGTCTTGACATCCTCTGACAACCCTAGAGATAGGGCTTTCCCTTCGGGGACAGAGTGACAGGTGGTGCATGGTTGTCGTCAGCTCGTGTCGTGAGATGTTGGGTTAAGTCCCGCAACGAGCGCAACCCTTGATCTTAGTTGCCAGCATTCAGTTGGGCACTCTAAGGTGACTGCCGGTGACAAACCGGAGGAAGGTGGGGATGACGTCAAATCATCATGCCCCTTATGACCTGGGCTACACACGTGCTACAATGGACAGAACAAAGGGCTGCAAGACCGCAAGGTTTAGCCAATCCCATAAATCTGTTCTCAGTTCGGATCGCAGTCTGCAACTCGACTGCGTGAAGCTGGAATCGCTAGTAATCGCGGATCAGCATGCCGCGGTGAATACGTTCCCGGGCCTTGTACACACCGCCCGTCACACCACGAGAGTTTGCAACACCCGAAGTCGGTGAGGTAACCTTTATGGAGCCAGCCGCCGAAGGTGGGGCAGATGATTGGGGTGAAGTCGTAACAAGGTAGCCGTATCGGAAGGTGCGGCTGGATCACCTCCTTTCTAAGGATATATGGAGCAGCGTGCGTTTTCGTCTTGTTTAGTTTTGAAGGATCATTCCTTCAAAACATGTCTCTAGCGAGACAGGATTGTTCTTTGAAAACTAGATAACAATAAGTAATACATTCACATTGAATGCAATGCAAAGTTCATCACACATAGTGATTCTTTCTAAAGTAAGAAATGGTTAAGTTAGAAAGGGCGCACGGTGGATGCCTTGGCACTAGGAGCCGATGAAGGACGGGACGAACACCGATATGCTTCGGGGAGCTGTAAGCAAGCTTTGATCCGGAGATTTCCGAATGGGGAAACCCACTGCTCGTAATGGAGTAGTATCCATACTTGAATACATAGAGTATGAGAAGGCATACCCGGGGAACTGAAACATCTAAGTACCCGGAGGAAGAGAAAGCAAATGCGATTCCCTGAGTAGCGGCGAGCGAAACGGGAACAGCCCAAACCAAGAGGCTTGCCTCTTGGGGTTGTAGGACACTCTATACGGAGTTACAAAGGAATGATATAAGCGAAGAGGTCTGGAAAGGCCCGCCAAAGAAGGTAACAGCCCTGTAACTGAAATGTCGTTCTCTCCAGAGTGGATCCTGAGTACGGCGGAACACGTGAAATTCCGTCGGAATCCGGGAGGACCATCTCCCAAGGCTAAATACTCCCTAGTGACCGATAGTGAACCAGTACCGTGAGGGAAAGGTGAAAAGCACCCCGGAAGGGGAGTGAAATAGATCCTGAAACCGTGTGCCTACAAGTAGTCAGAGCCCGTTAACGGGTGATGGCGTGCCTTTTGTAGAATGAACCGGCGAGTTACGATCCCGTGCAAGGTTAAGCAGAAGATGCGGAGCCGCAGCGAAAGCGAGTCTGAATAGGGCGCATGAGTACGTGGTCGTAGACCCGAAACCAGGTGATCTACCCATGTCCAGGGTGAAGTTCAGGTAACACTGAATGGAGGCCCGAACCCACGCACGTTGAAAAGTGCGGGGATGAGGTGTGGGTAGGGGTGAAATGCCAATCGAACCTGGAGATAGCTGGTTCTCTCCGAAATAGCTTTAGGGCTAGCCTCAAGGTAAGAGTCTCGGAGGTAGAGCACTGATTGGACTAGGGGCCCCTACCGGGTTACCGAATTCAGTCAAACTCCGAATGCCGATGACTTATCCTTGGGAGTCAGACTGCGAGTGATAAGATCCGTAGTCGAAAGGGAAACAGCCCAGACCGCCAGCTAAGGTCCCAAAGTATACGTTAAGTGGAAAAGGATGTGGAGTTGCTTAGACAACCAGGATGTTGGCTTAGAAGCAGCCACCATTTAAAGAGTGCGTAATAGCTCACTGGTCGAGTGACTCTGCGCCGAAAATGTACCGGGGCTAAACGTATCACCGAAGCTGCGGACTGTTCTTACGAACAGTGGTAGGAGAGCGTTCTAAGGGCTGTGAAGCCAGACCGGAAGGACTGGTGGAGCGCTTAGAAGTGAGAATGCCGGTATGAGTAGCGAAAGACGGGTGAGAATCCCGTCCACCGAATGCCTAAGGTTTCCTGAGGAAGGCTCGTCCGCTCAGGGTTAGTCGGGACCTAAGCCGAGGCCGAAAGGCGTAGGCGATGGACAACAGGTTGATATTCCTGTACCACCTCCTCACCATTTGAGCAATGGGGGGACGCAGGAGGATAGGGTAAGCGCGGTATTGGATATCCGCGTCCAAGCAGTTAGGCTGGGAAATAGGCAAATCCGTTTCCCGTAAAGGCTGAGCTGTGATGGCGAGCGAAATTTAGTAGCGAAGTTCCTGATTCCACACTGCCAAGAAAAGCCTCTAGCGAGGTGAGAGGTGCCCGTACCGCAAACCGACACAGGTAGGCGAGGAGAGAATCCTAAGGTGATCGAGAGAACTCTCGTTAAGGAACTCGGCAAAATGACCCCGTAACTTCGGGAGAAGGGGTGCTTCTTAGGGTGTTAAAGCCCCGAGAAGCCGCAGTGAATAGGCCCAGGCGACTGTTTAGCAAAAACACAGGTCTCTGCGAAGCCGTAAGGCGAAGTATAGGGGCTGACGCCTGCCCGGTGCTGGAAGGTTAAGAGGAGCGCTTAGCGTAAGCGAAGGTGCGAATTGAAGCCCCAGTAAACGGCGGCCGTAACTATAACGGTCCTAAGGTAGCGAAATTCCTTGTCGGGTAAGTTCCGACCCGCACGAAAGGCGCAACGATCTGGGCACTGTCTCAACGAGAGACTCGGTGAAATTATAGTACCTGTGAAGATGCAGGTTACCCGCGACAGGACGGAAAGACCCCGTGGAGCTTTACTGCAGCCTGATATTGAATGTTGGTACAGCTTGTACAGGATAGGTAGGAGCCTTGGAAACCGGAGCGCTAGCTTCGGTGGAGGCATCGGTGGGATACTACCCTGGCTGTATTGACCTTCTAACCCGCTGCCCTTATCGGGCAGGGAGACAGTGTCAGGTGGGCAGTTTGACTGGGGCGGTCGCCTCCTAAAATGTAACGGAGGCGCCCAAAGGTTCCCTCAGAATGGTTGGAAATCATTCGCAGAGTGTAAAGGCACAAGGGAGCTTGACTGCGAGACCTACAAGTCGAGCAGGGACGAAAGTCGGGCTTAGTGATCCGGTGGTTCCGCATGGAAGGGCCATCGCTCAACGGATAAAAGCTACCCCGGGGATAACAGGCTTATCTCCCCCAAGAGTCCACATCGACGGGGAGGTTTGGCACCTCGATGTCGGCTCATCGCATCCTGGGGCTGTAGTCGGTCCCAAGGGTTGGGCTGTTCGCCCATTAAAGCGGTACGCGAGCTGGGTTCAGAACGTCGTGAGACAGTTCGGTCCCTATCCGTCGCGGGCGCAGGAAATTTGAGAGGAGCTGTCCTTAGTACGAGAGGACCGGGATGGACGCACCGCTGGTGTACCAGTTGTTCTGCCAAGGGCATCGCTGGGTAGCTATGTGCGGACGGGATAAGTGCTGAAAGCATCTAAGCATGAAGCCCCCCTCAAGATGAGATTTCCCATTCCGCAAGGAAGTAAGATCCCTGAAAGATGATCAGGTTGATAGGTCTGAGGTGGAAGCGTGGTGACACGTGGAGCTGACAGATACTAATAGATCGAGGACTTAACCTATATTCTAATGTGAAGCATGAACATTGTTATCTAGTTTTGAGAGAACATTCTCTCCATCAGGTTTGGTGGCGATAGCGAAGAGGTCACACCCGTTCCCATACCGAACACGGAAGTTAAGCTCTTCAGCGCCGATGGTAGTTGGGGGTTTCCCCCTGTGAGAGTAGGACGCCGCCAAGCTTTTTGTTTATATCCTTCCAATGGAAGAAGTTACTTTATCATTCCGCAGTAGCTCAGTGGTAGAGCTATCGGCTGTTAACCGATCGGTCGTAGGTTCGAGTCCTACCTGCGGAGCCATGCTTCCATAGCTCAGTAGGTAGAGCACTTCCATGGTAAGGAAGAGGTCAGCGGTTCGAGCCCGCTTGGAAGCTTTCCTCTATATGTTGATATGACAAGGTTTCTCGATGATGAGAAGGCTTTTTTTGTTTGTTTACATATATATTGAACTGCTCGATGACCAGTAGACTGATGACATTAGGAAAGAGAATAAAACGGCGTGCACAGAAGTGTTGCATCGATTTTTTACTTATCCCTTCTTTTTGTTCTTGATTCTTCATTCTCTTTCTTTTATTCTTACTAAAGTGATATCCTCTATATTAAAAGACTCTGTACGTTCCTCTTTTTCCCCGAAAGTGAAGTATCGTTTGTTTTCCCTTTCTTTATCTCCAGGTATAGTTGATCTTCTTTTTCCATGTACGGTATGTATATAAAAAGGAGTAGATGGTTTGAAAGGTTTATTTGTAAAGCAAGAATGGTTTGGACATGTACGTCAGGACGTGCTTGCGGGTATATTAGTCGCACTGGCTTTAATTCCTGAGGCAATTGCGTTTTCGATTATTGCGGGCGTTGATCCGAAGGTCGGCTTGTATGCATCATTTTGTATCGCGATTGTGATTTCGTTTGTTGGTGGACGCCCAGGCATGATTTCGGCTGCAACAGGGGCTATGGCTCTTGTCATGGTTAACTTGGTCGCTGATTATGGGTTGCAATATTTGTTTGCAGCTACGATTTTGACGGGTTTGATTCAAATTGTGTTTGGATTGTGCCGAGTGTCTCGTTTGATGAAATTTATTCCGAGGTCCGTCATGGTTGGCTTTGTCAATGCGTTGGCTATTATGATCTTCATGGCTCAGCTTCCACATTTCGTTGGGGAATCAATGGCCATGTATATGATGACAGGGGGCGCCTTGCTGATCATTTATTTATTGCCTATGGTGATAAAGGTGATACCTTCCCCACTCATTGCCATTATTGTAATGACGATATTGGCCGTATTTGGACATATTGATGTTAGAACAGTTGGAGATATGGGAGAGCTTCCTAGTTCTTTGCCTGTTTTTCTGATACCTCAAGTTCCGTTTAACTGGGAAACACTTGCTATCATTTTTCCTTATTCTTTAGCACTTGCGATGGTTGGTTTACTTGAGTCTCTTTTAACCGCACAGATTGTCGATGATATGACAGAGACGTCTAGTAATAAGAACAAGGAAGCGAGAGGTCAAGGGATTGCCAATGTGGTTGCAGGATTCTTTGGTGGTATGGCTGGCTGTGCGATGATTGGCCAATCTGTGATTAATACGAAGGCAGGAGGACGAGGCCGGCTTTCTACCTTTGTAGCGGGTGCTTTTTTAATGGTGCTGATTTTTGTACTAGGTGATGTCGTGGTTCAAATTCCGATGGCTGCTCTAGTGGCTGTGATGTTCATGGTTTCCATTGGCACATTTGATTGGAGTTCCTTTCAGCAGCTAAAAAAGAATCCGAAAACAGATTCTATTGTGATGGTTGTCACGGTCGTGACGGTGGTGTTGACTCATGATTTATCAAAAGGCGTTTTTGCAGGTGTACTGCTCAGTGCGGTATTCTTTGTCGCAAAGATATCGAAGCTTCATATTACGTCTAAAGAAAGCCAGGCAGGTACTTGGGAATATCGAGTTAAAGGACAAATTTTCTTTGCTTCTGTCACTGATTTGATCCAAGCTTTTCATCAGGGGAAAGAACTCCAATCTGTTGTGATTGATTTGTCTGAAGCACGTATATGGGATGAATCAGGCGTAGCAGCGATAGAACGTATAAAGGAAAGGTATCAAGCAAATGGCGTCCAGGTGGACGTAGTTGGAATGGATACATCAAGTCAAAAGCTTGTGAAACAAGTGAATGGTTCTTAAAAAGGCCTTTCTGTCTGTTACAATAGAAAAGGTAAGAAAGTGAAGGGATGGAGGTGGCCGGCATGCTTGTGCGTTTGAATCAAGTGCTCGGCCGGATGATGCCGCTCATTACACCTTTTAGTGTGTTACTCGGTGTTTTGTTGGCAGCCTATTTAAAGGATTTTACGTTTTTGGTGCCATGGGTATTTGCTGTGATGACCTTTGCAGGGAGTTTGTCTTCTACTTTTTCGGCTTTAAAGCATACGGTGATGCACCCATTGCCTTTGATTTTATCGTTTATGATTTTACACGTATTGATGCCTCTTTATGCTTGGTCAGCGGGACATCTCATATTTGCGGGTGATGCTATGACGATCACCGGTTTGACACTTGCAATGGTGATTCCCACAGGAGTTTCTAGTTTAATATGGGCGGCAATGTATAAGGGGAATGTTGGGTTAACGTTATCCATTATTTTAATTGATACATTGCTTTCGCCATTGATTGTGCCAGGCAGTTTGTCACTTTTAGCCGGTACACAGGTTCATATGGACATGGTGGCGATCATGAAAGGGCTGTTTGGGATGGTGGTGCTTCCATCTATTTTAGGGATGCTCGTTCGTCACTATGCAAAGCCTGCTGTCACAAAAATGATTAGTCAGACACTGTCACCTTTCTCAAAAATAGGCTTGTTTGTAGTGGTGTCAATTAACAGTTCTGTTGTCGCGCCATACTTGCGTGAACTGGATGCCGCATTTTTTAGCAAGGCAGCGACTGTGTTTCTCATTGCAATGAGCGGATATGCTTTTGCTTGGCTGATTGGAAAGACGATGAAATGTACTCAAGGAGAGATTGTGGCCATCGTGTATACGGGCGGTATGAGAAACATTAGTGCGGGGGCTGTGCTTGCCATTAGCTTTTTCCCGCCTGCTGTCGCTGTTCCTGTGGTGATTGGCATGCTGTTTCAGCAAGTGCTTGCTGCCTTGTTTGGCTTCTTGCTCAATCGTTTTGAGCTGAAAGCACCAGCTGTGACCAAATCTATCTCATGAAAAAAACCTCCATCCTTTGATAGATGGAGGTTTTTTCTGTGATTTAATAGATGAGATATTTTTTTCGCTTCTTTTCGAATGTTTTAAGGTCGTGATGATAGCGTTTCATAATGTGTTTGACGGAAGTCCCTTTATTGATTTCTTCTTTCATCCAGTCATTCCCAATGAGTTTGTCAAAGCTGCCTGTTTGAAGGAACTGAAAGTCATTAGGGTATAAATCATGTATTGCTTTGATAATGGATAAACCCGTTTTCACCGCTTCGAAGGATGAGCGGTCTGTGACGTATAATTGCACACCATGAGATAGTGTACCGGCATGTTTAGAAAATGTGGGGGTGAATGACACAGGTCTAAATTGAACGCCTTTTAGTTTTAGCTGATTTAAATGATCTGCCAGCTCGCCGCTATTGATATATGGTGCACCAATGAGCTCGAATGGTTTTGTCGTTCCTCTGCCTTCAGAGACATTTGTGCCTTCAATTAATCCTGTGGCAGGATATACAAAGGTACTATCCACTGTTGGCATGTTAGGAGAAGGAAGGACGAACGGCAGCTTTGTATCATCGAATGTCATGGACCGCTTCCAATTTTTCATTTTGATGACTGTTACATCAGCATTGATATGAAACTCTTTGTTAAACAGTTTTGCAAGCTCACCAGTGGTCATTCCATGTCTTAATGGGATTGGATAGAGCCCTACAAATGAGGCGTGTTCAGGCTCTAAAACAGGTCCTTCTACTTTTAGTCCGCCAATGGGATTTGGGCGGTCTAGGACAACAAAGGGAATGTTGTTTTCTTTAGCGGCTTCCATCGCATAGGCCATTGTGTAAATATAGGTGTAATAACGAGTACCAACGTCTTGAATATCAAACAGCAGGACATCTACATTTTTCAGCATTTCAGGAGTTGGTTTTCTTGTTTTTCCATAAAGAGAGTAAACAGGAAGACCTGTTTTTTCATCGGTATAGGATTCGACGCCTTCTCCTGCTTGTGCATCGCCGCGCACGCCGTGTTCAGGTCCATATAAAGCAGTGAGCTTGATATTTGGATGTTCAAATAGGAGATCGACACTGCTTTTCATATTTGCATCAATGCCAGTCGGGTTGGTAATGAGACCAACTCTTTTCCCTTTTAGCCATGAAAGGTTGCTTGAGAGAAGTGTTTCAATCCCTGTTTTGACTGCTGTTTTTTTTCCTTTTGTATCTGTTCGTTCTTCTGCGGGAGAGGCGGCGGTCAATGTGCTCATCATGAGAAAGCTTGCGAGTATGAAACTGACTGTTTTCTTCAAGAGAATCCCTCCTATTTGATCTGTTTCCCTTTCAAGTTGAGGCCATAGCCGAATGGGTAAAGGGTTTGATTTGGATGAGTGACAGATGGGATATCAACTGGCAGTTTCCCTTTAGGTGATGCAGCTCCAAATATCACTTCTAGTCCAGCAGGAATATTTGGCTGATTGAATTGTCCGTTTGAGTAGCCTTTAAAACCGTACACAGCTAGTAAGGCATCGGCTTCTTCAAAATTTGCCGCATCATAAGGATTTCTAAGGCTCATGATGACCATTTTTTTGTTTTGTGCTGCTGCTTCTTTCATGACAGCACGAGGGAAGGCAGTAGCCCATTTTTTCGGATCCTGGACATTGTCATCAATTACGCCATCATTCACAGCTGGATCATTTTGGACAACGTAAGAGCCAGTGATGACATAGTCAGCTTCTTGAATCAGTTTGGCTGTATCTTTGGTGAACGTTTTATCCGCAAAAGCATATGACTGGATGCGTACAGGCTTGATCTTTTTTTGTTTCACGAGAGATTCGACTGTGACAGACATTGCTTTTGTCTGATCTTCGTAAGGTGCCATGACCACGATTTTGTCATTCTTTTTAGGCTTGAAAGGTAAGGTCTTTTTGTTGTTTTTAAGCAGGGTGATTCCTTCACGTGCCATTTTTTGTTCTGCTTTAAGGTGCGACTTTTTCCCGACGACTTGAGTGGCTTTTTTGATTTTTTTCTCAAGACTGATTGGTTTTTTGGAGGAAATAATGCCGCGTTTGATTTTCAATTGAAGAATTTTTTCGACAGATTCGTTAATCTGAGATATCGGAATCTCTTTCTTTAAAATCGCTTGTTTGACAGCATTGAATACATTCTCAAGGTTTTTCTCTGTTTTTAATGAGGTGACTGGTGCTGGCATGAGAGCGATGTCGACACCTGCTTTAATGGCCATCACTACGGCTTCTTCCTGTCCGAAATTATCTGCAATCGCTTTCATGTTTAGAGCGTCTGTCACAACAACACCGTGAAAGCCCATCTCTTCTTTTAATAAGTTTGTGATGACTTTTTTTGATAAGGTTGCTGGAACCATGATGTCCTCGCCATCTTTTTTGCTTCGATACGTTGTGTCATCAATGGCAGGAAATTGCACATGAGCGGTCATGACCATATCTGCACCAGCATTGATTGCTTGTTGGAACGGATACAGCTCAACCCTTTTTAAACGATCTAGGTCATGCTCTACGAGCGGCAAGCCGTAGTGACTATCGACGGCTGTATCACCATGTCCCGGGAAATGTTTTAGTGTGGAAATGGTCTTTTCCTTTTGAAGTCCTTTCATGGTTTGAAGGCCAAGTCTAGAGACAAGAGCAGGATCAGAGCTAAAGGAACGGACACCAATGACGGGGTTGTTTGGGTTATTATTCACATCAAGCACAGGAGAGAAGTTTGTATTGATGCCTAAGGCGTTTAATTCTTTTCCGATGATTTTTCCTGTGTCATATGCATTTTTTTTACTTCTAGAGGCACCAATCGACATATTTCCTGGGAAATGTGTTCCCTTTTGTAACCTTGTGACGATTCCGCCTTCTTGATCAATGGAAATGAGTAAAGGAATGTTTGGTGATGCTTTTTGAAATTCATGGGTGAGTTTCACGGTTTGTTCCGTATCAACGACATTTTCGGCAAACAAGATGACACCGCCTAGATGATATTTTTCTACAAGATGAGATACTTCGTTATTCATCTTTGTGAAGCCTGTAGGTGTGGATTCATCTTTTGTTTGCCAATTGCGAAAGTCCGGCATGAGCATTTGACCTATCTTTTCATCCAGTGACATGTCTTGAACCATTTGTTTAGCGGTTGGCAGAGAGGCAGAGCTAACCTTTTCCGTTGGAATGGAAGAGGTTAGCAGGGCTAAAACCAGTGCAGCGGGGAAGAGAGCTTTCAACATCGAATTCCTCCTTTTACTGAAAAGATTCGTAGATTGCGGTCATGATGCTTCCATAAGTACCAGTTGGGAACAGGTCGCCTTCAAATTGATTAGGATTTGTTTCTGGTGAAACAACGGGTGAATGTTTCTTATTCGTCAGCAACACGACACCTAAATTGTGTTTAGGATCAATCAATGTCATTGTGCCGGTCCAGCCAGTATGCCCAAAGGCTTCGTTACTTGCATATTTTCCAAACATCCATTCCATGTCAGTATGACCGTTTTTTCGCCAGCCTAGCCCGTAAGTTGGGTTCGTATCAGATGAGGCTGTAAAGAGATCGATAGAAGCCTGATCAAAAATGGTTGTTTTTCCATAGCCGCCTTTATTAAGCATCAGCTGAAGCAGCACGGCCATATCTGAGGTGTTCGAGAAAAGTCCAGCGTGGCCGGAGATACCTGCCATTGAGTAATATGCTTTCTCGTCGTGTACTTCACCTAGCAGGGTGTACCGTCGGATGTTTTCAAAATCGATGACACCGTCTCGTGAATTACCTAAACATTCAGTTGCTGCAAAATGCTTCGGCTTGAACCCTTTTTGCAGCGGATTGAACATGGTATGTTTGAGACCTAGCGGCCGATAAATTGTTGACTCGACATATTGATCAAGAGGCATGCCTGTTTTCTTCTCGATGATCATGCCTAGCAGCATGTAATCAATGTCACTATAAATGTGCTGGGTACCTGGCTTGTATTGCAGCGGTACCTTTGGCAGCCATTTCATCGTTGTTTTTCTGTCTTGAGAATAAAAAGAGCCAGCTGATTCTTTGCTATAAAATAAGACACTGGAAGGGAGACCCGCAGAATGGGTGAGAAGATCTTTTACCCGAAGCTGGTCTTTACCGGTTACCTTTGCATCAGGTTCATCCTGAAAATCTGGAAGGATGGTCTGTATTTTTTCGTTGACATCAAGTTTTTTCTCGTAGACAAGCTTTTGCAGGGCATAGTTGGTCGCATACATTTTTGTATTGGATGCCAAATCGAATAGTGTATCTTTTTTCATTTTTTTATACGATTTGAGTTCTGTTGTGCCATCATATTTTTGCCGGTAGCCATAGGCTTTTTGATGGACGATCTTTCCGTCCTTAATAATGATGAGAGCGGCTCCTGGAAATCCTGCTTTGATGTCATTTTGAATCATTTGATCAACCTTCCTCAGCTGCCTGGAAGAAACACCTACTTGTTCCGGTCGTTTTGCTTTTTTTAAGACGGGATATTCTTCATGAGCTGTTTTAGACAAAGACGATACAGGATGGGAGCTAGTTGCAAATGTTTGTACTGGTAACCCAAGGAGCATGAGCAGACATGTGATCAAAAGAAAACATTTCTTCAAGGTCTAGACCTCCTTATTGATTGTGATCCTCGAATTCAACAGCCATATCATCATGAAATCCAAATAAGTATGTGAAGAAAAATCCAGCAACATATGCGATAAATAGTCCAATTAAGTAAAGAAGCATTTGATGTGTGTGAACAATAAAGGTTAATGGAAGACCGGATACTCCGATGGCTTTCGTCGCAATTTGGAAGTAGGCTTGAAATGCGCCGCCGATTCCTGCACCAAGACAAGCGGTGAGAAATGGTCGTCCCAGCGGGAGTGTGACACCAAAAATGAGTGGTTCGCCAATGCCCAGCATCCCTGAAGGAAGTCCACCAGCAATGGCTCTTTTGAGCTTTTTCTTTTTTGTTTTCATATAAATGGCGAATGCAGCGCCTACCTGTCCTGCACCGCCCATAGCGAGAATTGGCAGAAGCGGGTCATCTCCAATTGAATTGATGAGTTCCATATGAATCGGTGTCAGCCCTTGGTGAAGTCCTGTTACAACAAGTGGGAGGAAGGTAGCACCAAGAACAAATCCTGCGAAAATTCCGCCCATATTCAATAGATAAGTCAGTCCTGAGGTGATGGCATCAGATATAAATCCGCCGACTGGCATGAAGACAACGTACGTGAAAATACCTGTAATGAGTAGTGTGATGGTTGGTGTGACGATGATATCAAGTGATTGCGGGACGAAGCGTCTAATTCGGGTTTCCACAAGTGCCATAAAGATGGCGGCTAGAAGAACACCGATGAGTCCGCCTCTGCCTGGTAGAATGTTTGTGCCAAATAACATAATGTCTGCGGAGGCTGGGTTAATAATAAGGATACCAGCTAATGCGCCTAATGCAGGAGAGCCTCCAAATTCCTTTGCGGCATTTGTCCCGACTAATATCCCGAGATAAGCGAAAAGGCCAGAACCGATAACCGTTAAAATAATCGCAGCTTGAGATTTTTCGTCAAGCCAGCCTGCTTGCACGATTGCTTTTGTTATCCCGGTAATCAGACCTGA
Organism: Bacillus sp. 3a; assembly: GCF_017161885.1. NCBI lineage: Bacteria > Bacillati > Bacillota > Bacilli > Caryophanales > Bacillaceae > Bacillus > Bacillus sp. 3a. The sequence continues at coordinate 280,730 of NZ_CP067376.1, read as the reverse complement.
GGCAACTAGTGCCGGAATGATTGGGATGAAAATGCTGGCAATCCGACGTAAGAACAGCTTGAACGGGGTGCGGTTCTTTTGTGAAATGGCTTGCTTGTTTTTTTGTGCTTCGTTGTTTAAATCATAAGAGCCAGAGGCATTTAGCAGCTCTTCAAACGCACTTGATACTTGGTTGACAACGCCAGTGCCTAAAATGATTTGAAGCGTTTCTGCTTCGACGACGCCAATGACGCCATCGAGTTCTTTGATTGCTGTGACGTGAACTTTTTCATTGTCCATCGGTGTAATTCGGAGCCTTGTCATACAATGTGTATGGGAAGAGATATTTTCAGAACCACCACAGAGTGAAAGAATGTCTTTCGCCAACTGCTGATATTTCTTTTGATGACTCATGTTGAATCCCCCTTTGATTTTCGTTTCATGGAGCGGATGGCATGCCTTGTTTTGTCAATATATTGGGCTGTCTCTTCATATTGACGAGAAGCTAAACTGAGGAACAAGACATCAATTAAGTAGAGCTGTGCCATTCTAGAGGAAGTGGCAGCACTGCGAAAAGGTGCTTCATTGGAACCGGACGTCGATAGGTGAACATCACATAAGGCAGAAACGCTTGTATGACCTGGATGTGTTAAAGCAATGGTTTTCACTTGATTGTCTTTTGCGAGCTGAAGGGCTTGAATGATGTCTAACGTTTCTCCTGAAAAGGAGATCCCAAACACAATGTCATTCTCTCCTGCATTTGCGATGACGGTGGAGGCAATGTGCATGTCAGTGAAGGCTGTTGCTGCATAGTTAATTCTGAGAAATTTCTGCTGGGCATCAGCTGCGACGATGCCAGATGCACCAACACCGATAAAATGAATTTGGTTTGCATGCAGCAGTAATTGAACAGCCTTTTCTAAAGCATCTGCATTTAAAATAGAAGCGGTGTCCTTAATCGATTGAATCGAGTTTCCTGCTGTTTTTTGAATAATGGATTGAAGCGGTTCATCTTGTTCGATATCTCTGTAGCCTTGTTTATCGTCATGCATCAAGTCTCCAGCGATCCGCATTTTTAAATCTTGATAGCCCTCCAGCCCGAGAGATTTACAAAGACGGATGACAGCAGAGCTGCTTGCGCCGGCTTCCTGACTGATTTCGTGTACTGTACTTTTAATGACTTTGTCTGGATGGGCAAGGATATAGTCTGCAATGATTTTTTCAGATTGGGGAAGCTTTGATTTGATTGTGTGTAGTAGGGTAAGTCCACCTGCTGACATGAGCTCTGCCTCCTTTAGGATTGATAACGTGAGATCGCTTTGTCAATATGGCCATTCGTTTTGTTAAGTAAATCTTTGGCTGTTTTCTTATCTGTGTTTGTTTGAAGCATGACGATGGCAGTTTTGACTTCTAAGTCTGCTGCTTCAAGAGTCTTCACGGCTTGTTCGTAGGAAGCATTTGTCACATGTTGAATGATGGTGATGGCGCGTTCTTTTAATTTATGATTGCTGACTTTTACATCAACCATCAGGTTTTCATATACTTTGCCTTGTCTGATCATGACTGAGGTGGAAAGCATATTTAAAATCATTTTATGAGCGGATGCTGCTTTCATTCTTGTTGACCCAGTGATGGCTTCTGGTCCTACAATAACCTCAATGGCGCAATCTGCAAGCTCGCTAATTTCTGCTTGTTCATTGCAGCTGAGTGCTACTGTTTTAGCTCCAATTGACTTTGCGTAGTTTAAAGCGCCGATGATATAAGGTGTCCTGCCGCTTGCGGCAATACCGACGACTGTATCTTTTGATGTCAGGTGGATGTGTACTAAATCCTGTTTGCCGGCATCTTCACTGTCTTCCACGTCTTCGGCAGCTTGAGAAAAAGCTGAGTCTCCGCCTGCCATGATGCCAACAATGACATCAGGTGAGACGCTATAGGTTGGCGGACATTCGACAGCATCCATTACGCCAATTCTGCCGCTTGTTCCGGCGCCTAAATAAACGAGTCGGCCTCCATTTGAGATGGATTCATAAGCAAAGTCACTTGCTGTTTTGACATGTGGAAGTACAAGGTTGACTGCTTGAGCGACCTTCATATCTTCTTCATTGATCATCTGGAGTATTTCAAGCGGATCTGCTTGAGAAATTCCCATTGTGTTTGGGTTTCTTGATTCTGTTGTCAAAGAACGCAGTTGAGATGGCTGCATGTGACATACCTCCTTATTTCTTCATTTTCAGTATATTGAGTATGATATGAAATTTCAATATTATATTTGGATATTGAAATTATATTTCAGTCAAATTGTTGAACGAATAGGGAGTAAATAGTTAGAAAATAAAAAAAATAAAAATCCCCTTTACAAAAGGGGGACAACCTGTATATAATAACTTTTGTCAGCTTCACGGAAACAACAAACTTGACAAACTGGCCCGTTGGTCAAGCGGTTAAGACACCGCCCTTTCACGGCGGTAACACGGGTTCGAATCCCGTACGGGTCACCATGATGTGGAGGATTAGCTCAGCTGGGAGAGCATCTGCCTTACAAGCAGAGGGTCGGCGGTTCGAGCCCGTCATCCTCCACCATATGCCGGTGTAGCTCAACTGGTAGAGCAACTGACTTGTAATCAGTAGGTTGGGGGTTCAAGTCCTCTTGCCGGCACTGTTTTTTCTTTATCAATTCCATATGTGGAGGGGTAGCGAAGTGGCTAAACGCGGCGGACTGTAAATCCGCTCCCTCCGGGTTCGGCGGTTCGAATCCGTCCCCCTCCACCATTTTTGGGCTATAGCCAAGCGGTAAGGCAACGGACTTTGACTCCGTCATGCGTTGGTTCGAATCCAGCTAGCCCAGTTAAGACACCTTTTTCAAAAAGGTGTCTTTTTTATGTTGGCAGAGGGACTGTATAACTATTCAAAATGTTGTCGAGTTGAGTCAGAAGGCATCAAGAAAGTAAAATATAAGCATGAACGGAAAGGGGATGTACATATGGGAGAGCAAAAGAAGGTCACGATTATTGGAGTTCCAATGGACTTGGGTCAAACGAGAAGGGGCGTCGATATGGGCCCGAGTGCGATTCGTTGTGCAGGCGTAAAAGAAAAATTGGAAACGCTCTCATTTGATGTAGAGGATCTTGGAGATATTCCAGTTGAACAAAGAGATGATGAGAAAGGTTTATATACAAGTGAAAAGCTGAAAAATTTGACGGAGAATGCTGGGGCAAATCAGCTGCTTGCTGAGAAGGTTGACAGTATTGTGCAATCTGGTTCGTTTCCGCTCATTTTAGGCGGTGATCACAGCATTGCGATTGGCACACTTGCTGGGGTAGCCAAGCATTATGAAAACTTAGGGGTCATTTGGTATGATGCACACGGGGATTTGAATACGGAGGAAACCTCTCCTTCTGGAAATATTCATGGCATGCCGCTTGCTGTCAGTCTCGGTTTTGGGCATGCTGATTTAACGAACATTGGCGGTTATTCGCCTAAATTGAAGCCTGAAAATGTCGTTATAATTGGTGCTCGATCTTTAGATGAAGGAGAGCGGGCATTGATTCGAGAGAAAGGCATTAAAGTGTATACGATGCATGAAATTGATCGTTTAGGGATGACAAGGGTGATGGAGGAAGCGATTGCGTATCTAAAGGAGAGAACAGATGGTGTCCATCTGTCGCTTGATTTAGATGGATTAGATCCAGCGGAATGCCCTGGTGTAGGTACTCCGGTAGCAGGGGGCATTAGTTACCGGGAGAGTCATCTCGCAATGGAGCTTTTAGAGGAGGCGGGTATTTTAACGTCTGCTGAATTTGTTGAAGTAAATCCAGTTTTAGATGAGAAAAACAAAACCGCTGAAGCGGCAGTTGCGTTAATTGGTTCATTAATGGGTGAAAAGCTATTGTAGAGCGGGACTTGTTCCCGTTCTTTTTTTGTTTTGGGAAAATTTAAGGATATGTTAAGGTTTTTACCGGTTGATAAGCGTAACACACTGTCAAAAATTTGTTACACTATTTTTTAGAGGAGAATGAAACCTTTTGGAAAGAGGTTCGTATACATAAAGACCGGTGAAGGCAGAGGTTGAATATACTATGGACACAATGATTAAAAAGAGAATTAAGCAAGTGAAAAAAGGCGACCAGAACGCATTTGCAGACATCGTAGACCTGTATAAAGACAAAATTTATCAGCTGTGCTACCGTATGCTTGGGAATGCACATGAAGCGGAGGATATTGCGCAGGAGGCTTTTATTCGTGCTTATGTGAATATCGAAAGCTTTGATGTGAATCGTAAGTTTTCCACGTGGCTGTACCGCATTGCAACCAACCTGACCATCGACCGTATTCGCAAAAAAAAGCCGGATTATTATTTAGATGCAGAGGTGGCAGGAACAGAAGGATTAAATATGTATTCTCAAATTGCTGCTGATGGCATTTTGCCAGAGGATGAGGTGGTGTCTCTTGAATTATCGAGTACCATTCAGCAAAAAATTTTAAGATTACCCGACAAATATCGTTCGGTCATCGTATTAAAGTATATTGATGAACTCTCGTTAAAAGAAATTAGTGAGATTCTGAATATACCAGTTGGTACGGTGAAAACGAGAATACACAGGGGTAGAGAGGCTCTCCGGAAACAGTTGAGAGACCTTTGAGTGAGGTGATTTTGATGAGCTGTCAGGATAGAATCGTCCAGCTTATGCATCAGTATTTAGACGGGGACATTGAGCCCCAAGACGAAAAAGAATTAAAAAGCCATCTGCAATCGTGTGAGGAGTGCCGTACTCATTTTCAACAAATTGAGAAATCCATCGCGCTAGTGCAGAGTACATCTCATATAGAAGCACCATCTGATTTCACTGCAAAGGTGATGGCAGGTCTTCCAAAGGAGAAAAAGCGTGTGTCGGTTCAAAGATGGATCAAAGCTCACCCGCTGATGGTAGCCGCTGCCCTCTTTCTCATTTTAATGGGAGGCAGTCTGTTTACGAGCTGGAATACCGATCATAATTTCAGTGTGTCAAAGCAGCCGAATCTCGTCGTTGAAAATGATACAGTGACCGTACCTAAAGGGGAAACCGTAAAGGGTGATGTCACTGTCAAAAATGGCAAGCTGATTGTAGAAGGCAAGGTTGATGGAAATGTCACCGTCGTCAATGGGGAACAGTTGACTGCTTCTGCCGGACAAGTCACTGGTCAAATTAATGAAATTAATGAAGTGTTTGATTGGATCTGGTACAAAATGAAATCAACAGCACAAAACGTAATGCGGGTCATTGGGCCAGAGGAGCAAAAGTAACTCAATCGGCTTAAAGAGCAGCCTCTAAGGGGGCTGCTCTTTTTCTATACATTAGTGGGATTCACGCATACTAGCAACTCAGCCAGATATGGCAACTATTTTCCTTGCTGAAACAAAATGTGGTATAATAGCCACGCTATGTATTGATACATAGGCTATTTTTATATTAAAAAATGCATCAAACGAAGAATAACTGAAAATTCTGGAGGACGAGGAAATGGCTTTAGGGGATATTCCTTTTTTGCAGTACCTCGGTAATGCTGTTGATATTCTCGTTGTTTGGTATGTGATATATAAATTAATGATGGTCATCCGCGGAACAAAAGCGGTTCAGCTTTTAAAGGGAATTGTGGTCATTGTTCTCGTCAGGATGGGAAGTGCGTATCTCGGTCTTAACACACTTCAATGGCTGATGGATCAAGCGATTACGTGGGGATTCCTTGCGATCATTATTATTTTTCAGCCAGAGCTAAGGAGAGCGCTTGAGCAGCTTGGGCGCGGCCGTTTCTTCTCAAGAAGCGGGACACCTGTAGAGGAACAGCAGCAGAAAACGATCGAGGCAATTACAAAAGCAATTAACTATATGGCGAAACGCAGAATCGGCGCGCTGCTGACAATTGAGCGCGATACCGGAATGAATGATTACATAGAGACAGGAATTCCTTTGAATGCAAAGGTGAGTTCAGAGCTGCTCATTAATATTTTCATTCCGAATACACCGCTTCATGACGGTGCTGTCATTATGAAGCGGGATGAGATTGCAGCTGCAGCTTGCTATTTACCGCTGTCAGAAAGCCCTTTTATCTCTAAGGAGCTGGGGACGCGTCATAGGGCGGCAGTCGGGATTAGTGAAGTGACAGACAGCTTAACTGTCATCGTTTCTGAGGAAACTGGCGGTATTTCTGTTGCAAGGAATGGTGATCTCCACCGAGAATTGACAGAAGAAGCGCTTGAAGAAATGCTGATTGCTGAATTTAGTAAGAACAGCAAAGATGCTTCCTCGACCAAATGGTATTGGAGGGGCAAGAAAAATGGATAAGGTTTTGAATAATCGCTGGGCCGTTAAGCTTCTTGCATTGGTCTTCGCTTTATTGCTGTATGGTGCAGTCAATTCAGCGCAAGCGCCCACGCCGAAAAAAATCGGTGAATCCTTTTTCCCAACATCGACGACAGATGAAGCAACTTTAACCGACATTCCTGTTAAAGCGTATTATGATGACGAGAAGTACGTCGTCACTGGTGTGCCGCAGACAGTCAATGTCACGATTAAAGGATCAACTAGTGCTGTGAAAACAGCAAGACAAACAAAGAATTTTGAAATTTACGCAGACATGCAGAACTTATCGACAGGTACACATAAAGTGGAGCTGAAGGCAAGAGATGTATCGAAGGGACTCACACTATCGATTAATCCATCTGTGACGACTGTGACGATACAAGAAAAAACGACAGCTGAATTTCCTGTTGAAACCGAGTTTTATAATCAAAATAAAATCAAAGACGGCTATTCACCTGAACAGCCCATTGTGAATCCGAAAAAGGTCACAGTTACTGGATCAAAGGACGTCATCGACAAAATTTCTGTCATTAAAGCTTTTGTGAACTTAGAAGATGTCGATCAGCAAATTGAAAAAGAGGCGAAGCTCACTGTGTATGATAGCAGCGGGAATGAGCTGCCAGTTGAAGTAAGTCCGTCCGTGGTGGATATTACGGTCCCAATCTCTAGTCCAAGCAAAAAGGTTCCTTTTAAAATTGAGCGGACGGGCAGCTTGCCAGAAGGGATCAGCATCTCAAGCATTGAGACAAGCCCGAGTGAGGTCACAGTGTACGGCTCTCAAAAGGTGCTGGATGCCCTTGATTTTATTGATGGCGTCAAGCTGGACCTAAGCAAGATCAAAGATGATACGGAGATTGATGCCGATATTCCCCTGCCAGATGGTGTGAAAAAGGTATCACCCGAAACCGTTAAGATCAAAGTGAAGGTTGCAACAGCTGAAGAAAAAAAGATCGATAATGTACCGATTTCTGTCGTGGGTTTGAGCAAGGATCTCACTTCTGATTTTGTGAGCCCCTCTTCTGGACGGCTCACGTTAACAGCAAAGGGATCAAAGAGTGCGATTGATAAACTAAAGGCTTCAGATGTTGAAGCCTATATCAATGCAGGGGACTTGAACGAAGGAACCCATGAGGTCAAAGTTCAAGTAAATGGTCCTCAAAATGTGACTTGGACATTATCGAGATCAAAGGTCAAAGTGAAACTCACTTCTACTGATACAGAGGATCAGCCGGCTTCGACGAATGATCGGAAGGATCAAAAAGATCAACAAGATGCATCAACTGATGACGATGATCAGGGTGAGAAGAGTAAAGAAGAATCCACGCAAGATAAAGCAAAGAAAGAATCGAGTCAAAGACAGCGGGTCAAAGAAGATAAAAAAGAGGACGAAGCGTCCTCTTGAATGGTAAAAAAGGAGCGATTGAAACATGGGCAAGTACTTTGGAACTGATGGTGTAAGGGGTGTAGCGAATAGCGAATTAACGCCAGAGCTCGCATTTAAAGTTGGGAGATTTGGCGGCTATGTGCTCACGAAGGATAAAGAACGTCCAAAGGTACTCGTTGGTCGAGACACACGTGTATCTGGTCATATGTTAGAAGGAGCGCTTGTTGCAGGCTTGCTTTCAATTGGAGCTGAAGTGATGCGTCTAGGTGTGATCTCAACACCTGGTGTGTCATATTTAACGAAGGCAATGGATGCTGAAGCGGGTGTCATGATTTCTGCTTCACACAATCCAGTTCAAGACAACGGTATTAAATTCTTCGGCGGTGACGGCTTTAAGCTGTCAGATGAACAGGAAAACGAAATTGAGCAGCTGATGGATCAGCCAGTCGATCAATTACCACGCCCAGTTGGAGCTGATCTTGGAACGGTGAACGACTACTTTGAAGGCGGTCAGAAATACTTGCAATTCTTAAAGCAGACAGCGGACGAGGATTTTACAGGTATTCACGTGGCGCTTGACTGTGCACACGGTGCAACCTCTTCTCTAGCGACACATTTATTTGCAGATTTAGATGCTGATGTGTCTACAATGGGAACATCTCCAAACGGATTGAATATCAATGATGGTGTAGGCTCCACTCATCCAGAAGCACTTTCTGCTTTTGTGAAGGAGAAGGGTGCAGATATTGGTCTTGCGTTTGATGGAGACGGTGACCGTTTAATTGCAGTCGATGAAAAAGGTGATATCGTAGACGGCGATCAAATTATGTACATATGTGCACGTTATTTGAAGGATGAAGGCCGATTAAAGGATGACACCGTCGTGTCAACGGTTATGAGTAACCTTGGTTTCTATAAAGCGCTTGAGAAGCAAGGCATTAAGAGCATTCAAACTGCTGTTGGTGACCGCTATGTGGTCGAAGCGATGAAAAAAGACGGCTATAATGTCGGCGGCGAGCAGTCAGGTCATTTGATTTTCCTTGATTATAATACGACAGGTGATGGCATGCTTTCTGCGATCATGCTTGTGAATACGCTCAAAGCGACAGGAAAAACATTATCAGAGCTTGCAGCGGAAATGGAAAAGTTCCCGCAGCTTTTAGTGAATGTGAAAGTGTCTGATAAATATAAAGTAGAAGAAAATGAAAAAGTAAAAGCGGTGATCCAAGAGGTCGAAAAAGAGATGAATGGTGACGGCCGTATCCTGGTTCGTCCATCGGGGACAGAGCCGCTTGTACGTGTCATGGCAGAGGCGAAAACAAAAGAGCTGTGTAATGAATATGTGGCTCGAATTACAGCTGTTGTGAAAGAAGAAATGGGTATTGAGTAATAGATGAAAGCAAACCGCTGCCAGCGGTTTGCTTTTTTTTGAATAAACGACATAATTGGATGGATCTATACGAATGATATAAGCGAGGGCAATTTGAAGCTGCCTTCATACATAGGAGAGCACATCGAAGGTAGAACGTGACAAGCCTCATCGCATATAGTGTATGGAGGTCTCACTTTCTCAAATGAAGGGGATCACCCGCTAAATTGTGATTGACGGAGGTCAGACCTTATAGTACAATCATCCTTGTGTTACTGGATTTTTATTCTATCAGGAAAGGCAGGGTAGATGTTCAGAAACTCTCTTATAATTATAGCGCCCGAACTAAGCGATCGGACGAAAGATGCTTAGTTGACGAGGATGGAGGTTATCGAATTTTCGGCGGATGCCTCCCGGCTGATCAAAAAAAGAGATCACAGCCGTAAGTGTTTCTTTAAACCAAAGAGGTGACTCTTTGTACAAAGGGAATACACATGATCTCCCAAAATAAACATGTAGAGAGGGACGAAGAAATGTCCCTTCTATTTTAGTAGGCTTTCTTTGTCCCTTTCACATGATCGGGAGGAAGAATATTTATGTGTGGAATCGTAGGTTATATTGGTCAGAATGATGCGAAGGAAATCTTACTAAAAGGTTTAGAGAAGCTTGAGTACCGCGGGTATGATTCAGCAGGAATCGCTGTGGCAAACGAAGATGGTGTGCATGTGTTCAAAGAAAAAGGACGTATCGCTGAGCTTCGTGAAGTCGTGGATGCAAACGTAGCATCTTCAGCAGGAATCGGACATACACGCTGGGCAACACACGGTGTACCAAGCCATCTAAATGCGCATCCGCATCAAAGTGCTTCTGGCCGTTTTACGCTTGTTCATAACGGTGTCATTGAGAACTATGTACAATTGACACGCGAATATTTACAAGACGTCACACTAAAAAGCGACACAGATACAGAGGTTGTTGTTCAAGTCATCGAACAATTTGTAAACAGAGGTCTTGATACAGAGGAAGCTTTCCGTCAAACGCTTCTTCAACTAAAAGGCTCTTACGCGATTGCCCTTTTCGATAACGAAAACAAAGAAACAATCTATGTGGCGAAAAACAAAAGCCCATTATTGGTTGGTTTCGGCGAAGGATTCAACGTTGTGGCTTCTGACGCAATGGCGATGCTTCAAGTAACAAACGAATATGCGGAATTAATGGATAAAGAAATGGTCATTGTCACAAAAGACGAGGTCATCATTAAAAACCTTGACGGTGATATCATGACACGTCCTTCTTATATCGCTGAGCTTGATGCAAGCGACATTGAGAAAGGCACATATCCTCACTACATGTTAAAAGAAACGGATGAACAGCCGCTTGTTATGCGCAAAATCATCCAAGAATATCAAGACGAAAACGGCAAACTGTCAGTCGCTGGCGATATCGCAAGCGCAGTAGCAGAAGCAGACCGCATATACATTGTGGCTTGCGGAACGAGCTACCATGCTGGACTTGTCGGTAAACAATACATTGAAGACTGGGCGAAAGTACCTGTAGAAGTCCATGTAGCAAGTGAATTCTCTTACAACATGCCGCTTCTATCGAAAAAACCGTTGTTCATCTTCCTTTCTCAATCTGGGGAGACTGCGGACAGCCGTGCTGTACTTGTTCAAGTCAAAGAGCTTGGTCATAAAGCATTAACGATCACAAACGTACCAGGATCTACGCTTTCTCGTGAAGCAGACTTCACATTGCTTCTTCATGCAGGACCAGAAATCGCAGTGGCTTCAACAAAAGCCTACACAGCACAAATCGCTGTACTTGCAATCCTTGCATCTGTTGCAGCTGAATTAAATGGTCAATCTCTTGACTTTGATCTTGTGAAAGAGCTTGGTATTGTAGCAAACGCAATGGAAGCCCTTGTCGATCAAAAGGATGAAATGGAACAAATCGCTCGTGACTTCTTCACAGTGACACGTAACGCATTCTTTATCGGAAGAGGACTTGACTATTATGTGTGCCTTGAAGGTTCACTGAAGCTAAAAGAGATCTCTTACATCCAAGCAGAAGGCTTTGCTGGAGGAGAACTCAAACACGGCACAATTGCTTTAATTGAAGAAGGCACACCGGTCATTGCCCTTGCAACACAAGAGCACGTGAACCTCAGCATTCGCGGTAACGTCAAAGAAGTCGTTGCACGCGGAGCAAACCCATGTGTCATCTCACTAAAAGGCCTAGAAGACGAAGGCGACCGTTTCGTCCTTCCAGCTGTACATCCAGCACTTGCACCACTTGCATCTGTTGTCCCATTACAGCTGATCGCTTACTACGCAGCCCTTCACCGCGGGTGTGATGTGGATAAACCACGTAACCTTGCGAAGAGTGTGACGGTGGAGTAGGAATTAAATAAAATCGGATTTTTGATACCCCTTTAGATATCGTTTCTAAAGGGGTGTTTTTGTGTCAAAAGAACTAGAAAATGATAGATTTGATCGTACGATGTTCTTTGATTCAGGGTACAATATTAGAAGGCTACAGTTTTCAGAACGTTTTTAAGTTGTATTAATAGCCTGGTTATCATGTGTAAGTACATTGCTAAACAAACCTTGCGCAAGCAATACAAGCTAATAGCTAATATATAAAAAAGGAAGAGAGAAGAGCACATGACCAAACACAAAGTTTACACAATGAGTTTTGCAAAAGTCTATCCTCTCTATATCGCAAAGGCAGAGAGAAAAGGACGAACAAAGGCTGAAGTCGATACGATTATTTGTTGGTTAACAGGGTACAGTCCAGAAGAGCTGCAGGAACAGATAGATAAACAGATAGACATTGAAACCTTTTTTGCTGAGGCTCCTGAGCTTCATCCTTCCCGCAGTTTAATCAAAGGCGTCATTTGTGGTGTTCGAGTAGAGGACATTGAGGAAGAAACCATGAAAAACATTCGGTATCTAGATAAGCTGATTGATGAGTTAGCGAAAGGAAAGAAGATGGAAAAGATTTTACGAGGTTCATCATGAGAATAACAAGCAAGCCCAGTGAACTAACCTTCACTGGGCTTTTTTCTATCTTATAGATCAATCGATCGATAAAAATAAAATCCGTTTGAACGAATCCTTTCTTCATGTCGTCAAAAGAAGTGATATTAAAACAAATTGGCGTTTGAAAAGGGAGTGGCGTGGATGGATATGAAGATGATATTACCTCTTATTTTGCTGCAAGCGATTTTGATGGTGATTGGTTTGTTTGATTTGTTGAAAAGAGACCCATCGAGAATCAGAGGAGAGGTGAAATGGGTTTGGGCTTTGGTAATTGTGTTTGTGGCGAGTGCCGGTCCTATTGCGTATTTCATTTTTGGTCGTAAACAATCTTAGTAGGGGTGATTCACTTGAATATGCTGGAGTGTCACGGGCTGACGAAATCGTATGGCCCGAATGAAGTGTTAAAAGATGTTTCGTTTTCTGTTGGGGAGGTTGGATGTGTTGGCTTTTTAGGAGCCAATGGAGCGGGGAAGACAACGACGATCCGGATTTTGACGGGGCTTGCTCATCCTACTTCTGGGGTCGTGAAGGTGGCTGGTTTGGATGTCGCAAAGGAGATGGACCAAATCAGTCATGTGATAGGGTATTGTCCGCAGCATCCTGCATTTTATCAGGATATGACGGGGCAGGAGTGGATGCATTGGGTTGGCGGGTTATTTCACTTAGAGAAAAAAATCATTCGCTCCAAAACAGAGGAGCTGTTGAAGCTATGCCGAATATATGAGGCGAAGGATCGTGCCATTGGCAGCTATAGCGGAGGCATGAAGCAGAGGCTTGCCATTGCGCAGGCGCTTATCAACAGCCCGAAGGTTCTCATCTTGGATGAACCTGTGTCTGCACTTGATCCCATGGGAAGAAAAGACGTTCTGACATTGATTGAGCGTCTGAAACAAGAGATGTTGATCTTTATGTCGACCCATATTTTAGATGACATTGAACGTGTGGCAGATCATATTATCATGATCAACAGTGGCAAAATTGAGATGTCTTCTTCCATGAAACAGATCAAAGAAGACTATATCCAGCCAGTGATTGAATTTCAATTAGAACAACAGAATACGAAACTAGTGGCTTTGTTAAAAGAGCGGAATTGGGTGGAGGAATGCTTTGAGACAGGAGATGCTTATCAGGTGCGAGTGAACAATCAACAAATAGCATTGAAGGAGCTGCCTCGTCTCATCACTGAATCTGGCGGTGTTCTCCTCCATTATCGACTATCTAAGCTGACGCTTGAAGATATTTTCATGAAGGTTGTGAATGCATGATGATGTTGAAAAAGGAATTTAGGGAGTTATTTACTAGCTATAAAATCTTATTTGTTCCTATTATTTTTACGATTTTAATGATCACACAGCCTATTACGCTCAAAATGCTGCCGGATCTTCTATCGAAATCAGCTAATTTACCTGAAGGAGCTACATTTTACATACCAGAGCCTAGTGCAGGAGAGGCTTTGGCGAGTGCATTGAGTAAATTTGATTCGCTAGGTGTGTTTATCCTGATTATGATCGTGATGGGGACGATCGCTGGAGAGCGTGCCTCTGGAGTGACTGCGATGATTATGGTGAAACCGATCAGTCGAACGAGTTACTATGTCTCGAAAATATGCGCCTATGCCTGTTTGACTTTGTTTAGTTTGGTGGTGGCGGTGCTTGTCTCTGTTTATTATGTGGACATTCAATTTGGGCATGTGGATTGGGTCAATGTGTTAAAAGGAACACTTCTTTATTATCCAAATTTATTGCTGATTGTGGTATCGACCATTTGTGCTTCGGCGTTCTTTCAACGTTCTGTCACAGCTGGCGGTGTGTCGCTTTTAATCAACCTTATTCTGTTTACCGTACCTTCATTTTATGAAGAGACATTAGGGAAGTTTGCGCCTAAAGGCGTGACAAGTGCAGCCGAAGAGATGATTCATAAAGGGACTTATTCGGATCAGGCACTTACAAGTTTTCTAGGTGTATCGGTATTGATTGTTTTCTTTTTTCTTATCGGATGGTTTCTTTTTAGAAAACAAGAATTATAGCAGGCTGTTGCGATTGTTTCTGAAAGTTTACTATGAGCATAAAAATCTGAATACGTTTGAAAATTTGATATGATGAGAAAAATTTCCTGTATTTTCAGAAAAGGGGTTTTTATTCATGAGAACATCACGTAATCCTGAGACCATTCACCCGCCAGTCGCACCATATACCCATCAAATAGAAACAACAGGACCACAGCGGTGGTTAACCTTATCAGGTCAGGTGGGGATGGAGGCGGATGGAACAATTCCCGAGAGCCCGTTGGAGCAGCTAGAGCTAGCGTTAGAGAATGTGAAACGAAACGTAGAAGCAGCAGATATGGCCGTGGAAGATATAACGAAATTAGTATTTTATCTCGTAGGGGAGTTCGATGCTGAGAGCAGGAAACAAATTATGGGGCAGTTTTTAGGCGATCATCTGCCTTGTATGACGATGATTTATGTAGTGGCTTTGGCTTCACCTGCTTTAAAGGTAGAGGTGGATGCTTGGGCGTGTCAGGAGATGGTTTTGGGTGATGGGGCAGTTTGATGTGGCTTGTTGATTGTATGGACTAGTTCAGAAATCACAATAAATAGAAAATACAAAGAAGATTGGATGACCAAGTCCAATCTTTTTTGTATTACCATCTATATTAAAATTACTTTTAAGTATAATTTTAGAATATTTTACACAATTCCCCTTACTTCGACATTTTTCATATGGTAATATCAGGGTGCATAGTGGATGGGTCTATTGACACTATGCAAAATTTAAGAGGAGGTTTTACTTATGACACGAAACCAAAAAGAATGGGAATCTGTGAGTAAAAAAAACCTTAAGCGTCCAGGGGGTACTTCGATTGTAAAGGCTGCTGGATGTATGGGTTGTTGGGCCTCAAAAAGTATTGCAATGACACGTGTGTGTGCACTACCGCATCCTGCAATGCGGGCTATTTAAGGGAAAACATAGGGAGTTAAGCATATATTGCTAACTCCTTATTCTACAAAAGGGGTGTCTATTTATGTCAAATAATCAACTAGTAGAGTATGATTTACCTGAATTAGCGATCCATTTACAGCCTCATGGAGCTGTCATGATAGATAGAAAATCAATGTATTATTTTAGATTGAGTGGAAGAGGGGCACAGCTCGCATTTTTATTATCTAAGAATAAAGACTTAAGTAAAACAGCTCGTATCTGGGAAATCGTTAAAAAAGAAGAGCTAACAGCTGATCAACTTCGAGAAGAATTGAGTGCTCATCCTTTTACTGAAGCTTGGATGCAAGGATTACTGGATCAACCTATTCAATTCTCTGGATCTTTACATTCCTATTTGCCTATTAGTTGTACTCTCCAATTAACAAATGCTTGTAACTTGGGATGTTCCTTTTGTTATGCCAGTTCCGGTAAGCCTTACCCTGAAGAGTTAACATGTTCACAGTGGATTGATGTAATGCAGAAGTTAGCAGCACAAGGCGTCGCTGATGTCACTTTAACTGGAGGTGAAGCCAAGCTGATTAAAGGTTTTAAAGAAATTGTAATGGCTGCCAGTTCATTATTCACTAACGTAAATGTGTTTAGCAATGGTTTAAACTGGAGGCAAGAAGAAGTAGAATTGCTTAGTCATTTAGGAAATGTATCTGTACAAATTAGCATTGATGGTACGAGTGATACTCACGATGCATTAAGAGGAAGGAAAGGTGCTTTTCAAGAGAGTATGGCAACGATCCAACGATTATCAGAAGCAAACGTTCCTGTGATTGTTGCAATGACGATTAATGAAATGAACGCTGATCAAGTAGCAGAGGTAGTAGATCATTGTGCAAAAGCAAATGCATCTATTTTCCGTGCTGGTAAAACTTTATCCGTGGGACGTGCTACTAGAAATTTTAAAGCGTTAGAAACGTCGTTTGAAGAGCTTGTTCAAAGCCAGTTGCAACAGGCACGTCATAAGTGGGAGCACCATTTGAATATAATTGATTGGGAAAATGAAGAAAATTCTTTTACAACCGATTTCTGTACACCTGGTTATTTGGCTTGGTATATAAGGGCGGATGGTTATGTCACACCTTGTCAGTTAGAGGATATCTCTTTAGGTCATATTCTAACAGATTCTTTTTCTGAAATTGGATCGCCAGCAAGGCTGTTGAAATTGAAATGTGAAGCGAAAAATTGTAAATGTATAGGAAAAGTTGAACTCTCCGAGCCAGACCTTCCTTTTGAAAATGATATGAGAGCAGGAATTACTCATGGATAGTATAACTTTTATTTTGTGGGCAGGTCTTGGATTGATAGGGCTTTTTCTGTTTACAAAGTATAGAGTATCAACCATAGAATCGAATCTTTTAGATAGAAGTGAGGCAAGAAAAGTCAGTATTGACTTTATTAGAGAATTCGTGGGTATAGATGTAGAGGAATGGGATGTATATTCAGTCTATTGGTATGATCATGAAACAGTGAATAAGCTACATCATTTAGGTTTGTTGAAAAAAAATCGACATATTCTTCACGAAATGGGATTGGTTGAGTCTTGGCGTGTTCGCTTTGTTCATCAAAATCAATCATTCGTCATAGGAGTAAACGCAAAACGCGAAGTTACTTTTTTTTACGCCGATGTAAGGCAAACTTCATTGCCTAAAAAAGATGCTCAAATATCATTAGAAGGATTAAAAGAACAATTAACTTATTCTTCAAAGGGATTATGGGTTAAGACCAAACCAACTGGTTCAGGTTCAAAAGAAGAGGATTTTCGTGAAATCAAAACGTATTGGTATCTTGCTGAAAAAGAAGATATTCGACTTAAGGTAACAGTTGAAATGCAATCTGGTGTGATCACTTATATCGGCACAGATACAGAGATTCTAACAGATCAAATGAACAAAGTAATAAGAGATGAACAAGTTGAGTCTACTTTTGGCATCTCAGGTATGTTAGGGTCAGCTGCTGCGATGATCATTGCAATATTAGTTTTAGTCTTAATGAATGTCCAAATTCAAATCGCATTAAGTCTTATACTGGGTTTGATTATTGTACTAGTGCAATCTCTCACAATAAAGGAAGATATACAACTAACGATAGTAAATGCTTACGATGCTAGGATGAGTGTTCATACTGTTCAATTACTTGGCATTCTATCTACTTTGTTTGCAGGATTATTGACAGGATTTGTAGTATTTATATGTTCATTGGCAGGAGGTGCTCTTGTGAATGAATTAGGACTAAAATTTCTAGATCAAAGCATTGCCCAGATATATATCGGTCTTAGCGCCGGAATAATTAGTTTAGGTATCACATCACTTGTTTTTTATTTGTTAGAGAGAATGAATCGATTACGTATATCACCAGAATTATCAAATAGGAGTATGTTCTTATCCGGCTTTACCTTAAGACAAGGGCTTAATATGAGCCTGCAAAGTTCTATTGGAGAAGAAGTCATTTACCGACTCTTAATGATTTCTTTAATATTTTGGTTAAGTGGGAGTATGATATTGTCCATTTTAATATCATCTTTACTGTGGGCAATTATGCATCAGGTGACAGGATATGATCCAAGATGGATTCGCTGGACGCATCTTTTTGTTTTTGGGTGCTTCCTTGGTTTTCTTTTTGTGAATTATGGCTTTATTTGTGTACTGGTGGCACATTTTATTCACAATTTAGTGCTTGTTTGTATGCCCTTATGGCAATTTAAACTTCAAAGATATCTACATACCAAGAAGCCTCAGCATACATCACTCTAATCAAAGGGAGAGATTTGATGCCGTTCATGGAGGTTCAGAATGTAAGTAAACGATATAGCAATGGTGATGGGATAGAGGGTCTGTCATTTTCCATCGAAGCAGGAGAGATTGTGGCGCTGCTAGGGCCTAATGGCGCCGGGAAGACGACAACGATTCGGTGTGTAACAGGTCTATATAAACCAGATGGAGGGGAAATTCTCATAGAGGGTTTCCCGCCTGTTCATGCCCATGTCCAAAAACAAGTAGCTCTTATTCCAGATCAGCCATATTTGTATCCAGACTTAACGGCTGCTGAACATGTTCAATTCCGGGCACGTGGATATCATAAAGGCTTAAAACAGATCAAGGAAAAGGTATATGAAGCGTTGAAAGAAGTACATATGGAAGAGAAGATGAATGAACTGTGCGGAAGGCTGTCAAGAGGCCAAAAGCAGCGTGTTGTCTTAGCAGGAGCCATTGTTCAGGATGCCTCCCTTTTTATATTAGATGAACCGACTGTTGGGTTAGATATACCGTCAAAACAGTGGCTGTCGGATTGGCTGAGACAAAAAAGCAGTCAAGGGGGGGCGGTCTTTGTGTCGACTCATAGTCTGGAGTTCGTTCTCGATACGGCCAGCAGGGTGGTATTGATTCGAGACGGTGCCATCATGAAGAGTATGGATGTTCCTCAATTAAAGGAAGAACAGAGTGAGTGGAGGGCAGAAGTTATTCAACTTTTGGGGGAGTGGTCAAGTGAATAACACACTCTCCCTTTTATGGATGAAATCTCAAAGGCGCTTGATCAGTAAAAATCAAGAAAAGAAAATGCCTTTTCTGATCTTACTTCTTTTCATAGCGGCAATTGGTTTTCAGCTAAGCGCAGTTTCAAGTATGGGTGATTGGGATACAAGTGCAGCAGGATGGATCATTGTCTGTTTGTTTGTTCTTTATACGGGTTTTGGTTTGTTTACGAATCGGCTGCCTAGTCAGATGAACGATATCATTTGGTTATATGGAAATGGCGCTTCTTTATGGACGGTTGTTATCAGTGTGTGGATGTATCACATATTCTGGCGAGGGGCTCTTCTCATTATCTCTGCTTTGGCTGCGGACCTTCTTCTGTTTTTTATGACGCAGCAGTACCCGTTTCTGCTTGGCAAATCACTTATCCTGACAGGGCTGTTATGTTTGGTTGAAACTTGGATGATTGCGGTGTCTTGTGCTAGAACTATTAGAGTATACAAGCGACTGCTCTTACTCGGCTTTGTATTGATGTTTTTCAGCTATGCACTGCTTGTTTTGAATCAATTAATGATGAAACAGCCCTCGTTGATGAACTTTGCTGATTCTTTGATGTTTCAATCTGGACGTATGATCGAAGAGTTCTCCATTCTTTCTGTCTCCATCTTTATTGGAGTGATGTTCCTATCTTTCATGATGATGTACAAGGCTAGTCATCGTTTAGAAATGAAGGAGTCTTTAGTCAAGGAGGCAGTATTTTGGGAGGAATTTGAGGGGAAACATATTCAATCAAGTCCAATCGTTCAAAAAAAGAGCAGAACATGGTGGGGACTTCCGGCATTAACGGGCAGCTGGGCTTTTCTTTGGATTGAATTATTGCTGATAAAAAAGTATATGATTTTCCATGTACTATCTACTATGCTGTTAATTGGTACTTACTATGTCGTCCTTACTTATTTTTCAGATTGGCTGAATCTATTCTTGATCGTCATCGCGGCATCCGTCCTTTTTAGTTCATATTATGCAGGGATTGTAAGACACGCACAAACAGGAGTGCTCTACCTTTTTCCAGGTGCTTTATATCAAAAAATCATTCTGTTAGAGGTGTTTCAAACCTTTTGGCTGTATGCTTTCTACTTGATTTCTCTTTATTTAGTTGAGATTCAGGATGTTTTGTATTGGACCTTATTTGGTGGAGAAGTTTATATATGGTTTTTGGCCATACGGCTCTTTGCCTTTATGCAGCCTCTGAGAAGAGAAAGGAGTTTTGCTTTGGCCGCCTATTATCGATCATTGCTATTTGCGTCTGTGATCAGTGCTATGGTCATGATTAGCATTCATCTCATCACTGATGGCTTGTTGACTACAATTGTATCCCTAGCGGCTGGGGCTGGATTTTATGTGCTTTGTTATCGATACCGTGCGGTTCATTAAAAAGAGGAGTTGATTGTAAATGAAACCAGAAAATAAGCTGTCTCAATCCGTTCAACAATTGGCCAATACAAATGAAGTAACGATCGTTCAAGCAATGGGTGAATTGAGAAAATCAGGAAAAGATGCAGTGCCCGTGCTTGTTGAAGCTTTAAAAGAAAAGGGGTCTCTGCGAAATATTGCAGCAGCTGTACTGGGTGAATTTGGAGCGGATGCAGAGGACGCAGTTGAGTCTTTAGCCCACCTCTTAGAGAGTGACGAAGAGGAGACAAGAATGGCTGCTGCCATCTCACTCATGAGGATTGGTCAGCCTAGTCTGCCATTCCTTCTGCCATTAGCGAAACGTTATGAGGGGCCTACTTGTTTTTGGGCATCATGGTGTATTTCTTGGATTGATCCATCAAAAATCGAAAAAAACATGTACGAGTGCTTAAAACAAGAACAAGAAAATCCATCAGGCAACGTAGCGCCTTTTGCTGCAGAGGAAGCATTAGGGAAGATTATTGCTTTTCAGCTAAAGGAAAAGGGGGATGAATAGTGGAAACGCAGAAACTCAACTGGCCTGAGAATTTTCCTTGGATTTATCCTTCAGATCAAAGGAGTGTACCTAAGGGACAGCATCAGCTTCTTTATTTTTGGTCCGTCAACTGTCCTCATTGTGAAGAATTAACCAATCATATTCTACAACGTGTGAATGAGCTGGGTATTCATTTAACCTGTGTCCATGTTCCATATACAGAAGAGGAAAAATCGGTAGATGTTGTTTCAGAGTATGCAGAGGAAAAGAATATGACCGCTCCTATTGTATTGGATCAGAATTATGAGATTGTTGCAAAGTATAAGATTCAAGGATTACCTAGCTTTTGCCTCTTTGATCAAGAGGGACAGTTAATAGATCGGAAAATGGGAGATACCGGCTGGGAAAGAATATTGAAAAAGTTAGAAAAACATTCAATTGGATAAACAGTGGAGAAGAGATTGTTGTTTCAATCAAACAAAGAATTAAAAAGAAACGTCATTTTTTTCGCAGGTGTTGGAGCGGTTTTGCTGATTTTAATGATGCTGAAATGGCGTTGATTTTATTCGGTTTGGGAATTTTGTTTTATTTGAAGCGTGTGCTGCGGGAAGAAGAAAGTCATAAGTCATAAGTATTTAGTATGATACCTAGAATGTATATTCTAGGTTTTTTTATTAAATTTACCTTAAAACGCACTTTTTCACATGGGTGTGGAAACCATTTTTTTAAAAGTGTGGTAGGATAAATATGCTTTATCTTTATATTGTCCGAAGGAGCTGTCGAGTTGAAGGGATCTAGGGTTGAGTTGATTGATAGTTTACGTGGTTTTAGTTTATTAGGTATTTTGATTGTGAATATGCTTAATTTCCAATATGATTATGATTTTGAGAAAATGTTTGATTCGAGTTTTTGGGGACAGGAATTCGGTGTATATCTGACGGAGATTTTGTTCCAAGGGTCTTTTTATCCGATCTTTTCCTTTTTGTTTGGGTATTCTTTTATCAAGCTGATTGAATCGACGAAGGCCAAGGGGCTGAATACGAATGCCATTGTCGTTCGCCGTGGTTTTGGTTTGATAGTGCTTGGGATGCTGCATTACATCTTTATTTGGAACGGTGACATTCTTCTTTATTATGGAGCTTGTACGTTTTTCTTGATGATGTTTTTGAGCAGCCGGATTAAAACAATGCTTATTTGGTCGGGTGTGTTAGGTGCGTTGTCATTAGTCGTTTTGCCATACATGATGAAATTTGTTTATGGAACTGATGATTTATTAACCGATGTGTATGCGAAAGGTGATTATGGGGATATTTTGCTCAGCCGGATTACGGTTGAAGACGATATGATGATTGTGACCATGATCCTAGCGATCGTGACCATTGCGCTTATGCCAATATTAGGTTTTCTTTTTGGTACGATCATGGTTGGCCCGTTTGCACTGCTTGGCATGGCGATCGGAAAAAAAGGTCATTTGACAGAAGAAGATCGAGGCATGGCTTATCGTAAAGGCTGGGTTTGGATGATTATCACCGGGCTCGTTTTAAAATGTGCGACGTTCATTGATGCTCCTTGGAGTGAATTGGTGATTACGCTGGGTGCCTATGTGCTGACGATTGGGTATATTCAAGCCTTTATTGTTTTCTACTATTCGAAGACAGCCCAAGGTTTCAAACGCCTGCTTGCAGGGCTTGGCCGTTTGTCTCTCTCAAACTATTTGGCGCAGTCGATTATTTGTACAACGATTTTCTATTCTTATGGACTTGGTCTATTTGGACAATTGGGGTCAATGTTTGGGCTGCTGCTTGCTGTCGGACTGTACACAGCACAGCTGTTCATCAGCTATCTCTATTTGAAAAAATGGAGAAGAGGTCCTGTGGAGTGGCTTATGGGAAAATGGGTATATTGGAAATAAAGCATTTTGTTAAAGAACCGCATGGCTTAAGGGCTGTGCGGTTTTTTATTTAAAAAAATGAGGAGAACATTTTTAAAATGGTTGAATATTCTTTTAGTGTGTATATAATGTATATATAGTGTATATACAATATTTTTCTGAAAAAGAGGTTTTTATATGCAAATTACGATTTCAAACCATTCTAAGGAGCCTATCTATGAGCAAATTACGAATCAAATCAAATCGATGATTTTAACGGGTGAGCTTGAAGAAGGTGCAGCGCTGCCGTCTATTCGAAAGCTGGCGAAGGATCTACAAATTAGCGTGATTACAACAAAGCGAGCGTATGAAGAGTTAGAGAAGGCGGGATTTATTTATTCGATTGTAGGCAAGGGATCATTTGTTGCGGAACAAAACCTAGAAGTGATGAGAGAGAAGAAATTGAAGGTGATCGAGGAACAGCTTGGAGCCGTTGTCACAAACGGGAAAGAATTAGGCTTATCTTTTGATGAATTGCAGCAGTTATTAAAGTTCTTATATGAGGAGTGAGATGAATGGAGCATGTGATTGAATTCAAAGGAGTATCGAAACGATTCAAGGATTTTTCCGTTCAGGATATTGATTTACAGGTCAAGAAAGGCTTTGTCACAGGGTTTATTGGAGAGAATGGAGCGGGTAAGTCCACCACCATTAAAATGATCATGAATTTGTTAAAGCCCGATTCAGGTGACATCAAGGTTTTTGGATTGGATTATCATACTCATGAAAAAGAGATTAAGGAACGAATCGGATTTGTTTACGATGCCAATGTTTTTTTCCCAGGGTTGAATTTAAAAGACATCAAACGGATTGTGGCACCAGCCTATAAACGCTGGGATGATCAGCTTTTTGATCAATATATTGAACAGTTTGGTCTTCCGCTGAATAAAGCGATCAAAACATTTTCAAAAGGGATGCAGATGAAGGCGTCACTTGCGATTGCGCTGTCGCATCATGCAGAGCTGATTATTATGGATGAACCAACTGCTGGTTTGGATCCGGTTTTTAGAAGAGAGCTGCTCAGCACGTTACAAGAATTGATGATTGATGGAAATCGGACGATCTTTTTCTCGACGCATGTGACGACTGATTTAGACCGGATCGCGGATTATATTGCGTTTATACAAAATGGAAGATTGGTCTTTCAACAGTCGATTCATGAAGTGGCAGAAAGTTATGCGCTTGTGAAAGGAAGCCTGGAGTTATTGGATCGAGACACAGAAAAGGCGTTTATCCATATTCAGCGTACATCAGCAGGTTTTGAAGCATTATCAGATCGGATTGATGAGGTGAAACTTATTTTTGAGGATGCTGTTGTGATTGAACCGGCGTCGCTTGAGGATATCATGTTTTATTTGAAAGGCGGGGCTGCGCATGTTTCATTTAATTAAGCGTGATGTGATTTTGCAAAAGAAGCAGTTACTTATTTTTATTCCGTTTATCTTATTTTTTATTTTCATGGATGTACATCCAGTATTGACGTTTATAGTCGCTAGTGTCTTCATTCCATTTAACACATATGCGTATGATGAAAAGGCAGAAACGAATATCCTATTAAATTCTTTGCCTTATACCCGGAATGAAATTATTGCCTCCCGTTATCTTGGTGCCGTTTTTTATATGGTCATTGCGATCGGGCTGACAAGTGCTGCATTACTTGTGTTTGGGAAACTGTTTTCGCTGTCAGATATTGCGATTGGCAGCGGGTTGTTTTTATTGTTCGCGGCGTGTACGTTTCCATTGTTTTATATCTTAAAGCCTGGTTATATTACAATGGCAGTGATCATTGGCTTTATCGTATTATCTGCTATGGGACCGCCTGTTGTTCTCTATTTAGCAGAGCAATTTAGTGGGCTCACTAATTTTATTATGAATGTATCGATCCCTGTTTTATATACGGGGTCAGCTTTGCTGATTATGCTCTTCTACTTGTTGTCTTGGGGACTTTCTACTGTGATTTACCAGAGGAAAGTGTTTTAGGAAAGCATTTGCCGAAATTCCTATAAATTTACAATTTGAGCTTAGAAGACCGTGTGAACGGTCTTTTTTGAAGATTTTTCTGATTATTGATTATATCAATATAAAATAATTTGAACTTACTTTTATGTCAGAATATTTTGTTAATAGTGTTTTCCTCAAAAAACAATTGTTTTTTAAGGGTAGATTTATTATGATAATATACATCGAAAGATTGATGTTTCTCAATCAGAATGAAAATTCTGATTTTTATTTTTTATGTTGTTTGTTGATGAGGGGGAAGAAAAGTGGCTCAAAAGGAATTAAAGAGAGGGTTAAGTGCCCGCCATATTCAAATGATCGCTCTTGGCGGCACAATCGGTGTTGGCTTATTTATGGGGTCAGCGAAGGCCATTCAGTGGACAGGTCCATCGGTTCTTCTAGCTTACGCAGTGTGTGGTATTTTTATCTTTTTTATTATGCGTGCGATGGGAGAAATGTTATATCTTGAGCCGAGTACAGGGTCATTTGCTACATTCGGGCATCAATATATTCATCCGCTTGCAGGGTATATGACGGCTTGGAGTAACTGGTTCCAGTGGGTCATTGTCGGAATGTCTGAAATTATTGCGGTTGGGGCTTATATGAAATATTGGTTCCCAGAGCTGCCTGCGTGGATTCCAGGGTTAATTGCGATGATCATTTTAGGAGCGGCCAACTTGATTTCGGTTAAGTCGTTCGGTGAATTTGAATTTTGGTTTGCGATGATCAAAATTGTGACAATTATCTTGATGATTGTTGCAGGTTTAGGCATTATTTTCTTCGGTTTTGGAAATGGCGGAACTCCTATTGGGCTGTCTAATCTTTGGGCGCATGGCGGGTTCTTTACAGGTGGGTTTAGCGGATTCCTGTTTGCATTGTCTCTAGTTATTGCTGCTTATCAAGGTGTCGAGCTCATTGGGATTACAGCGGGTGAGGCGCAAAATCCGCAAAAGACGCTGACAAATGCCATCAAAAGTATCATCTGGCGTATTTTGATTTTCTATATCGGTGCGATCTTTGTCATTGTGACTGTGTATCCTTGGGATCAGCTGAATACCCTTGGCAGTCCATTTGTAGCGACGTTTGCGAAGATCGGGATTACAGCAGCAGCTGGTATTATTAACTTTGTTGTCATTACAGCAGCGATGTCCGGCTGTAATAGTGGTATTTTCAGTGCGGGCCGTATGCTTTATACATTAGGTGTGAATGGTCAGGCGCCTGCTTTCTTTACGAAAATTTCGAAGAACGGTGTACCGTATTTTGGAACATTCGCTGTGCTGATTGGTTTAGCGATAGGAGTGGTCCTGAATTATGTTTCTCCGCCAAACATTTTCGTCTATGTGTATAGTGCGAGCGTCCTTCCTGGGATGGTGCCTTGGTTTGTCATTTTGATTAGTCATATTGGCTTCAGAAAGGCAAAAGGGGCAGCACTTGATCAGCACCCGTTCAAGATGCCGCTAGCACCGTTTTCTAATTATCTTACAATCGGATTTTTATTGATGGTTCTTGTGTTTATGCTCATTAATCAGGATACTCGAATTTCTCTCATTGTGGGAATTGTGTTCTTGATTGTAGTGGCACTTAGCTTTTTTGTATTTGGGATTGGAAAACGGAAGCCGATTGAAACAGCTTCTTCTGATCAAACGGTAAAATAATCAAAGGCCTTGCGGGATGGACCGCAAGGCTTTTTTTATTTAGAGTGAAGCTTTTACACGGTTAAAGACATCTGGATAGTTGGTGAAAAGACCGGTGACGCCGTATTGCAGTAGACGGGTCATATCTGCTTCGCTGTTTACCGTATATGGATGAAGGAGGAGTCCATGGCTTCTGACCTGCTGGACGTTTTCAGGTGTTAATGCTCTAAAATTCGGTCCAACCCCTACAGCGTACGTTTTGATAAAGTCGAGCTGATCGTCTGTGATGGATGTCATTTGGTTTCTGTCTAATAGCTGTACTTTTGGCAGACGTGGGGCTAATTTTTGAAGCTTTAGCAGGCTGTCTTCACTAAAGGATTGTATGATGACCTGGCCTTTTCTTGTATGTTTCCCAAGAAGGTGATGTTTCTTTAAGGCGGCCAATAGTTTTTCTTCCATTTGCGGATAAAGGTCTGGTTTTTTTGTTTCAATATAATAATTCTCTCGTTTTCCGAAATAGCGCAGCACCTCATCTAATGTAAGGACTCTCTGTCCGATATAGTTGGCATTTTGTCTGTCGGGATTGGCTTCGTTAAACCAGGTACCAGCATCAAGCTGTTTGATTTCGGCAAGTGTGAGGTCTTTGACCCAGCCTCTTCCATTTGTGGTTCGGTCAACGGTTTCATCATGCATCACGATGAGATGTCCATCCTTTGTCATTTGAAGGTCGAGTTCGAGGTAATCTGCATTCATCTTTGTGGCGAGCTTGTAGGAAGCCAGGGTATGCTCTGGTGCATACCCTGATGCTCCGCGGTGTGCAACGGTTAAGATGCGATCTGGAGATAAAAGGTTTTCATGTGCCGATACGGTGGCCGGCACCCACGCAAAAGACAGTAAAGCAAAAGAGAGCAACACGAAAGCAAGTAATCTACTTTTCTTCATATTTTATCCTCCTTTTACGGTAACTGCCTCCATCATAAGAAATAGATGTAAAGAGCATGTTGGGCGGATATGAATCTTTTATGTGATTTTCATTAAGCTTGCTCAACGCGTTTTCCTGTATTCCATGTCATAGCGAGGAAAACAATCGCAAGCACACAAGAACCAACCAGTAAAATGAAGCCTCCTGTCCAGTCATAGTGATCGACGACGACGCCCATCATGGCATTGGCAAAGGCAGAGCCGCCAATGTAGCCGAAGAAGCCTGTCAGTCCGGCAGCAGTGCCAGCCGCTTTTTTCGGAGCGAGATCAATGGCTTGAAGTCCAATGAGCATGACCGGTCCGTAAATCAAAAAGCCGATACTGATGAGGGCAATGTTATCGACCATTGGATTGCCTGCAGGGTTTAGCCAGTAAACAAGAACGGCAATTAACACCCCGGCCATAAAGATGACGCCAGCTGGTGCGCGGCGGCTTCTAAAGAAGCGGTCACTGATCCAGCCGCACAATAATGTACCGGGAATGCCTGCATATTCATAAAGAAAATAAGACCAGCGTGAATGCTCTGGTGAAAAGCCCTTTGCTTCTGTTAAGTAGGTCGGCGCCCAGTCAACGACACCGTAACGGACAAAGTACACAAACACGTTGGCAATGGCGATATACCATAGGAATTTATTGTTGAGTACATATTTAAATAAAATCTCTTTCACTGTTAATTCTTTTTCTTGATCCTCATACTTTTGGGCCGGATAGTCATTTCGATATTCCTCAATTGGCGGAAGACCAGTGGATTGCGGGGTATCCCGTACGAGAAGAATGATCACGAAGGAGACGATAATGGCAATGATGGCAGGGAAGAAAAAGATACTTTTCCACGTCGCAAACAGTACAATCCCTAATGTGATAAGCGGTGCAAGAATCCCCCCGCCGACATTGTGAGCGACGTTCCAAATGGACATTTTCGTACCACGTTCACTAACCGAAAACCAGTGCGCCATCGTACGCCCGCATGGCGGCCACCCCATGCCTTGAAACCAGCCGTTTAAGAACATGAATAAAAACATGATCCATACACTGGACGTGACCCATGGAAATGAGACAAATAGGATATTGATAAGAGCTGATAAAAAGAGTCCGGCGGCTAAAAAGTATCTGGGGTTACAGCGGTCTGAGATCATCCCCATGATGAATTTACTAAAGCCATAAGCGATAGATACAGCTGCGAGTACAAAGCCTAATTCACTTTTCGTGAACCCCTCTTCCTGTAGATATGGAATGGCAAAAGCGAAATTTTTGCGCAGCAAATAGTAGCCCGCATACCCGATAAAGATGCCTAGAAAGACTTGCAGCCGCAGCCGCTTATACGTCTCGTCTGTTTTGGCATCATCAAGCCTGTCGATATGTGGAGCAGGTTTAAACCATTTGAACATAAAGATCCTCCTTTTGTAGATGTCTGATTGACTGAAGCAAAAGTACGAGAATTGCTTTCGATTCTGTACCTTTTCAGAGACAAAAGAAATGTTAGCGCTTTCTTTTGTACTCCCATCATATCGGATGGAAGAGACGTTTATGATGAGGCTTTTGTCATAAATTTGGAAAAATGGGTCATGAAGCAACAAAAAAATCCGCACAATGGCGGATTTTTTCTTAGCGATTATAGAGACACATTAATTTTCGCAGATTTCTTTAGTTTTTCAATTTCTTTTTGTACTTCTTTTTGCTTTTCTTGAGATTCTAGCTGTTTTTTAATTTGTGATTTAACCTCTTTGTATTCTGGTGCTTTTTGCTTTTGTTTTTTCATTTGGTCTGCGTATTGGTCATAGTACGCTTTGACGTCTTTCTCAGAGACGGAGGCTGATTTGATTTCTTTGTCGACATATTGGCTGTATTTGATGCTGTCGGCAATGTCACTTTTCAGCTGATCCAATGTAAGTCCGCTCTTTTTCAGTGCTTCTTCGAATTGAGCGTTGTCTTTAAACTGTTTCTTTTCTTCCTTTAGCTGCTTATCTACCTCTTTGTCAGAGGCTTTGAAGCCCTTCTTCTCAGCATCTTGCAGGATGAGCTCTTGTCCTACGAGCGCATCAATGGTTTGTTTCTTGACTGCTTTCTCGCCTTCTTTAGAAGTTGGGTCTTGCCCGGACTGCTGAAGCTGTCCTTGAATGGTAGATAAAGCGCTATTGTATTCACTGCCTGTGATTTTGTCTTTGTTGACAGTCGCAACGACCTTTTGATCATCGATTTTTTGTGCGTCTAATTTCTTTTGCATTTCTTCCATTTGCTTTTGCTGCTCTTTTTGATCAGCCTGTGTTGTTTCCTTGTTTTTGGCTGAATCGTTTTGCTTATCTTGTTTGGCATCGTTTGACGAGCAGGCTGCAAGTCCAACAGATAACAAACAAGCGATGAGTGTATATGATACCTTTTTCATCATTTTCTCTCCCTTCGGTATGAGAACGTCTAGTGCGCATTCTAACCGTTTTTTAGGAAAAATAAAACCGTACAGACAATTTGTTAGCGGATTGACATGTTTTTTATCTGTTTGTCCTCATTTTGTCTTCTCATAGTCATCTCATGACAAACTCAATTGTGGAATAATTGTTCCATCACTTCGTCGATATTGGTGATTGGCTGGCGGCAGCTGTAGTTTTCACAAATATACACGGTGGTTTTGCCATCGATTGTTTTGTAATCTTTTGTAAAGGGCGCGAGCTTCGCTAATTCTTCCCCTGTTTCGGCAGTCAATATGATATCAAATGGCACGAAGCGTTTTTGAAGCGCCTGTAAAAGCTGTTCTTTTTGAGGGTCGCCGTTTTTTCCAAGAATGATGATTTCTCTTTTCGTTGCATATTGACTTAGGAGCCCTTGCAGAAACGCCGTGTGTCCGCTTGGGTAGGAAGAGACATCGACATAAAAGGCTTGGAACATCTGCTGTAATGTGTCTAGCCAATCCTGACGTCCGGTCAGTCTGCTTAGCATGAGAAGGTGCTTGAGTGCAGTGCTGTTGCCAGAAGGCATGGCACCGTCGTACACTTCTTTTTCTCGAACGATGAGCGCTTCCGCATCTGATCCTGAGAAGAAAAAGCCCCCTTTTTCCTTGTCCCAAAACAGCTCAAACATGTTCTCGGCAATGGCTGTGGCTTTTTCCAGCCAATCTAATTCAAAGGTCGCTTCGTATAAAGACATATAGGCTTTTAACATATGCGCATAATCCTCGATAAAGCCGAGATGCTTCACGTCACCTTCTCTGTAGCGGACCATGAGCCGCTCATGTTGAACAAGATGTGTTTCTAGAAAAGACATCGCCTGCTTCGCCATATGGATCGCTTCCTCTTCATCAAAGACCCTTCCTGCTTTGGCGAGAGCTGCGATCATCAGCGCATTCCAAGATGTAAGCACCTTGTCATCGACAAGCGGCGCGGGTCGCTGCTGTCTGACTGATTGTAAAATATACCGGGCTTCTTGCAGCTTAGACTGAAGGGTTTTATCATCGATCGAAAAAGAGGCTTTGATGTCCTCAAAAGAGGTAGAAATGGTATGAGGGATGTTCTCCCCTTCAAAGTTCCCCTCTTCTGTGATGTGATAGACTTCGCAAAATAAAGCGCCAAGCTCCTCCCCTAAATGGGTGATGATCTCATCTTTTGACCAGACGTAATATTGTCCTTCTTTCCCTTCAGAATCTGCATCTATTGCTGAAAAAAATGAGCCGCCCGGATTCATCATATCTTGTTTAATAAATTGTATCAGGTGTTGGATAAGCTTTTTATACTCAGGTTTTGAGGTGAGCTGATACGCTTCTGTGTAAGCTTCCATCAGCAGCGCGTTATCATACAGCATTTTTTCAAAATGCGGCACAAGCCATTTTTCGTCTGTTGAATAACGAGAAAAACCTGAACCAATATGGTCGTATATACCGCCATTTGCCATCCCATCTAACGTTTTCGTGACTGCATACAGCGCATTCTCCTGTCCAGTCCATTCGTAATAGCGCATCAGAAATGAGAGCATATGAGGTGCAGGAAATTTTGGTGCGGAGCCGAATCCACCATACAGCGTATCAAAGCTGCTCATGAGCTGATAATAGGCTTTGTGAACTGCCTCTTGAGACAGTGTGTTTTCTGTCTGCCCAGCTGCTTTAATCCGCAAGTTATTTGTCGCTTTCTCAGCCAATGATTCAATATGATCCCGGTCGTTATGGTACGCATCCAGCAGTTGTGTCAGTGCCTCGATGAAGCCAGGACGCCCGTATGCATTTCTCTTTGGAAAGTACGTCCCCGCATAAAAAGGCTTTTGATCCGGCGTGACAAACACATTCAACGGCCAGCCGCCTTGCCCCGTCATCATCTGACAAACAGACATATACATAGAGTCGATGTCTGGACGCTCCTCGCGATCGACTTTAATCGAAATAAAATGCTCATTTAAGATGTCAGCGACTTGTTGATCTTCGAAGCTTTCGTGTGCCATGACATGGCACCAATGGCAAGTGGCGTAACCGATGCTGACAAGCACTGGTTTATTTTCACGCTTGGCTTTGTCAAATGCTTCTTGCCCCCACGGGTACCAGTGTACTGGGTTGTGAGCGTGCTGAAGGAGATACGGTGATTTTTCATGGATGAGCGGGTTGGGTGTTTGGTTGTTTGGCATGGGATCACCTTCCTTTCTATATGTTTTTTAGTATTCTCTTTTCTCTATTTAATATATCAGATTGCTGTTGCCCGTCATCATTTGTCTGTGAGGTATTCCCAAAATGAAAAAATCAAGGGCTATAAACCCTTGATAGCTACATCAATCGTAATGCTTTAACAAGATGGCTGAATTATGTCCTCCAAAACCAAAAGAATTGGATAGCCCATATTTCAATGAAAGCTGTCTTGCTTCTAATACAACATCTAAGCTGCAATCTGGATCTTGATTCTCTACATTAATAGTGGGCGGAATCATACCTCGTCTCAAACTTTCCACTAAAGCAATGGCTTCTACTCCGCCGGCAGCACCAAACATGTGCCCAGTCATTGACTTGTTCGCCGTTGTTGGAATTTCACTTGAACGATCACCAAATAATTTCTTAATAGCTAGAACTTCTGAACGATCACCTACTTGTGTACTTGTTGCATGAGCACTAATAACATCGATGTCATCAGTTGATATATTTGCACTTTTCAATGCTTTTTTCATGGCTAAGTAGGCACCCTTACCTTCTGGGTGGGATGCTACCATATGATGAGCGTCTGAACTAGCTCCGTATCCCACTACTTCACATAGTATCGGCGCATCTCTAAGAATCGCGTTTTCTAATGATTCTAATACTAAGATACCTGCGCCTTCACTCATAACAAATCCATCTCTATCTGTATCGAATGGACGGCTGGCCCGGCTTGGGTCTTGGTTTCTAGTAGATAGTGCATGTGCGTTTCCAAAACTAGCCAAGGATATCTGTGAGACGGCAGCTTCTGCTCCTCCGGCAAATATAATATCTGCATCATCATTTCGGATCGCATTGAAAGCTTCACCAATAGCGGTGTTCCCAATAGAACAAGCTGTGACTGGTGACAATGATGGCCCTTGTGCCCCTAATCTAATGCTGATTTGGGCCGCAGCTGCATTTGAAATCATCATGGGGACAAGGCTGGGGCTTACTCTTGAGGGACCTCGTTTATCTAATACATTGACATGATCAACAAGCGATTGGATGCCCCCGATTCCTGAACCAACATATACGCCTAAACGTTCAAGATCAACTTGATCTAACTGTAATTGTGAATTTTCTAATGCTTGTTCGGCTGCTGCTAAGGCAAACTGACTAAAACGATCTAATCGTTTTGCTTCTTTTCTTCCCAATATTTCATCTGCATCGAAATCACGAACGATTCCGGCTATTTTTGTTTTATAATCAGTTGTATCAAAAGAATCAATGAGAGATATTCCCGATTGTCCTTTGATTAGTTGATTCCAAAAGCTATTTACATCATTTCCAAGTGGAGAAATAATTCCCATTCCAGTAATGACAACTCTTTTCATGATCATTCCCTCCTTGTTTTTATTAACTTTAGCCATTGTGTTATCCTATTACAAGTTGTTGTTTATCCTAGTATAATTAATACTCTTTTAAAGGGAGATCTAAATGAAACCTGAAACTAGACTTCAAGCATTATCAGAATTTCTAAAAAACCAACGTTCGAAAATTACGCCTCAAATGGTTGGTTTACCTGTAGGAACCCGCAGAAGAACACCAGGACTGAGAAGAGAAGAAGTGGCTCAACTAGCCGGTGTGAGTCTTACTTGGTATACATGGTTAGAGCAAGGGAGAGATATAAAAGTATCGACTTCGGTATTAGATGCGATTTCTCGTGCATTACAATTAAATAACGATGAAAGGAGATATTTGTACGCTTTAGCGTTAGAGGAAGGAGTGAAACAATCCTTTATCATTGAGAATGAGAAGGAAATCAGTCCGGCTTTAGTGAAAATTTTGCAGGAACTTCGTTATTGCCCGACGATTATATCTGATAGAAGAAGTCAGATTGTTGGCTGGAATCAAGCTGCTGCGAATGTATTTTTGGACTTTGAACAAATCAACCCGGCAGAAAGGAATATCATACGCTTACTATTCGCAAGAAAGGAATTTAAAAGTTTAGCGGTGAATTGGGAGCATTTTGTTAGAGGATATATAGCCATATTTAGAACGTATTATGGACAATATGTGGCTGATGACTGGTATGAGCAATTTATAGAAGAAATGGAGCAGGCATATTCCGAGTTTCGTAAGATCTGGAATGAAAATGAGATCAGCTATGCACCTGAAGTATTAATTGAATTTCGTCATGCTAAGGCAGGTAAAATGTTGTTTAATCTCACTTCATTACAAGTGTATGGGGATACTGATTTAAGATGCAGCGTCTATACTCCAGTTGAGGATACTGAAACGGAGCTTAAGTTAAAACGTTTGATTGAAGGCTAGTTATCGTTTGGATGAAGTTATTGAGTGCATTTAATATAAAATAGATCCCAAGCCATCAGTGACAAGGAGCATAACCGATGCTAACAAGCACCGGTTTATTTTCACGTTTGGCTTTGTCGAAGGGCTTGGCCCCAAGCCTATATCTTTTCTGGTAAATGGTGTTGATACATCTCAATAGCGTCTGTATGTTCTTTTAAAATACTCATTGTTTTTGGATGGGGTCTTACATATATCAAAGGATAGTCGACTTCATCTAATTCTTGTTGGGTATGAAAAGCTAATCTTTCATGATCAAGTGAGAATTGAGCATCAATTCCTGTTTTGTTGCCGCGAGAGTCTAATCGACTCCATTTATTAAGTGATTGCAGAAATACTGCATTTAATGCGTGAATACAATATCCTTTATCTGGCGTATCGAACAACATTAATCGCTGGTAACAGAAACCTGTGGGTATTCCTTGTGAGCGCAATAGAGCAGCTAATAGGTTCGATTTTGCGTAGCAAATTCCCTCTTTATAAGTTAATACCTCTGATGCATGACAAGTCACTCGTTTGGATTGGATATCCCATGTATGGGGAATTTCATCTCGAACAAACTCATAGGCTGCTTTTGCTTTTTCTATTTCTGTCTGCAATGGATTGAAAAGTTCATTTGATTTTGCTCGAATAAGAGGATGAGAATAATCAACTTCAGCTAGTTCACATAAATAATCATCTAAATTTTTAGATTCACATGTCAAGTTCATGATAATGTCCCCTTTTCTCTATACTTTTACCGCAGGAGGTCTATTTCTTCACCAACACATATTGTAAGTTTTCTAATTCAAACATATCAATCAGTTCATCGATCTCTTTAAAATCGATATGTTTTCCAAACCGTTTTTTGCTTAGGTCAATTTCTACGTCCAATTGATCATCCTTTTCTTTCGTTTCGAGTCCATCTACACAAGAATAGATTTCGATGGTTTCTCCTTTTGACAGCTCTTTTTCAATGAATTTAAAAAGTGCACGAAGAGAATGAATGATGTCTAATTCATAAACAAAAGGATGCGTGAATTTGTTTCTTACCGCTTCATAGACGGGATCTAGATAATCAATGTGAATGCCTTCGAAATCCTCTTCTGTTTCAAATACTTCTATCAAAAGTTCTTCTTTTTGATAGGTTTTTGGCTTTTTTTGTTTTTTATCAAACATGTTGATATTGAGTTCAGAGAACGGTTTATAGGTAGGATTTTGACCAATGGTACCAAGTGGCAGTTCTTTGTTTGATCCAATATAATGATGTAAAGTCATGGGCTGTCCTCTTTTCTTCAATGATTTCTCGTTCGTTGATTATTTTCTTTTTATCAATAAATGGTGGAATGTGCAATTCTTTTCACATACGTTCTCTACAAAAGAGAAGGGCAAGTCGTTTGACTAAATACCTCTTAGGGTATACTATCTGTTCATAGAAACAATAGAAAGGGGTACTTGTGCATGGAATATAATCAACAGATGAAGAACCGTCTTCGCCGGATTGAGGGGCAGATTAAAGGGGTTCTTGCGATGATGGAGCAGGGAAAGGATTGCCGCGAGGTGGTGACGCAGCTGTCTGCATCACGCAATGCCATTGATCGTGCAATGGGTGTGATTGTAAGTACAAATCTTGAACAATGTGTCCGAGAAAGTCTTGAACAAGGCAAGGATACGGAGGGTCTTGTGAAAGAAGCAGTAGAGCTATTGGTGAAAAGCCGGTAAGAAATTCTTCAGCCTTTGAAGGTTGACGGATTTTTTTACTTGTTATAATATACCCTTACCGGTATGTGTATATATTTTTTGTTTTTATATACCCCCATGGGTAATTGTGAAGGAGGAGCAGGATGGCAGAACAGAAAAAACGCACGACGATTGTGCTATTTAGTGGAGATTATGATAAAGCAATGGCGGCTTACATTATTGCCAATGGTGCAGCGGCCTATGATCATGAGGTGACGATTTTTCATACCTTTTGGGGGCTGAATGCCTTGCGCAAGGATGAAATGGTGCCAATGAAAAAAGGTTTTTTAGAAAAAATGTTTGGCAAGATGATGCCGCGCGGGGCTGATCGAATGGGCATTTCAAAGATGAATTTTGCTGGAATGGGCCCAA
The DNA here is from genome assembly GCF_017161885.1 of Bacillus sp. 3a. Classification (NCBI taxonomy): domain Bacteria; kingdom Bacillati; phylum Bacillota; class Bacilli; order Caryophanales; family Bacillaceae; genus Bacillus; species Bacillus sp. 3a. The sequence continues at coordinate 244,622 of NZ_CP067376.1, read as the reverse complement.
AAATGATTAAGCACGTGATCAAAAAGCACAATGCCATGACCTTGCCGCAGCTCATTGATATGGCGAAGGAACAGGAGATTAATCTCGTAGCATGTACAATGACGATGGACCTTTTAGGGCTGCAGGAGAAAGAATTATTAGATGACATTCAATATGCTGGTGTCGCCGCTTATTTAGCAGAGGCTGAAATCGGGAATGTGAATTTATTTATTTAGTGAGGTGATGAAATGATTCAAGCGATTTTGTTCATCCTGGTGATTGGCTTACTCGTGAGCCGGTTCCTACCAGTACGAGGTGTGAACCAAATGGATGCAGCCGATATGAAGAAAAGGCTGAAAAACAAAGGTCAACAACTCATTGACGTACGATCTCCAGTAGAATTTCAAACAAACCATATTAAAGGGTTTCGAAACATTCCTTTACCTCAGTTAAAAGAACGAGCTTCTCAGCTTGAGAAAAATGAAGAGATCTACGTGATATGCCAAAGCGGAATGAGAAGTATGCAGGCAGCGAAAATATTGAAGAAGCAAGGATTTACTCATATTACAAACATCAAGGGTGGTATGAATGCTTGGCATTAAGCACGCATAAAAAGATACCCCCGCCCCTATATAAAGGAGGACATCATATGCAGCAACCAACAGTCATTTTAGATGCAAAAGGATTGGCATGCCCGATGCCGATTGTGAAAACAAAAAAACAAATGAATGAGCTTTTGCCAGGAGATGTACTTGAAGTGCAAGCTACCGATAAAGGATCAGCAGCGGATTTAGCGGCTTGGTCAAAAAGTGCCGGCCATGAGTTTTTAGGAACAAAAGTAGAGGGTCAGGTGCTCCATCATTTGATTCGTAAGGGCGGAGCACAAGAGGAAGAGCCTATGATTTCGGAAATATCTTTGAATGCCTTTCAACAGAAGGTAAAAGAAGATCAATCTCTGTTTATTTTGGATGTACGAGAGCTGGATGAATACGAAGCGGGGCATATCCCAGGAGCCGTTCATATCCCGCTTGGAGAGGTGGAAGATCGTGCAGAGGAGTTAACAAGAGAATCGGACATTTATCTCATCTGTCATTCAGGCAGAAGAAGTGAATTAGCTGCGCAAAAGCTAAAAGAGAAAGGATTTCAACAATTAATCAATGTGGTGCCAGGCATGAATAGCTGGACAGGAGCCATTGAAAAATAGGAGCTGAATAAAACATGACGGTAAAAGCCATGACTGCAGAGCAGTTAACAAAAAAGATCGTGGGCAAAGAGCCGCTCTTTTTGCTAGATGTGCGAAATCAAGCAGATGTGCAGGACTGGAAGATTGAAGGGGAAGCAATCGTTGATATGAATGTGCCTTATTTTGATCTGCTTGACGGAGTAGAGGGCCTTTTACAGCACATTCCTAGTGACCGTGAAGTGTTGGTGGTTTGTGCCAAGGAAGGTTCCTCTATCCTGGTGGCGGAGATGCTGTCAGAGGCTGGCGTGCCTGTTCATTATTTGCAGGGCGGCATGAAAGCATGGAGTGAGCATCTAGAGCCAGTGAAAATAGGTGATTTAAGCGGCGGCGGAGAGTTGTATCAATTTGTACGGATGGGCAAAGGGTGTCTGTCCTATATGATCGTGTCCAATGGAGAAGCTGCAGTTGTAGATGCAGCTCGAATGACGGAGAGCTATATCGATTTTGCAAAAAAGCATGATGTCTCTGTGACGCATGTGCTGGATACTCACCTTCATGCAGATCATATTTCTGGTGGGAAAAAGCTGGCTGAACTAACGGGTGCTACCTACTGGCTGCCGCCAAAAGATGCAGAAGAGGTAACCTTTGAATATAAACGTCTTGAAGAAGGACAGCAGATAACGATTGGAACAGCTTCTATTGATATTCAACCCATTTATTCCCCGGGACATACAATCGGCTCAACATCTTTTATCGTAGACAATCAATATCTTCTTTCAGGTGATATTTTGTTTATTGATTCAATTGGAAGACCTGATCTTGCTGGAATGGCGGAGGACTGGGTAGATGATTTGAGAGAGACGCTTTATGAACGGTATATGGCGTTTTCAAAGGAATACATCGTTCTGCCTGCGCACTTCATGACCATCGAAGAAATGAATGAAGACGGCAGTGTTTGGAAGGAGCTCGGCTCACTTTTAAAAGAAAATCATGGGCTCCATATTGAAGATCAACATGTGTTTAGAAAGATGGTGACGGAAGGTCTGCCTGCACAGCCGCATGCCTTCCAAGAGATTCGTCAAGCCAATATGGGGAAGCTGAACCCAGATGTGGAAGAGCAACGTGAAATGGAAATGGGTCCAAACCGTTGTGCGATTCGATAATGTCCAATAAAATAAGAAAAGAGGAACGATTAAATGACATCTGATCAACTATTAGACGTAACAGGGCTCGCATGCCCAATGCCGATTATTCGAACGAAGAAAAAAATGAACGACTTGGCGGAAGGTCAAGTTTTAGAAATACATGCAACAGATAAAGGGGCTAAAGCTGACTTGGCCGCATGGGCGAAGTCAAGCGGACATGAATTGATCACGCAGACAGAAGAAGGTCACGTGCTGAAGTTCTGGATGAGAAAAGGGTCCTAAAGGATGTAGGGGTATCTGCTGAAGATCCCCTTTTCCTTTTGCAAAGGAGGAGACCAGCGTGGATTTTGCATTTTTGATTACTCTTTTTATCATCGGATGTATTGGTTCCTTCTTATCAGGAATGGTGGGGATCGGCGGATCTGTGATCAACTATCCCATGCTGCTTTATATCCCGCCTCTTCTCGGTGTGATGGAACTATCAGCACACGAGGTATCAGGGATTGGCGCCATTCAAGTGCTTTTTTCGACACTGGGTGGTGTACTTGCTTATCGGAAAAGCGGATTTTTACATCGCTCGCTGATTTTATATATGGGAAGCAGTATATTGGCGGGCAGCTTATTAGGCAGTTATGTATCACATTTTATGCCGGAGAAAGGGATGAACCTCGTCTATGGATTACTCGCCATTGTAGCGGTTATTCTCATGCTGATTCCGAAAAAAGGGCAGCGTGCAGACGCAGAGGGAGAAGTCACTTTTCATAAAGGGCTGGCATCAGCTATTGCCTTTGTGATTGGGAGTGTTTCAGGGGTATTAGGTGCAGGCGGCGCATTTATTTTAGTGCCTGTGATGCTGTCTATTTTAAAAATTCCTGTACGGATGACGATTGCGTCGTCACTTGCGATTACGTTTCTTTCTGCGATAGGCGCATCGACTGGAAAGGTATTGACGGGTCAGGTCATGCTTCTTCCTGCTGTTGTGCTGATGGCGGCAAGTTTGATGGCAGCTCCGATTGGTGCGAAGGTCGGTCAGAAAATCAACGCCGTCTACTTGCAATGGGCACTTGCTGTGATGATTACGGCGACAGCGGTCAAAATTTGGCTGGATATTTTATAAAGAAAAGACCAACAAAGCAAGCATGTTGGTCTTTTTTATTGGACGTCATCGTGCTCGATATACGTTTCTAGTGCTGGGTGGTACTCTTTTTGATAATGAAGGTTGGGACATGTTTTCACGACTTTGCCTTGCAGGGCATTGGACTTTGAGACTTCTAATGCTGATTTACATTTAGGACAGCGTTCGGCAAAGAATGAGGGCCAGCGTTTCATGTATCACCACTCCAGTTAAAGTCTTAAAAACCGATTATATTAATATGAATTATAGTGGATCATGCAGGTGAGGTCAATGGGTGTTTGGGTCTTTTTAACAAAAAAGAAGCATCATGAGAGATGCTTCTTTATCGTTCATATTCTTAATAGGCTTTCGCCCAGAACACCATATCAGATGCAGGCTTTCCGCAGCAGACACATGTGTCAGAAATGGTTTCCTGTTCGAATGGAATACAGCGTGAGGTCGCACCTGTTCTTTCCTTAATGTCGTTTTCACAGGCTTCATCACCGCACCACATGGCTTTAATCAATCGGTTTTCTTCCGCAAGAATTTGCTCGATGTCTTCGATTGTGTGGGCGTGTGATGTCTTTTCATGTAATCGTTCCTTCGCTTTTTCGTACATCGTCCGCTGGATGTCTTCAAGCGTTGCTGTGATGGTTTGTTCAAGGGCATCTAACGTGACAGATTGCTTTTCACCAGTGTCTCGTCTTGCAAGCATCACCTGTCCTTTTTCGATGTCCTTTGGTCCTACTTCTACACGTAGCGGAATACCCTGCATTTCACACTCGTTGAATTTCCAGCCTGGCTGTTTATCGCTTGCGTCGATGTCAGCACGTGCGATGCGGGCGAGTCGATTCTTCAATTCGTAGGCATGATCCAGCACACCTTCTTTATGAGAAGCGATTGGGACGATACGCACTTGGGTTGGCGCAATATTTGGCGGGAGGACGAGCCCTCTGTCATCGCCATGAACCATGATCATAGCGCCAATGATTCTTGTTGTGAAACCCCAAGAGGTTTGCTGGACGTGCTCTAGTTTTCCTTCACGGTTTAAGAATTCGATGCCAAATGCTTTGGCAAAACCGTTCCCGAAGAAATGAGAAGTGGCAGTTTGCAGCGCTTTTCCATCATGCATCAAGCTTTCAACCGTATAGGTGAAGCGAGCGCCGGCGAATTTTTCCTTCTCTGTTTTTCTCCCTTTAATGACAGGAATGGCAAGGAGATCTTCGCAAAGAGAAGCGTAAATGTGAAGCATTCTTTCTGTTTCTTCAATCGCTTCTTGCTCAGTCTCATGGCACGTGTGCCCTTCCTGCCATAGGAATTCAAGGGTTCTGAGGAAGGGACGTGTTGTCTTTTCCCAGCGGACGACATTGGCCCATTGGTTATATAGCTTCGGTAAATCGCGGTAGGAATGAATAATGTTTTTGTAATGCTCAGCGAACAGCACTTCAGAGGTCGGTCTGACGCAGAGCCTTTCTTGTAATTCGGATTCACCGCCATGTGTCACCCACGCCACTTCAGGAGCAAAGCCTTCGATATGATCTTTTTCCTGCTGAAGCAGGCTCTCTGGGATAAAGAGCGGCATATAGACATTCTCATGACCCGTTTCTTTAATCTGGCGGTCAAGTTCGTCGCGAATATTCTCCCAGATTTTAAAGCCGTACGGCTGTATGATCATACTGCCTCTTACGCTTGAATAATCGACGAGCCGCGCCTTTGTGACAACATCTGTATACCACTGGGCAAAGTCGTCTTCCATGCTTGTAATTTTCTCAACAAATTGTTTCTTTGACATTGCAGGTTCCTCCTTTTTAAAAATAAAAAAGCTGTACTTTAAGTTAGGGACCATTCCTGGTGGTACCACCCTAATTTAAAGCACAGCTTTACACTCAATCATGATAACGGTATGAACCGCTGTATGAAACAGAACTAAATCGGCAGGTTCACTTGAAGATGTCAGTAGGAACTTCTCAGCACCGTTCCCTCTCTGTTAAAGATCGATTCAAGCTACTATTCCAGATCTACGTTGATCCTTGTTCGTTGATTTTTCATCAGTTTACCTGTAAACGGAGGAGAAAGCAAGTTGTTCTGATTCCTTTTACGGCGCCTTTTGTTTAGGTAACGGAATGGCAGTATTTTTCTATTTTTACAGCTTGCGAGTTATGAAAGGCTATGCTAATATATTTTAAGAAAAAAATAGACTTGTATAACCTCAATAATATGGTTTGAGGGTTTCTACCAGGATCCGATAAATCCTGATTACAAAAGCGCGCTTTCCTTTTTTGTAATCAGGGTTTTTTTGTTTGTCTGCACCCTGTATCAAAAGTGAAAGCGATGATATACAGAAGGGATGTTAGACATGAACTGGAGAGTATATTTATTAGCCGTTTCTACTTTTGCGGTTGGATTAGTTGAGCTTGTGGTCGGGGGCATTCTGCCAAGTCTTGCAGAGGATTTGAATGTGTCTCTTGCAACAGCCGGACAGCTCATTACGGTATTTGCGATTGTGTATGCCATTTCAGCACCCGTGCTGCTGACCGCTACAGCCAAAATCGAACGAAAGCGCCTTTATTTAATTGCGTTATTGGTGTTTACATTAGGAAATGTGTTCACTTATTTTAGTTCGACCTTTGCCCTTGTCATGATATCAAGGGTGTTGATTGCGATGAGCACAGCGCTTGTGGTGGTATTATCTTTGACGATCACTGCCAAATTAGTGGAACCAGCGCATCGTGCAAAGGCTTTAGGGCTGATCTTTATAGGAATTAGCTCCTCACTTGTTCTCGGTGTACCGATCGGTATTTTTATTACAGAGAGCTTTGGCTGGAGAGTGATGTTTTTAGGAATCAGTATTCTTTCTGCCATATCGATGGTGCTGATCTATTTTCTATTAGAAAAAATGCCTGTTGAAAAAGTGACGCCTCTTAGAGAGCAGATTCGTTCTTTAGGACATCCGAAAATTTTTAGTGCACACTTGATCAGTTTGTTTATGCTTGCAGGCCACTATATGCTTTATTCTTATTTCACTCCATTTCTGATGGAAGTTCTGCATATGACCCCGTTTTGGATTAGTATTTGTTATTTGATCTTCGGACTTGCGTCGATAGGCGGGAATGGATTTGGCGGCTGGCTGAGTGACAAACTGGGTTCAGGGAAAGCCATTTTGCTTGTGACAATCGCGTTTGCGGTTGTTATGTTTACCATTCCTTATACAGCGGGGGTGTTCGTGCTCTTTATGGTCATGGTTGTCCTTTGGGGTGCGCTCAGCTGGGCACTGACGCCTGCTTTGCAGAGTTATTTGATTCAAACAGATCCTGTCACGTCTGATATTCAGCAGAGCTTAAATACATCGGCCTTGCAAATCGGCATTTCGATTGGATCAGCGGTTGGCGGAGTCATGTTTACGATGACCGGTTCATCTGTTGATCTGGCTAAATTCGGTGCTGTGTTTGTACTGATTGCCTTTAGCTGTGCGGTGATTTCGCTGAAGAGACCGCCGCTTTATATGGATCGTCAGCATCATGCTGAATAGCTGCCTAATGATAGGCAGCTTTTTTATGTTCTACTTCATTCTATTCAAAGACCGCCATTTCGCCAATTGGTTGGAAGCCGGCACGCTGGTAAATATTTTTGCCGTCCGCTGATGCTTGTAAGATGACACATTTTTGTTTATTCTTTGTCTGGGTCAGAAGGTAATGGAACATGTCACTGCCAAGTCCTTTTCCGCGGTGTTCTGCCTTTGTTATGACATCATAAATACCGTAGCTGTCGTTTGTCTCAAATAATAAGCCTGTTGTGACCGGCTTTTGGTGTTCATACCCCACGAACATGCGAGCTTTTGAGTGTAATGCTTCAATCGAAAAACGCTGGAAATAGTCTTCTAAGGCGACGGCCTCAGTCGACCCTTTGAATAGTTCAATAAAGATATGTTTGTAATCAAAGAGTGTCTGCTCATCAAGAACTTCCTTGATTGTAAGTGCTGAGGATGTGACTGGATCAATGTCACCTGTATGCTCAAGCATCATGATGGTATTGCGTTCGACCTCTTGAAGATGATATTCCTTTAATAAATCAGTCCAATCAGGATGGAGTAAGCGGTGATCGATCCATGTGCTGAATATGAGTTTCTGTGACCGCATGTGTTCAATGGCTGCTTTCACTTTATTCGGATCTTGGATTTGAGCTGATGTTGGTAAGAGCAAATTGAACGTGTCAGTCGATATATGAGTATTTGATAGAACGAAATCGTCCGATGCAAGGAAGGCTCCGTTCACAGCAGAGGAAAACAGATGTATCTTTTCTTCTAACTGGTGAATGGCCATTTGTTGTTCAGGATTCATTTAGATCACCTTTTCATTATGATAAATTGGATGACATCCCCATGATTATAGCATGTGACAGGATGAGGGGAATCTAGTAAAAAAGTGCATATGCAATTTTCAGGTCTGATGTCCTATTATTTTACTCACATCGACATTTCTTTTGACTCCTTTCTTCATTATTAGTACCATTTTATTAACCAGTTAAGAGTGGAGGTTCAGATGGAAACAAAAGAGCAGATTGTATTAAAAGCGATTCAAGATCTGATTATGCATAGGGAAAAGAGACGGAATGATCCAACAGATCCACTGATTACCACGACTGATACACTCAAACAAGAATGGACACTCACACAGCTTCACATTTTATCGATGATTCAAGCCAATCCAAACGAATCAAATAATACATTTCTATCTCAACAGCTAAAACTATCAAAGCCAGCTATTACAAAGGCTGTGAAAAAACTAATTGAAAAAGGCATGGTGGACTATTGCCACCGGCAAGGTGATAAGAAATCTGTCTATTATTCTTTGACAGAGGAAGGCAAGCAATTGGCGGCGCTGCATGATGAACTACATGATAAAGCAGTCATGTCCTATTTAGAATTTCTCCACCAGTTTCATGAAGATGAATTACAAGTGATTGAGCGCTTCTTAAAGGCTTGGAAAGAAAAGATATAGTTAAAAAACCGAAACCATCGCACAAAGGGAGATGATGGTTTCGGTTTTTTTATGGTAAAATTAACATATATTGACGTTGTTCTTAGCCATGATGAAAGGGAGGGAGCTCATTGGAGAAAGAAATAATAGAAAATTATAAAAAATACGCATTCATCATGCCATTCGTGGGATTGTTTGTCAGCTTGCTATTATTTGTTTATTTTTTTGGCATCACAGGAGTTGAAGGATCAATTTGGGCTGCTGCTTTGTATTGTGCTCTGCCCTTTTTGGTGAATACGATATGTTTCTTGCCTGTATGTATTTATTTTAAAGTCACCAAAAAAAATGAGGAACATACATGATTGTCGTCAGTGCCTGTCTTGCTGGGTTGAAGGTTCGTTATAATGGCAGTCATCGATTAGATCAGCGAATTGAGGAGCTTGTTCAGGAGGGAAAGGCGGTCACAGTTTGTCCTGAACTGCTTGGCGGCTTTTCCACGCCAAGGCCTCCCGCAGAAATCATTGGCGGAGACGGACATGATGTATTACAGGGCCTCGCCTCCGTGATTGATGTACATGGAAATGATGTCACGGAGATGTATGTAAAAGGCGCGAAGGCCGCGCTGGAACAGGTTCAGTCTCTGAAAGCGACGGCGGTTGTGTTAAAAGAGTACAGCCCTTCCTGCGGCAGCCGGATGATTTATCGCGGAGATTTTAACGGGGGGACAAAAGCTGGAGATGGAGTGACATCCGCCTTGCTTAAACAGCACGGAATTCAGGTATTTTCTGAGGAGGATGATTGGACTTCACTGTTTTTATAGGTGTGGTGTGAATAGAAGGAGGAGTTAGGTTGAAAAAGTGGATGATTGGTTTAGTCGTCATTATTTTATTAGGAATTGGTCTTTATTTTATAATCAATGCAAAAACATACTCTTTTGATGATGTGGCCTCAATTGATCAGAACAAGGTGACTTCGATTCAAATTGAGCATGATAATGAGCGTGTTATGGTTGAAAAGAAAGAGGATATTCAAAAGCTGCTGAAGGAATTTTCGGGTATGAAATTAAAGAAAACGAATGAAACTAAAAAAACTTCAAAAGAGTCTTATTGGATCAGAGTGTATGAGAATGAGAAGGAAACATATGGTCTGACTTTTTACGATCAAACATTTTTAGAAACATATGATTTTTCTAAAACAAAAGATCAAACCAGCGAATATCAAATCGTTGACACCAATCAAGTTGATATAGGAAAATATATCAAATAGCTCAGCCAGAATTTTATGCATGATCAATCGAAAATTCGGGTATAGTGCTTGGTAGTTAAAAATGAAGCGGAGGTTTGTTTGATGAGTGGATTAACAGATACAGTCACATTAGCAAACGGAGTAAAAATGCCGAAGCTAGGCTTTGGCGTATGGCAGGTAAAAGATGGGGATGAGGCTGTAAATGCCGTCAAAGACGCTCTTGAAGCGGGCTACCGCAGCATTGATACAGCAGCCGCCTATCAAAATGAAGAAGGGGTAGGCAAAGCCATTCAGCAATCAGGCATCTCTCGCGATGATCTATTCATTACGACAAAGGTCTGGAATAATGATCAAGGCTATGAATCAACACTCGAAGCCTTTGAAACAAGTATGAACAAGCTGGGGCTAGATGTATTAGACCTTTATTTAATTCATTGGCCTGTTGAAGGCAAATATAAAGAAACATGGAAAGCGCTAGAGAAACTATATAAGGATGGACGCGTTCGAGCGATCGGAGTGTGTAATTTCCATCAGCATCATTTAGAGGATTTATTGGAAGAGGCAGAAGTTGTGCCAATGGTGAATCAAATTGAGCTGCATCCGAAGCTGACGCAGGAGCCTTTACGAGACTACTGCAAATCGAAAGGAATTCATGTTGAGGCGTGGTCGCCATTAGGAAGCGGGAAGCTTCTAAACCATCCCGTTCTTCAGGATATCGCGAAAAAGCATGACAAATCAGTAGCGCAAGTGATTCTTCGCTGGGACTTGCAGCATGGCATTATCACCATTCCAAAATCTGTGACGAAGAGCCGAATCATCGAAAACACACAAGTTTTCGATTTCGAGCTGTCCGCACGTGAGATGGGTGTCATTGATCAGCTCAATGAAGATGAGCGCACAGGTCCAGATCCAGATAACTTTGATTTTTAATCGAAAGAAAAGCACAGGTGCGATGCCTGTGCTTTTTTTGTGTAGTTTTTTGATGTTGAAAGGCCTCAATGATTTGAATGGCGTCGATAATCTTTTCTTTAGCATAGTCTCCAATCAAACAATCGAATATATGAGAAGAAAGGCCCTTCCGTTTTATGGAATTGAGCCGCCGACATTGCCTTTAGGTATGTATTTCCTGTATGATAAAGAATGGTATGTTTTGATTAAATTTAAGAGGTGTTTATATAGATGGAAAAACAATATCGCGTTTTACTTTACTATCAATATGTCCCCATTGAGGACCCAGAGACGTTTACAGCAGAGCATTTAGCATTCTGTAAGGAGCTTGGTTTGTTAGGCCGTATCCTCGTATCAGCAGAAGGCTTGAACGGAACTGTTTCTGGAACCATTGAACAAACGGATAAGTACATGCAAGCGTTAAAAGAAGATCCACGCTTTGCGTCTATGCCGATCAAAATTGACGAAGCAGATGGTCATGCGTTTAAAAAAATGCACGTCCGTCATCGGAATGAACTAGTGAACCTTAGCCTAGAGGATGATGTGAATCCGTTAGAATTAACGGGGAAACATCTTAGCCCGGTCGAATTTTACGAGCAAATGCAATCACCTGATACGGTTGTGATTGATGCACGTAATGATTACGAGTTTGATGTTGGTCACTTCAGAGGGGCAGTCCGTCCTGATATTGAGACATTCCGTGAATTACCTGAGTGGATTCGTGACAATAAAGAGATTCTTGAAGGGAAAAAAATCCTGACGTATTGCACAGGCGGTGTACGCTGTGAGAAATTCTCAGGCTGGTTAAAGCGTGAAGGCTTTGAAGATGTCTCTCAGCTTGACGGCGGAATTGTCACTTACGGAAAAGACCCAGAAGTGCAAGGGAAGCTATGGGACGGTCAATGCTATGTGTTTGATAATCGCTTAACAGTACCAGTGAATCAAACAGAGCATGTGGTGGTCGGAAAAGATTTCTTCACTGGTGAGCCTTGCGAGCGTTATGTGAACTGTGCGAACCCTGCATGTAACCGTAAGATGATTGCCACTGAAGAGAGTGAGCATAAGTATATGCGCAGCTGCAGTCATGAATGCCGCACAAGCGAACGGAACCTGTATGTGAAACAACACAATTTATCTGAAGAAGAAGTTCAAGAAAGACTAGCTGTCATTGAAAAAGAACAAGCGATTTCACAAGGATAGAGGGAATCCCCTCTATCCTTTTTTTCTATACATGACGGGGGTTAGAAGATAGAGGAAGTCATTTCCTCTATCTTTTTTGTTTTGTTTTTTTCAAAATAAGGGTAAAGGTAGTTATTCAGTCTAATAGATTGAACAGGTGAAAAAGCGCTTTCTTTTGAAATAAGCATGTTCGACTATTTCAGAAAATGAAGAATTGAGAGATAATATAACAGGCAAAAAATGAATAAAGGTAAAGGTTCATTAGAAGAAATATTTGCCAGTAAAATGAAAAGTGAGCTGCTTTGAAAGAAAGACGCTTGCTTGACACATGCTCTGTATTTTAATCGAAAGGTGTTATGAACATGAATCATTTGCATCGTAGGATGGGAACTTTCGCTTTAATGATGGTAGGCCTTGGCTCAATCATTGGTTCAGGATGGCTCTTCGGTGCTTGGCGTGCAGCTCAAATCGCCGGTCCTGCTGCTATTTTATCCTGGTTGATTGGGATGGTTGTGATTTTATTTATCGCTTTGTCTTATAGTGAACTCGGATCGATGTTTCCTGAGGCAGGCGGAATGGTGAAATATACGCAATATTCACACGGATCTTTTATTGGGTTTATTGCAGCTTGGGCGAACTGGATCGCCATTGTCTCCGTGATACCAGTTGAGGCGGTTGCTTCCGTCCAGTACATGAGCTCTTGGCCTTGGGAATGGGCAAAGTGGACATCCCATTTGGTCACAAAAGGGGTATTGACGACAGAAGGTCTTATGGTTGCCAGTGTGCTTCTTGTGATTTACTTTCTGCTTAATTATTGGACAGTTGGGTTATTTTCAAAAGCAAATACATTCATTACCGTGTTTAAAATTGTCATTCCAGGATTAACAATTGGTGCGCTCTTATTCATAGGTTTTCATAGTGAGAATTTTACTTCTGGAACAAGTATTGCCCCTAACGGCTGGGCGAGTGTGCTGACAGCGGTTGCGACATCTGGGATTGTGTTTGCCTTCAATGGCTTTCAAAGCCCGATTAATATGGCCGGTGAGGCAAAAAATCCAGGCCGGTCGATTCCAATTGCCATTGTCGGATCGATTTTCATTGCAACTGTGATTTATGTCCTTTTACAAGTCGCCTTTATCGGTGCTGTTGATCCATCTATGATTGTGAACGGATGGGGTCATTTGAATTTCAACTCGCCATTTGCGGACCTTGCCATTGCGCTTGGGATTAACTGGCTTGTTTTGATTTTATATGCGGATGCGTTTGTGTCACCTTCTGGTACAGGAATTACGTATACCGCAACGACGTCTCGGATGATTTATGGAATGGAAAAAAACAAATACATGCCAAGTGTGCTTGGCCGTCTGCACCCTATTTACGGCGTGCCTCGTCAAGCAATGTTTTTTAACTTAGCCGTATCGTTTATCTTTCTGTTTTTATTTAGAGGCTGGGGTATACTTGCAGAAATTATCTCTGTCGCTACACTCATTTCTTATTTGACTGGACCAGTGACCGTCATGACGCTGAGAAAGACAGGGACAGATTTATATCGTCCGCTTCGAATAAAAGGACTCAGCATCATTGCTCCTCTCGGTTTTGTCTTTGCCTCATTGACACTGTATTGGGCAAGATGGCCGTTAACAGGTCAGGTGCTGTTCATTATTCTCATCGGTCTACCTATCTATTTTTATTATCAAGCAAAAGCGAAGTGGAAAGGCTTCGGCCGCAACTTTAAGGCGGGTGCTTGGATGGTTGTGTACCTGCTTGTGATGATGACGATTTCCTGCCTTGGCAGTGACAAATTCGGCGGTTATAACATCATTCATTATGGCTGGGATATGGCACTGATTACAGTGGTAGCTCTGCTATTTTATATGTGGGCACTCAAAAGTGGATATGAAACAGAGTTTTTAGAGGATGCGAAAAAAATCAATGATGAGCTGCGTGCTTCTCAGAAAGAAGCTGCAGCAACCAAAGAATAAAGAAACGGCTGCCTGAACACTCGGGGCAGCCGTTTTTATTTGGATGAAAGGTGCATCACATGCCGTTTCAGCCAAGTGGTGACGCCGCGCAAAACCGCCGCTGTGACAAGTGAAATGAGCACATATCTCCAAAGCTGGCCTAAGCCTTGTCCACTCAGCCAGAACACGATGCCTAGAATGATGAGGGTGAACATGAGCAAGAATAAAAATGATGCAGACCAGAAAAAAGCCTTCACAGAAGGTCACCTCCTCAGGAGTATTGTATGCAGGCTGATGCACGATCAGACCAGCAATGAAGAGGTTGACTATTGATGAGAACTATTGCTAAAGTCAGATAAAAATATCAAGTGATTTGACAGTTGTGTTAAGATGAGAGCATATTTTGAGTAAAGTTGTTGGTCATAGACGGAGGTGTTTGGAAATGCAGATTCAAAAGGTTCTAAACAATAATGTCATTAGTGTCATAGATGAACATGGAAAAGAAATCGTCGTCATGGGCAGAGGCATCGCTTTCCAGCGACGTCCCGGGGACCCGGTGGACGAATCGTTGATTGATAAAGTCTTCCGCCTGGAGGATCATTCTGTTCACGAGCGGATGAAAATGCTGCTTCAAGAGGTTCCGTATGATGTGGTCAAGGTGACGGAGGAAATGATCCAATATGCACATACAAAGCTGAACCGAAGATTAAACGAAAGTCTGCATGTATCGCTGGCAGACCATATTCATTACGCCATCGAACGGCTGAAGAAAAATCATCTGATTGAGAATTCGCTTATTTGGGAGATTAAACGCTTATACAAAGATGAATTTCTTGTGGCAAAGGACTGTCTTGAGATGATTGAAGAGCGTCTTCATATTGAACTGCCGGAGGATGAAGCAGGCTTTATTGCCATGCATATCATTAACGCAGAGCTCAATGAGGATATGAATACGACGGTCAATATCACAAAGGAAGTCAATGCCATTCTCACCATTGTGAAATATCATCTCAACATGGAATTTGATGAAGACTCACTCAACTTTTATCGCTTTCTCACGCATTTGCGCTTTTTCGTCCAGCGTCTGATTAACGAAACACTGCTTGTCAGCGAAGATCAGGACTTATATCAGCTGATCAAAGTGAAATATCCGAAAGCATACGATTGCGCAAAGAAAATCGCAGAATATGTCTATCAAACCTATCACCGGGATCTCACATCAGAGGAGATGCTGTATCTATCCATTCATTTGAATCGACTGATCAAACGAGAAAAATAAAGATAGATTTTAAAAGAAAGCGTTGACATGAGAAAAGGTGAGTGGTACTATTTGCTCATAAACATAAAAGAATACGGTTTCACAATGATCGTCTTAGAGGATTGTGACTGTTCGGCAGGCAAAACCTAAACGTTCACTGAAAAAGCGCAACAGCAAGCTGCGACTATTTTTGGTGCCCGTTTAGGTTTTTATTTTGCCCAAAAACGTATTTTTTTGAAAAAAAGGGGGTTTTTGCATGAGTTATCGTCAATTAGCAGAAGACATTATTAAACACATTGGTACAGAGAAAAACGTCCATTCATTGGTGCATTGCGCCACAAGGCTTCGTTTCACCTTAAATGACAGATCAAAAGCAGATAAAGCGGCCATTGAAAAATTAAATGGCGTCGTTACCGTTATGGAAAGCGGCGGCCAATTTCAAGTGGTCATTGGCAATACCGTACCAGAGGTATATCGAGAAATTGGAGAGTTTACGAATCTATTAGAGGATTCCGCTGCTTCATCTGCAAAATCAGGTGAAGAGAGCACAAGCCTTTTCGGGAAATTCGTCGACATTGTATCGGGGATTTTCACACCACTTCTCGGTGTCATGGCGGGTGCAGGTATTTTAAAAGGTCTATTAGGCATCTGTATCAACGCGAAATGGTTATCTCCTGAAGATACGTCGTATCAAATTTTATTTGCTGCGTCAGACAGCTTGTTCTACTTCCTGCCATTATTGCTCGCATTCACTTCTGCTAGGAAGTTTAAAGCGAATCCGTTTGTCGCTGTGACGATAGCGGGTGCACTGATTTACCCAACCATTCAAGAATTGTCAAAAGGCGGCGGAGATGTGACCTTCTTCGGGATACCAGTCGTCTTAATGTCTTATACATCTACGGTCATCCCAATCATTTTGGCAGTGTTTGTCATGGGATATATCGAACGTTTCTTTAACAAAGTCATTCATGAAAGTGTCAAAAACTTTATTACTCCACTGATTTTGCTTGTCACGGTTGTTCCGCTGACACTCATCGTATTTGGACCATTTGGTGTGTATGCAGGGAATGGCATTGCAGCTGTTTTGCTGAAAGTATTCTCCTTTAGTCCTACACTTGCAGGTGCTTTAATTGCGATGGCTTGGCAGATTCTTGTCATCTTCGGAATCCACTGGGGACTTGTGCCAGTGATTTTAAATAATATCGCAGTCCATGGGAAAGATCATATCAAGCCGGCCACTGCGCCAGCTGTATTTTCACAAGCCGGTGCTTCCATCGGTGTTATGCTGAAAACAAAGAATAAAAAACTGAAATCACTGGCTGGATCAACAGCAGTTTCTGCTGTGTTTGGGATCACAGAGCCAGCTGTATACGGGGTCACACTTCGTTTGAAAAAACCATTTATTGCAGCCGTTATCTCTGCTGGGGTCGGCGGTGCGATTATCGGTTATTCACAAAGTATTGCAATTGCGTCAGGCCTTCCAAGTTTACTGACACTGCCGATTTTCTACGGTCAAGGATTTACAGGGTTCATCATCGGAATCTCGGTCTCGTTCGTCCTTTCGATCATCCTAACCTATTTGATTGGATTTAAAGATCCAGTAGATGAAGATGAAACGCCGGCAGCCGCTTCTGCACCGGTAATTGAAAACGAACATGGGGTCAAAGCAGCTCATGTGAAAAGTCCTTTAAAGGGCGAGGTCATTAAGCTGGAGGAAGTGCAGGATAAAGCATTCTCATCTGGTGCATTAGGAAAGGGCGCAGCCATCATTCCATCAGAAGGAAAGCTGTTTGCACCAGTATCAGGAGTTGTGACAACGGTGTTCCCAACTGGACATGCGTATGGCCTAACCTCTGAAAGCGGAGCAGAGGTACTCATTCACATCGGACTGGATACCGTACAATTAGGCGGAAAGCATTTTACCCCGAAGGTTGCTCAGGGGCAAACCATCACAGAAGGCGAACTGCTTGCTGAGTTTGACATAGAAGCCATCCAAGCTTCAGGCCTGTCAGTCACAACACCTGTCATTATTACCAATTCAGGTGAGTTTAGCGATATCATTGAAACGGAAGAGAAACAAATCACACCAGGCCAATCATTTTTACATCTAGTTTAATCAAAAGGAGGAAGAAATCATGAGATATTCAACACTAGCATCATTTCCAAAAGACTTTTTCTGGGGCGGATCTACTTCCGCCTATCAGGTAGAGGGTGCGTGGAACGAGGATGGCAAGGGGCCTTCTGTCATTGACATGAGAGCAAGTTATCCTGAAGGGACAACGGATTTTAAAGTCGCAAGCGATCACTATCACCGTTATAAAGAGGATGTGAAGATGTTTGCAGAAATGGGCTTGAAGGCTTATCGCTTTTCCATTGCGTGGACACGGATCATTCCAGATGGAGATGGGGAAATCAATCAAAAGGGGATTGAATTCTATCATTCTCTCATCGATGAATTGCGCCGCTATGACATTGAACCAATCGTGACAATGTATCATTTTGACCTGCCTCATGCACTTCAAGTAAAGGGAGGATGGTCTAACCGCGGGACAGTGGATGCGTTTGAACGCTATGCAGAGGTGCTATTCAAGGAGTATGGTCAGAAGGTGAAATATTGGCTGACCATTAATGAACAAAACATGATGATCTTACATGGATCAGCGCTCGGTACACTTGATCCAAATTTAGAAAATCCGAAAAAAGAACTGTACCAGCAGAATCATCATATGCTCGTTGCACAGGCAAAAGCGATGACGCTTTGTCACCAAATGCTGCCTGAAGCGAAAATTGGACCAGCGCCAAACATTGCGCTCATTTATCCGGCTTCTCCAAAGCCTGAAGATGTGCTTGCTGCGGCGAATTACAATGCGATCCGCAACTGGCTTTATCTTGATATGGCCGTGTTCGGACGTTATAACAACCTTGCTTGGGCGTACATGAAAGAAAAAGACATTCTTCCTGTCATCGAAGAGGGAGATATGGATATTTTGAAAAGCGCGAAGCCAGACTTCATTGCCTTTAACTACTACACCTCACAAACGGTTGAAGCGAGTAAAGGAGATGGCAACGACGAATTTGCACGCGGTGGAGATCAGCATTTGAAATCCGGTGAAGATGGCGTCTACAAAGGCGGCAACAACCCATTCTTAAGCAAAAATGCGTTTGGCTGGGAGATTGACCCTGTCGGCTTCCGTTCAACGATGCGCGAGATTTATGACCGCTATCAGCTGCCGCTTATTATCACGGAAAACGGATTGGGTGCATTCGACAAGTTAGAAGAAGATGGATCAATTCAGGATGATTATCGAATTGATTATTTAGAAAAACATATCGAGCAAATCAAATGGGCAATCACAGACGGCGTCGAGGTATTCGGATACTGCCCGTGGTCAGCCATCGACTTAATCAGCACACATCAAGGATGCTCCAAGCGCTACGGGTTCATCTACGTCAATCGCGACGAATTTGACCTAAAAGACCTTAAAAGAATTCGCAAAAAGAGCTCTTATTGGTATGAAACCTTGATTCAGCAAAATGGAGACAACATCGGGAAATAACGATAAAAAAGCCAATCACCTTATGCGGGTGGCTGGCTTTTTTTCGTTCATTTTATTGGAAAGATCATATTGTTCGAGTTGTTCTAACATGATAGTCTGATGGTATATTGTAAAAATTGGATAAAAATCCATTATCAGAAAGGGGTTGTTTATATGATGACGATTTTTTTTATGTTCTTCACATTGTTTTTGATTTTTTATGGTTTGAATTATATAGGACAGAAATTAATTGCGAAGGAATATCCAATGAACCATGGATTGATTGTGACGCTGTCGGCTGTGGAAGGTATTCTTGTTTTCGTCATTGTTGGTGTGAATGCGAAATTTCCGTTTTTATTTACAGTACTTATGGCCGTTCACATCTAACTCTCTACTATCATTATACCCCGAATTTAATGAAATTTATAGACTGTTTCTCGCCCATATCTAGCCGTATACTGTTAAACGCAAGTCAAAAACGATAAGGGGTGTGGCTGTATGAATGACAAGCAAAAGGTGTTAGATCCCGGGCCATTTTTTCATGGGACAAAAGCGGAATTGAAGATTGGAGATCTGCTTGAACCGCTGCATTTATCCAATTATCAGGATAAAAAATCGAACCATATTTATTTCACCGGAACACTAAACGCGGCCAAATGGGGTGCTGAATTAGCTAGGTCTGATGCGAAAGAAAGAATTTATGTTGTAGAACCGTTAGGCGAGTTTGAAAATGATCCAAATGTGACTGATAAAAGATTTCCCGGCAACCCAACACGTTCTTATCGATCGAAATCTCCGTTGAAAATAGTCGCAGAATTAGGTTCTTGGGAAAGACATTCCGATGAAGAAATCAATCATATGCTGAGCTCCTTAAAAAAATTAAGTGAAGAAGGAAAAAATGTCATCTACGATTGATGTTACGTATATCTAAATAGCACAAAGGCCGCCTCATGAACTGGGCGGCCTTTTGTTTGATCTTAATGAAACAACGCATCCATCAGCTCATCAAAAGTGTTGGCTTGCTTGAGGGCGCGAATGCGGTCTGGATTGTCTAGTAAATCGACGGCCTGTTCAAAGAATTGGTTCATGCAGGCAGCGTCATCCTTATGAATCGCTAATAAAAAGACAAGTGATACTTGGTCTCCCTGCCAGTCAATCGGCTGTTTTAAATGTGCGATGGCTACAGAGGAGGTGCCTTCATTTGTGATGAGCGGGTGCGGCATTGCAATGCCGCTGCCAAGATAGGTAGACGACATTTGCTCCCGCTCAAGCACCGAGGGCCGAAAAGAAGACGATACTAGCTCATGCGCCTCTAAACGGCTGCATAATATATCTAATACCTCCTCCTTGCTGCTTAGATCAGCATTCATGAAAGTCAATCGCTCTTGAAAAAACGCCATCAGCTCTTTTGAGGGTGCCCCGTGTCCATTTAATAAATGAATGACTTCATTTACACGCTGTATATCATGATGTTCAAAAAAGGCGCTGACCTGAATGATTGGTTTCCCCTTTGATGTGAGAGGCACGGTTGTGATGATGACGTCACACGGCAAAGAGGAGCTCATGAGATAATCCTGATAGGAATAGAGCTCAACAATGTCAAGCTCGTGCTGAAAGGCTGCCTTCAATTTAATTTCAAGCAGTCTGGCCGTCCCTAGCCCAGACCCGCACACGATAATCGCTTTCTTTTTTTGCGAGGTATCGAGCTGACTTCTTTCAAATGAAGCAGCGATATGCAAGGCAACATATGCCGCTTCATCTTCATTTGGCGTCCGCACCAGCTGTAAGGCATTCAGCCCGCTGACAGCCAAATCAAACGGGTATGGATAGGACGTTTTGATCTCATGCAAAAGCGGATTTTGTAATGATACGCCATATTGGATGCGATTTAATAACGGCTTCATATGAAGCATCAAGTCTTGCTGCAGGATGCTGTCATCAGCAAAACGATGACCGCTTATTTTTTCAATGTGCTGTAGAAAGACTGTAACCGCCTGCTGAACTTCCACTGTCGTCTGATGCTGGGCGGCTTCTTTCCACGTTTGATTCGCCAATAGATGCATGACTAAGTAATCTGTTTCATCCTCTGATAAGGTCACACAAAAAGTGTCACTCACCTGCTGTATGATTTTTTGTGCAATTCTCATCAAAACGGGTGATCTTTGTGTACGGGCAGTACTAGCGGATATCCGCTGGTTTTTTCGTGTTTGCTGAATCGCAATGGCTAAGTGAATGACTAAATTTTTTAAGGCAATGTCTTTAATGAGCAATGACTCTTGATGCAGGTTTGTCAACACAATAGATCGAATGGTTTCAAGAGATATATCAGGAAAATGGAGCTGCTCCCGCTCGGTGATATGAGAGAGAGCAGGCTCTTCTTCAAGAAGTAAGTCTGCATAGCACGTTCTTTTTTGCAGCTCGTCTCCTTCAATCTTTAAACCAAATCCAGGCTTTGATACAAGGGTCATGCCGTAACGGGCTAACATCTCTCGTCCTTTTTTCAAATCACTGCTGACCGTCATGCGGCTGATAAACAGTTCTTCAGCCAGCTGGTCAATTTTTAAGTAATCTGATTGAAGCAGCAGCTTTCTCATCATAAATCGTACACGCTCCTCTGGCATGACGGGGACAAGAGAGCGGGCAGGAAGTTTTTGTTGATGAAGCCAAAGTAAGAAAGCGTCTTGGTCACTCGTTAAAAGAGTATATCCCTTTCCGCGAATCGTTTTAATCATGGCTCCAGCTTCCTTTAAATACTCATTTGCTTCCTTGATTAAATTGCGGATAGAGCGGTCAGATAAGCGAAAAGAGGCAGTGAGCTCCTCCAGCTTCACGAACCCCTTCGTTTCAAATAGCCGCTGAATCAGCTGATAGGTTCGAGGATCTGCCGTCATCATCATTGCGCGGCTCCTTGCGCCTGTAAGGCATCCGTTCCAAGAGCGATGGCGCCCATTAAACCAGATAATCCATCAAAAGATGGTTTTGTGATAATTTCATGTAAAGGCTTTGGCAGCTGCAAATAGCCGCGAAGCCGCTTGTCTGTTTCATCAAGAATAAGTGGCAGCATAGCTGGCTGTTTCATCACGCCTCCACCTAAAATGATGCGTTCTGGTGAAAGGGTGAGCAGCAGGTTAGCAGTCATCTGCCCGAGATAGTAAGCATGAAGTGACCAGGCAGGATGATCCTCTGGCAGCATGGGTGCCAGTGTATGATAGCGTCCTTCTATGGCAGGTCCAGATGCCAGTCCCTCTAAACAATCATGATGTATAGGACAGCAGCCTCCGTATGTGTCATGAGGATGCCGCTGAACGGTGATATGACCCATTTCTGGATGCAGTAATCCGTGAATAAGGCGATGTTCAATATAGGCACCGCCGCCTATTCCAGTCCCAACAGTAATATAGACCAAGGAGGCAGGTTTTTCTGCTTCAGTTGAAAAACGAGCTTCCCCGAGTGCTGCACAGTTCACATCGGTATCAAGCTTCATCGGGATCCCGAGGGCTTGTTTTAAGGTAGAGAGGAAAGGGAATTGGCGCCAGGCCGTTTTTGGTGTGTCTAAAATCGTCCCATAGCTTGGGCTTTGCTCTTTCACATCGACAGGACCGAATGCCCCAATTCCAATTGCATCAACACGATGCTTTGTAAAGTAATCGATCACTTGCCGGCATGTTTCATCTGGATTCCCTGTTGCAAAGGAAGTCATGTGTTCAATCGTTCCGTCTGTTGTTCCGTAGCCGCAGACAAATTTCGTTCCGCCTGCTTCAATGCCTCCAATTCGCATGATCAATGCCCTCCATTAAAGAGGGGCGGAATCCAATGGATCCCGCCCCTACATGTTCATTTTTTCTTTACAATGTAGGTTTGTACCTGACAAGGTGTAAGCGGTTCAATGTGTAATGATCCATGTTGTGCTTTGAGTATCTGTCCTTCAGGTGTTTCTCCTAAATTCGCTGTTTCTCCGTGTTGTAGAGATGAACTATTGATTGAAGCGGCTGTTTGACGCGTTAAATATGGATTGAAGAGACGAATGACAATGCCTGTTCCATGCTCCTCTTTTTTCAGAGCGCTTAGAATGGCTCCATCTGTCTCGATGTCAAGCAGGCTATAAGTAGATTGTAAGTCTTCTTTTTCATCTCGGAAAGAGAAAATTAAACGACCGTTTAAAAAATCTGCCCGCTCGTAGCATTGAACAGGGGTGGTATACCGTTTGGCAAGCTGCGCTAAGTGTCCCTCGCTGACTGCATCCTTGCTATAGTGCATACCAAATGAGAATGACAGTGCACCTTGCAGCTGAGCGTCAGGTGTCTCCACAATTTTTTCCCCAGATGCGCGTCCTGGACGATAAAGGAGATTTTCTTTCCCCATTTTTCCGAAACAGCGGAAGAGCGTATACGCAATCGTTGTGTAACCTTCTCCTGTGATTTGGTATTCTCTCACGCAGTCGGTCAACAGAGCGGCACCATATGCTTCATCACGAAGTGCGACAAAGGATTGCATCGGTTCAATGGTGATCGGTTTTTCTTCCCAATGTTCATTGTTCCACCATTCAAGCTCTTGCGTGAGCTCTGTTGGGCGTTCGATTGTACCAAACTGTTGATCGCTTAGTGATACGTTTGATGCAATGCCTGTATCAAAAAGAACACGAAGGCGATGATCTAATGCATGGTTATCGACATCTACATGAAAACGGATGACAGCATCGTTTTTGTTTAATGCCACCTTCGCTGTGATCGGAAGTGAAGTCGCAGCCGATTGCTGAGAGCGCGCCTCTAGGTCATAAGGGACAGTGAGCTGAAGCTTGATGGTCAGCTCCTCTTGCAGACCGCTTTTAGACACTGAGATGTCCGCTGATGAAAGATCTTTTGATGACACATACAGATCCTCACGCGGTGGTGAATAGTTGTAAGAATCCCCATCGTCTCCGTTGTCTTCAAAGATCATTTGCTCAGAGAAGGTCTTTCCTGTTTGTTTGTCTGTGATGTCAAGTGATCCGTTGTCATTTGCCGCAATGCGGTAATGCTTATTTTCGATCACGCGTCCTTCTGTTTGTTCCCACGCAGATTCGCTTGATTCATCGAAGACCATGCTCACTTGTGTATAGCCTACTGACGGTAAGTCGATGGCTTCAATTAGCAGCACGGCTTTCCATACTTGCTTTGGCATGTACACTTCTTTACTTGGGTTAAGAGAAATTTGCTGTGCCAGCACATAATCTGTGACATCGGTTTTGCTTTTCACTGTGTACTGAAGCGTTCGTCCATTTGCATCCTTTAGCGTAAATGGACGTTCCGTGATAAAGGTCTCGACTTCAATGACTTCAGAACGCTTTGAAGGCAGTGTATTGAACAACGTGAACGTGATTTCCTGCTCTGTTTGCAGTCGAATAGTGATGAGACGCATGTGCAAGTCTACAAGATTCTCAGCGATTTCCTTTGCCTGCTTGTAGCGGAAGAAGACATCTTGGTTTGTCGTGTCACT
Organism: Bacillus sp. 3a; assembly: GCF_017161885.1. Classification (NCBI taxonomy): domain Bacteria; kingdom Bacillati; phylum Bacillota; class Bacilli; order Caryophanales; family Bacillaceae; genus Bacillus; species Bacillus sp. 3a. Next base: position 220,623 of record NZ_CP067376.1, on the reverse strand, counting down.
ATTACAGCCGCCAATGCTGTCATGCGCTGCATTTTCAAACATAAGGTACCAAATATCGCGAACCGTATCATGCGGATAGTCGTGTCCAAGCGAATAGCTGATCGTTAGGATAGGCTCCATCACATTCACGAGATAGTTTTCGATTTGATTGTTTAAGATTTTTAAATCCGCTCGTGTTGAAAAGATCGATTTGTGAATCCGCATATGCTTCGCGTGAATAAGCTCTCCTTGTAACGTCTCAAAAGATGTCCGCTCTTTTTTCACGGCTGCAATATAATCTTCTAAACTACTGATTTCATAGTGATGCTCGTCAAGCTCATTGGCTTTTTCTAATAAGTCAGGCAGGTTTTTACGGATCGGTGCTTGGTCAAAACCGTTCGGGAAATAGACATTCTTTGTGGTTGCCTTTGCTTGTAGCGCACCGATTTTTTCAGATAAAAAGGCTTGTAAGTCCTCATCCTTCTCAGGAATATTTCCACCGTAGTAGTAGCCAAATGGCAGGTTCACAGCAAAGACTTCACTGCCGTCAGCGCCGCGCCAATTGAATTCAGTATGATTCGTCATATGGTCAGAAACGCCGCGCCAAAATGCTGTATCGACAATGCCGAAGCCGCGATAAATTTGGGGCATTTGTGCGGATTGACCGAAGGAATCAGGGACATAGCCGACTTTCATCACGTGGCCGAACTGCTGACAGCGTTCAATCCCATATTGTAGGTTCCGCACAATCGATTCACCTGAAATGACGAGCTGGTCGGTTTGGGTATACCATGGGCCGATGATGAGACGTTTCGCTGTGACGAGCTTCTTGATTCGATTCTCATCCTCTGGACGCCATTTCAAATAATCATCTAATAAGGAAGCCTGGGCATCGAGCATGAAGTAATGGAACCTTTCATCTGTTTCAAGGGTATCTAAAATGTCCATTACGCTTTTCATTAAGTAGATACGGGAGCGGGAGGTGGTAAAATACCATTCCCGGTCCCAGTGAGTATGTGGAATCACATGTACATTGACAGTCATTGATCAACGACACCTTTCTTCGTTCAAATTATCCTTCTAGCACAAGGTCAAAATCGTCTTCTTCTTTCTGCTTTTGATCATGTTCCGGCGTTTTTGGCTCTTTTTTCTCAGAGAAATTCACAAGTAGGTTGGCGCCAATACCGATGACGAGTGCGCCAGTTAGAGCTCCGATTAAATAAGCCCACCAGTTTCCGACTGAGAAGAAGCCGTATAGCCCGCCAATTGGCGGCATGATGTCATGAACTCCTAATAATGCAGCGACCCCGCTTCCAACAGCACATGCGACAACATTGAGCGGAATCAATTTCAAAGGATTGACGAGGGTAAAAGGGATCGCCCCTTCCGTAATACCGATAATGCCCATAACAAGGCCGCCTCGTCCTGCTTCTCTAAAGGTTGGGGAGAAGTTGCGTTTTCGAATCAATGTCGCAAGCCCGTATCCAAGCGGTGGAATGACAATCGCAATATTGACGAGAATGGCAGGGAGGTAGACACCTGATAGAAAGAGGGCGTTACCAGCCATCCACGCTGATTTATTCACCGGTCCGCCAAGATCGAAGCCAATCATCGCACCTAAAATGAGAGCGAGAGCGAGTGTGCTTGTTCCATCAGCGACCATACCTTTGATCCATTCAATTAATGCCGTGTTCAAAGCGCCTAATGGGCCGCCCAGAAGAACTGACATAAGAAGTCCGGTTAAGCCAACGGTAATAAGCGGCAGGATGAGCAGAGGGACGAGCCCAGCTGCAGAGCCTTGAATTTGAATTTTCCTTTTCACAAAAAGAGCAACATATCCTGCGAAGAAGCCTGCAATGACGGCACCAATAAATCCAGCATTTGTTGAGCTGGCGAGAGCACCGCCGATAAAACCGGCTGCAAGACCTGATTTATCCGCAATGGAATAGGCGATAAATCCAGCGAGCAGAACGTTCATTAAGCCAATACCTGTCCAGCCAACCTGCTCCATTAAATAGGCACCGTGCAGTATGCCGCCAGCATTCTTATAGGTGTTTAAATCTGAAACACCAAACCCTAACCCGACCAGTTTTGCTAAACCAACGATAAGTGAGGCACCGATGATTACAGGAAGAATATAAGAAATACCGGTCATGAGATGGCCTTCAATGACTTTTAATTTTGCTTTCATTTTCTTTGCTCCTTTCTATATGGCATTGCTCATGTTTATTGAGATTCAGACTTTTTCTTTTCAACAAGTGCTACAGCTTTAGTGATAATTTGCTCGGCATTTTTTAGGGCACGTCCGATTTCGACACGTACAGTGGGAATGCCTGAGAAGCGTTCCGCATCGTTGATATGCTGATTTGAGGCAATGATGCAGAGGTCTGCCTGCTGTGCTTCCTCTGCTGTAATGCCGTTCACCTGTCCCATAATCCCCTGCTGTTCGATTTTGATCTCGTGTCCGAGCTGTTTACCTGCATTTTCTAACGCTTTTGCTGCCATTGGAGTATGAGCTAACCCTGCTGGACATGAAGTGACACCGACAATTTTCATTGTGTAATCCCCTCTTTCAATTGTTGTTCAATGACTTCGTAATAGTAATCAGCTGTTTGACCTGGTTGAATCTTCTCGATAAAAGCAGGTTCCATTAGACTGGTCGCAATACCTGACAGTAATTTCAGGTGTGTGACATTTGCTTCTTCTAGTGGAACGAGCAGTGTAAATAAATAGCTTGTGGGCAAATCATCGAAGCTTCCCCATTCAATGGGTTGTTCAAGTTCTAAAAAAAGAAGTGAAGCCGTTTGTACAGCGGAGCTTTTTGTATGTGGAATGGCAAAGCCTTGCTGAAGTCCTGTTGAGACTTCGTCTTCGCGTGTCAACAAATCTGCTAATAGCCCCGCCTGATTGTTAGTAATCTGAAGGTCTTCAGCTTTCTCGGAAATGTATTGTAAAATCTCATTCTTTGATCGTCCGTTTACTTGTGTGAAAACATGATCTTTTTGGAACAAGCTGATCCCTTCTCTCTTGTTTGTTAAGCGCTTACAAGTTGATTGTAATGTACTTTTCAGCATGGTTAAATAGCATCATTTTCCGTTTGAAATGGCAAAAAGTTTATGAAGCTATCCGTCTTGCTGACTGAATATCTCAAATCCTAGCTTAAAACGAGTTTAATTATGTAAAAAACAGATTCTACTATATGTATTTCTGTGATATTCTTCCAAGGTATCATAAAAGATAAGGGGGTCTTTTCATGTTCAAAAAGCAGGTCAAATCCTGTGTGATCGTACTCATGGCCATCATTCTATGTATGGCAGCATTACCTGGATACGAGGCAGCAGCTGCCAGTCATGGAACAAGTGTCAATGAAGCCATTGGGTTAAAAAATGGTGAAGTCATCTCAGGTACATTACAGAATGAAAAGGAAGAGTCGTGGTATGAAATCACGCCATCTGCACAAGAGGTGGCAAAACATACACACATGCAAATTTCTGTGAAAAGTAAACAAGTGCTGTCCGTATCGGTCTATCCAAGCAAGGACAGAGCGATGAAGGATGACACATATTCAAGATATCGCGTGGACACAGCGAGCGGAGAGACAGAGATCAACTTCCCGCATGCATGGTCAGGTCCCTATTATGTCAAAGTGCTCTATTTAGGGTCAGAGGAAGACAGCCGTGATGAGGAAGAGGATGCGGCATATACAATCGGATATAAAGGAGCTAATCTTCCGCCTTCTGAACCCGTTTTCCCTGAAGACGATGAGCCTGAAATCATCATTATAGAGAAAAAGTACGGGCGTGAAATTCTTCAATCGATTCGTACAATCGAAGATAAACGATTCAATGAAACGGCAGAAGGTCAAAAGCTTTCGCGTCTGCTCCAAAAGACAAAGCCGTTTCTCAAATCAAAGCTCATCAAACATCAAAAAGAGCAGCAAAAGGTTTACAACCATCTGCTCACATTAAAAACACTGCTAAGTGACGTAGAGAAAAATGGTGCATTTAGTGGTCATATCGTAACAGGAAAAGAACAACAGGCGATCGGCTCCCTTTTTGATATGCTCAAAGAAGCAAGTCCGGCATATTTAAAAAAGGAATTAGAAGCCGTCAGTCAAAAAGTTGGCATCGATCAGCTTGAAGGAAAGTCAGTTGGTTATGTATTAGAGAAACAAAAGCTTGTAAAAGAAGAGAAGGTTAAAACGAATAAGATCATTTTTAAATTAAAGGATGGCCAAACACTTCAATCTGCGAAAAAGAAAATGAAAAGCTACGGCATCCAAGAAAACCGTGTGACATCACAGTCAGTTAGTCCTTTATTCAAAGGAATGTATGTCTATGATGTGCCAGCAGGGCAAGAATCAGCTGGAAAGACACTAAAAGCAGGCAAAGCGGTCATCAAAAGCACGGCAAGAAAGCTTTCCAGCATGCCGAATGTTGAATTTGCAGAGCCTGTTCAAACCTATCGTGCGCTAAGCAACGACGCGCAGTATGGTTATCAGTGGCCGCTGAAAAACAGTGCGCAAAACAGCGGAAAAAAAGGCGCTGACGTCAAATTTGAACAAATGAATACTCTGATTGGCACAAGCAAAATGAAGCAAACATTAATTGCTGTTGTGGATACAGGTGTAGACAGCCGTTTGACAGATTTAAACGGGACTGTTCGTACAGACTTAGGTGCGAATCTCATTGGACGAAACAAAGATGCGATTGATGACAATGGACACGGTACGCATGTGGCAGGCATCATTGCCGCAAAATCCGATAATCATTACTCAATGGCAGGTCTCAATCAACATACGGGCATCATTCCGGTAAAGGTGCTGGATGCCTATGGCTTTGGCGATACAGAGCATATTGCACTTGGAATCAAGCATGCAGTGGACAAAGGCGCAAAGGTCATCAACATGAGCCTTGGCGGCTACTACAGCAGAGTGATTGAATATGCCATGAATTATGCTGCTCAAAGAAATGTACTAGTCGTCGTGGCAAGTGGAAATGATGGCGTACCAGAAATGGGCTACCCTGCGACATCAAAATACGCAATGGCGGTTGGTGCAAGCAACCGTATGGATATTGCCGCTGAGTTCTCAAGCTATGGCAAAGGACTGAGCATGTCAGCCCCAGGGTCGGATATTCCGAGCCTCATGCCTGATGGGAATGTCTCATACCTTAGCGGGACATCAATGGCGACACCATATGTAGCAGCAGCAGCAGGGTTACTGCTTTCTAAAAATCCATCCTTAAAGCCAAATCAAGTGAGAAATCTTTTGCAAAGTACAGCAGATGACATCTCATTTAAATCTATTGATGGAAAAGACGACGTTTTCTATGATGAAAACGAGGAGCCAATTGTCGATCCGAAAATCCCAGGAATTGATTGGATGACAGGACATGGCAGACTGAATGCATTTGCTGCATTAAGTGCTGTCGAATTGAATGCATCAGTGAACAAAGTGGAAGATCAGCATCAAAAGGTGACAGGTAAAGCAAAAGCCGGTGCTGCTATTGCTGTGTATAGAGGCAAAACGCTGCTTGGAAAAGGTACAGCAGGCAAAAAAGGAACCTTTAGTGTGAAGATTAAGCATCAGAACAAAAACAAGGTCCTTCACATTAAAATGTCAAAAGGAAAGGCCGCTACGACGCTCAAAACCGTCGTGAAAAAAGGCAAAGCACCAGCTAAGCCGAAAGTTAGCAAAGTAACAGTCAAAAGTAAAGCCGTCAAAGGGACTGCGGGTGCAGGCTTGACCATTAAAGTGAAAAACAAATCAAAGAAAGTCATCAAAACAGTCAAAACCAATAGCAAGGGTGCATTTACTGCCCAAATAAAACCACAGAAAGCCAAAACGGTTTTATATGTGACCGCTTCAGATGTGAGAAAAAGAGAAAGCAAAGCGGTAAAAGTAGTTGTGAAAAAATAAAAAAAGGACTTCCCTTTCTAAAAAAAGGGAAGTTTTTTTGTTTTTAACTGGAAAAATACCAATTAATGTCGATAGTAAAATAGTAGGAAAAAAAGGAGGATTTATCGATGAAAAAAATCATGTTTGCTTTCGTTCTATCATTGCTTCTCGTATTCCCAAGCTTTGCACATGCTGAAGAAACAGGTGCAGTACCAGCATCAGTAGAAGTAACAAGTGTCACAGCAGCCGATAGTGGAATAGTGAATTACGGCTATGGCAGTAAATATCGCGTGGGTTCTTATTATCCAGCTACGTTTAAAGGGACACTAAAAGATGCAAGCGGAAACCTCATGCCTAATCAGCCGATCAAGCTTTATTTTGAAGCAGCCATCAAATCATATGCTCAAACAGCGACAGACGCAACAGATGAGAATGGACAGTTTTCACTGACGTTTCAAGTTCCTGCAGGTGCAGGCTACCAATCATACAATAATGCAGGCTGGTCAACACATTACTACGATGTCGTTCCAGTGACGTTCACGTCAAACGACATCAAACTATCTTCAAATGTCACAAGTGTGTACCATTTGGCATATACATCACGTTACTAATCTCATAGAAAAAAAGGATGTCATCAGGTGACATCCTTCAGCGTGTAGACAAACCCTCGCATTCTGTGTCAGGTCTGCGCTCCGGTACTCACGAATGTCAAATTCGCTCCGTTCCAGTGCTCGTCCTTCCTAGACTGCAAAGGTTTTCTATCACGCTGAAAAAAAACAAAGGGCTAAAATGAAAATCATTTTAGCCCTTTGTTTTTTGTTAGCAAACCTGCTGGGCGGCAACCGAAAGAGTCGATAAACAAACACTCATCAGCCGTTATTCCCAGATTCGATCGAGCGTTTAACTTTTAATCTTGAGTTTTGATGGATAAGAACTTTCACACTTGAACTTTGATCCTTGAACGTTCAGCTTTGAGCTTTTATCAAGGATCATCCTAAGATGATCATCAGATGAGGAGGGAATGACCTTTCCCTCGGAGGTGTTTAGTTCTATCGATTTTCGGCTCACTAACAAAATCAATTAATCGATCTGGATTTTCGTTAGTGTATTGCTTTCAGACAAGGAAAAATCAACTTCCATTTGAAAATCTTCAATTTCTTTCGAAAGCTGTTCAATTTTCACTCGAAGGCGAAGCGGATCGATGATCACTGCCTCATTTTCCGCTAGAAAAGACTTCACGATCTCTTGGTTGGCAGCCGCTTGTGTCTTTCCATCTTTCCCAAACAAGGTTTCTAAATGCTGATCAAGTCTCTTTTTCACATCTTCATTCGTTTGTTCTGCTTTGTCGACCAGCTCTTTGTACACTTGTTTCATTTTCCGTAAATAACGAATATCGTAGTCTATCGACGTCTTTCGTTCAATCGCCTCTGCCACCGTCATACGGACACCCGCCACATAAATCATTGTGGTCGCATTCGATACAACGATGGCCGATTTGATGGCATTTCGGCGTTTGATTAAAGCTTGAATCGATTGATCATCAGCCTTCGCCTTTTTTTCAACTTCTTCTTGATTCTGAAATCCATGCTGTATATGTTTCCCGATCATCAATCCACCAAGTACGGCTTCATCAACGGTTCGGTTGATTCTTTTATCTAACATTTTCAGTTCACTTAATGCTCTTGTAATGGTCATTTCCATATTCACGACAACTCCCTTGGTTCATCCTGAAAATCATAGATTCCTATCATATACCAAAGTGTGCTTCTTTTACTAGCGATATCCTTTTTTGTCAATGAAAAAAACCTGATGTTTATACACCAGGTTTTTCGCGTTTTTTCTGAATCCAAGCAGTCACGTAATAGGCAGCATAGCAGAGCGCAATGAAAGGAATGCCGCAGATGAGGGCAATCCGCTGATTTGGATCAAAGGCAATGCCAATGACAGATGCAAGACATAGGAGGAAGGCTGCAATCGGAACTACTGGATAGAGCGGTGTTCGAAAGGATAAATCATGAAGCTGTCCGCCTTCCTGTAAAAATCTTTTCCGAAACATAAACTGTGAGGCAGCAATCCCCATCCATACAACCACAACGGCCAATCCAGAGATTGACACTAGGACAAGATATACCGTTTCTGGTGCGATCACGCTCGATAGCAAAGAAAGAATACCACCGATCATACTTAAAATGAGTGCATTCAAAGGAATGCCTTTTGACGTCAGCTTCGCCAGTTTTTTAGGAAGTGTCCGTTCCTCAGAAAGCGACCAAAGCATACGAGATGATGCGTATAATCCTGAGTTTGCGGCAGATAAGATCGCGGTCAGGATGACAAAATTCATGAAATCTGCGGCATAAGGAATCCCGATACGATCAAATACCACGACAAATGGGCTTTTGATCACCCCGGCTTCTTCTACTGGAATCAAGCCAGCCAACACAACGATCGTTCCAACGAAAAACAGGACGAGACGCAGGACGGTTGTGCGAATTGCTCTTGGAATGGTCTCGTCAGGATTGACGCTTTCACCCGCAGCAATCCCAATCAACTCTGTACCTGAAAAAGCAAAATTGACAGCAAGCATCGTCATTAAAATCGGTAAAAAGCCGTTTGGGAAAAGTCCGCCTTCGCCAGTGAAATTAGAAAAGAACGGAGCGGCCTCACCGCCCTTTAATGGGATCAAACCAAACATTGCAGCTCCGCCAAGAATAATAAAGAGAATAATAGCCATCACTTTAATACTGGAAAACCAAAACTCTGATTCTGCAAAAAACTTGACTGTAAATGCATTCAGTAAAAAGATGAGAAGAGCAAAAACGCCACTCCACATCCAAACCGAAGTGTCTGGAAACCAGCGCTGCATTAATAGTCCTGCCGCTGTAAATTCCGAACCGAGTGCCACTGTCCACGTCAGCCAGTATAGCCAAGCGACCGTATAGCCTGTACCAGGTCCAATGTATTTTGTTGCATACGTATGAAAAGCCCCTGTGACCGGCATTGCAACAGACAGCTCGCCTAAACAAAGCATCACGAGGTAGACAATTAAAGCCCCGACAAGATAGGCAAGAATGGTCCCCGCAGGTCCGGCCTGATTGATGGTATACCCAGAACTTAAAAAGAGCCCTGTTCCAATGACGCCGCCTAGAGAAAGCATGAACAGGTGCCGGCTCGTCATTTTTCGTTGATATTGTTGTGACTGATCTTTTGCTTGTTCCATGTCTTCCCGCCCTTTTGCTTAGAAGTATGTGTGATGATTCATGATGCTATGATGTGGTTCGTTTTAAGATGTCATTGATATCTTCTGGGGTCGTCCGGCAGCAGCCGCCGATGATATGCGCGCCGTCTTTGTACCATTGATGCGCACATTCGCCAAAAGTAAGATGTGACGTATCTCCGCTCCATACCTTTTCTTCAGGATCATATTCTTCACCTGAGTTTGGATACACCACAATCGGTTTGCTCGTTCCTTTTTTCATCTCTTGAATGAGAGAAGTGATAAATTGCGGCGGCGTGCAGTTCACGCCAACAGCAGCGATTTGTTCATAAGGCTCAAGCGCCTGTACACATTCTCGTATGAAATCACCTTCACTAATGTGCAGGCCATCCTTTGCGCTGAATGTGATCCAAGCAGATGTCCCGCTGAATTCATCCTGCAGCAGCTTTGCAATGGCAGTTGCTTCAATCAGACAAGGGATCGTTTCGCATGCAAGAATATCTGCACCCGCTTCTACTAATGCCTGAATTCTTGGTCTGTGAAAATCGATGAGAGCCTGCTCTGAGAGTCCATAATTTCCTTTATATTCTGAACCATCAGACAAATAAGCGCCGAATGGCCCCACAGATCCAGCGACAAATGGTTTTGTCCGTCCTTCACGACGCGCTTCATCCTGCCAAAAAAGATCGCGTGCCTCTTTCGCTAAAGTGACAGAGCGTTTCATCAGTTCAAGCGCTTCTTCTTTTGTATAGCCTTTTTCAGCAAAGCCTTCAATCGTTGTTTGATAGCTGGCGGTTGTGGCACAGTCAGCACCTGCTTGGAAGTAGTCCAAGTGTACTTGCTGAATCAATTGTGGCTGTTCAATAAGTATTTTGGCTGACCATAAACGATCGTTTAAGTTACAGCCCTTTCGTTCAAGCTCTGTTGCTAATGCACCGTCTAAAATCAAAGGTGCGTGAGCCTGTAAACGGCTTTGAATAGGATTCATTGGAATCAAACAGCCTCCTTTTTAGATCGGAAATAATGGATATGATATGAGGCAGTAGTTTAAATGACTAAAGTGTTTTTGTCAAGGAGAGGAAAAAGCATCATAGGGCGGAAAAACCCTGAAAACATGCGGGTTTTGATGCATAAAAATGCAGTCAAAATAATAGAAAAACAAGTCATTGACAGCCTCTAAAAAGAGATATATATTATGGAAAGATTGATTTCAGAAAGCTTCATCAAAAGGCGCGCCGTCTTTTGATTTTTATGTTGTCCAACGACTGTCTTCTTTCGTGCAGAAAGAGGGTTTTTTATATGCTTAAAAAAGGAGGAAAGAAGAAATTGAAAAAATGTGTAAAAGATATAGCGATGATTCTAGTTGGTTCTTTTTTATTTGCCGCAGCAGTGAACATGTTTGTCATTCCGCTTGAATTTGGTGAAGGCGGTGTCACGGGGCTGTCCATCATTTTTTATTATTTGTTTGAAATAGCACCGTGGCTGACGAACCTTGTGTTGAATGCGATCTTATTACTTGTGGGATATAAATACTTGGACAAAAAGACCACGATTTATACGGTGGTTGCCGTTGCAAGTAACTCCCTATTTTTACACCTGACCACAACATGGGTCGTGAATGTACATGAATTGATCATTGGAGCGATTTTTGCAGGAATTATCATCGGAATTGGGATTGGTCTTGTGCTCAGAGCCGGTGGAACAACGGCGGGTTCTGCCATTCTCGGAAGAATTGCCAACAAGTATTTAGACTGGAACGTGAGCTATGCCATCTTGTTCTTTGATCTGATCGTTGTATTTGCTTCCTATTTTATTATTGGTGCGGAAAAATTAATGTTTACCATTGTGATGCTGTACGTGGCGACAAAGGTGATGGACTTTGTGATAGAAGGACTTAACACGAAAAAGGCAGTGACGATTATTTCTTCATGCAAAGATGATATTGCGGAAGAAATCAATCACACCCTGGACCGAGGCGTAACGATTTTAAACGGACGAGGTCATTATTCAAAGGAATCGAAGGAAATTCTGTACGCGGTCATTCAAAAGCAGGAGCTCATGCGCCTTAAGAAAATTATTAAGAAAATAGATCGAGACGCATTCGTTGTTGTCCATGACGTACGCGATGTGTTCGGAGAAGGATTTGTGAATATATAAAAATGAAAGACCCTAAAAAGGGTCTTTCAGCGTGTAGACAAACCCTCGCATTCTTTGTCAGTCCTGCGCGCTGGTGCTCACGAATGGTTACATTCGCTCCGCGCCAGTGCTCGTCCTTCCTAGACTGCAAAGGTTTTCTATCACGCTGAAAAGAAGACAAAGAGCTAAAAGACCCTAAAACGGGTCTTTTTTTATTCTCTATACCTCTTGTCACACAATACTATGTAATGTATAGTATAAAGAGTTAGGAGTTGTAAACATGAATGCACAATTAAAAAAAGGATTACTGGAATTTTGTGTACTGGCGGTATTAAAGAAAGGCGATTCCTATGGTTATCAAATCATTAAAGATATGTCCCATTGTATTGAGATTTCAGAATCGACATTGTATCCGATTTTAAAGCGTTTAGAGCAAAACAATTATGTGGAGACCTATTCCCAGGAACATAACAGTCGATTAAGAAAATACTACCGCATGACAGAAAGCGGGCGGGAGCATATGGCGCAGTTTTTAGAGGAATGGGATCAGGTGATGGCGATTTACGACTTTATTTCTGGAGGACAGGGCAATGAATAAAAAAGAATTTTTGAGCAGCCTAAAGAAGCATCTGCATCTTCTAGGCGACAAAGATAGTGATCGGTTTATCGAATACTACGATGAAATGATTGAGGATTATCAGGAAGATGGCTACAGTGAACAGGAAGCGGTTCATCAAGTCGGGCAGCCTGCTATGATCGCTGAAGGGATTATGAAGGAACAAGGAATAAAAACCGTTCAGGTGCCGACGTTTGGAGAAAAAGCCACAAGACTCTCCATTCTCATTTTAGGTTTTCCGTTATGGGGCAGTATTCTAGCAACAGTCTTTCTGCTGATTCTTTCTGTGTATATGGTGATTTGGTGCATTCCACTCGTGACAGGTACATTGACGCTTACTGGTCTGCTCGGCGGTTTTTGGAGTATCATTGGTTCTCCATTTATCTTTCAGGACGGTTTGCATGTGGTGGTGACGCAGGTTGGTGTTGGTATTCTTCTATTAGGTGTCGGATTATTAAGCGGCATAGCCACGGCGTACTTGACAAAGCTATTTGTGCAAATGACTATTCAAACCACTAAGGCATTCATGGGAATGTTTAAAAAGAAGGTCGTGAGAGTATGAACTTGAATGATTTAAAAAAGCAATGCATCAAATGGGGGATCATCTTCACCGTTGCCGGAGGAATTGTCATGACAATTGGTTTTGGACTATCAGGCTTTGATTTAGATGCATATCACAACAATGACCAGAGCAACGTGTTCCGAACCATCAATTGGAGCAAGCCATAATAAATGAAAAAACCCGCTTATGCGGGTCTCAGCGTGTAGACAAACCCTCGCATTCTTTGTCAGTTCTGCGCTCCGGTGCTCACGAATGTCAAATTCGCTCCGCTCCGATGCTCGTCCTTCTTAGACTTCAAAGGTTTTCTATCACGCTGAAAAGAAGACAAAGAGCTAAAATCAAGATCATTTTAGCCCTTTGTCAACAGTCTAAAAAAACCCGCTTATGCGGGTCTTTTTTTCGCTCGGGCCACAAAGAAGAAATAACAGCAAAGTGCGCCTAGATCACAAAGCATGATGATCAGACCCATTGGAAAGGCTGTTTGGCTTCCGGCTAGTCCGACAAGAGGTGTCATGCAAGCGCCTAGCAGCATTTGCGCAACACCGATCAGTGCAGCTGCACTTCCTGCATGCGCTCCGTGATGCTGCATCGCAAGAGACGGCGCAGAGGTGCCGACAATTCCAACACTTGAGACAACAAAAAACAGCGGAATCAGAATGCCGTACAATCCTGCATCAATCGAGATCATCAAAAATAAAGTGACTCCGCCTAATGCAGCTGTCAGCAATCCAATGCGAAGGACTTTCTCTTCGCCGATTTTCGCAGCGACTCGGGCAAATACTTGTCCAGCCGTGATGATTCCAAGACTATTTACCGCAAAGGCCGCACTAAATCCTTGTGGAGAAAGGTTGAAAATTTCCTGAAGCACAAACGGTGAACCAGAAATATAGGCAAACATCGCTGCGAATACAAGACCTTGTGAGAGAGCATATCCAACAAAGAGACGATCACTGGCTAAAATTTTCATCGCGCCTGCAATCTGTTGAAAGCCCCCCGTCTGTCTACGCTCTGCGGGTAAGCTTTCTTGCAGTGAAAAAATCGATCTCAGCAGCATCAATGCCCCGAGAATTCCGAGTAGGACAAATACACCCTGCCATGTCGTGAAGCGTAAAATCTGTCCGCCTGCAATAGGCGCGGCTGCCGGAGCAACCCCGTTGACTAACATCAGCAGTGCAAAGAATTTCGTCATTTCTGATCCTTCATAATGATCTCGGACAATGGCTCGTGCAATGACAATGCCAGCTGAACCAGCAAGTCCTTGAATCAATCTAAGAAGAATGAATGTCCAAATCGATGTGACCACTGTACAAAGAAGGGATGCAACAATAAAGATGACCAAACCAATCATCAGCGGCTTTCTTCTGCCGATCGTATCGCTGATCGGACCTGCAATCAGCTGGCCAAGCGCCAGTCCAATGAGACAAGCCATCAGACTTAATTGAGACAACGCCGTGCTCGCCTCAAAATCACGAGCAATATGAGGCAAAGCAGGTAAATACATATCCATTGCCAGCGGAGCAAGGGCTGTTAAAGATCCGAGCAATGCGGCTAGGAGAAATCGACTTTTTTTCGATTCTTGGGGATAAGATAAAGAACTCATATGATGACAACACTCCTCGTATACTTCCTCAACACAGCATAATGAATCAAGCGTTCCTTTTCAATGAAAAATTTTCAAAGATGATTCCGTGCAAAATGATTGATCTTTCGAATGAGACTCTTTACATTGAATGAGTAGAGAAAAGAGTAAGGTGATCGCATGCAGTGATTGTATGATGCGTATACCCACTAATAGAGAGCAGGAGGTGCTGACATGAAGCAGCAAGAGCTGATCATTCGTCAAGCAGTCAAAGAAGATCATGAGGCCATCACACGCGTGCTGATCAAATCCTATGCACAGTATGAGCCTCAATTTACAGAGGAAGGCTGGCAAAATTATTCTGCCGCGCTTGCAGCAGCTGTAGATAATCCGAACATGGAGCTGATGCTTGTGGCGGAACTTGACGGCAAGGTCGTGGGGACGCTTCAAATGTTCCGGTCATCAGAGCAAGCGTATGACAAACCTGAAATGGGCATTACATCAGCCATCGTCCGGTTTTTAGGAGTAGATCCCGATGTGAGGGGAAAAGGCATTGCAGAATCATTGCTGCGTAAAAGTATTGAACTGACGCAATCATGGGGCGAAAATGTCCTGTATCTTCATACATCTGATAAAATGCAGGCTGCCATTCGCCTATATGAAAGAATGGGCTTTGAGCGTGCGCTTGATAAAGAATTTGTGAACCAAAATGGGACACATGTCAAGAGCTATCAATATGTGATCAAGAAAGAACAGCCGGCAGGCTCATAATATAATGTGCAGCAAAAGGAAGAGCTTACCTCCATGGACAGCTCTTCCTTTTTTCAATTTACGCCCACAGTGCCAGCGCCCAATAGGATACCACCCACGAGATGAAACCGAACATGACAAAGAATTTTAACATGCGCTCGTAAGGAGACAGCTTTCGTTCTCTCTTCGTTTTCACCAGCTGCCAATAAAGGACATAGCCGCAAATCATGAGAATGATTTGTCCAAGCTGTGTAAAATTTTCAAGAATCGTGATTCCGTTCATTTATTTCACCTCATCATAGGTCTTCCATAAGTAAAAGAGGCAATCCTTTATTTCTTCAAAAAAAATCGGTGTATACTGGAAAGAAACGAGATGTTTAGAGGGAGTTGTGACATGTTGTTTTCGCTGCATGCGAATCGTTGGGATGAAGTCATCGAGAGAAAAATCAAATACGATCAGAAAGTTGTGGAACATACCTGTCAGCTGTTAGACACAAAGGAGCAGCAGGCTGTGCTGTTTCACAAGATTGAAGAACCGTTTACGATGAGGGCAGGTGAGGGTGCTCTAACCATTCCAAAAGGGAGCTATACGACCGCCTATTATTGGAAGGATCGTCCTTATAACATATATTTCTGGAGAGATGATCAAGGGAAGGAACTAGGATCTTATTTTAATATTGTGGGAGATACACAGTTCAACGGCCAGCTGGTCATGTTTGAAGACCTCATTATTGATCTTCTCGTTCTTCCGAATGGTGATGTCTTTGTGCTGGATGAAGATGAATTGCCGGAGAGTTTAGCGGATTTTGAACACGGTACAGTGCGGCGGGCATTAGAGAGCGTGACAGCTTCGTTAGAAAGCATTCTCAATCAAGTGAGGGCAGATGCCGAAGGGAAATATCATCACAGCTTGTTTGAGCCGATGTTGAGATAGAAAAAAACGATTCCTCGCTGAAAGGAATCGTTTTTTTCTGTTAAACCTTAATACGGTTTAATCGTTTTTGTAAATTGGTTTTTGTTTTGGAGGCTTTTAGCTGTTTGACAGCGCTTTGAGCCGCTGCTTTTGTTTTCTTTGTTCGTTTGGTTTCTGCTTTTTTGACCTTTTGTTTAGCGTCTGTCACTTTCTTTTGATAAGCGACTTGTTTTTTGACTTTGTCGAGCCGGTTTTGCAGGCTTGTTTTTTCCTTGCCTTTGTTTAGTTTTTTGATGGCCGTTTGAGCACTTTTAATAGCGCCCTGTGTTTTGTTCTTTTCGGCTGTTTTGACCTTTGCACGTGCCGAGCGGATATCAATGGCTGCTTGGACTTTCTTCACCCGTTCTGTGAGTGCTGTTTTTTGCTTGCTTGCAGTGAGCCGCCCAATTCTCGTTTTGGCTTGATTGACATCTGCCTGCTTTTTAGATGTTTCGGCTGTTTTGACAGCACTGGTCGCAGCCTTTAAAAAGGTGGATTGCGGCACATATTGCACGCGGCCATAGCCGAATTGCGGATCTTTCCCTTTTGCGCCAAGATCCACTGTATAGCTGCGCAATAAAGTGCGAAGCTGTGCATTTGTTTTCTTCGGATGAAGCTGCTTTAACAGTGCCAGCATTCCTGTGACATGCGGCGTGGCTTGTGATGTACCCGTTGCATACCAATATTCATTTTTTAAATAAGTACTGATGACGTTCTCGCCAGGAGCAGAAAATTCAATCCCTTTCCCTGTATTTGAGATAGACGAAAGTTTGTCTTTGTCAGTCGTTGCAGAAACGGCAATGACGCTATTGTAAGCGGCTGGATAGCTAATATGATTCTTTTTCCCATCATTTCCGCTTGCAGCAACCACGAGCAGTCCTTTTTTATATGCTTCATCTACTGCTGAATGCAAGATTGGGATATTGTCTTCAAAGCCTAAACTTAAATTAATAATGTCCATCTTGTTGGTAATCGCCCAATCGATGCCTCGAAGCAGACTATACAGGTCGCCTTCTCCCTTTTTATCTAACACTTTCACAGCATACAGCTTCACACCGGAAGCGACGCCGACTGTTCCATAATCGTTATTAAGCGCACCAATCGTGCCGGCGACATGTGTGCCATGTCCTTCATCATCTTTATAAGAGGATGTGTAGTTCACGAATGATTTACCGCCGGATACCTTTAAATCCTCGTGTGAGAAAATACCAGTATCTAAAACGGCTACTTTTACATTTTTACCAGTGACGCCTTCTTTTATTGCTTGCTTTATATTTAGTTTTTGCAGATTGTAAGATTTTTGTACCAATGCATCTTGATTAGTAGCAGCGGCTGTTTTCTTCACAGTAGAAGCCGCGAGTTTGACCTTTACGTTTTTTGAGACGTAAGCGATGTTTGGGTCTTTTTTGAGTGAGGTGACCGCTTGTTCATCTGCTGTCACAGCGACAGCGGGAAGATGTATGTACTGTGCGTTTACTTTCTCACTTTCCTCAATAGCTGTTTGTTTTCCTTTTTGATTTTTATAGACGATGATGACATCTGTTTCTTTTGGCGGTGCAGCTGCCTGCGAATGGAAGGGCAAAGCAGTTGTCAACGCAAGAAGAAACGCAATGACGATAAGTAATTTCTTTTTCAATGCGTGGCTCCTCTCATCCGATGACCTCGGTCTTTTTTTCTCTATTATATCGGAGAAAGCAGAGGGATGGGATAGTAGAATTGTCGTCTTGTTCAGAAAGTTATTTTTACAAGTAACCTGAAATTGAAATTCATAGAATTCTAGTAGACAATAGAGACATCATGATAAGAGAAAGAAGGACATGCTGATGAACGTAAAAGAGTATATGACGTATGATGCGACTGGCTTGGCAGCACTTGTGCGAAATAAGCAGGTAACGCCCGAGGAGCTTATGCAGGCGGCATTTGATAGATTGAATGAGGTCAATCCAGAACTAAACGCTGTGATACGGACGAGACAAGAACAAGTTTTAAAAGACATCAAGGAGTTACATGAGTATCAGCCATTTGCGGGCGTTCCGTTTGTGCTGAAAAATATATCACAAGGGATAAAAAATGAACCGCTGACAGCAGGAGCTTTGCTGTTAAAGGATGTAAAAGCAAATTCGGATTCGCACTTTGTTGATCGGTTGAAGCAGGCTGGTTTTCTCATGATCGGACATACAAATACACCGGAATTCGGTTTAAGAAATGTGACGGAGCCTGCGTTACATGGTCCAACGAGAAATCCTTGGAATACGGACTATTCTCCGGGCGGCTCAAGCGGCGGGACAGCAGCAGCTGTTGCAAGCGGCATTGTACCTGCTGGCGGAGCAAGTGATGGCGGTGGTTCCATCCGGATTCCAGCATCCTTTACCGGTTTGTTCGGCCTTAAGCCTACGCGGGGAAGAACGCCGGTAGGCCCAGGCGCAGGAAGGCAGTGGCAAGGGGCTTCCATTGACTTTACACTCACAAAAACAGTGCGGGACAGTGCAGCCCTTCTTGATCTTCTTCAAGTCATTCAGCCTGAAGCTGCTTTCCAAACCCCATTATACGATGGCAGTTACCAAGAGGATCTGGTGAAACGTACATCTTCTATGCGAATTGCTTACAGCGTAGAATCTCCAGTTGGTACGAAGGTCAGTGAGGAGGCGAAGCAGGCGGTTCAGCAAACAGTGAAATGGCTGAGTGAGCAAGGCCATCAAGTAGAAGAAGCCAAGCCGGAAATTGATGGGATTCATCTCATGCAGCAATATTACGTGATGAACAGCGGAGAAATGTCTGCGTTATTCACTTCCTTGGCTCGTTCGTTAGGGCGTCCAGTAAAGCCGGAGGAAACGGACATCGTGGCATGGGTGCTGGCGGAGGCTGGCAAGAATGTGACCGCTGCTGCTTATACAGAAAGTCTTGATGCGTGGGATCGGGCTGCTGCACAAATGGCGTCATTTCATCAAACCTACGATCTCTATGTGACACCAGCTACTGCCTATTCAGCTCCAAAGGTAGGTGAGCTTATGCATTCAGATCAGGAAACAGCCGCACTTTTACGTGTGTCATCTCTTTCCATGCAAGCACAGCAAGATCTTATTTATGACATGTTCCTTAAGAGCTTGACCTACACCCCATTTACACAGCTTGCCAACTTAACAGGTCAGCCATCAATGAGTGTTCCTGTTCATCTGACTAGCGCGGGCTTGCCTTTAGGGGTACAAGTGACAGCACCTAAAGGAAAAGAGGACTGGCTGCTCAGGCTTGCGGCAGAAATGGAGACATCTTCGATTTGGAAAGGAACTAGTCAATTAAATCGATAACGCATGATAAGCGACTTTGGTCTATGGAGGGAAAAGAGTGTCACACGTGAGTACGAAGGATAAAATCATTCAAACGGCAGCACTTCTTTTACGTAAACAGGGATACCATGCGACAGGATTGAATCAAATTATCAGAGAGAGCGGCACACCTAAAGGCTCTCTTTATTATTACTTTCCAAATGGAAAAGAAGAGCTGGCCATTGCATCTGTTGAATACATTAGTCAAAAGGTCATCAATCAAATTGAAGAAGGCTTTGCCTATTCGGATGACCCATATATCGCCATCGATCGTTTTATGACAAAGATCATTCGAGGATTTATGGAGAAAGAAAGTGAAAGAGGGATTCCAATTGTCTTGCTTGCGGCAGAGTCCAAGCCTGAAAACGCGCAGCTTCATGCTGCATGCAAACAAGAAATGATCCGCTGGCAGGAGCTTGTAAAAGAAAAGCTAATGAACAGCGGGTATGAAGAAAACAAAGCGGATGAGCTGGCTTCTCTCCTTCACTCAATGGTCATCGGGGGTTTATCGATGACCACTGCACTCAAACAAACGACCCCTTTAGAACACGTAAAAAGTTACCTTAGACACTTATTTATGCGGGAAGAGTAAAATCTCTCGCATATTGTCTATCTATTATATCAATTGGTCTATATAATATAGATAGTCAATTTGTCATGAGGAGTGATGGGATGTCGGAGCAACCGCAATCGATGAAGCAATCCGAAGGTACCTCTTTTTATACCGTGTCTGGTTCCGGAAAGCTGTATGGGCTGGAGAATCAGCTTGTTCATATGCTGGCAGAAGCAAATCAAACGAATCAGCTGTTTGAGCTTGCCTTAATCACAGGTGGGAAAGGAGCATATTTCCCGCTGCACTGTCATGAGCACTTATTTGAAACCATTTTTGTGCTGGAAGGAAAGCTTGAAGTGATGCTGGACGGTAAAAAATACATGGTCACAGCCTTTGATTATATTCATATCCCGCCCAAAACGATTCATGGCTACAGAATGCATAGTCATAAAACAAGATTTATTTCATATACGCTGGGCGGAAAAATGACAGATGTCTATCAGCAAATTGGGAAAAGGCTTTTTCAGAATGAATGGTCTATGACTCATCATGCTTTCGATGCAGCCAGTTTTCAGCAGGCTGAAAAAGAAAGCGATATCATCCTGATGCATGGAATCAGAGAACTGTCTAATACAACGAGGCCCTCCGTTTTATTTCATAGTCAGCTCCCTCACGAGGTACAGCCTTATGTATTAGAGGCTGGTGAAGGGAAGCAATACATCATTGATGGTCAGATTCATGAGCTGATTGCAACAGTAGAAACAACAGGAGGCGGATTCAGTCATTTTGTGGTTGAAGGAGCGAAGGAGAAATATTTCCCGCCGCATTATCATCAAGTTCATACAGAAGCAATCTATTGTGTTGAAGGGAAGATGAACCTTCATTTGAACGGAGAGGATATTTGCTTGATGCCGGGTGACTTTGTCTATATCCCGCCGGATACGATCCACTCTTATGAATTTGTGTCTCATTCAAATAAAATGTTGGTTTTGCTGCTTCCAGGAGAAATTGAGCAGGTGTATGAGCAGTTTGAAGAATCTCCAAGCCCAAATATATGCCCCTATTTTATTCAAGAAGGGAATTTCATGTTCAATCGGGAGACTTCAACTCAATATGATTTGTTTTTTGTCGAAAAGGAATAAGTGTGTAACGCGTTACACGACATCATGAGTCTGTCGAAACAATCGACAGGCTTTTTTTGTTTTTTGCCTCCTCCACATAAATTTCTCATTTGATGAATGAACCATTCATTCAAGGTGAAGCTATGTAAAGATGACTTGAGCTAAAGGAGGAAATCCATGTGAGAGCTGTTACTTATCAAGGGAAAAATAGCATTGCAGTGAAGAAAGTAGATGCACCGTCGATTCAAGATCGGGAAGATGTGATCATACGTATTACATCAACAGCAATTTGTGGATCAGATTTACATTTGTATCAGGGGAATTTCCCGCTTCCAATCGGCTATGTGATTGGGCATGAACCAATGGGGATTGTGGAGGAAGTTGGCCCGGATGTCACAGCCGTAAAAAAGGGAGACCGTGTCGTCATTCCATTTACAGTTGCATGTGGTAAATGCCAATATTGCGATCATCACTTAGAAAGCCAATGTGACAACTCAAACCCGCACTACGATTCGGGTGGACTTTTTGGCTATAGTGAGAAATATGGGAATTACCCCGGAGGACAGGCAGAGTATTTACGCGTACCTTTTGGCAACTATACACCGTTTAAGATCCCAGAAGATTGTGAACTGGAGGATGAACAATTGCTGTTCTTATCAGATGTCCTCCCAACCGCCTATTGGAGTGTAGAGCACGCAGGTGTGAAAAAAGGCGATACGGTCATTGTGCTAGGCTGCGGACCTGTTGGGTTAATGGCGCAGCAATTTGCTTGGCAAAAAGGAGCAGAACGTGTGATTGCCGTCGATTACATTGATTACCGCCTGCGGCATGCAAAACGAATGAGCGGCGTTGAGGTCTTTGACTTTACAGAAGATCCCGACATGGGAGAAACGTTAAAGGAGCTCACCAAGGGCGGGGCCGATGTTGTGATTGATTGTGTGGGAATGGACGGGAAGAAGTCGCCGCTTGAAAAAATTGAGCAAAAGCTCAAGCTGCAAGGCGGAACGATCGGACCCATTCAAATTGCCACAAAAGCCGTTCGCAAATGTGGAACAGTGCAGATGACGGGTGTGTACGGCGGCCTGTACAACATGTTTCCATTAGGCGCTTTTTTCGCAAGAAACGTCACCCTGAAAATGGGCCAAGCCCCGGCGAGAGGATACATGTCAAAGCTCTATCAAAAAGTGACAAGCGGTGAAATTGATCCTAGAGCCATTATCACTCACAAATTACCATTAGATGAAGCTGCACATGCGTACCACATCTTCAATGACAAACAGGATGATTGTATAAAGGTCGTTTTAAAGCCATAAAAAGAAGGCTTAGGAGTATTCCTAAGCCTTTAATGTGTGCTCGTCCATCATTTTTTCGATTAATTCAAAAAATGTTTTTTTATCTTCCTCTGAAAGGTGGTTGAACAATTGATTCACAAGCAGCTGGCGATTGTCGATCATTTGTTTAGCAATTTGTTCACCCGATTCAGAGAGTTCAATCCACACTGTACGGCGGTCATTATTATTTCGAGAGCGGATGATCAGCCCTTCGTCTTCTAAGTGATTGAGAGCGGTTGTTGTTGCAGAGGGAGATAATGAAACTTCCTGCAGAATATTTTTCACAGTACATGATTGATGGCGGTAGATGATACGTAAAATAAACCCTTTAACATTCGTCACGTTTTTCGGAATATTTTCTTCATCTATTTGTTTCGTCGCCTTTAAATACTTCGTCAGTGCATGGTCTAACAAACTTGCCTCTAGCTCGAAATGTTGCATTCTCCATACCTCTTTTCCTATTGCATTCGCATTTTCCGATCAATTACTAGGTCTATCTTATCATAATAATCATCATGATTTAAACCAAAATGGAAGACGGCTATAAAATTACCTATATTATCAATTAATATAAAGAACAATTCCAAAATGAAATGATTTTACTTTCAGCTGTTTTTATTTTAGAATGTGAATGAGATAAAATCTGCCAACCCAATTCGCTGGAAATTGGCTATTGGAAATCAAACGTTTGGAGATGAAGATATTGAATACTTTACAGGCATTACTAAACGACAGAATGGAACGCTCTTCACAAATTGAGGCGGTAACTGGCGGAGGGGTGTCTTATACATTTGAAGAATATGCAAAACGCATCGACCAGCTTGCTCATTACTTAAATCAAAAAGGAATTCGAAAAGGTGACCGCGTTTGCTTTATTTGTCAAAACCATCATCACTTTTCAACGATTATGCTGGCAGCCATTAAAGCAGGTGCAGTCGCAGTTCCGCTTAGCTGGCAGCTTACTTCATTTGAGCTGGAGGGTATTTTGAAAAAAGCAGAGCCAAAGGCTTTATTTTTTGACCGAGAATTCCGTGAGATTATTTCTGCGGTGAATGTGTCTTTAGACAACTGTCTCATGGTGGAATCTGGTGTAAATGCGAAAACAACGCAGCTGTTTGAAGACATATTGGCTTCAAATGATGGCAGTGATCTTGCGGAAGAGGTATCAGAAGAGGATCTAGCGATGATCTTATTTACCTCTGGGACAACGGGGAATCCAAAAGGCTGTATGGTCGGACATGGACGAATCTATCAATTTTTAACAAGACGCGGGAATCGAGGATTTGACTTGAAAGGGAAACGCTACTTGGCGAGTCACCCTCTCTATCATATGAGTTCAATTAATCATCTGATCGCTGCTGCCATTGAAGGGTATACACTTGTTTTTTTACATGATGCAACGCCGAAGCGCATTTTAGAAACGATCGAAAAAGAAAGAATAACGTTCATGATGGCTTTCCCATCAGCTTATACGTACATGCTGGAAGAAATGAAGCGCGGTTCGTATGACCTTTCATCCTTTGAAATTGCGATTTCTGGCGGTACGAAGGTGCCGGTCCGTTTGATTAAGGACTACAAAGAAGCAGGCATTCAGATGATGCATGGCTACGGAAGCACGGAAGCATGGGTTGTCAGTGCGTGGCATCCTGCGATGGGCGAGGATAAAATGGGCTCTGCTGGTAAAGTGGATCCAGATGTAGAAGTGAAAATCGTTCATCCTGAGACTGAGGAAACACTGCCAGTTGGAGAAATTGGCGAAGTTGTCATGAGAAGCCCATTTTATTTCTTAGGCTATTATCATCAGCCTGACGCTACTGCGAAGGTACTCAAAGATGGCTGGTTCCATATGGGAGATGCAGGCTATCTAGATGAAGATGGTTTTCTATTTATCACAGGCAGATACAAAGATGTCATTTTATACGGCGGAGACAATATCTATCCTGACCAAGTAGAAGAAGTCATTGAACAAATACCAGGTGTGATTGAATCAGCTGTCATCGGGGTGCCAGACGAATTATATGGTGAAGTGCCAAGTGCGTATATCGTAAAAGACGAATCCGCCGATTTCTGCGAAGAAGATGTGGTGAACTATTGTCAGGAACGTTTGGCAGATTACAAAGTGCCCTCCATTCATTTCATCAGTGATCTGCCAAAAAACAAGCTTGGTAAAATTATGAAGAAAGATTTACGTGAATTGGTTGTGAATGCTTAGTACCTATTCTGCTATAATGAAATTTGAATGATTTTTTGTTTTTCTAACGTTTTGGAGGGAAAGGGTTTGCGACATATTCTTCGTAAGAAACACGTTCACGATTTGTTGGAACAGAGCAGACAGCAAAAGGTAAAGAAAACACTGGGCGGGCTAGATCTCACGCTTCTTGGTATAGGGGCAGTGATTGGCACAGGGGTTATGGTGTTAACTGGTATAACAGCGGCTAAGGATGCAGGACCGGCTGTTATTTTCTCCTTTGCGATTGCAGCCATTGTGTGCAGTTTGGCAGCACTTTGTTATGCAGAAATGGCTTCAGCGCTTCCTGTATTCGGCAGTGCGTACATTTATTCATATACGACCATGGGCGAGCTTGTAGGCCATTTGATGGGCTGGACCTTATTGTCTGTTTATATGCTGACTGCTTCAGCTGTCGCCAGCGGCTGGTCGAGTTATTTCAACAGCCTGCTTGAGGGGTTTGGAATTTCGATTCCGCATCAATTTTTAGCGGGGCCGGAGCAAGGCGGATATATGAATCTGCCGGCGATTATCATTGCTTTACTGATTGCGTGGATCTTATCTAGAGGAACGAAGGAAAGTAAAAAATTTAATAATATCATGGTGTTTGTGAAACTCGGTATTATTGTTCTTTTCATTGTAGTAGGCGGCTTTTATGTACAGCCAGCCAATTGGCAGCCATTTATGCCGTTTGGCGCAGAAGGCGTCATTGCCGGTGCTGCTGCTGTGTTTTTTGCCTTTTTAGGGTTTGATGCAATTTCTGCTTCAGCAGAAGAGGTGAAAAATCCGCAGCGGAACCTGCCAATTGGGATCATAGGTTCATTACTTATTTGTACGATCATTTACATTGTCGTTTGTTTGGTCATGACAGGCATGGTGCACTATACACAGCTGAATGTCACAGAGGCTATGTCATATGTCCTGCAAAGTGTACATCAAAATAGCGTGGCTGGTATTATTTCCGTTGGTGCGGTCATTGGATTGATGGCTGTGATTTTCGCCAATAATTATGCAGCAACTCGAATTGCCTATGCGATGGGCCGAGACGGACTTTTGCCTAAAGTGTTTTCAAAAACAAACAAAAGCGATACGCCTGTTGCTAGCATATGGATGATTGGCGGAATGACAGCTGTTATTTCAGGCTTTATTGATTTGAAGGATCTGTCCAACTTAGCGAATATCGGTGCGTTATTAACGTTTGCCATGGTCAGTTTATCTGTGCTTATTTTGAGAAAGACACATCAGCAGCTTGAGAGGGGCTTCAGGGTTCCTTTTGTGCCGGTTTTGCCGATTATTTCAATGGGCTGCTGCTTGTTCCTTATGCTCAACTTACCAGGCCGGACATGGCTTTACTTTGGGGTTTGGCTGTTAATCGGTGTCGTCATGTACGCAGCGTATTCAAACAAACACAGTGAATTAGCGAAATCTTCATGAGAAAAAGGTGCAAATCCGTTGACGATTTGTGCCTTTTTTCATACGATTTGGGATAAGCTATAAAAGAGATGATGAACGGAACAAGAGGAGGATGAGGGATATGATTAGTGTTAGTCCTTATATTGTTGTAGAAGATGTGAAAGAATCTCTTCAATATTATCAAGGGATTTTTGGTGGGGATATTCATATCTTAAATGAACACCAGGACCGTGTCCTGCATGCTGAATTGCATCTTGGGGAATCACTGCTTCATTTTTCAGATACGTTTGGACGCACACCAAAGCCAGAGAATCTCAGATTGATCATGCAGTTTGACAATGAAGAAGAACTAAAGGCTGTCTATGAAGCGCTGGAAGCTGATGGAGATGTACTGGTCGAATTACAGGATACCTTCTTTGGCGCACTTCACGGACAAGTACAGGACCGGAAAAATGGGTTGATCTGGGTTCTGAATTATATGAAATAGACGAAGACCTTCACCATAGTGAAGGTTTTTTTGTGAGTGTTTTTATTTTCTGAAAAATGGAAAATATGCTATGTTGGAAGAATAAAAGGACAAGGAGAAGGGTGGCAAAGGAATGGAACAAATTGAGTTTCAATCAATCCAAACAAATGGTGTAACACTTCATACAGCAATGGCTGGACCGGAAAATGGCCCGCTGCTTGTGCTGCTCCACGGGTTTCCTGAGTTTTGGTACGGCTGGAAAAATCAAATCATCCCCTTGGCTGAGGCAGGCTATCGTGTTGTTGTTCCTGACCAAAGAGGCTACCATCTAAGTGACAAGCCAGAAGGAGTCGAATCCTACGTATTAGATAAACTGAGAGATGATATTGTGGGTTTGATCAAGACGCTGAGCCCGAACCAAAAGGCGATTGTCGGCGGACATGACTGGGGCGGAGCTGTTGCTTGGCATTTGGCTTCAACCCGATCTCAATATGTCGAGAAATTAATCATTGTCAATATGCCGCATCCGCGGGTGATGATGAAGGTTCTTCCTTTTTATCCGCCGCAATGGAAGAAAAGCTCCTATATCGCTTTTTTTCAGCTTCCGAATGCTCCAGAGGCAGCACTTCAAGAAAATCACTTTCAAAAGCTGGATGAAGCCATTGGGCTGACGGCAAGGCCGCATTTGTTCACGAAGGAAGATGTCTCAAGCTACAAGCTCGCTTGGACGCAGCCAGGCGCCTTGACCTCAATGCTGAATTGGTATCGAGCCATTAAAAAGGGCGGCTTTGAAAAGCCGATATCTAAACGTATTTTAGTACCTGTTCGCATGATCTGGGGGATGGAAGACAAATTTTTAAGCAGAAAATTGGCAAAGGAAACGATAAAGATTTGCCCTAATGGCCAACTGATTTTTGTCGATGATGCTTCTCATTGGATCAATCATGAAAAGCCAGAAGTAGTAAACAAACTCATCCTCGAATTTTTGAACTAAAGAAAAAAGCTCTGGTCAGGGGACCAGAGCTTTTGTGATTTACCCGATATGATTCTTTTTCAACGAAGCAGGTTCATCGTCCCAGCATTCAATGTTCTCATTGTTTGGAACGGCATTTTTATAAAAGACTGGATCTTTCCCCTCTTTTTTCTGCCGTGAATAATCCTTTAATGCTGCAAAAGCGACTTTAGACAGCATGGTAATGGCAATGAGGTTGACGATGACCATTAAGCCCATAAACAGATCGGCAAGATTCCAAACAAAAGGAACACTTGCTACAGCACCGAATAAAACCATGGCAATGACCGCAATACGGTATCCAATCAACCATGCTTTGCTTGATTTAAGGAATTCAATGTTCGTTTCACCATAGTAATAATTCCCGATTAGCGTACTAAACGCAAATAAGAAAACCATAATGGCAAGAACACCCGAAGCCCAAGGACCGATGTGTTCACTCAAAGATGCTTGAGTGAGCTCAATACCTGTTAATTTTGTCGTTTTATATGCACTTGAGAAAAGGACGATAAAAGCAGTACTTGTACAAATAATCAGTGTATCAATTAAGACACCAAATGCTTGGATCAGTCCTTGCTTTACAGGGTGGGTCGTCACGGCAGCTGCAGCAGCGTTTGGTGCGCTACCCATCCCAGCTTCGTTTGAGAATAGACCTCGTTTGATCCCTTCCATAATGACGGCACCCATGGTACCACCAGCAAACTGCTCAATACCGAATGCATGTGAAATAATAGTCTTGACCACACCAGGAAGTTCAGTAATGTTTGTAATCATGACAAAAAGAGCAATACCAATATAAGCGACAGCTAAGAAGACCACAATGTATTCTGCCATCTTGGCAATCGTTTTGACCCCGCCGAAAATGATGATACTAAATCCGATAGCCATAATGACGCCTACGACCAGACGATTTGTACCAAATGAATTTTCAAATGCAATGGTAATCGTGTTCGACTGTACAGCGTTAAAGACAATACCAAAAGAAATGGTGATTAATACAGCAAACAAGATCCCCATCCAGCGTTTCTTTAAGCCTTTTTCAATATAGTAAGCGGGACCACCGCGAAAGCCTGATGCATCTTTTACTTTATACACTTGGGCAAGCGTACTTTCAACAAAGCTTGACGCGGAACCGATAATGGCTAGGAGCCACATCCAAAAAATAGCGCCCGGACCACCCATGGCAATTGCAATCGCAATCCCAGTAATGTTCCCAGTTCCAACCCGAGCCGCCATACTAATAGCAAAGGCTTGGAATGGCGATACGCCAGATTTTTGTTTGTTTGTTCCTTCTTTCAGAACAATCACCATTTCCTTAAGCATACGCACTTGAAGGAAACGAGACCTGAATGTGAAATAAAGACCGACAAGAATTAATAGTGCAACAATAATATATGACCATAGATAACCATTTGTTGTTGTTAATAAATCATTCATAACATCACCTCTTCTAATTCATCCTATTTCTTTAAAAAATACTGAGATCCCACTCTTTGGCGAGCTTTTTCAGCATCATGACACCGGTAATACTATTTCCGCAATCGTCAATGGCGGGACCGTAAATACCGATTCCACAGCCTGTCTGAAACGGAAATTCTCTTCTTGCGCTTGGCGGAACGCAAGCCATAATTCCTCCAGACACACCACTCTTCGCTGGTACCCCTACGAAAGCAGCAAAATTCCCAGACGCATTATACATGCCGCATGTCAGCATCAATGCCTTTGTTAGTCTGGCGATATCCTTTGGGATGACTTGGACTTGTTTAAAGGGATGATAGCCATCACTTGATATAATCAGTCCAATCAAGGCGATGTCCTCTGTTGTGACCTCGATGGAACATTGCTTTAAATACACTTCTAACGTGTCCTCGACATCCGATTCTAAATAATTGGTTTCTTTTAAATAATAAGCAAGTGCTCGATTTCGGTGCGCAGTTGCCCATTCTGATTGATAAACCTCTTCATTAACAGAAGGACGCTTACCTATTAAGTTTTCGATTAAATCGAAAATATATGCTAGCTTTTCTGTAGAAGTCTTTCCGGGAAGGATGGAGGATACGGTAATAGCTCCAGCATTAATCATTGGATTAAAGGGCTTCCCTGGTTTATGCATCTCAAGACGGTAGATGGAATTAAATGCATCACCAGTTGGCTCTACATCTACCCGATCCAAGACGTAAGGAACGCCTCTTCCTAAACAGGCAGCTATAAAGCTGATGACTTTTGAGATACTTTGCAGGGTAAAGGGAACGTCCCAATCACCATATCGTACAGATGATCCATCTGGGCCTATCACGCTGATACCAAGTTGAGAGGAATTCACTTTTCCAAGTGCTGGAATGTAGCCAGCATTCTGTCCGTTTATGTAATACGGACGTATTTCTTCTGCCCATTGATCAACAGAAGACTGGCATGCGTGTTGTGTATTATTAGAAATTGCTGTTTTCATACGATTCCTCCAATCAAAAATCAAAAAGTACCCTATTGAATTGGCGGATGACAAAAAATGCGATCAAATAGGCACGAAAACATGTTACACATCTTCAAAGAACTTGTCATGCGCTGCTTGCACCACTCCTTTACACCTAAATATATGTACAAATGAAGGCATTGTCGGCGGAAAAACAAAAAGGGTTTTTAGTGAAAATTAAGAAAACGCTTACATATAGTTTCACTAAAATTATTCATTCAATTTATCTTGGAAACTACACAATCTGACGTAAATCTACAGAAAAACTTACAAATAAAAATCAGTCTGTCGATGATTGTCTAAACAATTCCTATTATTGTCGTCAATGATCAAAACAGTGAATAGCTGAAAGGTCACCTTGCTGCCCCGGAGAATAGTCATAAAAAAGGATTTTGAGGATAAAAGGAGCAGTAAAAATTATTTTTTTGTACATTGTGGAGAAAAGAGTCTCCTTGTATACTGTGGCTATGCAAACAGGGGAAGGGATGTCAGTCATTTGAGTTTAAATCAGCTTGTCAAAAAGGACGCATTCATTTTAATTTTTATGATGGTCATTGTGCCGCTTGCAGGAGAGCTGAAGTTTTATCCTGTGAATGAGACGTTTCGCATCAGTTTTGGCGCACCTGCGTTTTTCTTTTGCTTATTACTCTTAAGAAAATCTAAACCGCTATTGCCGGGATTTTTAACAGGCGCAGCCATTGTGCTTTTTCGGGTAGGTTTAGATTTGATTCAGCAGAATGCTGATCTGGCTTCATCATTTTATCAGCAATTCCCAAGCTTCTTTTTCTATTTCACTTATGCTTTCCTGTTTTTTGCCGTCCGTACGGGACGCTTTAAACAGCGCTCTATTTTCATTGGGATCATCGGCCTGATGATCGAATTAGTTGCTGATTTTGTCGAGCTGTTTGTACAATTTCTAGTGTTTGATACAACGATGACCTTATCAAAGCTGAGCGATATGTTCCTCATTGCATTTGCTCACAGCTTTGTGGTGATCAGTTTTTTTAATATGATGAAGCTGTATGAGGCTCAATCAAGAGAAAAGCAGATCATGAAACAAAATGAGCATATGATGATGGTCATTTCGAATTTATATGAAGAAACGGTGCATTTAAAGAAAACGTTAAAACATACAGAGCATATTACACAAGAATCATACCGGCTTTACCGTCTGCTGCATGAACACGAAGCGGGGAAAAAAGTGAGTCAGGAGCTGTTAAAGCTCGCAGGAGAAATTCATGAAGTGAAAAAGGACAATCAGCGTATTTATGCTGGGCTTTCAAAGCTGATTTCGAAGGAAAATATGCAAGACTATATGAAGGCGGAAGAGCTCGTCCAAATTGTCATCCGGATTCAAGAGAAATATGCTTTATCTCTTGGGAAAAACATCTCCTTTACATCTGATATAAGGGGCATTCATCTGCATGATTATCATGTGTTTATTTTCTTATCGCTGATTAATAATTTAATGGCCAATGCAGTCGAAGCAATAAAAGATACCGGGATGATCTCACTCGAATTGAAAGGAAGTCATGATAAAATAGAGATTCGGATTGAAGATGACGGACCAGGGATTCCTAAAAAAATGAGAGAGATTGTGTTTGATCCAGGGTATACCTCCAAATTTGATGCATTTGGAACACCGTCTACAGGGATTGGCTTATCCTATGTGAGAGAGCTGGTTCAAGAGCTTGGCGGTCAGATTCAAATCGAACCAAAAGAAACAAAAGGTGCAGCTTTTCTGCTTGTCCTTCCTATACAAAATTTAATACAGAGAGGGTGAGTGTATGCGATTCTTCATTGCAGATGATGATCGTGCAATACGCTCGATTTTAGGTCAAATCATAGAGGATGAGGATTTGGGAGAGGTCGTAGATGAAGCGGGTGACGGAGTTGGATTAGAGGCACATTCACTGAACCTCAAGAAAGTAGACATCCTTTTGATTGATCTTTTAATGCCTGCTAGAGATGGCATTCAAACCATCCGCCATATTCACCCTGAATTCAAAGGCAAGGTCATTATGATTTCCCAAGTAGAGGCGAAAGAGATGATGGCAGAAGCCTATGAACTAGGGATTGAATATTATATCCATAAGCCTGTCAATCGCATTGAAATCGTCAGTGTGATTCGAAAAGTCATGGAGCGTATCAAACTGGAAAAATCGATTTACGATATACAAGCCTCCCTTCGCCACGTGCTGCCATTAGAGCCTGTCATTTCTCAAGGTACGGGCGCTGGGGCGAAGAGAAGAACGATGAAAGAAGCTGGGGAATTCCTCTTATCCGAGCTGGGAATTGTCGGTGAGAGCGGCTCTAAGGATTTACTGGAGATACTCATCTACTTACATGAAACACAGTCAGCCAATTCTCATGAGGTCAATTTCCCGCCGCTAAAGCAGCTGTTTATCAAAACAGCAGAAAGAAAGCTGGATCATGGTGCAACCGATGTAGAAGTGATGCGGGAAGTGAAGGCGGCGGAGCAGCGGATTAGACGAGCTATTCACCATTCTTTGAATCATTTTGCCTCACTAGGATTAACAGATTTCTCAAATCCTAAGTTTGAGCACTATGCGTCGAAGTTTTTTGATTTTACCGATGTCAGCCAAAGAATGAAAGAAATGCAGAAGACATCTTCACCTTCAGGATCAACGGGTAGAGTCAATACGAAGAAATTCGTTCAAATCTTTTATTTTGAGGCAAAGCAGTTATTCGAAGGAATGAGCTGAGGAAAATCTGTTGGTATGATTGGAGAAAATAAACAGAGAAAGTCTGTCTTTCCTATGATCTATTGTGATCTTCAGGTGTTTTTATAATTTAACTGATCATTCAGATTTTTCTTTTTTCTTGAAAATAAAACCCTCCTGTGCAATCGTTTGTTAAAATAGTGAGGTTAGACTAGAATGTCGGAGGTTTTATTTTGGGAAAAATTAAACGAAATGCGCTCTGCCCTTGCGGAAGCGGAAAAAAATATAAACATTGCTGTGGTCAAAAATCAGGCGGAGAACAAACGTCTGAGCTTGTGTTTAAGGAAGCTGTACAAGTTCAAAAGGATTTAATGAATTATGCTTTTTCTAAGCATCAGAGAGCGATCAATCAATTCATTAATGAGTTTTCTTTCCTTGCAGATATGGATAAAGAAACGCAACAAATCTCAGTTTTCCATTTGAGTGTATGGGGCATCTTCTTCCGTCCATTAACTGATCAGAAAGAGACCATTTTCCAAGAGTTCCTGACAAAGAAAGCAGAAGATATTACCCGTCCGAAAACAAGACAAGTGGTCCAATCTTGGACAGACATGGAGCCATCTTTGCTTTTATTAAATGAAAAAACGGACGAGTCTCTTTACTTTGAGAATATGATAACAGCGGAGAAGGTTGAAGTAGATGTAAAACCTGATCAAACGGTACTGCCTGAAAAGGGAAGTCTCGTGCTTGGTTTTCCTGTTCAATTTGAAGAAAAGGCAGAGTTTTTCATTCAATATACGATGTTTGCGAAAGAGTTTACAGATACTCTTCTTCTTCAAGTTCGCCAGCTTGTTGACGCATATGAAGCAAATGGAGGGGCGCGCAGCACATTTATGAGAGAATCATTCCCTGACGTGCTGAAGTGTATGTTTGCGAAGCAAGAAGTAGAAGAATCAGAAACACCTGCTCAAACAGAAGGCGATGCAGGTCTATCAGCAGATCGTATGGACTGGGCAAGTGACGTCCAGCTGGAAACTGCTAAGCTGATTGAAGACGGAATGAAGGAGCACGGTGACCAAAGCCTGACAGATGGTGCTTTAACGGTTTGGAAAGCCTACTGTGATCAGAAATCACCTGTGATCCGTAAAGCAGCGTCATTTGCTGCCGGAATCGAATACTACATTCATTCACTTGCAAGCGATGCCCCGCTTTCTCAAGCACAAGTAGCGAAAAAGTATGGCATTAGTGCGTCGACTGTATCGAGCCGTTTTAAAGATATCGAAAAAGCGGTGAAAGAAGAGCAAGAGGCGACAGTATAATTAAAAAAAAAGACGCGGCTCCTTCAGAGGCCAGCGTCTTTTTTTAGATTATCTCGTTTTAATAAAACCGCTCATGTACTGCTCTGTATTATAATCATTGAGGTCAATTTTCCATTGACCATCCCCATTACGTTTCATTTTCACTTCATATTCAGCTGGGCTGGAAACGGGAGGAAGTTTTTCGAATTCAGATGCGTACATGTTTAAGCTTTTTTTATACAGTTCTTCTTTAGAACGGATTTTCCCGTTGTAAAACTCGTCTCTTTGCTTGTCTAGCTTGTCTTTTAAGTTAGAAGCATCAATGCCGGTTACTTGAGCGACAACCTTTGCTTCGTCATCAGAGATGGTTTTCACACTTGTTTCTACTTTCGCTTTATCCTTCATGGTGTTTTGAATGCGTTTGTACATCGACAGAATATCTCGGTCACTCACTTCATTTCCGTATATTCCTGCACTTCTTTTGAAGTCTTTTACAAACATCTCATGGTATTTATTGACGACATCCGATTGGTTGTCACCCGTTAAATCTGCGAATTCATCGTTCTTTTTATCAAAAACAATAATATCGGTATAAGCGGATAACGCTTTTGCTGGGTTATCCAGCTTTTTTGCTGAATCGAGTATTTTGTTTCCATCTAGGTCGATTTGGATGGAATCACTGTTTTTCTTGATGCTGTCCTGATAGACGAACTGATATTTTTTCCCTTTGTCTACTAGGAAATAAAGAGCTCCTGAAATTGACTTGCCTTTGTTCAATGAACCAAGGTCAAGACGGTCTTTGCTGCCGTAGAATTTTAAATCAGATACTTTGGCGTCGTCCTGATAAAGGGAGAAGTCAGAGTTATATAATGAAAGGGCTTTGTCACCTTTGTTTGTGATCGTCAGATTTACTTTTAGTACCAATTCATTGTCTCTCAGGGTAGTTGTTGAGTCTTCTGGTAACGTATATTCGTAGCTATTGACTTTTACCTCTGCTGTTTTTGTTGACTTTTGATCAGCGTCGGTTGATTTGGCTGAGCTCTGACATGCTGCAGAGATGATCATCACGAATGAAATCATGAGGAGTGCACTTATTTTTTTAAGATTCACAGTTGAAGCTCCTTTGCTTTTCTTTCGTCATTTCATTCCCGCTATCTGACTATGAAAAAAGAAACAGATAGATTGGTATATTCGGGTGTTAAAGGGGAAAATATCCTAATGACGATTTGCACTATTCATTCTATCGAAATTCATTCATGATGAGGAATAGGTTTTAGTCCCTATTTTTGATAGCTTTTAACACAATAACCTATAAAATAAGGAATTAAATAAGCACAATATACTAGTTAATAAGTATTAATTTATAGATTTATTTTAGGTTTTAAATGTTTTTTGTATAAAAATCTTGAAGTGAAGGTAGTTTTTATTTCACGAGGCGGTGCCGGATGGCGAAGACGACAGCCTGTGTACGGTCTTGTGCATTGAGCTTTTGTAAAATACGGTGCACATGCGTTTTTACCGTACTTTTGCTGATAAATAATTGATCAGCAATGTCTTCATTCTTTAAGCCATAGGCCATTTGCTGTAATACATCGCGTTCACGTTCTGTGAATGATTCGTGAAGCAGATGAGTGTGATGTGTATCATTTGCCTGCTGAAGAGCTCGTGCCATCATGTGCTCAGAGGCTGCCGTTCGAAAGACAGATTCACCAGCAAAGGCGGTACGGATGGCCTCAATTAATTCCTCAGGCATTGTATCCTTCAGCAAATAACCGACTGCCCCTGCACGAATTCCGTCAAAGACGTATTCTTCCGTATCAAAGGTCGTGAGAATCACAACTTTTACATCTGGATGCTTTTTTAAAATGTGCTCTGTTGCTGTGATGCCATCCATTCCAGGCATTTGTACATCCATCAGCAGTACGTCTGGTGTGTTGATCGAGCAAAGCTCAACCGCCTCCTGACCGTCTGACGCCTCCCATATGACGTCAATATCCTCTTGAGCGCTTGCAATATAACGAAATCCTTGGCGGATCAGCGGCTGATCATCAATAATGCCAATCTTAATAGGGTTTGTCATGTCTCGGAGTCCTCCTTGATAGGAATTTGAACATGGATACAAAAGCCGTGCGGCTCGCGTATGGCCGTCTTGAGGGAACCGCCTGCTGCGTCACACCTTGCCTTCATGCCTGACAGTCCAAAGCCAAATGAAATATCTTTTTCGCTGGTCAAATATCCATCGTCTTCAATGTTCATCATCAGCTCATGCTGGTTGTTAGATAGTGTAATGGTCATCGCGGTCGCCTTGGCATGGCGAATTGTATTGGTGATGGCTTCTTGTAAAATGCGGTAAAGCAGTTCAGATACGGAGAGCGGCCATTTTTTATATGTAAGCTGCTCTGTATGAAAGTGAATGTCAAGCTCACCCGATATCTCTCCTTGCTTGATGAGGCTGCGAAGTCCGGCAAGTCCGAGACCTGCATCATCTGACGCCATATGATGAACCACAGAACGAACTTCGGTGAGACAATTTTTAGAAATATGGATCAGCTCCTGAAACGTCTGCGTCATCTGCTCTGGTTCTTCCTGCTTTAAACGGTAGGGCAAAGACTGCAGCTGGACAATCATCGAGGTTAATTGGTGACCGATACTGTCATGCAGGTCACGTGCAATTCTGCTTCGCTCCTCCAGCACTGCAAATTGGAGTGACTGAACGGTCGCTTCTTCAAGCTCCATATGCGCCTTTTTCAATTGTTCATGGGCTTCTGATAATTCCTTGTGAACCAATTGCAGTTCTCCGAAGTGTTCTTCCTTTAATTCCTGTTCACGCCGACGCATTCTAGAAATCAAAACAAGTGTATACACAAGCAGCTGGAATAGCGGGAGAGTGATCACCATGTTCCAAGAAAAATCGTTTATATAATAGCTGATCCCACTGGTGAAAAAGATGATAGCAAATAGATAGGGATGATGCGCCTCTGAAAAACGAAAAGCGATAAAGCCGATCATAAAAAAGGTCAGTCCAATACTGTCTTGAATCTGACCTGTCACCAGCCACAAGAGATGTGTCAGAATCCACATCAAGAGGAGCATAGAAAATTGCTTTTTAGGCGGCAGCTTGTTTTTTGGAAAAAGACAAAGGAGAAACACCAAATAGACGAAGGTGCGAAACACCAATTCGCCTATTGAAAGGGGCTCATACATTTGAATATACATATAGGTCAATACAAGGCCTAATACAAATTTCCGCCTTATTTGACCTAAAAGCTTGAGTGGCTGCTGAAGGTTCATATCAAAAACTCCTGTCTGTCAGTTAATAGCAGCAGATGCTTTGATGTTCATATATCTTTTTAAAAGAATAAAACGTAAGCCGATCATACTGCCGATTGGAAGGAATGTCAGGCCATTTGCGAAAATGATCAGGGAATGACCGCCATCCTGTACAATTGAACCTACTGTCATCCGGATAAGGATGATTCCGATGAAAAAAAGTGTTCCATAAAGTGAGCTGGCGGCGGTGATACGCCCCGACTGTTGATCATATGTTACTTTGTATAGTTTACCTCTCCATAGCCCGATTGCAAAACCTGTGAGTGCAAAGACAATCATTGCAAGCAGGCTCATCGCCGTGATTTCAATATGCTGAGTAAAGGAATAAGAGAGTGTGCCTAATAAAATGAGCGGTCCTATGAGAAGCCTGATGGGGCGGATTTCTTTTTCCTTGCCTGTTCTTAAAAGCAGAATAATCATAATGATGACAATTTGAATGGTCATGACAAGATCTCCTTTTCGTTTTAGTCTATCTTCATCATACGCATCTTCTATTTTCGCCGCGTCCACCTGCAGGTTGATTTTAGAGAGCGGTATACTTGAATGTTGGAAATGATTCGTGGGAAAATAAGGATGATTATGTAGATAAGGGAGATGAGCTTTTGAAAAAGGTAACGCTTGGACGAACTGATTTGCAGGTAAATCCGATAGGGCTTGGTACGAATGCAGTAGGTGGACATAATTTATTCCCGAATCTTAGTGAGGATGCTGGACGGGAGCTTGTGGAGACGGCTCTTGATCAAGGTGTCAATTTCTTAGATTCTGCTTTTATTTATGGGCTGGGCCGTTCAGAGGAATTAATCGGTGAGATCATTGCCAAAAGAGGCGGCAGAGAAAAGCTTGTCCTTGCGACAAAAGGAGCTCATAAGGAAGTAAACGGGCAAATTGAACTTGATAACAGCCGTGATTTCTTAAGAGAGCAGGTTGAAAATAGCCTGAAACGACTGCAAACAGATCATATTGATTTGTACTATATGCATTTCCCAGATGGACGCACGCCGCTCGAAGAAGTAGCAGGCACATTAAAGGAATTGAAGGATGAAGGGAAAATCAGGGCAATCGGTGCATCAAACCTTGATTTTGAACAGCTTCAAGCCTTTAACCGAGATGGCTACTTAGACGTGCTTCAATCGGAGTATTCTCTGCTGAAACGTCAGGCAGAGCAGGATCTTCTTCCATACTGTGTCGAGCATGGGATCTCCTTTATTCCTTATTTCCCATTGGCATCAGGCTTGTTGACTGGGAAATTTACAAAAGATGCGACATTTGATGATATTCGAGCAAAGGACCCGCTTTTCCAAGGCGATGCATTCCTTTCAAATCTCGAAAAAGTAGACAAGCTGAAAGCCATTGCTCAATCAAAGAATGCAGAAACAGCACACGTCGCACTCGCTTGGCTCTTAGCGCAGGATGGCATTGATGCGATTATTCCAGGAGCAAAACGAGCAGACCAAGTGCTGCAAAACCTAAAAACAAACGATGTTCAATTAACAGAAGAGGAAATCAATCAAATCGATAAGATCTTCTCTTAACACTAAAAAAAGGTGCAGCTATGCACCTTTTTTTATGACATGGTGAGAGGGATTTTGATGACGAGCCGCAAATTTGGAGAACGGTAAGTGAAATCAAGTGTACCGTCTGCCTTTTCTACAAGCTGTTGAATGATATACGTCCCCATGCCTTGATGATCGCCGCCTTTTGTCGAACGGCCAAAAGTTTTGAACAAATGATCTAGCACGTGTTTTTCCATACCTTTTGTGCTGTTTTCACAATGGATTAAAAATAGCCCGCTCCGAATAGAGGTCGTGACCGAAATGCTTCCCTCTTTTCCGGCTTGCTTCGCTTCAATCGCTGCATCTAGAGCATTATCAAGCAGGTTGCCAGTAAAACTAACCTGATCCGCCTTTGAAAAAGGAAGCGATGAAAAGGGTGCTTGAAGGTCTAGTGAAAGTGCAATGTCCTCTTTCTCAGCCCGCTCCAAAAAGGAATGTAGAGTTGAGGCTAAATATGCATTTTCTCCTTTAATCCATGGGAAATGTTTGACGTATTGCTGAATCAAATCTTTGATTTCATGCTCGTCGTTCGATGCGGAAAAGGCATTTAAATGTCTGGCTGTTTCATGATGTTTACTGCGCAGCTCAAGAAGTAATTCGTTGGTTCTTGATTCTGCGTTTATGAGCTCTTGAAGCCGTCCATTTAACTGTTTCTCTGTCTGCATCACCTTCAATGAGAGGATATCGACTGTCACCATCATGATGAGCGCCAAAAGACAGCTCAGCTCATTCGGTTGCGTTAGAAAGAGCAAAAGGCCTGTGCAGGTAATGAGTATAAAAGCGCCTAATATCACATCACCACTCGTATGAGGCAAAAATCTTTTGTACATGAAAAATGTATAAACACACACCGCGCAAAAGGTAAGAAGCCACAACACAATGGATGAAAGCGGCAGAAAGGCTTCAGCAGCTGCATGAAACGCAAGACCTAACCATATGAGAGCATAAATGCGAAATCCAAGATAGAAAGCGTTCACGTTCGTTCTCCTTAAAAATAGTATTTCTTAAAGAATTCTAATTGCTGCTTGGTCATCATGGCTTTTTTATCTGTCCCTTCAAAAGACACGATATACGAATTTTTAGCATACGCCGAGAAATTCTTAATGTAATGAATATTGATAATAAACGATCGGTGGGAGCGGATAAAATCCTTTTCAGCCAGATCGCCCTTTAGCTCATTTAATGTCTGATAGGTCTGGATATCTCCTGTCGTTGTCACGATAGTTGTTGACCGGCCTGTTCGCTCAACAAAAATAACATCCTTTTTCTGCAGCACATGAATATCTGACTGCTGTTTAATGAGAAGCCGTCCATGAATGCTTTTCTCCTGCTTGGTGGACAGATAACGCTCTAAGCATTTGGCAATTCGATCAGCATGGTAGGGCTTCATAATATAATCATGTACATTCAAATCAAACGCATGGACCGCATATCCACTGTTTCCTGTCACAAAGACCACATCGACATTCAGTGCGTGAGAGTGAATGAGGTCCGCTAATTCATAGCCGGACATTCCAGGCATTTCAATGTCAGCGAACAACAGATCAATGTCTCCTTTTTTGACCTTCTCATATGCATCCTCTGCTGACTGCGTGACAAAGACGATGTCCACAGCCTCCATCCTGCCTACAATGGCGTGCAACTTTTCTAAATCTACTCGGTAATCGTCGACGAGACCTACTTTTATCATAAAAATCACCTATGACCATTCTTATTATTTGTCTATTTTACCATTTGTTTTTTTGAAATAGATCATTTCAAGACAGAAAAAGGACGTTTCGCGACATTTTTATATCAGGCAAGCGTTATTTTTTCTATCATAGACTTAGAAAGTTGAAAGGGGCGAACCACATGATTACTCTCAGCGATTGCAGCTGCTGGTTTAAAGATAAGAAAAAAGTCGTAAAAGCGATGAAACACATGACGTTCTCCGTGAAGGAAGGGGAAGTCGTTGGCATTCTAGGAGAAAATGGTGCAGGAAAAACAACATTATTGCGCGCTGTAGCCACATTATTAGAGCCTACACACGGAACAGTCACTGTCGCAGGCTTTGATACAGTGAAAGAAGCAACAGAAGTGAAAAAGCGAATTGGTGTCTTGTTTGGCGGAGAGACGGGGCTTTACGATCGTTTGACGGCAAGAGAAAACCTTGAATACTTTGGCAAATTATATGGCTTAGATCAGCATGAAATCAAAGCAAGAATAGAGGATTTAGCAAAGCGTTTTGGGATGAGACAATACATGGATCGCAAGGTGAAAGGATTCTCAAGAGGAATGAAACAAAAGGTGGCGATTGCCAGAACGTTAATTCATGATCCTGACATTATTTTATTTGATGAGCCGACAACAGGCTTAGATATCACGTCGAGTAATATTTTCAGAGATTTTATCCATCAGCTCAAGCAGCAAAATAAAACGATCCTCTTTTCAAGCCACATCATGGAAGAAGTCAGCCAGCTTTGTGACAGTGTGATGATGATTCATCAAGGAGAGCTTGTTTACAAAGGGACACTTCCAGAATTATATGCACAGGAACAAAGTGAAGACTTGAACTATATCTTTATGTCGAAGCTCGCTAGGGGGATTTCATAATGTGGAAAACCGTCTTTTTGAAAGAAATGACAGATGCGCTAAGGGATCGAAAAACGTTGCTCTTAACCGTACTGATTCCTCTTTTGACCATGCTTGGGCTGGTGTTCTTTTATGAAAGCATGATTGCAGATCCAGGGGATAAAGCCTATACAGTCGCCATCAATGAACAGCTTCCAGCCGAAATGAACCAAATGATCAAAGAGGTCAAAAACCTAAACCTTGAAACATTTGATGATCCGCAGCAAGCCGTCAAAGATGGAGAGGCAAATGCTTACCTGGAAATGCCGAAAGAGGCTGGCGATATGCTCAAGCATCAAAAGCCATTCGCCATTAAAATTCATGGATATACGACAGATGATGATTCGGTGATCACCGTTCAAATGCTGCAATCGTTGCTGGAGCAGTATCAAAACCAGGTGGTCGAGAAGCGCTTAGCAGCGGATCAAATCGATACGTCTGTTATTCATCCGTTTGAAGTACAGTCCGTTGATGTAGAAGAAGGTGATGAAGGGGAAAACGGAGTGACTGCTATGCTGTTGTCGATTCTCCTTCCAATGATTTTGGTGACCTCCGTGATCTCAGGAGCTTTGCCGGCTGCGCTTGATATTGTAGCGGGAGAAAAAGACCGAAAATCAATTGAAGCCTTATTCCTGACGCCTGCCAGCAGACTCCAGATTCTCATCGGGAAATGGCTCGCTGTCTCTATGTTCGGTATTTTAAGTGGGATTGTGGCGATCGGCATGCTGCTTCTATCCACTTTGCTCTTTACAGAAAAGCTGAAGCAAGCTCTGAACTTTGGTGATCAAATGTGGAGCATTATCGGCGTTATGTTTGCGGCGTTAATCATCTTCTCCTTCATGGTATCCATGATTGAATTGCTGCTCAGTGTGATGTCGGGCTCAGTCAAAGAAGCGCAGTCGTACATGTCCATGATCATTACGCTAGGTGTGCTCCCAATGTTCTTTACCATGAGAGCAGGTGCTACGCAGCTAGATACGTATTACTTTGCCATCCCATTCCTCAATATTCATGCGCTGTGTAAGCAATTGATGTTTGGTATCATCGATCCAATGTCCATCGCCCTGACACTCGGCTCCTCAGCCTTGGCAGTCGTCATCCTGTTTGTCATCGTCAGAAGCTTGTTTATGAAAGAGAAATGGATGCTTGCAAAATAAAGAAACGCCCTCTTTGATAGAGGGCGTTTTCAAGTGAATGCCGATCATCGTATTTCTCAGTTTAAGAAACCGAATTGATCCAAGTTCTCTAAATAAAATTGAAAATACTCGTCATGAATACCATCAGGATATTCTTCTAACCCATTTTCGATAAGTGCACCTACAATTAAAGCATTTATATACCTATTAAGCTTTTCGCAACTATCTCTTACGGTAAATTCTGAAACATATAATCCATCTTTACTTTCTAAAATGATATCAATTCTTCTACCTTCTTGTTCATCAAGCAATAAGTGATTATACTCCCATTCTTTTACTCTTTTAGGGTTTAACGGATGAAGACGATTATGAAGTACTTGTTCACGATGATCCTTTTTTTCCTCATTTGAAAACAATTGAATCAATAGACTCGGATCATCAATGACAAAACATTTATATATCTTAGTATATTCAAAGTGATCATCATTCACTAAATCTAAAATGTTTGTTTTTGAAAATTCTCTAGCTTTAAATTTAGACGTTATCATTTCAACGACTTGTTCTTTAGTAAAAATCAATTGATCTTTTTTATATAAATATTGTTTATATAGCTTTTCGTAATTATACATTATTCACCTCTATTAACTATTTAACAGGACCTCCGTAGAATGAATGAGCTTTTGAAGTTCTTTTATGGGGATGCCAGTAATAATAATACCCTTTCTTGATTTCATTCTAGCAATTGCTTGTGACTATATACTCCGCCTCGGATAATAGCTTCATAATGGTTATACTTTTTATTCCTGTGCTTGCTGGCTTCTGTAGCAATTACATAACCAGCTCCTGCAACAATAATCACCGCAACAGTATGAAATAAAGAATGAGGAGTACCTTTTTTACTTCGAGTTTACACTACATCTTTAACTCAAATAAGCAGAAAAAAATCTTAAGTACAAAAAAGAATAATCAGGATTGAATATCTCATAGTGACAAGCTAAAGAAATGGAACACTGATTATAGAAAGAAATGTTGTCAAGGGTAAGATAACTTGACTATATTCTGGTTTTTGATGATAGAGGGGGTTCACGATCACCAAACCAGGTGATAAATCATAACAAAAAACCCCCGGAATCGGGGGTTTTTCTTTAGTTCTTGATGAATTTCTCAACTAATGAGCTTGTTTTGTAGTCGTTCAAATCAAGTTTCCATTGGTCGATATCATTTTTCTTCATGTTGACTTCTACTGTTTCTTCAGAAGATGATGGTCCTAATTTTTTAAACTCATCTGGGTAAATTGATAGTAAGTATTTTTGCGCTTCATCATAAGAAGCTGAACGGTTTTTGCTGTAGAACTCAGTCGCTTTCTCTTTCAAACGATCGACAAGCGGACTTGCATCGATTGGTGTAAGAGTCACAGTCACGACAGCTTTATCACCACTGATGGATTTTGTTTTTGTTGAAACTTTTGATTTTTCAGCTAATGTTTCTTTCACAGCTTTCAGTAGCTTATCAAGGTTTTCGTCCTTCGCTGAGCTAGAAGAAATACCTGAAGAAGTGATGTAACCTTGCTTGAATGATTTATCAAATTCGTTCACAACAGTTGATTTGTTATCACCTGTTAGTTTTTCGAAATCATCGTTTTTCTTACCAAAAATCATCACATCAATATAAGAAGAAAGAGCTTTTGCAGATGCTTGTAGTGTATCTGCTTTTTTCATTAAGTCTTTTCCTTTAATATCGAATTCTAGTGTTTTGTCATCTTTTTTCGATCCGCTTCCTGGCTCTGTGTAAACAAGCTGATAGTCTTTGTCTTTGTCAACAACAAAGAAAAGACCGCCTTTTGTTACTTTGTCTGCATTTAAAGAGCTTGAAGATAATACTTCGTTGTAGTCATCTGGAGAGATCGTAGATACCTGTGCGTCATCTTGGTAAAGCGTGAAGTTGCTTTTATCAACATTGAGAGGCTCTTTGCTGATATTTTTTACAGATACATTCACTTTTAGTACATACTGATCATCCTGTACAGATGTATCGTATTGAGGTGGTAATGTGTACTCAGCACTTTCTACCTTTACCTCTGCTGCATCAAGAGATTTTTTGGTATCGTTTTCTTTCGCAGCTGTTTTGTCTTTTCCACCACTACAAGCAGCAGCGACAACAGTTACACACAAGATCAGAAGAAACAGGGATAATTTCTTTTTAAACATGGCGTGTTTTCCTCCTCGGGTTTATGGTGAATTTCATTGAAAAGCTGTAGTTCATATCATTCTTTTTGCACAAAAAGAAAAATACTGTATGTTTTTTACTGTAGAATGAAGCGAAAGTACTGTCAATACCTCAGTGCGTTTCCGAGGTTGATTGGCTTCAAGTAGTAAAAATGACACTAAGTTGAGAGGAGAAACTTGTAATTTATTATTTGATATCTCCTGTAGAAACTCAACATTTTATATTTTAAGGTTTTGAGTCGGATTATTGAATAGGTTCAAATGACTGTTTTTGAAGATGATGTCGCAATTAGAAGGATTTTTATGACTTGTAAATGAGTATATAGTAATGAATATTTCTTCCTGTTATGTATATGGTCACTTGGTTTGAGTGTTGTTGGCAGCGAGACACATGTCCAGCAAATTTAGACAGGCTGCCGACACTGAACGTGC
Organism: Bacillus sp. 3a; assembly: GCF_017161885.1. Taxonomy (NCBI): domain Bacteria; kingdom Bacillati; phylum Bacillota; class Bacilli; order Caryophanales; family Bacillaceae; genus Bacillus; species Bacillus sp. 3a. The sequence continues at coordinate 175,752 of NZ_CP067376.1, read as the reverse complement.
TTTTTCATGTCAAAATGGCAGTCATCTACACAGAAACGCTACATAAAATAAAAGAGAAACGAACTGGAGGTGGATGTATGGCAGTGGTAAGAGCGACAAGCTCTGATATTGATTTAATGGCCAGACTGCTGAGAGCGGAGGCAGAAGGTGAAGGGAGGCGAGGGATGCTGCTCGTAGGAAACGTGGGCATCAATCGTTTGCGTGCCAACTGCTCTGACTTTAAAGGGCTGCGTACGATTCCACAAATGATTTATCAGGAGCATGCATTTGAAGCGGTCACGCATGGTTACTTCTATCAGCGAGCACGAGAAACGGAAAAAACACTTGCGCGGAGAAATATTAACGGAGAACGTTTTTGGCCGGCAAAATTCAGCCTTTGGTATTTTAAACCGCCTGGCGATTGTCCAGCGACTTGGTACAATCAGCCGTTTGTGGCAAGGTATAAGTCGCATTGCTTTTATCAGCCAACCGCCGAAACGTGTGAAAATGTTTATAACACCTTTTAGCTTGATGAAACGCACAACCCTCTTAGAGTACAAATGCAGAGGGTTGTGTTTTTGTTTTTTCCAAAATGGGTAACCATTGTGTATCAGCAAGATGAAGCACGTGAATGGAGGAAATGAAGATGTATCAAGATTTAAAAGGGAAAACAGCTATTGTCACAGGCTCTTCAAAAGGAATTGGACAAGCGATCGCATTGCGGTTTGGACAAGAGGAAATGAATGTGGTTGTGAATTATAAAGGCGATGAAGATGGAGCCGAAGAGACCGTAAAAGCCATTCAGAAGCACGGAGGTGGGGCGGTGAAAGTACACGCAGATGTCTCCAAAGAGGAAGGCATCCAAGCCATCATGGATACAGCACTGGAGCATTTCGGTACAGTAGATGTATTCGTCAATAATTCAGGCTTCAACGGCGAAGAAGTGCTGCCGCATGAGATGACGCTGGAGCAATGGCAAAACGTCATCGATGTGAACATAACAGGTGCATTTTTAGGCGCAAAGGCTGCGCTCGCCTATATGATGGAGCATGACATCAAAGGATCTATTTTAAATATTTCCAGTGTCCATCAGGAAATTCCGCGCCCGTTCAACGTTCATTATTCCACTTCAAAGGGCGGAATGAATATGATGACGAAGACGCTGGCTCTTGATTATGCCGAAGCAGGTATTCGAATCAACGCGATTGCGCCGGGTACCATGGCAACCGAATCGAATGATGATTTACAGGATGAATTGAAAAAACAAAAGCAGCTTGAGAAAATTCCGATGAGAACCTTTGGTGAACCGAAGGAGATTGGGGCCGCTGCTGCATTCCTCGTTTCTAAGGAAGCGGCGTATATCACAGGCACCACCTTATTTGTAGATGGTGGAATGACACTTTATCCTTCTCAAATCAATGATTAATCCAAAAAACATCCGCCTGTTCAGCCGGCGGATGTTTTTTGTTCGTAGCGTTGAGCGGCTTTGGCCGGTTTGCCGAGCAGCATCGGGTACTTGCTCAGGAAGGAGATACATGGCACCATGAGCAGCAATGTGCCGATCGTATAAAAAAGTGTCCAAGAGAGCTGTGCTGTATCAGCAATATTGATACCGAGTCCATAAAAAACAAATGCTTTCATGATATCGATACCGGCAAACTGCAAGACAAGAATGACAATAGAATTACGTCCTAGATACGTCAAAATAGGGGATGTTTTCAATTTAAAGCTTAAATAAATCACGGCAGCTGAACCGAGCAGAGCACATGCATAGAAAATAAAGAGATCACCGTAGTCGTTGACGCGCATATCGATCCGTGAATTAAAGCTTTGCATGTAAGCCGTCAGCACAAGCAGACCTGTACATAAAAGAAGGGTTGGATCTGTTTTTAATTCCACAAACCATTGCTTTGCTAAAAATCCAATCGAATAAAACACAACAGCCGTCAAGGCGACATTGGCGTTCCAAGGAAGACTTTGATCTAAAAGCAAGGTAGAGGCATATCCAGCACCTCCGCAAAGAACAGTCAGCAAGATCACGGCAGCGGGTTTTCCTTTAGAAAGACGATGCATAAAGAAAAATAAAATTTCCACTAAAAAGAGCGTCGTTAAAAACCAAATCGCTGGGTTATGTGTGAGTCTTGCTTCATCTGCATTGGATATGAAAATACCTGTAAACGGAACGAAAGGATCAATATCCGTTTGTCCCTTGAATGCGAAAAAACGGGTAACGGAGAACCAAAATACATACGTAATGATGGAGAAATAGAGATAGGGCAAGAGTAAGCTTTTGGCTTTTTTCTGAATAAATGACAAAGCAGGGGATGAGGATGATCGAAACATCATGCCTGATAGTAAAAAGAAAAGCGGCATATGAAAAGAGTAAATGAATTGCTTGAGCGAATCTGGAATGGGCACATGCGCCATGACCACGAGCAGAATGCCAATTCCTTTAGCTGCATCAACCCAATCGAGTCTCTTTTTCATGTCTGTCATCTCCTTCTTTCTCAGCGTTGTAAACCGTTCATTGAATATGTACCTCTACTATATAAAAGGTACACCTCTTATGCGTTTACAGTTCGCTAACGATTAGAAGACACATTTGCGATCAGATGACAGACGGAAGGATTTTGACATCTTGATGTTACATTTCCCATTTTTTATGACAATGTAAAAAAGAAGCCTGGAAAGCTGGCTTCAAAATAATTCTGCTATTCGCTTGAAGGAACGCTGTTTTTCGATCGGATCAAATGAATTGTTCAGAATCATGATGTCATCCGTTTGATAGCGGTCCATCAAGGTCTGTAATTGCTCTTTCACCGTTTTCTTCGAGCCGACAATCATCCGCTGGCGGTTTTGCAGCACTTTTTTCTTTTCCTGTGTGGTGTAGTGATAGGCGCTTGCTTCTTCTATAGAAGGAACGCGGCTGTCCAGTCCCTTTTCAACACGAAGCAGCCATAAATCTGTACTGCTGGCGATCCTGTCTGCTTCTTCATCTGTTTCACCGCAGATGACAAAGACGGCAAACATAGATTGTGGCTGCCTAGAAAACACAGATGGAGAAAAGTGTGATCGATACGTCTCAAATGCTTGTGTGCCGCGTGCAGGATGGATAAAGTGGCCAAAAATATAGTTGATTCCAAGCTCCGCCGCCTGCATGGCACTATTTTCTCCCAGCCCAAGCAGCCAAACCGGCGGATGAGCATCAACAAGCGGAGCAGCTTTCACGCCTGCATGCGGATGACCAGAAGGCAGGCTGTCTGATAAGTAAAAAAGAAGGTCCTTCAGCTGGCGGTCAAACTGAGACAGATCTTTAGGCACGCCGTCCGTCAAAGCGAGCCTCGTCCTTTCAATCCCGCCTGGAGATTTGCCGACACCAATCTCAATCCGTCCAGGATAAAGGGCTTCAAGCTGCCGCGTGACCTCTGCTACTTTAAAAGGACTGTACTGAGGAAGTAAAATACCGCCAGATCCGGTACGCAAGGTCGTTGTATGAGCCGCAATATGAGCCATTAATATTTCAGGCGCTGTACTAGCGAGCCCTCTTGTGCTGTGGTGTTCAGCGAACCAATAGCGCTCATACCCAAGCGTTTCAGCCAGCTGAGCCAGCTGCGTTGTATGAATCAATGTCTCCTGAGCAGACTGACCTTTAGGGATGGCGACTTGATCTAATATATGAAGTGATGGCATCATCAACATCCTTTCATCAACATGCTGAATATAAGTATAAAGAAATCCATAGGTGGAAGGAAACGAAAGGGTTTATCCTTTGCTTTTATCTTTTCTATATCAACATATGAAACCACATTAATACACTCCTTATCAGCAAGAGCTGTTCATCGGGAACTTTCGACAATGTTTCACATGAAACACTTCATTAACGACATGAACCATTTCCAATGTGCATCTTTCGTTAAAAAAATATAAAGTGTTTGAAACCTATCTTGAACATAGATCGTATATACTAGTAAATAGAAAAAAGAGTAAGAGGCTCCAATGTCATTTCATGAATTTTGTCGAATTTTCATGTATGATGATTTTAATAGGGTCCATCGCTTAATAAATAGATTTTTATTATGCTGGAGGAGTGATTGATTTGGCGATTACATTAGAAAAAGGTCAACGTATTGATTTAACAAAAGGGAAAACAGGGCTGACGAATATTCTTGTTGGACTTGGCTGGGACCCTGTATCACAAGGCGGCGGATTTTTAGGAAAGCTGTTTGGCGGCGGAGGCGGCGCTGATGTTGATTGTGATGCTTCAGTGCTCATGCTGAAAAATGATAAGTTTACGGAAAATAAAGATTTGATTTATTTTGGCAACCTAAAGAGCAAATGCGGCAGTGTTGAGCATACAGGTGACAACCTGACTGGTGAAGGAGACGGAGATGATGAACAAGTCCTCGTCAACTTGAGCAAGGTGCCGGGTAATGTGAATAAATTGGTGTTTGTCGTGAACATTTATGATGCCCTTAGAAGAAACCAACACTTTGGTATGATTCAAAATGCTTACATTCGCATCGTTGATCGTTCAAACAATCAAGAATTAGTGAAATATAATTTAAAAGATGACTATGCAGGAAAAACTTCGTTAATCGTCGGGGAACTTTATCGCCATGAGAATGAGTGGAAGTTTGCGGCGCTTGGAAATGGTACAAATGATGCGAAGCTTGCAGATATTACGAGAAACTATATTTAAACAGAAGGGAGAGGTTCCTAGTGGGAATTTCTTTAGCGAAAGGTCAAAAAATTGATTTAACAAAAACGAATCCGGGTTTAACAAAAGTAGTCGTCGGTCTTGGCTGGGACGTCAATAAGTATGACGGCGGACATGACTTTGATCTAGACGCAAGTGTATTCCTTTTAGATGCGGCAGGTAAAGCAAGCTCTCCATCTGACTTTGTCTTTTACAACCAAACAACTGGCGGAGGCGGCAGTGTCGTACATACAGGCGATAACCGCACTGGCGAAGGGGACGGAGATGACGAGCAGGTCAATGTTGACCTTGCAGCTGTACCGGCAAGTGTTGAAAAGATTTCATTTGTCATTACAATTCATGATGCAGAAGCGCGCAGTCAAAATTTCGGACAAGTGTCTAACGCATATGTACGTATTTTAAATGCAGCATCGAATGAAGAACTCATTCGCTACGATTTGGCAGAGGATTTTTCAATTGAGACAGCCATTATTGTAGGTGAATTATACCGTCATGGCGGGGAATGGAAATTCTCAGCTGTCGGATCAGGCTATCAAGGCGGTCTTGCCCGCATTGCAACGGACTTTGGCTTAGATATCGGATAACGCAATAGTTTCCTATTTTCAAAGACAGGAGAGATACGAATATGGCGATTCAGCTTTCAAAAGGACAACGTGTCGATTTAACCAAAACCAACCCAGGGCTGACGAAAGTGATGATCGGTCTTGGCTGGGATACGAATAAATATTCTGGCGGAGCCGAATTTGATTTGGACGCTTCGGCTTTCTTGGTAGATGCAAACAATCGTTGTCAGCAAGATACAGATTTTGTGTTCTATAATAACCTTCAGCATCCGAGCGGCAGTGTCACTCATACAGGTGATAACCGTACGGGTGAAGGAGATGGAGATGACGAGCAAATTCTCGTTGATTTCTCGAAAATTCCTGCTAACATTGATCGTATCGGAATTACAGTTACGATCCATGATGCAGAGGCGCGCAGCCAAAATTTTGGACAAGTCTCTAATGCATTTGTTCGTGTTGTAAATGAAGAGGGCGGGGAAGAATTGATTCGCTTCGATTTAGGCGAAGACTTCTCAATTGAAACAGCTGTTGTGGTATGTGAATTGTACCGACACGGAAGTGATTGGAAGTTTAACGCGATCGGAAGCGGATTCTCTGGCGGACTTGCAGCTCTTTGTCAAAATTATGGGTTAGAAGTGTAAATAAGAGAAACAAATCAGTTCAAGAGATGCTGTCAAAAGCTCATATGAGGGCCTTTTCCTAAGTGAGAAAGAAACAGTGATCAAGAATAGCAGCAGGCGAAAGCCTGCTGATGCTTCTACACTTATAGGAGGAAAACCAGTTGGACATTTTGAAACATATGTTGGATACATATGCCTCGTTTTTTGATTGGCATATGTGGGCAGAGGTATTAACAGACCCTGTCTCTTGGGGGCTTATTGGGACTCTTGTCGTGCTTGAAGGATTGTTATCAGCAGATAACGCACTTGTATTAGCTGTGATGGTGAAACATCTACCAGAAAAGCAGCGTAAAAAGGCATTAACCTACGGATTAATTGGCGCTTATTTCTTCCGTTTTCTATTCATTGGCGTAGGGATGCTGCTTATTAAGTTCTGGTGGATTAAGGTCCTCGGAGCTGCTTACTTAGCATGGCTTGTTATTAAGCACTTCTGGTTAGGTGACGGCGATGATGAAGCGAAGGAACTGAAAAAAGAAGGCTGGTTGATTCGAGTCTTTGGTGTGTTCTGGGCAACCGTTATTTCTGTTGAAATTATGGACCTTGCCTTCTCGGTTGATAGTATTCTTGCAGCATTCGCTGTATCTGAGGAAGTATGGATTCTACTATTAGGCGGAATGCTTGGAATTCTCATGATGCGTACAGTCGCGCAGTTATTCCTTGTTCTCATTGACCGTATCCCAGAGCTTGAGAATACAGCGTTTATTCTCATCGGGATCATTGCCATCAAGATGGGCTTGAGTGCTGCTCACATTGAAATTCCGCATCTTGTATTCTTTGCGATTATTATCCTAGCATTTATCGGAACGTTTATCGTTCATAAAATCAATAAAAAGAAACATCAAGAAGTGACAAACGAAGCTGCGGCTTCAAAAGAAGAATAGGACGATCAAAAAGGAATGGAGTTGATTAGCGGCTCCATCCTTTTTTGAATCATCAAGTCATTTGTTCGATTTTCTCTCAACAACAGGAGGTGGCACAGCATGCGGTATTTTCAGTTTTTATCAGAGGCGAGGCAGCACGATATTTTTTTCAAACGGCCGGGGGCGATGCATTTGATGACGCCAAGGCACGTACTTGCGCATGCATTAGGTGCTACTTTGTATATGCCTGCGACTAGACAGGATATAGCAGACATGCTGCTGTCGCAGAAATATGAAGCGCTTTGCTCTGTTGTATTTTGTTTAGAGGATGCCATCGGTGATCAAGAAGTGGAAATGGCTGAACAGAATCTAGTGGTACAACTCGCCAAACTGTCGGACAAATTAACGCATACACCTGAAATGGCTGAACAAATGCCGCTTTTATTTATTCGGGTTCGTTCGCCGAAGCAGCTGCTCAAAATGGCAGATTTGCTTGGTCCATCTCTTCGTTTATTGACGGGTTTTGTATTTCCAAAGTGTTCTATTCATAATGCGAAGGATTATTTGGACAGCTTGAAACAGGCGTCCGCACAAACGAAGACCACGCTGTACGGTATGCCCATTTTGGAAACACCCGATTTATTAGAAAAAGAAACAAGATATACGGTGCTGTCTAAGTTAAAGCAGATCATGCTGAATGATGAAGAATATATTTTGAATATTCGTATTGGGGCAACGGATCTTTGCGGCTTATATGGCATTCGCCGTGATCGCGACACCACCATTTATGAAATCAGATTGATTGCTGATTTGATCACAGATATTATCAATTATTTTGGCCGTTCCTTTGTTGTATCAGGTGCTGTATGGGAGCATTTTGGCCCTGCAAGAAAGGAACAAAAACCATTCATCCGTGCGCTTTCTAAGGGCGGTGAGCTGTCCTTATCTGAATTCGATGACGTACAAGGTTTACTCAAAGAGACAAGACTCGATGTAGCCAACGGCATACATGGAAAGACAGTGATCCATCCCACACATCTCAAGCCAGTGCAAAGCATGTACGTTGTGACACAGGAAGAGTACTTGGATGCATTAAGCATTCTGGAACATGCCGACGGCACAGTTGGCGTGATGAAGAGTGCTTTCTCTAATAAGATGAATGAAACAAAGCCGCATTACAGGTGGGCAGAGCACATATTAATTAAGTCAGACATTTACGGGGTGTTTCATGAAAATAGAAGCTATATCGACATACTCACAGAATCAGAAGCGGCATACGCTGAACATCTTGGAACATATGGAGGTTGAGCTTGATCTCAAAGAAGGTGCGCTCCAGCTGGAAAAAGAGCATCTTTTTGAGATGGCGGCAAGGGTGAACAAAAAAAGAGCCTTTTTATTCGTGAGTAAGGTGCTTGGAAAGCATATTCCTGTTCATCCAGTAAAACCGCTCCTTGTCTCGGGTCTTTTAGCGATGGCATATGCCAAAGAGCAAACGGGAAAGACGCCCCCGCACCAAGATCTTCTTGTAGAGGCACTCAAGACGGATGATCACACGGTGTTAACGGCAGCCTATGAAACACTCAAAGAAGAAAAGCTTTCAGCTGGCAATAAGCCTGTCGTCATCGGCTTTGCGGAAACGGCAACAGCCCTTGGACATGGTGTGTATGATGTGATAGAAGGCGCATCATACATTCATACGACACGTGAACAGCTGCTGGATCTTGACCCGTCATTGGTATTTGAAGAAGAACATTCGCATGCAACAGATCAGCTTTGTTATGCAGACGAAGCATTCCTTCGCACAGACCGCCCCATCGTGTTAGTAGATGATGAAGTCACGACAGGCCGTACCAATATCAACATCATTCGTGACCTTCATGCAAAGTATCCAAGGCATTCTTATACCATTCTTTCCATTTTGGACTGGCGGACGGAGGAGCATGAGAAAGCCATGTGCCAGCTTGAAGAGGAGCTTGGAATTCACATCACATCATTGTCTTTATTAAAAGGGCAGATGATTTTTCGAGGCAAAACGCTTGATGAGCCAGCTTATTCGTATGAGATTGCGGAGCAAGAGAAGCAGCCAAGTCTCTCTTTTCACTCTCTTCAATCTTTCTTTAAGCAGGTGCCCTATTCACTTTCTCATGCAGCAAATTCGGCTGGTCATTCGCCATATATACATGAAACGGGTCGTTTTGGTTTAAATGCAGCAGATACGGAAGCGCTCGACCAAGCAGCTGCTGAAGCGGGATTGAAGCTGCGGCAGGAACGCAAAGGAAAACAAACACTCTGCTTAGGGACAGGTGAGCTGATGTATGTGCCGATGAGACTGTCTGCACACATGGGGGAAGGCGTTCTCTTTCATTCAACAACGAGAAGCCCTATTCACCCAGTCGAAAAGGATGGATACGCTGTCCAAAATGGGTTTACCTTTATGAATCCAGAGGATGCCCGAATTCAGCACTACGTGTACAACATTCCAAAAGGTGAATATGATGATGTATTTCTCTTTTTTGAGAAAAAGGTCTCTCAGGAGGCATTGCTTCCGCTTGTTCACTTATTTGCTGAGCGGCATGTGAAGCATGTGCATATTGTGACTTTATCAGACGAGGTGAAGGTGAATGGCTAATGTGTATACAAAGATGGGGAGCTATCCAGAGCAGGATGTAACCTTCTTACTCAAAGATTTATCCTCTATTGAGATGGAGAAAAGTACAGAGGAGCGGGAGCGTTCGATTCAGAGCGGTGCGCATTATTCAGAAATGCTGCCAATTGAGTACAAACCAACGGCATCTTATATGACTTTATTCTATCAATCTCTTGAAGAAAGTAAGGAAAAGGTAGCAGAAGCAGTAGCTGTTGTAGCAGAACAGATTGTGAAGAAACGAGGCTTCCAAACCGTGCTTTGCAGTTTGGCGCGTGCGGGGACACCGATCGGGGTGCTGATCAAACGATATATTCGAAAGACGTATGGTGTCGATCTGCCTCATTACAGCATCTCTATTATTCGCGACCGCGGAATAGACGAGAATGCACTGCATTACATGCTGAAAGAACATCCAGGTTTTGAAATTGCTTTTATCGATGGATGGACTGGAAAAGGGGCGATTTCGAAAGAGCTCCAAAAAGCTGTTCTTGATTTTGAAAAAAAGTATGGTGTACGTCTCTCGAGTGAGCTGGCTGTGCTGGCAGACCCCGGCTATTGTACACATGTATACGGAACGAGGGAGGACTTTCTCATTCCAAGTGCCTGCTTGAATTCGACAGTATCAGGGCTTGTCAGTCGTACGGTATTAAACAACCGCTGGATCAATGCCGATGATTTCCATGGGGCAAAGTATTATAAAGAGCTGCTTGATGAGGATGTGTCCAATCTATATGTGGATACAATTGAAGAAGCATTTTCAAGCCTCGGACCAAATGTACAAGAGAAAGCAGAAACCATACTCTCGCAAGGGACGCCGGCAGATTGGCGGGGAATGGCATCCATTGAAGCAATCGGTCAGGAGTTTCAAATTGAAAATACCCATTTGATTAAGCCGGGAGTTGGTGAGACGACCCGTGTGCTGCTTAGAAGAATCCCTTGGAAAATCTTGATTCAGCCTGGATCTCAGGAGAAGCTGAAGCATATCTTGCTTTTGGCAGAGGACAGAGGTGTTCCTGTCATTGAATATGCCAATATGTCTTACACGTGCTGTGGGTTAATTCGTCCGCTGGAGCAAACGTCATGAAGACATTTGCATTTGCCAGTGATTTAGACAGGACGCTGATTTACTCACATCGAGTGCTTGACCAGTATGCGTATGAAGGAGAGTATGATTTAGTTGAGGTGCTGGACGAACGGCCGCTTTCCTATATGTCTGTTGAAACGAAAAAATCTTTGCAGACGATTCATCAATCAGGCTGGTTCATTCCAGTGACGACAAGAACAACCGCACAGTATGAACGAATCACCTTCTTTGAGCAAGAGCTTAAACCGGAGTATGCCGTGACAACAAATGGGGGCTGTATTCTTCATCATGGCAAGCCGCTTGAGGATTGGCAGGCCATTGTTGATGAGAGACTTAGGGAGTGTATGCCAGTCAGAGAGATGCTGAGGGCGATCTCCGAGCTTCCAGTTGCGGCATGGGTGAAGCGTACCCGTACAGCAGAGGGAAGATTTCTTTATTTGATTATGAAAGATGAGTATCTATCTCACATTCCGCTTGCTGAATTGAAGCTGTGGGGCGAGGAGAGAGGCTGGCAGGTTTCTCTTCAGGGACGGAAGCTTTATTTTATTCCACAGCCGCTTAATAAGTGGGATGCTGTTGCTTTTCTAAAGGACAGGCTGCAGCTTGAATACGTCTATGGTGCGGGTGATTCTCTGTTAGATGCAGGGCTCATTCGTCAATCAGATATGGGCTTTGCCCCAAGACATGGAGAAGTTCTGGACTTTGACCCATCACTTGAGCCGACAGCAGCATCTGGCATGGCCGCAGCGGATGAAATCACCGCTTGTGTCATCGAGCAGATGATGAACGCAAAAAAGCCTTCGATTCGATAGCAGAAGTAGAAGGCTGAATGATATGATAGTAGTAGCTTTCGAGAAAATATAGGAGAAAGGAAGGAGCGGCGTGAGTTATAAAGAAATCAATGTCACCCATACACGGGCGGAGCAGGAAGCCTGGAAAAACGTGCTGAAAAAGCCGCTCCCTGAAAGAGACGGTTATGTAAAGGACGAGCATATGTTGTCCTTGCCGCGTCTCGCCGCCCGGGTCCTTGGAACTCCGCATGATGCAACCGATTATTTTATTTATTTACATGAATTATACGAAACAGACGGCATGCATATTTTAAGTGAAACACTCAATCGTCATATTGAGCCGGAGCATTTTCAAGCGCTGCAGCGCATTCATTTGATTAACCAAGAAGAAAAGGGATTGTCCGTGAATCGCTTTGTTGCTTTTTTAGATGGTGAACAGCTGATTGTACGCCATCCAAACCCTGTGATGAACCGGCATATCCGTCTTTCATTGATCAAGGTATTTGAGCATTTCAAGCAGCTGCACGAGGGTGGATTTCAGCATCCTGATTTCCGCCGGGTCCTGCTGGATGTCGTGAAGTTTTCAAATAACCATTTAGGTCCATGGCTGAAGGAAGTCAATATCGAAGAAAAAATGCCGGCTGTCATTTGGTATGGAGAGGCGAATAAAAGTCAGCTTTATTTTCTTTACTATGTCATGCTGATTGGCTGTGATGTTGTGCTATTTCATCCAGAAGGCGAGGATTCGTTCCGCGAATTAGATCCAGAAGAAAAGCTGACTTTTATTGATCAGTACCCGGGGACTTCAAAGCTTGAGCCGTTCCCTACTGAAAAGCCTGAGAGGAAATCAACGGTGGCGTACCGCTCGACAAGAGAGCTTGAAGAGGTGCTTCACACGGAAGATTCAATGCTGTATAAGCCGTGGCAATTCAGAGATCATACTCCTCATTCTATTACGCTGAAGACCACGTATGATGAGCTGTTTTTAATTGCAAAGGAACGATCCTTTATCCGCCCGAATTTTAAAGCAGACCGGGACACGATACAGATTCCAAATCTCTTTGCGAAAATGATGGGTGTCACACGAGACAAGCGTGAATACTGGGATCGCATTCACACGTTAATGGAGGGGAAAGAGACGAAGACCATTCGCCATTTTCCTTTTACGAAAGAAGTGACTTCGAATTATCAATTTCATTATCAGCATGCACTTTCTTCTAATGGAGAGATTGATCCTGACTTATTAATGAAAAGCAATGTGTGGCAGTTTTCTCATCTATATGAGGGCACGCAGCGTGCGATAGCAGAGGCGATATCTCGAATCTGTCAGCATCCGAAGCTATTAAAAGAAGGCAATGAAACCGAACTAGATGTCCGTATTTATTTATTCAAGCAGGTTCTGCATTTAAGCCAGGATCTCATTGAACTGATTCAAACCTTTGATTACGCACAAACCGTACCGAAAGTGATTTTATACCATACGGAATATAATGGGGAGCTGACTCGTTCTGATGCGGCCGCCCTGATTTTCCTAAATGAAATGGGTGTGGATCTTTTCGTATATCATCCAGCGGGATATCAGTGTATCGAACGGTATATCGATGACCAATTATTTGATACCCATTGGCTTGATGAGATGGTCATGAACCAGGAGTTTAAAGAGCCGTCCATCGTTAGAAAGTTATTTCAATCCATTAAAAACCGATAAGGAGATCAAAGCTTATGACAAATACAAACGGAAATGACATCATTTCAATTGATAAAGAGGAAATCACGATTGAGAAGGCAGACGATATTCGCGTTCAGCTTCGAAATGAACCAGAAGTGCAAAATATTGCGAGACAGATCGATGCGAAAAATCAGCTGGAACTGCTTGAATACGGTAAACAGCCAGCCGTTGAAATCTCTAAGTTCTCTGATCGTATCCTTTCAATGATGCGTTCAACAAGCGTTACTGACTCAGGAACAATGCTGACGCAGCTTGGTAAGATTATGGATCGCTTTGATAAAAATGATTTTGACAAACCGAAGGGTGGTTTGCTGTCAAAAATCTTTAAGCGGGGCGGCAGCATGATCGAAAAGATTTTTAGTAAATATCAAACGCTCGGTGCAGAAATTGAAAAAATTAATGTGGAAATTAGTAAATATAAAGATGAAATGACCAAATCGACTGTGACGCTTGAAGAAATGTATGAGCATAATATTCAATACTATTTGGAGCTGGAAAAGTATGTCGTAGCCGGTCAAATGAAAATCGAAGAATTAAAGCAATTGGTTCCTTCATATGAAGAAAAAGCAGCTAGTGGAAACCAGCTGGCACAAATGGAGCTTGATACGCTTCGTAATGGCATTCAAGCGCTTGAAGAGCGTGTGTATGACCTTGATATGGCACGAATGGTGGCGCTTCAAACGGCACCGCAAATCCGTTTGCTTCAGCGTGGGAATACGAAATTAATCGGTAAAATCAACTCTGCCTTCATCATCACGATTCCAATTTTCAAAAATGGGATCATTCAAGCTGTTACAGCGAAGAGACAAAAGCTTGTGGCTGATTCTATGAGTGAGCTGGATAGAAGAACAAATGAAATGCTGAAACGAAATGCTGAAAACATTTCAAGTCAAAGTGTGGAGATTGCCAAATTATCTGGCCGTCCAAGCATCGACATTGAAACGATCGAATCTTCCTTTAATACAATTGTACAAGGGATGAAAGAGACGAAACAGATTGAAGAAGAGAACAAGCGATTACGCGAAGATGGAACAAAACGTATGCTTGAGCTTCAAGATAATATTAAGCGGGCTGCCCTAGAGTCCTAAAAAAACAAGCTGTCTGTAACTAAAGTTGCAGGCAGTTTTTTTATGAATTTAAATAAAATTTGAGGAAAAAGGTTTTTATGTGACCATTTTCGGGTAAATCCTGTTAAGGGGAATGGTTCGCCCATGATTCAAAAAACCGCTATGACGAGGATTCGACTTATTTTTTAGCACAATTAGGAATTTCCAGTAAAATATTGTCTGATGAGAGGAAATACCCCGTAAAATATGTAGTTTATGAAGCATTCTATAGGATTTACGAGTAATACGGCGTATAAACTCTAATGACCAGACCTCTATATGGAATTCATACATATTGTGGGGAAATAAGCGAATTCTAAAGATTGTTCGCATCATAACGCTTATGTTACGGTTATAAAGATGCTAATTTGGAGGGAAAATATGAATTCTGAAGAGAGAAATATCAAAATCAAGATAAATAATGTATCTAAAATTTTCGGTAAAAATGCTAAAAAAGCATCTCAAATGCTTGAAAAAGGGAAAACAAAAAGAGAGATCCTAAAAGAGACCGGCGCAACAGTTGGTGTCAATCGAGCAAATTTTGATGTGTATGACGGCGAGATATTTGTCATCATGGGGCTATCAGGGAGCGGAAAGTCCACACTTGTGCGGATGCTAAACAGGTTAATCGAACCAACCTCCGGTGAAATATATATTGATGGGGATATGATAACAAATATGTCAAAGGATCAATTGCGTGAAGTCAGACGGAAAAAGATCAGCATGGTTTTCCAAAACTTCGCATTGTTCCCGCACCGTACAATTCTTGAGAACACTGAGTATGGTCTTGAATTGCAAGGTGTCGATAAAGAAGAGCGCAGACCAAAAGCGCTTGAATCTTTAAAGCTTGTTGGACTTGAAGGCTTTGAAGAGCAATATCCAAATCAATTAAGTGGTGGGATGCAGCAGCGTGTTGGATTGGCACGTGCGTTAGCAAATGACCCTGACATTTTATTAATGGATGAAGCATTCAGCGCACTAGATCCATTAATTCGTAAAGA
This sequence comes from Bacillus sp. 3a, assembly GCF_017161885.1. NCBI lineage: Bacteria > Bacillati > Bacillota > Bacilli > Caryophanales > Bacillaceae > Bacillus > Bacillus sp. 3a. The sequence goes on along the minus strand of NZ_CP067376.1, from coordinate 160,595 downwards.
TATGCAGGATGAATTGCTTGAGCTTCATACATCTGTAGGAAAAACGATCATTTTCATTACCCATGATTTAGATGAGGCGCTTCGTATTGGTGACCGCATTGTACTCATGAAGGACGGAAATATCGTTCAAATCGGAACACCAGAAGAAATTCTGATGAACCCATCGAATGAATATGTTGAACGCTTCGTTGAAGATGTTGACCTTTCTAAAGTATTAACCGCTGGTCATATTATGAAACGTGCAGAAACAGTTCAGATTGATAAAGGGGCACGTGTTGCGCTTACGCTCATGAAAAACCTTGGGATTTCGTCTATCTATGCGGTAGATAAGAAAAAGCATTTATTAGGTGTCATTTCTGCCCAAGCAGCGAAGAAAGCAGCAGAAACGGGAGCGTCGCTTGAAACGGTTCTCGATAAAGAATTTACGACAGTGTTGGAATCTACGTATTTGACAGAGATCTTTGATGCGGTGTCTGATGCGAACATTCCGATTGCCGTTGTTGATGAGAAAAACAGAATGAAGGGCATTGTGGTCCGAGGTGCATTGATTGGTGCATTATCAGGAAATGATGAGTATATCAACATGTCTTCTAACAAGCTAGAGGAAATTAAAGCACAAGAGCCTTCTGCACAGGAGGTAGAATAAGATGTTTAGTATGAGTGATTTACCTAGAATTCCGTTTGCGGAATATATCGATCAATTTGTTGACTGGTTAACATTAACGTTTGGTGGTTTCTTTGATGGCATCACAAATGGATTAGCAGGAACAGTAAATGGGATTGTGGCTGCACTTGGCGTCATTCCATCCATTATTTTAACTCTTATTTTTGCCGGCATTGCTTGGTGGATCAGTACAAGAGGAGTTGCTCTTTTCACACTTATTGGATTTTTACTGATCGACTATTTAGGCTACTGGCATCCAATGCTTCAAACACTTGCACTCGTTTTGACCGCTGTGGTCATTTCCATTGTGATCGGGGTTCCGATCGGTATTTGGGCATCACAGAAGGAAACTGTGCGTAAAATAGTGACACCTATTTTAGATTTAATGCAGACAATGCCTGCATTCGTTTATCTATTACCAGCGATCTTCTTCTTTAATATTGGGGTTGTTCCTGGGGTTGTGGCATCGGTTATTTTCTCCATGCCGCCAACGATTCGTATGACCATTCTCGGTATTAAACAAGTACCAGCTGATTTAATTGAAGCTACTGAAGCATTTGGTTCAACGACATTCCAGCGTTTATTCAAAGTTCAGCTTCCACTTGCAACAAAAACCATCTTAGCTGGTATTAACCAAAGTATCATGCTGGCTCTATCAATGGTCGTCATTGCGGCAATGGTAGGTGCACCAGGACTTGGTTCAGAAGTATATAGTGCGGTAACGCAGCTGAAAACAGGTATTGGTTTTGAAGCAGGTATTGCCATTGTGATTGTGGCGATTACACTTGACCGTATTACCCAAAACATTAAAACGAAAAAAACCAGGGGGAATGCTTAATGTGGAAAAAGTCTCTCTACATTGGGATGACCGCCCTGCTTGTCTTTTTACTATCCGCTTGCGGTGCGCAGACAGATTCAAATGCGAGTGCCGCACAGCAGGTGAATAAAACCATTATCGGAATCGATCCTGGTTCAGGGATTATGGCACTGACAGATCAAGCGAAAAAGGATTACGGCTTAGAGGATTGGACGGTTGTGTCTGCATCAAGTGCAGCCATGACGGCAACGCTCAAAAAATCTTACGACCGTAAAAAGCCAATCATCATCACTGGCTGGAATCCACACTGGATGTTTTCCCGCTATGATTTAAAATATTTAGATGATCCAAAAAAATCTTATGGTGAAGCGGAAGAAATTCATACGATTTCACGTAAAGGCTTTGCGAAGGATCAGCCGGAAGCAGCCAAAATGCTTAGTCAGTTTAAATGGTCTCAAGATGACATGGGCGAAGTCATGATTGATATCCAAGATGGTGTGAAACCAAAGGATGCCGCCTTAAAATATGTGAAAAAACATAAAGACCAAGTAGCGAAATGGACAAAAGGCGTGAAAAAGTCGAATGGTGGAAAAGTCAATCTGGCCTACGTTGCATGGGATAGTGAGATTGCAAGTACCAATGTTGCGGCAGAAGTATTGCGTGAACTCGGGTTTACGGTGACTTTGACTCAGGTTGAAGCAGGTCCAATGTGGACAGCAATTGCAACCGGAAGTGCGGATGCATCATTATCCGCTTGGCTGCCAAATACGCATAAAACGTATGCAGCGAAGTTTAAAGGAAAATATGATGACCTTGGTACAAGTATGAAAGGTCTTCGAATGGGGCTAGTTGTTCCGACATATATGAAGAACGTAAACTCCATTGAAGATTTGAAAAAATAGTCAATGATATAGTGGTTCCCTTATAATAGAAGGGAGCATGTTGAAAAAGCAGTCTGCTCAAAAAGCGGCTGCTTTTTTCTTATATAGAAGGATGGAGTTGTCGGGCAATGGATAAGTCAATTATGGTTTTTCTGCATGGTGGAGGAGTAAGCAGCTGGATGTGGCAGGAGCAGGTTGAAATATTGAAGGACACGTATGAATGCTTTGCCCCTGATCTCATTGGACATGGGACAAGAGCAAAAGAACAGATATTTTCAATGAATGAAAGCACCCGTGAAGTCATCTCATGGATCAAGGAAAATGCGAATGGCCGTCAAGTGATTCTGATTGGATTTTCTTTAGGTGCGCAGATTGCCGTTGATGTGTTATCAAGAGAGCCGGATATCGTAGACATAGCCGTCATCAATAGCGCCCTTGTGATGCCTTTGCCATGGCTCCATTTCATGGTGAGACCCCTCTTGCCCCTGACGTATCCATTATTAAAGAAAGATTGGTTTATCCAGCTCCAAGCCGAAAAGATGGGGCTCTCGCAACATGTACTGCATCATTATGCGGCGGAATCGAAACATCTGCAAAAGAAAACCCTTCTTACGATGTTTCAAGAAAACCTCCATTACAAGCTCCCTGACACGTTTCAACAAGCGAAGGCACGCATTCTTGTCACAGTGGGAGAAAAGGAAAAAGGCATCATGAAACGGTCAGCAAAAAAAATAACGAATTCACATCCGAAGGCAACAGGCTTCATCGTTCCCGGTATTGGACATACATTTACTTTTGAGAAGAAAGAACTTTTTACAGAAATGATCAAATGTTTTATAGAGGCACGTGCATTACCAGTCGAATTAAAGGAAATCCAGTAGCCGAGCCAATGAATAAGTGAAGACGAGCATAAAAGGGGCGCCGGTCTCTTTGAATCTGTATGATATAGGTGTAAAACGCTTACAGTTTGTGTTTCCTAAAAGGAGGAGCTATGAGTAAAAACTATATCATATTCGGTGCAAGTCAAGGATTAGGAGATGCTTTTGTAAAGGGTCTCCCTTCAAGTGGAGATACAGTTTGGATTGTATCGCGAAGTGAACCAAGCAGTTTGAACATAGATGACGGTGTTCATAGAATTTGGCTGAAAATCGACTTATCAAGCCGAACGCATATCCCTTATATGCTTGAAGCACTTGAGAACAAGACGATTGATGTACTCATCTATAACGTCGGTTTATGGGAAAAACGAGGCTTTGAAGGCGATTATTCCTTTGATCACGATCAGCCAGAGGATATTGCACATTTAATCAATGTGAATGTCACCTCAACCATTACATACATCCAGGCACTGCTTCCGCACGTAAGGAAATCAGAGAATGGGAAAATCATCGTGATTGGCTCAACGGCCGGACTCGACCATACAAACCTGCCTCAAGTCTCGTTTGTTGCATCTAAATTTGGCCTGCGCGGAATTGTGAATGCACTAAGAGAGCATGTGAGGAAAGATAAAATATCCGTCACCTGTATCAATCCAGGAGAGCTGGCGGCGGAGGTTCCGTATGAGGATGGAGCCGAAAAGGCCATCACTCTATATGATGAAACGAGAATCCCTGTCCAGGATATTGTGGAGCTTGCGAGATGTGTGATTCATTTATCAAGGGTATCTTGCGTAAAAGAAATCAACGTTCCAGCCATGGCAGATCTGAATGCATAATATAAAGCAGACCACCCGCTTGATGAGAAGGCGGGTGGCTTTTTCATTTATGATGAATGCTGCTGGAGTGTTTGATAGACAGCTTCGGTCAAAATCTCAATGCCGGTAAAGATTGCAGAGCGGTCAAAGGTCATATACGGATGATGAAGACCAGGCTTTAAATCACAGCCTAAACCGAGCATCGTGGATTTGATATGCGGAAGCTTTGCTGCATAAAAGTGAAAGTCCTCTCCACCTGTTGTGACAATCGGGGGATCAAGCTGCTCTTTACCTAAAACCTGTTCAATTGCATGAGACATAATCTGGACAGCTTCCTCATTTAAGGTGGCGGCAGGCAGACGATGGTCTGTTGAAAGTGTAATGGAAGCGCCAAAGGCATCCGCTACAGAATGAACTGCTCTTTCAATTTCTTTTTCTAGCTCATCCATTACTTCGTTTGTTTGCGCCCGTACATCTAATGTAAAAGAAGCTTTCCCTGGGATGATGTTTGAGCTGCCCCCGCCAGCATGTAAATTGGTCATTTTGACAGAATGCGCGACTCTTGGATCGACATGGATATGCGCGAGTCTCTGCACAAGAGTTGAAGCCACTTCTATTACGTTGACGCCAAGATGTGGGCGTGCGCCGTGCGCTTCCTCGCCAATAATGGTGCCGACGTAATGATTACTTGATCCGTGCAAAATAGCAGGAGCGCAGCGTCCGTTTAATGTTTCTTGAATTGGGCGCACATGTACGCCATATAAGTAATCGACATCTGCGAGCACACCTTTTTCAATCATTTTCAGCGCACCGCCGCCTCTTTCCTCAGCAGGCTGAAAGATGAAACGGATCGTGCCGTTCGGTCGTTCTTTTTCCTTTAATGCCATGAAGGTGCCAAGAGCCATTGTCATGTGTGCATCGTGGCCACATGAATGATTGGCTTGAAACTCACCATCTACTTCCTGCCAAAGTGCATCAATATCAGCTCTCACAGCGACCACTGGTGCGCCTTCTCCAATTTCACCAATCACCCCTGTACAGTCGTCAAATGTTTGAGTTTTGCAGCCCAATTTTTTCAATATATCTTCAATATAAGCGGTCGTTTCTGTTTCTTCCCAACTGATTTCTGGGTGGGCATGCAAGTGTTCAAAGATGTCTGTCACGGTTTGTTTCATTTCGTTTGTCAAAGTTGTCATGAGAAGCCTCCTTGCTGACAGATAATCTGCCAAAACATTATTTTAATGAAATAATATTGCTCTTAAATATCAACAGTGTTTATAATATAACACATCATTTGATTATTCTGAAAATTAAGTGAAATTCCGATCGGGACAAAGGGGTTTTGACACATGAAAACAGCGACAGTATCAGCACCAGAGAAACAAAAACGAAAACTTCAAATGCCAGATGCGTATGTTCTCTTATTTATGATTGCACTGATTTGTACAATAGCAACGTATTTTGTACCAGCGGGTGAGTTTGACCGAAAGACATCTGGGGAGATCACAACAGCCGTTCCTGGCAGCTATCACCGTATTGATCAATCACCAGTGAGTCCAGTTGGCTTTTTTACAGCGATACAAGAAGGAATGGTAGGGTCCTCTTCTATTATTTTTCTGATTCTATTTACGGGCGGAACCATTGCCATTCTGGAGAAGACAGGTGCTATTAACGGGATGATTCACCATGTCATCAGCCGGTTTCAAACGAAGCAATTATTGTTTATTTGTATTGTTGGGGGATTATTTTCAGTCCTTGGAACGACCGGAATTGTCGTGAACTCTGTCATTGGATTTATTCCAATCGGCATCATTGTAGCACGATCCTTGAAATGGGATGCTGTAGCAGGAGCGGCTGTCATATACATCGGCTGTTATGCAGGATTTAACGCAACGATTTTATCTCCATCTCCATTAGGTTTATCACAAACGATTGCAGAGCTGCCGATCTTTTCCGGCATTGGCCTGCGTGTCATTATTTATCTTTGTTTTCTTATTTCTAGTATTGTGTACATCTATTTATATACAAGACGTCTGAAGAATAAAGAAAAGGGAAGCATTCTTGGCGATCAATGGTTTCCTGCTAAGGGGCTTGGCGGAGCCGATGCGGAATCTGTGGACAAGCCTGCATTTACTGGCAGACATAAGCTGATTTTAGCAGTGTGCGGATTGTCACTTGGAGGTTTCTTATATGGCGCACTTCAGCTTGGCTGGACCGATAAGGAAATGGCGGGTGTGTTCATTTTTATGGCTATCGCTGCTGGCCTGCTCGGCGGTTTAGCGGCCAATGATATTGCGAAAACGTTTATTATTGGGTGCCAAAGCCTTGTATACGGCGCACTTATTGTTGGGATGGCACGCTGTATTTCGGTCATTTTAGAAAACGGGAAGCTGCTTGATACAGTGGTCAACGGCTTGGCGAGTATGCTGACAGGCTTTAGTCCAATCGCTGGTGCGATCGGGATGTATATTGCGAGTGCGCTTCTTCACTTTTTGATTTCATCAGGATCAGGAGAGGCTGTTGTCTTTATCCCGATTCTTGCGCCGCTCGCTGATTTAATGGGCATCACAAGACAGGTAGCTGTAGAAGCAGTGATGCTTGGCGAAGGGGTAGTCAACTGTATCAATCCGACTTCTGGTGTATTGATGGCTGTGCTTGCTGCAAGTGGTATACCTTATGTAAAGTGGCTACGTTTTATGGTGCCGCTTGCCCTCATTTGGTTTGTCATCGGTCTTGTATTTATTTGTATCGGGGTCATGATCAACTGGGGACCTTATTAAATATGTATGTAGGAAGCTGCCGACGAGCGTTTGGCAGCTTTTTTCTTGTGGAAATATGTATGGAGCCAGCGCTTTGAAAGCACAATAAATGTGTTCACAAATTCGCTACATATTTTTTTTGAGCAGTCCCCTTGCAAAAGTTTGTGAAATGTTGCACAATATGAATGTGAAATACTTCACATAATAAAAACAGCCTAGTTTTACTCAGGAGGATGAGATAAATGACAAACGAAAAAGTAAACAAAGTAGCCCTTATTGGAGCAGGTTTCGTCGGCAGCAGTTATGCCTTTACATTAATAAATCAAGCAATCACAGATGAATTGGTTGTCATCGATTTGAATCAAGACAAAGCAATGGGTGACGTGATGGATTTAAACCACGGAAAAGCATTTGCCCCGCATCCTGTGAATACATGGTATGGAGATTATGAGGATTGTAAGGATGCAGATATCGTCTGTATCTGTGCTGGTGCAAACCAAAAGCCAGGTGAAACAAGACTTGATCTTGTTGAGAAAAATTTAAATATATTTAAAGGCATTGTAGAAAACGTAATGAAAAGTGGATTTGATGGCATTTTCTTAGTTGCCACAAACCCAGTCGATATTTTGACATATGCGACTTGGAAATTCAGTGGACTTCCAAAAGAACGAGTGATTGGCAGTGGTACGACGCTTGATACGGCAAGATTTAGATACATGCTTAGTGAGTATTTTGAAGCAGCGGCACACAACGTGCATGCTTACATCATTGGCGAGCATGGAGATACAGAGCTTGCTGTTTGGAGTCATGCGAATATCGGAAGTGTACCAATTACAGAATTAATGAAGAGAAATGAGCAATACAAACAAGAAGACTTAGATGAAATCATGGAAAATGTTCGTCATGCCGCTTACCAAATCATTGAGAAAAAAGGCGCCACTTATTACGGCGTAGCAATGAGTTTAGCCCGCATTACAAGAGCGATCCTGCACAATGAAAACAGCATTTTAACTGTCAGCACTTACTTAGATGGAGAGTACGGAGCAGAAGATGTCTACATTGGTGTACCAGCCCTTGTGAATCGAAATGGTGCAACAGAAGTGATGGAGCTTGCTCTGGATGATACGGAGAAAGAAAAATTTGCACACAGTGTAAATGTGTTAAAAGAGATTTTGGCTCCTCATTTTTAATCAATCAAAAGCAACCTATCTGAGCAGAAAAGGATGAATCACTATGTGGCAGCAAATATATGATCCGTTTGGTAATGAATTCGTCAGTGCATTGGTGGCAATGCTTCCAATCTTGTTTTTCCTTCTTGCATTAACCGTTTTTAAGCTAAAAGGTGTTTTAGCCGCTTGTTTTACCTTAATCGTCAGTTTTGTAACAGCTGTTTTCTTCTTTCATATGCCAGTTGAAAAAGCATTATCTGCTGTGCTGCTCGGTATATCTAATGGGCTGTGGCCGATTGGATATATCGTCATCATGGCGGTATGGCTCTATAAAATTGCCGTGAAATCTGGTAAGTTCGATGTCATTCGATCTAGTATTGCAGGAATCTCTCAAGATCAACGTCTTCAGCTCTTATTAATCGGTTTTAGTTTTAACGCATTTTTAGAGGGCGCTGCTGGGTTTGGTGTACCGATTGCGATCAGTGCCGCTCTCTTAACAGAGCTTGGGTTTAAACCGCTGAAAGCTGCGATGCTCTGCTTAATTGCCAATGCTGCGTCTGGTGCATTTGGTGCTGTGGGTATCCCAGTGATTACAGGGGCGCAAATGGGCAATATGACGCCGCTTGCGTTATCTCAAACCCTTGTATATACGATCCCATTTATTTCATTCTGTATTCCGTTTCTCCTCATTCTGATTGTAGATGGATTGAAAGGAATCAAAGAAACTCTGCCAGCCTTGCTTGTTGTGAGTGGTACCTATGCCATTTTACAAGCTGTCACAATGGTGACGATGGGTCCTGAGCTTGCCAATATTATTTCTGCCTTAGCAAGTATGGGAATTTTGGCTTTATTTCTTCGGAAATGGCAGCCAAAACACATTTATCGTGAAGAAGGAGCGCCAGATATTGAACAGAAACAAACGTATCGCGGCGTTGAAATACTGAAAGCATGGTCTCCGTTCTATATTTTAACTGCTGTTATTACGGTATGGAGTTTGCCGGCATTTAAAGCATTGTTTGCTGTAGGAGGACCGCTTAACTGGACGACCATTTTAGTGAAAATGCCATTTTTACATCAGCAAATTGTGAAATTACCACCAATTGCACAAACGGAAACACCTATTGATGCGATCTTTAAAATTGATGTCATCAGTGCAACGGGGACCGCCATTCTGATTGCGGTCATGCTGACAGGGCTGTTTAGCAGACATATTACATTAACAGAAGGCGCTGTCTGCTTAAAAGCAGCGGTGAAAGAGCTTTGGGTTCCTGTTCTTACTATTTGTTTTGTTATGGGCTTTGCCAACCTTGCGAACTTTGCTGGACTAAGTTCAGCGATTGGACTTGCTCTTGCCAAAACGGGCGATTTGTTCCCGCTTGTCAGCCCGGTGCTTGGCTGGATCGGCGTGTTTATTACGGGGTCTGTCGTGAGTAACAACGCCTTATTCGGTAACCTTCAAGCGGTCACTGCTTCTCAAATCGGTTCACAGGCAGGTTTGTTAATTGGGGCGAATACGACCGGTGGTGTGATGGCGAAATTAATTTCTCCACAATCAATCGCTATCGCTACAGCAGCTGTTGGAGAAACAGGGAAAGAATCTGAGCTCTTCAAAAAGACAGTGAAGTACAGCTTCATCTTGCTCGGTATTGTATGTATATGGACATTCATTCTCGCTCAATTTGTATAGGTTAATAGATAGGTATAAAAAAGACTGAGATCTCTCTCAGTCTCAGCGTGTAGACAAACCCTCGCATTCTTTGTCAGGTCTGCGCTCCAGTGCTCACGAATGTTTCAATTCGCTCCGCTCCGGTGCTCGTCCTTCCTAGACTGCAAAGGTTTTCTATCACGCTGAAAAGAATACAAAGGGCTAAAATCAAGATCATTTTAGCCCTTTGTCAACAATCTGAAGGACTGAGATCTCTCTCAGTCTTTTTCTTTATGTAGATTCTCTTGTCACGAGCCGGGTAGGCAGCTGGATATGTTCGCGCTGTAATGGTTTTTGATCTTGCAGGAGTGCGATCATTTGCTGTACAGACCGCTGGCCAAGCTCTACGATCGGTATGTCAATTGTGGTGATCGTTGGAGCTGTCACCTCACAAATGTCTTGGTTGTCATAGCCGATGACCGCTAGATCCCCGGGGATTTGATAGCCGTATGAAATAGCCTGTTTAATGAGTCCTGCTGCGACTTGATCATTGCCGGTGAAAATGGCATCAGGCGCTTCCTTCATGTGATGGATGACCTCCATTAAGCGAAAGCCGTCTTCAATGGTAAAAGCCTCTCCAAACAGCCAATCATCTTGCAGCGGCAAACCGTGAGCAGAGAGTGCATCAAGATAGCCCTGTTTCCTTTGTTTCTGCGCTTCACTGCTTTCTGTATCAAAGCAAAACCCAATCGATTTTCGCCCCGACCGAATCAAATAGTCCACCGCTTTATAGGCGGCTTCCCGTTCATCGTATCCAATAATTGGGATGTTTGCTGTTTGGTGATATTCATTTGCCATGACAATGGGGCCGTTCGTTAAAAATGGCTCAATTTTCTCCCACGTATTTTCTAACGCACCCAATATAACCCCATCTACTTCTTTTCTTTTTAATAATTGAAGCCCTTCAAGTTCTAATGCTTCTTGATAAAACGTCTGAAGCACGATGGCTTTATATCCTTGATCCAGTGCTTCCTTTGAAATGCCTTTAATCAATTGTGCAAAAAAAGGATGGTCCACAGCTGGAACAGACACAGCAATGGTTTTTGTCTGATGTGACCTTAGTGTGCGGGCTGCTGAACTCGGTGTATATTCCATTTCTTTCATCACCTGTAAAATGAGCTGCCGCTTTTCTTCTGACACATATGGGTGATGGTTTAGCACTCTGGAAACGGTGGTGGTTGAAACCCCGCAGCGTTTGGCAATTTCATAAATTGTACACATATTAACAAATCCTTTACACAAAGTTATTGTTCTGAAATCGATAACATCATTTACAATGTGAAACAAGTTAAATATTAACAAAAGGAATTGATTAATTGGAGGGAATGGAATGCAAATATTGACGAAGATATCAGGTAAAAGCAAGGATTATCTTCCTTTGCTGGATATGATCAATCAAGGTGTTCAAGTAAAAGCTGATTCAGTTGAAAAGCATCTAGCAAATGAAAAGCTGGTGACGTTCCTTGAGCAAGATATAGAGCGCACAGGTTTGGAAAAAATTCTCTTCCATTATAAACAAAATAAGGAAAAAAAGATACCGTTTCTGCCAGTTGACAAACTGATTTCAGAAGATGAAATCGATGATATTATGCTGGTGCTGAAGGAAGTATTGAGCTCTGGCCGTTTTACTTCAGGGCCATATATTCCGACATTTGAAAAGGCGATTGCTGAGTACTTAGGGAAAAAATATGTCATTGCCACGTCAAGTGGAACAGATGCATTGATGATCAGTCTCATATCAGCAGGCGTCCATCCAGGAGACGAGGTGATTTTGCCGGCCAATAGCTTTGCTGCAACAGAAAATGCAGTGCTTGCCATTGGGGCTCTTCCGGTATATGCCGATATTGATCCTGAAACCTACTGCCTCTCACCGAGTGAAATAGAGAAGCATATCACAGATAAAACGGTATGCATTCTACCGGTTCATTTATATGGAAAGCAAGCGGATATGAAGGAGATTTCGGCGATTGCGAAACAGCATGGGCTGAAAATCATTGAAGACGGTTGTCAGGCGATTGGCAGCAGCGGCCTTGGCGCTTATGGAGATGGACTTGTTCTCAGCTTTAATCCATACAAAAACCTTGGGGTCTGCGGAAAGGCAGGAGCCATCGCTACAAATGATGAGGCCTTAGCGGAAAAATGCATGGAGATCAGTTATCACGGCTTTGAAGCTGGAAAGAAAAATGTCAAACGCAGTGACTACGGCTTTAATTCGAAAATTGATAATTTGCAGGCAGCGATTGGACTTGAACGAATGAAGTATTTAGGATTGCAAAACTTTAAACGTTTTTACTTAGCCAAACGATACATTGACCAGCTGCAAACGCTTGAGGATGAAGGATATATGAAGCTCCCGACGCTGACAGATGATCATGTATGGCATCTATTCCCGATTAGAGTGCTGAAGGGAGAACGAGATGAACTGGCAGCGAAATTGCTGGAAATGGGCATAGAGACGGATGTCTATTACCCGGTTCTATCGCATCAGCATCAAACAAATCTTGTTTCTCAAAAATATAGCCAAACGACACTTCCACACACGGAAAAAGCAGCACAGCAATTACTTCACTTGCCGCTTTATCCAGGAATGCCGCTGCAAGATCAGGAGAAGGTCATCGAGGGGGTTCATCATGTTATCAAGTCTTCCATTCAATAAAAAACTGCTGAATCTGCCGAAGAATCCGCAGTGGATCGTCTTCTGTGATTTTGATGAAACGTATTATTCTCACGGAATGACAGAGGAGCAGAGAGAGGATGTCAAGCGGCTGGAAGCCTTTGTAGCAGAAAAGAGTGAAGCGGGACAGCTCTTGCTGGGCTGGGTGACGGGAAGCAGCCTCGATTCTGTCACGAGCAAAATGGAAAAAGGCGGGTTTCATCAATTCCCGCATTTCATTGCGTCGAACTTAGGGACAGAGATTGTATATACGTCGGATGCCCATTTTGGACAGCCAGATGCAGAGTGGATGAAGCGGCTGGATGCACAGGGCTTTTCAGATGAAAAAATCGAAGACATTCTGGAAACCATCCGAGAAAAGGGCATTTCCCTTAGACCGCAAACGCAGCTGGGCAGTTCAGGGTATAAGAAGAATTTCTATTATCAGGAGCAGGATGAACGGACAGATCTTCATCATCTATCATTTATCCAAACACTGGCGAAAGAGCGAGGCGTGGCAGTCAACATCAACAAATGCAACCCGCTTGCAGGAGATCCTGCGGATTGCTATGATGTCGATTTTTTACCAGTCGGAACAGGGAAGGATGAAATTGTCCGTTTTATGCTGAACCAATATGATTTATCGAAAGATCAAGGCTTTGCCTTTGGTGATAGCGGGAACGATTTGCGGATGCTTCAATCCGTCACACACGGCTTCCTTGTCCAAAATGCGACAGCCGAAGCCAAACGGCACCATCACCAAATTTGTCATCATGGGTATGCAAAAGGAATCTATGAAACACTGAAAACAGTGATGTATAAACATGAGGAGGCACATTCATGAAGAAAATTGGAATTGTTGGAGCAGGGAATATTGCAAAAGCACATGCAAGAGCATTATCAACGATCAAAGGTGCAGAATTATCCGGTGTCTATGATTTGCATGAGTCGGTCGCACAGGGATTCATTAAACAGTACGGCGGTCGTGTGTATTCAAGTATCGAGACACTGGCAGATGCATCTGATGGATTGATCATTGCATCCCCTAATTTTTGTCACAAGGACCATGCCCTTCAGTCGCTAAGAGCAGGACAGCCGATTTTATGTGAAAAACCGATGGCTGTGTCGCTGAAGGAAGCGAAGGAAATGGTGGAGACAGCCAAACAGTTCCAAGTTCAAGCCAGTATGGGCTTTAACTATCGTTATTTATCCTTTGTGAATATATTGAAAAACTTGATTGCCAACGGTGAATTAGGCCGCATTTTAACCGTCAGAACTCATTTTAAGAAAAACAGTGCCCTTAGAAGAAAGACTTTTTCATGGAGAGACAGCGGCGAAAGTCTGCGTACGAGCGGTGCACTAGGGGATCTTGGCATTCATTTGATTGATATGCTGTGGTACTTATTTGGCAGTGAAATGAAGAAAGAATCACTTAACACCAAGATGCTGACACATGTAAAGGAAAAAGAAGAGAAAAAGGTTCAGGTGGATGATCATACCGAAATTTTCGGGCAGATGGAGAATCAAGTGTTCTTTCATTTGGTGACATCCAAAAGCACGCAGCCTGAGGAATGTGGATTTAGTGTAGAAGTCGTTGGTCATGACAAGGTATTCAAATACCATACGAACATGAAAAACGAATATGAGATCAGTGATGGATTGTGTGTGGAGCGTCATCAAATGCCGCAAACTTTGCTGACAGATCCGCCAAATGAATTTTACGGATGGTCCGATACATTCCGCGATCAGTTGATGCATTGGGTGAATACTGATCCATACCCATCTCATATGAAGGTCGCTGATTTTGAAGATGGTTATCGCGCTCAGGCTGCGCTCAATACATGCTTTGAAAGGGAAGAGGCAGTCGTCTCTGCCCAGGCATATTAAAGAGGTGGAGCGGAGGATATCATGACTCCGCTCCTTTTTAGAGGAAGTGAAAAGATGAAAAAGGTATTTTATTTTGGCTGTGTCTTTTATTTTTTTATTGGGACCATTCATGTGTTTTTTGGCAGCTTAACACCTTATTTGCTGTCTAGTTACGATAAAGGCCCCGGGGAATTATCATCTTTAATTTTTTTTCAGTTTATTGGTTTTTTGACTGGTGTTCTGTTATCCCCCATTCTAGTGAGAAAAAAAGGCTATGGCGCTGTGCTGACGATGGGTCTTTTGCTGATGATCGGCTCACTTCTGCTGGGGCTGTTGGTGCCGGGCTGGACAACGCTTGTGCTGGCAGGTTTTTTTCTTGGGAGCGGCGCTGGCAGTCTTGAGACAACAGCCGGTGCGTATGTCATTTCGATGGCTAATAGTGCAAAGCGAATCAGTATTATGGAGGTCTTTTTTGGATTAGGTGCGCTGTTATTTCCGCTAGTGATTCTGCTGACTGTCACAGAAAAGACATGGCAGTATGTGTTTTTATTTCAGGTGGGTGCGCTGACATTTTTCCTCATGCTCTGGCTGGTTTTTATGAACAAACTGCCTCATGGACAGATGGATGCTCCCTCCACAGGGGGGACGCGGAAACCGTCTTTACTTGTTGATCGAAATAATCGAATGATCGTGGTCATTATGATTTGCTTTGCCTTTTTCTACGCAGGAATTGAAACGAACTTTGCGAACTTTTTGCCGTCGATCATGCTGGAAAAAGGGGGAGAAAATTGGGGCCTCTTTGCGGTCTCTACTTTCTGGACAGCGATCGTCATCGGCAGAACCGTGATTGCGAGAAAAGCTGATCAGCTGCATCCGCTGCGTTTTTTAAAGCTAAGCGCATCACTTATGATTCTGCTGCTTGTGATATTCGCTCTGACAACCCACATTACCGCGCAGCTGATTCTCATCTTTTTCATCGGCCTTTGCGCAGCTGGCATGTTCCCAATCGCACTGACAGCATCTGCCTTAATGATTGAAAATGCCATCGATGAGGCGACGAGTTATTTTATTGCAGCCGCGAGCTTAGGCGGAGCCTGCTTGTCCTTTTTGATTGGATTTAGTTTGGAATGGGCAGGAGCGGCAAGTGCCGTCTTTGTCTTTGCCTTCTTAGCTGTTCTTCTGTTTGCAGCTGCAATTCAAATGAATCGTTCTAAGAAAAAAGAAACGGTACACGCGCAGCAGTCGGCACTGAAAGCAGACCGCTAAGCGAATGACCCTACGGCTAGTCCACCTGAAATGATGACAATGGACTTGTACTAAAACGCAGAAAGTTTGAATAACATGTACAAGTCAGCATCAAAAGGAGGACGTCTATGTGGCGGTGTTTTTTGGTTATATCTTTTTAGGGTTGTCACTTTCAGCGCCTGTTGGGCCAGTTAATGCAGCCCAAATCGACAGAGGGATTAAAAGTGGATTTTGGCATGCGTGGATTTTTGGTGTGGGAGCTATGGCTGCGGATATTGTCTATATGCTCCTCATCTATTTTGGTGTCGCCCAGCTTTTGACTGCACCTCTTGTCAAAACCTTTTTGTGGCTGTTCGGCTTTTTCGTTTTGACCTATACCGGCATTGAAAGTCTGCGTAAAATCAATTTGCAGGAGAGTCCGAAAAAGGACAGCGAAAACACATCAATTGGCAAATCGTTCATGACCGGATTTTTCATTTCTTTATCTAATCCGCTCAGTATTTTGTTTTGGCTTGGCATCTATGGCAGCATCTTAGCCAATACGATCGAAAAGTATGGAGCTTCCCAAATGCTCATGTACAGTTTGGCTATTTTTATCGGCATGCTGATCTGGGATTTCAGCATGGCGCTGCTTGCTAGTTCGTTCAGGCGTTATTTAAGTGAACGTGTTTTACATGGCTTATCCGTTCTTGCAGGTTTATCTTTACTTGGTTTCGGCGCCTATTTTGGGTATCAAGGAATTATGGCGTTGATTGGGTAGAAAAACAGACTGACACATTCAGTCTGTTTTTTGTAAGGATTGACAGACATAACACATTCTTGAATAATGGTGGAATAGAAAATGGTTTGAAGGAGCTTCTGCTATGCGTATGCTTTTGCCAGTATTCAACTATGTGTGTATGTTGATTTTATCAGTCATCACAGCAACGTTCGTTTATACGTTTTTATTCATGCCGCCTGAAGTGGGCTTTAGTTATGTGGAGATGACCAGTCTGTTCATTTTGCTCGCTTATGTCATTTTTGCTGCACCGATTCAGCTTGTTTTACACCGGCATCCTAAGAGGTTTTCGAAGCCGTGACTTATTGATTTATTTTATTGCGGCATGGGTAGTTTGTTCGGCTTTGGCTTTATGGATTGATTATGGGCTTGTTGTGTTCATCAGCTATAAAGTCTATTTGTTTAGCTTCTGCGCAGCCCTTATTTATTGGGTGCTGGATTCCGTCTTTTTGATGGAGAATCCATCGTAGGTATGACGAAAGGCTCTCTATTAACTTTCACTAGTCTGATCATAGGAAACCCATCTTGTCATACGCTAGGAAGTCGTGGAAGGACAGTCACCACAGCCATTTGCACCTCATAGGCTATGGAGAAGACACTAAAACGAGGTGTAAGGAAATGGCCCAGCTGTATGCGAAAAGTTGCCTTGATCAAAATCTACGATCACTAGAAGAATGGAAGCAGGATGCTTTCACACAATTTGGCGAGATGGTAGGAGATGAAGCCGATACATTCCCTTGTGTACCCGGAAGACAGGGATTTTTTCTCGATCATTTACGCTATGGGTTTGTTGGTGACCCGAGGGAAGAGGAAGCGGTGGATGAATTAGCCCAGCTGCTGAGAGAATATCAAGGCTGTGCGAAAGAAACCGGTCAATATGCTTCATTTATCTGTTTTTTTGAAACACCGCAGGATTTAAAGGAAAGCTCGCTTGAAGAGTTTGAGCAGCAGTTTTGGTCGCTGCTTCAACGGCTGCATCATAAAGATGAAGAACCGTGGCCTGAGGAGATTTCGCTAGATACTCATCATCATGAGTGGGAGTATTGCTTCCATGGGGAAGCGTATTTTATTTTGTGTTCCACTCCTGCTCACAAACTCAGAAAAAGCCGCCACTTCCCTTATCTCTTGATGGCATTTCAGCCTAGATGGGTGTTTGAGAAATTGAATGGATCGACCAAGTTTGGACAAAAAATGAGCCAGCTCGTTCGCAAGCGGCTCAAAGCATATGATGAGGTCAGTGTTCACCCATCATTAAAATGGTACGGGGACCCGACCAATCATGAATGGAAGCAATACTTTCTCCCAGATGAAGAGGCGGAGAAACCAGCCTCCGCCAAATGTCCATTTACTGCATTAAAAAACATGATGAAATTATGATGCGGTCTGATCCTGCTTCCACTTTTTCCTCATAAATAGCACCATGATGGCAATCACTGCAATGATCCCAAGGCTGATAAAAAAGCCAGGTCGTCCGCTTGCCTCTGTTAATGTGCCTGATACAGCGGCTCCAATTAAGAGCAGCGCAAGAATCATTTCGCACGTTTGGCGGGTGGATGGCTTGGATAGCTTTTTACTTGAGAACAGAATAAAAATCCATGTGTACAGCAAGGTAAGACCGGCTGCTGTTGTGAGATGCTCGTAGATGTGTTTGGACAAAAAGAGTGCAAGCAAAATCGAGACAATTAAGCCAGCAGCAGTTAAGATAATCGAAGACCATCTCACATGCGAAGGATCTTTTTGTTTAAAACAAGCAGGTGCATCCTGATGCTCTGACATTGTGCCGAGCAGCGTTGTGACCGCATAGAGAGAGGCAACCAATGTCGAAAAACCAGCAATAATGAAAATGCCATTAAAGATATGAAGAAAGATCGATAAATGAAACGGCTCTAATGAAGTAATAAATGGACTGCTGTTCTCATTAAAAGCTGTCACTGGGACAAGCAAGAGAGCAAGTCCGATCGAGACGATATAGATGACCGCTAGAATGATCAGCATGACACGTCCAGCTTTTGCCGCATCCTTCGGGTCCTTTAAATGAACCGCCATCAGCCCCATGACTTCAATTCCCCCAAATGCATAAAACGCATAAATCAATCCATTCCAAAGACCAAGCGGACCAAGAGGCATCCATTCGTGATCCTTGTTAGGCAGATGAAGGGTCGGTTTATGTTCTGTCAAAATGCCGAATAATACAAGCACCGCAAGAATCATAAATAGAAAAATCGCCGCTGTTTTCAGTACCGCAAGAACATTTTCTGTCTTTTGAAAAGAAGAAAGCCCAATGATAATGACGAGCAGGGCAAGAGCGGAATAAATCGCAGAAAACACCCAAAGCGGAACAGAAGGAAACCAGTGGCGGGTAAACAGAGAAATGGCGGTTAACTGACTTCCTGTAATCAGCATTTCTGCAAACCAATACACCCAGCCATTGCTAAACCCTGCCCAGCGTCCGTATGCTTTACGAGCATAGGAACAAAATGACCCTTTATCAGGATTATCGGCTGTCATCGCAGCTAAATGTTTAAAGACGAGATACGTTCCGGCCGCAGCAAGCAAAAAGGAGATGCAGACGGAATAACCGGATTTTGTAATGGCGATGCTGGAACCAAGGAAGAACCCAGTGCCAATTGTACAGCCGACTCCGATGAGAGAAAGCTGCCACCAAGATAAAGATTGTTCTTCTTTCAATGCAAGTGCAACACCTTTCTATTTCATGACATTAGCTTGTGACCGCGTCTTTTTTTTATACATGATCAAGGGGACATTTTGGGCATACTGTCATGGAAAGGAGTGCATGTGATGAACGGAGAACACGTCATTTTACCAAAGGGTAGACTCGGCTTTCGTTTAGGAAAAGGCCAATGTATGCGAGTGGTTGATGTCGAAGGCCAGCAAGTAGCAGATGTGATGGCCTATCATGAAAAAGATTTTTATGAAAAATTTGACCAAGGTGCGACGATGGACAGTTTGTTCTCGTCTAAAGTGAAAAAAGGCGATAAGCTTTATTCTAATTTATATAAACCGATGTTTACGATCATTGAAGATACAGTAGAATGCCATGATTTATACATGCCCGCCTGCCGGCAAGAGATGTATCAGCTTTTATACGGCCGGACGCACTTAGAGGTCATGCATACATGCTACGACAATTTGCGGACTGCCTTTGAGCCCTTTGGAATTCCAAAGGAGGATATGTACTATCCTTTTAACGCCTTTATGAATACAGTCATTGATGAAAAAGGAAAGCTGTCTGTGGAGGAGCCAAAATCGCTGCCAGGTGACTACATTCGCCTGCGGGCTGAAATGGACCTCATTGTGGCCGTGTCCGCATGTCCTGCTGATATTGGGAAGTGTAATGGATCAAGCTGTACATCTATACGGGTAGAAATTGATTAAAAATGAAAAGGACCAGTCCATAAAGACGTGGTCTTTTTCACTTGTGAATGTTTGATCATCTAAGAAATAGGGGAACGTCTAACAAAATGTTCTTGATGAAAACATGGTATAATGGAGATTCAAAAAACGTTGTTAAATCAATGAATTGTGAGTAAAACCTGTTCTCTTCATGTAGAGGATGCTTAGGAGGAAAAGTGTATGAGTTTGCAGAAAAAGATCAGCCAAGAGTTGCATGTGCAGCCCTCAATTGACCCAAAGCAGGAGATCGAAAAACGGGTTGGATTTCTAAAGGAATACTTGAAAAAAACCGGGGCAAAAGGATTCGTACTCGGCATTAGCGGCGGGCAGGATTCAACGCTTGCCGGACGTCTTGCACAGCTTGCTGTCAGTGAGCTTCGTCAAGAAGGAAAAGAGGATGCGGTCTTTATTGCGGTACGCCTTCCGCATGGTGTGCAGCAGGATGAAGATGATGCACAGCTCGCCCTATCATTTATTCAGCCAGACAAGTCGTGGAAATATGATATTGCACCTGCCGTGTCAGCATTCAGTGATCAATATCAAAAGGAAACGGGCGGCCCATTGTCTGACTTTAATAAAGGGAATGTCAAAGCACGCATGAGAATGATCGCGCAATATGCTGTAGGTGGTGAGGAGGGATTGCTTGTCATCGGTACAGATCATGCAGCTGAAGCAGTAACCGGCTTCTTCACGAAGTATGGTGATGGCGGTGCAGATGTTCTCCCGCTCACAGGTTTGACAAAACGCCAAGGCCGTGCGCTTTTAGAAGCCCTAGAAGCACCGGAACGCCTGTATTTAAAGAAACCAACAGCCGATCTGCTGGATGATAAACCTCAGCAAACGGATGAAACAGAACTCGGCATTACGTACAATGAAATTGATGATTACTTAGAAGGAAAACCAGTGTCAGATCAAGCCGCCGAAGCGATTGAAAAGCGTTATGTTCAATCAGAGCATAAACGCCAAGTACCCGCTTCCATGTTTGATGACTGGTGGAAATAAAAAAGAAACCTCTCCAGAAGATGGAGAGGTTTCAGCGTGTAGACAAACCCTCGCATTCTTTGTCAGGTCTGTGCGCCGGTACTCACGAATGTCAAATTCGTTCCGTTCCGGTGCTCGTCCTTTCTAGACTGCAAAGGTTTTCTATCACGCTAAAAAGAAGACAAAAGGCTAAAATAAAGATCATTTTAGCCCTTTGTCAATAATCAGAGACCTCTCCAGATGGAGAGGTTTTTTTATGTCGAATTTCAATTGGGTTTGACAAAATAACCAAAAATTCATTAAATTAGTAGAACGATCTACTTAAGTCAATTTAGCTAAATATTGCTTTTTTTGATCAAAAAAATAAAAAATAATTAGTTCGATTCACTTAATTTCTCTTCTATTGACAGTATTTTCAGAAAGATTATTGACGAACGAAAAGAATGCGCTTACAATGAAACCACATTCCGAAAAGTGAAATTATATTCCGCTGGATGGAATAAAAGGGTGATTCACCTCCAAATAAGAAGCTAAAGGAATGATTGACGCAATGAAAAATCGAAGTGCACTGGAAATTTACAAAGAGGGAGGCGCTTGGTGGGAGACTGAGATTAGTCATATTCAAAAAAATTCAATTGAACTACGAGGGTATCCGATTGAAGAACTGATTGGTGAATTGTCGTATCCACAAATGCTCTATTTACTGCTTGTTGGTGAATTATTGGATGATTCAAAAGCAGCTCTTTTTGAAAGTGTTCTTGTCGCAGGTGCGGATCATGGACCAAGAGCGCCATCTATTGCAGCAGCTAGAATGGCGGTGACTTGCGGCATTTCGTTTAATTCCTCTGTTGCAACAGGGGTGAATCTATTAGGTGACATTCATGGCGGAGCCGGAGAGAAGGCCATGCGCATGCTATACGAGGCCAAAGCGATCTACGATGATCAAAAGGATATACAGTCTGCGGCAAAGCAAGTGTGCCAAACATGGTTAAATCGCAAGGAAAAAATCCCAGGAATCGGCCATCAGCTTCATGATGATGATCCGAGGGTGAGACGTCTATATGAGCTGAGTCACACATATGTCCAGCAAGGTCTTATCAGCGGCACATATTTACGGTTAGCCGAAGCAATTAGGCATGAGCTTGAACAACTGAAAGGGAAGAAAATCACGATGAATATAGATGGTGTATCTGCTGCCATCCAATGTGAATTAAACATTCCAGCAGAAGCAGCAAAAGGCATTTTTTCCTTGTCCAGAGGAATGGGCATCGTGGCGCATGCATATGAGGAGCTGACAAAAGGAGCCCTCGTGAAAGGACCTTGTCCGAATGAAGAAAGATTGGTTCGTTATGCAGGACATGGAACGCGGCACTTGAAGGAGGGAGAAAAAATTTGAGTGGTTTAAAAGCGTTGTCATATATAAACGGCGAGTGGCTGGATATCGGTCGTGTGAAAACAGATATCATCAATCCTTACTCAGGAGAAAGGCTCGGTACATCCTATCTCGCCTCATCAGAAGACATAGAACAGGCACTTTCTAGTGCGCAGCATGCTAAAAAACAAATAGCGGGAATATCGGCAATCGACCGCTCAAAGCTTCTAACAAAAGCAGCCACCTTGCTTGAAGAACAAAAAGACCATTTTGCAAAATTGATTTCGCTAGAATTAGGCAAACCGCTTAAAAATACAAGAGATGAAGTTTCGCGATCAATCGAGACGCTGGCGCAATCGGCGGAAGAAGCGAATCGATTAATAGGTGAGACCATTCCTGGCAATGTATCATCGCGCGGACAGGGAGCAATGGCCATGACATTTAAAGTACCAGTCGGAGTTGTGCTGGCGATTACCCCTTTTAATGCACCGCTCAACTTAATTTGTCACAAAGTCGGTCCGGCCTTTGCGGGAGGGAATGTCATCATTTTGAAGCCTGCACCGCAAACATCAGCTGTTGCCACAGCGTTTGTCGAACTCCTTCTCGAAGCAGGATTTCCTGAGGCTGGTTTGCAGCTTGTGATTGGCGGAGTCGACGCCGGGAAACAGTTAGTCACTGATGAAAGAACGAATCTCATCTCTTTTACCGGCGGGGCTGCCGGAGGCGAACACATTACAACCTCTGCGGGATTAAAAAAGGTACTGCTCGAACTCGGAGGGAATGGAGCGACGATTGTTCATCACGATGCAGATATTGAACAAGCCGCATCCATGTGTGCCAAAACAGGCTTTAGTAATTCCGGTCAAAGCTGTATTTCTGTTCAAAGAATTTATGTCCACCAGGAAATGATGCCGTCGTTTACTGAGGTATTAAAACAAAAAGTAGAGCAGCTTGTTGTTGGAGATCCGCTGTCCAGCGAGAGTGATATCGGCTGTATGGTCGATGTACAGGCCGCACAGCGTGTTGAGGCATGGATACAAGAGGCAGAGAGCATGGGTGCCCAGCTTTTATGCGGGGGGAAAAGAAATGGAGCGAGCATCACACCGGCTATTTTGCTAAACCCTCCGAAACAGGCCAAGGTCGTCTGTGAGGAAGTGTTCGGCCCAGTTGTCAGCATTCTCCCTTATGAGGAGCTGGAGGAGGCAATTAAAGAAGCAAATGATAGTCGATATGGTTTGCAGGCAGGGATCTTTACGAATCAGCTGGATGTGGCATTACACGCAGCAAAAGAGCTTGAAGCTGGCGGGGTTGTCATCAATGGGACATCGAATTTTAGACTGGATCATTGGCCTTATGGCGGGATTAAACGAAGTGGCCTTGGAAGAGAAGGTCCGCGTTTCGCCATCGAGGAGATGACCGAAACCAAAATGGTCGTGCTTCCAAATGGTCTGTGAAAGGGGCGTATGGATGTGAATGCATTTCAGCAAAAGGTAAAAAGTGTGCAGGAAGGCGGTCAGCCAATGATTTGTACGCCGCTCATCGGACAAACAAAGGAAGAATTGTTTCATGAGGTCGAGGTGTTAACAGAGAAGAAGCCTGATGTGATCGAGTGGCGGGCGGATTTTTTTCATCACCTTCATGACAAGGATCAAGTGATAGAAACCCTTAAGGGAATGGTAGAAAAGGCAAAGGACATCCCATTTTTATTCACCATTCGTTCTGAAAAGGAGGGAGGCGAAAGGATATCACTCTCAGAATCTGAGAAGGTTTCTCTGCTTGCCGAGCTTTGTTCCACACAGCTTGTGGACGCCGTTGATTATGAATTCATGCATGATGTGACACATATACAGCAAGTCAGTCAGGCTGCTAAAAGACATGGCGTTACCTTGATTGTGTCGTATCACGATTTCGATCGCACCCCTGAGGTGGATCGTCTCGTGCAGCTATTCGTCAATGCAGAATCAGTCGGCGCCGACATCGCAAAGATCGCAGTGATGCCGCATTCCTATGACGATGCATTAACACTGCTCTCGGCGACCAGCCATGCGAAAAAGCAGCTCTCAATTCCCATTATTTCCATGGCAATGGCGGAATACGGGGCTTTTACAAGAATGATTGGCGGGCTTTTTGGTTCTGTGATGACCTTTGCTGTAGGGAAAGAAAGCTCAGCTCCCGGGCAAGTGGCGATACAGGATTTGAACAATGTTCTATCTATTGTGTTTTCAAAGAATAAGTGAGTAGCAGATTCATAGCTGCACCGTGAGAGGAGAGAAACATGAAGAAGAATATTTCTACACAGGTTATTCAGTACTTAGAAAATCGGGGAGTCGAGCATATTTTCGGTCTCTGCGGTCATACGAATATTGCTTTTTTATCAGCGCTTGAAAAAAGCTCGATTCAATTTGTAAATGTCAGACATGAACAGATAGCGGCACATGCAGCAGATGGTTATGCGCGGGCAAAGAAACAGACGGCTGTTGTTCTCAGTCATCTAGGACCTGGACTCACCAATGCCGCAACAGGGGTAGCGAATGCAGCACTTGATTCCATTCCAATGGTTGTCATTGCAGGAGATGTTCCAAGTCATTATTACGGAAAGCACCCACATCAAGAGATCAATCTTCATTCCGATGCCTCTCAATACGAAATTTACCGGCCGTTTGTGAAAAGAGCATGGCGAGTCGATATTCCAGAATTATTTCCAGAGATTTTATCAAAAGCATTTCAGTTAGCTGAAAGCGGCCGTCCTGGCCCGGTGCTTATTTCTGTTCCAATGGATGTGTTCTCAAAAGACCTAGATGTGTCCCTGTTTGAACAAATCAACCATCATACACACACCATTGAAAAACCTTCTATTGATGATCAAACGGCCAATCGGATATTAGATCGATTGCTGCAGGCAGAAAGGCCGCTCTTATATGTAGGGGGAGGCATTTTATTAGCTGATGCAGCTGAAGAATTAAAGGCATTTTCTGACCATCTAAGTATTCCTGTCGCCCATTCTTTAATGGGGAAAGGAGCCATGCCGGATGATCACCCAATGACCCTTGGAATGACAGGATTTTGGGGGACGAAATTTATCAATGATCAGTGCAAAGAGGCGGATTATATATTGGCTTTAGGCACTCGTTTTGCTGAAGCTGATGCGAGCTCGTGGGAATCAGATTATACGTTCCGCTTCCCATCAACCAAGCTCATTCATATTGACATTGACCCGAATGAAATTGGACGTAACTATCCTGTTGAAATTGGAGCAGTAGCCGATCTTAAGCAAGCCTTGACTGTACTCAATCGAGTGGCGAGAGAAAGGCTGCCAAAAGGACTGAATCGTCCTGAATTGAAAAAGGAAATTGCGGCATATCGTAAGGATTTTCACGCTAGCAATCTGACGAATATTCAAGATGAATCCTTCCCAATGAAGCCGCAGCGTATTTTGCAGGAAGTGCGGGAAGTATTGCCGCCAGATGCGTTTATTACAACGGATGTTGGCTGGAACAAAAATGGGGTCGGACAGCAATTTCCAGTGTTGACGCCAGGAACCATTTTAACGCCAGGCGGCTTTGCAACGATGGGATTTGGAGCCCCTGCCGCACTTGGGGCGAAGATTGCCCAGCCTGACCGTGTTGTTGTGTCACTCGTTGGAGACGGCGGCTTCGGTCAAAATCCATCCGTTCTCGCAACAGCCGTTGAAGAGAACATTCCTGTTGTGTGGATTGTGATGAATAACAGTGCATTTGGCACAATAGCCGGCTTGCAAATGGCGCACTATGAAACGACGTACGGCACTGTTTTCAGAAAAGATGGAGAAAGCTATTCACCAGATTTTGCTGCCATTGCGAGAGGTTATGGAATGAAGGGGATTAAAATCACCTCTGCTTCTGAATTCAAAGAAGCTTTAGCTGAAGCCATTGCTTCTCAGGAGCCTTGCGTTATTGATGTCGCAATGAAAAATGATCCTGTTCCTACGGATGGACATTGGAATATTAATGACATTTATTCACCAAATTCAAAGCGCTCACATGTCAGCGTGAATTAATCAGAACGAGGGAGGAATTAACAATGAAAATTAAAGTATTGAATCCGTTTCAAGATGGGAACCCATTATGGTTAGGCTTAGATCGTCCAGAGGAGCAAATGGTTCGAAAGGTATTTCAAACCATTACACCGGATACAGTTGGTTCAGAACATATGATGGCGGGTCTCACCATTTTTGAACCAGGGGAAGCAAGTTCAGTGCACAATCACCCGGGTTCAGAGGAATTTGATTTTGTGATTAAAGGATCTGGCGAAGTCATTTGTGATGGAGAAAGGCAGTCCTTTAAACAAAATGATTTTATGTTCATTCCTGACGGTGTCCCGCACCAGCATGTCAATACAGGAGATGAACCTTTATGGCTCATTTGGCTCTACACACCGCAAGGGCAGCTTCCGAAGGATTAAACAACTGTACCGGTAAGCCCTCTTTTTGAATCATCAGGGCTTTCCGGGTCAATCAGAAAGATGAAAAGGGCTAAAATTAGGAATGATTTTAGCCCTTCATCACTTGAATGAAAGGGAGTCAAGCAATGAATATGAACACACCGCTCGAAGGAATAAAAATATTAGACGTCTCTACGATGATTGCTGCACCCTATGGCGCGGTGCTTCTAGGGGATTTTGGAGCAGAGGTCATCAAAGTTGAGATTCCTGGCAAAGGCGATACGCTGCGGCATGTCGGTCCTTTTGCAGATGGGGAACCACTTAGATGGTCTGGTCTCTCACGGAATAAGAAATCCCTTACACTGGATCTGCACAAAGACGAAGCAAAAGACATTTTTAAAAAGCTTGCGGGTCAGGTCGATGTGCTGATTGAAAATTTCCGCCCTGGCACCCTCGAAAAATGGGGCGTTGGGTACGATGTGTTAAAAGAAATCAACCCTCGTTTAATTATGATTCGTGTATCAGGTTATGGTCAAACGGGCCCGTTTAAGGACAAAGCCGGATTTGGAACACCAGCGACGGCGTTTAGCGGCTTTACATATATTCAAGGGTTTCCAGACCGGCATCCAGTCAGCCCTTCCTTTTCTCTCACTGATTATATTGCTGGCATCTATGTGGCGTTTGCTACTGTGACAGCGATGTATTACAGGGATACACATCCAGAAGGAACTGGGCAAATGGTGGATTTGGCCCTCTATGAATCTGTGTTTCGTATGTTAGAGTTTTTGGTTGCAGAATATGACAAGCTTGGGAAGGTGCGTGAGCGTTCACCGGGGTTGAGTGGACATTCAAGCCCTGCCGGCACCTATGAGACAAAGGATGGTCATTATTTGGTTCTTGTGACGAGTACAGATTCGACCTTCAATCGATTGGCAGAGGCGATGAATCGATTAGATTTACTAGAGAATGAAAAATTCGCGGTCAATGCATCCAGGCTGAAGCATAACAAAGAAATGGATGCGATCGTCTCTGAATGGATCGCGTCGAAAACAAGGGATGATGTATTAGAAATTTTAGATACACATGGTGTTCCTGTGAGCCCAATCTTAAGTATTCGGGATATTTTTGAGCATCCGCAATTTAAAGCACGAGAGAATATCGTCGAGGTGCATCACCCTCGTCTTGGAAAAGTGAAGGTGCCTGGGATCATTCCGAAGTTTGAAAAAACACCTGGAAGTATCCGTCACATTGCACCTGATTTAGGCGAACATAATTATGAAATTTTAACAAATATGCTTGGCTTAACAGAAGAAGAGTGTAAGCAGTTAGAAGAAAAAGGGGTAATTTAATACGCTCAACCGAACCGCACGCTGCGGAAACAAAGGAGGATGGTTATGAAAGTGCATTCAGAACTGAAGGGGAATGAATTGCAGCCCGCATATGTGAAACCAACGAAAGCCCGTTTTGGCATATTGATTCTGTTGTTTTTTATTACCGCTATTAATTATATTGATCGAGCCAGTGTATCCATTGTTGCTCCTGCAATTCAATCTTCATTGCAATTAAATCCTGCCTTATTAGGCTTGATTTTTTCAGCATTTAGCTGGACATATACAGCGATGCAAATACCAGGCGGTTTTATTCTCGATAAATTTGGCTCAAAGGTAACGTATGGGATATCACTTGTTACTTGGTCTATTTTCACAGGCTTACAGGCGTTTGCGAACAGCTTTGCCTTTTTATTCGGCTGCCGTTTGTTTATTGGGATTACAGAATCTCCCGCTTTTCCTGCAAATAACCGTATTGTCACCACATGGTTTCCAAGGCGGGAACGGGCTTTTGCAACAGGTGTTTATACTGCTGGAGAGTATGTGGGTCTTGCATTTGCGACACCTCTTCTATTTTGGATCATGACGACTTTCGATTGGAGAACCGTCTTCATTACAGCAGGTGCGCTCGGTATCATATTTGCTTTCTTTTGGTACAAGTATTATCACGAACCGAAAGAGCATCCGAAGATAAATGAGGATGAGTTAGAATTAATCCGGCAAGGCGATGGGCTGACAGTCGCATCACAGGAGAAGCTGAAATGGGCAGACTTTGCCGCCCTTCTAAAATATCGTAAATTGATCGGGCTTTATATTGGCCAATTCTCTGTTGCGTCTACCCTTTTTTTCTTTTTAACATGGTTTCCGACCTATTTGGCAGAGGCGAAAAATATGGCGTTTCTCAAGGTAGGTTTTGCTGCGTCTCTTCCTTATATTGCTGCATTCTTTGGGGTCTTGTTTGGAGGTTATGTGTCTGATTGGCTGCTTAAAAAGGGCGTATCAGTGAATGTAGCGAGAAAGCTGCCAGTAGTGGTTGGCTTGCTGATGACGAGTACCATTGTTTTAGCAAACTTTACAACAAATATCCCGCTTGTGCTGACCATTTTATCCATCGCTTCATTTGCGCAAGGACTGTCTAATATCTCTTGGACGATGCTGTCTGAGGTGGCACCGCGGGAAATGGTGGGGCTGGCTGGCGGCGTATTTAACTTTTTTGCTAATTTAGCTGGGATCATCACTCCGCTGATTATCGGATTCATCGTGTCGGCGACAGGCTCTTACAATGGAGGCATTTTATTCGTCAGTTTAGTCGCTTTAGGCGGGGCATTGTCGTACATCTTTATCGTAGGTAAAATTGAACGTATTCAATTAAAGCCATAGAGAGAAAGCAAAAGAGAACTCAAGGATGAGTTCTCTTTTTTATGTATAAAAGATAACGGTGATGATCGCTGCACATGCGATACCCATGCTGATATAAAGGCTGGCAAACCATATATTCCAGCGAGTGATACGGTAAGGATTGACCTTCATCAAATCAGCTAATAGGGAGACAGAAACATTAAAAGGACTAAACATAACAGTTGATGTGCCAGCAACGATCAGCATGATGGCAATGGGAAGAGCAGGCAGTTCATGGAAGACTGGTGCCATCATGCTGACTAACAAAGCAAGTGAGACGAGCGGGTGAAAACCGCAAAGGGCGGTGATCAGAAAATACAACCCAATGACACAATAAACCCAAATGGCATGGTCTGATATACTGACAATAAATGCTTGAATCGGCTGCATACTGTTTGTCGCAAGGAGCATATCAACAAAGAAGCCTGCACTTAAAAATAGACACATATAGTTGGAGAGCTGACGGGTTCTTTCTTTCCAATGAGGCACAGAGACAGCGATATATTGTTTTCTTTTTTTGATAACAGAAGAGAATAATAGAGCAAATGGAATAATCGTCAGTACTACAGCGAATAAATAGCCTTTCCCAATCCATGCATCGACAAGTGAGACGACTGTCATAAAACCCAGCAGCATGAAAGCGAGCTGAAGGGTTTTTCGCTTAATTCGATGAGGATTGGCGTTTGTTTCTGAAGACTGAATGATGTTTGGTAATCGTTTGCTTTGACGAGAAAAAAGCATCCAATCTATCGCCAGCACAACGACCATTAAACCAAAAGTAATAGGTGCAATTTGATAATATTTTAGTTTGGTTGCATCAATGGTGACGCTTACCAGCACTTCAACAGGACTCCAGCTTAAACATAATGCATATGACCTTAAGAGGTTGCGTGTATAAAGATGTTGTTTCACTTGTTCTTTTAGGGATTCAAGCGACGGTTTGAGCGATGTATAGAGTAAGGGAATCGTCGCGATATTTAAAAACATGCCGAGTATATGAGTGACAAATGAACTCTTGCGATAAAGCTGATTTGAGCTCGTTGTATGCAGTGTGAGCAGTTTATTTAATTGTGTATCGAAATGTCCAACATGTATGAGAGAATGAATAAAAGGCAGCATGAAAAAGAGAGAAAGCAAGCCCAGCATGGAATGAAAGTGAAGAAAAAACGTGTGCAATGGCTGGCCGGATAAGAAGAATAAGAACAACCCAATGATGAGAAATACAGC
This sequence comes from Bacillus sp. 3a, assembly GCF_017161885.1. Lineage (NCBI taxonomy): Bacteria > Bacillati > Bacillota > Bacilli > Caryophanales > Bacillaceae > Bacillus > Bacillus sp. 3a. The sequence continues at coordinate 130,226 of NZ_CP067376.1, read as the reverse complement.
ACCTGTTTTCAAATAAAGCCCGCTTGCTTTCTTAAAAGAAATGGTGAGCGAAGCAGCGGCCAGCAGACCAACAAAATAGGAGAGTATGGGAGCAGGAAATAGTTGATGAACTATATATAGACTGATAAGCAGTGTAAAAAAGAGCAGGTACATTCAAATATCTCCTCCATCAAATATCTTCAATTGATTTTATTCCGTCTGGTGGAATTTGTTTTCTTTTAATGGAACGTTTAAAATGGATTATAGCAAAATCGATCGTTGATGTCGATAAGAAATCAAAGGGGAAAAGGAGAAAGTGAATATGGCTGATAAAAAGTCAAAAGAAGAATCAGGACTGCGTACAGTTCAGCGTGCTTTGGATATTCTTTATTGTTTTAGTGAAGAACGTCAAGAGCTGACGCTAACGGATATTTCAAAAGAGATGAATTTAGCAATGTCTACGACAACGAGACTGCTCAAGGCACTTGAAATGAATCATTTTGTGGAGAAGAATCAAGAAACAATGAAATACCGATTGGGTCAAAGGCTTTATCTCCTCGGATACATTGCAGGGAAGTCCATTAAATTGAGGGAACTGGCTAAGCCACTCATGTACTCACTTCGTGATGAAACAAAGGAAACCGTCAACCTGTATGTACTGGATTCAACAAGCAGGGTTTGTATTGAACAAGCGGAAGGGCTGCAATCGATTCGGCATCTTGTCAAGATTGGTGAAAAGCTGCCATTGTACGCAGGTGCAGGCGGAAAGGTATTATTGGCATTTCAAAGTGAAGAATTTCAACAAAAAGTATTAGCGTATGAGGCTGATCATGTGATGAAGGGTGACTGGCAAAAGGAACGTAAACATATTCTTGACACATATACTTCTTGCAGCATCGATGAACGCGAGGTAGGATCTGCGGCAGTAGCGGCACCAATCTTTAACATTCATGGTGAAGTGAAAGCCTGTTTATCCATATCTGGTCCAACCCATCGGTTTACTGAAGAAGTCATTCCTCAGTTGCAGCAAAAAGTGAAAGAACAGGCACAGCGGCTTTCTGAACAGCTCGGCTACGTCGTCAAACACAATTTTTAAGATTGCCTATCTTTTCGCGCTCCATTTATCATATAATAGAAACATTATGTAGCATTCCTTGTCGTAGGGAGGACGTGTCACGACCATGAAAATCAATAGAGAAATTCCTGTAAGACAGCGGAATATTGTCCTCATTGGCTTTATGGGTGTTGGGAAAACAACCATTGGGCAGCTGGTTGCCAAAAAGCTATATAGAGATTTTATTGATGTCGATCAGGAGATTGAGAAAAAGTACAACATGACGATTCCAGAGATGTTTCAGCAAAAAGGAGAAGCATTCTTCAGGCAGGCTGAAAAGGATTATATCGTCGATTTATGTGAACATACACAGCTCAAGATCGTTTCCCTTGGAGGCGGTGCATTCAAACAGGAAGAAATCAAACGCGCCTGCTTGAAGCATTGTACCGTTCTTTTCCTTGATCTATCGTGGGAGAATTGGAAGCAGCGGCTTGATATTTTAATCGAAAACCGCCCTGTTCTTCACAACCGGACGCTTGATGAGATGAAAGAGCTGTTTGAAGAGCGCCGGGAGATTTATTCTCTTCATAACTCAAGAGTGGAAACAGATCATTTAGAGGCTGAGGAAGTCGCCAATTATATTGTGGACACACTCAAGCTTGGCTGGGATTTATATTCGAAATAAAAAAAGTCTACCGTTGAGGGTAGACTTTTTTTCTATTGAATTCTTTTCCTTCGTACATATGATGATGCTTTGACAGCCAAAATGTATTTATCCTTTTTTTGGAGTGCAGCCGTTTGGAAAAAGCGGTGATCCTCCTTCAATCAATTCATGATGATGAGTTTTTTGATATAGATCATTTTCTTTTTCGGAAAAATAAAATAGTATCTAAATTTTAATTAGAGTTTTTTGAATTATGATAATCTTTAAAAAATAATGTTGACATCTTCCGTGAGCACATTCTATGATTGTTTACGTAAACGCTTACGGTAAACGTTTACTATAATCGAATGGGGAGGAATTTGTTGATGAAAAATAAAGAAAAATGGAGCGGTGTATTCCCGGCGGTCTTAATTCCTTTTAAAGATGACTATTCAATTGATGAACCTGCTTTTCGTAAGCTTGTTCGCTGGGTGGCGGAGCACGAAGGAATTAACGGGATTGTTGTCAATGGACATACGGGCGAGATTATGACTTTGCTGCCACATGAACGAGCTGAGGCTGTGCGTATTGCAGCCGACGAATTAAAAGGGGAAGTACCTGTCATTTCTGGGGTTTCAGCTGAAGGGACAATTGAAGCGATCCAGCATGCAAAAGCAGTTCAAGAAGCTGGTGGAGAAGGTATCCTTCTCATGCCGCCGCATTCATGGCTGAGATTCGGTATGCAGCCTGAATCACCTGTCCAATTCTTTAAAGATGTTGCAGAAGCGATTGACATTTCAATCATCGTCCATCAATATCCAACGTGGACAAAAACCTCATATACAACGAATCAATTACTAGAAATGTCGGAAATTGAAAATGTTGTCTCATTCAAAATTGGTCAAAGAGACATGGCACAATATGAAGTCGATGTGCGCGCACTGAAAAAGCATGCACCAGATGTATCGCTGCTCACATGTCACGATGAATATTTATTGCCAACATTAGTTCAAGGGATTGATGGGGCGCTTGTCGGTTTCGGCTGTTTTGTGCCAGATTTGATCGCTGAACTTGTGAAATGTGTGGAAGAACAAGACCTTGCAGCAGCTAATAAAGTGTACGATAGAATCTTTGAATTAAAGCATGCTGTATATAAAATGGATGAACCTTCCTCTACCTCTCATCTGCGAATGAAGGAAGCGATGTTCCAGAGAGGTTTGATCAGCAGTTCGCTTGCTAGAAAGCCGGTATTACCTTTAACTCAAAAGGAAAAAGAAGAGATTCGCCAAGGCCTTCAAAGTGTTGGTTTGCTTAAGGAAAACGTCAGTAGATAACAGACCATTGATTTCATGATGAAGGTGAGTCAGGTTATAATAGGGTATAAAACAACAGACTCCCGGAGGTATGAAATGTGTCAGTAAGTATTAAAGATGTCGCATTAAAAGCAGGAGTGTCTATAGCCTCTGTTTCCCGAGTATTGAGTGGAAAACCAGGAGTAGGCGCTCAAACGGCTGAAAGAATCAAACAAGTGATTGATGAGTTAGGCTACCGCCCTAATTTAGGAGCAAGAGGACTCGTGAAAAGAAAGACTGGGAATATCGCTGTAGTGGTTCCCCGCGGTTCATATATTTTGAATAATCCATTTTTTTCAACGATTTTAGACGGCATAGCGAAGGAATTAGATGAGACCGAATTCAATATGCTGATGTCATTTACATCTGTGCAGCAGCAGCGGTTACTTGAGACGCAGGCTGTAGATGGTGCCATTTTATTTTCTCCAAGAAATGAAGAATTGAGCATGGATTGGCTAAAAAGTTTGGCTATTCCCATTATCGTTGTCGGAAGTTACTTAGAGGATTCACCATTTCCATGTGTCAGGCCAGATGATGAAGAAGGTGTTTGTCAATCTGTAACGGCCTTATTTGATAAAGGTCATCGAACCATTGGGCTGGTCAATGGTCCAATGAGTTCGATGCATAGTGTGAGGTATTACAAGGGGTATGAGCGCACACTGAAACGTTTAGGATTAACAATGAACAAAGAGCTTGTGTTTGAGTTAGATGAATTTGATGGGGGAAAAGTAGTAGAAGTGGTTTCTCAATTTCTCCAAGGAAACCAGCACATGACTGGAGTTGTTTGCTCTTCAGATTTTTTGGCGATAGGGGTCATGAAAGCGGCAGAAAACGCAAATGTGTCAATACCTCATGATTTGTCTGTCGTTGGTGCCGATGATGTGCCCATTGCAAGTTTCCTAACCCCTTCTTTATCTTCTGTTCATGTTGATTTAGTTGGAATGGGAAGAAAAGCTGTTTCTTTAATAACACAGTTATTAGAAGGAGAACAGTTAGAGGCGATGGAGCATATCTTCCCTATGTATTATATAGATCGGGGCACCACGGGAACGCCAAAAAAGATTTGATAGATGCTGAAAAATCGTATGAACGCTACAGAATTTCAGCTAGATTTAAAATGTAAGCGATTTCTTCAGCGCTCTTCGGCATGTACTTTTGCATCATTTCCTCTAATAAGGAGGAGATACCATGACGTTAGAACTCAGCGGAAATTCAAATTCTCAAGGTGGGCAAGTTGTTGATAGAGCTTCACAACTATTGACCAGGATGGAAAGTGTACCTTTTTCGAGGTGGCATTTAAAACCTCGGATCATTATGGGATCTGCTACCTTTTTTGATGCTTTTGATGCGCTATCTTTAGCGTTTGTTCTCCCGGTCCTCATCGGCATGTGGAATTTATCACCTGCTCAAATTGGCCTTCTTATTGGGTCTGGTTATATAGGACAAGCGATTGGTGCTATTTTCTTTGGGTGGTTAGCAGAAAGGCGCGGCCGTGTATTTAGTGCAAAGTGGACGGTGTTCCTCATGTCTATTATGAGTATCGCATGTGTATTTTCAGGTAATTTTATGGCCCTTTTTATTTTCCGCTTTATACAAGGGATTGGAGTTGGAGGAGAGGTGCCGGTAGCAGCCTCATATATTAATGAGTTGTCCCGAGCCCAAGGAAGAGGCAGATTTTTTATGCTTTATGAGATGATTTTTCCATTAGGATTAATGATCTCAGCTCAAATTGGTGCATTTGTTGTACCTAGCTTTGGGTGGAAATGGATGTTCTTGATTGGAGGCATTGGAGGTTTAATCGTCTTTGGATTCTTTTTCATGCTGCGTGAATCGCCAAGGTGGCTTATTTCGAAAGGCAGGTTAGATGAAGCCGAAAGAATTATTGAAGAAATTGAAGCTAGTACTGACAAACGAATGCCTGTCGCAAATCAAGTATCCAGCAGTACTGAAAAAGGCGACTGGAAAGAGCTATTTTCAACTTTTTACCGTAAAAGAACATTGGTCGTATGGGGACTATGGTTTTCTGCCTACTTTGTATCGAATGGTTTAAATAACTGGTTACCGAGTCTTTATAATACTGTTTACCATTTGCCAGTCGGAGATTCATTAAGGGCAGCATCTCTCACAAATATTTTACAGACCATAGGGGTATTCGCTTGTGCATTTTTAATTGATAAAGTGGGACGGAAGCGCTGGGCAACCATTGCATTTGTATTAACAGGTGTTTTATTAACGGCTTTATGGATCAGCGGAGCGACTTCACCAGAAAGCGTCATCTATTTAGGATCTGCTGCTTACGGAATGATGGGGACAATTACAGTTCTCCTCTATCTATATACACCTGAAATTTATCCGACACGTATGAGGGTGATTGGAACGGCATTTGCTACAGCGTGGCTTAGACTGGCCTCAGCGATCGCTCCTATTATGATAGGTTTTATTTTAGAGGTAAGCGGTGTTTCAACTATTTTTATTCTTTTTGCAAGTGTGACGGTAGTGGGAGCAATTCTTGCTTTTAAAATGATCGAAACGCGCGAGAAAGTATTAGAGGATATTGCACCGTAAGTTACGCATGCAGGGAAGAACTTATTCCAAAGAGGGTAGGTTCTTTTTTTATTCAGAGGATCTAAAATGCCTCACCTATCTTCGTTCAATTATCATATAATAGAAACATAATCTAGTCGTGAAGAGAGACGTGTCACGAACATGAAAAGCCACCTGTGAAAAAGTGAAGATTAAAAAAGTCTACCGGCGATGGTAGACTTTTTCTATCAGTTTAATGCTTGATTCCCTGAAGCAGTGCAGCTTTTAAACAGAAGGAAATGGGCTGATGCTGTGCATCGAATTGAAGCTGAAACAGCTGCTGTGTGTCAGAGTCTGCGGCTTGAAGGTGGGAAACGATCTCCTTTTGAATGTTCTCTGGCGTGCGTCCACGTATAATCCAGTCCTGATAATCAATATGCAGATCCCAGTAACGAATCTCTTTCTGAGTCAATTGGTTGTCATCGAAGAGCTCTTTCCATTCTGATAACGAGCTTTCCCGCACATGAGAAGGGTCTCTCAGTCTATTTAAGTGATTAATAAATGAATCTTGTGCAGGGTTTTCAGGTGCATAATGGTCGACGAGCAGAAATTGGCCGCCTTTTTTTAAGACTCGACTGATTTCCGACATGGCTGCCGGAAGGTTTGGAAAGTGGTGAGCAGCAAATCGGCACGTCACTAAATCAAATGATTCATCAGAGAAGGGCAATGCTTCTGCGGCTGCCTGCTCAAAAGTAATGTGGTTCAGGTGGCGTTCTTCCGCTAGTGCTGCTGCAATCTCGATCATTTTTTGCGTGACATCAATGCCGACCCCTTTAGAGATAACGTCTGAAAAGGAAAAAATGGTATGTCCTGCCGCGCAGCCAATATCAAGTAAATGCTCATGTCCCTTCGCATTTGCTGTTGATTTCATCCATTTCAGCTCTTCTCCGGCTGCAAATATAGGTGAATCTCGATAGTTCTCGGCATTTTGTGAAAATTGGTTTTCGGCTTTAGCATATGGATTCATTTCTTTTCCCCCTTTGTGGTCTCTTTATCGTAGAATTCCTTCTGTTATTTGTCTAAGACATAAAAGATATGACATGGATAGTTAAAACCTATGAGGTGATGAAAGTGGATATACGAATGATGGAATATGTCATTGAAGTGTACCGGCAGCAAAGTTTTACAAAAGCAGCGGATCAACTTCATATTGCACAGCCTTCTTTAAGCCAGCAAATGAAGAAGCTGGAAGAGGAATTAGACACACCGCTATTTATTCGAAAGTATGGACCAGTAACGCCCACACCTCAAGGGAGACGATTCATTAAAAGGGCTGAGAATATTTTGAAGGAAAGAGATGATTTGCTGCGTGAAATGGGAGAAGCAGCTTATGAAATCGGGAAAGAGCTGAACATTGGAGCGCCAGCAGTGACTGGGGGATATGTCTTGCCCGGTTTATTAAAAACCTTTTGTCAAACGTATCCCCATGTTCACGTTCAACTGATAGAAGAGTCTCCTCGTGAGCTCGAAAAACGACTATTGGCTGGAAAACTGGATTTGGCTATTTTATCTATGCCTGTCGAGCATGAATCATTGAAAACGAAACAAATGCTGACAGAGCCGCTCCTTCTTGCAGTTCCGCAAGCTGCTCAGCCATGGTTATCAGAGGAATTGAACGAGATCATCAAGCAAGCAGGGCAAAAAGCGTCCGGTCACGAAATCGTTCCCTTTCAGCTTCTTGAAGGTATCCCATTTATTATGCTGAAAGAGGGATACGGTTTTCGGCAAGTAGTCATGGAACTGTGCCGTCATCACGGTTTTCAGCCAAAAGCGGCTTTTGAAACAAGTCATATTCAAACAGCACAGGCATTGGTCAAAAACGAACTAGGTGTGACCGTTGTGCCGAAAATGGTGGCACAAGAGGATAGGGACGGGGTCATTTATTTACACATTGATTCATGCCCAACCCGCACACTTGTGTTTGCATATGTGGAAGAAAGGTATTTAACGAAAGCCGCTCAAGCCTTCATGGACCTTTATCAGAATCAAGGGAAAGCTTAAACAAACGTTTAATTAAACGCAAAAAGCAGGGTGCTCCCCTGCTTTTTAATATAAGTCCAGACGCTGATCCGTCATAACCGGAATTTGCTGTCTGACTTCATCCACCAGCTGAAGATCAATTTCCGCATAATAAATATCTTCGTCATCTTTTGTTTCAAGCAGGATGCGGCCGAGTGGATCAATTACCATAGAGTGTCCAGGGAATGCCGTGTCTCTGCTTGTGCCTGTTCTGTTCACAGCAATCATAAATGACTGGTTTTCAATCGCTCTTGCGATGAGCAGGCTGCGCCAATGGTCCACTCTTGCTGACGGCCATTGTGCCGTATTGACGAGCACCTTCGCTCCTTTGTTCACAAGTGTTCTGGAAAGCTGCGGGAAGCGGAGGTCATAGCAAATCATCGCACCAATCGTTACATCTTCACCATAGTCAAATAAACCAAGCTGATCACCAGCGGTTAAATAGTTGTGCTCATCCATTAAGCGGAATAAATGAATTTTATCATAATCTAACACAAGCTCACCTTGGCGGTTAAAAACATACATTGTGTTGGTAATGTGTTCATCTTCTGTCCGTTTATTTAATACACTGCCTGCGATGAGATACACTTGGTGCTTCCGTGCAAAGGAGGAAAAGAGCTGTTTTGTGCGTTCACCGTTTATATCCGCAAGCTGATCGGCTTGTTCAAGGGCGTAGCCGGTATTCCACATTTCGGGTAAAATGATCAGATCAGGCTGCTCGCGGACCGCTTCTTCTAAAAACGCTTCTGCTTTTCTAAAATTCACTTCAGGTTCTCCAATTTGTACGTCCATTTGGACAAGGGCGATTTTCATATGGGTTCCTCCTTTATTCGCTATATGTCATGTGAAAATCATGAATGTATGTAATGGTTTATTCTAGTCTTCAAGGCCAGTTTCTTTATCATAAAGGTTTCCATCATCTTTGCCAATAGAAATGTCAGAAGGTTTTGTTAAATGACTTTCTCAATCAAGAAATGAGTGGTATGATACCTATAACTAATAAAACAAAGGGGAATAGTATGATATGCAATTGTTCGATTTATCACTAGAAGAGCTAAAAAAATATAAACCAAAGAAAACTGCACGTCCTGATTTCTCAGACTTTTGGAAGAAATCGCTCGAAGAACTGCGCCAAGTGGAGGCAAAGCCATCACTTGAACCGTATGACTATCCAGTGAAAGGCGTCAAGGTGTACCGCCTGACATATCAAAGCTTTGGACATTCTAAAATTGAAGGCTTTTATGCTGTACCTGATCAAACTGGCCCGCATCCAGCGCTCGTTCGTTTTCATGGCTATAATGCCAGCTATGACGGCGGCATTCACGACATCGTCAACTGGGCGCTCCACGGCTACGCCACATTTGGTATGCTCGTCCGCGGTCAAGGCGGCAGTGAAGATCAGACAGTGACACCAGGCGGTCACGCTTTAGGGTGGATGACAAAAGGCATTTTATCAAAGGAGACCTACTATTATCGCGGTGTTTATTTAGATGCGGTTCGTGCACTCGAAGTCATTCAGTCCTTCCCTGAAGTGGATAAACACCGGATCGGCGTAATTGGTGGAAGCCAGGGAGGCGCATTAGCGGTAGCAGCAGCAGCTCTTTCAGATATTCCGAAGGTCGTCGCGGCAGATTACCCTTATTTATCAAACTTCGAGCGTGCAGTGGACGTGGCATTGGAGCAGCCTTATTTAGAAATCAATTCATACTTTCGGAGAAATAGTGACCCGGAAGTGGAAGAAAAGGCATTTGAGACATTAAGCTATTTTGATTTAATCAATTTAGCTGGATGGGTGAAACAGCCAACATTGATGGCGATCGGTCTGATTGACAAAATTACCCCGCCATCTACTGTGTTTGCGGCATACAACCATTTAGAAACAGATAAAGACCTTAAGGTATATCGCTATTTTGGACACGAGTTTATCCCGGCTTTTCAAACAGAGAAGCTCTCCTTCTTACAAAAGCACTTACTCAAATAAAAGAACAAAGAGGCCGCTCTAGGAGGGCCTCTTTTTTAATAACTCGTATTTTGTCTCGTTTTTTCATCAGGCACTAACGCGGTGATAATAAGAGCAAGAGCTGTGATGATATGAAGGATGAATCCAAGTATCGGAATCCAGGCGAGGCAGGATGTAATAATCCCAATGATGCTGCCAATCATTGGTCCTTGGTCTCGCTTCGATAAGACGAGTGTGATAATATGCAGAATAAGCATGACCATGAGCGGTGAATAGCCATTGCTAATAATAAATAGTCCTCCGATGACAGGGATGGCAAGACAGGCTTCAAAAATCCCGGTGATCCATTTCATGATGCGAGATATAGACATGAGATCCAACTCCTTTTTCATATATGTCTTATTCGTATTTTACCAAAACGTGAAGAAGTCATGCAGATTTCTATAGAAAGAGTTGATGGATGATGAGAGAGAGAATCAAGGAAGAGCTGAAAATCATCGAAGAAACGTATGACGTAAAGATTTGCCTCGCGGTTGAATCAGGCAGCAGAGCATGGGGATTCCCCTCGACTGATAGTGATTACGATGTCCGTTTTTTATATGTTCCTCGAAAAGAATGGTATTGGGCAATGGAAGAACATCGTGATGTCATTGAACGGCCGATTGATGATGTGCTTGATATCAGCGGCTGGGAGCTTAGAAAGGCACTTCGCTTATTCAATAAATCGAATCCGTCCATCATGGAATGGCTGTCGTCTGACATCATCTATGCTGAATCCTTCTCTTTGGCAAAGCGGCTAAGAGAATTAAAGGATCGAGCGTTTTATCCTCCAGCATTGATGTATCATTACCTCAATATGGCGAAGCGGAATGAAAGCGGGCATTTACGAGGAGAGCAGGTGCGAATCAAGAAGTATTTCTATGTGCTTCGTCCGCTGCTTGCCTGTCAGTGGATTGAACGATACCGGACGGTTCCGCCGATGGACTTTCATGAACTGCTTGAAGAACTAGTGGAGGAAGGTCCGCTTTTAGCGGAAATCCATGAGCTGCTCAAACGTAAAATGGACGGAGAAGAAATGGATGTAGAAAACCGCCTCGCTTATGTCCATCCATTTATCGACAAAGAGCTCGCGCGATTTGATGAATTGGTGAAAAGCTACAATCAGCCGAAAGACAACCTGTTGCAAGAATTAAATGAGCTGCTGCAGTCTACCCTTGATGAGGTGTGGGCGTAAGCAGGGAAGAGCCAGCCGGATCACGGCAGGCTCTTTTTTATCTCTTATTGTGATAAAACCACAAAAAAAGTCAGAATTTTTGTCATCTTCAAATATTGTAGCGGACAGCTTATGAGCTTTACAATAAAGACATAGCTTACAAAGAGTGGGAGGTGCCCTTTATGGAGTCGGTCACAAGAAATTTCTTCTTGTTTTTGTCAAAGAGCAGTCTCTTGAACCATATTGCTCGTAATTGGGGAAGTGCTGTTGCATCTAAGAAAATCATCGGAGGGAAGGATTTTGAGAGTGCCATCCCTGTCATAAAACGATTAAATGACCAAGGAATGGCTGTGACAGTTGATCACCTTGGTGAGTTTGTTACAAAGGCAGAGATTGCCAATGAACGGACGACTGAGTGTATTCAAACCATTCAGCGGATTGCTGAGTCGGGACTCAATTCCCATGTGTCACTCAAAATGACATCACTTGGCCTGGATATTGACGATGACCTTGTGTATCGCAATATGAAACGTATTTTAGATACGGCAGAGAAACACCGTATCATGGTGACAATCGATATGGAGGATGAACAGCGCTGTCAAAAAACGCTGGACATTTTTAAAGAGATGAAATCTCAATATGAGTATGTCAGTACGGTCTTGCAGGCGTATTTGTACAGAACAGAAAAGGATCTTGATGACCTAAATGAGCTGCAGCCATTTTTAAGACTTGTAAAGGGTGCCTATAAGGAATCCGCCGAAGTGGCGTATCCAAACAAAAAAGATGTCGATCTGAATTATCAAAAGCTGATCGAAAAGCAATTGCTCTCAGGGAACTATACAGCCATTGCGACACATGACGATCAAATGATCGAGTTCACAAAAAATATTGTGAAAAAACACAATATACAGACAAGTCAGTTCGAATTTCAAATGCTGTACGGCATGAGATCAGAAACGCAGCAGGCACTTGTGAAAGAAGGCTATCAAATGAGGGTCTATACTCCGTATGGACGAGAGTGGTATGGCTACTACATGAGACGCCTTGCAGAACGGCCGGCAAACATTGCCTTTGCTTTAAAAGGGATGACGAGAAAATAATTTGAAACGGGAGCGTGACAAAAATGACAACACCTTACAAGCATGAACCATTCACGGATTTTAGCCAGGAAGAAAACCGCAAAGCGTTTGAACAAGCATTAGCTAAAGTAACAGAATCACTTGGTCAAACCTATCCGCTCGTGATTAATGGAGAAAGAATTGAAACGAAAGACAAGATTGTTTCGATCAATCCAGCGAAAAAGGATGAAGTGGTTGGAACCGTATCAAAGGCCGGGAAGGAAGAGGCAGAGCAGGCGGTTCAAGCAGCAGCGAAAGCATTCGAAACATGGCGCTACACGTCTCCAGAAGAAAGAGCTGGCGTATTATTCCGAGCTGCGGCAAGCATTCGCCGTAAAAAGCATGAGTATTCAGCCCTTCTTGTCAAAGAAGCAGGTAAGCCTTGGAATGAAGCAGATGCAGATACAGCAGAAGCGATTGACTTCCTAGAATATTATGCCCGTCAAATGCTGGAGCTGGCAAAAGGCAAACCAGTGAACAGCCGCGAAGGCGAACGCAATCAATATGTTTACACACCAACTGGCGTGACGCTCGTGATTCCGCCGTGGAACTTCTTGTTTGCGATCATGGCAGGAACAACAGTAGCCCCAATCGTCACTGGGAATACAGTTGTTTTAAAACCCGCAAGTGCGACGCCTGTCATTGCAGCCCGTTTTGTGGAAGAGCTTGAGCAAGCCGGTCTTCCAAAGGGCGTTGTCAACTTTGTACCAGGAAGCGGAGCAGAGGTCGGGGATTACTTAGTAGATCATCCGAAAACAAGCCTGATTACATTCACTGGATCAAGAGAAGTAGGGACACGTATCTTTGAACGCGCGGCAAAAGTGCAGCCAGGCCAGCAGCATTTAAAACGTGTCATTGCTGAAATGGGCGGTAAGGATACAGTGGTTGTCGATGAGGATGCAGATGTTGAATTAGCGGCTAATGCCATTTTCACATCAGCCTTCGGATTTTCAGGTCAGAAATGTTCAGCTGGATCTCGGGCTGTCGTCCATGAGAAGCTGTATGACCAAGTGGTTGAGCGAGTGAAGGAAATCACAGAAACGAAAACAACAGCCAACCCACTTTCTGCCGATGTTTACATGGGACCTGTCATTGATCAAGCGTCCTTTGACAAGATCACGGATTATATCGAGGTTGGCAAACAGGAAGGCCGCTTAGTCACTGGCGGAACGAGTGATGATTCAGAAGGATACTTTATCCACCCGACCATTTTTGCAGATCTTGAGCCAACTTCCCGTTTAATGCAAGAAGAAATCTTTGGACCAGTCTTGGCTTTCTCGAAAGTCTCTAGCTTTGATGAGGCACTTGAGGTAGCCAACAACACAGAATACGGTTTAACAGGTGCTGTCATTACGAATAATCGTGATCACATCAACCTTGCGAAGCAGGAGTTCCATGTAGGGAACCTTTACTTTAACCGTAACTGCACAGGTGCCATCGTTGGTTATCACCCATTCGGCGGCTTCAAAATGTCAGGAACGGATTCAAAAGCAGGCGGTCCAGATTACCTAGCTCTGCACATGCAGGCAAAAACGATTAGTGAAATGTTTTAATATGGAAAAAGCATGAACCTGCACTGACGGGTTCATGCTTTTTTTGCCTGCTTGCGACTTGTTTCTATACAAATCTGACTGGAAAGAAGTATGATAAATGTATCACTTAATCAGGGAGCAATCGGGATGGAAGAGATATTAGAAAAGCTTCATACATTTTTTGATGTCGATAAATTAATTGCATTTATTAGCGGCTATTTAAAAAAACCAGTCATTTTAGAAAGCACAGAGTGTCAGCTCCTTGCTTATAATTCTTACAGCATTCAGCAGTTTGACCCAGTCAATCAGCAAACGATTTTCTCCAAGGAATGTCCGGGGTCTGTGGTCGATTGGTTAAAGAAAACAGGGGTAATTGAGCGGCTTCACAAGGAGTCAAAGCCTTTTTATGTGAGCGGCCATGACGAGCTCGGATTTAATCGGCGGGTGGCTGTGAGCGCCAAGCATAAACAAGAGGTAGTAGGCTTTATTTGGGTGCAGGACATTGAGGACTCCCTCTCTCAGGAGGAGCTGCAATTTTTACACGAAGCTTCCTTTCAGGTTGGAAAAGTGATTTATAAGAATAAGAAACAGCTTGAGAAAAAGGAAGGCAAGATTGAAGAGTTTTTCAAAAAGGTCATGGATGATCATTTTTATACAGAAGAAGAGCTGAAATGGGAGGCTGAGAACTTAAGCATTCCACTGCCAGCCGTATTTACCGTCATGGTCGTGCACGCTGCCGATAACAAAAGTGAGACGGCAGAAGATGTGAAGGATGTCATTCGAACGTACTTGCAGCTAGAGGATAAAGTGAATCACGTTTATTCGGTTCAAGCAGATATTGTCGTTATATTAGGCAGCCTGTCAGACCGGCACTCACCAAAAGCGACTGCCGCTGATGTCATCGCACATCTGCAATCAAAAACGAATGCACATCCTTCCCCTTTGTATATCGGGATGGGAAGGGAGTATCGTGATGTCATGAAAATGAGTACAAGTCGATTTGAAGCGATAGAGGTCGTCAAGGCAGTAAAAATTGTCGGAGGACAAGAACTGATTCCATATGATTATGAGAATTTAGGGGTCTTCCGGTTTTTAGACTCTATTTACAGCCATCAAAAAAAGAAAAACGACTTCAATCCAGATTTGTTACGCTTGAAGGAAAAAGACCGCGAGAGTCAAACTTCGTTTTTAAAAACGCTGGAAGTCTACTTATTGAATAACTGCAAGCTAAAGCCAGCGGCGGAGCAGTTGTTTATTCATCAAAATACATTAAACTATCGAATGAAACAAATTTTTGATATGACCTCGATCGACTTAAGTCATTTTAGCCAGCGGTGTGAGTTGTTTATTGAATTGATGCTGATGAAAAAAGATCAATAATCATGATGGAATCCGCAGGTGCACAGGATCACCTGCGGGTTTTCATGTGACATGCGAAAATGGCATACAACTGATGCATTTCGTTGTATGATAGATAAAGATTTTATGAGAAAAGTGAAAGGGGGGCCACCTTTGGGATCAGTCACCTTAGCCATTTTGATTTTCATCATGACCCTCGTCCTTGTCATTTGGCAGCCAGGACGTGTCACCATAGGATGGTCAGCGTGTGGAGGCGCCATTCTTGCACTTGCCTTTGGTGTCGTTCATCTAGGCGATGTGTGGGAAGTCACGCAAATTGTATGGAACGCGACCTTTGCCTTTATTGGCATTATTATCATTTCGTTAATTTTAGATGAGATCGGTTTTTTTGAATGGGCTGCACTGCATATGGCAAAAGCCGCAAGAGGCAACGGTGTCCGCATGTTTATTTACTTAACATTGCTCGGCGCTGTTGTAGCTGCTTTTTTTGCCAACGATGGAGCGGCATTGATCTTGACCCCAATCGTTTTATCTGTGGTGAGAGCGTTGAAGCTGGATGAGCGCATGGTGCTGCCTTTTGTGATGGCAAGCGGTTTTATTGCAGACACAACCTCCTTGCCATTTGTCATTAGTAACCTGGTCAATATCGTATCAGCCGACTATTTTCATATTGGTTTTCTAGAATATACAGCGAATATGTTCGTGCCAAACCTTGTGTCGCTTGGAGCGAGCATGCTGGTTCTGTATGTATTTTACCGAAAGCTTATCCCAAAAACCTACGATCTGTCACAGGCAAAGGAACCGGCGTCAGCTATTCGAGATATCCGTATGTTCCGCTTGTCTTGGTATGTGCTCGGCTGTCTGCTTGTGGGTTATTTTGCGGGGGAGCTGATCGGTATTCCAGTGTCCATCATCGTAGGCGGGATTGCCCTTGCTTTCTTGTGGCTGGCGAGAAGAAGTCCACAAGTAGCGACAAAGCGAGTGATCAAAGAAGCGCCGTGGTCCATTGTGTTTTTCTCGATCGGTATGTATGTCGTCGTATATGGACTGAAAAATGTCGGTCTTACAGAAATATTGGCGGCATGGATTGAACAAGGGGCTTCACATGGCTTGCTTGCAGGAACGATGTTTATGGGCGTGCTTGCCGCAGTGCTGTCCTCTGTGATGAACAATCTGCCGACCGTTTTAATTGATGCGATTGCCATTGGACATACAGATACAGCAGGTGTCATGAGAGACGGACTGATTTATGCCAATGTCATCGGCTCCAACCTTGGACCGAAAATGACCCCAATCGGCTCATTGGCGACATTGCTGTGGCTTCATGTCTTAAAGAAAAAAGGCGTCCATATCTCTTGGGGGGCGTACATGAAAGCCGGGATCATCCTGACCATCCCAACCTTGATTCTCACATTACTCGGGTTATATGTATGGTTATGGCTTATTCATTAATTATCGTGCAGACAAATCCTCGCATTCGCCCGCAGGTCTGCGCTCCGGTGCTTAGGGCTGCAAAGGTTTTCTATCACGCTGAAAAAGAGCAGATCCATGAGATCTGCTCTTTTTTTGCTACAGATATTTCGCATAGCGTTTTTCTAAAAAGTCCTGAAGCAATGAGACGACACTGCAAATGCCCCAGTAAATGAGTGCGACCAAAATATACATGGTCATATAATCGAATTCTCGTCCGCCTACAATTTTTGCTTGCTGGAAGAGCTCTGGTACAGTAATCATTGCTGCCAGTGAGGAAGCTTTGATTAAATCGAGCATGACATTGGTCAATGGCGGCAGGGCGATGCGGACGGATTGAGGCAAAATGACACCACGCATCGTTTGCCAATAGCTGAGACCTAATGATTTAGCAGCTTCCACCTGTCCACTTGGAACAGAGGAGAGAGCCGCCCGGTTAATTTCTGCAATATAGGCAGCACTATTAAAGCTGAACCCAATAATGGCGGCAGTGACCGCTGTGAACTCAATGCCGATATAGGGGAATCCAAAATAGAGAATAAACAAAATCACCAGAATGGGCACGCCTCGCATGAATGAGATATACAGTCGTGCAGGCAGCCGAAGAATCCATGAATTCGCCATCCTGGCAAGAGCGATAAAAAAGCCAAGAATGGTACCAAAAAACATGCTCACAAAGGAAATGAGCAGCGTCAGCCAGATGCCTTTCATAACAAACGGAAATGACGCCTTTGCCAGTGCAGGATTAAATATATATTCTAAATGAATATCTCCCACGATTGCAGCTCCTTATTTGGAAATGTCGACATCTTCGACATCAGCATCAATTTTCTTAGAGACGTCTGCATGATTAAAGAATTTCTCAGAAATCTTTTTCATTGTTCCGTCTTTTTTCATGTCGCCTAATACACGATTTAATTCTTTTTGAAGCTCTTTGTTGTCCTTCTTCATAACAAAACCTTGTTCATTCGGCATGTACTTCAAGTCAGGGTGAATCGTAATATTTAGTTTAGGAAATGCAGCAAGAGCCAGTGTCTGCAAGTAATAATCATTTAGAATGACATCTGTACGGCCGTTTGCAACATCCTTTAGGTATTGCTCGTTTGTCGCATTATCATAAATGACTTCCTTTGCACCGTACTTACGAGCAACATCCATATAAATCGTTGTGGCAGCCCCTGCTGCTTTCTTTCCTTTTAAATCTTTTAAAGTTTTAATGCCAGATAAATCATCTTTCCGAACGATAGCCGTTCCGTAGGAATATTTATAAGGGGTTGAAAAGGCAAACTTGTCTTTTCTGTCATCTGTGATGTCGATATCATTTGCAGCGGCATCCACTTGACCAGAATTAATGGCGCTCAGCATCCCATCATAGCCCATTTCTTTAAATTCTACTTTCACATCAAGACGTTTAAACGCTTCTTTGACGACTTCTACTTCATAGCCAGTTAATTGATCCTTGCCATTAGAAGTATCATGATAAGAAGTTGGATAAAGGGTGCCTGAAGTTGCAACCACGATTTTCCCTTTCTTTTTAATCTGATCCCACTTTGTGTCTTCAGATTGAGATGAGCCTGATTGACTGCAAGCAGACATGATAAGGATGAAAGCAGATACAACAAGCATGAACCATATAGGTTTTTTATGATAAAAACGACTCATTTAAGAATCCTCCTCTATTTTTTATACAAAACAAAACATAGCACGCTTTCTCTATAAGGACAACGTTTTCAGAAGAAAAGTGAAAAAGTAAGAATATTATAAGCAATTTGCGTGTTAGAAATAATGTATAAAAAAGGAAAGCGAGCGCAAAATAAAGGCGAATAAAGGAGGGAACAACAATGATGAAAAAAATAAGTAGTTTGATCATCTTGTCGATGATGCTGTTATTTGGTTTTCATATAGAAACGGCTCATGGAGAAACACCTCAAATGGAAAAGCGCCCGGTGACACATCAAGTGAAATTAACAGCAGAACAACAAAAACAAATTGAAATCCTTGAGCAGCAAATTCTTTCTAAGCGAAAAGAAGTCATTGAGAAATATGTACAGTACGGCGTGTTAACAAAGGAACAAGGCACACACATCACGAAACGAATGGATGAGCATTACACTCATTTGAAAAAGAACGGATTTGTTCCATTGCTGAAAAAACCACAGCACCATCGCCCATGATAATGATGAAACCGGCAGCTTTAAGTGCCGGTTTTTTATTGTCGATCAGAAGGTGAGACTTTCCCCATCTTGAGGGACAAAAATGGCTTGATCTGCATGATGCTCTTGAACGTAAGCTTCTAAAGCAGCTCTTGTTAACAGGCAATGATTCACTGCTTCAAGATGACAGACGACAATTTGAGCTTTTGGCTGAGAACGGTGAATGTCTAGAATCTCTTCCTTGGTCATTGTAATAGGATCGCCTTCTAAAAATTGAGCAGCCCCGCTATTGACCACAATGACGTCTGGCTTGCTTGTATTCACAACCTCTTTCGGTTCATCACACCAAATGGTATCACCTGCAATATAAAGGGTAGGTTCATCAGGGTGAGAGAAAACAAAACCGCTCACCTGCCCCATCCGCTTCGCCGTTTCTCCCGTCCCATGCTGTCCGCCTGTACGTTTAATATGAACGCCGCAAATGTCCATTTCATCTTCAATGCACGTGACATGCTGAAATCCAGCTTCTTCAACTTCTTTTCGATCCTTCTCCGATTGAGTATAAATTGGTTGATCCTGAGCTAATTTCCTTTTGGCCTCGTCGTCAAAGTGATCCACATGTAAATGAGAGAGTAAGACAGCATCTGGGTGTAACAGACTGTCTAAATCTATATTTACAGGAAGCTCCACAATAGGATTGTTCAAATGTTGATTGGCTGTATGAGGGAACGGTGGATATGTTCCTTTTGCTGCTAAAAAGGGATCGATTAAAAAAGTTGCATGACCATAGTGAAGGTATAAAGTAGCATTGCGAATGAGTGTAATTTTCATAAAAAGGCCTCCTTTTTTTCTGATTAAGTTTACAGTATATTAAAAGAGTTCTACGTGACAGAGGATTATGAAAGTCTTTTGGCAGAAGGGCTTGATTTTTGAAAGAGGTGAGCCAATGCTAGACCAAACAGATATGAATATTTTAAAAGAACTATCAAAGAACAGCCGATTAACGATGAAAGCTCTAGGTGAAAAAGTTCATTTAACCGGCCAAGCTGTTGCAAATCGGGTGTTAAAGCTAGAAGAAGAAGGCGTGATTGAAGCATATACCATTTCAATTGATTGGCAGACACAAAAGACGATTCAAACCTTTTTGCAGCTATATACCCGTAGTCATCATCATGAACCACTTCTGTCGTTTCTTTATAAAAAGGAAGAAATCAAAAATTTGTTCAAAATAAGTGGTGAAGGCTGTTATATGGCTGAAGGACATTTCTCCAGTCATGATGAACTTGATCAGTTTTTAACGGAGCTGACGAATTACGCAAATTACAAACTGTCAATTGCGGTTAAACGTCTCATTCATCAGTAATAGAAGAGACGCAGGAGGAAAAGGAACGATGCAAAAATTAATCGAAAATCAAGCTGAACCGATGACAAAGGAAAGAATCAAAGCAGACTTGGTTCAACTTGGTGTGAAAAAGGGCATGATTTTATGTGTTCATTCATCTTTATCATCAATCGGCTGGGTAAACGGAGGCGCTGTAGCCGTCATACAAGCATTGATGGAAACCTTAACAGAAGAAGGGACACTGATTATGCCGGCACAAACGTTAGAGCTTTCTGATCCCGCCGATTGGATCGATCCGCCTGTTCCTTATTCATGGTGGAAATCGATCAAAGAAACAATGCCCGCATTTGACCCAGCTTACACGACACCAGCAGCAATGGGAAAGGTGGCGGAAACATTTTGGAAATACCCAGGCGTGGCGAGAAGCAATCATCCCCATTTTTCATTCACCGCCTGGGGGAAAAGAAAACATGAAATTCTGAAACACCATGCACTTTCCTTTGGATTAGGAGAGCAGTCGCCTCTTGGCCGCATGTATGATCTTCATGCTCAAGTGCTGCTGCTTGGCGCATCATTTGAGAGCATGACAGCTTTTCATCTAGCTGAATACCGAATCCCTCAGCAGGACCTCATGACAAGAGGAGCCCCTATTTTAGAGAATGGGTGGAGGGTATGGAAAGAGTACCAAGATATCATCACAAGAGAAGAACTATTTGAACAGATTGGCCGTGATTTTCTGCAATCAGGAGGCATCCATCAGCACAATCAAATTGGACTTGCCAGTTCATATTTACTGCCCATGAGAGAATCGGTAGACTATGCGGAACAGTGGCTTGATCTATACGATCAGTCGTAATCTACACTGTTTGGAAATTTACATAATAAACGTCTTGATCAGGCTGCTGTGAGGTGTAGCAGGTAAGCTGATAGTTTCCTTTTGGAATGGAAAAAGACAGCACATTGGCCATGACGCTTGTGATATAAACTTGGTCACTTGTAAGCGTAAAGGGAACTGTTATGGCTCTATCAACCGAGACTTGGGGCTCATCGCTATTTAATGTCACAATAATAGACGCCTTTCCATTATTGATCCCTTCAAAGGAAACTCCTTGATCTCCTGTTGCAAATCCTTGAAGAATGTCCTCATCTGTCCAATCAATAACAGGTGGTGTTTCGCTTCCGGTGTATACCGTGATTTGGTGGTAGGAGATAGATAGGGAATAGGCTTGATTTAAGTGATTCATATAAAAAACTCCTTTATTTATGGATTTTCGTTGGAACGTGAATGGTTAAAGAGTGATTCTTGAGGAGAAAGTTAGGCAGCAAGACGATTGTCGCCGTCTTGCGCTATTTGGTGTGGGATCTAGATGTGAAATTGCGAGACCATTGCTTTTAAATCTCCTGCTAAATGGGCAAGCGCTTCTGATGAAGCTGTTACTTCTTCCATTGCAGCAAATTGTTCTTCTGTTAAACCGGCTACTTGCTGTGAATGTTCACTCGTTCGTTTCACGCCTTCTGTAATAGACGCAAAAGACTGTTTCGCATCGTTTGTATAAGCTGCGATTTTTTGTGATGCACTTGATAAATGCTTAATGCCATTCGCCATTTCTCTCATCGACTGCTGGATATCATGAAATGATTCCTCTGTATGAGAGATAAGTACAGCCCCTTGAGCCGCTTCCTCTCTTACTCGTTTGATGGCATTCGTCGAATGAGTCATCTCTTTTTGAATTTCAGAAATGAGATGGGAAATCATGTTTGATGATGCTTGAGATTCTTCAGCGAGCTTTCTCACTTCGTCTGCGACTACAGCAAACCCTTTTCCATGCTCACCTGCCCGTGCTGCTTCAATTGCTGCATTAAGAGCAAGCAGGTTAGTTTGGCTGGCGATATCTGTAATGACTTTGGAAATATGATCAATTTCAGCTGAACGTGTTTCCAACGCTTGAATCGCTGTACCGTTTTCTTCAATTGATTTTGCAATAGACGTCATTTGTGAATGAACTTCACTGATATTGTGTACACCTTTTTGGGCCACTTCTTGTGCGGAGTGACTTCTTGAAGCCATTTGTCCTGCATTTTCAGTGATGTTTGCCAGCTCGTTTGATACTTGAATCATCGTGTGCTCACTGGCTGTCATTTGAGTGGACTGTTCTTCTGAAGATTGTGCCACTTCTTGAATCGTGTAGGTGATTTTTTCTGATGCTGCACTCGTTTCTTCTGCGCTAGCTGACAGCTGCTCAGAGGATGTGGCCACTAATTCAGACGTGTTCATGACATTTAGAATGGTTTGATTTAGTTTTTCACGCATCTTATTGAAATGGCCAGCCAGATCAGACAATTCATCACCAGCAGTATCCGTCACATTGATGGTTAAATCACCTTCGCCTGCAATCTTAATCGCAGAAGCCATATGCTTGAGGCGTGCCTGAATCCGTTTAGTGAAAATAGAAATAATGATGACCGAAACGATCAGACTTAACAAAAGGACGATGACAAATTGTATATAGAATGACTGAAGCATTTGTGAAATCATGCTTTGATTGGCGCCAGTATAAAAAATACCAATTGTTTCGCCTGCTTCATTTTTGATCGGCATATAAGCCGTTTGATAGTCTTTCCCGGCAACATTTGCAGTGCCGTAATAGTTTTCTCCTTTATCTAAAACAGTGGTCTTCACTTCAGGAGAGACTTCTGTACCTACAGCTCGTTTCCCGTTTAACATGACATTCGTAGCAACGCGGGTATTTCCTTGAAAAATCGTGATTGTATCACCGGTATATTCGGCTAATTGGTCAACCAATGTGTCATGATCATTCATTTGCGTATTTCCTTTGAATAGCTTGTCCTCTTTAATCTGCCACGCGCCTTCTACTTTTTCATTCAGGTAGGCGTAGCCTAGTTTTAAATCACCTTTTGCTTTTTCAGTTGCCATTTGCTTGATGTTTTCTGTCATCTCGCGATTCACCACATAACCAACAACTGCTGAAAAGATGATGAGGACACTTAAAAAGATCAGCAAAATTTTGGCGCCAAGCCTCAGTTTTCCCTTTTTCTTCATGCTTTTT
Source organism: Bacillus sp. 3a (assembly GCF_017161885.1). Lineage (NCBI taxonomy): Bacteria > Bacillati > Bacillota > Bacilli > Caryophanales > Bacillaceae > Bacillus > Bacillus sp. 3a. The sequence goes on along the minus strand of NZ_CP067376.1, from coordinate 107,381 downwards.
AACTCCTTTAGGTATAAGGTAGGATATCCCTCCTTAAGGATTATCGGCATGAAAAAAGTGTTTAAAATACCTCCATGCAGTCATGTGAAAATTTTTTTAATATAGAAAAGGGAAAGGCTGCTAATCGATGATAAATTGAATTCTTGTGCCGTCAGGATCATCCGATAATTGATGACTTACCCACGAGCCTGCGCCTCTATTATCAGAAGGGCGTACATATTTGACAGAAGCTCCTGTGCCTCCTTCTTTGCACATTGCCATTGGCCATTCGTCACGATCATACCCGCGCTTTGTTGGAACGCCATGTAATGATCGATCCCTCTGCTCATCACTATGTTTACGGTCAATTGTACAAATGGATGAATGACCTTCATCAATGGCTTCTTCTATGTGCTTGGCTGTTTCGGGATAGCGGTCTGATGGAAAATGAATCGTTTTGTCATAAGATGAATTCGCTGTCTCTTGTTTCCCTTGCTCCAGCTGGATATAGCCTGTTGCTACACCAATAACAATCAATAAAAGCAAGAGAATCATTTTAAGAAGTTTCATAGGTGCTGGCTCTCTTTCTTGTTTGCGTATTTTGTAAACAGAAGTATAGCAGAATTACTTACCAATTTCTCCTGGTTTTGAAAAAACGCCTTTTAAAATTCAAAAAACAGATTTTACTTGATTTCTTGTTTTTCATTTTTGTAGAAATTCATAAAAATTTTAATTTTGTAGATCATAAAACGATTATGCTCATCCAAAATGGCTTTATCACTGCTTTTTGAGCTAATTTCAAGAATTTAACACACAGAAATTTCAAAAAAATAAAATTGACTAGACCGATCTGCTTTAATAATATGGAGTCAAATATCAAAAAATGTCGTAATTTATCAAAATATGATTCTAATTACATTGTAGGAGGGAAGTACAAATGGCGGATGTCTCATACCGGCTCGGAATAGACATAGGCGGAACATTTACTGATTTATCGTTGATAAATGAAGCAACAGGGGAGCTGACTGAACTCAAGACACCCACAGTGACTGATGACCCAGCCCAAGGTATTATCAATGGGTTAAATCTTCTAAAAAAAAGAGGTGTTGATTTATCCAACATCCAATACCTCGTTCACGGAATGACAATCGGTCTTAATACATTATTGCAGCGAAAAGGAGCAGATTTAGCCCTTTTTGTGACAGAAGGATTTCAAGATATATTGTCACTTCAACGTTTACGACTACCCATTCCTTATGACTTCAATTCTCGTTTGCCAGAACCATTGATACCTCGGAAGCATGTATATCCAATCTCTGAAAGGTTGATACACGATGGTACGATCAAAAACCCTCTCTATCTGCAGCAGTTAGATGATGCAGTCCAGCATGTTATATCTAAAAATCTAGCAGGCATCGTCATTTCTTTTTTACATAGTTATCAAAACCCAGTTCATGAATTACAGGCAAAAGCCTATATCAATCATCATTATCCACAGTTAGAAGTCCTTACTTCATCTGAATTATGGCCTCAAATGAGGGAATACGAGCGTACAGTGATGTCTGTTGTTAATTTGTACATTCAACCAAAGGTGAAACAGTATTTACAAACACTGAAAAGTCGTTTGAAGGAAGAAGGTGTACCAATTTCTCCATACATTACACAATCAAATGGTGGTTTAATGGATGCAGAAAGTGCGGCAACTTCGCCTGTTAAGACTCTCTTTTCTGGTCCGGCAGCTGGTGTCATCGGTGCGGCGAGAATTGCAGCATCAGCTAGTGAACCCAACCTGATCACTTTTGATGTCGGGGGGACGAGTGCAGATATCTCGATTATTCAAAATGGACAGCCTACAATGGCGCAATCCAATCAGCTTTCAGGCTTTCCGATTATTCTCCCATCTGTTGCGATGTATTCAATAGGAGCAGGAGGAGGTTCGGTAGCATGGATTGATCAGGGCGGACTTCTAAAAGCGGGGCCAGAATCAGTTGGCTCAAATCCGGGACCAGCTTCGTATGGAAAGGGAGAAAAAGCAGCTTTAACTGATGCGTTTCTTATATGCGGTTATCTCAATCAAGAACGTTTTGCCGGAGGACATTTACAATTACAGTTGTCTGCGGCGAAAAAGGCCTTTCAGCCAATTGCTGATCAGCTCAACAAAACGGTTGAAGAGGCGGCTGACCAGCTCATTCAAGTAGCCGTAGCCAATATGTACACAGAATTAAGCAATGTGATGGAGCAGCAAGGATTTGACCCTAGAGATTTTAGTTTGCTGGCGTTTGGCGGAGCAGGGCCGGTTGTGGCGAATTTTCTTGCGAGAGAAATTCATGCGAAAAATGTGGTTGTTCCTCCGAGTCCGGGTACATTATGTGCATTAGGTGCTCTGACCGCTGACTTTATTCATGATGCGGTGCTGTCGAAGAAAATATGCTTACAAGACTATTCGATCAACCAACTAAAACAAGATTATGAGAAGCTGTCGCGAAAAGCGGCTGATTGGGTCAGCCAGCAGGACATTCAGCATATCAATCAGACATCCATTCTATTATTAGCAGACGCACGTTATCAAGGACAGGCATTTGAGATTGAATTGCCATTATCGATTGATTGGCTAAAACAAGAACAAGACATCCACCAACTCATTGAAGCCTTTCACAAACTGCATCAACGACAATATGGTCATAGGGATGATCAGGCAAACATCGAGTTTACTCATTTACGCGTTCGAGTCATAGGCGAGACGCCTCCGCTGCCTTTTTCACCTGTTCATGAAAGCGGCGGACAGTCTTTGAAACCATATGAATATAGACGAATCTTTATAGAGGAAAAAGAATACGAAGCATCGGTTTATAACCGGGATACTCTGTCAGTAGGTTCTATTGTAAATGGACCAGCTGTTATTGAGCAGGATGATACAACAACATTAATTTTGCCAAACTGGGCAGGCAGCATTGATCCATCAGGTAACTTAGTGATTTCAAAGGAGGCAGCTTTATGAGAACTGATCCAGCAAAGCTTGAGATGATGCGCAGTTATTTTAATGCGATTGCATCAGGCATGGGACATGTCATTGAACGAACGTCATTTACGACCTTCGTCAAAGAATCTGCTGACTTTGCGACAGCATTAGCCACGCCTTCTGGAGATTTCTTTGTTTATCCGAAGACAGTGGGTGTGACGATCTTTTTAGGGCTGAGTCTAAAAAAAGCGATTGAAGAAAGCGGACCGATGCAGCCAGGAGACATTATCATCACTAATGATCCTTATACGACAGATGGTTTGGCGACTCACCTGCCAGATGTCCATATCATTAAGCCGATTTTTGTAGATGATGAAATCGTAAGCTATGCTTGGTCTTTTGTTCATGTCAGTGATGTGGGTGGACTTGTGCCTTCGAGTATTTCACCGACAGCAACGGATGTTCATCAAGAAGGATTAAGAATTCCGCCAGTAAAAATTTATGAAGGCGGAAAAGAGAATCAGGTCGTACGTACCTTTTTAAGAGCTAACAGCCGTGCTAGTCATCTAAATGATGGTGATATCAATGCGATGATTGCTGCAGTGAATACAGCAGATATTCGGTTAAAAGAAATGATTGAGAAATTCGGAAAAAACGAAGTGAAACAAGGAATGATAGACTTGCTGAAGCAAGCCGAGGATCGTGCTGGAAAGGTCATTGAAGCTATTCCGGATGGAACGAGTGAATTTGCTGATTATTTAGATGATGATATGATTTCAGACGTCCCTATTCGGTTGAAAATCAAGCTAACGATCAAAGGAAAAAGGCTGACGCTCGATTTTTCTGAGTGTGACCCGCAAGTAAAAACAGCCTTTAACCTTGTTACAAATGGTCAGAAGCATTCCTTTCTTTATCAAGGGTTGATTAATTACATCATTAGTAAGGACCCTTTTATACCGATTAATGGTGGAATAACGTATCCAATTGACGTGATCTCTCCTAAAGGAACGCTGGTGCATCCAGAATACCCAGCTTCTGTCGGGATTCGTCATTCGATTACGATGAGGCTGTACAATGTCGTGCTAGGCGCCATTGGTAAGCTGTTACCTGAAGCAGTGCCGGCAGCAGGTGCAGGTCAATCTGCCATTGTGGTTCTCTCTGTACCTGATGATCAAACGGGTGGCAAGAAAATGTCCGTTGTCGAACCATTAGGCGGAGGCGGAGGTGCTCAAAATGGTACTGATGGAGTGGACGGTATTGATCATTCGTCAGGCTTTTTGAAGAATACCCCAATTGAGAGTTTGGAACAGCATATTGATATTCATGTTCACCGATATGAGCTTCTGCCGAATACAGGTGGAGCTGGTGAAAATCGAGGCGGACATGCGATTGGTTTGGAATTTGAAATGATGAAGCCTGAATCGATGGTGACAGCACGAGGAATGGAACGGATGAAGTTTCAGCCTTGGGGATTAATGGGCGGCCGAGCAGGAGCGGTTGGTGAGGTCAAGCTGATCACAGCTAATGGTGAGAAACAAGACCAGCCCAAAATAGATGTCTTGCGACTTGATAAAGGCGATATCGTTCAATTGATTTCACCAAGTGGAGGCGGCTGGGGGAATCCATTTGACAGGAAGAAAGAAAAAGTCCTTCAGGAAGTGGAAGCAGGTCTATTAAGTGAAGAAAGAGCGCTGCAGCAATATGGTGTGAAAATATATTTAGACCAAAATGAATGGAAGATTGATGAGGAGCAGACGAGCAGGGTACGTGAAAAGGTTAATCATTCTCCATCTACTGACGTGTGGGATTTCGGAGAACAAAGAGCAGCTTATGAGAAAGTATGGACGGACGAAGCCAGCAGTGAGCTAGCCGTTAAGCTTCGTTCCTATCCGGCTAATGAACGTACGCACTATAAACATGCAGTTCATCAACATTTCAGTCATAGAAAAGAGCCGTTAACAACGAAAGATATTACTCAAGCACTTCGTCAAATGAATGGACAAAAAGGGGGAAATGAATCATGAAAAGAAGATTAATCGCTATTTTTGCAGGCATCCTATCAATCGTTGTACTGCTGACCGCTTGTGGTGGAAATGGAAAGGATCAAGGCAAACAGCAGCAGACTGTGATTGTTGGCGTATATGGAGGCGATTGGGAAAAGAATATCAAACCAATCCTCGAAAAGTTTGAAAAAGATACAGGAATTAAAGTGCAAACCGTCTCTGGGGCGGATTCTGAATGGTTTACAAAATTAAAAGCGTCAAATGGGAAAAATCCACCATATGACTTACTAATCTTACAGCCTGATACGATTCAAAGAGGTATCGCGGCAAACGTTCTTGCGCCTATTGATGAAGATCAAGCGCCGAACGTCAAAAAGCTTTACCGTTCTGTCCAAAAGAAGCTTACTGTGAATGGAAAACAATATGCAGCAGGTTTTAGTATGGGGCAGCTTGGTATTGCTTATAGAAAAGACCTCGTCAAGCAGGAACCAAACAGCTGGACTGACCTATGGAGCAGTCAGCTGAAAGGGAAGGTAGCCATTTCATCTCCGACTTATTCAGCCGGTTTGCAATTTTTCTCTGCACTTGTTCATGCGCAAGGGGGGACAGAATCAAATCCTAAGGATATTGATAAAGCATTTAAAAGTCTCGCGCAGTTAAAAGGTCATGTTGCTGCTTTTCCAGATAACCCAGGATCGATTCAAACCTTGTTAGAACGTGGGGATGTTGCGGCTGTTCCATATTGGGACGGACGAGTATTTGCACTTGAAGAAGAAGGCATGGATATTGGTTTTTCATATCCGAAAGAAGGTGCTGTTGCAGCTGTTGCGAGCTGGGCTTTAACGAAGGGAAGTCCGCATGAAGAAGCGGCGTACAAACTATTAAACTACTTAAGTGGAAAAGAAGCTCAGGAGGCTTTCTCGGAAAAATCTTATTATGGCATGTCGAATTCTGATGTGAAATACGATGACAAGATTAAGGGGAAAGTGAAAGTTGGAGAAAATTATTACAGCAAGCTGACGTGGGTAGATTATGAAACAGCGACCTCTGAGCTTGGCAATTGGACAAATCGATGGAACGAAGTATTAGGCGGAGGAAAATAGGTGATCGCATGAGTGGAATTCATTTAGAACACATCAGTCAGCACTTCGGTGAGCAGATTGCTCTCAACGATGTCAGTCTTACGGTGAATGAGGGAGAGTTTTTCTCCCTTCTTGGTCCTAGCGGCTGCGGAAAATCAACATTATTAAACATCATTGGCGGTTTTTTAGAACCAACAAAAGGCGTCGTCTATATTGGCGATCAGGATGTGACAGCTTTGCCGCCTTACCAAAGAAAAACAGGTATGGTTTTTCAAAGCTATGCACTTTTTCCACATCTGACTGTATTTGATAATGTGGCGTACGGGCTAAAGGTTCAAAAGAAAAAGAAGGCGGAAATTAAAGAGAAGGTGATGGAAAGCTTGTCTCTTGTTCAATTAGAGGCATTTGCGAAACGGATGCCCCACCAATTAAGCGGTGGTCAGCAGCAGCGGGTAGCGATTGCAAGAGCGCTGGCGATTCAGCCGTCTGTTCTCCTTCTTGATGAACCGCTCAGCAACCTAGATGCCAAACTAAGAAAAAACATGCAGACAGAGCTGCGAAATATTCAAAGGGATGTCGGGATTACAACCATTCTTGTGACACATGATCAAGAGGAAGCCTTAAGCCTTTCTGATCGGGTTGGAATTTTAGGAGAGGGAAGAATTCAGCAGATTGGGACGCCTTTAGAGGTGTACCGCCAGCCAAACAATCGATTTGTAGCTGAATTCATCGGACAGGTGAACATCTTTGAGGCCGTGTACAATGAAGCTGATGCGGCATTTACAGTTCCGCATGTAACCCATTCAAGCGGTCAGCATCTTCAGCTGCAGGCTGCTGCACATCAAGAGAAGAGGGAAAAGCAACTGCTTATGCTGCGTCCTGAAAGAATTAGCATCTCTTCTGAGCGGGAGGAAGTAAAGCCGAACCATGTATCAGGCGTGCTGTCAGATGTGAGCTATATTGGGCATTCATTACGTTTGGTTGTGGGGCTTGATAATGGTGAAATCATTGTCCATGCTTCTGATGCGGCATTTCCCGAACTGCCTGAAGTTGGAGAAACCGTCCATATCCATTGGCAGCCTGAAGATATCGTTTTCTTAGATTCGAAGGTGCATACGTGATGCGAATCAAGAAAAAGAATCAACGATTTCATTGGTTTATGCTGCTGCCAGCCTGTTTGTTTCTTGTAGTATTTTTACTAGCTCCTCTGGTGATGATGCTCGTTCTCAGTTTTCGCGATGTCGATTCGATGATGAATACATTACAAACGTATAGCTTTTCTCAATATATTCATGTGTTCACGACAGATGCATATGTAAAGGCGATTGGAAGTACTGTGTGGGTGGCTTTGCAGACAACGGTGATTTGTTTATTGATGGCATACCCCGCAGCATACGTGCTCGTCAAAGCACCTAATCCGCGTCTGCGGGCATTTTTCTATATCCTACTTGTGTCGCCGCTTTTGACAAGTGTTGTGATTCGGACATTTGCATGGATTGTTCTTCTTTCGCAAAATGGTCTGATCAATGGCATGTTATTAGATTTACAGGTGATTGAGAAGCCGCTCTCGATGCTGTGGAATATGAATGCGGTCATTATTGCCTATGTCCAAGTCATGCTGCCATTTGCAGTACTGCCGATCGCAACAAGCTTAACCGATATGGATCGTCACTTAAGACCGGCTTCTATGAGTCTTGGAGCTGGCCGGATTCGAACCTTTTTTCATGTCACCTTACCACTGACCATTCCAGGCATGGTGACTGGCGCGATCATCGTCTTCTCACTGGCAGCAGGAAGTTATATCACCCCGCTGTTAGTCGGCGGACGGATGCAGCCGCTGCTGCCGCTGTCAATTTATCAGCAGGTCATGCAGGTGTATAATCTGCCTCTTGCTGCGGCTATGTCCTTTACATTATTGGTTTGTGTGCTTGTGGTAGTCAGTCTATTAAGCTATTTATTGAAGCGTTGGGAGGCGAGGATGCATGCGTAATAAGTCAATAGGTGACCGCTTGCTTTCCATCCTGATTTGGACTGCTGGGTCATTGGTTTATCTTTTTTTAACCATACCTGTTCTTGTGATCGTCCTATCTGCTTTTAGTCCAAATGCCTTTCCTGAATTTCCACCGACTTCGTTCTCTGTGCGCTGGTTTCATGAGGTCGTGTCAAATCCAGAATGGATGGAATCTCTTCGGATCAGTGTGTTTCTGCTGTTCATCGTGACGCCTCTCACGGTTCTTTTAGGGACAATGGCATCGTATGCTTTAGCAAGGCTTTCCTTTAAGGGAAAGGAGGCTGTCCAAGCTTTCATTCTGTCACCTCTCATGATTCCTCAGGTGGTGTTAGGGATTGCAATGCTTTACTTGTTTACGGCTATGGGCTTTACAGGGTCTTTGTGGGCGCTCGTCATTGGTCACGTCATCATTGGTTTTCCTTATGTGGTTCGAACAGTAGGCGTGAGTGTTTCGAATTTAGATCCGCGGCTTGAGCTGGCTTCGATGAATCTTGGCGCAGGACCCATTCGCACGTTTTTTCGAGTCACATTACCTTTGATTAAGCCGGGAATCATTGCAGGAGGGGTGTTTTCAGCTGTGACGTCATTTGGGGAAATATCGATCAGTTTGTTCGTTTCCTCTCCTCAAACCATTACAATTCCTGTCAGGACCTTTAATTACATTGAGCAGACCTTTGATCCAAGTGTCAATGCGATATCTGTCATATTTATTATCATTTCTATCATTGCGCTGCTCATTATTGAAAAAACGATTGGTCTGTCTAAGGTGATGTAAATATAATGAAGAAACAAGGAGTTGTCATTTGAAATGACAACTCTTTTTTTTGTTGTTTTTACAGTAAAAAAATTCATTTTTTTAGGGAATATAGTTCTTAAGATTTAAGAATTTGCGGGGAACGCAAGGAGACCTCTATCCTACATTTTCGGTCATATTTTCAAAATTTAAGGGAAAATATGAAATTTTTGCGGTATTTAGTCGATTATTTTCGGTTGAACGCAACTATTATTAGTTATTTTCGGTAAATATCGTCAATTCTCACAGGATCCCTTCGGTATAACGCATGAATCTTTACACCCATTTTTCGGTGAAAAAAACAATATTTTCATATAAAGTGGACGTAAATAGAAAATATCTAAAAGAAAAGAAGAAAAAGGCAAATCTATGGAAACATAGAGACGCAAAGCCATGTCCTAAGGTAAATGATTCTTTTTTTGCTAAGGTCGGCAGGCTACCGAATGAAAATGGGAGTCCCTCCGTTTTATTCGGGGTGGGCTCCTTTTCTGTTTAACCGTCTATTTTAATGAAATAGACTTGGTTCTTTTGATATAGAGGGTGCAGGGTGAAATTGGTGGAGAAAACATAGAAGAGGCGGAGGATGAGAATGAATATAGTTTATTACCCCTTAACACATGCGCAAAAGCGAGTATTCTACACGGAAAGATTTTATCCAGGTACAAGTATTTCTAATTTGGGTGGATTCGCCAGGTTGAGATCAGCATCTGGTCTCGATCCGACTTTGGTCGTCGATGTGCTTCAAGCGTACATTCGACAAACTGACTCTCTTCGGCTGAGGCTCGTGTATCGAGATGAAGAAGAGGAGCCTGTTCAATATATCAAACCTTATGAAAAACAGCCGATTCGCATGGAAAAGGGCTGGAGTGAAGAGGAAGTAAGGGTTTGGGCAAACGAGCAGATTCGTGAGCCGATGCCATTGATTGACAGCCCTTTGATTGAATTTACGGTGTTTCAAATCAGTGATCAAGAGTGCTGGCTGTTCTGTAAAGCACATCATATTGTCGCGGATGGTATTTCCATCATTTTAATGGGAAATCGCATTATTGATTTATATCATGACATGCTGCAAGGAGTAGACATCTCGCCAGTTGAGGAGATCTCCTTCGTTGATCACATCATGAGTGAGCAGACCTATGAATCTTCTAAACGTTTTCAAAAAGACCAAGCTTTTTGGAATGAGCAATTTGCTCATATTCCAGACTTCGCATCTTTAAAACCGCATAAGGGATACGAGATGAGTTTGCATGCGGAGCGATTTTCAGGGGATGTTCCAGATTCTTTAAAGGAGAAGCTTCGTGTTTTTTGTGAAGAACAGAAAGTCAGTATGCTTTCGATGTTTATGTCCACTGTCTATATTTACTTACATCGCTTTAGCGGTATGGAGGATGTCGTTCTTGGAACCTTTATGGGCAACCGGACGAATGCCAAAGAAAAAAAGATGATTGGGATGTTTGTATCTACGATTCCAATGCGTGCATCTGTACAAGGGTCGCAATCGTTTCTTGATTTCGTCAAGCAGGTCATGGCGGATCAAATGAAGATCTTGCGACACCAAAAGTACCCTTACAATTTGCTCATGAATGATTTGCGGGAAAGAGAAGGGTTTACAGGACGCCTTTTTGATATTTCTTTAGAGTATCAGGTGATGCAGTGGCAGAAAAAAGAGAATCTGTCGTTCATTACTGAACCGATTTTTAGCGGGAGCGGAATGAATGATATTTCAATACATGTGAAAGACCGCTGGGATACTGATACATTGACCATTGATTTGGATTACCGTACAGATGTATTCACAGAAGAAGAAATGAGTAAGATGTTTGATCGATTCTTGATATTACTAGAAGCGGCCGTCTCTCAGCCTGATCAGCTGATCGGGACACTGCCTTTACTTTCAGCAGGTGAACAAAAGGAGCTGCTGCAATTATCTGAAGGAGAATCGTTTGAAAGGCCAGCAGCAAAACCGGTTCATCACCTGTTTGATGAGACAGCCAACAAATATGCAGGCCGGACAGCCGTTGTAGCGGAAGATGGAACAATTACTTATGGAGAGCTGCAACAACAGGCAGAAAAGCTGGCTCGTTTTTTACAAATGAAAGGTATCTCACGTGATGTGCCTGTTGCTGTTTTGATGGAGCGTAAGACAGATGCCATGGCAGCAGTCTTCGGCATACTAAAGGCTGGCGGGGCATATGTACCAATTGATCCGGCATTACCTGAGGAGCGCATTCAATTTATTGTGGAGGATTCAGGTGCTTCTATTGTGTTAACAGAGGAATCGTTCATTCAAGAGTACCCAGCCCTTTCGGAAAAATTGATCGTGCTGCAGCAAATATTATTAGATGATGGACGGCTGCCTGAGCTTGTAGATCAGACGGAGCCGGAGGATTTAGCCTACATGATTTATACATCGGGTACAACTGGAAAGCCGAAGGGCGTCATGATTGAGCATCTTCAGCTTCATCATTTGGTCCATGCTTTGCATCATGAGATGTATCAAGGGGCGAATGAGCTACAAATGGCGCTTATAGCCCCATTCCATTTCGATGCATCGGTCAAACAAATCTTTGCTGCCCTTTTATTTGGACATACGCTTCATATCATCCCGCGAGAAACGACGAGAAATGGCATGCAGCTAGCGGCTTATTACAGAAAACATCAAATTGAAGCGGCAGATGGAACACCGGCGCATGTGCAGCTTTTACTTGCTGCGGATTTGGACGGGCTGTCATTGACGCACATGTTGATTGGGGGAGAAGCGCTGCCTGCGAAAGCAGCACGTTCACTCATTGAAGCAGTTCGTATGAGTCAGCCTGATTTTACTCTATGGAATGTGTATGGTCCAACTGAGACGTGTGTGGATGCGGCGGTGCATCGCCTGAATCTCAGTGAGCTGAGCGAATCAACTGAACAGCGCTATGTGTCGATTGGAAAACCGCTTGGTCATCATCGCATTTATATTTTAAATGAACATGATCAATTGCAGCTGCATGGGGCTGCTGGAGAACTGTGCATTGCCGGTATAGGTGTTGGGCGAGGCTATGTGAATCAGCCTGAATTGACGGAGAAGGTATTCACAGCAGACCCGTTTTCTCCACATGAGCGGATGTATCGAACGGGGGATCTAGTCAGATGGCTTCCAGATGGCACGATTGATTATCTTGGCAGAATGGACGATCAAGTGAAAATAAGGGGTTACCGGATAGAAACAGGCGAGATTGAAGCTGTGATGGAGCAGGTAGATGGAGTTGATAAGGCAGTCGTGCTAGTGGTTGACGAAGCGGATGGAGAAAAAGCGTTAAGTGCTTATTATCAAGCTCGTCATGAAGGTGTGTCTGTTGACATGCTGCAAGCGGCTATCAAACATCAGCTTCCAGCGTACATGATGCCTCTTTATTTCAAGGAGCTCGATGCTTTTCCACTCACAGTCAGCGGCAAAGTCGACCGTCGTGCACTTGCTGCGTTAAAAGGTGATAGAGCGGTACATGCTGTTTTTACGGCACCTAGAAACGATATAGAAACGAAGCTTGTTCATTTGTGGGAAGACATTCTTGATCAAGAGAAGATCGGTGTATATGATTCTTTCTTCGATCGAGGCGGGCATTCGCTCAAAGCAATGACCGTACTTACCAAGGTTCAGCGAGACTTTGAAGTGGAGGTGCCGCTCTCCATTTTATTTGAACAGCAGACAATTGCTGCTCTAGCTGCTTATATTGAGCAAGCAGAAAGGTCTTCTGAAACGGTGATACCAAAAGCGCCGGCTGCTGATCATTATCCATTGTCGCCTCCACAGCAGCGCGTCTATATGGTGAGTCAATTGGAGCAAAGCACTGCATATCATATGCCTGCTGTTGTGAGGTTAAAAGGAACTCTGCAGCTTGAGAAGCTGACTGAAGCCTTTGACAGGCTGATTTCACGTCACGATATGCTGCGCACTTCTTTTCATACGATAAAAGGTGTTCCTCGTCAGCGGATCGTTTCATCAGTGTCCTTTCAAATAGAACAGCTGACAGGCGGTACGATGGAAGAAAACATGCAGCAATTTGTCAGACCTTTTGATCTTGAGTGTGCGCCGCTTCTTCGAATTGGTTTGCAGTCATTGCATAATCAGGAGCATTTGCTCTTTTTCGATATGCATCATTTGATTTCAGATGGTCTTTCGATCGATTTGATGCTGCGTGAGCTGTCAGATGCTTACGAGGGATCGGATAAAGCACCATTGAAGCTTCAATATCAAGATTATGCTGTTTGGCAACAGCACCAAGGCTTTCAAAAAGAAGAGACATTTTGGCTGCAAGAATTTTCGGGTGATATTCCGGCTTTACAGCTGCTGACTGATTATCAGCGTCCAGCTGTCCAGTCTTTCGCAGGTGATCGTGTCATCAAAGAAATAGATGAAGCGTTAAAGAATCAATTACAGGAGCTTGCAGCAAACCATCACACGACACTGTATACAGTCTTGCTTTCTGCTTACTATACACTGCTTGCCAAATATACAGGTCAAAAGGAATTCGTGGTCGGAACACCGGCGGCAGGGCGTGTGCATACAGATTTGAATGACATGATCGGTATGTTTGTCCAGACACTTGCTTTGCGGTCTGAGGTAGATCCGAATGGAACCATGTCTGAGCTGATTGAGCAAGTAAAGAAAAAGACAATGCAGGCATTTGAGCATCAGCAATATCCATTTGAACGGCTGCTTGAAAAGCTGAATGTGCCAAGAGATTTTAGCCGTCATCCATTGTTTGACACCGTCTTTACACTCGCGCCGGATCATGGAGCAGCCCAGCATATTGGAGACATGCTGGTCGAGGTTGAAGAAACCAATTTCCATATTGCGAAATTTGATTTAACACTGCAAGCGATGGAGTCCGATCAAGGTTTATCCTTTGTACTTGATTTCAGTACGGCGCTATTTAAACGAAGTACGGCAGAGCAGATGATGAAACATTATGTTTATCTGCTGGAGCAGATGGTTCAAGCGCCGCAGGAAGCTATTCAATCCTATCGATTACTGTCTGAACAAGAAGCAGAAGCTCAGTTAAATAGGTGGAATCCGTTACCTTCGCCTTATCCAGCAGAAGAAACCATTATGACGCAGTTTGAAAAACAGGTGCAGCAGTATGGTCATCAGCCTGCATTGAAATGTGAAGATGTGGTTCTTTCTTATCAAGAGCTGAATGACCGAGTGAATCAGCTTGCTCATTATTTGCGTGAAAATGGTTTTGAAAAAGGGATGAAAGCGGCCTTATTCTTTGAACGTTCCAATGAAATGGTGCTCTCTGTTTTGGCTGTGCTTAAGGCTGGCGGTGTCTATGTACCAATTGACCCCGATTTCCCTGATGAGCGCGTGAAGCACTTTTTAACAGACAGCGGTGCACAATTCTTACTGACACATCAAGTGCTGCGCCATCGCTCGGTGCTCACTGCATTTGAGGGAACCATCATAGAAACAGAAGATCAAGCGATTGCTCAGCAGTCAGACAGCCCTATAGATGCTCATATTTTACCTGAGGACTTGGCGAATTTGACCTATACATCAGGTACAACCGGTAAGCCTAAAGGAAATATGGTGACACACCGGAACATTTTGAGAACGGTGAAGCAATCGAATTATCTCACCATTCATCATGAAGACACGGTGATGAGCCTCTCAAACTATGTATTTGATGCCTTTATGTTTGATGTGTTTGGTGCATTATTAAACGGAGCGAAACTCATTGTTCTGCCAAAGGATCATATTTTAAACATGAATGAGCTCTCGGGAGCGATTGAGAAGGAAAAAGTCAGTATTTTAATGATCACAACAGCTCTTTTTCACTTACTCATCGATATGAAAAAAGACAGCCTGAAAAACGTAAGAAAAGTGCTGTTTGGCGGAGAACGTGCTTCTGTGCCTCATGTAGTGACTGCACTTGAGACAGTTGGGAAAGACAGACTTGTTCATATGTACGGACCTTCTGAGAGCACAATTTTCACCACATATTATCCTGTGAATCATATTGAGAAGCAGGCGTTATCCATCCCAATCGGAAAGCCAGTGAGTCAAACGGCTGTTTATATTGTAGATGAGTTTGGACATGTTCAGCCGCCGGGTGTGGCGGGAGAGCTATGTGTCGCTGGTGATGGACTGGTGAAAGGATATTATAAGCAGCCAGAACTAACAAGCGAAAAGTTTGTCAACAATCCTTTCCGTCCTGGAGAGGCCATGTATAAAACGGGCGATCTTGCACGCTGGCTGCCGAATGGAGATATTGAATTCATTGGACGCATCGATCATCAAGTGAAGATTCGCGGACAGCGTATCGAGCTTGGGGAAATTGAACACCAGCTGCTGCAGCATCCTCAGGTGAAGGAAGCTGTCGTCATTGCTGCTTCGAATGACACCTTATGTGCGTATTTCACAGCAGAAGGATCTGTTTCATTATCTGATTTGCGCGAGCAAGCAGGGCGTGAACTGCCTGTATATATGATGCCGGCATTTTTCATGCAATTAGACGAGCTTCCTTTGACGAATAATGGCAAGGTCGATAGGCGGGCGCTGCCGGCACCTGATCTCAGTGAGCAGGGGGCAAATGAATACACCTCTCCTCAAACAGAAACAGAGCGTCTGCTGGCGAACATTTGGGAGGAAGTTCTTGAAGTGCCGCGAATCGGCAGGCGCGATCATTTCTTTGAATGCGGGGGCCATTCGCTGCGCGGCATGAAAATGCTGAACAGGCTATATGAAGAGATGCAGGTGGAGCTCACTTTGAAGTCTTTATTTGAATCCCCAACTTTAGAAGCGTTCGCCCTTGCGGTTGATCAAGCGGATCAAACGGAGATCAATCGAGTAGAAGTTGCCAAAGAGGCGTCCTATTATCCAGTGACATCTGCTCAGAAAAGACTGTTTGTTTTGGAGAAAATGACTGATGTGGAGCAAAGCTATCATATGCCGGCTGCCTTAAAGCTAGAAGGCGCCTTTGATGAAAAACGATTTGAAAAGGCAATTGATCAGCTAGTCCAACGTCATGAAGCTTTCCGAACGAGCTTTGATTTTGTTGAGAATGAACCTGTTCAACGGATTGAAACAAATGTCTCTGTAGACATTGAAAAAATTGAACAGAACGGCCGGGACATACAGGAATTAATGAATGACTTTATCAGGCCATTTGATGTAGAAAAAGCGCCTTTACTCAGAATAGGGCTGGTTTCCGTTTCTGTAAATGTCCATTATTTACTGATTGATATGCATCATATCATTTCAGATGGTGCGTCTGTTGGCATTTTAATTGAGGAGCTATCAGCCCTGTATCGAGGAGACAAACTAGAGGAATTACCTGTTCAATATAAGGATTATGCAGTTTGGTCAAAAAGTGAGGCATCTGCTGTGCAAAAAGCAGCTGAAGAGGCTTTCTGGCTGGATCAATTACAAGGGGAGCTGCCTGTGCTGGCACTGCCAGAAGATCTGCCAAGGCCAAAAGTGCAAACATTCGCAGGAGATCGTGTCTCATTTACAATCGAAGGTTCGCTTAAAGCGAAATTGGACGAACTCGTTAGAGCGCTCAACAGTACGACCTATACAGTCCTGCTTGCTGGCTACAGTATTCTTTTAAGCAAGCTTTCAAGACAAGAGGATATCATCATTGGTTCTCCGGTTGTTGGCAGAACCCATCCTGATATTCAATCTGTGATCGGCATGTTTGTGAACACGCTGGCACTTAGAACAAGACCATCAGGACATCAGACAGCTGCTGAATTTGCGTCAAATGTTCATCAGCTTGTGTTAGAAGCAAATGAGCATCAGCTGTACCCATTTGAAGAATTGGTAGATCAGGTGCAAACGGTTCGCGACACAAGCCGTCATCCAATTTTTGACGTGGTATTCTCAATGGAAAATGCGGATATTCGTGATTTATCAATGGATGGGCTTCACATTGTACCACAGCCATTCGAAGAGAATATTGCCAAATTTGATTTGACCTTAACTGGAAACGAATCCGCAGATCAAATTGAACTCGTGTTTGATTTTAATTGTTCTATCTTTCAAAAGACGTCAATTGAAAAGTGGAAAGAATATTTTCTTCATTTGCTGGAACAAATGGTGTCAGCGCCAGATCAATCGTTAGATCAAATGCAATTATTGTCACCGCAGCAGCAGCAAAAACAGCTGAACGAATGGTCAGGTCCTGTTCTAGACGTCCCGTCAGATCAAACCGTTCATGCCTTGATTGAGGCTAAGGCACAAGACGCACCGCACCAAAAAGCAGCAACCTTCTGCGGAACGAGCTGGACGTATAAAGAGTTGAACAGCCGGGCGAATGTAGTCGCTTCGAGACTCATCGCAAACGGCACAAAACCAGGAGACCGCGTCGGTATTCTCACCCGTCCGTCCCTTGATATGACGGCAGCTGTTCTTGGCGTTCTCAAGGCAGGTGCGGCATTCGTCCCAATTGATGCAGATTATCCGGCGCAGCGTATTGCGTACATGCTGGAAGACTGCGGGGCAGAAGTACTTCTAATGCAAAAAGGACTCACTGCGCCATCTTCATTCACAGGTCATGTCCTGTTCATAGAAGATGCGGTAGAGGGAGATGCTCACGAGATTCAGGTTCATATCAAACCAACGGATCTCGCTTATATGATTTACACGTCCGGGACGACAGGACAGCCGAAGGGTGTCATGGTCGAGCACCAGTCCCTTGTGAATCTTGCATTCTGGCACAATGATGCGTTCCAAGTGACGAAAGACGATCGAACTGCGAAATATGCCGGCTTTGGCTTTGACGCCTCCATTTGGGAGATGTTCCCAACGTGGATCGCCGGCGCAGAGCTGCACATTATTGACGAAGCGATTCGTCTCGATATGATCAAACTCAATGCGTATTTCAATAAAGAAAACATCACCATTGCCTTCCTGCCGACTCAGTTATGCGAGCAGTTTATGTCAATGGACAACCATTCTTTACGCTATTTACTAACAGGCGGAGACAAGCTGAAACAAGTGAAGCCTGTTCCATACAAACTCGTCAATAACTACGGTCCAACTGAAAATACTGTCGTAGCGACAAGTGGAGTCATAGATCCAGAACAAGTCACGATTCCGATAGGAACAGCCATTGCCAATAC
Source organism: Bacillus sp. 3a (assembly GCF_017161885.1). NCBI lineage: Bacteria > Bacillati > Bacillota > Bacilli > Caryophanales > Bacillaceae > Bacillus > Bacillus sp. 3a. The sequence goes on along the minus strand of NZ_CP067376.1, from coordinate 89,446 downwards.
ACGTTTTTACATCATGGGTTCTTTATACGACCTGTCGCCGCCAGGCGTACCTGGTGAGCTCGTGATTGCAGGAAAAGGACTGGCAAGAGGCTACTGGAATCTTCCAGAAGAAACCGACAAACGATTTGTCCCAGATCCATTTTATCCAGGTGAGCGCATGTACCGCACAGGCGATCTAGTGAAATGGACAGACGCTGGTGAGCTAATTTATCTCGGCAGAATAGACCATCAGGTCAACATCCGCGGCTTCCGTATTGAGCTGTCAGAAATTGAAGCGCAGCTCCTGACACTGGATTCGGTCAAAGAAGCTGTCGTGACCACGGTCAAAGATGCAAGTGATCAGGACGCCCTTGCCGCTTACGTGATCACGAAGAACGATACAGATACAGAGAACTTAAAAGAAAGCCTAAAACGCACGTTACCAGAATACATGGTGCCATCATGGATCATAAAACTAGACCAATTTCCAATGACGGCCAATGGAAAGGTCGATCTGAAAGCATTGCCAGCTCCTGATATCGAAGCGAACCAAACGGTATACGAAGCACCAAGAGACGAAGTGGAAACACTGCTTTGCGGCATTTGGGAAGATGTCCTTGGCGTCAGCCAAGTCGGCATTCACGATCATTTCTTCTTCCTTGGCGGAGATTCCATTAAAGGCATCCAAATGGCAAGCCGACTCACGCAAGCAGGCTGGAAGCTCGATATGAAACTTCTATTCCAGTATCCGACCATTGCGGAGCTTCGCCCATATATTGAAGAAGCCGATCTTCTCACAGCAGACCAATCACCTGTCGAAGGAGAAGTCATTTTAACACCAATTCAGCGCTGGTTCTTTGAACGAAACTTTACGAATCAGCATCACTGGAACCAATCGATGATGCTTCATGCGCCAAATGGTTTAAATGAGAAAAACGTTCAGCAAGTACTGGAACAGCTCATGATTCATCATGATGCATTGCGAATGGTGTATCCGCTCGAAGAAGGGAGCGTCATCCAACGTCATCGAGGAATCGAGGAAAATAATGTGGCAATTGATGTGGTGGAAGTAAAAGGAGAGCTGTCACAGCAGATACAGCAGGTAGAAAAGCTGGCAAATGAAGTGCAGGCGAGTATATCGCTAGCAGACGGGCCTTTAGTGAGACCTGCCATTTTCCGAACCGATCAAGGGGATCATTTATTGCTGGCTGTACATCATCTTGTCATTGATGGTGTGTCATGGCGCATTTTCCTTGAAGATTTCATGGCTCTTTATGAACAGTCGAAACGCGGGGAAACTCTTACCCTTCCTGAAAAAACACACTCCTTCCAAGAATATGCCCAGAAGCTGACTGAATACGCTGTGTCAGATGAGCTGCTATCGGAAAGAGATTATTGGAAAAAGGTGCTTGCGTATTCCGTTCCTCCGCTTCAAAAGGACCATGTCACGGAGGATCAACGAATGCTTCATACACAGACCATTCGTTTTGCATTGTCTGAAGAGGAAACACGCAGTCTGCTGACGGATGTACATGAAGCCTATCAAACAGAAATCAATGATATTTTGCTGACGGCATTAGGGTTATCCATGAAAGAGTGGACAGGTGAAGACAGACACTTTATTCATCTTGAAGGACACGGGAGAGAGGACATCCTTCCTGCGGTCAATGTATCACGGACCATCGGCTGGTTTACTAGTATGTATCCTGTGTTATTGGATATGTCGCATGCAGACGATCTTTCTTATCAGATCAAGTATTTAAAAGAGGAACTCAGACACATTCCGAACAAGGGCATCGGCTATGGCGTTTTAAAATACTTAACGCCTGACAAGATGAAGGACGATATCGATTTTCAAGTCACACCAGATATCAGCTTTAACTATCTTGGTCAATTTGATGAACAGATCGGCGGCGGTGAATTGAGGCGTTCTCCATGGCATGCAGGACAATCGCTGAGCCCTGAATCTGAGAAACCTCATGCGCTGGATATTGTTGGTTTCGTAGAACAAGCCATGCTCCATGTGACGATATCCTATCATCACCTTGAATTCGAAGAACGTACGATCGAACAGTTCAAGGAACTCTTGGAAAAGAATGTGAAGGCATTGATCTCACATTGTCTATCACAGGATGAGAGTCAGATCACACCTAGTGATGTGGGGGATGAGGATCTCACCATGGACGAACTTGAAAAGCTAATGGATCTATTTTAAGCAAAAATGAAGAGGTGGACTTATGAGCAAGCAGAAAATTCAAAAGGTATATCCTTTAACACCAATGCAAGAGGGCATGCTGTATCATGCCATGCTAGACCCTAATTCCTCCTCTTATTTCACACAGCTTGAGCTTGGAATAAGCGGAGATTTTGATCTCGATCTTTTTGAAAAGAGTCTCAATGAACTCGTACGGACATATGACATTCTGCGTACAGCCTTTGTCTATCAGCAATTACAAAAGCCTCGTCAGGTTGTACTGGCTGAACGTCATATAGATGTGTATAGAGAAGATCTATCTCATCTGAATCATGAAGAGCAGAAAAAGGTATTGGATCAATATAAAAAGCAAGTGAGAAAGCAAGGATTTCACTTAACGAATGATCTGTTGTTGAAAGTCGCTGTTTTTCAATTAAATGAAACAAACTGGCACCTGATTTGGAGCAACCATCACATTATTATGGATGGTTGGTCCATGGGTGTTTTAATGAAAAAACTGTTTCATTACTATGAATCTTATCGGAACGGCCGAACGCCGGATCGCTCACAAGGTAAGCCTTATGCGGACTATATCCAGTGGCTTGGAAAGCAAAACAAACAAGAAGCGGAAGACTATTGGACGGAGCGGCTGGATGGTGCTGTTCAGCACCAAGGGCTGCTGCAGCAAAAAGAAGCGAACGGACAATATGACCATCAGGAATGGACGTTTACATGGGACGCTCAAACCGTACAAGCCATTCAAGATGCGGCAAGACAATGCCAAGTGACAGCACCGAACCTTTTTCAGGCTGTCTGGTCCGTTCTTTTAGGCACCTATCATGCAGCAGATGATGTCACATTCGGAACAGTCGTATCAGGCAGACCTCCAAGTGTGTCTGGGATTGAGCGGATGGCAGGGCTGTTTATCAATACGATACCTGTTCGGGTGACATTAGATCAGGAGCAGACCTTTAAACAGCTGTTTCAAACGGTTCAGCAGCATGCACTGGAAGCGGAAAACTATGATTTTATGCCGCTTTATGACATTCAGCAGAAAACAGCTGCTGGAGGAAAACTCTTTGATCATTTGGTTGGGTTTGAAAACTATCCTTTAGATCAGGAGCTGTCTGGTGACACCATGTCTGCACGTCTCGGTTTTGCCATTGATGTAAAGGACGGATTTGAACAAACGAATTTCGATCTCAATGTCCTTGTCTATCCTGGTGAAACGTGGACATTGAAATTCAAATACAATGCGATGGCTTTTGAAGAAAAGGTCATTGAAAACATATCAAAACATCTGACCAACCTCATGAAGCAAATCATTCACAATCCTGACGTACGTCTTCATGAAGTGACATGTATTACAGAAGAAGAAAAGCAGCAGATTGAAGCGTGGAACCAGACGGAGCGAGATTATCCGAAGCACCTTTCCATTCCTGAGCTGCTCAATGAACGTATCAAGGCGCAGCCTGACCATCCGGCATTAGTCGAAGGCGAGCGAACATTCACATACGAAGAGCTTGGACAGGAAATCCGTCGTTTAGCGAGCAGTCTTGTAGAAAACGGCGTTCAGCGGGGGGATGCTGTCGCGGTATATATGAACCGATCAGCAGATGCGGTGATCTCTATTTTAGCCATTTTACATGCAGGGGCTGCTTATGTACCGATTGATCCAGCTCAGCCTGAGGAGAGAATCCGTTGGATGCTTGAAGACAGCGGCGTATCCGTTTTGCTCTATGCTGACAGCCAGCCGCCAGTTGATGAAAGCATCAAAGCTGTTCATGTGACCGGCATGTCTCATCACTCACAAGCGGAGTTATCAGTCGAGACGTCTCCATCTCAATTGGCATATATCATGTTCACTTCGGGATCAACTGGACGGCCAAAAGGAGTTCAAATTGAGCATCAGCATATTGTGAGGTTAGCATGCTCTCAGGAGAAAATAGGATTGAACACGTCGGATCGTATGGCGCATACAGGAGCTGTCAGCTTTGATGCGATTACCCTTGAAATCTTCACTACGCTTCTGAATGGGGCGACGCTTTATCCTGTTGACCGTGATACTTTGTTGGATATTCACCGATTTGAACAATTTATCCAAACACATCAGATCACAGCGCTCTTTTTAACGACTGGTTTATTTAATCAGCTCGCTCAGCAGCGGCCGCAAATGTTCAAAGGGTTAAAAACATTATTCACGGGCGGTGATGTGATCAATGTGAAAAGTGCGGAGCTTGTGAAAAAGCATCATCCAGCACTTACCTTGCTGAATGTCTATGGCCCAACTGAAAATACAACCATCTCGACCATTTACGAAGTAAGAGGAGATGAAATGGGCCCGATCCCAATTGGTCAGCCGATCAATCATACGTCAGCTTATATTTTAGATGACTATCAAAGACTGCAGCCAATTGGAGCACCGGGAGAGCTGTATGTTGGCGGAGATGGTGTTTCAAGAGGCTACATCAAACGTCCAGATTTGACTGATCAAGTATTCATGGCAGATCCTTTTAAGCCGTCAGGACGGATGTATCGAACAGGGGACTTGGCTAGATATGGTGCAGATGGTCAGATTGAATTCCTCGGCCGTGCCGATGATCAGGTGAAAATTCGTGGTTTCCGTATTGAGCTTGGTGAAATTGAATCAGTGCTTCACCAAGAAGTGGGCATAGATGAAGCAGTTGTACTTGTTCAGCAGCTTTCTTCAGATGAAAAGGAAATCATCGCTTACTTCACAGGGACACTGACAGAAGAAGAGGTACGAGATGTATTCAATCAAAAACTGCCAGCTTATATGGTGCCGCACCATGTGATGAAGCTGGATACCTTTGCACTGACATCGAACGGGAAGGTAGATCGAAAAGCTTTACCTAAGCCTGACGAAGTGCATCGCGAGGAAATCAAAATCATTCTGCCTGAGACTGAGACAGAAAAGGCACTCGCTGACATTTGGGAGGAGCTTCTTGGGAAAACGATTGGGATAGACGAGCATTTCTTTATGGCTGGCGGGCACTCGCTCAAGGCGATGATGATGTCTGCGAAGGTTCAAGAAGTGCTTCAAAAGGAAGTGCCGATTCAAGTGATTTTCGAGAAGCCGACGATTCGCTCATTAGCGGCTTACATCGATCAGGATGGTCAAGAAGAAACCGGACATCCTATTTTGCCAGCAGAGCAGGCGGACGAATATCCGGTATCACCAGCTCAGCGCCGTTTATATATTTTGCAGACACTTGAACCTGACAGCACGAATTATCATATTCCGATCGTCTTAACGCTTGAAGGAACACTTGAATATCAGCGGCTCAAATCAGCATTTAATCAGTTAATCCAAACACATGAAATCTTAAGAACGAGCTTTCATATGAACGGAGAAGACATTGTCCAAAGGGTGCATGAATGGACTGAATTTGACCTTCCTGTTCATGACATCAAGGAAGAAGAGGCGGAGGCATTTCTTGCTGAACGTCAATCGCCATTTGATTTAACAGCGGCACCCCTTTTGCGAGCTCAGCTGCTGAAAGTCAGTGAGAACCGTCACCTTCTCGTCTTGGAAGCACATCATCTCATTACAGATGGCAGCTCCATGAAGACATTCATTCAAGATTTGGCGAAAGCCTATGATGGAGAAGCTCTTGCAGAAAGAGCCATTCATTATAAAGATTTCGCTGTCTGGCAGTTAAGTGAAGAAGAAACGAAGAAACAGAAGGAGCATGAAGCGTATTGGCTGAAGCAATTTGAAGGAGATTTACCGATTTTAGAGCTGCCAACTGATTATCCTCGTCCAGCAGAACGTGATTTTACTGGAGAACGATTCATGTTTGGCTGTGATCAAGCAACGACTCAGCGAATTCAGGAACTGCTTCAGAAAACCGATACGACCATGTATATGTTCTTGTTATCCGCCTTTCAGGTGCTGCTTGCCTCCTATAGCGGGCAGGAAGATATCATTGTGGGTTCGCCTGTTGCTGGACGGACACACCCTGATATCCAGGACATGCCGGGGATGTTTATCAACACCATTGCGATGCGCGGAAAACCAGAACAAACCAAAACATTTTTACAGCTGCTTGAAGAAATAAAAGAAACAAGTGTTGATGCTTTTGCACATCAAAGCTATCCGCTCGAAGAGTTAATTGCACATCTTCCATTAGACCGTGATACAACTCGGAGCCCGCTTTTTAGTGTGTCTTTTAACATGCAGAACATGGAGGTACCAGCGCTAAAGCTCGGCGATCTGCACATTTCGCCTTATGCCATTCAGCATCACTCGGTCAAATTTGATCTATCTTTAGAAGCATTTGAACGCGAGGGAGCATTAAAGCTGAGCTTTGACTATGCAGCGGCGTTATTTAAAGAAGAGACCGTCCGCCGGTTCGGAACTCATCTTCTGGCGATTATTCGGGAGGCGGTTCGTCATCCAGAGGAACAGATTGGCTTGCTCCATATACTGGATCAGCATGAACAAATAGAGCGTCTGGAGAAAAAAACCGAAGGGCAGACGAATCGTCATGAGCCATTCCATGTCCAATTTTCACGTCAGGCGAAGGAAACACCGGATGCTATCGCTGTCATGGATGATCAAAGAAAACTCACCTACCGCGAGCTTGAGGATATGTCATATGCACTTAGCTGTGAGCTTAAGAAACGAGGCGTCGAGAAGGAACAAACTGTGGCACTGATCCTTGACCGCTCTATCTATGTCATCGTCTCCATGCTTGGTGTGATGAAAGCAGGAGGAGCGTTTGTCCCGATTGATCCGGCCTTTCCGGCTGAACGAATCCGCTACACATTAGAGGATTCAGATGCACAAGTCATCGTCACAAATGAGTCTCTTGCAGATTCCTATCAGAATCACAAGTCGATTCAAGTGGTGCAGGTTGAACAAGCAGTGCATCAAAGCCACTCACTAGAACTGCCGGAAGTATCGGTTGATCAGCTCGCTTATGTCATTTACACATCTGGAACAACGGGGAAGCCGAAGGGTGTACAGCTTACGCATCGTAATCTATCACACTATGTCAGCTGGCTGATAAATGAAATGACATTGCAGGAATGTGATCGGACGGCACTGCTTTCTTCTTATGCATATGATCTTGGTTACACAAGCATTTTCCCTGTTTTAAAAGCAGGGGGGACACTCTATGTTCCTCATGAAGACGTGTATACAGACCCTGTACGTCTGATGCGGTTGATTGATGAACAAGAGCTGACTTATATCAAAATGACACCATCCTTATTTCATATGATGGCAGATTCTAAGGAACATTCATTTAATGCTTTACGTCTGGTGGTACTTGGAGGAGAACCGGTGATCCCTGAGGATGTTGAAACATTTATGATGCAGCATCCATGCGTGGCAGTCATGAACCATTATGGTCCGACTGAGACAACCATTGGTACAGTGACCAAGCTGATCACACCGCAAGAGCTGGACGCTTTGAAGGAACGATCTTTGATCGGACAGCCAATTGCTCACACCAGAGCGCTCGTATGCAATCAGCAGCAGCGGCTTGTCCCTTATGGCGCGCCGGGAGAGCTTTATATATCTGGAGAAGGCGTGTCGAGAGGATATTTGAATCAGCCTGAATTAACAGCAGAACGTTTTCTTGAAAATCCATATGATCCTCAAGAGAGAATGTATCGCACAGGGGATTTGGTCAGACAGCATGCAAATGGAGATATTGAGTTTCTTGGACGAGTCGACGATCAAGTAAAAATCCGCGGCTATCGCATTGAGAAACAGGAAATTGAGCATGCCGCACGTGCTCTGACATCTATTCAAGAAGTCTATGTAAAAGTCCTGCACCTGTCCCGTTTGCCGGAGCTTGCACTCTATTACACAGCGCCTGAACACATTGGAACACTGACGTTTAGAGAAAATCTTGCGGAGACACTGCCGGATTATATGATTCCAACGTACTTTGTGAAAGTCGATCACATTCCACTCACCCAAAACGGAAAGGTGGATGCGAAGTCTCTGCCGCTTCCGCATGAGGTGCATATGAACCATGCGGCATATGTGGCACCAGAAACGGAACTTGAGCAGGCGCTGTGTGACATTTGGTCAGAAGTTCTTGGGGTTCAACAAATAGGTGTTCTTGACCACTTCTTTGAATTGGGAGGTCATTCCCTCAAGGGCATGGTGCTCATTTCGAAGGTGCAGGCAAAGCTGAACAAGCATGTGCCGCTCAAAGTCCTTTTTGAAAAACCAACCATACGGGCAATGGCAGCCTACTTGGAAGAAACAGATTCTTCGGTGGTGACATCCATTCAGCCAGCGGAAAAGCAAGATTTCTATCCCGTCTCTTCTGCTCAAAAGCGTATGTATGTACTGCAGCAGCTGCATCCAGAAGCAGTCACTTATCATATGCCAGCCGTTTTAATGATGGAAGGCAGCCTTGATGTGAAGCAGCTGGAAGCAGCACTTCAAGCCTTGATCGACAGACATGAATCACTTCGGACAGCCTTTGTAGAAATTGACGGCGTACCCGTTCAAAAAGTCTATCGCCAAGTGCCGTTTACATTAGAGGTTGATGAAATAGAGGGCGATCAGGAGCAGTCTGTCATCGAGTCATTCATTACACCATTCTCATTACATCAAGCTCCATTAATGAGGGCAAAAGTGGCGAAGCTTTCTGATGAGAAATATGTATTCATGATGGATATGCACCATATCATTGCAGATGGTGTCACACGCAGCCTGCTCATTCAAGAACTCGCAGAGCAGTATGAGAAAAAGACGTTACCGCCAATTCAGCTGCATTACAAGGATTTTGCGGTATGGCAGCAGGAAGAAAAGCAGCAGGCGCTGCTTGAGAAACAGCGGCAGTATTGGCTGGAGCAATATGCACAGCCGCCGGAAGACTTAGCGCTGCCTCTTGATTTTCCGCGCCCTCATGTTCAGTCATTTGAAGGGGGCCGAGTCGATAGATGGTTGTCTGCTGAAAAGGTGCAGTCCATCAAAACGCTCATGGCGGAAAAAGGTGTGAGCTTGAACATGGTGATGCAAACGGCATTTGCCATTTTCCTTTCCAAGTTAACTGGGCAGACAGATATCGTCATAGGCGCTGTGACCGCAGGACGTACGCATGCTTCAATCGAGCGGGTTCCAGGCATGTTTGTCAATACACTGGCTCTTCGAAACGAAGTGCAGCCAGAAGAAACGACAGCACAGCTGCTTGAAAAAATGAAAGATCGCAGCCTATCAGCCTATGAACATCAAGAATTCCCGTTTGAGGAATTGGTGGCTCAGCTAGATCTTCCGAAAGACACAAGCCGCAATCCATTGTTTAGTGTCATGCTGACAACAGATGAACGTGACCTGACGTTACCGGATTTGAATGGACTCAAGCTGTCGCAAAAGCAGCAAGATACCGTTCATGCAAAATTTGATATAACGCTCGGTGTATTTGAAGAAAATGACCAAGTGGGCTTGCGCTTTGAGTATGCAGCGGCCCTGTTTAAAAAGAGCACCATTCAGCGCTGGAGCCGATATATTGAAAAAATCATAGACGATATGCTGGCGAAGCTGAATCAGCCGATTTCAGCGCTATCTCTCATAACTGAAGAGGAAAAACGAGAGCTGATCAATGAATGGTCAGGACCAGACCTTGACGTCCCGTCAGATGAAACCGTTCATGCCCTGATTGAATCTAAGGCACATGAAGCACCGCACCAAAAAGCAGCGACCTTCTGCGGTACAAGCTGGACGTATAAAGAACTGAACAGCCGGGCGAATGTAGTCGCTTCAAGACTCATCGCAAACGGCACAAAACCAGGCGACCGCGTCGGTATTCTCACCCGTCCGTCCCTTGATATGACGGCAGCTGTTCTTGGCGTTCTCAAGGCAGGTGCGGCATTCGTCCCAATTGATGCAGATTATCCGGCGCAGCGTATTGCGTACATGCTGGAAGACTGCGGGGCAGAAGTACTTCTAATGCAAAAAGGACTCACTGCGCCATCTTCATTCACAGGTCATGTCCTGTTCATAGAAGATGCGGTAGAGGGAGATGCTCACGAGATTCAGGTTCATATCAAACCAACAGATCTCGCCTATATGATTTACACATCTGGGACGACGGGACAGCCGAAGGGTGTCATGGTCGAGCACCAGTCCCTTGTGAATCTTGCATTCTGGCACAATGAAGCCTTCCAAGTGACGAAAGACGATCGAACTGCGAAATATGCCGGCTTTGGCTTTGACGCCTCCATTTGGGAGATGTTCCCGACGTGGATCGCCGGCGCAGAGCTGCACATTATTGATGAGGCAATTCGCTTAGATATGATCAAGCTCAATGCGTATTTCAATGAAGAAGACATCACCATTGCCTTCCTGCCAACGCAGTTATGTGAGCAGTTTATGTCAATGGACAACCATTCTTTACGCTATTTACTAACAGGCGGAGACAAGCTGAAACAAGTGAAGCCTGTTCCATACAAACTCGTCAATAACTACGGTCCAACTGAAAATACAGTCGTAGCGACAAGCGGAATGATCGATCCAGAACAAGGCACGATTCCGATTGGAACAGCGATTGCCAATACACGTTTTTACATCATGGGTTCTTTATACGACCTGTCGCCCCCAGGCGTACCAGGTGAGCTCGTGATTGCAGGAAAAGGACTGGCAAGAGGCTACTGGAATCTTCCAGATGAAACCGACAAACGATTTGTCCCAGATCCATTTTATCCAGGCGAGCGCATGTACCGCACAGGCGATCTAGTGAAATGGACAGAGGATGGAGAGCTGATTTATCTCGGCAGAATAGACCATCAGGTCAACATCCGCGGCTTCCGTATTGAGCTGTCAGAAATTGAAGCGCAGCTCCTGACGCTGGATTCGGTCAAAGAAGCCGTCGTGACAACGGTCAAAGATGCGAGTGATCAGGACGCCCTTGCCGCTTACGTGATTACGGAGAACGATACAGAGGACTTAAAAGAAAGCCTAAAACGCACGTTACCAGAATACATGGTGCCATCATGGATCATAAAACTAGACCAATTTCCAATGACGGCCAATGGAAAGGTCGATCTGAAAGCATTGCCAGCTCCTGATATGGAAGCGAACCAAACGGTATACGAAGCCCCAAGAGATGAAGTGGAAACACTGCTTTGCGGCATTTGGGAAGATGTCCTTGGCGTCAGCCAAGTCGGCATTCACGATCACTTCTTCTTCCTTGGCGGAGATTCGATTAAAGGCATTCAAATGGCAAGCAGACTCACGCAAGCAGGCTGGAAGCTCGATATGAAACTTCTATTCCAGTACCCAACGATTGCGGAGCTGCGCCCATATATTGAAGAAGCCGATCTTCTCACAGCTGACCAATCACCTGTCGAAGGAGAAGTCATTTTAACACCAATTCAGCGCTGGTTCTTTGAACGAGCATTCAGCGATCAGCACCATTGGAATCTCTCGATGATGCTTCATGCGCCAAATGGATTTGACCTTTCCATTACAGAACAAGTCATGCAAAAACTACTTTCACATCATGATGCACTGCGTATGGTATACAAGCAGGAACATGGCGGCATCCTGCAATACAACCAGCGGGAGCTCACGGAACCGCTGGCGATTATTTCTCATGATGTCTCAAAAGAGCACGATGTGAAAAAAGCGATTTCCACATATGCCAATGAGTATCAGCGTCAGCTGAACCTCGAAACAGGTCCGTTAATGAAAGTGATTTGTTTCCATGCAGAAGATGGCGATCATTTACTCATCGTGACACATCATTTAGTCATTGACGGTGTCTCATGCCGAATTTTACTAGAGGACTTTATGTCTCTATATCAGCAGGCAGCTCAGGGACAAAAGCTTGTCCTGCCGCTGAAAACTCATTCCTTTAAAGAATGGGCAGAGGCCGTTGAACGTTATGCACAGTCACAGCCATTAAAAAATCAGCAGGAGTATTGGGCAGAAATTGAAAGCAAACCATTAACCGCATTACCTGTTGATCATGAAGTGACAAAAAGAAAAGTTGCCGAAACCAAATCAGTTCAAATGCAGCTGACAGAAACAGAAACTGAACATCTTTTGACCGATATTCATCTGCCGTACACTACGGAAATGAACGATATTCTTTTATGTGCTCTCGGTCTTGCTGTTCAAGAGTGGACAGGTGAGTCCCATGTACATGTGCAGCTTGAAGGTCATGGTAGAGAGGATATTTTATCAGGGCTGGATGTCTCTCGCACGATTGGCTGGTTTACGAGTATGTATCCAGTTGTACTTGAAGCGAAGCCGGATCAGACCATAGCTGATGCTATTAAAGGAACGAAAGAAATGCTGCGGCGTGTGCCAAATAAAGGAATCGGCTACGGGATCTTAAAATACATGACAGCCACTGAACCGTCAGGGCAGCACGTACAGCCTGAAATCAGTTTGAACTATCTTGGACAGATTGATCAGGAAGTGACGACAGAACTCTTTGGGCCGTCGACTTATGATATGGGACGACAAGCAAGCCCTGATTCGGAAGCTGTTTATAAGCTGAACCTTAGTGGTCTTGTTCAACACAATCGATTCATTTTGTCTTGTTCCTATTGTGCAAGTGAATATGAAGAACAGACGATACAGCAGTTCATGGCATTGTTGAAGGGGAAAATTCAATCCATCATCACCCATTGCTTAGCGCAGCAAGAACGGGAATTTACGCCAAGTGACTTCTCTGCGGCTGACCTTGAAATGGATGAAATGGACGACATTTTTGACATGCTTGAGGAGAAATTGACTTAACAACACGAGATGAATCATAAAAAAGGAAGGGAGGATGAAATAGATGAGTCAATTTAAAAGGGATCAAGTTCAAGACATGTATTATCTGTCACCGATGCAAGAAGGAATGCTGTTTCATACCCTCCATCATCAGGAAAAGGGCTTTTATGTAGAGCAAATGGATATGAACGTTAAGGGCACATTGCGTTATGACTTACTTGAGAAAAGCATGAATATCATCGTGGAGCGGTACGATATTTTTCGTACCGTGTTTCTCCACGAAAAAGTAAAGCGCCCTGTCCAAGTTGTACTAAAAGAACGTCCTTTTACACTTGATGTTGTGGACTTGCAAGATCTTTCTGAAGACGAACAGCTTGAACGTATAGAGAAATTCAAACAACAGGATCAGCTGAGAGGATTTGACCTTTCGAAGGATTCTCTCATGCGGGCGTCTGTTTTCCAAACGGGCCCTGGCAGCTATCGCTGGATATGGAGCTATCATCATATCCTTCTGGATGGCTGGTGCTTTGGACTTGTGGTGCAGGAGTTATTTGCGATTTATCATGCACTTTTACATGACGTCCCTTACAAGTTAGAGCCGGTCAAACCATATAAAGAATATATAAAGTGGCTGGAAAAACAAGATAAGCAAGCATCACTTCAATATTGGCAGCAATCATTAGCAGGGTTTGATGGACAATCGACCTTTAAAGAGCAGCGGAAACAAACGAATGAACATGAATTAGGCGAAATTGAGTGGTCCATGAGCAAAGAAGAAACGGCCGCTTTATCAGAGTTAGCGCTGCAGCAAAATGCAACGTTAAGCAGTGCGCTTCAATCCGTCTGGTCGGTTCTGCTGAGCAGATATCAACGGTCAAATGATGTGCTGTTTGGAACAGTTGTGTCAGGACGTCCGGCAGACTTGGCTGGCGTTGACAGGATGGTTGGATTGTTCATCAATGTCATCCCAAGAAGAATTCAGCTGACAGATCACATGACATTTCGTGCACTCCTTTCAGAAACACAGCAGCAGTCTCTTGCAGCCGAGCCGCACCAATATATTCCGATTTATGATATTCAGGCAAAGTCAGGCCAGCAGCAGCTCATTGATCATATTGTTGTGTTTGAAAATGTCCCAGCCGCAAAGAAGGACGAGCAAGAGGCACGATTAGGGTTCACGGTGGAGGACATGAATGTCTATGAAAAATCAAACTATGATTTGAATCTGCTCGCATCGCCTGGAGAAGAATTACTATTGAAGCTGGCCTTTAACCAAAGAGCGTTTGATCCTCAATTTGTTCATAAGTTAAAGGAACAGCTCAGCCTATTGATACATGAGGCGGTCAAGCATCCCGATCAATCGGTTCATACACTCCCACTCGTCACGAATCAGGAAAAACAGCTGATTCTTGAGGAATGGAATGCACCTGAGCTTGAGCATGACCAGCTGTATTTATCGAAATGGTTTGAGCATAATGTCCGCAAACAGCCAAATGCAGTGGCGCTATCAGCAGAAGAGCAAACGATGACATATGCTGAGCTGAATGAACAAGCCAATCGATTGGCACGACATTTGCAAAAAAATGGAGCCGAACATCAAACGGTCATCGCCATTTTAGCCGATCGAACGCCTGAACTCATTGTCAGTCTGCTTGCTGTCTTAAAAGCAGGCGCAGCCTATGTGCCAATTGATCCTGACTATCCAGAAAGCCGCATTCAATACATGCTTAAAGACAGCGGAGCGACGCATCTTCTGACTCACTCATCCTTTATTGGTCAGGCGAAGGGGCTCGGGTTTGCTGGCACGTATCTGTTTGCAGATGATCAGGAGATTTCACTAATGAGCTCAGAGAATCTGCCGCTAGAAGCAGGTTTACACGATACGGCATATATCATGTATACATCAGGCACAACGGGTCAGCCAAAAGGCATCATGACAACCCATTCCAATATTGCCCGGGTGGTCAAAAATACGAACTACTTAACCATTTCAGAAACAGATACACTACTGTCGCTATCCAACAGCGTATTTGATGGCTTTACCTTTGATGTATACGGTGCACTTTTAAACGGAGCAAAGCTTGTCCTGCCGAAAAAAGAAACCATTTTAGATATGCATGAGCTGACGGAGCTGATTAAAAGAGAAAGCATTTCTGTCATGTTTGTTCCAACTGCTTTATTTAATCTTCTTATTGATGAAGAAACCGATTGGATGCGCAGTGTGCGCAAGGTGCTGTTCGGAGGTGAGCGTGCATCTGTACAGCATGTGAGAAAAGCCTTTGATGTTATGGGGAAAGGCAGACTAATCAATGTCTACGGCCCAACTGAATCAACGGTTTTCGCCACCTATTATCCTGTAGATGAAGCTCCTCCGATCGAAGCGCATTCTATTCCCATCGGAAAGCCGATTAACCAAACGGGTGCTTATATATTGAGCCAGCACGGACAGCTTCAGCCGATTGGAATGGTCGGAGAACTTTGTCTCAGCGGCAAAGGGCTTGCGAAGGGGTATTTGAATCGTCCTGATCTGACAAAAGAAGCCTTTATCACACATCCATTTGCTGCGGGAGAAAGGCTGTATCGTACGGGTGATTTGGCTTATTTTCGAGCAGACGGTCTGATTGAGTATGCAGGCAGAGTGGACGATCAGGTGAAAATTCGCGGCCACCGAATTGAGCTGACAGAAATTGAAGCCCACCTTCTCATGCATCCAGGCGTAAAGCAAGCTGCCCTCATAACTGATCAGCATGGCTCGCAGCATACAAGGCTGCTCGCCTATATGACGTGTGAGGAGGAGTGGAAGGACAAAGTTGATGTGATCAAGTCAGGGCTGAAGGAGAAACTTCCGGCTTACATGCAGCCTCATGAGCTGATCAGACTTGAGAAAATGCCGCTGACACCAAACGGAAAGGTTGATAAACGTCAGCTGCCAAAGCCAGAGGCGCCTCAAGGAAACCGCCATGTGAAGCCTCCGGCAAATGAGATAGAACAAAAGCTGCTTGTCATGTGGCGTGAAGTACTTGAACGAAATGATATCAGTACAGATGACCATTTCTTTGAGCTTGGCGGACATTCTTTAAAAGCGATGTCACTTTTATCAAAGGTGTCGAAGGAATTCGATGTTCAGGTGCCTATTCACTTGCTGTTTGAGACGCCGACAATCGAAGCCATCAGCCGTTATATTCAACAGCAGGATCACCAAGCTGCCGGCTATCTTGTATTCAATGAATCTCAAACGCCAACAGTCTTTGCTCTTCCGCCATTACCGGGCTACGGCTTTATCTATCAGGAAGCTGCCAAAACGCTTGATAGCGTTCGTTTGATCGCCTTTGACTTTATTGAAGCTGATCAACGCATGACGCAATACGTTCAGCATATTCAGCACCTTCAGCCTGAAGGACCGCTGACTTTGATGGGTTACTCTGGCGGGTGCTATCTGGCCTTTGAGCTCGTTCAATCGCTTGAACAAGCAGGACGGACGGTGGAAAAGGTCATCATGATCGATTCCTATAAGAAAATTGGTGAAAGTGATTTAGAAGGACGATCCATTGATGACGATATCGCAGCGATTGTCCATCAATCAAAGCAAAGTGAACTTGCCAAAGAAGAGCTCGTTCAAGAAGCGCTTGCTCAAAAAACGCGGGCCTATTATGAAACATTTGTTAAGGGGGTGAATCAAGGAAAGATACAAGCAGATATTGATTTCATCCAATCAGAAGAGCAAATTGATATTCCAGACTGGATGGATCATTGGGAAGAAGCGACGACCGGTGCTTATCGCTATTATCAAGGCTATGGTCAGCATGCTGACATGTTCAAAAACAAAGAATGTGCAGCCCAAAATGCCCAGCTGATCCAAAAGATCGTCAATCAAAAAAATAGAGAAGCCGTTTTGTAAACTTTAGATCAGGCAGGGGTGCACATTAGCAGTCCTGCCTGATAAAAAAGGAAAGGAACTCATATGAAACCATCAATTATGAACCAATCAAATGTACATGAATCAATGGATACGATTTTACAAGATGTACAGAGAACCATTTTACAAACCAACGAAATCGAACGCTTCGCTGTTTTTTCTCGTGAAAAAACCATTCGACCGCGGCCATATCACCTCTCTCATTTATTTCTCGACAATCACATGGAGCAGGAGGCCGCATCTGAATCGATACAGACGCAAACGGCTTCCCCTGCTTTAGCGGACATGCCGCCCGCCCTTTCCTATGGAGGGGATCTAGATGTTAAGGCAGGAGCCCAAACTTTGCAGGACGCCTTAATGGAGGCGGCAAAAACGACAAATGGGCTGACTTATATCGTCAATAGTGAAAATGAACTCACACAATCCTACGCGCAGTTAAAGGAGGATGCCGAGCGGGTTCTGACAGGTTTGAGGGCGCTCGGACTTGAACCAGGTGATCCAGTGTTCTTTCAGTTTTCATCCAATCATGCAATGGTAACAGCCTTTTGGGCGTGTGTGTTAGGCGGATTTGTTCCAACATTAGTGTCCGCTGCACCGACCTATCGTGAAATGAATGCCTCTGTGAAGAAGCTTCATCATGCGTGGAACCTGCTGGAGCATCCGCTCATTTTAACAGATGACTCGCTGATTGAAGAGGTGCAAGGCTTAGCTTTATTGTGGCATACAGACAAGTTACGTGTCGCAGCCGTTGAGCCGATGCTTTCTTTAGCAAGAGATATAAAAGCTTATCCCGCGACACCGGATGATTCAGTCTTTTTTATCTTAACGTCTGGAAGTACAGGGATGCCCAAATGCGTAGAGCATTCTCATCGAAGCGTGCTGGCGAATGTCAAAGGAACAGTGGCAGCCAATGGGTTTACACAAGAGGATGTGTCATTAGACTGGATGCCTTTAGATCATATTGGCGGTATTGTGATGTTTCACCTTGTCAATGTGTACACGGGCTGTGAACAGGTTCGGGCAAGAACAGATGATTTTATCGCTCAGCCGCTGCGCTGGCTTGACTGGATGGACCGCTACCGTGCAACGAAGACATGGGCGCCTAACTTCGCATTTGCGATGATCAATGATTATGAGAAAGACATTTCATCAGGATCTTGGGATCTTTCTGCTATGACTTGTATGATCAATGGGGCTGAAGCGGTCGTACCGAAGACGATTCACCGATTTTTACACTTGCTGGCTCCGCACGGCTTAAAGGGAGACGTCATGAGACCGGCATTCGGCATGTCTGAAATC
The DNA here is from genome assembly GCF_017161885.1 of Bacillus sp. 3a. NCBI lineage: Bacteria > Bacillati > Bacillota > Bacilli > Caryophanales > Bacillaceae > Bacillus > Bacillus sp. 3a. The sequence continues at coordinate 71,341 of NZ_CP067376.1, read as the reverse complement.
TCTTCAGCCGTTGTCTTCTCTTTTGCGATAGAGCGGGGAGATGAAAGCAGCGGGGTTCTAACCTTTGAGGAAACATCACTCATAGAGCAGCTAAGACCAGCGGACGCACGTGAGACAGGAACTGTCAGCTTTACAGAGCTGGGAAGACCAATTCCTGGTATCACGATTCGTATCGTTAATCATCAGCATGAACTTCTTCCCGAAGATCATATTGGCAGTGTGCAAATTAAAGGGCCGACGACAATGAAGGGCTATTACAAGAATGACGAAGCGAATCAAGAAGTCTTTCAAACAGACGGCTGGTTTCACACGGGGGATTTAGGTTTTCTGCACAAAGGAAGGCTGACATTAACCGGAAGAGAAAAAGACATGATCATCATCAACGGGAAAAATTATCACAACTATGAAATAGAAGTCATTACAGAGGAAGTACCCGGCGTCGAAACGAGCTTTGTAGCCGCTTGTTCCGCCCGGATGGAAGCATCTGCATCCGACGAGCTGATTCTCTTTTTTACACCGAAGCTGTATGAACCTTCTTATATCATGAGGGCAAGTCAGAATATCAAAACCAATATTGCAACAAAAATGGGGTTGTCTGCATCGCGTGTGATCCCTGTCCAGAAGCACGCCTTTCCGAAAACAAGCTCTGGAAAAATAGAAAGGGCACAGCTCAAGAAGCGATGGCAGGAAGGCGAATTCGATGAAATCATCAAGGAGCTGGACATCAGACTTGAAAATGAGCACACCTTGCCTGATTGGAGTTTACAAAAGAAGTGGACACCTGCTCCGCTTCATGAAGCGGAAAAACAAACAGAAGGGGACACGGTGATCTTTGCAGACACATTAGGGCTGGCAGATCAATTGAGATCCCTTTCAAGCAATGAACAAACTTATATTACGGTTGAACCGGGGCAAGCATTCACACAACTCACACAAACACACTTCATCATCCACCCGAATCGGCCGTCTGACTACGAACAACTCTTTGAGACGCTCCGTTCGTATGGCGTTTCGGTGAAACAAATCATTCACCTTTGGAACTACACAACTCAAGAAGACACACTTCATGCAGCGTTGGCGAAAGAAGCCCAGAAAACAGGCAGTATGAGTGCATTATATGTAACTAAAGCGGTCGCTGCCTATGAGGAGCCGGTAGAGATCACCTTTGTCTCTGCCCATGCGATGAATTTGCCGGAAGATCAAACACATGATGTGGAGAAAGCAACGACAGCAGGACTGATGACAGCTGTTCAGCATGAATGGCCGTTTATCAAGGTGCGGTGTCTTGATTTTTCTCTGACAGAACCGGATGCTGGCCGTTCTCATGCATCATCGATCATGACAGAGCTCACACATGACACAAGCCATCATATCGCCGCTTATCGTGAAGGTGTTCGTTATACTCCTCTTTTAACACCGCTTCATCTGGAAAAAGAACAAAGGATGAAGAAACCGCCATTTGAATCATCCGGGCTTTACGTGATGACAGGCGGCCTTGGCGGCATTGGACGGTTGCTGAGTGAGCACCTGCTGACATCCTATCAAGCGCATCTAGTGCTAGTTGGAAGAAAAGCGCGAGAGGCTTTATCTGCGGAGCAGCAAGACGTATTGATTTCACTTGAGAATCAAGCGGAAAAGCACGGAGGTACAGTTCTATATGAAAAGGTGGACATCACTGACGCACAAGCCATTGAAGCCCTGATCTCAAGAGAGGAGACGGCATTAGGTAAAAGGCTGCATGGCGTTATTCATTTCGCTGGCATCATTCAAGAAGAGCTGCTTCGTGATATGACGTCTGTGTCATTACATGCGATGTACGAAGCGAAGGTATATGGCACGATTGCGCTTCATGAAGCAGCCTCTAAACGGGAGAATGTCTTATTCCTTTCTAGCTCGTCAGCTCGAACGTTAAAGGGCGGGATGACCGTTGGCGCTTATTGTGCGGCCAATGAGTTCGTTGAACAATTTGCTCATTATCAGAGGCTGACATCTACAGTAAAACCGTATTGCTTTAGCTTTAGCATGTGGGATGAGACCGGAATGAGTGAAGGCTCGATGATCAAAGGCATGCTAAAAGAAAGGGGCTATCTCTCGATTCCAAAACGGGCGGGCATTCAAACAATGCTTGCATGCATGATGACAGAAGCTCCACTCATTTATATCGGGCTGGATCGGTCGAAGCAGGAAATTCAAGAGATGATACAGGGGGAGACCCAAACAGAGCAGGTCATATATGTCTTTTTCAAAACCGATCAAACATCAAAGGCTGTTGAAGAAAGGCTGTATCAGTCCATTTATACGTGTATACAGTCTCGTCTCTCTGGTGAATATTCCGTCCATCTATATCCTGAAGAATACTGGAAAGAAACAGAGGATGGGATGCCGGACGAAGTGCATTTCAATGAATTAATAGAGGAAAGTGGACATGCTTCAGAGGACAGAGCACCTCAAACCGAGACGGAAAAACTTTTGGCACACATTTGGTCCGAACTGCTTGATGTCTCAAACATCAGCTGTGGTGATCACTTCTTTTTACTCGGAGGTCATTCGCTCAAGGCAACGCAAATGCTGTCTGCTGTTAGACAGAAAACGGGATTTGACGTGCCGCTCGCTGTTCTTTTTGAGCATACGAGACTTGGAGAGTTAGCGGAGTGGATTGATTCACATGCCAAAGCCGATGAAGCGATTCTGATACGGAAAATAGAAAAGGGACAGGAGCTTCCGATGTCCTATGCCCAGCAAAGACAGTGGTTTCTCTATCAATTACAGCCTGATCTGCCATTATACAATAATACGATTTCCTTTCGGATGAATGGACCTTTAGATGTAAAGGTGCTTCAGCGCAGCCTGCAGCAAATGGTGCAAAGGCATGAATCACTCAGAACATCCTTTGCGATGAACGGCGATGAACCGGTACAAATCATACATGAGCATATGACTCTTCCAGCGCTTGAGGTGGTCGATGTATCAGATTTGGCATCACAGGAAGAAAAAGAACAAAAAGCGGCTGAGTGGGCGAAAACAGAAGCGGACACGCCTTTCCGCTTAGAGCATGATGCACTCTTTCGCACGAAGCTGATTCGACTGTCAGAAACAGATCATTTGCTGCTGATGTCCATTCACCACATCGTGTCAGATGGCTGGTCGATTGGCATTGCCGCAAGGGAGCTGTCCGAATGGTATACAGCGATGATCGAAGGGAGGGAGCCTGATCTCTCACCGCTGCCGATTCAATATGCAGATTACGCACTATGGCAGAAGGAGTATTTGACGGGAGAAACACTGTATCAACAGCTTTCCTATTGGAAGGAGCAATTTGCGGTACCTGTGGAAGAGTTGATGCTGCCGTATGACTACACGCGTCCAGCCGTCCAATCCTACAGGGGAAAGACGAAAAAATACCGACTGTCGAAGCCGCTATCAGAGCAGCTGGCTGTTCTTTCTAAAAATACAGACAGCACCCTCTATATGACATTACTTTCGGCTTTCTCTACCTTGCTGCATCGATTATCTTCACAGGATGAGTTTGTTATTGGATCCGTCATTGCCGGGAGAAATCGGACGGAGATGGAGCAGCTTATCGGATTTTTCGTGAATACGCTGGCACTTCGGATCGATCATAGCGGGAATCCGGCTTTCACAGAGCTATTAGAGCGAGTGAAGGAAACAACAATGGGCGCCTATGCGCATCAGGATGTGCCGTTTGAGATGGTCGTAGATGAGCTGAATATTTTACGTGAGGCTGGCAAGCAGCCGCTGTTTCAGGTCATGTTCGTTCTACAAAACCTGCCCCTTGAAGCTTCTCCAATGGGTGAGGCGACATCCGTTTTAGCCATTGAGGATAACGATACGGCTAAATTTGATCTATCTCTGTTTGTTTTTGAAGGAGCGGAGGGTCTTCAATTAAAACTGGAGTATGATGCAGATTTATTTTCTGACGACACGATGGATCGGTTCCTTTGTTACTACGAGCAGCTGCTTGCATGTATTTGTGAAAATCCAGCACAGCCGATCAGACAAATGAATTATCTGCCAGAGAAAGAGAGGCAGCAGCTGCTCTATGAATGGAGCGGCAAAACAGAACAACCAGCAGGCCCGCTTCTCATCACAGAACGGTTTGAAGCACAGGTGAAAAAGACACCTCATGCGATTGCCCTCGAATCTGGGGGAAAACAGTGGACGTATCAGGAGTTACAAGAGAAAGTCGACCGGCTTGCTGCTTATCTGCAGCAGCGAGGAGTGAAGCCGCATGAACCAGTAGGGCTTCTGATCGACAGGTCGCCTGAAATGATTTTTGGGGTGCTGGCGATTGTGAAAGCAGGCGGGGCCTACGTCCCAATTGATCCTGAATATCCAGATGCACGCATTGATTATATGCTGAGGGATACAGGTATTCAGCTGTTACTGACAAAAAATGAATGGCTGAAACAAGTCTCGATCAGTCAAACCGAGCTCATTTGTCTTGATCAGGGGTATGAAGAGTTTTTATCAGAGGCAGAATTCAAACCTGCTGCTTTAAAACCTGATGGACTCGCTTATATCAATTACACATCAGGATCAACCGGTCAGCCAAAAGGGGTTTTAATTCCACATCAAGCGGTCATCCGGCTTGTATGCGAAACAGATTATGTCACCCTTAATGAACAAACGCGTATTTTACAAATCGCGAGCTTTTCCTTTGATGCCTTTACGTATGAAATATGGGGAGCCCTGCTCAACGGGGGAAGGCTGATACTGACTGATCGAAATACGATCTTATCAATGGATACACTCGCTGACACGCTGACATCTTACAAGATCACAACAGGATTTCTGACAGTGCCGCTGTTTAACCGATTAACAGAGGAACATCCAGAAGCTTTATCTGGATTCGATGCCTTATTGGTCGGCGGTGATGCTTTGTCAGCTGCTCATATCCGTAAAGCGCTGCCGTATTTACCTGAAGGCCTTTTAAACGGCTATGGACCAACTGAGAATACGACGTTCTCCTGTGTGCATCACATTCGGGCAATGGATGAGGGGCAGGTGGCGGTTCCTATCGGTCAACCAATTGCGTATTCTCAGGCCTATGTACTAGACGACCAGCTACAGCCGGTTCCGCAAGGTGTCATTGGAGAGATTTACGTAGGAGGTACAGGGCTTGCACTCGGATACCTTGGAGATGAAGAAAAAACATCGCAATCATTTATCCCGCATCCTTTCCAAGAAGGAGCGCGTTTATATAAAACAGGCGATATGGGCCGCTGGCTGCCAAACGGCATCATCGACTGCCTTGGAAGAATCGATCATCAAGTGAAAATTCGCGGGCACCGCGTCGAATGCGGAGAAATTGAAGCTGCTATGCTGCGCTTTGAAGACATCATAGAATGTGCGGTCATTCCGCATCAGCATGAGAGTGGTCATAAGCGATTGATCGGTTATTTTGTCCAAAAGGGCAGCATGACCACGCAAGACATTCGCCATCAATTAAAAGAAATACTGCCAGATTATATGGTGCCAAGCCTATTAATAGAGCTGGAGGAACTCCCGCTCACGGCAAATGGCAAGGTAGACCAAAAACGTCTCCCGCCGCCAGAGTGGAGACAGGAAGAAGTGGAGAAACCGGCTGACAGGGCACTCAGTGAGGAAGAGCGTGTACTGGAAAAAGTATGGACTCAGCTGCTCGGTACGCCTTCGATTGGCGTACATGATAACTACTTTGAGCTTGGCGGAGATTCAATTATTGTCATACAAATGGTGGCGCGCTTAGCACAGGAAGGCTATGTCATTCAGCCGAGAGATGTATTTGAAAAACAGACGATTTCACAGCTGGCACTTGCTATGAAAAGGTCAGATGCTGCTGCGTTCTATGATCAGTCGCCTGTCACAGGAGCTGTTCGTCTGCTTCCAATCCAATCATGGTTCTTTGAGCAATCAATGACAAACCAAGATTATTGGAATTTATCAGCGCATATGGAATTCAAGGAAACCATACAGCTCAAGCAGCTGACACAGGTTCTCTCAAAAGTTGTCGATCATCACGATATGCTGAGAGCGGTATATACAAAAGCAGAAGATGGCTCGTGGATTCAAACCATTCGTCAGCCTGGCATCACCCCTTGTGTCTCCTTCTTTGATTTGACGGGTGTTTCTCAGAAGGAAGCGCTGGAACAAATCCGCATGGAGACCGCCGCTTGTCAAGGAACGTTGTCATTAGAGCGAGGAGAAGTGATCAAAGCCATCATTTTTCACACAAGTAATGGTACGTCAGAACTCTTTATCGCTGCCCACCATCTTGTGATGGATGGAATCTCATGGCGCATCATACAGGAAGACCTATTAAATGGACTGAAGCAGCTTGCGGCAGGGCAGGAAATCGAGCTTGCAAAGAAAACTGCGTCCTATCAGCAGTGGGCAGATGCTCTTTATGAATATGCACAAACCGATCAATTACAAGAGCAGGTTCCTTTTTGGCAAAATATCATCAGTCAAGAGGAAGAGGGTTCTCCTTTTCAAACACCTGCGCTTTTCAATATAGAAGAACATGCAGAGATCCTGTCTATTCAATTGACGAAGGATCAAACAGATATTTTATTAAGACAGGCATCACAAGCGTACCGAACAGAGGTAAACGATTTACTCTTATCAGGACTCACGCAAGCCGTTGGAAAGCCGCTGCTCATCACGTTAGAAGGGCACGGGCGCGAGGATTTATTTGAACAGATGGATTTGTCACGAACAGTCGGATGGTTTACAAGCTCTTATCCTATTTTTATTCCTTTTATTCAAACCGATATTGAGAGACAAATCAAAGATGTCAAAGAAACCTTAAGAGCTGTGCCGCAAAAGGGAATCGGCTATGGCTTGCTTCAATACATGACAGCATCTCGTTTACTCAAAAAGGCCGCGCCGCAGATGAGCTTTAATTATCTTGGACAGTTAGATCAAATAGACGGTGAAGCACATCTTTATTTAGCAGATGAACGAAATGGACTTGTACATGATCCAAAAGCAGAAAGACAGCATTTGATCGATGTGTACGGATATGTTGTGAACGGTCAGCTTCAGATGAATTTTATGATCAATCGTGAACTGCTTCAGTATGAAGAGATGCGCCTGTTACCTGAACGGTTCAAAGAAAAAATGGAGAATATTCTGACGCATTGTGTAGAGACAAAAGGCGGCTTTACACCATCTGATTTTCCAATGGTTCAGCTGACACAAAAGCAAATAGATGAGCTTCCAGACAATGTAGTGGATGTGTACCCACTATCTCCGATGCAGCAAGGGATGCTGTTTCATGCACTGTTAGATCAAGCGTCACAGGCGTATTTTGGTCAAGTGCATATGACGCTCGAAGGCTTAACGGACGGCGCAGCCTATGAAAAAGCCTGGAATCTGCTTGTAGAGCGTCATTCGATTTTGCGGACAACATTTGCTTGGGAAGGGCTAAAGGAGCCTGTTCAGTTGATTCAATCAGAAGGAAGCATTCATCTCACTCAGCACGATGTGCGCCACCTGAGTGAAACGGATCAGAAGGAAGCTATCCAGCAATATTTGCAAACGGATCGTTTAAAGGATTTCAAACTAGAAGATACGGATGAACCGCTGATTCGTATTGCTTTATTCCATCGTGATGAAAACACATGCACGTTTATTTTTAGCTTTCATCATATTTTAATCGATGGCTGGAGCTTGTTCAGCTTTATTGAAGAATCCTTTTCTTTGTACCGCTCTCTTGTGGATGAACGGGAGGTGGATCTTCCTGCTGTCCGTCCATATAAAGATTTTATCGAGTGGCTGCAAAAGCAGGATCAAGAGAAGGCGCTAGAGTTCTGGAAAGGTTATATGTCAGGAGTAGAGGAGGCTACACCGCTACCAGGAGACGGCGGGCATGCTTCGGATGAAGAAGCAGGTGTTGATCAGCTAAGTATCAAACTAACGCCCGAGATGCAGCAGAAACTCGAAAAGATGACAGGCACGCAGAAGGTGACAATGAGCACCTTGATTCAAACAGCATGGGGGATGCTTTTGCATCTTCATTCAGGATCAGAGGATGTTGTGTTCGGAGTGACAGTATCAGGACGGCCGGCGGACTTACCACAGGTTGAAAGCATGACAGGGCTCTTTATTAACACATTGCCGCTCCGTTTGCCGATCACGCCAGAGTGGACCATTTCCCAGCTGCTGGCACATACACAAGAAACAGTATTTCAGATGCGGGAATTCGAATATACCGTACTGCCAGATATTCAGCAGCTGACCCACATCCCGAATGGAGATTCATTGTTTAACAGCATTGTCGTGTTTGAAAACTATCCAATTGAATCTATCGAGCCATACGGAGTGCGCATTTTAGACATTGCGAGTCATGAAGAAACGAACTATGACCTGACCCTTGTGGCAGTTCCGGGAGATACGCTGGAGCTTCGGGTCACATATCGCTTTAATCAATATACAGAAAAGCAAATACAAGCGCTGATGCAGCAGCTGATCCATACACTTGAAGCGATGACAGAACAAATGGAGACACCCCTCTCTTCTTTCACGATCGTGACGAATGAAGAAAAAGAGCGGATGATCACCGATTGGGCGAAAAATGCACAAGTCAGCGTGCTGTACCCAGATCAAGAAGAGGTCTATTCAGGTGTGCATGATCCTTCCTGTGAGACGGAAATATATGTCCTGAGCGAAGAGCATCAGCTCATGCCGGTAGGATTTCCTGGAGATATTTTTATCGGTGCAAAGGACATCAAAGCAATTTGCGGGGAGCTTGCCGATTGGATGGAAACGCATAAAATTCCGCATCCATTCAAACATCAAACTGGCGAATACCTCTATCCGACAGGGGATGTCGGCGTTTGGACTGAAGAAAACAAGATTCAGATTTTGGATTGGATGTAGGAGGAGAAGAACGATGTTAGTGAGTAGACGAAAAGGACATGCAGCAAATCATATCGTCAGAATCAACGGAAAACGGATAGATCTCAAAGCATTAGAGCAAGTCATGATGCTTCATTTTCCGTTTAAGGAATGTGCCATCATTCCGAAGAAAAATCAAGAAGGCAGTCTATCGCTTGTGCTATTTGCACAGGCGAAGGACGCTTCGTTGACAAGAGAGGATCTGAAGAAAGGTCCGCTTCATCCTCATGAAGTGCCAGCCGCTCTCGTCTTATTACCTTCTTTGCCAAAGACAGAAAGTGGAGCAGTCGACAAAGAGGTACTGCTTTCAATTGAAATCATAGATCAAGAGGAATTAAGAAAGATAGAAGAGCGCACCAAAGCTATAGATGGAGTAGCGGAAGCGGCCGCTTTCATTGAAAGTCAGTCAGAAAAACAAACGCCCTATCACCTAGATGACCTGTTTCCTGATCGACAGCGTACTCAAGGGAACGAACCGCTTTCGAAAAGTGAAGCGGGCAAAACAAAACCATCATCTCTACATGAGAAGCCGCCCGCACTTGTGTATGGCGGAGATGTGATCAAAAAACCAGGCACACCTGTCACGCTGACAGAGGTGCTGATTCGATCAGCCTTTATGTCACCAGACCGCGGGGTGACTTATTTGAAAGAAGGCGGGCATACGTTGACCCAAACCTATCCTGAATTACTAACTAGCGCTGAACGGGTTCTGTCCGGTTTAAGGGCAGCAGGACTGTCAAACGGTGATCAAGTGTTACTTCAATTGAAAGACCATCAAGATTTTATCACGGTGTTCTGGGGCTGTATTCTCGGAGGAATCATTCCGACCCCAGTCTCTGTGCCGCCTGTTTATGATGAAGTGAATCAAGGTGTGAATAAGCTGAAGGGCGTGTTTCAGCTGCAAAATGAACCTTTCATTATTACGAATGAAGCAAGTGCTGAGGACATTGCTGGGCTGCGTGAGACATTTGAAGCAAAGGTCGTGCCTATCTTAACAATTGAAGCATTGCTGGCGTATGAACCAGATGAACAGCATTATGAGCCAGAGCCGGATGAGCCTGTGTTGCAGCTGCTGTCTTCAGGAAGTACGGGTGTACCAAAGTGTATCCGTCATCATCATCAAAGCATTTTATCTAGAATTATGGCCTTTGAGCAGGTAAACGGCTTTACACATGAGGATGTGTCGCTTAACTGGATGCCGCTTGATCATGTTGGTGGAATTGTCATGTTTCATGTACATGACGTCTACCTTGGCTGCCAGCAGATAAGTCCATCCATCGATCAATTTATCGAGCGGCCGATGGTGTGGCTGGATTGGGTAGAAACATACGGTGTCACAAGGACATGGGCACCAAACTTTGCCTTTGCCATGATGAATGAATATGAAGACGACATTCGTAAGGGAAACTGGGACCTGTCCACTCTGACTTATATCATGAATGCAGCCGAAGCGGTTGTTCCGAAAGTCACGCAGCGCTTCATGCACATCATGGGGCAGCACGGATTAAGCCGTCATGCGATGGTACCTGCTTACGGTATGTCAGAAACTTCCTCAGCCATTGTTCAGTCAAAGAAATTTATGCGGAACAGTGAACAGGATGGACAGCTGACGATTGATCAGACCTCGTTAACAAGTGAGATCGAATATGTGACGCACGATCATCCGAACAAGATGACGTTTACAGAAGTCGGCACGCCGATTCCTTCTGTATGGATTCGAATTGTAGATGAGCATCACGAGGTGCTGCCAGAAGATCAGGTTGGGCGCTTGCAGGTGAAGAGTCCAACAATTATGATGGGCTACTATCAAAATGAAGAAGCCAATCAAGAAGTTTTTGCGGAAAACGGCTGGTTTCACACAGGGGATTTAGGTTTTATTCATGAAGGGCGTCTCGTTCTGACCGGTCGAGAAAAAGACATCATTGTGATCAACGGCGCTAACTATTTGAATTACGAAATTGAAGCGGTTGTAGAAGAGGTGGACGGGGTTGAAGTCACCTTCGCCGCTGCGTACGGCATTTATAATCCCGAATCAAGCAATGACACGCTTGCCGTCTTTTTTGTCTCACAAAGAGATTCAATAGAGGAACAAATCACGATAATTCAACAGATGAGAGAAGCCATCATTCGAAAAATCGGCATAGAGCCTGATCACATCATTCCGGTGAAAAAAGACCAATTTCCAAAAACGGAGAGTGGGAAAATTCAGCGTGCCCAGTTAGGCGCAGCACTAAAAGATGGAGCCTTCCGTGACATTGAACAGGCACTGGATCTTGCTTCTGAAAATGAACAAACACTCCCAGATTGGTTTTTCAAACGCATTTGGACTAAGGAGCATATCGGTCCAACTCAGCCTTTTGCTGACCATGTACTCGTTTTCGAGGATGAAAAAGGTCTTTATCAATCGCTTTACACACAATTTGAGCAAAAGAATCAGCCATATGTTTCTGTGAGAAAAGGGCATGAATTTTTGCGTCTGTCCAAAGGGATGTACCAGATAAATCCGAGAATCAAGGGGGATTACGTTAGGCTCGTTGCCGCACTTGAAGCAGATGAACTAAAGATCGGCCGCATGCTCCATCTGTGGAATGTGTCAGACAAAGAAGACATCGTTGATCCTGCGCAGTTCAAAGAGCTGCATGCCAGCACCAATCAATCCATTTTGTACTTGTATCAAGCATTGAGACAAGCAAATAAAGAGCCCATCCGTCTTGTCGTTGTGACAAAAGGTGGTCAATTTGTGAAGCCTGAAGACGATCTTCATGTGGAGAAAACGCCGCTTGCAGGTCTGCTAAAAACCATTCCGCAAGAATGGGAAGGAGCAGAGGTGTCTCATCTTGATATTGAAGCGGAGAATGTAGAACAGGATGCCAAGCATATTGCGGAAGAATTGTCTGCGATTCATATAAAAGCAGAGGTTTCTTACCGAAATGGAGACAGATTCGTACCAAAGCTGGAAAAAGTCAATATGATCGAAGCGCCTCAAACAGAAGGATTTTTAGAATATGAAGGTCTTTATTTATTGACTGGAGGACTTGGCGGAATTGGGTTTGAGCTGTCTAAGCAAATGCTCCAATTTGGCTTAAAGCTCGTATTGATTGGACGGACATCTCTGGAAGACAGCTTGGAAAAGAAAGAAGCCTACTCACAGCTAAAAGATGTTGGTGACGTCATTTATATCCAAGCAGATGTGACCAACTTACGTGACGTTGAACAGGCGATTTATCAAGCAGAAAAGCATTTTGGACAATCGATCCGGGGTGTGCTGCATTTGGCCGGTGCTGGTCATGTGTCTGAGCATTTTCAGCAGGCGGACAAGTATACACTGGCTCATACGTCAGAAGAGGATTTCACAAAAGAAATGTCAGGGAAAGCAGACGGGGCATGGGTCCTGCAGGAAGCCTTTAAGTATGATCCGACAGTACCGTTTGTCTTTTTTGGATCGGTCAATGGCTTTTTTGGCGGCACAACATTTGGGGCATACTCTGCGGCCAACAGCTTTTTAGATGGACTCGCGCACGCTCTCACCTTTCAAGAAGGAAGACGAGCGATCTCTTTGAACTTCAGTATGTGGGATAATCTCGGTTTGTCTAAGGGGCATACCGGAGCAGCTCTCACCGTTCGCAAGGGATTTCAATTGATTGGAAAGAAACAAGGTCTCCATTCATTATGTTTAGGTGTCCGGCTCAATGAAGCGCATCTATTTATTGGTCTGGACGGAGCAAATCCAGACATCGCCGGGTATCTTCAACCAGCTCCAATACCGGTCTTTGAGAAAAAGCTTTTTTACACCGTTCAGCCTGGCAAAGAAGTGCATGTTGAAGAGATTAAGAGCGTCGCAGAAGGCAAATGGGAGATTCAACAAGTACAGGAAATACCGAAAAAGCAAGATGGCTCTATTGATCATGAAGCACTCAAATTGAATCATGACAAAAATGGACAAAGCCTTGAAAAGCAATTGCCAGAAACGAAGACAGAGCAGCTTCTTGCCGCCATATGGGAGGACATTTTAGATGTAGATCGCGTGTATAAAGAGGATCAATTCTTCGACCTTGGCGGACATTCACTAAAGGCGACTCAAACCATTTCCCGGATCAATCATGAATTTTCAATGAAGGCGCCTTTAAAAATATTATTTGAAAGCAAACATCTGGCACATCTGGCGCAAATGGTTGATGACATCAAAGGGGCGCCAGCCGTTCAGGAAGCTAAAATTCCAAAGCTTAAAAAGCAAACAAGCTATGAACTGTCACATGCTCAGAAGCGTATTTGGTTCTTATCGACATTAGAAAAGAGCCATCATTACAATATATTAGGTGCTTGGAAGCTGACAGGACCATTACACATTCAAGCATTAACAAAAGCGATTGGTCTTTTAACAAAGCGGCATGAAGCACTTCGGGCAGTATTTAAATCACTTGGCGGCAAGCCGGTTCAACTCATTCGTGAAGACCTTCCGCCATCTGTGACAGTGGCAAATTTCTCGTTATTTAATGAAAAAACAAGAGCGAGAAGACTCAAGCAGCTCATTCAGCAAGAGGCAGACCGCGTTTATGATTTAGAAAGAGGACCTCTTGCGCAGTGGACGATAGTAGATATGGGCAAGGAGGAGTATTATCTCCTTTGCGCGCAGCACCACATCATTTCAGATGCATGGTCACTCAGCCTGCTCATTCAGGAATTAGAAGTGGCATATGAAGCGCTGCTTGCAGATGAAACGCCGCAGCTCCCAGCCTTAGAAATCGAATGGACAGACTATGTACATTGGGAAAATGAACAATTAAAGCATCATCAAGAAGACCAAGCCTATTGGCTCAATACGTTACAAGGTGAACTTCCAGTTCTGGAGCTGCCGTTTGACCGTCCTCGTCCGCCGGTTCAAACATTTAACGGTGCTACAGAGCAAATCGTACTGGATGAACCGCTTATCCGCCGCTTGCAGGCTTTGTCCAAGCAGCAGGGCACGACATTGTTCATGACGATGCTGTCCGCGTACTACGTTCTGCTTCACAAGCTGTCCGGACAGACAGATATCATCATTGGATCGCCTATCGCGGGCCGGGATGCCAAGCAATCAGAACAGCTCGTTGGGATGTTTGTGAATACACTTGCGCTGAGACAGGACGTCTCAACAGCAGAGACGTTCGCCGATCTTTTGGAAAACGTGAAAGAGATGACGTTAAAAGCGTTTGAGCATCAGCATTATCCATTTGACAAGCTTGTCGATGACCTTTCGTTAGATCGAGATTTAAGCCGGTCCCCTATTTTTCAGGCGGCCATGGGGTATGTCACCGATTCGCTCGATGTAAACCTTAAAGGGCTGACAAGTGAACATGTGATGGTCCATCATACAGTATCTAAATTTGATCTCACCCTGCATGTATTTGAACAGGAAGAGCAGCTGTCGATTCATGTGGAATACAATACGGATTTATTTGATCAAGAGACCATTCATCGTTATATGAACTATTATCTCCATGTGCTAGATGGTATGACGGCACAGCCTGAGCGTACATTTGCGGATTATTGCTTAATGGACAAAACGGAACAGGCGGCGATGATTCTAGGGAAAAATCAAACGGAAACGCCTTATCCAAAACGTACGCTTCAAGAATTGTTTGAAGAACAGGTGAAGTGTGATCCGCATCGTATTGCCTTGTCCTATATGGATGAGCATATGACGTATGAAGCTTTGGATAAGAAGGCGACAAAGCTTGCTGCTTACTTACAGTCAAAAGGAATTGGACCAGGCTCCCTTGTCCCGATGCTATTTGATCGCTCCTTTGACATGATTGTGTCGGTCCTAGGAATCATCAAATCTGGTGCTGCATATGTTCCGATGTCACCTGAATATCCTGATGCACGCATCCGTCTCATCGTTCGTGATACGCAAAGCGATGTGATCATCACCCAGTCTCATCTTGCAGATCGTCTAGTAGGCTTTACAGGTACAAGGATTATCATGGACAAGCCAATACCAGAAACAAATGCAGGTTATCAAAGAGAATCATCGATTATAGGTGAAGACCAGATCGCCTATGTCAATTACACATCAGGCTCAACAGGTACACCAAAAGGCGTGATGCTTCCTCATGCAGGAGTTGTCCGCTTAGTTAGAGAAACAAACTATATCAAGCTCGGTCCAGATGACAAAATGCTTCAGCTCTCAAACTATGCTTTTGATGCTTTTACATTTGAATTATGGGGGATGCTGCTGAATGGCGGTCAGCTGATTCTCCTCCCAAAATATGCAGCACTGAATATGGAAGAATTAACGCAATTCATCAAAACGTATCAAGTGACAGCCAACTGTCTGCCAACCGCTTTATTTAATCGACTGGTGGAGCACGATCCGAAAAGTGTGGCAGGCTACCGCACATTACTCGTTGGCGGGGAAGCCATGTCTAGTGAGCATGCACGAAAGGCACTGCCGCATATGGAAGGTGCGCTCGTCAATGCTTACGGTCCAACAGAAAATACGACATTAGCCACAACACATCAAGTCACACACGTGCCAGCAGGCGCAAAATCAGTTCCAATTGGTGTGCCGGTGTCGAACTCAACTGTCGTCATACTGGACGATGCGCTCAACCCAGTACCAGCAGGCGTCAAAGGAGAAATTTATATCGGCGGAACTGGTCTTGCGAAAGGCTACCTTCATGATCCAGAGCAGACAAAGGAGCGGTTTATTGACAATCCTTTTCCTGAACTAAAGGGAGACAAGCTGTATCGTTCAGGCGACCTTGGTACATGGCGATCAGATGGCACCATTGAATATCTCGGCCGAAAAGATCATCTAGTGAAAATTAGAGGCTACCGAATTGAATGCGGAGAAATTGAGACAGCCCTGCTCAAGCATCCACAAGTCAAAGAATGTACAGTCATCGCCAAAACGTATGGCAGCTCAAAACGGCTGGCGGCCTACCTTGTAACAAACGGAGAAAACCCTGTTCCGGGCTGGAAAGCCTTTTTGCAGGAAAGCCTGCCAGGCTATATGATTCCAAGTTACTTTATCGTACTGGATGAAATGCCGGTGACAACGAACGGAAAGGTTGATCAAAAAGCACTGCCAGAGCCAACAGAAACAATTTCCCTTTCCCATGATGACGACAAACCGGTCACCGAAACGGAGGAGCGGATTGTCGCAGCTTTCAAGGAAGTGCTTGGTGTGAAGCAAGTAGGTATGCATGACTCCTTCTTTGATCTGGGCGGCGATTCCATTATGAGTATTCAGGCTGTGGCCAAATTAAAAGAAAAAGGTGTTCGTGTTGATCCAAAATGGATTTTCATGCACCCGGCGCCTGCGCAATTAGCCGCACATTTGGATGCAGTGCCAGAAGCCGCTGAGAACGTCGAAAGGTCTCCGAAGGACTACGTGATCGAGCTGAAAAAAGGCGATCCAGCCGAACCGAGCATATTCTTCGCGCCGCCTGCTGGTGGAACGGTGATGGGCTATATTGATGTTGCTAAGCTCATGACACATCAAGGTGCTGTGTATGCCTTGCAGTCTCCTGGTCTATATGAGGATGAAGAGCCGCAATTCCTCCATTACACGGAGCTTGTGCCCCTTTTTATAGAAGCCATTGAAACGTTCTACCGTCCGGGGATTGACTATCTCGCGGGGCATTCAATGGGCGGGCATCTTGCCTACGGAATGAATCAGCGGCTCTGTCATGCAGGAAAAGCGCCGAAAGGACTCATCATTTTAGATACGGTCCCAGTGCTAAGAGATGAGGCAGATCAGGCACTTCATGCCGATATGAATGAAGAAGAAGTAAAAATGCTCGCACTTGTCCTTGGAATGGGGAATCTGGTCGGCATTCAGCCAGAAGCTTTACAAGGATTGAGCTTCCAAGAAGTAAAGCAGAAAATACTCAAAGAGGCAGAAAAGGATGAAGTTGTTCATCAATTCATGAATGATCAATATTTAGATAAATATTTGCAAATGCAAACGCATAATACGATCATGTCACAAGCCATTGAATTAGAAAAAGAACCATTCCCTGTGCCATTTTATATTGTCCAAAGCAGTGATCACGCAAGCGATTTCCAGAAGAAGTTCGCAGATTGGGAGGCTTATACGAAAGAGTCGTGCTCGTATTACCACATCAAAGGCGATCATGTCACCATGATGAAAAGGCCGCAGGCAGATGAACTGGCACGGATTCTTCAAACGATTATAAAGGGGTAAAGACGTATGAATCAGTTATTGAAAACCTTTGAAAAAAAATCAGATCTCATTCAACTTATTTGTTTTCCTTTTGCCGGCGGATATTCCGCCTCATACCGTCCGCTCTTTGAACAGCTAAAAGACGTGGCCGAAGTCACAGCAGCAGAGCCCCCAGGGCACGGCACCAATCTCATGCCGCTTGAATCAAGCATTGACCGGCTGGCAGAGCTGTATAAAGAAGGACTTACGGACAAATTGAACCGCCCATTTATTCTGTTTGGACATTCAATGGGAGGGCTTGTGGTATACAGACTAACCCAGCTGCTAGAAAAGGAAGGAATTTATCCTGCAGCAGTGGTGATCTCAGCCATTCAGCCTCCGCAAACAAAACGGCAGATGCTGACGCATTTATCCAATGAAGCATTTGTACAGCATATTGCCGAAATGGGCGGGATTCCAAAGGAATTACTAGAGAACAAACCAATGATGGATTACTTTACACCGTCATTGCGTGCAGACTACAAGGCACTAGAAACCTTCCAGCACACAGATCAATCGATTATCGACACACCTGTTTATTTATTCAATGGAAAGCAAGATGAGAAATGCATGCAGGATGCAAGCGGCTGGTTAAAATGGGCAAAAACCATCGAACGCACCAATTTCGATGGAGGCCACATGTACATCAACACACACCTTGAGCCATTTGCAGAGCAGATGAGACAGGTGATTGAGCTTACAGCCAAGCAGCAATTGATCAGACATTAAAAAAGAAAGCGGCTCTCTATAAAGAGGCCGCTTTTTCTTATGAATGCTGTTTCTTCACCACATTCCCGCCAATCACCCCGCCAATGACTAGCACCCCTCCGAGGAGATGGTACCAATCAATCGTTTCGTGTAAAATGAGAACTCCGGCGGCGACCGTGATAAACGCGGATAAATTGTTAAAGATGCTGACCTTTGCCGCTTCTAGCTGCGAGAGTGCATAGTTTGATAAATATGCGGTAAGAAGAGATGAAAGAATACCTAAAAAGAGCATCGACCATACAAAGGATGCTTCTGTAAATGGACTGAAAAACTGAGGCAATGATCCATTGATCGAATGCCGGATAAGCGCGGCGGCATTGAAAAAGACAAAGCCAAAGAAGGTCATCACAAAGGTGAGTTCGATCACATGGAATCGTTTTGTAATCACTCTGGCAAACACACTATATGCACTGGATGACAAGGCTGAAAGTAAAATCAGCACATAGCCGATGAAGTGAGAATGCTGGACATCAATTCCTTTCATGACAAAGAGAAGCATTACCCCGCACACAGAAAGGAAGGTAAACAGCACTTGTATCCATGTCGCACGTTCCTTTAAAAACCAGGCTGCCAGCAGCATCGTTAAAATGGGAATCGTCGCTTGAATGATGCCAGCCTCTGAAGAAGATGTATACATCAATCCCCACACTTGAAAAGCAAAGAACAAAACAGGGTAAAGCAAGGAAAACGGTACGATATAAATGAGATCACGCCATTGAATGGATATGCGATACTTTTTTCGTAGAAACGGATACAGCAATAGAGCGGCTGCAAAAGAAACGGTAAAGCGGTGTGCCAATAAATCGATTGGATTTGCTGATTCTAATGCGATTTTGACAAACAAAAAGGAAAAACCAATGATAGAGGCGTATGCGATCGCGGCAGCATACGCTTTTTGTTTTGACATATTCATAACGTGACTCCTTACATGAGCATGCATGCTTCAAATGAATTGACCGGTTCTGTTCTTCTATCGTAATCGGATCATCTAACGTGTACAATAAGAGAACATGATATCTGTACCGGTACAAGGAGGAAATGGCGTGAGGAAATATGATCAGCTTGTCTTGAGCTTAAAAGAAAAAATGGATTCTGGTGAGTACAGTGCTGGGATGAAAATTCCATCCATTCGTCACTTAGCGGCTCAATATGCAGTGAGTAAAAGCACTGTCATCAAAGCGCTAGACACATTGGAGCGTGAACATCTGCTGTATTCTGTAGAAAGGAGCGGCTATTATGTCGTGAAAACGAAGCAATCAGCAGGTAAGCAGGACAGCACATGGATTGATTTTGCTTCATCTGCACCTGATCCCGTTGTGTTTCCATATGTCGATTTCCAGCACTGTATCAACCAAGCGATCGATTTGTATCAAAATGACTTATTTATTTATGGCACATCCAACGGTTTACCATCCCTGCTGCCAGTCATTTCAAAGCGATTAATGGATTATCAAGTGTTTGCTCATCCAGAACAGATCGTCATGACCTCTGGTATTCAGCTCGCTTTATCCATTTTAAGCACCATCCCTTTTCCGAATGGAAAACAAACCATACTAGTCGAACAGCCGGGGTATCACTTATATCTCCAATATTTAGAGAAAAACCAATTGCCTGTGCGTGGAATTCAACGGACGGAAAAAGGGATCGATCTGATCGAATTAGAACGTATCTTTCGAGAAGAGGAGATTCGTTTTTTCTATACGATGCCAAGATTTCAAAACCCGCTTGGAACGAGTTTATCAAAACGAGAAAAAAGAGCGATTGCAGCCCTTGCTGAGAAATATGATGTCTACATTGTTGAGGATGATTATCTAGCAGATTTAGAATTCGATACAAAAAGAGACCCGATCTATTCATACGATCAGGCAGGAAAGGTTATTTATTTGAAAAGCTTTTCTAAAATCATCTTTCCGGGGCTACGAACAGGAGCTGTCGTTTTACCTGAAGAACTGATTACACCTTTTAGCGAACACAAACGGCTGATTGATATCGACAGCTCCATGCTGTCCCAGGCAGCTTTAGAAATCTATTTAAAAAGCGGGATGTTTGAGCGGCATAGAGACAGGGTGCGGGCGAGCTATCGAAACCGCTCCAAGCAGCTCGTGGCAAGTTTAAAAAATGATCAGAGCGCTTATCAGCTGGGAGAACAGGAGCCGGCTACCCATACACATGTACGAGTCGATCGATCGATTTCCATGAACCAGCTCATTCAGCAGCTGAAAAAGGCATCTGTTTCCATTCAGCCAATTGACCGTAATTATCTGCAGGCCTATCAAAAGGATCCCATTCTTCAGCTGAATATCTGGCAGGTGAAAGAAGAGCAGATCACACGGGGAGTCGATCTATTAAAGACGGTAATTCAGCAAAGTACGCGTTATTAAAGGCGGGACAGTATATCACTGCAAGTAAGTCTCTCAACGCTTTCAGCCGCAGCAGACTTTCGTGTGCATACCGCCATTTGGTAGGCAGGGTCAAGTGAATATGTTTGAACAAGGCAAGGCGCTTCATGATCAGGTAATGTCAACGCAGCCTGTCCATCCTTTGACAGACGGGCTGTAAAGGACGAAAGCCCATAGGATAATCCTTTTCCAGTCAGCTTGATAAAGGCCTCCTTCATTGACCATAAATGAAAGAAATAGGCTTCCTGTCGTTCTGCTGGCTGTGAGAGTAAATCCTGATATTCATCCGCTGAAAAAAATCGTTTGGCAATCGCCAGATCAATAGGTTTGATCTCCTCAATATCAATGCCCACAGGTGCATCATCTACTGCACAAACGACCCAATTGCCAGAATGAGAAAGATTAAAATGAAAAGAAGGAAGATGCCGGACGACAGGCTTTCCATTGCCCTCTGTTTCAAAAACGATCTGATCCATAGGCAGCTCGTACATATCATGGATCGTTTGACGAACCAGCACTTCACCTAATAAGGTTCTTCTTGCATCGATCAAAAAACGAAAGCGTTCAGCGGCAGCTCGCTTTTCAGATGACACAAAGGGTTTCAGACGCTCTATTTGTTGTCGTGCATTGATTTCATCTAAGTGTTGTAATTGGATAGCAAATATCTTCATAACGAACCTCTAATTTTTTACATTGATTGTACCATTGGAGAGTGCCGCGTAAAAGGGTCCATTAACGTAAAAAGGCAGCGAGCCTCGCTGCTTTTACGTCTGATTCACGATGTGGACACCATTCGGATCAATTGTATTCATTTCATCAACATCCGTCATGTTCACGTTAAGCAAGGAAAGCTGTTCTCCTTTTTGCCAGTGAATGGGCTGATGCAAAGGTGATAGCAGCTGATCTACTTTAGGTGTCTGTGACAAATCAGCAGCAGCAATTGTCATAGCGTGCAGCGCATCGGTTCCCGTTTCAATGACATCTGTACGCCGCTGTAACTCAAGCCTTAAACGAAGAGGTGTCGAAAGAAACGTTCTTCGTTCCCCAGCTTGGATTGGCCAGTTTAGTTCTTTAGCTTGTGCAAGCAGTTGATCATATTCTTCGTCTGAGACAAGAAAGCCGATGTGATCAAACATGACTTTTTTGCTATAGCCAAAAGTGATATTGATCTGGCCTTTTCTCATTTCGATGATTCGAAAGGTCGGCTGCTCTTCTCTAAAATCTTCCCAAGTGAGCGGGGGATGAAAGGAGCCATCTTTTGTGAAACGACCTTTTACCTCAAAGCCTAGCGAACGATATGCTTGCTCTGTCTCTTCAACAAATGGTGTCCAGTAATGATAGTGGAAAAGCTGCATAGTCTCCATCTCCTGTGTGTGAATATTCTGTTTATTTATTTTAGCACAAGAAAAGCCATTCTAATTATAGAATGGCTTGTTCTCATCTAGTCAGGGTTTGAACAGGTTTTTCGGCTGTTTTAGTAATAAGCAGCTCCAGAAGCCGTGTTGATTGCGGCAAGGAGAAACGAAGGACAAGACCTGTGAAGATCGCAGTCAAAATCGTTCCAATGCCGATCGGTCCACCGAGCATCCATGCAAACAAAAGCACTGTTAACTCAATACCATTTCGAACCCACTGTACGTTCAGTCCCGTTTTCGCTGAGATGAGCAACATTAATGAGTCACGTGGCCCAGCGCCAAGATTAGCTGAAACATAAATGCCAACGCCATATCCAGAAACAACAACACCTGTAATAAATACATATAAGGCCGGTAAATATCCGTGTGGCGCAGGTAATATCGCATTAAAGAAATCAATAAACACGCCAATCAGCACCATATTCAGTAAAGCGCCGATCTTTGGAAATGATTTCGTAAAAATAGAAGTCAGTGTCACAATCAGTGCACCAATAATAATGGACCATTGTCCAATTGTGAGTCCAAAATGCTGAAACAGTCCGTAGTGGAAAGCGTCCCAAGGACCAATCCCAAGGATCTTCCCTTTCACTGTCAGCGATAGTCCAAAAGCTAGTACGATCAATCCAACAAAATAAAAAAACCAACGTAAAAGATGTTCCCGCTTCAAAAGCATTCCCTTCTTTCTTAAACACTCGAGTTCCATCGTAACATACTACCGCGCCCCTTTAAATGGCTTTGTTCAATTGTAATCGCTTACTTTTAAAAAGATAAAAAAAGGCTGTCCTCACCACGTGAGAACAGCCTTTTTTCATCATACTGGATTCAAAATCCGGTTTAAGAATTGTTTTGTTCGTTCTTCCTTTGGTCGTTTGAAGATTTCTTCTGGAGGACCTTGTTCGACGATGACGCCGCCATCAATAAAAATCACTTCGTCTGCTACTTCTTGGGCAAACTTGATTTCATGTGTGACAACTGCCATGGTCCAGCCTTCCTTCGCTAGATCCTTCATGACCTTTAAGACTTCCCCGACAAGCTCAGGGTCAAGCGCAGAGGTTGGTTCATCAAAAAGCATAAGCTCTGGCTGAATGGCAAGTGCACGGGCAATCCCGACACGCTGCTTTTGACCGCCTGAGAGCTGGAATGGATACAGATCCTTTTTATCTTCCAGACCGACCTTTTGCAAGAGCTGAATGGCTTCTTTTCGAACTGTTTCCTTTGGACGGCGCTGCACCTGGACAGGACCTTCCATCACATTTTCAAGCACTGTACGGTGAGGAAACAGGTGATAATCCTGAAACACCATTCCTGATTTCCGGCGTAACTTCAGGAGATCAGCTGATTTATTTTTTTTCGAAAAATCAATCGAGAAATCATCGAAGGTAAAGGAGCCACCATTTGGTATTTCAAGTGCATTTAAACAGCGAAGCATCGTTGTTTTTCCTGAACCAGATGGACCGAGAATGGCCACAACCTGCCCTTTGTTGATCGAAAAATCAATCGACTTTAAAATCTCATTTTCACCAAAGGATTTCTTGAGACCTTTGACTGTTAGCATGTCGTTCCCTCCTTACCTTGCGACATATCGATCAAGTCGTTTTTCAATTTGATGCTGAACGAGCGATAGAATGAAGCAGAATACCCAATAGATGAGGGCTGCTTCCATATAAATAAACAAGATTTGATCCAAGTTCGCCGCAGCAATTTCCTGTGATTTACGGAACATCTCTGCCACGAGAATTTGGGAGGCAAGGGATGTATCCTTCACCAAACTAATAAATGAATTAGAGAGCGGTGGAATCGATACACGCACAGCCTGCGGTAAAATCACGCGGACGAGCGTTTTGCGATGTGTCATCCCAATGGAATAACCTGCTTCCCATTGTCCTTTTGGAACAGACAGGACAGATGCACGGATAATTTCAGACGCATACGCACCTACGTTTAAAGAAAAAGCAATAATGGCACTTGGATATGGATCAAGTGTGATATTAAATGTCGGAAAGAAATAGAAAATAATAAACAATTGCACAAAAAGCGGCGTTCCGCGAACGGCCGACACATAGATGGAGAAAATCCATCTGAGGGCTTTAATCTTAGACATTCTAGCAAGAGCTGTCACAAGCGCGATAAAAATACCAATAATAAAGGCAATGATGGCGAGGGGAATTGTATAATAAATCCCCTGCATCACCATTGGCCAAAAAGATTGCTGAAGAAGATCCCAAGGAATGACGACTCCTAGGATATTATTTTGTAACATCTTCACCAAACCATTTCTTAGAAATCTTAGCAAGTGTACCGTCTTTCTTCATTTCTTTTAATGCGCCATTCACTTTGTCAACGACTTCGCCGCTGCCTTTTCTGAATGCGAAATACGTTTCTTGAGGATCTCCTGTTTCAAATGCAACTTTTAGGTTTTTGTTACCGCTTGTTTTCAAGTAATTCAATACAGCTAATTTGTCATTGAACGTTAGATCAGCACGTCCTTGCTGAATCAATTGAATGGATTGTGCAAGACCTTCAACGCCTTCAATCTTAGCGCCAGCATCTGTTGCTAATTTATTGTAGTTACTTGTTAACGATTGTGCTGCTTTTTTGCCTTTGACATCAGATAGTTTCTTGATGTCGTTGTTATCTGATTTTGTCACAACAATAGCTTGAGATGTCGTGTATTTATCAGAGAAATCGTATTGATTTTCACGTCCAGTTTTCCCAACTTGGTTCGCTACCACGTCAAAACGTTTTGCATTCAGTCCAGCAAACATACTGTCCCATTGTGTTTCTTTGAATTCAGGTTTTAAGTCAAGGCGTTTTGCTACTTCAGTGATGACTTCTACATCATAGCCAGTTAATTTATCTGTCTTTTTGTCATGGAAGGTGAAAGGAGCATAAGTTCCCTCTGTTCCTATGGTTAATACACCTTTATCCTGAATGGATTTCCAAAGGTCGCCTGATTCCTTAGACCCAGATTGTTTATTCGCGTTGTCGCTTGCACCAGATCCACATGCCGTGATCAATGCAACACAAACGCCTAAAATAATGGCAAAGAACATTTTTTTCATTTTATTCCCCACTTTTCTTGTTGGTATTTACAACATATGATCTTACAGAGAAGCAACCTAAAAGTAAAGCATTTGAAACTAGCTTGAGCGAATCTCACCAACTTTATGCCCTCAAACGGTCGAACGGACAAACGATAGAACTATACCCAAGTTAAAAGGTGAATAAAACCAATCACAAGTTCAAGATGATTAAGATGATTTGATTGGAGGAACGTTAGATAAACGATTCGGGTAAAATATGCTATGATCATCCCAACGAAATTTTCCAATCGATTCAATTGACTTCTAAGAAACAAAAGGGAAGTGTGAACATTTGCATACATCGAAACAAAAACCTGTCATGATCTTAATACACGAAATATACGGAATAAATGATCATATGAAGAGTATGATCCATTATTTCGACACAGCTGGTTTTGAGGTTTATTGTCCTCATTTATTGGGACAGGCGAAGCACTTCCCTTATGTCAGTGAAAATGAGGCTTACGACTACTTTATGAATAAAGTTGGTTTTGATAAGCCGGTAAAGAGTGTACTGAATCTGGCAAAAGAGTTAAAAACGAAGAATGCCGCGATAGACATATTTCTGCTAGGTTTTAGTGTGGGGGCAACAATTGCCTGGCGATGCAGCCAAAATGATCAGCTGTTTAGAGGAGTTATTGGATTTTATGGTTCAAGGATCAGAGATGACGTCGATCTTGTGCCCGCCTGCAAAACGCTGTTATTTTTCCCGGAGATCGAAGCATCCTTTCATCCAAGGGAGATTGCGAGTGTTTTGGAGAAAAAGGAAAAGCTTTGCGTGACAATAGTAGAGGGTGAGCATGGATTCGCCAATTCATATTCTGCGGCCTTTCACGCTGAATCTAAAAAGCGCTGCTTTCAGAAAATAGATGAATTTATCAAAGTGTGTTTGTTAAAAGCAGAATGACTTGTGACAAAAGTGATCATAAGAACTGTCTAAAATGAGACTCGAAAAGAATGAAACGAAACCAGTGTGCAACGATAAAGTTTCATGCTGGTTTTTTTGTGCAATATTTTAGATATATGGCATCCTATCAAATGGTTTGATCCACCACATAGTTGTGCGAACATTACTAAAATAAAGACTTTGAGACAGTGACCATAGAAGGAAGCATATTTATTATAAAAGATGTATAATTAGTAGGTTGTTTTGAAAATGGAATGAATCACATGGAGACATGTTTTGATAACAGAGCATCTTAGAAGAAGGAGGGCATCATTGTGGATGTTGGACAAAATCAGCCTGAACAATTGAAAAGGGCGATGACCTCCCGCCATTTATTTATGATTTCACTTGGCGGTGTCATTGGGACAGGCTTTTTCTTAGGAACGGGCTATACGATTGGACAAGCAGGGCCGGTCGGAGCTGTTCTTTCATATATTGTGGGCGGATTGATCATGTATTTAACCATGCTGTGTCTTGGTGAGCTGTCGGTTGCACTTCCTGTGTCGGGGTCGTTTCATACGTATGCGACGAAATTTGTCAGCCCGGCAGCAGGTTTTGCTGTTGGCTGGATTTATTGGCTCGGCTGGGCAGCAACGGTCGCCCTTGAGTTCTTATCAGCAGGGCAGCTGATGAGGCGCTGGCTCCCGCAAGTGGATGTGTGGATTTGGTGTCTCATATTCGGACTCTGTCTTTTCTTATTAAATGCCCGGTCAGCGAAAGCGTTCGGGGAGTCGGAGTTTTTCTTTTCCACCATTAAGATTATTGCAATTTTACTCTTTATTGGCGTAGGCGGAGCGGCGATGTTTGGGTTTATTGAAACAACGAGCGGTGAACCCGCCCCTTACTTCAGCCATTTTGTGAGTGACGGGCTGTTTCCAAATGGCCTGCTCGCTGTTGTGGTCACGATGATCACGGTGAATTTTTCGTTTCAAGGAACAGAGCTGATCGGGATTGCGGCAGGAGAAAGTGAAAACCCTGAGAAAACCGTTCCCCGTTCGATACATCAAACCGTATGGCGTACACTCGTCTTTTTCGTCTTATCTATTTTCGTCTTAGCAGGTATGGTGCCTTGGAAGGAAGCTAGTGTGCTGCAAAGCCCATTTGTTACTGTGTTTGAGAGAACGGGTATTCCTTTTGCGGCAGACATCATGAACTTTGTCATTATCATTGCTTTATTATCTGTTGCGAACTCTGGCTTGTATGCATCAACGAGAATGCTGTATTCCTTATCGAAGGAAGGAATGGCAGGAAAAGCATTTAGACGCGTCAATCAGCGCGGTATTCCGATGAATGCCTTACTGCTCACGTTCCTGTTTACAGGGATTTCGCTGTTATCCGGCTTCTTTGCAGAGAAAACGGTATTTGCCTGGATCGTGTCCATTGCCGGCATGAGTGCACAGACAGGCTGGATCACGATTACATTATCACAGCTGCTTTTCCGTAGAAAATACTTGAAAGCAGGCGGAAAGCTGGAAAACTTAAAATTTAAAACGCCTCTTTATCCGGTGCTGCCAATCATTGCAATCACACTGAATACCATCGTGTTGGTCAGCCTTGCCTTTGATCAAGAGCAGCGCATCGGGCTATATGTTGGGGTACCGCTCATGATCATTGGGTATATAGTCTATCACCGCTATGTGAAAAAGCATCAGGCGAAAAGTGAACCGCTGAAGCTGCAAATTCATGGAGATGATGAGATCCGGTTTTAAAATCAAAAAACACTAAATGTAAGATATTTAAAAACACCTCTGATATCAATCTGAAGGTGTTTTTTTTGAAGTGCAACTAACAACAAAAGTTAGTTCATATCCTGTTTAAAATCTTGTTGTTCAAAATGTTGGCGCTTATTCTGATATCCTACGTTATTATGACCCCAAAGCTTCTCGTAATCCCATCCTGTTAGCGCTTTCAAAACACTTCTTGTTTCATCATCAGCCTGTTCCATTGAACCATTATTCTTTAACCTATTAATTTCATTTATCATAATGGAATGAGTTTTCTTAGATAATTTAAATTTAAATGAAATAACTAAACTAATCCCGACTAGCCCTACAGTTCCGAAAAATAGAATACCTACAATCCCATTTATTGCTGTCGTAGACTGTGTCGTCGCGCTTGCAACGAATCCACTTTCCTGTAAAATAACTCCTACCAAAAATGTGGCTAAAGCTGTAGTACTCTTGCGTGTAAACGTCATAATACCTGCAAATATTCCTTCTCTTCTTTTACGAGTGACCATTTCATCTACATCAGG
Organism: Bacillus sp. 3a; assembly: GCF_017161885.1. Taxonomy (NCBI): domain Bacteria; kingdom Bacillati; phylum Bacillota; class Bacilli; order Caryophanales; family Bacillaceae; genus Bacillus; species Bacillus sp. 3a. Next base: position 43,366 of record NZ_CP067376.1, on the reverse strand, counting down.
AATGAAAGTGTAAATATTCCATGGTATATAATATAATCCACTCTTTCCGATGCCTAAGATAACAGAGAAAGCATACAGCGCTATAATCATATAAGCTGGTTGTGTGAAGTATAAAAATATATAACCGCTGATACATGTAATAATCGCAATATAAGATATTTTCAAAGATGGCGCAGGACCTATTTTAATCACGAGCCAACCAAACAATATTGTACATACCATTTGAAGTAATGAACCAATAGATAATAAATCGGCTGCCAGCACTGCATCTTTATTTAAAGAAAACACAACAAAGTAGACAAAGACAGCGTTTAAAATATCCATGGCCGTAAACGAACAAATATACATCGTGAGGTGCTGACGGAAACTTCTTATTCTAAAAGTAGATGTTAAGTCAATGATGACTTTTTTGATGGATTCTATAGCAGGTACTTTTTCTACACCATCAGGTTCTATCATGTCTTCTTCTATTTTGCGTTCCCATGTTGTTCTATGTGTAATTAATAATGCAGCCATAAAAATAAAGGTGAAGATAATCCCATTGTAAAGAAAAACTTGAGGTGAATCTTTTCCGAATATTTCGAATAATCTGCCTGGAATAAAGGTAGCTAAAAATGTTCCTAGTCCTGAATAGATTAATCTTATTGTTGAGAGCTTGGTCCGTGCATTAAAATCATTCGTCATTTCAGCTCCAAGAGTTTCAAATGGAATTAATACCATTGCTGCAAGGAATTCTAACAAAATATAAACCGTTAAATAGTACCAGTAATTCATATCAGAAATCCAAAGAAGGGAATAAATAATCATCAAAGGGCTTCCAACTAGCAAAAAGAACCTGCGTCTTCCAAATTTTTTCCCAAGTTTTGTACGACCGAAATTATCCGTGATATGGCCCATAATTGGGCTTGCTATCGCATCAATAATACGTGCAATTGCAATAATAGATCCTGCTTCAACAGGGGTAAGACCGCAGTATGTAATGAAAAAATATAACATCCATGCGCCTATTATAGCGAATGCTCCCCCTCCAAATAAATCCATTGTTCCATAACCAATATAATTTTTGAGTGTTAGTTTCCTGTTCTCATTCTGCATTCTTATGTCTCCTTTCCAAGCCTACTTATAAATTTAAAAAAACATATAAAATAAAGATGTATGACAAGGAAAAAAATAAAAATATTAAACACCTGAATACGCCATAAAACCTCCATCAACAGGAATTGTCACGCCGGTAACAAATGCTGACATATGATCATCAACAAGCCATAATAGGGTTCCAAGAAGATCTTCTGGCGTACCAAACCTTCTCATTGGTGTGTTCGAAATAATCTTATGAGACCTTTCTGTATAATCTCCTTCTTCATTTAGGAGAAGGTTTTTATTTTGTGAGGTTAAAAAGAAGCCCGGTGCAATAGCATTTACTCTAATTCCTGCCTCGGCCATATGAACAGCTAACCATTTGGTGAAATTTTCAATTGCGGCTTTTGCGGCGCTATAAGCAGGCACTTTGGTCATTGGAGAAGGGGCACTCATAGATGACATGTTGATGACAACTGCTCCCTTTTGATGAACCATATGTTTAGTGAAAATTTGTGTAGGAATGAAAGTCCCCATAAAATTTAAATCAAATACATTTTGCACACTATCTGTACTTAAATGAAAAAAAGTATTTACCTCAGGATTAGTAAGGTCTTCTGTTTGAAATATTTCGTTGGTTGTATTTGCACTGGAGTGGTTACCACCAGCTCCATTTATCAATATGGTACAATTGCCTAATTCCTCTGTTACAATCTTCTCGGCTTGTTCCACACTATCTTTATTCATCACATCACATTTAATCGCAATCGCTTTCCCGCCCATAAGGTTAATTTCTTCGGCTACCTTTTCGCCCTTTTCGACTGTTCTATTTAAAATAGCCACAGACACGCCATGTCTAGCAAGTTCCTTTGCCATAGCGCTGCAAAGTACGCCACTTCCTCCTGTGATGACAGCTACTTTACCAGCTAAATGTTTATTTTCTTGTATGTTTACCATGTAGCTTCCTCCTTTGCTTTTTTTGTCCAGACTGTTTATTTTTTAAAGCATCCCAAGCTCCCCACAAATACATAATTCCAAGTGCTCTATCATAAAGACCATATCCAGGCCTGCATTGTTCATCCCAAATGTGTCTTCCATGATCGGGTCTGCAATAACCTTTGAATCCGCTTTCATAATAAGCATGTATAATGGCTGAAACATCTACTGATCCATCTTTTGATCGATGCGATGTTTCAACAAAGTCCCCGTTATCATATACACGTACATTTCTTATATGAGTAAATGGTATTCTATCAATAAATTCGTGAATCATAGAAACTAAATCATTTTCTAAATTTGCTCCTAAAGATCCTGTACAGAGCGTGATACAATGAGATGGGCTGCTATTTAGTTGTAAAATTTTTCTGATGTTTTTTTGGTTAGTTACTATTCGTGGTAAACCAAAGACAGGCCAAGGTGGATCGTCAGGATGAATAGCCATCTTAATATCATGAAGTTCTGCAATTGGAATAATCTGATCTAAAAAATATTTCAAGTTGGCCCATAAATCATCTTCTGTTATATTTTTGTAGGCTTCAAAAAGGTGGTGGAGGTGATTTAACCGCTCTGGTTCCCAACCTGGCATGGTTAAATTGGAGTTCTCACTAATTTTATTTACTAATTCTTTCGGATCAATATCTTTAATTCGACTATGTTCATAAAATAGAGCTGTAGATCCATCAGAAAGTGTTTTATTTAAGTCTGTACGGATCCAATCAAAGACAGGCATAAAGTTATAACATATGACTTTAACACCCACCTTTGCTAGCTTCTGAATTGTTTTCTTATAATTTTCTATGTATCGATCTCTAGTTGGAAGTCCAAGCTTAATGTCTTCATGAACATTCACGCTTTCAACTACTTCAATATGAAGGTTATGTTTATCAGCTAATTTTTTCATTTCTAACATTCTTTCTATTGGCCACTCTTCTCCTACGGGCACATCATGCAGTGCCCAAACAATTCCTTCCACTCCTGGAATCTGCTTTATTTGTTCCAGTGTGATCGTGTCGTTTCCTTCTCCAAACCATCTGAATGTCATCCTCATCTACCATCACCCCTAATGTTATTTAAAATAATTTGGATATTCTTTCTTCAATAATTCTTTATCAACAAGTGCAATTTTCAAATGCTCTTCCATGATTTTTTCAGCTTTAACAGCATCTTGATCTTGTATAGCTTTGAAGATATTTACATGTTGAGAAAGAATATTATCCCAATTGTAATCTGTTACTAGCCTTAACATGCGACTCCTATTAAAGTGTACATTCATTTGTTGAATAACTAACCATGTTTTTTCTTTTTTACACCGTTTGAAAATCGTTCTATGAAACTCCTCATCTAATTCAAACATTTTTTTATAGTCTTTTTTCTTAACGCAAATTTTTTGCATACTTAAATTCATATCTAAATCATTAATCAGCTCTTCCGAAAATTCCTTACAGGCTAGTTTAATCACTGCCTTCTCGAGATGTTCTCGCATAAATCGTGCTTCCTCCACAAGGTTCAAATCAATTAAAGAAACAAAAGTACCTCGTTGAGGATAGATACTTAATAATCCTTCTTGAGATAATTTTAAAAAGCTTTCTCTTACAGGAGTTCGACTAACATTAAATTGAACGGATATTTCTTTTTCAGAAATATTTGTCCCAGGTGGAAGCTTCAGGCTTAATATTTGATCTTTTAGCATATTGTAAACTTGTTCCCTCGTAGAGAGGTTTTGGTTTTTAAAATCAATATTCATTATTCTAATCTCCTTTCTCTAACATACTACCATACAAGTAGATTAGAATGGTAGACATTAATTTCATTTTTCTGAATACTTTCAATGTGAACATCTCTTGATGATTCCACTATGTAAGCTATAATCAATCATAAAAGTGTAGGATCTTAAAGAAAATTCAAAAACTATACAAAATTCAAAAAGATTAAGTTATAATGTTTTTGAGCTACCATACTAGTATAACTAGAATATTAATAAAACGAACGGTACTCTGATCTATCAGCTAGGTGAATCATTCAGTTTTTTGAAAGCGCTATCTCATTATTAGAAGTGAAAATTTATCTTATTGCAGAAGGGAAAGATTGATATGTCCAACATCGCCATTATAGGAACTGGATCTATTGCAACTGCCCATATCGAGGCTTATCTTGCAATGCCTGAAATCAGTAAAATTGTAGCTTTAGCTGATATTTATCCTGAAAAAGCAATGTCTGCAGCAACAAAATATAACCTGGAAGCACGAGTTGTCGCTAACTACCAAGAATTATTGAATGATCCTACGATTGATGCCGTTTCCATTTGTACACCTCCTTATATGCACGCAACCATTGCCATCGATTTTCTTAAAGCAGGCAAACATGTTTTAGTAGAAAAACCTATGGCTTCTTCTCTAAAAGAATGTGACGAAATGATAAAAGCATCTATTGAAAGCCAGAAGCTTTTATCCGTTGTTGCTCAAAACAGGTTTATGACGCCCATTATGAGATTAAAACATGTCCTTGATCAAAACCTAATTGGAAAAATCGCTCATACTCAAGTTGATTCTTTTTGGTGGCGTGGTCATAGTTATTATGATTTATGGTGGCGCGGTACATGGGAAAAAGAAGGTGGAGGTTGTACACTTAATCATGCTGTCCATCATATTGATATGTTGCAATGGATGTTAGGATTGCCGGTTGACATTTTTGCAGCAACTAGTAATACCTTGCATGATAATGCAGAGGTTGAAGACCTTTCTATTGCTGTACTTCGATATGGAAATGGCAGCTTAGCACAAGTAACCAGTTCTGTTGTTCATCATGGAGAAGAACAACAATTGATTTTTCAAGGTGAAAAAGCTAGAGTATCTGTCCCATGGAAAGTAAATGCTCAAATAGCTAAAGAAAATGGGTTTCCTCAAGAGAAAAATGATGAGGATTTAGAAAATCGTATTCAGGAAGCTTTTCATCAATATCCGGAATTACTATTTGAAGGGCATAAAGGACAAATAAATAATTTTTTAATGGCTATCAAGGGTAACCAGAAGCTTTTAATTGATGGAACAGAAGGAAGAAAAACACTAGAACTTATTACAGCCATCTATAAATCTGCAAACCAAGGTGTTCATGTGAAGCTTCCTCTTTCAGCAGACGATCCTTTTTATACACGTGAAGGAATGCTCGCGAACGTTAAGCATTTTTATGAAAAACAAAGCAGTGTAGAAAATTTTTCAGACGATACGATAACCGTTGGAGGAAATTACGAGAAACTATGAGTCTAACGTTATTAAATTATTAAAAATAAACTGGAAGCTAGCTAGAGGAGGAACAATCATGCAGAAAAGTGATGGAATGAATTATGCTCCTAAGGGAAAAAGTGCCCCTGTTGTTACAGAAGGACAATTCGTCATGGCGGCAATAGGTCTTGATCATGGACACATCTATGCAATGTGCAATGGATTAACTGAGGCTGGGGCTACATTAAAATGGGTTTATGATCATGATCAGAAAAAAGTACAAGAATTTTGTAAAGCTTATCCGGAGGTACAGGCAGCCAAAAGTGAGAAAGAAATCCTCGAAGATCCAGATGTCAGGCTCGTGGCAGGCGCAGCCATTACATCTAAACGCTGTGATTTAGGGCTGCGTGTTTTAGATCATGGTAAGCATTACTTTACGGATAAATCACCTTTTACAACGTTAGAACAATTGGAGCTTGCTCGTAAAAAAACAGCTGAAACGGGACTTAAATGGGCTGTTTATTATAGTGAACGTTTGCACGTGGAGAGTGCCGTATTTGCTGGTCAATTGATTGAACAAGGAGCCATTGGAAAAGTGGTACAAGTTCTTGGAACTGGCCCACATCGTAGTAATGTGGAAAGTAGACCAAGCTGGTTTTTTGAAAAGGAATATTATGGAGGTATTCTATGTGATATTGGCAGTCACCAAATTGAACAATTCCTTTTCTATTCTGGCGCAAAAGATGCAAAAGTTGTACATAGTAAAGTGGGCAATTATAAGCATCATCAATATCCAGAATTAGAAGACTTTGGTGATGCTACTTTGATTGCTGATAATGGGGCTACAAACTACTTTAGAGTAGACTGGCTGACTCCTGATGGCCTTAGCACTTGGGGGGATGGGCGCACATTCATTCTTGGAACAGATGGGTATATTGAAATTCGCAAATACGTAGACATCGCAAGGGATAAAACAGGAGACCATTTATACTTAGTAAATCAACAGACAGAGCAGCATTTTTCTGTAAATGGAGAAGTAGGATTCCCTTACTTTGGTGAACTTATTTTAGATTGTTTAAACGGTACTGAAAATGCTATGACTCAAGAACATACTTTTAAAGCCGCAGAACTTTGCTTAATTGCACAACGAGACGCAATCTACGTAAATACGGAGTTTGAATTAAGTAAGATCTAAAAAAGTGAGGTGTTATTTTTGTTAATAACACCTTATTTCATTTAATTGAGATTTTCTAAACTAAGTTTGAAGGATAAAGAAACGATAAAATGTATAGAGGTGACGATATTGTCTACATTCCTAAGCGAAGATATGATGCTTAATCATGAAAGTTCAAAAGTTCTTTATCATGATTACGCGAAAAATATGCCAATCTATGATTTTCATACGCATTTAATGGCTGATGACATTGCTGCTAACAAAAAATATGAAAATATGACTGATATTTGGCTTAATGGAGATCACTATAAATGGAGGGCGATGCGATGGTTAGGCGTAGAAGAAAGATTGATCACGGGGAATGCAAGTGACAAGGAAAAATTCTTAGCTTGGGCGCAAACGGTTCCATATACAATAGGAAACCCTCTTTATCATTGGTCACATTTAGAATTAAGTCGTTATTTCAATATAAATGAGTTGTTCTCAGAAAAAAATGCACATCAAGTTTGGGATATTTGTAATGAGAGATTAAATGAAAGGAACATGTCCACAAATGGAATTTTAGAAAAATTTAATGTAAAAGTTGTGTGTACGACTGATGATCCAATCGATACTTTAGAAATTCATCAAATCATACGTAAAGATGTAGGAATTAAAACTAGGGTCCTACCTACATTTAGACCGGATCATGCTTTAAATATTGAACAATCAAATTTTGTAAACTATATAGAAAAATTAGGTGATTCAATCAACGGCGCTGTTTTAACATATGAAAACTTTATCGCTTCATTACATTCACGAATTGATTATTTTCACGCGAATGGATGCAGAATGTCTGATCATGGTTTTGAAATATTTCCATTTTCACCAGCTACTGAACAAGAAGTGTCTTCTATATTTGTACGTGCTCTGCAAGGAAAAACACTATCCCTAGAGGATATCAATAAATTTAAAACAAACACTCTTCTTCACCTGAGTAAAAAATATCATTCTCTTCATTGGACCATGCAATTACACATAGGTGCTTTAAGGAATAATAACACACGAATGTTCAAGTTAACGGGGAAAGATAGTGGGTACGACTCTATGTCTGATTTCCACCTAGCAAGACATTTAAATGGTTTTTTGAATGAATTAGACAAAGACAACCTTTTACCTAAAACCATCATCTATAATTTAAATCCCGCTCATAATGCGATTGTGGCCTCTACTATAGGGAATTTTCAGTCTTCTGATGCCAGAGCAAAAATTCAATTTGGGTCTGGGTGGTGGTTTAATGATCAAAAAGACGGCATGCTAGATCAAATGAAAACATTATCTAATATAGGTTTGCTTAGCACTTTCGTAGGGATGCTAACAGACTCAAGAAGCTTTTTATCGTTCCCTCGCCATGAATATTTCAGAAGAATCTTATGTGATTTATTTGGGACTTGGATAGAAAATGGTGAGCTTCCAAGGGATTACGAATTTATAGGAAAAATAGTCAAAGATATTTGTTATCACAATGCCGTGAATTATTTTAATATTGAAATAAATGAGACAGTACCAATGAAAACGAATGAATCATGCAGTAAGATATAAAATTTCTATATGGAGGATGATCATCAATAAAGTGAAAAACTGGACATGATGTACTCATGTCCAGTTTTTTATTAATGAACGCCTTTCATCGCTTTCTTAATCACTGGTGTCAGTAATAGCATCACAACGCATAAAACGATGGCAAGGAATCCGATGATACCGAAATAGACGGTTTCCGGCACTTTATCAAACAGTTTGACTACTTGCGCATTGATCGCCTGTGCCATTGCATTTGAAAGGAACCAAAGGCTCATCGTTTGCGCTGAGAAGGCAGCAGGGGCCAGCTTTGTTGTCGCTGACAGTCCAACTGGTGATAAGCAGAGCTCTCCGATCACAACGAGGAAGAAGCTCAGAACGAGCCATAATGGGCTCACAAGTGTGTTCGGACCGGACATGTATGCAGGAATGATCATAATGATGAAGGATAACCCTGCAAACAGAAGGCCGAGTGAGAATTTAATCGGAGTAGACGGCTGTTTCTTCCCAAGTCTGACCCATAACCAAGCAAACACTGGAGACAGCAGCACAATAAAGATTGGGTTCAATGATTGGAACCATGAAGACGCTAGTGTCATCCCAAGGAAATTCAAGTTTGTTCGTTGATCTGCATATGTCGCTAAAATGTTTGAGCCCTGCTCTTGAATCGCCCAGAACATCACGGCAGCAAGGAACAATGGAATATAAGCGAGAACCCTGGATTGTTCCACTGCGCTCGTCTTTTTACTGAAATACATGACAATGAAATAAACAATCGGAATGAGTACACCAAGGGCACTAACAAACCAAGTGAATAGATTAATTGTGAGTGCGCCTGTTTGAATGCCAATGACAGCAAAAACTGCAAGCAAAATCACAACCAATGATCCGTAAATTTTGAAGTTCTTACGTTCGGCAGCTGATAATGGATTTGTCACATACGTGCCGGCAAGACCAAGGTTCGGTTTTTTTGTGACCACAAATGTAATAAGTCCAACAAGCATCCCCACGGCAGCGAGTGAGAACCCGAGGTGGAAATTCACTTTTTGACCGAGTGTTCCGACAATTAATGGGGAAATAAAGCCACCCATATTGATCCCCATGTAGAAAATACTAAATCCAGAGTCCCTGCGCGGGTCTGTTTTTGTATACAGGTCGCCAACAATGTTTGAAACGTTTGGCTTGAGAAGACCTGTCCCAATAATAATCAGTCCCATACTAATAAAGAGCGCTGTTGCTCCGCTTGGCAAAGCCAAAATCACGTGGCCAAGCATAATGAAAACTCCGCCATAAAAGACCGTACTGGATGATCCAAATACCCGGTCGGCGAGCCATCCGCCAATAACGCCTGACATATAAACAAGTGCACCATAGACAGACATGATCGAATTGGCTGTTGTCTGGTCAAAGCCTAGACCGCCTTTTGTCACCTCTGTGTACATATAATAAATAAGCAGTGCACGCATGCCATAATAGGAGAAACGCTCCCAAAATTCAGTGAAAAACAGTGTGTAAAGTCCTTTAGGATGTCCAAAAAACCCTTTTTGAGGAACACTTTTAACAATTTTATCGTGGTCAATTGTAGACATGGCATAGATCCTTTCTTAAAAAAAGAGATATGAGAAAAATGATATTCTTGTATAGTTCTTGTGTCAATATAAAACTATTCTAAAACAGGAAAATGTTAGTTCAATAGGCGTAAAGACTCAAAAAAATGAAAAATTCATTGAAGTGAAAATTATCGGAAAGTTATTTCAAAAGAATTTATTTAAAATTTGAAGCAATGTACAAGCAAACCTTTACCACATGCATAGGATGACGAGAGAACATGTGTGAAAAGGAGTGATTAGGTTGGGGGAATTGAATGAAGCTGATCTGAAAAAACCAGTTGTCAATGTACTAGATTTTGGCGTAATTGCTGATGGGAAAACGGATTGCACAGCTAAGCTCAATGAATGTTTAGAGTGGACAAAAGCACAGGGGTATTCCCATATCTGGCTGCCGAGCGGCACGTATTTAGTTGATGCGGTGTACAGAGGTGATCCATTTTTTCCTTTCCGAGGTGCAGGTATACGGGTGCCAAGTCATATATGCATTGAGATGGCGTCAGACGCTGTAATAAAGGTGAAACCAAATGATTCATGGGGGTATGCAGCTTTTTATATAGGAAAGGTAGAGCATGTGACCATTCGAGGCGGGCGTATTGAAGGGGATCGACATGAGCATGTATACAAGCCGCTCCCAGCTGAACGAAGAACCCATGAATGGGGCTTTGGGATATGTATTGAAGGTGCCTCCCATGTAGAGGTCAATCATGTCCAAATAAAAAATTGTACGGGAGACGGCATCATTGTCAGTCCCCACGGTTTGTTGACAGAGGGGGAACCATACTCGCCTGCTACATCTATTGAAATTTCTGGCTGCACCATCACAGATTCGAGACGCAACAATATTTCGATTACAGGCTGTGATGGGGTTATTGTGGAGGACTGTCTCTTGGAAAGAGCAGGAGTAAATGGGGTCGAGCCAAGAATGGGCATTGATATTGAAGGCTATGGAGAAAATGCCGTTAATATGGAGGAGCCTTTGAATATTCAGATTCGCAACAACATCGTCAGAGGAGGTGCTGCAAGCTCTATCTATAACTTTAACGGTTATGGTGTGATCATTGAAGGCAATCATACAGATAGCAGTATCTCCTATGGCTTCTCCACCGAAACGATCATTGCCAACAATATGATTCGTGCAGTGGGAGGAGGTGTGACAAAAGCAGGGATTACGAGCTTAGGCGTCTCACTTGGTCAAACGGAAAACAATGTGGTGATTATTGGCAATATGATTGAGGGGTTTGAAAAAGGGATTGATGTGAGGGGAGACAGTGTTCACATTACAGGCAATAAGATTAGTCTTTTTGAAGATGCGGCTGTGTCCGTTTATATGGCGAATCGTATTCTAATAGAAGGAAACCATATTGAATCAGGAACGAATACCGGAAAAAGAAGCGCCTCGTTGCGTATCTATCAATCGGATAGTGTCGTCTTTTCAAACAATACGGTCTACTCTGTTATCGATGCGGCCGTGGTGAGAGGAACGAATATTCTCATCCAGCACAATCAATTCAAAGAATTCAGCAGAGGAATCTGGGTGCAGGAAGGGGAAGCTGGGCTCAACGGCAACCACTTTATTCAAGAAGGACACCCGGAGCTAGATTCTTCGTATACGATCAGTGTCACTGGAAATGCAAAGGCTTTCATCTGGCAGAATCGCTTTAAGCACTATCAAAACTACGCTGTATACAGCAGCACGACGGGGGCATTGGAAATTAAAGATAATTCCTTTGAAGAAACATCCTTATATGTGGTGATGTATATTAAAAATGGTTCACCACAAATTGGAGATAACCGTTTCTATTTAAATCGATCGATCGGACAGCCGACGGCGATCTTTATTGACCAGGCCGCCTCAGCCCGTGTGCTGCGCAATAACATCATCAATCTATCTCCTCAAAAAGCGATTGCTGTCCGCACCGCAAATTCCACTCATTCTGTCATCGCTCACAACATGCTGGAACGCAGTCAATTGGTGACACATACCACAGACCGGCTCATCGGAAATATTGAGATTGATACACCGTCATGAGCGTTTGAAATCCCTTATTTTGGAGGTTCAGAAGGCGGTTGACAATCCTGTAAAAAGGGCATATAGTAATAATTATTTTTCATTTTTCGCAACATTTGCCCTTTTTTTATTAATAAAACCGATTAATTCAATCAGAAAAATGTATCTTCTAAGGACTTCGGTTTGATACATTTAGGATATAGAAAGGATGAAGAACAAGTGTCACAGCCGAAAAGGAAGCTCAAGTTAGGCGTATTCATCGCAGGAACTGGACATCACGTTGCCTCTTGGAGACATCCGAATGCAGTACCAGATGCAGCCATGAACCTAGATTATTTTAAACAATTAGCGAAAAAGGCAGAGGAAGGAAAGCTGGATTTGCTCTTTTTAGCCGACAGTTTATCCATTAATCAAACCTCTCATCCGAACGTATTAACGAGATTTGAACCGCTCACGCTGCTTTCATCCATTGCTGAGTCTACTTCAACCATTGGTTTAGCAGCAACAGCTTCCACTACATACAGTGAGCCTTTCCATATTGCAAGGCAGTTTGCCTCCCTTGATCATTTATCAGGCGGAAGAGCGGCATGGAATGTGGTCACATCTTCTATTGAAGAAACAGCGAAAAATTTTAGCGGAGAAGAGCATTTAGCACACCATAAACGATATGAGCGGGCAGAAGAGTTCGTCGAAGTCGTCAAAGGTCTCTGGGATTCTTGGGAAGAAGACGCCCTTGTCAGAAACAAGGAAACGGGAGAATTCTTCGAATCTAGTAAGCTTCATGAGCTCCAGCATAAAGGTGAGTTCTTCTCAGTAAGAGGTCCTCTCAACGTATCACGGACGCCGCAAGGGCAGCCCGTGATCATTCAAGCAGGATCTTCTGAAGATGGCCAAAAGCTTGCAGCAAAAACAGCAGAGCTCATTTTCACTGCACAAAACGATCTCGATAAAGCGAAGGAATTTTATCAAAGCTTGAAGGGGAAAGTAGAAGCTGCTGGCCGTGCTAGAGAGGACGTCAGCATCATGCCGGGTATCTTCCCGATCATTGCTGATACAGAGGAAGAAGCCCAAGCGAAATATGAAGAATTACAGGAGCTGATTGTTCCTGAGATTGGACTGAGCATTCTGCAAAATTACTTAGGCGGGATTGATCTGTCTCAGTATCCTTTAGACGGACCGCTTCCAGAGATTGATCCGAGCACGTCAAATGCGGTGAAAAGCCGTTTTGATCTCGTGATGAATATGGCGAGAAAGGATAATCTGACCATTCGCCAGCTCTATCAATCAGTTGCCGGCTCACGCGGTCATAATATTTTCATTGGAACGCCGCAGCAGCTGGCAGACGTGATGGAAACATGGCTGGTTGAAGAAGCAGCAGACGGCTTTAATGTCATGCCGCCGCTCTTGCCAGAAGGGCTGGATGTGTTCGTAGACCGCGTCGTCCCAATCCTTCAGGAACGAGGCTTATTCAAAACCGATTACACAGGACAAACCTTGCGAGAAAATCTCGGATTAACAGAGCCAAAAAATCGCTACACGACATAAGGGTGAGGTGACTAACGTTGGGATACACGTTTCGTCTGGCAACAGAGGCAGATATAGAGGCGCTGCTTGAACTGACAACAAGAGCCTACGAGCCAATTCGTGAGCTAGGCATCCAGTTCCAAGCAGCACATGCTGATTTCGCTCTCGTTCAGAATAATGTACAAAAGAATCTTTGCTATGTGATGGAAGAAAACGGAGAGCTTCTATCCACCTTATCACTCCGTATGCCTTGGGGAGAGCAGCCAGGACCGTTCGGCGTCCCTCATATCTGGTGGTTTGCCTCAGAACCAGCCGCCAAAAAAGGCACAGGCTCAGCCTTGCTGGAATGGGTTGAAACCGAAGTGCTAAGGGATACACTGAAGGTGCCGTACGTGTCGCTCGGTACAGCTGATAAGCATCCATGGCTCATAGAGATGTATGAGCGTAAAGGCTATGTCAGAGCAGGTGAAAAGGATTTAGGCAAAGGTCATATCACGGTTTATTTCAAAAAACAATTAAGATCAGATATCACACAACCATAAGAGGAAGAAGGGTTTACAAACATGAAAAACAAAAAGTGGCTAGTCGTTCTATTTGCAGCAATGCTGGCAGTTTTAGCAGCTTGCGGCGGCAACAATCAGAGTGAAGGCAAAGACGAAAAAGTGTTAAAAGTAGGCGCTACAGGACAAAGCTATCCATTTGCTTATAAAGACAATGGCAAGCTTGTCGGATTCGATGTTGAAGTAACAGAAGCCATTGCGAAAAAGCTAGGCTACAAACTAGACTGGCAGCTGAGCGAATTCAGCGGACTAATGGGACAGCTGACATCTGGTAAGCTCGATACAGTGTCAAACCAAGTTGCCGTTACAGACGAGCGTAAACAAACATTTAACTTTACAGATACGTACGCTTACGCAGGAACACAAATCATCGTGAAAAAAGACAACAACCACATCAAAGGTCTTGACGATTTAAAAGGAAAAACAGTGGCGGCGGTTCTTGGCTCTAACCATGCTAAAAACTTAGAGAGCAAAGACCCTGACAAGAAAATTAAGATTAAAACATATGAAACGCAAGACGGCGTATTAAATGAAGTGGCAAATGGCCGCGTAGATGCTTATGTCAACGGACGCAGTGTATTACTTGCTCAAATTGAAAAAACAGGTCTGCCGCTGAAAATCGTAGGCAACCCAATTGTGTATGAAGAAGTAGGCTATCCATTTGCGAAAGATAAAAAGCATGACAAACTAAGAGAAGAATTTAACAAAGCCATCAAAGAATTAAGAGAAGACGGGACACTTAAGAAATTGTCTGAGAAATATTTCAAAGACGATGTGACAGTGCCAATTAAAAAATAACGACAGCGGCGGTGAAGAGCAGACATGAACAAAATTGATTGGCAGTATATGGTGACGGTGTTTCCGACATTGCTTCAATACTTGCCGATAACGATCTTCATGGCGATTGTCTCCATGGTATTTGCCATTATCATTGGTGTGGTATTCGCTCTCATTACGAAAAACCGGATACCTGTTTTATACCAATTTGCCAAGCTGTATATTTCTTTCTTCAGAGCGGTTCCAACCTTGGTTCAGCTCTTTCTCATTTATTTTGGTCTCCCGCAGCTATTCCCTGCGATGACCTCAATGGATGCTTTAACAGCGGTCATTATCGGATTAAGTATTAAGAACTCAGCATACTTAGCAGAAATTTTCAGAGCGGCTCTGAACTCAGTGGATGAAGGGCAGCTTGAGGCATGCTTATCTGTCGGTATGACAAGATGGCAGTCTTACGTTAGAATTATTTTCCCGCAGGCCGTCAGAAATGCAATTCCAGCGACAGGGAATACCTTTATCGGTCTTTTAAAAGAAACATCTCTTGCCTTTACGATTGGTGTGGCAGAAATGTTTGCACAAGGGAAGATGATTGCATCGGCGAACTATAAATACTTTGAAACCTATTTAGCCGTAGGGATTGTGTATTGGGTGCTGACGATCATTTATAGTTTCCTGCAGGACCTATTTGAACGAAAAATCAGCAAACCTTACCGGAATTAAGGAGGTGTGGACATGATCAAGCTCACCAATTTGAAGAAATCATTCGGCGACCTTGTCGTCTTAGACGGAATTAATCTCGACGTGAAAAAAGGGCAGGTTGTGGCCATTATCGGACCTTCTGGCTCCGGTAAATCCACCTTGCTGCGCTGTTTAAATTTATTAGAAACACCTGATGAAGGCACGATTGAAATTGGCGATGCGAAGCTCGATGCGTCCAAATATTCACGTAAAGAAGCCCATCACCTGCGTCAACAAACGGCCATGGTGTTTCAAAACTATAATTTGTTTAAAAACAAGACAGCACTGCAAAACATTACAGAATCATTGCTAGTAACGAAAAAAATGACGAAGCAGCAGGCGAATGAAATCGGTATGAAACTGCTGAAGCAGGTAGGGTTAGAGCAAAAGGCTGACAGCTATCCAGTCACATTATCTGGCGGACAGCAGCAGCGGATTGGGATTGCCCGCGCGTTAGCGGTTGATCCACATGCGATTTTGCTGGATGAACCAACGTCAGCACTTGATCCAGAGCTTGTCTCAGGTGTGCTTCAAGTCATTAAATCTATTGCGATCCAAGAAACAACGATGATCATCGTCACACATGAAATGGCGTTTGCAAGAGAAGTGGCAGACCATGTGATTTTCATGGCGGATGGTCATATTATCGAGCAGGGGACGCCAACTGAGTTATTTGATGAAACAAAGAATGAACGGACGAAACGATTTATCCAAAAAGAAGCAGCGGCTGAAGAAGCATAAGCTGCTTTTTATTCTTTAGAGGGGTGAGTGTCTAGTGAAATCAATAGGAAATGAAGCTTTAAACAAACGTTTGATCAACATTCGCCGAGCGCTTCATGAGCATCCAGAGCTGGCGTTTGAAGAATATGAAACGACAAAGAAACTGCGCCGCTGGTTAGAAGAGGAAGGGATCACTGTGCTTGATATCCCGGCCCTTCAAACAGGTGTTGTTTGTGAAATCAAGGGAGAACAAGAGGGACCGACGATTGCTCTGAGAGCCGATATTGATGCACTTCCGATTGAAGAAGCATCTGGTGAACCATTTTCTTCAAAGGTGCCGGGTAAAATGCATGCATGCGGTCATGATTTCCATACAGCTTCTATTTTTGGTGCGGCTCTTTTATTAAAAGAGCGGAAACACGAGATCAAAGGAACGGTCCGTATTTTGTTCCAGCCGGCTGAGGAAGTTGCTCAAGGGGCGAAACACGTCATAGAGGCAGGCGTTTTAGATGGAGTCGATGCGATT
Source organism: Bacillus sp. 3a (assembly GCF_017161885.1). NCBI lineage: Bacteria > Bacillati > Bacillota > Bacilli > Caryophanales > Bacillaceae > Bacillus > Bacillus sp. 3a. Next base: position 26,878 of record NZ_CP067376.1, on the reverse strand, counting down.
TTCGGTATGCACAACAAGCCTGACCTGTCAGTTGGCACGATTGGCATTAGAGAAAAAGCATTGATGGCGAGTGTGGACCGGTTTGAAATCGATATTAAAGGAACGGGTGGCCACGCCGGTATTCCAAATCACACGGTAGACCCCATAGCCATCAGCGGGCAGATCATAAGCGCCCTTCAGCAAATCGTCAGTCGCCGCATCAGCTCCTTGCATCATGCGGTTGTCAGTATCACACGCATTCAAGGCGGTACGTCATGGAATGTGATTCCCGACCGTGTTGAGATGGAAGGAACCGTTCGGACGTTTGAGCCTGAAGTAAGAGCGATGATTCCAGAGCTTATGAAACAAATCGTCAGCGGAATTGCAGAAGGATTTGGAGCAGAGACTGAAGTAAGATGGCATCCTTATTTGCCATCTGTCATGAATGATGAGCGTCTGACAAAGGTAGTAGAAGAAACGGCTGGCTCACTTGACTTACATGTCGTGCAGGCAGAGCAGTCACCGGGCGGAGAAGATTTTGCTCTTTATCAAGAACGCATTCCAGGCTTTTTTGTATGGATGGGGACTAGTGGTACGAAGGAGTGGCATCACCCTGCGTTTACATTAAATGAAGACGCACTTCCAGTTTCCGCTGCCTTCTTTGCTGAGCTTGCCGTTCGGGCATTGGAGTCTCGATCATGGAATTAACAAAACATCTGGCAGAAGCAGTGCTTTCTGCTGATCCAATGCAGGATGAGCGGGCCATTCAAATGGCTAGAAATGGCCTGTTAGACGCTGCGGCATCAGCGTTTGCTGCGAAAGAGGATGAAGGAATTCAGCAGCTGATGCAGCTTATTGAACAGGAAGGCGGAGCCGCTCAGATTCCTGTCATTGGACAAGGAAAGAAGGTGAGCCGCCAATCCGCAGCGATGCTGAACGGCTACCTCATCCATGCCCTGGATTATGATGATGTGCACTCAGATGTGAGAGGACATCCGAGCGCGGTCATCATTCCAGCGCTGCTATCACAGCTGACAGAAGGCAAAGGGTATGGCGAGCGGTTTTTAGGTGCCTACATCACAGGTGTTGAAGTGATGGCAAGACTTGGCGAATCCATCGGCAAGGCGCATTATGAGCGGGGCTGGCATAATACAGGAACACTCGGAGCCATTGCGGCAGTGTGTGCGATTGGCTATTTGAAACAAGTCTCGCAGGAAGAACTGACGAAAGCAATCGGCTTTGCCGGAGCACAATCAGCCGGAATGCGAAAGCAGTTTGGTTCTGATATGAAACCATTACAAGCCGGCTTAGCTGCTAAAACAGCCGTTTGGTCTATTGATTTAGCTTGTTTAGGTTTTGGCGGGAATGACTCGGTTCTTGATGGCGCGCTTGGTTTCTTTTCACTCTATGGAGATCTGGAACTTGCGAAAAGCCGTTTGCTAGAGGGCTATGGTTCTACATGGCGTATCGTTTCGCCGGGGCTGTGGTTCAAAGTATATCCATTCTGCTCAGCAGCCCACCATGCAGCAGATGCGATCCAATCCTTAATAAAAGAGCGGTCTTTCTTGCCGGAGCAGGTAAAACAGGTCGATGTCATATTCCCGCCAGGCGGAGATGCAGCGCTTATTGAGCGGACACCTTTAACCGGGGAAGAAGGACGATTCAGTGTCGAATACGTCATCGCACTTTCAGTGTTTGGACGAACGCTTACGCTGGATGCCTTTACGAAAAAAAACATTCCATCAGACATGCGGACATGGATGAAGCGGGTAAGCAGAGGATATGATCAAACGACAGTACCCCATCCCGATGCTGTTCCAAAAGGACGCTTTACGATTGTGAAGCTCACCTTAACTGACGGCACCACCATGAGCAAGCGGGTTGATATTCCTCAGGGAGCACCAGGCTGTGCGTTATCGAAAGAAGACATCATACAAAAGTTAAGCAGCGTCACAAGCGCATCACAGGCACAGCAGATTTTACAGGCGGTTGAAGAGGAAAACGACACTGCTTATTTGAAGTTGCTGACATGATAAAAAAGCTCATCGATATAGTGATGAGCTTTTTTAAATAGATCTATCATATAACTGTCAGGAAGTTCTTTCTATAAATATATGTAAATGACGCTGTCCTATTTCAACTAATATCTTTACCATCTTCTGCAATGCCATCATAAAAAAACCTCATGTGATTCACTGCAGTATTAGTTCTTTCAAAAAGTATGAATAAAAGATGACCAAACGATGATAAGTTCATAAAAACAGTGGAATCCAATTGAGATTTGAAAGGGAACATGTAAAATAAAGCTACATAAAGAAAAACAATGGTAGCAGCGGAGGCTGATCATGAAAATATTAATGATTGAAGATAATCAGAGCGTTTGTACAATGACGGATATGTTTTTTCAACGAGAGGGATTTCAAGCGGAATTCGTTCATGATGGATTAGAAGGATTGAATCGCTTTAAGCAAGAGGAGGATTGGGATCTGCTCATTTTAGATGTCATGCTTCCTTCGATGGATGGTCTGACCATTTGTCAAAAAGTGCGCCAGATCAGTGACATTCCGATTATCATGCTGACAGCCAAGGAAACCGAATCTGATCAGGTACTTGGTTTTGATCTTGGAGCAGATGATTATGTGACCAAGCCCTTTAGTCCACTAACCTTGATGGCAAGAATTAAAGCGGTGAAACGACGCTTTGCTCATACAACGACTCAAGAAAAGGTGAATGAGGGCGATCGGCTGGAGACAGCACATTTTCAGTTGGATAAAAAAACGAGGGAAGTTTTCCTGGATGGAGAGCGAATAGAGAACCTCACACCGAAAGAATACGATCTGCTGTGCTTTTTTATTCAGCATCCTCGGCAAGTATTTTCACGAGAACAATTGCTTGAGCAAATTTGGGGATACCAATTTTATGGAGATGAACGAACGGTAGATGTTCATATTAAACGGCTGCGTCAAAAAATTGGGGACGGGCCTAAGCCCTTTTTGTATACAGTATGGGGCGTAGGGTATAAGTTCGATGAAGATTAAATATTTTTATCAGCTGCTGATCAGCCACCTTGGGTTATTGCTCATTGCCATTGTCATTATCAGCACCCTTTTATCTCATTTTGTGAAAGATATTGCCTATCAAAACAGAGTGAATGAAATGAGCTCCTATGGGAATGAAATCTTGCAAGATTATAAACGACTCCCTAAAAGCGAGATGACCTTTCGTCTGCGTCCATTTGAAGATATTCTTTCGACAAGGCAAATTCGTTTTTTCGTGTTTGATGAAAAAGGAGATATTCTGTCTCAGCAGCAAGAGATGCCGCCGCATGAAGTATTACTGACAAAGGATTTATGGGCCAAACTCTCAAAAGGAGAGCAAATCATTGTGAAACGAAGTGATTCACGCCGCCTTGATCAAGAGGCATCACTTGTGGCGCTCCCTGTCATGGAGGATGGAAAGCTAAAGGGCGGAGTTGTCCTTATTGCCCCGATTCAAGGCGCTGAACAGCTCATCGCCCAAATGAATCGTTATCTGTATATCATCGTATTTGTGGCGCTGACGATCACCTTTATTCTCAGCCTGTTCCTGTCTAAATTTCATGTGAACCGCATCAAAAAGCTGAGAGAGGCGACTGAAAAAATTGCGCAAGGTGATTACAACATCAAGCTTGAAAACAAACACCTTGATGAAATTGGCACACTTGGTGAGGATTTTAATATGATGGCCAAGCGTCTTCAGCAATCAAGAGAGGAAATTGACCGGCTCGAAAAGCGCAGACGTCAATTCATCGCAGATGTGTCTCACGAATTGAAAACACCGCTGACCACCATTCGAGGACTGGTGGAATGGCTGAACACTGCGGATGTGTCAGCAGAAGAGAAAGAGAAATGCTATGCCTTAATCACTGACGAGACAAAACGTATGCTGCGACTCGTCAATGAAAATATGGATTATGAGAAAATTAGATCGAATCAAATTACCCTTCAGAAATTTCACTATCCACTCATTGACACATTTGAAGTGATGAAAGAGCAGCTGAGCCGAATCGCCGAAGAGAAAAACAATCAGCTGATCGTGGACGTTGATCCCGAGCTAAAGGTTTATGCAGATTATGACAGGCTCATTCAAATACTTGTCAATATCACAAAGAACGCGATTCAATTCACAGAAGACGGCCGTATTTACTTAAGAGGAAAACAAGAAAATCAAGAGACGATCATCGAAGTGGAAGACACAGGCATTGGCATTGCGCCAGACGAAGTCAAACACATATGGGAACGTTTTTATAAAGCGGATATCTCAAGAACGAATACACCGTATGGAGAATACGGATTGGGCTTGTCTATCGTGAAGCAGCTTGTGGACCTGCATGAAGGGCATATTGATATGAAAAGTGAAAAAAACAATGGAACGACATTTACCATACGACTGCCGTTTCCAGAAGAAAAGGGCTAAAATGAAATTCATTTTAGCCCTTTTTGGTGAATCACTACTTATTCATTTTTGGTAAACGTCAACCCAATATGAGCAAGTGCCTGCGGCAAGTCTTTCCGGATGGTGATGTCTTTAAACGATATATTGGATTGAATCGCACTTAAAGCAAGGTCTTGCTTAATACCTGTTAAAACTGCCGAAATTCCTAAAAGTCTCAGCGTTTGTGCGTAGCTGACCAAATATTGAATGCTTTGTTCATTCAGGCTTTTTGTTCCCGATACATCAATAACCAAATGAGAGAGCGACAGCCTGTAGCTTTCCTGTAAAATGGTTTCCAAAATATGCTGAGCACGTGTCTCTTCGATATCACCAAGCAGAGGAAGCACAGCGACACCGTCAACAACTGGTACGATCGGTACAGACAATTGCCGAATTTGCCGGTTGGCACGGTCTAGTTCGAGTACATAGCTTAATAATGAAGCCATCGTTTCAAACATATACACATGCTCTTCTGTGAACTGCTTCGGCCTCAAATCAAGTCCGCAAATCGTTCCGTAGTTCGTCCCATCTGTGAAATCAATGGGAACTCCAATAAACGAGCCGCCTTGAAGATTTTTCGTAACCTCTAAGTATTTAAAACGGTCATCCTTCGAAATGTCAGGAATCACAAGTGTATCCCGATGATCGACCGCAAGCTTGCAAAATGTCTTTTCGTAAGGAAGTTCTTCTCCTTCTTCAAGAAGCTGCTCGTCATGATTTAGCACCTTTACAATTTGATTGGTGTTTTGATCATTTTTAGCAATAAACAGTGTATTCACATCAATGAATTGACTCATCATGTTTAAAATACTAGTAGAAGCATCATGAAAATTGCGAAACTGTTTTAATAGTTGTTGACGAGGCATTGTTTTAGGACTCCTTGTAGCTCCGAACTTAGGCCGGAACGGATAGTTGATTTGTCTCTATCATACAAAATCAAACAAGAAATAGATACACTTTAATGCGCAAAAACACTCTGATCGTCGAGATGAAAAAAGACTGCCGATCCAAAGATCTGGCAGCCTTCTGATTAAAGAGAGACAGGGACAGTAGACATAGAGAAAAATTCCTCATACAAGGCATGAACAGCTTCTTTTTCTTGCGCCGCTTTAACGCCAAACATCATGCTGACCTCTGAAGAGCCTTGATTGATCATTTCAATATTGACCTTCGCTTTTGACAGCGCCTTTGCCGCTCTTGCCGTTGTGCCAACATTATGACGCATCGCTTCTCCCACAACCATAATCAGCGAGAGATTTCGCTCTAAAACGACCTCATCTGCATCAAGCACGACCTTCAAGCGGTCTAGCAGCTCCTCTTCAATATGCTGCTCCTCCAGCTGATCCTGACGTAAAATAATGGTCATATCATCAATGCCAGAAGGAACATGCTCATACGTAAGCCCATACTCTTCTAGTGTTTGCAGCACCTTTCGTCCAAAACCGACTTCTCTGTTCATCAAATATTTACTAATGTAAATACTGCAAAATCCATTGTCTGAGGCGATTCCAACAACAGGTCCATTTGTATGGTCCCGCTGATTTACGATTTTTGTCCCTTTTGCTGACGGGTTGTTGGTGTTTTTAATCTGAACCGGAATGCCTGCACGGAAGGCTGGAATAAGTGCTTCATCATGGAACACAGAAAAACCAGCATAGGACAGCTCGCGCATTTCCCGGTATGTCAGCTCTGTAATCTCTTTTGGTTCATGAACGATCGTTGGATTGACGGCATAAACAGCATCGACATCTGTAAAGTTTTCATATACATCTGCCTTCAAACCGTTCGCCAAAATGGAGCCGGTAATATCGGAGCCGCTTCGCGAAAAGGTGACGATGTCTCCCGCGAGACTAAAGCCAAAAAAGCCAGGGAATATAATAATGCCAGAGCGCTCTCTTAATTTGTACAAATGATCATAAGACTCTGGCAGAACTTGCGCTTGGCCAGGCTCATCGCTCACAAACAAACCAGCTTCCTTTGGATTCACATAATGAGCTTCCACACCTTGGTGGCGGAAATAGGCGGCAATGAGCTTAGCGTTATTGTCTTCACCGCTTGCTTTAATGGCATCAAGATAGCACTCAGGGCGGGATGAATCAGCCTGTAATAATGTGTCTAGATCTTGCCTGATGGTATCGATAATGTCTTGACCTAATCCGAGTTCATCCGCTATTGAGGCATACCTCTCAATGACTGCTTCCTTTAAATCATGTGCTTCGCCTAAACGTAAATATTGTTCACCGCAGCTAATTAATAGATCGGTGACCTTTGTATCCGTTGAATGCCGTTTTCCTGGTGCGGAAACAACGACTGCTTTTCGAGTTGGATCTGCTGTTACAATGTCAAATACCTTTTGCAGCTGCTTGCCAGATGCAAGTGAACTGCCACCAAATTTAACGACCTTCAATGCATACATCTCCTATAGTAAAAATTTTCTCACAAATTGAATAGTTCCTATTATCAACTCTTTTCTTTAAATTATCAAGGTTTTTCTTCACTAGAAATACAAATGTGTTTACAGAGAGGACGGTATTGTGTGAGTATATGAAAAAAGAGCCGGCCATATGCCGAGCTCTTTTTCTTATGAAGAAGATGAGGAGGAAGATAGCTCCTGCTTCATCACTTTATTCTCACGTTTTTTTTCCTTTAAGAAAAAGGAGAGGACGAGTCCAATGACCGCAATCAGACCAGAAATGAAGAATGACGTATTCATTCCATGAACGGCCGATTTTAATGGATTGGCCAATTCTGCATTTGCAGCAGAGCTGCTCATGATGGAAACAAGCACAGCCGTTCCAATGGAACCGCCTATTTGTCTCATCGTGTTATTCATCGCTGTCCCATGAGGGATCAAATGAGGCGGTAAAGAGTTAATACCTGCGGTTGTCAGCGGCATCATGATCATCCCAACCCCGATTAACCGAAGCGTGTAGGCGACCGTAATGAGGGCGATCGATGAATCAAGGGTGAGCAGCATAAATGGCAGGGTGGTAACGGTGAGTATCGTAAATCCGCCTAATGCCAGCCCTTTTCCGCCGACTTTATCAAAAATCCGTCCAATAATCGGTGACAGGAGTCCCATGAAGAGAGCACCTGGCAATAAGATAAGCCCTGTATCAAGTGCAGACAGTCCTCTGACATTCTGCGTATAAAGCGGCAGAATCGTCTCTGTCCCAATTAATAAAGCAAAGACAAGCATGCCGAGGAAGGTTGTTAAGCTAAAGATCGCAAATTTAAATACGCCAAACTCCAGCATCGGTCTTGTTAAGTTCGACTGGCGCAGGATAAAGAAGAACAAGCTCACGGCGCCGACAATCAGCGAAATGAGAACAGTCGCACTCGTCCATCCATACGTGCCGACACTAGAAAATCCGTAAAGCAGCCCGCCGAAACCGAACGACGACAAGATGACAGATAAAACATCAATACGTGTTTCTCTTTGCTGCGTCACATTTTTCATTAAGAAGAAAGCAAGAATGAGATCAATGATACCGATTGGCAGAACAATATAGAACAAGAACTTCCAGCTGAAGGAATCAACAATCCAGCCGCCAAGTGTTGGCCCAAGCGCAGGTGCGAACGAGATCACAAGTCCGACCATGCCCATTGCCTGCCCGCGTTTTTCTTTCGGGAAAATGGTTAAAAAGATCGTTTGCATCAGCGGCATTAAAATCCCTGCACCGGCTGCCTGTACGATACGCGCTGCAAGTAACACCGGGAAATTCGTTGCAAATGAAGCAAGAATTGTACCGGCTGTAAAGATGCTAAGTGCCGTTAAAACTAAAGAACGGCTTGAAAATTTCTCAATGAGGAAAGCCGTAATGGGGATGAGAATCCCGTTTGTCAGCATAAAGGCTGTTGTAAGCCACTGTCCTTTGCTGACCTCAATATTGAAATCTTCCATGATATGCGGGATCGCTGGAATGAGAAGCGTTTGGTTTAAAATCGCAACGAATGCCCCAACGAGGAAAATCCCAACAATCACAGATCGATTATACGATGTAGTTGATTGGTTCATGTTATCCCTTCTTTATCTATAAAATGATGTTTTTCAGCTGTGACACGTTTTGTGATAAAACGCTGTTTTTGCCTAAATAATCGAGCAGTGAGCTGACTAAAAAGGTTCTCGGTTCATCCTTTGATAATTCTTGATTGAGCAGCTCATAAGCAGAGAGGAGATCGTCTTTTTCTTCTCCGTTTGACAGTGCGTGAAGCTCTTGTTTGATCTTCGTTAAGTACGAGATGACAAGTTTTTCTTCATCATATCCGTCCTGTGAGGAAAACAAATAAGAGTCCATGAGCTGATCTGTTAACACAGGCTCAATTGAGCAAGGCTTTTTCGATACACGGTCCATCACACCGATAATCATCTCAGCAGCATTTTCTAATTTGATGTTCTTGTGCTCAATCGCCAGCATTAAGATGAATTCTCTCATTAATCCATTGAGAACAATCACAAGATCCCAGACATAAGGAGCGACAGATTCACCATAGGTGCTCAAAATAATGTCTTTGTGCCGCTGCATGATAATGGAGCGTGTCTCGCGTAAGTGTTTAATGACAATAGGCGAATGCTGAGAAAAAGCTTCAAAGGACAGCATGTTCAAAAATTTATGATTCTCTTTAAACTCTTCAAGCTCAAGCTTGATCTTCTTTGTGAATTTTTCCTTTTTGGACAGCGTCGTTTCTGAATGAATGATGCGGGAAATCTCTCTCATTTTGCGCTGATTGTATTTAATCAGTTCTAGTAGAAGAGCTTCCTTTGAATCAAACAGTTTATAAATAGACGCTTTTGATATTTTACAGGCATCGGCAATTGACTGCATGGAGACACTCATATAGCCTTTTTGAGAAAATAATTTCTTTGAAACCCGCAAAATCTCTTCTTGCTTTTCGTTCATCTTCATAAGTCCTTTCCGAATCGGCAAAACCATATGGTCACAATGGAAACCGAGTGGTCACTTTTGCTATGATAACAAAACCAATGACCCATGACAAGAAAATGAACTTAAAAAAATACCCGTCTGCATGACAGGTATTTTACCCTTCCGCATGTGCGGTATATATTTTTGTTTTGCCGTGAAGTTCGACGATCAAAACGGGTTCCTTCCCTTCAGACAGTCTCATGAATAATGGACGTTTGTGAAGTCATATCGTTACTTGACTAGTCAGCTCCAGGTGAATGAGATTGTATGTTGGCACAAAATACGATACATTTATTGTATGACGAATCCAAACCATCCAAACAAAGAAGATATGAGATTGATTTCTGTGCTGCACGCATTGGCTGATCCAATCCGGTTAGAAATTGTCCGCTGCTTAGCGGAAGCGGGGGAGAGGACATGCGGCACGTATGAGATGAATATTGCCAAATCCACGCTTTCCCATCACTTCAAAGTGCTGAGGGAGGCAGGCGTCGTGAAAGTGAGAATTGACGGGAAGCACCGTTACTATTCTTTAAGAAAAGAAGACATCGAGACCGCTTTTCCTGGACTCATGTCATCGATTCTAGCTATAGATAAAGAACGGTGGTAAGCCAGCTGTCTGTGAAGAGCAGCTGGCTGTTTTATTTCCCGAAAATGGCGTCATACAGCCGTTTTACTGCCGGCTGAATATCCTCTCGCCTCATATGTGAGAAGCCGAGGACGAGCGGGACAAAGCCTGGCTGATGCCCCGGCAATTGCTCATCAAGGGTGAAACGATCCATTCCGTACATTTTCAGCTTTCTTTCTTTCGCTCGCTGTAAAATCTCATGCTGCGTTCGATTTGAGCGGAACTCTGCGATAAAATGAAGCCCGGCATTTTCTCCAATAATCCGCACATTGTCAGTAAAAACCGTATTGAGCTCTTCAATGAGCTGCTTCCGTTTTTCCTCATATAAACCATTCATTCTTTTAATATGCCGTTGATACGCCCCATCTTTTATAAAATGAAGAAGGGTGTATTGTGTAAAAAGATTAGCTGTTTGAATGAAAAAATGCTGTTCCTCCTTATAGCGTCTCAATAAATGCTGAGGCAGCACCATATAGCTTAGCCGCAAGCCGGGCAGCAATGATTTTGAAAAGGTGCCCATATAAATGACTTTGTCATATCGGTCAAGACTTTGCAGCGCCGGAATGCTGTCTGTGCCATATTTAAATTCACTGTCGTAATCATCCTCAATGATATAACGGTCTGGCTGATCAGCTGCCCAGTTTAACAGTTGAATACGCCGGGAAATCGGCATAATCACCCCTGTTGGAAATTGATGTGAAGGGGTAATGATCAACACATTTGGCTGTTTCTTATGAATGTCGCTCATCCGCACACCTTTTTGGTCAATGCCAATCGTTTCAATTTGATGATGATTGTTTTTCAGCATTTGATAGAGCCGGCGGTAGCCAGGGTTTTCTAACCCATATATTTGATCGGCCGGAAGAATGCTTGATAACGAATGGATCAGTGACTGTGTGCCTGCACTTAAAATGAGCTGTTCTGGGTAGCATTTGACCCCTCGTGCAAGTCCGATCAATCGGGCAATCGTTTCCCGCAGTTCATACACACCTTGTGGATGCGGAAGCTCACCGAAGGCTTCTTGGTGGAGATGGATCGCCTTTTGTTCACTTTTCAGCCAGCTTTTAAACGGAAAGTTCGCTGTATCGACGGAGATATGTGAAAAGGAATACCAGTCGTCTCGTGCAATCGGTTCTTCCTTTAAATCTACAGGAAGAGAAGAGGGTTTCAGCTGACCAGATTCATGAAATGTTTCTAGTGATTCCACGAAAAAACCTTTGCGTTCAACCGAATATAAATATCCCTCAGCAAGCAGCTGCTGATAGGCGCCATTCACTGAATTAACGCTGACGTTTAATGTATCGGCTAACTCTCGTTTAGATGGTAATTGATCATGCGGCTGTAGGTTGCGATTTAAGATTTCTTCTTTGATTTTCATATAAATTTGATGATAAATATATCCGTTTTGTCCTGTTTGATCTAATTGAATTGTCAGCATCTCACTATTCCATCCTCTCTGGTACCATGAAAAAAATGATATTGGTACTTTCTATCATACCAAAAAATATTCAGAATAATAAAAAAGGATATAAAGGGGATGGATGACAATGAGTCAAACGACAACAAACCGTTTTTCAACCGAAGAATGGCAAGGGAAAAGAGATCAATACGTCGCAAGAGGCGTGAGTAATGGCAACCGTCATCTTGCAGCGAAGGGGAAAGGAGCCGAGCTGTTCGATATTGATGGGAAACGATTTATCGATTTTGCAGGCGCCATTGGCACATTAAACGTAGGACATTCACATCCAAAGGTTGTGGAAGCAGTCAAAGCACAGGCAGATAGCCTGATTCACCCAGGATTCAACGTGATGATGTACGAATCGTATATCGAATTGGCAGAGAAGCTGTGCCATCTCACACCAGGGGATCATGATAAGAAAGCCATTTTTCTTAATTCAGGTGCAGAAGCTGTTGAAAATGCGGTGAAAATTGCACGTAAATATACGAAAAGACAGGCCGTTGTGTCGTTTACAAGAGGTTTTCACGGCAGAACGAATATGACGATGAGCATGACAAGCAAGGTCAAGCCATATAAATTCGGGTTCGGACCATTTGCGTCAGAGGTGTATCAAGCACCGTACCCGTACTACTATCAGAAGCCAGAAGGATTAAGCGATGCAGCCTACGATGAGTACATCATTGATCAATTCAATCAATTCTTCGTCGCTGCCGTTGCACCAGAAACCGTTGCGTGTGTGGTCATGGAGCCAGTCCAAGGGGAGGGCGGATTCATTGTGCCATCGAAGCGTTTTGTTCAGCATGTTGCTTCCTTCTGTCAGCAGCACGGGATTGTTTTGGTTGCAGATGAAATCCAAACAGGCTTTGCAAGAACAGGGAAATATTTTGCGATTGAGCACTTTGATGTGGTGCCGGACTTAATCACCGTATCAAAATCTCTTGCTGCGGGGCTGCCGCTAAGCGGTGTCGTCGGCAGAAAAGAACTGCTTGATGCGGCAGATCCAGGGGAGCTTGGGGGAACATATGCAGGAAGTCCGTTAGGCTGTGTAGCTGCACTGGCTGTCCTTGATATCATTGAAACAGAACAACTGAATCAACGATCTGAACATATTGGGCAAGTCATTGAGGACAAAGCAAATGAATGGAGACAGGCGTATCCATTCATTGGGGAAGTCCGCCGGTTAGGGGCAATGGCGGCAATTGAAATTGTGGAAGATCAAACAACGCGTACACCGGATAAGAAAACAGCCGCAGCGATTGCAGCATATGCAAATGAGCACGGGCTGCTTCTTTTAACGGCAGGGATTAATGGGAATATCATTCGCTTCTTAACACCACTTGTCATCACAGATGAGCTGCTTCACGAAGGACTAGGGATTATCGAGGACGCCTTCAAAGCACGCTAAACAACAAAGGGGGATGGTTGTATGCAAAAACAACAAATGGCAAAAACGATGTCGCAGTCTGACGTGCTGTTTTTGTCCATTGGTGCAATGCTTGGCTGGGGCTGGGTTGTACTTTCGGGAGATTGGATTTTAACAGCTGGATTTTTAGGCAGTGTGATTGCTTTCGTTATAGGAGGTATTCTCGTCATCTTTATCGGACTTACGTATGCTGAGCTTTCGTCTGCGATTCCAGAGACAGGCGGAGGGCTCGTTTTTGTCCAGCGGGCATTTGGGATGAAAGCAGCGTTCGTCTCAGCATGGGGCGTATTATTTGGTTATGTGTCTGTGATTACGTTTGAAGCAGTCGCCTTGCCGACCGTCATTGATTATGTGATTCCAACACAGCATGCTGGCTTTTTATGGAATATAGGAGGATGGGACGTTTATTTCACATGGGTATTGATTGGATCTGGCGGGGCATTGTTTTTAACTGCGCTGAATTACATTGGAGCGAAGCCTGCTGCCATTTTTCAATCCGTGTTCACAGTGGCGATTATTCTGACAGGTTTTCTCCTTTTAGGCGGCGCAACATTTAATGGAGATTTTGCAAACCTTGAGCCGATGTTTCAAGGCGGGGTTGGCGGTCTTATGGCGGTGTTAGTCATGATTCCCTTTTTATTCGTTGGGTTTGATGTCATTCCGCAAGTAGCGGCGGAGATTAACGCACCAAAAAAAATCATTGGGAGAATCTTGATTATCTCCATCGTGAGCGCGGTCATTTTTTATCTGCTTATTGTCTTTGGGGTAGCAGCTGGGCTGTCAAAAGGACAGCTCGAAGCTTCTTCATTAGCAACAGCAGATGCGATGGTACAGCTTCTCGGTCATCAAGCGTTTGGAACAGTGCTGGTTATTGGCGGTGTAGCAGGAATTGTGACGAGCTGGAATGCTTTTATTATCGGTGCAAGCCGTATTCTATATGCTATGGCGGAAAGAGGTATGATTTCCAAATGGTTTGCGTATATTCATCCAAAGTATAAAACACCGACAAATGCCATTTTATTTCTTGGAGCTTTAGCTTTTTTCGCTCCATTATTAGGGCGTCCTGCCCTCGTATGGATTGTCAATGCAGGCGGTGTCGGAATCATCGTCGGGTACTTAATCGTGTCCATTGCCTTTATGAGACTTCGCAAAACAGAACCTGAGCTGGAGCGTCCATACAGCATTAAATATTGGCGGACGACAGGTGTTTTAGCCATCGGACTGAGTCTTCTTTTCCTTTCATTTTACTTTCCAGGAATGCCGGCTTCCTTATCGTGGCCAGCTGAATGGATATTGCTTTTAGGTTGGGTACTCATTGGGTATATACTATATGTAATGAATCCAAGAACGAAGGAGACGGTAGAGCATGACAAACGAACTCAAAGTATATAATCCTGCAACAGGAGAAGAAATTGCTTCAGTTGCTCAGCATACAAAAGAACAGATCGAAGACGCAATTTCTCGTTCACACAAAGCATTCAAATCATGGGCAAAAACGTCAGCGCATGAACGTGCCAATATCATTCGTAAGTGGTTTGATCTGATGATTGAGCATAAAGAAAGGCTTGCGAAAATCATCACAGAAGAAAACGGAAAGCCGTATCAAGAAGCATTAGGAGAAATCGTCTATGCGGCTGGTTATATTGAATGGTACGCGGAAGAAGCAAAGCGAATCTACGGCAGAACCATCCCGTCACATACGACGAACAAACGCCTTTTCGTCACAAAACAGCCAGTTGGTCCTGTTGCTGCCATTACTCCGTGGAATTTCCCTGCGGCGATGATTACGAGAAAGGCAGCTCCTGCGCTTGCAGCAGGCTGTACGTTTATTGTAAAACCTGCTGAAGACACACCGCTGACAGCCATTGAACTAGTAAAATTAGGTCATGAAGCCGGCATTCCAGAGGATGCACTGCAATGGGTTGTGGGAGATGGAAAAGAAGTGGGTGAAATCTTCACAGATAGTCCATTGATTCGAAAAATCACGTTTACAGGCTCAACGCCCGTCGGAAAGCATTTGATCAAAAACAGTGCCAGCACAGTCAAACACGTATCAATGGAGCTTGGCGGTCATGCTCCGCTCATCGTAGACAAGGATGCGAATCTTGAACTAGCTGTCAAACAGGCAGTGGCATCTAAGTTCCGGAATGCAGGACAAACCTGTGTCTGTGCCAACCGCTTAATTGTGCATGAAGACATTCATGAAGCATTTGCGCAAAGCTTCAGCAAAGAAGTAGAAAAGCTGAAAGTAGGCAATGGCTTTGAAGAAGGTACATCTATTGGACCAATTATCAACAAGCGCGGCTTTGATAAAATTGTCGGTCAAATTCAAGATGCTGTGGATAAAGGGGCGAAAGTTCTTGTCGGCGGCGATACGCATTTCGACGATGACAAATCATATTATTTTGTCCAGCCAACGGTTCTTACACATGTGGATCCTTCGATGAACATCATGCATGAAGAGACATTTGGTCCAGTGGCACCAATTACGACATTCAAAACGTTAGACGAGGCAATTGAATTAGCCAACGATACACCTTTTGGCCTTGCAGCTTATTTCTTTACAGAAAATTATCGGAACGGACTCTACATTTCAGAACATCTCGATTATGGGATTATTGGCTGGAATGATGGCGGTCCATCGGCTGTCCAAGCACCTTTTGGCGGTATGAAAGAGAGCGGAATTGGCCGAGAAGGCGGCATCGAAGGAATCGAACCTTATTTAGAAACAAAATATGTATCCATTGGTTTAGACGAATAAACGTGAAAAAGACTGTCAGAGGAATCTCGGCAGTCTTTTTTATGTTAAACAGCCGGCGGAAAAAGCTGATCCACCGTTTCTTTCGTTTCTTTCAAAATTTCATGTATGTAATCTGCAGATGCCTGCTCCATGCTGCTGAACAAAAGCCGTTCGACAGGCTGAACGCCAATAAAATTGAAGACTTCAGTATCGGTTGTCATGTGATGTGAGGAGCTGAAGACCTTATTGGAATCAAGAAAAGTCCTCGGTGCATCGTGGGTGTTGATAATGACACCTTTTTTGTGCCGAAGCAAATTTTCAATCTCTCCATCCTCACTGATCTGATAAGCAAAACCTTCAGAAAACACGCGCTCTACATATCCTTTTAGCATAGCCGGCAAGCCTGTCCACCATATTGGAAAAATAAACGTCAGCACATCCGCTTGCTGAATCAGTATCTGCTCTCTTTGAATAGCGATTGGGACATCACCGCATTTGATGGCAGCCTTTTCTGCAAGGGTGAGCTCTGGCGAAAAACCTAGGGCATAGACATCACGAACAGTCACTTTATGACCATTGTTCAATAGAGTGCTCACAACAAGATCTAATAAAGTTTGATTTAAGCTTTGCTGGGGATGAGCAAATATGATTACATGGTTCATCTCATAGCCTCCTATGTGGTCATCTGTCTCATTATGTCACGCGGCTTTATCCTATTCAATCCTATATTGGTAATAACAAGTTGGGAAAATGGAAAATAATTGATTTCTAATAAAAGTAAACAGTCTGTGGTGCAAGAAAAAGCGATCGTTTCCGAGAAAACGATCGCTCAATACAGCTTTTATTTCTTTCTAAAAGCAAGTCCAAGTGCAATCAGTGCCACGACTAGAGCAGCAATGGACAGACCAAGGACAAGTGGTGAGGAAGAAGCAGAGGCTGTTTCAGAGGCCTTCTCTTCTTTTGGTTTTTCCTGACCATGTGAATCCGTTACAGTATTAGATGCCACAATGTTTGTGATGGAATGAGGTTTATCAGCATCTTTATCGCCAGTCCATTCAACGACCGTTCCATCCTTATAATATTGATATGCATCCCATGCAGCTTCACCAGCTTTTTCAGGGTTTTTCGCTACAAAAACGAATTGCTGGAATTGTCCAGCAAGCACACCTTTACCTGTTGCTTCCCAAGTCACTCTTGTTACCTTGCCATCTTTCTCTTCAGTTGACGTTTTCCAGCCAGGTACTGGCTCATATTGCTGGAATTCTACGCCTTTAGGTATTGACAAGACAACCTTTGTCGTCGGGCTGTCACTCTCAGAAGGAACCTTTAATGTATAGGTCTCCCAAGCATTTGTCGCAGAAGTATCAGGCTTGACTGTTACGTGCGCACTCACAGGAATTGCCAATAAAAATGAAGCGAGAAGCATTGGTAATAAAGCTTTAACGTATTTTTTCATATGTGATGAACTCCTTTTAGTTTCTTCTAATAAATGTGGTATCGATATTCTTGAAAGAACCAGTTAACGCATGGATTTCAATTTTCCATGTGCCTTTTTCATTTAATAAGAGATTTTCAGCAGAGAAATGACCATTTTTTAATCGTTTCAGCTGGAATTCACTCGGTGTCTCATCACCGAATAAAGCCACCTTATGGATCTTGGCTGTTACAGATTGAATATCAGTGATCGTTTCGCCATTCTTCTTTGTAAATGCCACTTCGAATGAGTTTTTCCCCGGGGCATTCGGGGTAATGCTCAAGGACACAATATCACGATGCTCGACCTGATTTGCACCAAAGAAAGGCTCAGGTGCAGGCGGAGGAGGGCTCGGAATATTGGTAAAGACAGCTGTTAATAACAAAATGGCGATCCCGATCATCCATTCAACTCGTAAGGAAATGCTGCGTTTCTGCTTCTTTTCCCATCTCAGCATCAAGTAATGCATAAGCCCAAGAAGGCCCATGATGATAAATAAACCAAGCTTGATTAAAAAGGTGCGTCCGTATGCTGATTGGAAAAGAGCGTCAAACGATTGCAAAATAAAGATGGCATTCACAAATCCTGAAAACACAATGAGTCCAACAGAGAGCAGTGCCCAAGGATGAAATGCTGCTAGCGTACTCCGAATGAGCGGCTGATCTTCATTTGGCAGTTTCTTCATCAATAGAAGGACAATGGCTGTTAAACCACCGACCCAAATCGAAGCAGAGACGAGATGGATGAAATCAAGTGATGTTGTGAGTATTCTATTGTCTGTTGCGGCTGGATGTCCGATTTGTGCCTTCAGCCAAAGGAGCACTGTGAAGAGGAGCAGTGGAAACAGCCAAACCCGAAAAGAAGAGAAATCCCCTTTTCTCACCGCCACAATCGTCCAGATGGTGAGAAGAACAAATGACGCCATAAGCATCATCCACAGACTACCGCCAGAAGTGGACGCAATCGTTTCTTGTAAAAGCGAAGGCTGAAATGCCCCCCAAAAGGACACATCTGCCGCTGATTTTGTCTGAATCGGCAGCTGGAACACAAGTGCTCCGCCCATCATCATCAATGACACGGTCAAAAGCCGCTTCATTCGTTTCGCCAATACAGGTGAAATCGCAGTCTTAAACCAAAGCAGTCCAAACAAAATGGTCCCAAGGAATAAGCTGAATGACGTATAAAGAAAGGCTTTATCAATAGTTGAGGCCACATCAATGGATTCATTCGTTTGACCTTGCTCTAATTGGTCAAAACCGCCATCCGCTTTTCCAATACTAAACGGAATCATGCCAGAGACAGAGTGTCCGTCCGCTGATACCGCATTCCACTGGATGGTGTAAATTCCTTTTGGTAAATTCTTTTTCAAAGCCGCTTCCATGATCTTTTGATCTTTAATGACCGTATCTCCTTTATCCACACGATCACCTTTTGCATTTAGCACCTTAATGGCATGAAATCCGCTTTCAATCCCTTCACTAAATGTGATCGAGACTGAAGGAGGCTGCTGATCCAGTTCTTCATTTGCCGCTGGGTTTGAGCTCACGACGTATGCGTGAGCAAATGCTTCCTTTGGAATGAAAAAAGCGAACATGACCATAAGAAGCAGAAGCCACTTACTATTTTTAAACAAGGTGAATAACCGCCTTTCTACCTATGAAAATGTCTCATGTATCAGAAAGAAAGCGGCAGTAAACTGTGAGTCACAGAAAAAACCGCTCTTCCTATTGTACCGCCCTCTCTAAAAGGTAAACGAAACAAACAGCAAGATGGTTCACTTTTTCTGTGTCATGTCTGCGCAGACATTTCTTAATTGAATAGGTTTGATCAATTATAAGCCTATTCGATTTAAGAAGAGGAAACAAGAAGAGACCATTTGAAAGTTGTGAAATTCCCATGAATTTTGCTTCAAAACAACGGCAGATCAACCTTTTCTCCCCTTTTGTATTGGGATCTGAAGGTGATGTCACATCATTTTTCAATTTTGTCACACACTATATGACAAAGTGACATTTAGTTTCAATTGAAGAGAAAGTGAAAGCGTTTTACGATAGGCATAAGGGCTTCACTGAATCTTGTTCTTATATCTTTTGACCTATAAAGCCCTAAATAAAGGGAGAGAAGAAAGGAGTTTTCATAAATGCAGGAAAAAAGCGGATTTCGCGTAAAAGTACAGCGCTTTGGAAGCTATTTAAGCGGTATGATCATGCCGAATATTGGAGCGTTTATCGCTTGGGGACTCATCACCGCATTGTTCATTCCAAGTGGTTATTTTCCAAATGAACAATTAAATACACTTGTTGGACCAATGATCAACTACTTGCTGCCGCTCTTAATCGGTTACACAGGCGGGAAGCTCGTATATGACCATCGAGGCGGGGTACTCGGTGCAACCGCTACGATTGGGGTTATTGTCGGTTCGGATATCCCAATGTTTCTAGGCGCAATGATCATGGGGCCACTTGGCGGTTATCTCATTAAGAAAATCGACCAGCTGTTTAAAGACCGAATCAGATCAGGCTTTGAAATGCTGATTAATAACTTTAGTGCAGGTATTCTAGGTGCCATTTTAGTCGCCATTGCTTTCTACGCCATCGGTCCAGTGGTACTAGGTTTGAATAAAGCCCTTGCGGCAGGTGTAGATATCATTGTCAATGCACATTTACTTCCGCTCGCAAGTATCTTCATTGAACCAGCGAAAGTATTGTTCTTAAACAATGCCATTAACCAAGGGATTTTAGGTCCATTAGGAGTAGAGCAAGCGGCGAAGACAGGCCAGTCCGTTCTGTTCTTGCTTGAAACAAACCCAGGGCCAGGTCTCGGTGTTCTTCTAGCTTACATGTTCTTTGGAAGAGGGACGGCAAAGCAGTCTGCACCGGGTGCGATTGTCATTCAATTCTTAGGGGGAATCCATGAGATTTACTTCCCATACATCTTAATGAAGCCAAAGCTCATTTTAGCGGTTATTGCTGGGGGAGCAAGCGGCGTTCTGACCTTTACACTGTTAAATGCAGGCTTAAAGGCTGTGCCGTCACCAGGAAGTATTATCGCTCTTATGCTCATGTCACCAAAAGGCGGTCACCTTGCCGTTCTAGCAGGTGTTGTCGTGGCAGCGGTCGTATCGTTCCTTGTCGCTTCTGTCATTTTAAAAGCGTCTAAAGAAGTGGATGAAGACTTAACAGCAGCAACAGAAAAAATGCAAGACATGAAAGGCAAGAAAAGTGCAGCAGCTGCTGCTCTTACAGCACAAAAAGAAGGTGCTGAAGCAAGCGAGCAAGTAGCATCTCCAGATGAAATCAATCCAGATAACGTGAACAAAATCATTTTTGCCTGTGATGCAGGAATGGGTTCAAGTGCGATGGGCGCATCCGTCTTAAAGAATAAAGTCAAAAAGGCAGAGCTTGATATTGATGTGACAAATACATCCATCAGCAACATCCCAGATGATGCCGATGTGGTCTTTACTCATAAAGATTTAACAGATAGAGCCAAGGCAAAACTGCCAGGAGCTATCCATATCTCAGTTGATAATTTCTTAAACAGCCCGAAATACGATGAGCTGATTGAGAAATTGAAAAAATAACATGACGAAACGGGTTGAGTCCAATTTTTCCTAATTGAACTCCCCGTTTTGGTTGTTTTCTGATTTTCCATTCTAAAAAAGGTGTGTGATCTTTCATGAAACAAGTACTTTCAAAAGACAATATTTTTCTAAACGAACAAGCGGGCTCTAAAGAAGAAGCCATTAAAAAAGCAGGCGAAGTCTTAGTGGCAAACGGTTATGTCACAAGTGATTATGTGGACAAAATGTTTGAAAGAGAAAACATTTCTTCTACATTTATGGGCAACGGAATTGCCATTCCTCATGGAACAGAGGATGCGAAAGCGGCTGTCCTTCATTCAGGAATTTCTATTATCCAAATTCCAGATGGCGTTGAATATGGCGAGGGGAATATTGCTAAAGTTGTTTTTGGTATCGCTGGTAAAAACAATGAACATCTCGATATTCTTTCTCAAATTGCGATTGTCTGTTCAGAGGAAGAAAACGTAGAGCGTATCATTCATGCAAAGGATCAGGATGAACTGATCGCCATCTTTAACGAGGTGAACTAACATGAAGGCACTTCATTTTGGAGCAGGAAATATTGGCAGAGGGTTTATCGGATCTTTGTTAAAAGCATCAGGCTTTGAGCTCGTTTTTACCGATGTAAATGAAGCGGTGATCAACGAGCTGAATGAAAAAGGAGAATACACGGTTGAACTCGCAGCACCAGGGCAGCAGCAAGAAGTGGTTGGTCCTGTGTCAGCCATCAATTCCGCAAAAGATCCAGCCGCATTAACAGAGGCAGTTGCAACAGCTGATCTCATTACAACAGCTGTTGGACCAGCTGTTTTGAACATCATTGCTTCATCGATTGCTGAAGGTTTAAAACAGAAAAAGCCTGATCATATCATCAACATTGTGGCATGTGAAAATATGATTGGCGGCAGCTCTCATTTAAAGGAAGCTGTTTTCTCTCATTTAACAGCTGATGAACAAGAAGCGCTGTCACACACAGTTGGTTTTCCAAACGCTGCGGTTGACCGCATTGTCCCCATTCAGCACCATGAGGACATTTTGAAAGTATCAGTCGAGCCATTTTTCGAGTGGGTCATTGATGAGACAGGCTTTATTGGAGACGTTCCTCAGATCGATGGAGCGACCTTTGTACAAGATTTGACGCCTTATATTGAGCGTAAGCTCTTTACTGTCAACACAGGACATGCACTAGCTGCTTATGTCGGGTATGAGAAAGGCGTGCAAACGATTAAAGAAGCTGTCGATACACCAGAGATTCGTCAAGTGGTCGAAGGTGCACTTCACGAAACGGGCAGTTATTTAATCGACACATATGGTTTTCAAAAAGAAGAACATGATGCGTATATCCAAAAAATCATCAAACGATTTGAAAATGCCTTTATCTCTGATGAAGTCACGCGCGTCGCACGTTCCCCGCTTAGAAAGCTTGGAGCAAATGACCGTTTAATCGGTCCAGCGAAAAAGATCAAACAGCCAGAGTTTTTAATTAAAGGCATAGTGGCAGCTTTGGCTTACGACTTTACTGGAGACGAAGAAGCTGTTCGTCTGCAGGCATTACGAAAAGAAAAAGGCATTGAAGGTGTGCTGGAAGAGGTATGTGGACTCTCGCCAGCAGACGATCTTTATCAAGCCATTCTTAAAGAAGCAGCTCATTAATCAGAAAATCCCTTTCCAACGTGCGAAAGGGATTTTTTCTATGACTTTTTTAATACTTTTCCCTGCTTGACGATATATAAAATAAGGGGGAATTTGTACATGAAAAAGAAAGCGTTTGCGTCAAGAAGTGTCTTTTTTCAATTAATGTCTGCCATTATCGTGATCACGATTTTAACGGGCGGACTTGTTGGAACAACGGGGTATTTGTTAGCGAAACATGTATTAATTGATGCAGGGAAAGCAGATTTAAAGCATATCGTCAGCGGAGCAATGGCCACACTTGAACAGTTGAATGACCGTGTGGAGAAAAAAGAACTGACGCTTGAGCAGGCGCAAGAACAAGCCCGGCTTTACTTGAGCGGACCCAAAAATGACAACGGGAAGGGATACCAATCTCAAAAATCAGATTTTATCTATAAAAATAAAGGCTATCTGATCGCATATGGCACTGACTATTCAACCCAGGTCCATCCGGTCAACGACATCGGCGTCATTCCAGATAACACGACCAATCGTGAAAAAATGGTCGCTGGTGCCAATGCAAAAGGTGAGGATGCACACTATGTGACCTATATGGATAAGGACGATGCAACCGGCGAAGAAAAAGAAAAGCTCGCCTATATGAGTCAGTTTACGCCGTGGAATTGGAGTGTAGGTATCGCTGTCTTCCAGGACGAATTTTATAAAGAATTAGAGCAGATGAAGCTCTATATTATTCTCATTACAGCAGGTGTCGCCCTTCTGAGTCTAGGCGTCTTTTATTTAGCTGCTCGAGGAAAAGTCAGACTGCTGAAGCAAGTCACTGCTGCTTCAAAGGAAATTGCAGCGGGGAATATTGAACGCACGAACTTAAAGGAAACAACGGATGAAATCGGCCAGCTGGCAAAAGGCTTTAACCATATGTCAGGAGAGCTCAGAACACTGGTGAGCGGTTTACAGGAAACGAGCAGTCAGCTTGTGGAATCAGCGACAGATTTATCAGCGATATCTGAAGAAACCTCAGCCAGCAGTGAAGAAATTGGACGAGCCATCGGAGACATTTCGACTGGAACACTTCATCAAGCATCTGATCTTGAAGTAGCCAATCAACAAATGATCCAGTTTAATCAATCTATTGAGAATGTCAAAGAACAGAGTGATCACATTAAACGGATTTCCGACCAATCAAGTCAATCATCACAGCAGGGTCAGCAAATCGTACAGCAATTAAAACAATCGAATGAACAATCGATTCAGGCGTCTCAAGGCATTAGAGCAGGAATCGAGCAGTTAACTACAAAAGTACAGGATATTTCTCAAATCACAGATACGATTGAAAGCATTTCAAATGAGACGAATTTACTGGCACTGAATGCAAGTATTGAGGCAGCACGGGCGGGAGAGCATGGCAAAGGCTTCTCAGTTGTGGCGAGTGAAGTGCGGAATTTAGCTGAACAGACAAAACAATCAGCCGTTCAAATTCAGCAAATGATTCAAGGCATTAAAGAAGAAACGACAGCAACAGCCGGCATCATGTCGAGCACAATGGATCGTTTTGCCGAGCTGGATGAAGCGGTGCATGCAACAGAACATGAATTCAATGCCATCTCTACATTGATTTCACAAACCATCGTTGAAACAAACGCGATGGCAAAAGAGCTGAATACACTGCTGGAGCAAAACGACCTCATCACAAAAGCCATGCACGGCGCAGCACATGTTTCTCAAGAAAATGCTGCGGCGATCGAAGAAATCACTGCGTCCACAGACGAACAAGTGACAGCCATCTCTAATGTGGCTAAAGCAGCAGAAAGGCTCAATGAACTAAGCATGCGATTGAATCAGGACATTGCACGTTATCGTCTATAAATCATTTTGACGATGTATCACTTGTCAGGTACGATGAAGTTAATCAAAACCTTGCTCACGCAAACAAAAGGAGTGTTCCGGTCATGAAAAAGAAGATATTGATGTTCTTACCTTGTGGCTATGGATACTCCACTGCTGTTTTCTTTTAGGATAGATAGAAATTGGTGAAGTCTGTCTACAAAACGAAGAAACTAGCAGAAAAATAAACGTGAGTGAGGGACATAACATGGAAAAAATCACGAGAAAAAACCCAGAAAGTATGCCGAAACCTGTTGGTCACTACAGTCATATCACAAGGGTGCCAAAGGGCGCGGGATTATTTGTTACATCGGGTCAGGTAGGGACAGATATAGATGGGCAAATCCCATCAAGCTTAAAAGACCAAGTAACGAATACGTTTGAAAACATCAAAAAAATCCTTGATTCAGAAGGATTAAATGAAGAACATGTGATCAAGGTCAATATATGGGCAACAGAAGAAATCGACTGGGACCATCTATATCCTCAGTGGGATACGATCTTCAAAACAGCTTACCCATCAATGACGGTTGCTTATGTATCAGCTTTAGGATGGCCGGAGCTGAAAATTGAAATTGAACTATGGTGTGCGGATATTTGATCTAAAAAAAGAACAGCGATGCTGTTCTTTCAAATTGTTGACAAAGGGCTAAAATGATTTTTATTTTAGCCCTTTGTCTTCTTTTTTTCAGCGTGATAGAAAACCTTTGAAGTCTAGGAAGGACGAGTACCGGAGCGGAGCGAATTTGACATTCGTGAGCACCGGAGCGCAGACCTGACACCGAATGCGAGGGTTTGTCTACACGCTGAGTCGCTTTGTAATCCATCCAGCAAAGAATGTAAAGACGGTATAGACAATAACCCAAATGAGAAAGGATTTATTCCCGCCAATAGAGGTGAACATGAAGATCATGCTCGCTAACAGCACAATCAAAGTAGGCATCCAAACATTCTTCAAAAGGAGTGTGCCAAAAATGCCAATCAGCACAGAGATAATAGGAAAGCCAAATACAATGAATAGAATAAAAACAGCCATATGACTAACTCCTTTTAACAAGTGTTTACTTCAAAACATATAAAACCGAAGCTGCCAGCTGTTCAAATTCAGCAAATGATCCAAGGCATTAAAGAAGAAATGGCTGCAACAGCCGGTATCATGTCGAGCACAATGGCTCGTTTTGCCGAGTTAGATGAAGCGGTGCATGCAACAGAAAATGAGATCAATGCTATCTCTACATTGATTTCACAAACCATCGTTGAAACAAACGCTATGGCAAAAGAGCTGAATACATTGATGGAGCAAAACGACTTCATTACTAAAGCCATGCTCGCCGCAGCACATATTTCTCAAGAAAATGCCGCAGCTATCGAAGAGATCACTGCATCCACAGACGAACAAGTGACAGCTATCTCCAATGTGGCGAAAGCAGAAAGACACAATGAACTAAGCATGCGATTGAATCAGGACATTGCGCGTTATCGTCTATAAATCATTTTGACAGTGTGTCACTGGTCAGGTACGATGGAGTTAATTAAAACCTGCTCATGCAACCAAAAGGAGCGTTTCGGTCGTGAAAAAGAAGATATTGCTGTTCTTACCTTGTGGCTCTGGATACTTCACTACTGTTTTCTTTTAGATAGATAGAAATTGGTGAAGTCTCTCTACAAAACGAAGAAACTAGCAGAGAAATAAACGGGTGTGAGGGATATACTAGGAACGGACTCAGTTGCATTATTTCTTAACAGATAAAAAGCAGTATAATTATACGATTGCTAGCAATTGAGGTACATTGTAGGCGAAAAGGCGAAGGTTACTTATTTATAGAATGAAAGGTTTCAATGTTTTTCGAAGTAGCGAATATTTTGAAATTCTGTGGATATGATAAAATGCTTTTGCATGTTTATTGTCTTGTTCGATGAGGTTTTTCAAATGTCTTACTGCCTAGTTCCTTTGAATTCATAAATTAGTACGGGTGCTGTATATGTTGTGAAGGCGGTTGGTAGTTCTGCTTACCTAAATGTGCCGGTATTTATCTATCTAATTAATGTATGAAGATAAAATAATCATTTTACTTGTATTGGATTAAATTACAGTTTATTATCAATAAACTACCTTTTTATTATTTGAAGTGTTGGATAAATTTCTTTAAATTAACCTGTTTTATTGTTAAAAACAATTTTTTAAAAACATGCGTAAATTAAGGAGAAAAGAAAATGTTTTATCAACTAAATTTGAAAGAGTATTTTAATAGTACAGGCATTACTACTTTAGATGAGGCATCAAAGGGATCTCTGGATATATTTGCAAATTTGTCATTTCCAAAAGAGTACTTTCAAGAAAATATGTATTTCAATAATATTCCTTTTAAAATAGAACTGGATAGTATATTAGATAATATTTCAATAGACGATGAATTAAAGGTCTCTTTTGAAAGAAATAACTTTACTGATGTTTATATTTTAGGAGCTTGTAATAATGGGAACTTCTCTAATAATATTCATTTTTACAGTGAGGAAAATTTGATTTTTAGCGAGAAAATACACATTACAGATTTAATGGAAGAAATTCCTTATAAGAGGAATGAAAAGTTTGTAACATCTGATTATGTATATACTCCAAACGGGAAGTTAGATACTACTATTTCTTTATGGGTAGAGAGAATTCAATTCAGTAA